>NZ_CP022110.1:2627500-2945703 GCF_000730165.1 Nitrospirillum viridazoti CBAmc | reverse complement strand
CTATTGGCGCGGCGACAGCCGCAACCCCATGCTCCAGCGCATCTACGGTACCGCCTGGCGCACGGAGAAGGAGCTGGCGGAGCACCTGCACCAGATCGAGGAAGCGGAGAAGCGCGACCATCGCAAGCTGGGCCGCGAGATGGACCTGTTCCACCTGCAGGAAGAGGCGGCGGGCAGCGTCTTCTGGCACCCCAAGGGCTGGACCCTGTGGCAGGCGCTGGAACGCTACATCCGCGCCAAGCTGAAGGAGGCGGGATATCTGGAGGTGCGCACGCCGCAGCTCTACGACAGCAGCCTGTTCAAGGCCTCGGGCCACTGGGACATGTATGGCGACAACATGTTCAAGATCCGGGAGTCGGTGGACGACCAGGGCCGCGAGAAGTTCCTGGGCCTGAAGCCCATGAACTGCCCGGCCCACGTCCAGATCTTCCGCCAGGGCCTGAAGAGCTACCGCGACCTGCCCATGCGCCTGGCGGAGTTCGGCGCCTGCCACCGCAACGAGCCCTCGGGCGCGCTGCACGGCATCCTGCGCGTCCGCGCCTTCACCCAGGATGATGCCCACATCTTCTGCACCGAGGACCAGGTGCCGTCGGAAGCGGCGGACTACTTCAAGCTGCAGCTGGGCGTGTACAAGGATCTGGGCTTCGACAAGATCGCCGTGAAGCTGGCGTTGCGCCCCGACGTGCGCGCCGGCAGTGACGAGGTGTGGGACAAGGCCGAGCAGGGCCTGCGCGACGCCCTGACCGCCAACGGCCTGGAGTTCGAGGAACTGCCCGGCGAGGGCGCCTTCTACGGCCCCAAGGTGGAATTCCACCTGACCGACGCCATCGGCCGCACCTGGCAGTGCGGCACCCTGCAGCTGGACTTCGTGCTGCCGGAACGCCTGGACGCCAGCTACATCGGCGCCGATGGCGCCCGCCACCGGCCGGTGATGCTGCACCGGGCCATCCTGGGCTCGTTCGAACGCTTCATCGGCATGATGATCGAGCATTACGCCGGAAAGTTCCCGCTGTGGCTGTCGCCCGTCCAGGCCACGGTCTGCACCATCACGTCCGAGGCCGATGCCTATGCCGAGGACGTGGCCAAGGTGATGGCCAAGGCCGGCCTGCGGGTCGAGGTCGACACCCGCAACGAGAAGATCAACTTCAAGGTCCGCGAGCATTCGCTGGCCAAGGTGCCGGTCCTGGTGGTGGTCGGCGGCCGCGAGGCGGAAAACCGCACCGTGGCCCTGCGCCGCCTGGGCGGCAAGGATCAGGAGCTGCTGTCGCTTGACGACGCGGTGGCGGCGCTTAAGCTTGAGGCACGGGCCCCTGTCCCTTCGGAGGGAGTGACGGAGGCCGCGTTCTGAGGATAATTATGGTCTGACCAGCGCCCAACGGGGCTGTGGAGAGAAATCCGCAGTTGCGCGGCGCTGGCTTTTCTTACAAGTACACATCCACGTCTTTTTATCCGGTGTCGCCGCCCGCCCCGTCCCGGGGCACCCACCCACCCCGCGGCCACCGTAAACCAGGGAGAAGGTTCCATAGCCAGGCCCAGCCAAGAGTCGGCCCCCACCCGTGAGGGGCCGCGCGTTAACCGGGAGATCAACGCTCGTTCCGTCCGCCTCATCGACGCCGCTGGCGAGATGGTTGGCGTCGTTAGTCTGCGCGATGCACTGATCGCCGCCGAAGAGGCCGGCCTCGACCTGGTCGAGGTCTCGCCCAACGCCGAGCCCCCCGTCTGCAAGATCCTCGACTACGGCAAGTTCAAGTACGAGGCGCAGAAGAAGGCCGCGGAAGCGCGCAAGAAGCAGAAGATCATCGAAGTCAAAGAGATCAAGCTGCGTCCCAACATCGACGACAACGACTACGACGTGAAGATGCGCGCCGCGCGCCGCTTCCTGGAGGAAGGCGACAAGGTGAAGGTCACCATGCGCTTCCGCGGCCGTGAAATGGCCCACCAGGATCTGGGCATGAACGTGCTGGTGCGCGTGAAGGACCTCCTGGACGACCTGGCCAAGGTCGAACAGATGCCGAAGCTGGAAGGCAAGCAGATGATCATGATCCTCGCGCCCCGCTGAGCGCAGGATCGATCCTCTGATTGCGGCGACCGCAACGGACACCAAAGGCCCTCGGAACCATCGGTTCCGGGGGCCTTGTTGTTTTGCTTTCCCCTCAGGTGGCGGGTGCCGCCATCCGGCGGCTTGGCTTCCTCGCTGCGCCCTGCGGTGCTCGCTGCGGCGGCTGCGGTCGCAGCCTACGGCATGGGCCAAAGGCCCGTGCCGCTGGTATAAGGGGCGAAACGGAATTGGAGGGGCCCCATGAAGGTGGCGGGTGAGGCGATGCGGACCATCTGGGTGGAGCCGGACGGTTGTACCGTCGGCATCATCGACCAGACGCGGCTGCCCTTCCGGTTCGAGACCGTGGCGCTGTCCGACGTGGCGGCCATGGCCACGGCCATCACCACCATGCAGGTGCGGGGCGCCCCCCTGATCGGGGCCGCCGCCGCCTATGGCATGGCGCTGGCGATGCGGGCGGGTCTGGAGGATGGCGATGTGGAACGGGCGCATGCCCGCCTCATGGCCACGCGGCCCACAGCGGTCAACCTGCGCTGGGCCCTGGACCGCATGCGCGAAGTGCTGCTGCTGACCCCGCCGGGGGACAGGCTGGACCGCGCCTATGCCGAGGCCGCCGCCATCGCGGACGAGGATGTGGAGATCTGCCGCGCCATCGGCCGCCACGGCCTGCACCTGATCCGCGCTGCCCACCAGCGCAATCCCGACCGGCCGGTGCGCGTCCTGACCCACTGCAACGCCGGCTGGCTGGCCACGGTGGACTGGGGTACCGCCACCGCCCCCCTCTACCTGGCGCATGAGGCCGGCATTCCGCTGCATGTCTGGGTGGATGAGACGCGGCCACGCAACCAGGGCGCCTTCCTCACCGCCTGGGAGCTGGGACAGCACGGGGTGCCGCACGCCGTCATTCCCGACAACACCGGCGGACACCTGATGCAGCATGGGCTGGTGGACCTGGTCATCGTCGGCACCGACCGCACCACCGCCAAGGGCGACGTGGCCAACAAGATCGGCACCTATCTGAAGGCCCTGGCGGCCAAGGACAACGACGTGCCTTTCTACGTCGCCCTGCCGTCCAGCACCATAGACTGGACGCTGGAGGACGGCGTCGCCGGTATCCCCATCGAAGAGCGGTCAGGGGATGAGGTGGCGCGCATCACCGGCCTGGCCAGCCATGGCGACCTTGAAATCGTGCGTTTGGTGCCCGATAGAAGCCCGGTGGTGAACTACGCCTTCGACGTCACCCCCGCCCGCCTGATCACCGGCCTCATCACCGAACGCGGTGTGTGCAGCCCGGAAGACCTGGCCCAGCTGTTCCCCGATCACCAGCCGCCGGAACGGATGGGCCAGGTGGCGGTGAATGATGAGTAGGACGCGCGATACCGGAAAAGCAGTGGCCGACTGCCACCCACACGGCGGAGGAGCGGGCCAGGCGGACTCCGCATGATCGCCTGGCCGCTCAACGGCGTGGTTACATCGCGTCCAACCCCAGTCCGCGCTTGTCGATCGGGCCCACCGCCGTGACGGTCCGGCGCACATGGCGGGCGGCTTCGGTCACGGATTTGATGGTGGGATAGCGGCCGGTTTCCACCATCAGTGACCGGCCCAGGGCCAGGCAGCGGGTTTCGCACAGGGCGCGCATGTTGGGGTCGGCGATCTTTTCCAGGTCGATGTTGTGGGCCAGGCCCAGGATGCGCCGGGTGATCTTGGCGCCGGCATAGCCCAGGGCGTCCACGAACAGCCGGTCCAGGTAGGCGCGGCGTTCCGTTTCCAGGCAGGCGGTGCCGTCGGGGCCGGAGAAGAGGGCGGCGGGATAGGCGTCGCCTTCGCCGCTGGTGCGCCACAGGTGCAGGAACTTGGCACGGAACAAGGTCCACAGCTGCTCCACCGTTTCCAGCACCCAGTCCTGATAGGCGTCGCGGGGATGGTCCTCCGTGGCATGCCCATCCTGGGACAGGTAGTTCAGCAGCAGGTTGCCGATGATGGCGCCGACGTCGAAGCCCATGGGGCCGAAGAAGGCGAATTCCGGATCGATGACCCGCGTGTCCGTCTCCGTCACCATGATGGAGCCGGTGTGCAGGTCGCCGTGGATCAGCGCCTCGGGGCTGGCCATGAACTTCAGCTTCAGCCGGCTGGCGGCCAGCTTCCACGCCGTGTCCGCCTGCACCGCCTTGGCTGTCGCGTCCAGTTGCGGGCTGGTCCAGCGGTTGTGCGGATGGGTCATGTAGGGCTGGGTGAAGATCACGTCCTCCGTCAGGCGGCAGAGGGCGTCGTTGGCGGTGAAGGCCGCAACCAAGGGCCGCTTCTTCGAGGCCGGCAGGGCCAGGTCGCTGGTGGCGTAAAGCGTGCCCGCCAGATAGTCGCTGACATGCTCCGCCAGCCGGGGATAGCGGATGCCCTGGACCAGGCCACGCCGCAGGATGACGTGGGGGGACAGCCGCTCCATGACGATGGCGTACAACGTGGGGTCATAGTGCAGCAGCGCGGGCGCCCGGCCGGCGGCACCGGCGGCATGCAGGGCCATGGCCCGCTGCTCGAACCAGGCACGGTTGAGATCCAGGGGCCAGCCCTCGCCCACCAAGCGCAGATAGGGCAGGGATTGCTTAACGCACAGGCCGGCGGTCTTACCGTCGTGGCCCGGCCCCTCCACCAGGAACACCTGGTTCAAGTTGCCGTCGCCCACCTCGGTCACCCGCCAGTCTATGGGGGTGCCGCCCAAGCGGGCGGCCAGGGCCGGCACATCGGCCAGGAAATGGGGCAGGGTCGCTTCGCTCAACGGGGCATAGCCCGGCGGCGTCTCCAGGGTCATGAGTGGCACACTCCCAGTTGTTTCGTCGCCGCCTCATCGGGCGGCGCTGGGAGGTAGTGTGAGCCTGAACGGAAGCATCCGTCCAGGCGCACATATGGCGAGGCCCTCAGTCGCCTCCTAAGCGGCGGGCATGACCCGCCACCAGCCTCAATCCATGCGGGTGGGAAACTCCAGCGCCTGGGGCGTACCGGGCGGCAGGTCCTTGGGCTGGCGGCCATAGGTCGCGAAGCGGCGCAGCACCTCGGCCATCTCCTCCTCGCCCAGAATGACCGGCGTGCCGATCATGCGCGCGTGCCAGTACTGGCGGGCCAGGCTTTCCACCTCCACCGCCAAATCCAGGGCGCGGCGCAGGTCGGCGCCGAAGGCGATCATGCCGTGGTTGGCCAGCAGGCAGGCGCGGCGGGGCCCCAGCGCCGCCATCATGGCGTCCGACAGGGCCGCCGTGCCGAAAGTGGCATAGTCCGCCACCTCGATGTGGGTGCCGCCGGCGACGGCCACCATGTAGTGGAAGGCCGGGATGGGCTCGCGCAGACAGGCCAGGGCGGTGCAAAAGGTGGAATGGGTGTGCACCACCGCGCCGGCCTGGGGCCGTTCCTGATAAATCGCCAGGTGCATGCGCCATTCGCTGGACGGTACCAAGGTACCGCGATATCGGCCGCCCAGGTCCATGAAGACGATGCCGTCGGGCGTCAGCGCCTCATAGGGCACGCCCGAGGGCGTCACCAGGAAACCGCCGGCGCAGCGGGCGCTGACGTTGCCGCTCTTGCCCTGGTTGATGCCCAGCGTATTCATGGCCCGGGCGGTGTCGATCACCGCCTGGCGCAGCGCCTGGTCGTCCTCCGGCGGCAGGGGCATGTCCATCACTCACCCACCTCTTCCTTGGAGTAGACGCCCCAGACCTCATCGCGCTGCAGCCAGCCGCGGAAGCCGCCCACGTCCACCTGGCACCACGGGCCTTTGCACTTGCGCAGCTTGGCGATGACACCGGGGTCCAGCTGGGCCACCGCTTCCGAGGCGGACGCGGCGTCGCGCCGCAGGGTGCGGGATTGCTGTCCGGTGACGATGATGCCGCGCCGACCGGACAGGGTGCTCTGGTGCACCCAGCCTTGTGTG
Source organism: Nitrospirillum viridazoti CBAmc (assembly GCF_000730165.1). Lineage (GTDB taxonomy): Bacteria > Pseudomonadota > Alphaproteobacteria > Azospirillales > Azospirillaceae > Nitrospirillum > Nitrospirillum viridazoti. The sequence goes on along the minus strand of NZ_CP022110.1, from coordinate 2,939,728 downwards.
CCCTCCACATCCCGGATGCGGCGCCACGTGTCGAACTCCGCCGTGATCTCCACCGGCATGCCGGCCTTCACGAACACCCATTCCACGGGATAGCGCACGCCGGGGCCGGTGCGGACATTGACCTCGTTGGACCGCAAGGTGACGAAGCGCGGCACGGGCAGGCCGCTGCGCACCACCGCGTCGGGGTGGGCGGCATCGCTCTGCGGCTCCCCCTCCTGCTGGTCGCTGGCGGCACCGGTGCCATCGGTGCCGGTATGGGTGGGCGGGGCGGCCAGGGCGGATGCGGCGGCGAAAGCCAGGAGCAGCGCGGCGAGGGGCACCGCGTGCCGGAAGAACCTGACCATGGGCGACCGTTTCAAGGCTGTCCCCGTTCCTGGGAAAAAAAGGTTAGCGGGGCCGCGGCCCCGATGTTTCGGCCCCCAATAGAAATCGGCCGTCCGCCGGGGTCAAGCGTCGCCCCTGTCACGGATGCCATCGGGGGGTATCATTGGGCCACGCATCCGACATGCGTCCCAGGGCCGCTGGACAGCGGCGCCCCTCGCTGCTATGGCAAGAACGCTATCTCGGGAGGAACCATGTCCGAGCGGAAAAAGCCCCTCGTCATCGTGACGCGCAAGCTGCCCGACGTCATCGAGACGCGGATGATGGAGCTGTTCGATACACGGCTCTCCACCGACGACCATGCCATGACCCCCGCCGAACTGGCGGAGGCGGTCAAGGTCGCCACCGTCGTCGTCCCCACCGTGACCGACCGCCTGGACGCCACCGTCCTGGCCCACGCCGGCCCGCAGTTGAAGCTGATCGCCAACTTCGGCAACGGTGTCGACCATATCGACCTCAAGGCGGCGCGTGAGCGCGGCATCATGGTCACCAACACGCCCGGCGTCCTGACCGAGGACACGGCCGACATGACCATGGCCCTGATCCTGGCGACCGCCCGGCGCGTGGGCGAAGGCGAGCGGCTGATCCGCGCCGGCCAGTGGACGGGCTGGGGCCCCACCCTGATGCTGGGCACGCGCATCTGGGGCAAGCGCCTGGGCATCGTCGGCATGGGGCGCATCGGCCAGGCGCTGGCCCGTCGCGCCCGGGGCTTCGGCCTGTCGGTGCACTACCACAACCGGCACCGCGTCCATCCCGAGATCGAGCAGGAGCTGGAGGCGACCTACTGGGAAAGCCTGGACCAGATGCTGGCGCGGATGGACATCATCTCCATCAACTGCCCGCACACGCCGGCTACGTACCATCTGCTGTCCGCCCGCCGCCTGAACCTGCTGCGTCCCAACAGCATCATCGTCAACACCGCGCGCGGCGAGGTGATCGATGAGAACGAGCTGACGCGCAAGCTGGCCAAGGGCGAGATCGGCGCCGCCGGCCTGGACGTGTTCGAGCAGGAACCGGCCATCAACCCCAAGCTGCTGGCGCTTTCCAACGTGGTGCTGCTGCCGCACATGGGCTCCGCCACCATCGAGGGGCGCCAGGACATGGGCGAGAAGGTCATCGTCAACATCAAGACCTTCGTCGATGGCCACAAGCCGCCCGACCGGGTCATCGAATCCATGTTCTGACGCTCGCGAAAAAGATGTTCCGGTGGCCTTGACTGGGGACGCCGGACATCTTGACGGGGGCTGTTTTTCACACCATATGGGGCTGGCTGGTGTTTAACGGCACCAGCTTTGGTGGGGATGATGACAACCGGCGGTGACGCTGGCCTGCATCCCTTCCGGCACATGGCGGATGGCGCATGAAAACCCTTTGCGCAAAACGCCGTGACGACTATGATCCGCCGCAGCAATCCTCATAACGATCCGGCCATCGACAATCTGGTGGCTGGCTGGAACGCTTTGCGGGTGGGCCATTGGCCCACTTTTTTTATTATCTGGGGTCGGCGATGTCAGGCGGGCAGGTTTCGCCCCATAACCGTCCCCAAGCGAAGGCGGGGACGGCCCGATCGGCCGTTCCCTGGATAGAGATCGATGGACGTACAGGAACGCATCGCCGGTATCATCGCCCCCTCGGTCGAGGCCATGGGCTACGACCTGGTGCGCGTGTCGCTGACGGGCAACGCCCGCCCGACGCTGCAGATCATGGCCGAGCGCGTGGACGGCGCCGCCATGACGGTGGATGACTGCGCGGAGATCAGCCGTGCCGTGTCGGCCCTGCTGGACGTGGAAGACCCCATCGATGTCGCCTACACGCTGGAGGTCAGCAGCCCCGGCATCGACCGGCCGCTGACCCGGCCCAAGGATTTTGAGCGCTACGCGGGTTTCGAGGTGCGGGTGGAGACGTCGCAGCCGGTGGATGACCGGCGCCGCTTCATCGGCATGCTGAAGGGGATCGACGACGGCAAGGTGCTGGTGGAAATGCCCACGGGCCCGGCCGCCGTGCCCTTCGACCTGATCCTGCGGGCCAAGCTGGTGATGAACGACGCGCTGCTGAAGGCGGCCGCCGAGGGCAAGCACCAGCACTGACCCCGTTTCCCCTAATCGCTCCGCATCATACCAACAGTCGTTCTTACTGACGTAACAGAAGGCAAGGTTCGCTTCGATGGAACTTCTTCAAGTCGCTGACGCCGTCGCCCGCGAAAAGAACATCGAGAAAGAGCATGTGCTCGAGGCGATGGAAGAGGCCATCAAGAAGGCTGGCCGGTCCAAGTATGGCCACGAGCACGACATCCGCGCCCGCATCGACCGCAAGACCGGCGACATCCACCTGATGCGCTATCTGGAAGTGGTCGAGACGGTCGAGGACGAGGCGACTCAGGTTTCCGTGGCCCAGGCCAAGCGCAAGCGCCCGGACGCCAAGGTCGGCGACTTCCTGATCGACCCGCTGCCCCCCATCGACTTCGGCCGCATCGCCGCGCAGACCGCCAAGCAGGTGATCGTGCAGAAGGTGCGCGAGGCCGAGCGCGACCGTCAGTACGACGAGTACAAGGACCGCATGGGCGACATCGTCAACGGCCTGGTCAAGCGCGTGGAATACGGCAACGTGACCGTGGACCTGGGCCGCGCCGAGGCGGTGCTGCGCCGCGACGAATGCCTGCCGCGCGAGCACTTCAAGAACGGCGACCGCGTGCGCGCCTACATCTACGACGTGCGGCGTGAGCCGCGCGGCCCCCAAATCTTTCTTTCGCGCACCCATCCCGCCTTCATGGCCGGCTTGTTCAAGCAGGAAGTGCCGGAAATCTACGACGGCATCATCGAGATCAAGGCCGTGGCCCGCGACCCGGGCAGCCGCGCCAAGATCGCCGTCATCAGCAATGACAGCGCCATCGACCCCGTGGGCGCCTGCGTCGGCATGCGCGGCAGCCGCGTCCAGGCCGTGGTCGGCGAGCTGCAGGGCGAGAAGATCGACATCATCCCCTGGAACCGCGACGCCGCCACCTTCGTGGTGAACGCGCTGGCCCCGGCCGAGGTCGCCAAGGTGGTGCTGGACGAAGAGACCAAGCGCATCGAGGTGGTGGTGCCCGACGACCAGCTGTCGCTGGCCATCGGCCGCCGTGGCCAGAACGTCCGCCTGGCGTCCATGCTGACCGGCTGGGACATCGACATCATGACGGAGCAGGAGGAATCCGACCGTCGCACCGAGGAATTCAAGACCCGGTCGCAGATGTTCATCGAGGCCCTGGACGTTGACGATGTGATCGCCCATCTGCTGGTGGCCGAAGGCTTCAGCTCGGTGGAGGAGATCGCCTACGTCGATACCGAGGAACTGACCTCCATCGACGCCTTCGACGAGGATGTGGCCGAGGAACTGCGGGAACGCGCCCGCAATTTTCTGGAAGAGCAGAACAGCCGCCTGGAAAACCGCCGCAAGGAACTGGGTGTCACCGACGAGGTGGCGGCCATCGAGGCGCTGACCGCCCCCATGCTGGTCAAGCTGGGTGAGAAGGGCGTCAAGACGCTGGACGACTTCGCCGACCTGGCGGGTGACGAACTCATCGAAATCCTGGGCAAGGACTCGATGAGCGAGGACGAGGCCAATGAGTTGATCATGGCCGCGCGGGCCCACTGGTTCGCGGACGAAGAGTCCGGCGCGGACGCCTGAGGGGGGCTTGGTTCATGGTCTCCCCGCAGGTCTCGGGACCGGCGATGACACCGGACCCTGACGCGCCGATGCTGCCGGAAGGCGAGGCGGAGGCGGTCGGGGGGGCCAAAAGCCCACTGCGCCGGTGCATCGCCAGCGGGGTGGTCGGAGAGAAGGACGGGATGATCCGTTTTGTCGTCGGACCCGACGGCACGATCGTCCCCGATGTGGAGGAAACCCTGCCCGGACGCGGGCTGTGGTTGACGGCGGACCCCGCCTTGGTTGAAAAGGCGGTCGCCAAAGGTTTGTTCGCCAAGGCGGCGCGCCGGTCGGTGCGCACCCCGGCGGACTTGGGGGCCCAGGTGTCGGGCCTTCTGCGTCGCCGTTGTCTGGACCTGGTCGGGCTTGCCCGGCGGGGCGGCCAGGCGGTGGCGGGGTTTGAGAAGGTGGCTGCGGCGCTGCGCGCCAAGGCCATCGGTACGCGGTCGGGCATAGGGCTCAGGCTGGAGGCGTCCGATGGGGCTGCCGACGGCCGGTCCAAGCTGGACGCGCTGTCCCCCGGCATCCCGGTGGTCGATATTTTCGACCGGGGGGAGCTGGGCATGGCGCTGGGCCGCGATGACGCGGTGCATGCCGTGGTGGGTGCCGGACCCTTGGTCCAGCGCCTGCAGCGGGAGGCGGACAGGCTGCGCGCCCTCTCCAAGGGGCGTTAGGCCCAGCGCTGGGTAAGGGATGGCCTTGGGGCATCGGCCCCGGGGCGACAACGATGAAACAGTCGGAAATCGTATGACTGACACGAGCGACCAGGACCGCAAGAAGTTGAGCCTTACCGGTCGAGGCAAGCTGGAGCTGAAGAAGACGGAGGCCGCGGGATCCGTGCGCCAAAGCTTCTCGCACGGCCGCACCAAGACCGTTGCGGTTGAGGTCAAGCGCAAGCGAACCTTTGAACAGGGCGCCCGTCCGGGCGTGGCCGATGGCGGCGCCGCCGCCCGTGCCGCCGCCGAGGGCCGGCCCGCCCAGGGCGGCAGCCGCGGCCAGCCGCCGCGTGGCGGCGCCCCCCGCCAGCTGACCGACAGCGAGCGTGAAGCCCGTCTGCGCGCCCTGCGCGCCATGGGCGAGAACCCCGCCCAGGAGGACGTGGCCGACGAGCTGCTGGATGAGGTGGTCGCCGCCGACCTGCCGATGGCCGACGAGGCCCCGGCCGAGGCCGCGCCCGCGCCTGAGCCCGTGGTCGAGGAGCCGGTCAACGACGGTCCCCTGGACGACGAAACCCTGCGTCGCCGCGAGCTGGAAGAGCTGCGGATGATCCAGGAAGAGGAAAAGCGCGTCGCCGCCGAGGCGGAGAAGCGCCGCCAGGAGGAAGAGGCCAAGCGCAAGGAGGCCGAGGCCGCCCGCAAGGCCGAAGAGGCCCCGCGCGCCGCCCGTCCCGCCGCCGGCAACGCCGGTGCCACGACCACCGCCACCGCCGATTCGGTGGCGCCGCGCGGCCCGCTGGCCCCGCGCGCCGTCGATGACGAGGATGACGAGGGTGGGCGCCGCCGCGCCGGCCCGGGCGGTCCCGCAAAGACCGCCAGCAAGGTCGCGGCCCCGGCCCCGGCCAAGGCCGCCAAGGGTGGCGAGCGTCGCCGCAATGCTGGCAAGTTGACCATTTCCCAGGCGCTGAGCGACGAGGGCGGTGGTGCCCAGCGTGGCCGCAGCATGGCTGCGCTGCGCCGCGCCCGTGAACGTGAGAAGCAGCGCCTGAGCGGGCGTCAGGATACGCAAAAAGTGACCCGCGACGTCATCATCCCCGAAGTCATCACCGTGCAGGAACTGGCCAACCGTATGGCCGAGCGTGGCGCGGATGTGATCAAGGCGCTGATGCGCATGGGCGTGATGGCCACCATCACCCAGAACATCGACACCGACACGGCCGAACTGATCGTGACGGAATTCGGCCACCGCGCGCACCGCGTGTCGGAAGCCGACGTCGAAGTGGGCGTGAAGGGTGACGTTGACCGGGACGAGGATCTGTCGCCGCGTCCGCCGGTCGTGACCGTCATGGGCCACGTCGACCACGGCAAGACCTCGCTGCTGGACGCCCTGCGCCACACCGACGTTGCCAGCCGGGAGGCCGGCGGCATCACCCAGCACATCGGCGCCTACCAGGTGCAGTTGGCGTCGGGCTCGCGCATCACCTTCATCGACACCCCCGGCCACGCCGCCTTCACCGAGATGCGTGCCCGTGGCGCCAACGTCACGGACGTGGTGGTGCTGGTGGTGGCCGCCGATGACGGCGTCATGCCGCAGACGGTCGAGGCCATCCAGCACGCCAAGGCGGCCGAGGTTCCGATCATCATCGCCATCAACAAGTGCGACCTGCCCGGCGCCAAGCCGGACCGGGTGCGGCAGGAACTGCTGCAGCACGGCTTGGTGGTCGAGGCCATGGGCGGCGACGTCCTGGACGTGGAAGTGTCGGCCAAGACGGGCAAGGGCCTGGACAAGCTGGAGGAGAACATCCTCCTGCAGGCCGAAATCCTGGAATTGAAGGCCAACCCGGCGCGCACCGCCGAAGGCGTGGTCGTGGAAGCCAAGCTGGAACGCGGCCGTGGCTCCGTGGCCACCATGCTGGTGCAGCGCGGCACGCTGAAGGTGGGCGACATCGTCGTCGCCGGCAGCGAGTGGGGTCGTGTCCGCGCCCTGGTCAACGATCGTGGCCAGAACGTCGAGAGCGCCGGTCCCGCCACCCCGGTGGAGGTGCTGGGCCTGAACGCCACGCCGCTGGCCGGTGACGAGTTCTCGGTCGTCGAGAGCGAGGCCCGCGCCCGTGAGATCACCGAGTTCCGTCAGCGCAAGAAGCGGGAGGCCCAGGTCGCCCAGTCGGCGCGTGGTTCGCTGGAACAGATGTTCAAGCAGATCCAGGCGGGCGAGGTGAAGGAACTGCCGCTGGTCATCAAGGGCGACGTGCAGGGCTCCATCGAAGCGATCTCCGGTACGCTGGAAAAGCTGGCCGGCGACAATGCCGAGGTCAAGGTGCGCGTCCTGCACTCCGGTGTGGGCGCCATCAACGAGAGCGACGTCACGCTGGCCAACGCCTCGCGCGGCATCATCATCGGCTTCAACGTCCGCGCCAACCCGCAGGCCCGTGAAATGGCCAAGCGGGACAACGCGGAGATCCGCTACTACTCGGTCATCTACGACATCATCGACGATGTCCGTGCCCTGCTGACCGGTATGCTGAAGCCCGTCCTGCGCGAACGCTTCCTGGGCAACGCGCAGATCCTGGAGGTGTTCAACATCACCAAGGTCGGCAAGGTCGGCGGCTGCCGCGTGACGGAAGGCATCGTGAAGCGCGGCGCCGGCGTGCGCCTGCTGCGCGACAACGTCGTCATCCACGAGGGCACGCTCAAGACGCTCAAGCGCTTCAAGGACGAAGTCAAGGAAGTGCGCGAAGGTTACGAGTGCGGCATGGCCTTCGAGAACTACGACAACATCCAGGCGGGCGACGTCATCGAAGCCTACGAGATGGAAGAGGTGGCCCGCGCCCTGTAAGCGCGGCCCGCTTCACTCGACTGGATCAGAGTATCTGCCTGACAACCCGGCCGTCCGGTCCAATCCCGGACGGCCGTTTTGGCTCTTACCCGAGCCGTTTGGGCCTGGCGCCGTTCCCGTGACGGGACGGGCGGGCCGGCCCTCCCCTTATCGAAAAGGGGGCGGGGCCCTTACTAGGATAGTGACCCATGAGCCGACATGGTGACGCCGAGCTGCGCGCCGGCAAGGCCCCCTCTCAACGTCAGCTGCGCGTGGGCGAGGAATTGCGCCACGCCCTGGCCGAAATCCTGCGCCGGGCCGATTTCCGCGACCCCGACCTGCAAGACCTCAACGTGACGGTCAGCGAGGTGCGCATCAGCCCCGACCTGAAGAACGCCACGGCCTTCGTCATGCCGCTGGGCGGCGGCCATCCGGAGCAGATCAAGGCGCTGAACCGCGTCTCGGCCTATCTGCGCAGCCAGGTGGCCAAGGCCATGCGCCTGCAGCATGTGCCGCGCCTCAGCTTCCAGGTCGACGTGTCCTTCGACTATGCCCAGCGCATCGACCAGTTGCTGCACCGCCCTGACGTGCAGCGCGACCTGGATCATGCGGACGGCGATCATGACGACGGTGGCGCGGACGCCGAGGACGGCGCCGACGCGGAGCGCCACGATGGCCCGTAAGCGCAAGGGCCGGCCACTGCACGGCTGGCTGGTGCTGGACAAGCCGCCGGGCATGACCAGCACCCAGGCCATGGCCAAGGTGCGCTGGCTGATGCAGGCGGAAAAGGCGGGCCACGCCGGCACGCTGGACCCCATCGCCACCGGCATCCTGCCCATTGCCTTCGGCGAGGCCACCAAGACCGTGTCCTACGCCATGGACTGTGGCAAGACCTACCGCTTCACCCTGCGCTTCGGTGAGTCCCGCACCACCGACGATTTGGCGGGGGAGGTGACGGCCATCCATCACCACCGCCCCAGCGACGAGGCCATCGAGGCGGCACTGGAGAATTTCCAGGGCGAGATCAGCCAGGTGCCGCCGCAGTTCTCCGCCATCAAGGTGGCGGGCGAGCGCGCCTATGATCTGGCGCGCGAGGGTGAACGGGTGGATTTGGCGCCGCGCATCGTGCGCGTGGACAGCTTCCTGCTGACCGGCCGCCCGGACGCCGACCACGCCGAGTTCGAGGTGGAGTGCGGCAAGGGTACCTATATGCGCTCGCTGGCGCGCGACCTGGCCCTGGCCTTGGGCACGGTGGGGCACGTGTCCGTCCTGCGGCGTTTGCGGGTCGGGCGCTTCACCATGGATCAGGCGATTTCGCTTGACGAATTGGAACGGGTGGCGCAGACACCCACGGTCGAAGGACTTCTGCAACCGATCGAGACCGCGCTGGACGACATCCCGGCGCTGGCCCTGGCGGAAGCGGAAGCGCACCGACTGAGACACGGACAAACGGTGGCGCTGCTGCGCCGTCATGATCTGGAACGGCTGGAAGCCATTCACGATCAGTTGGCGGGCGGGGAGCCCATCGCGCTTGCCATTTCAGGTGGCAAGCCGGTGGCGTTGGTCCATGTCGAGGGGGCGGAGGTCCGTCCGGTGCGCGTTTTGAACCTCTAAGTGATGGAGACGACGATGTCGATCACTGCCGAGCGCAAGCAGGCGCTCATTGCCGAGTACAAGACCGCCGAAGGCGACACCGGTTCGCCCGAGGTGCAGGTCGCGATCCTGACGGAACGCATCACCAACCTGACCGATCACATGAAGTCCCACAACAAGGACTTCCACTCCCGCCGTGGCCTGCTGGTCATGGTGAGCCAGCGCCGCAGCCTGCTGGACTACCTGAAGCGCAAGGACGTCGCCCGCTACACGTCGCTGATCCAGCGTCTGGGCCTGCGTCGCTAAGGGTATGGTCCGGACGACGCTCCTGGCGCAACCGACCGCAGTCACCGGTGGCACCGGCCGCCCTCCGTCCGGCGGGCCTGGCGCCCCGATGCGGTCGCGCCGCGCCGGGATTCTCGTTCGGACGGCCCAACAGCGCTTCGGTTTTGGGTATTGAGTAGTAAGGAAGGCCAGCCGGGTGGACCCGGTTGGCCTTCTGTCATTTAAAGGTTTCCAACGCGGGTCTGCCGATAGGACCCCGGCTCGGCCGTCCAATCCGGGACGTGCATCCGAGTATCGGATGGAAGGAAGAAAGATATGTTCAAGGTTTTCCGTAAAGAGATGGAATGGGGCGGCCGCAAGCTGGTCCTCGAGACGGGCAAGGTCGCCCGCCAGGCCGATGGCGCTGTCATCGCCACCTACGGCGACACGGTCGTGCTCTGCACCGCCGTCGGCGCCAAGTCCGTGAAGCCCGGCCAGGACTTTTTCCCCCTGACCGTCAACTACCAGGAAAAGGCGTTCGCCGCCGGCAAGATCCCGGGCGGCTTCTTCAAGCGCGAGGGCCGTCCGACCGAGAAGGAGGTGCTGACCTCCCGCCTCATCGACCGCCCGATCCGCCCGCTGTTCGTCGACGGCTTCCGCAACGAGGTGCAGGTCGTCTGCACCGTGCTGAGCCATGACCTGGAAAACGATCCCGACATCGTCGCGATGATCGGCGCCTCCGCCGCGCTGACGCTGTCCGGCCTGCCCTTCCTGGGCCCCATCGGCGGCGCCCGCGTCGGCTACAAGGATGGCGAGTTCATCCTGAACCCGACGCTGGAGCAGGTCGAGACCACCGACCTGGACCTGGTGGTCGCCGGCACGCAGGAAGGCGTGCTGATGGTCGAATCGGAAGCCAAGGAGCTGTCCGAAGAGATCATGCTGAAGGCCGTCATGTTCGGCCACACCGCCTTCCAGTCGGTGATCAACCTGATCATCGACCTGGCCGAGCAGGCCGCCAAGGACCCGTGGGATCTGCCGCCGCCGGCCTATGACAAGGCCGCGCTGAAGGCCAAGCTGAACGAGCTGGTGGGCGCCGACATCCGCGCCGCCTACACCCTGACCGTGAAGCAGGAACGCTATGAGGCCATCTCCACCGCCAAGAAGAAGGCGGTCGAGGCCCTGACGGCGGACGCGGCCCACACGGCGGAAGCCGTGGGCAGCACCTTCAAGGATCTGGAGGCCGACGTGCTGCGCGGCACGGTCCTGGAGACCGGCAAGCGCATTGACGGCCGCACCACCGTCGACATCCGCCCCATCGTGGCGGAAGTGGGCGTGCTGCCCCGGGCCCACGGTTCGTCCCTGTTCACCCGGGGTGAGACCCAGGCCCTGGTGGTCGCCACCCTGGGCACCGCCCAGGACGAGCAGATCGTGGACGCGCTGGAAGGCGAATACCGCGAAAACTTCATGCTGCACTACAACTTCCCCCCGTACTCCGTGGGTGAAGCCGGCCGCATGGGCAGCCCGGGCCGTCGCGAGATCGGCCACGGCAAGCTGGCCTGGCGCGCCGTGCATCCCCTGCTGCCGGCGAAGGAAGCCTTCCCCTACACCCTGCGTCTGGTTTCCGAGATCACCGAGTCCAACGGCTCGTCCTCCATGGCCACCGTCTGCGGCACCTCGCTGGCGCTGATGGATGCCGGCGTGCCGCTGCCGCGCCCCGTGGCCGGCATCGCCATGGGCTTGATCAAGGAAGACACCGGCGTCGCCGTGCTGTCCGACATCCTGGGTGACGAGGATCACCTGGGCGACATGGACTTCAAGGTGGCCGGCACCGAGGCGGGCGTGACCGCCCTGCAGATGGACATCAAGATCACCTCGATCACCGAGGACATCATGAAGGTCGCCCTGGCGCAGGCCAAGGACGGCCGTCTGCACATCCTGGGCGAGATGGCCAAGGCCATCGGCGGCGCCCGTGACGCCGTGAACCAGAACGCCCCGCGCATCACCGTGATCAACATCCCGAAGGAGAAGATCCGCGACGTGATCGGCTCCGGCGGCAAGGTGATCCGTGAGATCGTGGAGCAGACCGGCGCCAAGATCGACATCGAGGACGACGGCACCGTGAAGGTGGCGGCCGTGGACAGCAAGGCGTCCGACGCCGCCATCAAGTGGATCAAGGGCATCGTCGCCGAGCCCGAGCTGGGCGAGATCTACGTCGGCAAGGTCGTGAAGGTCATGGACTTCGGCGCCTTCGTGAACTTCCTGGGCGCCCGCGACGGCTTGGTCCACATCTCCGAACTGTCGCCGCAGCGCGTGGCCAAGGTGACCGACGTGGTCAACCAGGGCGACGAGGTGAAGGTGAAGGTCCTGGGCTTCGACGATCGCGGCAAGGTGAAGCTGTCGATGAAGGTCGTCGACCAGGCCACCGGCGAGGACCTGAGCAAGAAGGACAAGGCCGAGGAGGCGTAAGCCTCCGGGGCCGGACTTTTTGCCGGATTTTTTGCCCCAGCGGCAAGGGCACCTTGCCGCTGGTAGCCCCGCGAGGGCGGGCGCCGCCGTTTGAGGCGGACTATAATAAGCCCGAGGCATCCGGCCGCAGCCGATGCCTTTGGTTAAGGATTAAGCCGCCCAGGGTAGCTTGGGCGGCTTTTTCTATGTCTGCCGCGTGCCGACAACGATTCATTTGTGGCGAAGTCTGGGCACTAATTCGGTCTAGCCATGAAATAAGGGCTTAGTATTGATTTCCAGCCGTGCGCTGAGGGCATGGAAAGTGTGACGATCCTCACAGGTTATGACCGTCTCGAGGGCGTAATGAATCGGTCATCCATCAGTAGTTACTCGCAATAGTAGCGCGATGGACTTGAAGGTGGTGACGAAACATCGCCGGAACACGCCCAAGATTTATTGCTTGCAGCAATGAAATTGTGGCGAATTAGGGACCTAAAAGGAGAGTTACCATGTCGCGTTTACGGACTATTGTCTTAGCTGCTTCGGCTCTGGTCGCGGTTGCCGCGACGCCGGCCCTGGCGCAGAGCACGTTCGATGGCGGCTATGTTGGTGCCAACGCCGGCTATGACTGGTTCAACGCCCATCAGCGGGCCACCGTCGGCGGCCAGCAGAGCACGCCCAGCCATGAGACCCAGGGTTTCAACGGCGGCCTCTTCGCCGGCTACGGCCAGACCGTTTATGACAACATCTATGTTGGCGCCGAAGGCGAAGCCAATTTCTACACCGGCGATCGGACCTACGGCGACGCCCTGGGCAGTTATCGCGTGCAGCCCAACTACAGCGCCGGCGTCAGCGCCCGCCTGGGTTATGTGGTCCAGCCCGACCTGTTGCTGTTCGGCCGTGTCGGTTACCAGCACACCTCCATCGACACGACCAATGCCCTGACCGGTGGCGCCTCCCGCCAGTATGCCCAGGACTATGACGGCGTGAAGTACGGCGTCGGCGCCGATTACGCCATCGATGAGCACCTGTTCACCCGCATCGAGTACGACTACACCGACTACTCGCACTCCACGCGGGATCTGGCCGGCGGCCAGCTGCGCACGACCCCGGACGAAAGCCAGGTCCGTGTCGGCGTCGGCATCCGCTTCTGATAATAGCGTGCCTTCTTGAGGAAAAGGCCCGGGCGCATCCCCGGGCCTTTTTCATGGTCGAACGTCCTTTTTCTCAGAACGCGACCCGCGTCCGCCGGAGCGTTTCGGGAAGCCACAGGCGGACTGAAACGCAAGGATGGCCAAGGGGCGGATGCCCCGCCGGCGCCTGGGGCCAACGAATCACCGCGTGGAATACGTCGCCCAGGTGCGCACCGGGCCCGTGTCCACGTGGGTGTGACCGCTGCCATCGTAGAAGGCGGCACCACCGCGCTGCATGGTCTTGGCGATCTCCGTGATGGCGTCGCCCTTAAGCGCCGGGATGCGGATGTCGGCGGCGCGGCCCTGCATGTGGAAGCTTTCGCGGGCGGCGTTGCGGTTGACCTTGACCAGGACGGCATTGGTCTCGGGTGAGCGGTAGCCCGACAGGATATCCACCTGCGTGGTCGGCGGCAGGCTGGAGCGCAGGATGACACCGCTGATGAAGTCCATCAGCGCCGGGTCGATGTCATGGGTCTCGCCGGTATGGCGATCGCGCATGATGTGCGCCACCTCGGCCATGGCACGGGCGTCGTAGGCGCCGTCATGCCAGTAGATGACGTCCACCTTCTCCTTGCTGGGCGGATGCACCAGCACGACGCGGCGAATGGCGGCGGTATTTGCCGGCGGCAAGTCGGCTTCCGCCGGGGGTACGGGGAAGGGCTTGGGCGAGCCGCCGCACGCCGCGACCCCGGCCAGCATCAGGCAAAGGGATGCCGCCCGGGCGAACCGGAAAACGGGTTTTATCATGGGACCAGCCGATATCCGCCGGGTTCGGTCAGCAGCAGGACGGCGTTGGCCGGGTCCCGCTCCATCTTCTGCCGCAGGCGGTAGATATGGGTTTCCAGGGTGTGGGTGGTGACGCCTTCGTTATAGTTCCACACCTGCTCCAGCAATTGCTCCCTGCTGATGATCGCGCCCTCGGCGCGGTGCAGATAGGCCAGGATTTGTGCTTCCTTGTCGGTCAGGCGGGTCTCGGCGCCGGTGCCGTCGTCCCGCAAGGTGCGGGCGACCGCACGGAACTCATAGGGGCCGATGCGCAGGGCCGGGTCGTCACCCGTGGGCCGGGCATGCTGGCGCAGCTTGGTCAGCAGGGTGCCGATGCGGAACGGCTTCACCAGCCGGTCGCTGCAGCCCGCGACATCGGGTTCCCCCTCCGCCGCCATCAGCAGGATGGGGCAGTCCACGCCGGCCTGGCGCAAGGCGGCGCAGACGGCGGCTCCGTCCATGTCGGGCAGGCGGCTGGCCAGCAGGATAGCTTCGAACGAAACCGCCTGAGCGGCGGCCAGGGCCGTGGCGCCATGGGCGGCCTGCCGCACGTCGAATTCCTCCAAGGCCGTCAGCTGCTCGGCCAACAGGTGGCGCAGGGTTTCGTCATCCTCAACCAGCAACAGCTTCTTGGCGCCTGGGGTCGTCATAGGCCTGGACTAGGGAAACGGGGGATGGAGGCGGACAGTCGTCTGGTCTTCTTACCATGGGTGCGGATCGTTCGCACGGGATCCATGGGCGCATGCCCCATGGGTTGGCTTCCCCTCTATCGCCTGGCCAGGATGTCGGCGTGGCCCACGATCAGTTCCACCTGCATGACGGCGGCGCGGCGGCGCTCGCGCCAGGCGCCGATGCGGTCGGCCATGGCGGGGTCGCGCGCTTCCGCCTGGGCGGCCAGCATGTCCACCAGGTTCAGGTGCGCCTGCCGGGCGCGCAGGCCGGACAGCCGCCAGTCCGACCGGGCGCCGTCCAGGCGATAGCCCGCCGCCTCCAGCCTTTCCACCAGAACCGAGGATGCCTGGTCGCCCAGCGGGGGGCCGAAGCCGTAGTCGCGCTGGGCCGCGGCCGTCGCCAGTTCCACTACCATCCCATCGTCCGGATCCTCCGGCCGCCAGAGCAGCCGGCCATCCTGCACCCCGGTGGCCAGTACGGGCGGCAGGCCGCTGGCCGTCAATTCGATGACGAAATGGTCAAGCCATTCCGCCGATACGCGATCGAAGAAGGCATTGCCGGTAACGCCGTCATGGCGCTGGATGCCCAGGTCGTGCAGGTCGGACGACATGTCCCTCTGGATCAGGGTCAGGCGGCTGCGCATGTCGTCGCCAAACAGGATCAACTCGCCCACCGCGCCCGGCGTTGCGGCTTCCGGCGGGTTGCGCGCCATGCCCCAGCCCAGTTCATGCGCCCAGCGCTGCATGCGCTCCGCCACGCCGCCCAGGACCGTGGCGTCGGTGTCCATCAGGGTCCAATCCTGGATCATGCGCCCCAGGCGGGGCAGCAGATGGCGGACGTTGGCGCCCAGGCCGGCACCCAGATCCAGGACATGGGGGCGCGACGGCACCATGCGGGCGAATTCCCAGGCCAGCTCGATGGCCCGCGCCTTATCGTCCAGCGGCTCGCGCAGGGCCTGCCAGTCGCTGTCGATGATCTGCGGCTGGATCATGCCCAGCCTCCGCGACCGCCGCCGGGGGGCGGGCCGGAAGAGGGGTCTGAGGCCGGGGCGAAGACACGGAACATCCCGTTCGGGTCCTGACGTGGCGGGGCAGGCGCGATGGCCGGAAACAATCGGAAACGGGGAGAGAAACACCGTTGCATCAGTGGGTTACCGTGGTGTCCGGCCACCGCCCAATGGTCGAGCGTGCCACTTACTCTGGTGTTTCGCGCCGGGAAAAGCCATGGCGCGATCGGTCATATCGGCTGGCCGCCCGGCGCGGGGCTGGTGCGGCGGTCGACGCCGGCGCGGGAATTATTCCCGCACGCCGTCCCACCGGCGGGCTGGGGACCCATGCAACGCTAGCGCTTCGCCCGCGCGTCGGGGACCGATACCGTGTGAATTGGGCGGAAGTGGTTGTGCCGGGCGGGCCAAATGACCATCTGCTGCCCATATGCCGGCGCCCTGGTTTTCGCGCCGTTCCACAGCTAAGTCCCGCAGTTAAGTCCCAAGGCTCCGTGCCGTTCTCCCGTGTCGCCTGGATATACCCGCATGTCGCTCGCCGCCGAACCCATCTCGCCCCTGCTGCGGACCGCCAGCCGCTCCGTCCAGCGCGCGGTGTCCGAGTTGCGCCGCGGCGATCTGGTGATGCTGCAGGGCGGTGACGGCCGTGCCCTGCTGCTGCGCGCGGCGGAGATGGCGGACGCCCCGGCCCTGGCCCTGGTGCGGCAGGCGGCGGCCCAAGGCGGCGGGGGCGAGCCGGCCCTGGTGGTGACCGACAAGCGCGCCATCGCCGCCGGTCTGCTGGCCCAGGCGGTAGAGCCGGCGCAGGCCGACCCCATGGGCGCCGGCACCGTGGTCATCGCCCCGGCCCCCGGCCCGTCGAATAAAGGTCCGTCGAGCCAAGGCACGTCGGGTCAAGGCCTGACGCCCGACCTGGTGCGCCTGCTGGCGGACCCCACCCGCCCGGGTCACGCCACCCTGGACATCACGCCCATAGTCCGTCCCTTCCCCTCCGCCGAGGGCGAGGCCCTGTTGCTGGTCAAGCTGGCGCGCCTGCTTCCGGCCGTCGTGGTGGCCGAGGTCCCGGCCGCCCGCGCCGCCGAGGTGGCGGCGCGCAACGATCTGCTGACGGTGCGTGGCGCCGACGTCCAGGCCTACCAGGCCGCCGGCGAGTCCACCCTGCGCCAGGTGGTGGAAGCCTCCGTTCCCCTGCTGGATGCGGAGGACACGCGCCTGATCGCCTTCCGTGCGCCGGACGGCGGGGTGGAGCACCTGGCCATCCTGATCGGCAACCCCGATCCGGCGCAGCCGGTGCTGGCCCGCCTGCATTCCGAATGCTTCACCGGCGATCTGCTGGGCTCCTTGCGTTGCGACTGCGGCGCCCAGCTGCGCGGCGCCATCCGGGAGATCGCGGCCCAGGGCAGCGGCGTGGTGCTGTACCTGGCGCAGGAGGGCCGCAACATCGGCCTGATGAACAAGCTGCGCGCCTACCGCCTGCAGGACGCCGGCGTCGATACGGTGGATGCCAACCTGATGGTGGGCTTCGAGGCGGACGAGCGCACCTACCTGCCGGCTGCCACCATGCTGAAGGCCTTGGGCTTCCACGCCGTGCGGCTGATGACCAACAACCCGGACAAGCTGTCCCAGCTGGCCCGCTGGGGCGTGCAGGTGGTGGACCGCGTCCCCCACATCTTCCCCGCCAACGGCCACAACATCGCCTACCTGCGTACCAAGGCGGAAAAGGCCGGCCACCTGCTGTGACGACCAGGGCTGTGACGGGCAGGGGCCTGGCAAGGGCCCGGCAAGTCCGGCTGGCCCCGCCCGGTTGAATCTGCCGATGGGCGGTTTCGCATAGCCGGCACTTCAAGCTAATAGGCTGGAAACAATACATATTTAGACTGGCATATCGCTTGCTTTGGATTGTGGGTGCAGGAGAAAGCCCCATGACCCCCAGCGTCCAGTCTGCCCTGTCGCCGTCCTACCCCGATCCCGCGCTGGCGGGTGGCAACGCCACGGCCGCGACCGCCGGCCAGGCGGGGATGACGGGTGACTTCCAGGACCAGCTGGGCCAGCAGGTGGCGCAGGACGCGACGCAACAGGCCGGCGCGTTGCCCGGCCAGGTGGGTGCCGCCCCGGTGGGTACCGCGGCCGCGGTCCAGGCCCAGGCCGCCGCCCACAAGGACAACCACATGTCCTTCTGGGACGTGGTCGACATCATCAACCCGCTGCAGCACATCCCCGTCATCAGCACGATCTATCGGGAGATCACGGGCGACACCATCAAGGCCCCGGCCAAGATCCTGGGCGGCCTGCTCTATGGCGGCCCCATCGGCATGGCGCTGGCCACCGGCGACGCCATCATCGAGGAGGAAACGGGCGAGGACGTGGGCGGCCACGTCATGGACGCCCTGGGCCTGGGGCACCACAAGACCGGCACGGTCACGCTGGATCCTGATGAGGACCAGGGCGGCGGCAAGGGGCGCCAGGGCGGCGACCAGGAACAGCCGGACCATGCTCCTACCGCTGGCCGTGCGCCCGTGGCCAAGGTCGAGTCCCTGGTGCTGGCGCCCCAGACGGACGGCGCGGCCCCGGCTGTGGCGCAGGCGGCGCCGGTTCCGGGCCAAATGGTGCGCACCAGTTCGGTCCCCGCTGGGGCCGTGCCCGGCCTAGCCACGCCGGCCACCACGGTGCGGTCCCAGGGCCAGGCCTTCCCCAACCTGGCGGCCGTACCCGCCATGGCCGTGAACGCTCCCGCCATGGCTTCCCCGGGGGCCGTGCCCGGCGCCAACCCGTCCCAGGCCCTGGCGCAGCAGGCCAGCCAGATCACCAACGCTACCCAGGCGATGGCCCAGGCCGCGAACGCCGCCGCCAACATCGGTGTGAGCACCCAGTCCATGCCCATGGCCGCCGGTCCGCAGCTGATGCCGGCCCAGGCCGCCGCCATGGCCCGGCCAGCCAGCAACGAGGCGGGCACCCATCTGGGGCAGAAGCAGGCGCACGGCCTGACCCTGGCCAACTACCGCGCCATGGCGGGCGCCGGCGCGGGCGCCCCCACCGGCCGCACCTTGGTCGCCCCCAGCTACGTCCAGAACATCAAATCCGCCACCGCCGGCCCCGCCGTGCTGCAGACGGGGGCGGTGCAGGCCAATGCCGCGCAATCCCAGGCGGTACAGTCGCAGGCCGCCCTGGCCGCCGCCTCCCACCCCGCCATGATCCAGGTGATGGATGGCGGCACGGCCGCCACCGCGCAGCCGCAACGCACCCCGGTTCCCCAGGCCATCCAGGCCTACACCAACGCCATGGGCCAGGACACGGCCACCCTGCTGGCCCAGGCCACGGCCGCCTCGGCCAGCATCAACGGCAGCCAGGCGCCCACCGGTGCCCAGCCCGCGATTCCGCAGCAGCCGGGCGGCGTCCTGTCCGCCAGCGCTATGCCGCCGGCCGGGGCGACCGACAGCCAGGCCGCATCCCAGGGTGGCGCCGAAACGGGTGCCGCCGTCATCAGCAACGCCACTGGTGGTCCGCCCCCGCTGCCCAAGCAGTTCATCGCCGACATCATGATGGCCAACCTGGCCAAGTATCAGGCGATGAAGGACGCCCAGGGCGCCGCGCACTGACGTCGCCCCGCATTGACGCGGCCCAATTGATTGGGGCGCCCGTTAAGGTATAGAGGGGGGAATGGACATCCATTTGATCCCTGATCCCGCGTTTCCTGGCCCCGCGTTTTCCAGTTCCGCCACCCCCGGTTCCGGCGCCGGCTACCGTTTGCGCTGGCGGGACCGTCGGGGCCAGGCGCATGAAGCCGCCTGCGTCATCGGCCGGGGTGGCATCATCCAGGACAAGCGGGAAGGGGACGGGGGCACGCCCGTGGGTTGCTTCCCGCTGCGTCGCGTTCTGTATCGCCCGGACCGCGTCTCCGCACCCGTGACGGCGCTGCCGGTGGTGGCGCTCACGCCGGACGGGGGCTGGTGCGACGATCCCACCCATCCCGACTACAACCGCCCGGTGACGCTGCCGTTTCCCGCCGGCCATGAGGTGATGTGGCGGGACGACCACGTCTACGACATCGTCGTGGTGCTGGGGCACAACGACGCCCCTCCCGTGCCCGGCCTGGGTAGCGCCATCTTCATGCACCTGACGCGGCCCGACCGCGCCGCCACGGCCGGCTGCACCGCCCTGGACTTGGACGATCTGCGTCGGTTGCTGTCCCACTGCCAGCCGGGCGACCGGCTGTGCGTGCCTGAGCAAGGACCGATACCATGAGCGACATCCTGCCTTTGGGCCCCTTGCCCCGCCTGATCGGCCACCGGGGCGCCGCCCGCCATGCGCCGGAGAACACACTGTCCGGCATCCACATGGCGGCGGCGCAGGGCGCCAGGTGGGTGGAGGTGGACGTCAAGCTGACGGCCGACCTGGTGCCGGTGCTGATGCACGACGACACGTTGGACCGCACCACCGACGGCACGGGCCCGGCCAAGGACCTGACGCTGGACGCCCTGCGCCAGCTCGATGCCGGGTCCTGGTTCTCGCCCGCCTTCCGGGGTGAGAAGGTGCCGACCTTGGTGGAGGTCATCCAGCTGGTGCTGGCCCTGAACCTGGGGCTGAACCTGGAGATCAAGCCCTGCCCGGGGCGGGAGGAGGAAACGGCCGGCGTCGCGCTGACCCTGGCCTATTCCCTGTGGCCGGACGACCGGCCGCCGCCCTTGGTCTCCTCCTTCGCCGACGCGTCCCTGGACATGGCGCGCCAGGTGGTGCCGCGCTGGCCCCTGGGCTACCTCATCGACCGGCGGCCGGCCAACTGGCGCCAGCGGGTGGAGCAGTTGAACGTCAGTACCATCAACGTCAACGCCCGCAGGGAGGACGCGGCCAGCATTCGGGAGTATAAGTCCACCGGGCGGCCCGTGCTGGCCTACACGGTCAACACGGTGCCCATGGCGCGGGAGGTGTTGAGCTGGGGCGTTTCATCGGTATTCACCGACACGCCCAGCGGGCTCATGGAAATCGCGGGCTGAAAAGGCGGGCTGGGTGGGCAAAAACATCAGGCGCAGTCCCCGTCAAGCGGACGAGGGGCCTTTCGCCCGCCCCGGTTTTCCTATATCCAGCCTGCGATATGTTAGCGGCCGCCCGCCGCCACCCTATATGTATTGGGGACCCGAACCATTCCGGTACCCCTCGCATGGGGCACGGGTTGGCGCGAGGTCCGGTTTTCAGGAGACGTGAGTTGAAGGCGCTGCGGCCATTGGTGATGTCCGGTAAGGAAGTGCTGCCCGTCGTCGAGGGTGGCAAAGGCATCTCCGTTTCCAACGGCGAAAGCTCCGGCGCGTGGGCGTCGGCCGGCGGCGTTGGCACCTTCTCCGGCGTCAACGCCGACGCTTACGACGACAACGGCCAGCTGATCCCCCAGGTCTATCATGGCAAGACCCGCCGTGAGCGGCATGAGGAACTGATCAAGCATTCCATCCGCGGCGGCATCTACCAGGCCCGCGTGGCGCACGAGACGGCGGGCGGCGAGGGCCGCATCCACATGAACGTGCTGTGGGAAATGGCGGCGGCCGAGCAGATCCTGCACGGCGTGCTGGAAGGGGCGCAGGGCCTGATCCATGGTATCACCTGCGGCGCCGGCATGCCTTACCGCGTGGCCGAAATCGCCGTGAAGCACGGTGTGTACTACTACCCCATCGTCTCGTCCGCCCGTGCCTTCCGCGCCCTGTGGCTGCGCGCCTACAACAAGTTCCGGGATTTCCTGGGCGGCGTCGTCTATGAGGATCCGTGGCTGGCCGGCGGCCACAACGGCCTGTCCAACAGCGAGGACCCGCTGAAGCCGGAGGATCCCTATCCGCGCGTGAAGGCCCTGCGCGAGATGATGAACAGCTTTGGCCTGAACGAGACGCCCATCATCATGGCGGGTGGCGTGTGGTGGCTGTCGGAATGGGACCACTGGCTGGACAATCCGGAGATCGGGCCCGTCGGCTTCCAGTTCGGCACCCGTCCGCTGCTGACCAAGGAAAGCCCCATTTCCGACGCGTGGAAGCAGCGGCTGTTGACCCTGAAGAAGGGTGACGTCTACCTGAACCACTTCTCCCCCACCGGCTTCTATTCCTCGGCCGTCAGCAACCCCTTCCTGGAAGAGCTGAAGGGCCGGGCCGAGCGGCAGGTGGCCTATTCGGTGGAGCCGGTCGGCGACCTGACCGCCGAGTTCATGGTGGGCCCGCGCGGCCGCCCGGTGTATCTCACCGAACATGATCGCGAGCGGGCGCAGGGCTGGGTGGCCGGCGGCAACAGCGTGGCCCTGAGGACCCCGGACACCACCCTTATCTTCGTCGATCCCGCCCAGGCGGAGGTCATCCGCCAGGACCAGATCGATTGCATGGGCTGCCTGTCGGCCTGCAATTTCTCCAACTGGGCGCAGAACGAGGAAGGGACCACGGGCCGCAAGGCGGATCCGCGTTCCTTCTGCATCCAGAAGACCCTGCAGAACATCAGCCATTCCGAGGATGTGGAGCACCAGCTCATGTTCGCCGGCCACAACGCCTACCGCTTCGCCAGCGACCCCTGGTACCAGAACGGCTTCGTGCCGACGGTGAAGCAGTTGGTGGAGCGGATCGCGACGGGGTACTGAGTGCGGATCGCGGTCGGGGGACATGACGCGGGATCATCGCAAGGGAAGGGGGCCGGTTTCGGCCCTCTTTTCGTTTGGTCGGCTGAATGATGGCCGCCACCAACCTTTTCCCCAGGCGCAGTCCAGGCCGGCGCCTTTAAATCTGGATTCATTCCAAATTTCATGGCTGAATAGCGGAAATCCTTGAGGATCGGGTCTTTTCCGGTCCGCGCTCTTGCCCATATGCAGATCATGACCGACCTCACCCCCGCCCCCCTCACCGCTGAAGACTTCAGCAGCGAAGCGACAGCCATCCAGGCGATGGCCATCCAGGCGATAGATCGGCTGGCGCGCGCGGGCCTTCGTCCCACCCGCCAGCGCGTGGCCCTGGCCAAGCTGCTGTTCGACGGCCATGACCGCCACGTGACGGCGGAACAGCTGCATGGTGAGGCGTCGACCGCCGATATGCGGGTGTCTCTGGCCACCGTCTACAACACCCTGCACCAGTTCACCGAAGCGGGCCTGCTGCGCGAGGTGGTGGTGGAGGCCGGGCGGTCCTACTTCGACACCAACGTGTCGGACCATCACCACTTCTTCTTCGAGGGCAACGGCCACCTGATCGACATCCCGGGCGACGCCCTGGCCGTCAGCGGCCTGCCCGACGCGCCCGCCGGTACCCGCGTCGCCCGCGTGGACGTCATCATCCGCCTCAGCGACGGGAACTGAACGGCGGACGGCATCCTTCCCCATCCTTCAAACGGTTCCCCTTCCGGGTGAGGCGATAGTTTAGAATTTCTCTAGACGAATTGCCCCGCCGGCTTGGGCGTGGCATGATCATCGCCCGCATGAAAGGCCACCGCAGATGGCCGCTGAAGGTTTGCGTGAACCCTGTCGTGGAGGACTGTTGCCATGTCGCTCAAGGGTACCAAGACCGAAAGCAACCTGAAGGAAGCGTTCTCGGGCGAAAGCCAGGCCAATCGCCGTTATCTCTATTTCGCGCAAAAGGCCGACATCGAAGGCTACAACGATGTCGCGGCCGTGTTCCGCTCCACCGCTGAAGGCGAGACCGGCCACGCCCACGGCCACCTGGAATTCCTGGAAGAGGTCGGCGACCCGGCGACGGGTGAGCCCATCGGTTCCACCGACCTGAACCTGAAGGCCGCCATCGCCGGCGAGACGCACGAATACACCGACATGTATCCCGGCATGGCCCGCACCGCCCGCGATGAGGGCTTTGACGAGATCGCCGACTGGTTCGAAACGCTGGCCAAGGCGGAGAAAAGCCACGCCGGCCGTTTCCAGAAGGCGCTGGACCAGCTGAACAGCTGACCCCCCGCCCCCGGTAACGCCTGATCTTCCCCAGCCCTATCCCGACGCTCCCTCCTGGATGCAGGCCGGCGCCGGTGGAGGTGCGCCCATGCGCGAAGGCAGCCTGGAGGCCCCCGTCCGCCATCCGGTGGATTGGCAGAACCCGGATTTTTATGACGAGGCGCTGCTGGACGCGGAGATGCGGCGCGTCTTCGACGTCTGCCACGGCTGCCGCCGCTGCTTCAACCTGTGTGACAGCTTCCCCCGCCTGTTCGACCTGGTGGACCACGCGCCGTCGGAAGAACTGGATACGGTGGAGAGCAAGGATTTCGTCAAGGTCGTGGACGCCTGCACGCTGTGCGACATGTGTTTCCTGACCAAGTGCCCCTATGTGCCGCCGCACCCCTTCAACCTGGATTTCCCCCACCTGATGTTGCGTTATCGCGCGGTGCAGGCGCGCAAACACGGCGTCCCCTTCGCGGTGGACCAGATGACCCGCACCGACCGCAACGGCCGTGTCGCGGGCAAGGTGGCGTCCCTGGTGAATTGGGCCACAGCCACCGGCAACCGGTTGACGCGCCGCATGATGGAAAAGGTGGCGGACATCGATGCCGCGGCCAGCCTGCCCAAGTTCCAGGGCCGCAGCTTTGTCGCGCGCGCGGCCGACGACCCGCCGGCGGTCAACCCGGTGGGGCCGGCCGCGGGGCGCAAGGCGGTGTTCTACGCCACCTGCTTCGTCAATTTCAGCAACCCCGGCATCGGCCAGGCGGCGCAGTCCATCCTGGCGCACAACGGGGTGGCGACGGACGTGGCCTATCCCGCCTGCTGCGGCATGCCCCAGCTGGAACAGGGGCGTATCGAACAGGTGGTGGAAAACGCCGGCCTGGTCGCCCGTCACTTCAGCCGCTGGATCGACCAGGGCTATGATGTCATCGCCCTGGTGCCGTCCTGCGCCCTGATGCTGAAATTCGAATGGCTGCACCTGGTGCCGACGGACCATCCCGACCGCGCGGCGGTGGAGCGGTTGTCCAAGGCCACCTTTGACATCGCGGAATACATCGTCGACATCGCCCAAAAGGAAGGGCTTGCCCCTGGTCTGCGCCCGCTGGAGGGCGGTGTGACCCTGCACATCGCCTGCCACGCCCGGGCGCAGAACATGGGGCAGAAGGCGGCGGAGATGCTGCGCCTGATCCCCAAGGACGCCGAGGGCGGGCGGATGGGCCCGGCCGAGCTGAAGGTGGTGGAACGCTGCTCCGGCCATGGCGGCAGCTGGGGTGTCATGAAGGGCAATTTCGAGACGGCGCTGAAGGTGGGCAAGCCGGTGGCCAGCCAGGCCGTCAAGAACGCCAAGCACTATCTGGCATCCGAATGCCCGCTGGCGGGCGAACACATTCGTCAGGGGGTGGAGCGGCTGGATCCGGCGCAGGCGGCATCCCTGGAGCAATTGCACCCCGTCGAAATCTTCGCCCGGGCCTATGGGCTGTGAGGCCTTTGGGGCATAGTCCGGGCGCGTTCAGGAGACCCCATCATGACCCAGGCGCCCTCTCCCGTTTCCAGCCGGCGGCACGCCATCGGCCGGGACGACATCATGCCCATGGACGAATACGGCCGGATACGGGCGGAGCGCCGCCGCGCCCTGGTGGCGGTGAAACGTGACCGCCGCCTGGCGGTGGGGCCCTACGCCACCTTCCATTTCGAAAGCTATGAGACCATGTGGTCCCAGGTGCACGAGATGCTGTTCATCGAGCGTGGCGGCGAGGCCCAGGTCGAGGATGAGCTGCGCGCCTACAACCCGCTGATCCCCAAGGGGCGGGAACTGGTGGCCACCGTCATGTTCGAGATCGACGACCCCCTGCGGCGCAAGGCCCTGCTGGGGCAGCTGGGCGGGGTGGAAAACACCCTGTGGCTGGAGTTCGCCGGCGAAAAGGTGCGCGGCCTGCCCGAGGCCGACCTGGACCGCACCTCCGCCGCCGGCAAGGCCTCCAGCGTGCAGTTCGTCCACTTCCCCTTCGCCGACGCCCAGGTGGCCCTGTTCCGCCAGCCGAACACGCGGGTGGTGGTGGGCGTCGACCACGACCAATATCCGCACATGACGGTGATGCCGGAGGCCGTGCGCGCCGCTTTGGCCGGGGATTTTGATTGAGGCAAACAAAAGGCCGGCTCCGTCAGTGGGCCGGCCTTCGTCGTGATGGGGTTGCGTCGCCTACCTGACGGTTTCCAGCGCCCTCGCCGGCGCTTTCGCGCCCACATGCGGATAGGGGCTTTCGGTGTCGAACATATCGATGCTGTCAGGGTCGTAGGGGAACCAGTTGGTGGGCTTGTCGTCCGACCCCGGCGTGCCCGGCGGCACGGGCGCCAGGCTGTGGCCGGAGGGTTTGCCCGGGCCACTCTTCGCCACCACCTGGTGCAGGCCGTAGATGGCGGCCAGGCCCAGGGTCGGCCCCAGGATCATCAGGCTGGCCCCCCAGGCCAGGATGGCGATGTCCATCTTCAGGCCCAGACCGGGCAGCAAGAGCTGGGCGGCGCCGTACACGGCCAGTTCGGACATGCCGAAAACCAGGCCAAGGCCGATCGCATTGAAAGCAGGCACATCCTGAAGGATCTGAGCGTCCTTTTTCATAGCAGCCTCCCTATTTATTACAGGAATGATGCGCTCACTTTTTCGATTCCGCCACTACCCATTTGGACGTCTGAAAAAGACATCCCCAGTCTTTCGCAATTGCGAAATAAACCCGGTTCAAACCGGCACCTCTTTCCTTAACGCCCAGATCCCGTGTTAAGGTCCCGCGATTTCGCGGTTTTGGGTCATTCGGCTTTCAAGGATGGGCGGGCATGGATCAGGCGGGTGGTTTGCGGGTTTTGCTGGTGGGCGGCACGGGCCTGGTGGGCGCCCATGCCCTGACCATGCTGCTGGAGTCGCCCAAGGTGGCCCAGGTGGTCAGCCTGGTGCGCAAGCCCACCGGCCTGCGGCATGCCAAGCTGCGTGAGCTGGTGGTGGATTTCGCCACCCTGTCCGACCTGCCGCCGGACGTGCGGGTGGACGCCCTGTTGTGCGCCCTGGGCACCACCCGCAAGGACGCCGGCAGCGACGCCGCCTTCCAGGATGTGGACCTGAAGTATGTGGTGACGGTGGCCAAGGCGGCGCGCCGCGCCGGCGCCACCTTTTTCGGCGGCGTCTCCTCCGTCGATGCCGACTCGACCTCCCATCGCCTGTATCTGAAGACCAAGGGGATGATGGAGGATTACGTGGCCACCCTGGGCTTCACCTCCCGCCATTTCCTGCGCCCCTCGCTGCTGCTGGGCAAGCGCAGGCAGGAGCGGCCGCTGGAACGGTTCTTCCAGGTGCTGGCGCCTTTGGTCGGCCCTTTCCTCAGCGGACGCCTGGAAAAGTACCGCCCCATCCCGGCCAAGGTGGTGGCCGCGGCCCTGGTCACCACCGCCAGCCAGCCGGCCATCGGCGGCGTGCGCACACATGAATACAGCGCCATCCGCTCCCTGGCGGGGATGTGATTTATACGCGCGACATTTGATCGTGACCTCTCAAATGCCCCCTCACTCGCCGGGCGCCCGCATCCGCGGGCTACAGCGGCACGAGTCAACATCTCGTGCCGCTGGCATTACACGGCCAGATCAGCCGCGCTGAGCCAGTGGATGCGGCCGAAGCCCGCCACCAGGTGGGCCTGGGCGATCTCCATCCGCCAGAAGCGGAAATCGGGGAAGTCGGCGTAGAGCGCGGCCCCGGGATGGCGGTCCAGGTAGGTGGCGCGCGCGGCCTCCGCCTCCTCCCCAGCCAGGGGTTCCGCCCGCCCCATGACGGACAGGCGCGGCCCGGTCAGCGGATTTTCCCGGCCGGCGGTGTCCTCGAACAGCAGGGCGGCGCGGGCGTCCTGGCGCAGGTTGCGGGTGTGCAGCGCCAGTTCCGACAGCAACAGCAGGGGCCGGCCGCCGCCATCCAGCGCCACCAGCACCAGGGACGGGTAGGGCCAACCGGCCATGGCCGCGGCGTCATCGGCCGAGCCCGCGACCAGGGTGGTCAGCGTGGCTTGGGGCCGGCTGGCCAACAGATCCAGGGCGGTCTGCCGCGCCTCGGCCGGGGGGCTGGCAGGCGCGCCGGCGGGGGCCGCTTGCGGGGGTATGTCGGGAGGCATTGTCACCGGCGTCACTCCACCCATTTCTTTGGAACCGCCCCGCCCCTTGCGGACTATTCCTCCAGTGGCAGGGGCGGCTGCATACTTCGCCGTAATCATGCCATAGTGCCGGGCAATCTGGTGAACTGGGGCTGTCCCCCGACTTCGGTCGGACGGGACGGCCGGGGCAAAGTGGGAAGAGGGGAAAACTCCGTGGTTCAGACCATCGCGCTGGTTGACGATGACCGCAACATCCTGACCTCCGTCTCCATCGCGTTGGAGGCCGAGGGGTACGAGGTGCGCACCTACACCGACGGGGATGAGGCCCACCGCGCGCTCAGCTCACGGCCGGTGGACCTGGCCGTGCTGGACATCAAGATGCCGCGCATGGACGGCATGGAGCTGCTGCAGCGCATCCGCCAGAACTCGGCCATGCCCGTCATCTTTCTCACCTCCAAGGATGATGAGATCGATGAGTTGCAGGGCCTGCGCATGGGCGCCGACGACTACATCAAAAAGCCCTTTTCCCAGCGCCTGCTGATCGAACGCATCAAGGCCCTGCTGCGGCGCGAGGTGCTGAACGCCGGCGGCGGCAAGGGGACGGCGGAGCCGGGCTCCGTCATGGTGCGCGGTGAGCTGGTGCTGGACAACGCCCGCCATTCCTGCACCTGGAAAGGGCAGGAGATCGACCTGACGGTGACGGAATTCCTGCTGGTGAAGGCGCTGGCCCAGCGTCCCGGCCACGTGAAAAGCCGCGACCAGCTGATGGACGCCGCCTATGGCGAGCACATCTATGTCGACGACCGCACCATCGACAGCCACGTGAAACGCCTGCGCAAGAAGTTCAAGGTGGCCGACGAGGACTTCGCCCAGATCGAAACCCTGTACGGCGTGGGCTACAAATACCGCGACGCCTGAACGGCTTAAGGGCGCTCACCGCGTCCGCCGGAGCGTTCCGGGGAGCGCGGCGGACTGGAAAGCGAGGATAGCCACAGGGGCGGATGCCCCGTCGGCGCCTGAGGAACCTGATATGCTCAAGGACATGCTGGCACGGCGCGCAGCCCCCGCCGGGGGGGCCGCGGCGGCGCAGGGAATGGCGGCCGCCCCTTTGCGACGCGGCGCCCAGGTGGAGTTGGACGGTGACGCCAAGCCGGTGGTGCGCGCCCGCCGGCGCCGGTCCTATGGCGTCATTTCCCCCCTGACGCGCCACATCCTGACCGTCAACCTGCTGGCGCTGGCCTTGCTGCTGTCAGGCCTGCTGTACCTGGAGCGCTATCAGGACTGGTTGGTGCAGCGCCAGTTGGACATCCTGACGACCGAGGCGCGCATCTTCTCCGGCGCCCTGGGCGAAGGCGCCATGGAGCCCAGCAGCGATGAGTTCAACGAGCCGGCGGGCACGCTGTCCTGGACGCTGGCGGCCCAGATGGTGCGTCGCCTGGGCGACACCACCGACACCCGCTTCCGCCTGTACGATCCCAAGGGCAAGCTGCAGGCCGACAGCCGGGTGCTGAGCCTGGCCAAGGGCACCCGCGTGCAGATCGAGGAGCTGCCGCCCCTACCGGACGGCAACCAGCTGACCCAGCTGGGCATAGACCTCTACAACGCCATCGTGCGGGCCCTGCCCACCCGTGACCATTTGCCGGTCTATGCGGAGAACCGGGCGGCCGACGGCAGCCATTTCCCCGACGTGCAGAAGGCCCTGAACGGCGAGGCGGCCACCCATGTCTGGCGCGTGGCCGGCGATGCCGGCAAGCAGGACATGGTGCTGACCGTGGCCGTGCCCATCCAGCGCTACAAGCAGGTGCTGGGCGCCGTGCTGATCAGCCGCAGCGGGTCCGAGATCGATACCGAGGTGCGCGAGTTTCGCGTGAACATCCTGAAGGTGTTCGGCGGCGTCATCGTGCTGACGGTGCTGATGTCCATTTATCTTGCCAGTACCATCGTGCGCCCCATCCGCCGGCTGGCGGCGGCGGCCGACGACGTGCGCTACGGCCATGGCCGGCAGGCGGTGCTGCCCGACTTCTCCGGCCGGCATGACGAGATCGGCGACCTGTCGCAATCGCTGCGCGCCATGACATCGGCCTTGTGGGACCGCATGGACGCCATCGAGCGCTTCGCCGCCGACGTGGCGCATGAGATCAAGAACCCCCTGACCTCCATGCGCAGTGCGGTGGAGACGGTGCAGCTGGTGAAGGATGAGACGCGGCTGCGCAAGCTGCTGGCCATCATCGCCGACGACGTCGGCCGCCTGGACCGCCTGATCAGCGACATCTCCAACGCCAGCCGCCTGGATGCGGAGCTGAGCCGGGCGGAGGCCAACTCCGTCGACCTGCGCCGCATGCTGACCATGTTCAAGGACATCCACGAGAACACGCTGGGCGCCGCCCCGGACGAGGGGGAGGAAGGCGAGGCCGGGCCGCCGCCGGTGACGGTGGAGGTGGAGCTGCCGCCGGCCAGCCGCAACCTGGTGGTTCCGGGCATCGAGGGCCGCCTGACCCAGGTGTTCCAGAACCTGATCTCCAACGCCCTGTCCTTCTCCCCGCCCGGGGGCAAGGTGGTGCTGGCGGCCAAGGTGGTGGGCGACCGGGTGGAGATCACCTGCACCGACGACGGCCCGGGCATACCGGCCGGCAAGACCGAAGCCATCTTCGACCGCTTCTATACCGAGCGGCCGGCGGGCGAGAAGTTCGGCACCCATTCCGGGCTGGGCCTCTCCATCTCCAAGCAGATCGTGGAGGCCCACAACGGCCGCATCTTCGCCGCCAATCGCACCGATGCGACCGGCAAGGTGCTGGGCGCGGTGTTCACGGTGCAGCTGCCGCGGGGCTGAAATCTTTCGTACGCGCAATTAAGTTGCTGGATCACGGGCCGTGGCGCATGGCGGGCATTAGGGCGCGGCGGCGCGGGCGGTCTTGAAATCGCCGCCAGGGCCGGTATCGTCGGCGGCCTACTCGCCCCCCCTTGGATCGAACTGGGCGTCCAACCGGGGTGAGCCCAGCTGACATGAGAGCGCCGCCCCATGAGCTTGAACACCTACCGCGCCGGTCCAGACGAGCACGGCCATTTCGGTATCTACGGGGGGCGGTTCGTCGCCGAAACCCTGATGCCCCTGATCCTCGACCTGGAAAAGGCGTACACCGCCGCCAAGGACGACCCGGCCTTCAAGGCCGAGATGGGCTATTACCTGAACCAGTATGTCGGCCGCCCCAGCAAGCTGTACTTCGCCGAGCGGCTGACCAATGAGCTGGGCGGCGCCAAGATCTATCTGAAGCGCGAAGAGCTGAACCACACCGGCGCGCACAAGATCAACAACTGCATCGGCCAGATCCTGCTGGCCAAGCGCATGGGCAAGACCCGCATCATCGCCGAGACGGGCGCCGGCCAGCACGGTGTCGCCACGGCCACGGTCTGCGCCCTGTTCGGCCTGCCCTGCACCATCTACATGGGCGAGGTCGACATCGCCCGCCAGCAGCCCAACGTCTTCCGCATGAAGCTGCTGGGCGCGGAGGTGAAGCCCGTCACCTCCGGCTCGCGCACCCTGAAGGACGCGATGAACGAGGCGCTGCGCGACTGGGTCACCAATGTCGGCGACACCTTCTACATCATCGGCACCACCGCCGGCCCGCACCCCTATCCGGCCCTGGTGCGCGACTTCCAGTCCATCATCGGCCATGAGGTGCGTGAGCAGATGGTGGCCATGGAAGGCCGCTTGCCGGACACGCTGGTTGCCTGCATCGGCGGCGGCTCCAACGCCCTGGGCCTGTTCTACCCCTTCCTGGACGACGCCGACGTCGCCATGGTGGCGGTCGAGGCCGCCGGCCACGGCATCGAGACCGGGGCGCACGCCGCTTCCCTCACCGGTGGGCGGCCCGGCGTGCTGCACGGTAACCGCACCTACCTGTTGCAGGACGAGGACGGGCAGATCCTGGAGGGTCACTCCATCTCCGCCGGCCTCGACTATCCGGGCATCGGGCCTGAGCATTCCTGGCTGCACGATGTCGGCCGCGTCACCTATGTCAGCGCTACGGACACGGAGGCGCTGGACGCCTTCCAGCGCCTGTCGAAGGTGGAGGGCATCATCCCGGCGTTGGAATCCTCCCACGCGCTGGCCGAGGTCATCCGCCGCGCGCCCACCCTGCCCAAGGACCACCTGATGGTCGTGAACCTCAGCGGCCGGGGCGACAAGGACATCTTCACCGTCGCCCGCGAACTGGGGGTTAGCCTGTGAGCACCACGAATTCCCGCATCGATCGCCGTTTCGCTGCCCTGAAGGCGGAGGGCCGCGCCGGCCTGGTCGCCTTCATCACCGCCGGCGATCCCGACCACGACACCTGCCTGGACCTGCTGAAGGGCCTGCCGGGCGCGGGCGCCGACCTGATCGAGCTGGGCATGCCCTTCACCGATCCCATGGCGGACGGCCCGGCCATCCAGGCCTCCACCCTGCGCGCGTTGGCCGCCGGCGCCCGCATGACGCGCACGCTGGACCTGGTGAAGGCCTTCCGTGAGGGTGATGCCGACACCCCCATCATCCTCATGGGCTATTACAACCCCGTCTACGCCTATGGCGTGGACCGCTTCCTGGCCGACGCCAAGACGGCCGGGGTGGACGGCCTGATCGTCGTCGACCTGCCGCCGGAAGAGGATGGCGAGCTGTGCCTGCCGGCCCAGGCCGCAGGCGTCAACTTCATCCGCCTGGCGACGCCGACGACGGACAAGGCCCGCCTGCCGGCGGTGTTGGCCAACACCTCGGGCTTCATCTACTACGTCTCCATCGCCGGCATCACCGGTGCCGGTTCGGCCACCAGCGACGCCATCGCCGCCGCCGTGGCCCATCTGCGCAGCGGTACCGATCTGCCGGTGGCGGTGGGTTTCGGCATCACCACGCCTCAGGGTGCGGCCGACGTCGCCCGGGTGGCGGACGCCGCCGTGGTGGGCAGCGCCATCGTCCGCCGGCTGGAGGCCAATCTGGACGCCGACGGCAAGGCCAAGCCCGGCCTGGTGCCCGACGTGCTGGGTTTCGTGGGGCAGTTGGCGGCCGGGGTGCGCGGCGCGCGGAAATAGGCTACAAGATCGGCTTTCGCCTGTCCGGGGGCGCGCCATCAGGCGCCGCCCCCGCTGGTGTTTGTCAGCGCCGGCCCCGGCCAGGCGAATGTCTTTAAGGTTAAGCACATGAACTGGCTCACTAATTTCGTCCGCCCCAAGCTTCAGGCCCTGGTGTCCAAGAAAGAGGTGCCGGACAACCTCTGGCACAAGTGCCCGTCCTGTGGCGCGATGATCTTCCACCGCGACCTGGAAGAGAACCTGCACGTCTGCCAGCACTGCGGTTTCCACATGCGCCTGGACCCCATGCAGCGCCTGAAGATGACGCTGGACGCCGGCTTCCAGACCATCGAGCTGCCCAAGCCGGTGGTGGACCCGCTGAAGTTCCGTGACCAGAAGCGCTACACCGACCGCCTGAAGGACGCGCAGTCCAAGACCGGCCGCCCCGACGCCATCGTCGTGGCCCACGGCCGCATCGACGGCCGTCCGGCGGTGGTCGCCGCCTTCGACTTCACCTTCATGGGCGGCTCCATGGGCATGGCGGTGGGCGAGGGCCTGCTGGCCGCGGCCAAGCTGGCCGTGCTGCAGCAGGCGCCGCTGATCGTGGTCCCGGCTTCCGGCGGCGCCCGCATGCAGGAAGGTATCCTGTCGCTGATGCAGATGCCGCGCACCATCATTGCCGCCGAGATGGTGAAGGAGGCGGGGCTGCCCTACCTCGTTATCTTGACCGACCCGACCACCGGCGGCGTCACGGCCAGCTTCGCCATGCTGGGCGACATCCACATCGCCGAGCCCGGCGCGCAGATCGGCTTCGCCGGTGCCCGCGTCATCGAAAGCACCATCCGCGAAACCCTGCCGGAAGGCTTCCAGCGGTCGGAATACCTGCTGGAGCACGGCATGGTGGACATGGTCGTGCATCGGCGCGAGATGAAGGGCATGCTGTCCCGCCTGATCGACCTGCTGCGCAGCCCCGGCCCCGGCGCCGACGTGGTGCGCATCCCCACCGAGCCGTCGCGCCCGCGCCCGGTGCCTGTGACCAGCCGCTAAGGCTGGAGTTTGAACGGAGGGGGGACGGTCGTGTCGGATCTGGACCAGGTGCTGGCCCGGCTGGGCCAGCTGCATCCCAAGGTCATCGACCTGTCGCTGGATCGCGTGAAGCGCCTGCTGGCCCGGCTGGGCCGGCCGCAGGATCATTTGCCCCCCGTCGTCCACGTCGCCGGCACCAACGGCAAGGGCAGCACCATCGCTTTCCTGCGCGCCATGCTGGAGGCGGCGGGCTACCGGGTGCATGTCTACACCAGCCCCCATCTGGTCCGCTTCAACGAGCGGGTGCGGCTGGCCGGCCGCCTGGTGGATGACGCCGCCCTGGTCACCCTGCTGGAACGGTGCAAGGCCGCCAACCAGGGCGACCCGATCACCATCTTCGAGATCATCACCTGCGCCGCCTTTCTGGCCTATTCCGAGGTGCCGGCCGACGTGCTGCTGCTGGAGACGGGGCTGGGCGGGCGGCTGGACGCCACCAACGTGGTGGACCGGCCGGCGGCCGCCGTCGTCACCCGCATCTCCTTCGACCACACCCAGTTCCTGGGTGACACGCTGGCGGCCATCGCGGGCGAAAAGGCCGGCATCTTCAAGCCCGGCTGTCCCGCCGTGGTGGGCCCCCAGGCATCGGACGTGCCCCTGTCCGTCTTCCGTGACCGTGCCGCCGCGTTGGACGCGCCGCTGGCCATTGCCGGGGCGGACTGGTCGGCGCTACCCACCGCCGTCGGCTTCCGCTTCGAAGGCTTTGGCCGCACGCTGGACCTGCCCATGCCCGGTTTGCTGGGCGCGCACCAGATCGGCAACGCCGGCACCGCCATCGCCGCCTTGCTGCACCTGCCCCTGACGGTTCAGGACGCCGACATCGTCACGGGCCTGGCCGCGGTGGAATGGCCCGGCCGCCTGCAGCGCCTGACGCGCGGCCCCCTGGTCCAGCTGATGCCCGGCACGGAGCTGTGGCTGGACGGCGGCCACAACGACTCGGCGGGCGAGGTGCTGGGTGTGCAGGCTGAGCGCTGGACCGGCACCGGTGAGGTGCTGGACTTGGTAGTGGGTATGATCACCAGCAAGGTGCCGGCGGACTTCCTGCGGCCCATCGCCCCCTATGTTCGCCGCCTGGTGGCGATATCCATTCCGGGCGAGGAGGCGACCCGCCCCCCGCCGACATCGCCGCCGCCGCCCGCGCGGTCGGCATCACCGACGTGACCGAGGCCGGCAGCGCCGCCGAGGCCGTCGCCGGGCTGGCGGCCCGGGGGGCGGCCCCGCGCACCCTGATCTGCGGGTCGCTCTACCTCGCGGGTTCCGTCCTGGCGGACAACGGCTGACGCCCCGCCGTCACCAATGCACCTCCAGCGTGCCGCCGATGGTGCGCGGCGCGCCCAGGATGGCGCGGTTCTGGGACGTCAGGACGTACTGGGCATAATGCTCGTCCGTGAGGTTGTTCACGAACAGGTAGGCCCCCCACAGTCCCGCATCGTAGCCCACGCGGGTGTTGGCGATGGCGCGGGCGCCCACGCGGTACTGGCCCTGCGTCGCGCCCACGGCGGTGAAGACGGCATCGCGCCAGTTGGCGTTGAGGTTGGCGACGAAGCCGCCGCCGAAATGCAGGTTCACGCCGCCCGCCAGCGTCCAATGCGGGGCATAGGGGAACTCAGACCCCGTCAGGTCCACGGTGGCGCTGCTGCCGTTGGGCAGGTGCAGTTCATCGAACTTGGTGCGCAGATAGCCGACGGAGGCGTACCAGTCCACCACCGGGCTGATCTTGTGCGTGGTTTCCAGCTCAACGCCGTAGAGGTGGGATTTGCCGGCGTTGACGGTGTTGTAGTCGTAGACGTTGTCGCTGAAGCGGGCGGTGACCTGCTGGTCGCTCCAGTCCGTGTAGAAGGCGTTGGCGTTCACGGCCAGCGACCCGTCCAGCCAGGTGGAGCGGACGGAGCCCTCATAGTTCCAGCTGTATTCCGGATCATAGGGCACCAAAGCCGCGTGGGCGGCGTTCTGGCTGGATCCGCCGGAGCGATAGCCGCGCTGCACCGTGAAGGCCGTCACCAGGTCCGGCGTCCAATCCATGGAAACGCCCGCCTTGGGCAGGAAGGCGTCGAAGGTGCGCTGGTTGGACGCGGTGGCCGAGGCCGCCTGGGCGACAATGCCGGCCACCCCCCGGTTGATGGCCTGCACGGCCAGGTTCAACGGCGTGCCCGCGGCGCCGAAGGCGGCGGGGTCGGGATAGGTGCCGGTGAACTGCGTGGCGGTGCCGGCGCCATACCGGTTCTGCTCATGGTCGTAACGGAAGCCGGCCAGCAGCGACAGCCGGTCGGTCAGGCGATAGCGCCCGTCGCCGAACAGGGCCGCCGTCTCCACCTGTTGCGGCTGGTGGGCCTGATAGGACACCGGGATCACGGGCAGGACCTTGCCATAGGCGGCGCTGATGGCGCTGGCGGTGGCGGCGGGGAAGCCGGCGCCCCGCAGCAGGTTGGTGATGGTCGTCAGCGGCGTGGTGACGGTGACGTGGCTGTCGGCGTCGACGGCCAGGTCGCGGTTGTAATACCAGCCGCCCAGTAGGCCGCTGAACCGGTCGCCCGCATAGTTCAGGCGCAGTTCCTCGGTGTAGGTGGTGGCCTTGGTCTTGTTGTCGACCACCTCGATGTCCGCCGGCGTGCCGTCGCTGTCCTGGCTGGCGTCCTGGCGCAGCCGGTTCCAGGAGGCGACGTTGGTGATGGTCAGCGTGTCGCTCAGCTTATAGGACAGGTTCAGGGTGGCGATGTCGGTATCCACCTTGCCGATGTTGGGCCGGTTGGAGAATGAGGTGCGGTGGTCGTAATAGTCCGGCACGTCGGTGCGGACATACTGGTAGAGATAGCCGCCATCGCGCCGCGTGCGGTCATAGCTCAGCACCGCCGTCAGGTCGGGCAGGGCCTTGGGCGTCCATTTCAGCTTGCCGCGCAGGTTCAGGGACCGTAGCGCGTCCTCGCGGTCGCCCAGCACCTTGTTCTCAATGATGCCGTCGTTGACGCGGCGCTCCGCCGCCACCCGCAGGCCCAGTTCATCCGCCACCAACGGTCCGCCGGCGGCGGCGGAGAAGGTGCGCTCCTGCTGGTCGGTCCATTGCACGCGGGCGTCGCCGGCCCAATGGTCGGCGGCAGGGTCGCGGGTGGTGATGACCACGGCGCCGGCCATGGCGTTCAGCCCCTGGATGGTGGATTGGGGCCCGCGCAGGATTTCGACCTGTGCCACGTCCCACATGTCCGTCGGCCCGCCGAACAGGGCTGCGCCGGGAATGGGCGCCCCGTCGACGTAGACAGTGGCGGCGTCGGCGTTGCCGGCGTTGGATACGCCGGTGTTGCCGATGCCGCGGATGGTGAAGCCGGCGGCGCCGTAGGTCTGCGCGACGTTGGCCGTGCGGTCGTAGATGTCCTGAATGGTCTGGATGTTTTCCTGGGCGATGCGCGCTGGCGTGGTGACGGCCACGCTGGTCGTCGTTTCCTTCAGCGTGCGGTTGGCCTTTTCACCCGTAATGATGATGTCGTCCAGCGCCTCGCCCTCCGCGGGAGCATCCCCAGCGGTGTCCCCGGTGTTGGCCAGCGGCGCAGGCGTGGCCTCAGCGGCCAGCGCGGTCCCTGAAGGTGGCCAGGACAACGCGGTCATGGCCAGCAGCAGGAAGGAATAGTTTGTTTTCGCACACATTTTCGTCCCCGTCTTTTGTCGGGACCGTAAATGCTATGAAACTAAGAATCAATATCATTATTAACAAGATTTTTAGGCGAGGCGCTGATGCGGTTCCCGGGAAGGCGGCCCCAGGATGCGGGGCCCGCACAAAGAAGCCCGTGCAAAGAAGAAGGCGGACGCCTCGGGGACGCCCGCCTCTCTCTACCCGGCACGTTCCGGCCCCGGCGGGCCGGTTCAGATCACAGGTTGGACTTGACCCAGTCGGTCAGGGCCTGCTTGGGCAGGGCGCCGACCTTGGTGGCGACCACTTCGCCGTCCTTGAACAGCATCAGGGTCGGCACGCCGCGCACGCCGTACTTGCCCGGGACGTTGGGGTTGTCGTCGATGTCCAGCTTGGCCACTGTCAGCTGGCCGTTCAGTTCTTCGGCGATGGATTCCAGGGACGGGGCGATCATCTTGCAGGGGCCGCACCAGGTGGCCCAGAAGTCGACCAGCACCGGGCCGCCGGCCTTCAGCACGTCGGTCTCGAAGCTGCTGTCCGTCACCTTCACCGTATTCTCGCTCATAACGCTATCCTTGGCTGCTAGGGCCCCAGGGCTTGGGGGTTCCTATGGTGGCCCTACCTAGTGCGGGTAGGTGCGCGGGGATTCCGCGCCCAGTTTCACCGATAAATGTAGGTGCCCTGGGCGGGTATGGTCAAGGCGGGCCCGGACGGGGGGCAGGGCGGAGGCGGGGGCCCCTTGAAAAGCGGCAAAACCTTCCCCTTCAGGCCCCGAAACGCAGGAAATGCCCAGTCGACGACGATGCGGGCTCATGGTCATGGTGTCGGGGCCGCTGACGCCTGGGCGCCGATGGTGACGGACCCTCCTTGAAGACAGGGGCGTTTGGCCATGGCCCGGTTCGACACATCACCCTTGTCCGCTCTCTTTTCCGAGTCGGTTGAAATATTTTAACGCGATATCAGTAAGCTTCTTTCCTTGGCGGCATCCGGTAAAATTCCGAATGCCGTCGGTTTATGGGTGCCTAACAGTGGCCCGGGATTTGCTTACAGAATTGTCCAAGGTCGGTCCGTGACCAGGCTGAGTGGAATTGGGTTCCATAACGTCCCGTCACAATTAATCATTTGTCTGGCATATTTCCTTTGGATAGGAGAGGCTGGGCTCGCCTCCCCAAAATGGGGGCGGGCGGGGCCCGGGGGACAGCGGGGGGCGGCGGTTTCTGGGATGAGCCAAGCGAAAAGTCTGGATATTTCGCCGGGTACGTTTGGTGAGCGGGGAATTTCAATTCCCTTCACCACCCCGATGCTGAGTCAGGCCCGCATGCGGCCCACCCGCCAGGGCGAACCGGAATTCCTGCTGCCCAGCTTCAACGGCGGCAAGGGCATGTACATCATGCCCTGGCGCTCCCTGCCCGCGGTCATGACCGTCACCCTGCATGACAGGCTGCTGTACGACGCCCTGCTGGAATTGAAGCAGTATTCGCCCGACACCGTGCGCCAGGCGGTATTGGCCGTGCAGGCGACGGGCGTGGCCGGCGGCGACGCCTCGCTGGCGGCGGAAAAGACCCTGGCGCTGGATGCGGGCTATCAGGCGCTGACCCAATTCACCCTGGTCATCGAGTTGCTGAAGCTGGCGCGCATGGACCCGGCCGAGCTGCTGGCCACCGGCATGACCGGCTCCGAAAGCCGGCGCCTGATGCGCGCCGCCCTGGGGCAGCTGGGCCAGCGGGCCAGCCTGCCCGTGGAGGAGATGGTGTCGCGGGTGGAGACCCTGGCCACGCTGATCGCCCCCGTGGGCCTGCCGCAGTGCCAGCAGCTGGGCCGCCTGCGCATGGCGGTGGGCGAGCTGGAGCGCACCCGCGCCAGCCTGCAGCGCTGGGGCGCCACTGACTTCTCCGAGGTGTCGCAGCTGGCCGATTTCGTGGCCGAGACGGCCAAGGCGGCGCTGGACATGTCGCGTGACCGGCTGGCGCGGCTGGACAACCGCTGTCGCGACCTGGGCGCCATCGCCGGTGATTTCCGCACCCTGCGCACCGCAGTGGCGGAGGATGTGACGCGGCTTGGCTGGCTCATGGACGGCTGGCCCTTCCTCATCCGCCTGTGGGACAGCGTGTCCGACAGCCCGCTGGAGACACAGCAATCCACCATGGGTGAGTTGTTCCGCCTGGCCCCCCTGATCCCGGTGGGCGAGGGCGGCAAGGAACCCTCGGCCTACGACCTTGAGGTGCTGGGGAAGATACAGACGCGCTGGCTGCGCATGGGGGAGGACTGGCGCACCGGCGCCCTCGACATGGCGGCGGTGATGCGGATCGAAGCCTTGAAGGCGACGCTGTCATGACCGATCCGGCCTTCACCGATTCCATTGGTGCCCAGTGGCAGACCCTGGCGCGTGACGCCACCCGGCTCAGCGACGCCAAGTTCCTGCAAATCTACGCCTTGTTGGAACAGTTGGGGGAAAAGCCCGGCATCGCCGGGGCGTTCGACGCGATGCGCCCGCGCCTGACCCAATTGCGACCGCCCCGCCGGCCCACCGTCTCGCGCCTGTTCTTCCGCCCGGCGGAGGATCTGTTCGACGATCCCGGCGTCTATACCCGCCGGCTGCAACGGGTGTCGCGCGGCACCTTGCCCACCGCGTGGAAGCTGGTGCGGGCGCGGCTGGACGGCGGCATGGTGGATGGCGTCGCCCAGGGCATCCTGAAGGCCGACCCGCGCGATCCGCGTGTGATGGCCCGCGTGGCGGCGCCCCTCTGGGAAGCGGGCGCCCAGGCGCTGGCGGCCATCGCCGACGAGGCGGAAAACAATCTGCGCTTCATGGTCGACAATTTCGGCCGTGACGACGACGTGCTGCGGCAGATCCAGACGCTGCGCGACGTGCTGCTGCTGGGCGGCATCATCGAGGATTTGAAGCAGCGCCTGCCGGAACGCCCCATCGGCGACCTGGCGGAAAGCCATGTCGAGGCCATCAAGAGCGTCATGGCCCAACTGGGCGGGGCGGAAAGCCCGCAGGCCGCAGCGCCCGTGCTGCTGGTGCTGACCGCCCGCATGCTGCGCCCCGGCGTGATCTTGAAGATGCTGACCGACATGCGCGTGACCGGCAACAGCCAGGCGCAGCGTGACGCCCTGACGCGCGACCTCTCGGGCGTGGTGGTGGGCAACCTGCTGCGCCAGACCGGCACCATGGCGAAGCCGCCGGAGCCGGCGCCCGGCGCCACACCAGGCGCGGCCCCGCTTCCCAAGGATCCGGTGCAGCAATTGGGTTCCCTGGCTGCGGTGGCGGAGCGGCTGACCGATGGCCTCACCTCGGTCAACGACAGTGTCGCCATCCTGCGCGATAAGAAGATCGTCGATCGCGTGGCCGCCGCCCGTAGTGAGATCGGCGAATTCGTGCTGACCACCGTGCTGGGCGACGTGGAGAAGACCCTGGCCGGCCTGATGTATTCCGCCGGCGGCGTCTCCACCCCGCCTGACGAGATGAAAAAGGCGGAGGCCACGGTTCTGGCCCTCAAGCGCTCCGCCAAGCTGGCGGGGCACCTGGGCATCCAGCGCGAGGTCACCGCCAAGATCACGGAAATCCGGCGGGAGATCGACCGCCAGACCGAGCGCATGATGGCGGCCCCCGGCGCCCGGGGTGATCCCGAGGTCCGCCGCCAGATGTTCAACAACCTGCGCCTGGTGGAAATCCTGGCCGGCTCGGACGAGGCGGAGCGGATGTACCGCGACTGGAACCGCCGGTTGAGTTGAGGGCGCTCAGCCGTTCACCGACTTCTTCAGCGACTTCTCGATCTGGCCGCCGCAATAGCTGTCGCCATAGCGCCGGACGGACTCCTTGTCCCAGGCGGCCAGGGCCGGCGTCTGCCAGACCCGGCGGCTCAGGGCCGCGATCCCCGGGGCCGTCTCATCCAGGATCGTGCCAATGCCGGGGAAGACACGGCGCAGGGTGGACCACAGGGTGGCGGTGACGATGTCGGCCACGCCGATGGTGCCGCCGCCCAGCATCAGGCCATGGTCGCGTTGCAGGCCGTGGCGCTGGCCGGTCGCCTCGAAAATGGACATCCAGCGCCGCAGCCGGGGGACGAAGTCCATCCACGTTGCGGGTGTCCACATTTCCCGCCCGCCGTTCAGGGTGATCTCGTCGATCACGTCGTTGGCGTCGGCCACGATCTTCAGGGTCATGGCCCGGTCCTGCGGCGAAGACGGCAACAGGCCCAGGATGTCGCCCAGGTATAGGGCGACGGCCGGCATCTGCGACACGGTGAAATCGGCCGCGCGGTCCACCAGCACGGGCGGACCCATGAAGGGCACCGGCTGGTCGCCCGGGGCTTCCTCCATCACCTCCACCAGGGTGCTTACCTCGGGTTCGTCCCAGGCCTTGCCGGCATGGGCCAGGATGGTGCGGATGAACTCCCCCCGAAAGGGGACAGGCCAGTAGTACAAGGTATAGTCGGACATCGTCTGGGGTCCTCCGGTAGGCTGGTGGGCCCATCACCCAATTATCCCCCTCTTGTATCCCCCCTCTTGGGTAACTCCTGGCGCGCGATAAGGTTCAGCCTAAAATGACGGCGTCCATGCGGGCGGGATCGACCTCGGTGATGAAGGGGCCGTCGGTCCACAGCAGCAGGCAGCGGATGGCCAGATCCGGATAGATGCGCCTCAGGGCGTCCCGGTAGGCCGCCATCTGCGAGACGTACAGGCCGGGAATCTCCTCCGCTGTGCGGGGCGGCGGGCGGTTGGTCTTGAAATCGACGATCTTGACCTCGGTCGCCGTCACCACCAGCCGGTCGATCTGCGCCGCCAGGGGGCGCGTGCCCACCGTGCCCACCAGGGGCACTTCCGACCGGCTGTCGGGACCGAACAGGTCGGCAAACTGATCGTGATTCAGCACGCGCAGGGTTTCCGACCAGATTTCCTCTCGTGCGGCTTCGTCCAGGCCATGGGCCGGGCGGTCCAGCCAGCGGCGGGCGGCCCCGGCCCGGGCCGCCACCGGCATTTCCGGCAACAGCTGCAGCAGCTTGTGGATCAAGGTGCCGCGCTTGAAGCGGCGGGCTTCTTTCGCCTCGCCGTCGCCCAGGGGCGACCGCACCGCCGGTTCCTCCCCATCCGGGCGGGAGGGGGCCAGCGGGCGCGACGGGGCGGGCTCGGCCGCCGGTGGGGCCAGCAGCCAGGCGGGGGCGGGGGGGACCGCCTCGGCACCGTCGCGCCCCGCGCGTTGGGTGGGCGGGGGCCGGGTCTGCGGCTCCGACAGCACCCGGCCGTCGCCCACCCATCCCTGGCGCGACACGGCGGTCAGGTCGAAGGCCCGGCTGGGCGCCACGGCGGCCAGCGCCCGTTCCGTCAGGCGGAACCAGGTGTCGTCGCTGGTGGCCGTCTTGCCCTCATAGCCGCAGACATGCAGTCGGTCCTCCGCCCGGGTCAGGGCCACGTACAGCAGGCGGCGGTATTCCTGGTCGCGCCGGCGGTCGGCGGCGGCGCGGGCGGCCCGGGCCTTCACGTCCTCCTGCTCCCGCCGGGGGGCATATAGGGGGACGCCGGGGGCGGAGCCGCCATCGTCATCGCCGCCCTCTTCGTCTCCGTGGGGCCACAGGATGCGGGGGCTGGTCACCGGCTTGCGCGTCGTATCGGGCAGGATGACCACCGGCGCCTGCAGGCCTTTGGAACCGTGGACGGTCATGATGCGCACCTGCCCGCCCTCCGGCCCGCGATCCTTGGCGCCCGTGTCCAGCTCGCGCTTCACTTCCGTCTTTCCGGCGGCCAGCCAGTGCAGGAAGGTTTGCAGGGACGGCGGATGGGCGCGGTCGAAACCCAGGCACAGGCTCAGGAACTCATCCACCGGGTCGATGGCCTCCGCCCCCAGGCGGCCCAGCAGGGCCCGCCGGCCGCTGACCGGGTCGGCCGGGCAGGGCCGGGTCAGCAGGCCCGCGAACAGCTCATAGGGGGCGGTGTAGTCGACCTCGCCCAGCAGGCGGCGCAGCCAGGCGTAGGCGGGCTGGAAGCGCATGTCCGTTTCCGCCCGCTTCACCAGGGCCGGCCACAGGCGGCCGCCGCGCCCGTGCGCCAGGGTGAACAGCGCTTCCTCATCCAGGCCGATGAAGGGGCTTTTCAGCACGGTGGCCAGGGTCAGGTCGTCTTCCGGCATCAGCAGGAACTGGCCCACCGCCATCAGGTCCATGACGGCCAGCTGCTCGGTCAGCACCATGCGGTCCACGCCCGCCACCGGCACGCGCCGTTCCTTCAGCGCGCGCACCAGCTGCTGGACGAAGGCGTTGCGGCGGCGGACCAGCACCAGGATGTCGCCGGCGGTCAGGGGGCGGCCGCGCGCCTCCAGCACCTCCCCCCTGGCGATCCAATGGGCGATCTGGTCGGCGATGACGGTGG
The DNA here is from genome assembly GCF_000730165.1 of Nitrospirillum viridazoti CBAmc. Lineage (GTDB taxonomy): Bacteria > Pseudomonadota > Alphaproteobacteria > Azospirillales > Azospirillaceae > Nitrospirillum > Nitrospirillum viridazoti. The sequence goes on along the minus strand of NZ_CP022110.1, from coordinate 2,896,137 downwards.
CCAGGCGGGCCTGGGGCCTGTCTTCCGGCTCATGGTGCAGGGGCGGGGACCAGGCCGGCGTGTCCGCCCCATCGCCGGGCCGCACCAGGGGCCACAGCTCCACCGTGCCCGCCATGCCCTGGCGGAAGGGGCGGTGGCGGATGGCCTGCGCCGACACGCCGTCCCGGGCCTCCTGCTGCGCGAACACCGTATCCACCGCCTGCAGCACGGCGCCGACGGACCGGAAGCTGGTTTCCAGGTCGACGATGGCCCAGGGACGTTCCGCCTGCTGCACCCGCGCCTGGAAGGTGCGGCGCATGCGGGCGAACTCCGCCGGGTCGGCACCCTGGAAGCTGAAGATGGACTGCTTCTCGTCACCCACTACGAACAGGGTGCGCCGGGCCTGCGACTGGCCTTCGCCGGCGAAGAACTCCTCCGCCAGGGCGCTCACCACCCGCCATTGCTCCGGGTTGGTGTCCTGCGCCTCGTCGATCAGGATGTGATCCAGGCCGCCGTCCAGCTTGTACAGCACCCAGGCGCAGGCCTGGGCGTCGCCGGTCAACAGGGCGCTGGCCGCCAGGATCAAGTCATCGAAGTCCAGTTGCGCCCGGCTGTCCTTCCAGCGCTGATAGCCTTCCAGCATGCTGCCGGCCAGGGTCAGCAGGCTGGCGGTGGAATGGGCGACCGTCACGGCGCGCAGGCGCTCCTGCAATGCCACCAGGCGCTGGCCTTCCTGGGCCAGAATGTCGGCGGTGCGCGGATTGGCGGCCAAGGCGCCCTTGGTGGCCAGGCGGGAGCGTACCGTACCGTCCGCCGTCAGGAACAGCTGGCGATAGGCCGCGATATCGGTCAGGCGGCGGTCGATCTGGTCCAGCCACCGCTGGATGCCCAGGCCGCGTTCCACATCCGTGGCCGTGCCCTCGGCCAAGGCGGCGCAGGCCCCCCGCAGGCCAGTGACGTCCAGCACCTCGTCCCGGCAGCCGGCCGCCAGCACGCCGGCCTCCGTCTCCTCCGGCCCCACGCCCAGGTGGCGGAACAGGGCGGCGACGGTGCCGTCCAGGCCGCCGTGCGCATCCAGGATGCGGCGGATGCGGCCCCTTTGGGCCACCAGGTCGGCCAGCAGCTCGGCGAAACTTTCCTCGTTCAGGGCGCCGGCCAGGCGCTTCAGGGCCCGGCCCAGGGGGGTGTCCGGTCGGTCCTGGGCGGACGCCAGCATGTGGGCCTGTGCCTCGGCCAGCGCTTCCGCCGCCGTGCGGTCGTCCATCACCTGGAAATTGGGTGGCAGCCGCGCCTCCAGCGGGAAACGGCGCAGCAGGGACTGGCAGAAGGCATGGATGGTCTGGATCTTCATGCCACCGGCCGTGTCCAGCACGCGGGCGAACAGGCGGCGGGCGGTCAGTACCTCATCCCGCGTGGGCGGGCGGCCGTTCAGGTCGGCCAGGGCCTGCGTCAGGTCGCCGTCCGCCATGACCACCCAACTTGCAAGGCGTTCTGCAATGCGGTTGGCCATTTCCGCCGCGGCCGCCTTGGTAAAGGTCAGGCACAGGATGCGGCCGGGCTCGGTGCCGGCCAGCATCAACCGCACCACCCGGTCGGTCAGCACCTTGGTCTTGCCGGTACCCGCCGACGCCCCCACCCAGACCGAGGTTTCGGGGTCCGAGGCCTGGCGCTGCTTGACCGTGGGGTCGATCGGGCGATCCTGGGGGCGCGCCTCGCTCATGCTTCCCCCCCGTCGCCCACCGACCACTCGGCCACGCGCGCCAGGTGCAGATAGTCGGAATAGCGCGGCGCCATGCCGGGCCGGGGCTGGGAGCGGTAGGGGGTGGATTCCTGGTCGAACAGGTCGATCAGCTGGCGCAAGCCCTCCACCGCCTCCGCCGCCAGGCGGGCGGGGTCCAGTTTCAGGGCCACCACTTGGCCGGCGGGCTCACCCCCCGTCAGGCGCCAGAAGGCCAGCTGCTCCACCACCGGTGCCCGCAGGCCGAAACCGCCGGACAGGGCGATGGCGGCCTCCAGCGGCAGCTGCGGGGCGAAGCCCAGCTCCACGTCCTTGGCCCGGGGCGGGGTGCCGGTCTTGTAGTCGATGATGGCGACGGACCCGTCGGGGTGGCGGTCGATGCGGTCGGCCTTGGCGATGATCTCGAACGGCTTGTACGCCGTCTCCAGGGTCAGGGTGCCCTTGGCCTCGGTCGCCAGGGGCTGGACGCCGCCGGCCCGCCGCTCCTGCTCCAGCGCCAGGAACCAGTCGGCGATGCGCTCGAACCTGGGCCACCAGAAGGTCTCCAGGCTGGGTTGGCCGCTATAGGGGGCAAAGGCCACGCGGCCGAAGCGCAGCAGCTGCTCGCGCGCGTCCTCGGGCAGCAGGGTGCCGGGGTTGGCCTTGATGAAGTCGTCCAGCGCCTCATGGATCATAGTGCCGCGGTCGGCCGCCCCCGGGTCGGCGTCCAGGGGATCCAGCGCCTCCAGGCGCAGGACGTGGCGGGCGTAGAGGGCGTAGGGGTCGCGCATCCAGGTCTCCACCTGGGTGACCGACAGGCGGCGCGGCCGGGCGGCCACGGGCGGGCGCGGTTCCGGCGGGGGGCAGGGCCGCACCGCCGCCGGCGTGTCCATTGCCTCCGTCCAGGCGGTCCAACGGCCCATGGTGATGCTTAAAGCGCGGGGACGGCCCAGCGCCTTCAGCACCGTGTCCAGCCGCAGCAGCCAGCGCGACGGCACGGTGGGCGTGCCCTCCACCCGTTCCGACCGGGTCAGCACCACGGTGGCGGCGCCGCAGGCCTGGGCGAAGTCATGCGCCGTCTGGCCCAAATGCCGCTCCGGCGTGGGCAGGCCGAAGCGCTGGCGCATGGGGCGCGACAGCCAGGGGTCGGCCTTGGGTTGCGGCGGCCAGGTGCCCTCGTTCAGGCCACCCAGGATCATGACGTCGAATTGCTGTAGCCGCGCCTCCAGCAGGCCCAGGATGTAGAGGCGCGGGTGCAGGCCATAGCGGGGGCGCACCGCGCGGCCCACCATCAGGGCGCTGATGACGGCGGCATAGTCCGGCCCGCCCAGCTCGGGGAAATCGTGGCCGGCGTCCTGCAATTCGTCCACGAAGGCGGCGGCGGCTTCGCCATCATCCAGGCGCCACAGGCGATCGGCCCCCGATTGCGTGTCGCTGGCGGCCAGGGCCTCCGCCGTATGGGCATGCAGGTCCAGCCAGCCGGCCAGGGTCTTGCCCGTGCCGCTCATGGCCGCCAGCAGGGGCCGCAGGATTTCCTCCAGCCCGTCGATGAAGGCCGACAGGCGGGCGCGGTGGGCGTCCGGGTCGCCGTGGCTGTCGAAGCGCCGGGGCTCCGCCTGGGCCAGGGCCAGGCGCAGACCTTCGAAACCGTCTGCCGGTCGCGGGCCACGCAGCACCGCCCGTTCCAGGTCGCGCACTTGGGCGCGGAAGAAGGATGGGTTCTGCCCGCCCGCCGCCAGGGGGTGCTTCAGCAGGGACAGCAGCGCCAGGGGGGCCGGCTCCGCCGCCCAGTCGGCCAGCAGGCGCAGATAGCTGCCCACCGCGCTTTGCGTCAGCGGCAGGCCGGCGCTGTCGTTGACGGCGATGTCCCAACGCTTCAGCGCCAGGGCCACGCGCCGGGCCAGGTCGCGGTCGGGCGTCACCAGGGCCGCCGTTCGGCCCGGCGTCTCCAGCACCTCGCGCATCATCAGGGCGATGGCGCCCGCCTCCTCCTGCGGGGTGGCGGCATCTAGGCGCGACAGGCCGGCCAGGGCCTGGTCGGCCGCCGCCGCCAGGGCGCTGGCGGACAGGTCCTGCCAGGCCTCCGTCGTGCCGGCGGGACGCAGGGCCTCCGCCACCAGGCGGGCCCGGGCGGGGGCGCTGCGGCGGTGCGCCATGATCTCCGGCAACGGGTCGGGCAGGGGCCAGGGCCGCACCGCGCCCCGGCGGATCTCCAGCCGTTCCAGCAGGCGCTTCAGGCCGTATTGCGGGTGGGCCTCGTCCAAATCCTGCCAGGTGGCCTCATCGCAATCGAGGTCCAGGCCGGGCAGGACGACGGCGCCCTGGGGCAAGGCCGCGACCACCGCCAGCAGGTCAGCGGTGGCAGGGATGCTGCCGGTGGATCCGGCGGCGATGACGGGGCCGGGCGGCGGCTTGGTCCGCCAGGTTTCGGCCAGGGCCTTCAGCCGCAGTTCGCGCTCCCTGGCCGGGTCCACGCCGCCCTCGTCTTCCAGCAGGGCCGGCCAATGCTGGGTGATGATTTCCAGGAAGCGCAGGGTCACCTGCCAGTGCTGGGCGTAGTCGTCCGGCACCAGGCGGGCCAAATCCTCGAATTTGCAGCCCTCGGTTTGCACTTCATCCAGCAGGCGCGCCAACTCGCCCGCCAGGCTCACGGCCTGGGCGGGGGTGGCGGCCAGGTCGGGCGCGCGCATGACCAGGCGGGCCAGCAGCAGCTGCCGGCGCAGGGCGGGCACGGCCTGGGGCAGCTCGGTGCCGCCCTGGGTGAACACCACCTCGTCCGTGTCCACGTCGCCCAGGGGCGACAGGCGGGGCAGCAGGATGGGCTTGCCGCCCGACAGGCGCAGGAAGGCCTCCCGCAGGGAGCGCACGGCGCGCACCGTGGGCAGTAGGACGGTCAGCCGCGACAGGGCCAGCGGGTCATCGCCCACCCGCGCCAGGATGCCGGCCGCCAGCGCGTCCACGAACGGCAGCCCGGGCGCGATGGTGAACAGGGATGTGCCGGTCTCCTCCCCTGATGCGGCAGGCCACGTCATCGGGTCAGGGCTCGGCCTTGCGCGGCTGGCTCAGCTTGGCGTCGTGCAGGATGGGGTGGCCCAGCAGGGTGTTCACCTCCTCCACCGCGTCGGGCGTGCCGACATGGAACCAGACGCCGTCGTGGCGCATGCCGTAGAGGCGCCCCGCCTCCTCCGCCTGTTGCCAGAGCCTGAGGTTGGAGAAACGGTTCTCGGTGATGGCGTGGTACAGCTCAGGCTTCACGATGTGGACGCCGGCGAAGACGAAGGGCGCCAGTTCGCCCTCGGCGCGATAGCGCAGGCGGCCGTCGGCTTCCATGTGGTAATCGCCGGGGCCGTCATAGCCGACGGCGGCCACCGTCGGCATCATCAGCAGCAGCACGTCCATGACCGCCGGGTCCCAGGTGGCGGCCAGCCGCTTCAGCGCCGGGATGGGCCCGTCCAGCCACAGGATGTCGGCGTTGACGACGAAGATGGGGTCGGCGCCCAGGTGGGGCAGGGCGTGGCGCACGCCGCCGCCCGTCTCCAGCAGGTCCGCCTCGGGCGACAGGGTGATGGCGGGGCTGGACCGGCCGGCCAGATGGCTTTCGATCATGGCGCCCAGGTGATGGGTGTTCACCACCGCGCGTTCCACGCCGCTTTCGGCCAGCCGGTTCAGGGCGTGGTCCAGCAGCGGGGCGCCGCCCACCTCCACCAGCGGCTTGGGCCGCGTCAGGGTCAGCGGGCGCATGCGCAGGCCCAGGCCGGCGGCCAGCACCATGGCGGTGTGGGGGACGGAGGCGGTGGGGGCGGGGTTGGCAACGGCGGCGGCAGAGGCGGACATCGCGTCAGAAACTCCGGACGATGGTATCGGCGTCAAGGTTAGCGGGCAGGTGGCGTTCCACCCAGTGGGCAATCGGCAACAAGGCGGGGTGGCGGATGGCGCCGGTGAACTGGCCCCACACCCGGGGCAGGAAGGACAGCTGCGGCGCGCCGGTGGTGGCCTGGATCAGTTGCGCCACCCGGCCCAGGATGCGGGCGTGGCGCACGGCGCCTAGGATGGCGGCGGACGCCCTGAAGGCCCCCTGGTGGATGCCCGGGAAGGCTGCCAGGTAGCGCAGGGTCATGGCCTGGCGCAACTCCTCCGGCACGTCGCGCCGCGCATCCTCCAGCAACGACACCAGATCGTAGGCGCGGGGGCCGATGCCGCCATCCTGGAAATCCAGCAGGCCGCAGGCCGCCACGCCGGCGCGGCCCTTCAGGCGCATGAGGTTGCCAGGGTGGTAGTCGCGCAGCAGCAGGGTGGGCGGCAGGGACAGGGCGGCGGGCAGCACCCCCTCCCACGCCTCGGCCAGCTCGTCCCAGGCGCCGGCCGGCAAGACACGGCCGCGCACCACGGGCGCGAAGGCATCGGCGAACAGCATGACCTGGTCACGGAACAGGCCGACGTCATAGCGCGACAGGTCGGGGGCGGAGGCCGGCACGAAACGCTGGTGCAGGGTGACCAGCACGTCGGTCGCCACCTCGTACAGCGGCTGCCACGGCTCTTCCCCGCTGTCCAACAGGCGGGCGTAGTCGTCGCCGCCGAAATCCTCGATCAGCAACAGGCCCTGCGGCTCATCCCCCGCCAGGATGAGGGGGGCCGACAGGGCGCAGTCGCGCAGCAGGCCGGCGATCTGGACGAAGGGCGGCACCTGGCTGGCCGCCACCTCGTCCCGGCAATCCATCAGGATGGCGGTGGCGCCGTTAAGGGTTAGGCGCTCATAGCGGCGGGCCGACCAGTCGGCGCCCATGGGCTGGCGCCGGGCGGCACCCCAGCCGGCCTGGTCCAGGAAGCGGCGGATGACGGTCTCACGGGGCGGCGTGTCGAGTCTCATGGCTCGGAAGCTTTCCCAGTCTCAGCGGCCCCAATCTCGGAGGCCCAATCAGGGGTATCCAGGCGGCGGGCCCAGGCGCCGTGAGCCGTCAGGGTGGCGCGCCGGCTTTCGGGCCCGGTGATGGCAAGGTCCAGGTCAAGCCGGTTGGCGGGCAGCAGCGGGCCCAAGCGCACCGGCCACTCCACCAGCGCCACGCCCTCATGAATAACCTCCTCCCACCCCAGTTCCAGCACCTCATCCGGTTCCGTCAGGCGGTAGAGGTCGAAATGCCACAGGGGGAAGCCGGGCAGGTCATAGGTCTGCACCAGGGTGAAGGTGGGGCTGGGCACCTCTTCCTCGGCATCGCCCAGGCTACGGATCAGGTGGCGGGCGAAGGCGGACTTGCCCGCCCCCAGGTCACCCGACAGGGCCACCACGTCGCCCGGCCGCAACAGGCGGCCCAGCCGCGCCGCCAGGTCGGCCGTCGCCCGCTCATCAGCCAGATCCAATGTCAGCGCGTGGGGCATGGGGCTCCTGAGGGTGGGATGGCGGGGGCCGACGGCGGATACTGCGGCGGCGTAGGTTACCGGAGCAAGCATCCAGGCGGGACGCACCCCGCAAACTGGGCCCCGCAAACTGGGCAGTTGATTAGCGCATCAATTCGCGTGATGAAAGCAACCCGAACCGCCGACCGGCCGTGCGTACCCCTTTGGACACGCCCTTCGCCGCCGGTCCCCGCGTGCCGTGCGCCCAAGTACCGTGCCAGGAGTAGACCAGACCCATGTCCAGCCAGCTTGAGACCATCGCCCCCGGCGGCGTCCACCGCACCGACGTCTGCATCATCGGCGCCGGCCCCGTGGGCCTGTTCGCCATCTTCGAATGCGGCATGCTGAAGCTGGACTGCCACGTGGTCGACGCGTTGGACATGGTGGGCGGCCAGTGTACCGCCCTCTATCCCGAAAAGCCCATCTACGACATCCCGGGCTATCCGCAGGTGGAGGCCGCCACCCTGATCGACCGCTTGGCCGAACAGGCCGCCCCCTTCAAGCCCAACTACCATCTGGGCCAGCAGGTCACAACCCTGACCCCGGGCCAGGATGGCCGCTGGCTGGTGGGCACCGACAAGGGCACCACCATCGACTGCCGCGCCGTGCTGGTCGCCGCCGGCTGCGGCGCCTTCGGCCCCAACAAGCCGCCGTTGGACGGCCTGGGCGAGTATGAGGGCAAGTCGGTGCACTATCTGGTGCGCCGCCGCCAGGATTTCGCGGGCAAGCGCGTGGTCATCGCCGGCGGCGGCGACAGCGCCGTGGATTGGGCCATCTCGCTGTCCGAGGTGGCGGGGCGGGTCATGGTGGTGCACCGCCGGGCCAAGTTCCGCGCGGCACCCGAAAGCGCCGCCCGCCTGGACCAGCTGGCCAAGGACGGCGTCATTGACATGGTCGTGCCCTACCAGCTGGCAGGCCTTGAGGGGGAAAACGGCCGGCTGAGCGGCGTGAAGGTCGCGACGCTGGAGGGGGAGGAGAAGACCCTGCCCGCCGACGCCCTGCTGGCCTTCTTCGGCCTGGCCATGGACCTGGGCCCCATCGCCAGCTGGGGCCTGAACGTGGAACACCACCATGTGGCGGTGAACCCGGCCACCATGGCCACCAACGTGCCGGGCGTCTACGCCATTGGCGACATTGCCACCTACCCCGGCAAGGTGAAGCTGATCCTGTGCGGCTTCGCCGAGGCCGCCATGGCCGTGCACGCCATCCACCCGCTGGTCCACCCGGGCGAGGCGCTGCACTTCGAGTATTCCACCAGCCGGGGTGTTCCCGGCAGTTAAGTGTTCCCTCAAACGCCGGGCGCGGGCGTCCGCCCGCTTGGCTCATCCTCAGTTTCCAGTCCGCTACGCTCCCCGAAAACTTCCGACGGCCGCAGTCGCGGCCTGGTCGCTTCGCTTCAATTGGTGCGAAGGGAAAGGTTGTCAGCGGCTCTCCTCGCGCACGATCAGGCGGTCGATGGCGTCCGACAGGGGGGGCAGGTGTTCCAGCACGCTGTTCCACAGCACGCGGGTGGCCACCCGGCGGTCGGGGGGATGCAACAATTGGCCCATGGCCGCGATCTGGCGCCAGGGGATGTCCGGCTCCGCCGCCTTCACGTCGGGTGGCAATTGCCGGACGGCGGCCGACACCATCTCCAGTGATCGTTCCACCGCGCGTTGCAGGCCCCAGCTTTCGGCGAACTCCGGATAGGCGGTGCCGGCGGTGATGCCGCTGATCCCATCCAGGATTTCACGCAGGTCGCCCAGGCGCAGAATGACGCTCCGCCGCATCATCAGAACACGCGCAAGGCGTCGGCCTCGATCCCCGGGCGCAACTGGGGGTGTAGGCCGTCGCGGGTGGTGACTTCGGATTGCCGGCCCAGGATGGCGCGCACCTTGTCCTGGATGTCCGCCAGTTCGATCAGGCTGAAGCGCGGGTTGTCGCTGTCCAGGAACAGGTCCACACCGCCTTCGCGCTCCGGCGCCGCCGGCCCACCCACCAGGAACAGATGCGCCACGCCGGCCCGGTGCAGTTCGGCCTCATGGGCCCGCAGCTTGCTGACCGCCTGTTCCTGATTCATCGCCGCCTCTTCAGCCGTTCTTGAGGGAAGCTAACATCTCCCGCCGCAGAATGGCATTGATACGGGACTGGTAGCCCTTGCCCTGGGACCGCAGCCAGGCCAGTACGTCGGAATCGATCCGTAAGGTGGTGGAAGTCTTGGTCGGCTTGTAGAAGCGGCCACGCACGGCGTTCTTCCAGAACTCATCTGTCGTCTGGGGGATGTCGCTGTAGTCGATTTCGCTCTCGGGCCGTTCGGCCAAGGCCTTCAACTGGGCTTTTTCCTCCTCGCTCAAACGTGGGGGATTGGCCAAGTCGATGGTCACGCTAACGAGTTTCTTGTTCATAGCGTCGCCTTTCCTGTCGATCGGCCCGGCGGGCCGAAATAATGCGGATGATTTCCAACTCCTCGCCGTTTTCATCCAATTCCCAGATGGTGTGGGCCACCATGAGCAGCATGAATCCCTCCGCGATGCCGAGGGTTTGCCAACGCTCCTCGCCATCTTCGAAACGGTCTTGAGTGGTAAGCGCGAATGGGTCCGCAAAAGCGACGATGGCGGCCCCAAAGGTGACGCCGTGCTTGCGGACGTTACTGGCCGCCTTATCCGGATCCCATACGAAGCGCTTCTTCATATGAAAGTGTTACTACAAATCCGTAGATACGGAAAGGCACCTCACTCCTCCCGCAGCAGCGGGGCGGCCGGTTGGCTGAGCGCCCGCCAGGTGGCGACCAATCCTAAGGCCAATGTGATGGCCGTGCTCAGCAGGGCGGTCAGCACCAGGGTCTGGGGCAGGAACACCCACTTCATGTTCATGACCTTGGTCAGCACCGCCCAGGCGGTCAGGGTGCCCAGCGCGCCGGAGATGACGGCCGTCACCAAGCCCAGCGCGCCGTATTCGATAAGGAAGGTGCGCAGGATGGTGGCGCGCACGGCCCCCAGCACCTTCAGCACCACGGCGTCATAGACGCGGCGGCGGTGGCCGGCGGCGATGGCGCCGGCCAGCACCAGGGTGCCGGCCACCAGGGTCACGGCCGCCACCACCCGCACCGCCATGCCGATGTTGACGATGATGGTGGACACGGTGGCCAGCGCCTCCTTCACCCGGATGGCGGTGATGTTGGGGAAGGCCCGGATGACGGCGCGCTGGATGGCGGCCTCGGCCTCCGCCGGAGCGCGCACGGTGGCCAGGTGCGTCTGGGGCGCGTGCTCCAGCACGCCGGGGCTCATCACCAGGGTGAAGTTGATGCCCAGGGTGGTGAAGTCCAGGTCGCGCACCACCGCCACCTCCGCCTCGATCTCGCGGCCCAGGACGGACAGGGTCATGTGGGCGCCGGGGCCGATGCCGAAGGCCTGCGCCACGTCCTTGGAGATGGCCAGCTTGGGCGGCCCGCTGTAGTCCGCCGGCCACCAGGCGCCGGCCACCACCTTGTCGCCGGCGGGGGCGGTGGCCTGATAGGTCACGCCGCGGTCGCCGTTCACCACCCACTTCTTGTCGGGATCGTGCACCTGCTCCTGCGCCGGCTTGCCCTCCACCCGCACGATGGTGCCGCGCAAGCTGGGCGTGGTTTCCAGATCGTGCGCGCCGGGAACGGCCATGACCGTCCGGCGGAACTGGTCCAGCTGGTCGGGCTGGATGTCGACGAAGAAGAAGCTGGGGGCGTTGGCCGGCAGGCTCTCCCCCACCTCGCGGCGGAAGTTGCCCTCGATCAGGGCCACGGCCACCAGCACGGTAAGGCCCAGGCCCAGCGACAGCACCACCATGCCCGACAAATTGCCCGGCCGGTGCAGGTTGGTCAGCGCCAGGCGCAGGGACGGTCGCCGGGGGCGCGGCAGCAGGCGGGCGAGCCGGGTGATGCCGGTGCCTGCACCCAGGAACAGCAGCAGGGTGGCCGCCGCCCCGATGACGAAGAAGGCCGCCAGCTTCTGATCGACGGAGGTCAGCACGGCCAGGCTGCCCAGGGCCGCCGCCAGCCAGGCCAGGGCCGCCAGCACCAGGGCCGGCGGCCGGCCCCGGCGCCCGGCCGATCCCTCGCGGAACAGCCGCGCCGCCGGCACCCCCTGCGCCTGACCCAGCGGCCAGAGGGAGAAGACCAGCGCGGTGGTGAGGCCGAACAGGGCGGCCAGGGCCAGACGGCCGGGATAGACGCCGATCTCCGCCGTGATGGGCAGCAGGCCCGCCAGCGCGCGCCCCGCCGCCAGCGGCAGCACGGCGCCCAGCACCAGGCCGGCGGCGATGCCCAGCCCGGCCAGCGCCAGGATCTGCATCAGATAGACCTGGAAGATCAGGCGGGCGGGCGCGCCCAGGCATTTCAGGGTGGCGATGGAATGGACGCTGGCGTCCATGTGGCTGCGCACGGCGTTGCCCACGCCCACACCGCCCACCAACAGGGCCGTCAGGCCCACCAGGGTCAGGAACTGGGCCAGCCGGTCGATGAAGCGGGTCAGCTGCGGGGCGGCGTTGTGGAAGTCGCGTACCCGCCAGCCGGCGTCGGGGAAGGTCTGGTCCACGGTCTTGGCCCAGGCGGCGGCGTCCCTGCCCTCCGGCAGGCGCAACTGGTAGGACCAGTTGACCAGGCTGCCCGGCCGGATCAGCCCGGTGGCCGGCAGGGCGTCCATCGCGATCATCAGACGGGGCCCCAGCGCGATGCTGCCCGATCCCGCCTTGTCCGGCTCATGGTCGATGATGCCGCGCACCTCCACCGTCGCGTTGCCAACGACGAGATTGTCACCGATTTTCAGCGACAGGCGGGTGGCCAGGGTGTCGTCGACGAAGGCGCCGTAGACGCCGCCGTGCGCCGCCAGGCGCCCCTGCACGTCGCTGCCGCCATCCGTCAATGTCAGCCGGCCATAGAGGGGGTAGCGGCCGTCCACCGCCTTCAGCTCCACCAGGCCGCTGGCGCCCAGGCCGGTTTCTCCGCCGGTGGTATCGGCCGCCTTGCGCGCCATGGCCCGCATGTCGGCCGTGACGGCCACGGTGCCCTGGCCCTCCAGCCACCGGCGCTGCTCCGCCGTCGCCTCGCGGTAGAGGACGCGGACTGATGCGTCGCCGCCCAGGATGGCACGGCCGTCCTGGGTCAGGGACCGCTGGATGCCGCCTGCCACCGACTGCACGGCGGCGATGGCGCCCACGCCCAGGACCAGACACAAGAGGAAAATGCGGAAGCCGCGGATGCCGCCGCGCAGTTCGCGCCGCGCCAGCCGGGCCGCCAGCTTGAGTTCGGTGAGGCTGACCATGGCGACCTCAATCCGCGAGCGCTGCGCGCGCCGCGGCGGTATCCTCCACCACCCGGCCGTCGGCCAGGCGGATGGTGCGGTCGCAGCGGGCGGCCAGGCCGGGGTCGTGCGTCACCAGGATCAGGGTGGTGCCGTGGCGGCGCGCCTGGTCGAACATCAGGCGGATGATCTGCTCCCCCGTCTCCTGGTCCAGGTTGCCGGTGGGTTCATCCGCCAGGATCAGGCGGGGCCGGGGGGCGAAGGCGCGGGCCAACGCCACGCGCTGCTGTTCGCCGCCCGACAGCTGGCCGGGATAATGGTCCAATCGGTGGGACAGGCCCACGGCCGCCAAGCCGTCGCGGGCGCGGTCGAAGGCGTCGGCCTCGCCCGCCAGTTCCATGGGCAAGGCCACGTTTTCCAGCGCCGTCATCGCCGCCATGAGGTGGAAGGATTGGAAAACGATCCCCACATGATCGCGGCGGAAGCGGGCCAGCGCGTCCTCCGACAGACTGTTCAGTGTCTGGTCCGCCACCGTGACCGTGCCGCCGGTGGGCCGTTCCAGCCCGCCGATGACCATCATCAGTGACGATTTTCCCGACCCGCTGGGCCCGACGATGCTGATCCGTTCCCCCGCCTGGATCGAAAGGTCGATGCCTTTCAGGATGTTGACGCGCCCGGCGGCGCTTTCCAATGTCAGGGTCAGGCCGTTCAATTCCAGGGCGGGCTGGACAGGGGGCATGGGCGCGTGGCTTTCGGGCTGAAGGTCTCCAGCCGATATGGCCCGGGCCCCTTTTATTTCAACAGGAATACCGGCAATGCGACTTTCCTTTCTAATGGCCTCGCTGTTGGCCCTGGGCCTGGTGACGGGCACCGCCCAGGCCCGGCCGCTGAAGGTGGCGGTGCTGGGTGACAGTCTGTCGGCCGGTTACAACCTGCCGCCCGGCCAGGGGCTGACGCGCCAGCTGGAGGCGGCGCTGCGCCAGGACGGCTTCGATGTCACGGTGGGCGACACCGCCGTCTCCGGCCAGACCTCGGCCGGTGGCTTGGCCGGCCTGGACTGGATGCTGGGCGACAAGCCGGACCTGGTGGTGGTGGAACTGGGCGCCAACGACATGCTGCGCGGCATCGATCCCAAATCCACCCGCGCCAACCTGGACAAGATCCTGTCCACCCTGAAGGACCGGCACGTCCCCGCCATCCTGGCCGGCATGAAGGCCCAGCCCAACCTCGGCGCCGACTACGTCGCCGCCTTCGACAAGATCTATCCGGACCTGGCCAAGCAGTACGCGCTGCCCTTCTATCCCTTCATCCTGGACGGCGTGGCGCTGGACCCGAAGCTGACCATCGCCGACCGCATGCATCCCAACGGCGACGGCGTGGCCATCATGGTCCGGGGGCTGAAGCCCCTGGTCGCCAAGGCGCTGACGACGCTGAACGGTGGCGCGGCGTCGGGCAAATAGGGGGGTTCACAGCGTCGCCGGGGCTATTCCCCGCAGCTGACCTCGCGTAGACAGGCGTTAACCTTTTCCCGTCTTTCAAGGACACCCCCCATGGAACACCGCCGTCTCGGCCGTACCGACATCACCGTCAGCGCCATCTGCCTGGGCACGATGACCTGGGGCCGCCAGAATACCGAGGCGGAAGGCCATGCGCAGATGGACTACGCCTTCGACCGGGGCGTCACCTTCTTCGATACGGCAGAGATGTATGCCGTGCCGCCCACGGCCGATACCTATGGCAAGACCGAGGAGATCATCGGCACCTGGCTCCAGGCCACCGGCCGGCGTACCCAGGTCTTCCTGGCCAGCAAGGTCAGCGGCCCTGGCCCCATGCCCTGGGTGCGCGGCGGCCAGCACCGGCTGGACCGCGCCAACATCCATGCCGCCGTGGACGCCAGCCTGCGGCGCCTGCGCACCGATTACATCGACCTCTACCAGGTGCATTGGCCGCAGCGGCCCTTGGCCCTGTTCGGCCGGGGCGCGCCGGAAGGGCTGTACAGCGACGGCGGCGTGCCCATCGAGGAGACGCTGGCGGCGATGGGTGAGCTGGTGACGGCCGGCAAGGTCCGGCACATCGGCGTGTCGAACGAGACGGCGTGGGGCGTCATGGCCTATCTGCGCGCGGCGGAACGGCAGGGACTGCCGCGCATCGCCAGCATCCAGAACGTCTACAACCTGCTGTCCCGCGTCTTCGATACCGACCTGGCGGAGGTGGCGGTGCGCGAGCAGGTAGGACTGCTGGGCTATTCGCCCCTGGCCGGCGGCACCTTGAGCGGCAAGTACCTGAACGGCGCCATGCCGGCGGGCTCGCGCCGCGCCATCGACACCCGCGGGTCCCGCTACGGCGGGCCGCTGGTCGACCCCATCGTGGCGCGCTACCTGGACATTGCCCGCCGCCACGGCCTGAATCCGACGCAGATGGCGATATCCTTCGCCCTGCGCCAGCCCTTCATGACCGCCGTCATCATCGGCGCCACCAGCATGGCCAACCTTGAAAGCAACATCGCCGCGGCCGACGTTACATTGAGCGACGCGGTGATCGACGAGATCGAAGCCGTGCACCAGTCCAACCCCTCCCCCTGCCCCTGAGGGCCGGCCGGACGGGGGACCTTGAAGGTACAGCGTCATGATCCGCCTGTTCGTGGGCCTGGAAATGCCGGAAGCGGTGCGGGATGCCCTGTCCCGCCTTACCGGTGGCCTGCCGGGGGCCCGCTGGGTGCCGCCGGAAAACTATCACCTGACCCTGCGCTTCATCGGCGAGGTGGATGAGGGCGTGGCCCAGGACATCGATGAGGCCTTGGACCTGGTGGTGGCGCCCGCCTTCACCCTGGCGCTCGATGGGCTGGGCCAGTTCGGCAAGGGGGAGAAGTCGCGCGTGCTGTGGGCCGGCTTGCGCCCCGAACCGGCGCTGGACCATCTGCAGGCCAAGGTGGAGAGCGCGATGGTGCGGGCTGGGCTGGCCGCCGAGACGCGCAAGTTCAGCCCGCACGTCACCCTGGCCACCCTAGGGCGCGAGACGCCGGCGGCCCGCGTCGGCCGGCTGATGGAGCAACACGGCCTGTTCCAGGCGGGGCCGTTCCCGGTCGACCGC
The DNA here is from genome assembly GCF_000730165.1 of Nitrospirillum viridazoti CBAmc. Lineage (GTDB taxonomy): Bacteria > Pseudomonadota > Alphaproteobacteria > Azospirillales > Azospirillaceae > Nitrospirillum > Nitrospirillum viridazoti. The sequence goes on along the minus strand of NZ_CP022110.1, from coordinate 2,880,708 downwards.
TTCATCCTTTATGAAAGCGTGCTGGGCCGGCAGGGCAGCACCTACCATGCGCTGCGGGGCTATCCGCTGGGCGGCTGGCGGCCGGTGGAAGAGGCCCCCTGACGCGCAGGCCCCCTCGCGCATAATTGCGCATGCGCCCGGGGTACGGATGCCGTATCTCCTCTAAAATCCCCTCGATAGCCGGAGTCGAGCCCCGCCATGATCCAGCCTGCCCGCCGCACCTTCGTCGCCCTGGATACGCCTGAGCCCAAGGCGGCCCGCGCCCTGGCCCAACGGCTGGCTGGCCATGTCGGCGGCGTAAAGCTGGGGCTGGAGTTCTTCTGCGCCGCCGGGCCGGACGGCATCCGCGCCGTGACCGAGGGCCTGGACATGCCGCTGTTCCTGGACCTGAAGCTGCACGACATCCCCAACACAGTGGCGGGCGCCATCCGCTCCGTCATGCCCCTGGCGCCGGCCTTCATCACCCTGCACACCCTGGGCGGGGCGGCGATGATGCGGGCGGCGGTGGACGCGGCTGCCGACGCGGCGGCCCAGATGGGCGTGCCCCGGCCCAAGCTGCTGGGCGTCACGGTGCTGACCAGCATGAGCCTGCTGGACCTGGCCTCGGTGGGTGTGGACCGGCCGGTGGCCGACCAGGTGGCCCTGCTGGCGGATCTGGCCCATGTCGCCGGCATGGACGGCGTCGTCTGCTCTCCCAACGAATGCGCAGTGCTGCGCCGGCAGCTGGGGCCCGACTTCACCCTGATGGTGCCGGGCATCCGCCCCGTGTGGGCCTCGGCCAACGACCAGAAGCGCATCATGACCCCGGCCGCCGCCGTGACGGCAGGCGCCACCTACCTGGTCATCGGCCGCCCCATCACCGACGCCCAGGACCCCGTCCAGGCCGCGCAGCGCATCGTCACCGAGCTGGCGGCCTGAGAATTTAGCGCATTGCTCTTGGGCCCCGACTGGGGCCGCCGGAAGTTTCCGGGGAGCGAAGCGGACTGGAACCTGAGGACTAGACAAGCGGCCGCAGGGCCGCGCCGGCGTTTGAGGAGCACGCACCATGCCCGTCAAGGCGAAGATCTGCGGGATCAATCATCCCGAGGCCTTGAGGGCGGCCGTGGACGGTGGCGCCCGCTACATCGGCCTGGTGTTCTTCGCCAAGTCGCCGCGCAACGTCTCGCTGCCCCTGGCGGCGGAACTGGCGCGCATGGTGCCCACGGGCGTGCGCACCGTCGGCCTGTTCGTCGATCCCACGGATGAGTTCCTGGACCAAGCCCTGGCCCAGGTGCCGTTGGACCTGATCCAGCTGCATGGGGAGGAGACGCCGGAACGGGTGGCCGCCATCCGTGCCGCCACCCGCCTGCCGGTGATGAAGGCGCTGAAGGTGGAGACCGCTGCCGACCTGGACGCAGCCTCGGCCTATGAGCCGGTGGCCGACATCCTGCTGTTCGACGCCAAGCCGCCGAAAGGCGCGGTGCTGCCCGGTGGCAACGGCGTCGCCTTCGATTGGACCCTGCTGACCGGCCGGCAGTGGGCCAAGCCCTGGATGCTGTCGGGCGGCCTGGCCCCCGACACGGTGGCCGAGGCCATCCGCGTCAGCGGGGCCGAGGCGGTGGACGTATCCTCGGGCGTGGAGGATAGGCCGGGCCACAAGGACCCGGCCCTCATCCGCGCCTTTTTGAAGGCTGTTCGGGTTATTTAGTAAGTCTATATTAATGCATTGATATGAAAGGGGGCTCTGGATCAGATATGTCTAAGGTAGTTAACCAAAGTGAGTCTTAATGGCAACATTGGCTAGCTAAAAGCAGCGTTGGTGGGAATTAGTTTGCTAGTGGCTTTCGTTCATGATTCAACACCCTGGCCTGATTCTAGGCGAGCGAAAATTTTAGGAGGCGACCTATGACTCGGTTCGTTTCAAAGTCGGACGCCGATTTTCAGGAAATGTTTTCCGCATTCGGGATTGAGGCAGTTAGCCCTGTTTACAATGGGGGCAATTTTGCGCAACCTATGGGTGCCAAGGTCGTAGATTTGGTTGGTTCGGCGCATTCGCTAGCATGGAATAATAGGGGAAGCGTGGATGGCGAGCTGGAACGAAATTCTCGATGAGATTGAACGGTACCGTCGGACACATTTCGTTCCCCCAGAAGTTGCTATCGATTACGTTAGGCGCCGCTATTTGCGGCGCCTTTTTAATTACACCAAAAGAAATATAATAACTTACTATTCTGCTTTTCAAACAAAGCCAGGTATATTTGGGCTTGGTATAGAAGATGGTGATAAGAATGGCCTGATGATGGCTGTTCATAAGATGGATAGAACTCTCGGGCTTGACTTATTTTTGCATACACCCGGCGGAGAAGCTTACGCTACAGAAAGTATTGTTAATTATCTTAGGCAAATGTTTGGAACAGATATACGTGCAATTGTTCCGCTACAGGCGATGTCTGCTGGAACGATGATAGCTTGCGCCTGCAAGATTATTGTTCTTGGTAAGCAATCGGCTTTAGGTCCTATAGACCCGCAGCTCCAAAATGTGCCCGCTCATGGAGTTATTAACGAATTCCAGACGGCATATCAGGAGATAAGCGCTGATGTTAATAAGTTACATGTATGGCGGCCCATAATAGAAAAATATCACCCTACATTTCTCAGTCAGTGTCAGAACGCAATTAAATGGTCAGAGGAGTTTGCCAGAAAGGCACTGATTACTGGAATGTTTAATGGCGAAGAAGATGGACCTTCTATCGCAAACTCAATTATATCTTCATTGACGAATTATACAGAAAATGGAAATCACAATCGACATATACACGTCGACGCGTGTGTGGAGATGGGTCTGAAAATATATAGACTCGAGGATGACCAAATATTCCAAGACCTAGTTTTATCTGTTCATCATTCCTACATGGTTACGGTCCAAAACACTCCTGCGGTTAAGATGATAGAAAATCATAGGGGGCATCTGTATTCCTTGGGCGTTAGAAATTAGCGCACGACCAGCCATGCTTGTCCGCTTACTCAGAGAAGAATGTCGCTGCCCGGTATCCATTCCAATTGGGCTACCCGTTTAGAACGGGTACCGGGCATGTGACTCGGCTTTAGAACCGATCCAGTTCCATGGTCTTGCTCCAGGCCGCCACGAAGTCCTTCACGAACTTCTCCTTCGCATCGTCGCTGGCGTAGACCTCCGCCACCGCGCGCAGCTCCGCGTTCGATCCGAAGATCAGGTCGACGGGGCTGGCGGTCCACTTCAGGGCGCCGCTGGCCCGGTCATAGCCCTCAAAGACGCCCTGGGTCTTGGTGGACGGCGTCCATTTGGTGCCCATGTCCAGCAGATTCACGAAGAACTCGTTGTTCAGCGTGCCCGGATGGGTGGTCAGCACACCGGTCTTGGACTGCCCCTCATTGGCGTTCAGGGCGCGCAGGCCGCCCACCAGCACCGTCATCTCCGGCACCGTCAGGGTCAGGGTGTTGGCCTTGTCCACCAGCGCCTCAGCGGGCGACAGGCGGTTGTGGGGACCGTAGTAGTTGCGGAAGCCGTCGGCCGCCGGTTCCAGGTAGGCGAAGGAGGCGACGTCGGTCTGCGCCTGGGTGGCGTCGGTGCGGCCGGGCTTGAACGGTACCTCGACGGTGTAGCCCGCCTGCTTGGCCGCCTGCTCGATGCCCACGCCGCCGCCCAGCACGATCAGGTCGGCCAGCGATACCTTCTTGCCGCCCTTTGCGGCGCGGTTGAAGTCGGCCTGGATGCCTTCCAGCTTGGCCAGCACCTTCTTCAGCTCCGCCGGATCGTTGACGGCCCAGTCCTTTTCCGGCGCCAGGCGGATGCGGGCGCCGTTCGCGCCGCCGCGCATGTCGGTGCCGCGGAAGCTGGCGGCCGAGGCCCAGGCGGTGCGCACCAGTTCCGGCACGGTCAGGCCAGACGCCAGGATTTTGCCCTTCAGCTGCGCCACGTCCTGGCTGTCGATCATGGCGTAGTCGGCGGCCGGGATGGGGTCCTGCCAGCTGAACACCTCCTTCGGCACCTCGTTGCCCAGGTAGCGGGCGCGCGGGCCCATGTCGCGGTGGGTCAGCTTGAACCAGGCACGGGCGAAGGCGGCGGCGAACTCCTCCGGGTTCTTCTGGAACCGCAGGGCGATGGCGCGGAAGCCCGGGTCCATTTTCAGCGACAGGTCGGTCGTGAACATCATGGGCGGGTGGCGCTTGTTCGGGTCGTGCGCGTCGGGCACCAATTCGCCGGCGCCCTTGTCCTTGGGCTCCCACTGGATGGCGCCCGCCGGGCTCTTGGTCTGCACCCAGTCGAAGCCGAACAAATTGTCCAGGTACTGGGTGGTGAAGGCGATGGGGTTGGCGGACCAGGCGCCCTCCAGCCCGCTGCTGACGGTGTCGGCGCCGTTGCCGGTGCCGCACTTGTTCTCCCAGCCCAGGCCCTGCTTCTCGATGCCGGCGCCCGCCGGGTCGCTGCCCAGGCACTTGGCCTCATGCGCGCCGTGGGCCTTGCCGAAGGTGTGGCCGCCGGCGATCAGGGCCACCGTCTCCTCGTCATCCATGGCCATGCGGCCGAAGGCCTGGCGGATGTCCTTGGCGGCGGCGATGGGGTCGGGGTTGCCGTTGGGGCCCTCCGGATTCACGTAGATCAGCCCCATCTGGGTTGCGGCCAGGGGGCCCTTCAGCTGGTGCTGGCCATCGAAGCGCTGGTCGTCCAGCCACTTCTTCTCGGGCCCCCAGAACACCAAGTCGGGTTCCCATTCATCGACGCGGCCGCCGGCGAAGCCCAGGGTCTTGAAGCCCATGTTCTCCAGCGCGACGTTGCCGGCCAGCACCATCAGGTCGCCCCAGGACAGCTTGCGCCCGTACTTCTGCTTGATGGGCCACAGCAGGCGGCGCGCCTTGTCCAGGTTGACGTTGTCCGGCCAGCTGTTCAGCGGCTCGAACCGCTGCTCCCCGCCGCCGGAGCCGCCGCGCCCGTCACCCACGCGATAGGTGCCGGCGCTGTGCCAGGCCATGCGGATGAAGAAGGGACCATAGTTGCCGTAGTCCGCCGGCCACCAGGCCTGGGGCGTGGTCAGGACCTTGTCGATGTCCTTCTTCACCGCCTGCAGATCCAGGCTTTTGAACTCCGCCGCGTAATCGAACTTATCGCCATAGGGATTGGATGCGGCCTCATTCTGGCGCAGCGGGCTGAGGTCCAGCCGGTTGGGCCACCAGTCCTGGTTGGACATCGGCTTGTCCCCTTGGGGCCTGTCCATTTGAGGCTTGTCCTGGGCGTGGGCGGCGCAGGCCAGGGCCAGCGGTGAGACGGCCGCCGACAGCAGTAGGGCGAAGGAAAGGGCGCGCGTGTGCATCGAAGTCTCCCTTGTGGGAAAGTCTGAACTCGGATGCATCTGCAGCTAACATGCTAAAAAACACGGAACAAACTAATTGATTCTATAATTCTTATAGGGAAAATCTATAAATGAAATAAAAATGAAAAATGCCGCTAATGGATAAGCGGCATAATTATTGCCACATGGCGGGCCTGATGTATTAATAGTTTGTGCGGTGCGGCAATGTAGCGGCGTTTGACCTGCCCACCTAGTGCCGTGCCTCGCGAATCGCTTGCGCTAGGCGCTGGTAGGTGGTGCTAAGGGCGGCACCGTTGCGCCAAGCCAGCACGATGCGGCGCTTGGCTTCCGGATCCGGCAGGGTGCGGGTGGTCACGTGCAGGCCATGCAGCAGGCCGGCCTGTACCGCCATTTCCGGCAGCAAGGTGACGCCCAGCCGGTTGTCCACCAGATGCACCAGGGTCTGCAGCGTGGCGGCGGACATGGCCTGGCGTTGCAGGTCGGCGCGGCCGCAGAGCGCCAGGGCATGGTCGCGCAGGCAGTGCCCGTCCGGCAGCAGCAGTAGGCGCTCCGTCCAGTCGGCCTCCTGCAGCGTGGCGTGGCCACCCACCGGGTCCTCCATATGGAAGGCCAGCATCAGCGGGTCATCGAACAGGAAATCATAGTCCAGCGCCGTGCAGGGATAGGGCAGGGCCAGGATGGCGCAGTCCAACTCCCCATGGCTGAGTGCCGCACACAGGTTGGCGCTGAACTCCTCCCGCACATGCAGTTCCAGCAGGGGATAGCCGCTGGCGAACCTGGGCAGCAGGCGGGGCAGCAGATAGGGGCCCACCGTCGGGATGATGCCTAGCCGCAGCATACCGGCCAGCGGCCCCTCGCCATGTCCTATATTGCCCAGGTCCTGCGCCACGCGCAGCATCTCGCGCGCCTTTTCCACCACCTGCTCGCCCACGGCGGTGAAGGCCACCATGCGGCGCGTGCGTTCCACGAGGTGCAGGCGCAGCAGGGACTCCAGTTCCTGGATGCCGGAGGACAGGGCGGCCTGGGTGACGTTGCACGCCGCGGCCGCCCGGCTGAAATTCCGGTGCTCATGCAGGTGCACGAGATAGCGGAGTTGCTTGAGGCTGGGCAGGGTCATTGGTGGCGTCTTCAAGGGGACGGTGACCGCGCCATCCTAGTCCCAAAGCATCATGATTGGAATTATTCTAATTAAAAAATCAGAGAAGAGAGGTTTGCCTGGACGCGCGATCAGCACCAAGCCCCGCCAGCCAAGGGTCAGGATCGCCTGGGCCTTGCGGATAAAGATGATCGGAGTGGTCGCCTGGGGCGACGCTTGGACGAGGGCCGGGGAAAGCTAAATCAGCACGTCCAGGAACATGCCCCGGCGATAGCGCGCGGGCAGGGTCAGGATGCCATTGACCATCAGGCTGGCCAGCTCACGCGCCGAGGGCCAGCGGTTGCCGGGCTTGGCCTTCTGCACGGCGCGCGTGGGCGCCGGCGGCGGCACCAGGATGGAGTGCCGGTCCGAACCGTCGGGAATCAGCCCGCCGAGGCGGGAGGTGGTGGGGCGGGTCTCGACCATGGCACGATCATATAGCCGGCGGGGGCCTAGGGCCAAGGGGCCTTATGGGCAGCCCCTCAAACCTCACAAATAATCTTGCACGATGTCGACGCTGGTCTCCACGCCCACCTTGTCGAAATTGGCGGCCAGCCAGCTGTCGGCCGTCTCCCGTCCCTTGGTGAACAGGTACTGCAGGAATTCCGGCTCGGCGTTCAGCTTGCTGCTGGCGTGCATGTCGGCCAGGGCCTCATCATTCTCGATGACGTGCATGCGCAGGGCCTTGTACTGGTCCGATGTCAGGTCGCCGGAGTCGATGAGGCGGGAGACGAAGCGGATGGACCGCATCTCGCGCATCAGCGAGGCGTTGAAGGTGATCTCGTTCACCCGGTCGGCGATCTCGAATGGCGTCTTGGGCACGCCCTTGCGCACCAGCGGGTTGATCTGCACGACGATGATGTCGTGGCTTTCGTTCTCATACGCGATGGGCCACAGCGACGGGTTGCCCATGAAGCCGCCGTCCCAATAATACTCCCCCTTGATCTCCACCGCCTGGAACATCTGGGGCAGGCAGGCCGAGGCCAGCACGGCGTCCACGGTGATGTCGCGGTTGCGGAAGATCTTGACCTTGCCCGTCTCCACATTGGTGGCGGACAGGTAGAGGTCGATGCCGGCGGCGAAGCGCACCTGGTCGAAATCGATCAGGTCTTCCAGGATGCGGCGCAGCGGGTTGATGCCCAGCGGATTGCTCTGATAGGGCGAGACCAGCATGTTCATGATGTTGAACCAGGCGTAGCCCGGGCTGTCGTCCACCCGCCAGCTGCCGCGCAGGCGTGACAACAGGCTGCGCTGCAGCGGCGACCCGCGCCCGGCCTCACCCACCTTGGTCCAGAAGGTGCGCAGCGCTTGGCGGGCGCCTTCACGCCCGTCCTTGCCGTAGCCGTCGGCCATGACCACGGCGTTCATGGCGCCGGCGCTGGTGCCGGAGATGGCCTCCACTTCCAGCCGGCCATCCTCCAGCAGACGATCCAGCACGCCCCAGGTGAAGGCGCCGTGCGACCCACCGCCCTGCAGGCCCAGGTTGACCCGTTTGTGTGGTTGGCCGTTGCGCCCCTTCGCCTTGGGGGCGGCGGTCTCGTTGGAACCGGGCGGATTTTGGGGAGGCGTGCTGTCGGGCATCGGGGGACCTTGTCGCTGGGTTGATCCATGATGCGGCGCAACCGAACGGCGGCCGGAACGCGAAGACACCCCTGGGTGGCGGGCCTTGCGGCGTCCCGGGGCGTCAATGATATGGGGCCGCACCCCGCTGGTCCAAGAGCGGCGATTCGCGCCGCGCCCGGCCGTTTGCGCGGAAGGCCGGCCCGACCTCGGCACTCTATCGTGGTCCGCCGCCACGCGTCGTTACAAATCTCCCCACCGAATGTTGCGCCGCCAAACCAATATGCCGGCCCGACTTTGCGCCCGCCGGCCGCTTCTGCTAAAACCGACGGCGCGAACGGTATCCCATATCCGCCTTCGGGGGTTGGCGAAGGGGCCGCGACGGCTGGGATCGCAGCGGGGTCGGGAAGGGAAGGCGGGGGCGATGGTAAGGGCAGGCGGGTCCGGGGGAGCCGCGCATAAGCGTCATGCCATTGACAGGGGGGACCATCGGTCGCACCTTCCCTCGACCATGATCCGCGTCCATGCCACTTGCGTCAGTGTTGGCGGTGCCGGTGTCCTCCTGCGGGGGCCGTCGGGGTCGGGCAAATCCGATTTGGCCCTGCGCCTGGTGGATGCGGGCGCCCTGCTGGTGGCTGACGATCAGGTGGATCTTGCCGCCGACCCCACGCGCACCCTGCTGACCGCCACCGCGCCCGAGCGCCTGGCCGGCCTGATCGAGGTGCGTGGCCTGGGCATCCTGCCCGCCCCCGTCACCCCGTCGGCCTTCGTGCGCCTGGTGGTCGATCTGGTCGACCGCGATGCCGTTCCCCGCCTGCCGGATCCCGCCGCCGTGACCCTGGCCGGCGTGCCCGTGCCCCGCGTGGCGCTGTGGCCCTTCGCCGCCTCCGCCCCTGCCGCCCTGCGACTGGCTCTGGCCACCTTGGTCGCGGGGGCGCCCTTGGTCCCAGCCGCCTTCGACGAGGTGGCCGCATGAGTGAGCTTCCCATGACCCGGCCGCCCGTGGTGGTGGTCACCGGCCTGTCCGGCGCCGGTCTTTCCACCGCGCTGAAGGCGCTGGAGGATCTGGGTTACGAGGCGGTGGACAACCTGCGCCTGTCGCTGCTGACCCATCTGGTGGAACAGGCCAGCGACCGGCCGCTGGCCATCGGCATCGACAGCCGCACCCGCGATTTCTCCGCCGACGCCGTGGGTGCAGAACTGGACCGGTTGCGCAAGGCCACGGGCCGGACCGTCAGCCTGCTGTTCATGGAGGCGTCGGACGAGGCGCTGCAGCGGCGCTACACCGAAACCCGCCGGCCCCATCCCCTGGCCACCGACCGGCCCGTACCTGACGGCATCGCCCGGGAACGCGGCCTGCTGTGGTCCTTGCGTGACAACGCCGACGTGGTGGTCGACACGACCCAGCTTTCCATCCACGATGTCCGTCGTTTGCTGGGCGGGCATTTCCGGTTGGACACGGCGCCGTCGTTGCATGTCTTCGTGACCAGCTTCTCGTTCCGCCACGGCGTCCCGCGCGAGGCCGACCTGGTGTTCGACGTCCGTTTCCTCGACAATCCCCACTGGGTTCCCGATCTCCGGCCCCTGACCGGCAACGATCCGCCCGTGGGCGCCTTCATCGAGAAGGATGGCGACTTCGCCGCCTTCTTCGACAACCTCACCCGCTTGCTGGCCCCCCTGCTGCCCCGCTACCTGAACGAGGGCAAGCGCTATCTCACCATCGCCGTGGGGTGCACCGGGGGCCGCCATCGTTCCGTCTTTGTCGCCAACCGGCTGGCGGCATGGTTGCAAACCCAGGGCTCCCGGGTGGGCGTCGCCCACCGGGAATTGGACCGGTCCGGCGTGTCCCCGGAGCCCGCGCATGTCGTCAATAGGGAGACCCGATGATCGGTATGGTCCTCGTGACCCACGGCCGCCTGGCCGAGGAGTTCATACTGGCCCTCCAGCATGTGGTGGGGGAACAGGCACAAGTGCGCGCGGTCTGCATCGGGCCGGAAGATGACATGGAGCAGCGGCGGGAAGACATCCTGGCCAAGGTCGCGGAGTGCGACACCGGCGACGGTGTGGTGGTCCTGACCGACATGTTCGGCGGCACGCCGTCCAACCTGGCCATCAGCACCATGGACCGCGCCAAGGTCGAGGTCATCGCCGGCGTGAACCTGCCCCTGCTGATCAAGCTGGCCTCGGTGCGCAAGACCGAGTCGCTGGAAAGCGCGGTCCAGGCCGCGCGCGAGGCGGGGCGCAAGTACATCAACGTCGCCTCTTCCCTGCTGGCGGATAACTGAGCCATGACGGGCGGGGGGGAAGGAAACGCGGGCGCATTCGGCCCGCCGCGCACGGCGCTCATCCAGAACCGGCGCGGCCTGCACGCGCGGGCGGCGGCCAAGTTCGTGAAGCTGGCGGCGGAGTTCGATGCCGAGGTGGAGGTGGAGCGGGGCGACACCCAGGTCAACGGCCAGTCCATCATGGGCCTGATGATGCTGGCGGCCGCCATCGGCACCTCCATCACGTTGCGGGCGCGGGGGCCGCAGGGGGAACAGGCGCTGGACGCCCTGGTCGCCCTGGTCGACCGCAAGTTCGATGAGGACTGAACGGCAAATGGCCGATCGCGCATCTGGCCGGGGCCGCACGATGAAGGCGGCGGCCGATCGTCTGCTGCGGGGCGTGGGGGTTTCCTCCGGTATCGCCATCGGGCCGGCGCATGTGGTGGACGCCAGCGCCCTGCTGGCGCCGGAATACGCCATTCCCGAGGCTGAACTGGAGGCGGAGGTCCAGCGCTTCGCCACCGCCGCCGACAAGGCGCGCCGTCAGGTGCGCAAGCTGAAGACCAAGGCCTCGGGCCTGCCGGACAGCGCCGCGGAGGAGATCGGCTTCCTGCTGGACGCCCATTTCGCCATGCTGTCGGGCTCCCGCCTCATGCGCGGCGTGGAAAAACGCATCCGTCAGGACAAGGTGAACGCCGAGGCCGCGGTCCAGGCGGAAATCACCAGTATCGCGCAGAGCTTCGCCGATATGGAGGACGCCTACCTGGCGGCCCGTATCGCCGATGTGCGCGAGGTGGGCCAGCGGCTGCTGCGCAACCTGATGCAGCACAAGTACCAGGCCTTCTCCTTCCTGCCGGAGGGCTGCATCGTCCTGGCGGAGGATTTGAGCCCCGCCGACACCGCCCTGATGGACCCACGCCGCATCGCCGGCTTCGCCACCATGCTGGGCGGGCCGGAGGGCCACACCGCCATCATGGCGCGGTCCCTCAGCCTGCCGGCCGTGCTGGGCACCCTGGGCCTGCTGCAGGGCGTGCAGAACGGTGACACGGTGGTGGTGGACGGCATCGCCGGCCAGGTTTGTGTCAATCCCAGCCCGGACGTGCTGGACGGTTATCGGCGCCGCCGGGCCGAGCTGCTGGCCGAACGGGCGCAGCTGAAAAGCCTGCGCAAGCTGCCGGCCATCACCCGCGACGGCACCTCCGTCACCCTGAACGCCAACCTGGAACTGCCGCGTGAGCTGGACGGCGCCATCGAGGTGGGGGCGTCGGGCGTCGGGCTGCTGCGCACCGAGTTCCTGTTCATGAACCGCGAGGATCTGCCGGACGAGGATGAGCAGACGGAGATCCTGACCCGCATCGTCACCAGCATGGACGGCAAGCCGGTGACGGCCCGCACCCTGGACATCGGCGGGGAGAAGATCGCCACCGCCCTGCGGGGGTATTTCAGCGAGCCCACCAACCCCGCCCTGGGCCTGCGCGCCATCCGCCTGTCGCTGAAGGAACCCAAGCTGCTGGAAACCCAGCTGGCCGCCATGTTGCGCGCCGGCGCGCACGGCAACCTGCGCATCCTGCTGCCCATGATCAGCTCGGTGGCGGAGGTGCGGCGCGTGCGCGAGATCATGGCCACGGTGGTGCGCCGCCTGCGTCGCCGGGGGGTGAAGATCGCCCACCCCCTGCCCAAGCTGGGCATCATGATCGAGATACCGGGCGCCGCCTTGTCGGCCGACGGCCTGGCGCCCTTCTGCGACTTCTTCGCCATCGGCACCAACGACCTGATCCAATACACACTGGCCATCGACCGGGGCGACGAGCAGGTGGCCGACCTCTACGACCCGCTGCACCCGGCCGTGCTGCGCCTGGTGCAGTTCACCACCGAGGCGGCGCTGCGCGCCCGCATTCCCGTGTCCATTTGCGGGGAGATGGCGGGCGACCCGCGCTACACCGCCCTGCTGCTGGGCCTGGGCATCCGCGAGCTGTCCATGGCGCCCAATAACCTGCCCCTGGTGAAGCGCCGCCTGCGCGGGCTGGACCTGATCGAGGCCACCCGCCGCGCCCGCACCATCATGGACCAGACCGACCGGGGCCGCATCGCCGCCCTGCTGGACGATTTCAACGACGCTGCCGCTTGACGGCAGCATGCCGTCAAGCGGCTTAGGCCACGACCGTGGCCGCCGCAGCATTCCGGGGAACGCAGTGGACTGGAATGCGAGGAAGCCAAGCGGCCGGATGGCCGCGCCCGGCGCCTGAGGGCAATGCGAACAGCTTGACGGCAGCATGCCGTCAAGCGGCTTAGGCCACGACCGTGGCCGCCGCAGCATTCCGGGGAACGCAGTGGACTGGAATGCGAGGAAGCCAAGCGGCCGGATGGCCGCGCCCGGCGCCTGAGGGCAATGCGAATAGCTTGACGGGATTCGGGTCGCTGATTCACCTTCAAGTGTGCCAGCATTGCTGGCATTGCCTGAGAGGACCCCGATGCCCACTGCCCTGACCGTCCGTGGCCTGGATGAGGACCTGGTGCGCCGCCTGAAGCTGCGTGCCGCCCGTCACGGCCGTTCCATGGAAGCCGAGTGCCGCGACATTCTGCGCCAGGCGCTGGCCAACGAGCCGCAGGACTTCCGCGCCCTCGCCTCCTCGCTGCGCCAGTCCCTGGCCGACCGCGCCCACCGCCCTGCCGGCGATGTCATGGCCGCCACGCGGGCCGAGACCTGGGCCGCCCTGCCGGAGGCCATGCCGTCGGGCACGCCGGGCGAGGGAGAGGGCGCATGAGCCTGCAATTCGTCACCGACGCCTCGGTCGCCCTGCAATGGGTGGTGCCGGAGGCGACCAGCCCCGTGGCCGACCGCCTGTTGGGCCACCGCCTGCTGGCGCCCGACGTGCTGATGGGCGACTTGGCCCAGGTGCTGGGCGCCAAGGTGGCCCTGGGCGACCTGACGGCGGTGGAGGCGGCCACTGCCGCCATGGCCCTGCAAGGAGCGGAGGTGGAACTGATGCCGTCACGCCCCTTGCTGGCCGATGCCGTGCGCCTGGCGGCGCAGCTGTCCCACCCGGCCCAGGATTGCCTGTACCTGGCCCTGGCCCAGGGCCTGCAACTGGTCTACGTCACCGCCAACCCGGCCCTGGTCCGATCCGTGCGCGGCCCCCTGGGTGGCCGTTTGGCGGGGCGTGTCGTGCTGGTGCACGAGGTGGAGCGGTTCTTGAGGTAATTCCCTCAGGCGGCGGGCGCGGTCGCGGCCTAGTGAGGCTACCGCCTCACCAACAAATGCACACATAAAGATGTCTTTATGCTTGCTGGTGAAGCGATGCGCTGGTACACCCTGGCGCAGTCATCCTGCCGGGGCCGTCCAGGCTTGCCTTCGTGCGCCGGCGGGGCACCAAAGGAGCATCGCCCCCATGACCGCCTTCACCGATTACAAAGTCCAGGACATCGGCCTCGCCGGCTGGGGTCGCAAGGAAATCACCATCGCCGAGACCGAGATGCCGGGCCTGATGGCCCTGCGCACGGAATATGCGGGCAAGAAGCCGCTGGAAGGCGCCCGCATCGTCGGCTGCCTGCACATGACCATCCAGACCGCCGTGCTGATCGAGACGCTGGTGGACCTGGGCGCCACCGTGCGCTGGTCCTCGTGCAACATCTTCTCGACCCAGGACCACGCCGCCGCCGCCATCGCCGCCGCCAACATCCCGGTCTTCGCCTGGAAGGGCGAGACGGAGGAGGAGTTCTGGTGGTGCATCGAGCAGACGCTGCGCGGCCCGGATGGCTGGACCCCGAACATGATCCTGGACGACGGCGGCGACGTCACCCAGATCCTGCACGACAAGTATCCCGAGATGCTGGCCCACATCCGCGGCCTGTCGGAAGAGACCACCACGGGCGTGCATCGCCTGTACGAGATGATGAAGAAGGGCACGCTGAAGGTCCCGGCCATCAACGTGAACGACAGCGTCACCAAGTCCAAGTTCGACAATCTGTACGGCTGCCGCGAGAGCTTGGTGGACGGCATCAAGCGCGCCACCGACGTCATGATGGCCGGCAAGGTGGCCGTGGTCTGCGGCTACGGCGATGTGGGCAAGGGGTCCGCCGCCTCGCTGCGCAGCCAGGGCGCCCGCGTCATGGTGACCGAGATCGACCCCATCAATGCCCTGCAGGCCGCCATGGAAGGCTACCAGGTCGTGACGATGGAACAGGCCGCCCCTCTGGGCGACATCTTCGTCACCGCCACCGGCAACGTCGACGTCATCACGCTGGACCATATGCGTGAGATGAAGGACCGGGCCATCGTCTGCAACATCGGCCACTTCGACAGCGAAATCCAGATCGACGCCCTGCGCAACTACGTGTGGGAAGAGGTGAAGCCGCAGGTGGACGAGGTGGTGTTCCCCGACGGCAAGCGTCTGATCGTCCTGGCCAAGGGCCGCCTGGTGAACCTGGGCTGCGCCACCGGCCACCCCAGCTTCGTCATGTCCGCCAGCTTCACCAACCAGGTGCTGGCCCAGATCGAGCTGTGGAACAACGCCGACAAGTACGAGAACAAGGTCTATGTGCTGCCCAAGCACCTGGACGAGAAGGTGGCCCGGCTGCACCTGGCCAAGATCGGTGCCAACCTGACGACCCTGACGGACAAGCAGGCGGAGTACATCGCCGTCAGCCCGCAGGGCCCGTTCAAGCCGGACCACTATCGTTACTAAGGGTCCGCCCTGTGCCTGCTGGCGCAGCGCTTCCAGGAAAGGCCGGGCCCCAGCGCCCGGCCTTTTTCTTGGGTGCGGCAGGCATGGGCCCGGCATGGGAACGCCCTGGGCGGGAGCTTTATTCGGTAGCGCAACGGTTTGCCGCGAAAACGTAGCCTTCCGTTGGCTTGGCACCCACCCCGTCATTAACTAAGATTCGCGCGTCATGCCGAAGAATGCCACCACCCTGCCTCTAGCGCTGACTGTCGCCGCCCTGGCCGCGCCCGGGATCCCGTGCCTGCGCCTGGGATTTCCCGACCTGCCACTGCCCCTGGTGCTGGCGGGGTCGGCCGTCGGCCTGGTGGCGGTGGGCGTCTGCCTGACGCGTCTGACCCGCCAGCGCACCCAGGTCGAGGCCCAGGCGGTGCGGGCCGATGCCCTGCTGGCTGGTTGCCCCGATGAATGGGTGGCCTGGCAGGCCGGCCGCGTCATCGGGGCCAGCGCCAGCGCCGGCGCCTGGCTGGGCATCCCCGACCCGCAGCCCGGCAGCCGCCCGGACGAAATCGCGCAGGCCTTCACCGCCCCGGATGACGAGGCCCTGCGCCAGGCGTTGCGGGCATTGGACACCGGGGGCACCCCCTTCACCCGCCAACTGGCCTGCCATCAGGGCCGCCGCAGCCTGCTGGCCATCGGCCGCCGGGTGGTGCCGCCCGTGACCCCCGGCGATGGGGGCGACCCGCCGGCAGCGGTCAGCGTGCTGTGGCTGCGCGACGTCACCGCGGCCACGGCGGACGCCAAGGCTCAGGACCGGCGCCGCCAGGTGGCGGAGGAGGGCTTGGCTCAGTTCCGCGCTGCCCTGGACCTGCTGCCCTTCCCCCTGTGGATGCGGCGGGCCGATGGGGCGCTGGTCTGGTGCAACCAGGCCTACGGCACGGCGGTCGGCATGCCGCCGGAGGAGGTGGTGGCGCAGGGCGTGGAACTGGTCACCGGTCCCGGCGCCGGGCAGTTGCTGGCCGCCCGCGCCCTGTCGGGCCGGGAGCCGGCCTCGGAAAGCCGCCATGTCATCGTCGCCGGCCAGCGCCAGTTGCTGCGCCTGACGGAAACGCCGCTGGGGATACCGCTGGAGGGGGGCGCCGCCCTGCTGGGCCATGCGCTGGACACCACCCGCGAGCAGGAACTGTCGTCGGAGTTGGAGCGCCACATCGCCGCCCATGCCGACGTGCTGGAGCACTTGGGTTCCGCCATCGCCATCTACGGCGCGGACAGCAAGCTGAAGTTCCACAACCGCTCTTACGCCCGGCTGTGGGGCCTGGACGAGAGCTGGCTGGAGACCGAGCCCAGCTATGGCGAGGTGCTGGAGGATTTGCGCAGCCGCCGGCGCCTGCAGGAGGAAGTGGACTTCCCCCGGTGGAAGCGCGCCCAGCTGGCCCTGTTCACCAACCTGACGGAACCGCGTGAGGACTTGGTCCATCTTCCGGACGGCACCACCCTGCGCACCATCGCCGTCCCCCACCCCTTCGGCGGCCTGATGTTCGTGCTGGAGGATGTGACCAACGCGCTGGCCCTGGAATCCTCTTACAACACCCTGATGGCCGTGCAGCAGGAGACGCTGGACAATTTGGCGGAAGGGGTGGCCGTGTTCGGCGGCGACGGCCGGCTGAAGCTGTGGAACCCCTCCTTCGCCCGCATCTGGCGGCTGAAGGGACCGGACCTGAACGGCGAGCCGCACATCACCCAGGTGATCGACAAGCTGCAGCCCCTGCTGGACCACGACGGCGACTGGCCGGCCCGCCGGCGCACGATGATCGCCGACCTCCTGGAACGGTCCAGCTACGCCGGCCGGCTGGAGCGCACCGACCGTTCCATCGTCGACGTGTCCAACGTGCCGCTGCCCGATGGCGCCGTGCTGATCAGCGTGCTGGACATCACCGACAGCGTGCGGGTGGAAGAGGCCCTGCGCGCCAGCAATGAGGCGCTGGCGACCGCCGACCGCCTCAAGTCCGAATTCATCGCCAACGTGTCCTACCAGCTGCGCACGCCGCTGAACGCCATCATGGGCTTCGCCGAAATCCTCAATAACCAGTATTTCGGCGCGCTCAACGAACGCCAGGCGGACTACACCAAGGGCGTGCTGGAGGCCAGCCGCCGCCTGCTGGCCCTGATCAACGACATCCTGGATCTCGCCACCATCGAGGCCGGCTTCATGACCCTGGACCGCTCCCCCGTGGATGTCGGGCAGCTGCTGGAGGCGGTGTCGGGCCTGACTCTGGATTGGGCGCGCAAGCAGGACGTGACCCTGCTGGTGCAGGTGCCACCCGACATCGGCAACCTAGACGCCGATGAGCGCCGTCTGAAGCAGGCGCTGTACAACCTGGTCAGCAACGCTGTGAAGTTCACGCCGCCGGGCGGCCAGGTCACCCTGTCGGCCAAGCGCCAGATGGGGGAGGGGGGGCCGGAGATGGTGCTGTCGGTCAGCGACACCGGCATCGGCATTCCCGCCGCCGACCGCCAGCGCGTGTTCAACAAGTTCGAGCGCGGCGAGGTGCAGAACCATCCCGCCGGCGCCGGCCTGGGCCTGTCCCTGGTGAAAAGCTTCGTCGAACTGCACGGCGGCCATGTGGAGATCAGCGACAGCGACCAGGGCACGCTGATCCAGTGTCACCTGCCATTACGGCAGAATGCCGTAATGGCAGTTTAGAGTGATGTTCCTCAAGCGCCGGCAGGCCCATCCGGGCCTTTGGCTATCCTCGGTTTTCAGTCCGCTGCCGCTCCCCAAAAACCTGCGGCGGACGCGGTCGCGTCCTAGAGCCTGGCCCTTCTGGGCCAGGCTTGCGGTGCTTTAAGACGCGATTTTCTGGAATTACGCGCTGGTGTCCACCTTGCCGGGGTTGGCACCGGCCTTGGCGACGCAGACCATGGCTTCGCGCAGCAGGCGGCCCTGGATGGTGTAGCCGGGCTGCAGGATGGTGACGACGGTGCCGGCGGGCTTGTCCGTGCCGTCGACCTCGGCCACCACTTGGTGGAAGTTGGGGTCGAAGGGCTGGCCCATGGGCTCCAGCTTCACGATGCCGGCGCGGTCGAAGGCGGCGATCAGCTGGCGCTCCGTCGCCTCGACGCCGGTCAGCAGGGTGTTGACCTGCTCACTGCCGGCGCGGGTCTCGGCCGGGACGGCCTCGATGGCGCGGCGCAGGTTGTCGGCCACGGCCAGCAGTTCCTTGGCGAAGCCGGACACGGCGTACTTGGCGGTGTCCTCACGCTCCTTCTGGGCGCGGCGGCGGGTGTTCTCCGCCTCGGCCATGCTGCGCAGCAGCTGGTCCTTCAGGGACGCGACCTCGGCTTCCAGCGTGGCGACGGCGTCCGAGGATGCCGGCGCTTGCTGCTGCGGGGCGGCGTCGGTTTCGGGGGCGGTGGTCGTCTCGTTGCTATCGGTCATCTTAGCGGCAGTCTCTAAAAGGGTGCGGAACAACGGCGGCTCGACACCGCCGGAACGGGCAGAAGATAGGCATACCGCGCCCGCCGCGCCAGAGGCGATGCGGGGATCCGGCCAGGAATAAAGCGCGGGTGGGCCGAATTGTTCGGCCGGTGGTCGACCGGTCTACCCAATCATCCGGCTGATGACCTTGGCGGTGTAGTCCACCATGGGGATGATGCGGGCATAGTTGATGCGCGTGGGCCCGATGACGCCGATGGCGCCCACGATCTGGTCCTTGCCGTTGGTGTAGGGCGAGACGATCAGGGAACAGCCGGCATGGCTGAACAGGTTGTTCTCCGCCCCGATGAAGATCTGCACCCCCTCCGCTTGGCCGGTGGCCTCCAGCAGGCGCATCATGGCGTCGCGGGTCTCCAGCGCCTCGAACAGGCTGCGGATGCGCTCCAGGTCCGACAGGGCGCTGACGTCGTCCAGCAGCTTGGCCTGGCCGCGCACGATCAGCACGCCGCTGCTGCGGCTGCCGGCCCAGGTGGCCATGCCGGTGTCCACCACCCGGCGGGTCAGTTCGTCCAGCTGGGTGCGCTGCTCCTCCGCCTCGGCCTGCAGCCGGGTGCGGGCCTCGGCCAGGGTGCGGCCCACCACCCGGGCATTCAAATAGTTGCTGGCCATCTGCAGGACGGAAGAGGGGATGCCCATGGGCACCTCCACCACCCGGTTCTCCACCAGGCCGTCTTCCGTCACCAGCACCACCAGGGCGCGGCCGGGCTGCAGGTTCACGAACTCGATATGTTTCAGCGGCCGGTCGGTCTTGGGCGCCATGACCAGCCCGGCGCAGGACGACAGGCCCGACAGCATGGTCGTCGCCTCCTCCAGCGCCTCGGGCAGGGACCGGCCGGAGGCGGCGCACTGGGCGTCGATGCTCTCCCGCTCGTCATCCGACAGGTCGCCCACCTCCAGCAGGCCGTTGACGAACAGGCGCAGGCCCACGTCCGTCGGCACCCGCCCGGCGGAGGTGTGCGGCGCCTTCAGCAGGCCCAGTTCCTCCAGGTCTGCCATGACGTTGCGGATGGTGGCCGGCGACAGCGCGATACCCAGGCGGCGCGACAGGGTGCGGCTGCCTACAGGCTCCCCCGTTTCGACATAGGCTTCCACGATCTGGCGGAAGATGTCGCGGGAACGCTGGTTCAGCTCGGTGATCATGCCTGGGGGCGGGGCCTGATGGATGGGGAAGAATGCCCTTAAATCTAATGATGGACGGCGGTGTTATCAATCATCGCCGGGGCCGCCCGCCACATCCGGGGTGGACAGGGCGATGGTTCCGTCGCTAGGTAGGGCCTCGAAAACACCCTATGACAGCTACGGGACCGCCCCGCCATGACCCGCCCCTCCGGCCGCGCCGCCGACCAGCTCCGCGCCGTCTCGCTTGAGACCGGCTTCGCCAAGTACGCCGAAGGCTCCTGCCTCGTGCGTTTCGGCGACACCCACGTGCTGTGCACGGCCAGTGTCGAGGAAAAGGTGCCGCCCTTCCTGCGCGGCCAGGGCCTGGGCTGGGTGACGGCGGAATACGGCATGCTGCCCCGCGCCACCCACAGCCGCACCGACCGTGAGGCCGCCAAGGGCAAGCAGTCCGGCCGCACCCAGGAAATCCAGCGCCTGATCGGCCGCGCGCTGCGCGCCGTCACCGACCGCAAGGCCATGGGCGAAATCCAGGTGAAGATCGATTGCGACGTGCTGCAGGCCGATGGCGGCACCCGCACCGCCGCCATCACCGGCAGCTACGTCGCCCTGCACCAGGCCTTCACCCACCTGATGCGCATCGGCGTACTGAAGCAGATCCCCCTGATCGACAGCGTGGCCGCCATCTCCTGCGGCATCTACAACGGCCAGGCCGTGCTGGACCTGGACTATGCCGAGGACAGCAACGCCCAGGCCGATGCCAACTTCGTCTTGACCGGCGCCGGCGGCATCGTGGAAATCCAGGGCACGGCCGAGGAACGCCCCTTTGACGAGGCGCAGTTCAACGAGCTGCTGCGCCTGGCCCGCCACGGCATCGGCCAGCTGACCGCCCTGCAGAAGACGGCCCTGGGCCTCTGACCGCAGCAAACCCAGATGAGTTCCCTAGGGGCTTGGCATCACAGCCAAGCCCCTAGGCCCCGACCGGGGCCGCCGGAGTTTTCCGGGGAGCGTAGTGGACTGGAAAACGAGGATAAGCCAAGGGGCGGATGCCCCGCCGGCGTCTGAGGCGAGCACATGACAAACCGCAAATTCACCGGCGACACCCTGATCATCGCCACCCACAATAAGGGCAAGGTGAAGGAGATCGCGGCCCTGCTGGGTGACCACGTCGCCCACTTCCCCACGGCGGGGGAGCTGGGCCTACCGGAGCCGGAGGAAACCGGCCTGACCTTCCGCGAGAACGCGGAGCTGAAGGCCCTGGCGGCGGCCAAGGCGGCGGGCAAGCCGGCGCTGGCGGACGACAGCGGCATGGCGGTAGCGGCCCTGGACGGCGCCCCCGGCATCTACTCCGCCCGCTGGGCTGGGCCGGAGAAGGACTTCGCCGCCGCCATGGCCCGGGTGGAGCGGGAGCTGCCGCCCGGCGCACCGCGCGACGCCAGCTTTATCTGCGCGCTGACCATCGCCTGGCCGGACGGCCATGTGGAAACGGTGCAGGGCGAGGTGCATGGCCAGCTGGTCAACCCGCCGCGCGGTGACCGGGGCTTCGGCTACGATCCCATCTTCGTCCAGGACGGCTACACCGTGACCTATGGCGAGATGGAACCGCACGAGAAGCATGCCATCAGCCACCGGGCCCAGGCCTTCCGCCAGTTGGTGGAGCGATGCTTCCGCTGACCGACACGGTACCGGGCGGCTTCGGCCTCTACGTGCACTGGCCGTTCTGCGCCAGCAAATGCCCTTATTGCGACTTCAACAGCCATGTCCGCGAGGGCGTGGACCAGGCCCGCTGGCGTGCCGCGATGCTGCGGGAGATGGACCATTTCGCCGCCCGCGTGCCAGTGGGGCGCCGCCTCAGCAGCGTCTTCTTCGGCGGCGGCACCCCCTCGCTCATGCCGCCGGAAACGGTGGCGGCCATCCTGGAACGGGCCAACCACCATTGGGGCATCACTGATGGCGTCGAGGTGACGCTGGAGGCCAACCCCACCTCGTCAGAGGCGGCGCGCTTCGCCGGGTTCCGCGCCGCTGGCGTCAACCGCCTGTCCATGGGCATCCAGGCCCTGAACGATGCCGACCTCAAGGTGCTGGGCCGCAAGCATTCGGCTGGCGAGGCGATGGCCGTAATCGCCATGGCCAAGGGTATCTTCGATCGTTTCAGTTTCGATCTGATCTATGCGCGCCCAGGCCAGACCGTGGCGGCGTGGCAGGATGAGCTGTCCCAGGCGCTGGACATGGCGGTGGGCCACCTATCGCTCTATCAGTTGACCATCGAGGAAGGCACCCAATTCCACACCCTGCACCAGCGCGGCGACCTGGTGGTGCCGGATGAGGATCTGGCGGGCGATTTGTATGAGGCGACGCAGGTTCTGCTGAACCAGGCGGGCATGCCGGCCTATGAGGTGTCCAATCACGCCCGCCCCGGCCAGGAAAGCCGCCACAACCTGGTCTATTGGCGCTATGGCGACTATGTCGGCATCGGCCCCGGCGCCCACGGCCGCCTGACGCTGAAGGGTGAGAAGACCGCCACCCGCACCCACCGCGCCCCGGAAATCTGGTTGCAGCGGGTGGAGGAGGCCGGCACCGGCGCCCATGCCGATGAGAGGGTGACGCCCGAGCAGCGCGGGCGCGAGGCCCTGATGATGGGCCTGCGCCTGGCCGAGGGCGTCAGCCTGGCCCGCCTCACGGCCGAGGCGGGTGGTGTGAGCCCGGTGGATATGGCAGCGGTGGACCGCCTGTCCCGCCACGGCCTGCTGACCCTGGACGGCGATCGCCTGACCGCCACGGCGGATGGCCGCCAGCGGCTGAACGGCGTGCTGGCGGCGCTGCTGGGGTAGGGTGCCGTCGCCCCGATTTTACCGTTTTCCTAGGCCACGTTCCTCCGAGCACGAGCAGGGGGGAATGGAAATTTCGAAGCAGGTCGCATTCGCCCTTCTGTCGGGCGTACTTTTTGCCGGCGGTTGTGCTCACCGGGACGAGTTCCCCCTCCGCAACCCGCAGACAGGTCAGGCTGTCACATGCCGCAGCGGCCCCTATCGGTTTGAGGAGGGAGCGCCTCAGCTGCGCATTGCCGACCAATGCCTGCGGGCGTGCGCTCGCTACGGTTTCCGGTCGCACACGGGCAATCCCTATGCCGACGCCATCGCGCCCGCGACGCCGGACGACGATGTCCGCCCCTTCATTCCGAAGGAATGTCTGCCTTAAGCCCCCCAGCACCGCCTCCGTCGTCGCCACGGTGGCGCACTCACCCTCCATGTTGGCCAGCGACAGGGCATGCACGTCTTCCGCCCGCCCCCTGCGTCATCCCGCGCCATCGGCTGAGCTTGAGGAAGTAGTTGGCCGGTGCCATGCTTGGCTGTGCCCGGACCCTTTGAAATCAGGCCGTCCCCCCATGCCCGCGCCGTTCCGCCTGCCTACCGCCGCTCTGCGTCGGATCCTTTGCTGTGCCCTGATCATGGGGACGGCGTTCACCCTGAAACCGGCCGTGGCTGCCGGTATTCCTTTCGTCGGTTGCCCCGCCGATGGCCAGATGGGTCCGCAGGCCGCGCCCAGGAAAGGCACTGTTCCGTCCTTGCCCCCCGCGCTGGCCGCCAAGGCGGCGGGGCGCTTGGCCTATTATGCGGCGTCGGCCGAGGCCGGCAGCATCGGCAGCTTTGCCCCTAAGGGCTGGCACTGCTTGGCCCTCTATGGCTCCAACGGTTCCCAACTGCTGGTGACGGCCAACCCCCTCGCCAGCCCCGACCTGATCAAGGCGGCCGAGCATATCCAGGGCCCGGCCTTGCAACTGGTCTGGCTGGACGGTGACACGTCGGGCCGGTTCGAGGTCGCGCAGGTCGCCGCCCGCGTGTTCCCCGTCGCCAAGGATTACGTCCAGGGCGTGATCGACGAAGGGTTGGCGGACAAGTCGGAATACACCTGGGGGCCCTATCCGACGGACACCGTCGTGCGCCACAGCCCCACTTCGGTGGATTTCGTGACGCCCGCCGGACAAAAGGGCATGGGCACGGACAGCCATCTCACCCCAGGGCCCCTGCCCATCATCGGCAGCGCTTTGCTGTTTCCGGATGACGACATGGCCTTGCGCGAGCTGGTCATGCGCCTGCCGCCGGAGATGGCGGACCTGGGGCCTGTCATCCAAGCGGCGTTCCGGCCGGAGTAGCGAAGCGCTTTCTTGGAATTATGACCATTGCCTTGATGTGTTGCTGCTGACCCTATGAAGGGGCGTTGGATCGGCCGGAGTCATCTGATGAGTACCCAGGTTTCAATGGCCCAGGCCCAGGCGGAATTCGCGGCGCTGATATCCCGTGCCGAGGCTGGGGAGGGAGATCATCATCACCCGCAACGGCAAGCCGGTGGTTCGGCTGTCGGCGTTGCCGATGGCGCCCGTGGGCTATGGTGATTTGGCCGGCCTGCGGATCGGGGACGACGTCTCCTTGTCCGATGACGTCCTGGACGACTTCCTGGCTCGCTGATGGCCAAGACGCTGGCTTAGCCAGGAAGAAGGGTAGCCAGCACCGTCTCCGTCGTCGCCACCGTCGCATACTCGCCGTCCATGTTGGCCAGCGACAGGGCGTGCACGTCCTCGGCACTCCACAACCGGCCCCGGCCGTCGCGCTTGGCGAAGGTGTAGGTCGCGTCGCTGACCACCGTGGTGGCGTAGCCCAGGTTGCCCGCCATGCGCACCGTGGCCTCCACCGAGTTGTTGGTGATGACGCCGGCCACCACCAGGGCGATGATGCCCCGCCCGCGCAGCAGGTCGTCCAGGCCGGTGCCGATGAAGGCGCTGTTGGTGCGCTTGGCCACCACGCTCTCGCCCGCCGCAGGCATAGCCTCCTCCTTGAAGGCGTGGCCGGGCGTGCCGGGACGGTAGGTGGAATTGGGCTCCACCGAATCATGCCGCACATGGATGACCGGGTGCCCGGCTGCGCGCCAGGCAGCCAGCAGCCGGGCCACATTGGCCTCGGCGTCGGGGGTGTTGCGCGGCCCTTCCGCCGCCCAGCGCGGGTCGTCGATGGCGCGTTGCAGGTCGATGAGGAGCAAGGCGGGTGGGTGGGTTTCAGGCCGCATTGGGGGCAGGTTGGGTCATATCGCCCCGGCCCTCCAGCAGGCCGGCGACGGAGATGTCTTCGTCCAGGTCATCCCAGTGCAGGCCTCGACCAGTGGCGCTGATGCGGTAACGCTGCCGCTTTTCCGGCGTCGCCCGCAGCAAGCGGGGGAACCAAGCCAGGGGCACGCCAATGGTGCGGCCGTCGGTCAGATCCACCCAAAGGGTGTGTTCATCAAAGCGCAGCGTCTTAGCGGAAATGCTCATTCCACGCCCTTTCGATCTCCTGCCGCCGGGCTTCTACGATTCGGACCAGATCGGCCTGGGCTGATCGGCTGAAGCCCACGCAATCGGCTATGCGCACCTCGGGATAAAGCCACAGTTTGGCCTCGTCACCACCCCGCTCGACATGGATATGGACCGGTTCGCGCGGGCTGCCTTCGTTGGAAAAGAAATAGAACTGAAGCCATTCCAACGAAACACAGTCGGCATGAGGCTAACTCTCCAACAGTTCGTTGGCTGCGAAGCATATCATAGGTACGTCAGCCTTCGCTGTGTTCACCGCACCACCACCCGGCGGTAGCTCAGCGCCTCCGCGATGTGGACGCGGCGCACGGCGTCGCTGCCCTCCATGTCGGCCAGGGTGCGGGCCACGCGCAGGACGCGGTGATATCCGCGGGCGGACAGGCGCAGGCGGTCGGCGGCCTCGGTCAGCAGGGCGCGGCCGGGGGCCTCGGGGGCGGCCACCTTCTCCAGCAGCTCGCCATCGGCCTCGGCATTGGTGCGAATGGTGGGGTGGCCCGGCTTCACCAGCGCGGCGTAGCGCGCCGCCTGGATGCCGCGCGCCCGGGCGACGCGGGCGGCGACGATGGCGCTGGTCTCACGCGGCGGCGGAAGGGACAGGTCGGACGCCTTCACCGCCGGCACGTCGACATGCAGGTCGATGCGGTCGAACAGCGGGCCGGAAATCTTGGATTGGTAATCGGCGGCGCATTTGGGGGCGCGGCCACAGGCCTGGGCCGGGTCGTCCAGATGGCCGCAGCGGCAGGGGTTCATGGCCGCCACCAGCTGCACCCGCGCCGGATAGGTGACATGGCCGTTGGCCCGCGCCACCGTGGCCCGCCCCGTCTCCAGCGGCTGGCGCAGGGCCTCCAGCGTGGGCCGCGCGAATTCCGGCAACTCATCCAGGAACAGCACGCCCTGGTGGGCCAAGCTGATCTCCCCCGGCTTGGCCCGGACTCCGCCGCCCACCAGGGCCGGCAGGCTGGCGCTGTGGTGCGGGTCGCGGAAGGGGCGGCGGCGCATCAGGCGCCCGCCCTCCAGCTTGCCGGCCACGGAATGGATCATGGACAGGTCCAGCGCTTCCGCCGGTTCCAGGGGCGGCAGCAATCCGGGCAGGCGGGCGGCCAGCATGGACTTGCCCGACCCCGGCGGCCCCACCATCAGCAGGTTGTGCGCGCCACTGGCCGCGACCTCCAGCGCGCGCTTGGCTGTCTCCTGCCCCTTGATGTCGGCCAGATCTGGCAGGGCGCCGGGCTCATCTTCCTCCATCTTGGGCTGGGGCCGCGACAGCACCTGGGTGCCCTTGAAGTGGTTGATCAGCTCCAGCAGGGTGCGCGGGGCCAGCACCTCCAGCTCCCCGGCCCAGGCGGCCTCCCCGCCGCAGGCCGCCGGGCAGATCAGGCCCCGGTCGGTGGCGACCGCGTGGATGGCGGCGGGCAGGGTGCCGGCCACGGCCGTCAGCGCGCCGTCCAGCGCCAATTCGCCCAGGGCGCAGAAGCCCTTGATGTCCTCATCCGGCAGGATGCCCATGACGGTCAGCAGGGCGATGGCGATGGGCAGGTCGTAGTGGCTGCCCTCCTTTTGCACGTCGGCCGGCGCCAGGTTCACGGTGATGCGCTTGGGCGGCAGGGCCAGGCCCAGGGCGTGAAGGGCGGCCCGCACCCGCTCCCGGCTTTCGGCCACCGCCTTGTCCGGCAGGCCCACCACGGTGAAGGCCACCTGCCCGCCCGACATCTGCACCTGGACGTCGATATCCAGGACGTCCACCCCCTGGAAGGCCACCGTCGAAACCCGCGCTACCACCGGCCCCATCCTATCCGCTTCTGCACGCCCGGGTAGTGTAGGGCCGGGGCGATACTGGCGCCAGGGTCATCGGCTAGGCGTCAGGAATAGTCGGCGGGGGGAGGGGCCGAGGGCGGCTTGCGCAGCCACTTGATGAGCGCCCAGATCGCGCCACCCAGGGGAACGAGCAGCGAGGCCCAAATCCAGGAAATATCGCCGCCTTTGGTCTTGATGAATTCCAGCCATTCAGTCGCCGTGCGGGGCCAGCCGACCTCCACCATTACCTGACGGGCGAAGGTGTTCAAGGTGCGCGGCGCTTGTTGCCCGTCGATGCTGATCAGGGCATCGAATGACAATATCAGCATCTGCGGCCCCGCCACCTTGGGCGTGACCGTCCAGGTCCAAGTTGTCACCTGATTGTCCGACATCCACTGCTCCTGAGGGCCGGCAGGGGTCACGTCGAAGGCGCCGCCACTCAATGTTGCCGACATTCGGCTGGAGACCTGTAGCGTCCCGACGGCCACTGAACCCGGGCCCTCGATCAACACTTGGAGTTCGTTGGTGGGAAGGCGGGTGGAAATCTTGGCGGTAATGACCAAGGCTTGGCCAAGGCGGGCCCGATCCGGCGTATTGAACGCGACATTGGCGGGGGCCAGCGTCTTCAATACATCATCGACCTTGCGCAAGTCGGCGGGCGGGGCGGGTTCCGCCGGCGTTGCCGGAGGGACCGGGGATTCCGGTGGCGGCGGAAGGTCCGGATGGGGCGCCTTCGATTGAAGGCTGGAAAAGTCGGCGACGGCTTCGGTTTGCTGCAGGAGTGACATGGGCCGGAAAAAGAACAGGGCAGCGAGCAGGACCGCCACCGCGCCCAAGCCGAGAAGCGCGACGTGAATACGGCGAGGCGCGCGGCCTGGATTTGCCATTCCTTCACCCCTTGAAGCGTGTCAAAGCCCTGGTCGGGGACCATGTCCAAGCGCAGGAGAGACACCCGCCCAAGTCTTCGGCGGGTAAGCAAGTTAACTGTGAGGGTTGCGACCTATGGCTTTGTCGAGTCGCAAAATACACGCAAAAGAAGTATAGCTTCCATCTTGGCTGTTACGCAATAAGTGCCGCCTCCCTTCGCGCGATGGGCGGGCGCGAGGGGTGCAGGACAATCCCGTCGTCGGCGATCTCGACCTTGGCCTCGGGATAGACGGCGGTGGCCAGGGCGAGCGCGTCCAGGAACACCGGCTTGAAGTGGCTGAGCTTGGCGTAGTGCTCGCCGAACTGGCGGCGCAGGGCGGCCCAGCGCACCGGCGTCGCCTGGTTCAGCACGTGCAGGCGGTAGGCCAGCCAGATGTAGACGTCGATGGCGGTGCTGCTGGCGCTGATGTGGCGGAGGGCCGCTTCCGAGACGGGCACGGCATGCTGCTTCAGGCTGTCGTAGAAGCTTTCGTTCAGCTCGATCACGTCCTGGAACAGGGCCACCTGGCGCTGGTCGGGATTGGATTTGAACAGGATGGAATTATTGACGAAGCCGGCGTTCTGCCGGGTGACCGAGGCGTCCGTTTCCCACAGGAACTGCAGACTGCAGGCGGTGATGCGCTGCGCCTGTTCCATCACCAGGCGATAGGTCTTGCCACCGGGGCTCTCCCCCATGGCCTTCAGCCAGGAATGCCAGCTCTTGCCCAGTTCCACCTGGCGGGAGTTGGTCTTCAACGCCTCCGTCTGCAAATACAGCAGGATCATGCGCGCCTTGGCGCCATAGGGCACGCCCACTAGGCTGCCGTCGGCGTGCCGGCCGCTCTGCACGATCAGGGTGCAGCGCCCTGTTTCCTTGCGGTGGTATTCCGGCTCCGGCGCCTTGTCGATGGAACGGTGGGGCAGGCTGGTCAGCGCGAAGCCGGCATGGGTGATGCCCATGCTGTCCTCTTCCTGGGCCAGCATGGCGGCGGCCACATCCACCAGGGCGCGGCCGCTCTTGCTGGTCGCCATCTCGCGCGCCCGGTCCACGCCATGTTCCAGGATGAGACGGTGAATGTCGGCCATGGCGCCCTTCGCTCCCTGCCAGTCGGTCGGTCGATGTCGGTTGATGGCCGGAGTGTTTCAAAGCCAAATCACTAAATCTAGGTCGGACTTTACCGGCCCCCGCTATTTGTGGGGTATTTGGAGTCTGTTATTTGAGGTGCCGGTTAAGTCCGGGAAATAAACCCGAGTCGGGCCGGTAGAGTCCGGCATCCGGCCGGCAAGGTCCGGGGGAAAACTGTTCTTCCCATGCGCCCCATGGGCGCCGGCGCATCCTGTGGCCGGTAAAGTCCGGGGGAGACGCGCCCGAGTCTGTGGATAACTCTACCCTGGCCGGTAAAGTCCGAGCCGAATCGTGACGAATCACCCCGTCCGGGCGCGCGGGATCGACTCCGGTGGACTCGAAAGCGGTTCCGACTCGCTCTTGGGTTCGGACTTTACCGGCCTTGCCGGTGGGAGTCCGGGCCTTTTCGGTGGGCAGGATGGTTGAGGGAAGGAGGCGGCATAGCCGCGGGCCGCCGCTCAGGCCCAGGGGCGCCCGGTCCACTCGGACTTTACCGGCCCCGACCTTGGGACGGGGCTGTTCTGCTGTGGCGCTTTTTCCTGGACTCGGACTTTACCGGCCCTGGCCGGGCGGGGCACGGACTTTACCGGCGGTCGGGGATGGAGGGCAGGAAACGAAGGTCACAAATCCTAAACATTAAAGATGGCAATAATGAAGTGGCGACATCCTATCAATACGCCGTTAACCAAAATATCCCCTTAAGGTTTACTGACTCAGATACTCTACTATTTAAACGGTGGTGATGACATTGTAAGGCCGCCGGATGGGACCGGGGCGGTTGCCCCTGTCGAGTATCGCAAAAGTCCCCCCGGTCCTATGCCCTCAGGTCCGGACCATAAGGGGTGCAGGCGCCGCCGGTGTCCGCCCCTGGGCGGCCATCCCATGCCTCCACGAACGACGCACCTGTCCCGTGAGGCAGGAATGGGCCGCCGCAGACAACGGGAGAAAACGACATGAGCGTCAACTCGAACCTTGTCATCCAAGTCGGTACCCTGCCTGATCTGGTCGTCTCCAACGACCCCGCCAACCCCGGCCGTATCATCATGCGATGGTTGGACGGCACCGACGCCAACCAGCAATGGGTGGAGGAGCCGGCGCTGAACGGCTTCTACCTCAAGAACGTCGCCACCGGCACGTATCTGGCCTTCGGCGGCGATGACCAGCCCGTCGGCCTGTCCAGCCATGGCGACATCTGGCAGAAGACCGGGCCCAATCAGGATTTCACCGCCATCCGATTGGCCCTGCGGACATCACAAAACCTGAACGCCCTGGGCGGCCACCCGGCGGTGGGCACCGTCGTTGGCACGTGGGGCTGGGGTGGGGGCGCCGGCAACGAGATCTGGCAGGTCCAGACCGTCAGCGCCGTGTGGCCGCGACCCACCCAGACCTTCTCCTTCGTGTCGGGCATGGCGCCCTATCTGCAGCTGTCCGTCGATCCCAAGAACACGGCCGGTGCCCTGGTGGTGGATGACAACTACGCCACGCAGGCGCCGGCCGCCTTCGTTTTCACCGCCACGCAGTGGATCGGCGGCTTCTCCATCGTCAACAAGGCGTCGGGCCTGCTGGCCTATGTCAGCGGCGACGGCAACGGCTCGTCCCTGCTGCAGCGGGCACCCAACCAGCTGAATGTCGACTCGCTGTGGACCTATGGCGGCAGCGGCGCTTTCCAGGCCATTCGGCCCTGGATCGACTCGGGCCAAAACTGGAACGTCTTCGGCAACCCGCACCCCATCCCCAAGGGCCCGCTGGCCATGGGAACCTGGAGCTGGGGCCACGGCCAGGCCAATGAGATCTGGCAGACCGTGGTGCCCGCGGCCCAGGCCCGCGCGGCCAGCGTCCTGTGGACGGGTGAGGCCGCGCCAGCCGAGGAAGAGGCGGAGTATAATCGGCCCGTGGCCGCCGCCGTGGCCGAAGTCTGGGCCCAGGCACAGGAAAAGGCCGGCGTGGCCGCCCGGGCCAACGGCCATCACTGATCGATGACCGACGGGCGGGATGGCCAGGCTGTCCCGCCCGTCGTTTCGAGAGCGACGATTCGGACCTTACCGGCCCAAAAGACGGAAGGCGGGGCGGTTCCGCAGACCGCCCCGCCTCTTCCTCACAGGCGGCGGATGATGGGAAGGCCGCCTGTCGGTTTCGCCCCTCAGCGCCAGCAGGCCGCCGGCACCGCCTTGCGCACCAGGGTGGCAAAGTCCTCCACCGTGCAGCGGTCGCCGCCACAGGCGGGCAGGGGCAGGTCAACCTTACCCGCCGGGTGGGCCGGCGTCAGGGCGGCGGCTTGCCGCAGATCCTCCAGCGTCTGGTAGTACAGCGCCACCCGGACATAACGCTTGCCCGTGGCGGTGTCGCGGCTGACCTCGAACGCCAGGGTGGTGTCGGGCGCCGTCTTGTCCGGCTGGCCGGGAAGGGTCCAGTCCAGACCCAGCAGGCCGGCCACGTTGGACAGGTTGGTGTCATGCCCCAGGATGGAGATCAGCCTGGCCCCCGCCGGCACGGGCGCCAAGGGGGGCGCCAGGGGTGCGGCCGGCGCCTCCCCCGTCACCCCGGCCACGATCTGGCGGGCCAGCAGCGCGCCGTTGTGGCTGGGGATGTAGGGGGTGCGGCGGGTCAGGTCGGCCTGATAGTCGTGCACCGGCAGGATGGCGGCCAGCGCCTGCGGCGTGCCGGCGCGGCCCCAGCCCACCTGGTCGGCGGGCATGCCCTGCACGTATTCCAGGAAGACGCTTTCGGCCAGCATGGCGCCCCGCGCCAGGGGCCCGTCCACCTTCACCTCCCCGCCCTTGTCCACCACCTTGGCGGGGCCGGTGGCGAAGCAGGCGCCGGCGGGGGAATTGGAGGCGACGCCCGGCGCGCAGGCCTTGGGCGCCACCACCTGCACCAGGGCCGCCAGGGCGGGCGCCACGCTGGCCGGCACGGTGGCAATGTCGCCGCCGTTGGCCGCGATCACCGCCTTGGTGGCCTCGGCGGCGTCCATGGGGCAGGCGCCGCCCGACGCGGCGTCGAACAGCACGTCGGGGCTGTCCGGCGCCAGGCCATGGGCCTTCAGGCCGCAGCCGGGGGCTAGCCCGTCGGCCAGGGCCTGGGCGCTGGCGCGGGTGCGCTGGTCGCCGCTGTCGCCCCAGACGAAGATGCTGTTCTCGGCGGGACAGCTGTTGGCAGTCAGCAGGCCGCGCCAGCGGTACTGGGCGCCCAGGTACAGGCCCAACTGGCGGATGGCGTCGGCGCCATGGGGGGTCAGGATGCCCCGGTCCACGGGCCAGGCCGGCCAGTCCTGGTCCGACAGGCGGCGCAGTTCCGCCAGGCCCTTGGTGGGGCTACGCACGCCGTGGCGCGACAGCATGACAACCCGTTCCAGAACTTCGTGGGAGGCGGAGGCGGTGGTGTCGGCCTGGACGGGGCCAGCCATCAGGCTGGCCGCCAACAGGCCAAGAAACAGGCCTTTTTTCATCACCACCCCGTCACCGACAGGTTGAAGAACACGCTGCGGCCCGGTGTGGTCCAGTACAGCGCGTCGCCGGTGGCGGACTGGGTGCCGGCGAAGCCGTTGATGCGGTGGGTGTCGAACAGGTTGCCGATCTTCAGGCTGGGGGTGACGTCCACCAGGTGATAGCCCAGGTCCTTCAGGCGCCAGCCCACCGAGACGTCGGCGGTGAACACCGGGTGGATGCGATAGGCGTTGGCGAAGTCCGGCTGGCCGGTCTTGGCGTCGGTGGTGTTGTCCTGGCCGTAGAACGGGCCCACCACCTTGCCGATGGCGGAGAAGTACAGGCCCTCGGGGCTGTCGTACATGACGCCGGTGGTGGCCATCCATTGCGGCGTGTTCGCCACCCAGACGTAATTGTCCTTGTACTGGGCGTGGTTCAGGCTGGCGTTGGCGTACAGCGACAGGGCGTCCGTCAGGGCGTATTGCGCCTCCATCTCCAGGCCCTTGTAGATGGCGCCGGACCCGTTGACGAAGGTGGTCTCCGTCGTGCCAGGCACCTGGCTGGTGGAGATGTAGTTGCTGAAGTCGATGTAATAGGCATCGGCGCCCACCATCCAGCGGCCATGCTGCACGGCGGTGCCGACTTGGTAGTTCATGGTCTCTTCCGGCTTGATCGAGGCGATCTTGGCCACCTGGAAGACGTCGATGGGCGGCGCCAGGAAGCCCTTGGCCACCTGGGCGTAGGCGGTCCACCCTTCCTGGATGGTGTAGTGCGCGGCGATGGAGGGCTGGGCCTCGGTATAGGTCTCGCTGTAGTTCAGCGGCGCCGGGGGCTTGGTCTTGTTGTACAGGGCGTCGACGTCGCGGGTGAAGCTGGTGACCTTCACGCCCGGGATCAGGGTCAGGTCCGGCGTGACCTTCCAGTCGAACTCGGCATAGGGCTGCCAGGTGGTGTTCAGGTCGCGGTACTGATAGGTGTAGGGCGTGCCGTACTTGCCTGTGATCAGGATGTTCTGGGTCCAGTCATAGGATTCGGAATGGCGGTGGTCCAGCTGGCGGTCGTACCAGACGCCGGCCTTGATGTCGCCGAAGGACAGGCTGTCGGTCAGGCGCAAGGTGTCGCCGAAGGTGCGGTAGTTGGCGTTGGCCTCCTTGCCCGGGATGTCGCCGGCATAGGTGGCCACCTTCTTGCCCGCGGCGTTGTAGACGGTGACGCCCACATCCTTGGGGTTGCTGTCGCTGGCGTCCGACGATTCCTTGTAATGATGGCCGAAGCCGTTGGTGTAGGCGGTGTTGTCCAGCTTCAGGCCGTCCGTCAGTTCCGACTGCACGCGGATGTAGTCGAAGTCCGAGGTATAGCGGCTGGGCTGGTACTTGTAATAGGACTGGGCCTTGGGGTTGTCGCCCAGGCCCCAATTGTCGCCGTACTTGGCCAGGTCGGCCAGGGTGACGCCCTGGGTGGTGTACTCGAACGAATGGTTCTTGCTGGCCACCAGCGTCACCGTCGTGCGCTCGCCGATGTCCAGCACATCCTTGAAGAAATAGTTGGTGCGCTGTTCTTCCGCCCCGGTCAGGTAGCCGTCGGAGGTGGTGCGCTGCACGTCGAAGAACATGCGGCCCAGCACGGTGCGGCCGGTGTCGACCTCCCCGCCGATGCCCTTGGTGTTCCAGCTGCCATAGGTGCCGTAGGCGGTGACGCCCGGATCTTCCGACGGGGTCTTGGACAGGAAGCCCAGGGTGCCGCCGAAGGTGGCCTTGCCAATGGTGGAGGCCGTGCCGGGGCCCCGGTCCACCTCCGCCTGGCCCATGTCATGGGCCACGAACAGGGCGGAGCTGGTGTGGTGCAGGTCGGTGGCGTCGCCGAAGGGGATGCCATCGAAGGTGATGTTGAACTGGCTGTCCTGGAAGCCGCGCAGGCTCAGCGTTTCCGCCTTGCCCAGGCCGGGGCCGTTGGGGCTCTGGGCATAGACGCTGGGCTGGAACTTCACCATGTCGTCGAAGCTGGACAGCGGGACGATGTTGTCGCGCAGGAAGCCTTCCGGAACAATGGAGGTGGGCTCCGTCGCCTCTAGCGGCACGTTGGAGGGCGAAACGCGCATGACCTTGGCCACCACGTCGATCTCGGTCATGGGCGCGTCCGCATCGGCCCCACCAGAGGGGGCGGGCGCGTCGGCCGCGCGGGCGGGCGGGGCAAGGGCGGCCAGCGCCATGGCCACGGCGGCGGCGCCCATCATCAGTGTGGCCCTGCTCGGGCGGGTTTCCGGCTTCATCGTCATCATCGTCCCCCTTCGTTGATCGCGGCACCTTGGACGGCGCTTTGCAAAGTCGCGTGCCGCGCTGGTACAGTCGGGACGGGATGCGGATCTTGACGGCAGCCTGACGGAAATTTCAGGTATCGCCGATCGCCGCGGCGGCATAAGGCCTTAGACGGTGCCCGTTTTCTTGTGAATTTCATTTGACCAATACATGACGGGATGATGACGGGCCGCCTTGCCTTGACCGCGCTGGACTGCGATGCCGGGGGACTGATTCAGGAACTGGCAGCGCTGGGGTGGGACGCTACCCAGGACGGCGTGCCCGATGTCCGCCTGCTGATCGCCGCCGATGCCGGGGCGCTGCCGCGCCATCTCAGGGAAGAGTGGCCCACCTTGTGCCTGGCCACCGTGGGGGCGGAGGCCGAGTCCGCCCTGCTGCGGGCTGGCGCGCACATGGTGCTGCCTTTGTATACGGCGGCGACGGCGGTGGCGGTGGCCCTGTCGGCGCTGGCCCGGCTGACGGCACCCGGCGACCAAGCCCTGCGCGTGGGCGACCTCGTCCTGCACGTCGATCGCCGGGTGGCCTGGTGCCGGGGGCGGCCGCTGGCCCTGGCGCCCTTGGATTTCGACCTGTTGCTGCTGCTGGCCGAACGGCCCGGGCAGGTGGTGCCGGCGGCGGAACTGCGGGCCCGGCTATGGCCCGATGCGACCGACAGCGCTGGCCGCCTGACGGCGCACATCCACAGCCTGCGCTGCGCCCTGGGGCCGGCCGTGCCGCT
The DNA here is from genome assembly GCF_000730165.1 of Nitrospirillum viridazoti CBAmc. GTDB lineage: Bacteria > Pseudomonadota > Alphaproteobacteria > Azospirillales > Azospirillaceae > Nitrospirillum > Nitrospirillum viridazoti. The sequence goes on along the minus strand of NZ_CP022110.1, from coordinate 2,845,527 downwards.
GCACACCCGCGGCCACCAGGGCTATGTGCTGGGGACGCCGGCCCCTAAACGGTGAGCTGGGAAACGATAGGCGGGAGCGTTAGGTAGTATACCGGATATCGGTGCTGGCGGCGGCCGCCTAGGGTACCGGCATGGTTCCACCAGGCGGGTGATTCCCATGCGCGCGCTTATCATCGGCAAGGCCTCGCCCGGCGTCGCGCGGCTGTCGCGGCTGTTGAGGGAACGCGGCTGGCAGGTCGACACCCTGGCGGCCCTACCGCCGGCGCCCCGTATGACCGACGTCGTGGTGCTGTCCGATGACACCCGTCAATTGCCCGAGCGCCTGAGCCGCGCACGACGGATCTTCGCCGGCGCCCTGGTGGTGACGCTGGCGGCGGAGCAGGCGGACCGCGCCGCTGCCTTGGCGTTGGGTGCCGATGACCAGGTAGACGCCGCCCTGCCCGGCGATCTGGTGGTGGACCGCCTGCTGGCCCTGCTGCGCCTGAAGCGCCAGGGGCCGCGTCTGGCCTATGTTCTGGATGACCTGACCGTGGATGTGCGCCAGCGCCGGGTGCGCCGCGCCGGCCGCGACATCCTGCTATCCTCACGCGAGTTCCAGCTGCTGGTCCTGCTGCTGCAGGCGGAAGGGGCGGTGGTGCCGCGCAGCGCCATCCTCGACCGGCTGTGGGCCGGTGACCTGGACGTGGCCGACAATGCCGTAGATGCCCTGGCCTCCCGCCTGCGCCGCCGACTGGACGGGCCGGGGCAGCCCCGCCTGCTGCACACCCTGCGCGGCGTTGGCTACTGCCTGCTGTCCGCCGTGATGGAGACCCGGGCCGCCGCCTGATGCCGCCGCCGGCTGTCCATCATGTAGGGGTCCTCATGTCGGGGCCGTCATGTCGCGGCCATGCTCAAGTGGATCAGGGCGGGTACGTTGTCACAGCCCGTCTTTTCCATGACCCGCGCGCGGTGGTTTTCCACCGTGCGGGCGCTGATGCCCAGCTTCCAGGCGATGACCTTGTTGGGATGGCCGGCCACCAGCAGGTCCATGACCTCGCGCTCACGGGTGCTCAAAGTCTCCAGCCGGCTTTGCGCCGCCTGGAATTCCGCCTGGTGGCGCAGGGTGTGGCCGAAGCGCGCCATGGCCGTCTCCACCGCCCGCACCAGGGCGTCGATGGCGAAGGGTTTCTCGATGAAATCCACCGCCCCGGCCTTGAGGGCCGTCACCGCCTTGGGCACGTCACCCTGGCCGGTCAGGATGATCATGGGCAGGGGACAACCGCGCCGCGCCAGCTCCGCCTGCAACTCCAGACCCGTCATGCCCGGCATGTTGATGTCGGCGATGACGCAGCCGGGCACGCTGTCGGCCCCGGCCTCCAGGAAGCCGATGGCCGAGGGGTATGTGGCCACGGGATAGCCTTCGGCCTGGAACAGGGCGCTTAACGCGTCGCGCACCGCCTCGTCATCATCGACGATGGCCAGGGTCAGTTCAGGCTGCGGCATTGGGTGCCTCCTGGGTGGGCGCTTCCTCGGCGGGCAGCACCAAAGGCAGAGAAAACGAGAAGGCGGCACCGCCCAGCGTGCCGGTGCCGGCCCGCAGGCGGCCGCCATGGGCCTCGACGATGCCGCGGCTAATGCTCAGGCCCAGGCCCATGCCCGTGGGCCGGGTGGTGGTGAAGGGCGCGAACAGGCGGCCCGCCACCTCCTCCGCGATGCCGGGGCCGGTATCGGCTACGCGGATGTCGGCCCGGGTCGGGGGGGCCGCTCCGTCTTCCGCCGCCCGCATGTCGATCAGGATGCGGCGGTCGGTGGTGGCCCCGTCGGCCAGGGCGTCCAGGGCGTTGCGCACCAGGTTGATCAGCACCTGTTCCACCTGCACCCGGTCGATGGACAGGATCAAGCCATCCCCGACCACCACGTCCAGCCGCGCGCCGGCGTTGGCCACCTCATCCGCCAGCAGGCGGGCGACGCCGGCCACCAGGTCGCCGGCGGGCACCGGGGCGGTGTCCACCTGGCCGGTGCGGTAGAATTCGCGCAGGTGGCGGATGATGGCGCCGGCCCGCTCCGCCTGGGCGGCGGCTTTGCCCATCAGTTCCAGCGCCTTGGACTGGCTTTCGGATTCCAGGATACGGCGGCAGGCGCCGGTGTAGCTGACGATGGCCGACAGGGGCTGGTTCAGCTCATGCGCCAGGGCGGCCGCCAGTTCCTCCGTCAGGTGGCTGCGGCTGGCCTGCTCGGCGGCGGCGCGGTGCTGGCCCAGGGCCGCGGCGGCGCGCTTGCGGGCGGAGATGTCGCGGATGGTCAGCACGCCCATGACCCCGCCCGTCTCCTCCACCATGGCCAGGGACGATTCCACCGGCAGCGGATGGCCGTCGGCGGCGACCAGCCATTCCTCGCCGCCCTCGCGGCGCAGAAGGTCGGCCAGGGGACGGCCGCGCAGGGTATCCGGCGCCCGGCCCGTCAGGTCGGCCACCAGGCGGTTGACCTCCTCCACCCGGCCGTCGGCGTCCAGGATGACGATGCCGTCGGGCGCCAACTCGATCAGGGTCTTCAACCGCGCCTCGCCCTTGGCCGCCGCCGCGCGCACCCGCTCACGCTCGGAAATCACCGCGCCCAGCAGCAGCCCGGTCATAGCCAGCGACAGCATCAGGATTTGCAGCTTCAGCGCCTGATAGGGCTGGATGTCGCAAACGGCGATGCCCAGGCTGAGGGCGGCCTCCAGCCCGGCCAAGGCCAGCACGGCGCCGGGCAGGCCGCTGCCGGCCGCCACCCACACCAGGGGGATGAACACGGGGTAGAAGCGCGACCCTACTACCCGGGGGAAGATCACCGCCACCGACAGGCAGATGCCGGCAACCTGGCCCAGGATCTGGGCGCGCAGCAGGCGGGCGGGGTGCAGGGGATGCGCCAGGCGCAGCGCCATCAGGGCCAGGGTCGCCACCACGGTGACGCCGGCCACGTCGCCCACCCAGTGCTGCAGGGCCACGGTCAGCGGGTCGGCGGTCATGGCGCGCCCGTCCCAGCCGGTCAGCGTCCATCCCGCCAGGGGCCAGGCCGGCAAAACCCAGGCCAGGGCCAGCAGCAGCAGGCTCTGCCCCAGCGCCCCGGCCATGGTCAGGCCGGCCAGGCGCATGACGCCATCCACATCCTCCAGCACGAAGCCCTCGCCATCCTGGCGCAGGCGGCGGGCCAGCAGCAGGGCGGGCAGGGCGAAGACCAGCGGCTCGGCCAGGGTGGGGATGGCCATGCTGGCGGCCAGGGGATGGCTGGCCGGCACCAGGCCGGCGCGCAGGGCCAGGCCGGCGACGGCCGCCAGCATCACCAGGGGCAGGCGGTGCGCGCCCCACAGCATGACCAGCGCCAGGCCGATGCCCGCGCGCACGTTCCACGGCGCCCAGCCGGGCACGGCCGAGACCAGCAGCGGGTCCAGCAGGCCGGCCAGCGGGTACAACGCCAGCAAGGCCCAAGGCCAACGGGAATTTGACGTCGACAGCAAAAGGCCCCATCACGGACAGGATGAAGGCGGTTCCTTCATCTGCCTGTGATAGGGCCCTTGCGTTACGGTCTTGTGACGCCGTGCCTCATCGGGACGCCGCCTTCGACGGAGTTTTACCGGGAGGCCGTCTTCGACGGCGGGGCCCACTTGGCCAGCCAGTCGACCACGGCCTGCGGGTCCATGTGGCGGGCGTCGGTCAGGTCGAAGCTGGCGTCGCCGTTCACCAGGGTGCCGTCGGCCTCCACCACCAGCACGGTAGGCACGCCCTTGAACTTCGGCACGCCGAAGCGCGCGGGCACGTCCATGTTCTTGGTGTAGCGGCCCACGTCCACCGTCACCAGGACGTAATTCTTGTCCAGGAAGCTGTGGACCTGCGGCAGTTCCACCAGGCCGGCCAGCACGCGGCAATCGCCGCACCAGTTGCCGCCGAAGTCCAGCAGCACGCGCTTGTGCTCCTTCTTCGCCTTGGCCAGGGCGGCGTCCACCTGGGCGTTCACGGCGGCGTTGTCGATGGCCTCGTCATAGGGATAGGGCAGGGGCTGTTTCAGTTCCACATTGCCCACCTGCGGGGCGGCGACCTGGGCGGTGGCCGCGGCGGGGGCCAACAGGGGCAGGGCCAGCAGGGCGGCGACGCCCAGGGCGGAGAGGGTGGTGCGGGCGGTCATCGCAGGCTCCTGGGCTACAAGGGGACAGTCGCACTTTTCCAAGCGCGAATTCAGGTCATTATGCCTGATATGGGCACCAGGGAAAGCCCCGCCAGGGACCTATTCCCACCGCCGGCCGCATGACCGCCCGGCATTTGACGAATAATGGGCATCTGGTTCGGAAGGATTACCACAATGACCAATGTAGATAATAAGGTCATGAGCCGCGCGGACCTGAACCGCGCCTTGCTGGCCCGCCAGATGCTGCTGTCGCGCCATGCCGCCGGCGTGGTCGCGGCGGTGGAGGCGACGGCGGGCCTGCAGGCGCAGGAACCGCGCCCGCCTTTCATCGGCCTATGGTCCCGCCTACTGGGCTTCCGGCGCGACGACCTGCTGGCGGCTTTGCGCGAACGCCACGTGGTGCGCGCCACCCTGCTGCGCGGCACCCAGCACCTTGTCAGCGCTGCCGACTACGCCGCCTGGCGCGGCCTGATGCAGCCGATGCTGACCGCCGCCTTCTTCGGCCTGGGCGACCGCACCCGCCATATCGACCCCCTGCCCATCGCCGCCGTGGCCCGGCCCTTCATGTCCCTGCCCCGCACCTTCACCGACCTGCGCGCCCATCTGGCCCACGCCTTTCCGGATGAGGCGGACGACCGCGCCATGGGGCACGCCGTGCGCTGCCATCTGCCGCTGGTGACGGCGCCGGACGACAGCCCCTGGGGCATCGCCAACGACCCGCTGTACGTGGCGGCGGAGGAATGGCTGGAGCGGCCGGTGGATTTGCAGGGCGACCTGCAGGGGCTGGTGCGCCGCTATCTTGCCGCCTTCGGCCCCGCCACCGCCGCCGACATGCAGGCCTGGTGCGGGCTGAAGGGGCTGAAGCCGGTGCTGGAGTCCATGGCGGCGGAACTGGTGGTGCTGCGGGATGAGAAGGGAAGGGCGCTGTGGGACCTGCCCGACGCCCCCCGCCCGCCGCCGGAGACGCCGGCGCCCGTGCGCTACGTGCCCGCTTTCGACAACCTCATCCTGGCCCACGCCGATCGCACCCGCATCGTGGATGAGGCTTGGCGCCCGCGCATCGTGTCCAAGAACCTTCAGGTCGCGGCCACCTTCCTGGTGGACGGCTTTGTCGCCGGCATCTGGAAAACGGCGCGCAAGGCCAAGCTGGCCACCCTGACGCTGGAGCCCTTCGTTCCTCTGACCATCGCAGATGAGGCGGCCTTGCGCGAGGAAGGGGAGGCGCTGTTGCGCTTCCTGGAACCGGACGCGCCGGCGGTGGAGGTGAAGGTGGTGCCCCCATCTTCCTAGTCCCATGGTCCGTGTTGCGTCGGGGCGCCCCGGGGCGGACCCTGGCCGTCATGGACTTCACCTTCGCCATCGCCGAGCTGGCGGGCGCCGTCGCCCTGCTGCTGTGGGGCGTGCACATGGTGCAAACCGGTGTGCAGCGCGCCTTCGGTGCCCGTCTGCGCGCGGTCCTGGGCCGGGCGCTGGCCAACCGGTTCCAGGCCTTCCTGGTGGGCATGGGCGTCACGGCGCTGCTGCAGAGCAGTACGGCCACCGGCCTGATGGTCTCAGGCTTCGTGGCCGGCGGGCTGGTGGATCTGGTGCCGGCCCTGGCCGTCATGCTGGGCGCCAACGTGGGCACCACCCTGATCGTCCAGGCCCTGTCCTTCAACGTCGCCTCCATCGCTCCCGTGCTGATCCTGGTGGGCTTCCTGCTGTTCCGCCGGGGCGTCAGCCCGTCGCGCGACATGGGCCGCGCCTTCATCGGCCTGGGCCTCATGCTCATGGCCCTGCACCAGTTGCTGGCGATCATCGCGCCCTATGAGGATGCGCCCAGCCTGCGCCTGATCCTGGGCGCCATCGCCACCGAACCGGTGGTGGATGTCATCCTGGCGGCGGCACTGACCTGGGCCGCCCATTCCAGCGTGGCGGTGGTGCTGCTGACCATGTCGCTGGCGGCGCAGGGGGCCGTGCCGCCCCACGCCGCCTTCGCTCTGGTGCTGGGCGCCAACCTGGGCACCGCCATCAACCCGGTGCTGGAGGGGGCCGCCGGTAACGACCCCGCCGCCCGGCGCCTGCCCTTGGGCAACCTGCTGAACCGGGCGGCGGCGGTGCTGCTGGGTCTGGCGGCCCTCGGGCACCTCGGCCGCCTGATGGTGGGGCTGGAACCGGACGTGACCCGGGCGGTGGCCGATTTCCACACCCTGTTCAACCTGGCGGTGGCGCTTCTGTGCTTCCCCTTGCTGCCGTTGTACGCCCGGCTGCTGGCCCGCCTGCTGCCGGCCAGGATGGATGCGGCCGATCCGGGCCGTCCGCTCTACCTCGACCCGTCGGCCCAGGACACGCCGGTGGTGGCCCTGGGCAACGCCGCGCGTGAGGCCCTGCGCCTGGTGGATGTGCTGGAGGCCATGCTGCAGGGCCTGCGCGACGCCTTGGATGAGGGCGACCGGCGCCGCATCGCTGAGACCAAGCGCATGGACGACGTGCTGGATCGGCTGAACACCGCCATCAAGGCCTATCTCTCCACCCTGGACAGCGACGCCCTGTCGGACGCGGACCAGCGGCGGGCGCTGGAAATCCTGACCTTCGCCATGAATATGGAACACGCGGGCGATGTGGTGGACCGCAACCTGATGGGTCTGGCGCGCAAGCGGCTGAAACGCGGCTTGGTTTTCTCGGCCGAGGGGCAACGGGATCTGCTGGCCCTGATCGACAGTCTGATCGTCAACCTGCGCACGGCGGGCTCGCTGTTCATGACCGGCGATGCCCGCGCCGCCCGGCTGCTGGCCGGCGAGAAAGAGGCGTTCCGCCGGCGCGAGAACCAGGCCACCACCGCCCACTTCGCCCGCCTCAGCGCCGGCCGGGTGGACAGCGCGGAAACCAGCGCCCTGCATCTGGACCTGCTGCGCGACCTGAAACGGGTGAACACCCATCTGGCGGAAGCGGCGGCCTATCCCGTCCTGGAACGCTCCGGCGACCTGCTGCCCAGCCGGCTGAAGGGCCATCAGCCGGCGGATACGCGGGAGGATGGGGACTGATCACTTATCCCATTCGCGGATTACCGCCAGCCACAGGGCCAGCGTCTCCGAATGCGGGCTGGTCAGGGGCAGGTTGTCGGTCTTGACCGAGGTCTGGACCATGACCAGCTTGGTCTTGGGGTCGACGAAGATGTACTGGCCCTCGGCACCTAGAAGCGCGAACAGCCGGCGGCCGTCGGGGCTGAGCTTGGGGGGCAGCACCCAGACCTGGTAGCCATAGCCGTAGAGGTGCGCCGCCGTGCCCGACGCCACCTGCGCGTCGGCCGGGTCCAGGGTGGTGGCGGCCAGCAGCCAGTCCTTGGGGATCAGTTGCTTGCCCTCTCACGCGCCGTCGTGGGCCAGCAGGCGGCCCAGGCGGCCATAGTCGCGCAGGGTGGCGTTGAAGCCGGAACAGCCGATCTCCTGCCCGCTGGCGTCCACCTCCCATCGCGCCTCGGCCTCCGCCCCCATGGGCTGCCAGACCTTGGTGGTCAGGTAATCGGACAGGGACCGGCCGGTGGCGTGGCGCACCACGGTAGCCAGCGCCTCACTATCACCGCAGGAATATTGGAAATGGCTGCCAGCGGGGGTGGTGCGGGCGTACTTGGCCAGCGCCGTTCCCTCATCCACCCCGCTGTGGATGTCCTGGTACAGGCCGCGCGGCTCCGCATCCTCGAAGGCCACGCCGGACGACATCTGCAGCAGCGCCTTCAGCGGCGTCTGGCCATAGGCGCTGCCCTTCAGGGTGGGGACGTAGGCTTCGGCCGGGTCGTCGATACCCTTGACGCGTCCGTCGGCGATGGCGGCCCCCAGCAGCAGGCTGACCAGGGTCTTGGCCATGGATTGCGAGGTGAAGCGGTCCTTGTCCGTGCGGCCGTACTGGTACCGTTCCACCAGGATGATGTCGTCCTTCAGGATCAGCAGGCCGGTGGCCGGCACCCGCGCCATGTAATCCGCCAGGCCCAGCACCGGACCGTCCTTCAGGTGCAGGATGTCGGGCACGTAGTGCAGTTCCGGCTCCGCCGCCGCCCGCCGGAAGGCCCAGGGCTTGGCCGCCGCCGGCAGGGTGTGGGTCTTCACCAGGCTGTCGTAATGGCTGAAGCCCCAGACCATGTGGGGCTTCTCATACCAGTTGTCCCAGGTGCCGGCGGGATAACCCTGGGCCTGGCCATAGGCGGCGGCGTCCGGGCCGCCGGGCTCGAAGGTCTGGGCCTTTGCGGAAGGGGCCAGCAGTGACGCCGTCAGCGCGGCGGCGATCAGTCCAGTACGGCGCATCAGGCATCCCCCTCTTCAGATGTCGGGTTGTCCGGCCCCAGGTCGGCATCGGCCAGCCTGTCCATCAGGCCGGCCGCCAGGCGCAGCAGCTCGCGCTCCGTCGGGGTCAGGGTGGTGATCAGGGCGCGGGCCAGGGCGGTGCGCCGGCCGTGCACGTCGCCGAACAGGGCCCGGCGGCCGGTATCGGTGATTTCGATGCGCACCTGGCGGCGATCCACCGCGTCGGGCCGGCGGGCGATGTGGCCTTGTCCTTCCAGGTCGGCCAGCAGGCGGGTCAGCGACTGCGGCTGGATGCGCAGGTAGGCGGCCAAGGCCGTGGCCGTGGCCGGCCCCTCCCGGTGCAACTGGCCCAGCACGCCCAGCTTGGTCGTGCTCATACCCTCCGCCGGCCGGTTGGCCAGTAGGCGGCGGGACAGGGCGGCGGTGCTGCGGTGCAGCCGCCGCGCCGTTTCCAGCGCCGCCGCGAAGATATCGTCGTGTTCGCTCATATACCAAGCTATGGCTTAGTATATTGTCGGGGTCAACAGGGGATTTCTCAGGGATCGGCGACATTTGTGATAAGCCGTCCTTCTCAAAGACCGGGCCGGTGGTTTCAACCGATGGAAAACTCCATCCTGAAACGACCAAGTAAAAAATAAGATTATGATTCCGCTGCGGTGCGGCGAATTTTTGGTGTGATTAAAGGTGGGACGGGATCGCTGCCGTGGCAATTGGTCGCGACTGTGCGCAGATCTTGATTGTCTGGGCCAAATATGCCTTTTTTCATACAACATAAGCGTAAGAATGCCCGCTACGGGGCCCGGTACCGCATATCCTGGTATTCCCATCATAAGACTCGGCTTGGAATTCCCTGATAACGTCATGTGGGCCGTCCCGTGGACCCTTCCATTCAAAATGGCGCCCGGCTTCCTTCTGGCCGCCTTGGAGAAACGACCATGGTGGCGCTTCCCGAAACCGCCAACGGCACCGTCACCGACAGGGCGGGTCCCCAGCCGGGGGAGCGTGGCTTGCGCGCCCGGTGGCGCCGCGCCCGCTTCATGGCGCCGGCCGACATCGGCCTGTTCCTGCGCAGCGCCAAGACGGACGGCGCCATCGGCCGCTGGCGGGGTGAGGTCGGCCAGCGCGCCGCGTTCGAGAACGCTTACGGCACCTTCGGCGACCCGTGGGCATCGGGCAGCGACCGCTATCGCTACCAAGGCTGGAAGTATGACCGCGTCGTCGACTGCCTGCCCCCCGGGCGCCGGTTCAGCCGCGCGCTGGATCTGGGCTGCGGGCTGGGGTTGCTCAGCACCAGGCTGGCGGCCCGTGCCGACGCCGTGGTCGGGATGGATATCGCCCAGGCGGCGGTGGACCGGGCGGCCGCGCGTGCCGCCGCCCACGCCCATGTCAGTTTCCGCCAGGGCGATGTCCTGGACCTGCCGCGCGACCTGGATGGCCAGTTCGACCTGGTGGTGATCGCGGACACGCTCTACTACCTGCCGCCGCCCATCACGCCCGCCCTATTGAAGGGGGTGGCGGCGCGGGTGGCCGACTTGCTGGCCCCCGGAGGCGTCTGCCTGCTGGCCAACCACTACTTCTTCGCCGCTGATCCGGAGTCGCGGCTGTCCCGGCGGATCCATGAGGCCTTCGCCTGGTCGCCGCGCTTCCATCTGGTGCGGGAAAGCCGCCGCCCCTTCTATCTGGTCAGCCTGCTGGACCATCAGCCCTGAGCGGATGGCCCGGCCGCGCCTTCGGCCTGCTGCCGCTGAATCTGGCTCTGCATCCCACGCAGCCAACGGTCGCGCAGGATGGCGGGACGATCGGGATAGCGCTCGTCCAGGAAGTCGGCGGCTGTCACCCGGTCGGCGCGGAAGTGGCGGAAGTCCTGGCGCAACTCGCACCAGGCCACCAGCAGGCGCACGGTCTGAAAATAGGCGACGGTGACGGGCCAGACGACGCGGTCGCTGGGCCGGCCAAGCTCATCGGCGTAGCTCAGGCGGATCTTGCGCCCGGCGTGGATCCAGGCGCGGGTGCGCGCCATGTCCAGGCCATCCGGCGCGGCGGCCGGTGGGTGTGGCGGCATGCGCGTCGCCGGCTCCAGCACATAGGGGCGCAGGCGGTCGGGCACGGCGGCGGCGATCTTGGCGATCAGATCCTGGGCGGCCCGCGCCAGGGCGGGGTCGGCCTGGGTGCTGACCCACTGGGCGCCCAGGACGGCGGCCTCGATCTCATCCGGGGTCAGCATCAGGGGCGGCAGGTCGTACCCCTCGTCAAGCACATAGCCGATGCCCGCCTCCCCCCGGATGGGCACCCGCTGGGCCATCAGGTCGGCGATGTCGCGATAGACGGTGCGCTTGGACGTCTCCAACTCCGCCGCGATGGCGTCGGCCGTCAGGGGACGGCGCGTGCGGCGCAGGATCTGGATGATCTGGAACAGGCGGTCGGCGCGTCTCATGGGGGCATCCTGGTGTCACGCTGCTGACAGCATGTTGGCAGCAGGATGGCAGTAGAACGGGGGCATCCACAAGCCACCGTCCCCCAAGCCACTGCCCCCAAGGAAAACCGCCATGACCGCCACCCAGAGCAACTCCAGCCAGCCCATTACCCTCTACACCGGCGGCGCCCTGTTCGGCCTGCCCGACGCCAGCCCCTTCTGCATCAAGGCGGAGGTGCAGCTGAAGATGGCCGGGGTGCCCTATGTGAAGGCTCAGGGCATGCCCGACCAGGGTCCCAAGGGACAGATCCCGTATATCGAGGATGACGGCACCCGTCTGGGCGACAGCACCTTCATCCGCGCCCATATCGAGAAGACCTACGGCGTGGATCTGGACGCCGGCCTCACGCCCCAGCAGCGGGCGCTGTCCTGGACCATCGAGCGTCTGCTGGAAAATCAGCTGTACTGGACCGTGGTGTACAGCCGTTGGCTGATTCCGGAGAACTTCGCCAAGGGCCCGGCCCAGTTCTTTAACCGCGTGCCGGAAGCCATGCGGGAAACCCTGCGTCAGCAGGTGCTGGAACGGGTGACCAACAATGTGCGCGCCGCCGGTCCCGGGCGTCATTCGGATGCGGAGATCGCGGATCTCTGCGACCGCTCCCTGTCCGCCCTGTCCCTGCTGCTGGGCGACCAGCCCTACTTCCTGGGCGACCGGACCACGGCGGTGGACGCCACGGCGGTGGACGCCACGGCGCTGGGCGTGCTGGCCAGCCTGCTGACGCCCTACTTCGATACGGAGGTGCGTCGCCGGGTGCTGAAGTATCCCAACCTGCTGGCCTACACCGACCGGCTGATGGCGGAATTCTATCCTGATTTCGCCTGGGAACCGGCGGTCGCGGCGGCGTAAAGGAACCGCCGTCAGCTTCGCCTGTTAGGGCCCTGCCTCCATAACCCCAAGGAAGCAGGGCGCCCATGCTGGTTCAGCCGGTGGATTATTTCCTGGCCGCCTGGTTTGTCCTGGCGCTGGCGTCGGCCGTGTATGTCGGTATCGACCAATATCGCCACAACCCGGAACCGCCGGTGATGAAGTGGGGCTTCATCCTCATCACCCTCTATCTCGGACCTCTCGGCCTTTTGCTGTACGTGCTGGTCGACAAGGAACCCCGGCCTGGCGTGCATGAGGCGTTCATCCGGCCCCTGTGGAAGCAGGGGGCCGGCTCCACCATCCACTGCGTGGCGGGGGACGCTACCGGCATCGTACTGGCGGCCGTGGTGACGGCGGCGTTCGGCCTGCCCATGTGGCTGGACCTGATCGTGGAATATCTGTCCGGGTTCGCCATGGGGCTGTTCATCTTCCAGTCGCTGTTCATGCGGTCGGCCATGGGCGGCGGCTATTGGCAGAACGTGCGTGGCAGCTTCCTGCCGGAATTCATCAGCATGAACTTCATGATGGCCGGCATGGCACCGGTCATGTGCTTCCTGATGATGGGGCGCGACATGCGCGCCATGGAACCGGCGGAACTGCTGTTCTGGGGCACCATGGCGCTGGGCGTCGGCGCGGGGTTCGTCACGGCCTACCCCGCCAATGTCTGGATGGTGGCCCGGGGGATGAAGCATGGGTTGATGACCCAGCGGGAAGGAAGCCACCATCGTCATGAGATGAAATCCGACGCCACTGCTTCCCAGGTGGCCGCGCTGGGTGGCGTGTCGCTGCTGGCGCTGGTCACCGGCATGGCGGCGCCGGCCAACTGGCTGAATCTGGACGTGTCGGCGCGCGACGTGGGTGGGGCCATAATGCCACCCGGCATGGTCATGGACCGCGATACCCCGGCCGAAGCGATGCGCGACATGGCCGCCGTGGATCCGCGCCGGGTGACGGCGGCTTTTGGTATCGACGCCATGGGCGACCGTGCGTTGCCCTACCGGCTGGAGGACGGGGTGAAGGTCTTCGACCTGCGCGCGTCCGTCATCCGCTGGACCATCCTTCCCGGCGTCACCGTTGACGCCTATGCCTATAACGGCCAAGTCCCCGGGCCGCGCATCCATATCCGGCAGGGTGACCGGGTGCGCATCAACGTCACCAACGCGCTGCCGGAACCCACCACCGTCCATTGGCATGGCCTGACGGTTCCCAACGCCATGGATGGACCTGCCTGGGTGACGCAGCCGCCCATCCCGTCCGGCGGGCGGTTCAGCTACGAATTCACGGCTGGCCAGCACGGCACCTATTTCTACCACCCGCACGCCAACCCAGACCGCACGCAGGCCCTGGGGCTGTACGGCGCGCTGATCATCGACCCCGCCGACCCTAAGGACGAGGTGCCGGCCGACCATGACTATGTGATCCAGCTGCAGGAATGGCTGCGGCGCGATGGGCTGACCTTCCCCGCCATGCCCATGGACGGCGGCCATCCCAATTATTTCACCATCAACGGTCGTGCCTATCCCGCGACGGAAACGGTGCGCATGAAGGTGGGTGAAACGCTGAAGGTGCGCTTTATCGGCACCAACACCGGCTTCATCCATCCCATGCACATCCATGGCGGGCCCTTCCTGGTCGTGGCCCGCGATGGACAGACGCTGCCGCCGCCCGCGCGGTATGAGGCGGACACCGTGAATGTGGGGCCAGGCCAGCGCTACGACGTCATCTGGACGGCGCGCCTGCCGGGGAAATGGCTGATCCATTGTCATATTCCCCATCACACCACCAACAACAATACCGAATCGCAGGGCGGCGGCGGCTTGATGGTGGTGATCGACGTTCAGCCCTGAGATCCGGTTTCCGTGATGTGCAGGACGGAAACGGACGCCCCCCCATTCGCCTATCCTTCGCGGAACACCAGTTCCAGAAGGATGGCGCCGCCGCCCGCGCTGGGGGGCGTGCGGATGAACAGCCGCCGTTCCCCCAGGTCGGGAAGGTCCATGGTGGAATAGGGGATGGCCAGGCCCTCCAGCCTGGCCCGCAGGGCCCAGTAACGTTCCGACTGGCCATCCATGCGGAAGGCCACATGGTCCAGCATCTCCCCTGCCCGGCCCACCGGGGCGCCCGATCCGGGGATCAGATGCACGATGGGGGCGTCCCCGGCGTACAGCCAGTACCCGGGGAAGTCGAAGGGCGGGCGATAACCAGGCCTCAGGTCCAGCACCCTCTCCAGGAAGGATCGGGTGCCTTCCAGGTCAGCGGTGCGCAGGGTGGCGTGGTCCAGCTGCATGGCCGCCTCCGCCTCAGATCGTCTCGGTTTCGCGCACGGTCAGCGGGCTGCCGGCGGCGAAGCGGGCGATCTCATCCTTGCGCAGGAAGGTCACGCCGGGGTGGCTCTTGGCGTAGGTCAGGAACTTGTCCCACACCCGCACCATCTGCGGCGTGCCGCTGATGCGGTCATGCGCGCTGATGGACATCATGCGGCGGCGGTGGCCCGCCTCCTCATACAGCTGGTCGAAGTCCAGCGTGACCTGCTCCAGGAACTGGGTGGGCGTGTAGTTGCGGCCCTCGATCAGCACGATGTCGTTGTTGCGCAGGGTATAGGGCACCACCACGAAGTCATGGCCGTTCACCTGCTCGATGAAGGGCTCGTCCCGGCTGACGTCATCGATGTGGTAGAGGTAGCCCAGCTCCTGCAGCAGCGGCAGGGTGTAGGGCCCGCGGCGCAGCCAGTTGGCGTTGTAGCCCACCGGCGTCTGGCCGGTGACCTCCGCCACCATGGTGCGGGCGTCGGTCAGAAACTGGCGCTCCTCCTCCCGGCTCATGGCGTATTCGGAACTCCAGCGCGGGCCGTGGCCGGCGGCCTCATGGCCGCGCTTGACGATCTCGCGCGCCAGGTTCGGGTTCTTGCGCACCGCCTCGCCGATCATGTGCGAGGTGACCTTGACGCCGTGCTTGTCCCACAGGTCCAGCATGCGCGGCACGCCCTCGCGATAGCCATAGGCGAACCAGGTGTTGGCGACCGCGTCGCTTGGCACACTGTCGGGGAAGTCCACCTTGGGGAAGGGGCTGTCGGTGCCCTTCAGCGGCTGGCCGCCGGCCTCGAACTGCATGGACACGCTGATGACCAGACGGGTGTCGCCGGGCCAGAAGCCGCCTTGAGATTTGGTCTCCTGGGATTTGGCGGCCGTGGGCTTGGTGGCGGGGGTCTTGGTTTCGGCGGCGCCGGCGGCGGCGCCGCCCATCGCCATGCCGGCGGCCAGCAGGCCGGCACCGGCGCCGGCATGGGTCAGGAAGCTGCGGCGGCTGGCGGTGATGTCGGTGGTCATGGCTGGTTGCTCCTTTTACTGGGCCACCACACCCAACTGGCGCAGCAGGGTCAGGTTGTCTTCGATGTGCCAGTTCTCGGCGATGCGGCCGTCCTGGACGCGGTAGAGGTCGGTGGCGATGAAATCGACCACCTGGCCCTTGCCCGGCACCTCGCCGAAATGGCCAGTGAAATGGCCCTGGAAGCGGAAGTGCACCGTCACCCGGTCACCGGCCACGACCAGCTGTTCGACGCTGGCGGTCAGGTCGGGGATGGCGGCCCGCACGAAGGCGGAGGCGGCCAGCGGCCCCGGCACGCCCTGGGCGCGGCCCGGCGGCAGCGTACGGTCGGTGAAGTCCGGCGCCAGGGCGGCGCGGGCCATGGCCTCGTCGCCTGAGGACCAGAAGGTGGCGTAGCGGCGGGCCGCCAGGATTTCCGCGTCGGCCTGCGCCTTGGGCAGGCTGGCGTCGATGGTCAGGTGTTTGGGCTGGACCAGGGTGTCGGCGGCGAAGGCCACCGGGGTGGCTGCGGACAGCGCCAGGGCCAGGACGGTGCCCCGGACCAGGGAGGGGGACATTTGCGCGCTCCATCAGGGGGTGAATTCGATGGCCTGACGGTACGCGCTTTAGATGTTCGCAAGAATACGCCATAGTCGGCAAGGTCTGTTGTGTTATACGCAAGAATATGGCCGACACTTTTTCCGATATGGCGACCTTCGTCCGCGTGGTTGAGGCGGGCAGCCTGTCCGCCGCGGCCCGCGACCTGGGACAATCGCTGGCCGTCATCAGCCGCCGCGTCAGCGGGCTGGAGGAACGGCTGGGCGTGCGCCTGCTGAACCGCACCACCCGCACCCTGGCCCTGACGGAGGAGGGGGCGGCCTACCACGTCCGTTGCGTCCGCATCCTGGCGGAGGTGGAGGAGGCGGAGATGGAGGCGACCAAGGGCCGCCACACCGCCAGCGGCCTGCTGCGCCTGACTTCCACCGTGGCCTTCAGCCGCCACCTGGCGCCCCTGCTGCAGGAATTCCAGGCGCTGCACCCCGGCTTGCAGGTCCACCTGCATGCCGCCGACACCTTGTTCAACATCATCGACAACGGTTTCGACCTCGCCATCCGCTTCGGCGCGCTGGCGGACAGCAGCCTGATCGCCCGCCAGCTGGCGCCCAACCGGCGGGTCATCTGTGGCGCCCCATCCTATCTCGACCGCCGGGGCCGGCCGCAGGGGGTGGAGGATCTGCTGGTCCATGACTGCCTGCTGTTTGGCGACCCGCCACCCGACCAATGGACCTTCGCCGACGGGCGCAGCGTCCGCGTGCGCGGCCCTCTCAGCAGCAATGACGGCGAACGGGCCCATGCCTGGGCGCGGGCTGGGGCCGGCCTAGTGCTGAAATCCATCTGGGACGTGCATGAGGATATCGCCGCCGGCCGGCTGGAGGTGGTGCTGCCCCATCTGCCGCTGCCGGCCGCCCCGCTGCACGCCGTCTATCCCCATAGCCGCCACGCCGCGGCCAAGGTGCGGCTGTGCGTGGATTTCCTGGCTGACCGCTTGCGGCGGATGACGCCGGCCTTGGCTGATCATTCATGAAAGCGGAATAATGGTATCAGTTCATGGCCATTTTTCCCAGGAACGCTGAAGCGTAATCCTTTGGGTGTCGGGGCCGGCGATGACGCCAAGGCCCTCCTCCCAAAGGAAAGGATGCGCATCATGGCCCGTTTAGCGAACAAGACCGCCCTGATCACCGGCGGCACCAGTGGCATCGGCCTGGAAACGGCCCGCCAGTTCATCAATGAGGGCGCCCGCGTCGCCGTTACCGGCAGCAGCGCCGCCAGCGTGGCCCAGGCCCGTGAGGCGCTGGGCGACCAGGCCCTGGTCATCCAGGCCGACGCGGGCGACGTGGCCGGCCAGCAGGCCATCGCGGCCCAGGTGCGCCAGGCCTTCGGCACGCTGGACGCGGTTTTCATCAACGCCGGCGTGGCCGACTTCCGCCCGGTGGAGGCCTGGGACGAGGCGGGCTTCGACCGCTCCTTCGCGGTGAACGTGAAGGGCCCTTACTTCCTGATCCAGGCCCTGTTGCCCCTGTTGGCCAACCCGGCTTCCATCATCCTGAACACCTCGATCAACGCCCACATCGGCATGCCCAACTCCAGCGTCTACGCCGCCACCAAGGCCGCGCTGATCTCCATGGCGCGCACCCTGTCGGGGGAACTGATCGGCCGGGGCGTGCGCGTGAACGCCGTCAGCCCGGGCCCCATTTCCACGCCGCTTTACGGCAAGCTGGGCCTGGCTGAGGCAGACCTGAAGGCCATGGCCGCCGGCATCCTGGCGCAAATCCCCGCTGGCCGCTTCGGCGACCCGGTGGAGGTGGCCAAGTACGTGGTCTTCCTGGCGTCCGACGAGTCCCGCTTCACCGTGGGCAGCGAGTTGGTCATCGATGGCGGCATGAGTACGCTGTAAGGCCGAAGGACGGCGCCGGGCGGCCTTGATAAGGTCGCCCGGCCCGCCGTTCCTGGTGCTTGAGAGACCCCGTATGACCCTGTCCGTGCCCAGCCGTTTCCCCCGCCTCATCGGCTCGTTCGGTTTGCAGGGCAGCGGTTCGACCTGGGTCTACAACGTCATCCACGCAGTGCTGGAAACATCGGATGTCCGCATCGCCCGCTTCTTCGCCAACGATTTGACGCACGAGAACATCCTGGCGTTGCGCGGGGCGGATGTCGTCCTCGTGAAGGCGCATGAGCCGTCCGCGGCCCTGCTGGCGACCTGCCTGTTCGCGGGCGCTCCGGTCATCGTCACCGTCCGCGACCCGCGCGATGCCGTCGTCTCCCTCATGGAGCGGTTCGGGCATTCCTTCCAGGAGGCGGCGGACGAGGTGCGCAACAGCGCCCGCTATCTGATGCGCCTGGTGGCGGACTGCCCGGTCTGGGTGCTGCGCTATGAAGACGACTTCATGGAGGCGGCGGCCACCGTTTCCAAGATCGCCACCCATGTCGGCGTGGAAATAAGCGACCAGGTTGCCGATGCGATCTTCCAGGCTCACGCCAAGGGCGAGGTGGTGCAGCGGATTGGCCGCTTCATCCAGGAGGGCCGCATGGGCGACGACAACCCGCGCCTGCAGTTCGACGCGGCGTCCCACTGGCATCCCAACCATGTCGGCGACGGCCTGGTGGGAAAGTACGTGGGGAAGCTGACCATCGACCAAATCATGGCCGTCGAGATCGCCGGCCGGGACTTCATGGAACGGTTCGGCTACGTCCCCCTGACCAGCAGCCTGCCCTCCGGCTATGCCATCGACTTCGGCCCGTCGGGGTGCGTGAACCGCAGCGTGGCGCACGGCTTTTTCCGTCCGGAAATCTCAGGCGGTGACGGCGTTATGTGGGCCCGGACGGCGACGGCCAGCGTCGATTATCCCCTGGCTGCCGACGCCACCTGGGCTCGCGGCGCCATCGACCTGGTCCTGGCGCCCGCTTTCCGGCACGCCGCCGGCGAGGCCGAGATGGAAATCCAGGTTTGCGGTCGGATGATTGCGGTGTTGCGGTCGGGGCCGGCGGATGAGGACAAGGTGCGGCTGACCTTCGCGCTGGAGCGGGACGAGATACCGGCCGACGGCCGTCTTGAACTGGTGTTCCGCACCACGAACGCGATGAGCGCCGCCGCGCTGGGCCTGTCCCATGACGACCGCAAGCTGGCCGTCGGCATCCGCCGCCTGGCTGTGGAATACGGCGCCTAGCTGTATTCAACCAGGCTGGCGGACAGGGGGGTGGAGGCCAGCAGGGTTTCGGCGGCGGCGACCACCTCGGCGGGGCTGACCCCGGTTATGCAATGCGCGGTGTGCCGTGACACGCAGCCCTGGGCGCAGGCCGGGTCGGCGGGGGTGGCGGGGCGTACGATGCGGTGCGGCACGCCCACGGGCCCGAAGCGGCGGGGCGCGTTCTCATGGTTGTCCGGCGCCGTCAGCGGATGGCAGGAGATTTCGACCACCGGCACGGCCACGGCCGCCGCCATGTGCATCAGGCCGGAATCGTTGCCGATGTACAGGGCCGCGCGCTCCAGCACGGCGGCCGATTTGCGCAGGTCCAGCCGGCCCGCCAGATTGTGTGCGCGGCTGCCCAGGGCCTGCGCAATGGCGGCGGCGTCGCCGGCCACGTCCGTGCCGCCCAGCAGCGCGAACATCAGGTCGTGACGTCCCGCCAGCGTCCGCGCCGCCGTGACCACCTGATCCACCGGCCAGCGCCGGCGCCCGGTCGAGGCGCCCAGGCCCAGCGCCACCAGGGTGCGGCCGGCCATGGGCGGCACCGTCGTCCAGGCCGTGGCGCGGTCCACCTCGTCCAGGTGGATGTCGCAGCGCGGCTCAGATGATGTCGGGACCGCCCCGCCGCCGCTGACTGCCCGCATCAGCGCGCCCATCACCTCCACCTCGTGGCAGGGGGCGGGAATGGTCACCACGTCCGTCATCATGGCGGTGAAGGCGGCGTTGAAACGGGTGAGGTCGGGCATGCGCGGGCTGGTCAGGCCATAGCGGCGCGGCACGCCGGCCAGCACCGCGAGGTGGTTGGCCAGGTAATAGTCGGGCATCAGGCGGGGGATGATGGTGGCGTCTACCCCCTGCAGGAACGCGACGGCCTGGTCGATCGTGGCCTCCAGCCAGGCCGTGGCTTCATCGGGGGCCAGCCAGGGCAGGCGCACCGGCACCAGCAGCGTGCGGTCGATGCGCGGGTCGCGGGTCACCAGGTCGCGCACGCGGGCCCCCGCCATCAACCCGATTTCGCCTCCGAACCAGGGCCGCAGGGTGCGCAGGAAGGATGTCAGCAGGACGCTGTCGCCGATGGAATCCAGCTTCAGGATGCCCAGCCGGCCCTGCGGCGGCAGGGGACGGGCCCGCTGGTCGGGTGGGATGAAGGGGGCGAGGGCGGCGGCGAGGCGATTGGTCAGACGGGACAGGGCGGCGTCGATGGCGCGCTTGGCCGCGCGCGTCCGGTCTTCGCCATCGTCGGGCGCCTCATCCAGAACGGCGAAGGCGTCGCTCTGCGCGCCACCGGCCAGCGCCAGCAGATCGCGCGCGGCCATGCGGCCCCGGTGCTGGTCGGCGCCGCTGGCTTGGGCCAGGGAGGGCAGGACCAGACCGCCCGCTGGCAGGTTGGCGACGGGCAGGCCGGCCCCGACGGCGCGCAGCACGACATGATGGCCGATCCAGCGGTCCAGCGGAACGGGGGCGTCGCCGACACAGGCGGGCAGGGCGCCCACGGGCAGCAGCACGGGGCCGAAATAATGCTCCGGCCGGTCCAGCCGGTCGGCCCGGTCCAGGCGGTACAGCGGGCCGATCACCGGCAGCAGGCGGACGACCCCGACGTCGGTGGACGCCGGTGGCGGGGAGGCGGGCAGCGCGATCAGGCCATCGTCACTGCACAGCAGCAGGGCCGGTACCGCCATGTCCCGGGCCAGGGCCGCCAGACCGGCGGCGTCGACGGTGTCCCCCTCCAGGACGCGGCACCGCTCGTCCGGAATAACCAGCGGGTGGCCAGGCACTCGCAGGACGGTGACCGGCACGCCGGCTGGAATGCGGCGCAGCAGGTGGTGCATGACGCGCGGGCCCAAGCGCCCCACGCGCAGCACGACGCCGTAAGAACGCGTCAACCCCCATTCCCCCATGGACCATTGTCACTTCAACCCGGAGGCGGTTGGCCCCCGGCCGGATCCGTTAGCGGATCGATGAATGATACGAGGGGGAGCGTATTTACCCGGTGGTAGAGTCGCAATAATTAGTGCGACAAAATGCGTGCTTTACATTTACTGAATTAGTAATAGTCATATAACTCTGCAATTAATATAGCGAATATTATACAGCCTTTAAGTCTATTAAATTAGTAATAATGTGAGCAATTTTACAACTATTTTAGGCCATGTAGGACCGTTAATCGGCGGGTCCAGTACGGTTTCCCAGAGGCAGTGAGATGGTGAAACAAGACAGCGGCTTTCTTGGGGAATCCACGGCGGGCCGAGCGCGCGGCAATAGGCCAGGGCCAGCTCTGCGACCATCAAGCGGATGCGGCGGGCCCTTCACAGGGGGCGGCGGGGAGCAGGGGCTGGAAAGGATTTGCGGAAATGGCAAAGACCCGGCGGTGGCCTCGTGTTATTCACGAGGGCTTCATCCCAGGCAGCGCTCAATTCGTTTGGAATAAGAGGCCGGAAGAACTCGACGGCCTGATCTGACTATTCGTCCGTTACTTGAGACGAATGGCGCGCCCGGAAGGACTCGAACCTCCAACCCCCAGATTCGTAGTCTGGTGCTCTATCCAATTGAGCTACGGGCGCTTTTTCGTCTCACCGGTGTTGGCCGGTGAGGTGGGTGCTTGTAGAGGATGATCGGGGGGGACGCAATAGCTTTTTTGGGTCCCGTTGCATTTTCTTTTCGATGGCCTCTCCCACCCCGCAAGCCGAGCGGGACGCCGGTGCGTCGCGATGCATTGTCCAGACGGCGGGGATGGGCTATCTACCCAATTCTCCACCTTTGTGAACATTTTTGACCGTTTCGCGGAGCGCCGCCCCCATGTCGTCCCATCACGCCGATACCGCCAAGAACTTCCCCGTCACCTGGGAAGAGTTGCACCGTCATGCCAAGGCGCTGGCCTGGCGCATCAGCGACAAGGGGCCGTGGAAGGGCATCGTCGCCATCACCCGCGGCGGCTTGGTGCCGGCCGCCATCCTGGCGCGCGAGCTGAACATCCGCCTGATCGACACCATCTGCATCAGCAGCTACGACCACCAGAACCAGCGCACCGCCCAGAACCTGAAGGCGCCGGTGGCGGTGGAGGGTGAGGGCGAGGGCTGGCTGATCGTCGACGATCTGGTCGACACCGGCAAGACCGCCGCCATCGTGCGCAACATGATGCCCAAGGCGCACTTCGCCACCATCTACGCCAAGCCCGCCGGCCGCCCGCTGGTCGACACCTTCATCACCGAGGTGTCGCAGGACACCTGGATCCACTTCCCCTGGGACTTGAACCCCATCGCCTACATGCAGATCCGCAACGACTGAGCGCTTGTGGCTTCCGACCAGACGAACGGCCCCGCCGGGTACGCCCGGCGGGGCCGTTCGCGTTTCAAGGGAAGCGTGCACCCGTTTGCCTTTTTCCTAGGACGCGACCGCGTCCGCCGGAGGGAGCACCGCAGGGCGCAGCGAGGACAGCCGAGGGCCGGACGGCCCGCTGGCGCCTGAAGCGAACTAAAAACCCCGCGCCCGCAGGGAACCTACTTACTCTCCGGCGCCACCACGTCGCTCAGGTGCGGTGTGTCCGGGTCGGCGATGATGGCGCGCAGGGCCGAGCGGTCCTGCGGCAGCTTGCCCAGAGGCACGTCCATCAGGGTGTCGGCGCGGGTGCTGATGGGCACGGGCTTGCCGTAGATGGCGTTCAGCCGGTCGTATTCCGCGCGGTGGAAGGCATCGTCCTCCTCATAGCTGGGGTAGGCGCGCGGAGTGATGATGATGTCTTCCTGCCGCGTCGCCGTCTCGGCCCCGCGGCGCGGGCCCGGCGCCGGCACGGTCACCGTCTGGGTGGTGGCGGTGGGCTGGGCGGTGGTGGTCTGCTGCGCCCCGGCGGGCGCGGCCAGCAGCGCGCCAGTCAGCAGCACGGAAGTCAGCAGCGCGGCGGTCACGGTTGGGAGGTAGGCAGGGCGGGTCGGCATGGCATCGGTCTCCTCTGATGCCGGCCTCGCGTAAGGCCGGACGGTGAAGGAATCCGCGACCGCGAAGGAAAGGCCGCCCGGGACCCTGGGCGGGTCGCGGGAGGGCGGCGGCGGGTAAGCCACTTGAGACCGTTAATATAGGGAAGCCCGGAACTTATTCCCAGACCGCCAGGGCGCTTATTCCCAACCGCCTAGCAGGGGGCGCATGCGCTTGCTGTCCACGTTGCGGATCTTCTGCCGGCCGTGGACATGGGTGGGCGCGGGCTCGACCGGGCCGCCCGCGCGTACCGGCCGCTCGGCGAAACGGCCCAGCGAGATCATGCGGTCGTACATGACGATGGCGGCGGCCACGGCCACGTTGACGCAGAACTTGATGGGGATCTTGATGACGTGGTCGCAGCGCGCCTGCATGGCCGGCGACAAACTGCCGCGCTCCGGCCCCAGGACGTAGGCCGCCCGCAGGGGGTGGCGGAAGCTGGGCAGGTCCACGGCGTCGTCCGTCAGCTCCACACCCACCAGGGTGCAGCCTTCCGGCAGGGCCATGGCCGAGACGCTGGGATAGGTGTAGAGCGGGACGTGATCCTGGCCGCCCGAGGTGTCGACCCGGTTCATCTCATCCAGGTCCAGGGCGGCGTTCACGGTGAACACAAAGCTCGCCCCGAACGCATGGCCGGAGCGCATGATGGTCCCGATGTTGCCCGACTTGCTGATCCCCTCGGCGCCCAGGGCGAAATATCCACGCATGTCGCGCACCTTGCACAAGGCAAGCCGCTTGGGCAAGGTTCCAGCCCCCCGGGGAACAGGATTGCAGTCATGCCCCGGCCGGGGGAGAACGCGGGCATCAACGAACCCCAAGGGCGGAGCGCCTGGTCATGCACGACCACGACGATCATGAGCATCACCACGGCGACGGCTGCTGCGGCGGGCACGACCATCAGCCCGCCCCCCAGGCCCAGGCGCCCCAAGCCCACGCGACCGTGCGCCAGGTGGACATTCCCGACCGGTCCGACGCGCCCATCCTGGTGGAGGTGACGCGCGGGTCCATGGTGGAATCCCGCCATCGCGGCCGGGTGGTGGTGGTCGATGCCGGCGCCCGTGTGGTGGCCCACTGGGGCGACGTGGACGGCCTGGTCTATCCCCGCTCCTCCAACAAGGCCTTGCAGGCCATCCCCTTGATCGAAAGCGGGGCGGCCGACGCCTACGCCGTGACGGATGAGGAATTGGCGCTCGCCTGCGCCTCCCACCAGGGGGAGGCCATGCACACCGAACGCGTGGCCGCCTGGCTGGACCGGCTGGGCCTGTCGGTGAACGACCTGGAATGCGGCGCCCACCTGCCGACGCATGAGCCCACGGCGGCCGCCCTGCTGGCGGCGGGGCAAAAGCCCACCGCCCTGCACAACAACTGCTCCGGCAAGCACACCGGCTTCCTGGCCGTGGCCAAGCACAAGGGGGAAAAGCTGGCAGGCTACGTCCGGTACCAGCATCCGGTGCAGCAGCGCATCCTGGGCGTCATCGAGCAGGTGACCGGCCATGATCTCAGCCGCGCGCCCTGGGGCGTCGATGGCTGTTCCATCCCCACCATAGGTCTGCCCCTGGGCGCCTTGGCCTTGGGCATGGCCCGCCTGGCCGACCCCGACAGCCTGCCCGACCGGCGGGCGGAGGCGGTGATGCGCCTGCGCCGCGCCTGGGGCAAGCATCCCGAGCTGGTGGGCGGTACCGGCAACTTCGATACCGAGGTCATGCGCGCCGCCAACGCGGCCGTGCTGCTGAAGTCGGGGGCGGAGGGCGTGTGCTGCGCCGTGCTGCCGGAACACGGGCTGGGCATCGCGCTGAAGATCGAGGACGGGGCGCCCCGTGCCGCCGGCCCGGCCATGGCGGCGGTGCTGAAGCGTCTGGGCGTGCTGCCCGACACGGTGTGGGATGGCGTCGCCACCTTGGCCGTCGCCCCGGTCACCAGCCGCAAGGGCGAGATCGTCGGTGAAATCCGGCCCACCGCCGTGGCGGTGGGCTGACCGCTTCCGGATTGATGCGCAAATGAAAACCGCCGCCGAGGTAGCCCCCGGCGGCGGTTTCCGTTTTGGGCTGCCCCGCCCGCTTATTTAGTGGATGGACTCGCCGTGCAGGGCGATGTCCAGACCGTCGCGCTCGATGTCCTCATCGACACGCAGGCCGATCACCAGGTCGATGATCTTCAGCAGGATGAAGGTGATGACGGCGCACCACACGACGGTGAAGGCCACACCCTCCAGCTGGGTCAGCACCTGGCCGACATTGCCCTCGATCAGGCCCAGCTTCGTGTCCGGCGCATCCTTCAGCGTGGCGGCGAAGGCACCCTCGCTGTTGGCAATGGACATCTTGGCGAACACACCGGTCAGGATGGCGCCCACGATGCCGCCGATGCCGTGCACGCCGAAGGCGTCCAGGCTGTCGTCATAGCCCAGGGCGCGCTTCATGGACGTGGCGGTGAAGAAGCAGATGACGCCGGCGGCGATGCCGATGGCGAAGGCGCCAACGGTATCGACGAAACCGGCGGCCGGGGTGATGGCCACCAGGCCGGCGACGGCGCCCGAGATGATGCCCAGGACCGAGGGCTTGCCCTTCAGGGCCCATTCCACGAACACCCAGGCCAGCGCCGCAGCACCCGTCGCCACCTGGGTCACGGTCATGGCCATGCCAGCGCGCGGACCGGCCGTCAGGGCCGAACCGGCGTTGAAGCCGAACCAGCCCACCCACAGCAGCGAGGCGCCGATGAGGCTCAGCACCAGGTTGTGCGGGCTGAAGTCGGCGTTGGGATAACCCTTGCGCTTGCCGATGACCAGGCAGGCCACCAGGCCGGCGATGCCGGCGTTGATGTGCACGACGGTGCCGCCGGCGAAGTCCAGCACGCCCAGCTTGGCCATGAAGCCGTTGGGATGCCAGACGGTGTGGGCCACCGGTGCGTAGACCAGCAGCGACCACAGGGCGATGAACACCAGCATGGAGGAGAACTTCATGCGATCAGCGAAGGCGCCGGTGATCAGGGCCGGCGTGATGATCGCGAAGGTCATCTGGTACATCATGAACACCGGCTCCGGGATCGTCGGGGCCAGGGCGTGGGTACCGGTCGGGTCCATGCCCGCCAGCAGCACGCGGCTGAAGCCGCCGATGAATTCCTTGGCGTCGGCGGCGTCGCTGGCTGCGGTGAAGGACAGGCTGTAGCCCACCAGCGCCCAGATGACCGTCACCAGGCAGGTGATGGTGAAGCTCTGCATCACCATGGCCAACACGTTGAACTTCCGGACCATGCCGCCGTAGAACAGCGCTAGGCCGGGAATGGTCATCATCAGCACCAAGGCCGTGGACATCAGCATCCATGCCGTGTCGCCGCCGCTGATGGTGGGAGCCGTCGCGGCCGCGGCGGGCGCCGCGGCATCCTGCGCCATGGCCAGCGCGGGCAGGCCCGCCGCCAGCGCGCATGCGCCCAGTCCCAGGAAACGCTTACCCAAACCGCTCATGCCATACCCCATCCCAATCACCGCGTTATCAGTCACCGCCGGCGGTCGAAAGCCGTCACCGGCCCGGTCCGCCGGCCATCCGCGAACCCGCACCCCGAAAAGCGCGCGGCCCCCTCTTTCAAACTTCGTGCCGCGATACATCCGAAAGCTGTCCGGGCTTTGGGCGGGGACGAATGATTAAATTATGGGCGGGATTGGCCGGGGAAGCCGCATGCCGGTGCCCCGCTGCTCAAACTCTAGGCTGAATCCCATCAAAATCCGCAATGCATTGATAGCAGGATCAGGGCATTAGGGCAGGATGCCATCAAATACCGGCGCCGCTGACGCCAAACTATGCGGGAATTGCCTAATTTTTAGGCTCGATTCCGGACGTCACCGAATGGGGTGCCCCAAAAGCAACGACGCCGGCGCCACCCCATCGCCACCCCGGGACAGGGCGGAAAGGGGCGGGCGCCGGCGTCGCCAGCAAACTCTCAATCGGCCGTGAGGAAGGCGAGGGTTATTCCTCTTCCTCGTCGGCGTCCTGCTCGATCTGGTTGGCCAGGTCGTGCAGCATGTCCACCACGTCCTGGTGGGTGGTCTCTTCCACCGCCTGGTTGACGGCCACTTCGATCATGGCGACCGCCACATAGGCGGCCAGGGGGCCCGCCTCCTTGAGCGCCGCCTCAAGATGCTTTTCCGCGACGCTCAGCGCCTTTTCGAACAGGGCTTCCGCGGTGGAGTTGTTGGTGTCGCTCATGGCAGACCTTCACTGTGATAATAGGGGTGTATGGATCAGATGATGGGCAGCTATAGCACCCTTGCCGGGTGTCGTCACGCCGCCCTGCTTGCCAAAACCGGTTCCATACCCCTAATCCCTGGGGCTAACCCCGCCCCGTCACAGGAACTTAACGCCCGTGTCCGTCCCGACCCCGTTTCCGTCTGCCTCCAGCGACGCGGCCGCCCCGCCCTTCGACCTGGCAGACGCCGGCAGCTATCGTTTCTGGACGGATGAGCATGTGCGTTTCAATGACCTGGACCCGGTGGGCCATGTCAACAACAACGCCTTCGGGGTCTATTTCGAATCGGGCCGCGTGGCGTTGCACCAGGCCCTGCGCGGCCGGGTGGCTTTCGACCGCCATGCCATCGTGATGCGCAAGATCACCATCGATTATCTGGCGGAGATCGCATACCCCAACGCTGTGCGCATCGGCACCCGCCTGGTGCGCCTGGGCCGCACGTCGTGGACGACGGGCAGCGGCCTGTTCGTTGGCGGCCATTGCCACGCCACCGCCCTGTCCGTCTCCGTTCTGGTGGATGTCGACAGCCACCGCCCCACGCCCATCCCCGATGACCTGCGCCCCGTCATGGAGACCCTGCTGTGAGCCGCCGTTCCTCCCCCGGGCCCACCCCTGCGCGCGGCAAACCTTCCGCCGGCCGCCACCAGTCCCGCCGCCCCGCCGCCCGTCCGCCGGTGGAGCCGCCCACCAGCGGCCCCATCGAGATCACGGTGGAAAGCGTGGGCGCCCTTGGCGACGGTGTCGCCCACTGGCAGGAGACCTATGGGCCGAACCATCGCCTGTTCGTGCCCCAGACCCTGGTGGGTGACCGGCTGATGGTGCGCTTCGCCCAGCAGCGGGGCGAGGGCTGGCTGGTGGAGCCGGTATCGCTGCTGGCCGAGGGACCGGGCCGCGCCGACCCCGCCTGCCGCCACTTCGGCATCTGCGGCGGCTGCACCCTGCAGCATATGGATGCCGACACCTACGGCGCCTGGAAGGTCGAGCAGCTGCGCCACGCGCTCAGCCGCGCCGGCGTCACCGATTTGCCCATGGCCCCGCTGGTGCGCACGCCGCCCCATGCCCGCCGGCGCGCCGTGCTGGCGGCCGCGCGCCGGGGCCGCCGTCTGTGGCTGGGCTTCAATGAGCGCGCCAGCCATCGCCTGGTGGATATCGAGGAATGCGCCGTGCTGGCGCCGCGCCTCATGGCGCTGGTCCCCCCCCTGCGCGCCCTGCTGCTGGAGCTGCTGCCGGATGAGCATACGCTGGACGTGGCGCTGACCCTGCTGGACGACGGGCCGGATGTCCTGCTGGTCGGGCTGCCGCAGCCCGACCTCAACGCCCTGGAAAAGCTGGGCGCCTTCGCCGAGGCTCATGACCTGGCCCGCCTCACCTGGTCCAAGCGGCCGGGCGCGCCGGCGGAGCCCATCGCCCTGCGCCGTACCGGCGTGGTGCGCTTCGGCCCGGTGGCGGTATCGCCCGCCGCGGGATCCTTCCTCCAGGCCAGCGCCGAGGGCGAGGCCGCGCTGGTGGCCGAGGCCCTGGCGGGGGCGATGGGTGCTGCCAGGATAGCCGACCTGTTCGCCGGCAGTGGCACCCTGACCTTCCCCCTGTCCACTCTGGCGCCGGTGCACGCGGTTGAGGGCGATGGAGTCGCCATCACGGCGCTGGAGGCGGCGGCCCGCACGGCGGGCGGCGCCCATCCCGTGACCGTGGAACGCCGCGACCTCTTCAAGGAACCCTTATCCCCGGCGGAATTGTCGGCCTGCCAGGCGGTGGTCTTCGACCCGCCGCGCGCCGGCGCCGCGTCCCAGGCGGCGGCCCTGGCCGCATCCACCGTGCCGGTGGTGGTCGCCATCTCCTGCAACCCGGTCAGCTTCGCCCGTGACGCCGCCCTGCTGCTGGGCGGCGGTTACGTCCTGGAGCGCCTGGTGCCGGTGGACCAGTTCCTGTGGTCCCCCCACCTGGAGGTCGCGGCCCGCTTCCGCCGGCCGTGACGGATGCCGTGATGGATGGGGGCAGCGTTACCCGTCTGCCGCAGTGGCGCTAAAGGTGACGTGGCCGGCCGGTGCAGCGGTGCGGGGACGGCGATGACGTGCTATAACCGCACCCCCGTTGGCGCAATCCAGAAGCGAGTCCGTCAGTCCCATGAGCAAGGCGCTTGAGATCCTGAAGTCCTACGCCCCGGCCACGGTGGCGGAGGAAAACGTGCTGAATGACATCCTGGACCGGCTGGGCCGCCGGACGCTGGACGCCGACACCGCCGTCGAACAGATCATCGACCGCCTGGACTGGCCGCTGGACCGCGCCGCCGCCGAGGTGGATGCTTATCTGGAATAGTTCCTCAGGCGCCGGTTCTTGAGTGTTCCTCAAGCGCCGGCGTCCCCATCCGGGGACTTGGCTTCCTCGCTGCGCCCTGCGGTGCTCGCTGCGGCGGCCACGGTCGTGGCCTTGTCGCTACGCTCCGTGGCACGTCGCTTGTGTCGGAACTGGGCTAGGCCGCGACTGCGGCCGCCGGAGTTTTGCGGGGAGCGGCAGCGGACTGCAAAACGAGAATTAGCCAAGCGCCTGATGGCCCGCCGGCGCCCGAGGCGAACCAACAAACATTACTCGGTAATGCGTATGGTGGGCAGACCAACCCCGGCGGCGGCGCGTTCGCGCAGGATTTCGCGGCGGAAGCGGTAGAGTTCCGCCGGGCGGCCGCCGGTGCGCACTTCCAGGGCGCCTGTGGGTTCCACCAGGCCACCGGCGATCAGCAGGCGGCGGAAGTTCTGCTTGTGCAGGCGTACGCCGGACAGCGCCTCCACCAGGCGCTGCAGCTGGAACAGGGTGAACTGCGGTGGCAGCAGGTCGAACACCACCGGCCGGTATTTCAGCTTGCCCCGCACCCGCCCCAGCGCCGCCGCCAGGATGCGGCGATTGTCCTGGGCCATGGGGATGCCGGTGGCGGCCAGCGCCTCGGGTTGCACCGGGCCGGACCACAGGCCGGCCACGTCGGCCGGCAGCTTGCCGTTCTGCGCCAGGCGGGCCAGCACGGCGCGGTCGCGCGGCGCTTCCGCCACCAGGCCTGCCTCGTACAGCAGCTCATACCGCTCCAGCACCCGTTCATAGTCCCAGGCGTCGTCGTCACGGCTGAAGGTGGTGTGCACCCGGTCGCGGCGTGCCGCCGCCAAATCCGGATCATGCTCGGCCCAGTGCTCCAGCGCCGGCAGCAGGGTGCGGGCGATCATGGCCGGCCGGCCGTCGCGCCAATCCTCCCACGGGAAATAGCTGTACCAGTCGTGCCATTCGGCGGCGCCCGAGCCCGACAGCGGCGCCTCGCGCGTTAGGGCGATGTAGCCGACGGAGACGACACGGGCGTCGCCGTCCACCTCGCGCAGGTCGCGATAGCGGTCGCCGAAGGTGTAGAGCTGCTCGACATAGCCCAGGGGCAGGCCCGTCAGCTCCGTCACCCAGCGGCGCAGGCCCTGTTCCAGGGTGCGGTGACGCTCCGGCGCGAAGGGGCCGAAGGGCAGGGCGTCCCAGTCGCCGCTGGCCTGCTGCTGCGGCGTCGCCAGGTCATGGGTCAGGCGGCGCACCACCAGCACGCGCGGCACCTCCCGCGTCACCGCCACGATCACGGCGGTCAGGCCGATGGACGCGCGCTCGCCCGTGGGCTGCCCAATGGGCTGTGCGTTGGGCTGCTGGCCGGGCTGGGGCTGAGGGGCCTGGGCGCTGGTCACGAGTCTCCCGCCAAATCTGTTTTCGGGGCACCTTTTCCGGACCCGGGGCGGAGGCCCGTCCCGGGGCGCGACAGAATGTGTTGTCCGAGACGCTTTTGACAGCAAGAGAAAGTTCACGGGCACCTGTTAAAAGACGACAATCTGCTTATTGTCCTAGGCCGCAGGATGCCGCTTCGTTTCCCCACCATGATTTGCCTATGGTAGGCCCCGCGAATTAACGGGCCGGCCGCCGTGTGGCAACCACATGTCGTGAGAGAAGGTCCGACTTCGGGAGAGAGACCCATGGCGCTCAAAGCAGAACAGCGCAAATCCGAACTGACCGAGCAGATCGCCGCCAAGGTGCGGGATCGCCTGTCTCGGGAAAAGGCCGCCACGGCGGAGCGTTTCGTCCGGCAGTTCTACGCCAACGTGCCCCCTGACGACATCCTGCGCAGCAGCAGTGATGAGCTGTACGGCGCCGCCGTCGCGATGTGGCAGTTTGGCGCCGTGCGCAAGGCCGGCACAGCCCAGGTGCGCGTCTGCAATCCCAAGGTGGAGCAGGACGGCTGGCATGCCCCCCACACGGTGGTGGAGATCGTCAACGACGACATGCCCTTCCTGGTGGACAGCGTCTCGGCGGAACTGAACCGCCACGGCCTGACGGTGCACCTGGTGATCCACCCGGTGGTGAAGGTGAAGCGCGACGCCGAGGGCCGTCTGGTCGAGCTGTATGAGCCGCACGCCGCCCCCGCCGATGCCAAGGCCGAAAGCTTCATGCATGTGGAGGTCGACCAGCAGACATCTCCCGAACTGCTGGAAAAGGTCCGCGCCGGCCTGGTGCACATTCTGGCGGACGTGCGCGCCGCCGTGGAGGATTTCGAGGCCATGCGCAGCCGCGTGGCCGAAACCATCGACGAGTCGCGGAAGAGCAGCCAGGCCCTGGACGCCGCCGAGGTGGCGGAGGGCGTGGACTTCCTGCGCTGGATCGATGACGACCACTTCATCTTCTTAGGAGTCCGCGAATACCGCTTCGGCAAGGAGGACGGCCAGGACACGCTGGACATCCTGGCCGGCGCCGGCCTGGGCATCCTGCGCGATGACGAGGTCTCGGTCTTCGACGGCCTGCGCTACTTCTCCCAGCTGCCGCCGGACGTGCGCGCCTTCGTGCGCCAGCCGCGCGCCATCATGGTGACCAAGGCCAACAAGGATTCGACCGTCCACCGCCCGGCGCCGCTGGACGCCGTGATGGTGAAGCTGTTCGACGACCAGGGCGTGGAGATCGGCGAGCGGCTGTTCGTCGGCCTGTTCACCTCGGTCGCCTACAACCGCACGGCGCGCGAGATCCCCTACCTGCGCCAGAAGGTGAACCGGGCGCTGGAGCGGGCGGGCTTCGACAAGTCCAGCCACGACGGCAAGGCCCTGCTGCACATCCTGGAGACCTATCCCCGGGATGAGCTGTTCCAGACCAGCGATGACGAGCTGTTCGACATCGCCATGGGCGTGCTGCACCTGCAGGACCGCCAGCGCGTGGCCCTGTTCGTGCGCAAGGACCCGTTCGAGCGCTTCGTCAGCGCCCTGATCTACGTTCCGCGCGATCGTTACGACACCGACCTGCGGCTGAAGCTGCAGGGCATCCTGGAGACGGCGTTCGAGGGCAAGACGACGCAATACCATGTGATGCTGTCGGAAAGCGCGCTGGCCCGCGCCCACATCATCATCCAGACCACCCCCGGCAAGGTGCCGGACTACGACGTCCGCGACGTCGAGGAGACGCTGATCGAGGCGGCGCGCGGCTGGGGCGAACGCCTGCAGCAGGCCCTGATCGACGCCAAGGGTGAGGAGGTCGGGCTGCGGCTGGCCCGCCGCTACCGCCGCGGGACCCTGGCCGAGGGCTACCGCGAGATTTACAGCCCCGAAGCCGCCGTGATGGATATCGAGCGGCTGGAGATGGTGGCGGCCACGGGCCAGATCGCGCTCAACCTGCACCGCCCGGTGGAGGCCGAGCCGCACGAGCTGTTCTTCAAGGTCTATCACGACGGCACGCCGGTGCAGCTGTCCCAGGCCCTGCCCATGCTGGAGGATCTGGGCCTGAAGATCCTGGCGGAAGGCGGCCCGCACGAGGTGCGCATCCCGGGCCGCGAGAAGTCCATCTGGATCCAGGACTTCGAGATGAAGATGGCCAACGGCCAGGCCGTCGAGCTGGACGCGGTGAAGGAGGCGTTCGAGGACGCCTTCATGCGCGTCTGGACCGGGGAGGCCCAGACCGACGGCTTCAACAAGCTGGTGCTGGGGGCCGGTTTGGCC
Source organism: Nitrospirillum viridazoti CBAmc (assembly GCF_000730165.1). Lineage (GTDB taxonomy): Bacteria > Pseudomonadota > Alphaproteobacteria > Azospirillales > Azospirillaceae > Nitrospirillum > Nitrospirillum viridazoti. The sequence goes on along the minus strand of NZ_CP022110.1, from coordinate 2,812,537 downwards.
TGGCGCGACGTCACCATGGTGCGCGCCTACGCCAAGTACCTGCGCCAGGCCCGCTTCGACTTCTCGCAGTCCTACATCGAGGACACGCTGGCGGCCCATGTGGGCATCACCAAGCTGCTGGTGCGCCTGTTCCACCTGGCCCATGACCCGGCCATCCTGGCCAAGCTGGGCCGGGAAGAGGTGGACAGCCAGCGCATGGGCCTGGTGGTGGAGATCGACCACGCCCTGGACCAGGTCACCAACCTGGATGAGGACCGCATCCTGCGCCGGATGCTGAACCTCATCCGCGCCACCCTGCGCACCAACTTCTTTCAGAAGGGCGCCGACGGCCAGCCCAAGAGCTATCTGTCGTTCAAGCTGGACAGCCGGTCCATCGATGACCTGCCGCTGCCCCGGCCCATGGTGGAAATCTGGGTCTACAGCCCCCGGGTCGAGGCCGTGCACCTGCGCGGCGGCAAGGTGGCACGCGGCGGCATCCGCTGGTCCGACCGCAAGGAGGATTTCCGCACCGAGATCCTGGGCCTGATCAAGGCGCAGATGGTGAAGAACGCCGTCATCGTGCCCATGGGCTCCAAGGGCGGCTTCGTGGTGAAGAACCCGCCGCCGGCGTCCGCCGGCCGCGAGGCGGCGCTGGCCGAAGGCATCGAGTGCTACAAGACCATGATGCGCGGCCTGCTGGACATCACCGATAACCTGGTGAAGGGCCAGGTGGTGCCGCCCCAGGACGTGGTGCGCCTGGACGGCGATGACCCCTACCTGGTGGTGGCGGCCGACAAGGGCACGGCCACCTTCTCCGACATCGCCAACGGGGTCAGCCGCGACTACGGCTTCTGGCTGGACGACGCCTTCGCCTCGGGCGGCTCTGCCGGGTACGACCACAAGAAGATGGGCATCACCGCGCGCGGCGCGTGGGAAGCGGTGAAGCGCCACTTCCGTGAGCTGGGCCGCGACTGCCAGACCCAGGACTTCACCGTCGTGGGCGTGGGCGACATGTCGGGCGACGTGTTCGGCAACGGCATGCTGTTGTCTAAGCACATCCGTCTGGTGGCCGCCTTCGACCACCGCCACATCTTCCTGGACCCCAACCCGGATGCGGCCAGCAGCTGGGAAGAGCGCAAGCGCATGTTCGACCTGCCGCGCTCCTCCTGGGCGGACTATGACAAGTCCAAGCTGTCCCAGGGGGGCGGCATCTTCGAGCGCGGGGCCAAATCCGTCCCGCTGTCGCCCGAAGTGCGGGCGGCCCTGGGGATCACGGCGGAGCGCCTGACCCCGGCCGAGCTGATGCAGGCCATCCTGAAGGCGGACGTGGATCTGCTGTGGCTGGGCGGCATCGGCACCTATGTGAAAGCCGGGGGTGAGACCAACGCCGAGGTGGGCGACAAGGCCAACGACGCCCTGCGCATCGACGGCCGCCAGGTCCGCGCCAAGGTGGTGGGCGAGGGCGCCAACCTGGGCTTCACCCAGCGCGGCCGTATCGAGGCGGCGCAGGCCGGCGTGCGGCTCAACACCGACGCCATCGACAACTCCGCCGGCGTCGATACCTCGGATCATGAGGTCAACATCAAGATCCTGCTGCGCGACGTGATGGACAAGGGCAGCATGACCCTGCCCCAGCGCGACGCGCTGCTGGCCACCATGACCGACGACGTGGCGGAACTGGTGCTGGCCGACAACTACCAGCAGACCCAGGCCCTCTCCATCGACGAGGCGGTGGCGCCGGACACGCTGGACGACCTGGCCCGCCTCATGCGGCTCATGGAAAAGGCGGGCAAGCTGAACCGCGCCATCGAGTTCCTGCCGACGGATGAGGAGGTGTCGCTGCGCGCCCAGGCCCGCCGCGGCCTGACGCGACCGGAAACGGCGGTGCTGCTGGCCTATGCCAAGATCGACCTGTACGACAAGCTGCTGAACTCCGACCTGCCGGATGATGCCAAGATGGCGGCCGACCTGGTGGAGTACTTCCCGGAAAGCCTGCAGCGGCAATATCCGCAGGCCGTGGCCGGCCACCAGCTGCGCCGCGAGATCATCGCCACCGTGGCCACCAACAGCATGGTGAACCGCGTCGGTCCCAGCTTCGTGGCCGAAATGGTCGAGCAGACCGGTTTGGGCGAGGCCGACGTGGCCCGCGCCTATCATATCGCCCGCGACGCCTATGGCCTGCCGGCGGTGTGGAAGGCCATCGACGCCCTGGACAACCAGGTTCCGGCGGCCACCCAGGCGGCCATGGGCCTGGCCACGCGCCGCCTGCTGCGCCGCGCCGTGCCCTGGACCCTGCTGAACAGCACCCATCCCCTGGACATGGCGGCCGGCATCGCCCGCCTGGGGCCGGCGGTGAAGGTGCTGTCCAAGGCGCTGGCCGACATCCTGTCGCCTGACGCCGCCGCTGACCTGGACGCCAAGAAAGAGGAGCTGGAGCAGGCCGGCGTGCCGGCCGAGCTGGCCCATCACGTGGCGGCCCTGTCCGCCCTGGGGGCCGCCACCGACATCAGCCAGATCGCGGTGGAAACCAACCGGGGGGTGGAGACGGTCGCGGCCGTCCACTTCGCGCTGGGCGAACGGCTGGGCTTCGACTGGCTGCGCGGCCGGGCGGAGGCGGTGAAGACCACCACCCACTGGCAGCGCCAGGCCTTGGGCGCCATCATCGACGACCTCTACGGCCTGCAGGGCCGCCTGGCGGCCCGGGTGCTTGCGGGCGAGGGCGACGATGCGACTGCCTTGATCGACGGCTGGCTGGCCGCCAAGTCCGGTCCGCTGGACCGTATCCAGTCCCTGCTGGCCGAACTGCGCGGCGTGGCGCACCTGGACGTGGCCATGCTGGCCGTGGCCACCCGCCAGCTGCGCGGCCTGACGGCCGGCTGATCGGCTCGCGGTTATCAGCGGCATGGGGCTGGTCCCCATGCCGCTGTAGCTCGCAAGTGCGAGCGCCGGACCTTTCCGGGAAGCGTCAGCGGACTGGAAAGGGAGGAAGCCAAGCGGCCGGATGGCCGCGCCCGGCGATTGAGGGAATAAGTCTTCCCGCCGGGGAACTTTTTCCGTGAATTTCAACCCCGATTCTCCGTCGCCTGCACTGTGGGCGGTGGTGGTGAACTGTCGCTTGCGCAAAGCGTGGCGACCCCATATTTATTGATTTCACATCACCTGCCCGTGCATTGCTAAGATTGTCCGGCTCGTGGTTTCGTTTCCCCGATATCCTTTGGGGGAACCGCTTCCATAGGTGACCTTTGTCCGTGACGTCGGATTACAGAGTCCTTGAGGGCAAGCGCCTGCTGCTGGTGATTTCCGGCGGCATCGCGGCATACAAGTGCCTGGAACTGATCCGCCGGCTGAAGGAACGCGGCGTTCGCGTCCGCGCCGTTTTGACCGAGGGCGCGCAGCAATTCGTAACACCTCTGTCGGTGGCCGCCCTGTCGGAGGAGAAGGTCTACACTGACCTGTTTTCCCTGACCGACGAGTCGGAGATGGGGCACATCCGCCTGTCGCGCGAGGCCGACCTGGTGGTGGTGGCCCCGGCCAGCGCCGACATCCTGGCGCGCATGGCCGCCGGCATGGCCAATGACCTGGCGACCACGGCGCTGCTGGCCACCGACAAGCCGGTGATGGTGGTGCCGGCCATGAATGTCATGATGTGGACCAACCCGGCCACCCAGGCCAACGTCCGCACGCTGGAGGGGCGCGGCATCCGCCGCCTGGGGCCCGCCGCCGGCGACATGGCCTGCGGCGAGGTCGGCTCCGGCCGCATGGTGGAACCCATGGAGATCGTGGCCGGCATCGCCGCCTTCTTCTCGGAACGGCAGGGGCCGAAACCCTTGACCGGCCGCCGCGCGGTGGTGACCAGCGGGCCCACCCATGAGCCCATCGACCCCGTGCGCTATATCGCCAACCGCTCATCGGGCAAGCAGGGCCATGCCGTGGCGGCGGCCCTGGCGGCGCTGGGCGCCGACGTGACCCTGGTCAGCGGCCCCGTGACCCTGGCCCACCCGCCCGGCGTGCGCGTGGTGCGGGTGGAGACGGCCGCCGAGATGCTGGCCGCCAGCCAAGCGGCTCTTCAAGCACCCGACGGGCCGGCCGACATCGCCGTCTGCGCCGCCGCCGTGGCCGATTGGCGCGTGGCGGCGGCCGCGGGCGACAAGGTGAAGAAGGGCCCGGATGGCCCGCCCACCCTGACCCTGGCCGAGAACCCCGACATCCTGGCCACCTTGTCCCAGGCTGGCCCGGCGCGACCCCGCCTGGTGGTGGGCTTCGCCGCCGAGACGCGCGACGTGCTGGCCTACGCCGCCGCCAAGCTGGCTAAGAAGGGCTGCGACTGGATTGTCGCCAATGATGTGGCGACGGGAACCGGCACCTTCGGCGGTGACGACAACCAGGTGCACCTGCTGCGCCGGGGTGCGGCGCCCGAAGCCCCTCTCGTTGAGACCTGGCCGCGCCTGTCCAAGACCGAGGTGGCGGCACGCTTGGCCCAGGCCATCGCCGATACCCTGTCGCCCCATACCGCCCTTTCAACAAGCAACAACAGTCCGGAACCCGTTTGATGACCGAAGCCGTTACCGTTGCCGTCACCCGTCTGCCCCATGGCCACGACCTGGACCTGCCGGCCTATGCCACCGTCCAGGCCGCCGGCCTGGACCTGATGGCGGCCGTGTCGGCCCCGGTGGTGATCCCGCCCCTGGGCCGCGCGCTGGTGCCCACGGGCCTGGCCATTTCCCTGCCGGTGGGCTTCGAGGCGCAGGTGCGCCCGCGTTCCGGCCTGGCGCTGAAGAACGGCGTCACGGTGCTGAACGCGCCGGGCACGGTGGATGCCGATTACCGCGGCGAGGTGGGCGTCATCCTGGTGAACCTGGGGGACCAGCCCTTCACCGTCGAGCGCGGCATGCGCATCGCCCAGATGGTGATCGCCCGCCACGAGCGCGCTCAGTGGAAAGAGGTGGACAGCCTGGATGAGACCGCCCGGGGGGCGGGCGGCTTCGGCTCCACCGGCGTCGCCGCCAGCAAGAGCTGATAAAAATGGGAGAAGGGATGCTGCGGATTTCCAAGAAGCTGATGTTCGCCATCGAGGTGGTGCTGGACATCGCCTACAACGCCGGTTCCGAACCCGTGCAGTCGGGTGAGATCACGGCGCGGCAGGGCATCCCCAAGCGTTACCTGGAACAGGTGCTGCAGGCCCTGGTGCGGGCGGGCATACTGGCTGGCGTACGCGGCCCCCGGGGCGGCTACCGCCTGGCCCGTGAACGCCGCCGCATCACGGTGGGCGAGATCGTGCGCATCGTCCGCGCCCTGGAACAGGCCACCGATCCCATGGAAGAGGCGGTGGGGGCCGAGCTGGGCCGGCAGGTGGTGCGCCCGCTGTGGGCCGAGCTGCAGGACGACTGCATGCGCCGCCTGGACCAGACCACCATCGAGGATTTGTGCCTGCGCGCCCACCGTGCCGGCATCGAAAGCGAAGCGACCCACAAGCTGGACTTCAGCATCTAAGGAAGGGATCGAACCATGGCTGACACCGCCCCCACCGCCGCCTTCCGCGGCCGCGTTTACGACAGCATCCTGGAAACCGTGGGCGCCACGCCCCTGGTGCGCCTGAAGCGCCTGGCCGCCGCCCACGGCGTGAAGGCCGACATCATCGGCAAGTGCGAGTTCTTCAATCCGCTGTCCAGCGTGAAGGACCGCATCGGCCTGGCCATGATCGAGGCCGCCGAGGCCGACGGCCGCATCTCCCCCGACCGCACCCTGCTGATCGAGCCCACCTCGGGCAACACCGGCATCGCGCTGGCCTTCGTGGCTGCGGCCAAGGGCTACCGCCTGATCCTGACCATGCCGGAAAGCATGTCGGTGGAACGCCGCCGCATGCTGAAGCTGCTGGGCGCCGAGATCGTGCTGACCCCGCCGGCGCAGGGCATGAAGGGCGCCATCGCCAGGGCGGAGGAATTGGCCGCCGAGGCCGGCGACGCCTACATCCTGCAGCAGTTCAAGAACCCGGCGAACCCGGAAATCCACCGCCGCACCACGGCCGAGGAAATCTGGACCGACACTGCCGGCGGTGTTGATTTCCTGATCTCCGGCGTGGGCACGGGCGGCACGCTGACCGGTGTGGCCAGCGTGATCAAAGAGCGCAAGCCCAGCTTCAAGGCCGTGGCGGTGGAACCGGAGGACAGCCCCGTGCTGTCCGGCGGCCTGCCGGGCCCGCACAAGATCCAGGGCATCGGCGCCGGTTTCGTGCCCGACATCCTGGACACCCATCTGATCGATGAGGTGCTGCGCATCTCCAACCAGCGCGCCTTCGAGACGGCGCGCGAGGTGGCCAAGCTGGAAGGTGTCGCCGTCGGCATCAGCTCCGGCGCCGCCCTGGCCGCCGCCTTAGAACTGGGCGCCCGCCCGGGGAACGAGGGCAAGCAGATCGTCGTGATCCTGCCCAGCTTCGCCGAGCGCTACCTGTCCACCGGCCTGTTCGACGGGCTGGATTGACAGGCCTGGATCGGCGCTAAGGGGGGCCGTCACAGCGCCGGCCCCTTTTTCCTGTACATCCTGTCCCACGGTTTTAGTTTTACCTAGGCCGCGACTGCGGCCGCCGGAGATTTTCGGGGAGCCGAAGGCGGACTGAAAATCGAGGACAAGCCAAGGGGCGGATGCCCCGCCGGCGTTTGAGGCAACTCAAGACTCCGCATATGGACTTCACAGACTCTCAAATCGAGCGCTACTCCCGCCACATCATCCTGAAGGAGGTGGGCGGGGAGGGGCAGGCCAGGCTGCTGGCCAGTTCCGTCCTGGTGGTGGGCGCCGGCGGCCTGGGCGCGCCCGTGCTGCTGTACCTGGCGGCGGCCGGGGTGGGACGCATCGGCATCGTCGACGACGACACGGTCGACCTGTCCAACCTGCAGCGCCAGGTGGTGCACGACATGGCCTCGCTGGGCCAGGCCAAGGTGGACAGTGCCGCCGCGCGGATTCGCGCCATCAACCCCGACGTGGTGGTGGAGGTGCACAGGACGCGCCTGGCCCCCGACAACGTCCGGCAGCTGATCCGGGCCTATGACATCGTGGCCGACGGGTCGGATAACTTCACCACCCGCTTCCTGCTGAACGACGCCTGCTATTTCGAGCGGCGCCCCCTGGTGTCGGCCGCCATGCTGCGCTTCGACGGCCAGATTTCCACCTTCAGGGCCCATGAGGGCCACCCCCATCCCTGCTACCGCTGCGTCTTCCCCGAACCGCCGCCGCCGGGCCTGGTGCCCTCCTGTTCCGAGGCCGGGGTCCTGGGCGCCCTGGCCGGCACGGTGGGGTCCCTGCAGGCGCTGGAGGTCTTGAAGGAACTGCTGGGCATCGGCGACAGCCTGTCCGGCCGCCTGATGCTGTACGACAGCCTGGGCGCCTCCTTCCGCACCGTGCGGGTGAAGCCCGACCCCGACTGCCCGCTGTGTGGCAGCCACCCGACTATCACCGCCCTGCCTGGTGAAGAGGGGCCGGGGGAAGAGACGGCATGACGACCACTCAACCAGGGCTTTCCATCGTGCTGCACTCGGGCGGCTTCGACCGGGTGCATTACGCCTTGGTCATGGCCACGGCGGCGGCGGCCATAGGCCGCCCCACCCTGCTGTTCGTCACCGGTCGCGCCCTGCGCCTGTTGCTGGCGGACGACGGCTGGACCGGCCTGGACCCGGCGGACGACGGCAGCACCGCCATCGAGCGCGAGCGGCGGTTCGCGGAAACCAATGTCGCCACCCTGGCGGAGCTGGCCGAGTCGCTGGATCCCCTGGGGGTGCGCGTCATGGCCTGTGAGATGGGCTGGCGCGTGCTGGGCCTGGACAAGCCGGCCCTGCGTCCCGATGTGACGGTGGAAACGGCGGGTGTGGTGACGCTGTTGCAGGCGACCCCGCCGGGCGCCCATCTTATCCACCTGTGATCCGCCCAGCCTGAAAGCGCCCCGCCATGCCTGAATTGCCCGAGGTCGAAACCGTGGCCCGGGGCCTGGCCCTGAAGATGGAGGGCCGCACGCTGGTGCGCGTGGCCCAGCACCGCCCCAACCTGCGCACGCCCTTTCCGGCCGGCTTCGCCCAGCGCCTGACGGGCCGCCGCGTGGCCGGCATCGGCCGCCGGGCCAAGTATGTGCTGGTGCGTCTCGACCCTGTTTCCGGTTCGGGGGACGATACCCTACTCATCCACCTGGGCATGTCGGGCAGCATGGTGGTCAGCCGGGGGCCGGCGGGCGCGCCCGGGGCGCACGACCATGTGGTCATGGAAACGGACGACGGCGCCGTCGTCACCTTCAACGACCCCCGCCGCTTCGGCCTCATGGACCTGATCGCGGACGGGCAGGTGGACAGCCACCCCCTGCTGGCCAAGCTGGGGCCGGAGCCCCTAGGCAATGAATTCGACGCGGACACGCTGTCCGCCCGCCTGGCCGGCAAGATGACGCCCATCAAGGCGGCGCTGCTGGACCAGCGCGTGGTGGCCGGCCTGGGCAACATCTATGTCTGCGAGGCGCTGTTCCGTTCCGGCATCAGCCCGGAACGGTCGGCCGCCAGCGTGGCGGGCAAGGACGCTCAGCGGCTGGTGCCGGCCATCCGCGACGTGCTGACCGAGGCCATCGCGGCGGGTGGATCCTCCCTGCGCGACTACGTCCAGTCGGATGGCGAGTTGGGCTACTTCCAGCACTCCTTCGCCGTTTATGGACGGGAGGGCGAGGCCTGCCCCGGTTGCGACTGCGACGTGGCCCGCACGGGCGGCGTGCGGCGGCTGGTGCAGGCCGGCCGGTCCAGCTTCTTCTGCGCACGGCGGCAGCGCTGACGCATGCGGCCTTGGCCGTTGATGGGCGGCCCGGCATGCTTCACCTTATCGCCCAGCGAACCTTACCGGCCGAACCTTGCCGGCCCCTGGCCCCCCGCGTGAGCCCTGAATGCGCCTTGCCCTTGCCGCCGCCGTTTCCATCCCCCTGCTCTTGGCCGCCGGGCCGGGCGACGCTGGGCCGGTGGAGCCGGGCTTTGTGCCGGGGGTGGAGGATTTGCCCCTGATGCCGGGGCTGATGGCGCCGGCCAACGCGGCGGTGGTTTTCGACCAGCCGGAGGGCCGCATCGTCGAGTCGGCGGCCCAGGGCGACGTCAGCGCCGCCGCCATCACCGCCTTCTACGCTCAGACCCTGCCGCAGTTGGGCTGGCGCCCCGCCGGCAACGACCGCTGGGCGCGCGAGGGGGAAAGGCTGGAGATCACGGCGACCCGCGACGGCATGGGCAGCCGGGCCGAAACCGTGGTGCACTTCATTCTGCGCCCGCAGTAGCCCCCCTTTGAAGCGCTTCCCAAGAGAAAGGGTATGTTTAAAGTAAAAGACGCATGATCTTGGGGTGCGGCGACAGAATCGCCCATATCTGGTTTTAGACTCGTTGAATCCGGGGGGCGGGGATGTTCAAAGCAAGGGCTTGCTCGGCGGATTTTGGTCTAGTCTGGCGCGGTTTTTAGGGCCGTGCCGCTTGACGGTTTCGTGGGGAGGGGGTATAAGCCCGGCCTTCCACGGCAAGGGTCGTGTTCGAAAAGGGTTTGTCATGGCTAATCATAAGTCCGCTGAAAAGCGTATCCGTCAGACGGAAGTCCGTACCGAAGTGAACCGGGCCCGCGTGTCCCGTATCCGTACCTTCGTGAAGAAGGTTGAGCTGGCCCTGGAAGCCGGCGACAAGGCCGCCGCCGCCGAGGCGTTCAAGCTGGCCCAGCCGGAAATGATGCGTGGCGTCTCCAAGGGCGTGCTGCACCGCAACACGGTGTCGCGCAAGATTTCCCGTCTGTCTCTCCGCATCAACGCTCTGGGCTGATAAGCCGGCCGCGCCGATCGCGCGGGCCCTCGGGGCCCGGCGCATGAGGCGGGGTCCCAGCTCTTGACCGTGGATTGGATGAGGCCGCGTCCTGCCGGACACCGGCGGGGGCGCGGCCTTTTCCTTGTCCGCCCGTCGTTACTGCGTTCATCCTCACCTATTCTTCCAGAATAGTCCGAAGGGCCGGTGACGGGCGGCGGGCACGAGCATCATTCGGTCTTTTTTGCTTGTTCCCTTTTCGAGCCTATTGCGAGTCCCGGACGGCCCGACTAGCATCTCCGGATGTGCGGGGTCGTTCTCCTCGATGAAGTAATCAAGCGGCGGAAACGCCCGCGCAAACCGATGGCAGATGTACATTGATGCTGACGCTTGGCGCTCTACATCACTCTGGCGTTGGTGGATTTCTGAATCTTTGAAGAAGATCATGCGTCTACGGGAGATTCTTTAAAATGAATCCCGTGAGGTGCGCGGTTTTGTTTGCGTGTGTGGGTTTTGGTCTGCCTGGGTATTTCAGCGGAATGGTGCCGGACGGGGCGGGGCGATGCCTCAAGCCCGGTGTCGGCAAACGTTCCGGTGGGAGGAAAGGTGGTCACGGAACCAGCCGGGACAGGGCCGACGACAGGGGCTGACGAAGCGGGGTTAGGGCGGCGTTGGAAAGGGCGGGACCTTGGGTGGTCCTCCGCCTTTGTCCATCATCATCCGTCGTGCCGGCTGTCCGGCCGGCTCCCATGCCTTCGTTCGGCTCCAGGCTCGTCGCCCGGACCTCCGGCCTTCATGAGGCGTCTGCCGGGGTGATGCATCCCGGGATGACCTGTCTCATGGGGGAACCGGGCTTTCCCGGCATAAGGTTCCGGTCCGATTTGATCCGGTTGTCAGGCCGGCTGTCGTTGGCCGGTGTCGTCTTATTTGATTGTCCGGGTCCGGAAGGCGTTGGGGCAGGAGCGAAGCGGGAATGTCGGTTCAGGCATCTCTGGATCAGCAATGGGCGCGCATCAGCGGGCGCCTGAAGGACGAGGTGGGTGAAACCGCGTATCGCAGCTGGCTGAAGCCGCTGACCGTTGAGGATTTCATCGGCGGCCAGGTGCGCATCGTCGTGCCCACACGCTTCATGCGCGACTGGATCCGCACCCACTACGCCGATCGCATCCGCGCCCTGTGGACTGGCGAGAATCCCGGTGTGCAGTCCGTGGAAATCGTCGTGGCCCCCCCGCGCAACGACGCCTCGCTCGGCGGCGCCCTGACCACCGGCCCGCGCGCCGCCGCCAACGCCACTGCCGGGCCGCTGGCGGAAACCGGTATCGATCACCTGCCCACATATGATGAGGTCCAGGCGTCCGCGTCCCTCAACGGTGGCTTGCATGGCGGCCTGAACGGGGCGGCCGAGGCGCCGGCCCTGCCGGCCTTCATCGCCGGCAATGGCCTGGGGGAGGAACGCGACGACGTCTCGGCCCTGCTGGACCCGCGCTTCACCTTTGAGAATTTCGTGGTGGGCAAGCCCAACGAGCTGGCGTTCGCCGCCGCCCGCCGCGTGGCCGACGCCAACGCCGTGACCTTCAACCCGCTGTTCCTTTACGGCGGCGTGGGCCTGGGCAAGACCCACCTGATGCACGCCATCGCCTGGCACATCCGCAAGAAGGACCCCGCCCGCCGGGTGATCTACCTGTCGGCGGAAAAGTTCATGTACCAGTTCATCCGGGCGCTTCGGTACAAGGACACCATGGCGTTCAAGGAGCAGTTCCGCTCCGTCGACGTGCTGATGATCGATGACGTGCAGTTCATCAGCGGCAAGGACAGCACCCAGGAAGAGTTCTTCCACACCTTCAACGCCCTGGTGGACCAGAACCGCCAGGTCATCATTTCCGCCGACAAGAGCCCGTCCGACCTGGAAGGCATGGAGGAGCGCCTGCGTTCCCGCCTCGGCTGGGGCCTGGTGGCCGACATCCACCCGACGACGTACGAGCTGCGCCTGGGCATCCTGCAGTCCAAGGGCGAGCAGATGCGGGTGCAGATTCCGCAGAAGGTGCTGGAGTTCCTGGCCCACAAGATCACCTCCAACGTGCGTGAGCTGGAAGGCGCCCTCAACCGCATCGTGGCGCATGCCGAGCTGGTGGGCCGCGCCATCACCCTGGAAAGCAGCCAGGAAGTGCTGCATGACCTGCTGCGCGCCAGCAACCGCCGGGTGACCATCGAGGAGATCCAGAAGAAGGTGGCGGAGCATTACAACATCCGCCTGGCGGACATGAGCTCCGCCCGCCGCGCCCGCGCCGTCGCCCGCCCGCGCCAGGTGGCGATGTATCTGTCCAAGCAACTGACCGCCCGCTCCCTGCCCGAGATCGGCCGCAAGTTCGGCGACCGCGACCACACCACCGTGATGCACGCCGTGCGCAAGGTGGAAGAGCTATGCGCCACCGACCCGACCTTCTCCGAAGACGTGGAACTGCTGCGGCGCATGCTCGAAGGCTGAGGTTTTCGTTCGCCCTCAGGTGGCGGGCGCGGCCTAGCCGCCCTTGACGGGCTGCTGCGATTTCCTCAAATGTACCTGATCCGTTCTTCCACCTGATCGGGACATTGCCCTGACCTCTCCCCTGGCGATCTCACTGCCCCAAGCCCTGGCCTTCCGCCTGGACCGCCAGCATCTGCTGGCCCCGACGGCCGACATGCTGACGGCGGCCCGCACGCTGCTGGGCGCCCAGGCCCAGGTGCACTCCGCCGCCATCCTGCAATTGCGGGCGCGCACGGCCGCCCTGGCCGACGCCGAGGTGGCCGGGGCTCTCCATGACAGCCGCAGCCTGGTGAAGCTGTGGGCCCAGCGCTCCACCCTGCACCTGATGCCCACGGCCGACCTGGGCGATCTCTTGGCCCTGCGCCGCCTGAAGCAGCCGGAGTACCACGCCTGGTACAGTCGCGAGGGCCTGCCCCCAGAGCGGGTCGCGGTGCTGATCGACGCCGTGGTCCAGGCGCTGGCCGACGGGCCGCACAGCCGCATGGACCTGTCCCGCCGCCTGGTGCCGCAGCTGGGCGACTGGGCCCAGCCCTGGCTGGAGCACAGCTGGGGCGGGGTGCTGAAGCTGGCCTGCGCCCTGGGCCATCTGTGCCACGGCCCCCCGCGTCCCGACGATAACGAGGCCGCCTTCGTGGGCCTGCCCGCCTGGCTGGGCCAGGCGCCCGTGGTGCCGGCGGATAGCGCGCATGGTGTGGCGAATTTCCTGCGCCGCTATCTGGCGGCCTATGGTCCGGCAACGCCGTCCGACTTCCGCAAGTTCGCCGGCATTCCCGCCGGCCCCTGCCGCCAGGCCTTCCAGAACCTGGCCGGCGAGCTGCTGGCGGTGGAACTGGACGGCCGCCCGGCCTACGCCCTGGCCCGAGACGAGGAAGCCTTGCGGCGGGCCGAGATGCCGGCCGGCCACTTGGCAGTGCTGCCCCTGTTCGATCCCTGGCTGCTGGCCCATGCCGACACCGCCCAGGTGGTGGACGCCAGGCACCGGACCGCCATCTACCGCCAGGCCGGCTGGATCTCCGCCGTGGTGCTGCGCCAGGGGCGGGTGGCGGCGACCTGGACCCATCGCCGCCTGGCCGTCCAAGGCCAGCCGGTGTGGGAGGTGGAGCTGGCGCCCCTGAGCCGCCTCACCAAGGCGGAACGGCGGGTCGTCCTGGACCGACTGCGCCACCTTTCGGGCGGTCTGGACGTGCGATACGCGGGCGGATGATCCCCCTTTCGGACAGGCGGCGACTCGGCCTTCCGAATGCCTCTGGAATCGGTCGAAAACGCTGTCGCCGCGCGGGGCTTGTGCTATGGTGACCACCCCTTTTTCCAGGCCCTGTGGGGGGGCCTTGGGGGATTTAAGGCAAACAATCGCCGCGCCTCACAGGGGCGACGGGTCAGCACAAGCGGAACGGCATGAAGATCACCATCGAACGCGCGGCTTTGCTCCGGTCTCTCGGTCATGTTCAGAGCGTGGTGGAGCGTCGGAACACCATTCCGATCCTGTCCAACGTCCTGCTGAAGGCGGAAAACGGTGAGCTGGCGCTGACCGCCACCGACATGGATCTGGAGATTGTGGAATCCGTGCCGGCCGACATCGCGCGTCCCGGTTCCGCCACGGCCCCCGCCCACACCCTGTACGACATCGCCCGCAAGCTGCCGGATGGCAGCCAGGTGGAACTGGACTTCACCGCCGACACGCTGACCCTGCGGTCCGGCCGGTCGCAGTTCCGCCTGGGCGCCCTGCCGGTGGAGGACTTCCCCGTCATGGCCGGCGGCGACGCGGGCCACCGTTTCACCCTGTCGGCCAGCGACCTGAAGATGCTGGTGGACCGCACCAAGTTCGCCATCTCCACCGAGGAGACGCGCTACTACCTCAACGGCATCTACCTGCACGCCTCCAAGGCCAAGACCGGTGCCGCCGAAATCCCCGTGCTGCGCGCCGTGGCCACCGACGGCCACCGCCTGGCCCGGGTGGAGATGGCCCTGCCGGACGGCGCCAGCGGCATTCCCGGCGTCATCATTCCGCGCAAGACCGTGATCGAGGTGCGCAAGCTGCTGGACGAGGCGGCGGACCGCATCGAGGTGCAGCTGTCCGACACCAAGGTGCGCTTCGCCTTCGACAGCATCGTGCTGACCAGCAAGCTGATCGACGGCACCTTCCCGGACTATGAGCGCGTCATCCCCACGGGCAACGACAAGGTGATGGAGGTCAACGCCGGCCAGTTCGCCGCCGCCGTCGACCGCGTTGCCACCATCTCCACGGAAAAGAGCCGGGCGGTGAAGCTCAGCCTGGACCGCGGCATCCTGACCCTGTCCGCCTCCAGCCCCGAGGCGGGGTCCGCCACGGAGGAGATCGAGGTCAGCTACGATAACACCGCGCTCGAGATCGGTTTCAACAGCCGCTACCTGCTGGACATCACCCAGCAGATCGAGGGCGATGGCGTGCGCTTCACGCTGGCCGACGCCGGCTCGCCCACCGTGGTGCGCGACGTGGCCGACGGTTCGGCCCTCTACGTCCTCATGCCGATGCGCGTTTGAGGTCCTGGGGTCCCCGGGGCGGCGGTAGCGGTTGCTGGCCAATATGGGCGCCATGTCCACAGAAGAGCCGCCCCTGACGGGGAAGCCGGAGGGCACCCCTCATGAGCATGGGGGGGCGGCGTCCGCGCCAGTCGCGGCGCTGGCCGTTACGCGGTTGACCGTCACCCGCTTCCGCTCCTACGCCCAGGCCCGCCTGACGCTGGACCGGCGGCCGGTGGCGCTGACCGGCCCCAATGGTGCCGGCAAGACCAACCTGCTGGAGGCGGTCAGCTTTCTCGCCCCCGGCCGCGGCCTGCGCCGCGCCAAGCTGGGGGATGTGGAACGGCTGCAGGCCCCGGGCGAAACCTGGGAGACGCCGGGCTGGGCGGTGGCGGCGGAGGTGCAGACGCCGCTGGGTGCCGTGGAGATCGGCACCGGCCGCGACCCCGCCGGGGCGCCGGGCAGCGAGCGCCGCGTGGTGCACATCGATGGCCGCCCGGCCAAAAGCCAGATGGCGCTGGCGCAATATGTTTCCTGCGTCTGGCTGACGCCGCAGATGGACCGCCTGTTCGTGGAGGGCGCCGCCGGCCGCCGCCGCTTCCTGGACCGGCTGGTGTTCGGTTTCCATCCCGAGCATGCCGGCCACCTCAGCCGCTTCGAACAGGCCATGCGCGACCGCATCCGCCTGCTGCGCGAGGGGGGCGACCCCTCGTGGCTGACGGTGCTGGAGGATCAGATGGCGACCAACGGCATCGCCGTGGCCGCCGCCCGCCGCGACGTGACCGCCCGCCTCGCCGCCGCTTGCCGCCGGGGCGTGGGGCCCTTCCCGGCGCCTGGCCTGGCGCTGACCGGCACGCTGGACGGCTGGCTGGCCGACCGGCCGGCGGTGGAGGCGGAGGACACGCTGCGCCGGGCCCTGGCGGAGGCGCGGCGGATCGACGCGCACGCCGGCACCACCACGGTGGGGCCCCACCGCAGCGACCTGGCCGTGACCTATCTGGCCAAGGGCATGCCGGCGGATCTGGGCTCCACCGGGGAGCAGAAGGCCCTGCTGATCGCCATCGTGCTGGCCAACGCCCGGCTGATGGCGGCCGAGGGCGGGGCGCCGCCCCTGCTGCTGCTGGACGAGGTGGCCGCCCACCTGGATGCCGAGCGCCGCACGGCCCTGTTCCAGGAGGTGCTGGCCACCGGGTCCCAGGCGTGGATGACAGGGACCGACGCCGCCACCTTCGCCGAGCTGGGGGCCGCCGCCAGCCACGTCCGGGTGGTCCCGGATGAAACCGGCGGCGGCGTGGTGGTGGGCGCCGGATAGGCCCCCTGGCGCTTTCGAGAGTCCGCGGAATGGGGGGCTGCGATCCCCCTTGGTTATGACGGTTTTGCCCCTGGGCGACGCGATATCTGGTAGAGTGTATCCATGGCACAAGAAGCTCTGACGACCCCCGACTCCGCCGCCGAGGATTACGGCGCCAGCTCCATCAAAGTGCTGAAAGGCCTTGATGCGGTGCGCAAGCGTCCCGGCATGTACATCGGCGACACCGACGATGGTTCCGGCCTGCACCACATGGTGTATGAGGTCGTGGACAATGCCATCGACGAGGCGCTGGCCGGCTATTGCACGCGGGTGGACGTCATCCTGAATCCCGACGGCTCCTGCACCGTGCGCGACGACGGCCGCGGCATCCCCGTGGACATCCATGCGGAGGAAGGCGTGTCGGCGGCCGAGGTTATCATGACCCAGCTGCACGCCGGCGGTAAGTTCGACCAGAACAGCTACAAGGTCTCCGGCGGCCTGCACGGCGTGGGCGTGTCCGTGGTCAACGCCCTGTCGGAAATCCTGGACCTGCGCATCTGGCGCCAGGGCCGGGTGTGGGAGATGCGTTTCGCCCATGGCGAGGCCCAGGCGCCGCTGGCCAACACCGGCGTCGCCCCGTTGAAGGCGGACGGCCGTCCCCTGTCGGGGACGGAGGTGACCTTCCTGCCGTCCAAGGCCACCTTCACCAAGACCGAATTCGACTACCAGACGCTGGAACACCGCCTGCGTGAGCTGGCCTTCCTGAACTCCGGCGTCACCCTGTACCTGACCGACGCGCGGGGCGTGGAGCCCAAGTCGTGCGAGCTGCATTACGAGGGCGGGCTGGAGGCCTTCGTGCAGTGGCTGGACCGGTCCAAGACGCCGCTGCACAAGCCGGGCATCGCGCTGCGCGCCGAGCGGCAGAGCGACCTGGGCGGCACCATCGGCGTGGAAGTGGCGCTGCAATGGAACGACAGCTATCACGAGAGCACGCTGTGCTTCACCAACAACATCCCGCAGCGTGACGGCGGCACCCACCTGGCCGGTTTCCGCGCGGCGCTGACCCGCACGCTGAACAACTACGCCAACGAAAGCGGCATCGCGAAGAAGGAGAAGGTGAACCTCTCCGGCGACGACATGCGCGAGGGCCTGACCTGCGTGCTGTCGGTGAAGGTGCCCGACCCCAAGTTCTCCAGCCAGACCAAGGACAAGCTGGTCTCCTCCGAGGTCCGCCCGGTGGTGGAGGCGGTGGTGGCCGACGCCCTGGCGACCTGGCTGGAAGAGCATCCGGGCGACGCCAAGCGCATCATCGGCAAGGTGGTCGAGGCCGCCGCCGCGCGCGAGGCCGCGCGCAAGGCGCGCGAGCTGACGCGGCGCAAGGGCGCCTTGGACATGGCCTCGCTGCCCGGCAAGCTGGCGGACTGCCAGGAACGCGACCCGGCGCTCAGCGAACTGTTCCTGGTCGAGGGTGACTCGGCCGGCGGCTCCGCCAAGCAGGGCCGCTCGCGGCAGTTCCAGGCCATCCTGCCCCTGCGCGGCAAGATCTTGAACGTGGAGCGCGCGCGCTTCGACAAGATGCTGTCCTCGGCCGAGATCGGCACCCTGATCGCGGCGCTGGGCACCGGCATCGGGCGTGAGGAGTTCAACGCGGAAAAGGCGCGCTATCACAAGGTCATCATCATGACCGACGCCGACGTGGACGGCGCGCACATCCGCACCCTGCTGCTGACCTTCTTCTATCGCCAGATGCCCGAGCTGATCGAGCGCGGCTACCTCTACATCGCTCAGCCGCCGCTGTACCGCGTGAAGCGCGGCACGGCCAAGGAACGCTACCTGAAGGACGACCGGGCGCTGGACGATTACCTGATCGGCCAGGGCCTGGAGGACGTGACCCTCAGGGCGCAGGACGGCACCGAGCGCCAGGGCGGCGAGTTGCGCGACGTGGTGGAGCAGGCCCGCGCCGCCCGCCACCAGCTGCAGGCCCTGACCCGCAAGGTGGGCAATGCGTCCGTGGTGGAACAGGCGGCCGTGGCCGGCGCCCTGTCCATGACCCTGCTGACCGACGACGCGCGGGCCGATGAACTGGCCCGCGTGGTGGCGGACCGCCTGAACCGCATCGAGGCCCAGGCCGCCCAGGCGGCCGGCAATGCCGGCGAGGGCGCCACCGTGGGCGTGGGCGCCTGGCAGGGTGAGCGCGCGCGCGAGGGCGGCCTCATGCTGTTCCGCACCAGCCGCGGCGTCACCCACCGCCACATCCTGGACGCCGACGTGCTGAAGAGTGTGGAGGCCCGCCGCCTGGACGCCATGGCCGACTTCCTGAAGACGGTCTTCACCGACGCCGCCACCCTGACCTACCGCGGCCGCACCACCCGCACCATCGTCGGCCCCACTGGCCTGATGGACGCGGTGCTGGAACAGGGCCGCCAGGGCCTGGCCATCCAGCGCTACAAGGGCCTGGGCGAGATGAACCCGGACCAGCTGTGGGAAACCACGCTGGACCCCAAGATCCGCTCGCTGCTGCAAGTCAAGGTCACCCACGTGGACGAGGCGGAAGAGGTGTTCTCCACCCTCATGGGCGACATCGTCGAACCCCGCCGCGACTTCATCCAGGAAAACGCGCTGAAGGTGGCGAACCTAGACGTGTAAGGCTGCAGGTTTTGTGAGCTGACCCATAAAATGAGAAAGTTTGACCCATAGCGTGAGAATCGGCAGTTTTTCTCACGGCTATGGGTCAGATGAGGCGTTGCTCAGTCGACGACCAGATTTCCCAGAAACTCCACACACGTCGGTCACCATCAAGCGATCACGGGCACGGGTGCAGGCGACATAAAACAAGTGCCGCTCGGTTTCATTGATCGCTTCCAGGTCGGCGACGCCGCCGATGGCAGCCAGCCGCGTGAGTTGACCCATAAAACGAGAATCTATGACCCATAGCCGTGAGAATTGGGGCCTCACGCTGTGGGTTGGGGTCTCCGAGGCCGGTTCTTCGCCGCCATACTCATTGCGGCCGAAGAGAACGCCGGGGAAGTCGGCGCTCACGGCATGGGTTCGGAGCCGGCGGGCTGACGCCCGATTTTTGTCGTGGGGCCTGCATCCACCAAGTCTGGCCGGGCGTAAGGCGTAGGACGCCAATCCGTAGCGGCCAGATTCCGGGAGACACGCCATGCGCCACCTTATCGCCGTTGTTTGGACTTTGAGCTTGGGCTTGGGGACGGCCCAGGCGGCCACCGTGATCGTGACGCAGAAGAACCACGCCTTCGTGCCGAGCAAGATTGAGATCGCCGTAGGTGACACGGTTATTTTCCGGAACGAGGATACGGTGCCGCACCAGGTCGTTTCCCACACGCCGGCATTTCAATTTGACCTAGATCTTGAGCGCCCCGGCGAGGAGCGGTCCCAGGTTTTCACCCAGTCGGGGGTGATCGTCGTTGGCTGCGATCTCCACAGCACTATGGAAGTAATCGTCACCGTTACACCCGGCCCCGCGAGCAAATAGGCGAGGCGCTGTCTCTCATCGGAGGCGGCGCATGGCACCGGAATATAGGACCGGCCCAGTGGGCGCACCCGTTGGTGAACCGCCCTTGGGCTCCAGGCTGATGGCTAAAACCAGCTTGCCGCCAGCCAGGACCTTGCCGGCGACCGGCAGGACCCGCCCTGGCGCTATCAGTCCCACCGGTTGCGGGGGGGCGCCATCGGCGATCAGCCATAGTTCGAGATCCCGATCGGATGGTGTGGTCACGCCCGCCAAAGCCACAGGCTCCAGCACCCGCCCCCTGCCTTCCACCAGCCAGCCGGCGCGGCCATCGCCGATGGCCGTCAAAATCGCCATGTAGCGGGGGCCGTCATCACGCAGGGCTGCAGGTATGGTCAATGTGATGGCCAGCAGTCCGGCGACGGCGCCCGTGGTCATCCACCGCCAGACAGGTGGGGCGTCCCACTGTCGCCTCAGCCAGGCCCGCCATCCGGATTCTGCCGCCGCTGGAAGCTGCGCTTCAATTCTCCGCCATAGCGTCGGCGGCGGCGGTACAGCCGGCACCGCCGCCAGCAGGGGGGCCAGCAGCCTTTCCCAATCGGCCACCGCGTAGCGCAAGGCGCCGTGGCTCGGCAGGGCCTCCGCCACCACCTTGGCCTGCTGGGCGCCCAAAGTGCCCAGCACATATTCGCCGGCCAGAAGATCCAGTTCGTCAAAATCATCTGGAATCATGCCGCCAAACACTCCTTCAAAGAAGCGAGCCCGCGCCTTATCCATGACTTGACCGTTCCCAGGGGAATGGCCAGGTGCTCGGCCACTTGCGCGTGGGACAGGCCGTTGATGAAAGCCAGGGTGATGGCGCGGCGGCCTTTGTCATCCAGGCGTTCCAGACAGCGCCGCAACCGTACGGCGTCACGGGCGGTTTCCAGGTGCTCCAGGGGGCTGGGGCTTTCATCGATGCTATCGGGGATGGCGTCCGTCAAGGTCTCGCGTCCCAGGCGCCTGGCCATGTCCAGCGCGCGGTAGCGGACGATGGAGGCCATCCAGCCGCCGCCCGAGCCCATGGCCGGGCTGAAGCTGGCGGCGTTCCGCCAGATCTGCACAAAGGCGTCCTGCACGGCATCGGCCGCCGCATCCGGGCGACGCACGATGCGGAGGGCCAGGCCGTACAGGCGGGGCGATTCCCGTTCATATAGGTGCCGCAGGGCCACGCGATCGCCACCGGCGACCTGCCTGATCAGCGCGTCCAGCGCACCCCCGGCCGCCAGGTCCCTCGGTGTCATGCCGCCCCCGTCACCGGGATTGGGGTGGCAGGATGCCGCCACCGCGTCGTTCCCCATCAGTCGGCCCCTTCGCGATCCGTTTCTTCGTCGTCCGCCCCCTGGAATGCCCTTCGGCGCAAGGAGGCCTCGTTCCACACCATTACGACGCGGGGGCACTTTTGGATGCGCACGTGCTGCATCCAATCAACCGGTCCAGGCGTATGGGCAGGAAACCACCGCAACACCAGGGAGCCTGCTCCGATGAAGTTCCGTTTATTGATCACCTTGTTGGGGGGGATGCTGGCATGCGGCCTGCCGGCGATGGCCGCATCCGACATAGGTGCCGGCGGCAAGTTGACGGCAACTGGCGGCGTGACCCAGCTTGAAGGAGCGGCCGGCGGCGGTCTGACGCCCTGGGCCCTCATCGGGGGCTATGACACGGGCGATCAGGTCCGGCCCAATGCCTTCTACACGCGGGTGCAATCAGGCAGCTATAACCTCAACGCCTATGGGGCCATGGTCGGGCTGTATGACCGCGTGGAGCTGTCCTTCGCCCGCCAGTCCTTCGATACGGAGGACGTCGGCGGCCTGTTGGGGTTGGGCAAGGGATACACGTTCAACCAGAACATTATCGGCGCCAAGATCCGCGTCGCCGGCGACGCTATTCTTGATCAAGACAGTTGGCTGCCGCAGGTCGCCGTCGGTCTGCAATACAAGCATAACGACAGGGGCGCCATCCTGCAGGCGATCGGTGCCCGCCACGACAGCGGCACGGACTTTTATGTCTCCGCCACCAAGCTTTTCCTGGCCCAAAGCCTGCTGGTGGACGCCACTGTGCGGTTCACCAAGGCCAACCAGATCGGCATTCTCGGCTTCGGCGGCAAGGACGACGACTACCACGTCGAACCGGAAGGCAGCGTCGCCTACCTTCTGTCTCGCAACTTCCTGGTGGGCGCCGAGTATCGCAAGAAGCCTGACAACCTGGCCATCGCCCATGAGGACGACTGGTACGACCTGTTCGTCGCCTGGGTTCCGACCAAGAACGTCTCGCTGACCCTGGCCTTCGCGCCGCTGGGCAACATCGTCATCCGCGACCATCAGAACGCGGCCTACCTGTCACTTCAGGTCGGATTCTGAGCACCGTCACCCAAAAGGAAATTCAAATGAGCCATCCCGCCCGCCTGACCAAACCCATGGCCATCCTTTGTCTCGCCCTGTCCCTCACCGGCGTCGTGACCGGGCCCACGGCCCGGGCCGACGAGGCCACCTTCCAAGCATTCGGTGGCAAGGCCGGCCTGCAAAGCCTCATGGAGGATTTCATGGCCAACCTGTTGGCAGACCCCCGGACGCGGCCCTTCTTTGAAAAGGCTAACCAGACGCGCGTCAAGGCGCAGCTGGTTGACCAATTCTGCCAGGCTCTTGGAGGGCCATGCCAATACAAGGGCTTGGACATGAAATCCGCCCACCAGGGCCTGCCTCCCATCACGCGGGAGCATTTCAACGCCCTGGTGGAAGACCTGCAGGATGCCATGGATAAGCACAAGGTCCCGTTCAGCGCCCAGAACAAGCTACTGGCCGAATTGGCCCCGCTGCATCGCGATATTGAGCACTAAGCCAATCGCCGTGCTACCGAGTGCCGGCCTTCTCGCCTTGGCGGCGAGGAGGCCGCTAGGGTCGCGGCGGGGTGGAGGCGGCCAACCCTTCCGCCCCTGGCCGGCCTGACGACCAATAGGGGAAACAGGTCAGCCGACGGACACCAGCAAAAGGCAGCCTCTTTGGCTGACAGCGGTGGCATGCCAGGTCGTGTGCCGCGCGACATGGAAATCGCCAGCCTCCAGATTAAGCTCGCCGAAACGCAGGTCCCCTTCAATCACCAGGCATTCCTCATCGCCACCGATATGGGCATGGGATTGATAGGGCGCGCCCGGTTCCATGCGGATGAGCATGGTGCGGCGTCCCGTACGCGCGTCCACGCGCAGAAGCTTGGATCGGACTCCCGGTGATAGCGCCAGCCAGACGCCATCTTGGTGACGCACGGTGTCGGTTCCGGGTGCTGCCGCTTGGTCCGCCGCCTCACGGTCGATGCGGGCGAGGATGGTATCCAACAAATCGGCGGGCGGCGCCTCCGCCAAAGCCAAATCCAGGGCCCCCAGTCGCGATTCGATTCGCGCCATATCCTGGGCGGCGATCCGGGACAGGCGCGACCGGCGGTCACCCCGCATCACGCCCAACAGATAGTCGGCGATATCGACATCCGCGCTTTTCACGCCAAGCACTCCTTGAGCTTCAGGACGGCGCGACGGACCCAGCTTTTGACCGATCCCAAGGGCGCGCCGACGCGCTCAGCCAGTTCTTCGAAAGTCAAACCCTGAAGATACGTCAATAGCACCAGTCGTCGCGACCGTTCCGTCAGCAACCCGAGGCAGCGCTCCAGGTCCAAAGCCAGCCCGGGATCCGGCTGTTGGGCCAGCCGGCCATCAACGGCCGCCAGAACGGCCTCGTCGTCCAGGGACATGGTGTCGCCAATGGGTTTATCCAAGAGCGACAGGACATGGTTTCGGGTGAGTACGGCCATCCAAGCGAAAGCGCTGCCGCGCGTGGGATCGAACAGCGGCGCCTTTTGCCAGATGCGAACGAACACGTCCTGGAGCAGGTCCGTCGCCCGGTCGCGATCACGCGTCAAGCGCAGGCAAATACCGTAAAGGATCGGCGCCGCCGCCTGGTAAAGGGCCCCGAAGGCGGCACGGTCGCCCGTGGCTGTAGACAAAAGCAGGGCCGTGACGGCCGATGCCTCATCAATCGCCTGAGCGCTGGAAGACTGTGGCATGGGCTGAGCATTTCCGGCGCATCAATGGATAGCCAACTATAATATATCTTTCGGGATAGGCAATTACGCGCCACGCTCGGCCGCTGGATATAAATCTTTCAATGCCATTTTTCGTGACGTCACCGTGCATCCGAAGCTGCCCGTCGTCGGTAAAGCTTCCATGTGGTCCGGTCAGGGCCGCAACAATTAACCCGGGATGCATTATGCCGAGTCACAAAGCCTTCTTCGCCTTGGTCATGGCCGCTGGCATGACCACCGTGTTTGTCGCTGGCCAGGGTCAGGCCGCCACCATCGTGGTGATCGAGAAGGACCGGGCCTTGGCGCCCACCCATCTGCAAATTGTTCAGGGCGATACTGTCGTGTTCCGAAATGAGGATGGCATGCCGCACCGGCTTACCTTGCGCGCTGCCGGACGGACCTGGAGCCTTGATATCCAACGCCAGGGACAGGAGAGGACACAGGATTTCGCTGAGGCGGGGCATATTGACGTGATGTGCGATTTCCATCCGCAAATGACCATGACCATTGATGTCGTCAAAGACATCCCGGGACAGGCTCCGGGGCGGTATTGAGCCCGCTGCGGATGGCGGCTCAGCGGGAACTGGACTGACTAACCTGACGGTCCTGGAACGAATGCGCACGGCGAAGGGGGCGGACATTGGCCACACCGGCCCACTCCAACCGCCCCGGGATGCGCATCCCGGGGCGTTTTCCTTTGGTGCGGTCGAGCCTCACGCCAGCTGCAATTCTACGTCGATGTTGCCGCGGGTGGCCTTGGAGTAAGGGCAGAGCTGGTGGGCTTGCTCGATCACTTGGTTCGCCACGGCGCGGTCCAGGCCGGGCAGGCTGATGGTCAGGCGGGCCTGCAGGAAGAAGGCGTCGCCGCCCTTGCCCAGGTCGACCTCCGCATCCACGGCGGTCTCGCCCGGCAGGCTGATCTTCAGCAGCTGGGCGGCGCGGTTCATGGCGCCGATGAAGCAGGCGGACCAGCCGGCGGCGAACAGCTGTTCCGGGTTGGTGCCGGGGCGGCCGGAACCCGGGGGCGACAGGGTGACGTCCAACTGGCCGTCGCTGCTGCGGGCATGGCCGTTGCGGCCGCCCTGGGTATGGGTCTTGCCGGTGTACAGGACGGTGTCGATCTGGCTCATGGTCTGGATTCCTTCAGGGATGGGGGTGAAAAGCGGGGAGGATATTTAAATCGTGTCCGATCTAATCGGACGATCGGAAGATGGCTCGGGCGGCGCCCGTTGTCAACATATCCGATTAGATCGCGTACGATTTTTCCTTGGAAAAGAAAGCCCCCTCGGATGCGAGCCTTGGCCCGGTCTGACGGGGCGTTGATCGGAGGCGTAAGGGCGGCGGGGGCGGGGCTTCAGCCGTGGCGGCGGGCGTAGGCCAATTCTGCCGCCAGTTCGGCGACGATCTGCGCCGCTGGCAGGAAGCGGGCCAGCGGGGCACCCTGGCCGGCCCATTGCGCGCCATAGCCGGTGTCGCCGGCGGCCTTGGCGGCGGCGTTCAGGGCCTTGCCGGCGTTGTAGGTCACCGGATAGGCCGGCACCGCGTCCGGCGGCAGGCGTTCGCCGAGGCGCGTGAAGGCGTTGGCCAGGCTGCGCGCCGGCCGGCCGGAAATGGCGCGGGTCATGGTGGTGTGGTGAGCCGCCGCGCCCTTCAACGCGGCGCGATAGCCGGCGTCGGCCGCCGATTCGTCGGCGCCGACGAAGGCGGTACCCAACTGCGCCGCGCCGGCACCCAGGGCCAGGACGGCGGCGATGCCGGCGCCGTCCATGATGCCGCCGGCGGCGATGACCGGCACGGCCAAGTCGCGCGCCAGCAGGCGGGTGAGGGCCAGGGTGCCCAGCCGGTCGTCCGGGGCGTCCGGATCGAACACGCCGCGATGGCCGCCGGCCTCATAGCCCTGGGCCACCACCGCGTCCATGCCGGCCGCCACCGCCTGGCGCGCCTCATCCAGGCTGGTGGCGCTGGCGACCAAGGTGATGCCGGCGGCGCGCAGGGCGCGGATGCGGCCGGCGTCCGGCAGGCCGAAATGAAAGCTGACCACGGCCGGCCGTTCCTCCAGCAGCATGGCCAGCATGGCGTCATCGGTGCGGAAGGTGGGGTAGATCTCGCGCAGTTCGGCCGGCGGGCTGGCGCCGAAGCGGTCGAACAGCGGTCGCAGATGCTCGATCCAGGCGGCCTCGCGTGCGGCGTCGCGCCGGGCCGGCTGGTGGACGAACAGGTTGACGCCGAAGGGGCGGCTGCTCCGCTCCCGCACCGCGCGGATCATGGCGCGGGCCTGGTCGGGCGTGCTGGCGCCCAGGCCCAGGGACCCCAAGGCACCCGCCCCCGACACCGCCGCCGCCATGACGGGGGTGGAGACGCCGGCCATCGGGGCCTGGATGAGGGGGATGTCGATCTTCAGCAGGTCCAGCAGGCGGCCTGCGGCGGCGGGGGTGGACATGGATGTCTCCTATCCGGAACGGCTGAGGAAAAGCGGTCGGGGGAAAAGATATACCGAGAATGCCTCATTTGGCATTCCCGGTCGTGCCGTCAGGTCATGGGATCAGGCGATGGCCGCCTTGCTCCGGCGGTACTCCGGCACCGGCAGGCCGCCCCAACCCCAGTTTTCCAGCGGCACCTCCTCGATGACCACGAAGGTGCTGTCCAGCGGCTTGCCCAGGACCTGCAGCATCAGCTCGCTGGCGCCCTTGATCAGGGCGGCCTTCTGTTCCGCCGTGGTGGCGTCGGCGCCGGGCGTGGTGCCTTCGCGGGTGATCTGGATGGTGACGACAGGCATGACGGCTCTCCCACCTTTGAGTATTCGGTGTTCGGGATTAGTGACCAGCGCTCTGGCCGCCGTCGACGTGCAGGATCTCGCCCGTCACGAAGGGGGCGTTATCCAGGTAGAGGATGGCGTTCACGATGTCGGCCATCTCTCCCATGCGGCCCACCGGATGCTGCTTGCCCAGCCACTCGTGGGTAGACGGGTCGTGCATCGGGGTCTTGATGATGCCGGGGGAGACGGCGTTGACGCGGACGCCCCGGCTGGCGAACTCGATGGCCAGCGACTTGGTGGCCGCGTTCAGCCCGCCCTTGGTCAGCGAGGCCAGGACCGAGGGGACGCCGGAATTGGCGTGGTCCACCAGGCTGGTGGTGACCTGCACCACATGGCCGCCATTGCCTTGCTTCAGCAGCTGGGCGATGACCAGCCGGGTGATGTGGTGGAAACCGTTCAGGTTGGTGGACAGGACGCGGGCGTAGTCCTCGTCCGTGTAGTCGGTGTAGGGCTTGGCGATGAAGATGCCGGCGTTGTTGACCAGGCTGTCGATGCGGCCGAAGCGCTCCAGCGCCGTGGCGACCACGCGTTCCGCCGTTTCATGGCTGCCGATGTCGCCGGCCACGGTGGCCACGTTCGGATTCTGCGAGGGCTGGATGGTGCGCGAGGTGGCGACGACACGGTAGCCCTGGGCGATGAGGCCGGCGACGGTGGCGGCGCCGATGCCCTGCGAGGCGCCGGTGACGATGGCGACTTTTCCAGTGGTGCTCATGACGGGAACTCCTTCGGGATCGGTGGCGGGCGATCGTCTCTGTCGACGACGTTGCCCTGTGGATGACCCGAAAGATGCGCCCCGCCTGGTTGCGGGTGAACGCCCGGCCGGCGGCAGACATTCGTGCGCCGCGCGGAAGAGTGCCGTGTTTAAAGGGACTTGAGAGGCGGCGGGCACAGCTGGGCGAAATGGGCCCGCAGGCGCGGCACGGCATAATCGACGAAGGCGCGCACCTTGGGCACGGACAGGCGCCCCGGCGGCGCGATCAGGTGCACCGGCACCGGTTCATGCTCATCCCGATCCAGGATGACTTTCAGGCTGCCGGCCGCCAGCTCCGCCGCGATGTGGTAGGAGAACAGGCGGGTCACGCCCCGCCCTTCCACCGCCGCCGTGGCCGCCGCGCGGATGGTGTTGACCACCAGGCGGGGGGTGAAGCTGACGGTGCGGGGCACGGCCGACCCGGGCGCCGGCGGGAAGCTCCATGTCTCCAGCCCGAAATGGGTCATGGCCACGATGGCATGGCGGGCCAGGTCCGACGGCTGTTCGATGGCCGGATGGCTTTCCAGGTAGCTGGGCGAGGCCGCCACCACCCGGCGCACCTCCCCCACCCGGGTGGCGACCAGCGCCGAGTCCGCCAGGTGGGAGATGCGTAGGGCCAGGTCCATACCCTCATCGATCAGGCTGACCGGGTGGTCGATCATGTTCAGGCGGACGGACACCTCGGGATAGGCGTCCATGAAGCCCGCCAGGATGGGGCCCAGCACATTCTCCCCCGCCGCCACCGGGGCGGTGACGGTCAGCAGGCCGCGCGGGGCCGAGCGTTCGCCGGCGGCCAGCATGTCGGCTTCGTCCAGTTCGGCCAGCACGCGGCGGCAGGCGGCGGCATACCGCTCCCCCGCCTCGCTCAGGTGCAGGGACCGCGTGGTCCGGTGCAGCAGGGCCGTGCCCACGTGCCCTTCCAGGAAGGCGATGGCCCGGCTGACGGCCGCGGCCGAGCGGCGCATGCGGCGGGCGGCGCCGGCCAGGCTGCCCTCATCCACGGCGGCCACGAACACCCTCATCGCGTCGATACGGTCCATGGGCAAGCTCTGGCAGGCGGGTGGGGTTGGCTCCCACGATAGGGCCGGAACGCAACGGTTGGAATGGGGCATCGTCCGGGGCGCTTATGCTATTGATGCGCCCGACGCTTTCGTCCCTTGGGAGCCCCGTGCCGCCGTGACCACCCTGATCCTGTTCATCGTCCTGGCCTTCGCCTACCGCTTCGCCATGCTGGCCGTCTCCATCCGGCATGAAAAGGCACTGCGCGCCGCCGGTGCTGTGGAGCACGGCGCCCGCAACACCCTGGCGCTGACCATCGCCCACATCGCCTTCTACCTGTCGGCGACGGTGGAGGGGCTGGTGCGCGCCGCGCCCATCGATGCCGTCAGCGGCTTCGGCTTCGCCATCTACCTGTTCGGTGCCGCCATGCTGCTGGTGGTTGTTCGGCTGCTGGGCCGGCTGTGGACGGTGAAGTTGCTGATCGCCCGCGACCACCACCTCGTGACCCACCCGCTGTTCCGCCTGGTGCGGCATCCGAACTATTTCCTGAACATCCTGCCGGAACTGGTGGGATTCGCCCTGACGCTGCATGCCTACTGCACCCTGGTCGCCGGCCTGGTCGTCTATCTGGTTCCCCTGACCATCCGCATCCGGCAGGAGGAACGGGCCATGCGCGAGACCTTCGCCGCCTACTGATCCGGTGCGCCGGGGAAAAATCGCTGGACCCAGGGACGCGTCGACCCCACCTCCATGGGCGCAAGGCCATTGGGATGGGATCAGAGGAACAGCATGACCGTGGGCGATGCTCCCAATACCCATGCGGCCAACATCCACGCCGCCGACGCCCCCCGGCCCCACAAGGTTTCCGATATCCTGCAGGCCCTGGCGGCGGATGAGACCAGGGAGCGGGTGGCCATCGGCGACCTGCTGACGGCGCTCAGCGACCGCGCGGTGGGGGCGCTGATCTTCGTCTTCGCCCTGCCCAACGCCCTGCCCATGCCGCCCGGCACCTCCGCCGTACTGGGCCTGCCGCTGGTGTTCCTGACGGCGCAGCTGGCCTTGGGGCGCAAGCCTTGGCTACCCCGCTTCATCTCCAGCCGGTCGCTGGCGCGCAAGGACTTCGCCGCCATGATGGCCAAGGTGGCGCCCTGGCTGGCCAAGGCGGAACGCATGCTGAAGCCCCGCCTGGGCGTGCTGGCCCGCCCACCGGTGGAACACGCGGTGGGGCTGGTCTGCTTCCTGCTGGCGCTGATCCTGTTCCTGCCCATACCGCTCGGCAACATGCTGCCGGCCGTGGCCATCAGCCTGGTGGCCCTGGGGGTGCTGGAACGGGACGGGGTGTGGGTGCTGCTGGGCCTGGGCACGGCGGTGACATCCGTGGCCGTCGTCTGGGGCGTGCTGGTCGCCCTGCTGAAAAGCGGGCTGTTCCTGCTGGAACATACGCTGGGGATGTGAGCTCAGGCGGTGCCGGCGGCCGACTTCTCGATCCGGCTGATATGGTCCAGGCCGGGCAGAATTTCCGACCGCACGAATTCCACCCGCTTCATCGGGCCGCCGCCGCCGTGGGGGAAGCGGGCCTTCCACAGGGCCATCTTGACCGCCAGGCCGCACAGCACGCCGCCGATGGTGACATGGTGGGCGGACAATTGGGCGCGGACGGAGCGGAAGCTGTCGGCGTTGATGTCGTGCCAGAAATCCTTGCTGCGCCGGTCAAAGGCTTCGAAGCGCCCGGTGATGGAGGTGGTGATGCCCGTCAGCATGCGCATGACGTCGCTGATCATCTTCATCAGCAGACGATCGCGGGTGATCATCTCGCTCTTGGTCGCCTCGTTCACCCAGGCCATGAAGCGCTGCACTTCCGGCACCAGACCGTCCAGGCAGCTGCGGAAATAGGCCAGCGACAGGAAGACGTCGCCGTATTCCTCCAGGAAGTTGGGGATGTCCTGCAGCTGGATGTTCAGCTTCTGCGACAACAGGGTCAGGTTGCGCAGCGCCTCTTCCCGGTCGGGGTTGGCCAGCAGCTGGAACAGGTCGGCGATGTCGTTGATGGGGCGCTGTTCCGACCCGTAGACCTGCTGGATCAGGGGCAGGGTGAAGTCGCGCATATAGGTGGTCAGCTCCAGCCGCTTGCCGGCGGACAGGCGCAGGTAGTTGACGTCCTCCACCGGGATGCCCAGGCGGCGCAGCTCGATGCGCAGGCTGTAGACGTCATAGCTGTTCAGTTGGGTCAGCCGGTGGATCTGCGCCATGTCGGTGCGCATTTCCTTGGCGTGCGAGGGGTACATGGTGGCCAGGTGTTCCGGGTTCACCTGGCCGCTGCCGGCCGACCGGTCCTGGAACACCTCCACCACCGTCTCCAGCCGCGCGTTCTTGATCAGCCGCGCCCGCTTCAGGCCCGGCGTCTGTACCGGGATCATGCCCAGCGGCAGGATGTGCAGCGCGTCGCGGTCATCGTCGGCGAACGGGCCATCGTCGCCCGCCGGCGAGATCGTGGGCGGGAATTCCTCGGCGGCGGCCTCGCTGTCGGAAGGGGCGGGTGAAGACGTCAACGGGGCGGGATCCGGGAGGGCAGCGGTGTAGCGGTAACGGCGCCCTGGGTCGGCCGCCTCGACCCTGCGTCAGGTATAGACGACGCGGGGTGTGGTCAAGGGTGCCCGCACAAGGATTTGGGCGGCGCCGGACATGCCCGCCCTGTGTTGCACCCACCCCCGGACTTGGGATGGTACCCCACCCCCCTGGATATTTGCGCGGGGGCCTCGGCCTCGCATACAGTGGGCCACAGGTACAAGGTGTGGGCCTTGGGATCATTTCTCCAATGAGCTGCTTTGTGAACAGATGGGCCGGGTCGGTGCTATGCGCCAGTCGGTGATGGGCGCCCTTGCCGGCCTGGCGGCCCTGCAACTGGGGCTGGCGGTCGTGGACATGCGGACGGCCTGGGTCCAGGCGCGCGACGCGCAGGACGGCCACGCCCTGGTGCTGGCCGCGCGTGGGCTGGCGGGTGCGCTGGATGTCCAGTCGGCGCAGTGGACCGCGTCATACCTGGCCTTGCGGGCGCCGGGGACTTTGCCCGCGCCCCCCGCCGTCCCCCCCCCTGCAGCAACCCCTAGCGCGGATGATCTGGCGGAAAAACGGCGGCAGGCGGACCAGGCATTGGACGCGGCGCTGGAGGCGCTGCCCGCCAATGCCGCGCTGGATAACGCACGCCAGCGCCTGGCCGGGATACGCCAGGAACTGGCGGGGCCGCGCCGCGCGGTGGACCAGATGCTGCATCAGGCCGGCGGCGACCGTGACCTGCCCCTGCTGCGCAACTGGCTGGCGGGGGAAAAGGCGCTGGCCACGGCGGAAGGCCGTTTGGCGCGTGGGGTCGTGGCCATCGCTGCCCGCAGCCTGCCCAGCGCCGACGCCGTCCTGGCCGGCGACGCGCTGGCGGCCCGCCGCGACGCCGACCTGGCGTGGGCGGACGCGCTGACCCAGCCACCCGCCGCCACGACCGCCCCGCTGTTGGACTGGCCCGCCCCTTCTCGGCCCGACGATGGCTTGGCCGTGGCCATGGCGCGTTTCACCGCCGCCTTGAATGGCCGGCGGGCGCCGGAGGAGGTGGTGGCGGCGCTCACCGGCATCGGTGCCGTGGCCGGCGGGGCGCTGGACCGCTGGGCGGCGGTGCCCGTTCCCGCTGCCGGCTGGGCGGCGGTCAAGGCCGGCGCGCCGCTGACCTTGGCGGCCCTGTTGACGCTGGCCATCCTGGGAACCTTGCGCCAGGGCGTGTTCCTTGCCGTGTCGCGCACCGCCCGGCTGATGCGGGACCTGGCGGAGGGGCAGGTGGCCCAGGCGCCGGCGCTGCTGCCCCGCCTGGGGCGCGACCCCCTGGTGGCGGAACTGCATTCGGCGCTGGCCCTCTATTGGTCCCACGCCCGCCGCATCGAACGGGAGACCCAGCGCCGGGAACGGGCGGAGCGGCTGCTGACGGTGGAACGCAAGGTGTTGGGCATGACCGCCGGGCGCGCGGCCCTGTCGGCCGTGCTGTCGGCCCTCTGCTCCGGCATGGAGGCGGAGCTGGAGGGCGGGCTTTGCTCCATCGTGCTGGTGGATGCCGAACGGCGCCACATCCAGACCGGCGCCGCCCCCAGCCTGCCGCCGGCCTTCGTGCGTGCCGTCGACGGGACGGAGGTGGGGGCGTCCGTGGGGTCCTGCGGCACGGCCATCCACCGGGGCGAGCCGGTGATCGTCACCGACATCGCCAGCGACCCGCTGTGGCGGGAGTTCCGGCAGGCCGCGGCGGAGGCCGGCCTGGCCGCCTGCTGGTCCCTGCCTATCCTGGCCGGTGACGGTCATCCCCTGGGCGCCTTCGCCGTCTATTTCCGCACCCCGCGCTCGCCCGAGGGCTGGATGCTGGACCTGGCGCGCCGGGCCAGCCGGCTGGCCACCGTTGCCATATCGGCGGAGCGGGCGGCGGAAGAGGTGGAGCGGGCCAAGGCCGCCGCCGAGCTGGGCAACCGTACCAAGACCGAGTTCCTGGCCAACATGAGCCATGAGCTGCGCACGCCGCTGAACGCCATCATCGGATTCGCCGAGGTGCTGGAGAACGACCTGCGCCGCGTGCCCGACCAGGCGACCAACACCGGCTATGCCGGTGACATCGTGGCCAGCGGCCGCCACCTGCTGGCCATCATCAACGACATCCTGGATGTTTCGAAGATGGAGGCGGGCAAGGTCGAATTGCGGGAACGGGTGTGCGATGTGGGCGCCCTGGTGGCGGGGTGTGAGCGCATCGCCCGCGCCCGCGCCATGGAAAAGCGCATTGACCTGGTGGTGGCCATGGCGCCCGGCCTGCCCCCGCTGTTGGCCGACGACGTGAAGATCAAGCAGATCCTGCTGAACCTTCTGTCCAACGCCGTGAAGTTCACGGACCCGGGCGGCACCGTATCGCTGACCGCCACCATCAATCCCGAGGCCCAGTTGGTCATCGCCGTTACCGACACCGGCATCGGCATCGCGGCGGAAGACCTGTCCAAGGTCTTCGTTCCCTTCCAGCAGATCGACAACGTCTACGCCCGCACGACGCAAGGCACGGGGTTGGGCCTGTCGCTGTCCAAGGGGATGGCCGAACTGCACGGCGGCCGGCTGGACATCGCCTCGCAACTGGGCCAGGGCACCACCGTCTCCCTCATCCTGCCCAGCCAGCGCCTGCTGACCGGCGGTGCCGGCGAGGACGGCCGTCCCAGCTTGCCCCCCGGCGTGATGGCGGCGGCGTTGGGGGACAAGGGCGCGTAAAGAATTACGTGGCCGCCGGCGCCTGATGATCGAGGGAAGGTCAAACGAAAAGGCCCGAAAGCGCAGGGCTTCCGGGCCTTTCCCCCGTCGCTTCCGCGACGGACCAGGTTTGGAAAAACCTTAGATGTAGTAGGACGCCAGCGGCGAGAAGCCGTTGAAGTTCACCGCCGAGTAGGTGGTGGTGTAGGCGCCGGTCGCCAGGATGTCGACCTTGTCGCCGATGCGCAGGTCCACCGGCAGGCGATACTCCGTCTTCTCGTACAGCACGTCGGCGCTGTCGCAGGTGGGGCCGGCCAGGATGACGGGCTCAGCAGCGCCGCCATCATGGGGCGTCTGGATCTTGTACTTGATGGCCTCGTCCATGGTTTCGGCCAAGCCGCCGAACTTGCCGATGTCCAGATAGACCCAGCGGCGCTCGTCACGGTGCGACTTGCGCGAGATCAGCACCACTTCCGACCGGATCACGCCGGCGTTGCCCACCATGCTGCGGCCCGGCTCGATGATCGTCTCGGGCAGGCGGTTGCCGAAGTGCTTGCGCAACGAGGCCTCGATGGCGTTGCCATACTCGCCCTCGCTGGGGATGTCCTTCAGGTAGCGGGTGGCGAAGCCGCCGCCCAGGTTCACCATGCGCAGCATCACGCCCTTGTCTTCCAACGCATGGAAGATCTCAGCGGTCTGGGCCAGGGCCTTGTCCCACTGGGTCAGGTCGCGCTGCTGCGAGCCGACGTGGAAGGACACGCCGTAGGGCACGACGTTCATGGTGGCGGCGGCCAGCAGCAGCTCCGTCGCCATCTCAGGCTCGCAGCCGAACTTGCGCGACAGGGGCCAGTCGGCACCCTCGCCCGAGGTCAGGATGCGGCAGAAGACGCGGGCGCCGGGGGCATGCTCCGCGATCTTCTCCAGCTCTTCCATGCTGTCGAAGGCGAACAGGCTGATGCCCAGGGCGTGGGCCCGGGCGATGTCCGACGCCTTCTTGATGGTGTTGCCGAAGCTGATGCGGTCGGCCGTGGCGCCGGCGGTCAGGCAGTACTGGATTTCCGGGATGCTGGCGGTGTCGAAGCAGGACCCCCGCTCGACCAGCAGCTTCAGGATTTCCGGCGCCGGGTTGGCCTTCACGGCGTAGAAGATCCGGGCCTCGGGCAGGGCGTCGTGCAGGTTGGCGTAGTTGTTGGCGACGACGTCCAGGTCGACCACCAGGCAGGGCGTGGCGGGCGTGTTCTCAGCGAAAAAACGAGCGATCTTCTCGGTCATCGATGACTCCGAGGCCAAAAGGCATATCAGGGGATGGATCGGGAATGGGGGCTTAACCGGGCAATGGCCCGGGTCCGTTCAAGCGTGCCAATAAAGCGGCCGGCCCGAACGGGTCAGATACTGGAGATATGCCCAGGCGGCGCCAGAAGCGCGCAAACCACCGGCCCGGTCTGACTGCAGACCGCCTGATCATGGCCCATCCGACTCTGCATCAGAGTGGGGGCGGGGGATCGAGGAAAGGCGGGCGCATGCCCACCGACAACAACATCAACCATCGTAGCCTCCAATTCGCCGCCTTGCTTAAGGGACGGACGAGGATACGCGTTACGTCGTTGCATAACCCTCGGGTGGAACCATTCCGCCCGGGGCCATAGGCACGTGCGCTGCGACTGAGCGCTATATAAGATGGAAAGCCGGGGTTGCACAGCGATTTTTTTTGGTGAACGTCGCCCCTGCGACTTCATGGCCGAATATCCCGCACCGCATGGCTTTGACCTCTAATTCCGCTTGGCGCCCTGCGGGTTCCAGCCTGGGTGCCGTCCTGGGCACAAATCTCAATTTCGCCACTTTTGCGGCCCAAATTGGCCATGTCGCGCTGGCCTTATGCGCATAGAGGACGACGCGACATGATCCCCTGCCGGGGTCGGAAGCACTCCCGCCCGGTCTCCCCCGACCGGCCTACCGGAGGTGTCCTCTCCAGCCTGCCCCGGCTGGTCTACCAAACGGCCACCGCACCTGCCCCCCGCGGTGGCCGTTTTCTTTTAATCGGTTCCCTCAGATGCCGGGCGCGGGCATCCGCCCGCTGGGCTTGCACTGCAATGGTGTGGACGTCTCACGCGATTGCTTCCGGGCGCCGTTGAATTGGGCAATTGATCCAGCGCTTTGTGCCGCCGCCGCCTGCGGCCTATAGTCGGGACCCCTTCGACTCCGGCGCCCAGGGCCCATGACCGCACCTCAGCTTTTTACCGGCCGCGACCTGCTGTGCTTGCGCGGTGGGCGCCTGGTGTTCCAGGACCTGGACTTCCAGCTGGCGGCCGGTGGCTGCCTGACCCTGGTGGGACCCAACGGCAGCGGCAAGTCGACGCTGCTGCGCCTGATGGCCGGCTTGCTGAAGCCCTTGCGCGGCACCATCGCCTGGGACGGCGTGGCCTTGGGCCAGGATCCGGAGGCCCACCGGGCCCGCCTGCATTATGTCGGCCACCTGGACGCGGTGAAGGCCAGCTTCACCTGCCGCGAGATGCTGGCCTTTTGGGCCGGCCTGCGCGGCGGCGGCGGGGTGGATGCGGCCTTGGCCGCCTTCGCCATCGACACGATCGCCGATGTGCCGGGCCGTTTCCTGTCCGCCGGCCAGCGCCGACGCCTGTCGCTCGCCCGCCTGGTGGCGGCACCCGCCCCCCTTTGGCTGCTAGACGAGCCCACCGTGGGCCTGGACCGTGCCTCGGTCGCGCTGCTGGAGGGCGCCATCGCCCGCCATCGGGCCGGCGGCGGGCGGGTCGTGCTGTCCACCCATATCGACCTCGCGACTCCGGACGGCGATATCCTGGACTTGGCCGCCTTCGCACCCCTTGAGGATGATGAAGCTGAGGCGGAGGACGCCGCCTGATGCTGCGCCTCATCCTGCGTGACCTACGCCTGGTGCTGCGCCAGGGCAGCGACGCCACCGCCGCCCTGATGTTCTTCGTGCTGTGCGTGGTGCTATTCCCCTTCGGCGTGGGGCCGGAGCCCAACGTGCTGACCCGCATCGCCCCCGGCGTGCTGCTGATCGCGGCCCTGCTGGCGGCGCTCTTGTCGATGGAGCGGCTGTTCCAGGGTGATTTCGAGGATGGCAGCCTGGAACTGCTGCTGCTCTCGCCCCTGCCGGCGGAGGGGGTGGCCATCGCCAAGGTGGCGGCCCACTGGCTGGTGACGGGCGTGCCCCTGATGATCGTGGCGCCCCTGCTGGCCCTGCTGCTGCGCATGCCGGTGGACCAACTGGGCCTGCTGGTGGGCACGCTGGCCCTGGCGACGCCGCTGCTCAGCCTCATCGGCGCCGTGGGGGCCGCCCTGACCCTGGGCGCCCGGCGCAGCGGCGTGCTGCTGCCCCTGCTGGTGCTGCCGCTCTACATCCCCGTGCTGATCTTCGCCGCCGCCGGCCTGGACGCCGGCCTGTCCGGCCTGTCCCCCCGGCCGCACCTGCTGCTGCTGGGCGGCATGCTGTGCGGCGCGCTGGTTCTGGCCCCGCTTGCCATCGCGGCGGCGCTGCGGGCGGCACATGAGTGAGCAAGGCTGAAGTCAGATACACATTGTGTATTTGGGCGTGTTATGATGGCCCCAATAGAGAGGGCCATCATGACCAAGCCATCCGTGGGAACCCATGCGAAGCCCGTGAACCTGCGCATCCGCGAGGATGTTCGGCGGGTGATAGATCGTGCGGCCGGCTTGCGCGGCAAAACCCGGTCGGACTTCATGATCGAGGCGGCCTATCGCGCCGCTGAAGACACGCTGCTGGACCAGGCGCTGGTGCGGGTCGATGTCGATAGCTATCGGCACTATCTCGCCCTTCTAGACCAGCCACCCGGCGGTGAAGGGTTTGAGCGCCTGATGAAGGCACCCAAGCCTTGGGAAGTATGATGGCGGAGCTTACGTGACGCTGACAGCGCCAACACCGCTGGGCGAAACGCACGACCTCGACCAATTCCAAAGCGGCCATGACACGCTGGACCATTGGCTGCGGCGGCGCGCCCGCGCCAATCAGGTCAATGGCGCTTCCCGCACCTATGTCGTGGCCGAAGGCCGGCGGGTGGTCGGCTATTACTGCCTCGCGTCCGGGGCGCTGGACATATCTGACGCGCCTGGCGCTATCCGGCGCAACATGCCCGATCCTATTCCCATGGCCGTACTCGGCCGGCTGGCCATCGATCGGACCTGGCAGGGCAGAGGCCTGGGTACCGCGTTGTTGCAGGACGCAGTGCTGCGCAGCTCGCAGGCCGCATCGATCCTGGGGATACGCGGTCTGCTCGTCCACGCGATCTCGGATGCGGCTAAGGCGTTTTATGAGCGCTACGGCTTCGTGGGCACGCCCAACCATCCGCTGACGCTCGTGCTGTCGCTCAAGGCCCAAGGTAACTAAGGGGCGATCATTCGCCCCCTACACCATTGGGCCTGATCCATATCAATTTACAGTGTATCCCGATGGCAAAGGCCGGAGGGCGTGATACATAACGGGGGCCATGCATCGCTTCGCCAACCCCGCCCGCTTCCTGAGGATCGCCAACGCCGTGCTGCCGTGGGCGGCGGGTCTGTCGGCGGTCTGTTTCGCGGCCGGGCTGTATCTGGGCCTTTTCGCGTCGCCGCCGGATTATCAGCAGGGCGATACCGTGCGCATCATGTACATCCACGTGCCCGCCGCGTGGATGAGCATGTTCACCTACAGCACCATGGCCGTGGCCGCCGCCGCCGCGCTGGTGTGGAAGCATCCGTTGGCCGAGGTCTACGCCAAGGCGGCCGCGCCCCTGGGCGCCGGCTTCACCGCCCTGTGCCTGCTGACCGGGTCCCTGTGGGGCGCGCCCATGTGGGGCACCTGGTGGGTGTGGGACGCGCGGCTGACCAGCGTGCTGGTGCTGTTCTTCCTGTACCTGGGCTACATGGCCCTGGTGGATGCCTTCGACGATCCGGCGCGGGGGAACAAGGCCGGCAACATCCTGTTGCTGGTGGGCGCTGTGAACGTGCCCATCATCAAGTTTTCGGTGGAGTGGTGGAACACCCTGCACCAGCCGGCCAGTGTCTTCCGCCTGGGCGGA
Source organism: Nitrospirillum viridazoti CBAmc (assembly GCF_000730165.1). GTDB lineage: Bacteria > Pseudomonadota > Alphaproteobacteria > Azospirillales > Azospirillaceae > Nitrospirillum > Nitrospirillum viridazoti. The sequence continues at coordinate 2,774,014 of NZ_CP022110.1, read as the reverse complement.
CCCACCATCGCCGCCAGCATGCTGTGGCCCCTGCTGCTGATGGCCGTGGCCTTCCAGAGCTATTTTTTCGCCGTGGTCATCCTGCGCATCCGCGCCGGCCTGGCCGCCCGCCGGGTTCAGACCCTGCGACTGGGGCAGGCCAACTGAGCCGGCCGTTGGGGCTTGGGCCGATGGGACAAGAAGACCGAAGGCGGTCATTCCGGGGGCGTGATAACGTAATGGTCGTGCCAACTTCGCGGTCCTTCCGGACCGTCCGGCAGTGGTTGAGAGTGTGATGGACGGGTTCCTGTCGATGGGCGGATACGCCGCCTATGTCTGGTCATCCTACGGGGCCGCGGCCGTGGTCCTGGTGGGCCTGCTGGTGCTGAGCCTGACCGGCCTGCGCCGGGTGGAACGCACCCTGGCCACGCTGGAGGCGGCCAAGCCGCGCCGCAAGCGCGAGCCCAAGGCGGCCCCAGCCCCCACGGCCACCCCTGCCGCCGAGACCACACCATGACCCGCAAACGCCGCCGCCTGATGATCCTGGCGCTGGCCCTGCTGGGCCTGGGCACCGCCACCGCGCTGACCTTGTCGGCCTTCCGCGACAACATCGTCTTCTTCTACAGCCCGTCCGACCTGGCGGCCAAGCCGCCGGGCGGGCGCACGGTGCGCATCGGCGGGCTGGTCGAGGCCGGCAGCCTGAAGCGCGAGGGCGGCATGACCGTCACCTTCCAGGTGACCGACACCGCCAAGTCCCTGCCCGTCACCTACACCGGCATTCTGCCGGATCTGTTCCGCGAGGGGCAGGGCGTGGTGGCCGAGGGCAGGCTGGGTGCCGACGGTGTGTTCTCGGCGACCGAGCTACTGGCCAAGCACGACGAGAAATACATGCCGCCCGACGTGGCCGACGCCCTGAAGCGCGCCGGCCACCCCGGCAAGCCGGGTGACGCGCCGGTCTCGGCGGGGGAGGAGCACCAGACCTCCACCCTGCGCACCAATCCCTGACGACAAGACTGCGGACGACGGCCCATGATCCCCGAGCTTGGACACTACGCGCTGGTTCTGGCGCTGGTCGTCGCCCTGGTGCAGTCGGTCATTCCCCTATGGGGCGCGGCGCGGCGCGACGCCGCGATGATGGAGGTGGGGCGCACGGCGGCCTACTGCCAGTTCGCGGCCCTGGCGCTGGCTTTCGGCGCGCTGACCTACGCCCATGTCGTGTCGGACTTCAGCGTCCTGAACGTGGTGGAGAACAGCCACACCGACAAGCCCATGCTGTACAAGGTGGCCGGCGTCTGGGGCAACCATGAGGGCTCGCTGGTCCTGTGGGTGTTCATCCTGGCCCTGTTCGGCGCGCTGGTGGCCGCCTTCGGCCGCAACCTGCCGGCATCGTTGCGGGCCCGCGTCCTGGCGGTGCAGGGCATGATCGGCGTGGGCTTCCTGTGGTTCATGGTCGCCACCAGCAACCCCTTCACCCGCGTGGATCCGGCACCGCTGAACGGCCATGACCTGAACCCCCTGCTGCAGGATCCGGGGCTGGCTTTCCATCCGCCCTTCCTCTACCTGGGCTATGTCGGTTTCAGCCTCTGCTTCTCCTTCGCCGCCGGCGCGCTGATCGAGGGGCGGGTGGACGCCGCCTGGGCCCGCTGGGTGCGGCCCTGGGCCCTGATCGCCTGGTCGTCGCTGACGCTGGGCATCGCCATGGGCTCATGGTGGTCATACTACACCCTGGGCTGGGGCGGCTGGTGGTTCTGGGACCCGGTGGAAAACGCCAGCCTCATGCCCTGGCTGGCCGGCACGGCGCTGCTGCACTCCGCCATCGTGGTGGAAAAGCGCGACACGCTGAAAAGCTGGACCATCCTGCTGGCCATCGTCACCTTCACCCTGTCGCTCATGGGCACCTTCCTGGTGCGGTCGGGTGTGCTGACCTCCGTCCACGCCTTCGCGTCCGACCCGGCGCGCGGCGTTTTCATCCTGGCGCTGCTGGTGGTGGCGACGGGCGGCAGCCTGCTGCTCTACGCCCTGCGGGCGCCCATCCTGAAAGCTGGCGGCCTGTTCGCGCCCATCAGCCGCGAGGGCGGGCTGGTGCTGAACAACCTGCTCCTATCCACCGCCTGCGCCACCGTCTTCCTGGGCACCCTTTATCCCCTGTTCATGGATGCGGTCGGCGGGGGCAAGATTTCCATCGGCCCGCCCTTCTTCAACGCCACCTTCGTGCCCCTGATGGTGCCGGTGGTGGCGGTCATGGCGATGGGCCCCCTGCTGTCGTGGAAGCGGGCGGACCTGGCCGGCGTGCTGGAGCGGCTGAAGATTGCGGCCCTGGTGGGCGTCTTGGCCGCCCTGGCCGCCCTGTGGCTGGCGGGCACCAAGCCGGTGCTGGCCGTGCTGGCCCTGGGCCTGGCCGGCTGGGCCGTCATGGGCGCCGTGGTGGACGTGGCCGACCGCATCCGCCTGTTCCGCATGCCCCTGGCCGACAGCCTGTCCCGCGCCCGCCATTTGCCACGGGGCGCCTGGGGCACCGCCATCGCCCACGCCGGGCTGGGCGTGGCCGTGGCCGGCATGGTCGGCACCTCCGCCTGGACGACGGAGGCCATCCAGGTGCTGCACATCGGCCAGTCGGTGGACGTGGCCGGCTACAGCTTCCGCCTGGACAGCGTGGCGGAGGCGCCGGGCCCCAACTACACCGCGCGCCGCGCCGTGCTGACCGTCACCCGCCATGGCGACTTCGTGGCGACCCTGGCGCCGGAGCAGCGCTTCTACCCCGTCACCCGCATGACGACGACGGGGGCTGCCATCCACACCAATTTCTTCAGCGACCTCTATGCCGTGGTGGGCGAGCCGGCGCCGGACGGCACCGGCTACAACACCCGCTTCTACCGCCATCCCCTGGTGCCGTGGATCTGGGTGGGCTCCATCCTGATGATGGCTGGCGGCCTGGTCAGCCTGTCCGACCGCCGCTTGCGCGTGGGCGTGCCGCTGAAGCGCGCCGTGCCGCGCGCCGCCGCCGCCATTCCGCCGGCCCCCGCCGAATAAGGTCCCCCGCATGCGCCGCCTGATGTTCCTGATCCCCCTGGTGCTGTTCCTGGGCCTGGCCGGTTGGTTCGCCGTGCGCCTGAAGCAGATCGACCGGGGCGACACGCCCGATCGCCTGCCCTCCGTCATGATCGACAAGCCGGTGCCGGCCTTCGACCTGCCGCCCCTGGTGGAGGGGCAGCCGGGCGTGGCCTCCGCGGAACTAGGGGACGGCAAGGTCCGCCTGGTGAATTTCTGGGCCAGCTGGTGTGCGCCCTGCCGCTCGGAACACCCCATCCTCATGCGTCTGGCGGGGCAGGGGGTGGACATCCGCGGCATCGACTATAAGGACAAGGCGGCGGACGGCCAGGCCATCCTGGCCCGCGACGGCAACCCCTACGCCGCCGTGGCCCGGGATGAGAGTGGCCGCACCGCCATTGACTTCGGCGTCTATGGCGTGCCGGAAACCTATGTCATCGACCGCCAGGGCCGCATTCGCTACCGCCAGGTGGGGCCCATCACCCCGCAGGATTTGCAGAACCGCATCCTGCCGCTGATCAATGAGCTGTCGAAATGAGGCGGGTGCAAAGGATACGCGCGGTGTTTGACCGTAACCGCTCAAACACCGCCCCTCAGGCGCCGGGCGCCTGCATCCGCGGGCTTGGCTTGTCCTCAGTTTCCAGTCCACTGCGTTCCCCGGAAACTTCCGGCGGCCCCCCTGTTTACACGTCCAAGGGGTGGGGCCTACAGCGGCACAAGTTGAAACTTCGTGCCGCTGACGCGAGGCGGGCATTGGCAGCGTTGGTCCTGACGGCCACGCTGCTGTCCGGCCCCTTGGCGCGCGCCGTGCAGCCGGACGAGATGCTGCCCGACCCGGCCATGGAGGCGCGGGCGCGCGCCATCTCCAAGGATCTGCGCTGCCTGGTCTGTCAGAACCAGTCCATCGACGATAGCGACGCCCCCCTGGCGCGTGACCTGCGCCTGCTGTTGCGCGAACGGCTGGTGAAGGGCGACAGCGACGCTCAGGCCGTGGCCTTCCTCACCGACCGCTACGGCGATTATGTCCTGCTGCGCCCGCCGGTTCGGCCATCGACCTACCTGTTATGGTTCGGGCCCTTCGCCCTGCTGGTCGTGGGCGGTGGCATCCTGCTGTGGCGCGGCCGGCACGGCACGGTGGGGGCCGAGGCGGTGGCGCCGCCCCTGTCGGCGGAGGAAAAGGCCCATCTGGCCCTGCTGATGGATGACAAGGACGAAGGGAAGGGGCGGCCATGATGGCGTTCTGGATCGCCGCCGCCCTGCTGACGGCGGGCGTCCTGCTGGCACTGCTGCGCCCGCTGATGGTCGCGCGCAAGACGGAGGCCGCCGGTTCGCCCGAGGTCGACATCTACAAGGACCAACTGGCGGAAATCGAGCGCGACGTGGCGCGCGGCCTGCTGACCGACGACCAGGCGGCCGCGGCGCGGACGGAGGTCGGCCGGCGCCTGCTGGCGGCCGATGCGCGTGCGAAGTCGGCGCCGGTGGCGCCCGCGATGCCGGCGAAGCCCTCCCGCAAGCTGGCCACCGCGCTGCTGGCCGCCGTGCCGCTGCTGGCCATGGGCATCTACCTGCGCCTGGGCAGCCCCGACCTGCCGGGCCAGCCGGCGGGCGGGCGCACCGACCAGACCGCCGGCGTCCAGGCCCAGGCGGTGCTGAAGACCCTGCAGGCCCGGGTCACCGAGAACCCCAAGGATCTGGAGGCGTGGAAGGCTCTGGCCACCGCCCAGGGCATGACCGGCCAAAACGACAAGGCCGCTGCCTCCTGGGCCAAGGCCGTGGACCTGGCCCCCGACGACGCCAACCTGCAAGCCTCGCGCGCCGAGGCGCTGGTGCTGTCGGCCGACGGCGTGGTGGGGCCGGAAGCGAAACAGGCCTTGGGGCGGGCCCTGGCCCTGAACCCCAAGGAGCCGCGCGCCCGTTATTACGACGGCCTGGCCACGCGTCAGGCGGGCGACCTCAAGGGCGCCATCACCCGCTGGTCCGCCCTGCTGGCGGAAAGCCCGGCCGACGCCCCCTGGGTGCCCTTCCTGCGCGGACAGTTGGGTGAGACGGCGACCGAGGCGGGCATGGATCCGGCGGCGGTGACGCCGCAACCCCTGCCGCCCGCCAACCCAACGCCTGCACCTAATGCCGGTACTCCGGGGCCGACAGCCGACGACATGGCTGCCGCCTCCACCATGTCCAGCGGCGATCGCAACGCCATGATCCAGGGCATGGTCCAGCGTCTGGCCGACCGGCTGAAAGCCCAGCCCGACGATGCCGAGGGCTGGTCGCGCCTGGCCCGCGCCTATCGTGTGCTGGGGCAGAACGACAAGGCGGCGGAGGCCGAGGCCAACGCCAAGCGCTACGGCGGCGGCACCGCCGGCGCGCCCACCGGCGCCGTTCCGCCCGGCATGCCCGACCCCGCCACCATGACGCCGGAACAGCGGTCGGCCACGGTGAAGTCGCTGCTGGCCCAGTTCCAGGCGGCGGCGGAGAAGGAACCGGACAAGCCCGAGGGCTGGGCCCGCCTGGCCCAGGCCTATGAGGCGACGGGTGACGTGGCCAAGACGCGGGAAGCCTGGGCCAAGGCCGTGGCCGCAGCACCCGATGATGGCGAGATCAACCTGGCCTATGCCCGCGTGCTGCTGCCGGCCGACGGCGGCCATCCGCCGCCCGCCTTCTTCACCGCCCTGCGCGTGGTGCTGAAGTCCTCCCCCAACAATCCCCAGGCCCTGTGGTACCTGGGCCTGGACGCGGCGGAGGGGGGACGCAAGGCCGAGGCCAAGGATCTGTGGGGCCGCCTGTTGCCCTTGCTGCCCGAGGGCTCCGACGACCGCAAGGAGCTGGAGGGCCGGCTGAAGGCGCTGGGTTCCTGAGGCGTTTAGCGACTTGGCCTACAGGGGTAATTCGAAGGTGCGGGGCAGGGTGCCGTAGGTGCGACATCCTATCCCTCGGGTTGGTGCCAAGGGCGGTGCAAACCGGGGATGAATGACCTAAAGTGCGGGTATTGCCCCGTTTCGCTGGCGCCGCCCTATCCATGCGGCATACGGCCCCGTCTCAGGATCCCCTTTCCGCGATGAACGAATCGTCCCCCTTGCCTTCCGCCGCCGGTCTGGCCGGCGTGGTGGATGAGCATCTCCGGTGGATCGGTCAGTGGCACCGCGCGGCCTTCTTCAGCCTGGGCGACGGCGCCCCCCTGCCCACGCCGGTGGCTTTTCCCGCCTGGGTTCGGGGCGCCTCCGGCAGCGAACTGGCGGACCAGCCGGCCATCGACCGCCTGATCTCCCTGCACGACCAGATGCACCGTATGGCCCGCCTGGTGCACATGCGCGCGGTCGAGGGCCAGCCGCCGTCACTGCAATCCTACGAAGCGGTGATCGAGAAGTTCGACGAGTTCATGTTGCTGCTGCGCCGCATCGAGCGGGCGTTCAGCGTGGCCGGCAGCGGCATCGACCCGCTGACCGGCCTGCGCAACCGCACCGGCCTGCGGGAAGAAATGGAGCGCGAGGTCAACCGCTACCGCCGTACCGGCCGCCCTTTCTGCGTGGCGCTGTGCGACCTCGACAAGTTCAAGTCGGTCAACGACACCTATGGGCATGAGGCCGGCGACCGCGTGCTGATGGCCGCGGCCGGCGCCGTGAACCAGGGCATCCGCAGCTTCGACGAGGCCTTCCGCCTGGGCGGCGAGGAAATCCTGATCCTGCTGAAGGACGCCACCATCATGGACGGCTACGCCGTGGTGGAACGCCTGCGCCAGGATATGGAGACGCTGTCGGTCGCCATCGGCGGCGGGCGCGCCATCCGCTTCACCGCCAGCTTCGGCTTGGCCGAGGCGCGGCCGGATTGCGATCCGGAAGATCTGGTGGCGGAGGCGGACGCCGCCCTCTACACCGCCAAGCGCCAGGGCCGCAACCAGGTGGTGCGCGCGACCCCGCCGGTGTGAGCCGGGCCTGGCGACTTATCCGCGCCCGGGGCCCGCGCACCTGCCATGAGGCTTGACCGCTTGGTCAGGATCACCCGCCTGGGGTAACCGGTCGCCTTATTCGGGCGGTCGGACCTTATTCCTTGCGTCGCCATGGTGGCGCTCGGCTGCCGGGTCCGCTAGCTTGGAACCAATTCCACCGTTTAAATTCCTGGTCTTGCCGCCCATGCGCACCGTCCCCGAATTCCCCAACCTGTTCGTCGCCGACCACCCGCTGATCCAGCACAAGCTGTCGCACATGCGGGATAAGCGGCGGTCCACCATGGGCTTCCGCCAGCTGCTGCGCGAGATCGCGCTGCTGATGGGATATGAGCTGACGCGCGACCTGCCGTTGACCACGGAACGGATCGAGACGCCGTTGGTGGAGATGGACGCGCCCGTGATCGAGGGCAAGAAGGTCGCCGTCGTTCCCATCCTGCGCGCCGGCCTGGTGATGGCCGAGGGCCTGCTGGAGCTGATGCCCGGCGCGCGCGAGGGCCACATCGGCCTGTACCGCGACCATGAGACCAAGCAACCGGTGGAATACTTGGTGAAGCTGCCGGCCGCGGCCGGCCGCACCTTCATCCTGGTCGACCCCATGCTGGCCACCGGCAACTCCGCCGTGCACGCGGTCGACGTGCTGAACCGCCACGGCGTGGCCGACGACCAGATTCGCTTCATGGCCCTGGTGTCGGCGCCGGAAGGCGTGCGCGTCTTCCACGACGCCCACCCCGAGGTGAAGGTCTACACTGCCGCCCTGGACAGCCACCTGACCGACGACGCCTACATCGTTCCCGGCCTGGGTGACGCGGGCGACCGACTGTTCGGGACGAAGTAGTGTCCGTTCCCGCTCGAGCCTGCCCTTCCTCAAGCCTGCCCTTCAAGGTGATCCGGACCTGAGAGCCGGGGGAATCAGCCGGGTGTCGCTGCGACCGGGAACGGTGTCATTGTTCATGGCTGATTTGCCTTGCCGACCGAGTTGCGGGGCCGGCCGAATTGCGGGAAGGATCGTTCACGCCCCTGTGATCATGACCACCGTGTCCATGGTGCATGAACAGGTGCATCAACGGACAGGCCAGCAGCAGCAGATAGGGAAGCAGGCCGAAGACATGGGCCCGGTGCCCGGTGAAGAGGAAAAAGGCCGCCACCGCGGCGAAGCCAAACAGCACGATCCCGCTTCGGGTTTTCCACCAGGGGGCCTCCCCATTCCTATAGTCCATGGCGGCCTCCTTCTCTTGCCTGCGTTACATCGAACCCATCATCGGCCCGGCCATGAGGTCATCGGCCGTCTTCTTTTGCTCCGCATCCAGGGCGGCATATAGCGGTTCGGCGGCGGCACGGATGGATTTGAGGGCTTCGAGATGGGCGGAAAGCATTTTTTCATGCTGGGCCAGCCGCTCCGGCCAAGTGGCCGTGGCGGCGCCCATCATGCTCCCATGCATCATCCGCGCGCCTTTCGCCGCCGCCCGGACGGCGTCGGCGAAGGCGCTCCAGACCTTGCCCTGGGCGTCCGTGATATGCAGTTCCGTTTTCAGGAACGCCAAGCGCCCCTCCATGTGGTCGCCCGTCATCATGCCGGCCATGCCACCCATGCCGCCGGACATCATGCCTGGCATCATCCGGCACTCACCGTTCATCGACGCCCCTGCGGTGTCGCCACCGGGCATGGCCATGCCGGTCTTGGCCGGAGACGGCTGAGCGGCTACGGCCGGGGGCTGGCCGGGATGATGCGCGGTATGGTCTTCGGCATTGCCCTGGGCCAGGGCCCACGGTGCTGGAGCGCATGCCATGGAAGCGGCCAATAGAGCGCTGCGAAGGACACGATGCGGAAAGCGCTGCATGGGATTTCTCCAGTCGCAGGTGCAGTACATGAACAATGCCGCACCGTGCTCAACCTTTCCTTGATTCAACTCAATGGGAGGCCGGCCCGGTTCACTGGCTAAGACCGGACCGTCCGCAAGCGCAGTGCGTTGCCGATCACCGATACGGAGCTCAATGCCATCGCGGCCGCGGCGATGACGGGGCTCAGCAGGATGCCGAAGAAGGGGTAGAGCACCCCGGCCGCGACCGGCACGCCCAGCGCGTTGTAGATGAAGGCCAGGAACAGGTTCTGGCGGATGTTGCGCATGGTGGCCCGGCTAAGCGCCCGCGCCCGCGCGATACCGGCGAGGTCGCCCTTCACCAGCGTCACGCCGGCGCTCTGCATCGCCACGTCGGTGCCGGTGCCCATGGCGATGCCGACATCGGCCTCTGCCAGGGCCGGCGCATCGTTGACCCCGTCGCCAGCCATGGCGACGATGCGACCCTCGCCCCTCAGCCGCCGCACGACGGCGTTCTTGTCCTCCGGGCTCACCTCGGCCACCACCTCATCGATGCCTAGGCGGCGGGCCACGGCCTGGGCCGTGGTCTTGTTATCGCCGGTGAGCATGACGACGCGCACGCCATCCGCTTTCAACATTTTCAATGCGTCGGAGGTGCTCTCCTTCACCGGATCGGCCACGGCGATGATGCCGGCGACCCGGCCGTCGATAGCGAGATACATGGCCGTCGCCCCGTCCCGGCGCTGTGCGTCGGCCTCTTCGGCTAGGCCGCCCACGGTGATGCCCTCCGCCGCCATCAGCTTCGCATTGCCCAGGGCGACGCGGCGGCCGGCGATGGTGGTGCCGACGACGCCCTGGCCGGTCACCGAGCTGAAATCGGCCACCTCCTGCAAAGGCAAACCCTGATCATGGGCGGCGGTCACTATGGCCGCCGCCAGGGGATGTTCGCTGCCTCTCTCAAGCGACGCCGCCAGGGCCAGCAGTTCGGACACCTCAATGCCCGGCGCCGGTACGACGGAAGTGACCTTGGGCCGGCCGACGGTCAGGGTTCCGGTCTTGTCGACCACCAGCGTATCGACCTTCTCGAAACGCTCCAGCGCCTCCGCGTTCTTAATCAGCACGCCTTCCGTCGCCCCCCGGCCTACGCCGACCATGATGCTCACGGGCGTTGCCAAGCCCAACGCGCAGGGACAGGCGATGATCAGCACGGAAACCGCGGCGACCAGCCCGTACGCCAGCGGCGGGCTTGGACCCCATATTGCCCAGGCCGCGAAAGACAGGATGGCGGCGGCGATCACCCCGGGCACGAAATACCCGGATATGGCGTCGGCCAGCCGCTGGATGGGGGCGCGGCTGCGCTGTGCCTCCGCCACCATCTGGACGATACGGGCCAGCACGGTGTCGGTTCCGACTTTGTCTGCCCGCATCACCAGGCTGCCGGTGCCGTTCAGCGTGGCGCCAATCAGGCTGGAACCTGTTTCCTTTTCCACCGGCATGGACTCGCCCGTCACCATGGATTCATCCACGGACGACCGGCCCTCCAACACCGTGCCATCCACGGGCACCGACTCGCCGGGCCGGATCCGGAGGTGGTCGCCTACCCGCACCTGCTCCAGCGTGATTTCTTCATCGTTGCCGGGGGCGACGCGGCGGGCCGTCTTCGGTGCCAGATTCAGCAGGGCGCGGATGGCGCCTCCCGTCCGCTCCCGGGCGCGCAGTTCCAGCACCTGCCCGAGCAGGACCAGGACCACGATGACCGAAGCCGCCTCGAAATACACCGCCACCGTCCCGCCCGGGCCACGGAACCCCTGGGGGAAAAGGTCCGGCGCCAACGCGGCGATCAGGCTGTAGAGATAGGCGGCACCCGTCCCCATGGCGATGAGCGTGAACATGTTGAGGCTGCGGATGCGGACCGACGCCCACCCCCGGGCGAAGAAGGGCCAGCCGGCCCACAGCACGACCGGCGTTCCGAACAGGAACTGTATCCAGGCATTCAGCCGGGCATCCAGCAAATGGGTCAAACCGATGCCGGGCAAGTGGCCGCCCATCTCCAGCAGCAGGACGGGCAGGGTCAGGATTCCGCCTACGACGAAGCGGCGCTGCATGTCCTGAAGTTCGGGGCTTGGCCCGTCGTCAAGGGAGACCTTCAGCAACTCAAGCGTCATGCCGCAAATTGGGCAGTTGCCCGGCCCTGGCTGGCGGATTTGCGGATGCATCGGGCACGTATAGATCGCACCGGGCTGTATCGGTGCTCCCGTCTTCATCTCAGTCGCCGAGACATACTTGCCGGGATCGGCGTGGAACCTGGCGAGGCAGCCGTTCGAGCAGAACCAATAGGTCGTGTCTCCGACCTGAGCCCGGTGGGCGGTTGTCGCGGGGTCCACGGTCATACCGCAGACCGGATCCTTGACGCCCACGCTATCGCGCGGGGGATGGTGGCCCCCTTCTCGCCCGGAAGGCTGATGACCCGTCTGAGGGGACCCTGTCGACATCGCAGTCTGCCCATGATCATGCATCGCTGACCTTCCTGCCGGTGGGGCGGCACGTGACGTCTCACATCGGGGCCATCCTGCATTGCCCGATGGGCATGGTCATTGCGTTCAATCAATCGTTCCGCAGGGAAGCCGTGTCGCGCTTGGCCGTGTCGCTCTTGGGGGGCGCTCAAGGCCGTATGAAGGAACGCACAGGACAATAGGTGTCCATTCCCGATGTTCCATCGGCTGTCTTCGCGAGCATGTCGGACTGGAAACCGGGCGCCGCGAAGGGCCCGGACGGGCCGCCAGCGCCTGAGCGGCTTATTCAGCTGGCGGGATCACCAGGATCTTGTCGATGCGGCGGCCATCCATGTCCACCACCTCGAACCGGTATCCCGCGTGGCTGATGCCTTCGCCCACGCGGGGCAGGTGGCCCAGCTTGAACAGCAGGAAGCCGGCCAGGGTCAGGTAATCGCCACCATCGCGCAGGCCCGGCAGATCCAGGACGTGCGACGCCTCATCGATGTCCATGCGGCCGTCGATAAGCATGGAACCGTCCTCCCGCCGCACGAACTCATCCTCGTCCACGTCGTGGGCTTCCGGCAGGTCGCCGGCGATGGATTCCAGGATGTCGGTCAGGGTGACGATGCCCTCGGCGCTGCCGTACTCGTCCACCACCAGGGCCATCTGCTGGCCGGATGAGCGGAACAGTTCCAGCAGGCGCATGACCTGGGTGCCGTCATGCACGATCAGGGCGGGGTTGGCCAGCTTGCCCAGATCCGGCGTCTCGCCCGCCAGAACGGCGTCCAGAACGGCCTTGGCGTGCAGCACGCCCACCACCTCGTCCAGGCTGCCGCGGCAGATGGGGAAGCGGCTGTGGTGGCTTTCCTGTATTTCCTTGGTCAGCTGGTCCACGTCGTCGTTCAGGTCCAGCCACATGACGTCCAGGCGCGGGGTCATGATGGCGCGCGCCGGCCGGTCGGACAGGCCCAGCACGCCCTCGATCATACGCTTCTCCTCCGGCTCAAACACGCCGGCGGCGGTGCCTTCTGCGATCAGGCTTTTCACCTCTTCCTCGGTGACGGCGTTCTCCGGCTTGCCGGCGGCACCGAACAGCTTCAGCACCAGTTCGGTGGCGGCACCCAGGAACCACGCCACGGGAGAGGCGACGCGCGACAAGCCCAGCAGGAAGGGCGCGGTCAGCACGGCGATGCGCTCGGTCGCGAACAGGGCCAGGCGCTTGGGCACCAACTCACCCACGATGAGCGACAGCAGGGTGATGCACACCACCACCAAGGCCACGGCGATGCTGTCGGCGTGCGGCACCAGGGCCGGGATGGTGGCCAGGCTTTCCGCCAGTGGTCCCGACAGGGTGGCGCTGCCGAAGGCGCCTTCCACGATGGCGATCATGGTGATGCCGATCTGCACCGTGGACAGGAAGTGCGAGGGGCTCTCCTGCAGGGCCAGGGCCGTGCGGGCCCCGCGCTGCCCCTTCTCCGCCAGCGCGGTCAGCCGGCTGCGCCGGGCGGACAGGACGGCCAGTTCGGACATGGCGAAAAAGCCGTTCAGCAGGATCAGCAGAACCAGGATGGCGACTTGCAGGTAAAGCATCAGGGCGGCGTCTGAGCCTGTCGGGGAGGGAAGGTACACGCGGCACGATAGCATGGACGGACAGTCTGTCGCGTCCCACCATCACAGGGGCAGCTAAGTTTTACGGCTTATGCCTTCAAAACGGCGACGGGACCAAGGGCGCGGCCATGACGTTTTCGCGACCATCGCCCCGTCTGCCGCAAGTGTCTTGATTCCCGACCGGACTCGTATTATCTCCGCTAGCACTCACCGGGGTTGAGTGCTAACAGCAGGCTCAGCCCCATAGCTTTTGCCTTTTAAGGGAGAGACCCTATGAAGTTCCGTCCGCTGCACGACCGCGTGGTGGTGCGCCGCGTCGAAAGTGAGCAGAAGACCGCCGGCGGCATCATCATCCCCGACACCGTCAAGGAAAAGCCCCAGGAGGGCGAGGTCGTCGCCGTGGGCCCCGGCGCCCGCGACGAGCAGGGCAAGCTGATCGCCCTGGACGTGAAGGCTGGTGATCGCGTGCTGTTCGGCAAGTGGTCCGGCACCGAGGTCAAGATCGATGGGGCCGAATACCTCATCATGAAGGAATCCGACATCCTGGGCATCGTCGCCTGATTGGATGACCGGGCTGGCCGACCCTGACGGGTCGCCGCCCTGTCGTGTTCCCCTCAAAGCCATCGCGGGCCTCATGAGGCCCCGGAAATTCAAGGAAGAGAGATTATGGCTGCCAAGGAAGTGAAGTTTGGCGTCGACGCGCGCAACCGCATGCTGCGCGGCGTGGACATCCTGGCCGACGCCGTGAAGGTGACCCTGGGCCCCAAGGGCCGCAACGTCGTCATCGAGAAGAGCTTCGGCGCCCCGCGCATCACCAAGGACGGCGTCAGCGTCGCCAAGGAGATCGAGCTGGCCGACAAGTTCGAGAACATGGGCGCCCAGATGGTGCGCGAAGTGGCCTCGAAGACCAACGACATCGCCGGTGACGGCACCACCACCGCCACCGTGCTGGCCCAGGCCATCGTGCGCGAAGGCGCCAAGGCCGTGGCCGCCGGCCTGAACCCGATGGACGTGAAGCGCGGCATCGACCTGGCCGTGACCACCGTTATCAACGACATCAAGAGCCGCTCCAAGAAGATCTCGACCAACGCCGAGATCGCCCAGGTCGGCACCATCTCCGCCAACGGCGAGGCCGAGATCGGCGAGATGATCGCCCGCGCCATGGAAAAGGTGGGCAACGAGGGCGTCATCACGGTGGAAGAGGCCAAGAGCTTCGACACCGAGCTGGAAGTCGTCGAGGGCATGCAGTTCGATCGCGGCTACCTGTCGCCGTACTTCGTGACCAACGCTGACAAGATGACGGCCGAGCTGGAAAGCCCGTACATCCTGCTGCACGAGAAGAAGCTGGGCAGCCTGCAGCCCCTGCTGCCGGTGCTGGAAGCCGTCGTGCAGTCCGGCCGCCCGCTGCTGATCGTGTCGGAAGACGTGGAAGGCGAGGCGCTGGCCACCCTGGTGGTGAACAAGCTGCGCGGCGGCCTGAAGATCGCCGCCGTGAAGGCCCCGGGCTTCGGCGACCGCCGCAAGGCGATGCTGGAGGACATGGCCATCCTGACCGGCGGCCAGGTCATCTCCGAAGACCTGGGCATCAAGCTTGAGAACGTGTCGCTGGACATGCTGGGCACCGCCAAGAAGGTGGTGATCACGAAGGACGCGACCACGATCGTGGACGGCGTCGGCGCCAAGGCCGACATCGAGGCCCGCATCGGCCAGATCAAGGCGCAGATCGAGGAGACCACCTCGGACTACGACCGCGAGAAGCTGCAGGAGCGTCTGGCGAAGCTGGCGGGCGGCGTTGCCGTCATCCGCGTCGGCGGCGCCACCGAGGTCGAGGTGAAGGAGCGCAAGGACCGCGTTGACGACGCCATGCACGCCACCCGCGCCGCGGTGGAAGAGGGCGTGGTGGCCGGCGGCGGCACCGCCCTGCTGTACGCGACCAAGGCCCTGGACGGCCTGAAGCCGGCCAACGACGACCAGCGCGTGGGCGTGGACATCATCCGCAAGGCCCTGCAGGCCCCGGTGCGTCAGATCGCCTTCAACGCCGGCACCGACGGTTCCATCGTCGTCGGCAAGCTGCTGGACCAGTCCAGCGCCGACTTCGGCTACAACGCCCAGACCGGTGAGTTCGGTGACATGTTCGCCTTCGGCGTCATCGACCCGACCAAGGTGGTCCGCACCGCCCTGCAGGACGCGGCCTCCGTGTCCGGCCTGCTGATCACCACCGAGGCGATGGTCGCCGAGAAGCCCGAGAAGAAGGCCGCTCCGGCCGGCGCCCCGGGCATGGGTGACATGGACTTCTAATTCGTCCCCCAGACGAATCGGAAAGAGAGGGCCGTCCCTGGGCAACCGGGGGCGGCTCTTTTCTTTTGGCCGCACTCTTTCAGCGGGCTTGGCAGATGCAGACCGGTGGAGTTTCATTTGTAGGCCCCAACCCCCGCGCGACAGGCGGTGCGCCCATGGCCTTGCTCGACGGTTTCACCCATCACCGCATCGCCACCGGTACGGTGGACATCCACGTGGCCCAGGGCGGCGAGGGGCCGCCCCTGTTGCTGCTGCACGGCTTTCCCGAGACGCACGCCATGTGGCGCCTGGTGGCGCCGGATCTGGCGCGACGATACACGGTTGTCGCCGCGGACCTGCGTGGCTACGGCGACAGCGACAAGCCGGCGGACGCAGGCGACACCGGGCACGCGCTCTATTCCAAGCGGGCGATGGCGGCGGACATGGTGGCGGTGATGACCGCCCTGGGCCATCCCCGCTTCCGCCTGGCGGCGCACGACCGGGGCGCCCGCGTGGCCCATCGCTTGGCGCTGGATCATCCGGAGACGGTGGAGCGGCTGTGCCTCATGGACATCGTGCCCGGTTCCGTCGTCTACGGCACGGTGGACCAGCGGGTGGCCACCGCCTATTGGCATTGGTTCTTCTTGATCCAGCCGGCGCCCTTTCCGGAACGGCTGCTGGGTCTCGACGCCGAATTCGTGCTGACCAGCGCGCTCCGCGGCCTGTCGCCCCATGCCGGCCAAGGAGAGGCGTCGCCTTTTCCACCGGCGGTGATGAAGGAATACCTGCGCTGTTTCCGGGACCCCGCGACCCTGCACGCCATGTGCGAGGACTACCGCGCCGGCGCCGGCATCGACCTGGCGCACGAGGCGGAGGACCGGCGGCTGGGCCGTCGCATCCACTGCCCGACGCTGGTCCTATGGGGGAAGAAGGGCCTCGTGGGCCGCGCCTACGACCCGCTGGCCGTGTGGGGGGAGGTTTGTCGCGACCTCAAGGGCGAGGCCCTGGACTGTGGCCACTTCCTACCCGAAGAGCGCCCGCAGGATGTCCTGCGCGCGCTCTTGGATTTCATGGGTTAGGGGATCAGGCTAGGGGATTGGCACCGCCCTTATTCCCCTTTTTCCCTGGCTCCGACCGGGGCGCCGGGGATGTCCGGGGAGCGTAGCGGACTGGACGGCGAGGAGAAGCCAAGGGAGGCTCGGATGCGCCGCCCGGCGGTTGACGGGGTGCGTGGCTCAATGCACCCGCTGGGGTTCCATGTCGTGCTGGCGGACGGAGGCCAGCGCCACTTCGGGGGAGGCAGCCACGGCCAGCGGCGTGCCGTCGGCGGCGTGGATGGCATAGCCCAGGATGCCCTGGGTCACCACCGGCTTCACATAGGCCAGGACGTTCACGCCGAAGGCGGCGAAATCCTGGGTGGACAGGTGGCGCAGGGCGTCGGGACTCAGTGTCTGGAATTCGGTGTCGAAGCTGTCGGTCATGATGTCACTCGCTTTTCGCAACGTGAGGAAAGACAGGCTTTTGGAAGCCCTGTCAGGGTGAAGGCGGAAAATGGCTCGATCTGGGATCAACCGGGGTTTTTATCGGGCGAAACGTCGATGGTTTGTGGCTCGGGCGTGCCCTCGGCGGCGCCGCTGATCTTGATGGTGCGCACCTTGGGTTCCGGAATGGGCCGGCGCAGGTCGATGTGCAGCAGGCCGTTGTCCAGGCTGGCGCCTAGAACCTCGATGCCGTCGGCCAGGACGAAGCTGCGCTGGAACTGCCGGGCGGCGATGCCGCGGTGCAGATAGATGCGCGACTTGTCGTCCTGCTGGCGACCGCGGATGATCAACTGGTTGTCTTCCGTCTGCACCTGCAGGTCATCGAAGGTGAAGCCGGCCACGGCCAGGGAGATGCGCAAGCCGTCGTCGCCGACCTGCTCGATATTATAGGGGGGATAGCCCTCGGCGGCGGATTTGGAAATCCGGTCGAGCGTGCGTTCGAACTGGTCGAAACCCAGCAGGAAGGGGCTGTTCAGGAACGAGACACGGGTATTCATGATGGCGGCACTCTCCTCCAACGAGCGAGTATGCGGGGGCGGCCTCCGCGCCGGGCTCGATGGGAACCCGGTGCCTTCGGCCCGCTGCTCGGCGGCCCGGAACGGCACCGCCTCACGACATACATGGGTACCGTCTCCGGCGCTTCAAGACAAGCGCCAGCACGGGTGCACAGGCTGTTGGGGGGCTGCGCCCGGATGGCACGTCCCCCTTGTGACGGCCGTCATGGCGGGTGGAGACATGCCTTTCGGCCAGGGGAAAGGGTAGGGAGTCAGATACCCCCAGAAACTGTGGATAAGTCTGTGAAAGGGTGGTGCCGGGGCCAGGAGTCCCGGGGTTCTGCGCTCTTTGCCCAAGAAATAGGCAATAAAAGTAAGTTATTGGAATCAAAAGATATTAATGACAATACGTTTGCGCCACCGGGGGTATTTCCTTATTGCGAAGGGCCATGGCGGACCCTGATTCGCCCTTGACAGACTTGTGGACCGCCGCGCAGCAGGTGCCGCGCCGGGGAGAGGGGCGATTCCTTGAGGCTAGGCCCTCTGTCGGGGGATTCGAGTCGCGTCGGCACGCGTCTTCCCTGCCGTTGGTAGGGGTTTATCTCCGGCGTCGCGCTTGATCAGCCGCCGGGGTCATGACACAAGCATTGCCAGCTACCATTCAGGCTTACCGCCTTTTTCGAGGTGACCCATGCGTCGTCTGTTCTTGGCCCTTGTTCTCGGTCTGCTGGTCGTGGCACCCGCCGGCGTGGTCGCACGGTCCGCCTGGGCCCAGTCGGGGGGGTTCGGCTTTGCCGATGAGACACCCATCACCCTGAACGTGGCCGAGATCGAGGTGGTGAACGACTACGTGTCGCCCATGAAGCCGCCCAACATCGAATACCAGCTGCAGCTGACCCCGGCCGAGGTGGTGCGCCTGTGGGTGCAGGACCGGCTGAAGGCTGCCGGCTCCAGCGGCAAGGCGCGGGTCGTCATCAAGAACGCCAGCATCGTGGAAGTGAACCTGCCACGCACCACCGGCGTGAAGGGCTGGTTCACGACCGACCAATCGCAGCGGTATGACGGCCGGGTGGAGGTGGAGATCCAGGTCGACATGCCGGCCAAGGGCTATGCCGGCAGCACCTCGGTGGTGGTGACCTCCAGCCAGTCGGTGTCCGAAGACGTGACCCTGAATCAGCGGGAAAAGACCTGGTCGCAGCTGGTGCGCGACATGGCCCGCGACATGGACGCCCAACTGGCCAAGGGCATCCGCGACAACCTGTTCGCGGCGATGATTTTGTAAGATGCCCTCATAAGACGCCCTCAAGCGCCGGGCGCGTCCGCGGGCTTGGCTTCCTCCCTTTCCAGTCCGCTCCGCTCCCCGGAAAGGTCCGGCGGCCCGGTCGGGGCCACTGGAAAAATTGGAGGTAGCTGGCCGCTAGGCTCAAATAAAAATGGCCGGTGGCGCTGGGGGCGCCGCCGGCCATTTTTATAGGGATTGATTCGTTGGTGCTAGGGCCCTGGCCTCAGAACATGCTGCCGGCCGGGCTGGGATTGCCGATCATGGCCAGGAACTCGCGGCGGGTGCTGGGATCGTTGCGGAAGGCGCCCAGCATGCGGCTGGTGACCATCGATACGCCGGGCTTGTGCACGCCGCGGGTGGTCATGCACTGGTGCGACGCCTCGATCACCACGGCCACGCCCAGGGGCTGCAGCACCTCGTCGATGGTGTTGGCGATCTGCGAGGTCATCTTCTCCTGGATCTGCAGGCGCTTGGCGTAGACCTCCACCACCCGCGCCAGCTTGGAGATGCCGACCACGCGCGACCGGGGCAGGTACGCCACGTGGGCCACGCCGATGATGGGCACCATGTGGTGCTCGCAATAGCTTTCGAAACGGATGTCGCGCAGCACGACCATCTCGTCGTAGCCGTCGGTCTCCTCAAACGTGCGGGCCAGCAGCTCCATGGGGTCGGACGCATAGCCGGCGAAGAACTCCTCATAGCTGCGGACCACGCGGTCGGGCGTGCCCAGCAGGCCCTCGCGCGTGGGGTCGTCGCCCGCCCAGCGCAGCAGGGTGCGAACCGCCTCTTCCGCTTCCTCCCGGCTGGGGCGGCCTTGGGCGACCACGGTGCGGCGCCCGTGGACCGGCCCGGCCACGATCTTGTCGGCAGGGGTGTTTTTGGCGTGGGTCACGGTGTTTCTCCCTCGGGCGGGCTGGCTTGGTGGTGACGGGGCGTCTAGGCCCTGATTCGGGACCATAGGGTCAGGTTCTGTACAAGCACCGCGCAGGGCCGTCTGTGACAGCGGCCGGCTGGTCTTGCACCTTTATCTACGAGCGGACGGGGCTGTCAGTTCAGCGCCCCGCGTTCATGGGGGCTATCCAGCGAGAAGGCCGGGATGCGCACGTCAAACCGGCTGCCGTCCGTACGTTCCATCTGATAGCTGCCGACCATGATGCCCGACGGCGTGCTCAGCGGCGTGCCGCTGGTGTATTCAAAGGATTGCCCGGGGCTCAGCACCGGCTGCTCGCCCACCACGCCGGCGCCCCGCACTTCCTGCACCCGGCCGCGGGCATCGGTAATGTGCCAGTGGCGGCTGCGCAGTTGCACCGTCTCGCCGCCGGTGTTCTCGATTCGCACGGTGTAGGCCCAGACGTAGTGACCTTCCCCCGGGGACGATTGGTCCTCCAGGAATTCGGGGCGCACGCTGACCCGGATGGCATGGGTGGTTTCACTGTACATGGGTCATGTCTTTCAGGGCGTTCTTCCCGTGCCGCCGGCCGGCGGCTGGTTCGCCCAGCGCCTGGTTGGTCCGCGACAAAATCTCCTGTCCCATCCTTCTTAGGCCTGTTCGCCGCCAATCTCCAGGGTCTTGGGCGGCAGGGAGGGCGGCAGGGAGGAAGGCGTCCCGGGGGCGTCCCCGGGACGTCCGAGGGTGGCTACGGGCCACCTGCGTGCGAGGCGGTGGCCCCAGCATTGCCGTAAGCGGGATGCCGACCCCGAAGCAGCGGGGATCAGGTCCTAAAAAACACGCTTGCGCCCGGGGGGGCTTGGCCTCATATAGGCCCTCAGGTGCAACTACCGACGGCGCGTTACATGTACGCCAGCCTCCTCCTTCGACGACGATCCTCCGGTCGCCTGCCTTGCGGGCGACAGGGTCGTATAACGGCCGGATGCTGACGCGTCGCCCCATTCCTGGCGACGCCCCTCGGTTCCGGTCTCTAGGCGCCCACCGCGCCACTGTTTTAGAGAACCGGGACACCCCAATCGTATGATCCTGACGACTGAGCTGCCGGCGCACGCCGGCGCCATCGAACGCCTGCTCGACACCGCCTTCGGACCGAAGCGCAAAGCCAAGACCGTTTACCGCCTGCGCCGTGGCGTCGCCCCCGTGGCCGACCTGTGCATGGTGGCGCTGGATGAAGAGGCGCCGGGCTACTCCGCCGCCCAGCCGCGCCTGGTGGCGTCCATCCGCTACTGGCCGGTGATGGCCGCCGACGGCACCATGACCCTGATGCTGGGCCCCATCGCCGTGGCCGAGGATTACCGGTCCGCCGGCCTGGGTGGCCAGCTGATCCGCGCCAGCCTGGCCCGGGCCGAGGCGCTGGGCTATGCCAGCGTCCTGCTGGTGGGCGACGCCCCCTATTACAACCGCTTCGGCTTCACCCGCCAGCCGGTGCTGGGCCTGAAGCTGCCCGGCCCGGTGGAACTGGACCGCTTCCTGGGCCTGGAGTTCATCCCCGGCTCGCTCAGCAACGCCCACGGCATGCTGGGCCGCGCCCCGGTGACCCGCACGGCCGTCCCCGCCGCTACGACGGTCGAGGCCGCCGCCGCCGCCGAAACCGGCGTGGCCAAGCTGGCCCGCCCGCGCCGGAGGGCGGTTCGCTGACCCGTCCGGTCCCCCGGCCAATTGCAACGGCCGGGACCCCGATTGATGTGCCCCTGAGGGTCGATGTTTCCCGCGTTTCCAAGCGGCGGCCCTACTGCCGCTTGAACGCCGCCCCGGAAAGCCCTATAAGCTCCTTCCCGGCGCGGGTGTAGCTCAATGGTAGAGCAGAAGCTTCCCAAGCTTACGACGAGGGTTCGATTCCCTTCACCCGCTCCAGTTCCGGCCGACCGGAACCCGCTGCCTTCTGGTGGCGCAATCTTCCCCGATGAGACCATTTCGCGGCCTGCAGGCCCCCGGCAGCGGGGCTGTCGCCTCACTGCCGTCACGGTTCCTCCCCACATTACAAGTGTGTAACCCGTTCGAGGCTCGGTCGCTTTCCCGTTGAATCGCCGAGCCAGTGGGACAATATGGAAATCGCGGCCCATGGGGGTCGCCTGGGTTTAACCTGGGATCATTCGAGGAACGTCATGGCTATTGGACCCTACAATCGTTTTGCGTCGAGCACCGGCGCTTACGACCGGGCCCTGTTCGATGAGGGCCTGCGCCAGCACATGCTGCGCGTTTTCAACTACATGACTGTCGGCCTGATCGTCACCGGCCTTGTCGCCTTCTTCGGGGCCCAGTCCCCGGCCCTGGTGGCGGCCATCTTCGGCACGCCCCTGAAGTGGGTGGTCATGCTGGCGCCGATCGGCTTCGTGTTCGCTTTGTCGGCCGGCATCAACCGCATGTCGTCGGGCACGCTGCGCACCGTCTTCTTCGCCTACTGCGCCGTCATGGGCCTATCGCTCATGAGCCTTTTCCTGGTGTTCACCGGCGCCAGCATCGCCCGCGTGTTCTTCATCTCGGCCGCCACCTTCGCCGGCGCCTCGCTGTATGGCTACACCGCCAAGCGCGACCTGACGCAGTTCGGCTCGTTCCTGATCATGGGCGTCATCGGCCTGGTCATCGCCAGCCTGGTCAACATCTTCCTGGCCTCCAGCGCCCTGCAGTTCGCGGTGTCGGTGCTGGGTGTGCTGATCTTCACGGGCCTGACCGCCTATGATAGCCAGCGCATCAAGGAGATGTACGCCGAGTCCTGGGGTGTCGAGGCTAACACCAAGCTGGCCGTCATGGGCGCGCTGAGCCTGTACCTCGACTTCATCAACATCTTCATCTCCCTGATGCAGCTGATGGGCGCCCGCCGCAACTAAGCGGAACCCACCGTCAACGGGAAGGTTGTGGGGCCGTCCGGGAAACCGGGCGGCCCTTTCCTTTTGGCGCCGCCGCCGGTCATGATCGGGCGGGTCCCGTCCGCCGCCCCCAGAGGTTCGCCGCCATGATCTTCCTCTACACCGATTTCGGCTGGTCCGGCCCTTATGTCGGTCAGATGCGGGCGGTGCTGGCGGCCCGTGCGCCGTCGGGCACCACCGTCATCGACCTGATGCACGACGCCCCCGCCTTCGATCCTCTGGCCGCCGGCCGCCTGCTGGCCGCCATCCTGCCGGCCACCCTGGCGGCCCTGCCGCACACCACCGTGCCGGCCGTTTTCCTGGCCGTGGTCGATCCCGGCGTGGGCACGGCGCGCCGGCCCCTGGCCGTGCGGCTGTCCGGCGGGCAGGGCCGCCCCCAGGGGCGCCCCGTCTGGTTGGTGGGGCCGGACAACGGGCTGTTTCAGCCGCTGATCGCTGATACCACCACCACCGGCGGCCTGGTCGAGGCGTGGGAGGTCACCTGGCGGCCCGAAGCCCTGTCAGCCTCCTTCCATGGCCGCGACCTGTTCGCGCCCGTGGCGGCCCTGGTCGCCGTAGGGCAGGAGCTGGGGGACTGGGCCCGCCCCCTGGCCCTGGCCGACCTTGTCGGCGCCGCCCCCTTGTACGGAACGGGGGATGGCGGGGCGGCCGACAATGGCCGCATCCTTTACATCGACAGCTATGGCAACGGCTGGACCGGCCTGCGGCCCGCCGGGGTGCTGGACGGCGGCGTCGCGCCCGACGCCCGGCTGTGGGTGGGTGGTCCCGGTGGCGGCCGGGCGGTGGAACCCGCCCGCACCTTTGGCGCCGTGCCGCCGGGGACGGCCTTCTGGTACGTGAATTCCAGCGGCCTGGTGGAAATCTCGGTGAACCAGGGCCGCGCCGACGCGGCGCTGGGCTTCACCCTGGGCTCCCCCATCGGCGTGCGCGCGCCTTACATCAAACTATAGGCGGTAAACGATAGGTGGCATGAGGCTTCGACTCATGCCGTAGGACGCGACTGCGCCCGCCGGAGTTTTGCGGAGAGCGAAAGCGGACCGCAAAACGAGGACAGCCAAGGGCCCGGATGGGCCTGCCGGCGCTTGAGGGCGAAAAACTAATGCGCCGTGGGCACCACCGTCGCCTCGTCCATCAGGGCCAGGAAGGGCAGGTCGCTGGGCTGGTTGCCATAGCCCCAGCGCCGGCCGTAGGGGCCCGTCTCCTCCATCCACAGGGCCAGGCGCCGGGCCTTCTCGGCGCGCACGCAATTGCCGGCCACCATCTCGCCCGTCAGCAGGCCGTCCTCGCCCACCGCCATCTCGGTGCCTAGCAGGTCATGCACCGGCAGGTCGGCCAGCAGGACCGGCATGTAAAGGGTGAGCGCGCCGGTGGCCACCAGGATGCGGTGGCCTTGATCGGCGTGGCGCATCAGGGTATCGCGCAAGGGGGTATGCCAGCGGACCCAGGCCCCCATTTCCGCCGCCGCTTCCCGCGCCCGTTCCAGCGGCACGCCCGCCAGGCAGCGGCGCAGCAGCCGGCGCTTGAAGGCCGTCTTGAAATCGTCGTCCGCGTCGCTGGCATCACCGCCTTTCACCAGGGTTTCCCGGCCAGGCAGGTGGCGGCCAGCCAGGGGACGAACCGGGAACCGGCGCGACGCGGCCCCGGCCACACTGCCCGCCAAATGGCGCCGCAGGGTGTCCCCCCCCGCCACCCGCGCCAGGAAGGGCAGCAGGCTGTCACCCCGCGCCAGGGTGCCGTCGAAGTCGAACACCGCCAGGCCCGGCAAGTCGCTTTCCTGGGAAATGTCGCCCGCGCGGGCGGC
Source organism: Nitrospirillum viridazoti CBAmc (assembly GCF_000730165.1). Classification (GTDB taxonomy): domain Bacteria; phylum Pseudomonadota; class Alphaproteobacteria; order Azospirillales; family Azospirillaceae; genus Nitrospirillum; species Nitrospirillum viridazoti. The sequence goes on along the minus strand of NZ_CP022110.1, from coordinate 2,749,913 downwards.
GGCCACGGGGGCGGCAGTCTTGTGGGCGGTGGACTGGGACATGGGTGGCATGAGGCTCTGTGACAGGCGGATGGGGCGCAACCCCCGGTTCATCCGCGCCATAAAACGGGGTGGGCGGCTTCCTCTCAAGGGTTTTTCGCGTTAAGTGTCGGCCTTTCCGCTCAAGACCGACGGCAGCCCCATGATCACCACCCCCACCACCCTTGCCGCCGCCACCCAAGGTGCGGCCAAGCCCTACAAGATCATCATCGACACCGACCCCGGCCAGGACGACGCCGTGGCCATCCTGCTGGCCTTGGCCAGCCCCGAGGATGTGGAGGTGCTGGGCATCACCGCCGTGGCGGGGAACGCGCCCCTGCCGTGGACGGAGAAGAACGCCCGCCGGGTGTGCGAGCTGGCGGGCCGGCCGGACGTCAAGGTGTATGCCGGTTGCGACCGGCCCATGGTGCGCCTGCTGCACACGGCGCCGGAGGTGCACGGCGATACCGGCCTGGACGGCCCGGTCCTGCCCGAGCCGACCATGCCGCTGCAGGCGCAGCACGCGGTGGATTTCATCATCGAGACAGTGATGCGGGAGGAGCCGGGCACCGTCACCTTGTGCCCGCTGGGACCGCTGACCAATGTCGCCCGCGCCCTGGTGAAGGAACCGGCGATATCCGCCCGCCTGCGCCAGATCGTGCTGATGGGCGGCGCGCAGATGGAGGGGGGCAACTCCACCCCCTGCGCCGAATTCAACATCTATGTCGACCCGCACGCCGCCGACATCGTCTTCAAGTCGGGCGTGCCCATCGTCATGTTCCCGCTGGACGTCACCCACCAGGTCCTGACCGCGCGTCGCCATATGGACCGCATTCAGGCCGTCGGCAACCGTGTGGCCCAGGCGACGTATGAGATGCTGGACTTCTACCAGCGGTATGACGAGCACAAGTACGGCACCGACGGCGGTCCGCTGCATGATCCCTGCGTCATCGCCTGGCTGATCCGGCCGGGCATCTTCGAGGGCAAGACCGTGAATGTGGAGATCGAGACCGGCAGCCCGCTGACCACGGGCCAGACGGTCATCGACCGTTGGAACACCACCGGCCGGCCGCGCAACGCCACCGTCATGCTGAAGGCCGACAGCGACGCCTTCTTCGACCTGCTGGTCGAACGGCTGAAGCGCTTCGGCTGAGCCGCTTGGCGCTTCCGGGCGCGGTGCTGCCCGGAAGCGCAATTTGCGGCTGCACGATATTTGCCACGATATTTGCATGGTTGTCCTCCTCGGCGAAGGGAGCTTCGCCACCCTTGGGCATTGGAGGGCATGAGGATGACCGCGATTTTCGCCACGGATGGTGGGACAGCCACCCACCAGACGGCCGGCGCCAATGGCGCCACGGCGGCCGAGAAGAAAGCCGCCAACCAGAAGACCGACAGCGATTTCGCCACCCTGCTGCGGGGTGGGGACGATGATCCCAAGGCGACGCTGAAGGACATCACATCCGGCGGCATGCCCGGCTATTGGGCCTGGCGCATGAAGGAACTGAAGGCCGAGATCGCCGCGCGCGTCATGGGCAACATGGGTGTGACCCGCCAGGGCCTGTCCCGCATGTCCGAAGACGACCGTGCGGAGGTAGAACGACTGATCATGCGCGAGGTGGCGCGCGTGGTACGGGAAATGACCACGGGGCAGGTGCGCAAGGGGCCGGGGCTGGAGGACGGCGCCGCAATCAGTGCCGCCCCGGTGGACGCCGCCAACCAGCCGGATGCGAAGGCCGGTGACTCTTCCCGGGCGCGGATCGCCGCCGCCCAGGGATCGCCCCGCGTCCCCCTCGGCGCCTCCACGCTGCAAGGCATGCTGTCGGAACAGCAGTCTGATGCCTGAGAAAGGCGGCAAATCGGCAATAATTGCCGATTTGCCGGAATCTTTTGCCCAGGAACGGCAAGCGTTGACCGGCTTGCCGCTGGCGGAGATGGCGCATCGCCAAGGTTCACGCCAATCGGGGTTTCGGCCCGGGTCTTGCTAGGATGGAGACGTTAACCATGACCTCGGTGGTCGCCCGTCATCCGGGGGCCCGCGGCCATGGTCCGTCCGTCACCTCATGGGATAAGGGACCGAAGGCCATGTCGTTCCTGAACACCAGCAACCAGACCCAGTCCACCGCCAACGCCTATGGCGGCTTCGGCACCGCGGGCAGCGGCGGTGTCAACCCCAACGGCTCGACCAATGGCCAGGGCAACAGCCCCCTGTCCAACGCCCAGACCGACAGCGCCTTCGCCGACCTGCTGAAGGGCGACGACGATCCGCAAACCATGCTGAAGGACATGACCACTGGTGGTTACCAGGGGTACTGGTCCTATCAGATCAAGCAGATGAAGCAGAAGATCGCCGAGGACACACTGCAGTCCAAGGGCCTGACCCCCCAGGACGTGGCCAACATGCCCGCCGATCAGCGCGCCGACCTGGAACGCCAGATCATGCGCGAGGTGGAGCAGAAGGTCCGGCAGATGACCGCCTCCGGCAAGGACGGCAAGGGCGGGCTGCAGAACGCCGGCCAGACGGGCGACGGCAGCGGGCAGAACGGCTTCGGCAGCCAGATGGCGGCCAACAGCAACCAGACCGGTGCCCGCAGCGGCGTGCCCATCGCCGGCGGCGACACCCTGCAGGGCATCCTGGCCACCCAGGAGATGAGTGCTTAGCCTTTTGTTGCTTCCGGGGCGGGCCCGCCCCAGCGCAGGGTAGTGACCAGCCGGCCGGCGGTGCCGTCCTCCAACAGGATGCGTTCCCAGCGCATGCGGCTGCGGCGGATCAGCAGGTCGGGGCGGTGGTTGGTCTCCGTCTCCAGATCCAGCACGCCGTCCGGCCGGTCGTACCAGCCGGTACCGGCCAGGCCGGCTTCCGCGTCCAAAATCTGCGGCGTGGCATAGGACAGCAAGGGCTGGCCCAGCACCGTGCTGGCCGACACCGTCCATTCCGCCTCGCGCGCTGCGGATGCCGCCAGCAGGCGGTGGCTGCGATCACAGATCAGATGCACCGGATCGCGGGAGCGCTGGACCAGCCGCTTCAGGGCGGCGTCCTGGCCCGCCCGGCCCGGGCTCAGCAACGCGGCGATACGGGCGGCGTGCGTCTCATCCGGCCAAGCCAAGCCCCGTTCCCAGCGCGACACGGTGGCCTGGGTCACGCCCAGCAACTCCGCCACATGCCCCTGCTTCAGGCCGCGCAGCCGGCGCAGGCGGCGCAAATCCTGACCCACGGTGTGGCTGACCGCGTGCGCGTCCATCCCGGCCTCCCAAAAGCGAAAGGGCGACCCGAAGGCCGCCCCATACCGTACCAACTTCACCAGGACACCGCTCAGTGCGACTTGCCGCTCTGGATGGTGCCGGAGATGGAACCGCCGTCGGCGATGCTGATGCGGCCATAACGGATGGTGCCGTCGACCTGGCCGGTCTCACCGATGGACAGGGTCCCCGTCACCTCGATGGTGCCGGTGGCGCGGCCGGAAACCTTCATGCTCTCCACCACGGCGGTGCCCTCGAAGTGACCCCCCTCGGCCACCTCCAGCACCTTCACCTCGTTCAGCGTCACATCGACCAGGCGGCCGGCGACGTGCAGGGTGTGGCAGTGGGAGATCTTGGCGCCCTCGAGACGGGCCTCGGGCGAGATGGTGGTGACCCCGCCGCCCAGGTCGGGCGTCGATTCCGTCTGCGGTCCGCCGTTCAGGCCCGGCCGCAAAAAGCTGCGCGGATCGAGGATGTCACTGGCCATCGGTCCCCCTCATAGTCCGGCGCAGGCCGGAACCTGGAAATATCCGGCGCGCGGCCGGAAGCTGAAAACACCGGCGCGGGCCGGAGGTCGGAAAATTCCTCGCCCGGGCCGGCGCGCATTCCCCACGACGCACCGCCGCCCCCGCCGAAACGGGCCGGACGCTGCAAAACTCTTAAGCGTTTCTGAGGCTTTTCGCAACATCTCCCGGGTCGGTGAGGTGGGAGACGTCCCCCTTGGCCCGACCGCCGCGCATGTGTCCCGTACCAGGGGCGCATGGCAGGGGATCCGCAGGATAGGGCGGGTTGCGATTGACGGAGGGCCGGCGGCACACAATAGTCGGCGGTTCCAAATTCCGGTTGGCGCGCCGGGGGTGGCCTTGGTTTTATGATAATTCCGTGTAACGCGCCTCAAGAAATAAAGGAGTGTCTGGCCGTGATTCCTGTCGTGATGCCGACCTATTCCCGGATCGACGTTGTGTTCGAGCGGGGTGAGGGCTGCTTCCTTTACGACACCACCGGCCGACGATTCCTGGATTTCACCAGCGGCATCGCGGTGAACGCCCTCGGCCATGCCCACCCCTACCTGGTGGAGAAGCTGACCGAGCAGGCGCACAAGCTGTGGCACACCTCCAACCTGTTCCGCGTGGCGGGGCAGGAGAAGCTGGCCAGCCGCCTGCGGGAACTGACCTTCGCCGACACCATGTTCTTCACCAATTCCGGCGTCGAGGCGTGGGAATGCGGCGTGAAGCTGGTGCGCAAGTATCACTATGAGACCGGCCATCCGGAGAAGACGCGCTTCATCGTCGCCGGCGGCAACTTCCACGGCCGCACCATGACGGCCATCGCCGCCAGCGGCCAGGACAAGATGGTGAAGGGCTTCGGCCCCCTGCTGGACGCCTTCGACCGGGTGGCCTACGACAATTTGAACGAGCTGCGCGCCGCCATCACGCCGGAGACGGCCGCCATCCTGGTTGAGCCCATCCTGGGCGAGGGCGGCATGCGTCCGGCCAGCCTGGACTACCTGCGCGCCCTCCGCGCCATCTGCGACGAGTACGGCCTGCTGCTGTACTTCGACGAGATCCAGAGCGGCATGGGCCGGTCGGGCAAGCTGTTCGCCCATGAATGGGCGGGCATCACCCCGGACGTGATGTGCATCGCCAAGGGCATCGGCGGCGGCTTCCCGCTGGGCGCGTGCCTGGCCACGGAGAAGGCGGCCCAGGGCATGGTGGCCGGCACCCATGGCAGCACCTTCGGCGGCAACCCGCTGGCCATGGCCGTCGGCAATGCCGTGCTGGACGTGATGACGCAGCCGGGCTTCCTGGACAACGTCATCGCCAAGGGCGCCCTGCTGCAGGGCAAGCTGGAAGAGCTGGTGGCGCGCCATCCCACCGTGCTGGACAGCGTGCGCGGCAAGGGCCTGATTCTGGGCGTGAAATGCGTGACTCCGGTGGGCGACCTGGTCACGGCATTGCGCGACAACGGCATGTTGGTGGTCTCCGCCGCCGACAACGTCGTCCGCATCCTGCCACCGCTGATCGTGGGCGAGGCCGAGATCAACGAGGCCGTGGCCATCCTGGACCGCACCTGTGCGGCCCTGGCGGCCTGAGGGGTATCCACATCATGACCGCGACGACCAAGACGGTCCGGCATTTCCTGGACATCAGCGATTTCGATACGGCCACGCTGCGCGAAATCCTGAAGCGGGGCCTGGACCTGAAGCAGACCAACGGTACCGCCCAGCATCCCCAGCCCTTCCGGGGCCTGACGCTGGCCACCATTTTCGAGAAGCCGTCCACCCGCACCCGCGTCTCGTTCGAGGTGGGGATGCGCCAGCTGGGCGGTGATGTCATCACCCTGACGGGGCGCGAGATCCAGCTGGGCCATGGCGAAACCATCGCCGACACGGCCCGGGTGCTGTCGCGCTTCGTCAACGTCATCATGATCCGCACGGATCATGAGACCAAGGTGCATGAGATGGCGGGGGCCGCCAGCATCCCCGTCATCAACGGTCTGACCGACACCTCCCACCCCTGCCAGATCATGGCGGACATCATGACGTTCGAGGAGAAGCGCGGGCCCATCGAGGGCCGTGTGGTCTGCTGGAGCGGCGATGCCAACAACGTCTGCCAGAGCTGGATTCATGCCGCCGCCCGCTTCGGCTTCGAAATGCGCGTGGCGGCGCCGGCCAGCCTGCAGCCCACGGCCGACACCATCGCCTGGGCGGCGCGCGAAGGCGCCCGCCTGGTGGTGACGGAAGATCCCAAGGCCGCGGCCGAGGGCGCCGACATCGTGGTGACGGACACCTGGGTGTCCATGCATCACAAGGATGCGCCTGCGCGCATGGCATTGCTGGCCCCCTTCCAGGTCAATGACACGCTGATGAAACTGGCCTCCCCCGACGCCATATTCATGCATTGCCTGCCGGCCCATCGGGAGGAGGAGGTGACCTCCTCCGTCATCGATGGTCCGCAGTCCGTCGTCTGGGACGAGGCGGAAAACCGCCTGCACGCCCAGAAGGGCATCCTGGCCTGGTGCCTGAACGCCTGATCGTTCCGGTACCGGACCCGTGGTGTCCGGCCTTGAGGTATTCCATAAGGCCCCGATCGGTTGACCCCGGTCGGGCGCCTTTGTTTTTGGGGTAAGCGATCATGACCACCGCCGCCGTTTCCACCCTCGCCTCCGCCCTTGTTTCCCGGGACATCGACGTGGTGCAGCCCTTCCAGCTGGACCGGTCCAACCTGCGCGGCCGCATGGTGCGCCTGGGCCCCGTGCTGGACGAGATCCTGGGCCGCCACGCCTATCCGGGCCCCGTCGCCCAGATGCTGGCGGAAACGATCACGCTGGCGACGACGCTGGCGGCGGCGCTGAAGTATGAGGGCGTTTTCACCCTGCAGACCAAGGGCGACGGCCCCATCAACCTGATGGTGGCCGACGTCACCAGCGCCGGCGCCGTGCGCGGCTACGCTCAGTTCGACGAGGACGCGCTGAAGGCCGCCCTGGCCGGCGAGGTCGAGACGGCCCCCGTGCCCGCCCTGCTGGGCAAGGGCTACCTGGCCTTCACCGTCGACCAGGGCGAGCATACCCAGCGCTACCAGGGCATCGTCGGCCTGGACGGGGATCGCATGGATGATTGCGTGCGCCACTATTTCACCCAGTCGGAACAGCTGGCCACGGGCATCGTCGTCCATGCCGGCCGCAGTGACGAAGGCAAGTGGGGCGGCGGCGCCATCATGCTGCAGGCCCTCCCCGACGAGGATGCCGGCAGCGTGGCGTCGGACGCCAAGCCCAGCGACCTGGAGGACGATTGGCGCCGGGCCATGGCCCTGCTGTCCACCGTCACCCCGGCCGAGGTGCTGGACCCGGCGCTGCCGGTGAACGACGTGCTGTTCCGCCTGTTCCATGAGGAAGAGGTGCGGGCCTACGACTCGCACGGCCTGGCGGCGCAGTGCCGCTGCTCGCGGGAACGCGTGGTGACGGTGCTGCGGTCCCTGCCGCGCGAGGAAGTGGCCGAACTGAAGGTCGATGGCGCCGTGGATGTCGGGTGCGAGTTCTGCAGCACCCACTATCGCTTCGACGATGCCGAGCTTGAGGCCGTTTACGGCTCGGCTTCCTGAGGTTGCGCCGTTGCTGGCCGGTTTCGCCCGGGCATGACGCCCACGGCGATGCCGGCCAGCACGCCCGCCAGCCCCAGGGCGTGGGCCAGGGTCGGCCGCTCACCCAGCAGGAACAGGGACGGCACCAGCACCGTGACCGGCAGCAGGCCGGTGAACAGGCCGCTGCGGCTGGCGGGGATGCGGGCCGCACCGCGCAGCCACAACACCACCGCCACCAGGCCGTTGCCCAGCGAGGCCGCGGCGTACAGCGCCCAGGTGCCTGGCGATAGGGCGCCCCACAGCGCCTCGGGCGTCATTCCCCGCGCCGTCAGGATGGCGAAGGGCAGGGCCAGCACCGCCGCCATCAGATTGGCGAGGAAGGTGACGGCCAGGGGCGATACGCCCGCCAGCCGCCGGGCATAGACGTTGTACAGCCCCTCCGACACCACGGCCCCCAGGACCAGGGCGTTGCCGCGCAGCGTGTCGCTGGCGCCGCCACCACCCTCGTGGCCGCCGGACGCCAGGTTCAGGGCGGCAATGCCGGCCATGGCCAGGGCGATGGCCGCGCCATTCCGCAGGGTCAGCCGCTCGCGCAGGATGGCGGCGGCGCACAGGGCGGTCACAGCGGGGATGGTGCTGGTCAGGATGCCGGCGGTGGTGGCGCTGGTGCCCCGCAGGCCGTACATCAGGAAGACGTTGAACAACACCATGCCGAACAGCGACAGCAGGGCCAGGCTGGCCCAGTCGCCGCCCGTGGCCGGCAGGGCGCGGCGTCCATGGCGTATGGCCCAGGGGCTGAGCGCCAGGGCCACCAGGGCGAAGCGCACGTCGGCGGCCACCAGGGGCGGCACGGTGGCCACCGCCATCTTGCTGATGGGCACGGACAGGCCGACCAGGACCATGGCGGCGGTGAGGGAGAGATAGGCAGCGCGCATGGGCGCCACTGTAGCCGCCCGCCACCCTGGCCGACACCCCGGCAACATCGCTCCGGCAACATCGCTGTTGAAGCCGGGCCCGCCAGCGCTTACTTGCAGTGCCTGACTGTTTGCCTTTCCCAGGGATGACGACAATGACGACCGAAACCGCGACGCTGGCTGGTGGCTGCTTCTGGGGTATGGAAGATCTGATCCGCAAGGTGCCGGGCGTGGTGGATACCCGCGTGGGCTACATCGGCGGTGAGCTGCGGAACCCGACCTACAAGGACGTGAAGACCGGCACCACCGGCCACGCCGAAGCCATCGAGATCACCTTCGATCCGGCCAGGCTGACCTACCGCCGCCTGATCGAGTTCTTCTTCCAGATCCACGACCCGACGACCACCAACCGCCAGGGCAACGACATCGCCAGCCAGTACCGCAGCGCCATCTTCTACGCCTCGCCCGAGCAGAAGGCCGCGGCCGAGGAAGTGACGGCCGAGGTCGACGCGTCGGGCCGCTGGCCCGGCAAGGTCGTCACCCAGATCGTTCCCGCCGGCACCTTCTGGGAGGCGGAGGACTATCACCAGGACTATTTGGAAAAGAACATCGGCGGCTACACCTGCCACTGGGTCCGTCCCGACTGGGTGTTGACCGGCAAGTAAACCCGCGCCGGCACGCTGAACCGAAGAAAGGCCGCCTCCATCCCCGGGGGCGGCCTTTTTTCCGTCAGCGCCCCATCTCCCGCCCCACGGGATAGCGCAGGTAGGCGGCGTCGCTGTAGGGCGTACGCTCATAGAACCAGGCCAGGCGCTGGTCCGGGTTTGTGGCGAAGCCGGGGTCGGCCTTCAGCTTGGCCTCGAAGGCGGCTTTCAGGGCCGGGTCGGTGGCCAGCATGCGCTCGGCCAGCGGGGCGATGGCATAGGGCTCGATATACTCCGTGCGCTGCAGGATTTCGGGGAAGAAGCCCCAGGCCAGGAACGACTCGGTGCTCTCCGCCTCCAGCAGTTGGCCGGCCAGGTCGCCCAGGGGCTGGTCGGTGGGCACGCGCACGCTGCCCTTGGGGTAGAGCACCGTGCGCGTCTCGTGCACATACCCGGCCGTGTCCAGCATGACGTGGCCCTCGTTGGTCTCGGTGGCCAGCTTGGGCTCCGTCAGGCGCACGGCGTCCACCGTGACCTCGCGCGGCCGGTCCTGCGTTTCCATCACCAGGCCGTGCAGGCGCAGCCGCGCGATGATCTCCGGCTTGGTCGCCGGCACCCAATAGGCCTCGGGCCGCGCGACGGTGACGCTGGGGTGATCCAGGTAGACGGGCATGCGCACCGTGGCGCCCGGCCGGCCCAGCCAGCGCACCTCCACCCCGCCCGAGGCGGGGGAGATGTAGCTCTCGTGCCGCATGGTCCGGAACTCCACGCTGGCGCTGGGCGTCTTCTCCGTCTCGAACGCCACGGGCAGGGTGACGGGGCGGCGGGCGCGGTCGGACGCCACGGCCTGGCGCAGGGCGGCGCCCTGTTCCGCCAGCAGGGTCAGCGACCGCTCGATCAGCACATAGGTGCCCAGCACCCGCTGGCGGTAGGGCTTCAGCGAGTGGTTCTCCACCAGCACGGTTGGGATGTGCGCCAGGTTGCCGTAGCCGGTGGAATAGCGCAGGGGTGTGGTGCTGCCGGCGATGCCGCCCTCCGGCTTGCGGCCGTCGGCCTCCGTCACCAGGGGGCCGGGGATGTGGCCGGCCTTGATCAGGGCTTGGCCCACCTCCGTCTTGAAGGGGCCCGCCAGCCAGCGGTCGATGGCGGGGGAGAACAGGTCGCCGGCGGCGCCTTCGTCATTGCCGAAGGTGATGTCGTAGGCGTAGTCCATGCCGTCGGTGACATGGATGTCCAGGTACAGGTCCGGCTGATAGCGGCGGATCAGGGCGATCATGGCCCGCATCTCGGGCGTGTCCAGCTTGCCGTAGTCGCGGTTGAGGTTCAGGTTCTGTGCCGTGGTGCGCCAGCCCTGGTTCATGGGGCCGCGCTGGTTGGGCCGGTTGTAGGCGCCGGCGCGCTCATGGCCATCGACGTTGAAGATGGGCACGAACAGCAGGTTCACGCGGTCGAGCAGGCTGTCCTTCCCCCGCTGGGTGATGTCGCGCAACAGCATCAGCCCGGCGTCCTTGCCGTCGATCTCGCCGGCGTGGATGCCGGCCTGCACCAGCAGCAGGGGCTTGGCCGGATCCGGTTTGCCGTCGATCATGCCCTTGGCCGCCAGCACCGCCACCATCTCCCGCCCCTCAGGGGATACACCGAACACCTCCTGCCGCAGCAGGGGGGACGCCGTGACCAGCCGGTCGATGAAGGCGCGGGTCTCGTCATAGCTGGGCGTGGCGGTCAGGCCGGTCAGCTCCGCCGGGGTGGCCCAGGGATCAGCCGCCGGCACCACCAGCTTTTCCGACGCGCCGTGCCAGGGCGGCAGCGGCGGCAGGAAATCCGTGTCCCAGGGGCCGGTCTGGGGGCCGGTCTGGAGGCCGGGCGCGGCCGCCAAGGCGGGTGCGGCGACGGACAGCATCAGGATGGCGCAGAGCGCCAGGCGATGGGGGCGGGGCATGGGCGGGACTCGGGGGAGGGGCGATGAGTTTAGGATCGACCATCACCCGGCGGACAGGTGCTTTCAAGAATGCTTTCGCCAGAACCCCGAAAGCGCGAAAGCCCGGCTGGACGGGCCAGCCGGGCTTTCGGATTTGGTGGAGCTAAGCGGGATCGAACCGCTGACCTCTACAATGCCATTGCATGCAACTTCCAACGAAATCAAAGGCTTGATCCGGCCGGCAAGAGCAAACGCACGCAACGCCATCAAAGGCTTAGCAGGCTATGCGTGTCACTTGCGTTCGAGACCAAAGCGCTCAGACCCCGCTTTCCTGGGCCGGCCCCAACCCTAGCGCCGGCCTCTCCCCTGTCAATAGGCTACGCTGGCTGGAGCAGGTTCAGGACGCCGACCTGGGCGGAATCGTCGTCGCCGTGGCGGCGGCGCTGATTCGCTTCCACAACTCCCAAACCGGCCTGACCTGCCCCAGCCTGGACAGCATCGTCCGCGTTGCCGGCTTCTGCGAGCGGTCGGTGCGCAAGGCCATCACCGCGCTGGTGGACGGCGGGTTCCTGCGGGTGACGCGGCGCCAAGCGCGGTCCTCGCACTACGGCCTGGCGCTCAAACCGGCACCTGATGCCGGTCAGGTTCCGGCGGAGGCGGCGAGTGATGGCCTGGCCCGGTTATGCCGAGCGGCAGGAGGTGCCGGCCTTACCGGCACCAGGTGCCGCTAAACCAGGGAAAGAAACCTCCTGTACCGGCCGGGGGATTACGCCAGGGGCAACGGACCTGGAGGTGGAGCGCTTGGCCCGTCGCATCCAGCAGGCGAGCGCCACGCCCTGGCGGCTGGAGAACGCACGGCGCGACGTGCTGGACGCCGTGGGCCGAGTGGGCGCCGACCTGGTGCGAGCCTTGGCTGAGCGCCTGGTGGGGTGTGGGCTTCAGGCTTGGGAGGTGAGGCGGGAGCTTGAGGGGCTGGGGGGCGCACATCAGCAACGAGAGGGTTCGGCCGATCCGGCAAGCGGCGCACGTCCCCTTGATCCCGTTTCCGCCTATGCGATTCAAGCGATGGAAGGCCTTGATGCCTCGCGCCGGCTCAGATGGCATGGCTGCGCCCGGAGTGCCGGTGTGCGGGCGCCGATGTTTGATCTACGGGAATGGGTGCCGGTGATCGCCGGCGAGTTTTTGGCTACGGAGCAACCGCGCGTTTGGGCGCGGTTGCAGGGCAAAGGCAGCTTCTAGGAACTATTTCACAACTCTGAGATGGGCGCGCGAAGGTGATGAGACGCTAGCCTCCCCTTGCCAGACAGTAGGCACAAGTCCGAATAGAAGTTCATCTAGATCACTCGGGAATATGTGCAGATTTTCCGCGATCTGGGCTCGAGATATCCTGTCTTCGCGGAGTGCGCTAAAGACCTTTTCTAAGCGAGACGACGTCTCGTGCGGCAGACCGGCTGGTTCATGAGTTCGATCCCCCTTCTTGGACATCTCAATACACAAATTCCTGTAGTGCCAGTCAGTAATGAATTCCAGCTGGTGAAGCCTATATGCAAGCGCGGTTACAGAGACGCCCCACCGCTTCTTCGCCTGAATCAGGGTAGCGCGCGACGGCGTTCGCATCGCATGTGCTAGAATGTCACGATGCGGCATCAAGAAAGCGGAGGCGAATCGGTCGGCTTCTCGCTCGATCTGACGAGCATCAGCATCATTAGGGTCAATATCTCGATGAAGAACTAAATGCGCTAGTTCATGAGCCAATGCGAAGCGAATATGCTCAGCAGATTTAGTGTAGTTCAGAAATACAAATGGCACGCCGTCGTGCCACAGAGCGTATGCAGATACCTCTCTCGGCTGGTTGCCAAGAGAATAAATCCTGATCCCCTTCGCTTCCAAGAGCTTAAGGACGTTTTTTATCGGCTGCTCACCCAACCCCCAGTGATGGCGGAGACTCAGTGCCGCAACGTCAGGAAGCTCCGATGGCATTAGTGGTACATCGGCCGTCGGCTGCTCAAATTGAATATCGATCCACTTATCAAGCGCAAAGCCAAATGCGCCCATGGCAAGAACAGAATGCTGCCTCGCAGCGCTCATGCTCTTCATTGCCCTAAAGCTAGCCGTATCGGAGGTCGGTTGATCAAGGGTATCGGCTAAAAAGAAAGACACCGGAAACCGCAATGTCTCCGCAAGAAGCTGCAATGTCTCATCGGACGGTGAGAAATCTAACTGATTCTCAAAATTAGAAATAGACCGGGCTGTCAGCCCGGTCTTTTCCGCCAAAACTAGCTTCGTCCACCCGCGCCGTTCTCGCGCAAGTGTGAGGCGTGAAGGATTAAACATGCCACCACCTTAGGTTCGGCGATTCACCGGTACCTCGAAATCGGGGGCGTCATTAACGTCATCAAACCCTGCGGGATCAATGGAAATAGGCGGCAGAGGGATACGTTCAATCCACCCATCCGGCCGACGGTTTATTTCGCAAAACGAGCCCGGTAGCGAAAGCTCGGCATAAACCAAATTATTCTTCCTCTCGTAGAGCAAGAACCAGGTCGCCCCCACTTCCGGCTCACGAACAAAATCAAACGCGCCCTGCCCCCGATTGCTGTTGGCGTGAATTGCGGCAATGGTTCGGGGGCCCTTCTTTGAACGAGTTGTGGGGGTCACCGCCGGGTTAGGGTCACCCACCCCACTGATCCCCCTACCGCATGCAATCCGAACCGCTTTACAGGGAGAGACAACAGTCGAGAAGCACTCGGCGTCGCACGCTTCCCAACCTCGCGGCAGGAGTTCTTCTCGCAAATGGCTTACTGCCTCACCCCAGAAATTTGTCCCAGGAACCGTGGGAGGTGCCAACGGCGAAGTGCTATCAAACCCGATAACAGCCGCCTGAATGGTCCGGACGAGCACCTCCAACGACAGCCCTTCTGCCAAGGAGGCTAGTCGAGAGGGAACATCTTGTGGCTGGATGACCTTTGCGCTCAACATCTCGCGCTCCGCCGTATAGTTGCTTCTCGTTTTATCGCTCAAATTGAGGCGAAAAACAAGAAGCCTTCCATGCTAGCCGCCGTCTAAGGCTGGCAACTTCCCGCACTTGGTAGGCGGGCGGCCAATCGATCCGCTCGGAGGTGAGTGTATCGCGCTACCATATCCGGTCGCAGATGCCCGGATATCGGCATGACCGGTTGATGAGGAGGTTGCCGCAACCGTCGTCGAGCCCATCCATCCACCATACGGCTGATGAATCTGCCGCGAGCTCTCCCTCGTGCCGTTTCCGTCCAGGGCAATATGTAACTCGGTGGCTCTCGGCGTAGGCTTGGCCGGGCGTGCGACGCCCGTTTGTGGGCGGGGCCTTGTGCTATGCGTGGCAAACACTAAATGCATATAATTCACTTATTGCACTTGCTGGCTTTATGATATCGAACCAACGAAAAGAAGGGGATGATCATGACCGCGCTTGCCCACCGCCAACCACCACCCACCGAGCAAGAGGCGGCGCTTGCCCGCCGCTCGGGCCAGAACCTGTCGCGCTTCGTTGCCAAGGGCCGGCCCCTGACGCTGCGGGTGAAGGACGCTGAACAGGAACAGCCCATCGAATTGCCCGCCGGCGCCGTGCGGATGCTGATGGACATCCTGGAGGCGATGGCGGCCGGACGCGGCGTGACCATCATCCCGGAGAATGCGGAACTGACGACGGTGCAGGCGGCCGACACCCTCAACGTCTCCCGCCCCTTCCTCATCGGCTTGCTGGAGGGCAAGGCCATCCCCTATCGCATGGTGGGGAAGCATCGCCGCATCCGCATGGAAGACGTCATGGCCTATAAGGCCCGCATTGATGCGGATCGGGAGCGGGTGCTGGACCAGTTGGTCGCGGACGCCCAGGAGAACGACATGGGTTATGGTGCGTCGTGACGGTGTACACGGCGCTTCTTGACGCCAATGTCCTGTATCCCGCGCCCATGCGGGACCTGCTGATGCAGCTCGCGGTGATGGACGTCTTCCATGCCAAATGGAGCGCCGACATCCACCGCGAATGGATCGAGGCGCTGATGCGCACCCAACCCCACCGCGACCGCGCCAAGCTGGAGCACACGCGCGACCAGATGGACCGGCATACCCGGGACGGCCTGGTGACCGGCTATCAGGGCCTGATCGCGTCGCTGACCCTTCCCGACCCCGATGACCGGCATGTGCTGGCCGCCGCCATCAAGGGGCGCTGCGACGCCATCGTGACGCAGAACCTGGCGGACTTCCCCGAGGCGGCCCTGGCCCCCTATGGCATAGAGGCCCTGCACCCCGACGATTTCCTTCTCAACCAGATGAGCTTGGACCCCGCCGCTTTCTGCACGGCCGTCGCCAAGGTCCGCGCCCGCCTCAAGAATCCGCCCTACAGCGTTGAGAACTATCTGGCCACCTTGACCCGCCAAGGGCTGGTGGCCACCGCAGGTGAGCTACGGCAGTACGCCGCCTTGCTGTAGGCGCGTGCCCTACAGGTCGTTGGGTAACAGCACCAGATCGATCAGGCCGGCGATTTCCCGCTGCATCATCACCAGTCGCTGACGCTCCATGATGAAAAACTCGGGGCAGGGGACCGCCTCGGTGAAGGTCATCCCTTCTTTCAGCATGTCCTGAAGGGCGCGGCCGAACATGGTGTTGTGTCGGGTGCGGAGGGTGACGAGCCCGAACAGGCGGTGATGGTGTTCCGCGTAAACCCGCTACCACGGTGCGTGCGACTGGCGTGCAACCCGGTTAGCAAAAAGGGGTTGCGTGTGTGCGCAACCCCTTGAGCAATTTGGTGGAGCTAAGCGGGATCGAACCGCTGACCTCTACAATGCCATTGTAGCGCTCTCCCAGCTGAGCTATAGCCCCGAACCTTTGAATTCGGTCGCCGCCCTCTGGGGCCCATTGATCTGGGCAGCGGCGGTGAGGCCGGGAATATGCGCAGATGCGGGGCGGAGATCAAGCGCGCAATTCCTTCCGCGACCCTGGCATGTCTTTCAGTCATGTGACAGGTGCCGTCGCCATCGGTGCCCAAGTCGGTTAACGATGACGCGTGCATTGGAAAGAAAAAGTGGCGGCAGGGTCAGTCAATCCGGCCAGAAACACGAAAGGCCGGCTGAGTCGTCAGCCGGCCTTTCGGATTTGGTGGAGCTAAGCGGGATCGAACCGCTGACCTCTACAATGCCATTGTAGCGCTCTCCCAGCTGAGCTATAGCCCCAAACCATTTTTAACTCGATCCGCGCCGCCTGGGGGCTGGCGTGGTGTGGGCGGGAATATGCTCAGATGCGCCGGCCGGATCAAGAGAAAAATTCGGGATTTCCCAACTTTTTTCCGGAACGGCCAACGCCCTGAAATTCCTCAGACTTTAGCGGTCCTCGTCGCCACCTTCGACGTCGACCACTTCACCCACGTCATCTTCGTCGCCCAGTTCCTCGGCGTCCTCCAGCAGGACGTCCTCGTCATCGTCGCCGGGCACCTCGTCGGCGGTCTCGGCTTCCTCCAGGTCATCGACCTCCAGGTCGACCTCGGCCTCTTCCAAGACCTCTTCCTTCTCCTCGTCCTCGACTTCGACGCCGGTGTCCTCGTCATCCAGGACCGGCTTCTTGGTGTCGTCGGCCAGGATGGGACGGGCGCGGCGGGACTTCAGCAGGGCCTCAGGATCGAACACCGTCGAGCACGAGGGGCAGGTCGGCGGATTCTTCCGCATGTCGTAATAGCGGGTGCCGCAGTTCGGGCAGATCCGCTTGGTGCCCCATTCCGGTTTCGCCACGGCAATCCTCCGTCAAAAACACGCGTGGCGACGGCCCGGGCCGGCCATGTCCACGCTCCATATAAAAAGGTACAGGAGCGGGCGTTTGCCATGAAGCCCGCCCCCTGTCAAACGTGAATCCTCGAAGACACCCACAAGGGGGCGCTTTCGCCCCATGCGGCGGCGCCCGCCGGGGTCCTCATAGCCCCAACGCCTTGCGCGGCGGCGGGGGTGGGGCCATCCTGGACGCTGTTCCACCCCGTCATTCCAGGGACTCCAATCCCCATGTCCGCGCCCGCCTTGTCCACCTGGATCTCATCCCCGACCCCGCCGCTGGGCGGCACGGCGGCGGTACCGGGCGACGCCGCCATCGCGGCGCGCGCCCTGGTGCTGGCGGCGCTGGCCGTGGGGGAAAGCCGGGTGACGGGCGCCCCCGTCGGGCTGGAGCCGCTGGTGCGGGTCCTACGCACGCTGGGGGCCCACCTTGAGCCGATGGGCGAGGGCGCCTGGCGGGTCCACGGCGTGGGCGTTGGCGGCCTGCGCCAGGCCCCGGGCCTGCTGGACGTCGGCCCCGATGGCCTGGCCTTCGCCTTGCTGGCCGGCCTCTTGGCCACGCAAGGGGGCGAGACCTTCCTCACCACCAGCCATCCCGCCGCCACCCCTTTCCTGAAGGCGGCGCTGCCTCCGTTGGCGCACATGGGGGCGGCGTTCACTCCCGCTGGTGACGGGCTGGGCGGCATCCACCCCCCGCTGCTGGTGCGCGGCACGGCCCGGCCGGTGCCGGTGGATCACCGCCCGCTGGAGCCGGTGGTGTGCGAGGTGAAGTCCGCCCTGCTGCTGGCCGCGCTCAATGTCGCCGGCCGCACCACGGTGGTGGAGGAAACACCCACCGCCGACCATACCGAACGCCTGTTGCGCCAGTTCGGCGCCGCCGTCACCGCCCGCCACCAGCCGGACGGTGCCTGGGCCGTCAGCGTCAACGGGCAGCGGGAACTGCGGCCGGCCCGGGTGGCGGTGCCGGGCGACGCCTCCCTGGCGGGCGCTGCCCTGGTGGCCGCCGCCCTGCGCCCCGGCCCCGGCATCGCGCTGCCCCATATCGGTGTCAATGAGCACCGCATCGCCCTGTTTCCCGTGTTGCGCGACATGGGGGTGGGCGACATGGGCGCCGGCCTGACGGCGGCGGGCCGGCCCGCCGGCGAGGGCGAACCCGTGGCCGACCTGCGGCTGCACCCGCCGGCGCATCCCTTGCGCGGGGTGGAGGTCGCGGCCGCATCCCTCAGCGCCGGTGAGCTGGCACTGGTGGCGGTGGCGGCGTCCTGCGCCCGGGGCACGACGGTGCTGCACGGCCTGACCCCCCGCCTGGCCCGGGCGGTGCCGCCCCTGGTGGCGGCCTTCGGCGCCTGCGGTGTCACGGCGTCGGCGGGGACGGATGTCCTGACCATCACAGGCGACGGCCAGCCGCCGCAAGGTGGGGCGACGGTGGATGTCGATGCCGATCTGGCGCCGGCCTTCCTGGCGCTGGGCACCGCCGCCGCGCATCCCATAGCCGTGCGGGCCAGCCTGGGCCCGGCGGCCGCCTCTTTGCTGAACGCCCTTGGCGCCGCCATCACGCAAGCGTGAGGGGCGGGCGGGGCCGGCTTGCCAGGCGGGGCGGGCGGTGTTAGGCCACCGGCCTGTCCCTCTTCCGGTCCCCCCTTGCTTGGCGAAGGCGCCCGATCCCATGACCTCTTCCTTCATCGTCGCCATTGACGGCCCGGCCGCCAGCGGCAAGGGCACGCTGGCCCGCCGCCTGGCCGCCACCCTGGGCTTCGCCCATCTGGACACGGGCGCGCTGTACCGCGCGGTGGGGTTGACGCTGTTGCGGACCGGCCATGCGCCGGATGACGCCGTCGCTGCCACCGCGGCCGCCCAGGGCCTGGACGCAGCCACCGTGCTGCCCCTGATGAACGACCCGGCGCTGCGCCAGGACGCGGTGGCGGTCGCCGCCTCCAAGGTGTCGGTGGTGCCCGAGGTGCGGGCCGCCCTGTTGGATTTCCAGCGGAATTTCGCCAACCACCCGCCCGGCGGGGCGAAGGGCGCGGTGCTGGACGGGCGTGATGTCGGCACCGTGGTCTGCCCCGACGCGCCCGCCAAGCTCTACGTGACCGCCGATGTTGAGGTTCGCGCCCGGCGCCGTTTGTCGGAGTTGCGGAATACTGGCGCTGAGGCTATATACGAGGCCGTCCTGGAGGACATGAAAGTTCGTGATGCGCGTGACAGTCAACGGGCGGTGGCACCGCTGAAGCCCGCTGTCGACGCGTTTTTGCTTGATACGTCCATGATGGATGCCGAACAGGCGTTCGTCGCCGCCACGGACTTCATCCGCTCCAGACCCGCGTTTCCCGGCTTCCTTTAAAACGGACGGTTAGGCCGCGCGGCCCCCAACTCAACCCAAGTCGCCGGGCATGGTGTCCGACGCCATGGGCCAAGTTAACCTCCTGTCGGCCGGGCGTCTGCCGGGGGGTTGGAACGGGCCTATGCTGGATCCACTCAAGGAGTTTAAATGGCCCAGGTTTCCGCCGCCAAGTCCCAAGACCGTGGGATGAAGGAAAGTTTCGCCGCCCTTCTGGAAGAGTCGCTCGGCACGAGCGAGAGCCTCGAAGGCACGGTGGTCAAGGGCACCGTTCTCAACATCGAGAACGACATGGTGCTCATCGACGTTGGTCTGAAGTCCGAAGGCCGGGTTGCGCTGAAGGAATTCGCCGTCCCCGGTCAGCCGGTTGAGCTGAAGATCGGCGACACGGTCGAGGTCTACCTCGAGCGCATGGAAGACAAGCACGGCGAAGCCATGCTGTCGCGCGAGAAGGCCAAGCGCGAAGAGGCCTGGACCCAGCTGGAGCGCGCGTTCACCGAACAGCAGCGCGTCACCGGCATCATCTTCGGCCGCGTCAAGGGCGGCTTCACGGTCGACCTGTCGGGCGCCGTGGCCTTCCTGCCGGGCAGCCAGGTGGACATCCGCCCGGTGCGCGACATCTCCCCGCTGATGGGCACCCCGCAGCCCTTCCAGATCCTGAAGATGGACCGCTCGCGCGGCAACATCGTCGTGTCGCGTCGCGCCGTTCTGGAAGAGAGCCGCGCCGAGGCCCGTTCGGAGCTGGTGGCCAACCTCAAGGAAGGCCAGGTTCTGCAGGGCGTGGTCAAGAACATCACCGACTACGGCGCGTTCGTGGATCTGGGTGGCGTCGACGGCCTGCTGCACGTCACCGACATCGCCTGGCGCCGCATCAACCACCCGTCGGAAGCCCTGCAGATCGGCCAGACCGTCACGGTCCAGGTCGTCCGCTTCAACTCCGAAACCCAGCGCATCAGCCTGGGCATGAAGCAGCTTGAGGCTGATCCGTGGGAAGGCGTGGAAGCCAAGTACCCGGTCGGCGCCAAGTTCAAGGGCCGCGTCACCAACATCACCGACTACGGCGCCTTCGTGGAGCTGGAGCCCGGCATCGAGGGTCTGGTGCACGTCTCCGAGATGTCCTGGACCAAGAAGAACGTCCACCCCGGCAAGATCGTCTCCACCTCCCAGGAGGTCGAGGTCATGGTGCTGGACGTGGATCCGCAGAAGCGCCGCATCTCCCTGGGCCTCAAGCAGTGCCTGGACAACCCGTGGGAGACGTTCGTCGACAAGTTCCCGGCCGGCACCGAGCTGGAAGGCGAGGTCAAGAACATCACCGAGTTCGGTCTGTTCGTTGGTCTGCCGGGCGACATCGACGGCATGGTCCACATGTCCGACCTCGACTGGAACAAGTCGGGTGAAGAGGCCATCCAGGACTACAAGAAGGGCGATCACGTCCGCGTGAAGGTCCTGGACGTCGACGTGGAAAAGGAACGCATCAGCCTGGGCATCAAGCAGCTGGCCAGCGATCCGTTCGAAGCCACCGTCGCCGGCGTCAAGAAGAACGACGTCGTCACCTGCACCGTCACCGCCATCACCGAGGGTGGCATCGAGGTGTCGGTCGTCGACGGCTTCACCGGCTTCATCCGCAAGTCCGACCTGTCGCGTGAGCGTTCCGAGCAGCGCCCGGACCGTTTCGCCGTCGGCGAGAAGGTCGACGCCAAGGTCACGCAGATCGATCGCGCCAGCCGCAAGATCGGCCTGTCGATCAAGGCGAAGGAAGTCGAGGAAGAGAAGCAGGCGATGGCCGAGTTCGGTTCGTCCGACTCGGGCGCCTCGCTGGGCGACATCCTGGGCGCCGCGCTGAAGCGCGCCCAGAAGGACAAGGACGAGGTCTGAGATTCGGTCCGTCAGGACTGAGTTTCAGGACCCGTCCGGGTCTTGAGTAGGAAAAGGCCGTCCCCGGGCAACCCGGGGGCGGCTTTTTTTCTTAGGCGTGCCAGCTTAACACCGCTGGGCCGGCGCACCGGAACCGGCGTGGAAAGGCGTTGCCGCGCAAGCTTCGGCGCTTTGCGACGATGGGGAGGTCCCGCATGCGTCTATTTCATTTTAGCGACGATTCGACCATCACCACCTTCACGCCGCGATCGGTCCTTGTGCCGTCGCAACGCGCTCCAGGGATGGAATGGCTCAATGGCCCTCTGGTTTGGGCCATCGAGGAGCCGCTTGATTTCATGTACTTATTTCCCCGGGATTGCCCGCGCATCCTGATATGGGCGACTAATCAGACGCACGACGCTGAAAGGCTAAGATGGCTGGGCGGCCATCGGGCGGCTGCCTACATCGAGCGAGAATGGTATCCGGAAGTCGCCGATGCCACGCTCCACCGCTATGATCTGCCCACCGACAGCTTTGAGCCTTTGCTGGACGCGGGGATGTGGGTCAGCCGGTCGACGGTGATACCGCTGGGCCGCGACACCCTGTGCGACGTGCCGTCGGCCTTTGCCCCGCGCGGCGTGGATCTGCGTGTGGTCGACAGCCTGCTTCCCTTGAAATCCCTGTGGGGAACCACCCTGCATGCCAGCGGGATTAGGCTGCGCAATGCCCAGGCTTGGTAGATGCCATCCCAACACCAGCCCATCGCTTCCTGGTGGGAAGGGGCGGGTGGCGGGGGAGCGGGCCATAGGGGTTAATTCTACGATAATGCAAGAGTATGAAGACCTTACCCTTGCCAGGACCCGTCCGCTCCGGCACAGTTGAGGTAGGATGGGCGGTGATCGAAAACCGTGACCGCCAGGCCAGGGTGGATGTACACCCGGGCCGTCGTCCTGCCGGGAGGCACCAACGACACGATAAAGATAGCGGTCCCGCGAGACCGGGACCGATTGCCCAAGGGGGAATTGCCGATGACCAAGTCGGAACTCATCATGCGGCTGGCGGAACTCAATCCGCACCTCTACCAGCGCGATGTGGAAAAGATCGTCACCACCATCTTCGACGAGATCACCGAGGCCCTGGCCCGGGGTGACCGGGTGGAGTTGCGCGGCTTCGGCGCCTTCTCCGTGAAACGGCGCGACGCCCGCACCGGCCGCAACCCCCGCACGGGCCAGGCGGTGGACGTGGATGAGAAGTTCATTCCCTTCTTCAAGACGGGCAAGCAGCTGCGTGAGCAGTTGAACACCGACTGATAGCCCCCATCTGTGGGACCCGGTCCCGGCGGTTCCGTCGGGACCTCCTCAGCGCCGCCCCCAGGGGCCGCCCCATCCGGGGTGGTCCGGGGCGGCCGTTGCCAGTGGAGCGGCCAGTGCTGCGTTACCTTTCCTGGATCGTGTCCATACCGCTGGCCCTCGTCGCCATCGACTTCGCCATCGTGAATGAGGAGTTGGTGCGCCTGACGCTGTGGCCGCTGGACGGCGCGGTGGTGGCGCCTTCCTTCGCGGTGGTGTTCGTGTCCCTGCTGGTGGGCTTCCTCGCCGGCGGCCTGATTTCCTGGCTGTCGGCCGGCAAGCACCGCCGGGCCCTGCGCAAGGAGCGGGCGCGGGGTGACCAGCTGCAGCGCGACCTGGACGCCGCCCGGCTGCACGCCGCCGACCTGGAAAAGCGCATCGCGGCCGCCGACCGGGCCGCGGGTGCGGCGGCGGCCCCGCCGGCCGATGTGCGGGTGATGTCGCTGCGTTAGTTTGCCCTCAAATGCCGCGCGGCCACATCCCTGGCCTTGGCTTCCTCGATTTCCAGTCCGCCTTCGGCTCCCCAGAAATCTCCGGCGGATGCGGTCGCATCCTACGGCGGCATGTCATGCCGCCAGTTCCAGGCATGGCGGTCCTCAGCGGGCCGCCTTTTCCTTTTCCGTCTTGGCCGCCTCGTCCGCCAGGCGCTTGTCCAGACGGGCGGTCACCGCCTCGCCGTATCGATGGCAGGCGGTCTCGTCCACCAGGGGCTGGGTGGCGTTGGGGCCCAGGCGCTTCCACATCTGCGAGGCGTCGGGGTGGGGCGTCAGCAGGATGTCGCAGGGCAGGGCGGCCATGGTGGCGATGGCTTGGCGGAAGCTGGCCAGCACGCCGGGGTGTGCCGCCTCGTCCGAATAGCGGTAGACGTCGTCGGTGTAGGCGCTGAGGCTGTCGGCATAGACGATGTGGTGGCAGCGCCCATCCTGGCAGCTGTCCCAGGTCCAGGTGGTGGCGCCCGGCGTGTGGCCCGGCGTGGCGTGGGCCGTCAGGCGGATGGGCCCCAGGGTCACCTCTTCCCCATCCTTCAGGCGCTTCACATGCGGGATGGCGGGGAAAGCCTCGATGCTCAGGTATTGCGGGTCGCCCCGATCGCCCTTGCCGTGCTCCAGCGCGCCGGCCGCGGCCGACAGGGCCATGACCGTGGCGCCCGAGTCCCGCTGCAACTGGGCGATGCCGCCGGCATGGTCCAGGTGCTCATGGCTGTTCAGGATGATGCGCAAATCCTCCACCTTGAAACCCAGGGCGCGGATATTGGCCTCGATCAGCGGCGCCGCCTTCTCTGTGGCGCCGTCGATCAGCACATGGCCTTGCGGCGAGGTGATGAGGATGGAGGACAGGCCGCAGGTGCCGACGTACCAGGTGTCGGCATAGATGTGCAGCGGCGCCGCCGGCATGTTCCAGTCCGCCCCCTCCGGACAGGTGGCTGCCGGCTGCGTCGTCGTCCGCGGCGTCGGCTCGGCAGCCCTGACCTCGGTAGCCATGATGGGGGCGGTGACGCCGCACAACAGAAGGGCGGCGAGGGCGAGGCGCAGGGTCATGGGAGGCGGTCCGAGGTCCTGGGGGAAGGGAAACTTCCGCGTGTGTGAGCGCCAATTCTGGCTAAAAGAGGGCCAGGGGGCCGCCGGCCCCGCACCAGATGGTAGCGCTTGCCGCTACCGGGGCCGACGCTTGCGGCCGCGCCAGTCGGGCTTGCGGGTGCCCTCGCCGGATGGCCGGTTGGCGGCGGCCTTGGGCGGGCGGTTGCCGCGCACGGCGCGGTAGCGGGCCACCAGGGCGACGAAGGGCGCGCGCAACCGCTCCACCAGCGTGTCGTCCCCCTCCAGCTTGGCCAGGGCGAAGGCGCCGGCCTCCAGCGTCGACACGCTTTCGCGCCGGGGCTCGCGGCGCAGGTTGCCATAGGCGGAGACGAAATCGGGATGGACGATCAGGC
Organism: Nitrospirillum viridazoti CBAmc; assembly: GCF_000730165.1. Lineage (GTDB taxonomy): Bacteria > Pseudomonadota > Alphaproteobacteria > Azospirillales > Azospirillaceae > Nitrospirillum > Nitrospirillum viridazoti. The sequence continues at coordinate 2,725,837 of NZ_CP022110.1, read as the reverse complement.
GGCGCAGCTTCAACAGCCAGGCGTTGCGCCACCACAGGGCCTTGGCCTGCGACCACGACCCGTCCAGCAGGATGATGCCCTCCAAGTCGGCCAGCACGGTGGGGTCCTCCACCGTCTGCCCCTTCTTGTCCACCAGGCGCAGGGTACCGGGCTGGGTGGCGACGGCGTCGTCGCCCGAGCCCATGTACAGCACGGCCCAGCGGCGCGGGTCGGGTTCACGGCCACCCTTTTCCGTGCCCAGTGCCTTGGCCAGGTTGGGCCAGGACAGGCCCACCTTCAGCCGGCCGCGCGCCAGGCCCAGGGTCAGCAGCCGGGCGCTGCCCAGCTCCACGTCCTGTTCCTGGGGATGCTGCAGCACCAGCACCTCCAGCCGGGTCTCGATGGGCATGATGCCTTCGCAAACGCAGAGGTCCAGGGGCTTGGCGCAGCGGGGACAGGCGGCCAGGGCGGCGGCGGAGGGCTGGGGGGTGGCGTCTTCCGCCGGCGGTACGGTGTCGTCAGTCATCTCAACCAGCGCTCTCTTCCATGAAACGGGCCATGCGCATGGGCGTCGGGTTCCGCGCCATGGTGTCTTCCTTCCGCAGCCGCCTTCCGGCCCAGGGTCTATCGGGGCGATAATGGGGTTAAGTCGCCTGCGACGATGACGCCTGAGCGCTGGGGCTTGACGGCGGGGGCCGACAAGCGTTGACGTGGACCCGACGGGGCCTTCCCGTCAAGATTCTAGCACAGCCTACCCCGGTATAGAGCCATGGCCACCGTCACCGTCCTGCCCCGCCGCTTCACCTCCCCGCCCACGCTGGAAGAGATTGAACGCCTGGCCATCGACGCCATCGCGTCCATCCCGCCCGAGCTGCGGGTGCACATGGGCAACCTGGTGGTCCATGTCGCCGAATTCCCGGATGAGGAGACGGAGCGGGAGATGGGGCTGGAAACCCCGTTCGACATCCTGGGCCTCTACCGTGGCGTCTCCCTGCCCCAGCGCGGCGCCAACGACGCCAGCCACGGGCCGGACATGATCTTCCTCTACCGCCGGCCGCTGCTGGACTATTGGTGCGAAACAGGGGAGGATCTGGGCGATCTGGTGCTGAACGTCATGATCCACGAGATCGGCCACCATTTCGGCTTCACGGATGACGACATGTACGGCATCGAGGCCAACGACCCCTGAATTCAGGGGGTACCGGTATGGGGGGCGGGCACCGGTATAAGAAACGAGGGGCGGGCGGCCTTGGCGCCGCCGGCCGAAAGAAGGGGATGGGGTTATGGCGGCCTTCGTGTGGACCGGTCTGGTCACGCTTCTGGCGTTGTTCGTCTATTTCTGGACCATCGGACAGGTCAGCCGGGCGCGTACCCGGCATGGGGTGGAGGCGCCGTCGACTGACGGCCCGCCGGCATTCCAGCGGGTGCTGCGCGTTCAGGTGAATACCCTGGAACAGATCGTGCTGTTCCTTCCCGGCCTGTGGCTGTTCGCCAACATTTGGGGTGACCACCAGGCGGCGCTGATCGGGCTCGCTTGGCCCATCGGCCGCGTGCTGTACGCCGTGACCTACTACGCCGATGCCAAGAAGCGCGCCGCCGGCTTCGGCCTGGCGCTGTTCGGAACCTCGGTGCTGCTGGTTGGCAGTCTCATCGGCCTGGTGCGCTACCTGCTGGGGATTTAACTTCCTGCCTGCAGCGTGGCGTCCGCCAGGCGGTAGTACAGGCCGTTGTCGTCATCGCCCACCATGTGCAACGTGCCTGTCAGGGTGATGGGCTCGTTGGTCATGGCGATGGGGGCGCTGGTCTTCACCTCCATCAGGTCGGCGGGGCCGGGCGGCGGGCAGAAGGGGCAGCTGGGCGCCATGGCGCTCAGCAGGAAATGGCCGGACTTCTCCTTCTGCTCCAGTGGGATGATGAAGCCGGCGATGGTCAGGGGCTTGCCCTCCAGCGCTTGCACCGCCGGCCCGAAGGCGGCGCGCACGCGCAGCAGGCCGTTGTCCATGCTGTGCACTTCCTTGACGTCGGCCAGCTTGTCCCAGCCCAGAGTGGCCTTGGGGATGTTGGCCTGCACGGATGCCGCCGTGCCCGGCGCCGGTGCCGCGGGCGTGGCCGACGCCACCTTCTTGTCGGCCGCCAGGGCGGGCGCCCCGGCGACGGCCCCGGTGACAATGACCGCCATCATCAGGGCGGCGGCGAATGTGCGCTTGGCCTGAACCGTCATGGCGAAATCCTTTCTCTCAACTGCCAAATGCTTTGTTGGCCCCCAATCGTGGCCGATTGAGGGCTGGGTGTGGAGCGGGGGTCACCCCCGCGACAGCACCGCCGACACGTCCGTGCGATAGGCCTGGACCGCCGGGACCAGGGCGGCCAGCACCGACAGGCCGGCCGCCAGGACAAGAAGATAGGGTTCCGTAGCCGGAAACTGGAGTCCCGTGATGCCCATGTCGCGGGCCTGGGGCACCAGGCGGCCCGCCAGTTCCACCGCGCCATGGCCCAGCGCCAGGCCCAGGGCGGTGCCGGCCGCCCCCATGGCCAGCGCCTCGGTCAGCAGCAGGCAGGAGATGCGCATGCGCGTGGCGCCCAGGGCGCGCATGACCGCCAGGTCATAGCGCCGCGCCTGGGTGGCGTTGTAGAGCGCGACAAAGATGCTGAGCGCGGAGGACGCGACCAGCAGCAGGCCGAAGCCACGCACCGTGTCCGTGCCGATGCCCACCAGGGACAGCAGCCGCGTCATCTCCGCCGCTGGTGAGGCTGCCTGCAGGACGCTGCCGGTGTTGATCCGCCGGGGCAGCAGCGCGGCCGCGATGGGGGAGCGGTAGCGCAGCAGGACGGAGGTCACCTCGCGTTCGGGTGGCTGCTGGGCGGGCTGGGCGCCTCCTTGTGCGCCCCCCGCCCCATGCTCGTGCTCGTCGGCATCGCCGTCGTGGTGATGGTGGTGGGCGTCGTGCACCGCCCACACGCTGTCGATGGGGGTCAGCACCAGGCGATCCACCACGCCGCCGGTGGGGGCCAGGATCCCCACCACGGTATAGGGCATGCCCTCATGCACTGCCCCGCCGGCCGACAGGCCATGGTTGCTGTTGAACTGGTCGCCCACCTTCAGGCCGGCGGCCTGCGCCACCTGGGCACCCACCGTCGCCTCCATGGGCGCCTGCCATAGCCGGCCCGTCGCCACCTGGGCATGGCGCAGGGCGACGAAGGCCGGGTCGGTGCCGACGATGCGGTATCCCCGGAAGCTGTCGCCCAGGGCCAGGGGGACGGCCTGGGCCACCAACGGGTCGGACGCCAGGGCCTGCGCCTGGGACAGCGGGATGTTCCCCGTGGGAATGTCGATCTGATACAGCGCGGACAGGATCAGCTGCAGCGGGCTGCCCTTGGCGCCCACCACCAGGTCGACCCCGGCGGCGTCCCTGGCCAGGCGGTCCTGCACCTGCGTGCCCGCCAGGATCAGCACGACGATGGTGCCGGTGCCCAGCGCCAGCAGCGCCACGTTGAGCGTGGTGGTGAGGGCCGCGCGTTTCAGGTAGGCCCAGGCCAAGCCGAGGATGGTCATGCGGCGCGACCTTCCGTTTGGGCGCTAAGCTTGGGCAGATCCAGCCGGTCGGATATCCGGGCGCGGGTGCGCTCGTCATGGGTGGCGACCAGCAGGGTGGCACTGCACACATCCGCCTGTTCCAGCAAAAGGTCCATCACCAGGGCGCAGTTCTCGTCATCCAGGGCCGACGTCGGCTCATCCGCCAGGATCAGCTTAGGCTGGGTGACCACGGCGCGGGCGATGGCCACGCGCTGCTTCTCCCCCTGGCTCAGATGCTCTGGCTTGGCGGCCAGGCGGTTGCCCAGGCCCACGCGGTCCAGCGCCCGGGCCACGGCCCCCGCGTCGCGCGGCAGGCCGGCCAGCCAGCGCGCCAGATGCAGATTCTGGCCCACGTCCAGCGCCGCGACCAGGTGCAGGGTCTGGAAGACGATGCCGATCAGGCGCCCCCGCAGATGGTCGCGGGCGGCGGCGTCCAGGTCCCACACCGCCTGGCCGTCCAGAAGGATGCGGCCCCCGTCCGGCCGCTTCAGGCCGGCCAGGGCATGGATCAGGGTGGTCTTGCCGCTGCCGCTGGGGCCCAGCAGCAGGCAATGCCGGCCCGTCTCCACCGACCACTGGGGAATATCCAGCACCGGCCGGCCCGCGATGGCGTGGCGCAGACCGGTGACGTCGATAAGGGGCATGGGACCTGTATCCTGCCGCGTTGCCGAACCCCGGCGGCTGCCACCGGCGGGACGGGCGCATCTTGGGCGGCGCCGCGACGTCCGGCAAGCGGGAAGGGGTGGGCCGGATGTCGCGGCCCTACCTTCTTGGAGAGGGGGACCGGGTGAGCATTTGATTCCCGTGTCCGAGGTTGCTACAGTCGCCGCAGATGTCTTGGCACTCCCGGAATAAGGGTAAGGCATTGGAAAATAATCGGAAAATTTCAATCCTGTTCGTTTGCACGGGCAACATCTGCCGTTCCCCCACGGCGGAGGGCGTGATGCGCCGCCGCCTGGCCATGGATGGCCTGGCCGACGATGTGACGGTGGCCAGCGCCGGCACCCACGGCTATCACGTGGGGGAGGCGCCGGACATCCGGGCGGTCGAGGCGGCGCGCCATCGCGGCGTCGACCTGTCGGCGCTGCGGGCCCGCCGCGTGGACGCGGATGATTTCGAGCGGTACGACATGGTTCTGGCCATGGACCGTGATCATCTGGATTTCCTGCGCCGCCTGGCGCCACCCAAGCACCGCGACCGGGTGCAGCTGTTCCTGGACTACGCCCCCGACCATAAGGGTCATGACGTGCCCGATCCCTATTATGGGTCGGAGGACCAGTTCGACACCGTGCTGGACATGATCGAGGCCGCGGCCGACGGCCTGCTGGACGAGGTCCACCGCCGGCTGGGGCGCAAGGCGGGCTAGGGAAACGGACTCGGCTTGGCGGGCCGGGGGCGCTATACCTAAGGGCCCCATCGTTCCCGTCCTACCGGATTTAGTGCCGTGCCCGATACCACCGATACCGCATCCTCGGCGTCCTCCGCCCAGGGCGTAACGCCCATGATGGCGCAGTACCTGGAGATCAAGGCCCAGCACCCGGGCGCCCTGCTGTTCTACCGCATGGGTGATTTTTACGAGATGTTCTTCGACGACGCGGTGGCCGCCGCTCGCGCGCTGGACATCACGCTGACCAAGCGCGGCCTGCATCTGGGGGAAGAGATCCCCATGTGCGGCGTGCCGGTGCATTCGCACGAGAACTATCTGTCACGCCTCATCCGCCTGGGCTTCCGCGTCGCCATCTGCGAGCAGACCGAGGAACCGGCGGAGGCGCGCAAGCGCGGTGGCAAGGCGGTGGTGCGGCGCGAGGTGGTGCGCGTCGTCACCCCCGGCACCATCACCGAGGACGGCCTGCTGGACGCCCGGTCCAACAACTACCTGGCGGCATTGGCCGAGGTGGGCGGCGCCCTGGGCCTGGCCTGGCTGGACCTGTCGACCGGGGAGCTGACCCTGCAGCCGGTGGAACGCGCGGCCCTGCCGGCCGCCCTGGCCCGCCTGGCGCCGGGTGAGCTGCTGGTGTCCGAACGCCTGACGCAGCAGCCGGAACTGTTCGAGCTGTGGGCCGAGTGGCGCGACCAGCTGACGGTGCAGCCCAACGCCCGATTCGACAGCGAGAACGGCCGCCAGCGCCTGCTGGACCTGTATGGCGTGGGCACACTGGACGCCTTCGGCAGCTTCAGCCGGGCGGAGGTGGCGGCCGCCGGCTCCCTGGTCGATTATGTGGAACTGACGCAAAAGGGCCGGGTGCCCCGCCTGGACCGGCCGCGCCGCCTGGCGCTGGGCGCGGTCATGGAGATCGACCCGGCTTCCCGCCGCAACCTGGAACTCAGCCGCACGCTGACGGGGGAAAAGCGCGGCAGCCTCCTGGGCGCTATCGACCGCACGGTCACCGGCGCCGGCGCCCGCCTGCTGGCGGCCCACTTGGCCTCCCCCCTCACCGATCCCATCGCCATCGGCCGGCGCCTGGACACGGTGGCCTATTTCGTGGAGCAGGGCGGTTTGCGGGCCGACATCCGCGCGCACCTGGGCCGGGCGCCGGATATCGAGCGCGCGCTGTCCCGCCTCAGCCTGGGCCGGGGCAGCCCGCGCGACCTGGCGGGGGTGCGCGACGGCCTGGGCCGCGCCCGTGACATCTGCGACACCTTCCCGGCCGAGGCGCTGCGCGGCGCCCTGGAGCCGCCGCTGCCCCCGGGGCTTCTCGATGCCCTGCACGGCGTGAAGGTGCCGGCCGACCTGGTGTCCATGCTGGCGGCGGCCCTGGGCCCGGACCTGCCGCTGAACGCCCGCGACGGTGGCTTCATCGCCCAGGGCTATTCGGCCCCCCTGGACGAACTGAAGGAGTTGCGCGACGACTCGCGCCGCCTGATCGCCAACCTCCAGGCCCGCTACGCCGGGGACACGGGCATCAACACCCTGAAGATCCGGCACAACAACGTGCTGGGCTATTACATCGAGGTCACCGCCCAGCACGGCGACAAGCTGATGGCGGCGGAACAGCGCGGCACCTACATCCATCGCCAGACCCTGGCCAACGCCATGCGCTTCACCACGGTGGAGCTGTCGGACCTGGAACGCCGCGTGGCGGAGGCGGGCGACAAGGCGCTGGCCCTGGAACTGGCCCTGTTCGAGGAGCTGACCCAGGCGGTCCTGGCCAGGGCCGACGACATCGCCTCGACCGCCCAGGCGCTGGCGTCGCTGGATGTGGCGACCTCGCTGGCCGACATCGCGGTGGAATGCCGCTGGTGCCGCCCGGTGGTGGACGACAGCCGCGAATTCCGCATCGTGCGCGGCCGGCACCCGGTGGTGGAGGCGGCGCTGGTGGCCGCCGCCAGCGGCCCCTTCGTCGCCAATGACTGCGACCTGTCGGATGCCAACCGCCTGTGGCTGCTGACCGGCCCCAACATGGCCGGTAAGTCGACTTTCCTGCGTCAGAACGCCCTGGTGGCCGTGCTGGCGCAGATGGGCAGCTTCGTGCCCGCCGACGCCGCCCACATCGGTGCCGTCGACCGGCTGTTCAGCCGCGTGGGTGCCGCCGACGACCTGGCGCGCGGCCGCTCCACCTTCATGGTGGAGATGGTGGAGACGGCGGCCATCCTGAACCAGGCCACGGGCCGCAGCCTGGTCATCCTGGATGAGATCGGGCGCGGTACCGCCACCTTCGACGGCCTGTCCATCGCCTGGGCGGCGGTGGAGCATCTGCACGAGGTCACGCGCTGCCGTGCCTTGTTCGCCACCCACTACCATGAGCTGACGACCCTGTCGTCCAAGCTGCCGTCCCTGGCCTGCCACACCATGCGCATCAAGGAGTGGCAGGGCGACGTGGTGTTCCTGCATGAGGTCGCCGCCGGCGCCGCCGACCGCAGCTATGGCATCCATGTGGCCCGCCTGGCCGGGCTGCCGGCCACGGTCATCAGCCGGGCGGAGGAGGTGCTGGCCATTCTGGAAGCGGGCGACCAGGGCAGCGCCGTGACGCGTCTGGCCGACGACCTGCCCCTGTTCAGCGCCCCCGTGCGCCGCGCGCCGGAACCCACCGCCGCACCCGCGCCGGAATCGCCGGCGCTGGCCGCGCTGAAGTCCGTCAGCCCGGATGAACTGACGCCGCGCCAGGCGCTGGAAGAGCTGTACAGGCTGAAGGGGCTGTTGCAGGGCGCCCACTGAGGCCGGGCGGGCGCCTCATTCCTTGGGTAGCGTGGGGCCCTGGTCCGGCTTGGTGACATCCACGAAGTCGCCGTCGATGACGGTGGTGGGGCGGGCCGGGCTGCCATAGGTGCCGCCCCCATTCATCCCGCCGCCAGCCGTCCGCACGGTAAAGCGGGTGCCCGACAGCCGCTGGGCCTGGCCCAGCAGGGCGCGGCGTACCGGCGGGACCAGCAGGGCGATGCCGGCCAAATCGCTGATGAAGCCGGGTACGGCGAACAGCACGCCGGCCGTGGCCAGGCACAGGCCGTCCCATGCCACCACCGGTGCCTCGCCTGGGGTCGCCCTCGCCACCTTGCGCAGGGCGTCCAGCCCCTGGCGCTGCACCAGCCACAGGCCGACGATGGTGGATAGCACCACCAGGGCCACGGTGCCCAGCACGCCCACCTTCTCCCCCACCCAGGCGAAGGCGGCGATTTCCGCCAGAAGATACGCGATGAGGAAAAGGGGAAGGCGCATAAGCTTGCTCTTTCTTCGGGCGCCGCCTATCTACAGCGAGAGGGCCGCCCGTAATGACAACCGGGTGTTCGGTCTTAACATGGTGGGGCGAGGGCCCCGTATCCAGGTGCCGATTGGGCCTGGAGCGCGGGCTTATTTCAAGCGCCGGAGGTTCGAAGTCTGCAATGGGTGACAACTCCTACTTCTTCGAAATCATCATCTTCGCGATGATCGCCGTGTTCCTGGCCTATCAGCTGCACAAGGCGCTGGGCCGCAAGACGGGGGAGGAGCGTGAGCGCCCCAACCCCTTCACCGCCGTTCCGCCAGCGCAAGGGCCGACCACCCAGGGGCAGCAGGGCCAGGGGCAGCAGGGCGTGCGCCCGCCGGCCTTCCAGGGGGTGCAGCCCAAGGTGATCGAGGGCACCGCGCGCGATGTCACCCCGCCCGACTATGACGGCCCGCTGTCGCTGGAAGCCGGCCTCGCCCGCATCCACCAGGCTGATCCCAGCTTTGACGAGCGGCGTTTCCTGAAGGGCGCGGAAAGCGCCTTCGGCATCATCGTCGACGCCTTCGCCCGGGGCGATACCGGCGCCCTGCGCCCGCTGCTGGCCGACGCCGTCTACACCGACTTCGCCAAGGCCATCGAGGCGCGCGCCCAGGCTGGCGAGACGCTGGAGGCGCACATCCAGGCCTTCGACACCGTGGATCTGGTGCAGGCCCGCCTGCTGGAAGGCCAGGCCCTGTGCACGGTGAAGTTCATCACCCACCAGACCAACGTCACGCGCGATGCCCAGGGGCGGGTGGTGGACGGCGACGCCGAGCATCCGGCCGAGGTGGTGGACATCTGGACCTTCGCCCGCGACACCAAGTCGTCCGACCCCAACTGGCGCCTGGTCGAAACCCGCGTCCCGCATTAAGCGGGTTCTTCCAGATCGGGCCACAAGGCCCGGCCTGGAAGAACCTGCGGACTTCTATGGTTTTGCAGATTTTCCGAGCCCGCTCATGCGTGGGCGGAGTTCGGCAAATCTGCTTAGGCGGGCGAATGGCGGCGCAAATCGCGATGCGCCCCGCATCCGGTGTTTCCTTCCGGCGGTGATCCGTTTTAAGGTCCGGCTCGACCTGACGATCCAGCCGCCCCGCGAGGAACCATTGCCCATGCCGTGCCGGCCCATTTTCGCCCGCGCGGCGCGCGGCGTGGCGGGCGCCCTGCTGCTGCTGACCGCCGCCTGTTCCCTGTTCACCTCTGAAGAGCCGCCGCCCCCGGCCCCGGCGCCAGGGGCCAAGCTGGTGCTGCAGCCGGCCGCTTATGCCGACCTGCCCGGGTGGCAGGCTGACAGGGTGGTGGAGGCCGTGCCCGCCATCCTGCGCTCTTGCGACAAGATGTTGCGCCAGACCTCGGGCGTCGCGGGCAAGCCCCAGGACTGGAACGCCCCTTGCTCGGCCCTGAAGAACCTGCCGCCGGGGAACGAGGCCATGGCCCGCGCCGCGCTGGAACGCTGGTTCCAGCCCTGGCGCGCCACCGACAACGGCAATCCCGAGGGTTTGTTCACCGGATACTATGAGGCGGATCTGCGCGGCAGCCGCACGCGCCACGGCCGCTACACGGTGCCGCTCTATCGCCGTCCGCCCGACCTGGTGATGGTCGATTTGGGCGAGTTCCGCGACAGCCTGAAAGGCCAGCGCATCGCTGGCCGCGTGACGGACGGCAAGCTGAAGCCCTATGAGGATCGCCGCCGCATCGATGCCGGCGCCCTGACCGGCAAGGGTTTGGAGCTGGTGTGGCTGGACGACGCGGTCGACGCCTTCTTCCTGCACATCCAAGGCTCCGGCCGGGTGGTGCTGGAGGAGGGGGGCGAGATGCGCGTGGCCTATGACGGGCAGAACGGCTGGCCCTATGTCGCCATCGGCCGCCAGATGGCCGCGGACGGCAAGCTGGACCGCGACGCCGTCACCATGCAGTCCATCCGCGCCTGGCTGGCCGCCAACCCCGCGCAGGCCCAGGCCACCATGGAAGGCAATCCATCCTACGTCTTCTTCAAGCCGCTGGAGGGTGACGGCCCCCTGGGGGCCCAAGGCGTGGCGCTGATCCCCGGCCGCTCGCTGGCGGTGGATCACACCTATGTTCCCTACGGCCTGCCCGTCTGGCTGGACGTCACCGATCCGGAGGACGGGGACAAGCGCCTGTCCCGCCTGATGGTGGTGCAGGACACCGGCGGCGCCATCCAGGGGCCGGTGCGCGGTGACGTGTTCTGGGGCCATGGCGCCCAGGCGGAACACCGGGCGGGCCTGATGAAAAGCCGGGGCGGCTATTGGCTGCTGCTGCCACGCACGGTGACGCCGGCCAATATCGGCGCCGGGCCCGGACCGTCTTCATGAACCGCCAGCGCCGCAGTCCGACGTCGGAGGAAATCCGCCTGTGGCGCGAGGTCATGCGCGACGCCGCCCCGCTGCGCCGGGGCGCCCCCCTGCCGCCCCCGCCCCCCGCGGCGGTGGAGGCCGCCCCCGCCGTGCCCGCCGCCCCGCCGCTGGTGCCGGCGCCGGCGGCCAGGCCGGTTCCCGCCGCCCCCCTGGTCCATCCCCCGCTGGTCTTCGGCGCCCGCGCCGGCCTGGACCGCCGCACCGACGACCGCTTGCGCCGGGGCCAGCTGGTCATCGACGGCCGGCTGGATCTGCACGGCATGACCCAGGCCGAGGCGCACGGCGCCCTGAACGCCTTCGTCGCCCGCGCCCACCGCGAGGGCCGGCGCACCCTGCTGATCATCACCGGCAAGGGCTCCGGCGGCGGCGTCCACATGGGTACCGACCGGGAGAAGGGCATCCTGCGCGTGGCGGTGCCCCGCTGGCTGGGGGAGGCGCCCTTGCGCCCCCTGGTGCTGGCCATCCGCCAGGCCCAGCCGCAGCATGGCGGCGGCGGCGCGCTCTACGTGCTCCTGAAGCGGCAGCGTCCATGAAACTGCTCAAGCGGCAACGTCCATGACCCCCTTCGGCCAGCGGATGCGTGAGCTGCGCGAGCAGCACGGCCTGGCCCTGAAGGACATGGCCGCCGCCCTGCACATCTCCTCCGCCTACCTGTCGGCCCTGGAGCACGGCCGCAAGGGTACGCCCTCGCCCATGCTGGTGCGGCAGATTTGCGGCTATTTCGGCATCATCTGGGATGAGGCGGAGGAGATGGAACGCCTGGCCCAGATGTCGGATCCCCGGGTGGTGGTCGACACCAGCGGCCTGCACCCCAAGGCCACCCTGGCGGCCAACCGCTTGGCGCAGCGCATCGGCCAGATGGATGAGGCCGCGTTGGACCGGCTGCTGGCGCTGATCGGGCCCGCCTGACCGGATGCCCTCTTTCCCGCCGCTGCTGTTTCATGCGACGAAACAGGCCGCGCGGCCAAACGGGGCAGCCCTGCGGTCGATTCCACTCGAACCGGGCGGGGCGCTCGGTTTAGAATGTTTATAGTTTCCCGTCCTCACCGGCAGCGTCCTCACTGGCGGCCGGTTCACCATTTCCGTCTTTTGGGAGCGTCCCTATGCCATCGCGTCTTGAACAGCTTTGCATCCAGAAGGGCCTCAAGATGACCGAGCAGCGGCGGGTGATCAGCCGCGTGCTGTCCGAGGCCATGGACCATCCGGATGTGGAGCAGGTGTACCGCCGCGCGGTGGAGATCGATCCCAACATCTCCATCGCCACGGTCTACCGCACCATGCGGCTATTCGAAGAGGCCAACGTCATCGAGCGGCTGGACTTCGGCGACGGCCGCGCGCGGTACGAGGAAATCCGGGACGAGCACCACCACCACCTGATCGACCTGCAATCGGGCGAGGTGATCGAGTTCCGCAATGAGGAGCTGGAGCGCCTGAAGGAAAAGGTGGCGGCGGAGCTGGGCTATGAGCTGATCGGTCACCGCCTGGAACTGTACGGCGTGCCGCTGAACCGCGCCAAGCGCTCCTGAGGTCCCGTCCCATGGCTTGCCGCGAGGACGCCACGTCCGACTGTTGCCGCCCCGCCGTCGTGCGGGCGTACCAGGAGATGCGCGGCAAGGGCCAGCCGGAGAAGTTCTGCCTGGAGGCGGCGATCACCGTTTACCGCTGGCACCACCCCAGCCCGGACAATCTGCCACCCGAGGTCATGGCCATGGTGACCGGCTGGGTGCACGACGGCCTGCGGCACTGATTCGCGTGGCCCTTGGTGCCGGCCGGTAACGCCGCCCACCCCTTGGAACAGATCGTCCAAAGGTGGAATCACCTTTGGACGTGAAGCTGCTCCCGGACAGACTCAGCTATAGCCGGCTGCGTGTGGTTTAACGCGGACGGCTATAGCACCCTGCCCCTGCGCCCCTTGCACTGGTCAAGGCGTCCGGCCGCCCGTATGGTCCGGCGCCATCAGCAGCCCCCCAGCAGAGGCGACGCCCCATGATTCCGCGCTACAGCCGCCCCCAGATGGTCAAGATTTGGGAACCGGAGAACCGGTTCCGGATCTGGTTCGAGATCGAGGCCCACGCCTGCGACGCGCAGGCCGAGCTGGGCGTCATCCCCAAGGAGGCCGCCGCCGCTGTGTGGGAGCGCGCGAAGTGGGACGTGGCCCGCATCGACGAGATCGAGCGCGAGACCAAGCACGACGTCATCGCCTTCCTGACCAACCTGGCGGAGCATGTCGGCCCCGAGGCCCGCTTCGTCCACCAGGGCATGACCTCCAGCGACGTGCTGGACACCTGCCTGGCGGTGCAGCTGAAAGAGGCGACCGACCTGCTGCTGGCGGATATGGACGCCCTGCTGGCCGCCCTGGCGCGCCGGGCGCAGGAACACAAGTACACCCCCAGCATCGGCCGCAGCCACGGCATCCATGCCGAGCCGGTGACCTTCGGCCTGAAGCTGGCCGGCCACTACGCCGCCTTCAAGCGCGGCCGTGATCGCCTGGCCGCCGCCCGGGATGAGATCGCCACCTGCGCCATCTCCGGCGCCGTCGGTACCTTCGCCAACATCGACCCCCGGGTCGAGGAGCATGTGGCCGCCAAGCTGGGCCTGACGGTGGAGCCGATGTCCACCCAGGTGATCCCGCGCGACCGCCACGCCATGTACTTCGCCGTCCTGGCCGTCATCGCCGCCAGCATCGACAACCTGGCCACGGAAGTCCGTCACCTGCAGCGCAGCGAGGTGCGTGAGGCTGAGGAATATTTCAGCCCGGGCCAGAAAGGCTCGTCGGCCATGCCGCACAAGCGCAACCCGGTGCTGTCGGAAAACCTGTCGGGCCTGTCCCGCCTGATCCGCAGCCATGTGGTGCCGGCGCTGGAGAACGTGACCCTATGGCATGAGCGCGACATCAGCCATTCCTCGGTGGAGCGCGTCATCGCGCCCGACGCCACCATCGCCCTGGACTTCGCCCTGTCCCGCCTGACCGGCATGATCGACAAGCTGGTGGTCTATCCGGAAAACATGCAGCGCAACCTGGACATGCTGGGCGGCCTGCACAACAGCCAGCGCGTCCTGCTGGCCCTGACCCAGGCCGGCATGAGCCGCGAGGACGCCTACCGCGCCGTGCAGCGCAACGCCATGCCGGTGTGGCTGGAGGGCAAGGACTTCCGCACCCTGCTGAAGGCCGACGCCGACGTTGCCCGGCACCTGACGGCCGAGCAGATCGACGGCGCCTTCGACCTCGACTACCACACCAAGCACGTCGACACGGTCTTCAAGCGCGTATTTGGTGAATGAAGCAATGCCAGCGGCGTGAGGTCCGGCCTCATGCCGGTATAGGACGCGACCGCGTCCGCCGGAGCGTTTTGGGAAGCGAAGCGGACTGAAACGCGAGGAAGCCAAGCCGGCGGATGCCGGCGCCCGGCGTCTGAGGGACATGAAAAATGGGGCGCTCCCGCGCGGGGGGGCGCCCCTTTTCCTATTCCCGTGATCCTGCAGGGGATCAGTCGGTCATCACCTGTTCGCGGGCCACTTCCAGCGTGTGCTCCATCTCCTTCTCTACGCGGTGGACGGAGATGTCGACGCCCTTGGCGGTGAAGTCGGCCATGATGCGGGCCAGGATGTCCTGGTGGCCAGGCTCCTTCAGGTCTTCCGACACCATTTCCTTGGCGTAGGCGGCGGCCTCGTCGCCCGTCAGGCCCAGGTGCTCGGCGGCCCACTCGCCCATCAGGCGGGCGCGGCGGACGTAGATGCGGAACAGCAGTTCCTCGTCATGCTTGAACTTGGCCTCGAAAGCCTGTTCGCGTTCGTCAAAGGTCGTCATCGCTATTCCTCGAAGCACAGCTCTGGGTGGTTTCGATTTCCCCCGGCAGCCTTATATATCGGGTGGTCGCTTGCGGTCTACAGCCCCCGGGGCAATACGCCGCCCCCGGAGCCCTTCCCGAAGCGGCGCCAATACTCTATCAGGTGCCTTCATCCCATGTGCAGCGTCATCCTCCTCCGCCGTCCCGGCCACGCCTGGCCCCTGATCGTCGCCGCCAACCGGGACGAGATGAACAACCGTCCCTGGCTGCCCCCCGGCCGCCACTGGCCCGACCGGCCGGAGGTGGTGGCCGGCAAGGATGAATTGGCCGACGGCAGCTGGTGCGGCCTGAACGACACCGGCGTGCTGGCCGCCGTGCTGAACCGCGAGGGCACGCTGGGCCCGGCGGCCGGCAAGCGGTCGCGCGGGGAGCTGGTGCTGGAGGCGTTGGACCATGCCGACGCCCCGGTGGAGGCGCTGTCGGATTTGGACACCCGCGCCTACCGCCCCTTCAACCTGCTGCTGGCCGACAACCGCGACGCCTGGCTGCTGGAACATATGGGGGAGGCGGGGCGCAACCGGGTGCGGGTGACGCCCATTCCCGAGGGCGTGTCCATGATCACGGCCAAGGGCATGAACGCGCCGGACTGCCCGCGCACCCGGCGCTACCGCCCCCTGTTCGCCGCCGCCCCGGCACCGGACCCGGAAACCAACCATTGGGCGGAGTGGGAGATGCTGCTGGCTAGCCGCGTCAGCGGCGCGGGCGATGATCCGCGCGAAGCGATGTGCATCATGACCCATCAGGGTTTCGAGACCACCAGCAGCTCGATCATCGCCCTGCCGGCCATGGACCGTGCCGGGGTGCTTCCCCGCTGGCGCTTCGCCGCCGGCCGGCCGGACGAGGCACCCTTTCTTGACGTGGATCTGGGAGGTGGATCTGGGCCGGTAAATCCGACCGTATAGGCGCCCGGCGTGGGGCGAGGGGTCCCTGACATTGTACAGGACCCCATTGCTTGCTATATCCTCGCCATCAGGGCCGGCCCTCGGGCGCGGGCGTTCCGCTATGCGCACGTCTGCCCGATGCCGCCCGCATCCGTTCGTTCGAAAGAAGTGATCCCATGTCTCGACGCCGGCGGATCTACGAAGGCAAGGCCAAAGACCTGTTTGAAGGGCCTGAGCCCGGCACGCTGGTTCAGTACTTCAAGGATGATACGTCCCATGAGCAGAAGAAGGGCGTCATCACCGGCAAGGGCGTGCTGAACAACCGCATCTCCGAATACCTGATGACCCGCCTGGGCGAGATGGGGGTGCCCACCCATTTCGTCCGCCGCCTGAACATGCGCGAGCAGCTGGTGCGCGAGGTGGAGATCATCCCGGTCGAGGTGGTGGTGCGCAATGTCGCCGCCGGCTCGCTCAGCAAGCGCTTCGGCATTCCCGAAGGCACGCAGCTGCCCCGCTCCATCATCGAGTTCTATTACAAGTCCGATGAGCTGGGCTGCCCCATGGTGTCGGAGGAGCACATCACCGCTTTCGGCTGGGCGGGGCCCCAGGACCTGGACGACATGCTGTCGCTCAGCCTGCGCATCAATGACTACCTGTCCGGCCTGTTCCTGGGCACGGGCCTGAAGCTGGTGGATTTCAAGGTGGAGTTCGGCCGGCTGTGGGATAATGACGAGATGCGCATCGTCCTGGCCGATGAGATCAGCCCGGACAATTGCCGCCTGTGGGACATCAAGACCAACGAGAAGCTGGACAAGGACCGCTTCCGCCAGGACCTGGGCAAGGTTGAGGAAGCCTACCAGGAAGTGGCCCGCCGCCTGGGCATCCTGCCCGAGGGCGGCCCCGGCGACGTCAAGGCGCCCAAGCTGATGCAGTGAGTTCCGGTCCCGGGGGCGATTTCGCCCCCGGGCCTTTTCATATCCCTCGTTTTGCGTAGAACCAACCAGGAAGCATCGATCATGAAGGCCAAGGTTACCGTCACGCTGAAGCACGGCGTCCTCGATCCCCAGGGCAAGGCCATCGGCCACGCCCTGCAGACCCTGGGCTTCGACGGCGTGGGCGAAGTCCGTCAGGGCAAGCTGATCGAGCTGGAACTGGAAGAGACCGACCCCGCCAAGGCCAAGGCGGCGGTGGAGGCGATGTGCCAGCGCCTGCTGTCCAACACGGTCATCGAGAACTACGCCATCGAGCTGGTCTGAGTTCCGGTCCGGGGCGGCACCCGGCCGCCCCGGTATCCCTTATTCCGCCGGCTTCAGGCCGGCGATGAAATAGCCCAGCGCCCGGTCGAACGCGGCGTCCGGGCTGTCCCCCAGGATGCCGGCCATCGCCGCCGCCATCAGCGGCGCCTCCGGCCCCAACTCCGGCTGGGTCTGGCCGGTGCGATCGGCCGCGTCCGTGGCCCGCGCCTGTTCCTCCAGCACCCACCCCACGACGAAGCGCGACAGCGCGATCATGATGCACAACGCATCCGCCGGGGTGAAGCCGTGCCGGCACAGCAGGCCCACCTGCGCCTCCGCCAACGGCATCTGTTCCGCCAGCGGGCCGGTGCCGGCGTGCACGCGGGCGCCATCGCGATAGGCCAGCAAGGCGTGGCGGAAACTGCGGACGTTCAGCGTCAGCCACGCCCGCCAGTCCATCTCCCCCTCGGGCGGCCACACATGCTTGTGCCGCGCCAGCATGGCCACGGCCATGGCGTCCAACAGCGCGCGCTTATTGCGGAAATGCCAATACAGGGTGGGCGACTGCACGCCCAGGCGCGCCGCCAGCAGGCGGGTGCTGAGCCCGTCCATCCCCACCTCGTTCAGCAGATCCAAGGCCGCGCGCACCACCGTGTCGCGGGTCAATTTGCCCTCTGGCCGCATGCCGTCCTCCATTCGCGCTTGACTCTCTATCATCGATAGGGAAAATGCAACCCTATCAGTGATAGGGATTTGAAGGCGTGGTGTCATGAACAAGGCGTTGTATGTGGTTTTCCTGGCCATGGCGCTGGATGCGGTGGGCATCGGCATCATCATGCCCATCCTGCCGGGTTTGTTGCGCGAGGTGACCGGCACGGACGACGTGGCGCCGCTCTATGGCCTGCTGCTGGCGATCTTCGCCCTGATGCAGTTCTTTTGCGCCCCGGTGCTGGGCGCGCTCAGCGACCGCTACGGACGGCGGCCCATCCTGCTGCTGTCGCTGATCGGCGGGGCGCTGGATTATCTGGCCCTGGCCTGGTCCCCCAACATCTGGGTGGTGGCCGGCGGCCGCATCCTGGCCGGCGTCACCTCCGCCAACATGGCGGTCATCACCGCCTACATCACCGACACGACGGAAGAGGCGGGGCGGGCCAAGCAGTTCGGACGCATGAGCGCCGCCTTCGGCGTCGGCTTCATCGCCGGCCCGGCCCTGGGTGGCCTGCTGGGCATGGTTTCGCTGCGGGCGCCCTTCCTGCTGGCGGCCGGCTTGAACGGCCTCAACTTCCTGCTGGCGCTGCTGGTGCTGCCGGAATCGCGACCGGCGACGACGGAGCGCACGCCCATCAAGCTTGGCGCCCTGAACGCCTTCGGCTCCCTGCGCTGGGCGGCTGGCGTGCCGGTGCTGGCGCGGCTGTTGGTGGTTTATGTCCTGGCGGAGGGGGCGGGCCAGTTGGCGGCGTCCCTCTGGGTGCTGAACGGCCAGGACCGATTCGCGTGGGACGCGTCGGTGGTGGGCTGGTCGCTGGCGGCCTTTGGCTTCCTGCACGCCATCGCCCAGACCTTCGTGACGGAACCGGTGACCCGCCGACTGGGCGAACGGGGCGCCTTCATCCTGGCGGCGGTGGCGGACGGCGTGGCCTACACCGTCATGGCCTTCGCCACCCACGGCCTGGCCGTCTTCCTCATCATGCCGCTGCTGTCCCTGGGCGGCATTGTCGGGCCGGCCCTGCAGGCGCTGATGTCCTTCCGTGTCGGCCAGGACCGGCAGGGGGAACTGCAGGGCACGTTGGCAGCGCTGGGCAGCCTGGTGGGCATCGTCGGCCCGTTGCTCTTCACCGCCGTCTATGGCGCCACCCGGACCACCATGCCGGGTGCCGTCTGGCTGTTGGGCGTGGCGGCTTACGCCATCGCCGTTCCGCTGCTGCCCAGCCGCCAGGCCCTGGCGCCCGCTGGAACGCCCGCCGGCGCGCCGGCGGGGGAATGAGGCGCGCGCTTCGCCCGCGCATTCAGTCGGCTTTCGGTCCCGCCCTCTCCGCCTCGTCCCGATCCGCCTGGCTGGCGCCGGCGTGGACCAGCAGGTTGTCGCGCAGGCGGCTGACCGTCTTCTGGATCACCTTGAACTCTTCCGGCGTCAGGCCGCTGGCCTTCACCAGATTGCGCTGCCCCCCCTTTTCCCGCAGCTGGCGGCCGGCCGGTGTCAGGCTGACCCGCACCTGGCGTTCATCCGCCGGATCGCGGCGGCGCTGCAGATAGCCCAGCGACTCCAGCTTCTTCAGGATGGGGGTCAGGGTGTTCGATTCCAGGAACAGCTTCTCACCCAGGCCGCTGACCGTCTGGTCGTCCTGCTCCCACAGGGCGACGATCGCGATCCACTGGGTATAAGTCACGCCCAGTTCATCCAAGATCGCCTTGTAGGCGCGGCCGTACGCTAAGTTCGCGGAATAGACGGCGAAGCACAGGAAATCTGCCAGCTTCGGCTGGGGGGCGGCGGGCGCGGCGCTGTCTGGCGCCGGGGCGTCAGGGGGTGTCATCGGCGTTCCTTCCGATAAGGGTATCGAGGGGGCCTTCCGGCCTGTCGCATCCTATATAGCACGTATGCGATTAAATCGGGAATTGACTCTACATTGGAACAGACGCATTAATCACGCATCCGATCTAAACGGACACGATTGAAATGGGAACCATCATCATGGCCTCAGTCCTTCTGGCGTATCTGGCGGGTGTGTTGACCATCACCGCCCCCTGCATCCTGCCGCTGCTGCCCATCGTGCTGGCCCCGGCCCTGACGGCCGGTGCCGGCTTCCGCCGGCGGGGGCTGCCCCTGCTGCTGGGGCTGGCGGCGGCCTTCGCCGTGACGGCCAGCCTGGCGGCGGCGGGCGGCTGGGCGGTGGCGGCCAACCAGTACGGTCGCGCGGCGGGCCTGGCCTTCGTGGCCCTGTTCGGCCTGGCCATGATGTGGCCGGCGCTGGCCGCCCGGCTGACGGCGCCGCTGGCGGCGGCGGGGTCGCGGCTGGCTGAACGGTTCAGCCCCGCCGCGGCTTCCGGAGGCGACAGCACCGTCGTCTCGTCGCTGGCCCTGGGCCTGGCCACCGGGCTGATGTGGGCGCCCTGCGCCGGGCCCATCCTGGGCTTGATCCTCAGCGCCGCCGCCCTGCATGGGCCGGGCCCCGGTACCACGGTGGCGCTGTTCTTCTATGCCCTGGGCGCCGCCACCCCGCTGGCCGTCGTCATGATCGGGGGTGGCCGCCTGGTGCGCGCCCTGCCGCAGGACGCCCTGCGCTGGGCCGAGGGCATGCGCCGGGTGGCGGGCGGTGCCGTGGTCGCCACGGCGGTCATCAGCGCCGCCGGCTTCGATACCCGCCTGTTCCTGGGGGTGCCGGCCCTGCCCACCGACCGGGTGGAACGTGCCCTGGTGAAGGTGCTGAGCGCCCATGACCCCGGCGTGGCCCATGCCGCGACCCTGCCCGCTACCCAGCCGCCGCTGACCGGCCCCCTGGCCGATGTGCTGAAGGCCAGGGCCTGGGTCAACACCCCCGGCCTGGCGTCCGGTGACCTGCGCGGCCACGTGGTGCTGGTGAACTTCTGGACGTATTCCTGCATCAACTGCCTGCGCACCTTGCCCCATGTCCGCCAGTGGGCGGCGCAGTACAAGGACCAGGGCCTGGTGGTGGTGGGCGTCCACACCCCGGAGTTCGCGTTCGAGCGGGATGTCGACAACATCACCAAGGCTGCCGCTACGCTGGACGTGACCTACCCGGTGGCGGTGGACAACGACTATCGCATCTGGCGCGCCTTCGACAACCAGGCCTGGCCCGCCCTGTACCTGGTCAACGCCGATGGCCGTGTCATCTACCAGGCCTTTGGTGAGGGCGATTACGACAAGACGGAACGCGTCATCCGCAAGGCGCTGGCGGACGCCCAGGCCACGCCCGCGGCTCAGGGGCCCGTTGCCCAGGGTCCCGCTGCCCAGGGTCCCGCTGCACAGGTGAAGGTCGAGGGCACCCAGGCTGCCGCCGACCTCAACGACCTGGGCTCCCCCGAAACCTATATCGGTTATGGCGAGGGCCAGCGCTATTCCGGTGGCGACGACATCGTGGCCGACGCCCCCGCCCGCTACCGCCCGGCCGGCAGCCTGCGCCTGAACCGCTGGACCCTGGGCGGCGACTGGACGGTGGGCCGGGAATTCGCCACGGCCGGTCAGGCCGGGGCCCGCATCGCCTACCGCTTCCACGCCCGCGACCTGCACCTGGTGCTGGCGCCGGGCGCCGACGGCCAGCCCGTTCGCTTCAGGGTGCGCATCGATGGCGCCGCCCCCGGCACCGACCACGGCACCGACGTGGACGCCGACGGCGTGGGCACGGTGCGCGTCGCCAAGCTGTACCAGCTGGTCCGCCAGGCCGGCCCGGTGGCCGACCACACCTTCGAGATCGAGTTCCTGGACCCCGGCGCCCGCGCCTACGCCTTCACCTTCGGCTGATCCGCCGGCTCCTATCCCCCATCGCCGGGTGGGCAATGCACAACCTGCCGCAGCAGGCGCTCTTGGCCTTCGCTCAGGCGGTACAGGACGTGGCGGCGCTCTAAACCAGGCCCTGGGCGCGAAAGCTGAAGTGCCGGCCCCGGCCGATGACCAGGTGGTCATGCACCGATATCTCCAGGGCCTTGGCGGCGTCGGCGATGGCCTTGGTCATCTGGATGTCCGCCCGGCTGGGGCTGGGATCGCCGCTGGGGTGGTTGTGCACCAGGATGATGCCACTGGCACCCAGTTCCAGCGCGCGCTTCAGTACCTCGCGCGGGTAGGCCGCCGTTTGGTTGACCGTGCCGCGCTGCTGCACCTCATCACGCAGCAGCGCGTGGCGGCCGTCCAGGAACAGCACGCGGAACTGTTCCACCGGCTCATGCGCCAGGGCGCCCTGGCAGTAATCCAGCAGCTTCTGCCAGGACGACAGCACGGGGCGGTCCAGCAGTTCCCGTCGCGCCATGCGCAGGGCGGCGGCGGCCACCACCTTGATGGCGCCGATGGCGGCGTCGCTCAGCTTGAACTCGTCACGCAAGGTAGCCACCGGCGCCGACACCAGCCCCCAGAAAGAGCCGAAACGGTCCAGCAACTGCTTGGCCAGGGGCTTCACGTCGCGCCGGGGAATGGCCTGGAACAGCAGCAGCTCCACCAGCTCATAATCCTGCAGGGCTTCCGGCCCCTGGTTCAGAAAACGCTCGCGCAGGCGGTCGCGGTGGCCGTGGTAATGGGGCGGCGGTTCCTTTTCGGCGGCCGGCGAGGGCAGGTCCAATTCCAGTACGGCGTTCTTGTCGTGCTCGCGGCCCATGCCCATCCCCCGTTACCCGCGCAGGCAGTATAGGCGGGGCGCGATGCACCTGCCAGAGGCGGCGCCGGGGTTTCGGTGGGGAGTCCAGGGGGGAGAATCGTCCCGGCAAAACCTGCCCTTCGCAAAGCGGATCGAAAGGGCTTGCCGGGTGGGTGCGGCCGGGTTCCGGCCGCGACTCGCGGGAATCCCTAATCCATTCGCCCAGCCGTTGCCTGGCATATCTATTGCTTTGGGGTTACTTCGCCTGACCAGAGGAGTCCAGCCGCGATGTCTCATCTCATTCCCCTGTCCGTCGTCAAGACGGCGCGTGCCGACAAATCCCCGGCCGACAAGTCTCTGGGTGACAAATCCCACGGGCCGTGGGACGAGCGCGGCCTTGAGCCCTTGCCCGGCATTCCCCTGGTGGAGGAAGAACGGCTGCGCCGCTACGCCCTGTCGCTGGGGGACGGCGCGCTGTCCGAGATTTTGACGCTCTACGCGGAATGCCTGGTGGACGCCGGCGGCGCCCTGGACCTGGCGCTGCAGCGCGGCGCCGTCGACGGCGTGCGCCACTACGCCTATCTGCTGACCGGCACCGCCGCGGAGATGGGGACGCCCCGGCTGGCCCACATCAGCCGCTTCCTGGCGCGCCGCGCGGGGCAAGGGGTGGCGGAGGCTGGCGCTCTGGCCTCCTTGCGCCAGGTGCTGACCCAGACCCAGGCGGCGGTGGGCGATGTGCTGGAACACCATCTGCAGGTGGTGCAGGGACCGCACGTCGCCCGTGCGTGATCCCGAAATCCAAAAGAAAACCCCGCCCGGGGCGACCTGGGCGGGGTTTTCTTTTCCGGCACAGGGCCGGTGATCAGGCCTTGGCCGCGTAGGGCGGCTGGTGGAAACCCGCCGGGGACAGGGTGAAGATCTCACAGCCGTCCTTGGTCACGCCCACCGTGTGCTCGAACTGCGCCGACAGGCTCTTGTCCTTGGTCACGGCGGTCCAGCCATCGGACAGGATCTTCACGTCATAGCGGCCGATGTTGATCATGGGCTCGATGGTGAAGATCATGCCTTCCTTCAGCTCCGTGCCCTGGCCGGGCTTGCCGAAGTGCAGGACGGACGGGGCGGTGTGGAACACCTTGCCCACGCCGTGACCGCAGAAGTCGCGCACGACGGAGAAGCGGTTACCCTCGGCGAAGGTCTGGATGGCGTGGCCGATGTCGCCCAGGGTGGCGCCGGGGCGCACCGCCTGGATGCCGCGCATCATGGCCTCATACGTCACGTCCACCAGCTTGCGCGCCTTCAGGGGGATGTCGTCACCCACGAAGAACATGCGGCTGGTGTCGCCGTACCAGCCGTCGACGATGACGGTGACGTCGATGTTGGCGATATCGCCCTTCTGCAGGCGCTTGTCGCTGGGGATGCCGTGGCAGACCACATGGTTGACGGAGATGCAGCAGGACTTGGGATAGCCGCGATAGCCCAAGGTGGCGGACTTGGCGCCGTGGGCCTGCGTCCATTCCTCGCACAGCCGGTCGATCTCCTCCGTCGCCACGCCGGGCACGACGAAGGGGGTCAGGTAGTCCAGCAGGGCCGCGGCCGTCTGGCCGGCCTTGCGCATGGCGGCGAAGCCTTCTTCGCCATGGATGACGATGCCGCGGTCTTCCAGTTCGTACTCTTCATCCGCGGCGGCGGCCGCTTCGCCTCTGTTCATGCTCTAAAATCCATCTGTCGGGCGGCCAGCCGGCCGAGCCCAGCCAATTACCGGCGTCCGGCGATCCCATGGGCATGGTGAACAGTGCCGGCACACACGGTTCCGAACTTAGGCGCGCCACCGTTCCACGGCAAGGCAATCCAGGGCAGGGCAGGGCTCCGAATCCGTGTCAGGGACGGTTGGCGGCGGGACATTTCCCCCTATAATCGCGCGGCCTATCCCGTCCCGCGACGAAAGCCCGCCTCGAATGACCGCCCCTACCGCCGCGCCCACTGGCTGCCTCATCATCATCGGCAATGAGATCCTGTCCGGCCGCACCCAGGACGTGAACCTGAACCACCTGGCCAAGGTGCTGGGCGGCATGGGCGTGCGCCTGAGGGAGGCGCGGGTGGTGGCGGATGACGAGGCCGCGATCATCGAGGCGGTGAACCAGACCCGCGCCCGCTACACCTACGTCTTCACCACCGGCGGCATCGGCCCCACCCACGACGACATCACTGCCGCCTGCGTCGCCAAGGCCTTCGGCGTGCCGCTGCTGCGCGATCCCGAGGCCGTGCGCCGGCTGGAGGCACACTACGCCGGCACGGGGCGGGAGCTGAACGAGGCGCGGCTGCGCATGGCCAACGTGCCGCAAGGCGGCATCCTGATCGACAACCCGGTCTCCGCCGCCCCCGGCTTCCAGATCGGCAATGTCTTCGTCATGGCGGGGGTGCCGGCCATCATGCAGGCCATGCTGGCCAGCCTGACCAACCGCCTGGTGGGCGGCCCGGTGGTGCTGGCCCGCACCGTGCGCTGCTTGGTGGGGGAAGGCGAGCTGGCCGGCGGCCTCAGCGCCATCCAGGACCGCCATGCCGACGTGGACATCGGCAGCTACCCCACCTATCGCGAGGGCCGCTTCGCCACCAGCCTGGTGCTGCGCAGCCCGGACGCGGCGCGCCTGGCCGCCGCCACTGAGGAGGTCGCGGCCCTAGTGCGCGGCATGGGGGCGGAGGCCGAGGTGGTGGAGGGGGCCGCCTGACAGGAAGACTGGAAGTGGCGGCCCCGCACGCGTTACTGGTCTTGCCCTGCCGGCCCCACCTCCGCTAGGGTCCCTCCCGGCCTCGACCCTGGATGCCCGCTTGGCGGAATTGGTAGACGCAAGGGACTTAAAATCCCTCGCCCTCACGGGCGTGCCGGTTCGATCCCGGCAGCGGGCACCATGGGTGGGGCCGTTATCCTAAATCACTGCTCCCGGTCTTCCGCCATGTCCTCGGCCAGTTCGCTGGCCAGATCCACGAACAGGCCGGGGTCGACGGTCAGGCCCTGGGCTTCGTTGATGCGCACGAAGATGCGCCAGGCATGCAGGATGGCCACGTCCAGGATGGTGTCGTCGGCCTCCTCCGAATGCTTGTCGGTGATGCCCCGCTCCTCCAGGGCCACCTTGATATCCAGGTCGGCGGCTTCCAGCACGGCTTCCATGGCGCGCTTGTGGGGGGTGGACATGATGGCAACTCCTTGAATAACAATCATATGCTTGGGACATGACATCCGCCGCCGGCGCCGTGCCGGCGGGGTGTTCGGAAACCATCATAGCGGATGGCGCGGACGCGAAGCCATGCGCGGGTTTAAGCGGTGTTTCAAGCCGAAACTTAAGCGGTTTTAGGGGGAAGGACGTGGCGCCTGCCTTGCGTTTCCTGGCCGGGCCCGAGGCTATGGCCCGCCTGCGCCGCGACGGCGTGTCGGATGAGCTGTTCGGCACGGTGGCGGGCGCCTCCGGCGGGCCGAAATGGCTGGCGCTGACCCGGCTGGACCGGGCCATTCTATCGCGCTGGTTCCAGGGCCGCACCCGGCCGCTGGCCATGGTGGGCAGTTCCATTGGCAGCTGGCGCTTCGCCGCCATGGCGCGCCAGGACCCGGCCGGTGTGCTGCGCCGGTTCGAGGAGGCCTACCTGGCCTATGTCCCGTCCGATGCCACCATGCCCACCCTGACGCGGGAAAGCCGCGCCTTCCTGGACATCATCCTGGGCTCGCCGTCCGGCGCCAACGAGGGCGGCCGCAAGGGTGCGCGGGAGATCCTGGCCCATCCCGCCATGCGCCTGTCCATCCTGGCCGTGCGGGGGCGCGGGCCGCTCAGCGCGCGCCATCCGGCCTGGGTGGGCGCCGGCATCGGGGCGGCGGGCTTGGCCAACCTGGTCAGCCGCCGCAGCCTGCCCCTGTTCTTCCAGCGCACGCTGTTCGCCGACCCGCGCGCGGCAGATCCCTTCGACCTCACCGCCGGCTTTCCCACCCGCCGCGTGCCGCTGACCCCGGCCAACCTGGGCGATGCCCTGATGGCCTCGGGCGCCATCCCTTTCCTGTTCGAGCTGGTGCGCGACATCGGTGGGGCCAGGCCCGGCGCCTATATGGACGGCGGCATCATGGACTATCACCTGGATATCCCCTTCGTGACGGAGACACCGGGCAGCGACTTGGTACTGTTCCCCCATTTCGGGCCCAAGGTGGTGCCGGGCTGGTTCGACAAGGCCCTGGCCTGGCGCCGCCCGGCGGCGGCCTCGTTGGCCCGCACCCTGCTGCTGTGCCCCTCGGACGAGTTCCTGGCGTCCTTGCCCCATGGCAAGATCCCCGACCGCCGCGACTTCACCGCCCTGCCGCCCGCCGAGCGCCAGTGCTACTGGCGCCAGGCCGTGGCCGAGACCGACCGCCTGGCCGATGAGTTCCTGGACGCCGTCGACCGCGACCGCATCCCGGATTTGCTGGAGCCGCTGCGGGGTTGACGCCCTATTCCTCCGCGCCCCCTAAGCGCCCGGCTTCCCTAGGCCGCGACCGCGGCCGCCGGAGCGAGTACCGCCCATTGAGTATGAAGGAGGGCGCAGCGAGGATAGCCAAAGGGCCGGACGGCCCTGCCGGCGCCTGAGGACCTTAATACCGAGGCATACCCATAGTCTCCACCGGCACGATGGCCTTGCCGATGGGGGCCAGCGCCAGCACGGCGAACTTGAAGTGCTGGATGGCGAAAGGGATGCCGATGATGGTCACGAACCAGAACACGCCGGCGAAGACGTGGTAGAGGGCCAGCCACCAGCCGGCGAACAGGAACCAGACGACATTGCCCAGAAAGCCCAGGGGGCTGGTGCCCAGGTCTTCCCGGCCGGTCAGGACGCGGCGGTCCACCGCCATCTGGCCGAAGGGCCACAGCACGAACAGGCCCATGTTGAAGGCCGCCCGGGCCCAGGGAATGCCGATGATGCTGACCACCATCAGGATCGAGGCCATGAACCAGGCCAGCGCCCCGGTGAACCCGAACAGCACCACCCACAGAATGTTCATCAGCAGACTGATCATGACGCGCAGGCCCCGCTTGTTGCTTCCAGGATCCGATCATTCCCCAACGGGCCCGCGCCGTCCAGGACCACACCGGCCGGGGCGGGGGGAACCACCTCGGGATGGGGCTGTGACGGCGGTGACTTGCGGGGCGCGGCATTCCGGCATATGCCAAGCTGTAGCCTTGCGAACGTGGTTAAAGTCACCGACAGTGACAACGTTATCATCCCCCCGCACATCCGAGCGACCCATGCGCCGCAGCAGCCTTGCCATCCTATCCGCCTTCAGCCTCAGCCTGGGGGCGCTGGCGCCTGCCTGGTCTTCCGCCGGAGCCGCGACCCCGGCCGGCAATCCCGAGCAGAAGGTGGGCCAGCGCATCCAGATTCGCGCCGCCGACCTTCCCGCCCCCTACGCGACCGAGGGTGTGGGCAATTCGTCGGAAGAGGTGCCGCGCCCCGACGGCGCCAGCCTGAACGTGCCCAAGGGCTTCACCGTTTCCGTCTTCGCCACGGGCCTCAGCCGCGCGCGTAACCTGGCGGTGGCGCCGAACGGCGACGTCTTCCTGGCCCGCCAGGCCACGCCGGGTGAGATCACCCTGCTGCGCGACAGCAAGGGCACCGGCACCGCCGACCAGATCATCACCTTCGCCGCCGGTTTCGACCGCCCCTACGGCATCGAGTTCCACGACGGCTACCTCTGGGTGGGTGACATCAAGGCGGTGTGGAAAATCCCGTATAAGGACGGGGACACCAAGCCGGCGGGCGACCGCATCCAGGTGACGCCGGACGGTGCCCTGGGCCAGCCCAAGGGCCACCCCACCCGCACCCTGGAATTCGCCCCCGACGGCAAGAGCTTCTTCGTCGGCATCGGTTCCATGAGCAACATCGCCGAGGATCCGAAGCCCCACGCCGCCGTGACCGAGTTCAACATGGACGGCACGGTGAAGCGCCTCTACGCCACGGGCACGCGCAACCCCGTGGGCCTGCAGTTCTACCCCGGCACCGACGACCTTTACGCCGTGGTGAACGAGCGCGATGGCCTGGGCGACGGGCTGGTGCCGGATTACTTCACCCGGCTGCAGCCGGAAGGCTTCTACGGCTGGCCCTATTCCTACATCGGCAACCATCCGCAGCCGGACTTCGCCGACAAGCGGCCGGACCTGGTGGCCAAGGCCATCGTGCCCGACCTGCTGTTCGACGCCCATTCGGCCCCGCTGGGCCTGCTGTTCTACACCGGCCACCAGTTCCCGGCCGATTATCAGGGCGGCGCCTTCGTCACCCTGCACGGCTCGTGGAACAAGGCGAAGCCCACGGGCTATAAGATCGTCTACGTGCCCTTCACCCACGGCCGCCCGGCGGGCCATTACGTGAACTTCGCCACCGGCTTCTGGCTGCCCGGCACCAACCCGGCCCAGGTCTGGGGCCGCCCGGTGGGCCTCGCCATGGCGCACGACGGCAGCCTGCTGGTGGCGGACGACGTCGGCGGCACGGTGTGGCGCATCAGCTATCACGCGAAGGGCAAGTCCTAAGCCTTTCTATTTGCAAGACTTGGGGGCTGCCCAGAGTCTAGCGGCAATGAAAGGGCGGTGGCGGTGGGCAATTTCTGCCGCCGCCACCCTTGTCCAATTTGCAAAATGAGCGTATATGTCGGGGTGGCTAAAGGAGGCCATTCCCATGTCCATCGGCGGCATCAACTTCTACAGCTCTGGTTACGGCGCGACGTTCCTGACCTCCGGTGTCGGTTCGACCAGCGACGTTTCCAACTCGCAGGTGCAGTCCATCTCCCCAGTCAAGACCCAGGGGACCTCGGACCAGGGCACCGACCAGGCCAATACCGACAACAACGCGTCCAACAACAGCAGCAGTGGCTTCACGCAGAACTTCAGCCCGACGCAGGACCAGGTGAAGGCGGCCTCCGACACCGGCCGCACCCGTGGCGCATTCGTGAATCTGACAGTCTGAGCCACAACCGATTGCCGGGTGCCTCGGGCGCCCGCTTCCAAGGGTCGACAGCATTCGCTGCCGGCCCTTTTTGTTGCGCGCGCGGCGCCTGCGTTGGGTGCATCAGGCCACCCAGCGGCGAACCTCGTGCAGGTCGGCGGCCACGCGGCACAGGGCCTCGATCTCTTCCGTGGGGGCCAGCAGGTCCGGCACCATCACCGCCATCATGCCAGCGGCGTGCGCCGCGCGGATGCCGTTGTGGCTGTCCTCCAGCGCGATGCAGTGCCGGGGGTCGATACCCAGGGCGGCGGCCGCCTTCAGGTAGGGCTCCGGATGCGGCTTGCCCTGGCTGACGTCGTCGCCGCCGACGACGACGCGGAAGCGCTGGGCGATGCCGGCCTGGGTCAAATGGTGCAGCGCGCGTTCCCGCTGGGTGCTGGTGGCCACCGCCATGGGAATGCCGGCGGCGTCCAGATGGTCCAGCAACTCCACCACCCCGGCCATCAGGGCGATGCCGGCGTCGAAATGCGCCTGGATGGCGCTGCGGTACAGCTCGGTGAAGCGCTCGAACACGGTCTCGCCACCGAAATGGTCCACCAGCATCTGGCGCACCGCCGGGTAGGGCCGGCCGATCAGGGTGCCGTAGAACAGCTCGGTCAGGGGGCAGCCCACCGTCACGGCGGCATCCATCATGGCGCCGCGCAGGGGGCGCTCGCTGTCGATCAGCAGGCCGTCCATGTCGAAGATCGCGGCCTGGATGGCATGGGGAAACGGCATGTCCGTGTCTTCATGGTGCGGTTGGCGTCGTCCTGGGGATAACCCGGCCTTGGCCCCGCCGCCAGTGCCGGGGCGGCATGGCAGGTTCCCCGCCGCTGGCCGTGCCGGGGACATGGCACCCCCCCATTCGGGCCCGCTTGCCGGGTCCACACCCTCGACCATATCGTTGCGATCCGTTTCCGCCGCCTGCCAATCCCGATGCGGGCGGCACAACCATTGGTGTCGCCATCCATGTCCGTCTCTGACGTCCCCTTCCGCCAGTCCGCTTTCGCCAAGCCGCCCGTGGCCCGGGTCTGGCCGGTGGAGAAGACGGCCCACGGCGAGGTTCGCGTCGACCCCTACGATTGGTTGCGCGACCCGGCCTTCCCCGAGGTCAAGGACCCGGACATCCTGTCCTACCTTGAGGCGGAAAACGGCTATATCGAGCAGGTGCTGGGCGGGGAGGGGGACCTGCGTCCCGCCCTGGTGGGCGAGCTGCGCGCCCGCATCAAGGAGGACGACACCGGCGTTCCCTACCGCCGCGACGGCTATTTCTACCAGTCGCGCTTCGCCGCCGGCCAGAACTACCCCGTCTTCGTGCGCTGGGCCGCCGGCACCTCTGAAGAGGAGGTCGTGCTGGATGTGAACGTCCTGGCGGCGCAGCACGACTTCATGCGCGTGGCGGATTTCGAGACGACGCGCGACGGCCGCTACCTGGCCTACACCGCCGACACCGACGGCTCCGAGCGCTATGGCGTGCGGGTGAAGGACCTGTCCACCGGTGACCTGGTGCTGGAGGGGGCGGCTGACGCCACCCCCGGGGTCGCCTGGGCGGCCGACGGCCGGCACCTGTTCTATATCCGCCAGGATGAGTTCCAGCGGCCCAAGACCGTGTGGCGCCACCGCCTGGGCACCGCCCTGACCGAGGACGTGCTGGTCTATGAGGAGGCCGATCCCGCCTGGATGGTCAGCCTGGACCTGACCTTGTCCGGCCGGTTCATCCGCATCGTCGCCCACAACAACGTGTCGACCGAGGTGCGGCTGCTGGACGCCGCGCAGCCGGAGGGTGAGCCGCGCCTGGTCCTGCCCCGCCGCCAGGGGCACGAATACAATGTGGAGGATCAGGGCGATATCGCCTGGATCATCACCAACGACACCCACCGCAACTTCCGCCTGGTGAAGGCGCCGCTGGCCGATACGGCCGAGGCCAACTGGGTGGAGGTCATCGCCCCGGCCGACCGCACCTACCTCACCGGCCACATGGCCTTCCGCGATTGGCTGGTGGTCTATGCCCGGGTGGACGGCGCCCAGGTGGTGCGAGTGCTGGACCCAAAGCAGGCGGATGGCATCGGCGGCACTCACGACATCGCCTTCCCCGACACGGCGTTCGAGGTCGGGCCCGGCGCCAACTTCGACTATGACGGCGGCCTGCTGCGCCTGCGCTACCAGTCGCTGGTGACGCCGCCCACGGTTTATGATTATGACCTGAACGACCGGACCCTGGCCATCCGTAAGGTCCAGGAAATCCCCAGCGGCTATGACGCCGACCAGTATGTCAGCGCCCGCCTGATGGCCCCGGCGCGCGACGGCACGCTGATCCCCGTCTCCATCGTCCACCGCCGCGACTTCCCCAAGGATGGCTCGGGCGCCCTGCACCTCTACGCCTACGGCGCCTACGGCAACGGCATCGACCCCTATTTTTCGGCCAACCGGCTGGGCCTGCTGGATCGGGGTTTCGCCTTCGCCATCGCCCACATCCGCGGCGGTGATGAACTGGGGCGCGGCTGGTACGAGGACGGCAAGCTGGAGAAGAAGATCAACAGCTTCACCGACTTCATCGACGCCGCCCAGTTCCTGGCGGGTCAGGGCTATGCCAAGGCCGGCA
This sequence comes from Nitrospirillum viridazoti CBAmc, assembly GCF_000730165.1. Classification (GTDB taxonomy): domain Bacteria; phylum Pseudomonadota; class Alphaproteobacteria; order Azospirillales; family Azospirillaceae; genus Nitrospirillum; species Nitrospirillum viridazoti. Next base: position 2,694,380 of record NZ_CP022110.1, on the reverse strand, counting down.
ACATTTCGGCCGAGGGCGGCAGCGCCGGTGGCCTGCTGATGGGTGCGGTGGCCAACATGGCGCCCGAGGGCCTGTTCCGCGCCATCGTGGCCCAGGTGCCCTTCGTCGACGTGGTCAACACCATGCTGGACGACAGCCTGCCCCTGACGGTCATCGAATATGATGAGTGGGGCAATCCCAACGAGCCCGAGGTCTATCAGCGGCTGAAGTCCTACAGCCCCTACGACAACGTGGCGGCCAAGGCCTATCCCCACCTGCTGATCACCGCGGGCCTCAGCGATCCGCGCGTCACCTATTGGGAACCGGCCAAGTGGACGGCCAAGCTGCGGACGCTCAAGACCGACGACCACGTCCTGCTGTCGCGGACCGAGATGGGGGCAGGTCACGCCGGTGCCGCCGGCCGCTTCGACAAGCTGAAGGAGGTGGCGCTGACCCAGGCCTTCCTGCTGCGGGCCTTCGGCAAGGGGCTGTAAGGGCAATTCGTCCGATGCCGGGCATTTGTAAGGGGGGCTGGGGCGGGCTTATAGTCCGCTCCAGCCCTTTACTTTTCAAAGGTCCCATCCCGTGACCGTCACGCCTTTCCCCACCGCCCGCGCCCGCGCCGCCACCCGCGCGCCGTATCGCGCCATCGGCATCTGGCTGCTGGTCTGCGCCGGCCTGGTCTTCGCCATGGCCGTCATCGGCGCCATCACCCGCCTGACGGAAAGCGGCCTGTCGATCACGGAATGGAAGCCGGTGACGGGCGCCCTGCCGCCCCTGTCGGACGCCGCCTGGGCCGAGGAGTTCGCCAAGTACCAGGCCACGCCGGAATTCGCGCTGAAGCACAGCGGCATGGACCTGGCGCAGTTCAAGGGCATCTTCTTTTGGGAGTGGTTCCACCGCCTGGTGGGGCGTCTGATCGGCATCGTCTTTCTGCTGCCCTTCCTGTTCTTCCTCGCCACCCGCCGCGTGCCGCCCAGCCTGGTGCCGCGCCTGGCCGGCCTGTTCGTGCTGGGCGGACTGCAGGGCGCCTTGGGCTGGTACATGGTCAAGAGCGGCCTGGTGAACCGGCCGGATGTCAGCCACTACCGCCTGGCGGCCCACCTGTCGCTGGCGGTGCTGATCTATGTCGCCATGCTGGCCACGGCCCTGCCGCTGCTGTTCCCTGCCGCCAGTGGTGCCGTGCACCGGGCGCGCGGCAGTTTGCGCCGCCACGCCGGCATTGCCATGGCCCTGGTCGCCACCACCATGGTGTGGGGTGCCTTCACCGCCGGGCTGGACGCCGGCCAGGCCTACAACACCTGGCCGCTGATGAACGGCACCTTCGCGCCGGAGGAGATGTGGAACCTCAGCCCCGCCTGGCTGAATATCCTGGAGAACACGGCGGCTGTGCAGTTCACCCACCGCTGGCTGGCCATCCTGACCGGCCTGGTGGTCTGGTCCTACGCCTTCCGCGCCCTGCGTGCTGATGTCCAGGGCCGGGTACGTGCGTTGGCTATCGCCGTGGCGGTGATGGTGCTGGTGCAGATCAGCCTGGGCATCAGCACCCTGCTGATGTTCGTGCCGGTGCACGTCGCCGCCACCCACCAAGCCGGCGCCCTGGTCCTGCTGGGCTTGTTCACCTGGACGGTGGTGGAGTATCGGCGGGGCTGATATTTTCAGCCTCGGGATGTTTCTTCCCGGAGGGACGTATGGCCGCCGTCGCCCGCGCCTTGACCGCCTTCGTGGCGGAGAGGGTGGTGGAGTTCCTGCTGATCACTGTCGCCTTGGCGGCATTGATGGGGGGCCTGGGGGGCAGGGGCCTGCCGCTGTCTCTGCGCCTAGTCGAATCCTATTACCTCTTGTCCGGCTATCCCGTGGGGGCGCTATTGGCCTGGGTGGTGCGCCGTCGTTGGCCGGTCCATTGGCAGGCGCTGTTGGCTTGTTTCGCCTTCGCGGCCCATCTCGGCATTTTCCTGGCGGTCCGTGGGCTGTTGGAGAGCCGGATCGCCTGGGGCATGTCCTTGTTTCTTGGACTGCCTACCCTAATGGTGGTCGCCTTCTGCGCCGTGTTGGGGGCCCGGATGCGGGCGCGTGGCTTGGTCCTGTTCGCCGGATAGGGGATGGCGCTAACAAAAAGGGCGCGAAGCCGATGCCTCGCGCCCTTCTGCGTTCCGGATGCCGGCCTGGTTTAGGCGGCTGCGGCCTTTTCGGCCTGCAGCTGGCGGCGATACTCGATAGCGTCGGCGAAGACGCGCAGCATGGTGTCGATGAACTCCGGCACCACCTCTTCCGGACCGCGGGCGGTCAGCAGCTGGCGGTCGATGTTCATGTTCTGGCCTTCCTCGGCCACCCAGGTGGCGCCGGCGGCCTCGACGGTCTCGCGGATCGCCTCGTTGCCGGTCACGGTGCGGCCCTTCAGACGCTGGGCCACGGCCAGCAGCTGGACGCCGTGGTTGATGGCGGCGACGCCCTTGCCGGCGTCCATGAAGCTGCCGATGATGCGGCGGGTGTGCGGGTTGGCGGCCAGCTTGGCCACGCTGCGCTCACCACCCGGCAGGACCAGCAGGTCGAAGTCGGCGGCCAGCACCTCGCCAATCTGCTTGTCCGTGGGGAAGTAGTGGCCCCAGGACGTGCCGTGCCAGCCGTTCACCAGGCCCTGTTCGGGCGAGATGATCTTGGGCGCGGCGCCGGCGCGCAGCAGGGCGCGCTGCGCTTCCGTCATTTCCACTTCTTCGAAGCCGTTGGCGATGAGGATGGCAACGGCTTTTCCAGCGAGCGGCTGATCGGTCAAATTACGTCTCCTATGTTGTTTCGGCGGCCCGACACCCGCCCGTCGCCGTTCCCCAGGGGACGGCGCCGTTGGCAAGGCGCGATGGATGCTGCCTCGTGAAAATGGCCGCCCAGGAACAGGCGGCCATGGCAAAGCGTCAGGCGTGGGCGGCTGTCGTGATGCATGCCGGGCCGATGGGATGACGCTCTATTCGCATGGCACCGTAGTTGGCCTCTCCAGCGCCCCAGGTCAATCGCATTAAGATCGAATCGGCGTTGCGGTGCGGCATGGCTGGGTTGCGGCCCGTCCGCCGGCGTCTGGCACGCGTGCGGCCGCCCTGTCCTAAACTTTGGGATTGGTTTTGAGGGAATGCGCGCCCGCCCCATAGGCCCCGACCGGGGCCGCCCTGCGCCTGAGGGCGAACCAACCGAGGCGCGCTAACTAATAGCCGACAGCGCCTCTTCCAACTCGTTGAAGTCGGGCATGTATTCCGTCGGCACCTTTTTTCGCGCCGCCTCGATGGACACCTGAGGCGCGTAGCCCGCGAGGTGGGATGTGATGGCCGCCCGGATGACGTGGTAGAACTGGTTCTCCTCCTCCGCCACGCCCTTCAGCCGCGAGGCGATGGGGGCGATGATGCAGTAGGACAGGAAGATACCCATGAAGGTGCCGACCAGGGCGCCGCCGATCAGCTTGCCCAGCACCTCGGGTGGCTCGGTGATGGACGCCATGGTCTTGATGACGCCCAGCACGGCGGCCACGATGCCCAGGGCGGGCATGGCGTCGGCCATGGTCTGGAAGGCGTGGCTGGAGTGCAGGTCCTCGTGCTTGGCCTTGTCGATCTCCTGCTCCATCAGCGCCTCCAGCTCATGCGGGTTGTCCACGCCGATGGAGAACATGCGCAGGTAGTCCGCGATGAACTTGACCGTGAACGGGTCCTTCATGATCGAGGGGTAGGCGTTGAAGATGTTGCTTTCCAGGGGCTTTTCGATGTGCTGCTCGATGGCCAGCACGCCCTTGGTCTTCATCGTCTTCAGGATTTGATAGAGCAGCGACAGCAGCTCCATATATTCCTTTTTGTGGAACTTCGCGCCGGGGAAGATGCGCTTCACCGCACCCAGCGCCTGCTTGATGGTGTGGGTGCTGTTCGCCACCATGAAGCCGCAGATGGCGGCGCCGCCGATGGTCATGAACTCGCCGGGCAGGGCCTCAAGGATGATGCCGATCTTGCCGCCGAAGATCATGAACGACCCGAACACGCAGATGAACACGCCGAGCAGGCCGATGGCGGCAAACATGAGCAGACCTTGGTAGCTGGACCCCTAAGGTTCGCAGAGTCCAGACAATCGGCCTACTTGTCAAATCCCTGATGGGTTAGGGCGGACGGCACATCGGCGCGCGCGAACGGGTGATGTCGAACGCGGCCCCGTCACCCAGGCATGACGCCAAGACCCTTGAATTCGGACGCCCCGTCCGCCATCGTTCCTGCCATCGACTGGGGTGCCGCCCGCCTGACCATCAGGCCCGCGGCTGAGATCAGACCCATGGAACCTGCTCCGGATCATGCCGGCGAAGGGAGATCGCGAGACCGTGACCTATCATCCGCCTTCGGGCCATCCTTCTACCCATCCATCTGCCGCCAAGCCGTCCGTCGCCCCCCGGGTGATCGTCATCGGCGCCGGCTGCATCGGCCTGTCCATCGCCTGGCGCCTGGCCGCCGCCGGCTGCACGGTCGACATCTATGACCGGGGAACCGCCGGCCGGGGCGCCACCCATGCCGCCGCCGGCATGCTGGCGGCCGCCGTGGAGGCGGAACCGGGGGAGCAGGCGCTGCTGCCCCTGACCCTGGACAGCCAGCGGCGCTGGCCCGCCTTCGCCGCCGAGCTGGAGGCTTACAGCGGCCTGCCCGTCGATCTGCGCACGGACGGGACGGTGCAGGTGGCCCTGACCCGCGACGATGTGGAGGTGCTGCGCAGCGGCTTCGAGTTCCAGCGCGGCCTGGGCCTCAACGTCGCCTGGCTGAACGGCGCCCAGGTGAAGGAGCGGGAGCCGTGGCTGAACCCCCGCGTCGCCGCCGGTGTGCTGGGCGCCGATGACGGCCAGGTGGACAACCGCAAGCTGGCGCTGGCGCTGAAGGCCGCCGCCTTGAAGGCCGGCGCCCGCCTGCACGAGGGCGCCGCCGTGGAGGCCCTGTCGCTGACAGCGGGCCGCGCCGACGGCGTGGTGGTGGACGGCGCGCTAAAGCCCGCCGATGTGGTGGTGCTGGCCGCCGGCGCCTGGTCGCGCCAGCTGGCGGGTCTGCCCGAGGGCGCGGTGCCGCCGGTGCGGCCGGTGAAGGGCCAGATGCTGGCCCTGCGCATGGACCCGGCCCAGCCGCTGTTGCGCCATGTGGTGTGGCCGCCCAAATGCTATCTGGTGCCCCGCCTGGACGGTCGCCTGATCGTGGGCGCCACCACCGAGGACAAGGGCTGGGACGACCATCTGACGGCCGGCGGCGTGCTGGCCCTGCTGGAGGCCGCGTGGCGGGCCCTGCCCGGGGTGGAGGAACTGCCGATCGAGGAGATGTGGGTGGGCCACCGCCCGGGCAGCCGCGACGACGCCCCCATCCTGGGGCCGGTGCCCGATGTCGCCGGCTTGGTCATGGCCACCGGCCACCACCGCAACGGCATCCTGCTGACCCCCGGCACGGCCGACCTGGTCGCCGATCACATCCTGACAGGCCGGGTGGACCCCCTGCTGGCGCCCTTCGGCATCGGGCGGTTCCAGGGGCGGAGTGCCAACGGCATGAGACTTTGATTCAGCCGCTATAGGACGTGACCACGTCCGCCGGAGCTTTACGGGAAGCGCAGCGGACTGGAAAGCGAGGAAGCCAAGCCCCGGACGGGGCGCCCGGCGATTGAGGGACAAGGAAACGCACATGATCACCGTGAACGGCAAGACCCGCGACCACGCGGATGGCCTGGACCTGCCGGCCCTGCTGGGCGAGGCGGGGGTAGAGCTGGGTGCCCGCGGCATCGCCGTGGCCGTCAACGGCACCGTGGTGCCGCGTGCCCGCTGGGCGGAGCGCGCCGTCGCCGATGGCGACGCCATTGAAATCGTGAAGGTGCTGCAAGGTGGCTGAAGACCTGTTCCGCATCGCCGGCAAGGCGTTCACCTCCCGCCTGTTCCTTGGAACCGCGGGTTATCCCAACCAGCAGGTGTTCCTGGACAGCCTGGCGGCGTCAGGTGCTGAAGTGGTCACCGTCTCCATCCGCCGGGTGGACATGGAGGGCGGGGCCGAGGGCATCCTGGACCTGGTGCGCGACAAGGCCTGGCTGCTGCCCAATACCGCGGGCTGCGCCACGGTGAAGGACGCCGTGCTGACCGCCCAGCTGGCGCGCGAGGCCCTGGACACCAGCTGGATCAAGCTGGAGCTGATCGGCGACCGTGAGACGCTGTACCCGGATGTGGAGCAGCTGGTGACGGCGGCGGCCCAGCTGGTAGACGACGGTTTCACCGTCCTGCCCTATTGCACCGACGATCCCATCGTCTGCCGCCGTCTGGCCGACGTCGGCTGCGCCGCCGTCATGCCCCTGGGGGCGCCCATCGGCACGGGGCTGGGAATCCTCAATCCTTACAATATCGAAATGATATGCGCGCGCAGCACGGTGCCGATCATCCTGGACGCCGGCATCGGCACCGCCTCTGACGCCGCCCTGGCCATGGAACTGGGCTGCGACGCTGTGCTGCTGAACACCGCCGTGTCCAAGAGCACCGACCCGGTGCGCATGGCCGCGGCCATGGGCCACGCCGTCGCCGGCGGCCGCCTGGCCCGCCTGGCCGGCCGCATCCCGAAGCGCACGCGGGCGGAGGCCTCCAGCCCCGAGCTGGGGCTGATCGGGGGATAAGGGTGGGATTGCCCAATCCTCCCCTGCTGGTCATCACCGACCGGCGGCAGGCATCCATGCCGCTGCCCCGGTTGCTGGACCGGGTGTTCGCCGCCGGCTGCCGCTGGGTCAGCGTGCGGGAGAAGGATCTGGCCCCCTGCGACCGGCTGGATCTGGTGCGTGAACTACGCCCCATGGCCCGCCATCATGGCGCCCTGCTGACGGTGCATGCCGACCTGGCGGCGGCGGTGCTGTGCGACGGCGTGCATCTGGGGGCGGGCGGCGATGTGGCGGCGGCCCGCGCCCGCCTGGGCCCCCAGGCCCTGGTGGGCCTGTCCCGCCACCATCCGGACGAGGGACGGGGCGGCGCCGACTACGCCACCCTCAGCCCCATTTTCGAGACGGCGTCCAAGCCCGGCTACGGCCCTGCACTGGGCCCCCAGGCCCTGTCCCGCCTGCCCGGCGCTTTGGCCCTGGGCGGCATCACCCCCGCCAACGCGGCGCAGGCCCGCGCCGCCGGTGCCGCTGGCTTGGCCGTCATGGGCACCGTCATGCGCGCAAGCGACCCCGCCGCCGTAGTGCGGGATTTGCTGGTGGCGTGGGGCTAGGCGAGGAAAGTCGAGACAGCGAAGGCTGGCGCCGGCGCCTGAGTCACACGAATCAATGCGCCTCGCCCCAGCTCCGCCCCGTGCCGGCCTCGGCCACCAGGGGCACGGACAGGCTGGCGGCGCCCTCCATCACCTGGCGCACCACGGGGATGGTGGCGTCCACCTCTGCCACCGGCACCTCGAACAACAGTTCGTCATGCACCTGCAGCAGCATGCGGCCGGTCAGCCCGGCGTTGGCCATGGCGGCGGGAACGCGGGCCATGGCGCGGCGGATGATGTCGGCGGCGGTGCCCTGGATGGGGGCGTTGATGGCCTGACGCTCGGCGAAGGCGCGGCGGGCGGCGTTGCTTTCCTTGATGCCCTGGATCCAGCACTGACGGCCGAACAGGGTGGTGACGTAGCCCTTTTCCTTGGCCTCGGCCTTGGTCTTCTCGAAATAGCCCGCCAGCTCCGGGAAGCGTTCGAAGTACTGCTTGATGAAGGCCCCGGCCTCACCCGCGCCGATGCCCAGCTGGCGGCCCAGGCCGAAGCCGGAGATGCCGTAGATGATGCCGAAGTTGATGGCCTTGGCCTTGCGGCGAATCTCACTGGTCATCTGGTCCAGCGGCACGCCGAACACCTGGGACGCCGTCATGGCGTGAATGTCGATGCCCTCGGTGAAGGCCTGCTTCAGGGCCGGCACGCCGGCGATCTCCGCCACCAGCCGCAGCTCGATCTGGCTGTAGTCCACGGACAGCAGGACATGGCCCTCCGGCGCCACGAAGGCGCGGCGGATCTTGCGTCCTTCCTCCGTGCGGATGGGGATGTTCTGCAGGTTGGGGTCGGTGGAGCTGAGGCGCCCGGTGGCGGTGGCGGCCAGGGCGAAGCAGGTGTGCACGCGGCCCGTGCCGGCGTTGATCTCCTCCTGCAGGGCGTCGGTGTAGGTGGATTTCAGCTTGGCCAGCTGGCGGTGGTCCAGCACCTTCTGCGCCACCTCCACCCCCTGTTCGGCCAGGGGTTCCAGCACGCTGCTGTCGGTGGAATAGGCGCCGGTCTTGCCCTTCTTGCCGCCGGGCAGGCCCATCTCGTCGAACAGCACCTCGCCCAGCTGCTTGGGGCTGGCGACGTTGAAGGGGTGGCCCACCAGGGTGTGGATTTCCTGTTCCAGTGCCGCCAGACGGCCGGCGAAATCGCGCGACAGCTCGGCCAGCATGGCGCGGTCCACCAGGATGCCGGCCTCCTCCATGGTCGCCACCACCGGCGTCAGCGGGCGGTCCAGCGTCTCGTACACCGTCACCAGGTGGCGGCGCAGCACGTCGGCCTTCAGCACCTGGTGCAGGCGCAGGGTGATGTCCGCGTCCTCCGCCGCATAGGCGCAGGCGCGGTCCAGGGGCACGCGGTCGAAGGTGATGCGGTTCTTGCCGGTGCCCGTCACCTCGTCGAAGGTGATGCAGGTATGGCCCAGGTGGCGCTGCGCCAGCTCATCCATGCCATGGCCGTGGGCGCCGGCGCCCAGGGCGTAGGACAGCAGCATGGTGTCGTCCACGGGCGCGATGGCGGCCGGGCCGGGGGCGAAGCCGTGGCGGGCCAGCACCCGGATGTCGAACTTCAGGTTATGGCCCACCTTCAGCACCGACGGGTCGGCCAGCAGCGGCGCCAGCAGGGCGCGGGCCTCCTCCAGCGGGATCTGCGGCGGCGGGGGCGGGGCCTCGCCGAAATCGAAGCCGCCGGCCTGTGGGTTGGGGGCGTCCGGATTGACGTGGGCCAGGGGCACGTAACAGGCGCGGCCCGGCGTGTACGACAGGGAGAAGCCGACCAGCTTGGCCCGGTCGGGGTACAGGCCGTCGGTCTCGGTATCGATGGCCACCGTGCCGGCCAGGGTCGCCTCATCGATCCAGCGCTTCAGCACGGCGGCGTCCTGCACCAGCTCGTACGCGATCTCCGTGGGGGCGGGGATCTTGGGCTCCCCGATGGGGGTGGCCTCGGTGTTGTAGAAGCGGCTGTTATAGGCGGCGCGCACGGCGTCGGTGCGCTGCTCCGCCCCGCTGCCGCCGGCCGTGACCTCCAGCGCCAGGGCCGGGGCGCCGGCGCCGCCATTGCCCCCACCATTGCCGCCATTGGCCTTCAGGATGTCGTTCTCGACCTTCTGGATGGCGGAGCGGAAGCCCTGCTCGCGCAGCCAGCCGATCAGCTTGTCATGGTCCGGCTTGCGCGCCGTCAGGTTCTCCAGCGGCTCGGGCACCGGCACATGGGCCTCCAGCTTCACCAGCTGGCGGGAGATGCGGGCCATCTCCGCATGCACGGTCAGGGCCTCGCGCCGCTTGGGCTGCTTGATCTCGTGCGCGCGCTCCAACAGGGCGTCCAGCCCGCCATACTCCGTGATCAGCTGGGCGGCGGTCTTGACGCCGATGCCCGGCACGCCCGGCACGTTGTCCACGCTGTCGCCGGCCAGGGACTGCACGTCCACCACCAGTTCCGGCGCCACGCCGAACTTCTCCAGCACTTCGTCCCGGCCGATGCTCTTGTTCTTCATCGGGTCCAGCAGGCCGACGCCGTCGGTGATCAGCTGCATCAGATCCTTGTCGGACGAGACGATGATGCAATCGCGCCCCGCCTCCCGCGCCAGGCGGGCGTATGTGGCGATCAGGTCGTCGGCCTCATACCCTTCGAGATGCAGGCAAGGCAGGTTGAAGGCGTCCACCGCCTGGCGGATCAGGTCGAACTGCGGGATCAAATCTTCCGGGGGCGGCGGCCGGTGGGCCTTGTAGTCCGGATAGATGGCGTTGCGGAAATTCTCCCGCTTGCTATCGAAGATGACGGCGACGGAGTGCACCTTCACGTCGGCCAGCAGCTTCATCAGCATGTTGGTGAAGCCCAGCACCGCGTTCACCGGCGTGCCGTCCGGCCGGTTCAGCGGCGGCAGGGCGTGATAGGCACGGAAGATGAAGCCCGAGCCGTCCACCAGATACAGCGTCTCCTGCACCGTGCCCGACACGGCCGGGACGCCGGTCACGGGCGTGGGCGCGTCCGGCGGAACAGGGATGGAGTCGGTTGCGGCGGCGGCGGGCGCGTCGGGGGTGTCGGCCATGGCGGGCATCTTCAGCATAACGGGCGGGGGTGGGACGGGCGCGTGAACGCGGGCATCCCGGGACCGCACCATGGCCGATTTGGGGCGGGGCTGTCGAGGGGCGGCGGCTCCCGCCTCGACAGCGGCGGGGATTGCGGCCAAGGTAGGCGCCGCGATCAGGAGGGACGGGCTGGCCGTGAGTGGGGAACAGCAGGGGCAGGATGAGGCGGCCGCGCTGGCCCAGATCTTCGACCAGGCCACCGGCCACCACGCCGCCGGCCGCCTGGCGGAGGCGGAGGCGCTGTACCGCCGGATATTGGCGGCCGTGCCGCGACAGCCCGATACCCTGTATCTGCTGGGTACGCTGGCCTATCAAACCGGGCACCCGGACACCGCCGCTGACCTGGCACGCCAGGCCATCGGCGCTAAGGCGGACGTCCCCGCCTTCTATGTCCTGCTGGGTAACGTTCTGCATGACCAGCGCCAGCTGGAGGGGGCGGCGACCTGCTTCCGACGGGCCCTGAGCCTGGACGCCGGCAGCGTGGGCGGCCATCTGGGCCTGGCCAACGTGCTGCAGGACCAGGACCGGATGGCCGAGGCGGTGACGGAATACCACCAGGCCTTGGCCCTGAACGCCAGGGACGCCAACATCCACAACAACCTGGGCGGCGCGCTGCTGCGCCTGGACCAGCCGGAGGCGGCGCTGGCCTGTTTCGACCAAGCCATCATGCTCGCGCCGGGCCGGGCGGACCCGATCTACAACCGCGCCAACGCGCTGCGCGCCCTGGGCCGGGGCGCCGAGGCGGAGGACGCCTATCGCCAGGCCTTGGCCCTCAGCCCCGCCCACCGTGACGCCACCCTCAACCTGGCCAACCTGCTGCTGGCCGATGGCCGGGCGGCAGCGGCGGAATCCCTGTACCGCCAGGTGCTGGCCCGGGCGCCGGACCATGTCGACGCCCTGATGAACCTGGGGGTGGCCCTGCACGGCCAGGGCCGCGTGGCCGCGGCGGAAGAGGGGTTGAACCAGGCCCGCGCCCTGGCGCCGGGCCGGGCCGATGTGCTGAACAATCTGGGCCTGGTGCTGGCGGCCTTGCGCCGGCGGGATGAGGCCGTGGCCCTGTACCGCCAGGCCCTGGCCCTGCGGCCCGACCTGGCCGACGCAGCGTGCAACCTGGCGGCGGCGCTGGCGGGCCAGGATGACGCGGCTGGGGCGCTGGCCCATGCCGAACAGGCCTTGCGCCTGCGCCCCGACGATGCCAAGGCGCACATGGCCATGGGCAACGCCCTCGCGGCGGCAGGCGATTTCGCCGGAGCGCTGACGCGGGCACTGGAGGCGGCGCGGCGGGCGCCAACCCTGGCGACGGCCCACGGTAACGCGGCACTGATGCTGTCATACCTGGGCCGCCCGGCGGAGGCGCTGGCCCATTTCGACAGGGCGGCGGCCTTGACCGACGTCACCCCGGAAATCCTATGGAACCGTTCCCTCACCCGACTGCTGCTGGGGGATTTCGCCGCGGGATGGGTGGAGTATGAGCGGCGGTGGGATACGGACCTGATGAAGGCCGCCCGCCGCCCTTACGCCCAACCGCTGTGGCGGGGGCAGAGGGCGCAGGGCCGCCCGCCGACCCTGCTGCTCCATGCCGAGCAGGGACTGGGGGACACCCTGCAGTTCTGCCGCTACGCCCCGCTGGCGGCCGAACGCGGCTACGCCGTGGTCCTGGAGGTGCAGCGGCCGCTGTTGCGCCTGCTGCGCAGCCTGCCCGGTGTGGCGGAGGGGCGCATCAGCCTGGTGGCGGCAGGCGACCCGTTGCCGCCCTTCGACCTGCACTGTCCGTTGATGAGCCTGCCGCTGGCCTTCCGCACCACCTTGGACACGGTGCCGGCAGTCACGCCTTACCTGGCGGCCGACCTGTCCCGCTGGCGCGACGCGGTCGCCGCCGGTGGTTCAGGCCTCAAGGTCGGCCTGGTCTGGGCGGGCAACCCCAGGACCAGTGTGCCGGACCGGCGCCGTTCCATCGATCCCACGCTGCTGGCCCCCCTGGCGGATGTGTCGGGCGTGTGCCTGTTCAGCCTGCAGAAGGAGGGGGCGGCGCCTGCGGGCCTTCCCCTGACGGACCTGATGAGCGGGGTGGCGGATTTCGCCGACACCGCCGCGCTCATCTCGCAGCTGGATCTGGTCATCAGCGTGGACACGGCCGTGGCGCATCTGGCGGGGGCCCTGGGCCGGCCCGTCTGGCTGCTGAACCGTTTCGACACCGACTGGCGCTGGCTGCTGGGCCGCGACGACTCGCCCTGGTATCCCACCCTGCGCCAGTTCCGCCAGACGACCCCCGGCGATTGGCAGACACCAATCGCCCGCGCGTGCGACGCGCTGGCGCAATCGGGACAGGGCGTCTGAGGCGGCGCCAGCGGACTTCAAACGCGGGGAAGGTGGCGGACCCGATACGATTCGAACGTACGACCTCTGCCTTCGGAGGGCAGCGCTCTATCCAGCTGAGCTACGGGTCCATGCCGGGCGACACGCCGGGTTTCCGGCGGCGCGGCGCGCACCATACAGGCAAGTTCCGGGCAATGCAAACGCTATGGTGCGTGCCGGGTGGGGCGCTCACGGCTCCTGGTCCAGGCGGACGTAGCGGCGTTCCAGGCGGGCCGCGTTGTAGTAGACGGCGACGGGGGCGCCGGTGCCGGGGTCGGTGAAGCGCTCGCCCGTGTCCTGCCAGCCGGGGCCGGGCAGGTCCGTCAGCGGCTTGTAGGTCACGCGCTCGATACAGGCGGCCAGGCACAGGACGCTGGTGCCGACCAGCACGCCGATGGGAAAGACGGTCACCATGTCCATGAACCAGACGGCCAGGGTGGCGGCGAAGGCCAGGGCGCTGCCGATCAGCAGCCATGTGCAGGCGGGTTGGCGGATGAGGCTGGAACGGGCGCGCCGGGTGGGCCCGGAACCGAAATGGACATGCAGCACGGACATGATGGACGTCTCCTTCCCCTGTTCGGGGGCCCTGGCGTCGGGCGTGCCCGGATCGGCGGCGGGGCCGGCGGTCCGTGGCGGGCGTCCGGGGCGTCGGGCCCCTCTGCTTGATGGCGGTTCTCAGGCTTTCCTTGAAGCGGGCTTTCCTTTCGTAAAACTCAGGCGGCTCGTAACTCAGGCGGCGGGCTCCAGCACGACGGCGGTGCCATAGGCGACGATCTCGCTCATGGTCTCGCCGATCTCCGAACTGTCGAAGCGCATCATGACGACGGCATTGGCCCCCATGGCGCCGGCGTTGGCCACCATGCGGTCGATGGCCTGGCGGCGGCCTTCCTCCAGCATCTGGGTGTATTCGTGGATTTCACCGCCTACCAGGGTGCGCAAGCCGGCCATGAAGTTGCCGGCCAGGCCCCGGCTGCGCACCACCACACCGAACACTTGGCCCTTCACGGCCGTGACCCGGTGTCCGGGCACGGCCTCCGTCGTCACCACCAGCATGCAGCGCTCCTGTCCTGTGAGGGGAAGCTTACGCCCGGGCGCCGTCCCACGCCATGAGCGCGTTCGGTCAGGGTGCCGGCCCCCGCCGCAGGACGGGGGCCGTTCTCAGTCAGTGCGTGGCCGGCAGGGCGGCCAGCCAGCTGTCCACCTGGGGCAGCCGCTCCTGCGCCACCTTGGCCCGGTAGGCGATCTCGCCCGCGGCCTTGGCGACACCCTGGCGGGCGGTGGCCGGCACGTGCGCCTCGGCATAGGCGTTCAGCTCGCCGATGCGCGCCGGATCGGACGAGCGGCGCGCCACGCCGGCGAAGAACTCATAGCGCTGCATCTGGTCCAGCGTGGCCTCCACCGCGTCGACGTGGGCCGTGACGAAGCGCCAGGCCAGGTCGGGGTTCGCATCGGCCACGGCCAGGATCAACTGCGGCGCGATGGTGGTGCCCACCTCCGGCGTCAGGCTGAGGTCCAGCACCTTCTGCGCCAGGGCGGGGTCGCGCACCGCCCCCAGCGCCCCATACAGCTGGCGGCGGGCCAGCGCGTCAGTGGTGCTGGACGCCAGGGCGTGCAGCCGGTCGAAGGTGGCGGCATCGGCGTGCTGGGCCACGGCGGTGATGACGGCCAGGCGGATGCCGGGGGGCAGGGCCGTGGGGTCGGTGCCGTCGGCCGCCAGACGCCGTTCCGCCTCCGTCAGCGTATCGGGGGCATCGAAACTGCTGAGCGCGCGGATCAGGGCGGCGCGGGTCAGGCCCACCTTGTCGCCCTGTCCCGGCTGCGGGTCCCAGCCGATGGCGGACAGCACCGGTGCCAGCACGCCGCGGGCGAAGGCGCGGAAGGCGGCCTGGCCGGGCTTGCCGGCGTAATAGCCGTCCACGTCGCGCAGATAATCGGCCGCCTGTTCCCACACCGATGGGTCGGCGTCCGGGCGCAGGGCGCGGATCAGGGACAGGCTGTCGCTCATGGCCATCTGCCCCGCCTCGCCCAGGGCGGCGCTGTCATACATCAGGCCCAGCTGGTCGATGGGGGCCAGCCGGTCGACATGATCGACCAGGGCCTTGAACGCCGGCTCGGTATAGGCGGTGCGGAAATAGCCGGTCTGGCCGGCATTGGCCAGCAGGGGGCCGCAGCCGGGCGCGGTGGCCTTGCCCGTCAGGGCCGTCAGCAGCGCGTGCGACGGCGCACTGGCGGCCCCGCCCGTGGCGCCCACCGTGGCCCCACCCACCGTGGCGAGAGGAACGGGGATGGCCCACAGCCGGTCGCTCAGATGGTACTGGTCGGGAATGGTCACCGGCTCGGTGGCGAAGCGCGCCTGGCGCAGGCTGACCTGCGTGCCGCCGCCGGCCATGGCAGGGGCCTCCTTGGCGCCTTTCTTGCCCTTATGCGGCCTGGGGCTGTCGCCGGCGCTGCAGGTGGCGCTGACCGATACCAGGGGGATGCCGGGCTTGGTGATGAAATCGGTGGCGATGCGTAGCGCGTCCTTGGCGCCCGCCTCCTCCACCGCCTTGAACAGGTCGCGGGTGGTGGCGTTGCCGTAGGCGTGGCGCTTCATGTAGCGGCGCACGCCGTCGCGGAACACCGTTTCGCCCACCGTCGCCTCCACCATGCGGATGACGGCCTGGCCCTTGTCGTAGGTGATGTCGTCGAAGGCCTCGTCCGCCTCGGCCACGGAATTGATGGGCTGCACCACCGGGTGGGTGGCGGCGCGGGCGTCCAGGCGCTTGGCCCGTTCCATCGCCGGCATGGCCACCAGCCAGGGCGACCAGTCGGGATGCAGGGCGTCCATGGCCTTGGCCTCCATCCATGAGGCGAAGCCCTCGTTCAGCCACAGGTCGTCCCACCAGGCCATGGTGACCAGGTCGCCGAACCACTGGTGCGCCATCTCGTGCGCCACCACCTGGAACACCCTCTGGCGCGCCGCTTCGGTGGCCAGGGCCGGGTCCAGCAGCATGTCCTTCTCGAACGACATGATGGCGCCCCAGTTCTCCATGGCGCCGAAGCCGCCGGCGCCGGGCGTGGCGATGAAGTCCAGCTTGGGCAGGGGATAGGGCGTGCCGAAATAGTCGTTGTAGCGGGCCAGGATGGCGGCGGCCGTCTCCAGGGCGAAGCGCGCCTTGTCCACCGACCCGCGCCGCACGACCACGCCGATCTCAACGTCGCCGGCCTTGGCGGTGGCGCGCTCCAGGTCGCCCACGGCCACGAACAGCAGATAGCTGGACATGCGCGGCGTGGGCTGGAAGTGGACCAGATGGCGGCCGTCGGCCATGGCCTCGTCCGTCTTCACCGGCATGTTGGACACGGCCATCTGGCCCTGGGGCGCCATGACCGAGAGGGTGAAGGTGGCCTTGGCCGAGGGCTCATCCCAACAGGGCAGGAAGCGGCGGGCGTCGCCGGCCTCGAACTGGGTGGACAGCATGTGGGCCGGCACGCTGGTACCCCCTTTGCCGTTTCCTGGCGCGTCCGTGGCGGTGTAGTCCAGCTGGAACAGGCCGCGCGCCGATTTCTCGATCTGGCCGCGATAGGCGATGTCCACCGTGTGATGGCCGGGCGGCAGGGGGGATGCTGTCGTCAGGGTGGCCGTCTGGCTGCCCTTGTCCAAGGTGACGCCGGTGGCGGGGTTGCCGTCGATGGTCACGCGGTCCAGGGTCAGGCTTTCCGCGTTCAGCACCACCGTGGGGGTGGCCGTGGCCACGTCGATGTCGACGTGCACCTCACCGGCGAAGGTCGAGGCCTCGATATTGGGGATGACCGTCAGGTCATAATGCAGGGGTGAAATGTTGCCCGGCAGTCTACCATTGGCCGCTAGACTAACCGTGGGGATGAGGCATAGGGTCGCAGTCGTCACCAGAACAGTTTTGATCACGCCTTTGAAATTAGTCGAGGCCAGGGGCATACAGCCGCTCCTACGCTTGTATTGCGCGACGCCACTGCGGGGCGCTTTACGCTTTGGCGCCGAGTGTGCCTGCGTCCACCCCGCAGTTCAATTGCGGACTTCCCGACAAATATGTGCGTCCTCGCCAAAGGCGGCGGAATGGATATCTCCGGGATACTATATCCGATTGCGATCAAGGTAAGCGCTGTCCCCACGCTGAAATCGCAGCGTCGTTCCGGCAATTCGCGCGGGAATGCGACAGAAGAACGCAGGCCTGACTGGAAGCCGTCGCCGGCTGATACGGCTTCTTGGCGCCGGCCCGGTGCTCTTCGAACAGGTTTTAGCGGCGGCCGTTGGATGACGTGTCAACCTCATCTTCCCCGACCGTCGACTTCGGCACCCAATTAGTTAGGTTGGATAACCGATATTCTGCTGATTATCCAAGTATTACTTAACTGACAGTGCTGGAGTGTCCTGATGAATGGATAGCAAAACCACAAAGAGATTGACAGGCAGTGATGAAGGCGAAAGGCGGTTAAAAGAAATTTCAAAAGTTAACGGATCGGCGTGCCATTCATCCTGATGGTCTAGTCTTCAAAATTCGCATGGGCTTATCCCTGGACTAAATCTCCAGCGGTCTATATTGAAACTCGCCTTCCGAAAGACAGCTCCGCGGTTCGCGGGCCGATCGGGGTCGCCCTAGCCGGCATTTCAAATTTCGCTGTTGTTCTCGCCCGTGCGCGCCCTTCGGCGCCCTCGTGGGCGCTGCATTTGGGAAGTGTTGCCATGTTCCAAGCCCAGTCCTCGACGGCCCCATCGGCCGCCGGTACCCCCTCCATTTCTGCCAAGGTCCGCAAGGGTTTCGCCGTGTCGGTGGCGGCACGCATCGCCCTGCTGATCGTCGGGGCCGTGACCCTGCTGACGGTGGTCAGCCTGGGCATCAGCCACGTGTTGCTGGCGGGCTTCACCATGGAATTGGCCAAGGACCGGCAGGACGCTAACATGCAGGTGGCCTGGCACGTGCTGGAAGGTTACGGCAAGGATTACAGCCTCAAGGACGGGCACTTGTACGCTGGCGACACCGCGCTGGAGAACAACGTTGCCGCCGTCGATACGGTGAAGCGCCTGGTGGGCGGCACCGCCACCATCTTCGCCGCCAAGGATGGCGAGATGGTGCGCATCGCCACCAACGTCATGAAGCAGGATGGCAGCCGTGCCGTCGGCACCGCGCTGGCCCGCAACGCCGTCTACGACGCCGTCGTCGGCCGGGGCGAAGCCTATCGCGGCGAGGCCGACATCCTGGGTGTGCCCTTCTATACCGCGTACGACCCCATCAAGGACGCTGGCGGCCATATCGTGGGCGTTCTGTATACCGGCATCCAGAAGCGCATCTTCGCCGAGGCGGTGGAGCATCTGAAGACCAGCATCCTGGTGACCAGCGTCACCCTGGCCGTGGTGCTGGGCCTGGTAGCCTGGTGGCTGGCCAGCCGTTGGGTGGGCCGTCCCGCCCTGCTGGTGGCCCGCCTGCTGGAACGCCTGGCGGCCAACGACACCACGGTGGAGATCCGCCCCAGCCAGCGCCGGGATGAGATCGGGCGCATGCTGCGCGCCGCCGGCGCCCTGCGGGGCGTGGTGGCCGACGTCTTCCGCCTGAAGCAGATGGTGGACGACATGCCGCTGAACGTCCTGCTGGCCGACGCCGACCAGGATTTCCGCATCACCTATGCCAACGCCGCCAGCCTGGGCACGCTCAAGATGCTCGCCGCCCCCCTGCCGCGCCCGCTGGCCGGCGGCACGCCGGTGGGCGCCGGGATCGGCCTGTTCCATGCCGACCCCGCCCCGTTGCTGGAGGTCGTGAGGAACCCGGCCCTGCTGCCCTGGCAGGGCCGCCTGACCCTTGAAAACGTTGGCGGGAATGCACCGGGGGGCGATAACGAGGAGCTGGAGCTGCGCGTGGCCGCCGTGCGCGACACCGACGGCCGCTATGTCGGGCCCATGATGACCTGGTCGGTGGTGACGCGTCAGGCCCGCCTGGCCGCCGCGTTCGAGACCGACGTGCATGGGGTGGCCGCCGCCGTCACCAGCGCCGCCCACACGCTGGAGGGCGACGCCCGCACCCTGACCGACAACACCGGCAGCGCCTGCACGCAGGCCCAGGACGTGCAGGCCGCCGCCAGCCAGACCTCCAGCAACGTGCAGACGGTGGCCGCCGCCGCGCAGGAGCTGGCGGCCTCGGTGGATGAGGTCGGCCGGCAGGTCGAACGTTCCAAGGTCATCGCCGCCCGCGCCGTGGCGGAGGCGACCACCACGGGCCAGACCATCGGCGGCCTGGCCGAGGCCTCGGACCGCATCGGTGCCGTGGTGCAGATGATCAGCGACATTGCCGGCCAGACCAACCTGCTGGCACTGAACGCCACCATCGAGGCGGCGCGGGCGGGCGAGGCCGGCAAGGGCTTCGCCGTGGTGGCCTCCGAGGTCAAGACCCTGGCCGGCCAGACGGCCAAGGCCACGGAGGAGATCACCCGCTACGTCCAGGACATCGGCCAGCGGACGGACCTCAGCGTCGCCGCCATGGAACGTATCGGCGCCACCATCCACGAGGTGAACGAGGTCGCCGCCGCCATCGCCGCCGCGGTGGAGGAGCAAGGTGCGGCCACCCGCGAGATCGCCCGCAACGTGGCCGAGGCCGCCGACGGCACCGACCACGTCAGCCGCACCCTGTCCTCCCTGACCGATGCCACCGGTGTGGCGGGCAGCACGGCGGGCGAGGTGCTGGACACCGCCGGCAGCCTGACCCGCGAGGCCGGCCGACTGAACCAGGCGGTGGAGGGCTTTATGAAGGCGCTGCGGGAGATGTGAGGAGCCGTGCGTTTGCCTCGCGCTTCCAGGCGACGTTCCCCGAAGACCTGCGTTGACCGCAATTTTCACGCAAACGGGGGCGCGGTCTTGTCGCTGCGCTCCGGGTGCGCTAGAGGGCGGGGGCAAGTTAGCGAAGTGACCTCATGAACACCACGCCCGATCCCGACGACGATGACGAGGACGACCTGCCGCCCCTGCCGGCGGGCGCCAAGAACTATATGACGCCGGAAGGCTTCAACCGCATGCGCGACGAACGCCATCAGCTGCTGCGGGTGGAGCGTCCCAAGGTGGTGGAGGTGGTGTCCTGGGCCGCCGGCAACGGCGACCGGTCGGAGAATGGCGACTATCTCTACGGAAAGAAGCGCCTGCGTGAGATCGACCGGCGCATCCGCTTCCTGACCAAGCGCATCGAAAGCGCCGAGGTGGTCGACCCGCAACTGCAGAAGAACCGGTCCCAGGTCTTCTTCGGTGCCACCGTCACCTACGCCGATGAGGACGACGGTCGTATGACCGTCACCATCGTCGGCCGGGACGAGGTGGACATGGACCGCCACCGCATCAGCTGGGTGTCGCCGGTGGCGCGCGCGTTGATGAAGGCGCGCGTGGGCGACGTCGTCACCGTGCGCACGCCCAAGGGGCCGGAAGGGGTGGAGATCCTGGAGATCCGCTACCCCGACTGAACGGCCGGGATGGCGGCAAAGGTGGCGGCTGGGAAGCGATGGCCCTCAGCGGTGTTTTTTCCGCGCCGTCGGGCCGTACTCAGCGGCCAGCGTGTCCTTCAGCGACCAGGGATGGTCGGCGGCCCCGGCATCGTCCTTCAGGATGACCAGGTCGTCGATCAGCCAGCGTCCGCCGGTCCGCACGAAATGGTAGGCCAGGACGCGGGGCCCGAGGTTGCTGAAGCGCGCCGTCACCGCGGCCGTGTCGCCCGACGCGTCCGCCTGCAGGCCGAAGCCCGACAGGTCCCAGTCCTGGCCGTCGATGATGATGTCGAAGTCCAGGGCGCAAATCCCCTGGGTGCGCTTTTCGCAAGCCCGGTTGGCGTCCAGCAGGCGCGCCAGCGCCGGGGTGGCGCGGCGCCGGACCTGGGCGACCGAATCGATAGTCGTGTCCTTCTCGGCGTGAGGATCGGCCAGGTACGGCCGGTACAGGGCCTCGACGATGGCCTGAGGGACGATGGCCTGGGGCGTCGATTGCGGCGGTTCGGCGCCGCCGGCCCACGCCGCCGGCGGAAGGGCCGCCAGGCTCGCGGCCAGCAGAAGCGCCGCTAGCCTCATAATTCCGGCCGCATGGCGGCAAGCGACCGCCGGGCGATGTCCTTCAAGGCGGCGCGCAAGCGCTCGATCTCCTGCGCGGCAGCCTCGTAATCCTCGATCAGGCCGCCGACCAGGGTGCCGGGATCCCCGGCATGGTCGGGATAGCGGTCACGGGCCCGTTCGGCGCGGCGGCGCAGCCGCTCCACGATGTCCTCGTTGACAGGCGGCGCCGGGCGGTGGCTGTCATCCTCCGGCGTCATGTCCTCGGCATCCGGCATGGCCCGTGGCTCCCTTCCTTCACGCGTAAGCGGGTCGTCAGGACCGGCCCCTTACGGGGCGCGGCCATGGCAATGCTTGTACTTCAGGCCGCTGCCGCAGGGGCAGGGGGAATTCCGGGGAGTGTTCATCCAGGTGTCCGGATCCTGGCCGCCCACCTGGGTCGACTGCGGCATGTTCACGGCGCCATACCCCAGGCCAACGCTGGCGCGCGCCATGCCTGGGGGTAGGGGCTCGTCGGCCGGCGGCAGGCCAGCGGGCGGGAACGCCGGGTCGACGCGGGTCTCTTGCATTTCCTGGGGCGGGAAATCGTTGGGGTCCAGCGGCGCCTGGGCGACCTGCAGCTGCACGCGCATCAGCACCTGGGTCACCTGCTCGCGCAGGCTGTCCAGCAGCTCCTCGAACAGGTTGAAGGCTTCGCGCTTGTATTCGTTCAGCGGGTCGCGCTGGCCATAGGCGCGCAGGTTGATGCCCTGGCGCAGATGGTCCAGCGACAGCAGGTGGTCCTTCCACGACTGGTCCAGCAGCTGCAGCAGCAGGCTGCGCTCGATGGAGCGCATGATCTCCGGCCCGTAGCTGGCCTCCTTGGCGGCGTAGGCCTCCTCGGCGGCCTTCATCAGGCGCTGCTCGATCTCAAGCTCGGCGATGCCTTCTTCCTTGCCCCATTCCTGCACCGGCACGTCCAGCGCCAGGACGCGCACCACGTCCTCGTGCAGCTGCTCCATGTTCCACTGCTCGGCATAGGAATTGGCCGGAATGGCCTTGGCCACCAGGGTGTTGATGGTGTCCTGGCGCATGTCCTCGACGGTTTCCTTGATGTCGTCGACGGCCATGATCTCGCGACGCTGCTCATAGACGACCTTGCGCTGGTCGTTCATGACGTTGTCGTACTTCAGCAGATTCTTGCGGATTTCAAAGTTGTGGGCCTCAACCCGGCTCTGGGCCTTTTCCAGCGCCTTGTTGATCCAGCTGTGGATGATGGCCTCGCCTTCCTGCAGGCCCAGGCGCTGCAGCATGGTGTCCATGCGCTGCGACCCGAAGATGCGCATCAGGTCGTCTTCCAGCGACAGGAAGAACTTCGATGCGCCGGGGTCGCCCTGGCGGCCCGAGCGGCCGCGCAGCTGGTTGTCGATGCGCCGGCTTTCGTGCCGCTCCGTGCCCACGACGTAGAGGCCGCCGGCGGCCAGCGCCACGTCCTTGGCGGCCGCCACCTCCTCCTCGATCTGCTGGATGCGGCGCGCGCGCTCGGCCGGGTCGGTCACCTCGCCCAGCTCATATTCGATGCGCATCTCGATGTTGCCGCCCAGTTTGATGTCGGTGCCGCGGCCCGCCATGTTGGTGGCGATGGTGACGGCGCCCGGGCGGCCGGCCTGGGAGACGATGTAGGCTTCCTGCTCGTGATAGCGGGCGTTCAGCACGTTGTGCGGGATGCCCTGCTTCTTCAGCAGGTCGGACAGCAGTTCCGACTTCTCGATGGAGATGGTGCCGACCAGGATGGGCTGCTGGCGCTCCTGGCACTCCTTCACCAGCTTGACGATGGCGTCGTATTTCTCGCGCGCCGTGCGGTAGACCTCGTCATCATAGTCGATGCGCTGGACGGGCAGGTTGGTCGGCATGTCGACCACGTCCAGGTTATAGATCTCGGCGAATTCCGCCGCCTCGGTCATGGCCGTGCCCGTCATGCCGGCCAGCTTGGGGTACAGGCGGAAATAGTTCTGGAAGGTGATGGACGCCAGCGTCTGGTTCTCGCGCTGGATGGTCACATGCTCCTTCGCCTCCAGGGCCTGGTGCAGGCCTTCGGAATAGCGGCGGCCGTCCATCATGCGGCCCGTGAACTCGTCGATGATGATGACCTTGTCATCCTTGACGATGTAGTCCACGTCGCGGGTGAACAGCTTGTGGGCGCGCAGGGCCTGGTTCACGTGGTGGACCAGGGTGATGTTGTGGATGTCGTACAGGTCGCCCTGCTTCAGCAGGTCCATCTCGGTCAGGATCTGGGCGACCTTCTCCGTGCCCTCTTCCGTCAGGTTGACGGACTTGGCCTTCTCATCCTTTTCATAGTCCGTGTCGGCCAGGCGCAGGATGACCGTGTCCACGGCGGCGTACAGCTCTGACCCGTCGGTGGAGGGGCCGGAGATGATCAGCGGGGTGCGCGCCTCGTCAACCAGCACGCTGTCCACCTCGTCGACCACGGCGAAGTTGAAGGGCCGCTGGACCATGTCGTCCAGGCGGAACTTCATGTTGTCGCGCAGGTAGTCGAAGCCGAACTCGTTGTTGGTGCCGTAGGTGATGTCGGCGGCGTAGGCGCGGCGGCGCTCGTCATCATCCAGGCCGTGGACGATGCAGTCGGTGGTCAGGCCCAGGAAACCGTAAATGCGGCTCATCCAGCCGCTGTCGCGCTTGGCCAGGTAGTCGTTCACGGTCACGACGTGCACGCCCTTGCCTTCCAGGGCGTTCAGGTACACCGCCAGGGTTGCCACCAGGGTCTTGCCTTCGCCGGTGCGCATTTCGGCGATGCGGCCGCGGTGCAGGACGACGCCGCCCATGAGCTGCACGTCGAAATGGCGCTGGCCGATGGCGCGCTTGGCCGCCTCGCGCACGGTGGCGAAGGCGTCGGGCAGGATGTCGTCCAGTGTCTCGCCCTTGGCCAGCCGGTCGCGCAGCCAGTCGGTGCGCATGCGCAGCTCGTCGTCGGACAGCGATACCAGCTTCGGCTCCAGCGCGTTGATGGCGTCGACGTCCTTCCGCAAGCTTTTGACAACGCGCTCGTTGGCGCTGCCGAACAGTTTGCGGGCGATGGAACCGAACATGAAAACCTCGAAGAGAACGAACACGGGGAAACCGGCCGGATCATCCAGCCCGGCCGCGCGGGACATGGGGCCCTTTTGGATAAGGCCCCCCATGCGCCTTGTGAGATAAGGTGGCAGGGCCCGGCGGTCAATGAAGCCCCGCCGTTTCCGGTACCGCGATACCGGTCCCACCTGCCGTGTCAAATCCCCCACACGCGCGGGGCTGGACCATAGCATGATCCGCCTGCTTTCCAACCGCTTTGATGCCCCGGCGGATGCGGTATCCAGCGACCGTCCCCGGGCATGGCGTGAGGCTCGCCGCTTGGGGGCCGGGGTGCGGCATCAGGACACGTACGGGGTGGGTATCCGGCGCTGTCCCACCTTGCGAGAGGGGCGCGCCCCGTGTTTTATGGCGCGACAGCCGAAGAAGGGCCCGGCAGTGCTACGGCGTGGCCGTCCCTGGTCCCTAGCATCGCGCCGTTTTTTGATGCAGCCCCAGTCCTCGAGGAATTCAGCTCCATGTATGTGAAGATGTTGCGTGCCGCGCTGCTGACCGCGGCTTTCGGGTCCCTGGCCGGCACCGCCCTGGCCGCTGACACCCCGGCCAAGGCTGCCGCCCCCGCCGCGGCGCCGGCCGCCGGCTCGCCGGCCCAGGCCGCGGACGATCCGGTGGTGGCCCGTGTGAACGGCAAGGAAATCCACCGGTCGGAAGTGCTGGCCGAATACAGCCAGCTGCCGGCCCAGACCCAGCAGCAGATTCACCTGAACGAAGCCTACCCGCGCGTTCTGGAGAACCTGGTGACCGCCCGTCTGCTGACGGATGCCGGCTACAAGGACAAGCTGCAGGACAGCAAGGAAGTGAAGACCGAGCTGAAGCACGCTGAAGAGCGCTTCGTGCAGCAGGCCTACATCCGCAAGCAGGTCGACTCCCGCATGAACGAGGCGCTGCTGAAGAAGAAGTATGACGAGATGGTGAAGGCCATGCCGGCCGAGGACGAGGTCCGCGCCCGGCACATCCTGGTGAAGACCAAGGAAGAGGCCGACGCGCTGATCAAGCAGATCCAGGGCGGCGCCGATTTCGCCAAGCTGGCGTCCGAGCAGCAGATCGACAAGAACTCCGCCGCTTCAGCTGGCGACCTGGGCTACTTCACGAAGGGTGACATGGTCGCTCCCTTCGCCGACGCCGCCTTCGCCATGAAGCCGGGCGAGGTCAGCAAGACCCCGGTGAAGACCGACTTCGGTTGGCACGTGATCAAGGTTGAGGACCGCCGCAAGCGCCAGGCCCCGCCGTTCGAGCAGGTGAAGGGCCAGGTCGCCCAAGCCGAAGCCCAGGATCTGGCCGCCCAGGTGGTGGATGAACTGCGCAAGGGTGCCAAGGTCGAGGCCTTCGACATCACCGGCAAGCAGGCCATCTCGCTGACCCCGCCGCCGGCCGCCGCCAAGCCGGCCGCCCCCGCCAAGCAGTAAGGCGGGTGGGAAGGCGCGGGGATGAGTTCCTTCCCGCGCCGTTACGCTAGCGAAGGGCGCAAGCATCGCCGGTGGCGGTCTTGCGCCCTTTTGCTGTCCGCGGTTTGCTCAAGCGCCGAACGCCCGTTTTCGATTTTATTCGTCACGGATTTCGGCCTATTTTCTGCGCCGTTTGCCCGGTTCCTCCGGGCGGCCCCTCATCCGAACCGTTCGCCTTCAACGGAGCGATCCCCATGGCCCTCAAGGTCTCCCCCCTGGCGCCCGACGCTTTCCCCACCCTGTCCCCCGTGGCCGGCGTCCGCCTGGCGGCATACAACTGCGGCATCCGCTACAAGGGCCGGGATGACCTGATGGTGGCCGAGCTGGCCCCCGGCACCACCGTCGCCGGCGTGCTGACCCGCTCGCTGACCGCCAGCGCGCCCGTGCATTGGTGCCGCAAGGGCCTGACCGGCGGTAGCGCCCGCGCCCTGGTGGTGAACTCCGGCAACTCCAACGCCTTCACCGGTGCCGCCGGCGAATCGCTGGTGTCCGAGACGGTGGCCACCGCCGCTCAACTGGTGGGCTGCAAGCCGGAGGAGGTCTTCGTCGCCTCCACCGGCGTCATCGGCCAGCCCCTGCCGGCCGACATGATCGCCCAGCACCTGGGCGCCGCCTGGGCCAAGCTGGACGCCGGCAACTGGGATGCCGCCGCCCGCGCCATCATGACCACCGACACCTTCCCCAAGGGGGCGGTGGCCACCTGCATCATCGACGGCAAGACCGTGACCCTGAACGGCTTCGCCAAGGGCAGCGGCATGATCGCCCCTGACATGGCGACCATGCTGGGCTTCCTGTTCACCGATGCCGCCATCGCCGCCCCGGTGCTGCAGAAGCTGCTGTCGCGCGCCACCGACCGCAGCTTCAACTGCGTGACGGTGGACGGCGACACCTCCACCAGCGACACGGTGATCCTGGTGGCTACCGGCCGGGCCGGTAA
The DNA here is from genome assembly GCF_000730165.1 of Nitrospirillum viridazoti CBAmc. GTDB lineage: Bacteria > Pseudomonadota > Alphaproteobacteria > Azospirillales > Azospirillaceae > Nitrospirillum > Nitrospirillum viridazoti. Next base: position 2,668,177 of record NZ_CP022110.1, on the reverse strand, counting down.
CGCCCCCATCACCGACGCGACCGATCCGCGCCTGCGGCCTTTCGCCAAGGCGCTGGACGCCGTCTGCCTGGACCTGGCCCAGCAGATCGTGCGCGATGGCGAGGGTGCCACCAAGTTCGTGACCCTGACCGTGACCGGTGCGGCCAGCAGCCAGGCGGCCAAGCGTATCGCCCTGACCGTCGCCAACTCCCCCCTGGTCAAGACCGCCGTGGCGGGTGAGGACGCCAACTGGGGCCGCATCGTCGCCGCCGTGGGCCGCGCCGGTGAGAAGGCCGACCGCGACAAGCTGGTGATCAGCATCGGCGGCGTGCAGATCTGCGCCAACGGGATGGAGGTCCCGGGCTATGACGAGGCGCCGGTGGCCGCCCACATGAAGGGACAGGAGATCGACATCCAGGTCGATTTGGGCCTGGGCCGGGGCAAGGCCACCGTGTGGACCTGCGACCTGACCCACGGCTACATCGATATCAATGGGAGCTACCGGAGTTAAGTGTTCCCTCAGGCGGCGGGCGCGGGCATCCGCCCGCTTGCCTTGTCCTCGATTTTCAGTCCACTGCGTTCCCCGAAAATCTCCGGCGGACGCGGTCGCGTCCTATTGCGGCATGAGACGTCATGCCGCCGGTTTTGCCGTTGAGAGAAGGAAGTGCCGTGGCGGATGAGATGACCCCGTGCTGGGATGGGCGGCCGGAGCCGACGGAGCCGGTACGCACCGTGTTGGTCGCCGCCGTGGCCCTGATCGATGCCGACGGGCGGGTGCTGCTGGCGCAGCGCCCGCCGGGCAAGTCCCTGGCAGGATTGTGGGAGTTTCCCGGCGGCAAGGTCGATCCCGGCGAGACGCCGGAGGTGGCCCTGGTGCGGGAACTGCGGGAGGAGCTGGGCATCGACACGCGCACCAGCTGCCTGGCGCCCTTCACCTTCGCAAGCCACCGGTATGAGACCTTCCACCTGCTGATGCCGCTCTACGTCTGCCGCGTCTGGCAGGGCACGCCCCAGCCCCTGGAGGGCCAGTCCCTGGCCTGGGCGCGGGTGGATCAGCTGAACGACTATCCCATGCCCCCGGCCGATGTGCCGCTGGTGGCCATGCTGCGCGACCTGCTGTAGGGGCGCTGTCCAATCGCCTGGGCGAAATCACAACCCATAAGATATGTGATTGAATCAGATAAAACTTTAAGAACTAAAATCTGTCCTTTGGTGTTACCCATACGGGCAACTCATCCGCCACAATCCCAAAGAGGTTTAGGATGTTGCCCAATTGCGCGTGTTCCCGCTTCGATGTCGCCCAGGTCGCGTTCGCCTCCCTGGCCGGTAAGGAAGCGGATGACCTGATCAAGGAACTGAAGGACACCCTGGAGAGGATCCGGCCGGACTATCCCGTGCTGCAGTCGGCTCCGCTGCCTGAACCTCCCGGCGCGCCGGCCCGGCTGTTTTACAACGGCATCATCCGTACCATGCGTGATGACCTGCCCTTGGTCGAGGCGCTGGTGATCCGGGGCACAGACATTTTGGGTGTGGGTACCTTGCAGGCGATGCGGGACCTGGCCCCCGGTGCGCGGGAGATTGACTTGGCCGGCCGGACCCTGATGCCGGGCTTCGTCGATCCCCACATGCATGTCGTGGCCAGCGCTCTGCTGGCCCCCGGCTTAGGCTTGGGGCCGGTGGCGGGGGAGGCCTACACCTTCGACAGCGTCAAGGCCAAGCTGCGCCAGGCCATTCAATCGGCCCCGTCGGTGAACGACTGGATCGTCGCGACCGGTTTCGATTCCTCGCGGCTGTCTGACGGCTGGCAGAACATCACCGTCGATGTCTTGGACGATCTGTTCGGAACCAAGGATCCGGACCAGCAGAACCCGGTTTACATCGCGTCGGGTTCGGGCCACACCACCTACGCTAGCCGCCGGGTCCTGAAGATGGCCGGCGTGCCTGAATACGACCCGCCGCAGCCGGACGGCGGCAAGATCGCCACCTTCTTCGAGGACGAGAAGGATACTGGCCGCACCTCCGGCATCTTCATCGAATACCCCGCTCAGAAATACGTCCTGGCGGCACTCTCCGCCAACCACCAGGGCTTTCCCGAGGACGCGAAAACGCTGGGCCTGAATCTGGCGGAGATCCTCTACACCGCCGTGGCCAGCGGCAACACCATGGTGAACGAGGCGGCGCTGGGCATCGCGTTGGGCAGCGCCGCGCTGGAGAAGGCGGCCATCGAGACGGTGTCGATCTTCACGGCGCGCCCCCGCTTCGCCAGCGCCCAGTATGTCAATCAGTACCAGTTGGGCCAGACGGGCGCGCATAAGGTGCAGTGGGACCAGCCCAACCTGAGCGATCCCATGTTCCTGCAGCAGGCCATCAAGCTGTTCGCCGACGGATCCAACCAGGGCGTGACCGGTTTGCAACGCGAGCCTTACACCCCGTGGGCTCGTATACAGACGGAGCGCGACTATCTGGGCGTTGACGTGAAGGGCAACCAGAACCTGCCCGTCAGCGCCTTGTCCACTCTGGTCGGCATCGCCAACGGTCTCGGCTGGCAGGTCATCACCCATGCCAACGGCGACGCGGCGATCGACAACATCCTGGCGGCCTATCAGGCATCGAACGAGCAGCACCCCGACAACGGCGCCCTGCGCAACCGAGTTGAGCATTGCTCCATCTTGCATGACGAACAGATCGATCTGATGGTGCGCCTGGGCGTGGTGCCGTCCTTCCTCATCCAGCACGTGGCGGAGTGGGGATATGTGCTGAAAAAGCTGCTGGGCGACCGCGCCAAGCTTCTGGACCGCTGCGCGTCCGTGGAAAAGGCGGGCCTGCGCTTCTCCCTGCACAGCGACTACACCGTCAGCCCGCTGGAGCCGCTGCGCCGGGTCCAGACCGCGGTCACCCGCATCATGGACCTGGACCCCGACCACGGGGTGCTGAGCGCCGATGAACGCATCAGCGTGGTATCGGCGCTGAAGGCCCAGACCATTGACGCCGCCTGGCAATGCCATGCCGATCAGTATGTCGGTACGTTGCAGGCGGGGAAGCTGGCCGACCTGGTGATCCTGGACAGCGACCCCTGCACGTGCGAGCCGACCCATATCGGGGATATCAAAGTGAGTGAAACCTGGGTCAACGGCGCCCAGGTCTTCTGCGCCGCGCCGCACGGTGAGGTCTCGGCGGCATAAGGCCGGTCATGGAACGGCAAGCCGCGCGCCGACGGCCGGCGCGCGGCCCCGCCCTTGCGGGATCTCGATCAGTTCTTCAGCGGGTTGATCTCTTCCGTGCCCAAGGCGTCCGCCAGGCGCAGCTTGGCGCTCCCGCGGCGCAGGGGCTTCTGCTGGCTTTCGTCGGGGGCCCAGCCGGCCAGGTACAGCACCTGGAAGCTGGCCTCGATGCCGCCCTCGCCATCGGGGTACAGGTCCTGGTAGCGTTCGGCGGCCCGGGTGAACAGGTCGCTGGGGCTGACGCCCTTGCGGCTGTCCAGCACGGCGTTGGTCTCGCCCATGCCGCGCAGGTCCTGGATCAGGCGGAACGCGTGGGGGTAGCTGACGGTCAGCATGTCGCTGTCCACCACCGGCAGGGCGAAGCCGGCGCGCTGCAGCAGGCCGCCGGCGTCGCGCACCTCGGCCATGGGGCTGATGCGCGGCGACAGGCCGCCCATCAGGTCCATCTCGGCCTCCATCAGGCTGCGGCGCAGCTCGAACAGCGTCTCGCCGCCCAGGATGGCGCCCAGGAACAGGCCGTCGGGCTTCAACGCGCGGCGCACCTGGATCAGGGCGCCCGGCAGGTCGTTGACCCAATGCAGGCTGAGGGCGCTGATCACCAGGTCGAAGCTGCCCTCGGCGAAGGGCAGGAACTCCTCATCCGCAGCCGCCGTGGGCAGGCCGGGCATGCGCTTCGCCGCCTCGACCGCGAAGCGGGGGGACAGGTCCGTCGCCACCACCTGGGCGATGCTGGGCACGGCCGCCAGGGCCTGCGCCACCTCCCCGCCATGGCAGCCCAGGTCCAGGGCCACGCGGAATTCGCGCTTGATGTCGGCCAGGCGTTCCACCAGGCGGCCGACCACCTCGGCCTTCAGGAAATTGAAGCCGTCCCATCCGGCGGCGGCCCGGTCGCGATGGGCTCGCACGCGGCGGCGGTTGAAGACGGTCATGCTGTCGGCGTCGCTCATGGGGCCGGTATAGGCCCTTCCTTGGCCGGAGCAACAGGAATTTACGGGGTGCGCGCGGCTTTGCGCTATCATGGCGCGTGCTTCTCGGAGGATATGCGCGCATGGGCGATTGGGGGCGGGTGATGGGGGCCAGGGTGCGCGACACCGGCGTACGCCTGCTCGACCTGGTGCTGCCGCCGCGCTGCCTGGGCTGTGGCGAGGCGGTGGCCGCCGCCGGCACGCTGTGCGGCACCTGCTGGCGGGGTGTCGGCTTCATCACGGCGCCGCAATGCGCCGCCTGCGGCCGGCCCTTTCCTCACGACATGGGCGCCGACGCCCTGTGTGCCATCTGTGTCGCCGCGCCCTTGTCCTTCGGCCGGCTGCGCGCCGCCGTGCTGTACGACGATGCCAGCCGCCCCCTGATCCTGGGCTTCAAGCATGGCGACCGGACGGAGGCCGTCCCCCTGTTCGCCGGCTGGATGGCGCGCGCCGGCGGGGAGTTGCTGGCCGGGGCCGATCTCGTGGCGCCGGTGCCGCTGCACCGCTGGCGCCTGTTCGCCCGGCGCTACAACCAGGCCGCCCTGCTGGCCGCGCGGCTGGGGACACTCAGCGGGGTGAAAGCGGCGCCCGACCTGCTGGTCCGCCGCCGCCGCACCCCCAGCCAGGGCAGCCTGTCGCGGGAGGGACGGGCGCGCAACGTGGCCGGCGCCTTCGCCCTTCGCCCCGGCCGGTCGGTCAAGGGGCTGCGCGTGGTACTGGTGGACGACGTCTACACCACCGGCGCCACGGTGGCGGAGTGCGCCCGCGTGCTGTTGCGGGCGGGTGCCGCGGGGGTGGAGGTGCTGGCCCTGGCCCGGGTGCTGAAGGCGGAGGATATTTAGAAACACTCTAAATTCAGGGCTGGGTTGCGCACCCACCCTTGGCGCTGCGCCGCCGATGCGCCAATATTTCAGGTAAATCATTTCCTCAGGAGTTTGGGCCCATGCCCCGCGTTGAAATCTACACCAGCCCCTACTGCCCCTATTGCCACCGCGCCAAGCGCCTGCTGGACAGCAAGGGCGTGCAGTATGAGGAGATCGACGTCATCGCCAACCCGTCGCGCAAGCCCGAGATGATTCAGCGGGCCGACGGCCGCACCACGGTGCCCCAGATTTTCGTGGATGGGGAGGGCCTGGGCGGCAGCGACGACATCCACGCCCTGGACCGCGCCGGCAAGTTGAACGCCAAGCTGGGCCTGGACCAACTGGCCTCCGGCACAGCCTGAGCATGACGGCCGCCCCTTTCTCGGGTGTCCTGCGCGCGGCGGTCCTGCAGATGACCGCCGGACCGGAGATCGCGGCCAACATGGACGCGGCGGACCGGCTGCTGCGCCAGGCCAAGGACCAGGGGGCGGTGTTCGCCACCCTGCCGGAGAATGTGGCCCGCATGGTCCAGGGCCGCGAGCGGGTGCTGGCCGGCGCCTATGAGGAAGAGGCGCACCCGGCGCTGGCCCGCTTCCGCGACTTGGCGGCCGAAACCGGGCTGTGGCTCATGACCGGCACCCTGGCCTGCCTGACCGAGGATGGCCGCGCGGCCAACCGCTGCTTCGTCATCGATCCGGCGGGCCAGGTACTGGCCCGTTACGACAAGCTGCACATGTTCGATGTGGAACTGGCGAATGGTGAGCGTTATCGCGAAAGCGCCACCTTCCGCCCCGGCGACGTCGCGCGCGTGGTCGACACCCCCTGGGGCGGGCTGGGCCTCACCGTCTGCTACGACGTACGCTTCCCCCAGCTGTTCCGCGCCCTGGGCAAGGCCGGCGCCCGTATCATCACCGTGCCGTCCGCCTTCACCGTGCCCACCGGGCGCGCCCATTGGCATGTGCTGCTGCGCGCCCGTGCCATCGAGACGGGCTGCTGGGTCCTGGCCCCCGCCCAGGTGGGCACCCACGACGGCGGCCGCCAGACCTACGGCCACGCCCTGATCATCAGCCCCTGGGGCGAGGTCGTGGCCGACGCCGGCGGCGAGACGCCGGGCGTGCTGGTGGCCGATTTGGACCTGTCCAAGGTGGATGAGGCGCGGTCCATGGTGCCCAGCCTGCTGCACGACCGAGCGTTCGAGGGGCCGTGAAGAAATTCACGGCTTGCCGATGAGGGCCGAGGCCTTGCGGCGAACCTCTGCTAGCTCCGCGTCGTCGATCTTGCCTTTGAACTCAGCCTGTCGGGCCTGCCAGTCCAGGCTTTTCACCTGGTCGGCCAAGACCGCCTGCTTCTTGTCTGGCCCGATCAGCACTTCGAAGGGATAACCCTTGATCTGTGTCGTCATCGGACAACACAGCAGCAAGCCGGCGCGTCGATTGTAGGCTGCTGGGCTTAGGACCACGGCCGGCCGGTGTCCGGCCTGCTCGTGTCCCGCTTGCGGGTTGAATTGCAGCCACACGACATCCCCGGCATCCGGGATGTAGCCCATTACGGGATTTCCTTGCCGACCGATGGTCCGTAGTCGACTTCGACATGGCGATTTTCCGGAGTTATGCCGGCAATCAAATCCGCCAGATCGTAGTCGTCCTTGCGCACCGGCTCGATCACGATGCGGTTGCCCTCTTCCCGAATATCGACTGTGGCGTCGACCTCCAGCCCAACCGCTTCCATGACTGCCACGGGAATGCGGACGGAGGCGCTGTTTCCCCATTTCCTTATGGTCACGCGCATGTCCGGCCCTTTCGTGACGTCGAGACAATGTCGATACGTTAGCTTAGACGGGGGCGTTGTCAACGTCACCAGAGCTGAGGCGGGGATAGGGTCCAACAAAAAAGGCGGCACCCATCGCGGATGCCGCCTTTCGTTTTGTTACCGGAACAGACCTTACTCGGCGACCTTCAGCACGCCGCGGCGGATCTGGTCGCGTTCCATGCTGACGAACAGGGCGCGGAAGTTGCCTTCGCCGAAGCCCTCGTCGCCCTTGCGCTGGATGATCTCGAAGAAGATCGGGCCGATGGCCGTCTCGGTGAAGATCTGCAGCAGATAGCGGTTGTCCTTGCCGTCCAGCAGGATGCCGCGGCTCTTCAGTTCTTCGACCGGCTGGCCGTGGCCGGGCAGGCGCTCTTCCAGCATCTCGTAGTAGGTGTCGGGCGGCGGCGTCATGAACTTCACGCCGGCGGCCTTCAGCTTGTCCCAGGTGGCGATGATGTCATCGGTCAGGAGGGCGATGTGCTGGATGCCCTCGCCCTTGTAGGCCTCGATGAACTCCTGGATCTGGTCCAGCTTGTCGGCACCCTGCTCGGACTTCGACTCGTTGATCGGAATGCGGATCTTGCCGCAGGGGGCGGTCAGCGCCCGGCTGGTCAGGCCCGTGTACTCACCCGTGATGTCGAAGTAGCGGATCTGGCGGAAGCCGAAGATCTTGCCATAGAACTCCGAGATCGGGTCCATGCGGCCCTTGCGGACGTTATGGGTCAGGTGGTCGATCAGCTTCAGGCCGGCGCCCACGGGGTTCTGGTCGGCACCCTCGATGGGCACGAAGTCGATGTCGTAGATGCTGGGGCTGTTGTACCGGTCCACCAGGTACAGCAGGCTGCCGCCGATGCCCTCGATGGCCGGGATGTTCAGTTCCATGGGGCCGACGGTGCCCTTCACCTCCTTGGCGCCCTGGGCCACGGCGTGCTTCAGGGCTTGCGCCGCGTCCTTCACGCGGAAGGCCATGGCGCAGGCGCTGGGGCCATGCTCACGGGCGAAGCGCTGGGCCAGGCTGTCCGGCTCGGCGTTGACGATGAAGTTGATGTCGCCCTGGCGGTACAGCACCACGTTCTTGGAGCGGTGGCGGGCCACCTTGGTGAAGCCCATGGCCTCAAACAGGCGGCCCAGGGCCTCGGTGTCCTCCGCCGTGTATTCCACGAACTCGAAGCCATCGGTGCCCAGCGGGTTCTCCCACAGGTCGCCACCGGCGACGGCTTCGGCGACGGGCCCAGAGGAGGACGGGGAGGAGGAGGTGGTCGGGGTGGACATGGCGGGTCGCTCTCCCTGTTAGAAGCAACAATCCCCCTGATGATACGCCCGGCGGCTGGGCATTTCCTTGCGAAGTCTGCCGCATTTGTTCAAGATTGAGCAACGTTGTGCTCAAGAAACACTTAAGGCGGCATCACTATGGGTAAATCCAGTCTGGACGCGGCAGATCTGCGCATCCTGGATACGTTGCAGCGCAACGGCCGCCTATCCAATGTCGATCTGGCGGAGGCCGTGGGCCTCTCGCCCTCGCCCTGCCTGCGCCGGGTGAAGGACCTGGAGGACCAGGGCTACATCCAGGGCTATGCCGCCCTGCTGGACCGGCGCCTGCTAGGCCTGGGGGTCGTCGCCTTCGTCGAGGTCAAGATCGACCAGAACGCGGAGGGCGACGCCGTGTTCCGCCGCCTGGTCAGCCAAATCCCCGAGGTGGTGTCCTGCTTCGTCATGACCGGCACCATGGACTATCTGGTGCAGGTGGTGGTCAGCAACCTGGAGGCCTTCGCCGAGGTCTCGATGAAAAAGCTGCTGCAGATCCCCGGGGTGAAGGACGTGCGCTCCAGCTTCGTGCTGGACGTGGTCAAGCACTCCACCGCCGTGCCCCTGCCGTCGGTGGCCGAACTGGCGCGGGACTGAAATTTCTTCCCGGCACAAGATTGCTAAACTGTCCATTCAAACGGCAGGAAGTGGTTTTAGATGGGGAAGGTTGGGGCATGATCGCAAGAAAATGGTGCTGATCCAGCGATAAAATGGTTCCCAGAAACCCAGCCAGGGAGATGGAGCCATGAGCAGCAGCGCGCCGGTCAACACCACGGGCAAGTCCGATACCCCCCTGCGCGGCGACTACAGCGCCATGGCGGCCGACTACACCGTGCCCCAGGGCTGGGAGAAGATCACGGCGGAGGAGCACGCCCGCTGGCGCACGCTGTATGAGCGTCAGTCGGCCTTGCTGCCCCGCTACGCCGCGCCGGAGTTCATGGAAAGCCTGGCGCGGCTGGATGCCCGTGACGGGGTGCCCCATTTCGATCGCGCCAGCGAGGTGCTGCACAAGGCCACGGGCTGGACCCTGGTGGCCGTGCCCGGCCTGTTGCCCAACGACGTCTTCTTCAACCATCTGGCCGAAAAGCGATTTCCGGTAACCAACTGGATCCGCCGGGCGGATGAGATGGATTATTTGGTGGAACCGGACGTGTTCCACGACTTCTTCGGCCATGTGCCCCTGCTGATGCATCCGGTCTTCGCCGACTATCTGCAGGCCTATGGCAGGAAGGGCGCCGAGGCCGAAGCCCACGGCGGGCTGGAGCGCCTGGCCCGTCTCTACTGGTACATGGTGGAATTCGGCCTGATCAACACGCCCCAGGGCCTGCGCGCCTACGGTGCCGGCATGCTGTCCTCGCGGGGCGAGACGCAGTACTGCATCGAAAGCCCTGAGCCCAACCGCGTGGGTTTCAATCTGGAACGGGTGATGCGCACCGGCTATCGCATCGACGACTACCAGGAAACCTACTTCGTCTTGGACAGCTTCGAACAGCTGTTCCAGGCCACGGCGCAGGATTTCGCCCCGCTCTATGCCAAGCTGGCCGCTTTGCCGGATCTGCCGGCCGACCAGATCCAGCCGGGCGACACCGTGTTCACAGCGGGCCGCAAGGCGGCCTAGCGCCTCAGGGGCTGGGCCGCAGCGTCTGCCCGATCATGGCATAGGCGTCGTCGCTGGCCAGGAAGACATAGGCGGGGGTGATGCCGGCCCAATCCTCTTCCTCGCCATCCGCGTCGGGCGGCAGGTGGCCCGGGCACACGCAGTTGGCGGTGATGTCGTTGTCGCCGAACTCATGCACCAGGCTGCGGGTGAAGCCCAGCAGGGCGGAGGCTGCGGCGCCGTAGGCGGTCATCCCGCGCGCCCCTTCCATGGCGGTGCTATCCACCGTGGTGACGATGCGGCCATAACTGCGCGCCCGCATCAGAGGCAGCAGATGGCGCACCATCAGGAAGGTGCCGCCCATGTTGGCGGCCATGGTGGCCTCGAACAGCTCCAGCGTCATGCCGTCGAAGGGCTGCTTCAGGCGGAAGCCGGCGTTGTTGATCAGGATGTCGACATGGTCGAAGGCGGCGATGGCCGCCTCCGCCACCGTATAGGCGCCGGCCGGTTGGGTGATGTCGGCCTGCACGACGATGCCGGTGCGGCCCAGGGCCTGCACCTGGCGGGCGGTCTCCGTGGCCGCCGCCTGTTCATCGGGCAAGAGGTGGTGGAGGATGACGTTGGCCCCCTCCTGCGCCAGGGCGACCGCGACGGCCCGGCCCAGGCCGGACGCCGCCCCCGTCACCACCGCCGTCCGGTTCGCCAAACGCCCCGCCCGTTGCATCGCCGTTCCCCAAAACCCCGAGTTCAGGCCCGGCGGATCAGATCCGCGGGCGTGGAAAGGATGAGGTCGCGGGGGGCCAGCTTTTCCAGGAAGGCGGCGAAGCCTCCGTCCCTACCGTCCCCTGGACCGCCCGCTGGGCCCGCCCCGTCGCCGGCCGCATCCGCCTGTCCGGCCTCATGGTAGGCATCGAACAGGTCTTCGTACAGGCGCAAATCCTTCAATATTGCAATCTTCTGCTGCAGCGAGGCCTGGCTGACCAGCGCCAGGTGCAGCAGCACCAAGCCGTTCGGCGTCCAGTTGGGCTCGCGCATCAGAGGCAGCAGCGCCAGGGTCTGGGCGCCGCTGGCCCCGCCCGACAGCATGCCCCGGCCCAGGCGCAGGGCGCGGCGCTTGCCGCCCGTGGCCGGCGCCGGCTGGTCGTGGCGCGAGGCGACGCCCTTGGCCCGCCCGCTGCGCTCCACCGCCTGCAGCAGCGGCGTGCCATCCGCGCCCTCACTTCCAGGGCCACCGGCCGGGTGATAGCGCACGCCGCCCTCCACCCCGATCACCAGGGTGGACAGGGCGATCAGCAGCTGGCGCTCCGGCTCCGCCAGGTCGGCGGGGGCGGCGCCCAGGTCGGCGAGGGCCGACAGCAGCAGAGGGCTGATCTCACGGCCGGGGCGGGAGATGCCCACGGTCACGGTCTTGGCCTGGTGGCGAATGGTGTCGATGGGGCGCGACGTCTCCTCGAACACCAGGCGCAGCAGATCCTGGCCCCGCGTGATGACGGCCGTCCGCTCCGGCTTGCCGCCCGGCGTGTCCAGCATGGGCAGGGCCGAGGTCAGCTTGGCCAGGCGGGCGGCATAGCTGGCGGGCAATGCGGCGTCCAACTGCCCGTCGGCGATGCGGTCGATGATGGCGGCCAGGCTGGTGGCCACCGGCGTGACCGGCCGCTCCGGATCGGCCAGCGCCTGGTCCAGCACCGCCGACACCTCGCGGAAGGGGCGGGATTCGGCGTCGATGGCCAGGGCGGCGTGGAAACCCCACAGGTGGCCGGCCACCGTGGCCATGATGAAGTCCAGGCCGGCGCCGGCCGACGGTAGATGCACCACCGCCTCGGCGTAGGGGGCGAAGCAGGTCTCGCCCTTGGCGGCGAAGACGATGGGCTTGCCGTTGTGGGCCTTGAAGATGGCCACTTCCTTGGCGGTGTCCTGGGCCAGCAGGGGGGCCAGGTCGTTGGCCACCACCAGGGTCAGCGGCTCGGTCGACAGGTCGATGTGCTTCTTGTCCTCGGTGTAGTCGACCGGGATGGACTTGTAGCAAAGCTCCGACAGCTTGATGCGGATCTCTTCGGCCGCGACCTTGTTGGCGCCGTTGCCCACCACCGCCCAGTAGCGGTTGCGCGGGGCATAGGCCCGGGCGCAGGCGGCGATGGCGCCCTCGTCGTCCAGCACCTCCTGGATGCGCTGGGGCAGGGCCTCCAGCGCCACCGTCTCGTCATGGATCTGCTGGGCCGGCAGGGTGCCCAGCGCGTCGGCCAGGCACAGGGCGGTCAGCTTGCCCGCCGCCACCTGGCTGTAGAAGGCCTTGGTGGAGGCCACGGCCATCTCGATGTCGCGGCCGTCGCTGGTGAACAGGTGGCTGTCCGACTTGCGCACCAGGGGGCTGTTGCGGCGGTTGACGATGGCGTGGATCCAGGCGCCGGCGGCGCGGGCGAGGTCCACCGTGCGGTTGGTGTCGGTGGTGGTGCCGCTCTGGCTGATGGCGATGACCAGGGCGTCATCCAGGCTCTTGCCGTCCAGGTTGGTGGACAGTTCCGAGGCCTTGGCGCTGGTCACCGTCACCGGTGCCTTGTCCAGCGCCAGGCGGATCAGGTGCTCGATGCCCATGGCGGCGATGGCGGCGGTACCCTGGCCCGTCACCAGAATGCGGCGGATGGGCGGCTTGGCCGGATCGGCCAGGCGGGCGCGCAAGCCGGCCCACGGCCCCGTGTCGGTGCCGCCCGCCGGCCCCAGGTCGAAGCTGACGCGGCGGTCCTGGCGGCGATAACGGCCGGCCAGGGTCTTGCGCACGCTGGCCGGGGCCTCATGCACCTCCTTCTCGAAGAAGTGGTCGTGGCGGCCGCGGAAGATATCGCGGGAGAAGATCTCGATGACGTCGGCCTTCAGGCTGGCCGGGGCGCCGTCGTCGACCGTGCGGGCCGACAGCGCCGGCTCACCCGCCGCCGTCGACAGGACCACGGCCAGGCCGCCGCGCTCCACCTGCGCCAGCGGAATGGACCGGCGGGCGCGCGGCGCCAGGCCGTAGTTCTCCGACGCGACGATCAGGCCGTCGTTCACCTCGGCCACAAACAGGCTCTGCCCACTGCCCTTCTGGCCCAGCTGCAGGCGCTCCGGATCGGCCGGGTGCTGCAGGATGATGGCCATGGACCCGTCCAGGCGCCGGATGGTGGCCAGGAAGCGGTCGGCGTTGCCGCCCCCATTGCCGGTTTCGCCTTCCAGGCGGAACAGCACCGGGATGACCTTGGTGTCGGTGGTGGTGTCGGTGGGCAGGGCGTGGCCGGTACCCTCGATGGCGCTCTCGGTCAGGGCCCGGTAATTGTCGATGTCGCCGTTCAGGGCCACCATGGCGTCGGCATCGGCGTCCAGCGCCGTGGCGGCCTTGCCGGCGCCCGTCTCGTTCAGCAGGCGGGCGTTCAGCGGATGGCAATTGGGCAGGCTGATGGCGCCGTGGGAGGCCCAGCGGGTGTGGGCGATGGCGCTGAAGCCGTCGGCGTGGCCAGCCACCGCCCACAGCACGGCGTCGGCGCGCATGCGGGCGCGCAGAAAGGCGCCGTTGTCGCCCAGGCGGCCGATCAGGGTGGCCACCTTGTAGGTGAAGCGCACGGTGGTGCGGCCGTCGGGCAGGGCGTGCAGCGCCAGGCCCTCGTGCCGGTCGCCCACGGCCAGCCGCTCGGCGGCACCGGCGCGCAGGGCCGCCGGCAGGTCGTCCAGGGTGTAGCGATGGTCGATGGTGATCTGCAGGGCGATGCCGGCGCTGTCGCGCCCGCGCACCTCCAGCCGATCCAGATTCTCCAGCACCTGTTCCGCGGCCCAGGCCACAGCATGCTGCGGCCGGGTGGCGGCGGCACCGTCCGGCAGCAGGGCCAGAGTGCGGCCGATGTTGCCCAGCACCTCGGTCCGCAGCTGCCAGGCATAATCGCGCAGCCGTTCGGCTGTGCGCTCCACCGCCACGTCGCGGGCGGCCTCGCCGGACCGGAGCATCGTCTCCAACGCGTCGATGCGATCGGCCACCGCCGTCAGCAGGGCGGCGGCGGCCGGATCGGCCACGGCGGCCATATGGGTGGGGAAGGCCATCAGGTCGGTGAAATGCGCCACCAGCCCGTCCAGGGCGGCGTCGATGGCGGCGGGGTGGCTCGCCTGGGCCAGCCGGTCGGCAACGGCCTCCAGCCAGGATAGGTCCGCCGTGCGGGTCCAGTTGCGATTACCCAGGAAACCGGCGATGCCGCACATCGTTCACCTCACTCAGCCAAGATCGCAGTCATAGTCCAGGCCGGGGCCGGGGTGGAAGGCTGAAAACGTAACGTTACACTTGCCCTGCCTTGGGGCGCCGGCCTTGCCCTTCCGGCGGATGGCCTCTTGCCGGGCGCGCGGCTATGGTGCCCGCTTTCCGTCAACCCATCCTGGAACCATCGCCCATGATCGTGACTCTCTGGCACAACCCCAAATGCTCCACCTCGCGCCGGGTGCTGGCCGACCTGCAGGCCGGCGGACATGAGGTCCAGGTGGTGGAATACCTGAAGACCCCGCCCGACCGCGCCGCCTTGGTCGACATGCTGGCCGCCCTGAAGGCCCGCCCGGCCGACATCCTGCGCCGCCGCGGCAACGACGATTTGCTGGCGAACGAGCCCGCCGGCGGTTATGGCGACGAGGCCCTGCTGGACCTCATGGTGGAACACCCCATCCTGATCGAGCGCCCCATCGCGCGCAGCCCCAAGGGCGCCGTGCTGTGCCGCCCGGCGGAAAGACTGGCCGAGGTGCTCTGATTTTCCCATCTGCCAGGAAATTGGGGCGGAAGCGGGGCGGTATGGCCCCATAGCAGCGGCATGAGGATTCCCCTCCTGCCGCTGTAGGACGCGACTGCGTCCGCCGGAGTTTTGCGGGGAACGCAGTGGACGGCAAAACGAGGACAGCCAAGCCGGCGGATGCCGGCGCCCGGCGATTGAGGGCGTGCCAGTTTAACGTGGGGCGGCAGCCAGCGGCACCGTGAAGCTGACGGTGGTGCCCACGCCCGGCTGGCTGTCGAGGGCCAGGACCCCGCCGTGGCGGGCCACTAGGTCGCGCACCAGGGTCAGGCCCAGGCCGGTGCCGACCTCACCCAACGTGCCGGGGCGGCTGTCCTGCGCCTCGCGGCGGTACAGCTGGTCCAGCTGTTCGGGATCCATGCCGATGCCCCGGTCGGCCACCGCGATCTCCAGCCGGTCGCCCAGCGCCCGCGAGGTCACCTGGACGCCCTGGTTGGGGTGGCTGAACTTGATGGCGTTGGCCAGCAGGTTGCGCAGGATGGCCAGCACCATGGTGCGGTCGGCCAGGATGTGGCGGTCGCCCGAGGCGTCCAGGATGCGGATGCCCTTGGCATCGGCCGTGGGGCCCAGGTCATGGATGGCGGCCGCCACCACCTCGCCCAGCGGCATGACCGACGGGCTGAAGGGCGTGCCCGACATCTGCACCCGCGACCAGTTCAACAGGTTGTCCAGCAGGGTGTGGGCGGTGACCGCGCTCTGGTGCACCGACGCGGCGAAGTCGGCCACGTCGGCCGGCGCCATGCGAGTGCCGTAGTCCGCCAGCTCCTTGGTCATGCCCAGCAGCACGTTGAAGGGCCCGCGCAGGTCGTGGGAGATCAGCGAGAAGAAGCGCGTCTTCTCCCGGTTCAGGAAGTCCAGCTCATCATGGGCGGCGCGCAGTTCGGCCAGGGCCTGTTCCGTGGCCGCCCGCGCCTCCCGCTCCGCCGCGGCGGAGCGTTCCTGAGAGCGCACCATGCGCCGCACCACCATGTTGAACAGCAGCACCACCGCCAGCAGTACGCTGGAAAATCCCGCCATGGACCCGGCGGTGTGCATGACCAGCGACCAGGTGAGGGCGGCGCGCGGCGCCACGTGCACCAGGCGCCAGGGGGCGTTGGTAAGGGGGCGGGTGGTGATGAGATAGCCCGCGTGCTCGGCCGTGGCGGCTGTCTTGCCCATCACCGCCGCCAGACCGACGGGGGTGGGCCGGCCCTGCTGGAACAGGTCGGCGGGCGGGGTGCCGGCGGCCGACAGCAGGCGGTCGTCCCATCCCAGCAGCAGCACGGCGCCACCGCCGCCGGCATCGGCCGTGGGCAGGGCCAGCAGGGCGGGATCCAGGTCGAAGGCCACCACACCCAGGAAACGGCCCTGGTCATCGATGGGAGCGGCGACGGTGGGCAGCGGCTGGGCTGGCGCCTCATCCTGCGCGGCGCCCTGAGGCGGCGGGGCGGGCGTCTCTGTCCACAGCGCGCGGCCGGTGGGATTGGCGGCCAGGGTGGACAGGCGATAGGCGTTGCGCTCGAAGATGCCCGCCATCAGCCCCTGGGCATTATCGGCGGACCGCCAGGGCGCCACCGCCACCAGGCCGGAGGTGGCGATGAAATAGCCGCGCCCAAGGCCGGGCTGGGTGCGCACGTCCAGTGCCAGCTGCTGGGCCAGGGCCACGGCGGTTGCCGCCTCGGCCCGCCAATGGGTGCGGTCGGGACGCGACAATCCCTCATGCCGCGCCAAGGCGCGGTCGGGCAGGGCCAGCAGGGCGGCGGGCACGGGTCCGTCCAACGGATTGGTGTCGGCCGGGCCGACGCGGTCCAGCATCGGCACCTCATCCGCGCCGGCTTGGGCCACCCCGTCCAGGAAGGCGTTCAATTGGGGGGTGTCGGCTGGCGGGGCCAGCAGCGCGTGCCGGGTCCACTCCCGCAGGCGCTCCACCCGGCCCGAAATGGCGGCCAGCGTCCCGTCCAGGGCGATGGCCTGGGTATCCATGGCCTGGCGGATTTCGGCACGGCGGGAATTCAGGCCCCGGGTGAACTCGGCATGAACGAACACCAGGGACAGCACGATGCCGGCGGCCAGCGAGATGTTGATCAGGCGGCCCGGCCCGATGGATTTCATCCAATCCGCCAGCCGTCTCATGACCCGCCGTCCCGCCATGTCGTGCCCAAGGGCGTCCCGCCACCTTGTTCGTCCCGCCAGATGGCCCCGCCCGCCCCCGGCATTGCCCGGAAGAGGGCGGGCCCATCCTTCCGCGACGCTTATCATGGGGGCGCGGGCCTGGCAATTGATGGCCGGCTGCGCGCCAGAAACGGAACGGGCCGGGACCGGAACGGGGCGGTTCGCACGTGACAGGGTGGGGCCGGTTGACGGTTCGCGCGTGCCCGGCGTCATCAGGACACGCAAGGCGTGCCTTTCCAGCTTGGATAGGGCATGGTTGCGCCAGCCACGGGTTTAGCGGACGGATGATGGGTGTGCGGGGACAGGGCGCGGGATACGAGGGGATGGGCTGCCGCCTGCGGGCGGTGCTGGCCGTCCTGCTGTTCCTTGCGCTCGCGTCGCTGGCGCCTGCGGCGGCCCGCGCGGACACGGTGACGGTGAACGGCCCGGACCTGTCCCTTGGCGGCCATCTGGAGTTGCTGGAGGACAAGGGGCGGGACCTGACCCTGGCCGACGTCACGTCGGGCCCAGCGGCCACCCGCTTCACCCCGGCCACCCGCGATACGCCCGGTTTCGCCCGCACCCATTCCGCCTATTGGGCGCGCATCACTCTGGACAACCCGACCGATGGCACGATCGACCGGCTGCTGGTCTTCGCTTATCCCTATTACCGCAGCCTGGATCTCTACGTGTTCTCTGGCGATGGGCTGCTCCCGGCCGCGCAGCGGCACGTGGCCGAGGGGGCGGCGGCGCGGGGCACTGACATTCCCCACCGCTACCCCGTCTTCGCCCTGGCTCTGCTGCCGGGGCGCACGGTGCTGTACATGCGGGTGGAGCACTACTTCGCCTCCTTCGCGCTCTACCTGCGCAGCAGCGACGCCCAAGCCCAGGTGGACCGCCGCGACATCCTGCTGCACGGCCTGACCTTCGGCGTCCTCATCATCGCCGCCGCCTATCAGTTCGCCCTGGTGGTGATGGCGGGGGTGGAGGTGGGGGTGACCCTGCTGTTCTACGCCCTGATCACCCTGGCCTACATCTACGGCCAGCTGGGCTATCCCTGGGAGCACCTGCCGGCCGATCTGGCCAGCCATTATTATCGCGAGGTGGTTGGCACCCTGCCCGTGGCCGTGGGCCAGATCTTCGCCGTGCAGTTTCTGAACCTGAGGCGGCGGCAACCCTGGATCGCCCGGCTGCTGCTGCTGTCCACCGGCCTGTTGGTTTTGGACACGCCCCTGCATTACCTGGATCCAGCGCGGGGCTCCGGCATCGCGCAGGCGCTGGCGCTGCTGGGCTCGGCCCTGACGCTGACGGCGGCGGTGCGCGACCTGCGGCGTTCCGTCAACGCCCGCTTCTTCCTGCTGGGCTTCCTGCCCATCGTGGGTGTGGCGGTCGTTTGGTCGCTACGCGCCAGCGGCGTCCTGCCGGCCGCCATCTGGACCGAGGCGGCGCTTTACGCCCCCAACGCCATCGGCCTGGTGCTGCTGACCTTCGGCGTCGCCTACCGCATCGGCAAGGAGCGGGAGGAGCGCGAGCGGGCGCTGGAGGCCAGCGAGGCCGCCCTGCGCCGCGCCAATGACGAGCTGGAGGACCGCGTGCGCACCCGCACGGCGGAACTGAGCGACAGCCTGGAAAAGCTGAAGCGGTCGCAGGATGCGCTGGTGCAGGCGGAAAAGCTGGCCTCGTTGGGCCAGCTGGTGGCCGGCGTGGCGCATGAGATCAACACCCCCATCGGCGTGACCCTGACCACCGCCTCCCATGTTTCCGAGCGGGTCACTGCCATCGATCACCTGGTGCGCGACGGCCGCCTGCGCCGCAGCGACCTGACCGATTTCATGGGCGACCTGGCGGAATCCTCCCGCCTCATGCTGTCCAACATCGGCCGCGCCGCCAGCCTGATCCAGAGCTTCAAGCAGGTATCTGCCGACCAGAGCTCAGAGGAGCGGCGGCGGGTGGAGCTGTGTGCCTACATGGAGGAGGTGGTGTCCAGCCTGGGCCCCAACCTGCGCCGCAGCGGGCACACGGCGGAGGTCATCTGCCATGGCCCGGTGGAACTGGAGACCTATCCAGGCCTGCTGGCCCAGGTGCTGACCAACTTCGTCTCCAACTCCATCCTTCATGCCTATGAGCCGGGCGTGCGCGGCCGCATCACCATCACCGCCCGCCGCCTGCCACCGGGGGAGGGCCCGGGGGCCCAGGGGGACGGGCACGAGCGGGACGGACACGCCGGCGGGGCGGAGGTGGTGTACCAGGACGACGGCCGGGGCATCCCGGCGGCCATCCTGCCGCGCATCTTCGACCCCTTCTTCACCACGCGGCGCGGGGCGGGCGGCACGGGCCTGGGCCTCAACATCGTCTACAACCTGGTGACCCACCGCCTGAAGGGCACGGTCACGGCGGCCAGCGAGGCCGGTGCCGGCACCCGCTTCACCCTGATCCTGCCCGATCTGCGGGGCCGCGATCTGGAGATCGACGACCTGACCGCCCGCGGGAATGCCCGCGGGGATGAGAGGGCGGCGGACGCCGCGGGCCGACCCCATACACCGGATACCCTGGTGGCGACGGGGTTGGCGCGCTAAGCTGGGGCGTCTGATCCGTTACAGGGACATCGCCCCCATGCGCATGAAGAAGGAGGTCAACCACGGCGCCCTGCTGCGTGAGCTGGCGGGATCGCTGTCGTCCACGGTGACCTCTTTCGAGCAGATGTCCGGCCGCCCCGCCCAGTCCTTCCCGGACTACAAGAAGGCGCGCGCCGTCTATCACGAGATCCAGGCCATGATCTTCACCATCGGCGACAAGGCCGAGAGCCGTCCCAACGACGCGCCGCGTGAACTGAAGTCCTGGCTCATCCGTATGCGCCTGCGGTCCATCGCCGCCTTCACCCGCGTCAGCCTGGCCTTCTTCCGCAATCCGCCGCAGCTGCTGGTCCACGCGCTGGGCGCCTATGAGATCCTGCAGCATGAGCGCGAGGCCTTCACCAAGGTGCTGGCCGACTACGACATGATGCTGTTCGAGGCCGGCATCGACGACAAGACGGCGGACGAACTGGACCGCGTGCGCGTGAACATGGAAGAGGTGGTGGAGCGGCTGGAGAACCTGCTGAAGACGGCGCCGCCGCAACTGACCGTCTTTTAAAACGACTTTTTATTGGGCAAGCGAAAGACACCGGGGGAAGGCCAAGGGGAAGCGATTGCCGCGACCGGCTGTTGTCGCGGCCGCATCGGTCAAAAAATTTCATGAGGAGCGGCGGACGAAACCCCGCCTTAAGCCTTGATCTCACCTGGCAATTGCTTTCTTGTCGCACCTAACGGCCGTGCTGTGGCCGCGGGTCCCTGGGGCATCGGGAATGGGGGCCCGGCAACACGCCTCGTCACAAGAGGCTAAGGGAGATGTGCCCATGGAACATGTGAAAAAGCCCTGGTACTCGGTCCTCTACTTCCAAGTCATCATCGCCATCATCCTGGGCATCATCGTCGGCAGCATCTGGCCCAGCTTCGGCGCCTCGCTGAAGCCGCTGGGCGACGGGTTCATCAAGCTGGTCAAGATGATGATCGCGCCGGTCATCTTCTGCACCGTGGTCAGCGGCATCTCCGCCATGACCGACATGAAGAAGGTCGGCCGCGTGGGCGGCAAGGCCCTGATCTATTTCGAGGTCATCTCCACCTTCGCGCTGGTCATCGGCCTGCTGGTGGGCGAGGTGGTGCGGCCGGGCACCGGCATGAACGTCGACCCCCACACCCTGGACGCCAAGGCGGTGTCGACCTATGTCGACAAGGCCGCCAAGGACACCGTGGCCGACCACATCCTGGGTATCATCCCCGACACCTATCTGGGTGCGCTGGGCGGCGGCGACCTGCTGCAGGTCCTGCTGATCGCCATCCTGACCGGGTTCGCCATCGCCCACCTGGGCGACTACGGCAAGCCGGCCACGGTGGTCATCGAGCGCATGTCGAAGATCTTCTTCCGCATCATCCACATGGTGGTGCGCCTGGCCCCCATCGGTGCCTTCGGCGCCATGGCTTTCACCATCGGCAAGTACGGCATCGCCGCCCTGATCAACCTGGGCATGCTGATCGGCAGCTTCTACCTGACCAGCCTGCTGTTCGTGCTGGTGGTGCTGGGCGTCGTCGGTTGGATCTGCGGCTTCTCCATCCTGCGCTTCATCAACTACATCAAGGCCGAGCTGCTGATCGTCCTGGGCACCTCCTCATCCGAGACGGTGCTGCCCCAGATGATGGAGAAGATGGAACGCCTGGGCTGCGCCCGCCCCGTGGTGGGCCTGGTGATCCCGTCGGGCTACAGCTTCAACCTGGACGGCACCAACATCTACATGACCCTGGCTACGCTGTTCCTGGCCCAGGCGACCAACACCCACCTGACCTTCGGGCATCTGGTCACCATCCTGCTGGTGGCCATGCTGACGTCCAAGGGCGCCAGCGGCGTCACCGGCGCCGGCTTCATCACCCTGGCGGCCACGCTGGCCGTGGTGCCGGACATTCCCATCGCCTCGCTGACCCTGCTCATCGGCATCGACCGCTTCATGAGCGAATGCCGCGCCCTGACCAACCTGGTGGGCAATGGCGTGGCCACCATCGCCGTCAGCAAGTGGGAAAAGGAGCTGGATACCGAGGTCCTGCACCGGGAACTGGCGAACGGACCCAGCGCCGCCTGAGCCTTGGAATTCGGCCGGCCCGACTTCAACCAGGCCGATAGCAAGACAGCATGCCATGAAACGCGACAGGCCCCGGATCGACCGATCCGGGGCCTGTTCGCTTATCGGGGACGCCTCAATTGCGCACGCAGCTTTCCGTGCCAGTGTTCCCGCCCTTGTAGGCGTCTTCGTAATAGAACTTGTCGAAGCGCACCTTGCCATCCTTGGTCCGGCTCACTTTGGCGATGCCGGTGCCATAGTCCTGGGTGGCCGGGTCCTCGTGCGCGAAGGTGATGGCCAGGGCGTCACCGTCGGCGGTGGCGACACCGCGATAGGTGCCATAGTTGGGCACCTCCATCCTGAAATGATAGCCGGCCCGTTTCCCGTGGGATTGTGCCCTGTCCATCTCCAGCGTCACGGTGGAGGTGTAGGCGCCCTCGTGCCCATCCACGCCGGTGCAGGCGTAGGTGCCACTGAGGTCGCGGCCGGTGAAGGGGGCGGATGTCGTTTGCGCGACGGCTGTGGACGCGATGGCGATGAATAGAGCGGCCAATAATGCCGCCGGGCGTGCCCGCATGTCTTTAGTCCCCCTCAGAAATCCTTGAGAGGGCGTTGTCTCACGCGGTTGAACGCGGGAACAAGCCCGTCCTTAGACCCATTGGGGGAGGGGAGGGCTTCACGCCCCCGCCCTTACGCCCACTGACGGACGCGGCCGGTATCGACGTGGACGAAGTTGGACTTGGGATAATAGCCGACGCCGCCCTGCTTCAGCTCCACCGCCACCTGGCGGATGCGGGCCAGGGGCTTGCTGGCCAGGTCCAGGTCGATGGCCTTGCCTTCCATGTGCATGCTGTGGCTGGCCACCCCTTCGGAGTTGGCCGCCAGCATGGCGTTGGTCTTGGGGCAACGATAGCCGCAGATGACCTGGATGGTCTCGTTGGTGTGCAGGCGGTGCTGCATCTGGAACATCAGGTCCAGCAGCTTGGGGTCCATGGCGATGGTCTGGTTGGTCCGCCAGTCGCGCAGGATGGAATTCACGTCGTGCAGGGCGGTCGGCAGGTACTTGCCGTCAGCCCAGTAGGTGACCTTCAGCTTCTCGCCGGTGTGCAGATGGTTGAAGGCCAGAACGCGGCGGTTGTCCGACAGGGGGCGGGTGGCGGCGCGGGCGTTGGACCAGTCGCCATGCATCAGATTGCCGTGGGCGGCGCTGTGGCCGTGGCTGGCACCGCCGTGGTGCTTGGTGGCGGCCTTGGCCAGCGCCGGCAGGGGGCTGGCGACACCACCCACCAGGGCAGCGCCGGTGGCTAGCTTGGCGAAGCCCGCCAGCAGGCCACGCCGGGTGGGGGCTGGGGCGGAAGAGGCAACCAGGGACGCGTCAGAGGCACTGGGGGCGTCGCAGGCAATAGTAAGCAAACGCGCCGCGGCGTGCCGTTCGTCCATTCCGGATGTCCCCATCTGTCTTGCCATAGCCCCGCGTCACCAGCAGGGCAGGGCTGCAGTCTGTGACAACGGGGTGTGAATAAGCAAGCCCCAAATGAGGCAAAAATTTGATGAACGTATGACCGCTACCGTGCGGCGGCCTGGGCGTCCGCCTTTGCAACCGCTTCCGAAACGGTCACAATTGGGCAAGCGGCCTCCATCCGTCAGCGCGCCGGGTTGGCATTCGCCGGCACGGGGGTGGCGGCTGGCGCCGGCGCCTTGACCGGTGCCGGTGTAGCGCCCGTGCGTGCGCCTTGGACCGAAGGCTTTGGAGTCTCAGCCGCTTTCGGCGCGTCGCCCGACGCGGCCGGCACCGTGTTCGGCGCGGCGTTGGGCGCGCTCCCAGGCGTGGGGGCGGCCGCCGGCACCGCGGCGGGCACCACCGGTTTGCGCGGCCGGGGACCATTCAGGGCGGCCAGCACGCGGGCGTCGCGACCATAGACGTCGGTGCGGAAGTCGATGCCGCCGTCCGGGTCGGTCACCGTGGTGATGTAGGTGATGTGCACCGGCAGGGGATTCTTCAGGCGAATCGTCTGGTGCTTCAGGCTGTCGCCGCCGATCTCGGCCCGCAGCTTCTCCTCCGGCCAGCCGGGGGTGTCGGTCAGGGCCAGGATGGCCAGCGCCAGATTGGGCGGGTCCTGCACCCGGATGCAGCCGTGGCTGAAGGACCGCACCGCCCGCTCGAACAGCCGCTTGGACGGCGTGTCGTGCAGGTAGATGTCGAACTTGTTGGGGAACATGAACTTGATGCGGCCCAGCGAATTGTCGTTGCCCGCGTCCTGCCGCACCCGCCAATGGAAGTTGCGCTCCGTCACGGTCGCCCAGTTGATGCTGCTGGGGTCCACCGGCACGGCGTTGGACGTCCAGTCCGACAGCAGCGTGTAGTGGTTCTTGACGACGTAGCTGTGGTCCTTCTTCTGCTTGGGCAGAATCTCTTCCTTGGCGATCTTGGTCGGCACGTACCAGTAGGGGTTCAACTCCATATAGCTCATGTTGCCGATGAACACGGGCGTGCGGGTGAAGGGCGCGCCCACCACCACGCGCATGGTCAGCTGCACGTCCATGCCGCGCATCAGCGACAGGGTGTAGTCGGCCAGGTTGACCACCAGGTAGGGCTGGTCCGCCGGCTCCCGCTCCCACCGCCAGCGTTCCATGTTGACGATGATCTGGTTGATGCGCTGATCCACCGTGGCGTTCAGTTCCACCAGGGTGCGCTTGCCGATGGCGCCGTCCGGCTCCTGCCCCTGGCGGCGCTGGAATTCCTTCACGGCCGTGGCCAGGGCGTCGTCGTACAGCTCCGGATTGGTGCCCTTGGGCAGCGGAACGGGCAGGGGTTTGGCCTCACCCGTGGCCACCAGGCGGGCGCGCAGGGCCGGCACGCGCGGGTCGATCATGCCGGGCTTCAGCGCATCGCTGGTCTTTTCCGGCTTGGGCGCGGGCGCCGTGGGGTTGGCGGGATCGGCCGGCGGTGGCGGGGCCGGGGGCGCCTTGGGCGCCGGCGGGATGGTGGGCCAGCCGCCGGCGGCCTTCATCTGGCGATAGTGGGCCAGCGCGGCCTTCAGCGCGGCGTATTCCGGGCGGTGCGGCGCGAGGCCGGTCAGCAGGGCGCCCAGATCCGTGGCGGAGGCGACGCCACCCAGGAACTGCGCCCGGTCGAAGGGCGGCCGGTCGATGACCAGTTCCGGGTCGGCCAGGGTGGGGATGATGCGGCCCACCGACACGTCGCTGGCATAATGCACCAGGCCCAGGGTCAGGTTGGTTTCGAACGCGGCCTGCGCCTCGGGACTGTCCAGATGGGCCTGCTGCGCCGTCAGGCTGGCGGGGGCATAGTCGTTGGGGTTCAACCCATCCTCGTCGGCATGGCCCAGGACGGTCAGGACGGTGCGGGCGGCGGCGTTGGCCTCGCCGTGCTCCACCCACAGGGGCTTCAGTCCCCGGCCCCGGTAGAACCGCGCCAGCACGGTCTGGTCGCTGTCGTCCGGCGTCGCCTCACCCTGCGCTACCGGGAAGCGGTCCTTCATGAGGTCCGCGAGGTCGCGCGCCTGGGCGCCTCCCTGGACGCCCAAAGGAAGCAGGAACAGTACGGTGGCCAGTAGCGCGGCGGTGGAGGCGTTGCGGCGCCGCATCCCGGTCCGCGCCCCATTCCGATCATTCGGGGCGACAGCCCCCATCGACAACCCCATGCAAACCCCGCCTGGCTCACGCCCTTGGACCCCCGGGACGTCCCGGGGGAAACCCATATCAACGACGGCAAGGGTGCCCCCCTATGCAGCCGCATCTCGACCTGACAACGATAACAGCCGCATCGTTCGATCGGTTGCGGACTATGCCAGCAGTTAGCGGCAAGAAAAGGGCGAAACCGTTCCATGCGGCGCGGGGCGCCCTTGACACCCACCGGCCGTTGCAAAAACGCCATGCCCCACACCGGTTTCTCGGGCGGGGCATGAACAGGGTGTAAATAAATGAGGCGATTGACCCTTTAGGCCAGCCCCTTCTCCACGAACGTCGCCAGGCGGCGGCCGAAAGCCACCGGATCCGGCAGCGGCTCGCCCTCCAGGATTCGCGCCTGGTCCAGCAGCAGCCAGGCCGCATCCGCCAGGGCTTCACCCTGGGCGCCGCCGGCGCCATTGGCCTTGGCCAGGTCCGCCAGGCGGCGGATCAAAGGGTGGGTGGGGTTGACTTCCAGGATGCGCTTGGATGTCTCATCCAGGCGCCGGTGGGCCTTCAGCATGCGCTCCAGGTGGATGTCCATGTCGCCCTCGTCCGCCACCAGGCAGACGGCGCTTTCGCGCAGGCGTTCGGAGGTGCGCACGTCCTTGACCGCGTCGCCCAGGGTCAGCTTGGCCAGCGCCACCAGATCGGCCACGCTGTCCTCCGGCGCCTTCGGCGTCTCGTCGTTCTTGTCCTCGGCCGTGACGTTGGCCAGGTCGGCGCCGCCGCGGGTGACGGACTTGAAGGCGTGGTCCTTGTACTGGGTGACGGACTGCAGCCAGAACTCGTCCACCGCGTCGGTCAGGAACAGCACTTCCACACCCTTGGCGCGGAAGCCTTCCAGGTGCGGGCTGCGAGCCAGCGCCGCCTTGTCCTCGCCGGTGATGTAGTAGATGGCGTCCTGGCCCGGCTTCATGCGGCCGACATAGTCTTCCAGGCTGACCAGCTCATCGCCGTGGGTGCCCCCATGGGTACTGTATGCGCGCAGCAGCTTCAGCAGGGTGTCGCGCTGCTCCCGCTCCTCATACAGGCCTTCCTTGAGCACGGCGCCGAAGTTCTCCCAGAAACGCGCATAGTCCGCCTTGGAGTCGGCGTCGTCGGCCTTGCGGGCCAGGTCACCCAGCACGCGCTTGGCGATGCCGGTGCGCATCTTGGCCAGCATGGGGTTGTGCTGCAGCATCTCGCGGCTGACGTTCAGCGGCAGGTCCTCGCTGTCCACCACGCCGCGCAGGAAGCGCAGATAGGCCGGGATCAGGCCTTCCGGACCCTCGGTGATGAAGACGCGGCGGACGTACAGCTTCACCCGGTGCTTGCGCTCCGGCTCGAACAGGTCGAAGGGCTTGGCCTCGGGGATGAACAGCAGGTTGGTGTATTCCAGCACGCCTTCCGCCCGCCAATGCAGGGTCAGCCAGGGATCGTCGAAGGCGTGGCCGACGTGATGGTAGAATTCCTTGTACTGCTCGGCCGTGATCTCGCTCTTGGGCCGGGTCCACAGGGCGGAGGCGGCGTTGGCCGGCTTCTCGTCGTCGCCCACCAGCACGGGGATGCTGATGTGGTCGCTGTACTTCTTGACGATGCTCTGCAGGCGGTAGGTCTGCAGGTAGTCGTCCTCGCCGTCGCGCAGGTGCAGCACGATGCGGCTGCCGCGCGCCGGGGCGTCGTCGCTCTCGCCCACGGTGAACGAGCCCTTGCCGTCCGAGGTCCAGCGCCAGCCCTGGCTTTCACCGGCCTTGCGCGAGTAGACCTCGACCTCGCCCGCCACCATGAAGGCGGAATAGAAGCCCACGCCGAACTGGCCGATCAGCGACACGTCCTTTTCGCCGTCCTTCTTGGCCTCGGCCTTCTGGGACAGGGCGGCCATGAAGTTGGCGGTGCCGGAGCGGGCGATGGTGCCCAGGTTTTCCACCAGGTCGTCCCGGTTCATGCCGATGCCGTTGTCGGCGATGGTCAGGGTGCGGGCGGCCGTGTCCGGCGTCAGGGTGATGCGGAAGTTGGCGTCCCCGGCCGTCAGTTCCGGCTGGGTCAGGGAGGCGTAGCGCAGCTTGTCGCAGGCGTCCGAGGCGTTGGAGATCAGCTCCCGCAGGAAGACCTCCTTTTCCGAATAGAGCGAATGCGCGACGATGTCCAGCAGCCGGGAAACTTCGGCCTGGAAGCTGAGTTTTTCCTCACTCATGGGCGTGTTCCGTCCTTCTTTCTGGGCGGCCCTGTCGTGGCGCCGCCGACGTGGTGAACCTGGCTCCGACGCGCCGCCCATGGATGGGCCGGCCGTCGCGCCCCGATATGAGGGGCGGGCGCGACGGACGCAAGCCCCTCCGTTGGGGCAGGGCCTGATTCCGGCATGACCGCTACGAGGCCAGCGTGTACGGGGGCAGGGTGATGGCATGGTTCGGAAAGTCTGGCGACGGCGGCGCGGCGGTGGACCTGGCGGCCCGCCGGGATGAGCGCGAGGCCCTGGTGGCAACCATCGCCCGGCGCATGCGGGCGGACCGGCCCCTGGGCCTGCCGGCCTTGAGCCCGCGCGTGGCCGCCGCCCTGATGGCCACGCCGCGTGAACTGTTCACCCCGGCGGACCAGGCCCCTTACGCTTATCAGGACCAAGTGCTGCCCCTGGCGGCGGGCCAGACCCTGTCCCAGCCCTCCCTGGTGGCGCTGATGACGGAACTGCTGGACGTCCACCCGGGCGACCGGGTGCTGGAGGTCGGCGTAGGCTCCGGCTACCAGACCGCGCTGCTGGCCCACCTGGGCGCCACGGTCTTCGGGCTGGAGGTCATCGCCGATCTGGCGCAGGCGGCGGAGCGGCGGCTGGCGGCCCTGGGGATCAGGAACGTCACCTTGCGCATCGGCGACGGCCATGGCGGCTGGCCGGACGCGGCCCCCTTCGACGCCATCCTGGCCGCCTGCGCCGCGCCTGCCGTGCCCCCGGCCCTGGTGGAGCAACTGCGGCCGGGCGGGCGCCTGCTGCTGCCGGTGGGGCCGGCAGGAAGGGCGCAGCAGCTGTGCCTGGTGGAAAAGGGACGGGACGGCCGGGTGCGAGAACAGCCACTGCTGGCGGTCGCCTTCGTTCCCATGGTTGAGGGTTAGGGCGCGACGCGCAGGCGGCGCAGGCCGCCGAAGCCAGGCACATCTTGGATGTGCCCCGCAACCTGGGGCGGTTTTCAGGGAAGCTTGGCCAGTCCGGTCATCAGCAGGGTGACGTCGCTGCCGTTCAGCTTCACATGGCCGTCGGGGCGGAAATCCAGGCTGAAGCGGCGGCTCTGGCTTTCGGGTGCGCCCATGGACTGCAGGGCGAAAAAGCCCAGCATGGCGCCGTTGCCCACGCCGTTGGCCGGCAGGTGGTCCAGGCCGCGCATCAGCAGCGACAGGGTGCCGGTCAGGCCGCGCGGGTTGGCGGCGTCGAACACCAGGGCCGCGTTGCCCACCAGGGCCGCGTCGGGCGCCTGGAAGTCCAGCTTGTCGATGGTCAGATGGCTGCCGGCCTGGCCCAGGGCGGTCAGGGTGCGGTCCTTGATGGCGCGGTTGCGGTGCTTGGCGTCGGGCGGCAGGGTATTCCAGTCAGCCTCCGCCAGGGTGCGGGCCGGCAGGTCGGTGATCTTCAGGTGCAGGTCGCCCTTTTCCGGGATGGGGTCGGCCTGGCCGTTGACGGCCGGCTTGACCAGGCCACGGTGGCTGTAGTCCAGCGACAGCACGCCATGGTCGCCGTCCATGTTGTCGGCGGTGACGGTGGCGTTCAGGGTCTTCAGGGAATAGGGATGGCCCTCGTCGTCGTGGCTGGCATAGCCGTCCAGGCTGAGGGTGCCCTTCATGCGCGACAGCACGGCGCCAGCGGGGCCGGGATCCGTGCCGCCGCCCACACGCAGCAGGGCGCCCTGGGCCATGTTGAAGTCCGTGACGTCGATGGCCAGCAGGCCGCGCAGCAGCCGGGTTTCCTCCGCACCTTCCGGCGTCCTGGTGTCCAGTTTGTTCACTTCCATCCGCAGCGGGCCGCTCCACCGCCCGCGCGCCTCGTCCTCCGGCATGAAGCGCACAGCCAGGGCGTCCATGGATACGGCGCCGTGGCCGGGGCGGGGGATGAAACGGATGTCGCCCGCCTTGGCGTCCAGCAGGTCGACCGTCTGGAAATCGGGGGTCCAGCGGGCATGCAGGCTCTGGCTGCCCAGGCGCACCTCGCCGATGCGCATGCCCTGGCCGTCGAACACGCCCATGGGGCTGGGCAGGGCGCCGGTGGCGTCCCAGTGGCCGTCGGCCGTGGGGGTGACCGCCAGCACCAGGGTGCCGAGGTCCAGCACGCTGTCGTCGCCCAGGTGCAGCTGGGCGCCGGGCAGGCTCAGGCGGTAATGATCCCCCTCGCGCGTGGCGCTGGCGTGGCCGTTCAGGGTCAGGCGCAGGCTGCCGTCCTTGTGCGGGTTGGCGGGCTTGGTCAGCTGCTGTTCGGCCAGCCGGGCCAGCTTGTCGGCACCTTCCTGCGTCACGGGTGCGGCCAGGGCGGAGGTGCCCAGCAGCAGGGGGATCAGCGACAAAGCGGCGAGACGGGGGCGGACGGGCATGGACGGGCCTTCAGGGGAACGGTGTTGCGCCTAGGTGATACGGGAGTATTGACCGGAATCAAGCGGCGTGCCTGTCGGGCCGGTACCCTATATAAGGATGGCCCCGCATTATGTCCGCATTGGGGGCGGGGTTTTTCCAGGGCCACTTGGCCGCGGCCAGACGGGGGTCCACTAACGGGGGGTCCACTGACGGGGTCCACCTCGGAACCGCCGTCCTCGGGCGCGGTTCATGCGAGTGGCCCTCAAACACGCCGTCTTGTTTTTGGGGGCCGCCGCCCCAACACTGAGTGTCATGAGCGACCGTCCCCGCCCCTCTCCAGCCTCCGCCCTGCCCGCTCAGCGGCGGGCCGCCGACGGCGTGGGCGCCTTGCCGGGCGGGCGGGTGGTGGCGGTGCTGGGGCCGACCAACACCGGCAAGACCTACCTGGCCA
Source organism: Nitrospirillum viridazoti CBAmc (assembly GCF_000730165.1). GTDB lineage: Bacteria > Pseudomonadota > Alphaproteobacteria > Azospirillales > Azospirillaceae > Nitrospirillum > Nitrospirillum viridazoti. The sequence goes on along the minus strand of NZ_CP022110.1, from coordinate 2,638,208 downwards.
TGGAACGCATGTTGGCCCACGCCAGCGGCATGATGGGCTTCCCGCTGCGCCTGCTGGCGCGGGAGAACTACGACAAGGTGGTCAGGGCCAAGGGGGCGGGCCAGGTGGCCCTGGTGACGGGGGAAGAAAAGATCATCCCCCCCGGCGCCCGCTATTGGATCTGCACCGTCGAATCCATGCCGCTGGACCATGTGGCCCAGTTCCTGGCGGTGGACGAGATCCAGCTGGCCGCCGATCCCGAGCGTGGACACATCTTCACCGACCGCCTGCTGCACGCGCGCGGGACGGAGGAGACGATGTTCCTCGGCTCCGACACCATCAAGCCGCTGCTGCAGAAGCTGATCCCCAAGGCGGAGTTCGTGTCGCGGCCCCGCTTCTCCAGCCTGACCTACAGCGGGCACAAGAAGCTGACCAAGCTGCCGCCCCGGGCTGCCGTGGTGGCCTTCTCCGCCGCCGACGTCTACGGCCTGGCGGAGCTGCTGCGCCGCACGCGCGGCGGCACGGCCGTGGTGCTGGGCGCCCTCAGTCCCCGTACCCGCAACGCCCAGGTGCAGCTCTATCAGGAAGGGGCGGTGGATTACCTGGTGGCGACCGACGCCATCGGCATGGGCCTGAACATGGATGTCGACCATGTGGCCTTCGCCCGCCTGTCCAAGTTCGACGGCCAGCAGCCGCGCCGCCTGCGCGCGCCGGAGGTGGCGCAGATCGCCGGCCGCGCCGGCCGGCACCTGACCGACGGCACTTTCGGCACGACGGATGAGGCGCCGCCGCTGGATCCCGAGCTGATCGACGCGGTGGAGAACCATAAGTTCGAGACGTTGAAGATCCTGATGTGGCGCAACGTCGACCTGGACTTCCGCAGCCCCCAGGCCCTGCTGCGCGCGCTGGAGGAACGGCCGCCGTCGCCCGTGCTGATCCGCGCGCGGGAGGCGGACGACCATCTGGCCTTGCAGGCGCTGGCGCAGGACGCCGACCTCATGCGCCTGGCCAACAACCCCCTGGCTGTGCGCCTGCTGTGGGAGGTCTGCCAGATTCCGGACTTCCGCAAGGTGCTGTCCGACGCCCACACCCGCCTCCTGTCCCAGATCTTCAAGTATCTGCGCGACGGGCCGGCCGGCACGCTGCCGCTGGATTGGGTGGCGGCCCAGGTGGCCCGCCTGGACCGGGGGGAGGGCGACATCGACACCCTGGTGTCGCGCATCGCCCATATACGCACCTGGACCTACATCTCCCACCGCCCCGGCTGGCTGGACGATGCCGTCCATTGGCAGGAGCGCACCCGCGCCATCGAGGACCGGCTGTCCGACGCCCTGCATGAGCGCCTGACCCAGCGCTTTGTCGACAAGCGCTCGGCTGGCCTGGTGAAGCGCCTGGCCGACGGGCGCGACCTGATGGGGGCGGTGGACCGCGACGGCCGCGTGCTGGTGGAGGGCCACCCGGTGGGCCGGCTGCACGGCGTGGCCTTCCAATTGGATGCCGACGTGCCGGCGGCCGACGCCAAGGCCATCACCACCGCCGCCCGCCGCGCCCTGGGCGACGTCATCAATCAGCGGGTGCGCGCGCTGGAGGCGGCACCCGACGCCGCCATCACTCTGGACGGCGGTGGCGAGCTCAGCTGGGATGGCGCCGTCATCGGTGTGCTGGCGCCGGGGCCCACGCCGCTGGCTCCCCTGGTGCGCCTGGTGGGCGACGATTTCCTGCAGACCGGCCAGCGCGAACCGGTGCGGGCCCGCCTGACCCGCTGGGTGGAGGCACACGTGGCCCGGGTGCTGGCGCCTCTCACCGCGCTGGCCGCCGCGGCGCGGGGTGGGGAGCTTTCCGGCGCCGGCCGGGGCATCGCCTTCCAGGTGGCGGAGGCGCTGGGCGGCCTGCCGCGCGCGGCGCTGGAACCGCTGATCGCCACCCTGACGAAGGAGGACCGGCGGCGCCTGGCGGCCCTGGGCTTGCGCCTGGGCTTCAGCCAGGTGTTCCTGACGGCGCTGACGCGGCCCGCGGCGGTGGCCTTGCGCGGGCTGCTGTGGTCGGTGGCGCACGGCACGCCCGTGGCCGTGCCGCCACCCGGGCGCGTGACCCTGGTCGTCGGCGACCTGCCGCCGCATTTCCTGGCCGCCATCGGCTACGTCCCCCTAGGATCTCGCGCCATGCGCATCGACATGGTGGACCGGCTGGAGAAATCGCTGGCCGGCCGGGCCAAGGCCGGGCCGCTGGTCGCCGTGGACGATCTGGTGCTGAGCCTGGGCGTGCCCCGGGCGGAGGTGCCGTCCCTGATGTCCGCGCTGGGCTACCGTCTGGGGCAACCCAAGGCGGAGGGGGAGCCGGCGCCCTGGCTGCGACGGCGGCCCAAGCCCAGCCCGGCGCCCGCTGCGGCTCTCGGGGTGACTCCTGCGGCGCCCTCCGCAGCGGTCAAGCCCGGTAGGAAGGCGGCGCCCACACCCCAGCCGGTGCCGCCTGGTGACCATCCTTTCAGCATTCTGCGGACCTTGGTGGAGGTGCCCTGATGGGGGGCGTGGCGGTGATGGCAAAGGCGGCGGCGCGACATGGCTAAGGGAAACGGGAGGGGCGCCGGCCCGGATGACGAGGATGCCGCCGACCTGGCCGAAGGCCGGCTGCGGCTGGACAAATGGCTGTGGTACGCCCGCTTCCTGAAGTCGCGCAGCCTGGCCGCCAAGCTGTGTGGTTCCGGCGCCATCCGCTGCGGTGGTACCCCCATCACCAAGGCGCACCACACCGTGCGGCCGGGCGACGTGTTGACCTTTCCCCTCGGCAACCATATCCGCGTCATCAAGGTGCTGGCGCTGGGCACCCGACGCGGCCCGGCACCGGAGGCCCAGGCGCTGTATGAGGACCTGGCGCCGCCCACGCCGGAGTCGCGCCTGCCCAAGGCCCTGTAAGATTTAGGCGAACTGGTTCTATCCATACCGGCTTCCGCCTTCTACGCTGTCGGTCAATAAGTGCCGCCCAGGGGGCGCGGCGCGCAAGGATTGGGGCCGGTTATGAAGGTTTGGGGACAAGGAACGGGGGCGGCGGTAGCCGTGGGGATTTTGGGCGCGGCGCTGGGGGCCTGCTTGGTCCCGGTGGCGACGCACGCCGCGGCGTTCGACCCGGTGGCGGCGACGCAGGCCTATCTGGACACGGTGCCCGCCGACGCGCGGGCCAAGTCGAACACCTATTTCGAGGGCGGCTATTGGCTGCAGCTGTGGCGCTTCCTGGTGTCGTTGGCCGTGGCGGCCATATTCCTGGCCGGCGGCTTGGCGCGGCGCCTGCGGGATCGGCTGGCCGGCCTGGGCCGCTTCGCCACGCCGGTGTTCTTCATCGCCTACACCGTCATCGACTATGTCCTCAGCCTGCCCTACGTCGCGTATGCGGACTGGTACCGTGAGCGGCAGTACGGACTGATGAACCAGACCTTTGGCGACTGGTTCGGCGACCAGATGATCCAGCTGGCCATTTCCAGCCTGATAGGCGCCCTGGTCGTCTGGGTGCTCTACGCCATCGTCCGCCGCCTGGGGCGCAGCTGGTGGATATGGGCCAGCGTCTTCGGCGTGGTGGTGCTGGTTCTCATGATCGTGGTGACCCCGGTCTTCGTGGCGCCGCTGTTCAACAAATACGAACCGATGAAGCCGGGCCCGGTGCGCGAGGCCCTGCTGTCCATGGCGCGGTCCAATGAAGTGCCCGCCACCGACGTCTATGAGTTCAACGCCTCTCGCCAGTCCAACAAGATCAGCGCCAATGTCAGCGGCCTGTTCGGCACCACCCGCATCTCCCTGACCGACACGCTGCTGCAGCGCTGCACCCTGGCGGAGATCAAGGCGGTGATGGGGCATGAGATGGGGCATTACGTCCTGAATCACGTCTTTGTCCTTCTGCTTTACCTCTCCCTCCTGGTCTGCTTCGGCTATCTGGTCGTGGACCGTGTCTTCGGCCGGCTGACGCGCGGCGGGCGCTGGGGCATCACCGGCCTGGGCGACGTGGCGGGCCTGCCCTTGGTCGTCATCCTGTTCACCGCATACTTCTTCGTGCTGACGCCCGTGCTCAACACCATCATCCGCACGCAGGAAGCGGAGGCCGACGCCTTCGGCCTGAACCTGTCGCGTGAGCCGGACGGCTTCGCCACCGTGGCGCTGAAGCTGGCCGAATACCGCAAGCTGCAGCCGGGCGCATGGGAGGAGATCGTGTTCTACGACCATCCCTCGGGCTACAACCGCATCCTGCGCGCCATGCGCTGGAAGGCGGAGAACCTGCCGGCGGCGGCCGAGCCCACCGCGCCCGATCAGGCCCCGGCGGAGCCCAAGCCGTGACCGGCGCCTCTTCGCTCCCGGACTCCCCCTTGGCCGATCTGCTGGCCCATGCCCTGACGTATCCCGAGGCGTGGGAGGATCACCCTTGGGGGGAGACGGTGGTGAAGGTGCGGCAGAAGATCTTCGTCTTCCTGGGCCGGGACGGGGCGGCCGGCTGCCACGTGACGGTGAAGCTGCCCCGCTCCGGCCCCTTCGCGCTGGATATGGCCAACTGTGCGCCCACGGGATATGGCCTGGGGCGTGCGGGTTGGATCACCGCCACATTCGGCGCGGGCGATGACGTGCCGCTGGACCTGCTGCAGGCCTGGATCAAGGAAAGCTACCAGGCCGTGGCGCCCAAGAAGCTGGCGGCGCGGCTTGATGATCGCGCTCCGGTCTAACCCTTGCCCTCCAGCAGGTCGCGGCGGGCGACCAGACCCCGGCCGACGACGTCGAAGAAGGCGCGGACGCGCGCCGTATTGCGCAGATCCCGATGCGTGATCAGCCACAGCTCGCGCGTCAGCGCGCCCTCGGGACCCGCAACGCGTACCAGGTCCGCTTCCGGGTCCCCCAGGTAGCAGGGCAGAAGGGCCAGCCCGATCCCGGCCTTCACCGCCATCATTTGGTTGATGAGGCTGCTGGAGCGATAGACGATGGCGGCCCCCGGCACCATGTCGGTCAGCCAGGTCGCGGCGGCGGCGGTGGCGGCCGTGTCCCAGCCGATGAAGCTGTGCCCCGCGAAGCCCGGCGCCACGGGGGTGGGCTTGCCGGCCAGATAGGCCGGACTGGCGTACAAGGCCCAGGCGGTGTCCGCGAGGCGCCGGCCGAACAGATCGCCTTCGGCCGGCCGGGTGGCGCGGATGGCGATGTCCGCTTCCCGGCGCAGCAGGTCCAGTTGCCGGTTGTCGACTAGCAGTTCGATCGAAATCCCGTCGTGTCGGGCGCGGAACTCGACCAGCAGGTCGTTCAGCAGCCGGTAGGCCAGGCTTTCCGAGCAGGTGATCCTGAGGTTCCCGGACAGGCGGGCGTCCCGCCCGGTGATGTCCCGGTCCAGCGCCAGGGCTTCCTCTTCCATGCGTTCAGCCGCCAGCAGCATGCGCTCCCCCGCGTCCGTCGGGCGGTAGGTGCCGGCGCTGCGCTCGAACAACTGGACCTGGAACGTCGCCTCAAGGGTGTTCAGCCAGCGGAAGATGGTCGAATGGTCGTGCCCCAGCGTCTTGGCAGCGCCCTTCAGCGATCCCGTCCGGCTGATCGCCAGGATCAACCGGAAGCTGTTCCAGTCCATGTGGCTTGTTCCTGTGCAAGGCTTCACGCCCAAATTCGCCCGATCTTTGCGCCAGTGCAAAATAGGGTGCCTGAGGCGGCCCTGACAACGCTGATGGATTTGCACCAGCGCAAGCGCGCCTTGCCAAAGGCCAAGCCGGCTTGGCGCCGGCGAAAGCCTATGGTGCCCGCCGCTGACCTGAGCCGCTGACCTGAAAGGAACCATGCCCCATGTTCAAGATGTACGGCTTCTGGCGCTCGGCCGCCGCCTTCCGTGTGCGTGCGGCGCTGAATCTCAAGGGCCTGGCGGTCGAGGAGACGATGATCGATCTCGATGCCGGGGAGCAGAACGCGCCGGCCTTCCTGGCCGTCAATCCGGCGGCGGCCGTGCCTGCGCTGTTCGTGGATGGCGGGCCGCCGCTGACCCAATCGCTGGCCATCCTGGAATATCTGGAGGAGCTGTATCCCGAACCGCCGCTACTGCCCGCCGGTGCGCGTGACAGGGCCCGGGTCCGGGCGCTGGCGCTCAGCTTCGCGGCCGACCATCACCCCTTGATCGTCCCGCGGGTGCGGCGCCATCTGGCCGCCGCCTTCGGTGTGGGGCACACCGATTGGGTGCGCCACTGGTTTCGCGAAGGGCTGGCGCAAGGGGAAGCCCGCCTGGCCGGTGATCCCGCCGTCGGCCGCTTCTGCCATGGCGACAGCCCCACGATCGCGGACCTGTGCCTCATGAGCCACGTGACCGGTGCCCAGGGCTTCCAGATCCTCCCGGCCGACTATCCGACCATCGACCGGATTTTCAACGCCTGCATGGAGATCGACGCGTTCGCCAGGGCGGCGCCGCTGCGCCAGCCCGGGGCGCCGCGCTAAGCCTCGATCACCGTGACGGTGTCGCCCGGCCGGATCGTCCCGCCCTCGATGACGCGGGCGTAGACGCCGCAATTGACGTGGCCGTAGCCGTTCATCAGCGATTTCAGCACGGGCATGTCGCGCTCGCCCGTCACCGGGTTGACCTCGGTGGCGGCGCAGCGGCGAATGTTCTTGAACACCTCCAACAGGGTTTCGCCCACGCGCAGGCGCTTGCCCACCCATTGCGCCTCCGCCCAGGGGGCGAGATCCGAGAGCAGCAGGTTGCCGCGGAAGCGGCGCGGATCCACCGGCGCCTGGGTCACCCGCTCCAGATCTTTGCAACTGGCCAAGTTGATCAGCGATACCGCCTTTTCTTCGATGTCGCTGAACATGTGGCCTGGCGCCTCGATCACCTTGTAGGGCGGCGGCACGGCCGCGTCCTTCATGTAGGCGGCCAGGAATTGCTCAATCAGCAGGCGGCCGGTGGGGGTGTCGATGCGCCCCTTGGCCACCTGCCTGCCGTTGCGCAGCAGCACCAGCGTGCAGCTGGCGGCGTCATAACGCGCGTCCAGCGTGGCCAGCCGCTCATCCCGCATCAGGGCCAGGAAGTTGCTCTTGGGCCGCCAGGCGGGGCTGACCACGTCGAAGGTGGTGGCGCCGTGGGTGATGGCGAAGCGCCGGTCCTGCGGCATGCCTTGGCCAGGGGTCAGCGTCACCGCCTCCAGGGTCTGGGCGGACAACCCCTTGACGGGGAAATAATGCAGGATGGAAACGGTCGTCATCATGGGGCCAGTCTAAGGGATCGCCCCCGCCGCTTGTCAACGAACGGTCGGGGACAGGTTGACGACAATTAGATGTAGGGCGGGGTAGATGTAGGAACGGGCGTGTGACCGGGCTTGCGGCTGGCGGGCTCAGGCCCCATATCGCTGGTGCATCCTTCGGATCGCACAATTGTCGTGGATCATGGCTGGAACGGGCTGCCTGGCGGACGCTCTGGCTGACACTAGGAGCTTTTTGCGATGGACTTCGAGAAGTTCACTGAGCGCAGCCGTGGCTTCGTGCAGGCGGCGCAGACGCTGGCGCTACGCGGCGGCCACCAGACCCTCAACCCTGAACACCTGCTGAAGGTGCTGCTGGACGACAGCGAAGGCCTGGCGGCCAACCTGCTGCGCTCATCCGGCGCCGATCCCGCCCGCGCCCTGTCGGGCGTGGAGGTGGCGCTGGCCAAGGTGCCGGTGGTGTCCGGCCCCGGCGCCGGGCAGATCAGCCTCAGCCGTGAGCTGGCCAAGGTGTTCGACAGCGCTCTGCAGCTGGCCCAGAAGGCGGGAGACAGCTTCGTGACGGCGGAGCGCCTGCTGCTGGCCCTGACCATGGCCGAGGGCACGACGGCCGCCAAGGTGCTGGCCGAGGCCGGCGCCAAGCCGCAGGCCCTGAACCAGGCGATCAACGCCCTGCGCAAGGGCCGCACCGCCGACAGCGCGTCGGCGGAACAAAGCTATGATGCGCTCAAGAAATACGCCCGCGACCTGACCCAGGCGGCGCGCGACGGCAAGCTCGACCCCGTCATCGGGCGCGATGAGGAAATCCGCCGCACCATCCAGGTGCTGGCCCGCCGCACCAAGAACAACCCCGTCCTGATCGGCGAGCCCGGCGTGGGCAAGACCGCCATTGTGGAAGGGTTGGCCCTGCGCATCGTCAACGGCGACGTGCCGGAAGGCCTGAAGAACAAGCGCCTGATGGCGCTGGATCTGGCTGGCCTGGTGGCGGGCGCCAAGTTCCGGGGCGAATTCGAGGAACGGCTGAAGGCCGTGCTGCAGGAAATCCAGTCGGCGGCGGGCGAGGTCATCGTCTTCGTCGATGAGCTGCACACCCTGGTGGGGGCCGGCAAGGCCGACGGTGCCATGGACGCCTCCAACATGCTGAAGCCGGCGCTGGCGCGCGGCGAGCTGCATTGCGTCGGTGCCACGACGCTGGACGAATACCGCAAGTACATCGAGAAGGACGCGGCCCTGGCCCGGCGTTTCCAGCCCGTTTTCGTGGCCGAGCCGACGGTGGAGGATACCATCTCCATCCTGCGCGGCCTGAAGGAGAAGTACGAGCTGCACCATGGCGTGCGCATCACCGACGGCGCCATCGTGGCCGCCGCCACCCTGTCCAACCGCTACATCACCGACCGCTTCCTGCCCGACAAGGCCATCGACCTGGTGGATGAGGCGGCCAGCCGGCTGCGCATGGTGGTGGACAGCAAGCCCGAGCAGATCGACGAGCTGGACCGCCAGATCATCCGCCTGAAGATCGAGCGCGAGGCGCTGAAGCGGGAGACCGACCAGGGCTCCAAGGACCGGCTGGTCAAGCTGGAGGCCGAACTGGCCGAGCTGGAGGAGCAGTCGGGCAACCTCACCGCCCAGTGGCAGGCGGAGAAGGATACCCTGTCCAGCGCCCAGAAGCTGAAGGAACAGCTGGAACAGGCCCGGGCGGAGCTGGAGAACGCCCAGCGTACCGGCAACTGGGCGCGGGCGGGCGAGCTGACCTACGGCGTCATCCCGGAGACGGAGCGCCGCCTGCGCGAGGCGGAGGAGGCGGGCGGCAACCGCATGCTGAACGAGGAGGTGCGCGACGGCGACATCGCCGCCGTGGTCAGCCGCTGGACCGGCATTCCCGTCGACAAGATGCTGACGGGCGAGCGGGAAAAGCTGCTGCGCATGGAGGAGAAGCTGCACAGCCGTGTGGTGGGACAGGACGAGGCGGTGGTGGCCGTGTCCAACGCCGTGCGCCGTGCCCGCGCCGGCCTGCAGGACCCCAACCGCCCCATCGGCAGCTTCCTGTTCCTGGGGCCCACGGGCGTGGGCAAGACGGAACTGACCAAGGCCCTGGCCGAATTCCTGTTCGATGACGAGACGGCCATGGTCCGCCTCGACATGTCGGAATACATGGAGAAGCACTCCGTCGCCCGCATGATCGGCGCCCCTCCGGGCTATGTCGGTTATGAGGAGGGTGGGGCCCTGACCGAGGCGGTGCGCCGCCGGCCCTACCAGGTCGTGCTGTTCGATGAGGTGGAAAAGGCCCACCCTGACGTGTTCAACGTGCTGCTGCAGGTGCTGGACGACGGCCGCCTGACCGATGGCCAGGGCCGCACGGTGGACTTCCGCAACACGCTGATCATCATGACCTCCAACCTGGGGTCCGAGGCCTTGGCCGCGCTGGCCGACGGGGCGGACGCGGCGGCGGTGGCCACGGCGCACGCCCATGTGCTGGAGGTGGTGCGCGGCTCCTTCCGGCCAGAGTTCCTGAACCGGCTGGATGAGATCCTGATCTTCAACCGTCTGTCGCGGCCGCACATGGCCGGCATCGTCAACATCCAGCTGGGCCGCCTGCGGCGCATGCTGGCGGAGCGCAACATGACGCTGGAGCTGGACGACGCGGCCCTGCGCTGGCTGGCCGACGCCGGCTATGACCCGGCCTACGGCGCCCGGCCCCTGAAGCGGGTGATTCAGCGGGAACTGCAGAATCCCTTGGCCACCCGCATCCTGGAAGGCCGCATCAACGATGGGGAGACCATCACCGTCTCCGCCGGGCCGGAGGGCCTGGTCCTGAACGGTGAGGCCATCAAGGTGCCGCCGGCCGGCGAAAGCCTCTGGGGCCAGCCGCCCACTGTGCATTGAAGGGCATTGTTCTGAGCGCTGACAGGCGAAGGGCCGGTCCCCAGGGGGACCGGCCCTGAACTTTGTGGGTCGGGACGTCTATGCTCAGTGCCGCTTCACGGCGGCCTGGACCACATGACCGGTGCCGGGCTTGGCGGCGACCAGGGTACTGCCGCTGCCGCCCTGCAGATCGCGGAAGGCGTCCTGGTCCTCGGCGACGATGGCCTGGAACTGCTTCAGGTCCTTCCCGTCCAGCTTGCGGCCGGCTTCGATCTTGGCCTCCTTGCTGTCGGGATTGATCTGCTGGTTGCCGCGCAGCACTTCGAAGTGTAGGTGCGGGCCGGTGGCGCGACCGGTGGCGCCGACATAGCCGATGACGTCGCCCTGGGCCACGCGCATGCCGGCGCGCAAGTTCTTGGCGATGCGGCTCATGTGGCCGTAGGCGGTTTCCATCTGGTTGCCATGGCGCAGCTTGACGTAGTTGCCATAGCTGCTGAAGGGCCCCGCCTGCTCCACCACGCCGTCGCCGGCGGCGTAGATGGGGGTGCCCACGGGGGCGCCGAAGTCCTTGCCCTTGTGCATCTTGCTGTAGCCCAGCACCGGGTGCATGCGCATCCCATAGCCGGAGGTGACGCGGGCACCGTCGATGGGGGTGCGCAGGATGGCGCGGCGGATGCT
>NZ_CP022110.1:937500-2620000 GCF_000730165.1 Nitrospirillum viridazoti CBAmc | reverse complement strand
CGCCGGGTGGGGAGGTGGCGGAACCTGGCCACCCTCTCTATGTTCTTCACGCCCACATCGCCAACCGGAGGGTCGTGCATGCATTTGAATTTGCTCGCCTTGGATATTCCCGCGCTTGATACCGTGGACCAGAAGACCCAGGCGTTCCTGGTCAGCCTCAACGCCCTCATCCCCTGGATCGTGACCAACGGTGTCAGCCTGCTGGCGGCCATCCTGATCCTGCTCATCGGCCTGTGGCTGTCGGGCAAGGTCAGCCGCATCGTCACGGCTGTCCTGGGTCGCACCCCCCAGTTCGACGCCATGTTGCGCGGCTTCTTCGCCAGCCTGGCACGCTACGCCGTGCTGACGCTGACCGTGCTGGCGGTGCTGGCCCAGTTCGGCATCCAGACGGCCAGCCTGGTCGCCGTCATTGGCGCCGCCGGCCTCGCCATCGGCCTGGCGCTGCAGGGTACCCTGTCCAGCCTGGCGGCCGGCGTCATGCTGCTGATCTTCCGGCCCTTCAAGATCGGCGATAAGGTGCAGGTCGGTGGCGCCACCGGTACCGTGCGCGACCTGTCGCTGTTCTGGACCGAACTGATTTCCGACGACCAGATCCAGATCATCATCCCCAACAACAGCGTGTGGGGCCAAGCGCTGCGCAATATGAGCGTCCATCCCACCACCGTCCATGCCGGCGAGCTGCGCTTCCGTATTCCGGAAACCAGCGACCTGGATGGCGTGGCCGAGGCGGTGCGCCTTATCGTGGCCGCCGACCCGCGCATCCAGCCCAATCCCACCGTTCTGTTCGACCGCACCGGTGACACCCGCGCGCTGGACGTGGTGGTGGGCTTCTCCACCGCCGACGACATCGTGCCCGCCGTGAAGAGCGACCTTATCCGCGCCGTCCACGCGACGGCGCTGCCCACCGAACCCCAAGCGGGCCCCTCTGCTGCGTGATCTGAAGGAGCCATGGCGGAAAACGACAGCCGTCCGGTGAGCTACCGGGCGGCTGTCGTGCTATGGGGACGCCACATCTCTGGCATGGTCTTCGCGACTCGCATGGCGGCCGAGCGACTGACACCGTTGTCTATCATCTCGCAGGTGCCATATTTTAGTTCGCAGTTGCAGCATGCGCTGCCGCCCGTCGTCATCCGAGGTCCGCCATGTCCCGCTCTATCGCTGCCCACTCCATCCTGTTTTCCGCCGTCGTCGCCGGGGCCGTGGGCCTGGCGACCGTGGCCCGCTCTGAGACCCTGTCCGCCGACACGGCTCTGAAGGCCAAGTTCGACGCCGTCGACGTCAACCTCTACTACCACCCTACCAAGGCCGGGTATCAGGTGGTGGTGACCGCCGGTACCCAGGATCCGGCCAGCACTGTCCGTTTCATGTCCACCCTGGCCCCAGACCAGGAGACCGTCGTGTCCGTGCCGCGCGGCGCCGGCCAGCAGGCCCTGGAGCTGCGCCTGCGCCGCATCGGCGACCAGCTGGAGCTGGTGCGCCCGGTGTCGTGATCCGGCCGATATCCGTCCATTCGCATCCGTCAAAAGCCCGTGGCTCCGGCCACGGGCTTTTTTGTCGTGGTGCGCCAGGCATGGCGCGAGGTGCGTAAGCACCGAGAGCCGGGTTGGTAACCGGCTTGTGACTTGGAGGTGGAAGTCCTCTACGGGCCCTGGTGATGGGAACCGTTAGCCGAACAGCAAGGGCGTCACCGCGAGGTGGGGTCCGAAGGAAGCTGTAAGCAAAGTGCCGGCCTGACGAACAGGAATCGCATGAGGCGTCCGCACCTGGGCGAGGGAGCCATTAAGCCCGAAGCCCGATATCACCCGGAAGGTGCTGGCGTATATGCGGCGGGTATATGGCATGAAGGTCACGCGTCTTACCCTGGGAGGTCTGCCGCCCTGCCCCTGGCGACAGGTGTGCTACCGGCGTCGTGAGGCGCCGGGATGGGGTGGCAGAAGTCAGCAGAAGCCGTAGTAGCCGGCGCACCGGGCTGGTGAAGGGCAGAACATGGAGTGCCGGAAGGAGGCCTGGCTTTCGATGGTGACAGGAGACGCGGCCAGCGGGTCTGGGAAGACCCGCATCCCCCCTGAAGGTAGCGGCCGGCAGCCGCGAGGATACGGGCGGGATGCGTCAAGCGCCACGGCAGGTCGGTCCCTCCAACCGGAGGCGGAGGAGCGTTTGCTGGAGGAAGTTCTCAGCCGTGAGAATATGAGGCGGGCCTACGACCGGGTGATGGCGAACCAGGGCGCCGCGGGCATCGATGGGATGCCGGTCGGGGCGCTGAAGCCGTACCTGGTGGAGCATTGGGCGCGCCTCAAGGAAGAGCTGCTGGCGGGCCGGTACCTGCCGTCGCCGGTGCGCGGGGTTGAGATCCCCAAGCCCGGTGGCGGCGTCCGGCTGTTGGGTATCCCGACAGTCGTGGACCGGCTGATCCAGCAGGCGTTGCATCAGGTGCTGATGCCGCTGTTCGATCCGGACTTCTCCGGGTCCTCCTACGGGTTCCGTCCCGGACGGAGCACCCACCAGGCGGTGCGGGCCGCGCGGTCGCACATGGCGGCCGGGCTGCGCTGGGTGGTGGACCTGGACCTTGAAAAGTTCTTCGACCGTGTGAACCACGATGTGCTGATGGCCCGCGTGGCGCGCAAGGTGAGGGACCGACGGGTGCTGCGGCTGATCCGCCGCTACCTGCGGGCCGGATTGATGCTGGGCGGGGTGACGGCGGCGCGTGGCGAGGGAACGCCCCAGGGAGGGCCCTTGTCGCCGTTGTTGTCGAACATCCTGCTCGACGACCTGGACCGGGAACTGGAGCGCCGGGGCCACGCGTTCTGCCGATATGCTGACGACTGCAACATCTATGTGCGGTCCCGGCGTGCCGGCGAACGGGTCATGGCCTCGATCACCCGGTTCCTATCCGAGCGGCTGCGGCTGACGGTCAACCGCGCCAAGAGCGCGGTGGCCCGCCCCTGGGACCGGGCGTTCCTGGGCTATAGTGTGACGGTCCACAAACAGCCGCGCCTCAAGGTGGCGGCCAAGGGCGTGGACCGGTTGCGCGACAAGCTCAGGGGCCTGTTCCGGGCCGGACGCGGACGTTCCCTGGCCTACACCATCGAGACCCTCGCCCCCATCCTGCGCGGCTGGACGGCCTACTTCCGGCTGGCCGAGGTGAAGGGCACCTTCGAGGACCTTGATGGATGGCTGCGGCGCAAACTGCGCTGTATCCTTTGGCGCCAATGGAAACGCCCGCGCACCCGGGCCACAAACCTGATGCGGCGAGGATTGGATGAGGCCCGCGCATGGGCGTCCGCCTGCAATGGACGCGGCCCCTGGTGGAATGCTGGGGCCAGCCACATGAACGACGCCTACCGGAAATCCTTCTTCGACACTCTCGGCCTGCCATCCCTCATGGCAACCCATCAACGCCTAAACCACGCTTCATGAACCGCCGTATACGGAACCGTACGTACGGTGGTGTGGGAGGGGGGAGGTACGAGCCTCCCTCCTACCCGATGGCAAAGGCCTATGCCCCCAGCATCTCGCGGACCTTGGCGCCCAGGGCCTCCAGCGTGAAGGGCTTGGGCAGGATGTCCATGCCAGGCTGCAGGAAGCCGGCGCGGGCCGTGGCGTTCTCGGCATAGCCGGTGATGAACAGCACCTTCAGCCGGGGACGGAACTGTCGGGCGATTTCCGCCAACTGGCGGCCGTTCATGTTGGGCAGGCCCACGTCGGTCACCAGCAGGTCGATGGCGCGCCGGGATTCCAGGTGGGGGATGGCGCCCCGCGCGTCCGCCGCCTCGATATGGCGGTATCCCAGGTCCTCCAACACGTCGATGACCAGCATGCGTACCGTGCTGTCATCCTCCACCACCAGCACCGTCTCCCCCAGCCCGGGTGGGGCGGCGGGCTCGGGCGCTGGCGCCTCCGTCTCTTCCGGCGGGGCCCGGCGCAAGGTCAGGGTGACGGTGGTGCCCTGACCGACCTCGCTGTCGATATGGACATGACCACCGGACTGGCGGGCATAGCCGTAGATCATCGACAGACCCAGGCCCGTGCCCTGGCCGATGGGCTTGGTGGTGAAGAAGGGATCGAAGGCCTTTTCCCGCACCGAGGGCACCATGCCCGTGCCCGTGTCCGACACCTGGACCACGACATAATCGCCGGCGGTGCGCTTCTCCGCCCCGTCGCTGCTCTCCCCCAGGGTCTGGTTGGCGGTGGTGATGGTCAGATGGCCCCCGCCCGGCATGGCGTCACGGGCGTTCAGCGCCAGGTTCAGCAGCGCGCTTTCGAACTGATTGGCGTCGGTCAGCGCTGGCCACAGGCTGGGGGCCAACCGCGTTTCCAGGGTAATGTCCGATCCCAATGTGCGACGCAACACGTCGGCGAAATTGACGACCAGGGCGTTCACGTCCTGGGGCCGGGTATCCAGCGACTGCCGTCGGGCGAAGGCCAGCAGGCGATGAGTCAGGGCCGCGGCCCGCTGCACCGCCGTCGACGCCGCGTCCAGATAGCGGTCCAGCCCCTGAGGGCGCCCCGCGTCCACCCGCCGGCGGATCAGCTCCACGGCGCCCGAGATGCCCATGAGCATGTTGTTGAAGTCGTGGGCGATGCCCCCCGTCAGCTGACCCAGCGCCTCCATCTTCTGCGCCTGACGCAGCTGTTCCTCGGCGGCATGGCGGGCGGTCACGTCCATGGCCTCCGGCACGATGGCGATGACCTTTCCCGCCCCGTCGAGCACCGGCCGCAATGAGAAGTCGAAGATGTGCCGGCCGGCGGGCAGATTGATGATGACTTCCCGGCGCACGGTGCGTCCCGCCCGCACCAGGGGTAGGGCAGTGCGCACCAGATCGGGCATGCCCGGCGTGGCGGTGAACCACGGTGTCTCCCAGAAGAGCTTGCCCACCACGTCCTCCCGCCGCGCCCGGATGCCGGCCAGCGAGGTGGGGTTGGCGTCCAGCACGATGCCCTCGGGCGACAGCAGGCCCTGATGCTGGTAGCTGGTGTTGAAGACGGAGCGTAGCCGCGCCTCCGACCGCTCCAGGGCCTGGGCTTGCTCCCGCTCCCGCGTCACATCGCGGCCGGCGGCATAGATCAGCCCGCCCTCCGGTGCCGCCACCCAGCCGATCCAACGATAGCTGCCATCGCGATGGCGGCAACGGGCCTCGACATTGTTCAGCGCCTCCCTTGAGGCGTGGGCCAGGGCCTTGGCCTTCAATTCCCGATCATCCGGATGCGTCAGGTCCAGATAGTGCTTGCCGATCAGCTCCTCGGGCTCCCAGCCCAGGATGGTGCGCCAGGCGGGGTTGGCGGCGCGGAAGACGCCCTCGGGGCTGACGACCAGCAGCAGGTCCTGGGCATTGTTCCAGGCGCTGTCCCGCTCCCGCGTGCGCTCCGCCACTTGGCGTTCCAAGGTTTCGTTCATATGGGCCAAGGCCTCGGTGGCGGCCTTCTGGTCCTCGATATCGGTGGTGGTGCCCAGCCAGCGCAGGATGGCGCCGCCCTCGTCCCGGATGGGGACCGCGCGCGCCAGGTGCCAGCGATAGACACCGTCGGCCCGGCGCAGGCGGAACTCCGCCGTGTAGGTCCCGCCCGCCTTCACGGCGGCGGCCCAGCCTCCGGCGGCCCGGGCCAGGTCGTCCGGATGGGTCACCCAGGTCCACGCCTGGCCGTCCAGGGCGCCGGTGGGGGCGCCGGTATAGGCATAGGCGTGCGGGTTGAACCAGTCGAGGTTTCCCTCCGGTGTGGCTGTCCACACCAGCGCGGGCATGGCCTCCGCCAATGTGCGGAACTGGGCCTCGCTGTCGCGCAGGCGCTGCAGGGCCAGCACGCGGTCCGTCGTCTCATCGACGATGCAGACCACGCCCTCCACCTCTCCCGCCTCGTTGCGCGCGGGGGAGTAGGAGATGTCGAAATAGACGGTCTCGATATAGCCCTTGCGCTCGATGCGGAAGGGGCGGTCCTTGGCCACCACCGTTTCGCCATCGCGCGCCTGTCGCAGCAGCGGCTCCAGATCGTCCCACAACTCCGTCCAGTACTCACGGGCGGGGCGGCCCAGGGCGTGGGGGTGCTTGTTGCCAATGGTGGGGGCGTAGGCGGCGTTGTAGAGGGCCACGAACTCCGGCCCCCAGAACATCACGATCTGGGCCTGGGCCGGCAGGATCAGGCTGACGGCCCCCTTCAGGGTGGGCGACCAGCCCGCCACCGGACCCAGCGGCGAGGTGGACCAGTCCATGGCGCGCATCTGCGCACTGATGGCGCAGTCGCCGTCCGGGAACGGTATGCCGCTCCGGCCATCCACGTCGTCCCGCGCCGCCGTTCCCTTCCTCACCACCTGGCCCCGCCCGAAAATCTGGCCCGCGTGAAATCCGGCGCGGACTCTTGCCTCGAAACCTTGCTCAGACAGCAAACTAGGCTGAACAGCCTTGGCTTACAGGGCGGCTCCGTCAATCGCGCCGCTGGTGGCGGGCGAACCCGTCTTTCGTCCTATGACGCCGGAGGCGGGCCTAGCCCTTCGGCTTGGCGGGCATCTGCCGTCTTGAGTGGCAGGGGAATAAATGTGATTAATGAAACGTTACCGCTAACATCGCCCTTCCGGCCTTCAGAAATCGTTTTCATCCGGAAGATTGACCATAAAAATGAACGATAGGGAGTGACTCCATGAATCGCGCGCTCCGGGTTGCGGCCTGTGCCGCCCTGCTCAGCCTGCCGCTGACCGCCCTGCTTGTGCCGCCCACGGCGGCGGCCAGGGCAACCCCGTCGACAGCCGCGTCGACGTACCAGAACTTTCGGGTCGCGATCTACATCGCCGTCACCAGTACCCGCCAGCTGGCCGACAAGGCCACCTTCGACCGCGAGTTCGAGCGGGCGATGCGCCAGACCCATTTCAACAAGGTCTACCTTGAGGTCTATCGCAACCACGTCTTCGCCACCGACGAGGAGGTGACCCGCGTCAAGAAATGGTTCGAGGAAAAGGGCGTGCAGGTGTCGGGCGGCATCACCCTGGCCGCCGGCGGCGAGGGTGGGCAGTTCGGCACCTTCGACTATGAGAAGCCGGCTGACCGCGAGGAATGCGCCAAGGCGGCGGCGCTGGCCGCCAAGCACTTTGACGACGTGATCCTGGACGATTTCTTCTTCTATGCCAGCAAGAGCGACGCCGACATCGCCGCCAAGGGCAACCGCAGCTGGACCCAGTACCGGCTGGAGACCATGCGGCAGGTGGCGCGCGACCTGGTGCTGAAGCCGGCGAAGGCGGCCAATCCCAAGGTCCGCATGATCATCAAGTACCCCAACTGGTACGAACACTTCCAGGGCGCGGGCTATGATCTGGAGCAGGAGTCCCAGGATTTCGACGCCATCTACACCGGCACCGAGACGCGCGACCCGGTGATCACCGACCAGTTGCTGCAGCAATACGAGAGCTATGAGATCTATCGGTACTACAGCAACATCCGCCCCACCGATGCGAAAGGCGGGGTGGGCAACGGCGGCGGCTGGGTGGATACCTATTCCACCCTCTACGTCGACCGCTATGCCGAGCAGCTGTGGGATACGCTGTTCGCCAAGGCGCCGGAGATTACCCTGTTCAACTGGCGCCCCATGTCGGAGGCCGAGGCGGTGAAGCCGGGCGACCGCCAGGCCTGGGCCAACCTGCCCACCAGCTTCCGCTGGCAGGAGATGGTCTCAGGCTACAAGGCGGGCGCCCAGGCCAACGACCCCGGCCCGGGCTGGGGCCGCGCCGCCGGCTATGCACTGGAGACGGTGGACAAGGATCTGGGCAAGCTGGGCAAGCCCATCGGCATCGCCAGCTACAAGCCTTACCAGTCCTCCGGCGAGGATTTCCTGCATAACTATCTGGGCACCATCGGCATTCCGATCGAACTGTCGCCCAAGTTCCCCACCAATGCCGACGTGGCCCTGCTGACGCAGGCGGCGGCGCAAGACCCCAAGATCGTGGATGAGATCAAGGGCAACCTGGTGGCGGGCAAGACGGTGGTCATCACCTCCGGCCTGCTGTCCGCACTCAAGGGGAAAGGCATCGAGGACATCGCGGAGGTGTGGGACACGGGCCGCAAGGTGGCCATCCACGACTTCATCAACGGCTACGGCGCCGGCAACGGCGACAGCCTGAACGACCCGGCGCATGATGGCGTGTCCGATAGCAGGCCCGCCGTGCTGTTCCCCGAGATCCACTACTACACCAACGACAGCTGGCCCATCATTCGCGGCGTGGCCAATGCCAAGGGCTTCCCCATCCTGCTGATGAACCGGTATTCCAAGGGCGTCCTCTATGTCCTGACCATGCCGGACAACCCAGGCGATCTGTACAACCTGCCCCAGGGCCTGGTGACCGAGATCAAGAAGTACCTGCAGCAGGACTTCCCCGTGCGCCTGGACAGCCCGGACCATGTCAGCCTGTTCGCCTATGACAACGACACCTTCGTGGTGGAGTCCTTCCGCGACCAGCCGGTGCCGGTGACCCTGTCGCTGCTGGGCCAGGGCGTGCATCTGCGCAACCTGTCCACCAACGCCGCCATCACCGCCGCGCCGGCGGCGGCGCCCAAGGACGGCAAGTTCCGGCGGGACAACGTGGCCGCCCGCACCGATTTCGGCGTGACGGTGCAGCCGCATTCCTACCAGGTGTTCAAGATCGAGAGGTGAAGCGGCGTACGCTGATGTCCCGCATGTGTTCCTGAGGCCGGCGACCGCCGGCCCCGGAGCGAGTACCGAAGGGCGCAGCGAGGATAGCCCAGGCCGCGGATGCGGCCGCCCGGCGCATGAGGGAACAAATCAACCTGTGATCTGTTCCCTTTCCGTTCATAGGTGATCTGCTAGGATGCCGGGGCCATGACCAGCCCCGGCATCCGCAAGATCATCCACGTCGACATGGACGCGTTCTATGCGTCGGTGGAACAGCGCGACAACCCGCATCTGCGCGGGCGGCCGGTGGCCGTGGGCTACGGCGCCAAGCGCGGCGTGGTGGCGGCGGCCAGCTACGAGGCGCGGGAATATGGCGTGCGCAGCGCCATGCCCTCTACCACCGCCTTGCGCAAGTGCCCGCCGCTGATCTTCGTGCCGCCCCGGTTCGAGGTCTACCGCGCCATCTCCCGCCAGATCCGGGAAATCTTCGCCGACTACACCGACCTGATCGAGCCCCTGTCGCTGGACGAGGCCTATCTGGACGTGACGGAAAACCGCCGGGGCCTGCCCACGGCGACGGCCACCGCCACGGAAATCCGCGCCCGCATCAAGGCGGAAACGGGGCTGAACGCCTCGGCCGGCATTTCCTACAACAAATTCCTGGCCAAGCTGGCCTCGGACTACCGCAAGCCCAACGGCCAGTTCGTGGTCCCGCCCGGCCATGGCGAGGCCTTCGTGGAAAACCTGCCGGTGGCCAAATTCCACGGCGTAGGTCCGGTGACGGCGGAAAAGATGAACAGCCTGGGCATCCACACCGGCGCCGACCTGCGCCGCCAGACCGTCAGCTTCCTGCAAACCCATTTCGGCAAGTCCGGTCCCTGGTACCACGCCATCGCCCATGGCGAGGACCACCGCCCCGTGGTCTCCGACCGGCCACGCAAATCCTCCGGCTCCGAAACCACCTTCCTGGAGGATTTGACGGAGCCGGCGGCGGTGGAGCAGGGCGTGCTGTCCATGGCGGATGAGGTCTGGGCCTGGTGTGAGAAGGCCCAGGCCTTCGGCCGCACCGTGACGGTGAAGATCAAGTACGGCGACTTCCGCCAGGCCACCCGCAGCCGCACCCTGGCGGCACCCGTGGTGTCGCAGGGCCTCCTGCGCGACACGGCCGTGGAACTGGTGCGCACCGTCTATCCCCTGCCCACGGGCGTGCGCCTGCTGGGGGTGACCGTTTCCAGTTTCGAGGCGTCCGGCCCGCCGGCGCAGCTGGAGTTCGGGTTCTGACACCCAGCCCCGCTGCGCCGGTCGCCGGGATCATCCGGCCACGCTTTCCACCGCCTCCATGATGACCTGGGCCACGGCCTCCGGCATCGACAGCAGGGACAGATGGCTGGCCTTCAGCTCGGTGGTGCGGGCGTTCATCACGCCGGCCAGCTTGCGCTGCAACTCGACGCTGACGATCCGGTCGTCGCTGGAAACGATGTACCAGCTGGGCCGGCTGGACCAGGCGGCCTCGGTGATCGTGTCGGTGAAGGTGCGGGCCGCCAGGGGCGGCTGGAGCACCGCCAAAAGCCTGGCCTCTTCCTCCGGCAGGTCCTGGCCCACGTCCTGCACCCAGCCCTCGGCGCTCAGGGTCAGGAAGCCGGCGCCGTCGTCGATGATCTTGGCCAGAGCCGGCGGCGGGGCATGCGCCCCGACCAGGTCGCCGGTGCTCTGGCCCACGCCCGGTGCGAAGGCCGCGACATAGACCAGTGCCTTCACCTTCGGGTCGTTTCCGGCCTCGGTGATGACCGTGCCGCCCCAACTGTGCCCCACCAGCACGACCGGTCCGGAGATGGTGTTCAGCGCCCGCCGGGTCGCCGCCACGTCGTCGGCGAGGGAGGTGGTGGGGTTCTGGACGGCGACGACGCGCAAGCCTTTCTTCATCAGCAGGGGGATGACGCGGCGCCAGCTGGAGCCATCGGCCCAGGCGCCATGGACGAGCACGACGGTCGGGCTGGGGGAGGGCGGGGTGGGTTCCATGGGCTTCAGCTCCTGAGTGAGACGACCCGTCGGGGGACGGTCGTCACATCTTCAGGGGCGGGGGCTGGTGCCGTATTGGAGAATGCGCGAGGCTTTGGAGGTTTGGCGGTCATATTTCGCCCCTGAAGGCCATCCCCATCATTACGCTATGCGTAATAATGAAGTGCCGAGACCGATAATTCTCAGCAAGGGCCGATTGGGCGACCCTGCGTTCGCGGATCGGGAATGACCCCGGTCCTGAACATCGGGAACCGGATCATGAAGCTCTATCACCATCCCCTGTCGGGCCATTCCCACCGGGCGCGCCTGTTCCTCTCGCTGCTAGCCGTGCCGCACGACCTGGTCGAGGTCGACCTGATGGCCGGCGCCCATAAGAAGCCGGAGTTCCTGGCCCTGAACCCCTTCGGCCAGGTGCCGGTGCTGGACGACGACGGCGTCGTCGTGTCGGACTCCAACGCCATCCTGGTCTATCTCGCCCGCAAGCTGGGCCGCGCCGACTGGCTGCCCGAGGATGCGCAGGGCACCGCCGCCGTGCAGCGCTGGCTGTCGGTGGCGGCGGGTGAGGTGGCGTACGGTCCGGCGGCGGCCCGCCTGGTCACCGTCTTCGGGTCCAAGCACAACCCGCAAGAGGTCATCGCCCGGGCGCACGGTTTGCTGAAGAACCTCGAGACCCATCTGGCGGATCGGGACTGGCTGGTGGGCGGGGCGCCGACCATCGCCGACGTGGCGCTCTACAGCTATGTGGCCCGCGCCCCGGAAGGAAACGTCGACCTGGCGGACTATCCCGGCGTCATCGCCTTCCTGCGCCGGATCGAGGCGCTGCCGGGCTTCGTGCCCTTCGTCGAGACGCCGGTGGGCCTCGCGGCCCAGGGCGTGACTGCTGCGTGACCCGGTGGCGCGGGCGCGCCACCGGGTGCGCTCGCTCGGCCCTGCCCGAAGGACCTGGGCCCGAAGGAGATGGAAATGAGCGACACCGCGTTGACCAAGCTGGCGGTCTGGCATGCCGGCGAGAAGACCATCCAGGAGAAGGTCGGTGTGGCCGAGCGGATGGCGAGCGTGGGGCAGCGGGTGATCCGCGACTACATGCCCGACCAGCACCGCGACTTCTATGCCCAGATACCCTTCATCGTGGCGGGCAGTGTCGACCCTGCGGGCGACGCCTGGGCCACCCTGCTGGCGGGGCGGCCGGGCTTCATCACCTCCCCCACGCCCCGGTCGCTGGCGATCGACGCGCGGCCCGATCCCACCGATCCGGCGGCCCAGGGTATCGGGGAAGGTGAGGCCATCGGCCTGCTGGGCATCGAGCTGCACACCCGCCGGCGCAACCGGGTGAACGGCATTCTGCGGTCCGGCGCCGGTCCCTTCCTCTTCCAGGTGGACCAGAGCTTCGGCAACTGCCCGCAGTATATCCAGCTGCGCGATTACCGCTTCGTCCGCGACCCTGCCGAGGTGTTCACCGGCCCGGTGCTGGAAAACGCCGAGCTGGACGCCGAGGCGCGGCGTATGATCGCGGCGGCGGACACCTTCTTCGTGGCGTCGTATGCCGACCGGGACGACCGCCGCCAGGTGGACGTGTCGCATCGCGGCGGTAAGGCCGGCTTCGTCCACGTGGCCGCGGACGGCACGCTGACCATCCCGGACTTCGCCGGCAACCTGTTCTTCGCCACGCTGGGCAACATCCTGGTGAACGGCAAGGCCGGGCTGGTGTTCATCGATTTCGAGACCGGCGACATGCTGCAGCTGACGGGCGACGCCCAGGTCATCCTGGACAGCCCCGAGGTCGCCGCCTTTCAGGGGGCGGAGCGGCTGTGGACCTTCCGCGCCCGGCGGGTGGTGCGGCGCCCGGGCGTCTTCGCCCTGCGCTGGGATTTCCAGGAGGACGGTTGGTCCCCCAATTCCCTGATGACGGGCGACTGGGCGCAAGCCGCCGATCGTCTGCGCGCGGCGGACTTGGCCATGCGCTGGCGGCCGTTCAAGGTGACGCGGATCGTGGATGAAAGCGCCACCATCCGTTCCTTCCACCTGATGCCGGACGACGGCGTCGGCCTGATCCCGCATGAGGCGGGGCAGCACCTGCCCATCCGCCTGACCCTTCCCGGCGCGGACAAGCCGGTCATCCGCACCTACACCCTCTCGGTGGCGCCGTCCGACGCCGTCTATCGCATCAGCGTGAAGCGCGACGGCCTGGTCTCCAGCCATCTGCACGACCATGTCCGCGTGGGTGACGTCATTGAGGCGCGGGCGCCGGCTGGGGGTTTCACCATCGACGCCCGGCAGAAGCGGCCGGCCGTGCTGCTGGGCGCCGGCGTGGGCATCACTCCCATGCTGGCCATGCTGCGCCACGTGGTTTACGAGGGCTTGCGGACCCGCGGCGTCCGCCCCACCACCCTGTTCCATGCCGCCCGGACCAAGGCGGACCGGCCCTTCGAGGCCGAAGTGGCGGAACTGGTGGCGGCGGCCAGGGGCGCGGTGCGGGTTGTACGGGTCCTGAGCGACGCCACCGGCGCGGCGGAGGGGGCCGATTACGAGGCCGCCGGGCGCATCGACATGGCGCTGCTGGGCCGCTTCCTGGCGTTCAACGACTACGACTTCTACCTGTGCGGTCCGGGACCCTTCATGCAGGCGATCTACGATGGCTTGCGCGGCCTGAACGTCGCCGATGAGCGCATCCATGCCGAGGCTTTCGGCCCCTCTTCCCTGGTGCGGACGGCCGACAAGGCCACCACCGCGGCGCCACCGCGCCAGCCGCCCGCCAGCGGTCCCGTGCCGGTGGTCTTCACCACGGCGTTGAAGGAGGCGCGCTGGACGCCCGGCTCCGGCACGCTGCTGGAACTGGCGGAGGCCCGGGGCCTGAGCCCGGAGTTCAGCTGCCGCTCGGGCACCTGCGGCAGTTGCCGGACCAAGGTCCTGGCCGGGGCCGTGACTTACGTGAAGGAACCAACCGCCCCGGTGGCCGAGGGCGAGGCGCTGATCTGCTGCGCCGTCCCGGCCGAGCAGCCCGAGGGCGCGGGCCCGCTGCAACTGGCGCTCTGATCCCGAACCGGAGACGACATCATGTTTTACCTGCTGATGCCGGAGGCCATGGGCATGGCCGCCGAAGCCACCCGGCTGATCCTCTGGCTGTTGCGCCGGCGGCTCGCCCGCCTTCGCTTCCTGCTTCGCGGCCCCGTCGCCATTGGCATCGACGTGCGGGGCACCCTGGCCAAGGGCGAACTGCCGGCGACCTTGCGCGAGCGTATCGCGTTGGCCATCGCCGAAGCCCACGGCTGCGACTTTTGAGGAGGCATGGACCCATGACCGCCGACACACTGGATGGGCGCGCACGCCTGTCGATCGAACTGGCCCTGACCGCCGGCAGTCCCGACCCCCGGCAGGATGCCGCCGCCCGTGCGCTGGGGATGTCGGGCGCGGAAATCGACGCCGCCCGCCAGGGCTGGAGCTTCGACGTGCGCACGTCCCTGGCCCTGGGGTTGGCGCTGGCGGCCGAGGACCTGCGCCAGGATCGCCGAGCCAGGGCGCTCAAGGCCGGCATTCCCGAAGCGGCCTGTCGCGAGATCGAGGCCCTGGCGCGCCAAGCCGACACCGGGGGAGGGCCTCGCCATGTGTGACGCAGACCAAGCGGATGACGGGGAGGAGGAGCCTTCGGCCCGTTGGGACGGCGCACCGCCGGCGCCTGACTATTTTCGCGACATGATCATCCAGGATCCATGTACTTATGCGGAGTTTCTGGCCCGGCTGATGTGAAGGCCGGGCGCGGAGGAGGGTTTCATGGATCGTTGGCAAGCCATGCGCATCTTCGTGAAGGTGGCCGAGACGGAAAGCTTCGCCGAAGCGGCGCGCCATCTGCACCTGAGCGCGCCGGCGGTCACCCGCGCCATCGCGGCGCTGGAGGAAGTCATCGGCGCCCGCCTGTTCGTGCGCACCACACGCTCGGTCAAGCTGACCGAGGCCGGCGGGCGCTACTTCGACGATTGCCGGCGCATCCTGGCCGACATCACGGAGGCGGAGGCCGCCGCCGCCGGGTCTTACGCCACGCCATCGGGAACGCTGACCGTCACGGCGTCCTTGCTGTTCGGGCAGATGTACGTGCTGCCCATCGTGACGGACTATCTGGACACCTATCCCGCCATGACGGCGCGCACCTTCTTCGTCGACCGCCCGGTGAACATCGTGGAGGAGGGGGTGGACGTGGCCGTCCGCATCGGCCGCCTGCCGGATTCAGGCTTCACCGCCATCAAGGTGGGCGCGGTCCGCCGGGTGGTCTGCGGCGCGCCGGCCTATTTTGAGAAGCATGGCGTGCCCTCCAACCCCGCGGAGTTGAAGGATCATCGCATCGCCGTTTCCACCAGCGCTTGGGCTTCCCCCGAATGGCGCTTCGCCGGCGATCAGCGGGTCGTCATCCACCCCACCTTGCACTGCAACACCAATGAGGCGGTGATCGCCACCGCCCAGGCCGGCTGGGGGCTGACGCGGGTGTTGCACTACCAGGTCGGCCCGGCCCTGCTGGAGGGGCGCCTGCAGGTGGTGCTCAGCGAGTATGAGGAGCCGCCGCTGCCCATCCACGTATTGTACGCCGAAGGGCGACAGGCACCGGCCAAGATCAGGGCCTTCGTCGACAGGGCGGTGGCCGCTTTGCGGGGCAATCGTTTATTGAACTGACCCGCTCAAACCCCCGCGCGCCGGCGCAGCTCGTTGCGCTTGGCCGCCACCTCGGCGCGGGCGCGCTGCACGGCTTCCATCTCGGTCGCCTCCAGCAGGCCCTCGATGACGCGGCCCAGATGGTCGCGCATGGCGGCGCGGGCGGCCTGGGGGTCGCGGGCGGCCAGGCTCTGCACGATGCGCTGATGTTCCTCCACGCGGGGTTGGTCGCCCACGGTGCGGGCGCGTTCCAGCATGGCCATGCACAGCGGCGACTTGTAGCGCATGTCCCAAAGCTGCTCGACCACGCCGACCAGGGCGGTGTTGCGGCTGGGGCGCGCGATGGTCAGGTGGAAGCGGCGGTCGGCCTGCTCCCCCACCGCGTTGCGCTCGTTCTCTTCCCCAATCTCGCGCAGCAGGGCGTTCAGTTCCGCCAGCTCCTCATCGGTGATGGTGGTGGCGGCCAGGGCGGCCACCTCGCCCTCCACCAGGCGGCGCGCCTCGGTCAGCTCAAAGGCGCCGATATCCAGTTCCGCCGCCGCCTCGCTGGGGGGCAACTGCTCCGTCACATAGATGCCGGAGCCATGGCGCGCCTCCACCAGCCCCAGGATTTCCAGGGTGATCATGGCCTCGCGCACTGTGGGGCGGCTGACATCGAACGTTTCCGCCAGGTCCCGTTCGGAGGGCAGGCGCTGGCCGGCGGCGTAGACGCCCCGGCGGATGTCGGCGGCTATGGCGTCGGCCACCTGGCGGTACAGGCGCTGGCCGTTGGCGGGTATGGGCAGCATGCGAGTGCTCTGACCAGATGGGAGGTGGACGGCGCCCAGGATAGGGCAGGGGCGCCCTTTCCCGCCAGTCCAATTCGTCTTCTTGACAGGTTCTTTGGCCTGTGGAAGACATAAGTGGTAAGACCAATTTACGGACATCCCCTGGCCATCCTGCCCAGGGGCTGTCCGCTTCAGGGTAAAGGTTCGACCGATGTTGAAGATCAAGGACGCCCGGGTGGTGGTCACCTGCCCCGGCCGCAATTTCGTGACGTTGCGCATCGAGACGGCGGACGGCCTGTACGGCCTGGGCGATGCCACCTTGAACGGCCGCGAGCTGGCGGTGGTCAGCTATCTCGCCGACCACGTCATCCCCTGCCTGATCGGCCGGGACGCCCACCAGATCGAGGACATCTGGCAATACCTGTACAAGGGCGCCTATTGGCGCCGCGGGCCCGTCACCATGTCGGCCATCGCCGCCGTGGACATGGCCTTGTGGGACATCAAGGCCAAGGCGGCCAACATGCCCCTGTACCAGTTGCTGGGCGGCGCCTGCCGCACCGGCGTCATGGTCTACGGCCATGCCAACGGCCAGACCGTGGAAGAAACGGTGGATGAGGCGTTGAAGTACCAGGCCCTGGGATACAAGGCCGTCCGCCTGCAGTCCGGCGTGCCGGGCCTGCCCTCCACCTACGGCGTTTCCGGCGACAAGATGTTCTATGAGCCGGCGGATGGCGCCCTGCCGACCGAGAACGTCTGGTCCACGGCCAAGTATATGCGCACGGTGCCCAAGCTGTTCGAGGCGGCCCGCCTGGCCCTGGGCGACGATGTCCACCTGCTGCACGACGTGCACCACCGCCTGACCCCCATCGAGGCCGGGCACCTGGGCAAGAGCCTGGAGCCCTACCGACCGTTCTGGCTGGAGGACGCGACGCCGGCGGAGAATCAGGAGGCCTTCCGCCTGATCCGCCAGCACACCACCACCCCCCTGGCGGTGGGGGAGGTGTTCAACACCATCTGGGACTGTAAGGATCTGATCCAGAACCAGCTGATCGACTACATCCGCGCCACGGTGGTGCATGCCGGCGGCATCACCCACCTGCGCCGCATCGCCAACCTCGCGGACCTCTACCAGGTCCGCACCGGCTGCCACGGCGCCACCGACCTGTCGCCCGTGACCATGGCGGCGGCCCTGCACTTCGATCTGTCCATCCCCAACTTTGGCGTCCAGGAATACATGCGCCACACGGCGGAGACGGACGCCGTCTTCCCCCACGCCTACAGCTTCAAGGACGGCTACTTGCACCCCGGCGACGCGCCCGGCCTGGGTGTGGACCTGGATGAGGGCTTGGCCGCCAAATACCCCTACAGCCGCGCCTTCCTGCCGGTGAACCGCCTGGAAGACGGCACCATGTACAATTGGTAAGGACGATAGCTCCCTCGGTGTCCTCAAAGGGCGTGGCCATGCGGCCGCGCCCTTTTGCATTGTGGCTGGCCACTTTGCTTAAGGGCGTAGCGTTCGGTCAGGCCAGGTTGCTCTGAAGGGCTTGACAGGCCCCATGTGGTATGACCAGTATCGCCTTACCAATTATAAAGGCCGGCCAGACCGGCCTGACACAGGGAGGGGAAACTCCATGACGCGTAAGATGGCCTTGCTGGCCACCGCCGCGGTGCTGGGCCTATTGAACGGGACCATGCCGGCCGGTGCCCAGACCAATGGCGCCCAAACCAATTCACAGCCGCCCGCCCCCCAGGGCGCCGCCGGCGACGCCCTCGACGTCATTCAGGAAATCGTGGTGACGGCGCAGAAGCGGGCGGAAAACGTCCAGGACATTCCGGTGGCCGTCACCGTGGTCAGCGGCGACGCGCTGGCCAAAGCGGGCGTCAGCGCGTTCGCCGACGTCACCAAGCTGGCGCCGTCCATGACCGTGTCGGCGGGCGATCAGCCGGCCAACAGCGCCATCGTCATTCGCGGCATCGGCACCTTCGCCTACAGCATCGGCGTGGAACCCAGCGTGCTGGTGGTGATCGACGACGTGGCGGTGGGCATGCAGGCCCAGGCCTTCACCGACTTGGCCGACATCGACCGGATTGAGGTATTGCGCGGTCCGCAAAGCACCCTGTTCGGCAAGTCGGCCTCCGCCGGCGTGGTCAGCGTCACCACCAAGGCGCCCACCGACACCTTCACGGCCTATGGCGACATCTCCTTCACCGACGATGACGAGCAGCGCACCAACGTCAGCATCTCCGGCCCGCTCAGCGACACGCTGGGCTTCCGCCTGACGGCGTCGCAGCACCAGTTCGGGGGCAACATCCATAACCTGGCGACCGACGACAAGCTGGACGCCGACCGGTCGTGGAGCCTGCACGGCAAGCTGCGGTGGAAGCCCACCGACCGGTTCGAGGGCGAACTGCTGGCCCACTATAACAAGGACCAGTCCAACTGCTGCGTCGGCACGCTGGCGCGGGTGGATTCCGGCGCCCTGCTGTTCGGCATCCCCGGCGCCACCCCGTCCAAGGTGTTGCCCGGCGTGGTCCCCGGCACCGACAACACCAACGTCAGCCAGGACCAGGCGCCCCGGTCCGACACGCTGGACTATGGCGGGTCGCTGCACATGACGTACGATTTCGACGACATGGCGCTGATCTCCATCACCGGGTGGAACAAGTACCGCTTGAACGACCACACCGACCTGGACGGGACGGCGCAGGACACGCTGGGCATGCTGACGCCCTACACCGGCGCCGGCGGCCAGGTCACGCCGGCCAGCCATGGCGGCATGATCCAGGGCGGCACGTTCGATGCCCGCACCTTCAGCCAGGAGTTCCGCCTCGCCTCCCATGACGCCACACCCTTCGGCTACCTGGCGGGCATCTACGCGTCGGATGAGGATCTGGTGCGCGGCTTCTATCGCGGCCCCTACACCCGGGTGGGGGCGGCCAACTGGCGGGGCGAGGCGCAATACCAGAACTATGCGGCGTTCGGCCAGACCACCTGGACCTTCCTGCCCGACTGGACGCTGATCACCGGCCTGCGCATCAACCGGGAAGAGGGGAGCTACAGTTTCAACGACTATTACAAGCAGGCCTTCTACCCCTTGGCCGGCGCTTCCACGGGGAATGGGGACACCGTCGCCACCGGCAAGGTCGGCCTGCAGTACCAGGTGACGGCCGACATCATGGCCTTCGCGACCTATTCGCGCGGGTACAAGGGCCTGGCGTATGACCTGACCAGCAGCTTCAATGCGGTGGTGGCCGCGAACCAGCCCATCCGGCCGGAAATGTCCAACAACTATGAACTGGGCGTGAAGTCGGAACTGTTCGACCGCCACCTGGTGCTGAACGCCACCGTCTACGACACCGAGTATACGGACTTCCAGGTGCAGTCCATCGTGCCCGGGGTGACCACCAACTTCCTGCTGACCAATGTCGGCGGGGTGCGGACGCGCGGCCTGGAGCTGGACTGGCTCGCCCGCCTGACACCGGAATTCAGCCTCACGGG
The DNA here is from genome assembly GCF_000730165.1 of Nitrospirillum viridazoti CBAmc. Lineage (GTDB taxonomy): Bacteria > Pseudomonadota > Alphaproteobacteria > Azospirillales > Azospirillaceae > Nitrospirillum > Nitrospirillum viridazoti. The sequence continues at coordinate 2,600,467 of NZ_CP022110.1, read as the reverse complement.
CGGCTTCGCCTATACCGACGCCCGCGTCACGGATTTCCCCTACGCCCAATGCTACAACGGGCAGGCCTGCAGCCTGTTGCCGGCGCCCCTGAACGTGCAGAACCTGGCGGGCAAGCGCCTGCCCAACGCGCCGGAGGAGAAGTTCAACATCGGCGCCAGCTACCACCTGGCCCTGGGGGGCCTGCCGGTCTACAGCGATATCAACCTGAACTATTCCTGGCAGAGCAAGGTCAACTTCAGCCTGACGCAGGACCCGGGCACGGTGCAGGACGCCTACGGCATCGCCAACCTGTCCATCTCCTTCGTGGAGAAGGACGACAAGCGCTACAGCCTGACGCTGTTCGCCAACAACCTGTTCGACCAGCACTACGCCGCCAACATGGGCAACGTCCGTGGCACCTGGGGCGTGTTCGCCTATACCCAGACCATCCCCCGGGACTACAACCGCTATCTGGGGATGCGCCTGGGCTTCAATTACTAAGTCTCTCCCTCCACCCGCCCGGTCCGCCCGGGTTCGTGCCGCAAGGCGGGGTCCGGGCGGGTGGTCCTTTCATTTGTCACGTGGCGGACCTCATGATTTGGCGGCGGAAACGATCGGATGCCGGTAGCTTGGGGGCCGTTCGGGTCGGGTACGGGTGGCAGCCCTGCCGGCCTTTTCCAAGAAGATGCTAGAAGGAAGGATTCCCATGCTGTCTCGCGCCCCTCGCCAGAAGCGCAAGCCCCTTGGTTCCACGCTGGCGGTGGCCGCCATCGCCTTGGCGGCGGGTGCGGCGCATGCCGCCGAGCGGCGCGATCTGCCGCTCAGCGCCGGCTGGCAGTTCCATCAGGGCGACGTGCCGTCGGGAAAGCAGGGGGGCGCAGAGGCCGCGGCCTTCAACGACAAGGGCTGGACCACCGTTTCCCTGCCCCACACCTGGAACCACCTGGGCGGCACGGCGGAGCGCGGGCCCGACTACAACGCCGCGCGCGGCGCCGGCTGGTACCGCCTGCGCTTCACCCCGCCGGCCGACTACGCCGGGCGGAAGGTGTGGCTGCAGTTCGACGGCGCCAGCATCAATACCGAGGTCTGGTTGAACGGCGTGAAGCTGGGCGTGCACAAGGGGGCCTTCGGCCGCTTCCGCTTCGATGCCACCGCCGCCCTGAAGCAGGGCAAGGTCAACGTGCTGGCGGTCCGCACCGACAATTCCAGCCCGGCCGTGGCGGGATCGCCCACGGCGGAGGTCATCCCCATGTCGGGTGACTTCTTCCTGTTCGGCGGCCTCTACCGCCAGGTGTCGCTGATCGCTACCGACCCGGTGCACATTGACATGCTGGATTGGGGCGGGCCCGGCGTCTATGCCCACACCGCCGCCCTGGACGGTGCCGCGTCCATCGAGGTCAACAGCCGGGTGAAGAATGACGGCGCCAAGGCCCAGCCGGTGGTGGTGAAGACCACCATTGTCGACGCGACCGGCGCCACGGTGGCCAGCGACAGCCATCCCCTGACCGTCGCCCCCGGCGCGCTGGAGGAACCGGCGCAGACCTTGAGCGTGCCGAATCCCCACCTGTGGGACGGCAAGGCCGACCCCTACCTCTATCACGTGGTGACGCGCATCGAGACGACGGACGGCCAGCTGCTGGACCAGGTGACCCAGCCGCTGGGCATCCGCACCTTCCGCTTCGACCCGGACCAGGGCTTCTTCCTGAACGGCAAGCATATCGCCCTGCACGGCGTGTCCCGCCACCAGGACCGACCGGGCAAGGGCTGGGCCATCAGCCCGGCCGACCAGGCCCAGGACATGGACATCATGCTGGACCTGGGCATCAACACCCTGCGCCTGGCCCATTACCAGCACGACCAGGCCATCTACGACCTGGCGGACCGGGACGGCGTGGTCGTGTGGGCGGAAATACCCCTGGTGAACCGCACCGCGCCGGAAACGCCGGACGGGGACAAGGGCATCACCACCCCCGCCTTCGCCGCCAGCGCCGACAGCCAGCTGCATGAGCTGATCAAGCAGAACTACAACCACCCCAGCGTCGTCACCTGGTCCATCGGCAACGAGGTGAACCTGATGGCGGCCGTGGGGCGCGGCGTCAGCAACGCCCGGCCGCTGCTGACCCAGCTGAACAAGGCGGCGTATGAGCTGGACCACACCCGCCCCACCACCATGGCCGACTGCTGCGAGCCCTGGCCCGACGCGCCCAAACCCGGCGTGGACGTGGTGGCGGAGATCACCGACCTGCTGGGCTACAACCGCTACCAGGGCTGGTACTACGACAAGCCGGAGGACCTGGGCCCCGTGCTGGACCGGCTGCACAAGCTGCATCCGCGCCTGCCCCTGTCGGTCAGCGAGTATGGCGGCGGTGGCGGCCTGACCCAGCATACCGACGAGGTGCAGACCGGCGTGGTCTACCCCAAGGGCCATTTCCATCCGGAGGAGCTGGAAAGCCGCCTGCATGAGATCTGGTGGGCGCAGCTGAAGGCGCGGCCCTACCTGTGGGGCACCTTCGTCTGGAACATGTTCGACTTCGCCAGCGACAGCCGGAGGGAGGGCGATATGGTCGATACCAACGACAAGGGCCTGGTGTCCTATGACCGCACGGTGAAGAAGGACGTGTTCTTCTTCTACAAGGCGGATTGGAGCGACCAGCCGGTGCTGCACCTGAACGGCCGCCGCTACGTCGACCGCGCCTATCCCGTGACCGACATCCAGGCCTACAGCAATGCCGCCAGCGTGCGGCTGAGCCTGAACGGCCGCGACCTGGGCGCCGCACCTTGCCCCGACCATGTCTGCCGCTGGCCGGCGGTGCGTCTGGACGCCGGCGACAACCTCCTGACCGCCACCGCCGACATCAAGGGCCAACCGGTGAGCGACAGCATCACCTGGCACTTTGGCGGCAAGGCCGACGAGATCCGCATCCGCGCCGGCGCCTCGGCCGGCCTGACCAGCGCCGCCGGCGCCCGCTACGGCTCCGACGCCTTCGTCACCGGGGGCGAACCGCATGACCGCAACCCCGGCCCCGAAACCGGCAAGCCGGACAAGTTCATCGCCGCGGCCACCGGCACGCCGGATCCCAAGCTGTATGAGACCTACCGCGAGGGCACCTTCACCTACCGCGTGCCGGTGCTGGCCGGCCGCTACCAAGTCACCTTGCGCTTCGCCGAGCCGGCGCTGGCGCCCGGTGCCCGCGTCTTCGACGTGGCCGCCAACGGCCAGGTGGTGGTCAAGCACCTGGACGTGGCGGCGGAGGCGGGCGGCGCCCTGAAGGCGCTGGAGCGCACGGTGACCGTCGAGGTGAAGGGCAAGGATGGCCTGGCCTTGGACTTCCGCCCCGTCACCGGCCAGGCGCTGGTGTCGGCCATTGACGTGGTGGCGGCGCGGTGAGCGTGGCCATGAAGGACGCGGTGGCGGCCCCGGGGGTGATCCCCCGACCCCGGGGCCGCTATCGCTGGCTGGTCTGTTTCCTGCTGTTCTCCGCCGTGGCGCTCAGCTACGTCGACCGGCAGGTGCTGGGGGTGCTGAAGCCCCTGTTGCAGGACCGCTACGGCTGGACGGAAGTCGGCTACGGCACCATCGTCTTCTGGTTCCAGGCGGCCTACGCCAGCGGCTACCTGGTGTTCGGCCGGCTGGTGGACCGTATCGGCGCCCGCACCGGCTATGCCCTGGCGGTGGGCATCTGGACCATCGCTCACATGGCCCATGCCGCCGCCGGTTCCGTCGCCAGCTTCGCCATCGCCCGCATCCCCCTGGCGCTGGGCGAGTCCGGCGCCTTTCCGGCCAGCCTGGCGGCGGTGGCGGAATGGTTCCCGCAGCGGGAACGGGCGCTGGCCATCGGCCTCACCAACGCTGGGGCCAATGTCGGCGCCGTCCTGACGCCCCTCATTGTGCCGGCGGTCACCCTGGCCTGGGGCTGGCGCGCGGCTTTCCTGGTCACGGGCCTGTTCACCGTGGTGTGGCTCGCGGCCTGGCTGACCCTCTACCGCCGCCCGCGCGAAGTGGCGCGCCTGAGCCCGGGGGAACTGGCCTATATCGAGGCCGATCCCGTGCCGCCGCCAGCGCGCCTGCCGTGGCGGCGGGTGCTGGCGATGCGCGAAACCTGGGCCTATGTCCTGGGCCGTTTCGTGATCGATCCGATCTGGTGGACCTTCCTGTTCTGGCTGCCCGACTTCTTCGCCAAGCGCTATGGCCTGGACCTCAAGGGCTTCGGGCCGCCCCTGGTGTTGGTCTACATCCTGGCCGACATGGGTAGTGTGCTGGGCGGCTGGGGTTCGTCCCGTCTGCTGGCGCGGGGCATCGGGCTGAACCGCGCGCGCAAGACCGCCTTCCTCGTCTGTGCGCTGGTGGTGGCGCCGGTGGCGTTGGCCATGGATACGGGCAGTCTGTGGGGGGCGGCCATCCTGATCGGCTTGGCCTGCGCCGGGCACCAGGGCTTTTCCGTCAACCTTTACGCCCTGCCGTCCGACCTGTTCCCCCGCTGGGCCGCCGGGTCGGTCATCGGCCTGGGCGGGGCGGCGGGCGGCATCGGCAGCATGGCCATGGCCCAGGCCGCCGGCTGGATCCTGCAGACCACCGGCAGCTACCGCCCCATCTTCCTGATGGCGGCCAGCGCCTATTTCGTGGCCCTGGCGCTGATCCATTGGATGACGCCGCGCTACGTGCCGGCACGACTCACGCGGTGAGGATTTCCACTGTGGCTGACATCGATACCGAAAAGCCCAAGGTGCGGCGGCGCAAGGCGCTGGCCGGCGACGGCCGGCTGGCGGCCCCGCCGGACGCTCCCCTGGCCATCCCCGCCTGGACCCTGGCCCGCGCGCCCACCATCAATGACGTGGCGCGCCTGGCCAAGGTGTCGAAGAAGACGGTGTCACGGGTCATCAACCAGTCCCCTTACGTGCATGATGCCACCCGCGCGGTGGTGGACGCGGTGGTGGCCCGCATCGGTTATGTGCCCAGCCCCCAGGCGCGCGGCCTGGCCATCAACCGGTCCTTTCTGCTGGGCCTGATCTACGACAATCCCAACGCCCAATACATCGTGAACGTCCAGGGCGGCATCCTTGAGGCCTGCCATCGCGAGGGCTTCGAACTGGTGGTCCATCCCTGCCGCCAGGTGGCGCCCGGCTTCCTGGCGGAGGTGAAGACCTTCGTGCAGCGCCAGAACCTGGATGGCGTGATCCTGGTCCCACCCCTGTCGGAGGACGCAGCCCTGGTCGCCCTGCTGCGGGCCATCGGCTGCCGCTACATGCGCCTGATGTCGGTGCCGTTGGACGAGCCCACGTCCATGGTGCTGCACACCGACCGCACCGGCGCGGCCGAGGTGGGCGCCCACTTGGCCCAGCTGGGCCACACCAGGGTGGCGCTGATCACCGGGCCGCAGCGCTACCGCTCCACCCACGAGCGGCGCGAGGGCTTCCTGGGCGCCCTGGCCGAGCATGGGGTGACCGTGCCCGACCGCTGGATCGTCGAGGGGCTCTACACCTTTGAGACAGGGGAGAAGCGGGGCATGGAGTTGCTGTCCCAGGCCGACCGCCCCACCGCCATCTTCGCCAGCAATGACGAGATGGCGGCCGGCGTCTACAAGGCGGCCTACCGCCTGGGCATCAGCATCCCGCGCGACCTGACCGTGGTGGGCTTCGACGACACGCCCCTGGCGTCCCGCATGTGCCCGGCGCTATCCACCGTGCGCCTGCCCATCCACGACATGGGCCGCCTGGCGGCCGACCGCCTGATCGGCCGCATCAACGACGGGGATGCGGGAAAGGCCCAGCCCATCACGGTGACGCCCCACCTGGTGATCAGGGAGTCGTCGGGCGCGTTTGTTTAGGCGCCCGCAGCCCCCGGCCACGGCAAGAGCAGAGGCTCATGCCACTGTGCTGGAATTCCGGGCCTGGCCTAGAAATCTGCGCCCGGCAGGTCCACCGGCAGGTTGGCGGTATCGGTCAGGGTGACGCGCAGGGCGCCGGACAGCGAGGGGGCGGCCAGGGCCACCTCGGTCTGGCCCTCTGCCCGGGCGGCGGCCAGGGCCACTTGGTTGAAGCGGCGCACGCTGTCGCTGTCGGCGTCCACCCCGGCGCCATCCACCACCGGGCGGACGTATTCCGCGCCCACCAGCACCTGCAGCGCCTGGATCTGGTCGGCCGCCGCCCAGTCATTCAGCGGCGGCACGCCCACCAGATCGTCGAAGGTGGTGGCGCCGGCCGCCAGCCGGTCCAGCAGCGGGTTGAAGATGCCCTCGTGCAAGGCGACGTCGCCGAAGGACCGGGGCACCACCATGGGGCAGTCGGCCCGCCGGCGGGCCAGGCTGTAGCGGGTGGCGCGATGGGCGGCGATCAGGTCGTTGATGTTCAGGGGCGCCAGGTCGCAGGCATAGATGTCTCGGCGGAACTGACGGTTCAGGGCCATGTCGCGCACGCCCTCGCGCAGCAGCGCGTTCGGCATGGCCGCCATCAGGGCGCGCGGCTTCTCCGGCACGGCCAGCAAGGGGACGTTGTCGGCGGCGGTGCCGGACCCGATGAAGCCCGCGCCGTGGTTGGCCATGAAGGTCGCGATCTCCTTGTGATAGAAGACGCGCCAGTACTCGTTCAGGTACTCGTGCACGATATAGCTGGCGTCCAGCGTCTCGATGGCCTGCAACTGCTGCTCGATGGCGGGGTTGGATTCGAAGTACAGGGCGCCCGTGTCGGCCATTTGCCGCAGGAAGGCGCGGACCTTGCCCACCCGCTCCTCCACCGTGCCGGTGGTGACGGCGTAGGCGTCCACCATCAGGGCGCGGATGGGCATCTTGCCGGCCCAGCCCGGCTGGCAGTTATAGCTGGCGTAGACGATGCCGCCGGGCTTCAGCCGGCGGCGGATGACGGCCCCGATCTCCCGCCGCACCGTCTCGCTGACCCAGCTCATGATGCCGTGCATGACAATGAAGTCGCAGTCGGCGATGGGCCCATCCTCCTCCGTCGCCAGGTCCTGGAAACTGGCGGCGCTGAAGCTGGCGTTGGTGATGCCTGCGGCGCGGCGCAGATTCTCGGCACTGGTGATGTGCACGGGGTTGAAGTCCACGCCCATGAACTGGCCTTGGGGGAACAGGCTGGCGAACAGCGTGGGGCTGTAGCCATGGCCGCAGCCCAGATCCAGGTAGCGGAAGGGCCGGTCCAGGCGCGGCGCCTGGTAGCCGCACTGCAGGGCGGTGTAGGCGATCGAGGCCGGGTTCAGTTCCTGGTAATAGCGGCGCAGGTAGGCGATGCCCGTCACATAGCGGTGAACGTCGTCCTGCACGGTCCCCTCGGGCGTGCCGCCGCCGGGGATGGCCTTGTTGCCGCTCATCGACCCTGGTCCTTCGCACTTATGTCGGTCCTTGGCGCAGACCTTGGCCCCAGGCGGCCCCGCTGTCGAGAGTAAAAGGGGGGTGGCGATTCAGAATGCGGTTGAAACATGGCCGATGGGCGGATTCGCCGCATCACATCAAAGGGTAACAGAGCGCTTATAAGCTGCGACCTTCAAGGTTGAATTACTGCGCGCTCGATAGCATTTACGGTGAATTTTATGAATCTCGCCCTCCGCCCCAAGTTGTTGGCCGCGTTCGGTGGCCTGTTACTGCTGACCATCGCCATCAGCCTGCTGTCCTTGTGGCGGATTGGCACGATCAACAGCGCCGCCACGGAAATCCGTGATGTCTGGCTGCCCTCGGTGGACGCCGTGGGCGACATGAAGGCCTTCACCGCCCGCCAGCGCATCTCCGCCGGCCGGGTCGTGGCGGCGGGCGACGACAAGGCGCGGGACGAGGCCATCAAGCTGTATGGCAAGCAGACGGCCGACCTGAACGCGGCTGTGGCGCGGTTCGAGGCCGTGGGCCAGACGGGCGAGATGGCGGCCCTGTACGCCAAGTACCTGGCCCTGCGCGGCCCGTACGAGGCCAGCATGGCCTCCGTGTTCGAAACCGCCAGGCAGAACCACGAGCAGGCGGAAAAGGCCATGAACGGCGAGATCGTGGCCGTCTTCCGCAAGGTGCAGGAATCGCTGGAGGCGCTCAGCGCCTATGATCGCGCCGGTGCCGCCAAGGCCAACGATGTGGTGCAGTCCGCGTACACCCACGCGCTGTGGAGCATATCCATCTTCGCCTTGGTGGCGGTGCTGGTATCGGTGGGCGCCGTGCTTTGGCTGGACCGCGACGTGGTGCAACACCTGGCGCGCCTGGCCGGCGTGATGCGCCGCCTGGCGCAGAAGGATTATGGCTTCACCCTGGACGCCACCGGCCGGCGGGACGAGGTGGGCGACATGGCGCGCGCCGTCGACGTGTTCCGCACCAGCATGCGCCAGGTGGATGAGCTGGCCGCCACCCAGGCGGCGGAGGCGGCGGCCAAGACCGAGCGGGCCAACCGGGTGGACGCGCTGGTCCAGACCTTCGACACCGATGTGGCGCACACCCTGCAATCGGTCACCCAGGCCTCCAGCGGCCTGCACGAGACGGCGGAGAACCTGACCCGCATCGCCGACACCGGCGCCCGCGACGCGGTAGCGGTGGCCGGCGCCTCCGAACAGGCGGCCGCCAACGTCCAGACCGTGGCCGTGGCGGCGGAGGAACTAGGCGCCAGCATCGGGGAGATCGGCCGCCAGGTTTCCGTTTCCGCTACCATCGCCGCCAAGGCGGTGGCGGAGGCGACGCGCACCAACGTCGCCGTGACCAGCCTGACGGAAGCCGCCCAGCAGATCGGCGCCGTCGTGGCGCTGATCAGCGACATCGCGGGGCAGACCAACCTGCTGGCGCTGAATGCCACCATCGAGGCGGCGCGCGCGGGTGAGGCGGGCAAGGGTTTCGCCGTCGTGGCCAGCGAGGTGAAGGCCCTGGCCAACCAGACGGAACGGGCCACCAACGACATCCGCCAGCAGATCGAATCCATGCAGGCCGCGACCGGGGAGGCGGCGGGCGCCATCGCCGCCATCGGCCAGACCATCGCCGAGATCGACCACATCACCACCACCATCGCCGCGGCGGTGGAGGAACAGGGCGCCGCCACGCAGGAGATCGCCCGCAATGTGGCCGAGGCCGCGCGCGGCACCAGCGAGGTCAGCGCCGGCATGAACGGCGTGCGCCAGGTGGCGGGCGAGACCGGCACCGTGGCGGGGGAGGTGCTGATGGCCGCTGACGACCTGTCATCCCAGGCCGATGGCCTGCGCACCCGCGTCTCCACCTTCCTGGCGGCCTTGCGCGCGGCCTGATTGGTGCGGGCTGACTGAAAAGGGTCTCTTGCGGGATGGCCGATGCGGGTGGAATCGTTGCGCCCACAGATAAAAGTCCCGTGCCCTCTTCGGATGGTGCGGGGTTGTTGGCAGAAGGAACATCAATGAAAGCCTGGCTTTCCACCCTGGCCCTCACCGCGGCGCTGGCCCTGGCGGGCGTTGCCGCCGCCGCCGACGGTACTCCCCCCAGCTATCCCAACCAGATGGAGGGCGACGTCGTCGTCCGCGACTTCGCCCTGACCAATGGCGAGCATCTGGCCGACGCCAAGTTCCATTACACCACCCTGGGCACGCCGCAGCGCGACGCGTCGGGCGCCATCACCAACGGGGTGCTGCTGCTGCACGGCACCACCGGCACCGGCCGCAACTTCCTGAACGCCAGCCTGGGCGGGGAACTGTTCGGGCCGGGCCAACCCCTGGACGCCGCCAAGTACTTCATCATCCTGGCCGACGGCATCGGCCACGGCGGCTCCTCCAAGCCGTCGGACGGGCTGAAGGGCCACTTCCCCCACTACGGCTATGTCGACGCGGTGGAAGGCCAGTACCGCATCGTGACCCAGGGCCTGGGCATCAAGCGCCTGAAGCTGGTCGCCGGCACCTCCATGGGCGGCATGCAGACCTGGATCTGGGGGGAACGCCATCCGGACATGATGGACGCGCTGATGCCCATCGCCTCTCAGCCTGTGGCCATTTCCGGCCGCAACATGCTGTGGCGCCAACTGATCATCGAGGCCATCCGCAACGATCCGGACTGGAAGGGCGGCGACTACACGGCCCAGCCGACCGGCTACACCCGCGCGCTGCCCATTTTCCAGATCATGGTCAACAACGCCTCGGTCCTGCAGCAGCAGGCCCCCAGCCGGACGGCGGCCACCACCCTCTATGACCAGTGGGTGGCCGACTACGCCAAGACCGTGGACGCCAACGATTATCTCTACTGGTTCGAGTCCTCGTACGACTACGACCCAGGCCCGGATCTGGAAAAGATCAAGGCCAAGCTGGTGGCGGTGAACTTCGCCGACGACCTGCTGAACCCGGCCGAGCTGGGCGTGATGGAGGCGGCCATGAAGCGCATTCCGCAGGGCCGCTACGTCCTGATCCCCGCCTCGGACCAGACGCGCGGCCACCAGACCCTGACCCAGGCCAAGGTGTGGAAGGGCGCGCTGGAGGAGTTGCTGAAGTAGGGCGACGGGGCCGGCGTCTTACACCTTGCCGGCGTAGCGGTCGGTGGCGCGCATCAGCTGGTCCAGGATGCCGGGCTCGGCATGGGCGTGGCCGGCGCCCTCGATCAGGTGAAAGTCCGCCTCCGGCCAGGCCTTGTGCAGGGCATAGGCGTAGCGGGCGGGGCAGGGCATATCGTAGCGGCCGTGGACGATGGTGGCCGGGATGTGGCGGATGCGGCCCACGTCCCGCACCAGTTGGCCCTCGTCCAGCCAGGCGCCGTGCACGAAGTAATGGTTCTCGATGCGGGCGAAGGCCAGGGCGAAGTGGCCGTCCTTGAAGGGGGCCGAATACTCGGGATTGGGCAGCAGGGTGACCGTCTCCCCCTCCCAAATGGTCCAGGCCTTGGCTGCCTCCAGCTTGGCGGCCTCGTCTTTGCCCGTCAGGCGGCGGTGATAGGCCGCCATCATGTCGTGGCGCTCCGCCTCCGGGATCGGGGCCTGGAAGCGTTCCCACTTGTCGGGGAACAGCTCCGACGCGCCGAACTGGTAATACCAGAGCAGCTCCCCCTTGGTCAGGGTATAGATGCCGCGCAGCACCAGCTCGCTCACCCGCTCTGGATGCGCCTCGGCGTAAGCCAGCGCCAGGGTGGAGCCCCAGGAGCCGCCGAACACCTGCCACTTGTCCACACCCACCAGGTCGCGCAGGCGCTCGATATCCGCCACCAGATGCCAGGTGGTGTTGGCTTCCAGGCTGGCGTGGGGCGTGGACTTGCCGCAGCCGCGCTGGTCGAACAGCAGGATGTCGTAAAGGGCCGGGTCGAACAGGCGGCGCTGGCCGGGGCTGGTGCCGCCGCCGGGGCCGCCGTGCAGGAAGACCACGGGCTTGGCCCCCCGGGTGCCGCAACGCTCGTAATAAATCACATGCCCGTCGCCGACATCCAACGTGCCGGTCTCATAGGGCTCGATGGCCGGGTAGAGGGTGCGCAGCGCGGTCGCCGGGGTGGGCATGGGGGCCGTGTCCTTACTTGGGCGTGTCGCCTTCGGTGGCGGTGGCCGCCGGGGCCGAGTCGGATTCCGCCGGGATCCAGCCGGTCTTGGGGGCGGCGTCCGGCGTGGTCGCCTGCGGGGTGGACTGGGGCACCGGCGCCGGGTCGGCCTTGGGCGTTTCCACCGGCGTTTCCACCGGCGTGTCCGCCTTGGGCTGGGCGGGAGCCCGGGGCTGCGTGGCCGGGGCCATGTCCTGCGGGGCGGTGGCGGGCGCCGCCGCTGGTGCGGGGGGCGTGCTCTGCGGCTGGGCCTGAGGCGGCGTGGCCGGAGCCGCGGGTTCGGCCTGCGGCACCTTGGCGGCTGGCGCGGCCTCCGTCGGGGTCACGGGCGCGGCGGGTGCCGGGGCGGCTTCCGGCACAGGCGCTGGAGTCGCGGGAACCTCCGGGGCCGGCGCGGGTGTGGGTGTCACCGGGGCGGGGGCCGCGTGCTTGGCCGGTTTCTCCGGCTTCGCCTCGGCCTTGGGTTCCGGCTTCGGTTCCGGATCGATGTTGACGGTATAGTCGGGAACGATGCGCGCCTGGTTGCCGGTGATGACCAGCACCTTCTGCCCCAGCGGGATGGGCGTGGGCTCGCGCTGGGTGACCGACAGCAGGTCGCCGTTGGGCTTGCGCACGATGTATTCCCAGCCGGTGGTGTCGCCCGTCATGTGTTCCGCGCTGGTGCCGACGATGGTGCCCACCACGGTGCCACCCACGGCACCCAAGGCGCCGTTGGGGCCGATCTGCGAGCCCAGGATGCCGCCGGCGGCCCCGCCCGCCACGGCGCCCACGGTGCCGCTGGCGCTGATCGACACCTGGCGGAAGCCGATGATGACGCCCGGCTCGGCTTTGTTGGCCTGCTGCACGGCGGTGGCGTTGTAGGTGTTGGGCGAATAGTCGGCCGCGCAGCCCGCCAGGACGACGGGGGCGAGAAGGGCGACAGCGGCCGTCAGGCCGAACCGGATGGATCGCGACACGGGGGAACCGTTCCCTGGAAACGACCGGGGCGCGGATTACCCCGGATAGGCTGTATGGACAGCCCCGTGTCATAGGAGATCCGTCCCCGGGTGTCACTTGGCAATTTCATGGCGGCAATGTGGTCAACTTGCCATCATGGCGCGGCGCTCCTGCCCCGGGCCCGCCCCTGGGCCCAACCGGACCTTCCCGCCATGAAGCAAATCCGCCTCAACGCCTTCGACATGAATTGCGTCGGCCACATCCACCAGGGCCTGTGGCGCCACCCGCGCGACCGTTCGACGCAATACACCGATCTCGCCTACTGGATGGACCTGGCGCGCACGCTTGAGCGGGGCTTGTTCGACGGGCTGTTCCTGGCCGACGTGCTGGGCATCTACGACGTCTACCAGGGTGGGCCCGACGCGGCGGTGCGGGAGGCGGTGCAGGTGCCGGTGGGCGATCCCCTGCTGCTGATCCCGGCCATGGCGGCGGCAACCACCCACCTGGGTTTCGGCGTCACCGCCAACCTGAGTTACGAGCCGCCCTACACCTTCGCCCGGCGCATGAGCACGCTGGACCACCTGACGGGCGGGCGCATCGGCTGGAACATCGTCACGGGATACCTCGACAGCGCCGCCCGCGCCCTGGGTCTTGACGGGCAGGCGGCGCATGATGACCGCTATGCCGTGGCCGAGGAATATATGGACGTGGTCTATCGCCTGTGGGAGGGCAGCTGGGCCGACGACGCCGTGCGGCGCGACCGCGCGGGCGGCGTCTACGCCGATCCGGCCCGGGTCCGCGCCGTCCGCCACCACGGCCCCCACTTCCGGATGGAGGGGGCCCACCTGTGCGAGCCGTCGCCCCAGCGTACGCCCGTGCTGTATCAGGCGGGGTCGTCCGAGCGGGGGCGCAAATTCGCCGCCGCGCACGCCGAATGCGTCTTCGTCAACGGCGGGCCCAAGACCCACGTCGCCCGCCTGGTTGCCGACCTGCGCGACTTGGCCCGCAGCCTGGGCCGCGATCCTTCGGATCTGAAGGTGTTCGTCGGCGCCACCGTCGTGGTGGATGAGACCGACGCCCTGGCCCAGGCCAAGCGCGCGGACTATGAGTGCTACGCCAGTGTCGAGGGCGCCTTGGCCCATGCTTCCGCCTCCCTGGGCATCGACTTCGCCGCTAGGGGGTGGGATGAGCCCATCCACCCCGGCCAGAGCCAGGCCGTGACATCGAACATCGAGAACCAGGCCGCCCGCCGGCCGGACAAGGTGCTGACCCGGCGCGGCCTGGTGGAGGGGTTGACGCTGGGCGGGCGCCAGGTGCCCATCGTCGGCGGCCCGGCCACGGTGGCGGATGAGCTAACGGCCTGGGTGGAACAGGCGGACGTGGACGGTTTCATCCTGGCGCGCACGGTGACGCCGGAGTGCTTCGGCGACTTCGTCGATCTGGTGGTGCCGGAGTTGCAGCGGCGCGGCGCCTACAAGACGGAATATTCGCCCGGCACGTTGCGGGAGAAGCTGTCCGGCCATGGCGCCCGTCTACCGGCCGGCCATCCGGCCGCCAGCCGGCGCTGGGTTTAAGGGGCTTAGGGGGAGGGTAGCCTAAAATGGCGCAGCCGATCCAATTTCGCATCGACCAAGACGATATTCTGTTTCCTTTCGTTCCCTATACCGAGGTCTTGGATGCGCTTAGCCAAGCCTTGCATGTGGGGCCCGGTCCGGAGAGGAACCTGATTTGGGTTCTCCGCTTTGAATTCCCTGTTCAAGGAGAGGTCGTTCCCTTCTTCGCAGACGAAGACGGCAGCTTGCACATAGCTTTGCGGCAGAATTCCCTTGCTGTGCAGCAAGCCGTCATCAAAGCCTTGAAGGACAGTCCAAAATTTCAATACGTGCAGTCTTGGCTTAATTCCGATTCTCGTTAAGCGCGTCGGCCAAGTACAAGCCGGCGGCGCGGGTCATCTCCGCCACCGCGTCCGGCATTCCGCCCGCATCATCGGCCAGCGCGGCGGCGCCCTTCATCATCTGCAGCACGGTGACGGCCAGGGTTGCCGCCCGTTCCGGCGCCAGGGCGGGGGCTTTGGCGCGCAGCACGGCGGCCACGGCGGTGCGCAGGCTGGCGCGCAGTTGGCCTTGCTGCGCCACCATGTCCGGCCGGGCATCGATCAGGGCGAAGGCGGCGCGGCGCTCCACCTTCAGGCTGGGCAGGACGGCCATCAGGGTGGCGCCCAGCTTGATCGGCGACAGGGCAGGGGCCTGGGCCTCGACTTCCGCCAGCAGGGCCATCAGCGCCTCCGCGTATTGCGCCAGCAGGGCGTCGGCCAGCACCGCCTTGGTGGGGAAGAACTGGTAGAGCGAGCCGATGGGCGCCCCCGCCTTGGCCGCGATCTCCGTCATCGTGGCGGCGTCATAGCCCTTCTCCGCGAACACGGCGCCGGCGGCGGCCAGCAGGGCCGCCACGCGGGCGCGGCCCCGTTCGCGGGTCGGTTTCTTGGGGCCGGCGGGGGGCGTGCCTTCCGGGGATGCGGCAATAGGCGCGGGGGTGTCGGCTGTTGACTTTTGTGAGGGCATTCTCATAAATCTTTTCATGAGGACGCCCTCATATTCCCATTCCCGGCGCCCGCCGTCCATCCCCGCTTCTGGAGGTTGCCATGAGCTTCAACCTGGATCCCAAGACCACCGCCCTGGTGCTGATCGACCTGCAGCACGGCATCGTCAACCTGCCCCTGGCGCCGCACACGGGGGCCGAGGTGCTGGCCCGGTCCAAGGTGCTGGCCGACCGTTTCCGCGCGGCCGGCGCGCCGGTGGTGCTGGTGCGCGTCGCCTTCGCGCCCGATTTCAGCGATGCCCCGCGCCAGCCCACGGACCAGGCCATGGCCGCGCCGCCGGGCGGCTTCCCGGCCGACTGGGCCACGCTGGATGAGGATTTGGTGAAGGCGGGTGACATCATCGTCACCAAGCGGCAGTGGGGCGCCTTCTACGGCACGGATCTGGATTTGCAACTGCGCCGCCGGGGCGTCACCACCATCGTGCTGGCGGGCATCGCCACGAATATTGGCGTGGAATCCACGGCGCGCGGCGCTTGGGAACACGGCTATGCCCTGGTGTTCCCGACCGATGCCATGAGCACCTTCACTGCCGAGATGCAGGACTTCGCGCTGAACACCATCTTCCCGCGTCTGGGTCGCCGGACCACCAGCGACGCCATCACGCTGGGCTAAAGTCAGGCGGCGAAGAGGAAGGTGAAGAGGAGGGGGCAGGTCTCATGGACCAGGGTCCGGATCTCTCCCTCCGTCACGCGATCCCGCGCCATCATCAGGCGCACGATGGGTTCGGCCAGCAACTCGTCCAGCGTCGCTTCCTCGATCTCCGGCATCGGCATGGTGCGTCCTCTTCCGTCTCGGTGGAAATTGTATGGCCACAGTAATGATATTGAGAATGATTCGCAAATAGCCTTTTCGCGGCCACCCCTCCGGCATACGCGGGAGGGGGCAGGATCACCCTGGCACGAAAGGGCTTTGCGCCGCCGCAGGCCAGCGGTTGCGGGGGCTGTTTTTACGAATCCGCCGGAATCTTTACCAGTCCGCCAAAGGGCGTCGCCCCTTGCGCCTAAGCCCTAGGCTGCGCCAGGCGGCGGCTACGCCCGGCCTATGAGACGCCTTGACCATCGTCCCGGCGTCTGAGGAGAGCGACCTAAGCCGCCTCTTGCCCTTCCAGGAATACCACCAGTTCCTCCAGCGCATGGGTCAGGTGGGTGCGCAGCATCTCCACCGCCTCATCGCCCTTGCCGTCGCGGCACAGGGCTACCAGCTGCTCGTGCTCATCCATGGAGCGATCGTGGATGGCGGGGGTCATGGACAGGTGCAGCCGGACATAACGGTCCAGGCTGTCGTGGATTCGCTTCACCATGTCCAGCATCACCGGGCGCTGGGCCGGCTCGTACAACGCCTCATGCAGTTGCCAGTTCAACGCCCCCCAGCGGCTGGCCTCGGCGGCATGCATCTCCTTCAGCACGGCTTCGGCCTTCTTGATCTGCTTCGCGCTCAGCTGCGGGATGGCGCGGCGCAGCAGATCGATTTCCAGCAGCAGCCGCACCTCGAAATATTCCCGCACCTGGGCGGGCGACAGCTGGGCCACGACCGAGCCCTTGTAGGGGATGGTGGCCACCAAGCCTTCCGCCTCCAGCTGCTGCAGCGCTTCGCGTACGGGGATGCGGCTGACCCCCAGCTTCTGTGCGATTTCATCCTGCCGCAGCTGGGCACCCAGCGCGTATTCCCCGGACAGGATCATCTGCCGCAAGGCGTCAACCACCTGGGCCGACAGGGATTTCCGTTCGATCTTAGCGCGTGCGATCATTTGGTGGCTTCTTGACGGGGTGCGGATTGGAAAAGACGGCCCTGTGATTTGCCTCTGAACATCCTGATATCGGATGTAAAAGCAATTGATTTTCTAAAATACGCTAGACGGTTCGGAGGTGCCGCGCCATGGGCAGTTGGTGCATGGCCCGGTCTAGTTCCCGTTCAGCCTCAAGCGATAGCATTCCCCGCCGTCCGTCCGGATGCCAGAATGGGTGCCGGTGGCGCTATGCTTGACAGTTTGGATATCGTATCCGATACGCTATCACCCCACCAGGGCACCCCACGGGCATGATACCCTGGCGCATCCATTCGACGACAACGGGGACGGGCAGGGCATGGCGGTGATGGCGGGGGCGGACAGCCCGGTAAGCGGCCCAGCGGTGGCGCCTGAAGACCACGATGGCGGCCATCCTCCCGGCCTCTACCTGCTGTTCGCGGTCGAGTTCTGGGAGCGGTTCTCCTACTACGGCCTGCAGTCCATCCTGATCTTCTTCCTGCTGTGGCACCTGTCCATGGACAAGGTGTCGGCCTATGCCGAGCTGGGGGCCTTCGGCGTCCTGGTCTATATGTGCCCGGTGGTCGGCGGCTTCATGGCTGACCGCTGGGTGGGGGCCCGCCACGCCGTGCGGGCCGGTGCCGTGCTGCTGATGCTGGGCCACGGCCTCATGGCCTGGCAGCCAGTGCAGACGGTGGAACGGCTGGTGACGCCCGAGGTCACCTACGACCTGAAACGGCCCATCCTCTATCCCGCGGAGGGGGAGGACGGCGCCCGCCAGGTGGTGGTGAACGGCACGGCCCAAGTCATCACCAGCCTGGCCAGCGTCCAGGGTGCCGACCCGGATGCCCGCACACTGACCTACGTCGGCCCCGACGGCGCCGCCGTCACCCTGCGGGGACGCCTGGAAAAGACACCGGACGCCGGCGGGCTGAAGCTGTTCTACCTGTCGCTGGCCCTCATCGCCGCCGGCGTGGGCATGCTGAAGCCCAACATCTCCGCCCTGGTCGGCCGCCTGTACGGCCAGCGCCACGCCGCGCGCGACCGTGGCTTCCTGATCTTCTACCTGGGCATCAACGCCGGCGGCCTGATGGGCAGCATCGTCTGCGGCTGGCTGGGCGCCGCGCTGGGCTGGGAATGGGGCTTTGGCGCGGCCGGCATCGGCATGGCCGTGGCGTTGGCCACCTTCTCCCTGGGCCGCCGCCTGCTGCCGCCCGAACTCCCCGCGGCCGAGGGCGGCCCCCGTGCCGCCAGCGGTGGGCCGGGTGGCCTGCTGGCCCTGGCCGGCGGCTTGGCGGTGGCGCTGGGGGCCTGGCTGATCGTCGATCATCCGACGGTGGTGGGCCATGTGCTGGACCTCGCCGCCGTGGCCGGCCTGGCCGCCGTCTTCTGGTTCGCCCGCCGCTGCGACGCGCGCCAGCGCCGCCACCTGGCGCTGCTGCTGCTGCTCATGCTGGTGTCGGTGCTGTACTGGACCCTGTTCTACCAGGGGCCGGCGTCCTTGAACGTCTTCGCCGCCGAGTGGACGGACCGCCACATCGGCCCGGTGCTGGTGCCGGCCCCGGTGCTGCAGTTCCCGGACAAGGCCTTCGTCATCCTGCTGGCCCTGCCGCTGGCGGCCCTGTGGCGCTGGCTGGACGGCCATCGCCGCGACCCCGGCCCGGTGACCAAGTTCGGCTTGGGTGTGCTGTTCGTCGGCCTGGGCTTCCTGGCGCTGGCCTTCGGCATCGAGGTGACGCCGGCGGGCCTGCGCGTGGGCGTGGCCTGGCTGCTGTCGCTCTATCTGCTGCAGGAGGTGGGGGAGCTGTGCCTGTCCCCCATCGGCCTGTCCTCCATCACCCGCCTGTCGCCGCCGGCCATCACCAGCCTGCTGGTGGGCCTGTGGTTCCTGTCCACGGCCTATGGCCAGCGCCTGAGCGCGCTGGTGGCCCAGGCCACGGTGGTGGACGGCAGCCTGCCGGCGGCGGTGCAGCTGGCCTCATACCAGGCGGTGTACCTCAAGGCCGGCTTGTGGTCCTGCGCCGCGGCCGTGCTGCTGCTGTTGCTGGTGGTGCCGCTGCGCCGCCTGAATGATTAGTGTGTGATCCCAGAGAAGCGGGTTTGAGACCATGACCAAGGGTATTGGGGGGCTGTCGGCCCCGGCGGTGCTGTCGACCTTGAAGTCCCGGCGGGCGGCGGTGCAGCCCATCACGGCGGATGAATACCGCGCCCGCATCGAGGCGGTGCGGGCCTACCTGGCGGCGCGCAAGGTGGATGCCCTGCTGCTGCCGGCGTCCAGCAACCTCCTCTACTTCACCGGCCTGGACTGGCACCCCAGCGAGCGGCTGACGGCGGCCGTGATCCTGAAGGACGGCGACCCCGTCTATGTCTGCCCGGCGTTCGAGGAGCCCAAGCTGCGCGGCCATATCACCGTGGGTGATGAAGTGCGCACCTGGCAGGAGGATGAAAGCGCCTACGCCCTGGTGGCGGACCTGGTGCGCGGCCAGTCCGGCGGCAGCGCCACGGTGGCGGTGGACGCCCTGGGCTATGCCGGCGTGTTCTTCGACCTTGCAACGGCGCTGCCCCAGGCCACCCTGGTGGATGCCCGCCCCCTGACGGAGGCCTGCCGCCGGGTGAAGTCGGCGCATGAGATCGCCCTGCTGTCCCATGCCAAGGCCCTGACGCTGGAGGTCCACCGCCTGGCCGCCGGCATCCTGCGCCCCGGCATCACCCCGGCGGAGGTGGTGGCCTTCATCGGCCAGGCCCACCGCGCACTGGGGGCTGACGGCGGCAACACCTTCTGCGCCGTGCAGTTCGGCGAGGCCACGGCCTATCCCCACGGCGCCCCCGGCGACTGGTTCCTGAAAGAGGGCGACCCCGTCCTGATCGACACCGGCTGCGCCATCGAGGGCTACAAGTCCGACATCACCCGCTGCTATACCTTCGGCCACGCCACCCCCGAATACCGCCGGGTGTGGGAGGATGAGCGCGACGCCCAGATGGCGGCCTTCAACGCCGCCCGGATCGGCGTTCCGTGCGAGGCGGTGGACCAGGCCGCCCGCAGCTTCCTGGAGTCCCGCGGCTATGGCCCCGGCTATCAGGTGCCCGGCTGCCCCCACCGCACCGGCCACGGCGTGGGCCTGGACCTGCACGAGCCCGCCTACATCGTCGGCGGCAACAAGCAGCCGCTGGAGGCCGGCCTGTGCTTCAGCGTGGAGCCCATGCTGTGCCTCTACGGCAAGTTCGGCGTGCGCTTCGAGGACCACGTCTACATGACCGAAGACGGCCCCCGCTGGTTCACCGTTCCGCCGACGGATGTGGACAACCCCTTCGGGCTGCATGGCTGACGGTCGCCTCAGGTGCCGGTGGGGCATCCGCCCCTTGGCTTGTCCTCAGTTTCCAGTCCGCTGACGCTCCCCGGAAACTTCCGGCGGCTGCGGTCGCAGCCTACGGCATGAGCCTCCCCGGCTCATGCCGCTGGGCTGGAGACTGGAATTGAGCGACACATAAAAGAAGGGCCGGTCCTTGCGGGCCGGCCCTTGAGGATGTGCCTTGGGAGGAAACGCCAGATCTAAGTCAGGCTCGGGACTTAGACCTGGAAGCCACGCCAGAACGGATCCTGGGTGGGGTCGACGTAAATGGTGTTGAGCCCGGTCTGCACCGCCCAGCCCTTGATGGACGGGCGGATGCTGGCGTAATCGCCCAGCGTGCCGGCGCTTTCCACGCGGCCTTCGAACAGGCTGCCGATGATGCTCTCATGCACGAAGCTCTGGCCGACGGCCAGCTTGCCCTGGGCGGCCAAATGGGCCATGCGGGCGGAGGTGCCGGTGCCGCAGGGCGACCGGTCGATGGCGCGGTCGCCGTAGAACACGGCGTTGCGACCGTGGGCGTCCTTGTGCTTGGGCTTGTCCACCCACATCACATGGCTCAGGCCCCGGATGGTGCTGTCCAGCGGATGGACGGGGGTGATCTTCTCCCGCACCAGCTGCCGCACCAGGCCGCTGTAGTGAATGATCTTCTGAGAGCCCAAGTCATCGATGCCCTTGTAGGCGCCTTGCGGCTCGATGATGCCGTAGAAATTGCCGCCGTAGCTGATGTCCAGGGTGAGGGGGCCCAGCTCCGGCACCTCGATGGTGACGCCCTTGGTGAACAGGAAGCTGTCGATGTTGAACAGCCGCACCCAGTTCACCTTGCCGGCCGTCCTCTCATACTCGACGCCAATCTGGCCGGCGGGCACGTCCAGCACCAGCTTGCCCGGCGTGCGCGGGCGGATCAGGCCGTGCTCCAGCGCGAAGGTCACCATGCCGATGGTGCCGTGGCCGCACATGGGCAGGCAGCCCGAGGTCTCGATGAACAGGATGGAGGCGTCGGCCTCCGGGCTGCAGGGCGGGTAGACGAAGCCGCCCGACATCATGTCGTGGCCGCGCGGCTCAAAGCACAGCGCCGTGCGGATCCAGTCGAAGCGCGACAGGAAGTCCTGGCGCTTCTCGCTCATGGTGGCGCCCACCAGGGGCGGATGGCCGCCCATGACCAGCCGTACCGGGTTGCCGCAGGTGTGCCCGTCGATGCAGGCGAAGGTCTGGCGGCCCGTGGGCAGAACGGGATCGCCGGTCGGAACGCTGGGGGCGGTGGTCATGGCATCAGGCCTTGAGGCAGACGGTGGGAACAACACGAACTCTGGAGGTACTCGCGAGGCTGGACCTGGTTCCCCAGATCCAGCCTCGCTAGCCTGCGACCGCAGGCGCCGGAGCGAGCACCGAAGGGCGCAGCGAGGACAAGCCAAGCCGGCGGATGCCGGCGCCCGGCGTTTGAGGGAACTACTTACAGACTCGGACGGGTGGCCGCCGCCTTCTCGACCATGGCGATCACGTCGGCGCGGGTCTGGCCTTCCAGGATGTAGCGCGGCGGGCGCACGCGCTCGGAACCACGGCCCATGACTTGCTCGGCCAACTTGATGCTCTGCACCAGGTCGTGGCGGGCGTCCAGGTGCAGCAGCGGCAGGAACCAGCGGTAGATGGCGCGGGCCTTGGCCAGATCGCCGGCGACGACGGCGTCGTACAGCGCCACCGATTCCTTGGGGAAGGCGTTGGTCAGGCCGGAGATCCAGCCCTTGGCGCCCAGCAGCAGGCCTTCCAGGGCGACGTCGTCCAATCCTGCCATCAGCATCATCTTCGTCTCATCGATGGCGTTGGCCAGGTCGGTGAAACGGCGGGTGTCGGGGGCCGATTCCTTCAGCGCCACGATGGTCGGGATCTCCGCCAGGCGCTGCAGCAGCGGGACGCTGATGTCCACGCGGTAGGCCGGCGGGTTGTTGTACAGCATGATGGGCAGGGCCGAGGCGCCGGCGACGGCGGCGAAGTGGCGGAACAGCTCTTCCTCGGTGGGCACGTAGACCATGGCCGGCAGCAGCATCAGGCCGTCGGCGCCGATCTTCTCCGCGTCCTTGGCATAGGCGACGGCGCGCGGCGTCGTCAGTTCCGACACGCCGGTGATCACGGGCACGCGGCCGGCGGTCACTTCCTTGGCGGCGGCCAGCACCTGGCGCTTCTCTTCCGGTTCCAGAGAGTTGTTTTCGCCCACGGTGCCCATGATGATCAGGCCGTGCACGCCGTCGCGGATCAGGCCGTCGATCACCCGCTGGGTTTCCGCCAGGTTGATGCTGAGGTCTTCGTTGAACTGCGTGGTCACCGCGGGGAACACACCGCGCCAGTTGGGCAGGGACATCTCTTAAAACCTTTCACGTTTCCGCCATACGCGCTTGTCGGGAAGCGCCGTGACAGATAGTATAATGGGATATTGTATCCAATCAAGGGACTCTGCACATGCCTGTCGCCGATGTCAGCAACCCACCCATGCCGTTCCGGCCAGGATCCGGCACCATCGCGGTGGTGGGTGCCGGCGTGGTGGGCACCGCCACGGCGCTGGCCTTGGTGCGCGATGGGCATGACGTCATCCTGATCGACCGGGATGAACCGGGGCGTGGATGTTCCTACGGTAACGCCGGCCACATCGCCACGGAACAGTTGTTGCCACTGGCCTCTTTCGCCACCTTGCGGCGCGTGCCGGGCCTGTTGCTGAAGTCTGGGGGCCCCCTGGGCATCCGAAAGGGGGCCCTGCCCATCCTGGCGCGCGGCTGGGCCAGGGATTTCCTGGGCGCCTGCCTGCCCCGGGCGCACGCCCACGGCACGGCGGTGTTGTCCGGCCTGATCGAAACCGTCATCCAGGACTGGCGCACCCTGCTGGTGGGCACCGGCGCGGAAGCGCGCCTGCAGACGCGGGGTCACCATAGCGTCTGGGAAAGTACCGCGCCCGAGGCCGCCATCGCCGCGTCCGTCGCCGCCGCCCGGGGCCTGGGCGTGCCCGTCACCCCCTGGGGTCCCAACCCGGGCGATTGGCCCGACCTGCCCCATGCCCTGCGGCAGCGTGTCACAGGGGGTATGACCTATACCGGCACCGGCCATGTCAACGACCCCTTCGGCCTGACCCAGGACTTGGCCGTCGCCTTCGTCGCGCGCGGCGGGCGCATCGAAAAGGCCGACATCCAGGGGCTGGAGAGCGGCCAGGGCGGGAATGGTGTCAGCTGGCGCCTGCGCCATGCCGGCGGCGTCATCCGCGCCGATGCCGTGCTGGTGGCGCTGGGTGTGGACTCCGGATCGCTGCTGGAACCGCTGGGCTATCGCGTGCCCATGATCGCGGAGCGGGGTTATCACGTGGTGGTACCGGGCGACTCGGGATCCAACACGCCCCTCTTGGACCGGCCGGTGGTGTTCGAGAACCGCACCATCATCGTGACGCCCATGACCATGGGCCTGCGCGCCACCAGCTTCACCGATTTCAGCGGGCCGGATGACGCGCCCGATCCCCGCCGCCCGGCGCTGCTGCGCCACCATCTGCGCGAGGTCGGCCTGATGACCCCGGGGGCGGAAAGTTCGGAGTGGACCGGCTGCCGCCCCAGCCTGCCCGACTACCTGCCCATGCTGGACGCCAGCCGCCGCCATCCCGGCCTCTACGCCGCCTGCGGCCACCAGCATCTGGGCTTGACCCTTGCGGCCGTCAGTGCGCGGCGCATGGCCGACATCGTCGCCGGCCGGGCGCTGCCCGATCCGGCCATGGCGCTGGACCGCTTTTCCTGAAGGCCGTCCCTTTGGCGGGACCTACTTCCGTCCTATGACCGGAGGCGTAGTTCTCTATGATGCAGTATCGTATACAGTATCCCAAAATAGCTTGGCAGTTGGGTCCCTTTGCTCCGCTGGCGTCCTCGCCGGTGATCCGGCGCGTCTGCGTGCGGACCCAAGACATAACAATCAAGAACACAGGGGCTTAAGGTATGGTGCGCGATCTGGGAGACAGTCCCATGGCAACCTTCAGCGCCCCCTCCGGGCAAACGGTGTCCCGGCGCACCATCCTGCGCGGTGCGGCCTCGGCCGCTGCACTGATGGCCGTGCCGGCGGTGGCCGCCCCCTTGGTGCCGGCGCTCGACACCGGCACCGCCGAACCCTTTCCCCTGTCGGCCGTGCGCCTGAAGCCATCGCCCTTCAAGGCGGCGGTGGACGCCAACCTGGCCTATCTGCACAGCCTGGAGGCCGACCGCCTGCTGCATAATTTCCGCAGCGGCACCGGCCTACAGCCCAAGGGCGCTGCCTATGGTGGCTGGGAAGGCGATACCATCGCCGGCCACACCTTGGGCCATTATTTGAGCGCGCTGTCCCTGATGCACGCCCAGACCGGCGATGCCGAGTGCAAGCGGCGGGTGGACTACATCGTGGCCGAGCTGGCGGACTGCCAGAAGGCCCAGGGCGACGGCTATGTCGCCGGCTTCACCCGCAAGCGCGGCGACATCGTCGAGGACGGCAAGGTCGTGTTCGATGAGCTGCGGCGCGGCGAGATCCGCTCCGCCGGCTTCGACCTCAACGGCTGCTGGGTGCCGCTGTACAACTGGCACAAGCTTTACACCGGCCTGTTCGACGCCCAGACCCTGTGCGGCAACACCCAGGCCCTGGATGTGGGCGTCAAGCTGGGTGGCTACATCGATGAGGTGTTCAGCCACCTGAATGACGAGCAGGTCCAGAAGGTGCTGGACTGCGAGCACGGCGGCATCAACGAGAGCTTCGCCGAGCTGTACGCCCGCACGGGCGACCGGCGCTGGCTGCTGCTGGCCGAGCGTCTCTACCATGCCAAGGTGCTGGTGCCCCTGTCGGAAGGCCGGGATGAGCTGGCCAACATCCACGCCAACACCCAGATCCCCAAGCTGATCGGCCTGGCCCGCCTGGCGGAGCTGACGGGGTCCGAGCGCCACGCCAAGGCCTCCGCCTTCTTCTGGCAGACGGTCACCACCAACCATTCCTATGTCATCGGCGGCAACGCGGACCGGGAGTATTTCCAGGCACCGCGCAGCATCTCCCGCCACATCACCGAACAGACCTGCGAGGGCTGCAACAGCTACAACATGCTGAAGCTGACCCGCCTGCTGTACGCCCGCCAGGCCGACGCGCACTACTTCGACTTCTACGAGCGCGCGCACCTGAATCACGTGCTGGCGCAGCAGAACCCGGCCACCGGCATGTTCACCTACATGACGCCACTGATGTCCGGCTCGGCGCGCGAATTCTCCACGCCCACGGAAGATTTCTGGTGCTGCGTCGGCACCGGCATGGAAAGCCACGCCAAGCATGGCGAGAGCGTCTATTGGAAGCGCGGTGCGGAGGATTTGGCCGTCAACCTCTACATCCCTTCCACCCTCACCTGGGCGGAGCGGGGGGCGGTGGTCGACCTCGACACCCGCTATCCGGAAGCTGAGACGGTGCTGCTGACGCTGAAGGCGCTGAAGCGTCCCGCCACCTTCGCGGTCAGCTTCCGCATCCCGGCCTGGTGCACCGGCGCCACCCTGGCGGTGAACGGCAAACCGCAGGACCTGCAGTTGCAGAACGGCTACGCCGTCGTGCGGCGGGAATGGAAGGCGGGCGACGCCGTCGCCCTGCGCCTGCCCATGGCCCTGCGCCTGGAATCCACCAACGACGACGCCGACACCGTGGCCTTCCTGCACGGCCCCCTGGTACTGGCCGCCGACCTGGGCGCCGCGCCCAAGAGCGAGGCGCCCACCGGCTCGCCCCAGCCCACGCCTGTCTCCGACGCCTTCCAGGGCCCGGCGCCGGCCCTGGTCTCGGCTTCCGTCCTGGACGGTTTCCAGCGGGCGACGCCCGACGCGCTGGTGTGGCGCACCACCGGCATCGGTCGCCCGGGCGACATGGAGTTCAAGCCCTTCTACCAGCAGTACACCCGGCGCACGGCCGTTTACTTCAAGCGCTACACCGAGGCGCAGTGGAAGACGGCAGAGGCGGCCCTGGCGCAGGAGGCGGCCCGCCAGCGCGACATCCAGGCGCGTTCCGTCGACGTCATGCACCTGGGTGAGATGCAGCCGGAACGCGATCATGGGCTGGAGGCCAAGATCTCCTACCCCGTGACCTATCGCGGCCGGAACGGACGCGACGCCCGCACCGGCGGCTTCTTCGAGTTCAAGGCCAAGGTCCGCGGCGGCGCCATGGTGCTGCAGGCGACATATTGGGGCGATGAGCGCAAGCGCCTGTTCCACATCCTGGTCGACGGCACCCGCATCGCCACGCAAAAGCTGGACGCGGAGCGGCCGGGTGAGTTCTTTGACGTGGAATACCCCATCCCCGCCAACCTGACGGCGGGCAAGTCCACCGTCGTCGTCCGTTTCGAGCCGGAAACCGGCTACTCCGCGGGGCCCGTCTTCGGGTGCCGCGTCGTCGCAGCATCAGCCTCTCAGGGAGCGCCTATCTGATGTACCGCTTGCCTTCAAGACGTTTGGCCGCCCGCCTGCTGGTCGGCACCGCCCTGTTCGCCGGTGTTCTGACCCTGGGTCAGGCCACCACAACCGCCCCCGTCTTCGGTGTGGCCCATGCCGCAACCGCCCCTGGTGCCGTGACGGGCAAGGCCGACGCCCAGTTCAAGGCGATCTACACCAAGGAATGGAAGTGGCGTCAGGAGGAGTTCAAGGGCGAGGATGACGAGGACAGCACGGACACCGTCGCCGGCCACCTGCCCAAGGTGGACGCCGCCACCCAGGAAAAGCGGCAGAAGGTCTGGGAAGGCGTCCTGAAGGACCTGGCGGCCATCCCCCAGGCCGACCTGTCGCCCGAGGCGCAAGTGGATTTCAGCATCTACCGTGACCAGGTGACGGTGCTGCTGAACAGCCAGAAGTTCAAGGACTATGAAAAGCCGCTGAACGCCGACAGCTCGTTCTGGTCCAACATGGCCGGCGGCGCGCGCAAGCCCTTCCACACGGTGGCGGAATACAAGGCCTTCATCGGCCAGCTGAACGACATGCCACGCTATTTCGGCGAGCAGATCGTGAACATGCGCGCCGGCCTGAAGCGTGGCTTCACCCCGCCCAAGGTGACGCTGACCGGCCGCGACAGCGGCATTGTGAACGTGGTCGAGGCCAAGACGCCGGAAGACAACGTCTACTACACGCCGTTCAAGACGATGCCGGACACCATCCCGGCCGCGACCCAGGCGGAACTGCGCGCCGCCGCCGTGGCCGCCATCACCAGGTCGGTGGTGCCGGCCCACCAGGCCCTGCTGAAGTTCATGCGCGAGGAGTACATCCCCGGCGCCCGCACCGAGCTGGCGGCGGAATCCCTGCCCGACGGCAAGGCCTACTACCAATCCAAGATCAAGGAGTTCGCCACCGTCGACCTGACGGCGGACCAGATCCACAAGATCGGCCTGGAAGAGGTGGCGAAGATCCACGCCCAGATGCTGGACGTGATGAAACAGGCCAACTTCCAGGGTGATTTCCCCGCCTTCCTGAAGTTCCTGCGCACCGATCCCCAGTTCTACGCCAAGACCCCGGAAGAGCTGCTGATGCGGGCGGCCTGGATCGCCAAGAAGTTCGACGGCAAGGCGGACCAGTACTTCGGCTACCTGCCGCGCTCGCGCTTCGCCATCATCCCGGTGCCGGCGGACATAGCACCCTTCTACACCTCCGGCCGGGGCGGCCCGGGCGTGTATCTGGTCAACACCTACGATCTGCCGTCGCGCGGCCTGTACGCCCTGCCGGCCCTGACGCTGCATGAATCGGCCCCGGGCCACGCCTTCCAGATGCCCATCGCGGCGGAACAGAAGGACCAGCCGGAGTTTCGGCAGAAGGTCTACATCTCCGCCTTCGGCGAAGGCTGGGCCCTGTACTGCGAGAAGCTGGGCGAGGAGATGGGCATGTACGAGACGCCCTATGAGCGCTTCGGCATGCTGAGCTATCAGATGTGGCGCGCCGCCCGCCTGGTGGTCGACACCGGCATCCATGCCAAGGGCTGGACGCGCGAGCAGGCGCAGCAGTACCTGCACGACAACACCGCCCTGGCCGATCACGAGATCGAGACCGAGGTCGACCGCTATATCGCGTGGCCTGGTCAGGCCTTGTCCTACTACCTGGGCGAGATGGCCATCCTGAAGGCCCGCGCCAAGGCGGAGAAGGCGCTGGGCCCGAAGTTCGACCTGCGCAACTTCCACGACACGGTGCTGAAACTGGGCGGCGTGCCGTTGCCGGTGCTGGAGGCCCGCATCGACCGCTTCATCGCCGAGGGCGGCAAGAGCCCCTACCCGGCGCAATAGGCAACCGCTGGGGCCTGAGTGACCACGGGCGGGCAGGCGACTGTCCGCCCTTTTCTTTTGTCCTTGTTTTGTTCCTTTTGGGGGCTTTCGTCCTAGGGGCTGTGGGTGTATCAAACCCATACCCCCATCTTCTTGAGCAGGACGCCGTCCCATGTCCCTTGATCTCGCCTCATTGGCCCTTGGTTTCGTCGCGGCGCTGGTCGTGGCCCTGGTCGCCGCCCGCGCGGCCGGGGCTGGCGCCCGCGCGGCGCAGGCCGAGCGGCTGGCGATGCTGGAGGCCGACCTGGCCGACCTGCGCGCAGCCAAGGCCGAGGCCGACCGCCGCCTGGCGGTGGAGGGCGAACGGGCCTCGCGCGTGCCCTTGCTGGAGCGCGACCTGGCCACGGTGCGGGAAGAGGGCGCCCGCCTCAGCCAGGCGCTGGCGGCGTCCAAGGAGGCGCTGGCGCGGGAGCTGCGGCAGGCGGAAGAGAAGATGGCCTTGCTGCTCCAGGCGCGCGAGACCATGGCCAAGGAGTTCAAGGTCCTGGCCGATGAGGTCATGACCCGGCATGGCGAGACCTTTGCCAAGCAGAACCGCGCCCAGCTGGACGGCCTGCTGGCGCCCATGCGCGACCGCATGGTGGAGTTCCAGCAGGGCCTGCAATTGGCCCATACGGAAAGCGCCAAGGACCGTGCGGCGCTGGCGCAGCAGATCCGCCAACTGACCGACACCAGCGCCCGCATGACCAGCGAGACGCACAACCTGACCCAGGCGCTGAAGGGCAAGGCTCAGACCCAGGGCGCCTGGGGCGAAATGATCCTGTCCACCATCCTGGAACGCTCCGGCCTGCGCGAGGGCGAGGAGTATGTGACGCAGGAAAGCCGCACGGACGCCGATGGCAGCCGCCTGCGCCCCGACGTGGTGGTGAACCTGCCGGGCGGCCAGCGGGTGGTGATCGACGCCAAGGTGTCGCTGACCGCGTTCGAGGCGCACGTGAACGCGGAGGACGAGGTGGCGCGCATGGCGGCGCTGGCGCGCCACGTCGTGTCCCTGCGCACCCACATCAAGACCTTGGGGTCCAAGGACTATACCGGCGCCGTGGGCAGCGGCCTGGATTATGTACTGATGTTCGTGCCCATCGAGGGGGCCCTGGCCGTGGCGGTGCAGGAGGATCCGGCGCTGACAGCCTACGCCGCCGACATGAACGTGGCCATCGCCACCCCCACGACCTTGATGGTGGCGCTGCGCACCGTGGCCAACGTCTGGCAGGTGGAACGCCGCAACCGCAACGCCGAGGCCATCGCCGACCGCGCCGGTAAGCTGTACGACAAGTTCGTCGGCTTCCTGGAGGACATGCGCAGCCTGGGCATCCAGCTGGACCGCGTGCAGAAAAGCTACAGCGGCGCCATGACCAAGCTCAGCACCGGCACCGGCAACCTAGTGCGCCAGGTGGAACAGCTGAAGGACATGGGCGCCAAAACCTCCAAGGCCATTCCCGTCGACCTGCGCGAGGATGGGCTGGAGGACAAGGCGGCGGCCTTGGAAGCCGCCGGCGCCCTGTCCCTGACCTGACAAAACCTGTCTCGCCGCTGTGACGCGGTGCCATCCGCAGCGTGCTGCACCAGGCTTGACAGCGTTGTCTCAATTAGTAATTATCAAGCTAATCGACCAGGGGTTGTGGCGTCGCGCCCGCCCCGGCGAAAAAGAAGCAGGGATTGGGATCGCGCCTATGGCATTGGGACGACACCACACGCTCCTATCCGGCCCCTGACAGGGTGGCAGTGTGGTCCCGGGCCCAAGGGAAGGGGGGCTCCCAGAGCCCCCGCAGGCGGCCGCGCTGGCCTTGGGGATTCAGTCTGGGCACCCCATGGCGGCGCGGCCGTCTTTTTTTCAGCGGTGCGTGGTTTTAAAGCGCAAGGTTGCGGCAAGTCGCCCGTATCAGCACTGCCGGAACCTTCTCCGGCATCGCCGGGGACCCGCCCATGACCAGCCTTATCACCAGCCTGAGGCGTCGTCTGAACGACCGGGGCCTTGACTTGGCGGTACTGGTGGTGGTGTCCGCCTTCCTGACCCTGGTGGTGCTGAGCGCGGCACCCGATGCGACGGTGGACGAGGCCCAGGCCGCGCCCGCCGGCCCCGCCCAGCTGGCCGATGGCCAGGCCGGGCACTGATCCCCTCCGCGAGAAAGGTCCGCTTTACCAAGCCGCGGTGGGCTTTTAAAGGTACGTCTTCCCGAAGAAATACAGCGTCATCGCCACGCCGGTGACGATGACGAAGCGGCGGACATGTTCGCCGGGCAGCTGGCGGGCCACGGCGGCACCCAGATAGCCGCCGGCGATGGCGGAGACCATCATGACCAGGGCCGGGGCCCAGACCACGCGGCCGCTGAGGGCGAAGGTCACCGTCGCGATGGCGTTCAGGCTGCCGCTCAGCAGGGTCTTCCACGCGTTCATCGCGTGCATGTCGCGCAGGCCGAACAGGGTCATGGCCGCCATGGACAGGATGCCGACGCCGCCGCCGTAATAGCCGCCATAAATGGCGATGACGAACTGGCAGCACAGCAGGGCCGTGGGCGTCAGGCGCACGCTGTGCTGCAACAGGCCGGCTAGGCGGCGGCCGAAGGCGAAGACCAAGGTGGCCATCAGCAGCAGCCAGGGCACCAGGGCCACGAACACGCTCTCGGGCGTCCACAGCAGCAGCAGGGCGCCGGCGACGCTGCCCACCAGGCTGACCATCACCATGGGCACCATGCCCACCCCCTGGATGGGCTGGAACTCCCGCCGGTAGGCGTAGACGCTGGCGAACGATCCGGGAAACAGGGCCACGGTGTTGGTGGCGTTGGCCGTCACCGGCGGCAGGCCGGCGAACACCAGGGCGGGGAAGCCCAGGAAACTGCCGCCGCCGGCGACGGCATTAAGGACGCCGGCCACGAAGGCGGCGCCGATCAGCAAGGCCCAGGTCCAGGGATCCATCGGATGTCCGGTGCGGTTGGTGGCGGCAACCCCGCGACCGCCGCCCCGTTCCCAGGCGGTCTCGTCAGGGGGCGGGGGCCGGCATCGCGTCGTGCAACACGCGGTAGAGCTGGAACCCCTTGCCCTCATGAACCAGGTCGGCCAGGCCCGTCAACTCCCGATGTCCGGCCTCGGTGTTCAGGACGATGACGTAGTCATAGTCCCGCTGCCAGTCCTGCCAGAAATAGGTGCCGGCGGGCAGGGGATTGGTCACGGCCTTCACCATCTCGCCCGTGCTGGGCGGGTCGCCGTCCTCGCGGTCCACGCGCTCGGTATAGGCGGGCTTCACGGTCAGGATCTGCTTGCCGGCCACGCTGAAGGCGGTGCTGACCAGGCTTTGGCGGTCGATGATGGCCAGGCAGGGCGCATGGCTGAAGGCGGCGTTGAAGTTGACGTCGCCCGTGGGCACCGTCGCCTCCGCCACCAGGATGGTGGACCCGGGCTCCACCGCCGCCATGGACGCGCGCATGTCCTTGTAGACCTGGCTCAGGGGCAGCCAGTCGCCGACCATGACCACGCTGCGGGCCACGATGATGGCCAGGATGGCGGCCAGGGCGGTCATGCGGCCCAGGCGGCTGCGGAAGTCGAACCGCACGAAGCCCAGGCCCAGGAACAGCAGCGCCACCGGCAGCCGCTCGTCGGCATAGGCCGAGCCGAACAGGATGGTGGGCATGGCGACGTAGGTCACGGCGCCGGTGGCCAGCAGCATCCAGCCGGCGGCGTGCAGGTGCATGCGCCGGGTGGCCAGCAGGGCGGCGACCACGCCCAGGCCCGCCAGGCCCAGCGGCACCTCCCAATTCTCATGGAAGGTGGTGACCAGGAAGCGCAGGCCCTCGCCCTTGCCCACCCAGCTCCACACCATCTGGTCGGCCAGGCCCATCGTCGGGCTGGCCGCCAGCAGCGGCAGGACCACCAGGAAGGGCAGGCCCATCAGGCCCAGATGGCGCAGCGCCTGCCGCCACGGCCGGCGCAGCAGGCCCGGCGCCTCCAGGCAGAAGATGGCCATGCCATAGAGGCCGACGGCGAACAGATGGCAGACGAACAGCACCAGCACCGTGGCGGTGGAGGCCGCCAGGCGCTGCAGGTGCGACCGGCGGCGCAGCGACAGCCGGATGGCCGTGCCCCACAGCGCCAGGCCGATGCCGAACAGGAAGTTGGTGAAGCCCAGCAGGAAGATGCCGTTGTACATGAAAGCCATGGCGAGCAGCGCGTTGGCGCCGCCGGGGCCATGCTCCGCCCGGTGCAGGGCGCGGTGCAGGGCCCAGGTGCCGGTGACGATGCTGACGATGATGGCGGCGATGAACAGCTTGCCGGCGATGAACACGCCCACGACCTTGACCATGGGCGGCGTCACCAGGTCCATGGCCAGGTTGGGAATGACCTGCCAGTCGATGGCGTAGAAGCGCTGCAGCAGGGGCTCCTGCCCCAGGTGCGCGATGATGTCCATGCGGGCCAGATGGTTGGCGTAGTCCGTCAGCGGCGGCACCAGCACGAAGAACAGGGGGGCCAGGACCACCGCCAAGGCGAGAAGGCCCAGCACCGTCGCCACGGGCAGGTCCAAGCTACGGTGGCGGGCATCGCTGCGCGCGTCGGCATCCAGGGCAACCATCATCCCCGCCAATTAACAGGGCGCTCTCGCACCGCACAAGACAATCAAAAGGCACACAGCCAGCGAAAGGGGAATATGGGATCCCCCGTTTATGCTGGCGCTACACTTTGCCTCAGTCCGCGCTGTCCTGGAACCGCGGCGGTGTCGCCCGCCATTGTTGGACGGCAAGGGCGGCGCGGGCTTGCCGGAGGGACGCCGGCTCGGGCGGCTCCCGCTTAAATTTTTTGATGCGCTGTCGTTTTGTGATTCCCGGCTTGTGTCGCGGGCGCGATTCCCCTAACGAAGCAGGCTAACAACGGCGCCGGCCCCGGGTGGGGTGCGGCGACCATGATGGACAACAGGTGGGCATATCCGCCGCGACGGCTTTGGGGGCCGACGGCGAAAGGGCAGCGCGGGCGTGAATGGGCAAGGCCGCCGCGTCCCGGTTGCAGGATGTCCGGGCGCACCCGTTCCGCAGGGGGCCGCGGGATAGGCACCAATTTTTCCAAGGATTTGGGCATGCAGGCACAGGTCACGGCACGCGTTCGGCATCCGGTGGGTTTCTGGTTCGTCTTCTGGGGTGAGTTGGCCGAGCGCGCCTGCTACTACGGCATGCGGACATTGCTGGCGCTCTACATCACCTCGCAGCTGGGCTTCTCGGACAGCGACGCGGCCACCGTCATCCAGATTTTCATGGCGTCCTGCTACGCCTTGCCCCTTGTCGGCGGCGTCATCGCCGATCGCTGGCTGGGTCGCTATCCCACCATCATCTTCTTCTCCTTCCCCTACATCTTCGGGCAGGTGGTGCTGGGCTTCGCCAGCAGCCCGTGGATGCTGTACGCCAGCCTGGCGATGCTGGCCATGGGTGCCGGCGCCATCAAACCCAACGTCAGCCCCATGATGGCCCGCATGTACCAGGAGCAGGGCAAGGAAGCCCTGATGGACAAGGCCTTCAGCTACTTCTACGTGGCCATCAACATTGGCGGCTTCGTCACCTCCTACGCGCTGCCCTGGGTGCGCGACAAGGCGGGCTACCAGGTGGCGCTGATGCTGCCGGCGGCCCTGATGACGGTGGCCCTGGTGGTGTTCGCCGCCGGCAAGCGCTTCTACCCGCAGGAAAACGCCGCCGACCGCGCTGCGGCCCGCGCCAAGGCCGGCCAGCCCGCCGGCGGCATGACGCCGGAGGAACGCACGCGCCTGGTGCGCATGCTGCTGGGCTTCCCCATGATCCTGGTGTTCTGGATGGCCTATGACCAGACGGCCACGACCTGGGTGTTCTTCGCCCGCGACTACATCGACCTGAACCTGTGGCCCTTCGGCTTCGACCTGACACCGGACCAGCTGCAGGCGGTCAACCCGCTGATGATCATCCTGCTGACCCCCATCTTCAACGCCTTCTGGGGGTGGGTGGACCGCCGCCGGGGCTCGCTGACCCCGGCGCGCACCAAGGTGTTCGTGGGCTTCGGCATCACCGGCCTGTCCATCGCCATCATGGCGCTGGCCGGGTTGCTGGCCACCAGGGACCACCCGGTCAGCATCTGGTTCATGCTGGTGTCCAACATCGTGCTGGGCTTCGGTGAGCTGTGCATCAGCATGATCGGCCTGCAGTGGGCCTATATGGAGGCGCCGGCCCGGCTGAAGTCGTCCATCACGGCCGTGTTCTATCTTACGGTCTTTGCCGGCGACATGGTGGGTGGGCTGTACGTCCAGCTCTATGACCGCCTGTCGCCCTTCGCCTATTTTGGCGGCCAGGTGGCGCTGCTGGTGCTGGCGGGGGCCGTATTCTACAGCGTCGCGTTGCGGCGCCAGCGGGTGCTGGCGGTGGCGTAAGCCGGGGCCGCAGCGTTCGAAAAGAAAAGGCCGCCGTCCCCTGCCTGGGACAGCGGCCTTTTTCTTGGTCCCGCCGACTGGTCCCGCTTGAAATCGCGCGGGCTTCAGGGGGGCCGGCGATGCGCCCCCGGATAGTTTCCAAGGTCTGATCGGATTCCAGCGGGCGTGTCACCCGTGGTCCGGTACTTCCTTTCAGGCCGCGCCCGCCGTGGGGGTCGCTTCCGTCAGACCATTGTTCAACGCCCAGATGGCGGCCTGGGTGCGGTTGTTGCAGTTGATCTTGCGCAACAGACTCTTCAGGTGGACCTTCACCGTCGCCTCGGTGATGTGCAGGCCGTTGGCGATCACCTTGTTGCTCTCACCCTTGACCAGGGCCCGCAGGATCTGCGTTTCCCGCATCGACAGGCCCTTGTGCGGGCTGCCGGCGCCGACGCTGCCGGTATGGTTCTGCTGGGTCAGCAGCAGGGCCAGGTCTGACGGGAACACCTTCTCGCCCAGCATCACCAAGTGCAGCGACTGGATCAGCGCGTTGGAGGAGCGGTCCTTGGTCAGGTAGCCGTCGATCCCGGCCTCCAGCGCCATGCGCAGGCGGGGGGCGTCGAACCCGTTGGTCAGGTAGACCAGGCGAGCCTCGGGGAACAGACTGTGCAGCTGGCTGGCAGCTGCCCGGAACTCCCCCGCGTCCGTCACGTCGAACAGGACCAGGGCGATGCCACGGCCGGACAGCTTGGCACCGGATATATCATTTGGTGTGGGGGCGGACAGCTCCGCCCGAGCCGCCTCGACGTCGCGTGCTTCGGAAACCACGCGAAAATCCTGCGGCAGCAGTTGTCTTAAGCCCTGACGGAACAGGGTACTCGGGTCTATCACCAGAACATCATGGGTGGCCATGATCCAAACCTCCGACGCAGATGCAACTAGATCGGAGTGTTTAATATTGGCTCTTTCGGACCATTAGACAACCCTCACTTGTGTCCGGTCGCTTTAGCCCTTTCGCGTATCCAACCCGCCTTAGCTAGCCAGGAATAGCCGGAACCCTGCTCAAAAGGGATAGGTGGGTCAGCGGCGGTAGCGCTTTTCCTGCATAATCTCAAGTTGCAGCTGCTGAATCTCGGTGAGCCGCTTCCATTGCCGCTGGATAAGATAATCAATTTTTTCGTGCAGGTGCCGGATTTCCAGCTCCGCCTTGAGGTTGACGCGGTAGTCGTTCTCGGACCGCAGGCGATCCTTGGCCTCCTGCCGCTTCTGGCTCATCATGATGATGGGCGCCTGGATGGCGGCCAGGCAGGAGAGGATGAGGTTAAGCAGGATGAAAGGGTAGGGATCGAAAGACTTATCCCCTTGGAAGCTGCTGATGATCATCCAGATGATCAAGAAGCCGCCGAAGGTGAGGATGAAGGTCCAACTGCCGCCGAAGCTGGCCAGATGGTCCGACATGCGCTCACCCAGGGTACGCTCCTCGGCGTAGCCTTCCTCGATGTTCTCGGCCAGGGTCTCGTGGGTGGCGATGCTTTCGGCGACCTGGCGATCCAGTTCCGTCAGTTCGCCCTTTTCCTGCTGCAGCAGTTCCTCGACATACAGGGAGCGATAGCGGGCGACGACGCCGCGGCTGACCAGGGCGTCGGGCGGCAGGCCGGGATGGTCGCGGCGGATGCGCACGGCCAGGCTGGGGCGCAGGGTGTCCAGGCTGATCAGATCGCGCTTGGGGCGCAGCTTGCCCGTGACGCCGCAGGCCACGCGCTTGCCGCTGGCGGGCGCCATGCCATCCGATGGCGGGGCGCCGTCCAGTCCGGGCTCTTCCTCCGGGCCATCGAGGCCGTCATCGTCGCCTTCGTCGCCGAGGTCGATGTCGGCCAGTTCCTCCGCCTCGGCCGCCAGCTCGGCGGCGATGGCGGCGTCCTGCTGCGCGTCCCGTGCCGGCTGCGCCGCGTTCTCGTCCTGCGGGTTCATGCCGCCACGCCCCTCATCCATTGCACTCGTCCTCTCGATCCGGCATCACGCCTCAGGCCGTTTTGGCCCAGCATCCGCCGGGGCGCAACCTAAACACTGACAGGTGTTTCTATAACCGAACTATGACAATTTTCCGCGATCGCCATAGGGGAAGATGTGTTCCGTCCGCCCGGCCCCCCATGTGCAAGTGTCGCAGGTAAAGAAAAACCCCGCCGGCGAACCGGCGGGGTTTCCCTGGAACGGATGTCTTCCCCGAAGGGAGGATACCCTTAGAACGTGAACTGAACGCGCCCGCCCAGGGACTGCCAGTTGTCGCCCACCTGGGTGTTGTTGGTGGCGGACGAGTACTTCTTCAGGTCGATGAACTGGTAGTCCAGCATGAAGCGGACGTTGGCGGTCATGTACCAGTTCAGGCCCAGGGTCCACACTTCCTGCTGGCCGCCGCGGACGCGGTTGGCGGTGTTGGTGGCCCAGGTATCGGAGTTCAGGTTCAGGAAGCTGTAGCGCGCCACGGCTTCCCAGGTGCCCCACTGACCGGCACCGGGGTTCAGGGGCTTGTCCACCGTCGGGGAACTGAAGGCGCCCTGGTTGGCGACGTAGTTGCGCTTCTGGCCGGTCAGGACCCAGCCGGCTTCGGCGTAGTAGCCGAAGAAGCTCGGGTCGTTGGTGGCCGCGGACAGATCCTTACGGCGCTTCACGTCGATCTGGTAGCCTTCGCCCTGCGCCCAGAAGCTGTCGTAGCGGGCGGCCAGTTCGCCGCCGTAGATGGCGACGCTGTCGGCGTTGATGTTGCCGGTGTTCAGGATGGAGCCCAGGCCGCCGTAGCGGTTTTCCGGACGCTCGGACAGGGCCAACACGTGCGAACCGGCGGCGTTCACACCGTTGGTCTGCGGCGGGGCGTACATGTAGCCGACGTCGCCGGCGATGTGGACGATGGTGTGCTCATCGTTGATGGGCCGGAAGGCGGCGCGGGCGAACGCGGCCTTCTGGTCGTCGGCCACGCCAGTGGCGGCGCTGGAGGTGACGGAGGCGGTCGAACCTGTCGTGCTGGTCAGGACCGTGGTGCTGCCGAACGGGCTGGTATTGACGCTGTTACCGGTCAGGTAGACGTCGGCGAAGTAGTTGTCGCCGAAGGTGCGCACGCCGGCCGACAGGCGGCCTTCGCTGGCGATCAGGCCGGTGACGACGTTGTTGATGCCGGGACGTTCTAGCAGGCCGATGTCGTTGGAGCTGATGCTGTCTTCGAAGGTGAAGGCCGGCTGCATGGCGCCGACATCGATCAGCCAGCCCTTGTAGCCGGTATAGGTCAGCTGCGCGGTCTGCAGGCGGCCGGACTGGTTGAAGCGGCCGGGGAAGTCGGCCGTCACGTTGTAGGTGAAGTCGTTGAAGGCCTTGCCGGCGAAGCCGAGGTAGGCGCGACGGAAGTTGAAGCCGTCGGTGATGTCCTTGTTGGCCCGGTTGTCGGGGTTCTTGGCATCCTGGAAGTTGTAGCCGTAATCCAGGTGGATACGGCCGACGGGCTGGAAGCTGAACGCCTTGTCCGCGGACGTGAAGGTCGGCACGCCGTTGGGGAAGGTGATGCTGGGCAGGTTCGCCGTGGCGGCGGTGGCCGAGGTGGCGGCCTTCTCGGCGGCGGCCTTGGACTCAGCAGCGGCCTTGTTGGCGGCGTCGGTCTGGGCCGAGATCGCCTGCAACTGCGCCTGCAGCGCCTGGATCTGCTTGTTCAGCGCGTCGATCTGCGCCTGGGTGGCCAGCGGGGTGGCGGCGGCGGCGGCAGTGGCGGAGGCGGCGTTCGACTTCTTGGTCTCTGCAGCGGAGGCGCCGGCGGCGGCGAAAGCCACGCCCAGCACCGTGCCAGCGAGCAACACGGTCTTCAGGTTCATTCCTAGATTCTCCCATCATCCGGTCTACGGCATGCCGCCCAATCCCGGGTTTCGGGGCCGACGTCACGCGTTTGGAGCGTTCGGGCTGCGGCCCTAACGAAGCGCTCGGTAGCAATATAGCATGACAGCGAGACTGCTAAAGGTTGACAGATTTATGAAAGGGGCTAGCTGTGGCGCCGCTGCAACAGTTTCGAGTCGGGCGTTTTAGGGGGCTTAAAGTAAGGCGGGGCAACAAATCCGGGACTACAGCAGTAGAGTTCGGACGGGTCCGGCGGGCTGAAAAAAGAGGGTGGGCGGATCGACTGCATCTATAGTGTTGTGAATAGGGCGCACCCCGGGGCCTGCTTACGGCGACCATGGGGATGCCGCTGCGGCGCAGAAAAAACGGCGGCGGGGTTGCGCATCCGCCGACACTTGAAAAGAAATTGAGAATCGGCGTTGACTCAG
This sequence comes from Nitrospirillum viridazoti CBAmc, assembly GCF_000730165.1. Taxonomy (GTDB): domain Bacteria; phylum Pseudomonadota; class Alphaproteobacteria; order Azospirillales; family Azospirillaceae; genus Nitrospirillum; species Nitrospirillum viridazoti. The sequence continues at coordinate 2,561,465 of NZ_CP022110.1, read as the reverse complement.
GGGAACCGCCGGGTTCTGGCTGGTGTTGCCGCGGCACGCCAGCGCTGCCGGCCGGTACGGGGCGTGAACGAGGGGTAGACCTGCGACAAAACGCCCACGGTTTCATAAAACTGTAACAGAGTCGTCACCAAAGGTTCAGGACCCGGAATCTAGGGTCCGCCCGTCGAGACGGGATCAGGAAGCGGTCGCGGGGGTCTACCCCTGGGCGGATCGGCCGGGGCCCCGAGATGGTCGACTAAGACGTTCCAACCCGTGGGGGAATCCCGTGAACTTTCAACCGAAGAACCTGCTGAAGGGCATGGTTGCCGCCGCGGCCGCGGTGGTGATGGTGGGCGCCGCCCAGGCTGCCGACATCAGCGGCGCCGGCGCCACCTTCCCGTACCCCATCTACGCCAAGTGGGCCGAGGCCTATAAGGCCAAGACCGGCGTGGGCCTGAACTACCAGTCCATCGGTTCCGGCGGCGGCATCAAGCAGATCAAGGCGAAGACGGTCACGTTCGGCGCCTCCGACATGCCCCTGAAGGCCGAAGAGCTGAAGGAAGCGGGCCTGCAGCAGTTCCCGATGATCATGGGCGGCGTCGTCCCGGTCGTGAACGTGAAGGGCATCGCCCCCGGCCAGATCCAGCTGGACGGCCCGACCATCGCCAAGATCTACCTGGGCCAGATCGCCTCGTGGGACGACCCGGCCATCAAGGCGCAGAACCCCGGCCTGAACCTGCCCAAGACCTCCATCGTCCCGGTGTACCGTTCCGACGGGTCGGGCACGAACTTCCTGTGGACCACCTACCTGTCCAAGGAAGACAAGGAATTCGCCGAGCGCGTCGGTGCCAACACCTCCGTGCAGTGGGCTGCCGGCCTGGGCGCCAAGGGTAATGAAGGCGTCGCCAACATGGTGAAGCTGACCGACGGCGCCATCGGCTACGTCGAGTACGCCTACGCCAAGCAGAACACCCTGACCTACACCAAGCTGAAGAACCACGACGGCAAGGTCGTCAGCCCGGAGATCAAGGCCTTCCAGGCCGCCGCCGCCGGTGCCGACTGGGCCAACGCCCCGGGCTTCTACCTGGTGCTGGTCGACCAGCCGGGTGCCGACAGCTGGCCGATCACCGGCGCCAGCTTCATCCTGGTCTACAGCCAGCCGCAGGACGGCGCCGCCGTCGCCGAGGCCCTGAAGTTCTTCGACTGGGCCTACAACAACGGCCAGGCAGCCGCCGAGCAGCTGGACTACGTCCCGATGCCGGCCGCCGTGGTCGCCCAGGTCGAGAAGTCCTGGAGCACGGTGAAGGCCGCCGACGGCAAGCCCGTCTGGTCGAAGTAAGAGTCCTCGGGTAAAAGGAAGCGCCCGCGGGGCTTCCGCCCCGGGGGACGAAGGTCGGGAGAGGGGTCGCCTACGGCTCCTCTCCCTCTTTGTCGGCTTCCTTGACAGACATCCGGGTTTTTTAGGTCATCGCGTTTCGAGTTATCGCAGGGCCTACGGCCGGAGGGGTGCTTTGGTGGACATGGCGGTAAAGGCATCGGACATCAGCGCGGAAAGTCCGCGGGCGCGCACGCAGCGCCGCAACGACCTTCTGTTTCGCGGCGCCACCCTATTTTTCGCCCTCCTGGTGCTGACGCTCCTGGGCGGTGTCATCATCTCGCTCATTCATGGCGCGCTGCCGGCCCTGAAGGCCTTCGGCTTCGGCTTCGTCACGACCGAGATCTGGAACCCGGTGACGGAGAAGTTCGGCGCTCTGGCGCCCATCTACGGCACGCTGGTCACCTCCGCCATCGCCATGCTGGTGGGCGTGCCCGTCAGTTTCGGCATCGCCATCTTCCTGACCGAGCTGTGCCCCGCCTGGGCCAAGCGGCCCATCGGCATCGCGGTCGAGTTGCTGGCCGGCATCCCCAGCATCATCTACGGCATCTGGGGCCTGTTCGTGTTCGCGCCCTTCCTGCAGCGGACCGTGCAGCCCTTCCTGATCAACACGCTGGGCACCATCCCGGGCATCGGCGCCTGGTTCAAGGGCCCGCCCTACGGCATCGGCGTGCTGACGGCCGGCCTGATCCTGGCCATCATGATCCTGCCCTTCATCACCTCCATTACCCGCGACGTGTTCGAGACCATGCCCGCCATGCTGCGCGAAAGCGCCTACGGCCTGGGCGCCACGACGTGGGAGGTGGTGCGCGACATCACCATTCCCTACACCCGCGTGGGCCTGGTGGGTGGCGTGATGCTGGGCCTGGGCCGCGCGCTGGGTGAAACCATGGCCGTGACCTTCGTCATCGGCAATTCGCACCGCATCGCCTCCTCGCTGCTGGCGCCGGGCACCACCATCTCGGCCGCCATCGCCAACGAGTTCACCGAGGCGGTAGGCGACACCTACACCTCCTCCCTGATCGCGCTGGGCCTGGTGCTCTTCGTGATCACCTTCATCGTGCTGTCGCTGGCCAAGCTGATGCTGGTGCGCATGAACCGCAAGGCGGGGACCTGATCCATGGCCATCACCGACACTTCCCCTCCCGGCACCAACTTCGCGATGGGCCGCTATAAGCGCCGCAAGGTTGGCAACACCATCACCATGGGCCTGGCCGTGGGCGCCGCCGTCTTCGGCCTGCTGTGGCTGGTCTGGATCCTGGCGGTCCTGCTGATCAACGGCCTCAGTGCCATCAGCCTGGGCCTGTTCACCCAGATGACCCCGCCGCCCGGCAGCGCCGGCGGCCTGCTGAACGCCATCTTCGGCAGCATCGTCATGACGGTGCTGGGCATGGTGATCGGCACGCCCATCGGCATCATGGCCGGCACCTACATGGCCGAATACGGCAAGGGCACGAAGCTGGCCGAGGTGACGCGCTTCATCAACGATATCCTGCTGTCCGCGCCCTCCATCATCGTCGGCCTGTTCATCTACACCATCGTCGTGGTCCCCATGGGCCACTTCTCAGCCTGGGCGGGCTCCATCTCGCTGGCCGTGCTGGTCATCCCGGTGGTGGTGCGCACGACCGAGGACATGCTGAACCTGGTCCCGGGTTCCCTGCGCGAGGCCGCCGCCGCCCTGGGCGCGCCGCGCTGGAAGGTCATCGTGCAGGTGACCTACCGCGCCGCCCGCAGCGGCATCATGACCGGCGTCCTGCTGGCCGTGGCCCGCATCAGCGGCGAGACGGCGCCCCTGCTGTTCACCGCCCTGAACAACCAGTTCTGGAGCGTCAACATGAACGCTCCCATGGCGAACCTGCCGGTCACCATCTTCCAGTTCGCGCTCAGCCCGTATGAGGACTGGCAGCGCCTGGCGTGGGGCGGTTCGCTCCTCATCACGGTCGCCATCCTCGCGCTCAACATCGGCGCGCGCATGCTCGCTTCCATCGGCACCAAGAAAGGCCAGTGATCCCCATGACCGCGCTTTCCATGACGGCGGAACAGTCCCAGGCGGCCCTCGCCACCGACGGCGACATGCGCGAGAAGATCAGCGTCCGCAACCTGAACTTCTATTACGGCGGCTTCCACGCCCTGCGTAACATCAACCTGCCGCTGTTCGACAAGCGGGTGACGGCCTTCATCGGCCCGTCCGGCTGCGGCAAGTCCACGCTGCTGCGCATCCTGAACCGCATCTACGACCTTTACCCCAACCAGCGGGCCGAGGGCGAGGTGCTGCTGGACGGCGAGAACCTGCTGTCGCCCAAGCAGGACCTGAACCTGCTGCGTGCCCGCGTCGGCATGGTGTTCCAGAAGCCGACGCCCTTTCCCATGTCGATCTACGACAACGTTGCCTACGGCATCCGGCTGTATGAGAAGCTGAGTCGCGCCGACATGGACGTGCGTGTGGAAGAGGCGCTGCGCAAGACCGCGCTGTGGACCGAGGTCAAGGACAAGCTGCGCCAGAGCGGCCTGTCGCTGTCCGGCGGCCAGCAGCAGCGCCTGTGCATCGCCCGCGCCGTGGCCGTGCGTCCGGCCGTCCTACTGCTGGACGAGCCGACCTCGGCGCTGGACCCCATCTCCACCTCCAAGATCGAGGAGCTGGTGGATGAGCTGAAGCCCGACTACTGCATCGCCATCGTCACGCACAACATGCAGCAGGCGGCCCGCGTCTCCGACTTCACCGCCTTCATGTACCTGGGCGAGCTGGTGGAATATGGCGCCACCGACACCATCTTCACCGCGCCCAAGGAAGAGAAGACCGAGCAGTACATCACCGGCCGCTTCGGCTGATCCGGCCGGCGGCCGCCGTGTTGCCAGCGGGACGGGATTTTGACTCGTGCCGCCATAGCCCGCGACTGCGGGCGCCGCAGCGAGCACCGCAGGGCGGAGCGTGGATAGCCAAGGCTGCGGATGCAGCCGCCCGGCGCGAGGTGCATTTGAGCGATCACGATCAAATGCCACGCGTGTGAACGTGAAGGGCGGCGTCCTCCGGGACGGCCGCCCTTTTCCATAGAAGCGCCGCTTTTATCGTCCATATCGGGCCGGTCCCCTGCTATCACCCTTGTCCTGACCGGACGCGGCCCCATTTCCCCGATACCATGGATACCTTCCCGCCTTCCCCGCAGACACCGGCCGCGTCCTCCGGCCCGGAGTCCGCGCCAGAGGCGGAGGCGGAGGGAACGGCAGCGGCCGCCATGGGCTCCACCCATGGACCGCAACAGGGTGGACCGCAACAGGGTGGCCCCCGCCGGCGCGCCAGCCGTCGCCTGCCGGTGGTCTGGCGGGCGCTGACCCACGCCCTGACACCCAAGGGCCTGCGCTCCTCCGAACTGTCCCTGGCCTTGCTCAGCGTGCCGGTGGGCATCGGCGTGGGCCTGGCGGTGGCGGGGCTGCACGCCCTGGTGCTGGCGCTGCACAGCCTGGCCTTCAAGGTGCCATTCGGCGACCACATCAGCAGCGCCCTGTTCATCCCGTCCAGCCTGGCGCTGGCAGCACCGGTGGTGGGCGGCGCCTTGCTGGCCGGCCTGGGCCTGCTGTTCCGCCGCGCCCGCGACACCGTCGACCCCATCGAAGCCAACGCCCTGTATGGCGGCCGCATGTCCTTGCGCGACAGCCTGCGCCTGACCCTGTCCATCGTCGTGTCGCATGGCGCCGGCGGCTCGGTGGGAATGGAGGCGGCCTTCACCCAGACGGGTGCGGGCATGGCGTCCAACTTCGGCCGGCGGCTGAACCTGCGGCGCAACGATCTGCGCACCCTGGTGGGATGCGGGGCGGCGGCGGCCATCTCCGCCGCCTTCACCGCCCCTTTGGCGGGCGCCTTCTACGCGTTCGAACTGGTCATCGGCACCTATACCATGGCGACGCTGGCGCCCGTCTGTGTGGCCGCCGTCGTCGCGAACCAGGTGGCGCAGATGGCGCTGAACCGCCCGGCCCTGTTCATCCTGGCCGAGCCGCCGGTCATCCGGGGCGGCGATTTCGCGACCTTCCTGCTGGTCGGCCTTGCCGCCGGGGCCCTGGCCATCCTCACCATGCAGGCCGTCACGCATGCGGAACGGTTGTTCCGCCAGCTGCCCATTCCCCGCGCGCTACACCCCGTCCTGGGCGGGCTGCTGCTGGGGCCCATGGCCCTGGTGCTTCCGGGTGTGCTGGGGGGTGGGCAGGGTGCCCTGCAGTACGGCTTCGACCATGGCTATGGCCTGGGCCTGGCCTTCGTGATGCTGGTGGCCAAGGTCGTGGCGTCCGCCCTGTGTCTGGGCGCCGGCTTCCGCGGCGGCCTGTTCAGCGCCTCGCTGCTGCTGGGCAGCCTGTTCGGCAGCATGGTGTCCGACATCGGGACCCTGCTGCCTTGGGACCTGGTGGCCCAGCGCTCCGCCGTCATGCTGGTGGGCATGGGCTCCTTCGCCGCCGCCGTGGTGGGCGCGCCGGTGACCATGGTGCTGCTGGTGCTGGAGCTGACGGGCGACCTACGCGCTTCGGCCGGTGTGCTCATGGGCGTCATCGCCTCCACCCTGCTGGTGCGCGAGACCTTCGGCTATTCCTTCGCCACCTGGCGCTTCCACCAGCGCGGCGTGCAGATCCGGGGCGGTCACGACATCGGCTGGGTCAAGGACATGACCGTGGGCCGGCTGATGCGCGGCGACCCCAAGACGGTGCCAGCCGACATTACCCTGGGCGCCCTGCGCGGCCACTACCCGCCCGGCAGCGCCAAGACGGTGTTCGCCCTGGATCCCAACGGCGCCTTCGCCGGCCGGGTGGACATGAACGCCGTGCACGACCCCCAGCACGAGCTGCCGGCCGACCAGCGGGCGGCGGAGCTGGCGCGCGACCGCGAGCATTTCCTGCTGCCCGACCAGTCGGTGCGCATGGCCCTGCAGCGCTTCGCCGACTGGGACGCCGACAGCCTGCCGGTGGTGGAGGGGGTCAGCAGCCGCCGCGTCGTCGGCTACCTGACCGAGGCCTACGCCCTGCGCCGCTATTCGCAGGAGCTGGAGCGGCGGCGCGGCGACGAACTGGGCGTGCGCGACCTGTTCGGCGGGGTTTGACGCCGCGAACTCTTCAACTAGCCAGGGCTATAGATCGCCTTAGGCGTTGCGCCCGGTGCGCCGATGTTGCATCACGGGGGCGACCCCATGTTCAGTGCGGCGTCCGCGCCCGGAACCCTCCGGGGTGCCGCCTGCCTTACTTCTCAGGGATAGTCCGCATTGTTCGATGATTTCGGCGTGTTGATCCGGGGTATCGTCCTGGGATTGGCCATCGCGGCGCCGGTCGGCCCCATCGGGCTGCTGTGCATCCGGCGGACGGTGGAGCGGGGCATCATCGCGGGGCTCGCCACCGGCTTCGGCTCCGCCCTGGCCGACGGCTTCTTCGGCGGCGTGGCGGCCTTCGGTGTCAACGCCATCCTTGAGGCCCTGCTGGGCCACGTTAAGGAACTGCGCCTCATCGGCGGCATCTTCCTGCTGGGCGCCGCCATCCATTCGCTGCTCAAGGAACCGCACGAGCGCAAGAACAGGCCGCCCGACGCCGGCAACCTCATCGGCTCCGTCGGCACCGGCCTGTTCCTGACGGTGACCAACCCCATCACCATCATGGGCATCATCACCGTCGTGGTGGGCTTCGGCGGCGCCCTGGACCATGCCAAGGCCGGCACCATGACCCTGGGCGTGTTCCTGGGTTCGCTGAGCTGGTGGTCCATCCTGTGCGGTGGCACCTTCCTCATCCGCCACCACTTCACCCCGCGCCTCGTCCTGTGGATCAACCGGGGCACCGGCGTGGTACTGGGCGTAGTGGGCCTGATGGCCCTGCTCAGCTTCTTCTCCCTGGTGCCGGAGAACCTGCAGGATCTGGTCGGGGCGTTTATCAGTAAATAGTTTTTGCGTTTTCCTCAGACGCCGGCGTGGCCATCCGGCCACTTGGCTATCCTCGTTGCGCCCTTCGGTGCTCACTCCGGCGGACGCGGTCGCGTCCTACGGGCCTGGCGGCCCGGTGGAACCCTCATTCGGGGCGTGTGAGCTCCTTTCTTAATAATCCCACTGGTACTTCAGGCCCACGGTGTCGTCCGTGCTGCCGACGGCGCCGTTCAGGCGCAGGCGGGAGGTCAGGGCGTATTCCAGGGTGACGTTGGTGCCGGTGCCGCCCACCGACTGGCTGACGCCGACATAGGTGCGGCTGTTGATGTAACGGCCGGCGGTGACCGTGCCGAAGGCGCTGGAGCCGACGGCGGCGCTGGAGAATTCCAGCCGGTCGATGCCCAGGTTGCGCTTCACGTTGTCCAGGATGCCCGGGCCGCTGCCCAGCACGCCTGACAGCTGGGCCACGCCCTGCGCCAGCTGCAAGGCCTCCAGCGCGCTGATCTGGCTGATGGGCCGGTCGAACAGCAGGCGGGACAGCACCTCGTCCTGCGGGCGGGGCGGGTCCGAGGTCAGGGCAACGGTGGGTTTGGACAGGCGGCCGGTGATGTTCAGGATGGCCGTGAAGTCCGCCTTGGTGGCGGAGGCGGAGATGTCCAGCAGGGGGTCGCTGTCCCCGGTGAAGGTGATGTCGCTCTTGGTCAGGGTGAAGGTCTGGCCCTGCGCGCTGAAATCACCCTTCACCAGATAGACCCGGCCGGTCAGCTGCGGGTCGGCGCTGGTGCCGCGTGCCTGCATGTCGGCGGCGAACTCCGCCGTCAGGCCCCGGCCCTGGACATAGATGCGGTTGCGCGCCTTGATGTCCACCTTCAGATGGACCAGCAGCCCGCCGCCGGCAGCCGACATCTGGCCCTGGGGCTGACGCGGCCGGCCGTTGACGTAGCGCACGGGCAGGTCGGCCACGTCGGCCGGCGGCTTGTCCGGCAGGCCCACCCAGGTTTCGCGCAGGCGCACGGTGCCGGCCAGGTCCGGCTTGTTCATCAGGCCCTTCAGCGTCAGGTCGCTGTCCACCCAGGCGGTGATGGGGTCGGTGCGCAGCAGGCGGGCGTTGGTGGTGGTGACGTGCAGGTCCAGCACGGGCGCCTTTTCCTGCGCGTTGGGGTCGCCCAGGTTGATGCGGCCGCTCAAATCCACAGCACCGCCATCGGCCGTGTCGCCGTGGAACTTCTCCACCGCCAGGCCGCGCGCGTCGCCCACCAGATGGGCGTTGAGGCCGAAGATCTGGGTGCCGGTGCCGCCGTTCTCATACTTCGCGTCGATCAGGTCGACCGAACCGGTGACCTTCGGATCCGCCACCGTGCCGGCCACCGCCAGGTCGACCGAGACCTTGCCGCCGATGCGCTGGGCCGAGGCCGCCAGGAAGTCGTTGTAGCGCGACAGCTCCGTCCGGCCGTTGATCTTGGCGCTGACCGGCCCCTGGATCACCGGCGACATCGTCTCCGGGTTCAGCGCCAGGGGCGTGTCGGCCTCGGCGTTCAGGTCCACGGCCCCGTCGGCGGTACGGGCCGCCAGGGTGCTGCGCAGCCGCCCGCCGCGCCAGGCAGCCGTCAGGGTGGCGTCGGCGTTCAGCCGTCGGTCGGCGCTGTTCTTGACCTCCAGCGTCTTTTTCTTGGTGGGGGTGGTGTCGGCGCCGGTGGCGTTGGCCGGGTTGTTGGCAACGGTCGCGCTGACGGCCGGCTTGCCGTCGGGCGTGGCCTCGGGTGGGGTGCCCGGCGCCTCCGTCGCCCCGCTGTCCAGGGTCACGGCCAGCTGCTGCATGGACAGGCCGTGGATGCTGACGGTGGCGTCGGCCGTGGGGTTGGCGGCGGTACCGCTGGCTGTGACCTTGGCGTCCAGGGTGCCGGCCAGGGTCAGCGCCGGGTCGGCCAGGGCGGCCAGTGCCAGCGGCAGCGCCGTCGCCTCCACCTGCGCCGTCACTTCCTTGCCGTTCAGCGCCACGTCGGCGCGGATGCGGCCCGTGCCCAGCGCCACGTCCAGGCCCTTCACCGCCACGCTGCCCTTGGCCACGGTGATGGTGGCGGGGGCCGCCAGCTTCAGGGTGGTCTGGTCCAGGCGGCCGTCCAGCTGGTCCAGCCGCGCCACGGTGGGCCCCCGCGCCTCCTTGGGCGACCTGGGCTCCGGCGCCTGGGTCAGGTGGCCGGCGCTCTCCACCTGGAAGGCGCGTCGGCGGCCCACGCTGCCCACGCCGGTGGTGCCGTCCAGGGCCAGGGTGATGTCGCCCTCGCCCAGCGTGCCGCGCCAGGCGGCGGTCACCTTGTTGACCAGCACCTGACCGGCCTCGATGCCATCGGCCGCCAGGGTGACGTTGGGGCGGGGGCTGCCCAGCACGTCATCGACATGGCCGCTCAAGGTGGCCTGGTGGATGCGCTGGTCCTCCACCACCAAATCGTCCAGCACCACCTTTAGGTCCACACCCTGGGTGGCGCCCCTGGCGGGCGCGGGCGACGGCGGGGCTGCCTGGCCTTTCTTCGTCTTGGGTTGCCGGACGGGGCGCGTGGGCGCCGGGGCGGCCGCGGCGGCACCCAGCACGATGTCGGCCTTGGCGCGGCCCGCCAGGCGCACGCCGGCCAGGGCGCCCAGACTGGACAGGTCGGGGAAGGTGGCGGCCAGCTTGCCGGTGGCCAGCTGCCGGTCCAGGTCGGCGTCCAGCCCGCCCTCCAGCCTGTTCGGGCCCAATGCCGCGGCCAGGTCGCGCACGGTCAGGCGGGGGCCCGTCTTGACCACGTGGGCGGCCACGCTGGCCGGGTTGCCCACCACCTGGCCGCTGCCCTTCAGGTCGGCCGTCAGGGTGTTGTCCTTCAGCGTGACGTTGCCCGCCAGGTCGACGGCGCCGGTGCGCACGGTCAGCGGGGTGACCGCCACGTCCTTGCCGTCCAGGGTGGCGCGGACCTTGCCGCTGATCTCCGCCCGGCCGGCCAGCAGCGCGTCCTCCGTCGGCTGGCCGGTGCGCAGGTCGGTCGCCTGCACCGACAGCGTGCCCTCGGCCACGCCGTCGGCCATCGTGCCCTCCACCGTCGCCGCCACGTGGCCGGTGATGATGTCCTCTGGCGCCGGCTTCGCGCTGGGTGGTTCCTTGCCGCCGGTGCCGCCCACATTGGCCAGGGCCATCAGTGTGGCCAGCTCGCCATCGGCCAGCTTCAGGCTGCCCTTGGCCTGGCGGCCCCAGGCCAGGGCGCTGCCGCTGCCGGTCAGATGCCCGATACCGCCCGTGAGGTCCAGCTTGTCCACCTGGATGTTGCCGCTGGCGCGGTCCAGCGCACCGGTCAGGGCCAGGTCGGCATGGTCGGTCAGGGCCGGGGGCAGCCCGGGCGCATCCAGGCCCTGCAGCTTGGACGTCAGGTCCAGCAGCAGGCGGGTGCCATCCTCCTGCAGCTTGGTGGTGGCGGTCAGGTGGCGCACATGGGCATCGTTGTAGCCCAGTTCCTCCACCGTCAGGTCGGCGGTTACGACACGTTGCTTCTTGGCGCCGGCCTTGCCCGCCGCCGGGTCGGTGGTGTGCAGCACGGCGTCCAGCTTGCCCAGCGCCAGGCCGGGCACGGCGGGGGACAGGGCCTCCGGTGCCGCCGGCACCAGCCGCAGGGTCAGGTCGCCGTCCTTGTCCTTCAGGCTGCCCTTGGCCGTGACGCGACCGAAGGCGGCGGCCAAATCCAGGCTTTCCAGGGTGATGGTGCCGTCATCGGCCAGGGTGGCGGCCGTCTGCAGGGTGGCGGCGTCGCCCGCCATCCAGGCCAGATTGTCGGGCAGCAGGCGGCCGGGGGCGGCCTTCAGGTCCAGGGTGACGCGCTTGGCCTTGCCCTTGGGCCGGGCCAGGCCCACGTCGGCCACCAGGGCCACGGTGCGCGGGGTGACGGTGGCGCCATCGGCGGCCTTGGCCGCCTGCGGCGTCTCCTTCAGGTCCAGGTGCGCCTGGAACTGGTCCAGCGGCCCGCTGCCCGTCAGGTCCAGGGTCAGCGGGCCCAGTTCAGGGTGGCCAGCCAGGCGGGCCACCAGGCCGCCCGCCTCCTCCTGCCCCCGCAGCTCCAGGGTCAGGCTGCCGTGGCTGGTCAGGCCGGGCGCGGTGAAGCGGGCGGTCAGCTCGCCATGGGCGGCCCCGCCGTCCAGCTGGGTCAGGGTCAGGCGGCTGTCGCCGTCCAGGTTGGGGCCCAGCCGCACCGTGCCGCTGGTGGACAGCGCCGCCCCCTGGCCGCCGGCCAGGCTGGGCGCCAGCTCGATGCGCGGCAGGTCCAGGCGGGCCACGGTGATGCTGAAGGGCAGGGTCAGGGGATTGGCGTCGTCCTTGACCGTGCCGTCCGGCGGCTCCAGCGACGGGGCCGGCTGGGCCACCCAGATGCGCCGGGCGCTGAGCGCATCCACGGCCAGTTCGCGGTGGGCCAGGGGCAGCAGCCGCCAGTCCAGCGCCGCGTCCTCCACCAGCAGCCAGGGCTTGCCCGTGATCAAATCCACCAGGGTGGCGCGTGCCACCCGGGGGTGGAAGGGCAGGCCCGACAGTCCCTCCACCTTCAGGCCCAGCACATTGGCCTCCGCCTGGCGGGTGGCGAAGGCGCGGCCGGAGCCCGTGTCCATCCACCACAGGCATATGCCCACCGCGGCGGCCAGGCCGGCGACGATGCCCAGGATGGCGAAAGCGGCGACATGGCCGGCCGCCAGCAGGCGCCGTCCCCAGGAACGGTGCGGGGGCGGCGGGGCGGGGGCGGGACCGGGCGGTGAGGGGGTGTTGGACATGCCGGGTTCCGTCAGAAGGACTGGCCGATGCTGACGTACAGCTGCCACATGCTGTCGCCGCTGCGGCGATCCAGCGGCACGCCCACGTCCAGGCGCAAGGGACCGAAAGAGGTGAAATAGCGCACGCCCAGGCCGGCGCCCCAGCGCATGCCCTGGCTCAGGTCCGGATAGGCGGATTCGAAGACGTTGCCGCCGTCGATGAAGGGCACCAGGCCGATGGTATCGGTCAGGCGGATGCGCAGCTCGGCGCTGGTTTCGATCAGCGACCGGCCGCCGGTGGGGTCGTTGTTGACGTCCAGCGGGCCGACCTTCTGGTAGGCGTAGCCGCGAACCGAGCCGCCGCCGCCGGCGAAGAAGCGCTTGTCGGCCGGCACCAGGGCCAGCGAGCCGCCGAAGACGGCGCCCAGGTTCACCCGCGCCGCGAAGACATAGGCCTTGGCGTCGTCCAGCGCCCAATAGCCGCTGCCGCCCGCCTTGCCGATGACGAAGGTGCCGCTGTCGCCGAAGGGGCTGAAATAGGGGATGAGGCCGGTGTTCCAGCGATAACCCTGCGTGGGGTTCAAAAGGTTGTCGGTGTTGTCGAAGTTCAGCGTCACCGGCACGCCCACCAGGGTGTTGTCGGTGGTGGTCAACACGCCGTTGCCCGTCAGGTCCTGCCGGATGGAGGATTGCTCCAGCGTCACGCCGGCGCCGGCCGTCAGATGAGGCGTCAGCGGGTGGGTGACGATGGCGCCCAGCGTCAGGGCGTCGCGCGAGTAGGCTTCCGGATGCTCCGACACCGCCAGAGCCGACAGGTTCAAGGTGGTGTCGGTTTCCAGGAAGTCGGGCTTCTTCAGGGTGGTGCCCAGGCTGTAGTCCAACCCGTCGGAATCGCGGAACTTCTTGCGGGCGATGCCGCCGACGGACCCGGTGACGGTCAGCGCCTCCGCGCCGCCCAAGAAGTTGCGGTCGCCCCAGGTGGCGGTGGCGGCCGCCCCATCGGTGGTGCCGTAGGTCAGGCCGGTGTTGACGAAGTGGCGGTCCCGCTCCTCCATCTGGCCCAGCATGGGAACCTCGCGCGACCCGTCCGGCTGCACCGTGCCCGGCACGTCGTCCAGAACCACCCGCACCTGGGAGAAGACGCCCAGGTCCGTCAGCTTGTTGCGGGCGGTATCGACCTTGGCCGGGTCGTACACGTCGCCCGGCTTCCACGGCAGGCGGCCATAGGCGACCTCGGGGTCCAGGCGGCCCAGCCCGGTGAAGGTGGTGGGGCCGAAGCGCACCAGCGGCCCCGGATCCAGGGTGAAGGCCACGGCCATGGTGTGGGCCTGCACGTCCACCGCCAGGTCGCGCTGTCCCACCTTGGCGCGGGCGTAGCCGCGCGTCGCCATCAGGGGCGTCACGGCCGCCTCCGCGTCGCGGATGGCCGGCCCCCGGGCGGGATCGCCCGGCTTCAGGTGCAGCTTGCCCAGGTCCAGCGGGCCGCCGGGGGGCGGGGAGCCATCGGTCTGGGTCAGGGTGATCTTGGAGATGGTGTAGCGCTGGCGCGGCGTCACCTCGATGACCACAGCCACCGGTTTGGCGTCGGCGTCCACCTTCACCATGACGCTGCCGTCGAAATAACCTTCGGAGCGCAACGCGGCCGCCAGCTTGTCGTAATCGTTGTCGATGCGCTTCTCCAGGCCCAGCAGCGACGACGGCGGGTCGTTCTGCAGGGTGATGAGGGAAGAGGCGCTGCGCAGCACGTCCATCAGGCCGTCATCGGCCTCAACGCCCGGGGCCGGATGGAAATCCACGGTGTAGGTCGCCGGCGGCGGCTCCGCGTCCGGCTGGCCGGCGGGGGCGGCGTCGGGCGCCTGCTCCGCCTTGCGCGCCAGCACGGCGCCGGGTGTGTCCGCATCATCGGACGAGTCCGCGGGCGTATCGGCGGTGGGCGTACCGGCGGTCTGGGTGGCGGCGCCTTTGGGACCGCCATCCTTGGGCGCGTCCTTGCCGGCCGCGTCGTCCGGCTTGGACGACGGCGCGGCGGGGGACGGCGCCGGCTGGGCCTGGGCCGCGGGCGCACCTTGGGCTAAGCCCTGCGCCGACCAGCACACCAGGGGCAGGGCCAGGGTCAGGGAGGGGAGCAGCGCCAAGGCGATCGGGCGGACCGGCGCTCGGTGCTGAAGGCGGGGGGCGGCGAAGGGCGACGCGGGCTCCAACGGCTGCGGGTGGTCGGGCGGGCTTTGGGGCCAGGCGGATGACGGGCCGGGGCGTGGCGCCCGGGCGGGGTTTTGCCTCCTTGTTTTTCGACCCATCCGCTGGCGGGCAGCGTTAAGTCTTTGTGACGGCACGGGGGCCGGCCCGGGTGCTCCCATTGAGGAAAAGGGCCGGCGGACATGAGCTTAACCAACAAGATCGTGGCGAATTTATAGTCTGCCTTGCGGTACTCGTAACCCCCTCTTGCGTCCAACCCCCTTCGGCGGGCCTTTCTCCCGACCCTGCCAATAGCTATATTCCGCTGCGTGAAACCCGGTCCCGGCGCCGATGCGTCAGGGGGCGGGCTTTTGTTTTTGGGCCATCGCCAGGCGCACGTCGCGTTTTTGGACCGGGCCCCAAGCTTCGCGGGATTAGCGTCCAATGGATATGCGTAACATCGCCATCATCGCGCACGTCGACCATGGCAAGACCACCTTGGTTGACGTGCTGCTGCGCCAGTCGGGCGCTTTCCGCGACAACCAGCAGGTCGCCGAGCGCGCCATGGACAGCAACGACCTGGAGCGTGAGCGCGGCATCACCATCCTGGCGAAGTGCACCAGCGTCCTGTGGGAAGGCACCCGCATCAACATCGTCGACACCCCCGGCCACGCCGACTTCGGCGGCGAGGTGGAGCGTATCCTGAGCATGGTCGACGGCGTCATCCTGCTGTGCGACGCCGCCGAGGGCCCGCTGCCGCAGACCAAGTTCGTGCTGGGCAAGTCGCTGAAGCTGGGCCTGAAGCCCATCGTCGTCATCAACAAGGTCGACCGTTCCGACGCCCGTCCGGACGAAGTGCACAGCGAGGTGTTCGACCTGTTCGCGGCGCTGGACGCCAGCGACGAGCAGCTGGACTTCCCGACCCTGTTCGCCTCGGGCCGCAACGGCTGGGCGGCGGAGAGCCTGGACGCCCCGCGTGAGGACATGCGCCCGCTGTTCGAGCTGGTGCTGCGCCACGTGCCGGCGCCCAAGGTGGACGTCGACGCTCCCTTCACCATGCTTGCCACCACGCTGGAAGCCAACCCCTACCTGGGCCGCCTGCTGACGGGCCGCATCCAGACCGGTGTCGCCCGCGCCAACATGGCCATCAAGGCCCTGACCGCTGACGGCAAGCTGATCGAGCAGGGCCGCATCTCCAAGCTGCTGGCTTTCCGCGGGCTGGAGCGCGTGGGCGTGGAAGAGGCGCAGGCGGGTGACATCGTCGCCATCGCCGGCCTGACCAAGACCACCGTGGCCGACACCATCTGCGAGCCGCTGGTGTCCGAGCCGCTGGCCGCCCAGCCCATCGACCCGCCGACCCTGGCCATGACCTTCAGCGTCAATGACAGCCCGCTGGCCGGCCGCGAAGGCGACAAGGTCACCAGCCGCATGATCCGCGACCGCCTGATGCGCGAGGCCGAGGGCAACGTCGCCCTGCGGGTGCGCGAGACCGAGAACGCCGACGCGTTCGAGGTGGCCGGCCGTGGCGAACTGCAGCTGGGCATCCTGATCGAGAACATGCGCCGCGAAGGCTATGAGCTGTCGATCTCCCGTCCCCGCGTGCTGCTGAAGACGGATGAGAACGGCCAGCGCATGGAGCCGATCGAGGAAGTCGTGGTCGATGTGGACGAGGAATTCTCGGGCGTCGTCGTGCAGAAAATCTCCGAGCGCAAGGGCGACATGCTGGAGATGCGTCCGTCCGGCGCCGGCAAGGTCCGCCTGGTGTTCCACGTGCCGTCGCGCGGCCTGATCGGTTACCAGAGCGAGTTCCTGACCGACACCCGCGGCACCGGCCTGATGAACCGCCTGTACCATGGTTACGCCCCGTACAAGGGCCCCATCCAGGGCCGCCGCAACGGCGTGCTGATCTCCAACGGTGAGGGTGAGGCCGTGGCCTACGCCCTGTGGAACCTGGAGGACCGCGGTCCCATGATGATCGAGCCGGGCGCCAAGGTGTACCAGGGCATGATCATCGGCGAGCACAGCCGTGGCAACGACCTGGAAGTGAACGTCTTGAAGGGCAAGCAGCTGACCAACATCCGCGCCGCCGGCAAGGACGAGGCCGTGCGCCTGACCACGCCGATGGACATGTCCCTGGAAAAGGCCCTGGCCTACATCGAGGACGAGGAACTGGTTGAAGTGACGCCGAAGTCCATCCGCCTGCGCAAGCGCCTGCTGGACCCGACTGACCGCAAGCGCGCCCAGAAGCAGGCCGAAGCCGGCTGATCGCTGGCCCTTCCGGTTTGATCAGTTCGAAGCCCCGTCCACCTACCGGTGGGCGGGGTTTTCATTTTGGCCTTCCTCGTTCGCGTCCACCGCGCACGAACGTCCAATACCGGCCGGTGGACGGGCCCGCATGGTGCGGGTCTTGCCAACCCGGAGACCGTCATGCCGCCCAGCCCCATCCGCTTCGCCGAAAAGTTCGCCCTGTTCACCGAGCAATGGCAGCCCAAGGTGGTGGCGGAAATGAACGACTATCAGTTCAAGCTGTCGCGCCTTGAGGGCGACTTCCTCTGGCATGCCCATGCCGACACGGATGAGACCTTCATCGTGCTGGAGGGAACGCTGCGCCTGGACTTTCGCGACGGCGCCATCACCCTGGGCCCTGGTGAGATGGCGGTGGTGCCCAAGGGCGTGGAGCACAAGCCCTCGGCCGAGGCGGAGGTGAAGCTGCTGCTGATCGAACCGCGCGGCGTGGTCAATACTGGCGACGCCGGCACGGGTGAGCGCACGGCGCTGAACGACGTGTGGATTTAAGCGACCACCCTGCGAATATCCGCCGTCTCCAGCACCGCCTGGGGTGCCCCTCGCTCGGCGGCGTTCAGCATGGCCTGGCCGATCTCCACCGTGGTCAGCACCTGATTGGGGAACAGGCGGCGGGCCAGGGGCAGCAGCGGCGCCGTCAGTGTGTAGAACAGGCGATAGACGCTGGTCTTGGACCGGGCGCCATGCAGGGGCGGGATCAGGCCGGGACGGAACAGGTACACCGCCTTGAAGGGCAGGCGCCGCAAATCGTTTTCCGTCCGGCCCTTGACCCTTGCCCACATGGTGCGCCCCCGCTCCGTCCCGTCCGTGCCGGAACCGGAGACGTAGATGAAGGTCATGCCCGGGTTCAGGCGGGCCAGGGTGCGCGCCACCTCCAGCGTCAGGCCGTGGGTGATGCGGGTGTAGGCGTCCTCGGTCATGCCGGATGAGGAGACGCCTAGGCAGAAGAAGCAGGCGTCATAGCCGGCCAGCAGCCCGTCCAGCGTTTCCCAGTCCGTCATACCCGGATCGGCCATGGCGGGAAGGGTCAATTCCGATAGTTTGGGATGGGTGAGGCCGGTGGCGGTGCGGCCCACGGCCAGGACTTGGGTGACCCGGGGGTCGTGCAGGCATTCCCGCATGACCCCCTGGCCCACCATGCCGGTCGCCCCGAACAGGATGACCTTCATGACGTGCGTCCTTACGAGCGGGTGGGCGGCGTGAGCACCGCCTGGGGTGCCGTCTCCGGCAGGGCGGGGACGGGGCGGTCATAGGCCACGTCGGTGGAGCGGCTGACAGCCTCCCACGCCGCCAGCTGGGCCGCGCGCTCGCCGTCGGCCAGGCCGAAATAGTGCAGGGCGTCGCTGCCCAGCAGCAGATGCGGGGGCAGGGTAGGATGGTCGGCGAGGCGCAGGATCAACTGGGCGATTTTGGCCGGGTCGCCGGCCTCATTGCCGATATAGGGTTTGAACATCTCCACCAGCGCGCCGACCGAGGCCTGGTAGTCCGGCATGACGGCCGGCGTGTCGCGCAGCGAGCGGGTGCCCCAGCCCGTGCGCATGCCGCCGGGCTCCAGGGCGCAGATCTGGATGCCCAATGGGTTGACTTCGCCCGCCAGCACCTCTGTCAGGCCCCCCACGGCCCATTTGGCCGCCTGGTAGGCGCTGAGCCCCGGCCGGCCCAGCCGCCCGCCGACGGAGGACACCTGCAGGATGTGGCCGGACCGCTGGGCCCGCATCACCGGCAGGGCAGCATGGGTGACGTTCGCCACGCCCATCAGGTTGGTGTCGATCTGGGCACGGAAGACCTCCAGGTCCATCTGCTCGAACGGGGCGACGTCGGCATAGCCGGCATTGTTCACCACCACGTCCAGGCGGCCGAAGGCCTCCACCGCCAGGGCCACGGCGGCGCGGGCGGCAGCCGCGTCGGTCACGTCCAGCGCCAGGGTGCGCACTTGGTCGCCATACCGGGCGTGCAGGTCGGCCAGCCGCTCCGGCTGGCGGGCGGTAGCCACCAGGCGGTGGCCGGCGGCCAGCACGGCCTCGGCGATATCGCGGCCCAGCCCGGCGGCGCTGCCGGTGACCAGCCAGACTTTGGAAGTGTTGCTCATGATGACGACTCCGTTGAGGGTAATGAATTGAGCGATCAATCACTCATTTATCAGGCGAAAAACGGGCGTAGGCCAGGTGACTGCGCCTCGGCCGTCAGCGGCTGAGGGCGTTCCAGAGGGCGTCGAAACCGGCGGCGCGGTAACGCTCGGCGCTGTCCGGCTGGCGCAGGATGAAATCCATGGTGGTTTCTGCCAGCGAGGTCAGGATGGCGGCCACGAAGTCGGGCGGCTGGTCCCGCATCAGGCCTTGGGCCACGCCCTCCCGCACCACGCCGTCGATGCGGGCGAACCCCTCGCTGCCCAGTGCTCGCGTCTCGGGCGTCAGGCGGTCCGACACGATCAGCTGGGCCATGGCGCGCCGCTTGGCCGGGTCGCGCACGCCCCAGTCGACATAGCGGTCCCAGATGTGGCGCACCCGGTCACGCAACGGGCCGCCGGCGGGATAGGCGGTCATCATGGCGTCGCGCAATTCCGCCTTCAGCGCCAGGTACAACTGGTTCAGCAGCAGATCCTTGGTGGCGAAATAGGTGAACAGCGTGCCCTCCGCCACGCCGGCCAGGCTGGCGATGCGGGCGGTGGGCGCGCCCAAGCCCTGGTCGGCGACAACCCGCACCGCCGCCGCCAGGATGGCGTCGCGCTTCTCTTCGCTTTTGGGCCGGGCCATGGGAACCACCGAGATGAGAATAAAGAGTGAGCGAGCACTCAATATAGCGGCTTCGTCCCGAATGCCGAGTGCGCGACGTCACAGGGGGCAGGACGTGTGCGGCGTTTGATCCGAATCAGGGCGGCGTCCGCAGGCGCAAGTTAAGTTTCGACGTAAGGGCGCAACCTTACGCAAGGGTGTTTCGCGCTTTGGTGGTGCGGCGGCTGGCGAGCATGCTTGCGCCCGGATTGGTAAATGGCCAAGAGTAGGGGCGGGGGATGGCGAAAGGCCGCCCCCACCGGAATTTCCACCGCCTTTCCCGCCGGCCCCGTTAACCTTGACAGGGGCGCCGGTGGGGCGGGCCGCCCTATGATAGACGGGGCATGAAATCGTTCGGGAAGAGAGGAACATCATGGTCGAAGTGGTCATCGCCGGCGCCGCGCGCACGCCCATCGGCAGCTTCAACGGTGCGCTCAGCAGCCTGTCGGCTGTCGCTCTTGGCACCGTGGCCGTCACCGAGGCCCTGCGCCGCGCCCATGTCGACGCCGCCGAGGTGTCCGAGGTCGTGCTGGGCCATGTGCTGAAGGCCGCCACCGGCCAGAACAGCGCCCGCCAAGTGTCCGTCGCCGCCGGCGTGCCGGTGGAGCGCACGGCCTACACCCTGGACCAGGTCTGCGGGTCCGGCCTGCGTGCCGTGGCCCAGGGTTTTCAGGCCATCCGCCTGGGCGAGGCCGAGGTGGTGGTGGCCGGCGGCATGGAAAGCATGAGCCAGGCCCCCCACGCCATCCACCTGCGCAACGGCACCAAGATGGGTGACGCCAGCATGGTGGACACCATGATCAAGGACGGCCTGTGGGACGCCTTCAACAACTACCACATGGGCACGACGGCCGAGAACGTGGCCAAGAAGTGGGAAATCTCCCGCGATGCCCAGGACGCCTTTGCCGCCGGCAGCCAGCAGAAGGCCGAGGCCGCGCAGAAGGCCGGCCGCTTCAAGGATGAGATCGTCCCCGTCACCGTGCCCGGCCGCAAGGGCGACGTGGTGGTCGAGGCTGACGAATACCCCAAGGCCGGCACCACGGCCGAGACGCTGGCCAAGCTGCGCCCAGCCTTCGCCAAGGACGGCACCGTTACCGCCGGCAACGCCTCGGGCATCAACGACGGCGCCGCGGCGCTGGTGCTGATGACGGCCGAAAACGCAGCCAAGCGCGGTTTGAAGCCGCTGGCCCGCATCGTTTCCTGGGCCACCGCCGGCGTCGACCCGTCCATCATGGGCACGGGCCCCATCCCGGCCAGCAAGCTGGCGCTGCAGCGCGCCGGCTGGACCGTGGCCGACCTGGACCTGGTGGAGGCCAACGAGGCCTTCGCCGCGCAGGCCTGCGCCGTGAACAAGGACATGGGCTGGCCCGACGACAAGGTGAACGTCAACGGCGGCGCCATCGCCCTTGGTCACCCCATCGGTGCCTCGGGCGCCCGTGTGCTGGTGACCTTGCTGCATGAGATGCAGAAGCGTGACGCCAAGAAGGGCCTGGTCACGCTCTGCATCGGCGGCGGCATGGGCATCGCCATGTGCGTGGCCCGCGACTGAATGATGTGGTTGCGCGGCCGGAAACGATCTTTCCGGCCGCGCAACCATCTAGGGTTTACCTGGGGTTGGCGTGGAATGATCGCGCCGGTCCGGGGTGGGGGGCCGGGATGCCGGGCGTATGCCGATCCTCCTGAAGCGTGACGCTCCATGGTCGTATTCTGACTCGTGATAAAGGGGAGGATTAGATGACAGCGCGTGTTGCATTGGTGACGGGTGGTACCCGCGGCATCGGTGAAGCCATCTCGGTGGCGCTGAGGGACGCCGGCTACAAGGTTGCGGCCAACTACGGCGGCAACGAGCAGAAGGCGCGCGAGTTCACGGAGCGGACGGGCATTCCCGCCTATCGCTTCGACGTGGCCAGCTTCGAGGATGTGCGGCACGGCATGACCAAGATCGAGCATGAGCTGGGCCCGATCGAGATCATCGTCAACAACGCCGGCATCACCCGCGACGGCGTGCTGCACCGCATGGATTTCGAGCAGTGGAACGAGGTCATCCAGACCAACCTCGCCTCCTGCTTCAACACCTGCCGCGTGGCCATCGACGGCATGCGGGCGCGCGGCTTCGGCCGTATCGTCAACATCGGCTCGATCAACGGCCAGGCCGGCCAGTACGGCCAGGTGAACTACGCCGCCGCCAAGTCCGGCATCCATGGCTTCACCAAGGCCATGGCGCAGGAAGGGGCGGGCAAGGGCGTGACGGTCAACGCCATCGCCCCGGGCTACATCGACACCGACATGGTTCGCGCCGTGCCGCCCAACGTGCTGGAGAAGATCGTCGCCAAGATTCCCGTCGGTCGCCTGGGCAAGGCGGAGGAGATCGCCCGCGGCGTGCTGTTCCTGGTGGCGGACGACGCCGGCTTCATTACTGGCTCCACGCTGTCCATCAACGGCGGACAGCACATGTATTAAGGGTCCTTCAGGCGCCGGGCGGCCACATCCGTGGCCTTTGCTGATCCGCGCGTTTCAGTCGCGGCACCCCCCAAAACGCTCCGGCAGCTGCAGTTGCAGCCTGGGGGGGCGAGTGGTGAGGCATTAGCCTGAGGCGCATGTCTTAAGGTATGACAGGGGCGGGTCCGGTGACGGGCCCGCCTTTTGTCATGGATGCCGCATGTCCGACCAGCCGTCCGCCTCACCGCATCTTTATCCCGACCAGCCCCGCGTGGGCGTTGGCGTGCTGGTGTGGAAGGGGGGCCAGTTGCTGCTGATCCGACGGGCCAAGGCGCCCCTGGCCGGGGAATGGTGCCTGCCGGGCGGCAGCCAGGAATTGGGCGAAACCCTGTTCCAGACGGCGGCGCGCGAGGTGCGGGAGGAAACCGCCATCGCCTGCCGGCCCTACACCGTGCTGACGGCGGTGGACGGCATCACCCGCGATCCGCGTCCCCAGGGTGCCGGGCCGGAGGTGGAGCCCCGCGTGCGCTTCCACTTCACCATCGTGGAAATCATGGCGGAATACGCGGGCGGGGAGCCCCAGGCAGGTGATGACGCGGCGGCGGCGCTGTGGGCCGACCGGGCGGCTTGCGAGCGGCTGGTGACCTGGCCCTCGATCAAGGCGGTGGTGGATCTGGGTTGGGCGGCGCGGGCCGCCGCCGGACCGGGGTAACAGGCATGGACAGCGCGGTTGGGAACGACAAGGCGGCGGTGGGCGGCATGACCGCCCGGCGGGCCACCCTCATCGGTGCCAGCGCCATCCTGCTGTGGTCCACCCTGGCGCTGCTGACCACGCTGACCGGCCCCATCCCGCCGTTCGAGATCGAGGCGGTGGCCTTCGCCGTGGCTGGCCTGGTCGGCATCGTGTGGATGGCGGCGCGCGGCCGGTCACCCTGGTCGGCGTTGCGCCAGCCCCCTGTCGCCTGGCTGCTGGGGGTGGGGGGACTGTTCGGCTATCACTTCCTGTACTTCCTGGCGCTGAAGTCGGCGCCGGCGGCGGAGGCCAACCTCATCAACTATCTGTGGCCCCTGTTGATCGTGCTGTTCGCCGGGCTGCTGCCGGGGGAGCGCCTGGGCCGCCGCCAGGTGCTGGGCGCCCTGGTCGGGCTGGCGGGCACCAGCCTGCTGGTGACCGGCGGCCGGGGCATCGCCATCGACCCCGCCTATCTGCCGGGCTTCCTGGCCGCCGCCGGCGCCGCCGTCACCTGGGGTGCCTATTCCACCCTGTCGCGCCTGCTGGGCGCCGTGCCCACCGACGCCGTGGCCTTCTTCTGCCTGGCCACCGCGGCGCTGTCGGCCCTCTGCCATTGGGGACTGGAGGCGACGGTGGCGCCCGACGCCGGGCAATGGACCTTGCTGACGCTGATGGGTCTGGGCCCCGTTGGGGCGGCCTTCTTCGTATGGGACATCGGCATGAAGAAGGGCGACATCCACACCCTGGGTGCGCTCAGCTACGCCACACCGCTTCTGTCCACCCTGCTGTTGATCCTGGCCGGCCGGGCCCAGCCCAGCGGCGTGGTGGCTGCCTCCTGCCTGCTCATCATCGCCGGCGCCGTCATTGCCAGCTGGAAGCCCCGCCGCGCCTGAAACTTTTCGCACATATAGCGCTTGCGCTGGCCATCCGCTTCCGCTACGTTCCGCGCCGCTTCGCCAGCCGGCCCCTTTCCCGTTCGACAGCAAAACGGGGGCCGGACACGGGAATGGATACGGAGAGGTGCCGGAGCGGTCGAACGGGGCGGTCTCGAAAACCGTTGAACCAGCGATGGTTCCGTGGGTTCGAATCCCACCCTCTCCGCCACCCCCCACGTCGCGCCACGTCGCGGCACACCGAGAAACTCAGGATTTCTGCCAAAAAGGCAGGGGCAGGCGCGCCGCTGCGCATCGCCGTTGACTGTCTCAATTCGGTGTCAGATGGTGGGCTGGTGAAGGTGGGCTGGCCTAGCCCACCTTCACCAGCCCACCACTTTGATGCCTAAGAGCATGAAATCTATGGCCAAACTGTCAGCCCGCACGGTCGCCAGCCTGAACACACCCGGCATGCATCCGGACGGGGACGGGCTGTACCTTCGCATCACCGAGACAGGCACGAAGTCCTGGATCTTTCGGTATCAGCTTCAGGGGCGCCGGCGGGAAATGGGACTGGGGCGCGTCGCGCGGTTGTGGGGCTGGCAGCAGCTCGCGCAAAGGCGGATGCCGCCCGCGAACTGCTAGCGGACAACATCGACCCACTGGACCACCGAGACGCCGAAACCCACACGACGAAATCGGAGCTGCCAGCCATAACGTTTAAACAAGTCGCAGATGACTACATTAGGTCCATGGCCCCGACCTGGAAGAACCCAGTTCACGTTGCGCAATGGCATTCCACCTTGGAGCGGTACGCCTTTCCGGTCATTGGGGAACTGCGACCGGCAGAAGTCACCACGGACCACATCCTGAAGATCCTGCGCCCCATCTGGTACGAGATAACGGAAACCGCCGCCCGACTCAGGGGCCGGCTGGAGCGGACGCTGGACGCGGCCCGCGTCCTGGGTCTTCGAGATGGGGAGAACCCTGCACGCTGGTCAGGTCATCTCGAGATGGTCTTACCGGCGTACAACCAGGTGCGGAAGAGGGGACATCACGCGGCTGTCCACTACGACAGCATGCCAGAATTCTTCCCTCGCTTGCAGGTACACGACGGCCTGGGCGCCCGGGCGCTGGAACTCGCCGTGCTCACCGCGACCCGGACTAGCGAAGTCCTGCACGCCACCTGGTCAGAGATCGACTTGACCGACCGCAGCTGGACAGTGCCGGCCGCACGAATGAAGGCAGGCGCGGAACACCGCGTACCCCTGACGGAGCCGGCGTTGGCGTTGCTACGCAAGCTGGCGAGCTTGCGGACCGGGGAGTTCATTTTTCCGGGACAGAAGGCGGGCCAACCGCTCAGCAACATGGCCATGCGCATGGTGCTGAAGCGAACGGCGGGATATGACGGGGCGACGCCACACGGCTTCAGGGCAACGTTCCGCACATGGGCAGCTGAGAAAACTACCCACGCCTTTGACGTTGCGGAAGCCGCCTTGGCCCATACACAGAAGGACAAGACCGTCGCGGCCTATCAGCGCGGCGATCTATTCGACAAACGACGCGCCCTCATGGAGGATTGGGCATCCTTCTGTCTCAGTCGCCCCGACTCAATTATTGATCAGACCAAATGCGCAGCAGAATGACAACGCCGCTATTGTAATCATGCCACTGGCGCAATGTCCGCGAGCAGGGCAATGTCTACGGCATTGGGTTTCGCAACGCCCTTTCCGGACGTTTACCTGAACATTAAGGCGTGATGTAGCGGGGGAGGGGTAGGTGGATACTGCTCAGTCATCTGACAATGGTGCGTTGCCTAAGAGAATTTTCACATCGTCAAATTTCGTTTTGGTGGCGACCATAGCTAGTGCAGTGTTTACTGGGTTTAGCGCTCTATTTGCGGGTGGCCAAATATATGTGGCACGGGAACAGGCGCGGGAGGCGACGAGGGCATATCTAGGACCTATATCAAAAAGCGGACCAAATGATATTTTTGATATTTATTGTGCTTCTTGCAAGTTTAGAAACTCAAAACCGGATAATTCTGCCGAAAGACAGAATAGGATAGAATTTTATGTCCACAATTACGGCCAGACGTTGGCCTCATCAGTAATTGTTAGCTATAATATACAATCGACTTATCCTGGTAACGTTCTTGATATTCCTGAGGTGGAATCATTCGTTGAATCTCAGGAAAAGCTGAATCAAAAACAGTATGTTGGTGAAATTTTCCAATCACAAGAAGAAATGACTCGCGGATTCATGGTGCCGTTTGAAATGCAGAAACTTGAAATGGCCTATAATTTAACGTCAACGGTGTATATTTATGGATTTATATACTATAAGGACATTTATGGGCAAAATCACCGCAACCATTTTTTATATAGAGTGTACAAGGATGGGGACTTTGTTAAATTTTTAACTATAGGTTCTCTGGAGATGGATAATAAGATGAAGGACTATTAGCGTAATTTTATATCGGACATCGTAAGAATGAAGGTAGGGCGTGGTGCTTACCTCCGGGCGATCACCGCCAAGTGCCCGAGTCGGGTCCATCTCTCTTTTTAGCCCCTGCCTCCCGAAGACTGTGCCCTGGGTTGTATTCCACGTTCGTTCATTCACTGTACCTGATTTGATCAGGCCTCACAGCAGTTCAGAACAGCCTATCCCCATTCAAACGGGGATATACGGGGATGCAATCTCCGGTCCCACCGGGGTCAACACCCCCTCTTGATCCGCCCCGAACATAGTTCCGGCCTAACCTGCCAGGCGCGAACGCGGTCCTGCGGGAACGGACGCACTAAATCGCGGACGGCGCCTTCATCGCTAGGCCCCTCCCCCCAAGCCAGCGCGCCCAATACGGGGAGGTTAGAATTACCGGCATGCGGCCGCAAAGCGACGCCAGTAAGCTGTTCGCCCTCATAGTCATGATGGCCACGGATTAGTCCAGTGTCCGGTGCGGCGGTCCTGCCAATCCTCCCATAGACCCGCTAAGGCCATGGGCTCGCTATCGGAAAGCGCGACCGCGTACGGCGTTGCTGTGCCCCCCAGGGCGCGCCTTCAGCACAGAATGGGCGGTCGCCGGGACCAAGCATCGCCGGCGGCGGATAGCCACACCGAATATTGGAGAACTGAATACGCCCTCATCCCGGGCCAGCGTGGGCTGGGGCGCCCAGTCGACCGACTCGGCACGGACCGGGACGACCCCCGGCGGGGCAAGTCCAGCGACCTCGCCCCACCTGGGCTGAGCCTCACCACCGGTATCATCGCCCCCGGCCTGAGATTGTAGCTTGGTCTACATCATTGAGTGGGAGCTGAAGGAACCCAAAACCTCTTTGCCAGGGCATCAGCCGCCATGCCCACCACATAGCCGAAGCACACATCGGTGGGATCCAACCCCGTGGCGGGCCCGCCATCCTGAGGCGCCCCCCTTTGGGAGCCTCGCCCGACGCGGCCAAATCCCTTGCTTGCCAGCTCATTGGCAACAGCACACGCGATGGCGCTCCCCACTACCCCGCCCTGGTCAATCATTTCCGTTTATAAGGTGATTTCTAATTTTTCTTGCTCCTTTAAAGAGAAAAATATACAACACTTGCCTTCGGCCTGCCATGTATCACGAATAAATTCTGACATATATTGGCCGTTAATTCGCAATATCTAAAAGGGGAAGCGAGATGGAAATTACAGGGTTGATTGTCATCAATAATACTACGAAAAATTCCACAATAACTGTTGATGAAACCGTTGCAGATCACACAAACGCAAGCGTTAGCGGAGATAAGCCTTGGAGTCTGGCGAAGAAAATAACAATACCACCTGTTTCTGGCGTCGGATCTATTCAATTTGAGGTTGATTCTGGCGTATGGACTGATGCGACCAAGGACAGAATAAGTATTCCTGTAACAGTTTCCCAAGATGGAAAGCAAGATGTGAATGGCATAATACTGATCAAAACGATTTGCGAGGATAATCTCCCAAAATTTGTCACCATTGATCTAAATGTCGGATCATTCCAATCAAGCCAAAGCTTAGAGACCGGCTCCGACAAATACATTGGAGGAGATATCGGTGAGGTGTATTTCTCAATATCTGACGAAGGCCTAGACAGCGCAGCGGGCGCGTCGGAAATTCCTTCTATTACTGGTGAAATAGAACAAACTGCCGACCTCTTGAAGTAAGCGCGTCAGAGCAAATACGGCACTTCTTCTGAAGCTGCGATACTCTTTGCAGATCCAAATTGCCTAGCAAGGGCCGGTGGTATTTCATCGGCCCATGCTAGGTATGAAGTGGCAATAGGTCGGCCCGACCCTGACCGAGGAAGCTGGAGTTACAAAGCTTCGGCAATCCTTAGGACGATCGGCTGAACGTGCATAGGAGGGCCCAATTGACGTCAAGGAGGGCGAGCCCCCCCCCTTTTTCGGGTCCACCCAAGGCCGTGGGTGAGTACGGAGGAGTAGTATCAACCCCGGTTCACCGTGGGGATGTTCGGGTTAGCCTGCATCACACCTCGATACCACGAAGCGACACCCAGAATAGGGAGCGCCGTGCCGTTCAGCGCCGACATGGCGCCAATCATCGCCGGGAGCTTGTCCAGAATGTCCGCCTTGCTCGCACCGAACATGACCGCCACGTAGGCGGCGAACACGGTGATTGAGATCAAGGCGAGGTTGCCCGCGAACACCAGGCCGATGGCCGGGCGCCAGGTATAGGTGGGCCAGTGTTCCGCCGCCGCCTCCGTCTGCATCGTCTTGTTGACGTCGCTCGCGTTCTGAACCCGCTGCTGGCCCAGGTCAACCTGGGCCTTGGACAGCTGGATTTTCAGGTCGGCGTCGGCGCGCTGCAAGGCGGCAATGGTGTCACCCGACAGGCCGGCGCTGACCGCAGCCTTGATGTCGTCTTCGGTACCGCCAGGATGGCCCAGGATGGCGGAGGACGTCGCCTCCAGCGCCTTGCCGGCCAAGGCCCCAACAGGACCGCCGACAGTGCCCAGGATAGCGGAGATGGTCGGGGCGATATCGCCCAAGATATCGGACAGTGTAGACATCAGGCGGCAGCCTTCAGCAGGTTGTTGGCGATTCGGTGGGCCCAGCCCCGGCCGAAGCTGGGCCAGGTGCCCAGGTCCGCCAGGTAGTTGAGGCGGTAGGCGTCGAAGCGGGCGACGATGGTGATGGGGGATAGGGCACGAACTGCGGCCAGGGTCACCGGGCCCAACACCCCATCAACCTTGACGCCGGCAGCCTGCTGCAACCACTCCACGGGATGGCCGCCATTGTAACAGGCGTCGAACACCTGGAACGCGATGGTCACGGGCAGTTCGTCCCCGCGCACGCGGTCCCAATACTCCACCTTGGCGATAGCCTTGGCCGTGTCTCGCGGCAGGTCTTTCATGGCGCCGGTGTAGCCATGCGCCCGCGCCACGCGGGCGGTGATGCCCCACATCGTTTCCCCACCAGGGTCGGCGGGGTTAAAGGAATACTTGCCTTCGTTGCCCATCAGGGCCTCGAACGCATCGTCAAACGAGGTCATCGATTATCGCTCCGGATGGTGGGTTTCGGTGGCCATCGTCATCATGTCGGTGGCCAGGCTGAGGAACGTGGCGTGGTCCATCTCCAGCGCCTTGCCGGTGATGGTGTCGGTGATCAGGAACGTGCCGCCCTTGCTCCGTTCCGGCCGCAGGCGGCATCCGGTGACGAGCGCGTACGCGCCGGTATCGACGGCGGTCATGCCGCACCCCGCTCCGCCACCAAGCGGTGGAGGTCATCGATACGTTCGTGGGCGCGGGTCAGGTTGGCACCGTGGCGGTCCAGCTTCCCGCCGACCGCCTCCACCTGGTTGGCCAGGTTGTCCAGCTGGACCCCAACGGCCTTCAGGTCGCCTTGGGTCGCGGCAAACGCCGCGCGCCCCTGTTTATCGTTGGCGATGTCCTGTTCAGCGCGATCCAGACGGGACGAGAGGACAGCGACCCGTTCCGACAGCCCGTCACGGACTTCGCCATCATCGTCTTCCCGCCGCCGGCGACGGCCGCGCGAGAGCGCGCGCACCGCCACACCAAGGGCCGCCGCCAAAATCGCGGCGATACCCAAGGGGGAAACCTCCCCCGAGTTAACTTCCATCAGAACTCCGTTTCGTTCAGGCACAAAAAAGCCCGCCGGATGGCGGGCGGATAAAGTCCAACGTGGTGCTGTTGCCGGTGTCAGGTGACGCGTTGCCCGGCCAGTACTGCCGCGACGCGCTCCGCCGACAGCAGGCCTGCTTGTTCAAACACCGTCAGCGCCGCCGCCGTGGCGGGGTTGTCCAGGTCCACGGAGTTGGCGCCCAAGGCGGCCTGCCGCGTGGCGCGCACCTCAGGGTCGGTGCTGGTGGAGATGGCCAGCCACTCGGCCGGGGTCAGCAGGGTCACGATGGCGTCGCGGGGCGTCATGACGCGAGGCCAGCGGATCAGCATCAGCGCCCGCCAGGTGGCGGCCTCCTCCGCCGTCAGAGGCCGGGCTTCGGACCAGGCGCCCGCAACCAGGTCGACCGTCTGGGTGGTGGGATCGAAGGCCGGGGGCGCCGGCGGCTCCAGCTCGAACGGCGCCTCGGACGGCAGGCCGGTGGCCGGCTCCCTCTCCAGGGCGTCATCCCGGGTACGGATCAGGTGCAGCAGCTCGGCCGGGGCGTTGGCCACCAGCGCGCCGGCGGCAACCCAGGCGGCATGGGCCGGGTTGGGCTGGTCGCCCGCCATGGCGCCGGCGTCATCGAACAGCGGCACGGTGGCGTCCGGCTCCGGCTGGCTGGCCAGCAGGACCGCGTCATCATAGGCGTCGACCTGCGCCTGCAAGGTACGGACAGCCCGGTTGATGGCCAGTTGGCCGGCGATGTCCGCCAGCGGCCCGGTGGCGACGTCCACCGGATGGTCGGCGCAGCGAGGCCGCCCCTGCGCCAGGCACCAACGGCGCACCAGGCCGCCGCCCTTGTAGGCATCGGTCATGTCAGTCGCACGGATCATGGATGGCCCCTCCTTCAGGCGGCATAGCGGGTGGCGCCGCAGCGGTTGACTTGCGCCAGGGTGGACCAGACCAGGCGCTTGGCGGCCACCCCGGTGGCCTGGACACAGACCGTCTGAGAGACGGTGTCGGCCACCACGGTCACGTCACAGGTGGTGGTGGCGCTCTCATAGTCGGTGCCCAGTGCCTGGACGGCCGCCACCGTAACGTTGCCGTTGGGCAGGCGGTAGACACGGGCCCGGCGCTGATATCCCATGCGCTCGGTCGGCGTGGCACCGTACTCAGTGGCCTCGACATCGACGAACAGCTGCAGCTCATCGCCCTCGGCCACCGGCAGGCGGGCGATCACCGTGGGCGTGGCGTCGGTGGTGGCGACGGCGGAGAAGGCCACGCGGTTGGGGTCGATGGGCGCCACCGGCACCCGGTCCGCCAGGATACGGTCGCGGAAGGTGATGGCCGGCTGGCTGGCCACAGCCTGGTTGGCCGTGGCGATGACGTAGCCGCCCTGGCGCGCGGCGACGGCAGTATGGTTGTCGCTGTTGCCGGTGGTGGCCAGGCCAGTCAGGTGTGCCGTGCGGACCAACCCCTGGAACACCGACGTGCCATCGCCCTTGGCGGCATAGAGCGCGCCGGTATCGGGATCATGCACCAGGCCCTGGACGGCGGCGGAGGTGCCGCCCAGCACACACTTGGCACCCGGCTGAAACAGGGGCCGTTCGTCCGCGTACATACGGGCGATCTGTTCAGGCGTGGGCGCCGTGGCGCTGATGCGCAGCAGGGCAACGCTGGCGCCACCCGATGTGTTACTACCGTCCGGGTTTGCCCCCACTGACAGCAGCGCCGAAGTGTTGGTGACTGTCTGGTTATTGACCGCTGTCGCGACCTTGACGCCGTTGACCCAGAGTTCAAGGGTGGCGCCCCGGCGCACTGCGATGACCTGTGTCCACGCAGCGGCCGGAATGGGATTGGACGCTGCTGCTGTCGGCCCCCCCGCGACATTGAAGGTGGGTGCACCGGAAGCGAACCCCACATTCCATCCCCCTGTCGTATACCCGCTGGCCGGCCAGCGGTTCAGCAAAGCGTACGATGGCGCACCGGTGAGTTGGCACCAGAACGCGACCATGAAATCACCGGTGCCGAAATCCAGCGCCGGGTTGTAGGGCTGTATCAGGTAATTGCCCGTGCCGAACCCACCGATGGCCGATAGGTCGGCCGTGGTCGCCACCAGCGCCTTGGTCAGCGTGCCCACCACCCGAAGGCCAATGGCCTTCGCGCTGCGGTCGGGTTCGGCAAGCTGCACGCTACAAACCTTGAACGAGACGGTGTGGCCCGAGACGTTGTCGCAGACCAGGTTGACATAGCTGGTGGTGGTCTTGGCGGTGAATTGCAGCGTAATCCCGGCGGCCAAGGAGGTGGCCACAACTTGCCCCAGGTCGTTGCTGTTGACGGCCGACCCCGCACTGACGATGGCCACGGTCGAGGTTCCCCCGACGCCGTCCACCGTCACCAGGTATGTCTGGCCGGCAACCGTGGCGATGACTTGGTATGCAATTCCATTCGATGCCGCGCCATTGGTGATGGTCAGGGTGTTGTTGGCCGCAGCCAACGTCGCGCCCTGATAGGCGGTCCAACCGGAAGTCGACGCGAAGGTGCCGTTGGTGACCAACTCGCCGCTCGCCACCACGCTGGCGGTGCTGGTCGACGACAGCGCCAGGCGGCAATCACCCACCATCCACCCCGTATTGAACGCGCCGCCGCCGGCGTAGGGGCCGCCGCTGGCGGTGATCATCGCCAGCATGCCAGCCGCTGGATTTACCGGGTCCTCGTGGTACCGCCAGAGCGCACCGAGGTTGCGCAGCCCACCGTCAATGACACCACCTATACCGGTCGTCTCCGGCCGTTGAATGGCTCCGCCGCCGGACGGCGTGCCCGCCGAGTACTGCAGCCAGGCGGACCGGGCGACGTTCGCATAGGGGATGGGACCATAGTCCACGATGGTGCTATTCGCCGCCAGGATGGCCGCCAGGCGCTGTCCGTCGATGATGGCGCAGGCAAGATATCCACTGCCCGCGGTGATATTGGCCACCTGGCCACTGGGGTGGATGACGCTGATGCCGGCCGTGGTGGCCACCACGACTGTAGGTTTCGGGAGGCCATTGGTGCGGTCGATGGGAGCGCCCGGCACCACGGTCACAGCAACGCTGTTGCATTGCGATGCTCCGATGGCGGGGCCGATTTGAGCGGCGGACGTAGCAGCCGAATTGCGGTCAACAATGCGGGGGTTGGACGGACGGAATTTATAGGCGCTATGTACACCCCAACTGTCATCACGGATGAAGTCGAGGGTGTAGACATCGCCATCCGTGCCGGTGTTGTCACTGCGGTAGACGCAGCCGTCCCGCGCGGTGACGCTGGTGACGGCGCCATAGCCGTGAAGATAGATACCGAGGTTGAACACCATCCACATGGCCGGCGTCGCCTGGTCGGCGTCATAGATCGTCATGGTGCTGCCCTGCACGACGATCAGCGCCTGGGCGGGAAAGCCCGCCCGGCTGCCCCGGGTGCTGCTGGCGGCCTCGGTCGCCCAACTCTGCCAGGTGCAGCGCTTGCGCCAGGCGCCGCCGTCGCTGTCACGCGTCGTGTCGTACCAGAACACGGCCTGGGGGGCGCCGGCCTGGATCTGGCCCAGGAAGCCGTTGAGGTTGCTGAGCCCGCTGACCGCCACGGCCGCCGCCTGGGCGGCCTGGGCGGTGGTGGCCGACGACGCGGCGGTGGTCACGGCCGCCTGGGCCGTGGTGGCGCTGGTGCTGGCGGCACTGACGGAGGCGTCCAGCGTGGCCTTGGCCACGTTCACAGCGCTGGTCAGCGCGTTGACCGACGTGGTGAGACCGGCGACTTGGGTGGCGAGATCGGTCATGTGGGCCCCTTACTTGAAGGCGATGGCGGTGACGTAGCGGGTCTGGCTGTCGGCGAAGGCGGTGGCCATGCTCACCAGCAACCCGTCGATGCTGTCGGCGGTGGATTGGGCAGCGGCGGCGCTGCCGGCGGCAGCCGTGGCCTGGGTCGCCGCGACACCGGCCTGAGTGGTCGCCGTGGCGGCGGCGGCCTGAGCCAACTGGACATTGACGTAGGCGTTCACCGCCGTGGCCGTCTGCTTGCCCAGCGCCAGGATGGCGCGGTTCACCACCACGTTGGTGTTGCGCAGGCCGTGCGACAGCAAGGGCGCCCCGGTGGAGGGGTCGAAGTCCCGCACGGCCTCATAGGCCGTGTCAGACTGCTGACAAACCCCGTCGATTTTCGGCGGGGTTTGGTTTTGTGCGGTTTTCAGATGGCAGCAGGGTGGAAGAGGCGGAAGGCGGCCAGGAGTTCGCTGATTAAGCAGTTGAGCGCGTGGATGAAGCGCTTGCGGTTAGGTCCGAGGCCGTCTGTCCCACGCCAGCGGGCCAGGATGGTTGCAATCTTCTTGATGTTCTGGGCAGCGGCGGCAAGCAGGCACTGTTCGGTGACCTTGGCGAGGCCACGCAGGCGGGCGTAGCGGTGGCCATGAAGCTGCTTGGCGTCGGCAAAGCTGCGCTCGACCGTCTCCTTGCGCCTGGCATAGACCTTCTTGCCCCAGGGTGTCTGGCGGTTCTCGTGGATGTGGTCCTTGGCGTCCTGCCAGACATGGCGGGTGACGACCTTGGTATGGTTGGCGCTGCTGGTGCAGGAGGCCAGCAAAGGGCATGTGCGGCAGAGGGCCGGGTCGCTCTTGTACTCGCGGTAGCCTTCCCGGTTGGTGGTGGCGTAGCGCAACTCCTGGCCTTCAGGGCAGCGGTAGACATCAACCTCCCGGTCGTACTTGAAGTCCCGCTTGCGTAGATACCCTTGGCGATGGGTGGGCCGGCTGTAGCCGATCACGCCCTCGATGCCCCTGTCCTCCAGGCCCTTGGCGATGCCGGCGGTGGAGTAACCCGCGTCCAGCCCGACGTACCGCACATCCAGATCGAAGCGTTGCCGCTGCCGGTCCAACCGGGCCAGGTAGGGAATGCTGTCATGCACGTTGCCAGGCGTCACGAAGCTGTCGGTGATGATGGCGTGGCGGCTGTCCACCGTCCGATGGTCCAGGTAGAAGAAGCCCTTGGGTTTGCCGTCCCGCACCATGTAGCCGGCATCCGGATCGGTACGGCTGATCTTGGTCTCCTTGACCTCCGGCTCCCGCTCCTTCGCCTTCAGCGGCCCCTTGCCGTGCGCCGCCCGATCCGCGTCGATCGCCTGGTCCAGCGCGTCCAGATAGTCTGCCCGCGACTTCGCCGCCATCGCCAGGTCGTACTTGTTCTTGTTGGCGTTGGCCTTCAGGTGCGTGCTGTCCGTGTACAGCACCATCCCGTCAACCAGCCCAGCCCGCACCGCCTGAAGCACGATCTCATCGAAGATGTCCTGATAGACCGTGCTGTCCCGGAACCGACGACGCCGGTTCTGGCTCAAGGTCGAGGCGTCCGCCACCTTGTCCGTCAGCCGAAGCCCCAGGAACCAGCGGTACGCAACGTTCACTTCAACTTCCCGCATCAGCTGACGCTCCGAGCGGATGCCGAACAGATAGCCGATGAACAGCGTCTTGAACAAAACCACCGGGTCCAGTGCTGGACGCCCGTTGTCTGGGCAATAAAGGTGCGCCACCCGATCCCGGATGAAGGTGAAGTCCAGCGCTGCGTCGATCTTCCGCAGCAGGTGGTCCGACGGAACCAGCGACGTGATCGTCACCATCTCCAGTTCCGTCTGTGAGGGCGTCGGCGGCTTCAGCATAAAGACATTGAATCAAAAGCCCCCGCCATAGGCGAGGGCTTTGTCAGCAGTCTGGCACGGCCTCATAGGCCGTGTTGGTGTAGGACGCGCCGGGCCAGGGCGTCTCCAGCGTCAGACTGCCGTCCGCCGTCACGGCGACGACGACGCCCACGGGATCGTCCTCGCTTACGGTCAGCAGCGCGCCGGGGGACAGGTTGGCCAGCCAGGCCGTGCCCGTGCCGGTGACCGTGGCGCTGCCGTTGGTGATCGTGATGGTGCCGTTGGTGTATTGGGTCATGGCGGCCTCAGCTAGGCGGCACCGGCCACGCCGGCGCGGTGGGGTCGGTGGTGTTGGCGGGCAGGTCGCGCAGCGCCTGGCGGTAGGCTGTCCAGGCGGCCCGCTGCGCGTCGCTCATGGCGGCCCATCGGTCGGGCAGCACAGCAACGTCACTGAAGCTCAAGCGCCTGAACCGCTCCTCCCGTAAGGTGCGAAAGGTAGTAGCCGCGGCGGCGGCGCGAAGACGGTCGGCATCTATCTCGACCAAGACGCCGTCGCGGACCTCGTGGACGGCCGCGTTGACGGCCACGTCTTGCGCCAAGGAAATAGCCGCCAAGCCGGCGTAAGACGGGTCATCCGGATCGAACAGAGGGTGTTCATCTCCGCCCTGCACCTCCCAACGGATGCGCCCGGTCGCGGCTTCATAAATCAGCAGTCTCTTCATCGATAATGCGGCCATACCGCTAGGCTGAAGTTGGATCCGGAAATCGCGGCGCCACCACCGGTCCAGTAAAGCGAGACGGTATGCGTGCCCGCCCCCAGGGTGGCGACGTACGAATAGGCGGGCGTGTCCAGAGTGACGGAGCCACCGCGGGCGATCAGATCCACGGTATCCAGGCGCAGCCGTGCGCCCCATGTCGTAGAGCCGCTGTAACCTTGCTGCCAATTGGCGGTGATCAGCACCGCAACGGTCGTAAGCAGCGTGAATTGGAACGACACGACCTGATATTCGTTGCCGTCACCGGTTATTGGGTTGGAGCTTATGCTGAAGGCGGCCGGATCGCCCGGCGCGCCGGCGATGATCTTCTGGTTGCCGGCAGCGTCCCACGTCCACAGGCCGTAATCGCCGCCCCGGTATCCGAGCTGCACGCGATCCGACTTGCCGTCGGCACTGATGTTGATGGACGGGCCGCCTAGATCGCCATGGATGTCAATGTAACCGCCATTCCCTTTTCCCCTCCAGACGCGGATGTCCTGGGAAACAATCTCGCCACCAGTGATCTGGTTGGCGCTGATGCTCCCGGCATAGACGATGCCGGCGCCGATGGTGCCGCTGGTCAGGACGTTGGCCGACAGGTTCTGGATGAAGGCGTTGTTGATCACCACCTGGCCGTTGGTGACGAAGAACGGAGACTGCGTCGTCTTGCTGTTGGGCGGCACCAGGGCCAGGGTGTCGGCGCGGATGACGAAAGTGCTGCTGTCGCCGCTGTTGGCCAGCCCGATCCCAGCCACATAGCCGTTGACGTCGGTCTTGAGCACCCATTGGGCACTCAGACCGTTGACACTGGACTGTAGGGTGGAGATTGACGCGGTGTTGCCGTTCACCGTCGTGGACAGGGTGGTGATGGAGGCCGACAGGGCGCTGTCCGCATTCGCCCGGGCCGTTTGCTCCGTCTGGATGGCGGCGGACGTGGCCAGCGCTTGGCCCTCTTGGGTGTAGACCGTGGCGACGGCGCCGCCTTCCACCTTCACCTGCCGGAAGGCGACGGCCGTGCAGTTGCTCAGGCCTTCGGCCACGAACCGGGCCACCATCTGGGTGGTGCCGCCGGGCGCCGTGGCGGTGACGGCATGGGCCGCACGCGTGCCGGGCGCGCCCAGGCCGTGACTGGTGCCGATGGGTTTTTGCGGACCGTCCAGCAGGACGTTACCGGCCGCGTCCTTGAAAACCAGGTCGAAGTAGACCTGCCCAGCCCCGCCCGCGTTCAGGATCATATGGCTGTCGCCGGTGATGGTGTAAGTCGCGCCAGGCGTGCTGGGCATGGGTGGGCTGCTGGCGGCCACCACCCCCGATGGGTTGGCCAAGTAGCCGATCAAGCCGGCAACGGCCTCCGTCACAGCCGCCATGGCGCCCAGCGTCCAACTCCCAATGTCGGGACACAGGTTGGGGTTGGGCCCGACATAGGCCGTCAGGCTGGTGAGCGACGTCGACAGGGCGCTATCGGCGTTGGCCCGGGTGGTCTGTTCGGCGACCAGGTCCGCCCGCGTCTTCGCCAAGCCGGTGCTGCTGTCGTTCACCTGGGCGGCCAGGGCGCTGGTGGCACTGGCGTTGGCGCTGTCGGCGGTGGCGCGGGTGCTGGCCTCGTTGCTGATGGCGGTGAAGGCTGCCGCCAGGCCGGTGGTCGGGCTGTGCACCTCGCTGGCCAGGGTGATTATGGCCGTCGCGTTGGCGCTGTCACCGCTGGCGCGGGCCGTCTGCTCCGCCTGAATGGCCGAGGCGTTACCGTTGATCGCCGCCGTCAGGGTGGTGGTGGTGGTCGCCAGGCTGTTGGAGGTGGTCTGCTGCGCCTGGCTGACGGTGTCGATGTGCGCCTGGAGTTGGTTGGCACTGTCCAGGATGGACTGCGCCCGCGTGGCCGCTTCCAGCTGGATGGCCTGGGCACGGGCCGCCGCCTCGGCCGCCACCTGGGCCGCGACGCTGCCGGCCACGTCGGTGCCGCCGGTGACCAGGCCCAGCGTGTTCACCAGGTCCGTCACCAGCTTGTCCTTGCCGATGGTGTTGGCGGCGATCTGGGCCGACGTCACATAGGGCACCAGGAACTGCAAGGGCGCGCTGATGGGGCAGCCGGCCGTGCCGAAGGTGTCGAAGGTTTGGCACACGGCGTAATAGGTCTGCCCCGCCGTCAGGCCGGCCACCACCAGGGGCGCGGTGCCGCCGCTGGCGGCAGGCTGGCCACTGGTGTCGACGGTCGCGCTGGCCCCTACCCAGACATTGACCCCGGCGAAGTCCAGCGCGTCCGCGCCCGTGGGGGCGATGAAGCCGAACAGGGTGCTGCCGGTGGTGGGGAGTGCCGTCAACTGCACCTGCGCCGGCACGGGGTTGTTGACCGTGAGGGTGGCGGCCTTGCTCTCGCCCCCCAGCTTGTCGCGGATGGTTATGCTGAAGGTCAGGCGGCGATGCGGACCGCCAGCGTCCTTCGCGTTCATCTCGAAGGAGTAATAGTACTCCTCGACGGTCACCAGGTCGGTGCGCAAAACCGCGCCGCTGTCGGGCTCTATGACCGTGACGGCGTAGGCCTGGAAATACGGGTTCACGTAACCGGAGCCGGCACCATAGGGCTGGTTGCCCAGGCTGGCGCTCGTAGCGGGGAAGTTGCCTTGCCACACCAGGTGGATGTCCCGCCCCACGAACTCGGTATCCAGGCCCTGGCCATACAGCTCCAAGTGCGTGATGCTGGCGCCGCCCAGCACACCGCCCACCTCGATGCTGACGGCGGGGCCCCAGGCGGAGCGCACGTCGGTGCCGATGGCACTGGCCGCCTGCACCGTGTAGGTCACCGCCTGCGTCACGGGCATCAGCAGGGTGTCGGTCGACCCGGCCGGTACCTTGACCTGCTGCCAGTCGGTGACCCCGCCGCTGCCCGCCACGCCCCAGCGCAAAACGGTGTCGGTCGCCATGCCAGCGTCGGCTGGTGTCCAGCGGGCGCGGATGCCCAGTTGCACCGTGCCGTCGGCCAGCACGGCGTTCTCCACCGCCAGGGTCAGGCCCGTGGGCGCCGGCAGCGCGCCCACCGCCCCAACCGAGCTGTAGAGGTAGGCCTCCACCTCCGCCAGGCTGCGTTCCGCCGCCTGGAAGATGTTGAAGCTGGTCAGCTTGATGTACAGCGTCTGCCCGATATAGGCGGCGGGCAGGTCGTACTTGAAGACGGCCTCGTCCAACCGCAGGAAGGGCGTGCCCGCCGGATGGTCGACAGCCCCGGTGCCATAAAGGCCACGGTTCAGGTCAGCGAGATGGTATGCGGCGCTGCCCGTCAGCGTGGCCGGGCCGTAGGCCAGCATCTCCGCCCCCACCAGGCTGAGCGTGCGCCCGGCAGCGGCATCGTCGGTACTGCCGCCAGCCAGCTTCAGGCGATTGGTGGCCAGGCTGATATAGGCGTCCGCCGCCCCCGCCGTCAGGGCCTGGCTCAGCGTCCCCAGCCGTGCCGGCGCCGTGATCTGGCCCACCCGTTGATAGGTCAGATCGTCGGCCGACACCCAGACGGAACAGCCACCCCAGTTGGGCGACAGGCCGCAGGCGCCGATCCACACCTGTTGCACGCCGCCGGAGAGGCCGGGTGATGGTTCGAAGATCACGGGGTCGGCCAGGTCACCCGGATCCACGCCGGTGTTCAGTGGCGTGTTGCTGGTTACCGGCGTGGGGTACAGCGTGGCCGTGCCGATGCCGGCCGGCAACTCCTCCGCCGTGAAGGTCAGCAAGCCCTCCTCATCCTCATCGATCTGAATGATGCGGACGGGGAACTTGGCCAGGCCGAGGGCGGCGTCGGTCAGGGTGACGATGTCGCCCGGCTCCAACAGGGCGAAGGTCCAGGCCAGTTTGAACTGGTAGGTGTTGCGGACGTAGAGCTGGCGCTGAAGGATCAGGGTGGCGATGGCCGACGCGGTGGTGGCGTTGCAGATCTCATGCGCCTGCACGGGATCACCGGTGCGCAGGCCGTAGGCGTCGATGGCCGCTAGGTCGCGCACCTCCGCCACGGCAGTTTGATAGGAGTTGTCGCGGTCCTTGAACTCCAGCTTGGCGGTGTTGGTGGCGTCGGCCGGGTCGGAGCGGCTGAGCGTCACCGGGTCATCGCCTGAACCGGCGATGAAGTCGTCATCGGTCAGGTCATAGACGGGCGTCAGGTCGGGCGTGAAGGTCACGCCGTTGCCGGTCAGCGGCTGGTCGCCCAGCGGCAGCGCCCGCACCTGGTCGCCGGACCAATAGATCAGGGTGTTGGTCAGCTGGGCCCAGCGGTTGACGATGTCGCTGGCAGCCTCCTGCTGCGCCAACAGGGGCGACATCAGAAATCCGGCGGCGGCGCAGTAGCTGCGCCACGCGGTGAGGTCACCGATGCTGTCGGCTGGCAGGCCCACGCCATAGCGCTCATTGGTCAGGAAATCGACCAGGATGTCGGCGGGGTTGGCGTCGAAGGCGCTGGGACCGGTGCGGGGCACGGCGTTCGACTGCACCTCGAAATTATGGTTGGGCAGGCTGGCGCTGCTGCCCAGGTCGTAGGACGGCGAGGCGACATAGGCGGTGTGGGGATAGGCCAGTGCCTGATCCGGCTTGGCGGCGTACAGCGCGGTAAAGGGCGTCTGGCCGTCGGCGCCGGTGAACAGGGTCAGGTTGAGCTTGGCCAGGCTGG
Source organism: Nitrospirillum viridazoti CBAmc (assembly GCF_000730165.1). Lineage (GTDB taxonomy): Bacteria > Pseudomonadota > Alphaproteobacteria > Azospirillales > Azospirillaceae > Nitrospirillum > Nitrospirillum viridazoti. Next base: position 2,521,027 of record NZ_CP022110.1, on the reverse strand, counting down.
TGTCGGTCTTGTCCGCCCACACGCGGCCGATGGTGTTGACCACGCCCTCACACAGGCCCATGGCCACGGCGCAGCTGTAGACCTGGGTGGTGGACTGCGCCCCGCCACCCTTGCCACCACCGGTGTCGCTGGCCACGGCCTTGGAGGTGAAGCCATCGTTCCAGAACAGGTTGGGGGCGGCGCGCTGGGTGCCCCACAGCAAGGGAATGGGAAGGCCGGCGGCGCTGGTCTGCACCTGAAGGCCGGTGTAACTGGGCTTGGTGTCGGCATTGGTCTTGCCGCCGCCGAATAGGCCGGACATGGCATCAACCCCACAGGCTGTAGAAGATCAAGGGACGGTCGAGAAAAGGCAGCTGGCGCAGGTCGCCCACCACGCAACGGCCGTCGCGGGCATAGGCGTGGACCAGCTCGAAGCGGCCGGTCATGACGGCGCCATGGCTGAAGCATCGCCCGAAGCGGGCCAGCACCACGTCACCCGCCTGGGGCGCCCGCTCCGCCGGGTCGAAGGGCCGGCCGAAGCGTTGGGTCCAAGCCACATAGCGCTCATCGGAGCGGTGCAAATGCCAGTCGGGCGGATAGGGGCGCGGGTCGAAGGGCGGCAGCACGCCGGTGTCCACGAACACGCGCACCAGCAGCATGGAGCAATCGACGCCGGCCCCCCTCACGTCGGCCAGCTGATGATAGGGCGTGCCCACCCAGGTCAGGGCCTCCGCCGCGACCGAGGCGCGCGCGGCCACCTCCGCAGCGACGCGGCTTGCGTCGTCGGTCATGGTCATCTCCGGGAAATGGGATCAGGCTGCGGTTTCGGCGGCCGGGATGTAGGGGAAGGCGCGGAGGTTGGCCAGGTTGTTGAACCGGGCCTTGCAGGTGGCGGCGGTATGGTCGCAGCCATAGGTGATGGTGAACGGGTCCCCCACGGCCGGCGCATGTGGCAGGGGATAGGCCAGCCCCATGTTGCCGCCGCTGACCACCTTAATAGCCCGCACCACCCCGGCGTTGACGCCGCCGGTGAAGCTGATGGCGCCCTGGACGAAGGCCTGGGGATCGACCGCGGCACCGGCCCCGTCGGGCGCCAGCGATGCCAGCGGCGTCGCCGGCACGATGGTGCCGACAATGGAGCCCGCCGCCACGCTGTTGCTCCAGCTATAGCGGGAGCGCAGCAGGGTGCAGCCGCTGTCGTACAGGGTGTGCAGACAGTTGGCCTGGTAGAGGTTGCGCGGCATCTGCTGATCCAGCAGCACCAGGTCGCCCTTGACCGTCAGCGTGGCCCGGGCCCGGCCGGCCTGGGCGGTGGACACGCGCCCCTCGAACAGCAGGATGGTGCCGAAGGCAGCGGTGCTGGCGCTGGGCATCAACGCCCGTTCCAGCCGGACGCGGGCGCCGTCGAAGCCGCCATTGTTGACGAAGGCGTTGACCGGCACGTCGCCCAGCAGCTCACTGGCGGCGCTGTCAATAGTGACTTCCATCTGCGGCACCTCCAGCTGGGCCTTAGCCGACCAGCTGGTGCGGGCGACGCGGGGGCCGGTGGCCAGCCAGGTGTCACCGCCGTAGCTGATGGGCCGGTCGGTGTTGGTCCAGCGCCAGACTGTGCCGGTGGGCGCGCTGGGGTTGCTGACCTGGGCCGTCAGGGTGACGGTGAACAAGTCCGCTGACCACAGGTTGGGCGTGGTCCGCAGCCATTGGACGAAGGCGGTGTCGGTGGAGCGCATCGCTATCCCCTGACGGTGATGAGGTTCACCTCCCCCACGGACCACATCTGACGGAGAAACCGCTCGGCGGTGATCGCGTCGTCCTTAAACCGGACAAGGAAGGCGTATTGGAAATCGGCGCTGATGACGGCGCCGCTGGCCGGCGGTCTGCTGAAGGTCAGGGCATTGCCGGCGACGCTGTAGCCAGAGGTCTGGCGGGCGCCGTTGACATAGATTGTCAACCCACCCACGACGGCGCCCACCGGCTCAACATAGCCGCCGAAGGTTCGCACCAGGGTGAAGCTGGCGGTGGTACCGTCCCCCACGGCGATGGTTTGGCCGGTGGCTTGGTTGTCGTCGGGGTCTATCAGCAGGAAAGAGCCAAAGGACCCCTGTTGTTGGTTGAAGAAGCCCAGGAGGATCTGGAGTTCGTTTTCCGTGGGCGTATCCCGCAGAACCTCGTATTTCAGCCTGAATTCCCACTTGGGGGCCGACCACATGGCCATCCGGGTTTCGCGCCCCGATGCAGCGGTGAGGATGCGGGTGGACCAAGTCGGCGTCTTCTGCACCTCATAGGCCCGCCCAGGGAGGTTGGGGTAAATCAGGGTCATAACGCTCCGAAATTCCGCCGCTTGTTCTGGACGTGGGCCACGATCTGGTCACCACCACCATTGCGCAGCCACGTTTGGGTGGACCTGCCGTCCAGGGCACTCAGGGACCAGTTGTGGGTTTCGTTGTGGTTCACCACGGTCTGACCGCCGCCCATGGCACTGGCGGCGGCGCTGACGTTGTCGTTGACCGACGTGGCGAACGAAGCCGGAAGGGCGAACCCGCCCCGGCCGGTGACAAGGTCGCGCAAAGGGCTGGCCAGGTAGGCGGGCAGGACCATTTCCCGCTTATGCAGGAAGGTCGGCGCTTCATCATGGGGGACATCACCCCAACCACCCGATGCGGAGAACACCGGCACCGTTGCGGCAAGGGACATGACCGCCCCTTCCGCCGCCGCCGCCGCGCCGGGCGCAAGCTCCGGACCCACGATGGGAATGGCAGCGGTCGCGGCGAATGCACCAGCCGCCGCGACGGGGGCCAGCTGGGCAATCTGGCCAACCGCCGCGATGTAGCCAGTGGTGGACCGGGCCACCTGGTCAGCCTCGTCAATGGTCGCCCGGGTCGCCGTCGCTGCCGTGGTCGCCGACGTCTTGGACGTCTCAATCCCCAGCCACGATGCCACCTGCCCAATCACGCGCCCCAGCCAGGTGCTGTTTTCAGCCGAAGCCGCCGCCGTCCGCGCTGACGTGCCAGCGGCGGTCGCCGCCGTCTTCTGCTGTTCGCCCAGCAACCAGGACAGGCTTCCCTTCTGGATATCCGCCTGCATGCCGCTGGCCATGCGGGTCCAGCCAAGCGCCTGGGCCACCTCGAAGGCCCCCAACTGTGCGGTCATGCGCAGCAGGGAGCCGATGTAGGACGACGCCATCGTGCCCGCTGCCGACAGCGCGCTTTGCCCGATGGTCTGGCCACCCCGGACCGCGTTCTGTACCCAGCTGTCGAGAGCCCGGGACGCCGGCTGGAAGGCGCCTTGCCACGCCTGGGCCGTCTGCTGCGCCGCCCGACGGTCAGCTTCGACGGCCTGGAGCGAGATGCGCTCCATCTCCACCTGCTGTTCCGCCACCAGCACCCGCCGGCGCTGTGTCGCCTCCTCCCACGCCTTCGTTCCCTGCTGGAGAGAGGAGATTTCGGAGTCGAGCCGTTGGAGGGCTGCAATCTGCGCCCCCTCCGTCAGGTCGCGCAGCTGGTCAGCCTTCTGGCCCTCGGAGATTTTCCCGGCCGCGACCTCCGCATCCAGCCGTGACCGTTCCGCCTGGAGGCCCAGGTCGTTGATCTTCTGGTCCGCGTCGGCGCGAATACGGCTGATCTCCTGCGCCTGCCGATCCCGCTCGCGGGCGGCCTCCGACATGCGCTGCATCGCGTCCCGGTACTGCGACGAAAGCTCACCCCAGGCGCCGCGGGCGAAGTCCACTTCCGCCTGGGCCGCCTGGATACGCTCTTGCGACCCCCGCACGGCGGCATTGGTGGCGATCTGCAATCCGCGCAAATGGGCGGAACTCTGTTCATCCGCCGCCCGTTCGGCGTCACGGGCATCCTGGTCAGCCTGCCGAGCGGAGGCATCGGCTTGGTTCTTAAGATACCGCGCCTGGGCGCGTTCCGCCTGATTTAGCCGGTCGTTCAGCAACCCCATCAGGGTGCTGTTTTCCTCCAGCCCGTCGGCCCGTTCGTCGGCAAGCCGCTGCTGCCAGAAGGACACTTCAAGGGCATGGTCCTCCCGAAGCCAATTCTCTTTCAGCAGCAGTTTGCGCTGTAGCTGTTGCTCCAGCTGGGACAGCACCTGTCCGTCATTGGTCGCAGGATCATCGTCGCCGTCGTCGGCGCCACCGGCGGCATCCTCATGGGGCGGTGCCGCTGGCCGGTTGTCCTGGGCCGCAGCGGGTACGGCGGGCTTCTGGATACCAACGAACTGCTGGAATTCCGGCAGCCCCTGCGTGAGCACCGCGAAGTAGTCGCCCAGCCCTTGGCCTACACGGCTGATGGCATCGCCTGTGCTGGTGACGTCGCCGCGCCATTCCCGCCAAGCGGTGGAGATTTCCGCCATCGCGGCCGTTTGCTCAGCCTTGAACTGTTCGCTCCGGGTGGACATCTCGCTGAAACGGTCGACAACCCCGCCGGCCCAATCCCCCAACTGCCCCAGCCAGCTGATGTGGGGCGCCGTGGCGATCTTGTTCTTGCTGGCCTCGATGCTGGCGGCCGTCGCGGCGCTGATGCGGTCCGCATCGGTCATGGCATGCGAGATTTGACCGGCGCCGTCGGCAACACCTTTCAACCAGGCGACGCCGTCGGACCCCAGCACGGCCATCACATCGTGCGTCTTGGCCGTGCCGTCCTGGGTTTCGCGCAGGCGCCGCGCGAACTCATCCAACGCGGCCGACGCTTCTGTGCTGGTGACGCCATAGTCCTTCAAGACCTGGCGGGCAGCTTCCGTGGACTTGTTGGCCGGGTCCAGCACCTCGATCATTCGCCGGATGGCGGCGGTCGCCTGGTCCTGCGTCACCTGGTAGTCCTGGGCGACCTGCTGGACCCGTGTGAAGCTGTCGGCCTCACCACCAAATTCGAGCGCCAAGGCACGGTGCGCCTCCGCCGCCCGCGTTCCCTCCTCCGAGAACAGCCGCGCCACCTCCGCAGCACCCGACATGTTAGACGCCCACTGGGCGATGCCGGACGCGGTGGAGATGACCAAGCGGGCGGCTTCATAGACGCCCACCAATGCCACACCCACGGCTGCGGCAGGGCCTGCAGCCTCCAGCGCGGCGGCGCCGACAGCGGCAACCGCCGACCGCACCGCCACTACGCCGCCGGCGGCAATCGCGGCGTCCTCGCCCATGTGAATGAGGGACTGGCCGGTATCGACCGTCCAGTCGGCCAGGCGCGACATGCTCTCGTCGTAGACTTGGCTGGAAAAGTCGCTGTGGATGACCTGGCCAGCGCTGATGGCCTGGTCGCCCAGGCGCCCGAAGTGAGCGCCCATCGTGTTCACATAGCCGCCGATATTGGCGGAAAGGCGCGAGACATCGCCGTCCATATCGGCGGAGGTGCCCTCGACCAGGCCCGCCGCCTCGTTCAGGTCGGGCCGCAAATCCGAGTAATCGGCCCTAATGTTAACGGTTAACGTGTTCCCCATGGCGCACCCTGGCAAGACACCGCCCCGCCCAGCCCCATGGGGACCGGGGCGAAGCGGTATGATCGGGAGAGTTAGCGGCCCCCAGCGCCCTGCCAGTGCCGCATGAAGGTGGCGAAGCCCGCTTCGTCCGTGACCCATACTTCATCGGGTTCACGCGCCTTGGCTGGGGCTTCCTCCTTAAGGCCGGCCTGTTTTCGCCAGGCGCGGCACAGCGCATCGACCCGCCGAACCGTCAGCCGGCCGACCTGATCCCAGGTCCAGCCAGTCCGAATGCAGATGGTCGCGTACAGGTCATCCCAGTTCAGGTCGCCGCCGTCGCGGCCGGCGGCTCCCCCACGGGCACCATGCCGCTGATGCGGGCCAGCGCCTCCACAGCAGCGCCGACCTCTGAATAGCTGGTCTTGGCGGCCTTGAACTGTTCCTCCGTCATCAGGCCGCCGTCGACCAAGGCGACGTGGAGGATGTCCGTGCTGGCGGCGGCGGCCAGGTCCCGCGCGGACTCCGGGCGGAGGCGCAGGAAGGCGGGACCCAGGGCCTTCAACTGGTCGAGGGTCAGCCCCTCGAACGCGAAGGTCTGGCCGCCGAAGGTGATGGAGTTGGCGGTATCGGGGGTGTCGGACATCGATCTTACCTATCAGCGAAAGGAGGTGCGTCTTATTCGGCGAAGCTCACGACGCCGACATTGCCGGCGGCATCGGCGTAGGCCGACACCCCGAATTCCGGGACCATGTAGTCGTCCTGCTTGGCCGCCATTTTCAGGTCGGGGGAGGAACAGACGTTCAGCTGAATGGTGCAGCGCTTCTGCACGCCCGCCACCACAGACGCGGTGGTGTAGACGCCCATGAACTGGACACCGGTGCCCATGGCCTGGCTGGTGATGGCGGCGGTGCTGCCGCCGGCGGCCACGGTATAGGTGTAGCTGACGACGACACCCGCCGACGCCTGAGCGTCGCCGGCGGCGAAGGTGTACACACCCGCCGCCGACACCGTGTACTGGCCCGCCGTGGGGTTGGCGGCGACACGCTGGAGCGGGATCGCGGTGCTGGCATAGGCCACACCCAAGTCCGTCTTGAAGGTGGTGCCGTTGGCAGCGGTATAGCTGTTCGCGGTCGGCTGGCCGCCTTCGTTCACGGCGGTCAGCAGCTGGCCGGGAGTGCTGGTGGTACCCAGGAACAGGGAATTCACCATGGCACCGGACACCAGGCTGTTCTTCACCTTGACGTCGATGCTGCCCTTGCCGCGCTGGACGGCAATGGGGAACTGATTCTGCCCGTACAGCTTCTTTTCTTCGAACTTGATGTCGATGGAAAAGTCACTCAGGGCGGAGAAGTGCACGGGGGTCGGGTTGGCCTGCCCCAGCGGCACGGCGAAGAAATCGCCAGCACCGAAATGGAATTCCAACGTTAAGCTCCTTCCACAGTCAAAAGGACGTCCTCCACCTGGCGCAGCAAGGCGGAAACGAGGTTGAGGGCGGGGGTGTCACGGGAGAGGGCGGAGTCGCGGCAGTAGCGCTCCCGCCAGGCGCGCAATGTGGCCACGGACTCGGGCGTAAGGTCGGTGGGGCCGGCTTCGGGCGGCGCAGCGCCACCCTCCACCGCGCCCACGTCCACGGCGTCGGCCGCGACATCGGGGTCGGACATGGATGCTCACCTCGTAGAGGGGCGGCTTAGGGCCGAATGGTGATGGGAAACCAGGCGACGCCATGCGCTTTGGTGGCCCCCTCATCCGTCAGGACAGGGCCCGAAAGCAGGCAGGCGGACACGCGGCTGGACAGCGTCTGGACCGCGCCGAAGGGCCCAGGCTTCAGCGCCTCGCCCAGCGCATCAACTACCTGGTCACGCAAGCGTTGGGCACTGCCGTCGGCAGCGTTCGTCTGCGTGTAGACGTACAGCATGAAACCCAGGTGCCAGACGACGGGCTTGCCCCAGTCGGTCTTAGGGGTACTGGTGGTGGCCACGGCGATGATCATGGGCTTCTGATCCGCCGGCACGTTGGTCCATAGCTGCAGCTTGTCGATGATGGATGTTGGCTTCACCAGCGCCAGCACGCCCGCATCTTGACGGAGGTAGCCCAGCAGGGCGTCTAGAGTTTCATTTCTCATCAGGTCAGCCCCTGCATCACGGCGGCGACAGCCGCCAGCATGGTGGCGGCACCATCGTTCGCCAGGGCGTCGACGTCGATGTGCCCGGGCCGCTGGACGGCACGCTGGTAGGCGCTGACATGTTCGATGATGGGCCTGACCGGCCGGCCGAACACTAAGCTTTCCTCACGAACGTAGGCCGCGACGTTGATAACTTCCTCGCCGCCGACGGCCCAAGCCTGGGCCTCACGCCCCGTCAGAAAGACGCCCGCGTGGACGCTGTCGGCAGAGATGTCGACGCGGACTTCCACGGCATCGCGGTAGCGTTCCGGCAAGCTAGCCTGCATGCGGACGGCCGTGACTTCCGCTGCCATGGTCAGGGCGGCGCCCAGCCGGCCGATGGCCAAGCCGGACAGGCCGCGAATTTCGGCGCCAATGACCTCGCCGCCGGTCACAGCCCCGGCCATCAGCCGAAATCCTCCACCAGTTCCGTCCGCCAGAAGCCGGCGATCAGGTCTTTTTCCGCCTGCTGGACGGTGAAGCGACGGGTGCCGACCGTCACCACAGCACCGTTCAGGGGCTGGGCGGGCACCTGGGCGACGGGCAGTTCAATCACCGGCCCCTTGTGCGGGGACCGCAAGTCGTCCAGCTGCCCGCCGGGCGTCTGTTCCGAAAATATACCGTCCACCGGGTCGGCCTGGGCGACACCGTCGGGGGAATAGGTGACGCCCTCGGGCGCCCGGAAGGTCACGGCGCAAGCGCGGTTCAGCAAGTCGAAGCGCATGGTATTTCCCGGGGATACCAGGCCCATAAAAGCCAAAGGCCCCGCGTCGCACGAGCGACCGGGGCCTTTGGCTAGGACCGGATGGTTGGGGGCGGTCAGCCCTTCTTCAGGCGCAGCAAGCTCTTGGGGCGCAGGCACGCCGGAAGGGGATTGGACTGCACTTCGAACACGCGGGCGCGGCTGGTCTGACGCTCCTCGTTCTGGAGCATGTAGACCGGCAGGCCCTCGGTGTTGACGAATTCCAGCGTATCGGCATAGCCGAAATAGCACTGAAACAGCCCCGGAACGCCGTGCATGAACACGCGGGCTTCATCCTGTGGGATGCTGACCTTGCCGTCGTCCGAACCACGGTAGTTGACCCACAGGATACCGCCGTAGTCGTAGGTGGAATACGCGCCCGCCGCTTCGGACAAGGCCGTTGGGGCCTTGGCGTTGCCCACGTTGCCGACTTGGCGGGACTTCACCACTTCCTGGTTGTCGACGGCAGCATCGAAGAAATCATCACCGCAAAGGGCGATGGGGTAGGCGCCGGCAAGGACGAAGCCATTCAGTTCCTTGATGATCTGCCGCTTCAGCTTGCGCATCGCGGTGCTGAACAGACCGCCGTCGCCGGTAAAGGTTCCGAACTGGATGGTCTGCGTGTCGGGCCGGGCGACGTTGTAGAAATCGAAGAAGTCATAGAGGACGGTGGCACCGTCGGCATCGATCACCTGGCCGTCGATGGCGCCCAGATACAGGTGTTCCATCGTGTAGGAAAGCTGGGCGCGCAGGCCCAACGGCCCCTCGACGCGCTTGTAGACGCGCCGTTCCACGGTCTCCAGCTGGTCGGTCGTACCCGGCACAAGGACGCCAGCCAGTTCATCGGCGGTGATCACCGCCTCCCGGGCCAGGCGCACGGTGGGAAGGCTGCGGCGCTTGGCCTTGGAGTTCTGGTCCTGGCTGGGCGGGCTGCCGCGCGGGCTGGCGGGGATCAGGGTCAGCTGGCCGCCTTCTTCATCGAACATGGCGTCGATGGTGTTGATCCCCTCGGCGGGGAATAGGCCCAAGCCGCCGAGGAAGCCGGGAACATAGGGGATATTTTCGTTGACGTGCTTCGTCATGGTCACGCCCTTGAAGGCGTCACCATTGAAGATGTCCATGGAAATGGCGCTCATTAAAGCTCCTACTTAATCTGGACGCGGTCAGCGGGCCTTGATGCCGTGCTGGCGCAGAGAAGAGAACGCGGCGGCCATGCCGGCCGAGGTAACGCCGGGCGCCCAGGCAAGGGCGGCCTTGTTGATCTCGGCATAGTTGGTGTGCGCCGTGGCGCGCACATCGCCGGCGGAGGCGTTGACGCGGGCGAAGTTGATGGCGGCGGCCACAGCGGCATCGCCCTGGGCCGCTTCGTCGTAGGCGACGTAGTGGTCGCTGGCCGCGACATAGGCCAGCACCTGGCCGGCGCTATAGGGGGCGGCGGATTGCGCGAGCGTGATGGTGTCGCGGGAAAGGTTCCCGTTGGCCTCAGACACCAGATACTCCCCGGTGTTCAGGCCCTCGGTGAAGACGGCGCCCATGTGGCTTTTCTCCTATCAGCGCTTGTTGTAGGCGCCGTAGACGGCGCGGGTGTCGATACCGCCCAGCGCGGCGCGCTTCTTCTCCGGCGCAACGCCACGAATGGCGGGCGCCTGGCCGGTGACGATGGCGTTGAACAGGGCGGATTTGGCCTCCGCCACGCTGGCGCCGGCCTCGATCAGGGCATCGGCGACGGTCGCCTTGATGTTCGGGTTGGCGAGCATGGCATCCGCCACCAGCTTCCGGATCGTGGCATGCGACCCCAGGCGCTTCTTGACGGTGGCGAGCGGCACGCCCTTGGAGATGAAGCCGGCGGCCAGCTGCGGCTTGCCAGCGGCGGCGCAGGCCTTGGCGATGGCCGCCGCTTCGCCGCGCGCGGCCTTCACGTCGTCGCCCTCGTTCTCATCTTCTTCGGCGGCGTCTTCATCATCGTCACCATCGCCGCCATCTTCGTCGGTGCCGGCTTCCTGGTCACCGCCTTCGGTTTCGTCCTCGCACTCATCCTTGTCGTCGTCGGCGGAGGCGTGCTGGCGCGTATCGGGCGTCTTGCCCATCGTCACTTCCTTTTGGCTGGTCGCGGCCGGGCCGCGTCGGGTTATGCCGGCGCTGCCGCCGGCGGACAGGCTGGCGGTCAGTGCCGCCAGGGCTTCGTCAAAGCTCTCCACCGCGTCGGCCAGCCCCAGGTTCACAGCCTCGTAATCCTGGAGGAGGGCCGCCTCGGTCTGCATGACGGTGTCGACTGCCAGGCCGCGATAGCCGGCAACCGCCGTGGCGAATTGCAGCCGGCTGGCGTCGAGGCGCGCCTGAAACCTGGCGCGCACATCATCGGGCAGCGGCGCATGCCCCCACCCGTCGATTTTCTGGGCACCCGAATAGAGGGCCGTGTAGCGCAGGCCGCGCTGTTCATCGGCGGCGGACTGGTCAACGTGCAAGCTCACCACACCGACGGAGCCGACGTTGCCCATGCGCGGCAGTGAAAGACGCGTCGGCGCCGTGCCGATGCCGCAGGCGGCGGACGCGGCCAGGGCGTTCGCGTGCGCCCATAGCGGCTTCACCTCAGACGCCGCGCGGATGCGGTCGGCACAGTCCAGCATGCCGGCGGCGATACCGCCCGGGCTGTCGATGTCCAGCATGATGCCGCGCACGCGCGGGTCATCAATGGCCGCACCGATGGTCGCGGTCAGGGCGTCATAGCTGGTCAGGCCGCACCAGGCCGCCAACCAGTCCCACCGCGCCACCAGCGTGCCCAGCACGGGCACGATGGCCACGCCGTCGACGGTGAGCGCGTATTCACCGACCCCTTCACCGACTTCGACGGCTTCGGTGGGGCCGATCATCGCCAGGCGCTGCCGATAGGCGGCCCGGGTCCGCTCCAGGATGGACGGCGACCGGCCTTCGCCATCATCGTGCCGGGCCTCAATACCCAGTCGCAGCCCGATGGCGTTGGCGGCGACGCGCAGGGCTTCGGGCTCCATCGCCAGCACCTGGCCGGAGATGGAGCCGGCCAGGCGCGCGCATAGCGTCGTGTTCACGCTGCCTCCTCTTGCGGCGGATCGACCGGCTGTTTGGCGCCCTTGTCGTCCACCTGTTTGGCGTTTGTGTCGTAGACCAGGCCCAAGCCCGTCGCCCGGTTCTGGTCGCGGGCGTTCTCCTCATCGATGTCTGCGGCGCTATGGCCGCTCTCGCCCGCCACGCGCGACCGGGTGTCGATGCCCGCGCGGATCGCCGCGACCTTGGCTGCCACGTCCTGAACGGGATTGATGTACGGCCACGCCTCCGGCACCCACGGCACCGCCGCAGCGTCGAACTCATCCGGGATCACGGATTTGAGCTTCGCCAGCAGGCTGAACCGCGCCAGGATTGGGCGGCACATCTGGAAAATGACCATGTGGTGCTGGATCTGGCGGATGTTCCGGCGGAACTCGTTAAAGGCCGCCCGATAGAGCCTGTCATTGCCGTTGGCGTAGTCGCCCGTGACCTGCTCGTAGAGCAACCCGACCGCCGCAGCGATGCTGCGGTACTGTTGCTTCATGAATTCGGCGTACTGACCGCCCAGGTCGGCCGGTTCGCTGAATTCCACCTCCTCACCGGGGTCCAGGAACCACATCGTTCCTGGTTCCAACTCACCTTCGGCCCCATCGTCGTCCGTCTTGACGGCCGCCAGCACGCGGGCCAGCTGTTCAGCATCCATCCCCTCGGGATAGGGCCGCTTCACGAAGACGGCATAGAGCGCGGCCACCTTCTTTCGGACCAGTTCCGCGTCTTTGTAGTCGGCCAAGTCCTTCAGCAGGTCCAGGATTGGGGTGATCCACGGAACGCCCCGTATCTGGCCCGGCCGCCTAGCCCGGTAGATGTGCAGGATTTCACCAGCCGGGACGCGGATGGGCGTGTTGTTGTATCCACCAGGCGTCACATCATCCGGGTGGCAGGGATACAGCCAGTAGGCGACACGGCGGCCCTCGGCATCGAATTCGATGCCGTGCCGGATGTAGCCGCCGCCGGCCGTTTCCTCGTTCTTGCTGGTGACCAGATATTCGGCCTCCAGCACCTGGAGGCGGAGCGGCACCGGCGACAGCCCGTCATCAATCACGCGGAACCGGACCAAGGCTTCCCCGGCCTCGACCACCGCCGCCACGGCCAGGGCCTGCGCACCGTACAGGCTCATGGTCCCATCGACCATGCACACCGCCGTCCAGGCGACCCAAACGGCACGCACCACGGGGTCGGCAAGCTCCGGAATGATGCCGACGCCGACTACGTTGGACACCAGGCGGCTTTGCACCACCACGGCGTCCGGGTTCTGCCGCATCAGTTCCCGAGACTGCCGAACTAGGCCCGGCAAGCTGTAGTCCAGCGCCGCGTTGGGGCCATAGCCGCCCGTGCGCCAGTTGCGTGAACGTGGTCCGTTGCCGGTGGTGCGATAGGGCGCGTTGACCGGCCGGCCTGCTGGGGAGACGAAAGGGTCATCGGACGCGGAGGCGAGCGCGCGGCCGACCCGCTGGGCCCATCCGCCGACCCGCCGGCGGACCCAGCCGCCCAGGCCTTCCCGTGTTGCGGCAGCCATTACCACCCCCGGCGGGACAGGACCAGCGCCGTCTTGAACCGGGGCCGGGGGTTAACCTCCGCCTCCATCTCCCGCTGGAGGGCCTTCATTTCGGCATCGGACCGGTAAATGACCTCGCGGCCTTCAAAGCGGACGCGTAGGACGCCCTGGGCACGGGCGGCCTTCAGCGCGTCCAGGTCGGCTTTCGTGAAAGCCATGGACGGTTCACCTTCTCTTGACGAAGGACGAGCGCACCACTCGGCGCTTCCGGGCCAGAAGCTCCGCCGTGACGGCAGCTTCGGGCGCGATGTCCGGGGCCTGGTGATCGTCCTGGGTTGGGGGCGGCGCCGACGGCGTGGTGGCCACCCGCACATTCATGAGCGGGATGGCCGACAACAGGTCGCCCTGCGGCGGGCCGGCGGGCTTTCGGGCGGCGGCTAGGGCCGCCCAGGTCGACTTGTCGGCGCCGGCTTCATTCAGCACATGCGACGCCAGGGCCCGGGCGCCGACGAAGGTGTCCAACCTGTCGTTCACGCCCGTCTTGATCCACTCACGGAAGGGCTTCCCGCCCCGCTCGCCAACCTTCAGGTATTCGGCCGTGACTTCCTTGAAGAAGGTCAGGTCGACGTCGCCGTTGAAGTGCGGCAGGCCGCGCCAGGGATTGCCGTCCGGGTCCATGGCGCTTTCCGAACTGCGTAACAGACGGTTCAGCGCACCGAACACCTCCAGCTTCATAGGCCAGGTGCCGATAGGCCATTTAAGGACGGTGCCTTCGCGCTTGCCCCGCCAGTTCACCAGCACCTTGGTGGGCATGCCGATAGGCGGTAGCGAGGGGCCGGGCATGCCATCGGTGGCGAACACCCGCTCGTAGCCCTGGCGCTTCATGTCGCGGGCGAACTTGTAGACCCTGGGCGAGAGATAGCCGCTGTCCACCCCGAAGGCGTCAATCTGCCACCACTGCCCATGGCAATCTTCGTATCGGCGGCGGACCCGCTCCGCGAGCAAGGCCCACACCCTGTCGTCGGCGGGGTCGCCTTCGATGGTCCACCCATCGATGCGCCAGCACTCCATACCCTCGCCCCAGGCGTAGACATCGCCCTTCAGGCCGTAGCCCTGGACGTCGGTATGGGCGGTGATGAACAGGGCACCGGGCGGCAGCTTCTGGCTGGGGAAGTCTTCCCGCAGGGCCAGCAGCTTTTCCGCCGGCGGGGCGTCGCCCTTTTCTTCCCAGGCTTCGCCCTTCACCTGTTGGCTGAACGCCTTCTCTTTTTCCGGGTTGCCCCGCGCGTCCAGCCATTCCTTGACCGTGGCCTCCCAGCTGACCCACATCGAGTAGGCCTGCCAGATGGCGAAGGATGGTTCCCGCCCGCGAGAGGGGCGGCGCCGGAACCGCTCGATTTGGTCGGGGAGGACGACGGGGCCGGGCGCTTCATCGCCGGTGTCATCGTCTTCGGCCACGGGATACGTCTTCAGCCAGACGCCACCCCACATCATTTCGTCTTTGTCGGCTTGCGTGATGACGCAGCCGTGCCCCGACGCGCACAGGAAGTACGCGCCGAAGGGGGCGGTTTCCTGGTCCCATCGCAAGTTCTCAAACTTTAGCACCTGCCAGGCACCGCAATGCGGGCACGCAACGTAGCGGCGCCGCATGTCGCCGCGTTCGTACTTCACCGTGATGCGGCAGGACCCGAGAACACCGGGCGTGGCGGGCCAATAGCACTTGGCGCCCCGCCGTTCCCGATACGCCTTGGTACGATGGATCGCCTGGTCCTGGGGGTCACCGCGGCCGCCGACGTCCAGCGGCCATTCGGTCACCTCCTCGCCCACGATGATCCGATAGGAGACCATCTGGAGGGCTTTGGAACTGGAGGCGGTCGCCACGAAGACGTAGCCGCCCCGGAACTTCTTCATGGATGAGGTGGAACCATCCTCATCCCGCGACTTCATCGACCGCACCTTGTCCCGAAGGGAGGGGGTCGCCTCAATCATCGGCTGGAGCTTCAGCCGGATGTACTTCTTCTGCTCATCCAGCGACGGCAGCAGGACCAGGATGGGGGACGGATCGTCATCGATCACGGACCCGATCAGATTGAGGCCGGCCTCGCTCTTGGCGATCTGGGCCGATCCCATCATGGTCACTTCGAACGACGGGTGCTGGAGGCTCAGGCACTCCATCACCTCCACCATGTGGGGCGCGTTCTCATGCAGGTACGGCACGTCCTTGCCGTCCGCGTAGGAACTGCCTGACTCCGCCGACACCATGCGTACCTTGGCGGCCCACTCGGGGACCGTCCGGCGGATCGGGGGCTTGGCGCCCAGGCCGAAACCAGCGAGGGCGGCGGCGACGCCGTTTGCCAGGTGAGGGAGGTGACTACGTAGCGGGGTCGTTAGGTGCATCGGGCTCGCCCTCATCGTGGGGCGCAGCCTCTTTCCCGGTGGCCAGGTTCTTGGCCATCTTGGCGGCGCGGCTCGCCAAGGCGGTCAAGAGGGCGTCGTCGGCGCTGCTGATCAGCAGCGCGATTTCTCGGGTGTCATTCTTGCCGGCGACGGCGGCGGCCAGCGTCGACACACGGGCCGCCAGGCTGTCGCGGACCAGAGCCCCCAGGGTGAAGGCCGCGTCGCTGAAGTCCCTGGTCGGCGCAAGACCGTGCTGGCGCTCCATCAGGTCCATTTCAGCCTGGGCCGCCTCCGCCTCCGCCTTGCGGAGCCTGGCCACACCCAACTTGCCTTCCGTGCTGGTCAGCCGTGGCGACGGCAAGAAATCGTCATCGTCATCAGCCGATGCGGCGGTGGGCGGCGGTAGAACCCCGCGTGCGATCAAGGCTGCCCGTTGCTTGTCGGGGTCCAGCAGGTTGGCCCGGGTGTTGATCACCTCGTCCAGGTCCAACAGCGGCTGAGCCGCCGTGCCGTGGTTCGTGAAATGCCGCCGGGCCAATCCCCGGCTTAAGGTGCTGGCCGAAACCGGCTGCCCCATCTCCTTCAGGGCAGCAGCCAGCGCGCGGACGCCCAGAAGGCGCCGCCCACTGCCCTGTTGCATGCTGTTTCACCGTTTCACTCTGTTGCAGGCCGTTGCACCACCACGGAAACGGTCGCACTAGAAAACCAACACGGCTGAATTCACCGTGCTAGAGCGCCTGGCCGCCAGGGTCCCCGGATATCCTGGGGACCTGGGCGGCATCTGTACTTGGCGGCTGACCGGGTGGAGGCCTTACGGATTATCGGGCGCCCGGGCCGGCACGCTGACCCCACACTGGATAGGGCCGGCCAAATGGAAACGGCCCGCACTGCGATTGCAGCGGGGCCGTGATGTCCAGATTTCGAGCGTTCGGGCACCAAAGCAAACGGCCCCCTAAAAGCGCAAGCACATTTTTTTTTGCGCCTCGCTTCTTTGCCACAGAGAGAGCATTTGGCTCGGCCAAACCGCCACGCAGCCTCTTATGGCTCACTTGCCCCGCAACAGCTAACGGCAGCAGGCAGACGGTCACTCCACCCGTGAACGATGCACAACCAATATAATCTATTGGATATAGTGTTGTTGCCAAAAAGTGGAGTCATAGTGCGAAAGAAATACCTTTACGATGGAGGCGGGAATGTGGGGCAAACGGATAGCCGCTGTAATTGTGTGCACCTTTTTGCTAAGCGGCTGCACAGCTTTCAACTTTGCATCATCCCAAGCAAAGCAGGCGACCCTAAGAAATGGCGCGGCAGGAGAACACAAGCCAGATGCTGTGGAGTCGGCTGTAAATGGCATCCTTAATGAGATGAGTGGGCAAAATCCATGGCCAACTACTGTTGCCGATAGGCAAGTAATATTGGTGGGAAGCATGAACCGTCTCGACGCGACGTGCAGAAATTATTTCGGTCTATTGATACGCTTAGACAAAGAACGAAAGGCAATGAAAAAAGAAACCACACTCGCCGGAACAACTGCCGTTGCTATTCTTACGGCCGCAGCCAGGGATGCAGTAAGAACAATAGGATATGTTGGTTTGGCATATGGTGTAATCAATAGTTACTTAGACATAGAAACTGATATTTATCTTTATGAACAAGCTCCGCAGCAGACCGCCCAAATGACATTCGACTTTATGGCAATAGCCCGTTCCGCAATTCAAAGCACTGAAAACCCAGACAATATTGAGCAGGCAAAATATATTCTCGGTCGTTACGCTGTCAACTGCTGGCCTCCGCAGATTGATTTAAACGTGCTCACTTCGATTTCTAAGGCCGGACAAGATGCGACAAAGGTAAACGTCGGGTCTGGTCTAGCAAATGTGAAATAGCATGTGGAACTGAGGCCCACCCGGGCCTCACCTTCCAAGGCACTTCAATACCCACCTCCTAGAGCACGCTCACCCACGGCTCGTCCGGCGCCGCCGGCCCTGTCACCCGGTGGCTGGCCAGCAGCTGGCGGGACACCAGTTCGTCGACCAGCCACGCCAAGGCGGCCCGCCATTCCGCGTAGACCCGGCGGCCCAACTCCAGCGCGGCCGGGGACCTGTCAAGCGTCACTTGACGCACCCGCCCATCGGGGCCGACTTCGTCGCGGACCAGGACCGTTCGCACCTTGGGCCCGACGATGCAGCCGTCATCGTCCACCACGAACACCACCTTGCCCCGGTGCAGGATGGCCTGTTCCTCGACCCGGGCGCCCGGCAGCCAATCCGGCCGCTCCCCCGTCCGTCCCACCTCGATCAGCAAGCCCGTCCACAGCGGACGCGGCGCCCGGCACACGGCGTCGTGGACGGCCTCCGCATCGGGGTGTAGGACGCCCGACGGGGTGCCGCTGTTGTCGACCCGGCAGCCCAGCACCGCGATGCTGCTGCCCGTACCGTCCGCCGTGCGGCGGGTCACCGGGATGCCCGCCGCCTCGCGCTCCAGCTCGTGGAGCCCAACCCCACGGTCAACCACCAGGTCCGCCCGTTGGCGCTGGTAGACCCAGACCAACAGTGCCTCGATATCGATTTCCGGCACTTCGGTCACCATCAGGCCCCCCTGCCAAGCCCAGCAACGGCCACCCCAGGCTGGCGGGGCGGCTTGGCCCATCGGCCCTGGTGGATGCTGGTCCGCTGCTGACCACGGCCACCGACGCACCGCTGCCCCTCCGCCACCCCACACGTCGGGCAGGGCTTCTGGGCGATGGCGTCGTCACGCCTCTGCCGGCGGCGATCCGCGCCGGTCGCGGGCTTCCTGGACTCAGCCATGGCCAGCAGCCCCCCTGCCAAGCCCAACCCCGCCAGCCACGGGCACCAGGGCCGCCGGCAGGTCGAACCCCAGCCGCAGCACCACGTCGGCGCCGACGAAACCAGCCTGGACCATCGCCACGATTTCGCCCGGCGGCCACAGCGCAGCCTGCGACTTTGCCGCCGCACTTCCGCTGGCCAATAGGTCGGCACGGCGCCGCAATTGGGCGATATCTGCCCCGCTAAACCCCTTTTGAATTTTTGGGGAATTAAAGGGGGGGTTATTAAGATCATAGGGGGGGAAATCGGACTTCCCTGCGGTTCCGTCCGCCAAATCGGCACTGTTTTGCCCCATCTTTTCCTTTCCTTCCAACGACTTATCCTCAAAAAACCGGCCACTTTTCTCTGAGATTTCCGGGGACTTTTCCGGGGTGTTTTCTGGTGGGTTTTCCGCCCACTTTTCCGGGACGTTTTCCGGCCTGTTTTCTCCGGCTTTTCCGCCCTGTTTTCCGGGGTGTTTTGGGCGCTGACGGGACGTCCCGCCCCGCCCCGGGGTGATGGCCAGCACACCGCCCGCCACCTCCACCAAGCCCTGTGCGATCAACTCCGCCTTGTGCCGCTTCCATCGGTTGCCCGCCTTGGTCTTCCGCGCTAGGGCGTCGTCGCGGTCCGGCACCTCGCCCCCCGCCGCCAGGCAATGGTGGACCAGGCGCAGGAAGGTCAATTCCAGGGCCGCGTCCATATCCTCGGCCTCCGCCAGCAGCAGGGCCGGACACATACTCACCACCAGCGGCTTCCCAGCCCTAGACATCCCGCACCTCGCCATGCCGCGCCGAAGCGTTCGAACGCTTCAGGCACCCCTTCCAATTCATCTCGCCACCGAAGCGTTCGAACGCTTCGGGCGCTGGGGCGAACACGGGGACGCTCCCCGGGTCGACCGGAAACGTTCGAACGCTTGCCGCCAGCCCCATCCACTCAGCCAAGGTCAGCAGCGCCCGCGTGCCGGACACCTCATGATCATCCGCCATCAGAACAACGCCCCCTGGCCCAGCGGCCCGTGCCCAGGGGCCGGCCCTTTGGCCTTCGCCACCTGGTGATCCCAATAGTCCGCAGGCAGATGCCGGCGGCACCACCAGCGGGCGACGCCGCCGCCGCGCAGGAATACGCCCTGCCCGAACGGACCCCATTCCCAGCAGCCCACCGCGTCACACGGGTGGAGGGTGGGTGGCGGCCTGCCGGTGGCCGCGCCCTTAGCCATCTGGCACCAGCCCCGGAGCGTTCGAACGCTTCGAACCCAGCAACAGACCGCACGTCATTACGCTGGCCAGGTGCCCCATGGTATCCAGGCCGGCGCGCGGCTGGACCGCCAGCACGGCGCACATCTCGGCGTAGGACAGCCCCTCCGCCACCCACACGGCCAGCGTCGAGCGGATGTCTAGGGCCAGGCCCTCCAGGCTCATATCCATCAGCGGCGGAGACATGGCCTGGCCTTCCTACCCGCTAAACTTCTCGAGGGGCGCGCTTGACCGGAGGCGTCAACCGGGGTTGACGTTCCGTCTTGACAATACTGTCCACTACAGTGTACAAGACTTACGTCATCAACTAGATGGGGAAGCCCACCATGGAAGAGGTAGAAGATGAAAACGAGCTGATCATGCATCCGGCCTTTGAAGACTGGCTTCGGACGCTTAAGGATAAGCAAGCTCGTCAACGGATTTCCATCAGGCTCATCCGAGCCCGTCTTGGAAATTTTGGCGACTGCGAACCCGTTGGCGACGGCGTCAGCGAGATGCGCATTATGTCCGGACCCGGCTACCGCGTGTACTATGGGCGGCAAGGAAAACGGACATACATCATTCTCGGTGGGGGCGAAAAATCGACCCAAAGTCGAGACATCACGGTGGCAAGAGCCCGCTTCAACGACATGCGTTGACCAATCTCGGAGGGCGCCCCTGTTCAGGCAAGGGCGCCCACCCCAGATACGGTGAGTAAAGCTTTTTGGATGACCAATGAACAAAGTCGATAGAGTAAAATGATAGTGGATATTAATTAAAGCAGTATGAAAAAAATGGGTATCCCCGCAGAACAAATGAGAGATGGAGTGTCCGTAATGAGCAACAACACGAGCGAATGGAGAAAATTTGACGCTGCTGATTTCCTGGAAACTGACGAAGATGTTGCTGAATTTCTGAATGCCGCAATAGAAGAAGGTGATCCGCAACTGTTTCGTGTCGCACTTCAGGATGTAGCACGCGCAAAAGGCATGACCGAATTGGCACAGATCGCGGATATGCCGCGAGGAACCCTGTACAAGGCGCTGTCGCCAGAGACCAAGACCGGGTTCGATACGATCCTGCGGATATTGCAGGCACTGAACCTGAGCTTCACAATTAGGCACGCCAAAGCATGAGGAAAGGGCGGGACCGGGTAACCGGCCCGCCCTTTTTGCTGTCCAATCCAGGCCGAAGCGTTCGAACGCTTTCTCAGGCCCTTGACCAACGGTTGAGCATGCCAACCAAGCCGCACCTGGGAAAAACCACAGGTAGGCAGCCTTAATGCCTACGTATTTAATCAGGGAGTACCGGACACCATCACGAGGGATCGCCCGCCCATGAGCACCGCGCCCTTTTCCCGCTGGATCAACTGCACCAACTGCCTGACCACATCCCGCTATGGCGTACGTTTCTGCCGAGGCTGCCGCGCCCCCGTCGAATATGGGCAGTCCGATGAGGAAGCGATGACGTGCTTCAAGGTCGGCTGGATAGGGGCTGCGGCCCTGACCTTCCTGCTGCACCAGACGTCCTGCATCAACCTCCACAATGAAATTGCATGCTACGTAGCGGCCGGCTTGGTGGCAGCCAGTGGCTTCGTCGTCGCAACCGCCCACCTCTACCTGACCATCGACCGCGTGCGCTTCATCCCTGTCAAATAGCGCCGCAACCTCGAAGCGTTCGAACGCTTCGGCTTCCCTGTCGCCGGCGGGATGACGTTTTCGTGCACGCGGCTGACGATAATGCGGCTGGCGGGAGGGCCGAACACGGTGCTTTGCTGTCCCCAGCAGCCACACAGCGCATAGGGACCAGCCGCCATGTTTATGGAACCAGCCTACCGGAAGCCGGGCTATGTTCGACCCGACAATATCCTGTGCCCCTGGTGCGGTGGGGTGTCGGCCTATGGCGCATCCGCCTGTGAACACTGCTCGGCCCAGGTCACCTATGGCCAGCCCCAACACGCCGCCATCCTGTTCGGCGTCCTGCCCACCTTGGTATACGCCACCCTTTTTCTGGACATCCCTAACGGGATGGGTATGGCCCTCTTTGCGCCGCTGGTTGGCTGGCTGACGTCGCTCGCGCACCACCACCTGGCTTGGAACCAGATATGGTTTTGGCTTCCTGCAGGCGCGCGGTGCGGCTGACGCGCCCCGGAAGCGTTCGAACACTTCCATGCCAGCGGCTCGGGCCATCACACGCCCGCCAAGTCGTCCGGGGATGAAGCGTTCGAACGCTTCACCGCCGGTGACGCGCCATACAGCTTCACCCCGACATTCACCAGGAACTGGCGCTCGAAGTCGTTCAGGCGCGCGTCATGCACCGAGACGGCCAGGGTGCCGGTTTCGCGCCAGCCGGCGCGCTTCACCTCATCCACGGGCCTGCGGCTGCTGGCGGCGAACGCCAGGTTGGAACGAGGGGGACGGGGACCACGCGACATCAACGCTTCCTCCGCTTGGCGGCCCCGGTGAAGTGCCGCAGCTTGTCTTTTCGGGCCTGGCGCCCGATGTCCCGCCGCCAGACCAGCACTTCCGACAGGGCATCCACCGTCTTGCGCAGGCGGGCGCGGGTTTCCCGCGTGTCGTCCGCCAGCACCGCCCGGGCCGCCGACAGGACGTCGTCCACCAGCGGCCCCAGGCCCTGGGGCACGGCATCAATGGCTTCCTGAAACCGCTGGGGCCGCCCGCCCGCCAGGTGCAGGCACGCGGCGGCGATCAACCGGTCTTCCGGCGCGGGCACCCTCACAGCAGTTTGTCCAGCGGCGGGGCCGGCACATAGCACCGGGCGTGATGGTCGGGGCAGTAGGGGCTATGCCCCTGACGGGGCTGGCCGCAGAACTCGCGGTCGCGCGGCTCGCCCAACAGGTACTGACACCCCAGGCTGGCCGGTAAGCGGGACGCCTCCACCCGGTGGCGCAGGATCGCGCGGCGGATGGAAGGCCGCGCCACAGTGCCGGTGTCCTCCACCCCCTCACCGGGCAGATAAAAGGTGCGGACCTGGCGCCTGTCGACCCAATCGTAATGGATGATCAGGAACCGGGCCTTGCGCAGCCGGCGCAGGGCCTCGGTGACCGTGGTTTCGGCGCAGAAAGCCGCCTGGGCCAACACAAGGTTCCGGGGCGACCGGTCACCGGCCGCGATAGAGGCGACGATAGCATCCAGCACCCGCTTGCGCAGGCCGTCCGGCTGCCGCAGCGCCGCCGGCATCAGGGCGTCCGGCATGGCGCGTCACTCCGCCGCCACGGCGAGCGCGGGAAGCTCATCCACCACCCCGGGCGCAACGCGCAGATAGCGGCGGCGCAGGTCGGCCAAGCTACACGCCAGGATGACGAACTTCGCCCCGTCGCCGTAGGGCCACCGGGGGTCCGTCACGGTCATGTACCCCAGGGCCGTCCGCATCCGGTACACGTCGTACCCCAGCATGACGGTGCGCTTGGGCGCCACGAAGCCAACCACCCAATCCGGGTGCCACCGGCCATACATCTCCGCCGCCAGGACGGTGTAGAGATGATAGGCCAAGTCGCGGTGCCGAACGTCCGGGTGCACGTACATCCCGCCGGGGATGGCCACGAAACCCGCGATCCCGCCCAGCCCATCAGCGTCAAGCATCACTTGACACTCCCGGGGTGGGCTGGCGCCAAACATGAACGTCCCGTCGGCCATGGCCACACCCAGCCCGTTGGGCACATGGCGCAGGCGGGCGGCGATGCAGGCCCGCGTCTCGCCCGTCGCATCCACCGCGCGCACCACCAGGGCGGTGCCCGGGTCCGGCGGATCAAGCTCGGGATCATACAGCGGGATGATGGGGTACCAGGACGGTGGCGCCGCCTTGTTGTAGGCCGCCAGCACGTCGAAGTCGCTGTCGACCACGACAGTCAGATTGGCAGCCGCGACAGCCGCCACGGCCGCACGCTGCACCGCCTGGGCGTCATAGTGATGCATGTTCAATGCTTTCCACGACGGTGATGCCCAGCCGCAGGGCCGAGCCGGGGAAGTCCAAGGCGAGGCGCCTGAAGACGGCGACGTTGCCATCCGCCACCACCCGCATGCGGTGGTGCTGCGGACCGCCCGCTGCATCGGTCAGGGCGTTGTGTGCCGCCGCCAGATAGTCGCGGGGTCCAGGCAGGGCCATCAGGGACTGACCCGCCACACCCTGGCGGCGCGATTGGTCCCAGAAGTCGATGCCGCCGCCGATGCTGACGACGCGGACGGACGGGTCATAGATGCTGGTCAGGCCGTTGACGCCCAGATCGTCCAGCATCCCGAACAGTTCGGGGCTGATGCGCCCGCCGGACTGGCGGTGGGCGTCCAGCACCAGGGCGTGCCGGGGGTCGAGCGCATCGCCCTCCAGCGGCAACGCTTCGTTCAGTTCAAGAGCCCGGCCGGCGGCGTGAGCGATGCTGAAGATGCCTGCCGCGCCCTGTCCGCCGCCGCGCGCATCTGCGCCAGCAGGTCCATGCCCCGCCTGATCTCCGCCGTCATCTGGGCAGACATCCGCGTCAAATTCATCTGGAAGGTATCCGCCTCGCGCTCCAGTTCCTCGGGAGTGCGCAGCGGGGTAGGGACGGTGGGCACGGGACATCTCCGACAATTCAGAAGCAAGCGCCTCCGCCTGGGCGGCAACGGCGTTCAAGGCGAAGTCCATGCCCGCGCGGTCAACACGACCGTCGGGGGCATAGACGAATTCAATGAAGGGCCAACCCCACGCGCTGATGGCGGCGACCAGCATGTCCTTGGACATCCGCCCGGCGATCATGCGGTTGGCGCCGGCCGAGCTAATGCCCAACTCGCGCTGGAGGTGCTTGGCGGTATCCCGGGGCCACAGACCGCGCACATATCGCGCGGCACGGTCACCCGCTTCGGCCAGTGATAGGCCGCCGGGGCTGGCCTGATAGTTCGGGCGCGTATGCATGGCGCACGCCTCTTAGTAGCGTTGGGGTGCGGCCATTCCCTGTTCCGCCAGGGTGCTGGCCGCTTCCGCACCCTGCCTGATGACGACGAACTGATGATTGACCAACTCGCTGACCTGGCGCGGCAGATGCCCGCCGACCCCATGGCCCAGCTGGTGTTGCGCGCGCAGGCGATAGCCGACGCGGCGCGCACGAGGCACGACAGCCACAGGCCGGACAGCGCAAGCGGCACGCCCGCAAATGGCGATCAGACCCGCCTCGACTCCCGCATCGCGCACATCTAGGATGCCGCCGGAAAAAGTGGGGGAAGATGGGGCGACGCCAATTGGCGGGGCGCCAGGGGAAGTCATCGGGGCGCGCATCGATATCGAAGAATGGTCCGACATCGTGCGCGCCCCACCATCGCCGCCGCCCAGGCGCGCACCGTCAGCGACAGTGAGCGTCAGGCGCGCCGTGAAAGCAGCGGAGATTTCAGCCGAGATATTCATGGCTGGAAAATCTCGTTAAATGGAATTTCTATGTCAAGACAATTCTTAAAATCGGAATTCAAGATCGTTGCCGATGGCGTCGACATGCATAAGATGGTCGCCATGACCCAGGACAATCTCGATGCTGCAAAGGCTGAGCCGGCGAGCAGGCTAAAGACCGCGCGCGCTAGGCTGTACAACACCGCGAAGCAATTCGCGCACGTCATTGGCATGCCTTACACAACATATGCGCACTATGAAGCTGGCCGCAGCACCATTGATACTGAGTTGGCGCAGCGATTCGCCCCGAAGTTAAATGTATCGGCAGCCTGGCTGTTACTTGGGGACGGTGAAGATACTGGCCAGGCCCCCGAGGGCGCCACGCAGGCCCATGTATTTGGCATGCCAGTTCTACCCGTCAGCGAAAGCACGGGCCTTCAAGAACTGCACCGGGAAATGGGGAACCTTATCCGCAAGGGCCATTATGCCATGGCGGCGATCTACGCAGATTTGCTTGCCGCCCGATTGCGACTTGCAGATATGGCCAAGGACGCCTGAGCCTTACTGCCCAACACAAGGGCGTAAGGGCACGCTTCCAGGAGGAGCGCCGACAGCACGTAACTGCACCCTCGGTACAAAATCTTAATAGTCCCACTTACAGCAATTGAAGCACCTATAGTACGCACGTCGCCATCAGGGAAAAACAGATGGGAGCATTCGGCTCCAACTATGGTTTCAGTGCAATTTGAGACGACCTGAGCGCAATAGAGCGCTTCGCCGATCTTTACTTGGACGGCGCCCAGAAGATTCGCGGCAATCTGCGTCTTCAACGACAAAACCTCAACGCTCATCACGGCTCCACTGCCCTACGGTCCAGCTACGGCGCATTCGTGGCACCGCGCAGACCGCGAACGGTATATGCCCAATCGGGAGGTCTGCTAGCGAAAAGACACCTCGAAAGGCTAGAAAACTACGTCCGTAGGCAACCGGGCGTATTCGTCAAACCACACTTGACGCGACCACTCGCCACACTGGCAATCCTATTAGGAAGGCTCGCCGTCGTTTAACTGGCGTTAACAGGAAGTTGATCATTGTGCTGCCGCCATGTGCGCAGACTCCGACTCGACGCGCAGCGAAACGGCACCTCGCCCTACTGGTCTGCCCCGGACAGCGCCGCCGCCAATTCGACTTCCAAGCCCTTCACAATTTCCAGAGCGGCGCGCAGTTCGCCATGTTCAAGCACAGTTGCGATGAGACGCGCCTTGTCGGCGTAGGGCCGCGCCACACGCACGGCGGTTGGCTCTTCTTCAGGGATTAGATCACGGGCGGTACAGCCCAGCGCGGCGGCAATCCGCTGCATCCAGATCAGCGTGAGCGGGATGCGACCGGCCTCCAGCTTCTGAATGGTCGAAGGCCCACAGCGCGTCAGGGCGGCCAAGGCCTCCTGCGTCAAGCCGCGCCGTTCCCGTTCGATTTTGATGTTGTTGCGACCATGCTGTGCCATGCGCGCGATGATGGCGACGGCGCCCAACACCGACCACGACCTGATGAGGATGTAACATCCTTATTGGGATTATTTCATTAAAAATCAAGCGACAAGGAGCCCAGCGGGAACCCCAAGGCACCCCGTGGGCACCGCCGCCTACCCGCGCTGGGCGATAAAAATTCCGGAAATTGAGCTTTTTTCGCTTGCGTCATAATTCCAGTTATTGGAATTGTGAGGGGCATCGCACTCGCATTTGGAGATCAGAATGAGCGCGAAGACAACCGATCTCAGCATGAAGCCCACACACCTGAGAGGCAGCTTAGGGACAAAGCGTTCGAACGCTTGGGACCTGGCCAGCGGATGGGCCGTCCTTCAGTCGCTGCTGTGCCTGGTGGTGGCCATCCTCGCCACCCTCACCAACGCCGGCGGCCAGCCATGACCCACCGCCTCCGCCGCCGGCTTCGGCGCCACACTGTCGCGCTGCGCTTCCTGTCCCCGATGGGTTGGGGCGCCATCGTGACGCTGATCGCTCCGGCCGCAATCATCCTGCTGGAGAAACTGCCGTGATCGCCCCAACCGCCCGCCCCGCCTTCGGCGGTGCCGTCAGCATCCTGACGCCCGTGCTTTCGGACGCGCCCGCCACGCTTCGGCACCTCGCCAACGCCCTGTCGCAGGTCAGCCGCCCGCCCTTCAACGGATGGTGCACGGCACAGCGGTCCGTCCTGCTATCGCGGATCGTGCCGCAGCGCTTGCGCCTTCCTGCGATGCTGGCCCATTGCGCAGACGCCTACCTGGGCTACACCCCGCCGGCGACGCGGGCGGCGGTGCTGCAACTGGCCTTCCGGTCGGGCGGAAGCGACCCGTTCGACGCTCTGGCCGCCCCCTTCCTCATCATCGTCAGCCGGCGCTTCGGCCTGGACTGGCCGCTTAGCCTTGATGACCAGCGCATCATGGCCGAAGCGCAGGGCGCCGCCCTGGCAACGGAATTCCGCGACCTGTACCACGGCGAACCGCCGAGCGACCTGGGGCCGCCCTCCACCCTGAAGTTGACGCCGGCTGTTCACCCCGCCGTGGCAGCTGAGGCCTTCGAACTGCGCTTCCGCCAGCTTCAGGAAATCGAAGCGACACGCGCGCGGGAGGCCGCCAGGGCGCGGGGCGCGGCATGACCCAGCGCGGCCACAACCGGGGCCCGGAGGCGCCGCCGGCGGAATGCCTGGAGTGCGGCGGCGATTATACCCGCGTCCGGCATGACCAGAACTTTTGTTCCGACTTCTGCCGCAAGTCGTGGAACGCCCGCCGGAAGGAACGCGGCCTAGCCATCTTCGACGCCGCCTATGACTGGATCGCCAACAGGCGCGGAAGCGCCCTCACGATGCTGTCGCGCCTGCTGCGCCAGATGGCACGCGAGGACAGGGAACGGCGGGCCGCCAACAAGGCCGCCGCCGACCGCGTGAAGGCCGCCAAGCTGGCCGGCGACTGACCCCAACACCACCGTCCGATTTCACCAGGCCGCCGAACACCGTTCGGCGCCAACGCCCCAACTCACCCTTTTTTCAACGTAGAGGACACCGTGACCCGTAAGACGAAACTGGCCAGCCTGGCCCTTGATCAGCACATCGGCAGCCGCATCCGCATCCGCCGGACCCTCATGGGCATGTCCCAGGAAAAGATGGGCGAGGCCATCGGCGTCGCCTTCCAACAGGTGCAGAAATACGAGAAGGGCGCCAACCGCGTTTCCGCGTCGATGCTGTGGCAGTTGTCCCGCGTCCTAGACGTCCCGGTGTCGTTTTTCATGGATGGCTTTGACACGGCGACGCCGCCCTCTGACGGCTTCGACCGGTTCCGCGGATCGCTGGAGATTGCCCGCGTCTACAACCAGCTGCCGCCCAACCTGCAAGACTACATGCTGGACGCCGGCAAGGCCCTGCTGCGTTCCGCCAACGCCGTGACCAGCACCGCCACCGACCTGGCCGCCTGATCCCATGGCCGCCGTCGCCCTTCTTCGCCTGATGGCCCAGCTGCGCGCCCGCCGCGAAGTGCTGGGCTTGTCGCAGGCCGAGGTGGCGCGACGCATCGGCATAACCCGGGCCGCCATGTCGCTAATCGAAGGCGGCCACACCTTCCCGGAACTACCCCGCTTCGTGAAGTGGGCGGAGGCGCTGGACATGGACCTCGTCTTGAAGCCCCGCCCCACCAAGCCCAAAAAGGAACCGCGCCCATGAGCGCCATGCCCCCCGCCGGCGTCGACGTCCGGTGGCTTCCCTCCGACTATCTGGACGAGACGATCCCCGACCCGCTTCGGCAACCGTCCGACTGGATCGTGCAACTGCCGGACGGCCGGTGCGCACTGATCCCCAACGATCTGGACGGCGACCTGGATACGCCCGAAGGCCTGCCCAGCGCCCTTCTGCGCCTGGCCGACGAAGACCCATCCGCCATCACCATCCTGACCGATGGCATGGTGGTGAAGTTCAGTTGGACCCACTCCTTCGGCGCGGACACCCTCCTGGTCGCCGGCGACGGCCGATGGACCCTCGCCAGCCATGGCGAACAGGTGCCGACTGTGCCGGGCGCCGTCACCCTGGTGTGCCTGACGAACGATCCCGACTCCCTCTGCGAGGACCCCACCACCTTGGTGCAGGAGTACCCGGAGGAATTCGAGCTTGCCGCCAACGGTGAGCGCGGTGCGGAGGTGGACCTGTGGTGCTGGTCCAACAAGAGCGTGCCCATGGTCTACAGCCGAGGGGAATTCCACCCCGCCGTCCAGCCCGCCGGGGGTGGGGCATGAAGGCCTTCATCGCGCTCGCCGCCATGGCCCTGCTGAGCGGATGTGAGCCCCAGGCCGCCGCCGACACCCCGGGCCCCGGACGCTGGGCCCGGGTGCTGACCGACGTCGAAACCGGCTGTCAGTACCTGGAAAGGGTCAGCGGCGGCGCCCTGGCGGTGACACCCCGCCTCGACGGCAACGGCCGGCCGATGGGCTGTCACAGCCCACAGCACCAGCACCCCGACGTCCCGGCCACCCCCGACACCCATTGGTGATCCATGAGCACCCACACCATCCTCACCCCCCGGTACATCCACATGCTGGCGCCGCTGCTGGCGGAGACAAACCCCCGGCCCGACTATGACCTGACCGCCTTCTACATCGAGCCGCATCCGGCGAAGGGTGCCCTTATCGTGGCGGGTAACGCGCACAGCATGGGCATGTTCCATGACGCGGACGCCATCTGCGCCGCGCCACTGTCGGTCCGCCTGCCGCGCTACATCATCGACAACTGCGCCACCATGCCCCTGCCGGAACTGTTCGACGAAGGCTCCGTCTACACGCCGTCGGCACCGGCGTGGATGGTTCCGGACAAGCTGATCATCACCGTCCGGGAGGGCAACCAGCCGCCCGCCATCGCCATGGTGACGCATTGCAGCGAGGATGAAGACCACCGGGGCGTCCTGGCGTGCGCCACAGAGGAAGAAGGCGTCGCCATCGTCACGGCGAAGAAGGCGCCCGACTGGCGCAAGCTATTCCCCACCCCGGACGCGGCCACGTCGCCCCAGCCGATCCAGCTGAACCCCGCGAAGCTGGCGGACTTCCGGCGCATCACCGACGCGCCCAACGCCTGGACCTCGGGCTTCGGCCTGATGATCCACCACTACCCCGCCACCACCCGAACGCCGCCGGACGCCAGCATCGCCATCCTGCGCGTGCCCTACTACCCCAACTTCATCGGCGCCCTCATGGGCATGCGCGGCACGCCCGACCAGAACGCCACGCCGGCTATCCCGGACTGGCTACCGGCCCCCGCCACCACGCCGGCGGATGAGGTGGCGGCATGACCGACACCACCATCGACCGTATCCGGCGCGGCCTGGCGACCCACTTCGGCATCGACGCCAGGGAGGTGAGGCCCACCACCGTCATCGCTGATGACCTTCATGCCGACAGCCTCGATGAGATCGAGATCACCATGCTGCTGGAGGACGAATTCAACCTTCCCATCCCGGATGGCGCCATCACCGGGACCAACTTCACCACCGTGCAGGACCTGGCCGACTACATCGCTCGCTGCCTGCCCGCCACGCAAGGAACCGCCGCATGAGCGCGCAACTCGCCCTGCCGGTCAGCGCCACCGCCCTGCCGGCCCTGATCCGCGACATCCACCGCGCGCTGCACGCCCGCACGGCGGAGGCCGCGCCCACGGCGCCCACGCCGCTGGCCGGGCCTGTGCCCGCCATCGCTATCCGCAAGTCAGTGACCCCGGAAGACATTGTGTGCCTGGAGTGCGGGCGCCGCATGCAGATGCTCAAAGGCCACCTGGCCGCCGCCCACGGCCTGACGCCGGATCAGTACCGAACCCGCTGGGGCCTGCCCGACAACTACCCCGTGACCGCCCCGGCCTACTCCGCTACCCGCTCCACCCTGGCCAGGCGCGCGGGCTTGGGCGCGCGCCCGGCGCGGCGGGGGAAATGACCATGACGTTCAGCCCCCAGGGCCAGCCCAACGCCGCGCCGGCGGCGGCATCAGCCGTGAAGACGCTCATCCTGTCGCTGGCCGATGCCAACCTGACCGAAGAAGACGCCGTGCTTCTGTCCCTCATTGCCCAGCTGCACCAGAAGCAAGCGCTGCTGTCCCGGCTGCTCAGTTCCAACGTCGTCGCAACGAACATTCGGCAGGGCAAAGTGGCCATACTCCAGCCCGGCACCACCTATCAGCCGAACCACTTGGCGATGCTGGCGGCGTGGCTGGACGATCTTGTCACCGTCGGCGAAACCCCCGGCGGCCGTCTTACCCACGACGACGCGATGCTGTCGCAAACCGGGCACGACATCAGCCGGTCCGTGGCCGGCGGCCACGGCACCGTCACCCGCGAATTCCGGGTGGCCGCCGCCTTGGTCCGGCACTTCATGAGCGAGTTGGCGAAGGCACCCGGGGGAGCCGCATGAGCCCGACCACATCACTCGCCATCGTGTCCGTGTCCGGCGGTAAGGACAGCACCGCGACCGCGCTGCTGGCCCTCGACCGGTATGGCCATGACCGTTGCCGCTTCGTGTTCGCGGACACGGGCAACGAACACGAACTAACCTTGGAGTACGTGCAGGACTACCTACCGCGCCGGTTGAATATCAGCATCGACACCGTGCGGGCGGACTTTAGCGCGGACATCGCCCGAAAGCGGGTCTACGTGGCGGAGCAATGGCCCAACAAGGGCGTCCCGGCCGAGGTGGTTGAGCGCGCCCTTTCCATTCTCCATCCCACGGGCATCCCCTTCTTGGACCTGTGCCTATGGAAAGGGAGGTTCCCGTCCCGCAAGGCACAGTTCTGCACTCAGGAACTAAAGCGCCGGCCGCTGGACAAGTATTTGCTCGACCTCTTGGCGGCGGGCCTGATCGTGGAAAGCTGGCAGGGCGTCCGCCGCGATGAAAGTGACGCCCGCAGGGACGCGGCAGAGAGGGAGCGCGCCGCCGAAGGCTGGTGGATTGAACGCCCCATCGTGGACTGGTCCGCACAACAGACGGTTGATTTCGTTCTCAGCCGGGGTGTCCAACTGAACCCGCTCTATAGTCAGGGGCATTCTCGGGTCGGCTGCTACCTCTGCATCAATGAGTGCAAGGACGGGATCAACAACGCCTCCCGCCGCCACCCACATCACATCGACAAAATCCGTGAGTGGGAACGGCTGGTTGGCATGGCGAGCAAACGGGGGTTTTCCACCCTGCTGCACCACGCTGACGGGGAAGGGCACGACGCTGAACACGCCTTCCGCCACTGCAACATCGACGCAATGGTGGCGTGGTCCCGCACGGCATTCGGCGGCCGTCAGTTCGACCTGCTGAAGTTCGCTGCGCCGCCGTCGTGCTCCAGCACATATGGGCTGTGCGAATGAGCGGCGCACCGGTCGCCACCGACCTTATCGGGGAGACGATTACCCACCAGCCACCAGGCGGCGGTGCCTGGGGGCGTAGCGCCAGGCGGGAAGTCAGGAACCCCGTTCTGGCGCTCCCCGCCGCCCGACAAATCCTGGACTTGTCCAGGTCAGAGCGCCGCGTACTCGGCGCCCTGTTGCGCGACCTGGCTGTCCAGGCGCGCACGAGGGCGGAAGAGGCCTGGAAGGCCCGAAAAGGAATCATAGCCGCCTACTGGCAGGCTAATGCCGTCTACGCCAAGCACTTGGCCCGCGTCATCGACCCAAGGCAGTAACGCAACGAGGACAATATGAGCACCAAGACCTCCGCCACCCCCACGAAACTGGCCTGGAGCATGCGCGAGTGGCGCGCGGCTGTCGGCCTCGGCGCTACCAAGACCCAGCAGCTCGTGAACGAAAATGCGGTAGCTTCAGTGAAGGTTGGCGCTAAGCGGTTAATCACGACACCGCCAGATACCTTCCTTAAGCGTTTGCACGAGAGCGTTTGAAGTAATTGTGGGTGCAGATACGTTAATGGATCTGCACCCACGCCGCATCATTGAGAGATGAACTAACGACGCGAAGTGCGTGTTAACGAAACAATCAGTCGGTCTACCATCGAGAATGCACCAACGAGTATACTATTCTCGCCTTTTCTCATTAACAGTTTTGATATCTTCCTCGCTTCTAAGCTCATGTCACTAATCGCCACCACAAAGACAGTAATTATTCCAAATATGACTATGCTGTTATGAGAATAAAATGATAAATTCTCAAGAAAGTCTGGTATAATTCTTGGAGTTATTGTTTCTATCATCTGCAATAAGATATTTAACAGCAAAATTACCCGTATAATTTTCATTTCAGCCACCCGCCAGGGCAAGTTCAATCTCAATCTTATAAGAGAGGAAGAGGGCCGCTGCCGCCCCAACCGCTATGATTAAAATCCAAATTGCCCGAACGTCAGAGTTGAGCATCGAAGCAATAACCGGCAGCATCATTATAAATAGCCAAAATTGCATGCCGTGTACCATAGTGATATTTACAGAATTTGGTCGCGATCTGAGGCTGAAATTCACCAACGTATTTCCACATACAGCGACGCATAGTAGTATTATCTGCAAAAACCAAAATGATAAATGGCAATATGCTTGATCTGATTTGGGAAATGAAGCGGGATCGGACCAAATTAGGCCGGCAGTTCCAATTTGAAGTCCAATCGGAATCCCAGCTATTACCACGCCTGAGAGAAATTTTTGGCGCGCCAGCGATAAAACAGTGTTGGATGAAGACTGAGCCATGCTCGACATAAGCCCACTCTGATGATCTGACGCAACCGAATATAGGCGTATGGAGGAGAGGCGTCTAGGTG
The DNA here is from genome assembly GCF_000730165.1 of Nitrospirillum viridazoti CBAmc. GTDB lineage: Bacteria > Pseudomonadota > Alphaproteobacteria > Azospirillales > Azospirillaceae > Nitrospirillum > Nitrospirillum viridazoti. The sequence continues at coordinate 2,487,566 of NZ_CP022110.1, read as the reverse complement.
CGATGCCGCGGATCGCCGCCACCGGACGCCTTCCTTCAGCGCCTACGTGAGAGCCTGTGAAGCGGGAAGGGCCAGCCCCAGGCGTCACACCCCTTTCTGCGCCCCGATCCGTTTAAACGGCACAGGCATCAATCATAAACCACGAAACTTGGCTGGAACAACTGGCCGTGCAATTGGCGCCCGCCTTCGAATAGCTCGCTTGCGGCTACACGGCTAGGGTTGCTCAGAAGTGGGTGTCGGCGACGGGGCCACCGAATTGTCCTGCACATGGCGCAATGGTGACTGCGGTGGATTGATGGTTTCTGTCTGACGCTCATTCGTTGTTGAGAAATGCGTCAATCAAGGCAATTATTATAGCTATTTCTTCTTCAATATATATGTGTTCATAAATAACCGGAGAGCTATTTTCCCATCCATCGACCGTTTCATTTATCAGTGGCGCGATCTCTTCGAGTAGAATGTATGCGCGTACAACATTTTTGGCATCAATTGGGTCCAGCAGCCCGATATTTCCGAGATTTTCTCTATATACGTTAAATTTTACATTAATCGACCTAGGAACCTTGGCTATTACTGCTTGATAGTTTATTACGCTGCTATGTGCCTCAATATAGCGCCGCGCAGTGACCAGTCGTCTTTTGTATTCGGTTAGCTCCGCTCCCAACGCAACCCGGATCGCTTCTCGCTGTGAAGCCTGGCGCGCCACCTCCAAGTCCAGCGCCGCTTTGGCCTGTGCTTCCGCTGCGGCAATGGCAGCGCTAGCTTGCATACGCGCACCCTCTACAGTCTTTTGGAATGTCCTCACCGCGATTGCGGCGGCGATAAGCGCCGCAAGAAACTGGAAGGTCCCCTGGTGGCCATCAATCCAGTTGAAGCCCGCCAAGGAAGCCAGAACCAGCAGCAACAACGCGAGCGCCAAAACCCAGCCGAGAGCTCCTTTCCACCTTTTCCTGATCGCAGGACCAGTCGCGTGCAGCAAATGGCGCGGGACATCAACGATCACCCCCAGCCTCATTACCCAGCCCCCTCAAAACCAACGCCCCAATGAGTCGCACATTGTAACGCGTCACCCCGCATCGCACCAATTCGGCGCGAAGTGATGGGCTGGGCAGAAAATATAGTCTAACCAATTAATCTATAATAAATAAAATAGGACACCCTCTCCGCCATTTCCCCTAAGCGTTTCAATGTCTTAAATGATGCCCTGTGCCCGGACCGGGGGCCTTGTCCCCTCGGCGTCGCCGGGGAGTCTGCCGGGCCGGTTTATTTCCGGCACTCGACGCACAGGCTTTCCATGATGCGCACCGGCTGCTGTGGCTCGATCTCGAAGATGTTCTCCACGTACTCGCTGCTGGCGTAGAGCGTCTTCTTGACGTGAGTGAAGCCCACGTGCTCCAGCACCCATTTCAGGGTGTCGAAGTCATAGCCGCACCTGTGGTCGTGATTGTGCAGCATGCCCATGAAGATGGCGGCGTTGGTCACGTATAGAGCGGGGTCGAGCGCTTCCTTCACGTATTCCTCAAGAAAGAAGCGATCGTTGTTGAGGTAGGCCTTGGCCCACTTCTCCAGGTCGGGGACCAGGATGCGCATCTTTCCGCCGTCGGCCAGCTTCGCATAGCATTCCTTCAGGAAAGTGATGCCGTCGGTATAGCTGATGTGCTCCAGAAAATGGCTGTGGTAAATCAGGTCAAGTGAACCATCGAGGGCAGGTATTCCTTCCCTCAGATCGTGGTTCATCATGAATGTACCATCGGTGTTGTTGAGATTTTGGTACACGCCGCCATTCTGTAAATTGGGCCAGTATCCTATATTAAGGAATCCGCGGTATAGCATGGTGCCGCAGCCAAGATTATATTTCTTGAACGTATTTGACAGCGTCATCCACTGCGGATCCATTATACGACTTCCCTTTGTTTGGCTTGCGGTGCGGAAAACTGAAAGAAGAAATGAGTTTATCGGGCGGCCAAAAGGGGGCTTCAGTCCCGCTATTTTTTAAAATCTATAGAGAGGCTCGTGGTTTAGCAACCGGCTGGTGGGTTATGGCCCGCCCCCGAGGGGACGGGCCATCCGGGCAGGAGTCGATCAGCAGAGGAGCGATTAACCGCCCCGGGCATCACGGCAGCAGCAGCAAGGCCCCCGTCGTGCGGCCGGCCTCCAGCGCAGCGTGGGCCTGTGCCGCCTCGGCCAACGGATAGTTGCCGCCGATGTCGGCGGTCAGGCCGCGCGCCAACTGGGCCAACACCTCGGTGGCAGCCACATGGTAGATGCCGATGTCGGCCAGGCGGGCCAGGATGCTGGGGCGGGTGAAGGTGACGCCACGGTCGCGGGCCAAACCATCCGCCACCTCCACCGGGACCGGGCCGCCGGCCTGGCCGATGCTGGCCACCGTGCCGCCTGCCCGCGTGGCGGCGATGAACCTGGGCAGCGCGTCGCCGCCCACGCCGTCTATGGCGTAATCCACGCCCCGGCCGCCGGTCAGCGACGCGACCTCCGCCGCCACATCGGCGTCGCGGCCGATGATGACGGCATCGGCGCCGTGGTGGCGGGCCAGCGCCGCCTTCTCCGCGGTGCTGGTGGTGCCGATGACCCGGGCGCCCAGTTGCCGGGCCCAGCGCGTGACCATGATGCCCAGGCCGCCGGCGGCGGCGGAGACCAGCAGCACGGTATCGGCCCCCACGGCATGGGTCGCGGTCAGCAGCATCTGCGTCGTCAATCCGCGCAGCAGCGACGCGGCGGCATCCCGGCTGGACACGGCGTCGGGCAGGGGCAGGGCGCGGTCGGCCGGCAGCAGACGGGTGCTGGCATAGCCGCCGGCGGTCCCGGCATAGGCCACGCGCTGGCCCACGGCCAGGCCGGCGACACCTTTGCCCAGCGCCTCAATGACGCCTACGCCCTCCACCCCCGGCACGCCGCCGGCCAGGGGGTAGAGGCCCCGGCGGTGATAGGTGTCGACGAAGTTGACGCCGATGGCCTGGTGGCGCAGGCGCACCTCGCCCGCCCCCGGCGCCTGGGGACCGCGCGGCGTCACGCGCAATTGGTCGATGCCGCCCGGGGCGGCCACGGTGATCACGATATCCCTGGGATCGGTGCCATGCTGGTCTGGAGAATGTGTATGGGGGCGGCTCATGTCTGGCCTCCTTCAAAGCCGGTGTGACGATGACCGCGATTGTCGCGCCCTATTCCTGGTGAGAAAATTCCCGAAGTTTTGCCAATATATGCGCGGAAATTAACGGAAGGTGGCGCCATGGACTGGGCCATGGACTGGGAGGATCTGCGCCATTTCGCGGCCTTGGCCACGGGCGGCACCCTGTCGGCAGCGGCCCGCGCGCTGGGGGTGGAGCATGCCACCGTGGCCCGGCGGGTGGCGGCCTTGGAACAGGCACTGGGCCTCAAGCTGGTGGACCGGCGCGGCCGCCGCCTGGCCCTCACGGCGGAGGGGGAGCGCATCGCCGCCGTGGCGGACCGCATGGCCCGTGATGCCCGGGCGGTGCGCCGCCTGGCCGACGGCGCCCGGTCCGACATCGCGGGCACCATCACCATCAGCGCCCCGCCGGCCCTGGCCGTGCTGGTGCTGGCGCCCGTGCTGGCCACCTTGCGCCGGCGCCACCCAGCTCTGACCCTGACCCTGCTGGGGGAGGTGCGCAGCGCCTCGCTGGAGCGGCGGGAGGCCGACATCGCCGTGCGCATGAGCCGGCCGATGGAGGGTGACCTCACGGCGCGCAAGTTGGCGCCCTTGCCCTTTCACTTTTACGCCACGCCCGCCTACCTGGCGGCCACAGCGCCCGCCGATTGGGTCTTCATCGGCAGCGCCGCGCCCTTGGACCAGTCCCCGCAGCAGCAGGTGCTGGAAGGGTTGGCGGCCGGCCGGCCCACGGTCTTCCACGGCAATACGGTGGAGATTCAGCAGGCGGCGGCCGCCAGCGGCATGGGTGTGGCGTTGCTGCCCGACTTCATGGCGGCGGACGACCCGCGCCTGGCCGTCGTGTCCGGCCCGCCCGTCCTGTCGCGCGACATGTGGCTGGTGGTGCACAGCGATATGACGGCATCCGCCCCGGTGCGCGCCGCGTTGCGCTGCATTGCGCAGGAGATGAGCGTTCCAATGTGAAAATGAGAGAAGGGTTTATATTATCTGACGACCGAACTTGCCTCGTCCCCGATTTCCAACGGTTTAACCGGCAGCCACCACCGTCTCGACCGGCCGCCTTGGCGCATAGGGCAGGGTCGGCCCATAGCCCAGGCGCAGGACCAGGTCGGGGCGCTTGTCCGGTTCGCCGATCAGCGCCGCCAGGAACGGACGCAGGGCGGTGACTTCGACCGGCTGGTTGACGAAGGCGTGCTTCAGGCCACGGGCCGTGGCCGTCAGCATCAGGCGCTGGCAGGCGCGGCCGACCTTCATCCAGTGCGCCCGGTCCGCGGTGTCACCCACGAAGACGGCCACCGCCGGGGTCGAGACCATCTGGCGGGCGTACCGGTCGCGTTCCCCTCTGGCGGTGGTCACGAGGGAGAAAGCCGGCGCGCCCAGGGCGGCCGGCAGGTTGGGGCTGCCGCTGGCGGCCGCGAACAGCCCGTCTCCGTAGCGCATGGCGTCCCGGGGGTTGAACCGGATCCAGTGCTGCAGCTCGGTCATGAAGGCCTGGTCGTCCCATTGCGCATTGTTGCCGGCCAGCACCAGGTCGCGCATCTGGCTGATGCGGTGCCGATCGGTCAGCAGGATCAGGCGCACACCGGGCTCCGCCGCCGCCTGTTCCAGGGCGGTGAGGTCGGCCGGCGGGATGGGGCGGCCGTCATAGACACTGCGGGTCGACTGCCGCCGGGGGATGGCCGCGAACAGGGGATCGGCCGCCGTCGGCCCATCCCCGAACCGGAAGGCGATGGCGTCGCCGTCGTCGATGGCGACTTCACCCGGCTGGCCTATCGCCCGGGCGGCAATGGCCAGGTTTTCCATGGCGCAGCCCAGGCTGACATAGAGGTGATGGTCGTCGGGGTCGACCACGGGCGTGCGCCGGCTTTCGTCAGGATACAGCCGGATCGTCCTTTCTTGCAGGACGAAGCACCAGGGCTGGGTGTTGTGGCCGTTGGCCGCCAGCGTGGCATAACGGATCAGCCCGGGAAGCGAAGGGCTTGTGTCCAACGGCGCGCGCAAGGCCGTTGCGTACCGGTCATAGTCGGCCATCGATCCCGTGGACCGGTGCCAGGCGACCGTGCCGGCACTAGCCAAAGCCAGGGCGCTGCCGCCAATAAGCAGGCCGCGTCTGTCCATGTCCCACTTCTCCTCCGCCAGATCGCTAGCGCGATCTTAGCGGGCAGGGGATGTCGGCGGCTTGATTCCCCTCAATCGGGCTGGCGTGTCCCCCGTTTTAAGGTCGTCGCCACTTTCCGCGCCGCGCTCCCGCCAGGGCGAGGGAAGGGTGATCGGCGGTGACGCCAAGGAGGCCGCAGCCGCCGGTCACCCTTCCCAAGGGCGGAGCGGCCCCATTTCCGCCGCTAGGCCGCTGCCGGATCGCGCCCGCAGTAGCGGCAAACGTTGGCATCGGCCTTGATGATCTCGGCACAATGCCGACATTTCTTCATACCCTCTTCCAATTGCCGTCTTTCGACTTCCGCCATATCGGGCTTGATCAGGAGTACGTGGATCAGCGCCACGATGAAGAGTAATGCGCCGTACAACCACCATGCAAAAAAGGAACGCCCCTTGCTGCGGGCAATGAAGGCTGGAATAAATCCAAGAAGAATCCATAAAATTATAAGACCAAGCATTCGTCACCTGTCGTATTTTTTACCATCGGTGGAAATTCCGTACAGCCATTCGCTGTAGGGCAGCCGGAGATAAATGGTTGAGTTTTTGACGATGGTGCCCAGCACCATGCCCCGGCACAGCAGGTTCACCCCGCCTTGAATCCGGGCGCACATGGCATCGGCACTGTCGACGAAATTCATTTTATTCAGCCTGGATATGACCAGGGTCCTACCCTCCGGAAGGGAGCCGATGGGCTGGACGACAAATATCGATATCCGGGTATATAGAATCGCGATGGCGATCACCACAAGCGCGGCCCCGCCGATGATCACCCCATTCCTTCTACTCATCCCCCGCCCCATTCCAGGTGTGTCCACGTCGATGGGAACATTACCGGAACGGAGAGTCAACTCCCGTATTAAGGGTATCGCTGGGGTCTAGGAGTCGTTTTCGGCGAAACTTACACCGGCTGGTCGAGGGAGGCCGCCAGCGGGGTGAACAGCTTCGGCCCCGTCTCCGTCATGTGCCAGCAATCCTCCAGCCGGATGCCGAATTCGCCGGGGATGTAAAGCCCGGGCTCGTCGGAGAAGCACATGCCGGGCTCCAGCGGGGTGGTGTCGCTCAGCACCAGGTAGGGGGACTCGTGGCCGTCCAGGCCGATGCCGTGGCCGGTGCGGTGCGACAGGCCGGGCAGGCGATAGCCGGGGCCCCAGCCTTCGCCCTCGTAATAGCGGCGCACCGCCTTGTCGATGTCACCCACGGGAATGCCCAGCTTGGCGGTTTCCAGCGCGATCTCCTGCCCGCGCTTCACCGTGTCCCACACCTTGCGCTGGCGGGCGCTGGGGGTGCCGAAGACCCAGGTGCGGGAGATGTCGGACTGATAGCCGTGCACGGCGCAGCCCACGTCCAGCAACACGGTGGAACCGTCCTTCACCACCTCCGGCTGGATCGAGCCGTGGGGGTAGGCGCTGGCCTCGTTCAGCAGCACCAGGGAGAATTCCGGCCGGCCGCCCAGGGCCGCCGTGGCGGTGTCCACCAGGGCGGCAATGTCGGCGGCGCGCATGCCCGGCCGCACATGGGCGTGGGCGTAGCGCAGGGCGGCCAGCGTCACCTCGTTGGCCACCTGCATCAGGGCCAGCTCGGCCGGTGACTTGTGCATGCGGCAGGCCCGCACCAGACCGTCGCCGGACACCAGGTCGTAATCCCTGGTCACCTGGCGGATGCCGTCGATGATGAAGAAGCGGGTGGTGGGTTCCACCGCCACCTTGCCCGCCGGGACGCCCCCCGGGGCCGCGCCGATATCCTTCAGGGCCTGGGACAGGCGCTGGAAGGGGCTTTCGTGCTCATCCCAGGCGCGGACGTCGCCGCCCACCTGCAGGGTCTCGCGCACCGAGGGCTCCTCGAACGCCGGCGTCACCACGATGACCTGGCCCTTGGCGGGAATCAGGGCGGCGGTGGTGCGTTCGGAGCGGTGCCAGCGGATACCGGTGAAATAGTCCAGGCTGCTACCCGATTCCACCAGGAAGGCGCCGATGCCCTGGCGGGCCATCAGGTCCTGCAACTTGGCGATGCGGGCCCGCCGTTCCTCCACCGTGATGGGCTGGGCGCCCATAGTCAGCGATGTCAGGGCGGCGAGGTCGTCGGTGCTGGACGGGGCGGCGGCCCGGGCCGTGAGGGGGGCGGCGGAGAGAGGAAGCGTGGACGCGGCGGCGAGGAAAAGGCGGCGGCTGACCATGGTGAAGCTGTCCCGGATGTTTTTGGCCGGCCACATCAAGGCCGGCGACCCAGCATCCGTCCTACCACAGCGTCACCGCCTTTTCCCCGTCTTTCCCGATGGATGCGATGGTTTGGATACCTTATGCAGTCGCCGCGCGCTGGCTCATGTATTGGCGCAACCCTTCCTCCATCTCATCCCACACCCGGGCCAGGGCCGGACTTTCGCGCAAGGACTGGGCGTAACCCGCGACCGCCGCGTGGCGGTCCAGCAGATGGGTGCGGCCGGAGAAGCGCATCAGGCCCTCCAGCGTATAGCGCACCGGAACCAGCCAGGCGTCGGCGGTGCTGACCCGGCCGCCAAAGGCGAAGGGGCCACGCGCCGCATCCTCGGCCAGCAAGCCGTTCAGCAGGCCGATGCCACTGTCCAGCTTCGCCAGCTGCGCCTGGATGGCGTCCTCGTCCGGCGTCTTGCTGTCGAACAGGGCGAACAGGGGAAAGGTCTCGCGCATCACGTAGTTGTCGGCCACCGCGGTCAGCAGGCGCACGCGGGCATGGTCCACCGGGTCGGCGGGGTGCAGGGGGACAGCGGGGAAGGCGTCCTCCAGATACTCCACGATCACTGCCGATTCCGGGATGGACCGGCCATCGTCCAGCACCAGCACGGGCACCCGCACCATGGGGTTCAATGCCCGGAAGGCGGGGGAGGTGCGCCAGTCCTCGGGCGGGGTTAGGATGTCGACGGCCAGGTCCTTGGCATAGATGGCGGCGCGGACGCGCGCGGCGAAGGGCGACAGGGCCAGGGAATAGAGTTTCATGGCGGCTCTCCACGGGAACGGGGGTCAGGCGGGACGATAGGCTTGGGGGATTTCGTGGGCTTGGAAAAACGCGACCAGGATAGGAAAAGCCCGTGCGCCCGGTGACGGCGGCGCCCAAGGGCGTGCTGGCGCCCGGGGCGGCGGCGCAGCGCTTCCGCCTGGGCCGCTATTTGCCGGCGGAGGATCTGGCGGCGGTGGTGGAGCATTACTGGGTGGTGGCCTGGGACCTGACGGGCCAGCCGCCCTATATCCAGCGCACCTTGCCCTATCCTGCCGTGAACCTGGTGTTCGAGCGGGGGCGCACCGCCATCTACGGCCCCATGCACGGCATCTTCGCCTACGAGCTGCAGGGCGCCGGCCGCGTGCTGGGCATCCGCTTCCGTCCCGCCGGTTTCCGCGCCCTGCTGGGCGCGCCGCTGACCACCCTGGTCGACCGCACCTTGGACCTGGCGGCCGTGTTCGGCACGGCGGCGGAGGGGGCGGAGGCGGCGGTGCTGGCCGCCGAGGATGACGCCGGCATGGTGGCGGTGGCCGAGCCGCTGGTGCGCCAGAGGTTGATGGATGTGCCGGCGACGGTGGTGGAGATCAACCGGCTGGTGGCGCTGGTGGAGGCCGATCGCGACATCCTGCGGGTGGACGACCTGGTCGCCCGCTGCGGCCTGGGCGTGCGCGCGCTGCAGCGGCTGTTCGCCGACCTGGTGGGTATGACGCCCAAATGGGTTATCCGCCGCGCCCGCCTGCATGAGGCGGCGCACCGCCTGGGCCAGGGCGAGGCGGTGGATTTGACCACGTTGGCCCAGGATCTGGGCTATTTCGACCACGCCCACTTCACCCAGGATTTCAAACAGGTCATCGGCCAGTCACCCTCCGCCTATCGCGAGGCCTGCGCCCGAAAGAACGACAGCGGGGATAGTCAAGAATGAGTGTTCAGGATCGATTGCGCTGGCTGGTGCCGTCGGCGCTCGCGTGGTTCGTGGCGGACCAGGCGACCAAGGCCTGGCTGAAGCAGGTGCTCACCCCGGGGGTGGATCTAACGGCGCTGAACGGCGCCATCCTGGTGACGCCGGTCAACAACCCCGGCGCCTTCCTGAGCATCGGCGCCGGGCTGGACGACCATGCCCGGGGCCTGGTCTTCACCGTGGGCGTGGCGCTGGTCCTGGCCGCCCTGCTGGCGTGGAGCCTGCGGGCGAAATCCCTCAGCCGCATGGAACTGCTGGGTGCCGGCAGCTTTCTGGGCGGGGGCCTGGGCAACCTGCTGGACCGGCTGGTCCAGGGCGGCACCGTGTTCGATTTCCTGAATCTCGGCATCGGATCCCTGCGTACCGGCATCTTCAACGTGGCCGATGTGGGCCTGATGGTGGGCGTGGGCCTGTTCGTGGTCGGCGGCCTGCTGGGCGGGCGGCGAATTTAGTTATTGTCAGCAACTTTTCTGGACATCCATCGTTCCCGCGCGCACCTTGTTCCCGACCGATAAGAATAAACGGGAGAGGAACGTGCTGAACCATGACGCGGTGGCCGCCCCGGCGAATGCCTCGATCGCGGCGCCACAGGCCCCGGCGGGCGGCCTGATCAACCGCACCACCCTGCTGTGTCTGCTGGTCGCCGTCCTGGAAGGCGTCGATCTGCAGGCCGCCGGCGTGGCGGCGCCCAAGCTGGCCCCCGCCCTGCACCTGGCGCCGAAGGAGCTGGGCGCCTTCTTCAGCGCCGGCACCATCGGCCTTTTCCTGGGCGCGCTGGTGGGCGGCCGGTTGGCCGACCGCTTCGGGCGCAAGGCGGTGCTGGTGGTCTCGGTCGCGCTGTTCGGCGTGTTCACGGCCGCGACCGCCCTGTCGTCGGACTTCACCACACTCTTCCTCATGCGCCTGGCCACCGGCCTGGGCCTGGGCGGCACCCTGCCCAACCTGGTGGCGCTGGCGGCGGAGAACAGCCCGTCGGGGCGCAGCGGAGGGGCGGTTTCCCTGATGTACGGCGGCATGCCCCTGGGTGGCGCCATCGTCAGCCTGATCGCCGTCTTCGCCGGGATGGGCGGTGGCTTCGACAGTTGGCGCACCATCTTCTATGTCGCCGGCGGCGCGCCGTTGCTGGTTCTGCCCCTGCTGATCCGGGCCCTGCCGGATTCGCAGGCCTTTCGCGCGGCGGCGGCGGACGGGGGTGCCCGGACCGGCATCCTCGCCATCCTGTTCGGTGGCGGCCGCGCGGTGGAGACGGTGCTGCTGTGGCTGGCCTTCTTCGCCACCCTGATGGTGCTGTACCTGCTGCTCAGCTGGCTGCCCATGCTCATGACCGAACGGGGGTTCACCAAGCCGCAGGCGGCGCTGATCCAGGTGATGCTGAACATCTCAGGCGCCATCGCCTGCGCCGTCACCGGGCCGCTGCTGGATGGTCCCCGGCGCTTCGGCTACGCCGTCACGGTTTTCGTCGGCCTGGCGGTCTTCCTGGTGCTGCTGGCCGTAATGCCGGCCAACCTGACGGTGGCCCTGTTGGTGGGCCTGGGCGCCGGCGCCATGGTCCTGACCACCCAGGCCACGCTCTATGCCGCAGCACCCGCCTGCTACCCCACCGCCATCCGGGGTACCGGCGTGGGCGGGGCGGTGGCTGCCGGGCGCCTGGGCTCCGTCGTGGGGCCGCTGCTGGGCGGCGGCCTGGTGCAGGCGGGGCTGTCGGCGCCGGATTTGCTCCTCAGCCTCGTGCCCCTGGTGGCGGTGGGCGGCCTGCTGGCGGTCCTGCTGATCCGGCGGCAGCTTCGACGCCAGCTCTGAAGGCCATCGCCGCACCCGCCGATCCTCTCGCCAGCCGTCCCGCGACGGTGTAACGCTGCGGTCCGGCATGGGATGCGGGGTTGGGAAGGGGATGGGGAAGAAGACGGATATGGTGCTGTCCGTGGCCGACATGGCCGGCACCGTGCTGTTCGCGGTCGAGGGCGCCATGGCCGCACTGCGCGGCGGGCTGGACCTGTTCGGCGTCATGGTCCTGTCCTTTGCCACGGCGTTGGGCGGCGGCGTGCTGCGCGACCTGCTGATCGGGGCGGCCCCGCCCACGGCCCTGCGCGACTGGCGCTATCCTGCCATGGCCTTCGCCGCCGGGGCGGCCACCTTCACCGGTCATGCCCTGGTGGGCCAGGTGCCGGTGGGGCTGATGACCACCCTGGACGCGGCCGGCCTGTCGCTGTTCGCCGTGGCGGGCACGGAAAAGGCGCTGAACCGCGACATCCCGCCCTTCAGCGCCGTGCTGATGGGCACCATCACCGGTGTGGGCGGCGGCACCCTGCGCGACATCATGCTGGCCCAGGTGCCGGCCATCCTGCGGGTGGACGTCTACGCCACGGCGGCACTGCTGGGCGCCGCCGTCATGACGGCCGCCATCCGCCTGGGCGTCGCCCCGCGTTACGCGGCACTGGCCGGCGGCGGGGCGTGCTTCGCCCTGCGCATGGTCAGCGTCTGGCGGCACTGGGCCCTGCCGACGGCGATGGGGCTACCGGGCTGACCCTCAGTCGCGGCCCTGGTCATCGGGCGCGGGTGTGGCCGCGCCCGCCGGGCTGCCAGCCGGGCCGCCAGTTGGGCCGTCGGTCTTCGGCTTGGCCTTCAGGGCATCGGCGGCGGCCTTGTCGATGGGGATCATGCTGTCGATCAGGCAGACGGGCGGCACCGGCATGCCCACCAGGGTCAGCGGGTCGGTGCGGCACAGCTCGTCATTATGGGAAACGTAGGCGAAGCCGTAGAAGCCCAGCCCGCTGCAGCGGCCGGCCAGATTGATGCGGATGAACTTGGTTCGGTCCTGCATCTCCACCAGGATGGTGCTTTCATCGATGACCTGGGTGCGGCGGATGGTACGGACCGGGATGCACATCTGGCCCCGATCCTGCGACTCGGCTTTGGCCGTCTGGGTCCCGGGGGCGCCCTTATCGGTGGCTGGGTCGGTGGCGCAGCCGGCCAGCAGGCCAGCGGCAACGGTTGCGGTGATCAAGGCGGGGGCGAAGCGGAGCATGGCGGGGGCCTCCCAAGGCGTTCACCCTGGAAGGTAAGCGCCGACTCGCCCTGCCACAAGCGGTGGCCGCGTCGCAGGGGGCGGCCTCGCCCCAAATGACAGGGTTCGGGGCGGCGGGTTTTAGGGCTCCAGGCCTAATAGGCGAGTCCGCGCCCGCCGTGCTAGCATCCGGCCGATGTATAACGATGTCGTCGACCTGCGCGAATTCTACGAAAGCAGCCTGGGCCAGGTGGTCCGGCGGCTGGTGCGCCGCCGCCTGCGCGAGCTGTGGCCCGACGTCAGCGGCCAGCGCGTGCTGGGCATAGGCTATGCCACCCCTTTCCTGCGTCCCTTCCTGACGGAGGCGGAGCGGGTGATGGCCGTCATGCCGGCCGCCCAGGGCGTGGTCTTCTGGCCGCCCGAGGGGCCGGGCCTGGTGACCCTGGGCGAGGAATCGGAGCTGCCGTTTCCCAACATGTCGGTCGACCGCGTGCTGCTGGTCCATGGGTTGGAGTTCACGGAGCACCTGAAGCCCATGATGCAGGAGATCTGGCGCGTCCTGGCCGGGGGCGGGCGCCTGATCGCCGTCGTGCCCAACCGGCGCGGCATCTGGGCCCGCACCGACCGCACCCCCTTCGGCCACGGCTCCCCGTTTTCCACGGGCCAGTTGCGCCGCGTGCTGCGCGCCAACCTGTTCGTGCCGGAGCGGGAGACATCGGCCCTGTTCATGCCGCCGGTGAAGTCCCGATTCTTCATGGCGTCGGCCGGGGCGGTGGAAAACCTGGGCGCCCGCTGGTTCAAGGCCTTCGCCGGTGTCCAGATCGTGGAGGCCAGCAAGCAGATCTACGCCACCACCGCCACCCGCGTGGTGGAGCCGCGGCGGCGCCTGGCCCCCTCCGTGGCGCAGCCGGCCTTCTCCGGCCTGGCGGCGGAACGGCGCCTGCTGCCCCGCCTTGCGGCCTCGTCGAGGATGATCGTGGATCCCGAGACGAAGCCCTGAGAATCCCGCAACGGTGCCGGGCGTCGGGATTCCGCGCGGACTCGTATTGGGGGTGCTTGACAGGGCCGAGGTCGCCTGTATAGTGCGCGCTCTCTTAGAAACGGGTCCTGTGCTAGGTCCCGTCGTTCCGTTTTGCGTGGGCGCTGGCCACTCTCGGCTGGGCCCGGCCAGATCAGTGGTGGGCTAGAATGTTCGCAGTCATCCGCACCGGCGGTAAGCAGTACAAGGTCGCGGCCGGCGACGTCATTAAGGTTGAGAAGCTGGCGGGTGACGCTGGCGCCTCCCTGAAGCTGGACGAGGTCCTGCTGGTCAGCGATGCCGGCAACACCACCGTCGGCACCCCGCTGGTGGCTGGCGCCGCCGTGACGGCCACCGTGGTGGCCCAGGCCCATGCGCCGCACATCATCATCTTCAAGAAGAAGCGCCGGCAGAACTACCGCCGCAAGAACGGCCATCGTCAGGACCTGACGATCCTGCGCATCACCGACATCCAGGCCGGCGCCTAATCGGCAGCCGACCTCCTCGATTTAAGGAGTTTTCGAGATGGCACATAAAAAGGCAGGCGGTAGCTCCCGCAACGGTCGTGACAGCGCCGGTCGTCGTCTGGGCGTGAAGGCCTTCGGCGGCGAAGCCGTCGTTTCCGGCAACATCATCGTCCGCCAGCGCGGCACGAAGTTCCACCCCGGCGCCAACGTGGGCCTGGGCAAGGACCACACCATTTTCGCGACCGCCGACGGCGCCGTGAAGTTCCACACCGGCCGTCAGGGCCGCACCTACGTGTCCGTCGAGCTGGCCCAGGAGCCGGTGGCCATCGCCGCCGAGTAACCTGCCGCTTCGGCACCAGGTGTTTTGACTCTGATCGGGGGGACGGGTGACCGTTCCCCCGATTTGCATTTGCCGCGCTCCGCGCGACCGCCATCGCTTTTTCCATAGGACGCGACTGCGTCCGCCGGAGCGAGCACCGAAGGGCGCAGCGAGGAAGCCAAGGCCACGGATGTGGCCGCCCGGCGTTTGAGGGGGCCTTTGATATTTCAAAGGCCATGATATAAGGCCCGCCCATCATGAAGTTCCTGGACCAGTGCAAAATCTACCTGAAGAGCGGTGACGGCGGCCCCGGCTGCGTCGGCTTCCGGCGGGAGAAGTTCATTGAGTTCGGCGGGCCGGACGGCGGCAACGGCGGGCGCGGCGGCGACATCGTGATCGAGGCCGTGGACGGCCTGAACACGCTGATCGACTACCGCTACAAGCAGCACTTCAAGGCCCAGCGCGGCGGCCACGGCATGGGCCGCGACCGCTCGGGTGCCGCCGGCGAGCCCATGGTGCTGAAGGTGCCGGTGGGCACCCAGGTCCTGGACGAGGACCAGGAGACGGTGCTGGCCGACATGATGGAGGTGGGCCAGCGCATCGTGCTGCTGAAGGGCGGCGACGGCGGCTTCGGCAACGCTCATTTCAAGACCTCCACCAACCGCGCGCCCACCAAGGCCGGCCCCGGCTGGCCGGGGGAGGAGCGCTGGGTGTGGCTGCGCCTGAAGCTGATCGCCGACGTCGGCCTGGTGGGCCTGCCCAACGCCGGCAAGTCCACCTTCCTGGCCGCCGTGTCCCGCGCCCGGCCCAAGATCGCCGACTATCCCTTCACCACGCTGGTGCCCAACCTGGGCGTCGTGCGCGCGGGTGAGGAGGAGTTCGTGGTGGCCGACATCCCCGGCCTGATCGAGGGCGCACACGAAGGCCACGGCCTGGGCGACCGCTTCCTGGGCCATGTGGAGCGCACCCGCGTGCTGCTGCACCTGGTGGACGGCACGCAGGAGGATGTGCAGAAGGCCTACCGCACCATCCGCCGCGAGCTGCGCGCCTATGGCGGCGGCCTGGCGGAAAAGCCGGAGATCGTGGCCCTGAACAAGGTCGACGCCCTGACCGAGGAAGAACTGGCGGAAAAGAAGCTGAAGCTGCGCCGCTCCGCCAAGAAGCCGGTCATGGTGCTGTCTGGCGCCACCGGCGAGCATGTGCCCGACGTGCTGTATGCGCTTCTGGAGCAGATCAAGGCTGCGCGCCTGATGGATGGTGAGGAAGCGCGCAGCAAGGCATACAAGGCGCGGTACAATCCCCTGGACGACATCTCCCAGGCCGACAAAGGGACACGTTAGAAAATGAACGACGCCGCCGCCCGCACGGAAATTTCCTCAACCGGTGCGGCGGCGGTGTTTGATGTCCCACCGGTCACACAGGCCAAGCGCCTGATCGTCAAGATCGGCTCCGCCCTGCTGGTGGACGGGGCGACGCACCGCATCCGCCGCGACTGGCTGGACAGCGTGTGCGACGACGTGGCCGCCCTGCGCCGCCGGGGCGTGGACGTGGTCATCGTTTCCTCCGGCGCCGTCGCCGTGGGGCGGGAACATCTGGGCCTGGTGGGCCGCCCGCTGAAGCTTGAGGAAAAGCAGGCCGCCGCCGCCACCGGCCAGATCCGCCTGGCCCACGCCTATCAGGAAACCCTCGCCCGGCACGACATCACCGTGGCCCAGGTGCTGCTGACGCTGGACGATACCGAGGACCGCCGCCGCCACCTGAACGGCCGCGCCACCATCGAGACCCTGTTGAAGCTGGGCGCCGTTCCCGTGATCAACGAGAACGACACCGTGGCCACCGCCGAGATCCGCTTCGGCGACAACGACCGCCTGGCCGCCCGCGTGGCGCAGATGATCAGCGCCGACACTCTGATCCTCATGTCCGACATCGACGGCCTCTACACCGCCGACCCGCGCAAGGACCCCAACGCCCGCCACCTGCCGGTGGTGACCGAGGTGACGCCGGAGATCGAGGCCATGGCGGGGGAACCGCCCGCTGGTTACAGCAGCGGCGGCATGGTGACCAAGATCGCCGCCGCCCGCATCGCCGTGGCCGCCGGCTGCCGCATGGCCATCGTTTCGGGCAAGCGCATGAACCCCCTGGCGGCGCTGGAAACGGCGGCGGAGCAGGGCGGTGCGCTGTGCACCTGGTTCCTGCCATCGGCCGGCCCCGGCACGGCGCGCAAGCGCTGGATCGCCGGCTCCCTGAAGCCGGCCGGTACCCTGGTGGTGGACGAGGGCGCGGCCCAGGCCCTGGCCCGGGGCGGCAGCCTGCTGCCCGCCGGCGTGCGCGGGGTCGAGGGTGATTTCCAGCGCGGCGACCTGGTGGCCGTCCGCACCCAGGCCGGCCGCGTCATCGCCCGCGGCCTGGTGGCCTATTCCGCCGAGGACGCCCGCCGCATCCAGGGCCGCCGCAGCGCCGAGATCGAAGCCAGCCTGGGCTGGCGCGGCCGGGACGAGATGATCCACCGGGACGACCTGGCGCTGGGGTGAGGGGCTTTGTGAGACATGCCCATGGCCAATGAAGAGCAAAGGGTTGATCGAGCCCGGATTGCGGAGGCAACGGGTGAGTTTCGCAGGATGCTGGAAACGCTCCATCTCTTGCGCAGCCCAGTCAATGCCGATCGTCTACGCAAATCCATCGCGGCGGCAGATGCGGGGCGGTTTATGGACTTCCCGCCGTTAGTTGCGCCCTGACTCGAAAATACCTCTTCCCCGAGTCGATTCCTTACCTGGACCCTAACGCGCTCGGCAATTCACGTAAGGATGATAGCTCGATATAGGGGTGGGGAATCGGGCCGGATACCATCTCATGGGCCCAGGTGGTGTGATAGGGCACGTGGAAACCCCGGCCGCCCAGGGCCGCCACGGGCAGGACGTCGGACTTCAGGGAGTTGCCGGCCATGGCGAAGTCGGCGGGTTCCACGCCGTGGCGGTCCAGCAGGCGGCGGTAGGTGGCGTCGTCCTTTTCCGACACGATCTCGATGCGGTGGAACAGGTCAGCCAGGCCGGAGCGGGCGATCTTGCTTTCCTGGTCGAACAGGTCGCCCTTGGTGATCAGCCACACCTCATGGTCCCGCTCCCGCAGGGTTTCGATGACCTCCACAGCACCATCGATCAGCTCCACCGGGTGGGCCAGCATGGCGCGGCCGCGCTGTACCAGCGTCTCGATGGCGATGCCGGGGATGCGCCCTTCCGTCAGTTCCAGGGCGGTCTCGATCATCGACAGGGTGAAGCCCTTGATGCCGTAGCCATAGGTCACCAGGTTGCGCCGCTCCACCAGCAGCAGACGCTCATCGATGGTGGCCTGGTCCAGGTCGCTGTGCCGCAGCAGCAGGTCGCGGAACTCGGCGTATGAGGTCGAGAACATGGCCTCGTTATGCCAGAGCGTGTCGTCGCCATCCAAAGCGATCACCCGGGGAGGAAGGGCAGGCATAGTCGGAACTCCAAGGGAACTCAGGCGGCCTGATCGGGGGCCGCGACGGAAGGGGACGATACCCCCGCCGCCCGCATCAAGGCCAGGCAGAGCAGGGATGCGGCCAGGCCGCAGGCGGCGGCGCTGGTCCAGCCCCAATGGCCGGCGAAGGCGGCGAACAGGGGCGGCCCGATGAGGGAGCCGCTGGCGCCGAACTGGGTCAGCAGGCCGTTGGCGGCGGGCAGGCCCCGGTCGGACCCGGCCACGGCGGGCAGCATGGCGAAGGCCAGGCCGGGATAGACGCCGGACAGGGCGTTGAGCGCGATGACGACGATGGCGGCGGTGGTGAGGTCCGGGGCCGGCCCGAACACCAGGAACAGCATAAGGGCCGGCAGGACGATGCTGAGCGCCATCAGGGCGAAGGAGGGGCCGCGCGCCAGATCCCGCCCGTGGTTGCGGTGGTTCCACCAGCCGGCCACCCCGCTGCCCACCACGGTGGCGAAGGAGGCGACGCCGGTGATGAATCCTGCGGCGTCGGCGCTGGCGCCGGCCTTGTCCACCAGGAAGGTCGGCAGCATCCCCAGCAAGCCGACCTCGAAGGTGGTGTAGCAGCCGAAGCCCACGGCCAGGGCCCAGGCCCGCCGGGTGGGGCCGGTGCCGCCGGCACCTGGCCCGCGCACCCGCGCCCCGACACCCGAGGTCATGGGCAGGGACAGGGCCAGGGCGCCGGCCGCCACCACGCCGCCGCCGAACAGGGCGCCGCGCCAGGACCACAGCTCCGCCGCCCAGCCGGACAGGATGGCGCCCAGGGCCAGGCCCACGGGCACGAAGCTGCTCCACAACGCCAGGGCCACGCCGCGCTGGCGCGGGGTCGCCGTCTCCAGGATCAGCATGGGGGCGGCGATGACGGTGGTCAGGTACCCGGCACTCTCCAGCACCCGCCAGGCGATCAGCGCCGCCGGGCCCTGCGCCAGGCTCTCGCCGATACCGCCCACGGCCAGGAACGCGGTGCCGGCCAGCAGCGCGGGGCGGCGGCCCGCCCGCTGGATCAGCCCGCCGGCGATGCGGCCGAAACCGGCGCCGCCGATTTCCAGCAGCGAGATGACCAGGGCCGCCAGGGTGAGGCTGAGGCCCAGGTCGCGGGAGATGAGGGGGATCAGGGCCGACATCTTGCCCAGCTGGGCGGCGGCGATGACGCCGACGCAATAGAACCAGACGATCTTGACCCAGCGGCTGTCCATGATGCCCTCGAACGCGTGATGCCCGCGGCAGGCGGGGGCGCTATTTTGGGCATGGCCGGCCTTGATGCGCCGTGAATAAGATATGCGTGGACAAGCGGCGGCGTTCTTGCCTGTGCCGCTCCCGCGGTCGGGGACAGAACCATCATGGCCAGCATCACCGCCGCTGTCGGCACCGCCATTGGTACCGCCGTTGACACCGCCGTTGACACTCTGCCGCGCATGGCTGGTCCCCATTTGGGGCAGTCGCTGCGGCTGTGGCGCACCCTGCGCCGGGTGAAGCAGAGCCATGCCGGCGAATTGCTGGGCGTTTCCCAGGCCACGGTCTCCCGCTGGGAATCCGGCACGCTTGTGCCCGATGGTGATGAACAGGCGGCCATCCGCCAACTGATGCAGGCCGGCCTGGACAGTGCCGCCGACCGCGAACTGGCGCGTTTGGTGAACAATTCGGCCGGATCGGTGCACCTGGTCTGTGACCTGACCCATCGCCTGCTGGCTTTGTCGGCGGGGCGGGAGCGGGACTTTGGGCGACCGCGCGCCGACGTGCTGGGCACGTCCCTCTGGCCCTATGCCAGCGACGAGATCCGCACGGCGGAGGCGACGCTCGCGGACCTCGGCTGGTTCGAGCCGTCGCCGCCGGCACTGGAACTGACCACCCGTGCCAACCGCTCATCCGAGGTGAGGATCTTCGCCAGCCGTTTCCGCTGGGTGCGCTTTCAGCTTTCGGACGGCAGCTTCGCCCGGCTGGTGGACACGATTGCTTATGAGAGGCCTGGGCCGGTCGCTTAGGCGCGGCCGCCTCTAGTCCCGCCGCAGCAGGAAGATCCCCTGCTCGCCCGACCAGTTGGCGCGCCAGGTGGTGGCGTCGCTGGTCAGCTGGCGGCCGGCGTGGTCCAGGATGGCGCTGCGTTCCACCGTCACCCCGCCCAGCTGGGCGCAGAGGGCCGTGAAGTCGGCGATGGTGCAGAAGTGGATGTTGGGCGTTTCCCACCACTGGAACCCCAGCCGGTCGGTCACCGGCATGCGCCCCGTCAGCAGCAGGGCCAGGCGCACCCGCCAATAGCCGAAATTGGGGAAGGAGACGATGACGCGGCGGCCGATGCGCAGCATCTGCAGCAGCACGCCGCGCGGGTCGCGCGTGGCCTGCAGCGTCTGCGACAGGATGACGTAGTCGAAGGCGTCGCTGGGATAGTCCTTCAGGTCGGTGTCGGCGTCGCCCTGGATGACGGACAGGCCGCGCGACACGCATTCGCGCACGCCGTCCATGCCCAGTTCCATGCCGCGCCCGTCGACACCCTTTTCCCGGGTCAGGAGATCCAGCAGGGCGCCGTCGCCGCAGCCCACGTCCAGCACGCGGGCCTGCGCGCTGACCATGTCGGCGATGCGGCGCAGGTCGCCGCGGATGTCGGTGCGGGGAGGGATGACCGTGGCGTCCATGGGATCAAGCCCGACGTTTCAGGCCGCGATGATCGGCGCAACCGTTGATGAAGCCGCGCATGACCTGGTGGAACTCCGGCTCATCCAGCAGGAAGGCGTCGTGGCCCTTGTCCGTCTCGATCTCCACGAAGCTGACGTTGGCGGCCACGGCGTTCAGCGCGTGCACCACCGCCCGCGACTCGGACGTGGGGAACAGCCAGTCGCTGGAGAAGCTGGCCAGGCAGAAGCGCACGGGCGTGCCCTTGCCGCCCACGCGGAAGGCCTGGGCCAACTGGCCGCCGTGCTCCGCCGCCAGGTCGAAATAATCCATGGCACGGGTGATATAGAGGTAGCTGTTGGCGTCGAAGCGGTCGACGAAGCTGGCACCCTGGTAACGCAGATAGCTTTCCACCTGGAAATCGGCGTCGAAGCCGAAGGTGATGGCCTGGCGGCTTTGCAGGTTGCGGCCGAACTTGCGGTGCAGGGCCGCTTCCGACAGGTAGGTGATGTGGGCGGCCATGCGGGCCACGGCCAGGCCGCGCGCCGGGTTGGTGCCGGCCTGCTGATAGGCGCCGTCGCGCCATTCCGGGTCGGCCATGATGGCCTGGCGCCCCACCTCGTGAAAGGCGATGTTCTGGGCCGAATGCCGGGCGGCGGTGGCGATAGGCACGGCGGCGAACACCCGCTCGGGGTAGGCCACCGCCCATTGCAGCACCTGCATACCGCCCATGGAGCCGCCGATGACGCAGAACAGCTGGTCGATGCCCAGCGCGTCGATCAGCAGCGCCTGGGCCCGCACCATGTCGCCGATGGTGATGACGGGGAAATCGATGGCATAGGGCTGGCCCGTGGCCGGGTTCACGTCGTGCGGACCGGTGGACCCCATGCAGCCGCCGATGACGTTGCTGCAGATAACGAAGAATCGGTCCGTGTCCACCGGCTTGCCCGGGCCCACCAGCATCTCCCACCAGCCGGGCTTGCCGGTGATGGGGTGGCGGTCGGCCACGTACTGGTCGCCGGTCAGGGCGTGGCAGACCAGCACGGCGTTCGACTTGTCGGCGTTGAGGGTGCCGTAGGTCTGGTAGGCCACGGTGAAGGGGCCCAGCTGCCCGCCGCCGTCCAGGGGCATGGGCCGATCGGCGCCCAGCACCATGCGTTGCCCGGGCAGGCCCCCGAGGGCGGGCGCGGCCGTGGCGCCGGAACTATCCGTGTAGGCAGGCGGGGTGATCATCGTCGGGCGGGCCTTGGAATGCAGCATGCATGACTAGGAAGCGGGGTACCCCAAGTCAACGTTTTCTTTGATTTTGCGGGGGGCAGGCTCTAAGACTCAGTCGTTTCAGGTCCTATAATCCGAACCCGTCCATGCCCCCTGCCAGCCCCTCCGTCGACGCCCTGCGCCGTGAAATCGATGAGATCGATGCGGCCATCCATGACCTCATCATGCGGCGCGCCCGGGTGGTGGAGCGTATCGCCCAGTCCAAGGCGGGCGCCAAGGTCTTCATCCGGCCAGGGCGTGAGGCGGGCATCCTGCGGCGCCTGGTGGCCCGGCACCAGGGCAGCGTGCCCGTGGCCGCCATCGTGCGCATCTGGCGCGAGATGATCGCCGCCATGACCCTGATCCAGGGGCCTTTCGCCGTCGCCGTCTATGCGCCCGACGACGACCGCCGCCTGTGGGACATCGCCCGCGACCATTACGGCACCGTCACCCCCCTCGCGCCCGCCAACACCGCCCAGGCTGTGTTGCGCGCCCTGGCCGAGGGCAGCGCCACCGTGGGCGTGGTGCCCGTGCCGGAGGAGGAGGAGACGGACCCCTGGTGGCGTTTCCTCATCAGCGACGACACCAAGACGCCCAAGATCATCGGCCGCCTGCCGTTCTGCAGCCGTCCCGGCCAGAAGGAGGGCGGCGACGCCCTGATCCTGGGGGCGGTACCGCTGGAGGCCACGGGCCAGGACCACACCCTGCTGGGGGTGGAACTGGCGCAGGACATGAGCCGCGGCCGCCTGAAGGACATGATGGAGGCCGTCAGCCTGCCCGTGGGCTGGTTCCGCATCTTCCACCTGCCGGGCGGCGGCGGGTCCGTCCACCTGATCGAGGTGGAGGATTTCGTGGATGGCGACGACGCCCGCCTGGGCGCCCTGGCGGAAAAACTGGGCGACGCCCTGGTGCGCGTGCTGCCCGTGGGCGCCTATGCCCTGCCCATCACGCTGGAAGCCAGGAAGTCCTGAGACGGGCTACCCCGAGTCGCCTCAGGAAGCCCGCCGAGTCGCGCCCCACCGGCGCAGGGCATGCGCCCCCGATTCGCATAAGGCTTTGATAAGACTCACAGCTATCCTTACCTGCGTGCGGGTTTGACCCCAGACCCGTTTGATGAAGAAGACCGCCACCGCCTGCCAGAAGGTTCCTCAGCATCATGTCCGCTCCCGTTCCCAACCCCGGCATTCTCGATATCCATGCCTATGTCGGGGGCGAGGCGCATGCGCCGGGGGCGTCGCGGCTGATCCGCCTGGCCTCCAACGAGGGGGCGTTGGGGCCCAGCCCCAAGGCGGTCGCCGCCTACGCCGCTGTGGCGGGGCAGATCCATCGCTATCCCGACGGCGGGTCCAAGGCGCTGCGCGCCGGCCTGGGCCGCCGTTTCGGCCTGGATGCCGAGCGCATCGTCTGCGGCAACGGCTCCGACGATGTGCTGCAGCTGCTGACCCGCGCCTACGCAGGCGCCGGTGACGAGGTGCTGCACACCGTCCATGGCTTCGCCATCTATCCCATCAGCGCGCGCTTCGCCGGCGCCACGCCGGTGGCGGCACCCGAGACCAACCTGAAGACCGACGTTGATGCCTTGCTGGCCCGCGTCACGCCCCGCACCCGGGTGGTTTTCATCGCCAACCCCAACAATCCCACCGGCAGCTATCTCAACAGGGACGAGCTGCGGCGCCTGCACGCCGGCCTGCCGGAGAATGTGCTGCTGGTCATCGACGCGGCCTATGCCGAATATGTCGACGCGTCGGACTACACCGACGGGTCCGACTTGGTCGACGAATTCAGCAACGTCGTCATGACCCGCACCTTCTCCAAGATTTTCGCGCTGGGCGGCCTGCGCCTGGGCTGGGCCTATTGCCCGGCCGCCGTGGCCGACGTGCTGAACCGCGTGCGCGGTCCCTTCAACGTGGCGTCCAGCGCCCAGGCCGCCGGCCTGGCGGCGTTGGAGGATGTGGAGTTCCTGGAAAAAAGCCGCCGGCATAACGCCCAGGTGCGCGAATGGTTCGTCGGCCAGGTTCGTGAGCTGGGCCTGGTGGTCCATCCCTCCGTCGCCAATTTCGTCCTGATTTCCTTTGCGGAGCAGAAGGGCGACCGCGCCAATGCCGAGGGTGCCCGGCTGCTGCTGAAGTCGCGCGGCATCCTGGTGCGCCAGGTCGGCTCCTACGGCCTGCCGCACTGCCTGCGCGTCACCATCGGGCTGGAGGATGAGATGCGGGAGGTTGTGGCCGGACTCGCGGATTGGGTGGCCGGCAAATGACCGATACGCCTCTCTACCATCGCGTCTGCATCATCGGCCTGGGCCTTATCGGCTCCTCCCTGCTGCGCTGCCTGATGGCCGACCGTTCCCTGGCGGCCGAGGTGGTGGCCTGCGACCGGTCCGACGCCGTCTGCGCCCGCGTGGCGGAGTTGGGCATCGCCGACCGGGTGGAAAGCGACGCCACCCTGGCCGTGGCCGGTGCCGACCTGGTCATCCTCTGCACGCCGGTGGGCGCCTATGCCGACGTGGCGGCCTTGATCGGCCCACACTTGGCGCCGGGCAGCACGCTCAGCGACGTGGGCTCCGTCAAGCAGGCGGTGGTGCGCGACGTGTCCCCCCACGTGCCGGACGGCGTGCACTTCGTGCCCGGCCATCCTCTGGCCGGGACCGAGCACTCCGGCCCCGACGCCGGCTTCAAGGAGCTGTTCCGCGGCCGCTGGCTGATCCTGACGCCGCCCCCCGGCACGGACACGGCGGCGGTCGACCGGCTGGGCCGGCTGTGGGCGGCCTGCGGCTCGCAGATCGAGGTCATGGACGCCAGCCACCATGACCAGGTGCTGGCCATCACCAGCCACCTGCCGCACCTGATCGCCTACACCATCGTCGGCACGGCCACGGATTTGGAGGAGACGACGAAGTCGGAGGTCATCCGCTTCTCGGCCACCGGTTTCCGCGACTTCACCCGCATCGCGGCGTCGGACCCCGTCATGTGGCGCGATATCTTCCTGAACAACCGCGAGGCGGTGCTGGAGATGATCCAGCGTTTCACCGAGGATCTGACGGCCCTGCAGCGCGCCATCCGCTGGGGGGAAGGGGACAAGCTGTTCGACCTGTTCACCCGCACCCGCGCCATTCGCCGCTCCATCATCGACGCCAAGCAGGCTTGATCGGTTCGTTTGCCTCAAGCGCCGGCGGGGCATCCGCCCCTTGCCTATCCTCGTTGCGCCCTTCGGTGCTCGCTGCGGCGGACGCCGTCGCGTCCTTGTCGCTTCGCTCCGTTTCAACCGGTGGGTAGCCGCGCTCAGGTTTGAAGCCGTTGCCCTTATTCGGCCATCTCAGCGCCAGGCGATGTCGGGGTAGTGGGCCACGGTCAGCGGCCCCACCTGCAGCTTATGGTCCTGCATCGTGATGGGTAGCTTCAGCGTGGGGGCGCCGCCGTTGGCCTTGGGCTTGGCCAGCAGGGCGACGCCCAGGTGCGCCCAGGTTGCGGCGTTGCCGCGCAGGCTGCCGCCATCGTGCAGCGCATCCACCAGGTTGTCCAGGCCCGACAGTTCCGCCGTGCCCGACCCTTGGGGCTGCAGGTTGGCGTCCAGCGCCAGGGTTGCGTTGGCCCCCATGTGCAGGTCGCCCCAATCCAGCTTCAGGCTGTCCACCTCCACCGTGCCGCCATCCTTGGACCAGGGGGTCACCGCGTCCACCGTGGGCGCGGCCGGCACGGGTCCCTGCACCCGTGCCGCCAGGATCAGGCGCTGCACCGTCGTGCCCAGGCTGCGCACCGGCGGCACGGTCATGTTGGTGACGTCCACATGCAGGGCCAGGCCCGTGCCGGTGTGGTCCGTCGGCGGCGTCAGCGGCCGTTCCACCGTGACGGACAAATTCTCGATGGGGTAGCTGCCGGCCGGCACCAGGCTTGCCGGTGGCGCGTCCGCCGGGGCACCCTCCGGCGCGGGCAGGGCGGCGGCGACCAGGGTGGCATGGTTCAGGTTCACCTGCACCGAGCGGGGGGTGCCGGTGGGCAGATCCAGGGTGACGCGGCCGCCGGCGATGGTGGCGGTGGCCTCCAGCGCCGGCCGCCCGCCCTCATGCGGCAGGGTGGCGTGGCCGCCCTTGGCCAGGGTCAGCACCACCTGGTCTAGGCGCCAGATGGGCGCGGAGGCCTTGACCGTCTCGGCCGACCAGCTCAGCCCGTCCGGCTTCGCGACCTTCACGTCGGTGGCGGTGATGGAAATGCCCAGGGGAAAGCCGCCCAGCGTGGGCGGCTGATAGGTGATGCTGGCGCCCGCCGCCCGCGCCAGCTCGGTATTGTGCTCCAGCAGGCCCAGCAGGCGGGTCGCCATGCGGTGCCACCACACGGCATAGCCAGTCACCAGCACCAGCACCAGGAACAAGACGAGGGTCAGGGGGCGGACACGCATGGGAAATTCCGAAAGGCGGCGGCCGGGCATGGACGCCGGGGCGATGAGGCCACGCCCGGATGGGCTTGGCAAGCGCGGTGCCGTCGCGCCGGACTTCAGTCTTAGATCGGGATCAGCCGCCCGGAATGCCAGCGCCAATCGGCTTACCGACGGTTGACGGCGGCGGGGAAGCCGTCCAGGGTCGGGGCATCATGGTCGTTCCCCTGCCTGGCATGCCGCGCTTGTCCCCATCCGCCCCTGAAATCGCCGCCCCCTACCGTGCCATCGGCGTCGCCGCCGGTGACGATGTCTGGGTCTTCGGTTACGGCTCCCTCATGTGGAATCCGGGTTTCCCCTTCGTGGAGCGGCGGCTGGCCACGGTGCGGGGCTGGCACCGGGGGTTCAGCGTCTATTCCTTCCGTCATCGCGGCACCCGCGCCTGTCCGGGCGCCGTCCTGGGACTGGACCGGGGGGGAGCCTGCCGGGGCGTTGCCTACCGCGTGGCGGCGGCCGAGGCGGCGGGGGTGCTGGACTATCTATGGGCGCGGGAGATGCAGAACGCGGTCTATGAGCCGCGCCTGCTGACCGCCACGCTGGACAATGGGATGAAGGTGCCCACCGTGGCTTTCACCGTGCTGCGCGGGCATGAGCAATATTGCGGGCGCCTGCCGCCGGAGGAACTGGCCGGCCTGATCCGCCAGGGCGTGGGGGAAAGCGGGCGCAACGTCGACTATCTGGTCAACACCGTCCAGCACCTGCACGAGCTGGGCATCCGCGACCGCAACCTGGAAGGGCTGGTGGAACGGGTGGCGGCCTCGTGAGGGCGGTTAAGCTCAGCCCCGTTTGAGGAACAGCACGCGCGTGTCGCCATAGCGGCGCTCATCCAAAGTCTCAAAGCCCGGCGGGGCCTCGAAAGGATCGTCGCCGCCGATCTCCACCACGCACAGGGCTTCCAGCGCCAGCCAGCCGCCAACCACCAGGCTTTCCAGCGCGCGCGGCGCCAACCCCTGGCCATAGGGCGGGTCCAGGAAGGCCAGGCCGGCGGCCTGCCTGGCGATTGGTGCCTTGGTCGCGTCGCCCTGGATGAAGTGGCAGCGGCCGGTTTCCTTCAGCGTGGCGGCATTGGTGCGGGCCAGGTCCAGCGAAGCGCGGCTGACGTCCAGGAACAGGGCGGCTTCCGCCCCGCGCGACAGCGCCTCCAGGCCCAGAGCGCCGGTGCCGCAGAAGGCGTCCAGCACCACCCGGCCCTCCAGCGTCGGACCTTCATCGGCGAAGAAATCGCCATGCTCCAGGATGTTGAATAGGGCCTGGCGCGTGCGGTCGCTGGTGGGCCGCACGTCCCGGCCGCCGGGGGCCGCCAGGGTCCGCCCGCGATGCCGTCCGCCGACGATGCGCATCAGGTCTTCTTGCCCTTGGGCGCCGGCTTGCCCGTTGGGCGTGCGGGCTTGGAGCCAGCAGATTTGGGGCTGGCGGATTTGGCGGAAGCCGCTTTAGGCGTTGGCTTACCTGCGCGCGGGGGCGCGGTCTTGGCCTCACCCCGCTTGGGCTCGCCGCGCTTGGCGCCATCCCGCTTCGGGGTCCGGCTGTCGACGCGCTCACCCAGGCTGGGGGCGTTGCGCGCCACCGCCGCCTTGCGCGGGCGGCGGGCGGGGGCATCGTCCTCATCGTCGGGCGTGCCGTCCAGCGCCCGGTCCAGGGCGAGGGCCAGCGCGCGTGCCTTGTCGGCCGCGCTGTCGCCGGTGGAAGGCGGGCGCTTGGCGCGGGTGGCGGCATCGGCCGGTGCTGACGGGCGTTCAGCGGATCGGGATGTGGCTCGGGCCGGTGTGCGGGCGGGGCGGGGGGCCTCCACCCCGTCTTCGCGGCGGGTGCGGGCCGGGGCGGTCTTTGCCGGTGCCGCCTTGGTAGCGGGTGCGGCCTTGGGCGCCTTGTCGAAGCGCAGCGCCGGCGCCTCGGCCGCCATCTTGCCGCGCGCCTCCTTGCGGTCCTGGGCGCTTTCCTTGGGGAAGAACTGGGGCAGCTGGTCGCGCAGCACGCGGCGCGGCACTTCCTCCACCTCCCCCTTTTCCAGCTTGCCCAGCTGGAACGGGCCGTAGGCGACGCGGATGAGCCGGTTCACTGTCAGGCCCAGGTGCTCCAGCACCTTGCGGATCTCACGGTTCTTGCCTTCGCGCAGGGTCATGGTCAGCCAGGCGTTGCTGCCTTGCTCCCGATCCAGCACGGCCTCGATGGGGCCGTACTCGATACCGTCGACGAAGATGCCCTCCGCCAGCTTGGCCAGCTTGGCGGTATCCGGCGTCCCGTGCACGCGCACGCGGTAGCGGCGGGGCCAGGCGGTGGATGGCAGCTCCAGGTGCCGGGCCAGTTCCCCATCGTTGGTCAGCAGCAGCAGGCCCTCGGTGTTCAGGTCCAGCCGGCCAACGGAGATGACGCGGGGCATGCCGTCGGGCAGGCGGTCGAACACCGTCGCGCGGGCCAGTTCGTCACGGGCCGTGGTCACCAGGCCGGCGGGCTTGTGATAGCGCCAGACGCGCGTCGGCTCCTGCTCGGGCAGCATCTGGCCGTCGACGACGATGCGATCGCCGGGCCGCACGTTCACGCCGGGCGAGGTCAGCACCTGGCCGTTCACGGCCACGCGGCCGTCAGCGATCCAGCGCTCGGCATCGCGGCGTGAGCACAGGCCGGCACGCGCCAGCCGCTTGGCGATACGCTCACCGTCTTTGGGGGCGCCGGACTTCTCGGGGGATTTGGTATCGGACATGGGGCGGACTGTATGCGCGCCCAGCCGCCTTGCCAAGCGCCAGACGGCGCCGGCCCAAGCCGATGGGGGCCTCGCCTGGGGCATGGCTGCGCTTGATTCGGAAATGATCGTTCCCTATTATGCCGCCATGACCGCCCCATCCTCTCCCCGCCGTCCTGGCCCCGGC
Source organism: Nitrospirillum viridazoti CBAmc (assembly GCF_000730165.1). Classification (GTDB taxonomy): domain Bacteria; phylum Pseudomonadota; class Alphaproteobacteria; order Azospirillales; family Azospirillaceae; genus Nitrospirillum; species Nitrospirillum viridazoti. The sequence goes on along the minus strand of NZ_CP022110.1, from coordinate 2,458,874 downwards.
CGCCCGCGCGAATTCGACACCGACCTGGCGTTGGACCGCGCCATCGCGGTGTTCAGTGAGCGCGGCTATCAGGGTGCTGCCATCAGTGACCTGACCCGAGCCTTGGGCCTGACCGCCGGCAGCCTGTACAAAGCCTTCACCGACAAGCGCGGCCTGTTCCTGGCCGCCTTCGACCGCTACGTGGCCTTGCGGACCGATCGGTTGCGCGCCGTGTTGGAGGGCGCTCCCACTGGGCGGGCCAAGATCAAGGCGGTATTGGATTTCTATGCCGGCAGCAGCTATGGGGCGGACGGCCGCCGGGGGTGCCTGGTGGTGGCCGGCGCCGTGGACCTCGCCACCGCCGATCCGGAAATCGCGGCCCGGGTGACCGGGGTGCTGCACCTGAACGAGGGGCGGCTGGCCGACCTTGTCGCCGAAGGACAGGCCGATGGCACCATCGCCCCGCATCTTGATCCCATGGTCACCGCCCGGCTGCTGCTGTGCGTGCTGCAGGGGATGCGCGTCGTCGGCAAGACGGGGCGGGACCGCGCGGAAATGGCACCCCTGGCGGACAACGCTCTGAGACTGCTGGATTGAAGGCGGCCCGCCATCGTTGCCGCATTGACGGCACCAAATTAGGAAACGATCATTCCCGAAAAAGGAAATACCCCCATGCAATCCTTCAACGCCGATCGCTTCTGGCAACGCTTCCGACACGGCCTGGTGACCGCCAACGGTGTGCGCCTGCACTACGTCGAGGGTGGGCCAGAGGGCGAGCAGCAGGGGCCGCCGGTGCTGCTGATCCCGGGTTGGCCGCAAAGCTGGTACGCCTGGCGCCATGTCATGCCCTTGCTGGCCGATGCCGGGCGGCGGGTCATCGCCGTGGATCCCCGTGGCTTTGGCGAATCGGATCGGCCGGCGGGTGGATATGACCTGGGCACGGCGGCGGCCGACATGCACGGCTTGGTCGACGTCCTGGGCCTTCTGAAGGCGGGTCCCCTCGACGTGGTGGGCCATGATGTCGGCACCTGGATCGGCCAAGCCTATGCCGCCGATTGGCCCGGGGATGTGCGGCGCCTGGCGTTGGTGGATGCAGCCCTGCCGGGCATCACGCCCCCGCCACCGCCTGGCATACCGTCGGACGAGGCCAACGCCCGCACCTGGCACTTCGCCTTCAACCGCCTGGACGACCTGCCGGAACTGCTGATTCAGGGGCGGGAGCGCGCCTACCTCGGCCATCTGTTCAACGCCAAGGCCCTGCGGCGCTGGGCCATCGGGCCGGCCGACCTGGACGAGTACGTGCGGGTGCTGTCCCTGCCGGGCGCCCTGCGCTCTACCTTCGCCTATTATCGCGAGGTTTTCCGGCCGGCAGAACTGGCGCGGGCGAAGGCGCGGGCGGGGAAAGGGCTGATGCTGCCCATTCTGGCCGTGGGGGCCCGGACCGGCGTGGGAACCGTGCTGGCCGATACCCTGCGCGGCCACGCCGCCGACGTGCGGGCCCAGGTGCTGGACTGCGGCCATTATGTGCCGGAGGAGGCGCCCGACGAATTGGCGGCCGTGCTGGTCGATTTTCTCGCCGGATGACAGATGCGCCGCCCGCCCGCTTGACGCCGTGCGCGGCGCTGCCCCACGCTGGGGACATGCTGTCGTCCCCGCTTGAGACCGAGCCCGATCCGTCCCCCATGGAGCGCGCCTTCGCCGAGGCCGCGTCCGCCGCCGCGCGGGGGGAGGTGCCGGTGGGCGCCGTCATCGTCGACCCGGTCACCGGTGCCGTCCTGGCCGCCGCCTCCAACCGGACGGAGGAGCTGGCCGACCCCACGGCGCACGCCGAGGTGCTGGCCATCCGCGCCGCCTGCGCCGCCGTGGGCCAGCCGCGCCTGCCGGGCCTGGACCTCTATGTGACGCTGGAACCCTGCGCCCTGTGCGCCGCCGCCATCAGCTTCGCCCGCCTGCGACGGGTCTATTTCGGGGCCTACGATCCCAAGGGTGGGGCCGTGGAGCATGGCCCCCGTTTCTTCAGCCAGCCCACCTGCCACCATGCACCCGATACCTATGGCGGGCTGCAGGAACGGCGGGCGGGTGCGCTGTTGCAGGATTTCTTCAAGGAACGACGCTGACGCCGCCGCCACAGCAAGGAGATGGGAACCGCATGCCGCTCTACCGGGACGACTACGGCGCCTTCTACTGGTCCTTGCGCGGCGATGTGACGGGCGAGGTGGTGCGCGACACGCCTTTCCACAAGGACGCCGGCATGCGGGTGCTGCGGGTCCGCCCGGGGCAGGAGGGGCGCATCCTGTGGACGGTGCGGGGCGCGTTCGCCCTGTTGGGGCTGGAGGCGCTGGGGATCCTGGCGCTGGCCGCCGGTCTGGTCGTCGTCCCCGCCGGCTGGCAGACCGCTCTGGCGGTGAATGCTTTCCTTCCCACCACCATCCTGGCGGTGCTGGCCTTGTCCGTGCTGCTGCCGCTGTCGTGCGAGTGGACGACCGTGCGCCACCCTCTGCGCATCGTATATGGTCAGGCGCCCAGCCTGCTGCTGGCGCCGCTGCTACCCCTCCTGGGGCCGCTGTTTATCGTCCTGGCCACCGCCGTCATATTCTGGCGTCAGCCCGGGGTGTTCAGGGGCCTGCGGACCATCGTGCACGGGGCCGACCTGTGGGTCTGGGGCATCGTGGTGGCCGCCGTGCTGGGGCTGGCCGTGCTGGCCGGCTGGCTGGTCCGCCAGTGCTGGGTGGGCTGGAAAGAGGCCCACCGCCGTCCGCCGCCGCGCGCCCTCGGCCTGAGGGTGGCGGCATCGCGCGAGCGGCGGCGGGACCGGACCGGGTCTTAGAGACTTTCTGACTTAAATTGAATCGCCAGAAAGACTCTAAGCTTTGGTTTTGTCGTGTGATTCACGGTTCAGGTGGTGCCACCTGAACCGATCACACTTTAGGCTTCCGGCTTCTCTTCGGCGGCGGCTTCCTCAGCCTGGGCGGCTTCCCCACCCTTGGCTTCGGCGGCGGCCTTCTCGGCGCGGTAGGTGTCGAAGGCGATCTTCACCGACCGCGCGGCCTCGCTGTCCGGGTAGGCGGCGGCCCACTGGTCGGCGCGGTCGGCGGCGGCGTCGCCATTGCCCATCTGCGCCATCACCGTCAGGGCCCGGGCGTAGAACTGCTGCGGCACCGGATGCGCCGGCGTGGTCTGGATCAGCACCCAGATGATCTGGGCGGCTTCTTCGGCGCGGCCCATGGCGATCAGGGTGTCGGCCAGGGCCAGCCGGGCGTCGCCTTGGGAAGGGTCCAGGGTGGCGCAGGCATGGAACTCGGCGGCGGCCGCGTCCAGCCGGCCGGTGTTGCGCAGGATCAGGCCCAGGTTGAAGTGGGTCTCTGCCCGGTTGGGGTCCAGCTCCAGCGTGCGGCGCCAGGCGTCCTCGGCCCCGGCCAGATCGTTCTTCTGGCCCGAAGCCACGCCCAGGGCGTGCCAGGCCTCGGTGAACTGCGGGTTCAGCTCCACCGCGCGGCGGAAGCTTTCCAGCGCCTCATCCACCTTGCCCTGAGCCAGCAGGGCCATGCCCAGGTTCTGGTGGGGCGGCGGGTGGTTGGGGTTCAGCGACCGCGCCTTCTTCAGCGCCGTCACCGCCTCTTCCAGCTTGCCCAGGCCCTGCAGCACCGCGCCCAGGTTGGACCAGGCGACGCGGATCTCCGGGACGGCGGCGTAGATGCGGATGATGGCGCGGTAGGCGTTCTCCGCCTCCTTCAGCCGGCCCTGGCGATGCAGGTCGGCGGCCACGCGCATGTCGTTGACGAAGGGCGCGCCGGCATTGGCGTCCTTGGAGATTTCCGCGATGCGGCGGCGGCGGTCCTGGCGATTCATGATCTCTTGTCCCTAAAAGCGGCTGGGCCCCGGCTTGGGGCGCCCGCCTCATCCCTGCTTCTGTTCCCGTTAGGCCTTTTCACGCTCGGCCTTTTCGCGTTCAAGGGCGCGCCAGCCGATGTCCCGGCGGCAGAACCCCTCCGGCCAGCGGATGCGGTCCACCGCCTGGTAGGCCAAGGCCTGCGCCTCGGCCACCGTCTTACCCATGGCCGTGACACCCAGCACCCGGCCGCCGTTGGCCAGCACGCGGTCGCCATCAGCCTTCGTACCGGCGTGGAAGACGGTGACCCCATCGACCTTGCCAGCCTCCTCCAGACCCCCGATGGCGGTGTTCTTCACATAATCACCCGGATAGCCCTGGGCCGCCATCACCACGCACAGGGCGGGGTCGTCGTACCAGCGCACATCCACATGGTCCAACTGCCCGTCGCAGGTGGCCAGCAGCAGCGGCACGATGTCGGACTTCAGGCGGCGCATCAGTACCTGGCATTCCGGGTCGCCGAAGCGCGCGTTGAATTCGATCAGGCGTGGCTTCGGTCCTTCCGGGCTCGCAACGATCATCAGCCCGGCGAACAGCACACCGGTGAAGGGCTTGCCCTCCGCCGCCATGCCCTTGACCGTGGGCTCCACGATCTCGCGCATCACCCGATCCTGCAGCTCGGGCGTCAGGACGGGGGCGGGGGAATAGGCCCCCATGCCACCGGTGTTGGGCCCCTGGTCGTTGTCGAACACCCGCTTGTGATCCTGCGCCCCCACCAGGGGCAGGGCGTGGGTGCCGTCGCACAGGGCGAAGAAGCTGGCCTCCTCGCCATCCATGAACTCCTCGACCACAACCTCGGCGCCGGCGCTGCCGAAGCGGCCGTGCAGCATGGCGTCGTCGATGGCGGCGTGCGCCTCCTCCAGGGTCATGGCGATGACGACACCCTTGCCGGCGGCCAGGCCGTCGGCCTTGACCACGATAGGCGCGCCCTGTTCGGTGGCATAGGCCTTGGCGGCGGCGGCATCGGTGAAGCGCCGATAGGCGGCCGTGGGCACGCCGTACTTGGCGCAGATGTCCTTCATGAAGCCCTTGGAGCCTTCCAGGGCGGCTGCGGCCTGGCTGGGGCCGAAGGCCTTGATGCCGGCGGCCGTCAGGCGGTCCACCAGGCCCAGCACCAGCGGCTGCTCCGGCCCCACCACCACCAGGTCCACGGCATTGGACGTGGCGAAGGCCACCAGGCCGTCCACGTCGTCGGCCTTGATGTCCACGCAGCTCGCCACGTCGCGGATGCCGGCGTTGCCGGGCGCGCACCACAGCGTGCCGCACAGGGGGGAGGCTGAGATGGCCCAGCACAGCGCATGCTCCCGCCCGCCGGATCCGACCACCAGGATCTTCATCGCCTCTACCCCCGATCACGATTCCATCTGTTGAGCGGGTGCTTGTATCATGCCCGCGCCATGACTCAAGACTTCCCCGACTCCCCCCCGCCCCCCGCTGCCGATCTCGGCTATGCCGGCGCCACGCCCGTGGCCGGCGGCAACCTGCCCGAGCTCAGCGTTTCCGACCTGTCGCGCGCCCTGAAGCGCACGGTGGAGGAGACGTTCGGCTATGTCCGCGTGCGCGGCGAGGTCAGCCAGCCCAAGCGCGTCTCGTCCGGCCACCTCTACCTGCGCCTGAAGGACGACCAGGCGGTGATCGAGGCCGTGTGCTGGAAGGGCACGGTCATGCGCCTGGCCGTGAAGCCCGAAGACGGGATGGAGGTGGTGTGCACCGGCCGCCTGACGACCTACCCCGGCCGCTCGCAATACCAGCTGATCATCGAGACCATGGAGCTGGCGGGCGAGGGCGCGCTGCTCAAGATGCTGGAGGAGCGCAAGCGCCGGCTGGCGGCGGAGGGCCTGTTCGATGCCCAGCGCAAACGGCCGCTGCCCTTCCTGCCCCGCGTCATCGGCGTGGTGACCTCCCCCACCGGCGCCGTCATTCGCGACATCCTGCACCGCTTGGCCGACCGCTTCCCCCGCCACGTGTTGCTGTGGCCGGTGGCGGTGCAGGGCGAGCAGGCGGCGGCCCAGGTGGCCCGCGCCATCCAGGGCTTCAACGCCATCGCCCCGGGCGGCCCCGTGCCCCGGCCCGACCTGCTGATCGTGGCGCGCGGCGGCGGCAGCCTGGAAGACCTCATGCCCTTCAATGAGGAGGTCGTGGTGCGGGCGGCGGCGGCCAGCCAGATTCCGCTGATCTCCGCCGTGGGGCATGAGACCGATACGACGCTGATCGACTTCGCTTCCGACCGCCGGGCGCCCACGCCCACGGCCGCCGCCGAGATGGCGGTGCCGGTGCGGGCCGAGCTGATGGCCCAGGTCATGGAATGCGGCCGCCGGCTGGAGGGGACCGCCAACCGCCTGCTGGCCGAGCGCCGCAACCGCGTGGAAGGACTGGCGCGCGGCCTGGGCGATCCCCGCGCCCTGTTGGAGGGCTGCGCCCAGCGCCTGGACGACCGGGGGGAGCGTCTGGCCCTGTCCATGACCGGCCTGATCCGCCGCCACCGGACGGAGGTGGCCAAGCTGGGCGCCGGCCTGCGCCATCCGGCCCAGGTGCTGGGCCTGGCCTATGCCCGGCTGGACATCGCCCAGCGGGGGCTGTCCGGCGGCCTGACCCGCCTGCTGGCCGACCGCGCCACCCGCGCCCAGACCCTGGCCCAGCGCCTGACGCCCCAGCCGCTGGTGCGCCGGGCGGAGGAGGGCGGGGCGCGCCTCGACGACCTCGGCCGCCGCCTGGACGCCAGCTTCGGCCGCGCCGTGGCCGATGGCGCCCGCCGGCTGGAAGGCCAGGCCAAGCTGCTGGAGACGCTGTCCTACCGCGGCGTGCTGGCCCGCGGCTTCGCCCTGGTCACCACCGCCGACGGCCACCCCGTGACCAAGGTGGCGGATGCCCCTGCCGGCGGCCGCGTGCGGGTGGAATTCATCGACGGCGCCGTGGGCGCCACCCTGGACGGGGAAGGGGCGCCTGCGCCGGTTCCGACACCGGCCCCGCCCCGCGAGTCGACCCCCGCGCCCAAGCCGCGCGCGGCGGCCCGGCCCAGCGGCCAGGGCAGCCTGTTTTAACGATAAGGCCCCATGCCCGCAGGCGAACTTATTTCGGCCAGCGGCGGTGGGTCCACAGCCATTGGCCGGGGTTTTCCAGCACCCATCGTTCCAGCAGCTGGTTCACCGCCACGGTGATGGCGCGGATGTCGGCCGGGCGGTCGCCCGTGGGCGCCGGCAGGTCCATGGGCGGAAAGACCTCGATGCGGAAGCGGGCGCCCCTGGGCTTGCGCGTCACGCGCATGGGCACGACGACGGCGCCGTGGCGCACCACCACATCTCCGGCGATGGTGCCGGTCATGGCGTCATGGCCCAGGAAGGGCACGGCGATGCCCTCGTTCAGCTTCTGGTCGGCCAGGATGCCCAAGATGCCGCCCGCCCGCATGGCCGCCAGGATGCCCTTGGCGGAGGCGCGACCCTTGGGCACCAGGGTGGTGCCCAGTTCGCCCCGCGCCTCGGCCAGCAGCTTGTCGACGGAGGGGTTGTTGGGGGCGCGGTAGATGGCGGTCATGGTGGCGCCGCACTTGAACACGGTCATGGCCACCAGTTCCCAATTGCCGAAATGGCCGGTCAGGATGACGCCCGGCTTGCCATCGGTCATCAGGCCCCGCACGTGCTCCGCCCCGATCAGCTCCACCCGCTGCTCCCACTCGCGGGAGATGGTCTTCAGGTGCGGATATTCGGCCAGGGTGCGGCACAGGTTGTCCCAGGACTCCCGCGCCACGCGCCGGCGCCCCGCCGCGTCCAGCTGGGGCATGGCCCGTTCCAGGTTGCGCAGCACCTTGGCGTTGCCGCCGATGCGCGGCCCCAGGGTGCGCCCGATCCAGCCGCCGAAGTCCGATGCCATGTCGGCCGGCAGCAGGCCCAGCAGGCGGAACAGGGCGCGGATGCCCGCCGCCTCGATGGCGTAGCGCAGGGAGGAGGGCTGGGTACCGTGCTCGGCCATGGAAACTCCCGTGCCGGTCCCCATGGCGATGGGCCGGCCGTCCTGGAAGGGTTGGGGATAGCACCCTATCCGAACCCAGAAAGACGACCTCCAAGGCGGACAAAAGCGGGGGCCGCCGGGTCCCAACGCCGGTGGCGGCTAAAGCTATCGGGTGCTTTTTGTCACGGGTCAAGCGCGGCGGGCCGGGCGGATCGGTCCGGCCGGCGCTCGGCCCTAGTCGGGCCAGCGGTTGTGGCTCCACATCCATTGGCCGGGATGCGCCCGCACCCACCCCTCCAGCACGGCGTTCACGGCCTCCATGCCGGCGCGGGTGTCGGCGGCGCGGTCGCCGCTGCTCTTAAGGGCCAGGGGCGCCATGGCCTCGACGCGGAAACGCCGGTCCCCTCCCTTGTCCGCAGCCAGCCGCGTGACCCGGATGGGCACGATGGGGGCGCCGTAGCGCAGGGCCAGGTCGGCGGTGAAGGTGCCGGTCATGGCGTCGCGGCCGAAGAAGGGCACGGGGATGCCCTCGTTCAGTTTCTGGTCGGGCAGCACACCGATATGGCCGCCGCCGCGGAGGGCGGCCACCATGCCCCGGGCGGCGTCGCGACCCTTGGGCACCAGCAGGGCGTGCAGCGGGCGGCGCGCCCGCGCCAGCAGGCGGTCGACCCAGCGGTTGTTGGGCGCGCGGTAGACGATGGTGAGGGGCAGACCCAGTTTTTGGCAGGCCAACCCCGCCAGTTCCCAGTTGGCCAGATGCGCGGTGACGCAGATGCCCGGGCGGCCATCATCGCGCAGGGCCCGCAGATGCTCCGCCCCCACCATCTCCACCCGGCGGTCCCAATCGCGGGCGATGGTTTTGATGTGGGGGTATTCCGCCAGGGTGCGGCCCAGGTTCTCCCACGATTGGCGGGCGATGGTCCGGCGCCGCTCCTCCGGCAGTTCCGGCATGGCCCGTTGCAGGCGGCGCAGCACCTTGGCGTGAGTGCGAAGACGGGGCCCCACGATGCGGCCCGCCCAGGCGCCCACGGCGGAGGCTGCGTCCAGCGGCAGCAGGCCCAGGACGGCGTAGATCAGGTAGGCGGCGACCGCCTCCAGCCGGTGCCCCAGGATGCGGTCAAAGGCGCGACGCCGGGGGCTGTGCTTAGCCATGGCGCCCACTGGTGCAAAACAAGCTCATACGCGGATCAGCGGGCGCCAAGGTGCGCGCCCGTCCCTGGGAATCCGGGTCTCTAGGACACCGTTCCCAGAACACGCTCCAGCGCGCCGGGATCGTCGAAAGCCAGCACCACGGGCAGGGCTTTTATGGCGGTTTGGTGCGCGGCGGGTAGTCGCACCCAGTCCTTCTCGGTCGTCAGCGGCACGGCACCCAGGGCGGCGGCGCGCGCCAGCAGGCGGGTGACCTCAGCCTCGGCATAGGGGTGGTGGTCGGGGAAGGGCACCACCTCCGCCATCGCCAGGCCCAGCTCACGGCAGGTGTCGAAGAACTTGCCCGGCCGGCCGATGCCGGCGAAGGCCAGGACCGGCCGGCCGGCCAGCCCGGCGGCCACGGCTGCGTCCGGCACCAGTCGCGCGGTCAGGATGGGCAGGGCGGGGGCGAGTGCTGCCACGCTCGCTCTGGCCCCCGTACGGTCGGCACCCACGATCACTACGGCGTCCGCCCTTGCCAGGCCGTCACCCAGGACCTCGCGCAGGGGGCCGGCCGGGATGACGTGGCCGTTGCCGAAGCCCGCGCCGCCGTCCACCACCAGCAGCGACAGGTCCTTGGCCAGGGCCGGGTTCTGAAAGCCGTCGTCCATCACCACGGCCTCGGCGCCGCCATCGCGCGCGGCCCGGGCGCCGGCCAGGCGGTCCGCCGATATCCAGGCTGGGGCGGTGCGCGACAGCAGCAGCGGCTCATCCCCCACGTCGGCGGCGCCATGCCGGGCCGGATCGACCCGCAGGGGGCCCTTCAGCCGGCCGCCATAGCCGCGCGACAGGTAGTGGGCCTGGAGGCCCCGGGCGCGCAAGTGCCGCATCACCGCCTGTGACAGCGGCGTCTTGCCGGCACCGCCCGCCACCAAATTGCCGATGCAGATGACGGGGATGCCGACGTCCTGCGGCGTGGCTTTGGTTTGGCGCCGGCGGGCGCCGAGGGCGTAGAGGCACGCCAGGGGGCTCAACAGCGCCGCCAGCGGCCCGGCGGGGCGATACCAGAAGCCGGGGGCCTTCACCGGGCATCCCCGGTCAGATGCACGCCCGCTTCGGCCAGCAGGGGCGCCAGGGCCGCCATCACCCGGTCCACGGCGTGGCGGTTGTCGTCGGCCACGGCCTTGGCGGCGGCGGCCTGGGCCTCGCGCGCCTCCGGGTCGGTCAGCAGGGCGTGCACCGCCTCAGCCAGGCCTTCGACATCCGGCACGCGCCGGGCGCCACCGGCCGCCTCCAGCGTCGCGGCGATCTCCGCGAAGTTATGCATGTGCGGGCCGTAGATGACGGCGGCCCCCAACTGCGCGGGCTCGATGGGGTTGTGCCCGCCCACCGGCACGAAGGATCCGCCGATGGCGGCCACCGGCGCCAGGCGAAAGAACAGCCCCAGTTCCCCCAGTGTGTCGGCCACGTGCACGGCGTCGGTGGCGTCCGGCAGGGCGCCGGTGGCGCGGCGGCTGACGGTCAGGCCTTGGGCCTGGAAGGCGGCGGCGATCTCCGGCCCCCGCGCGGGGTGGCGGGGCACCACCAGGGTTAGCAGGCTCGGTATGCGGGGGGCCAGGCGCTGGTGCACCTGGACGGCCAAGTCATCCTCACCCGGGTGGGTACTGGCAAGGACCCAGGCGGGCCGGCCGGCCACGGCGGCCTGGAGGGCGGCCAGGGCCTGGGGCTCCGCCGGCAAGGGACTGGTGGAGTATTTCAGGTTGCCGACGCAGCGCACGTCGGCCAGGCCCAAATCGCGCAGGCGCCCGGCCTCCGTCGCCGTCTGCGCCAGCGCCAGGCGGAAGGTGGACAGCAGGCGATGGGCGGTGCGCGGCGCGCGGCGCCAGTTGCGGTGGCTGCCGGCCGACAGGCGGGCGTTCACCAGGGCGGCGGGTACCTGGGCCTTACGCAGAGCGCGCAGCAGGTTGGGCCAGAATTCCGATTCGATCCACAGCGCCGCGTCGGGCCGCCAGTGGTCCATGAAACGGGCCACGGCCGCTGGCAGGTCCACGGGCACGAACTGGTGGATGGCGCCCGGCGGCAGGCGCTGCGCCATCAGGGTGGCGGAGGTGACGGTGCCGGTGGTGACCAGGACGGTGGGCCGGGGCGACAGGGTCAGCAGCCGGTCGATCAGCGGCAGCACGGCCATGGATTCGCCCACGCTGGCGGCGTGCAGCCAGATCAGCCGGCCAGGGGGGCGGGGCAGGCCGGCATGGCCCAGGCGCTCGGGCAGACGGTGGGGGTCTTCCTTGCCGGCGGCCAGCCGCCGGTCCAGTAGGCGGCGGACGGCGGGGCCGGCCAGGGCGGTCAGCCCGCGATAAAGCGCTTCCAGCATGCCGATCGTGTCAGGGGAACGGATAGGGCGGCGGGGCGGCCCGCCACGGTCGCCGCCACCCTAGCACCGGGTCCGCGCCGTCTTCAATGAACGCGGGAACCCCTACGGTCAGCTGGCCTTCTTGGTCTCGTCGGCCTGCGGGGCCGGGTCCAGGACGGGCACCGGGTCCAGGGCCGGATGGCCGCGGAAGGGGCGCAGGTTGTTCAGGAACTGCGCAGCGGACGCGGACCAGGAGAAGGTCAGGGCGTGGCGGCGGCACTTGTCGCCTGGAATCTCCAGGGCGGCCAGGGCGGCCTTGCGCAAATCCTCGTCCAGCACGGCTACGTCCGACCCCGCCAGCACGTCCAGCGGCCCCGGCACCGGGTACGCCGCCACCGGCACGCCGGAGGCCAGTGCCTCCAGCAGCACCAGGCCGAAGGTGTCGGTGCGCGAGGGGAAGACGAAGACGTCGCCGGCGGCATAGTGCCTGGCCAGCTCTTCCCCATGCTTGGGGCCGACGAACTGGGCGGCCGGGTACTTGGCCTTCAGGTCGTCCAACTGCGGGCCGCCGCCCACCACCACCTTGGTGCCCGGCAGGTCCAGCGACAGGAAGGCCTCGATGTTCTTCTCCACCGCCACCCGGCCCACATACATGAAGATGGGGCGGGGGAAAGGCAGGAAGTCCTTCTCTCGCGGGCGGAACAGGTCGGTGTCGACGCCGCGCGACCAACGCTTGATGTTGCGGAAGCCCCTGTCCACCAGGTCGTTCTCGATGGACGGCGTCGCCACCATGACGGCCGAGGCGGGCGCATGGAAGCGGCGCACCAGGGCGTAGCTGAGGCGCAGCGGGATGGGGAAGCGGTCGCGGACGTATTCCGGGAAGCGCGTGTGGTAGGCGGTGGTGAAGGGGATGCGCCGGCGTAGGCAATAGCGCCGCGCGGCTAGGCCCAGGGGCCCTTCCGTCGCAATGTGGATGGCGTCGGGCGCGATCTCGTCGATCATGCGGCGCAGCCGGGCGCCGGGCTTCAGCGCCAGCCGGATTTCCGGATATGTCGGCATGGGCACGGTGCGGAAGCGGTCCGGGGCGATGACCTCGACCTCATGACCCAGCTGGCGCAATTCATCGCGCGTCGTGGTCAGGGTGCGGACCACGCCGTTCACCTGGGGGTGCCAGGCGTCCGTGACAATCAGGATTTTCACGCTGCAGCCTTCTGCGTCGTCCCGCCCGGCTGCCCAGGCTGGCGTGCCGCCGCGCGCTTGCGCACCTCGTCCGCCCAATGAAGGATCTCCAGCGTGCCGTCGGCGTGCTCGACCAATGCGGTACACGATTCCACCCAGTCCCCGTCGTTGCAGTAGAGGACACCACCCATGTCACGCATCTCGGCGTGGTGGATGTGGCCACAAATGATGCCGTCGACCTGCCGGCGCTTGGCCTCGTCCGCCAGCGCCTGCTCGTAATTGCCGATGAACTCCACCGCTTTCTTGGTGCGGTTCTTCAGGTAGGCGGACAGCGACCAGTACTGGAAGCCGAAGCGGCGGCGGGCGGCGTTCAGCCAGGTGTTCAGGGTCAGCAGCACCGTGTAGGCGCTGTCCCCGACATAGGCCAGCCACTTGGCGTACTTCACCACCGCGTCGAACAGGTCGCCGTGCAGCACCAGGAAGCGGCGGCCGTCGGCGGTGGTGTGGACCGCGTCCTCCAGGATGGTGACGCCGCCGAACTGCAGGCCGATGAAGTCGCGGAAGACTTCGTCATGGTTGCCGGGGATCAGGAAGACCTTGGTGCCCTTGCGCACCCGGCGCAGCACCTTCTGTACCACGTCGTTATGGGCCTGCGGCCAATACCAGCCCTTTTTCAGGCGCCACCCGTCGACGATGTCGCCGACCAGGTACAGGTATTCCGACTCGGTGTGCTTCAGGAAATCCAGCAGCATGTCGGCCTGGCAACCGCGGGTTCCCAGATGCAGATCGGAGAGCCATATGCTGCGGTACCGCCGCGGGGCCTCGTGTTCCGTCTCCATGTCCGTCTCCATGCTACGCCCCCGAGATGACCCACGCAGACAATCAATAGTAATGTTGACAGGGCTATACCGCAGCATGTAGGGCAAGACAAATGGTGATGAAGGAAAGTTCAAGGAATTCACCATATATTCACGGGGCATTCATAAATATGTCTTCCGCCCTTCACTTGGCTGTCACGGAACCTGTGTCCGCGCCCGCGCGCCGACTATTGATCATTCACAATCCTGTGGCGGGCCGTCGCCGGCGGGGCTTGATGGGGCGTGTGGTCGATGCCTTGCGCCAGGGCGGGGCCGACGTGGCGGTGGTGGAAACCACCGGTCCGCGCGACGCCGAGCGCCTAGCCGGCCTGGCCGCCTCCGGCGCGCTGACGGACGGGCGCATCCCCGACGCCATCGTGGCCTCGGGCGGCGACGGCACCATCAACGAGGTGGTGAATGGCCTTTTGGCGGCGGCGACCCGGTCGCCGCCGGGCCCGCGCCTGACCCCCCTGGGCCTGATCCCCCTGGGCACGGCCAATGTGCTGGCGGCGGAGCTGGACCTGCCGTCCGGCGTGGCCGAGCTCGCGCGCACCCTGGCGGGCGCGGTGCCGCGCACCATCCATGCCGGGCGCGCCAACGGCCGCCTGTTCACGATGATGGCCGGCGTGGGCCTGGACGCCCATGTGGTGGAGGGGGTGGATCCCGGGGTGAAGCGCCGGATCGGCAAGGGCGCCTATGTGCTGGAAAGCCTGGCGCAGATCGCGCGCTGGCCCAGCCCGCGCTATCGCGTGATCACGACGGACGCGGCCGGCCATGTCCGCGAGCACGAGGCGGCGTCCTGCATTGTGGCCAAGGGTCATTTCTATGGTGGCCGCTTCGTCTGCGCGCCCGACGCCCGGCTGGACGAAAGTGGCTTCCACGTCTGCCTGTTCGAGGCGGGCGGGCGGCTGGCGGCGCTGGGCTATGGCGCGGCGCTGGTGACGGGCCGGCTGGCCCGCTGGACGGAAGCGAAGGGGGGATCGGGGTACCGCGTGGTGCCGGCGGTGCGGGTGCGGATTGAGGGGCCGGTTGGCGATCCGGTGCAGGGGGATGGCGATACCATCGCCCGGCTGCCGGTGGATATGGAAACGGCGGCGCCTTTCCGTGTGCTGGCGCCGCCGCTCCGCCCCGTGTCCCGTCTGCCCTGAAGGGGGCGCTGGTCTGCCCCCTGGCGTCAAATCAGGCAACGCTACTGAAGCCGGTGTTCAGGCAACTCTGGTTCCAGGCAACGCTAGGCCACTCGACCGGTACGCGACTCCAAGACTTTATAAACCTCAGGCCACCTAAAATTGGGTTCTCATCAGGCAACTCAGGCTCCGATGGGGCCCAAGGCCCCCTCGTTCTTTAGTATAGCGGCGGACGCTCAGCGGCCCGCTTGCGCGCCGGCCTCGGCCGTGGCGCGCGGCACGCGGCCACGCCACACGGACAGGCATTCCTCGGCGCTCTCGCCGGTGCCGATGCAGTACCAGCCGCGGCGGTCGTTGAAGTAAAGGCGATAGGTGCCGCGGCGATCACGCTCGAACCGGAAGACCGGGCGGTCCAGGTTGGGGAAGCGCACGATCAGCTGATCATGGTCCGGCGCGGTGTGGCGGCTGACCGTTTCCCACAGGCCCCGCTCCAGCTTGGGCTGGGCGACGCTGTTCCACTCGGTCAGATCGAAGGGGGTGAAGCGGGCAGAGGAGAAGGGGACGACAGTCATGACTCACCAGCACTCTGCCACCCTGGATCGGAGGCGCCCGGAAGGTTCCGGACTTTTCGTCAGTGCGCCGGGTGGCTTTGGCGCGTTGAGGGGACTATGCGGCCCCAACTGTTAATGGCGCCTTAAAGCGGGCTGCTCACCCGTGGGATAGTATGCTTTGGATGGAGTGATGGAGTTGCGCCCTGCGACATCCTGTGTTAAGTGCACGACGCCCGACGCCGGGGTGGTTTTTGCCCGGTTCGGACCCACATTGCTAAGGCCCTGAAATCCTTCAGGTCTGCGGATTAACCGAGGTTTCCAGGTGGCATCCCAAGGCACAGTCGTATCCGGACTGGCGGCCCGCTACGCGGCGGCGCTGTTCGACCTTGCCGACGAGCAGAAGGCGCTGGACCAAACCGCGCAGGACCTGACGTCGCTCAAGCAGGTTCTCGCCGAAAGCGCAGACCTGCGTCGCGTTGTGCGCAGCCCCGTCCTGTCGCGTGCCGAGCAGGCCCGCGCCATGGAGGCGGTGCTGTCACAGGCGGGCACGTCCGAGCTTGTGCGCAAGTTTATTGGTCTGGTCGCCCAGAACCGCCGGCTTTTCGCCCTCGACGGCATGATCGTCGCCTTCCTTGCCGAGCTGGCCCAGCGCCGCGGCGAAGAGACGGCCACCGTCATCTCGGCCCGCCCGCTGACGGAAGAGCAGCTGTCGGCCGTGACCGACGCGCTCAAGAAGGCCCTGGGCTCCAAAGTCTCCGTCGCCGCCAGCGTCGACCCGACGCTGCTGGGCGGCATGATCGTTAAGGTCGGATCGCGCATGATCGACAGTTCCGTGCGCACCAAACTGACCAAGCTGAAAATCGCCATGAAAGGGGTGGGCTGATGGAAATCCGCGCCGCAGAGATTTCCGCGATCCTGAAACAGCAGATCGCGAATTTCGGCACCGAGGCCGATGTTGCTGAAGTGGGCCAGGTGCTCTCGGTCGGCGACGGTGTTGCCCGCATCCATGGCCTGGACAAGGTCCAGGCCGGTGAGATGGTCGAGTTCCCGGGCGGGATTCAGGGCCTGGCCCTGAACCTGGAAGCCGACAACGTCGGCGCCGTGATCTTCGGCGACGACCGCGCCATCAAGGAAGGCGACACGGTGAAGCGCACGGGCGCCATCGTCGAGGTTCCGGTGGGCCGCGGCCTGCTGGGCCGCGTCGTGGACGGCCTGGGCAACCCCATCGACGGCAAGGGCCCGCTGGTCGACGTCGTGCGCAAGCGCGTCGAGGTGAAGGCCCCCGGCATCATCCCGCGCAAGTCGGTGCACGAGCCCATGCAGACCGGCCTGAAGGCCGTGGACGCCCTGGTGCCCGTCGGCCGTGGCCAGCGTGAGCTGATCATCGGCGACCGTCAGACCGGCAAGACCGCCGTTGCCATCGATGCCTTCATCAACCAGAAGGGCATCAACGCCGGCGGCGATGAATCCAAGAAGCTCTACTGCATCTACGTGGCCGTCGGCCAGAAGCGCTCCACGGTCGCCCAGATCGTGAAGACGCTGGAGGAAGCCGGCGCGATGGAATACTCCATCGTCGTGGCCGCCACCGCGTCCGAGCCGGCGCCGCTGCAGTACCTGGCGCCCTACACCGGCTGCGCCATGGGCGAGTTCTTCCGCGACAACGGCATGCACGCCCTGATCGTGTACGACGACCTGTCCAAGCAGGCCGTCGCCTACCGTCAGATGTCCCTGCTGCTGCGCCGTCCGCCGGGCCGCGAAGCCTACCCCGGCGACGTGTTCTACCTGCACAGCCGCCTGCTGGAACGCGCCTGCAAGATGGCCGATGGCTACGGCGCCGGCTCGCTGACGGCCCTGCCCATCATCGAGACCCAGGCGGGTGACGTGTCGGCCTACATCCCGACGAACGTCATCTCCATCACCGACGGCCAGATCTTCCTGGAAACCGGCCTGTTCTACCGCGGTATCCGCCCGGCCATTAACGTCGGCCTGTCGGTCAGCCGCGTCGGCTCCGCCGCCCAGATCAAGGCGATGAAGCAGGTCGCCGGCACCATTAAGCTGGAACTGGCCCAGTACCGCGAAATGGCCGCCTTCGCCCAGTTCGCCTCGGACCTGGACGCCGCCACCCAGCGCCTGCTGAACCGCGGTGCCCGCCTGACCGAGCTGCTGAAGCAGCCGCAGTACAGCCCGCTGCCGGTGGAAGAGCAGGTGGTCTCCATCTTCGCCGGCGTGAAGGGCTTCCTGGACAAGGTGAAGGTCGAGGACGTGAACCGCTTCGAGGCGCGCTTCCTGGACGAGATCCGCAGCAAGGGCCAGGACATCCTGACCGCGATCCGCACCGACAAGCAGATCAGCAAGGACACCGAGGAAAAGCTGAAGGCCTTCCTGGAGAGCTTCTCCAAGGTCTTCGCCTGATCCCCGCAAACGGCGGGCGGCGCCGTCATGGCCGCCGCCCGCCCAAGTCTCCCTAGGAAGTGAAGGCACGGCATGCCCAGCCTTAAGGACCTCAAGATCCGGATCGACAGCGTCAAGTCGACGCAGAAGATCACCTCGGCCCTGAAGATGGTGGCGGCCAGCAAGCTGCGCCGCGCCCAGGAACAGGCCGAAGCCGGGCGTCCCTATGCCGAGCGCATGGGCCGCATGCTCTCCTCCCTCGCCGCCAACGTGCCGGCGGGCGCGCAGGGCCCGAAGCTGATGGCGGGCACCGGTTCCGACAAGACGCATCTGCTGATCGTCCTGACCGGCGACCGCGGCCTATGCGGCGGCTTCAACGCCACCATCGTCCGCGAGGCCAAGCGCCAGGTCACCCGTCTGACAGGCGAGGGCAAGACCGTGAAGCTGCTGACGGTGGGACGCAAGGGCCGCGACCTGCTGCGTCGCGAGTTCGGCTCGATGATCGTCCACAGCTACGAGAACCTGGGCGGCAAGCGCCTGGGCTTCGCCGACGCGGCCCAGGTCGCGGACAAGGTGCTGGAGCTGTTCGACGCCGGTGAATTCGACGTCGCCTCCATCATCTTCAACAAGTTCAAGTCGGCGATGACGCAGATCGTCACCGTTCAGCAGATCGTCCCGTTCGCCGTGGCGGCCACGACGGAAGAGGCCCCGACCTCCACCGAGCCCAAGGCCATCTACGAGTTCGAGCCGTCGGAGGAGGACATCCTCAACGACCTGCTGCCGCGCAACCTTTCCATCCAGGTGTACACCGCCCTGCTGGAAAGCTCGGCCTCGTTCTTCGGCGCGCAGATGACCGCCATGGACAACGCCACGCGCAACGCCGGCGACACGATCAAGAAGCTGACGCTTAACTACAACCGCACGCGCCAGGCCTTCATCACCAAGGAGCTGATCGAGATCATCTCCGGTGCTGAAGCGGTCTGACGGCGCCACGACAACATTCGCAAGGGTCCGAGGGAGCTTACCCCATGGCTACGACTAACCAGGCGACCAACGCCGTCGGCCGTATCACGCAGGTGCTGGGCGCCGTGGTGGACGTGCAGTTCGAGGCCGAACTGCCCGCCATTCTGAACGCCCTGCACACGCAGAACGAGGGCAAGACCCTTGTGCTCGAAGTCGCCCAGCATCTGGGTGAGAACACCGTCCGTTGCATCGCCATGGACAGCACGGACGGTCTGGTGCGTGGCGGCGCCGTCAGCGACACCGGCAGCCCCATCAACATGCCGGTCGGCCCGGCCACGCTGGGCCGCATCCTGAACGTCATCGGCGAGCCGATCGACGAGCGCGGTGCCGTCGCCTCCGAGAAGACCTACCCCATCCACCGTTCTGCGCCCGAGTTCGCCGAGCAGGCGACCGACGCGCAGATCCTGGTGACGGGCATTAAGGTCATCGACCTGCTGGCCCCGTACCTGAAGGGTGGCAAGATCGGCCTGTTCGGCGGCGCCGGCGTGGGCAAGACCGTCACCATCATGGAGCTGATCAACAACGTCGCCAAGGCGCACGGTGGTGTGTCGGTCTTCGCCGGCGTGGGCGAGCGTACCCGCGAGGGTAACGACCTGTACCATGAGATGATCGAGTCCGGCGTCATCAAGCTCGACGGCCCCGGCTCCAAGGTGGCGCTGGTGTACGGTCAGATGAACGAGCCGCCGGGGGCCCGCGCCCGCGTCGCCCTGTCCGGCCTGACCATCGCGGAATACTTCCGCGACGAGGAAGGCCAGGACGTGCTGCTGTTCATCGACAACATCTTCCGCTTCACCCAGGCGGGTGCCGAGGTGTCGGCGCTGCTGGGCCGCATCCCGTCGGCGGTGGGGTACCAGCCCACGCTGGCCACCGACATGGGCGCCCTGCAGGAACGCATCACCTCCACCAAGAAGGGCTCGATCACCTCGGTGCAGGCCGTGTACGTGCCCGCCGACGATCTGACCGACCCGGCCCCCGCCACCTCGTTCGCCCACCTGGACGCCACGACGGTGCTGAGCCGCGCCATCGCCGAACAGGCCATCTTCCCGGCCGTGGACCCGCTGGACAGCACCTCCCGTGCGCTGGATCCGCGCGTCGTGGGTGAAGAGCACTACCAGACGGCCCGTTCGGTGCAGAAGGTGCTGCAGACCTACAAGTCGTTGCAGGACATCATCGCCATCCTGGGCATGGACGAGCTGTCGGAAGAGGACAAGCTGACGGTCGCCCGCGCCCGCAAGATCCAGCGCTTCCTGTCCCAGCCCTTCCACGTGGCCGAAGTGTTCACCGGCACGCCCGGCGTGCTGGTCAGCCTGGAAGACACCATCCGCGCGTTCAAGGGCATCGTGGCCGGCCAGTACGACCACCTGCCGGAAGCGGCCTTCTACATGGTCGGCACCATCGAGGAAGCCGTCGAGAAGGCCCGCAAGATGGCCGCCGAGGCCGCCTGATCGCCTGAGTAGTACCGGGACGGAAGGGGGAATCCCTTTCCGTCCCTTATCGTAAGACGCTGAACGGAAGCCCCATCATGGCCGATAAGGTTGAATTCGAGCTGGTGTCGCCGGAGAAGCTGCTGGTTTCCCAGCCGGTCGACATGGTGGTCGTCCCGGGCACTGAAGGTTACCTGGGCGCCCTGCCGGGCCACGCCCCCCTGATCACCACGCTGAAGCCGGGCGTCATCGACATCTACCTCGATGGCATCACCACGATCAGCAACCGTATCTTCGTCGCCGGCGGTTTCGCCGAGGTGACCGAGACGCGCTGCACCGTGCTGGCGGAAGAGGCTGTCGAGGTTGCGGCCCTGGACCGCGCGGCGGTGGAACAGCAGGTGAAGGACTTGGCCGAGGACGTGGCCGACGCCGCCAACGACGTCGAGAAGCGCGCCGCGGAGGCCAAGCTGCTGGTCGCCCAGGCCAAGCTGGGAGCCCTCAGCACCGGCCCGGCCGCCCACTAAGGGCTGGCCCTGGGAAGTTGAGAGCGAATCGCAGAGGTCCGAAGGGGGCTAGGTCATCGTGCCTAGCCCCCTTCGCCCTTCGGCAGGGCCTCTAGGACGTAAGCTCAGTCCCTTGATTTAGCACAATAGTTCCCGCCTTTGGCGGGTGGGCATTTTGCCAATCGGCGGCATCGTGCTAGCTTGGCGCTGTGCCGAGCTTGGCGGGTGTTACGAATTTGTGGCATACCGGCCGGTGGGGCATCATGAAAAGCCCGCCGGCTTTCTTGTTTCCGGGCGGACCTTTTCGAATTGGGTGGGGCTCGATCGTCGCAGTGGGGGCACGGCGGCAGCATCGGGCCCGTATAATGGTCATCGGATGCCGGCACCCGGAAGCGAAGGCGCCGGCCCTGGGGCACGAAGAACGGAACGCGCATGGCAGACGTCAACGGCACGGAATCTCGGGCTACGGAAAGCCGCAACGGTCATTGGACGGTTGCCGGCCTGCCTTGGGACAAGCTGGACCGGTCCAAGGTCAACCCCGATATCCTGAAGCTCATCAAGGCCGCCGCCCTGGTGGAATACAACGGCGACAGCTACGCCGACTACCTGTGCAATGTCTTCGCCGACAACACGGAGTTCTGCCGGACGGCCCGCCAGTGGGCCGTTGAGGAAGTGCAGCATGGTGAGGCCCTAGGCGCCTGGGCTGAGCGCGTGGACCCCAGCTGGAACTTCCAGGCGGCGGTGACGCGTTTCCGCGAGGGCTACAAGATCGACATCGACGTCAGCCAGTCGGTGCGCGGTTCCCGCGCCGGTGAACTGGTGGCGCGCTGTATCGTCGAGACCGGCACCAGCAGCTATTACACCGCCCTGGCCGAGGCCACGGACGAGCCCGTGCTGAAGCAGATCTGCCGCCACATCGCGGCCGACGAATTCCGGCACTACAAGCTGTTCTACGATTACCTGGGCGATTACCTGACCCAGGAGCGCCTGGGCAAGTTCGGCCGCCTGCGCATCTCCCTCTCGCGCATCAACGAGACGGAGGATGACGAGCTGTCCTTCGCCTATCACGCCGCCAACGCCGACGAAGGTGCGCCCTATCACCGCGAGACGGCCTTCGCCAATTACGTGCGCCGGGCCTACAGCTATTACCGCCCGCACCACCTGGACCGCATGGTCGCCATGGTGTTCAAGGCCAGCGGCCTGAAGCCCCAAGGCTGGCTGCACGACGTCGCCTCGCGCTACGCTTACAAGCGCATGATGAAGAAGGCCGGCGTGCCCCCGCTGGCCGCCTGACGCCTCTTCCGCGCTGAGAACAAAAACGCCGCCCTGGGTGACCGGGGCGGCGTTTTTGTTTTGGAAGTTTCAGGCCAACGGCATGAGCCTTTCGTTCATGCCGTTGTAGGCTGCGACTGCAGCCGCCGGACCTTTTCGGGGAGCATTAGCGGACTGAAAAGGGAGGAAGCCCAGCGGGCGGACGCCCGCGTCCGGCGCCTGAGGGCAATTCAAATCAAGTGCCTGAAGGCGGCGACCACCTGCGTGTAGATTTCCCGCTTGAAGGGGACGATCAGGTCCACCGTGCGCTCCAGCGGCACCCATTGCCAGGCGTCGAACTCGGGATGGTCGGTTTCCAGGTTGATGTCGCTGTCCTGGCCGGTGTAGCGGCAGGCCAGCCATTTCTGCTTCTGGCCGCGGTACTTGCCCTTCCACGCCACGCCCACCAACTCGGGCGGCAGGTCATAGCGCAGCCACTCGGCCGTTTCCTCCAGGATCGTTGCCTGGTCGGTGCCGATCTCCTCCATCAACTCGCGCAGGCCGGCTTCCGCCGCCGTCTCGCCCTTGTCGATGCCGCCCTGGGGCATCTGCCAGGCGCCGGGGGTGTCGCGCCGCTGGCCGACGAACACCAGGCCTTGGGCGTTCAGCAGGCAGATGCCGACACAGGGGCGGTAGGGCAGGGTGCTGGGGTCGACCGGCTTCGTCATGGGGCGGGCTCTTCAGAAGGGAATCTGGCGGCAGACTACCGGGTGGGGGCGGGCCAGGCCAGCGTGGTGCCCGAGTCGCGGTGTGGAAAAACGGCTGTTCGATGCACTGAGGGGTGGCCAGCAGCAGGGTGCCGGCGGTGTGCGTAAGGATAGAACCCAAATGACGGTCAGCGGGAATGAGTCGGCGCGATTGCTGCAGTGCTTCCGACAGGAAATATGTCAGCATATATGACCTATTTTCGGAAGGATGCATCCCTGCTTAGATGCTGGGGTAAGCCGAGGGAACATCGGCGCCGGACTCTGCGGACCCCCAGGCCGCGAGGCACCGTCCCTTGTAAAGGCCACCGCCCGACCGCATCGGGTGATGGCCCGCAAGGCTAGGCAGGGGACCAGTTTCACCCGAGTGGGAGATGCGTTATGACGCTGGCCGCCGTTACCCTTGATGACAAGTACGTCCTGCGGGACGGCCGGGTCTATATGACCGGGACCCAGGCGCTGGTGCGCCTGCCCATGCTGATGCGCGACCGCGACCGCGCGGCTGGCCTGAACACCGCCGGCTTCATCTCGGGCTATCGCGGCTCCCCCCTGGGTGCCTACGACCAGGCGCTGTGGCAGGCGCGCAAGCACCTGGCCCGCCACAACATCCATTTCCAGCCGGGCGTGAATGAGGAACTGGGCGCCACCGCCGTCTGGGGCAGCCAGCAGGTCAACCTGTTCAAGGGCGCCAAGGTCGATGGCGTGTTCGGCATCTGGTACGGCAAGGGCCCCGGCGTGGACCGCTCGCTGGACGCGCTGAAGCATGCCAACTTCGCCGGCACCAGCCGCCATGGCGGCGTGCTGGCCATCGCCGGCGACGACCACGCCTCCAAATCCTCCACCCTGCCGCACCAGTCGGACCACGCCTTCATCCACGCCTTCATGCCGGTGATGAGCCCGGCCGGCGTGCAGGAGTTCCTGGACTACGGCCTGATCGGCTGGGAGATGTCGCGCTATTCCGGCTGCTGGGTGGGGTTCACCGCCCTGGCTGACACCATCGACACCTCCGCCATCGTGCGGGTGCCGGACATCACCAGCGGCGTGGTCCTGCCCGCCGATTTCGAGATGCCGCCCGGCCGGCTGAACATCCGCCTGCATGACACGCCGCTGATCCAGGAAGACCGCATGATCCAGTGGAAGCTGGACGCGGCGCGCGCCTTCGCCCGGGCCAACCGCCTGGACAAGGTCATCCTGGGCGCCGCCAAGCCGCGCCTGGGCATCGTCACCGTGGGCAAGTCCTATCTGGACGTGCGCCAGGCTTTGGATGAGCTGGGCATCACCGCCGAGATGGCGGCCGACTTGGGCATCGCCATCTTCAAGGTGGCCATGACCTGGCCGCTGGAACCCCACGGCATCCGCGACTTCGCCGAAAGCGCTGAAGAGCTGCTGGTGGTGGAGGAGAAGCGCGCCCTGATCGAGGCGCAGCTGAAGGAGCAGCTGTACAACTGGGACCGCCGCCCCCGCATCCTGGGCAAGACGGATGAGGACGGCCGGCCGCTGTTGTCGGAAAAGGCGGAACTGTCGCCCACCACCATCGCGCTCGCCCTGGCCGGCCGCATGGCCAAGCTGGGCCTGATGGTCGACCGGGTGGCGGAGCGGGTGCGGGCCTTGGAGGCGCAGCTGCGCCCCACCGCCTCGGCCAGCACCGTCGTGCGGGCACCCTTCTACTGCTCCGGCTGCCCGCACAACACCTCCACCCACCTGCCTGAGGGCAGCCGCGGCCTGGCCGGCATCGGCTGCCACTACATGGTGACGTGGATGGGCCGCAACACCGACGTCTTCAGCCAGATGGGCGGCGAGGGCGTGCACTGGATCGGCCAGGCGCCTTTCGCGGGGGAGGAGCATGTCTTCGCCAACCTGGGCGACGGCACCTATTTCCATTCCGGCATCCTGGCGGTGCGCGCCTCCGTCGCCGCCAAGGTCAACATCACTTACAAGATCCTCTACAACGACGCCGTCGCCATGACCGGCGGCCAGAAGGTGGACGGCAGCCTGTCCGTGCACCAGATCGCCCGCCAGCTGGAGGCCGAGGGCGTGGAGCGCATCGTCGTGGTCAGCGACGATCCGGAAAAGTACGGCCTGGGCCAGGGCCTGCCGGCCTTCACCACCATCGAGCACCGCGACGACCTGGACCGGGTGCAGCGCGAGATGCGCGAGATCAAGGGCGTCAGCGTCCTGATCTATGAACAAACCTGCGCCGCCGAGAAGCGCCGCCGCCGCAAGCGCGGCACCTTCCCCGACCCGGCCCGCCGCGTGGTGGTGAACGAGCTGGTGTGTGAGGGCTGCGGCGACTGCTCGGCCAAGTCCTCCTGCCTGTCCGTGGTGCCGGTGGAGACGGAGTTCGGCCGCAAGCGCCAGATCGACCAGTCCAGCTGCAACAAGGACTTCTCCTGCCTCAAGGGCTTCTGCCCCAGCTTCGTGACGGTGGAGGGCGGGTCCTTGCGCAAGCCCAAGCCGGCCGGTAGCAAAGCGGACAGCGTCGAGGCCCTGCCGGAGCCGATGCGGCGTACCCTGGACCGTCCCTGGAACATCCTGGTGACGGGCGTGGGCGGCACGGGCGTGGTCACCATCGGCGCCATCGTCGCCATGGCCGCGCACCTGGAAAGCCGGGGCTGCACCGTGCTGGACATGGCCGGCCTGGCGCAGAAGGGCGGGGCGGTCACCAGCCATTTGCGCATCGCCGAACGGCCGGAGGACATCCACGCCACCCGCATCGCCGCCGGCGGCGCCGACGTGGTACTGGGCTGCGACATCGTGGTGGCGGCCAACGCCGACGCCTTGACCAAGATGGCGAAGGGCCGTACCCACGCCATCCTGAACACCCATGAGGCCATCACCGCCGCCTTCGTCACCAACCCCGACTTCCAGATGAACGGCGGGTCCATGGTGGCGACGGTGGCCAAGGCCTGCGGTGCCGACGCCGTCAACGCCGTGGACGCCACCCGCATCGCCACCGGCCTGCTGGGCGACAGCATCGCCACCAACCTGTTCATGCTGGGCTACGCCTATCAGAAGGGCCTGGTGCCGGTCAGCGCCGAGGCGCTGGAGAAGGCGATCGAGATGAACGGGGCGGCGGTGAAGATGAACACCGACGCCTTCCGCTGGGGCCGCCGCGCCGCCCTGGACCAGGCGGCGGTCGAGAAGATCGCCACGCCCAAGGGTCCGGCGGCCGACCAGCCCCACCGCCGCCTGTCGCAGACGCTGGACGAGGCCATCGAGCGCCGCGCCGCCTTCCTGACCGACTACCAGGACGCGGCGTACGCCGACGCCTACCGCCAGCTGGTGGCCCAGGTGCGGTCGGTGGAGACGGCCAAGGTGACGGGCGCCGATCAGTTGACCGAGGCCGTGGCCCGCACGCTGTTCAAGCTGATGGCCTACAAGGACGAGTATGAGGTGGCGCGCCTCTACACCCAGACCAGCTTCGTGGACCAGGTGCGCCAGCAGTTCCAGGGCGATTACAAGCTGGTCTTCCATCTGGCGCCGCCCACCGCGTCCCACGCCGACCCGGCCACCGGCGAAATGCGCAAGCGCGCCTTCGGTCCCTGGATGCTGACGGCCTTCCGCCTGCTGGCGGCCTGCAAGGGCCTGCGCGGCACCGCGCTGGACATCTTCGGCCGCACTGCCGAGCGCCGCATGGAACGCCAGCTGATCGTCGACTTCCGCGCCACGGTGGCGGAACTGCTGGCCGGCCTGTCCGAGGACAACCATGCGCTGGCGGTGGAGATCGCGGAGCTGCCGCAGAAGATCCGCGGCTATGGCCACGTCAAGGAAAAGGCCTACGCCGAAGTGAAGGCCAAGGAAGAGGCGCTGCTGCGCGACTGGCGCACCGGCACGCCGGGCCAGTCCGCGCCCCTGGCGGCGGAGTAAGGGCGGCGGAGTAAGGATCGAGCGCAGCGACACGAGGCCGGACCCGCGACAATCCCCTGTCGCGGGCCGTTGCTTGAGGTCTATGGTTGGCGCCACTTTCGAGGACGCCTCTTTAAGGACGAACGGGATGGACAGCAACGCCAGCGTGGGCAGCACCGGTACGGACAAGGTCACCCTGGAGGATGTGCGGGCGGCGGCCCTGGCGCTGGGCGGCCAGGTCATCGACACGCCCTGTATCCCGTCGCGCACCCTGTCGCGCATCGCCGGCTGTGAAATCTGGGTGAAGTTCGAAAACCTGCAGTTCACCGCCAGCTTCAAGGAGCGTGGCGCCCTGAACCGCCTGCTCTCCCTGACGGAGGAGGAGCGCCGGCGCGGCGTCATCGCCATGTCGGCCGGCAACCATGCCCAGGGTGTCGCCTACCACGCCGGCCGCCTGGGCATCCCCGCCACCATCGTGATGCCCGAGGGCACCCCCTTCATCAAGGTGGAGCATACGGAGAACTTCGGCGCCAAGGTGGTGCTGAAAGGTGCGGTGCTGGCGGAGGCGGCGGCGGAGGCCGAGCGCCTGCAGAGGGAACATGGCTACGTCTTCGTTCACCCCTATGACGACCCGCTGGTCATCGCCGGCCAGGGCACGGTGGCGCTGGAGATGCTGAACGCCGCCCCCGACCTGGACGTGCTGCTGGTGCCCGTGGGTGGGGGCGGTCTCATCTCCGGCATGGCCATCGCCGCCAAGGCCCGCAAGCCTGACATCGAGGTTATCGGGGTGGAGGTCACGGCCTATCCGCCCATGTACCAGGCCCTGCACAACCTACCGGTCAGCGTGGGCGGCGACACCATCGCCGAAGGCATCGCCGTCAAGAACGTGGGCGCCACCACGCTGGAGATCGTCCGGCAGAAGGTTGACGACATCATCCTGGTGGAGGATTGGGAGGTGGAGCGGGCCGTGGCCCTGTTCCTGAACATCGAGAAGACGGTGTCCGAGGGGGCCGGCGCCGCCGGCCTGGCCGCCGCCCTGAAGCATCCGGAGCGCTTCGCCGGCCGCAAGGTGGGCCTGGTGCTGTCCGGCGGCAACATCGACAGCCGCGTCCTGGCCAGCGTCATCCTGCGCCAGCTGGTGCGCGAGGGCCGCATCGTCACCCTGCGCGTGGTCATCCCCGACCGGCCGGGCGCCCTGGGCCGCATCACCACCCTGATCGGCGAGGCCGGCGGCAACATCATCGAGGCCGTGCACCAGCGCCTGTTCAGCACCGCCAACGTCAAGGCCACCGACATCGACATCACGGTGGAATGCCGCTCCGCCAACCACGCCGGCCGCGTGGTCGAGGCGCTGCGCAGTAATGGTTTCCAAGTCAAAGCTTTGACTGGAGAATCGTGAACTGTAATAAATTCTCCGCGACAAAGTGCCGCACATTGGTACATACATAAGTAGCATATCGGCAAATGTTAACACGTTAACTTATTGCATATTTGCGCGTTCCGATAATACATAGGGCATACCGCAATAGATGGGTATGCGCCTATGTATAAGCCTGGGGGAGTAGTCGCTTCGGTAAACGCCGGGCGGCTTGTTTTTCTTGCGGCATTTGCCGCGTCTCTGGCGGGATGCGCCACCACTCCATCTGCGCCCAAGGCGGTTGCGCCCCCGGTGACGGCCGCGCCCGCGCCGGTCCCGGTGGCGGATGCCAAGGTGCTGAAGCGCAAGGTCGCCATCGGCCGCTTCACCAACGAGACGCGCTATGGCAAGGCGCTGCTGACCGCCGATCAGATCGATCCCTTGGGCCGGCAGACCAGCGATATGCTGAGCGCCCGCTTGGTGGAATCCGGCAAGTTCCTGATATTCGAACGCCCCGACTTGAACCTGCTGCAGAACGAGCAGCAGCTTCAGGGGAGCGTGGGCAACATCGTGGGCGTCGACGCCTTGATCGTGGGCTCCCTTACCGAATTCGGCCGCAGCACCGAGGGGGAGGCCGGCTTCCTCTCCAACACGAAGAAGCAAGTCGCCCACGCCAAGGTGGAAATTCGCTTGGTTGACGTGAAGACGGGCCATGTCTTCTTCTCCGCCTCCGGCACCGGGCAGGCCGATGTGGAAAACGGCACGGTGATGGGCTTCGGCAACCGCGCCGGCTATGACAGCACCTTGAACGACAAGGCCATCGGCGCCGCCATCTCTGATGTGCTGAGCCGCGTTGTGGGCAAGTTGGAGGAACGGCCCTGGCGCAGCGATCTGCTGAAGGTCGAAGGCACCACCGTCTATGTCAGCGGCGGCGCTCGTCAGGGCTTGAAGCCAGGTGATCGGCTGCAGGTGATGAAGGCCGGCGACAAGGTGCGCAGCGCCCAGACCGGCTTCGACATCGAGCTCCCGCCCACGGCCGTGGCCGACGTCGTTATCGACAGCACCTTTGGTGACAATGAAACCAACGAAGGCTCGGTCGCGCACGTTGTCGGTGGCGGCATTCCCGCTGGCAAGACCGCCGGCCTGTTCGTCGCCGCGCCGAAGTGAGCCCGGCTGCCATGGGGAACAACATGAAGCGCTTATTGCCGTTGGCCGGCTTGCTGGCCCTGGCCGCCTGCGCGGCCCCGGTCACCACCGTCAGGACGGTGG
The DNA here is from genome assembly GCF_000730165.1 of Nitrospirillum viridazoti CBAmc. Taxonomy (GTDB): domain Bacteria; phylum Pseudomonadota; class Alphaproteobacteria; order Azospirillales; family Azospirillaceae; genus Nitrospirillum; species Nitrospirillum viridazoti. The sequence goes on along the minus strand of NZ_CP022110.1, from coordinate 2,430,038 downwards.
ACAGCAGCCCGCACCTGGCGGTGCAGAACGCCTCGTCCACCGCCGTGCTGATCGTGGACGGGAAGTCCATGGGGGCGGCCTCTGCCTATGACGGCGCGAAGCAGGTCCTGACCCTGACCACCGGAACCCATCAGGTGGAAGTGCAGGACCAGGGCCAGCGCATCTACGCCGAGACCATCTATCTGGGCGACGCGATCACCAAAACCATAACGGTTCCTGGAACAGGAGGGGGACGATGAAGAAGGGCGGCATTCTCATGCTGGTCGTGGCGGGTGTGGCGCTGAGCGCTTGCGCCTCCGGGCCCAAGTACAATTGGGGTGAGTACTCGTCCGGGCTGCTGGACTATTACCAGGATCCTAAGACCGAGGCGGCCTATGTGAAGGACCTGGACACCATCATCGCGACGCCGGACCCCAAGGGCAAGAAGGTGCCGCCCGGCATCTATGCCGAGGCCGGTTACATGGCCGCGCTGAAGGGCGATACCCAAAAGGCCGTGGACCTGTTCAACCGCGAAAAGGCCGCCTGGCCGGAATCGTCGGCCTTCATGGACAAGGCCATCGCCAACGCCAAGGCTGGTGGCGCGAAGCCCCAGCAGCAACCGGCCCAGCCGCAGCAGCAGGTCTCCGCCGTTCCCGTCAGCTGACCCGACCGTGTCGCTGGAACTCCATTCCGAGGGATGTCCCCCTATGCTTAAAGTCGCTTTGCGCCGGACGGCCGTGGCCGTCCTGCTGGCGCTGACCGCGGCCTGCGCCCACAAGCCGCCGCCCAAGGACTACACCGCCTACCGTTCCGAGGACCCGCACTCCATCCTGGTCATTCCCGTGACCAACAAGAGCACGCAGGTGGATGCGCCGGACAATTTCCTGGCCACCTTGGCCGTGCCCTTGGCGGAGCGCGGCTACTACGTGTTCCCCGTCAACATGGTGAAGCGCACCATGGAGGACGACGGCCTGGGTGATGCCGACATGGTGCGCGCGGCCGATCCCCGCCGCCTGGCCAATCTGTTTGGTGCCGATGCCGTGTTGTACGCGGAAATCGAAAACTGGGACGCCAGCTACATCGTCGTCTCCGCGTCCACCACGGTGCGTGTCCACTACACGCTGAAGAGTGGCAAGACGGGGGAGACGTTATGGGATCAGACCACGACTGCCGCCTACAGCCAGGGCGCTGGTGGCATCGACCCCATCAGTCTGCTGGTGGGCGCGGTCAAGGCGGCCGTTGAGCGGGCACACCCCAGCTACATTCGGGTGGCTAATTTCGCCAATGCCCAGGCGGTCAACACCCCGGATCAGGGCCTGCTGCCCGGACCCTACGACAAGGGCTACAAGAAGAACTGATCCTCCGGGATCGGGCATACGCGAAGGGCGGCCGGAACCCGGCTGCCCTTTTCGTATTGTGTGCCTTGGATGGATGTCACCCCCGCTGCCGCGTGATCTCGATGCCGGCCGAGGCGGCGTCGGGGAAGACGTCCAGCTTTTCCACCCGCACCGTGACGCTGTGAACCCGGCCATCGGCCAGCAGGCGCTGGGCCACCGTCTCGGCGAAGGTTTCCACCAGGTGCAGATGGCCCTGGGCCGCCAGCTCGCGGACGATGGTGACGCCGTCCTCGTACGACACCACGTCGGCGATGTCGTCGCGCCGTAACCCCAACCGGTCCAGCACCATCATGTCCAGGTTCACGCGCAGGCGCTGGGCCTTCTGCTTCTCATGCTCATAGATGCCGATGACGGCCATCACCACCAGGTCGCGCACGAAGATGCGGGCCAGGGAGGAGCTCGCCACCGGCGGGTTGGCAACGGCGGGGGACCGGACCTGGGCGGGCGCGGCCTTCGCGGCCGTGCCCGTCACTTGGGCGAAGAGCTTATTCATAGGGCTCCTCTACCACCCTGGCCGGGTGGCGGGAAGGGCCGCTCAGTGCATCTCGGCGATGACGCGCTGGCGCAGCATGTCGATGGGGGCCAGCTGGCCGCCTTCGACATAGTGCCAGAAGGTCCAGCCGTTGCAGGCCGGCAGGCCCTGCATGGCGGCACCCACCTTGTGGATGGAGCCGTTGTGCTCACCCAGGTGGTTGGCGCCCACCAGGGTGCCGTCGGCCTTGATGCGGGCGCTGTGGCGGCGGCGGGTGTCGTACAGGGTGGTGCCGGGCTGCAGCAGGCCGCGCTCCACCAGCCAGCCGAAGGGTACCCGCGGCTGGGCGCGCTTGGACGGCGGCTCCAACAGCTCGGCCTCGGCCGCGGGCTCCACCGCCGCGATGCGCGACAGGGCGACCTCGGCGTAGGTCTTCTCCCGCTCGATGCCGATCCAGTTGCGGCGCAGGCGCTTGGCCACGGCACCGGTGGTGCCGGTGCCGAAGAACGGATCCAGCACAGTGTCGCCCACGCGGGTGGAGCTGGACAGCACCCGGTACAGCAGGGCCTCCGGCTTCTGGGTGGGGTGGGCCTTGTTGCCGTCGGCGTCGCGCAGCCGCTCCGACCCCGTGCACAGGGGGAACAGCCAGTCGCTGCGCATCTGCAGCTCCTCATTCAGGTTCTTCATCGCCTCATAGGCGAAGAAGTACTTGGCGTCCTGCGACTTGGCCGCCCAGATCATGGTCTCGTGGGCGTTGGTAAAGCGCTTGCCCCGGAAGTTGGGCATGGGGTTGGTCTTGCGCCAGATGATGTCGTTCAGGATCCAGTAGCCCAAATCCTGCAGGATGGCGCCCACGCGGAAGATGTTGTGGTAGCTGCCGATGACCCACAGGGTGCCGTCGTCCTTCAGGGCGTGGCGGGCGGCGGCCAGCCAGTCGCGGGTGAAGCGGTCGTAGGTCGCGAAGTCGGCGAAGCGGTCCCACTCCTCATCCACCCCGTCGACGCGGGTGTGGTTGGGGCGCATCAGGTCGCCCGACAGCTGGAGGTTATAGGGGGGGTCGGCGAACACCATGTCGACCGATCCGGCCGGCAGACCCTGCATCAGGGAAACGCAGTCGCCCACAAGTATCCGGTTGGCGGGCGCTGCCTCCCGCATCTTGGACTTGGTCTTGGAGTCAGTACGGATTTCCGGGGTCTTCAACATGGGGAGTATTCGCCGAATCGGGGGTTGATTTTTGCCGACAATGAGTCGGCCCCGAGTCGCCGTCAATGTAATTTTTTAGGCAAGAGTCAGTAGAGTCAAAGGTTTAGAGCCAACTGTTCTGAGATTGGAGCAAATGTACGGCGGTGAGCGGGCGTGACCCCCAATATCTTGATTGCGTCACGATGTTCGGCCGTGCCGTAACCGGCGTTGCGTTCCCACCCATAACCGGGGTGCGACAGGGCTAGATCCGCCATCAGACGGTCGCGGGTGACCTTGGCGATGATCGACGCGGCGGCGATGGACAGGCTCAGCGCGTCGCCGCTGACCAGGGTGGTGATGCGGGGGCAGGGCAGGCCCGGTGGACGCTGGTTGCCGTCCACCAGGGCCGTCAGGGGGGCGGGGCCGCCATCGGCCACCAGGGCCTCCACCGCCCGCCGCATGGCCAGGAAGGTCGCCTGCAGGATGTTGACGGTGTCGATCTCCTCCACGCTGCTGACGCCCACGCCCACGCGGGCGTTGGCCCGGATGGCGTCGAACAGGGTGTCGCGGGCGGCGGCCGTCAGCTTCTTGCTGTCGTTGATGCCGGCGCACCAGGGCGGGGCTTCCGTGCTGCCGGGGGAACAGATGGGCAGGATGACGGCGGCGGCGACCACCGGGCCGGCCAGGGGGCCGCGCCCCGCCTCGTCCACGCCGCAGACCAGACTGTCATGGGCGTGGCCGGCATCCAGCTCCGGCCGCAGGGTGGGCGGTCCCAACTGTATGATAATTTCGGAGGTGGGCTTGCGGGGGCGGGGCATCGTTCACAGCTTAAGCACGGGCGTGGCCGCCATGATGGCCGACCGCACCCCTCGCGGGCAAGCTTTGGACCTCCGGGAATAGGGAGAGGTTGAGGCAGATCATTTTGCCACCGACGCATCGGGCGCAGCATGCGTCCGTCCCACCATCGTCCCGCCAGGTCCGTCCCCATGCGCCCCGATCTCGTCGCCAAGTACCGCAACCAGCGCGTCCCCCGGTACACTAGCTATCCGCCCTCACCGCAGTTCAGCGCGGCGGTTACGGCCGACGACTACCGCCGCTGGTTGGGGCAGCTGACGGCGGCCGACACCCTGTCGCTCTACCTGCACGTCCCCTTCTGCCGCAGCATGTGCTGGTACTGCGGCTGTCACACCACGGTCGTCAACCACGAGGCGCCCATCCGCCGCTACCAGGCGGCGCTGGAGGCGGAGATCGACGCCGTGGCCGGCGCGCTGGTCCGCGACTCTACGCTGTCTGGGGGGGGCGGCTTGCCCCCCGTCACCCACATCCACTTTGGGGGCGGCACGCCCACCCTGCTGCCCCCCGACGCCTTCCAGTCGCTCATGGACCGGTTGGCCCAGCGCTTCGGCCGGCCGGCGGCCACGGCGGAGATCGCGGTGGAGATCGACCCCCGCACCCTGACCCCCGCCATGGCGGCGGCCCTGGGGCAGGGCGGCGTCACCCGGGCCAGCCTGGGCGTGCAAAGCTTTGACGACCGGGTGCAGCGGGCCATCAACCGCATCCAACCCTACGCCGCCACGGCGGAGGCGGTGGCCCGCCTGCGCCAGGCCGGCATCGGCGGGATCAACCTGGACCTGATCTATGGCCTGCCCCACCAGACGGTGGATAGCTGTGTCCAATCCGTGGCCCAGGCCCTGGAGCTGGCGCCGGACCGGCTGAGCGTCTTCGGCTACGCCCACATGCCGTCACTGAAGGCCCACCAAGGCCGCATCGAGACGGCCGCCCTGCCCGGCGCCACCCAGCGGACCGAGCAGGCGGCCGCCATGGCCGAGACGCTGGAGGCTGCGGGCTATGTCGCCATCGGCCTGGACCACTACGCCCGCAAGGACGACGTGATGGCCACGGCCTACGCTGCCGGCCGGCTGAAACGCAATTTCCAAGGCTATACCGTCGACACGGCCACGGCGCTGCTGGGCTTCGGCGCCTCTGCCATCGGGCGCACGCGCGGGGGATATATCCAGAACAAGGTGGAAGTGCCTGCCTACCTTAAGGCGTGGGAAGCCCATGAGGCGGGTGACGGCACGGGGTGGGCGGTGGCCAAGGGCTTGGCCCTTAGCGATGACGACAGACTGCGCGCCGACATCATCGAACAGTTGATGTGCCGCTTTTCGGTGGACTTAAGCGATACGTGCCGCCGCCACGGTGGTTCTTTGGAAGAGATCCTGACCCCAGCGACCCGCCGCGCCTTGGCCGCGCTTGCCGACGATGATATGATAATCTGTGATAAAACTAGGGTCGAGGTGAGGGAGGAGGCTCGACCCCTGGTCCGCAGCGTCGCGGTTCTGTTCGATGCTTACTTCGATCCGGAATCGGGACGGCACAGCTATGCCGTGTAGATTTTTTTCAGAATTTTTCAAGATGGGGCGGATCGCCGCGTCCGCGAAACCCATGGTGTTCCCGGCCCGCTTTCACAATGTGCCTTAGAAGACTGAAAAGAAACAGTCCCACAGGTTAACGGAGGAGAGTCCCCAAGCCCCTGCTGCAATGCAGCAAAATGGCGATCGTGCCCCGCGAAAGTTGCATGAAATTACGAAGCCCGGGTGGTTTAAGACAGGCAGTGACCGAGAGAGTCATTTCCTGCATACCTGCCGCTTGCGTGCGTCTTAGAAATCGGGCATACGAAAACGCAACAAGGCTCGACTGTGAAGGTCGACAACGATCGCAAGCGGTGTTCAGGTCCGTGAAAAGCGGGCCGTGGTGCTTGGGGCTGGTGTTTATCAGGTTATGAAATAACCGGATGTGCGCCACGGGTGCCGGATACTGCTTCGCAAATGAATTGGAGGCAGATGTGGGAAGGTCGGTGTTGGTCGACCCCAGGATTGCGTTTCGATGTCCAGGCGGACCCCAGGTCCCGGGCATCGTGGATTCTCCCCGTTCTGCCTCCCGTGAATCACTTCCGCTCGGATACGCCGCGGCGTTTTCCGATGCGGTGTCTTCCTTCGTGATGTGACCGCAGGAAAATGCCTTACACCGCAAAACAATCGTCAAGCAGCCGGTTGATCGGGCTGGTCGCCACAGTCCTCATCCAGGCCGGCATCGTCTACGCTCTCGTCACCGGCCTTGCGAGCAAGGTCGTCGAGGTGGTCAAGGGTCCTGTGGAGACCAAGATCATCGAAGAGATCAAGGACGAGACCCCGCCGCCGCCGCCGCCGCCGCCGCCGCCGCCGCAGACCGTCCAGCCGCCGCCGTTCGTGCCGCCGGTCGAGGTCAACATCGAGACCCCGCCGCCGCCGGTGGTGGCCTCGGTCTCGACGAACAAGCCGCCGGTGGTCGTGCCGCCGACGGCTCCGGTCGCGCCCACCGCCCCGCCTGCTCCGGCCTCGGTGCCGGTCAAGGTCGATCCGAACAGCTTCAGCCGCTACCAGCCGGAATACCCGTCCGCGTCCTCGCGTCTGGGTGAAGAAGGCCGTGTCGTGTTCGTTGTCTATTGCGACAGCAGCGGCAAGGTCACCGACGCCAAGATCGTGGAGTCCAGCACGCATGACCGCCTGGACGAGGCGGTGATCAAGCAGGCCCAGCGCGGTGTGTGGAAGTGCACGGCTGAGCAGCAGGAAGGCAAGGCCGTGGGAACCTGGTCCTCGACCAAGATCGCCTACCGCTTCCAGCTCAAGGACGCGCGTTAACAGTTCAAGAAAACCGGGGCCTCTTAGACGCGGATGCGCAAGGGTTCCTCATCCCCTCAACCCAAATGTGTTGGAATTGTCATGAGCATTAGGGAGCGTTTCAAGCTGACCGCCGGTTCCATGGTGCGTTTCGCCATGGTGGCCCTGGTCGTCGGTACCTTCACCTCGGTCGCGGTCGCCCAGACCACGACCCCGTCCACCGACAGCTCGGCCCCGGCCGCCGCCACTCCGGCTCCGGCTGCTGATCAGGCCGCTCCGGCCGCCGCGCCCGCCGCCGACACCGGTGCCAGCGACGTCGCCGCCCCGCCGGCCGCCACCACGACCGTCGAGAACCCCTACGGCCTCAACGCCCTGTGGAACGGTGGTGACTTCGTTTCCCGCGGCGTGCTGATGATCATGGTCATCATGATGACCGGCACCTGGTACATCATCGTCACCAAGCTGATCGAGCAGACCCTGCTGCTGCGCTCCGCCGCCCAGGCCGACAAGTCCTTCTGGACCGCCCCGTCCCTGGCGGATGGCGCTGCCAAGCTGAGCAAGAACAGCGTGTTCCGCATGCTGGTCGAAGACGGCCTGCGCGCCACCGAGCACCACGAAGGCACGCTGGTCGACCAGATCGACCTGCACACCTGGGTGACCATGCAGCTGCAGCGTTCGGTCGACAGCATCAGCAACCGCATGAAGGGCGGCCTGGCCTTCCTCGCCACCGTCGGCTCGACCGGTCCGTTCGTCGGTCTGTTCGGTACGGTGTGGGGCATCTATCACGCCCTGACCAACATCGGCATCGCCGGTCAGGCCTCGATCGACAAGGTCGCCGGCCCCGTCGGTGAAGCCCTGATCATGACCGCCATCGGTCTGGCCGTCGCCGTGCCCGCCGTGCTGGGTTACAACTGGCTGCTGAGCCGCAACAAGACCGCCATGGACCGCGTCCGCAACTTCTCCGCCGACCTGCACGCCCTGCTGGTCAGCGGTGGCCGCCTCGGCGCCGGCAAGTCCGCTCGGAGCGCGTAAACATGGGGATGAACGTCGGTTCTGCCGGCGATGGTGATGATGATGGCGAGGTCGTATCGGCGATCAATACGACCCCCCTCGTCGACATCATGCTGGTGTTGCTGATCATCTTCCTGATCACGGTTCCCGTCGTCACCCACACGGTGCCGGTGGATCTGCCGAAGGAACGTAATCAGCCTACCAAGACGAAGCCGGAAAACATCGTCATCGCGGTAAACCGGGACGGCGACATCTTCTGGAACGAAACCAAGATTCCGGACTACACGACCCTGCTTGACAAGCTCAAGGTGCGCGCCGTGGAACAGCCCCAGCCGGAAGTTCACATCCGTGGCGACAAGAACGCGCGCTACGAATATGTGGGCCGGGTGGTGGTTGCGGCCCAGCGGGCCGGCATCGTGAAGATCGGTTTCATCACCGAGCCGCCGGCGGGCGCGATCCCGGTCGCGCACTGACGGTTCCGCCGAAGGAGTTTAAGCCATGGGTATGAACGTTGGCGGAGGTGGTGAAGACGAAGCCATGATGGACATCAACACCACGCCGCTTATCGACGTGATGTTGGTGCTGATCATCATGCTGATCATCACCATTCCGATCCAAACCCATGCGGTGAAGTTGGACATGCCGTCGGCGACCCCGCCGCAGACCAACACAACGCCGCCTGAGGTGATCAACATCATGGTGGATTTCGACAACACGATTCAGTGGAACGGAACCACCGTTGATCGCCAGAACCTTGAGCTGCGTCTGAAGGACGCCGCGCTCAAGAACCCGCAGCCCGAGGTTCATCTTTGGCCGAACAAGCTGGCCAAATATAACACCGTGGCGATGGTCATGGCCTCGGCCCAGCGCCTGGGCGTGACCAAGCTGGGTCTGGTGGGTGCGGAACAGTTCATGGACTAAGTCCGTGTATGCGGCGGCCTCGTTACCCGAGCTGGTCTTGGGATGCGGGGCCGCCGTAACCGTTTTCGGGGGCTCGTGATCTTTTGGGGGCGCGGGCCCTTTTCGGGATGCTTGTCCCTATTTCACCCCAATTGCCGATTTAGATTTCCCGATATGAGGGGCCGCTCGTCGGTCCAGCCCTTCAACAAAGCAGGTAGAGTCCTCGGAATGATCGCCACGCACTTCCTTCGTGCCGCACTGCTCGCCTCGGCGCTCACCATGGGCGGCGCCGTTGTCATCAGCGCCCCCACGCCGGCCCACGCCGCCGACGCCGCCAAGAAGTTCAGCCCGGAAGTCGGCAAGCCGCTGCAGGCCGCCCAAGAGGCGCTGAAGGCGAAGAAGTACAAGGAAGCGCTGGATAAGCTCGAGGAAGCCGACAAGGCCAGCAAGAAGTCGGCGTACGAGACCTACACGATCGAGACCTTGCGCGCCTCCGCCTACAGCGGCGCTGGCGACATGGCGAACTTCGCCAAGTCCCTGGAAGCGACGCTGGCCACTGGCCAGGTGCCGGACGCCGACAAGGTCAATCGTGACAAGCTGATCGCCGAAGCCTACTTCAGCGTGAAGAACTACGCCAAGTTCTCCGCCGCCTCCGACCGCTACTACAAGGACGGCGGTACTGATAACCGCCTGAAGGAACTGGCCATCCAGATTTACCTGGACCAGAAGGACTACGCCAACGCCTCCAAGGCCGCGCGCGCCATGATCCAGGCCCAGGGCGGCAAGCCGTCCAAGACGCTGCTGCAGACCGTCGCCAGCGCTGAATACAATATGGACCACAAGGCCGCCTTCCTCGACGCGATGGAGCGGATCCTGGTGAACTACCCGGATCAGGAAAGCTGGGAGAGCGTGATCCGCGGCGTGCAGAAGCTGCCCGGCTTCAACTCCAACCGCCTGCAGATCGACGTGCTGCGCCTGCAGATCGGCGCCGGCCTGGTGAAGGATCCGGGCCCGTACCTGGAATTCGCCCAGCTGGCCATGAGCGACGGCCTGGGCACCGAGGCCAAGGCCGTCATGGACAAGGGCTTCAAGGCCGGCATTTTGGGCAAGGCCCAGGGCGACCGCGAGAAGCGCCTGGCCGACATGGCCGGCAAGCAGGTGGATGACGATCAGCGCAAGTTGCCGGACGACGAGAAGGAAGCGGCCGCCCAGCCGGACGGCAAGCAGCTGGTCAAGGTCGGCACGCAGTATCTGGCCCTGGGCAACGCCGCCAAGGCCATCGAGGTCATCCAGGCTGGTATCAAGAAGGACCAGCTGAAGTATCCGGAAGAGGCGAAGCTGCGTCTGGTCCAGGCCTACCTGGCCGCCGGCCAGAAGCCCAAGGCCGTGGAGACCACGAAGAGCATCAAGGGCACCGACGGCACCGCCGACATCGCCCGCCTGTACCTGATCCAGGCTGGCATCAGCCCGTTCTGATCCTCCTGAACCCGGCGCGTGGCGCCGGGTCCTGGAAATGCGAAGGCCGGTCCCTGGCGGGGCCGGCCTTTGTCATTTGCGCCCTCAGAACAGCGCCAGCTGGTCCCCCGCTTGGGGCGGGGGCTGGAACAGGTCGCACCGCATGCTCCAGCGCCGCTGGTCCAGGCCCAGGCGCTTGACCGCCAGCTTGTAGCGAGCGGTCAGCAACTGGGCGTAGACGCCGGTACCCCGCATGCGGGTGCCGAATTCGGCGTGGTTGCGGCCGCCGTCCCGGCACTGGCGGATCAGGCTCAGCACATGGTCGGCCCGGTCGGGCACATGCAGGCGCAGCCATTCCTCCATCAGGTCGCCCAGTTCCCGCGGCAGGCGCAGCAGGATGTAATGGCCCTGGGTGGCCCCCGCCTCCTTCGCGGCGGCCAGGATGCCCTCCAGCTCCGCGTCGTTCAGGGCCGGAATCATGGGGGAGGCCAGGACGCTGACGGGCACGCCCGCCTGCGACAGCTGGCGCACGGCATCCAGGCGCCGCTGCGGCGTGCCGGCCCGCGGCTCCAGCTTGCGGGCCAGGTCACGGTCCAGGGTGGTGATGGAGATGGAGACACGCGCCAGCCCATCGGCCGCCATGGGCGCCAGGATGTCCAGGTCGCGCAGCACCAGGGGCGACTTGGTGATGATGCCCACCGGATGGCGGAAATCGCGCAGCACCTCCAGCACACCACGGGTGATGCGCTCCGTCCGCTCGATGGGCTGGTAGGCGTCGGTGTTGGCGCCCAGGGCGATAGGCTGGGGGGTGTAGCCCTTGGCCCGCAGCTCCTTGGCCAGCAGCGCCGGAGCGTCGCGCTTGGCGTAGAGGATGGTCTCGAAGTCCAGGCCCGGCGAATGGCCCAGATAGGCGTGGCTGGGCCGGGCGAAGCAATAGACGCAGCCATGCTCACACCCCCGGTAGGGGTTGATGGAGCGGTCGAAATTCACGTCCGGGCTGTCGTTGTAGCTGATGACGCTGCGCGAGGTGTCCAAGCGCACTTGCGTGGCGGCGGCCACCTCAAGGTCCGCCTCCTCGTCCCAACCGTCATGGCCCGCCCGGGCCCAGCCGTCGTCGGTGCGCATGCGGGCATGGGCCTCGAACCGGCCCACGCGATTGGAGACGGTGCCCCGGCCCTTCAGCGGGCGGTCATCCAGGATGTCGACCATGGCGTCCTCCGTTACCCGGAGGGCAGCCTACGCTCGGAAAAATAAGAACACAACATGAACATTTGGGTTGCCAACCCTCCTACCATCCCTTCTGGCAGTCAGCAAAAAGGCCGCCCCGGGAACCCCACAGGGCGGCCTCGTTGCGAAGCGATGGCGGCTCAGGCGGCGGCGGTGGCCAGGCGGGCGCAGACGGCCTCGATCAGCAGTTGGCGGGCCCGGTCGACGATGTCGTCCATGGAGGAGGTGCGCACGAACATGGCGGCGGCCCGCTCCTTAAGCTCTTCCCGCGTGGGCAAGGTGGGCATGCTCGGCATGTGCAGTTCCGGCAGGCTGGGCATGGCGGGCATATGAAGCTCGGGCATGTGCAGCGAGGCCAGCATAGCCTCTGCTTGGGCCCGCGCGTTCTGCAGCTTGTGCTGCAACTCGGCCTTCACGTCGGCCAGCGAGGGGGTATCGGCCAGGGTGGCCTGCAGGCGGGCGGCGATCTGCTCCACATGGAAGGTGGCGGCCAACTGGCCGGCGGCTTTCTCGATGATGGCCTTACCCAGACGCTGCTCACCCCGTACCACCGCGGCCGGCGGGCGGTGCAGGTCCCAGGTGACGCCCACCCAGGAAAGCGCCTTCAGGATGTAATAGGTGGTGTCCACCTCCCACCAGCGGAAACCCTGGCAGGCGGCACTCTGATAGGCGTGGTGGTTGTTGTGCCAGCCCTCGCCCATGGTCAGCAGGGCGAACCACCAGTTGTTGCGGCTGTCGTCGCCGGTCAGGTAGCGGCGGCGGCCGTACACGTGGGCCAGGGAGTTGATGCAGAAGGTGCCGTGGTAGGTGGCGATGGTGCTCCAGAAGAAGCCCACCACCAGGCCCGACCAGCCGGCCGCGAACCACACGGCGACGGCCAGGATGAAGGCGGGCAGGTAATGGAACCGGTCCAGGAAGCGCAGCTCGGGGAACTTGGCCAGGTCCGGCACGGCGGCCAGATCGGTCTTGTCGTGGCGCGCGGTGAAGATCCAGCCCATGTGCGCGTACCAGAAGCCGCGCTGGGCCGGGGAATGCACATCCGCCGGGGTGTCGGAATAACGGTGGTGATGGCGGTGCTTGGCCGCCCACCACAGGATGCCGCGCTGGGCCGACGTCTGGGCGATGAAGGCCAGGATGAACTGGAACCAGCGGCTGGTCTTGTAAGCCCGGTGCGAGAAATAGCGATGGTAGCCGCCGGTGATGCCGAACATGCGCAGGCCGTAGAGGCCCACGGCCAAGGCCACGTCCTGCCAATAGACCCCCGTCCAGATGGCGCCCAGGCAGGCCAGATGCACCAGGATGAAGGGAACGGCGCCGGTGGCCTGGATATCGTCCAGGTAGTGATCAGCCGGGCTTTCGGCCCCGGGAAGGGTCTCGCGGGCAGGGGTGGTCACAGGCGTGTGCACTCCGTCAGGGGCCGGCGGCGAAGGGGCCGGGCGGGGATGATGTCTATATCGTCTGGATAGCAGAATTCGGCCTTAAAGCCGACTCCGCGTTTGGGGCGTTGTTCCTCTGACCCCAGGGTAAAGGGGCAACCCTAAAGGGGAGCTTAACACCGGTGGCGGTCCTGGCGATTTGTGCTGGGTCAAAAGTCCGGCGAGAGATCGTCCGGCATCAGCGGTTGGGCGGGGATGACAGCGTTGCTGGCCGCCCCCTCCATCCACCAGCCGGAGTCGGCCAGCTTGCCTTCATACAGCTCCATTACCGGCTTCTGCAGGCGGTCGACCAGCACCATGTCGTGCGTCGCCACCAGGCAGGTGGTGCCCAGCTTGTTCAGCTCGATGAACAGCCGCATGATGCGCAGGCTCATCTCACGGTCGATGTTGCCCGTGGGCTCGTCGGCGATGATCAGCTTGGGCCGGGTGACGACGGCGCGGGCGATGGCCACCAGCTGCTTCTGACCGCCCGACAGGCGCAGGGGCCGCTCGTCCAGCTTGGCCTTCAGCCCCACCCAGGACAGCAGCTCCGTCACGCTTTCCTGCACATGGGCCTCGTCCTGGCCGGCCAGGCGCAGGGGCAGGGCCACGTTGTCGAACACCGTCAGGTGGTTCATCAGGCGGAAGTCCTGGAACACCACGCCGATTTCCCGTCGGATGGCCGGCAGGGCCTTGCGCGGGGTCTTGGACAGGGGATGGCCCAGCAGGGTGATCAGGCCGCGCGACGGCCGCTCCGCCAGGTACAGCAGCTTCAGCAGGCTGGACTTGCCGGCACCGGTGGGGCCGGTCAGGAAATGGAAGGACCCGGGCGCCAGTTCGAAGCTGATGTCGCGCAGCACCTCGGGCCCGGTGCCATAGCGCAGGCCGACGTTCTCGAAACGGACCAAGGGCGAGGTATCCTTAGAAATGGAAAGGGCCCGGCCCGCCCGCTAAGGGGCGGGGCCGGGCCCGATCCAGGAAAGGGAGGGGCGCTTACTCGGCCGAGGCCGCTTCGGCGTCCGCGCGCTCGGTGGCTGGGAACAGGCCGGCCTTCTCGAACGCGGTCAGCGTCTCCTGCGCCCAGGCGCGCAGGTCGGTCAGGCCGCTGTGGCCCGTCCACACGTCGATGCCGTAGCGCTTTTCCAGGTCGGCGTCGGTCATCTTCAGCGCATCGCGGACGGAGATGAATTCCTTCTCCAGCAGCTTCCAGATATCGCTTTCGCAGCGCTTGATGGTGATGAGGCCGACGCCCTGGCTTTGGAAGCTCTTCAGGCGGCGGAAGGACTGGTCGTTCTCGTACGGGCCGAAGCCGCCGGCGACCTCGTTCAGCACCACGAAGCGGCGGCCGAAAGGCAGCCATTCGTTCTTGTCGAACGAGTACTGGATCAGGGCGCGGGCGTCCTCGATGGCCTGGGCCTCGGCCTTCGTGGTGACGATCAGGTCGATGGGGTTGCTGTTGCGGCGGCGCAGCAGGGCGCCGGCGTTGCGCGCCTCGGCCCAGGCGAACAGGTCGGCGGCCACGTTGGCGCCCACATCCACCACATAACCGCCCTCCAGCAGGGTGCGGCCGAACTCATCCCAATATTTGATGGCCAGGTTGGGATCGGTCGAGGTCTTGATGTTGGTCAGCTGCTCGCCGATGCCCAGTTCCTTCACGCCGGCGAACAGGCGGCCGAACTTCGACCGCTGGTTCAGCGTGTCGCTGTCGGCGGCGGCCAGCTTCACGGGCGCGCCCTTCTGCTCGTGCTGCAGGACCAGCATCTGGGCCACCAGCGTCTTGCCCTGGCCGCCGGTCTTGGCCATCGAGATATAGGTGCGCGTCATGGGGTCGTTCTCCTGGTCCCGCATTCTTGGTGCCGGCATCCCTGGCCGCCCACGTTCCTGTCGCCCGTAGGCGATATCCCCTGGGAAAGGATCCCCGGAACGCGTCTGGCCTCGGGCTGGACGGCATGGAAAAGGCGCGTCCGGCCGGGCCTTGAATCGATACAGGTTTTCACCCCGCGCTTCAACTGCGGGGGGCCGCCCTTAACCGAAATCGCAGGCGAATGCGGCCTTAGGCCCCGTCTTCAGGGGTGATGCTCCTGAAGGCGGGGCATGATTTCCACCAGGTTGCAGGGGCGGAAACGGTTGTCCAGCTGGTACTGCAGGATCAGGTCCCAGCCGTCGCGGCAGGCGCTGGGGCTGCCCGGCAGGGCGAACAGGTAGGTGCCGCCGGCCACGCCACCCGTGGCCCGGCTTTGCAGGGAGGAGGTGCCGATCTTGGCGTAGGACAGGGTGCGGAACATCTCGCCGAAGCCGTCGATTCGCTTCTCATAGACGCCTTCGAATGCCTCCGGCGTCACGTCGCGGCCGGTCAGGCCGGTGCCGCCGGTGGAGATGACCACGTCCACCGCCGGGTCCGAAATCCAGGCCCGCAGCTGGTCCGTGATGGCCGCCTGGTCGTCCTTCACGATGGCGCGGGCGACCAGCACGTGGCCGGCGCCGGTCAGCCGCTCCACCAGGGTGTCGCCGGACTTGTCGGTCGCCGGGTCGCGGGTGTCGGACACCGTCATCACGGCGATCTGCACCGGCAGGAAAGGGCGGGTTTCATCGATGCGGGACAAGGGGAAGGCTCCTGTTCGGGTCGTCCCTTAAGTGAGGGGGCGGGCGGCCGCCGTCAACCCGTGGGACTGTCAGACCTCGACCACTTCTAGCAATTCGCCATCGGGGCCGAAGCAGCCGCAGGCCAGCGTGCCGCTGAAGCCGCAGCCGCCGTCCAGGGTCACAGTGGCGGGCGTGGCCGCCAGCCCGCCATGGCCGGGATCATAGCCGCGCACCACCCGGCCGAAGCCGGCGTAGGGGCCCTCGATGCGGGACCAGGCGCCGCCGCCCCACCAGAAGCTGTCGCCCTGGGCGGCCAGCGGGCGCGAGGTGTCGATGCCGGCGTTCACGAACAGCAGTTCGGGCAGCCGTCCCTGCCGCCGCTCGGTATAGGCGGCGCGGCGCAGGGCGGCGAACAGGGCGTCGTGGCCAGGGGCGGCGCGCTGGGCGGTGCGCAGCTGTCCGGTCCAGCGGGCCAGCGAGACGGCGCCGTCTCGGGCGGCGGCCACCCCCTGGTAGGCGCTGCCGCCATAGGCCGCCAGCGTGGCGTCCACGCCCTGGGTCATCATCCACTGCAGCACTTCGGTGGGATTGGGGGCGAACTGCAGTTGCAGCAGCTTCTGCCACATCTCCTCCTGCCCGCCGCGCAGATAGACCAGGTCGCTGACGATAACGCCGCGCACAGACAGGACGGCGCGGCGGAAGGACAAAAGCTCGTCCATCGTGTCCCGCACGCGGGGGCCGCGGCCGATCAGGTTGCCCAGGTAGATCAGCCGGTCACCCGGCTGGAAACGGGCGCCGATATCGTCGTGCAGGGCGGCCAGCCGGTCGACGTCGCCATGGATCGCCCCCACGGCCCAGATGCGCCGTGGACGGCCCAGCACGACAAAGCGCTCTTGTTCGTTCATGCGTTGGGTCAGACCGGCAGAGGAAGTTGCCGACCAGTGTATGCGCCGCCGCCCCATGAAAAAAGGGGCGATCGAGCCCGATCACCCCTTTTTCCACTAAGTATAGTGATGCCGGCGAACCGTACCCCCAATGGGCGGATACCGGCGGACCTCGCGGCGAATGGCTTAGGCCGCCTTCGCCAGCACGGCTTCCAGCCGCTCGGTCGCCTTGCGCTCATCGATCTTCTCGACGGCGGCCAGCTCGCGGGCCAGACGCTCCAGCGCGGCGTGGTAAATCTGCCGCTCGCTGTAGGACTGGTCGGACTGGTCGGTGCCGCGGTGCAGGTCGCGCACCACCTCGGCGATGGACACGGGGTCGCCGGAGTTGATCTTGGCCTCATACTCCTGGGCGCGGCGGCTCCACATGATGCGCTTGATCTTGGACGGGCCCTGCAGGGTCTCCATCGCGTCCTTGATCCGATCCTTGCTGGACAGGCGGCGCAGGCCGGCGTTCTTGGCCTTCATCACCGGCACCTTCAGCGTCATCCGCTCCTTCTCGAAGGTGATGGCGTACAGCACCACCTCCATGTCGGCGATGGCGTGCTTTTCGATGGCCACGATGCGTCCCACCCCGTGGGCAGGGTAAACGACGTAATCACCAGTGACGAAATCGAGCTTATCGGTCATTTGGATCGGCTCTCACAATTCGGCTTTTAAAGTCCCGCCTCGGGGAAGACGGGCCTGGGCGCCGGGAACGGCATGCAAAGGTCGCTGTCGGCCCGGCAGGGGGCCGCGACAAGGGACGAACAGCACGAAGGCGCTGGGGGAACGTGGCACGCACTTAAGCGTTCGCGAACGGCGTGCCGATCCTCGCGTCCAGGACTATACTCGATATGACGGTGGGATGACAGGTCGACAAGACCGTGTTCGACTTAAGTTCCCGGCATAGGCCAGGATGTCGGACATGCGAATCGCGCATGTCTTGGGCAGGGGCCGCCGAAGATTTAGGCAGGCCGGCCGAAAGAGTAAGAAAAAGCGCCGCGCGTCCCGGGGACGGCGGCGCTTCATGCCAATCTCAGTTGCCGCTGCCCGGCTTGTCGCTGAAATAGGTCTTGAACTTGTCCGGCACGCCCTTGAAGGCGTCGGCGTCGGCGGGCGCCGCCTTCTTACGGTTCAGGTTCGGCCAGGCGGCGGCGTACTGGCGGTTCATCTCCAGCCACTCCTCGGCGCGGCCGTCGGTGTCCGGCAGGATGGCCTCGGCCGGGCATTCCGGCTCGCAGACGCCGCAGTCGATGCATTCGTCGGGGTGGATGACCAGCATGTTGTCACCCTCGTAGAAGCAGTCCACGGGGCAGACTTCCACGCAGTCGGTGTACTTGCACTTGATGCACTGCTCGGTCACGACATACGGCATTGCTCGCACTCTCCTTGAAAACCCGATTCCCCCAGGCGCCCGGGTCGGGGCAGCCTCCAGCGGGGCGGCACGGGGGCACGTATAGCCTGATATCGCCCAGGGGTATAGCACCCGTGAACGTCGGCGAAACCTACGTCATCCGGATAGCGGCCGGACGACAGCGCGAGAGGTAGAACATGCGTGGGGCGGGCGCAACAGGGTTCAGTGTGCGTCGTCCTGGCCCCGGCGTCGCGTCTGGTGCAGGCTATCCCATGCAAGCCCGTGCCGCACCTTTCGGCTGATGCACGTAAAAAGAGTAAGTCTGATTGCATTTGCGCATTCGAAACCGATAGTCTGACCCCGTACCCGGGAAACAGCGGGAGGCATCAGGGACGGCATGACAGCGCACGGCGACACTGACCCGTCCGAGGCCCCGCGGGCCCAGGGCCCGGCGACACCCGAACCGTCGCCGGCCATGGCGGCCCAGCTCTACGCCGTGCTGCAGCGCTTTTCCCAAGCCATCGTCGTCTTCGGGCCCGACGACCGCGTGGTGTTCGCCAACGACCGTTACCATGAAATGTTCCCCCGCTCGCCGGCGGCGGGCGTCATCCTGGGGTGGCGGTTCGAGGATCTGCTGCGCCATTCCATCGCCGCCGGCCAAGTGCCCCAGGCGGAAGCGGACCCGGAAGCCTACGTCGCCCGCCGCCTGTCCCAGCGCGGTATCGCCCGCGAGGGGCTGATCGGCGACCGCTGGTATCGCGCGGTGGAGGAACGCATCCCCGGCGGCGGCATCGTGCTGAGCTACAGCGACATCACCGACCGCCGCCTGGTGGAGGAGGAGCTGCGGCGCAAGTCCGCCATCCTCAGTGCCGCCATGGAGGCGGTGCCGGGCGGCTTCATGGTGATGGACGAGCGCTTCAATTTCGTGGTGTGGAGTCGCAACTGGCCGGCCATCGGCGGCGCCACGGATGAGATCATCCGCGCCTATCCCAACATGCCGGACCTTGCCCGCTGGCAGTCCCGCCGGGGTGATTACGACGCCATCCGGCTGGACCCTGCCCAGTTCGATGCCCAGGCGGTCGCCGCCGTGCCGTGGCTGGGCCGGCTGCTGGCCCTGCAGGCCGCCCGCCCGCCGCAGCTGACCCCCAGTGAGGAGGAGCGGGAGCTGTTGGTGCAGTGGCAGCTACTGCGCTATCGGGCCGAGGGCCGGCCGGATGGAGAGCGGGCGGAGGGCAGCGGCACCATCCACATCGGCGGCGAGGATGGGCGCATCGTCGAGTTCCGCCGCAACCGCATGCCGGGACTAGGCTGGGTGTCCATCTACAACGACGTCACCGAACGCTACCGCCATGAGGAGGAAACGGCGCGGGCCCATGCCGAAACCGCGCGGGCGCTGCAGGAATTGCGCGACACGCAGGAGAGCCTGGTGCAGGCGGAAAAGCTGGCCTCGCTGGGCGAACTGGTGGCCGGGGTGGCGCACGAGCTGAACACGCCGGTGGGCATCAGCTATACCGCCGCCACCTTCCTGGCCGACCGCCTGCGGGAATTCCGCGATGATCTCGCCAATGGTCCGCCGCGCCGGACGGCGCTGATGGATTTCCTGGATCTGGTGGAAGAGACGGCCAACCTGATGACCGTCAACGCGGGGCGCGCCTCCCGCCTGGTGCAGAGCTTCAAGAACATCGCCGTCGACCAGACCAGCGACGAACGCCGGGTGCTGTCGCTGAAGCCTTACCTGGAGGAAATCGCCATCAGCCTGGGCCCGCAGTGGAAGCGGCCAGGCCATGTGCTGACCATAGACTGCCCGGCCGGCCTGGTGCTGGACACCTATCCCGGGGCGCTCAGCCAGGTTCTGACCAACCTGATCGTCAACGCCACGCTGCATGCCTACGCTCCGGGGCAGGCGGGACGCCTGACCATCACCGTCTCCCCCCTGCCGTCGCCGCCGCCGGCCGCCGGCCGGCTGGCGGTGGAGCATGTGGAGATTCTGTTCGCCGATGACGGCAAGGGCATCCCGGCCGATGCCCTGCCCCGCATCTTCGATCCCTTCTTCACCACCCGGCGTGGGGCTGGCAGCACGGGGCTGGGCCTCAACATCGTGTTCAACCTGGTGACCCGCACCCTGGGCGGCCGCATCGAGGTGGACAGCGCGCCCGGCCGGGGCACGCGCTTTTTCCTGCGCCTGCCCAAGGTGGCGCCCCAGCCGCCCGCCGCGGCCCCGCCGACGGCGCCCATCGGCCCGGCGTCCGCCGGTCGCTGACGGCAGCTGGCGCTTGCCCCGGCGGGGGCGCGCCACTACCGTGATGGGCCCCGGTCCGGACGGACTGGGGCTGGGGCTTTGGGGGGCCGTGCATATGGGGGGATCGTTGTATTGCCGGGCCGGGCGCCGCCGCGTCTGGGCGTCCCGCTTGACGCTGTTGGCCGGCTTCGCCGCGCTGAACGGTCCCTTGTGGCACGCGGCGGCCCAAGCGGCCCCATCCGGCGCGGCCCCATCCGGCGCGGTGGCGGCCAAGACGCTGGTGCGCTCCATCGGCGGCGCGACGGTGACGTTGGACCCGCAGCGCGCCGATCTTTCCTCCGAAAGCCTGGTGATCGACGACCTGCTGGAGGGGTTGCTGGCTCCCGACGGACGGGGCGGCGCCCGGCCGGCCCTGGCGGAAAGCTGGACCGTTTCCCCCGACGGGCGCATCTACACCTTCAAGCTGCGGGCGGACGCCAAATGGTCGGACGGCACGCCGGTCACGGCGGACGATTTCGTCTTCTCCTGGCGCCGCCTGGCGGACCCGCGCACGGCGGCGCCCTACGCCTATTACATGTGGATCGTGGTGAATGGCGAGGCCATCACCAAGGGGACGATCAAGGACGTCAGCCGCCTGGGCGTGACGGCGTTGGACGCCACCACCTTCCAGGTGGAACTGGTGCGGCCCACGGCCTATTTCCTGGCCATGCTGCAGCACCAGGCCCTATTCGCCGTGCAGAAGGCCAGCGTGCAGGCCCATGGCGACGCCTTTACGGAGCCCGGCCACTACGTTTCCAGCGGCGCCTACGTACTGGCGGAAAACGTGCCGCGCGACCACCTGACCCTGGTGCGCAATCCCGCCTATTACGACCAGGCCAAGGTTCCCATCGCCGTGGTACGGGATCTGCCGCTGGAGGACCGCGCGGCGGAGATGCGGCTGTTCCGCGACGGGCAGGTGCAGACCACCTACGAACTGCCCATAGATCAGGTGGCGTGGGCCCGGTCGGCGCTTAAGGAGGCTTTCGTAAGCGGCGACACTTACGACACCTATTTCCTCAGTTTCAACCTGCGCAATGAGCCGTGGAAGTCCTCCCCGGCCTTGCGCGAGGCCCTGACTCTGGCGGTCGACCGTGAGGCGCTGGCCAACCGCGTGCTGGGCGGGGAGCAGCCGGCCTACAGCTATGTGCCGCGCCTGGCGCCCGGCCCGGGCATTACTGGCTATGAACCGGGCTGGCCCGCCTGGCGTGACCAGCCGCAGGCCGAGCGCGAGCGGCATGCGCGGGCCTTGCTGGTGGAGGCCGGTTATGGTCCCGGTGCCGGTTCCAAGGGCGGTCCTGGGGGCAGGGCGCTGCCACCCATTTCCCTCCTGTTCCCCACGGGCGCCAACTGGCAGGCCGTGGCCGTGGCGGTGGCCCGGCAATGGCATGACGTGCTGGGGGTGGAGGTGCGCCTGGATGCCCAGGACTTCCGCATCGTGGCGGCTCAGTCGAATGCGAAAACCTTCAAGGACGTGGTCTTCGCCTCCTGGATCGGCGATTACGCCGACGCCAACAGCTTCCTGGCGCTGATGCGGGGCGATGCCGGGCAGGAGAACTATGCCAGCTACCGCAATCCGCTGTTCGACGCGCTGATGGAGGAGGCGAACGGCGAGCCCGACCCCGGCCGCCGCGCCGGCCTGCTGCGCCGGGCGGAGCGGCTGATGATGGACGACACGCCCGTCATCCCCTTGTTCCACAAGACCATGCGGCGCCTGGTGTCACCTCGCGTCACCGGCTGGGTCCCCAACCCGCTGGATCTGTCGCCCACCCGCTTCCTGGATCTCATGCCGTGAGGCGTTCACGGCCCCCCTTCCACCTTGGGAAGGGGGGCGCCAGGCGCCGTGGGCGGCCGGTCGGGCTCCGGCGGCATGTCCCAGCCATGGGCCAGCGTGCTGTCGGACAGCGGAAGGAAACTCTGCCCCAAATCCACGGGCAGCTGGAACCCGGGCTTGCCCGGATCGGGGCAGGAGGCGGACTTGGCCCGCAAGGCCCAGCCCCCAGGCAGCGGCCGGTCCCACACGAACACCGTGCAGGGGCCCGAGAGGGGAGGGCGGGGCATATAGGTTTCGTCCATCTGGAAGCCGGGGTAATTGCCCCGCGCGCTCCCCGCCTCGCCGGCGAAGGTCTGTGCCGTGAGGGGTGGTGGTGCCGGCGGGATCAGCCCCGGTTCCGGCGTCGCACACGCCGACAGCCCCAGCAATACTCCGCCCACGCACCACCATCGCTTTGCCATGGCGCCCCCTTCCGCATCTTATGCGCGTCCCATCCGTGCCGAGGGATGCGCGCGGACGGCGGCGGCGTTGGGGCGGAAGCAAGGCGTTTTGAGGGCGGGGGACCATTGGGGCTTACCCTTTCTCAACCGCCAGGATGATCTTCCCGAAGCCGCCACCACGTTCCATCCTTTGATGCGCCTCGGCCGCTTGCTCAAGCGGCAGCACGCGGTCGATCACCGCATGGATCTCGCCGCTCGCCAGGCGGGGCAGGGCACCCGCCGCGAAGCGGGCGACCATGGCGCGCTTCTCCTCCGGCGTCCGTGATTTCATCACCGTTCCAATGAGGCGTAGGTGGTGGTGCAGCACCAGGTCGAGCGGGATTGGGGTGTCCGCGTCGCCACTGAGGACACCGACCTGCACCAGGGTACCGCCGGGCGTCAGGCTCCTGAGGTTGCGCGCCAGATAGTCGCCGCCGATGAAGTCGATCACCGCGTGCACCCCCGCCGCCTCCGTGAGGCGGGAAACCTCCGTCTCGAAATCGGTGGCGCGATAATCGATCACAGCTGCGGCGCCCAGGCCGCGCACGTCCGCCGCCCGCTGGGCCGAGGCCGTCGCGTAGACGGTGGCGCCCAGGGCGCGGGCGACCTGCACGGCGGCCGAACCGATGCCGCCAGCCGCCGCATGGATCAGCACCCGCTGCCCGGGCTGGACCCGGGCCAGATGCGCCACCGCCTCCCAGGCGGTGACGAAGGCCTCCATGACCCCGGCCGCTTCCCTCAGCGGCAGCCCGTCCGGCACCCTCACGGCCATGCCGCGATCGACCCGCGCGACCTCGGCATAGGCTCCGCCGCCGACGATGGCCATCACCCGGTCCCCGACCCGCATGTCCGTGACGCCGGGGCCGACCTCGATGACCTCGCCGGCCAGTTCAAGACCCAGCAGGGGACTGTCGCCGAAGGTCTGGCCGCCGTAGAAGCCGGCGCGCTGCATCAGGTCGGCCCGGTTGACTCCCGCGGCCGCAACCCGAACCAACAGGTCATGCGGGCGTACCTGTGGCGCGGGCATTTCGACCAGCTGAAGCACGTCCGGCGGGCCGAAGCGATCATAGGCGATACCCTTCACGATGCCACCCCATTGGCGCGGGTCAACGCACGGCGGGCGATGCTCTCGGCGAACAAGGGGGTCTCGCGGCGATTGTGGTCGCCGCCCGCTGCTTGGCGCGCCGCGGCGGCGTCCTCATAGGCGACGCCATGCTGCGCCAGGAAATCCATGAAGGCATCGGTCGGGTGGGCGGTCACGCGGTTGGTGTACCGGGTGCGGTTGCCGTCGATCGCTTCGGCCATCAGTTCCCAGACGACGTTCACCTGGGTGCGGCCGTTGGCGGTGAAGACGTCCGAGATCGAATTCATGCGGCAGTAGGTTTTGCCCGCTTTCTCGGCCACGTAGTGCTGCACCACCAGGCCCGTTCCGATCATCTCGACATTGATGGACATGCGCCGTCCGTCGTCGGTGGTCGTCACCCCGGCAGCGATGTGATCGGGCGCGCAACACCGCAGGTATTCCGCCTCAGGCAGGGTGAACAGCCAGTCGGCAATGTCGATTTTTTCAATCGGAACATCGACTTCATGGCTGTACGCGGATTGGGATAGGATGCGATCGAGGACGATGGCCATGGTGGCGTCTCCAGCTTGGGTTGGATCGGCGGGCGGGGCGCCACGTCCGATGAGCCCAACCATGCGACCAGGAGCGTCGCCTGATAACGCGGCCATTCCTCGAAATGGCTTTGCCTGCGGAGCAAAGATGAAGGACCCGAGGTTCGCCGAGTTCGTGGCCGTTTTCGTCGACGTCGTGCGGGCGGGAAGCTTCTCGGGCGCCGCGCGCCGGCGGGGGGTGACGCCGTCGGCCATCGTCCGGCAAATCGACGCCTTGGAGCATGGCCTGGGCGTGCGGGTGCTGGTGCGCTCCACCCGCGCGCTGGCGATGACGGATGCGGGGGAGAGGCTGTTTGAACGCGGCCAGCGCCTGATCGACGATCTTGTCGATGTCCATGCCGAAATCGCCGCCTTCGATGGGGCGATTGCCGGCGTCCTGCGCATCGCCTGCTTTCCCACCTTCGGCAAGCGGTACGTTCTACCGGTGGCGGGCACCCTGATGCGGGACCATCCCGGCCTGTCGGTGGAACTGGATTTGACGGAGCGCTTGGCCGATCCGGCGCGCGATCGCCTCGACGCCGTCATCCGCATCGGGCACCTCGCCGATAGCGCCTTGATCGCCACCAAGCTCGCCGATCAATCCCGGCTGGCGGTCGCCGCTCCCGGTTATCTGGACCGGCACGGCACGCCGGACGGTATCGACGATTTGCGCGGCCATCGGCTACTCGACAAGCTGCACGGCGCCGACCTCCTGGGCTGGGCCGACATGCTGGGCGATGCCGGGGGCCAGCCAGGCTGTGGTGCGGTCGTCTTTCGTTCTGACGATTTCGAGGCGTTGCGGCTTGCCGCCCTTGAGGGCATGGGCGTGGCTTTCCTGCCCAGTTGGGTGGTCGGACCCGATGTTCGCGCCGGGCACCTCAAGCGGCTCGCGCTGGACGGGGAACCCTGGGCAAGGGACCCGCAGGGCATCTTCCTGCTCCGGGCCTTGCAGGAGCCATCGGCCAAGTTGCGCGCCTTCATCGATGGTTTACGGTCGGCGATCGGAACCCCGCCTGTCTGGGAGCCCTGATCTGGGAGCCCTGATCTGGGAGCCCTGATCTGGGAGCCCTGATCTGGGAACCCTGACCGCCGCATGGGATAGCCCAATTTCGAAGAGGCCGATCCCACAATGAAAACACCCGCCGAACGCTGTCCGGCGGGTGTCTGGTACTCTATCGACTTGAAACCGACGGCGGCGCCCGCTGGCGGCCGCCTGGGCTCACAACCGGGCGCCTCAGGCGTCCTTGTTGTTCATGCCGCGGCCGGTGGTGCGCTCGGAGATGCGGGCCGACTTGCCGCGGCGATCGCGCAGGTAGTACAGCTTGGCGCGGCGCACGTCACCCTTGCGGATGACTTCGATGCTGTCCAGGCGCGGGCTGTACAGCGGGAACACACGCTCCACGCCTTCGCCGTAGCTGATCTTGCGGACGGTGAAGCTGGAGCTCACGCCGGCGTTGCGGCGGGCGATGACGACGCCTTCGTAGGCCTGCACGCGCTCACGCGAGCCTTCGACGACCTTCACGTTCACCTTCACGGTGTCGCCCGGGGAGAATTCCGGAACCGCACGGGTGGCGGTCAGCTTTTCAATCTGCTCTTGCTCGAGCTTCTGGATGATGTTCATGGCACTCAACTCCACATGATGACAATGGCCAGCCTCACGGCGGTCAATCCAGGTTTGGCACAGGCGCCGTTTCCGCGGTGGGATCCACCAGGGAAACGCCATCCTCTAGGGTCGAACCGCTTCGCGGCTTACGCCGGCGGCGGCTCTTGGTTTCGGCCTTGGGCCGGCTCTCCTCGTAGCGCTGCCACAGGTCCGGTCGCCGGTCCCTGGTGATGCGCTCCGCCTCGGCCAACCGCCAGGCTTTCACCTTCTCATGATGCCCGGAGAGTAGAACCTCGGGCACCGCGCGGTCTTGCCAGACGGCTGGCCGCGTATAGTGGGGATACTCCAGCAATCCCCGCTCGAAACTCTCTTCGCCCGCCGTCTCGACGTTGCCCATGACGCCCGGCAACAGCCGGACACAGGCGTCGATCAGGCACAGCGCCGCAGGCTCACCCCCGGAAAGCACGAAATCCCCGAGGCTCACTTCCTCGAGGCCCTGCGCTTCCAGGACCCGCTCATCCACCCCCTCGTACCGCCCACACAACACTGTGAGACTGGGTACCGATACGAGTTCCCGTACCAGCGCCTGATCCAACACACGTCCACGCGGCGAGAGGTAGATCGCCCGGCCCCGTTCCCTCTGGTCCTGGCTCAGCCGCGACCGGCTGGCGGTCAGGGCTGCATCCAGGACGTCGGGCCGCATGACCATACCTGGTCCGCCGCCGAACGGGGTGTCGTCCACGGAGCGGTGTTTATCACTCGCGAACGACCGGATGTCCACTGATTCCAGCGACCAGGTGCCATTTTCAAGCGCTTTCCCCGCAAGGCTCATGCCCAGCGGTCCCGGAAACATTTCCGGGAACAAGGTCAGCACCGTCACATGCCAGCCGGCCGTCATGGACTCAGGCCCCGGCGCCTTCGTCACCCTCGGCCTCTGCGGCCTCGGGCACGTCCTCTTCCGAGGCGACCGCCTCGTCAGCGGCGGGGCCGCCTTCCATCTCGGCCAGTTCCTCCGGCGTGGGCTTGACCTTCTCGAACAGGCCGGCCGGCGGTTCCACCGTGACGATCCCGGCCTTCACGTCCACCACCGGCACGGCGGCGCGGGTGAAGGGGATGGTGACCATCTTGCCGGAGGCCGCGTGCGCGATCTCCAGCATGTCGCCGCCACCGAAATCGTAGATGGCCTTGATCTCGCCGAAGGGTTCGCCATCGGCCGTGGTCGCCACCAGGCCGATCAGGTCGGCGTGGTAGAATTCATCCTCATCGTCTGTCGCCGGCAACTGGTCGCGGTTGATGTACAGCCGCGTGCCCTTCAGGGCGTCGGCGGCGTCACGGTCGCGCACGCCCTGCAATTCCGCCAGGAAGTGATCCTTGCCCATGCCGGTCATGGTCAGGGCGAAGGCGCGGGCGCCCGACTCGTCGGTCAGCTGGCCATAGGCGAACAGCGACTCCGGTACGGCCGTGTAGCTCTTCACCTTGACGCGGCCGCGCACCCCGTGGCTGCCCACGAACTGCCCGACGCAGATGCGCGTGGCGGTTTCCATAACGATACTCTCTGGAAGACTGTAAACGGCGGAAAAGCTGAACGGGGGCGGTCACCCGCCCCCGTCGCAACTCGTCAACCTCGATGCCGGCCCGCCCGCCCTTGTTTCCATAGGCAGGGGGGGCGGTCGGCCTCAGGCCAATCAGCCCTCGCTGCCGGCGGCAGCGGCGGCCAGCTTGGCGCGCTCCTGGGCCTTCGCCTTGGGGGCGGACTTCTTCGGGGTCTCGCGGACCTTCGGCAGCTCGATGATGTTGGCGCGGCCCAGGAACAGGGCGACGCGGTCGGTCGGCTGGGCGCCCACGGACAGCCAGTGGCGGGCGCGCTCTTCCTTCAGGGTGATGCGCTCGGCATGGTCACGCGGCAGCATCGGGTTGTAGGTGCCGATCTTCTCGATGAAGTTGCCGTCGCGGGGCGAACGGCTATCGGACACGACGATGCTGTAGAACGGACGCTTCTTGGCGCCACCGCGGGCCAGACGAATCTTGAGGGACATTTCTTACTTCCTGACTCTGATGTTGAACTAACGATGATGGTGAAACGCGAATACTAAATTTGGCTGGCGGATCAGCGACCCTTGGGCATCAGGGCCGACAGGCCCTGGCGCATCAGGCCCTTTTTCCCCAGTTTCTTGAACTTGCGCATCATATCGGCCATGTCCTGGTACTGCTTCAGCAGCCGGTTGACGTCGGCCACCGTGGTCCCGGACCCCAGCGCGATGCGGCGCCGGCGCGATGCGTTCAGTATCTTGATGTCGCGGCGCTCTTTCTGGGTCATGGAGGTGATGATCGCCTCCTGACGCTTCAGCATGCGCTCGTCGATGTTGGCCTTGGACAGCTGGTCCTTGATCTTGCCCACGCCGGGCAGCATGGACAGCATGCCGCCCATCCCCCCCATCTTCCGGATCTGGCGCAGCTGGGACAGCATGTCGTCCAGGTCGAAGTTGCCCTTCTCCATCTTCGCGGCAAGCTTCTCGGCTTCCTCGCGGTCGATGGTCTCGGCGGCCTTCTCCACCAGGCTGAGCACGTCGCCCATGCCCAGGATGCGGCCGGCGATGCGGTCGGGGTGGAAGGCTTCCAGCGCGTCGATCTTTTCGCCGGTGCCCAGCAGCTTGATGGGGCGCCCGGTGATCTGGCGCATCGACAGGGCGGCGCCGCCCCGGGCGTCGCCATCGATGCGGGTCATGACGATGCCGGTGACGCCGACCTTGTCATTGAAGTTGGTGGCGACGGTGACGGCGTCCTGGCCGGTCATGGCGTCGACCACCAGCAGGCTTTCCACCGGCTTGGTCACGTCGCGGATGCGCACGACCTCGTCCATCAACTCCTCGTCGATGGCAAGGCGGCCGGCGGTGTCCAGCATGACGACGTCATAGCCTTCCAGCCGGCCGACGCGCATGGCGCGCTGGGCGATGGTCACCGGGTCTTCGCCGGGGACGATGGGCAGGGTGGCCACGTCCACCTGCTCACCCAACACCCGCAGCTGTTCCTGGGCGGCCGGGCGTCGCGTGTCCAGCGACGCCATCAGCACCTTTTTCTTCTCGCGGGTCTTCAGCAGGCGGGCGATCTTGGCGGTGCTGGTGGTCTTGCCCGAGCCCTGCAGGCCCAGCATCAGCACCGGCACCGGCGCCTCGGCGTTGAGGTTGATGCCCTCGTTCTGCTCGCCCAGCATCTCGACCAGATGGTCGTGGACGATCTTGATGACCATCTGGCCGGGGGTGATGGAGCGCAGCACCTCCTGCCCGACGGCCTTTTCCTTCACCCCGTTGATGAAGGACTTGACCACGGGCAGCGCCACGTCGGCTTCGAGCAGGGCCACGCGCACTTCGCGCAGCGCAGCACCAACGTCCTCTTCGGTGAGGGCGCCGCGCCGACGCAGCCGGTCGAAGATATCGCCGAGCCGTCCTGTCAAGCCGTCAAACATAACCCGTCCTGGCCATTGCCGTTCCGATCTTCATCCCGCCCCTAGTCCAAGTGTCCATTCAGGCCCATTTGCCCAAACGAAAAGCGCCAGTGCACGAAACTCGTGGACTGGCGTCGCGCCGTGGCGCGGGATGCGGTCTCAGTCCCGGATCTGACGGATCCAGGGCCGAGGTGGGGCTATCTAGACCTGTGGAGGGCGTCTGTCAATGCTTCTGGAGTCAAGGACGCCCCACGGGACGCCCCGCGGCAAGGCGGTGATGGTAACGGCGATGTCGCGCCTGGATCAGGGACGGCGGCGGCGGGTCCTTAACCAAAACGGGCGATTGTCAACGGCCTGTACACCTGTAATAGACGGGGTGACAGGCCCGCTATTTCGCCTAGAGGCTCATTTTGGGTGCGCGCCCCCTCTTCCAGCGCGCCTTTAAGATAAGGTATGAACGGGTTATCGGGGTAGTCTTTGGTAGTGCGCCATTCCGTGGCGGATTCGAATTGCGGGGGGGACCGGCCCCGCGGAGGCTTGTATGTCAATGTCGTCCGGCAGAAATGCCGAACCCGAACGGTCCAGGATGAGCCAGACGGAGTTGCTGGCGATTGTTGGCAAGCATCGGGCGTTTCTGACGAAGCAGCCTGGGGGCGTGCGTGCCAGCTTCAAGCTGCGTGACCTTTCGCATATGGATCTGTCCGGTCTGAACCTGGCCGAGGCCGATTTCTCGGGCGCCAAGCTGTTCGGCGCCCGCATGGTGGATTGCGTCCTGACGGGGGCGTCGCTGTACGCCGCGGATCTGCGCCTGGCCAACCTGGAACGCTCCGACCTGCGCCGGGCCGACCTGCGCGGCGCCTGCATGCGCGGCGCCGTGCTGAACCAGGCCTCCATGGCCGAGGCCGACCTGCGCGAAGGCACCATCATGCACGTCCGCAAGGACGGCAGCATCACCCCGCACGAATTCGACGCCGTGCCCGTGCAGACGGAATTGTCGTGCGCCACCGTGGTGGGCGCCGACCTCAGCCGGGCCAAGCTGTCCAACACCTTCCTGGTGCAGTCGGATCTGACGGACTGCATCATGCGCGGCGCCAAGATGGCGCGCGCCAACCTGACCAACACCAACCTGACCGGCTGCGACCTGAAGGGCGCCGATCTGACGGGCGCCAATCTGACGGGTGCCAAGCTGCACGGCGCCGACCTGACGGGGGCGGAGCTGGGCCTGGCCCGATTCGCCGGCGCCCTGATGATGGGCACCATCCTGGACGACAACGCGCGCCGCGCCGAAGAGGTGCTGGAGGGCATTCACGCCCCCACGCCCGAGGATGCCGGCCTGGACCTGTCCGCCATGCTGGTCCTGCATTCCGAATGGGTGGAGACGGGCGGGCGCGAGGGCGCCCGGGCCGACCTGTCCAGCCTGGACCTCAGCGGCGTTGACCTCGCGGGCGCCAACCTGTCGGCCGCCCTGCTGCACTGCGCCTGCCTGCGCAAGGCCAATCTGGTGGGCACTTCAATGCCCATGGCCGACCTGTCGCTGGCTGACCTGCGCGACGCCAACCTCAGCCGCGCCGACCTGCGCGGCGCCTCGCTGGAGCGCGCCACCCTCAACGGCGCGCAGCTGGTGCGGGCCGATCTGGGGCCTGTGTTGATTCAAAGCTCCACGGGGCGGTTGTGGAGCGCCAACCTGCACCGCGCCCGCCTGGACGGCGCCAATTTGACGGGCGCCATGCTGAAGCGGGCGGTCCTGTCCCAATCCTCGCTGGTGGGGGCGGTGCTGAAGGATGCGGAGCTGTCGGACGCCAAGATGGCGGGGGCCGACCTGCGCGATGTCGACCTGGCCAACACCGACCTGGACGGGGCGGACATGGCCGACGTGGTCGGCATGGTGCACTGACCGGCTGTCACCGACCTAGTTTCGCCCTAGTTTCCTGACAATTCTGTAGCCTAATCCGCCCGCCAATTCCTGCCTGCCGGACGCCCATGCTGCTGCCCACACAAGACCGTTCCGCCCGCCGCCTGGCGCTCAGCCTGCTGCTGGCGGGCCCCTTCCTGTTCGGCCTGTGGGCCGTGCTGCTGGGCCAGGACGGCAATTGGGATTTGCGCAACTATCATTGGTACAACGCCTACGCCTTCCTGACCGGGCGCTGGGGCATGGATGTGGCGCCGGCCCAGGTGGCCAGCTTCTACAACCCCACGCTGGACCTGCCCTTCTTCATGGCCGCCCAGGTGCTGCCCGCCCGGGTGGTGGAATTCCTATTGGGCAGCATTCAGGGCGCCAACCTGGTGCTGCTGTACGGCCTGGCCTGGACGGTGCAGCGTTCAGCGACGCCGGAACGCCGCCGCGCCCTGGTGGCCCTGGCCGTCGCTGTCTGCGGCATGGTCGGGGGCGGCCAGGTCGGCTTGCTGGGCACCACCTTCTACGACAACGTCATCAGCCTGTTCGTCCTGGGCGGCATCCTGGTGGCCATTGGCGGGGAAGGGGCGGCTTGGAGCGCGCCCCATGGCCCGGCTTTCCGCCGCGCGGCGCTGGCGGGCCTGCTGGTAGGCAGCGGGGTGGGGCTGAAACAGCCCACCATCGTCTTCGCCGTGGGCACCTGCGCCGCCTTCCTGGCGGCCGGCGGCACGCCCTGGCGCCGCCTGCTCCTGGCCTTCTTCTTCGGGGTGGGCGTGCTGGCCGGCATGGCGATCTTCTCCGGCCACTGGATGTGGTTCCTGTGGAGCCACTTCCAGAACCCGCTGTTCCCCTACTTCAACAACGTCTTCCACTCCCCCTGGGGCACGCCCGACCCCTACCGCGATGACAAGTTCATCCCCAAGGGCCCCGTGGCCGCCGCCCTGTTCCCCTTCGCCTGGGCCCTGGATCCCAAGCTGGTGGGCGAGATCATCTTCCGCGATTACCGCGTGCTGGCCGCCTATGTCGCGCTGCTGCTGACCGGCCTGATGGCGCTGGTCCGCTGGCTGCGCGGGCAGTTCGCGGCCGAGGGGCCCTTGGTGGACACCTCAGGACCCGCCCGCGCCCGGCGCTACCTTCTGCTGGCCGGCAGCTTGAGCTACCTGGTGTGGCTGAAGCTGTTCGCCATCTACCGCTACCTGATCCCGCTGGAGATGCTGGCCCCCGTGCTGGTCCTGGCGGCCGTGGCCCTGTGGCCGGCGCCGGCCCGGGCGCGGGGCGCGGTCACTGCCGCCCTGCTGCTGCTGCTGACCGCCACCGGCCAGTCGGGCACCTGGGCCCGCGTGCCCTGGGGTGACCGGCCCTTCAGCGCCAAGGTGTCCGAGGTGCAGGCGCCCGTCCTTCCCCGGCCGGACCACACCGTCATCCTGATGACCGGCTACGCCCCCACC
The DNA here is from genome assembly GCF_000730165.1 of Nitrospirillum viridazoti CBAmc. Classification (GTDB taxonomy): domain Bacteria; phylum Pseudomonadota; class Alphaproteobacteria; order Azospirillales; family Azospirillaceae; genus Nitrospirillum; species Nitrospirillum viridazoti. The sequence goes on along the minus strand of NZ_CP022110.1, from coordinate 2,397,913 downwards.
AGCTTCCTCATCCCCGGCTTCCCGCCGCAGATCCCCTTCCTGCGGCTGCAGAGCTATTTCATTCATCCGGACCAGGGCGACATCCTGCTGAACCGCCAGATGCGCCAGCGCATCGATCAGGGCATCGCCAACGGCGATGACTTCTACCTGCTGCTGGCGCATTGGGAGACGTGGACGATGGACCAGATTTTGCCACGCTATGGCCTCAAGGGCGCCGGGGAGCCCTGCCAGCCTGTCACCTCGACATTGGACGAGCCGATGATGTTGTGCCGCATCATACCGCTGCAACCTGCGGCCGGCCATGATATGAACCCCGTGAACTAACGCCTATTTCCAAGGATTACGCGCGATGGTCGACACCACCGCCTCTCTGCCCGGCCGCAAACCCACCGTGGCCGTGCTGGTGCCCTGCTATAACGAGGAAGCCGCCATCGCCAAGGTGGTCGCCGATTTCAAGGCGGCCCTGCCGGACGCGACCGTCTACGTCTACGACAACAATTCCAAGGACCGCACCGTGGAGGTGGCCCGCGCCGCCGGTGCCGTCGTGCGGACCGAGCCGCTGCAGGGCAAGGGCAACGTGGTCCGCCGCATGTTCGCCGACATCGAGGCGGACGTGTATGTCATGGTCGACGGCGACGACACCTACCACGCCGCCAGCGCCCCGGCCCTGGTCGACCGGTTGGTGACCGAGCAGCTGGACATGGTGAACGGCGCCCGCGTGACGGAGATCGAGGCCGCCTACCGCCCGGGCCACCGCTTCGGCAACATGCTGCTGACCGGACTGGTGACCTTCATTTTCGGCAAGCGCACCAACGACATGCTGTCGGGCTACCGCGTCTTTTCCCGCCGTTTCGTGAAGTCTTTCCCGGCGCTGGCCGGCGGCTTCGAGACGGAGACGGAGCTGACGGTGCACGCGCTGGAACTGCGCATGCCCATCGCGGAGGTGGAGACCCCCTACAAGGACCGCCCGCCCGGGTCGGTCAGCAAGCTGTCCACCTACAAGGACGGCATGCGCATCCTGTGGATGATCACCAAGCTGGTGAAGGAGGAACGGCCCATGCTGTTCTTCGGCGTCGCCGCCATCCTGCTGGCGCTACTGTCGATCATCCTGAGCATTCCCATCTTCATCACCTTCGTGGAGACGGGCTTGGTGCCGCGCCTGCCCACGGCGGTGCTGGCCACCGGCCTCATGACCCTGGCCTTCCTGTCGCTGACCTGCGGCCTGATCCTGGACACGGTCACCCGCGGCCGGCGTGAAATGAAGCGCCTGCGCTACCTGGAGATTCCGGCGGCGGATTTTGCCCCGCTGGGCCGGGGCTGAGCGGCGTGACCGATCTGCCAAAGGGCGATCTGCCAGAGGGCAAGCCGAAACACGTGAAGGCGGAGGTCATGTCCTTCGCCCTTATCGGCGTGGCCGGCCTGTTCGTGGACATGGGGGCGCTGTGGGTGGCCCTGAACCCCTTAGGCCTGGACAAGCACAGCGCTGGCTTCTTCTCGTACTTCGTGGCCGCCACCTTCACCTGGTGGATGAACCGGCAGTTCACCTTCACTGGCGCCAGCCGGCGGGGGGCAATACGCCAGTGGGCCAAGTTCCTGGCGGCCAACGCCGTTGGCGGCGTAGTCAACCTCGCGACCTACAACCTCATCGTCTGGCTGGACGCGCCCGCCTTCGCGGTGACCCTGCTGCCGTGGCTGCCCGCGCTGTGGCCTTATGGCGCCAAGGGCGCCGGCTCCCTGGCCGGCATGGGCTTCAACTTCGTCCTGTCCAAGATGCTGGTGTTCGGCCACAAGGCGCCCGGGGCCTGAAGCGAAACGACCAAGCGGCATGAGCGTGCTCATGCCGTAGGCCGCGACCGCGGCCGCCGGAGGTTTCCGGGGAACGAAGTGGACTGGAAACCGAGGACAGCCAAGGGGCGCATGCCCCGCCGGCGCTTGAGGCGCATGAACGAGGCACCCGAAACACACAGAACCGCCCTGCCGGGCACACCCATGGACAGGGGGCGGATCGTCGCCATATAACCGGGCATCATGGCGCGCCGGTTTCTCAAGATGCACGGGCTGGGCAACGACTTCGTCGTTCTGGACGCCCGCCACACCCCCCTGTCCTTGACGGGCGCGCAGGCGCGCGTCCTGGCTGACCGCCGCTTCGGCGTCGGCTGCGACCAGATCATCATTTTGGAACCGCCGCAATCGGCCGGCGCCGATGTCTTCATGCGCGTCCTGAACCCGGACGGCAGCGAGTCCGGCGCCTGCGGCAACGCCACGCGGTGCGTCGCCTCGCTGGTGGCGGCCGAGGGGGCCGGCCGGGACCGATTGACGGTGGAAACCATCAGTGGCCTGCTGCCCGCCGTCCGCCATGCCGATGGCACGGTGACGGTCGACATGGGCCCCGCCCGCCTGGATTGGCGGCAGATCCCGCTGGCCGAGCCGGCCGACACCCTGTCGCTGGACGTGGCCGCCGGGCCGCTGTCCAACCCCTGCGCGGTCAACATGGGCAACCCTCACGCCGTCTTCTTCGTGGACGATGCGGAGGCGGTGGATCTGCCCCAATGGGGGCCGCAGCTGGAACACCACACCGCCTTCCCCGAGCGCGCCAATATCGAGGTCGCCACCGTCGTGGCTCCCGGCCGCGTCCGCATGCGGGTGTGGGAACGCGGGGCCGGCATCACCTTGGCCTGCGGCTCCGGCGCCTGCGCCACCCTGGTGGCCGCCGCCCGGCGGGGCCTGACCGGGCGCAAGGCCGACATCGTCATGGATGGCGGCACCCTGACCATCGAGTGGCGCGAGGATGGCCATGTGCTGATGACCGGGCCGGTGGCCACGGCGTTCAGCGGCGAGTTGGATGACGCCTTGCTGGCAGGCGCCGGACGATGAGTGCCGAGCACGCTGACACTGATCATGGGCACGAGCACCGCCAGGAAGGCTCCGGCCCGGAGATTTCCGGCGAGGCCGGCGGGCCGCAGGTCGTCACCTTCGGCTGCCGCCTGAACGCCTATGAATCCGAGGTGATGCGCGACCACGCGCGCGCCGCCGGCCTGGGCCCGGTGCTGATCTTCAACACCTGCGCCGTCACTTCGGAAGCCGAGCGCCAGGCGCGCCAGGCCATCCGCAAGGCCCGGCGCGAGAATCCGGACACCCGCATCGTCGTCACCGGCTGCGCCGCCCAGGTCAACCCCGGCACCTTCGCCGCCATGCCCGAGGTGGACCAAGTGCTGGGCAACGATCTGAAGCTGAAGGCCGACAGCTGGACCAGCTTCGGCGCCGGCCAGGCGGAGCGGGTGATCGTCAACGACATTATGTCGGTGCGCGAGACCGCCAGCCACCTGATCCAGGGCATGGAGGGCCGCGCCCGCGCCTTCATCCAGGTGCAGAACGGCTGCGACCACCGCTGCACCTTCTGCATCATCCCCTATGGCCGGGGCAATTCCCGCTCCGTCCCCATGGGGGAGATCGTGACCCAGGTGCGCACCCTGGTGGATCAGGGCTACCGCGAGGTGGTGCTGACCGGCGTGGACGTCACCAGCTACGGCCCCGACCTGCCGGGCGCGCCCACCCTGGGCCAGATGATCCGCCGGCTGCTGGCCCTGGTGCCGGAGCTTCCGCGCCTGCGCCTATCCTCGCTGGACCCGGTGGAAATCGACGACGACCTGTGGCGCCTGATCGCCGAGGAGCCGCGCCTGATGCCCCACCTGCATGTCAGCCTGCAGGCCGGCGACGACATGGTGCTGAAGCGCATGAAGCGGCGCCACAGCCGCGCCGACGCCGTGGCCTTCTGCCAGCGCGCGCGCGACCTGCGGCCCGACATGGTGTTCGGCGCCGACCTCATCGCCGGTTTCCCCACGGAAACCGACGCGATGTTCCAGAACACCCTGGACGCCGTGGCCGACTGCGGCCTGACCTGGCTGCACGTCTTCCCCTACAGTCCGCGCCCCGGCACGCCGGCTGCCCGTATGCCCCAGGTGGACAAGGCGGTGCGCAAGGAACGGGCGGCCCTGCTGCGCGCGGCGGGCGAGGTGGCGGTGCGCCGGCACCTGGCCAGCCAGCAGGGGCGCATCGTCACGGTGCTGGTGGAGAAGGGCCGCGTCGGCCGTACCGAACAATTCGCCGAGGTGCGGCTGGATCGCGATTTCGCGCCGGGCACGCTCGTGGACGCCCGCATTGCCGGGCTGGATGGCGACATGCTGATGGGTTGCTGCTAATGTTCGATTGGATCAAGCGTAAGAAGCCCGCCGCCGAAGCCCCGGCCGTCGTTCCCCCCACGCCTGAAATTCCAGTCGCCGTCGAGCTTGTTTCGCCACCGGAACAATCTCCGGCGCCACCTGAGATGGCTGAGGAGCCGGTGGTGGCGCCCATCACGGCGCCCAAGTCCGCCCTGGTCCTGGACGCCGTCCCGACGGCGCCGGTGGAGGAAGCTCCGCAGGGCAACTGGCTGTCGCGCCTGCGCCGGGGCCTGTCCAAGTCCACCACCCGGCTGACCGACGGCATCGGCGGCATCTTCACCAAGCGCAAGCTGGATGATGAGACGCTGGAGGAGCTGGAGGAGCTGCTGATCCAGGCGGACCTGGGGCCCGCCATGGCCGCCCGGGTCACCGGCGACCTGGCCAAGAGCCGCTTCGGCAAAGAGGTTTCGCCCGACGAGGTGAAGCGCTTCCTGGCGGATGAAATCGGCAAGGTGCTGGCCCCTGTCGCCCGGCCCCTGGTGCTGGACGGCAACCACAAGCCCCACGTGGTGCTGGTGGTGGGGGTGAACGGCACCGGCAAGACCACCACCATCGGCAAGTACGCGCGGGAACTGCGCGCCGCCGGCAAGACCGTGTGGCTGGCCGCTGGCGACACCTTCCGCGCCGCTGCCGTCAGCCAGCTGCAGATTTGGGGTGAGCGCACCGGTGCCCCCGTGGTGGCCAAGGAGACGGGGGCGGACGCCGCCGGCCTGGCCTATGAGGCGCTGGAGAAGGCACGAGCCGCCGGCGCCGACGTGCTGCTGATCGACACCGCCGGCCGCCTGCAGAACAAGCAGGGCCTGATGGATGAGCTGCGCAAGATCGTGCGCGTCATCAAGAAGGTGGACCCCACCGCTCCCCACACCACCCTGCTGACCCTGGACGCCACCACCGGCCAGAACGCCCATTCGCAGGTGGAGGTGTTCAAGGAAATGGTGTCGGTCAACGGTCTGATCCTGACCAAGCTGGATGGCTCCGCCCGCGGCGGTGTGCTGGTCTCGCTGGCGCAGAAGTTCGGCCTGCCGGTCCACGCCATCGGCGTGGGCGAGGGCATCGACGATCTGCGCCCCTTCGACGCCCAGTCCTTCGCGGCTTCCTTGGTGGGGCTGGACGACGGGCGATGAGGTGAGCGTCTGAACGGCCGCAACGACGGCATGGGGGAGGGGGTAAGGATGCGGCGTTTGACGCGGTGTGCTGCGCTGGCTGGCCTGATGGCCGCCATCTCTTCCCCGGCCATGGCCCAGCCCGTCGATCCCCAGGCGACCTTGGATGCTTTGGACCAGGCCTTCGGTGGCCATCAGCCAGGTGCCCGCGCCGTTCATGCCAAGGGCCTGGTGGTGGAGGGAACCTTCGTCCCGTCCCCGGACGCCGCCGGCGTCAGCCGGGCGCCGCACTTCCAGGCGGGTCCGACGCCTGTCACCATCCGCTTCTCCAACTTCACCGGCGTCCCCACCCAGGCGGATGGCGACGCCATGGCCAGCCCTCGTGGAATGGCGCTGAAGTTCCATCTGGCCGACGGCACCGACACCGACATCGTCGCCCATTCTGTGGACGGCTTCCCGGTAGCGACAACGGCTGATTTCCTGGCCATGGTCCAGGCGGCGGCCGCGCGCACCCTTCCCGCCTTCCTGGCCAGCCACCCGGCGGCCCGCGCCTTCGAGGCGTTGCCCAAGCCCATCCCCGCCAGCTACGCCACCCTGGGTTATTTCGCCGTCAACGCCCTCCGCTTCACCAACGCCCAGGGCCAGGTGACGACCGGTCGCTACCGTCTGGTGCCGGAGGCGGGGCAGGCGCTGCTAACCCCCGCCGAGGCGGCGGGCCGGCCGGCCGACTATCTGGCGGCGGAGATGGCGCGGCGGCTGGCCCAGGGCCCGGCGCGCTTCCGCCTGATGCTGCAGGTGGCGGAGACCGGCGACAGGGTCGATGACGCCACCGTCGCCTGGCCGGAGGCGCGGTGGCAGGTCGACCTGGGCACGCTGACCCTGACCGGTATCGCGTCCGACCAGGACTTCCAGCAGCGCACCCTGTTGTTCCTGCCCGGACGCCTGCCCGCCGGCATCGAACCCGCCGACCCCATGGTCGACGCCCGCACCCCCATCTACGGCGCCTCTTTCCGCCGGCGCCTGGGGGAGGATGGCTGAGTGTTCCGCCGCGCAACCGTCATCAGGGTGCGCTTGACAGAGGCCCGGTCCTTGACCAACTATGAAGGATGAAGCCGCACACGGGGAAAGCCCGGTGCGGCTTTTCTATTTTTTAAAAGACTTTGCTGACGAAGGGGTCCGCCGACGGCAATCCGGCCGCAGGCGGGAAGGACCCCAGAATAAAAGAGGAGTTTTCCGATTGAACGCACCGGTTTCCCTGCAGGCTGACAAGGTCGTTACCTTCACCGACGCGGATGCCGCCTTCACCCATGTGCTGGCGCTGTACAACGACGCGGTCGGGCATTTGCGGGCCCGCTTCCAGGATTACGCCAGGGGCGAGAGTTTCACCGGCCGGGTGCGGCGTTTCTACCCGTTCGTGCAGGTGACGGTGGACCATGAGCCCCGGGTGGACAGCCGCCTGGCCTATGGCTTCGTTTCCGGTCCCGGCACCTACCGCACCACGCTGACGCGGCCCGACCTCTACGCCCATTACTACCGCCACCAGTTCCAGCAGCTGCTGCGCAACCACACCACCAGCATCGAGGTGGGGGTGAGCGACATGCCCATCCCCATCCAGTTCGCCTTCCCGGAAGGCATGCACGTGGAAGGGGACCTGCCGCCGGAACATTTGCGCAAGCTGCGCGAGGTCTTCGACCTGCCTGATCTGGCGGTCATGGACGACAGCATCGTCAATGGCACCTACGAATGCCCGCCGGGCTCGCCTGAACCGCTGGCTCTGTTCACCGGCCCGCGGGTCGACTACAGCCTGCACCGGCTGAAGCACTATTCCGCCACGGCGCCGGACCATTTCCAGAACTACGTGCTGTTCACCAACTACCAATTCTACATCGACGAGTTCGTGCGCCGGGGGCTGGAGACCATGCAGCCGTCGGACGATCCCGAGGTGCAGGCCTACCGTTCACAATACGTGGCCTTCGTCGAGCCCGGTGACCACGTGACCTTCAACCAGGCGCTGGAGCCTGGCCGGGCCAATGAGGGAGAGCGCGTCAAGCGCCTGCCCCAGATGCCCGCCTATCACCTGAAGCGGGCGGACGGGAACGGCATCACCATCGTCAACATCGGCGTGGGCCCCAGCAACGCCAAGACCATCACCGACCACATCGCCGTGCTGCGGCCCCACGTCTGGCTGATGCTGGGCCACTGCGCCGGCCTGCGTGAGACGCAGCGCCTGGGCGACTACGTTCTCGCCCACGGCTATGTGCGCGAGGACAAGGTGCTGGACGCCGACCTGCCCACCTGGATCCCCGTGCCGCCCCTGGCCGAGGTGCAGGTGGCCCTGGAAAAGGCAGTGGGCCACGTGACCGGGCTGGAAGGCTGGGAGCTGAAGAGCCTCATGCGCACCGGCACGGTCGCCACCATCGACAACCGCAACTGGGAACTGCGCGACTACCGCGAGCCGGTGCAGCGCTTCAGCCAGAGCCGCGCCATCGCGCTGGACATGGAATCGGCCACCATCGCCGCCAACGGCTTCCGCTTCCGCGTGCCCTACGGCACCTTGCTGTGCGTGTCGGACAAGCCGCTGCATGGCGAGCTGAAGCTGCCGGGCATGGCCAACCACTTCTACCGCGCCCGGGTGGACCAGCACCTGGCCATCGGCATGCTGGCCATGGAGCTGATGCGGGAGAACGGGCTGGAACGCCTGCACAGCCGCAAGCTGCGCAGCTTCGTCGAGGCGGCGTTCCAGTAATGTCGCAGCTGATCCGTCTGCTCCTGGAATGGGGCCCGTTGGTCGTCTTCTTTGTGGCCAACGCCAACGGTGGGATCATGGTCGCCACCGCCGCCTTCATGGTGGCGGCGGTGGTGGCCCTGCCCATCTATCGCAAGCTGGATGGCAAGTGGCCGCTGATGCCGCTCGTCACCTGCGGCTTCGTGCTGGTGTTCGGCGGCCTGACCCTGTGGCTGAACGATGAGACGTTCATCAAGGTGAAGGCCACCATCATCTACCTGCTGTTCGCTCTGGCCCTGGCCGTGGGCGTGGCCCTGCGCCGCAACCTGCTGGCCCAGGTGCTGGTGGGTGTGGATCTGGACCAGGACGGCTGGCGCCGCCTGACCGTGCGCTGGATGGCCTTCTTCCTGGTGCTGGCCGGCGCCAACGAGGTGGCGTGGCGCTTCCTGACCACCGACCAGTGGGTGGCCTACAAATCCTTCGTCGTCATCCCGCTGTTCGTGCTGTTCAGCATGGCGCAGGTGCCCCTCATCCTGAAGCATCAGGTGCCGGAAGCCGGGGGCGAGGCGGGCGACAAGGGCGGCGGAGCGTAAGGATGCGGAAGCGGCGGAGCGGTCTGGCGGTGGCGCTGATGCTGGGCCTGGCGGCCTGCGCCAGCAACAATGCCCAGGAACACGGCACCGCCCTGCATCATCTGGGCGGCCCCGCCGATGGGGTGGTGCTGCCGCCGGTGGAGGGCCCCCGCCAGGCCGGTGCCGACGGGGCCGATCCCCAAATCGCGCCGGACGCCACGCCGGTCCCTGGCGCCCCATCCGCCGCGACGACGGGCAAGCGGCCGGCCGCCGCCCAATCCCGGTCCACCCAGTCCCACTCCACACAGTCCCACTCCGCCCAATCTGCGCCGGCCACGGCGGCTGGGCCCTTCGCGCCGCCCCCGGACACCGGCATCCAGGAGGTGGTGGTGACGCCCTTGGACGTCAGCGGCTATTGGAAGATCACCGCCCGCTCCACCTTCGGGCTGGGCGATTCAGCCTTCTACAAGCGCTATGAGAACGACACCCACATCTGCCGGTTCGAGCAGACGCGCGACCGCCTGCGGGCCTATTGCCCCCTGCTGGACTCGGTGGGGGAGGGGGAGCTGGAAGAACGCCACCTCAGCCTGTCATGGAGCCTGGCGGGCGGCATCGCCTTCCATGTCGATGCCGAGGTCGAGGGAGCAGCGGGGCAGCAACTATCCTTCACCGGTCAGGCCAACGGCCGGCTGGCGGGCTTCCTGCCGGTGACGGCGCAGGTGCCGGCGCGCGGCGTGCACTTCGAACCGCCGGCGGACGCGGCCCCGCCCAGCCTGGCGGCTCTGCGCCAGGCCCTGGCCGACTGGGACAGCGGCCAGCTGACCCCCGGCCTCTACACCCCCAACCTGCTGCCCCGCCTGAGTAAGCTGCTGGCCCGCCCGAACCGCGCGGCGGGGCGGGGCGCCTTGCAGGGGCTGCGCTATATCGGCAGCATCGAGCGCGCGCTGAACAAGAAGGACGCGCCCGACGCCCGCGTCAGCCATGATGTCTATGAGGCGCGATACGCCAGCGGTACCTGGCTGTGCGTGGTCCATCTGGAGGGTGATGGCAAGATCAGCGATTTCGCCTGCTAGCTGCCAGGGCGGGACGCCTTCTCCCGCCCCCTCCATGTCCGCCATCCCAGGGCCGTCAGCAACAAGCCGGCGGCGAAGGCAGCGTATCCCAGCGGCATGAAGGGCGGGTGGAAGTGGAACTTCACCACCGATCGGCCCGCGGGCAGGGCGACCCGCTGGAACAGTTCTCCCTGTCGCATGACGGGGCTGTCCTGGCCGTTGAGGGTGGCTGTCCATCCCGGCAGGTAGAGTTCCCGCCGCGTCAGCGTTGCCGGCGCGGGGCAGTCCACGGTCGCCTGTACGCGCACGGTGGCATCGACCACGCACCCGTCAGCCTGGAAATAGGGCGCCGGGGGCTGGCGCATCTCATAAATGTCCATGACGGCATCGGAATAGACAGGCGCATCCACGAAGGCCGGAACGGGGGCTCCCATGCCGATCACGGCTTCCCATCCCGGCTTGGGCGCGCCGTCCAGGGCCAGGGCGCGGGGCCGGTCGGCATGGCCTTGGATGGCCCAGATGACCACCGGCACCGTGCCGCCGGACTTGCGCCATTCCAGGGTGACCGGCGCGCTGCCGGGCGGCAGGGGGTGGTCCAAGGAGATGCGGGCATAGCGGCCATCACGGGCGGCGGCCAAATCGGTGCGCCCGGTGGCGCAGACTTCGCCCCGGCACGCCATCACCAGCAAAACCCCGTCGCTCTTGTCGCCGTAGGTCCCCAGCATGACGCTGACGTCATGCACTTCATTCCCCGCCGGGTAATCCGGCACCGCCAGCGTCACCCGCGTGCCGTCGTCCAGGCGCAGGGGCTGGTGGCCAGGGTCGTTCTGGTCCTGGCCGGCATCCCATCCGAAGGGCGAAATCCCGGGCGGGGCGACCACGTATTTGACGCCCACCTCGCGGAAGGCGTCCAGGTTGCGCATCAGGTTTTGCGCTTGGCTGCCCCGGCTGGGGTCCAGGTGCCCGTAGGGGCCGAAGGTCACGCCGGTGGTGTTGTCGTCCAGATGGTCGTGGACGTAGCGCGTCCAGTCGGCAGGCAGGGGCAGGTCGTCGTGGTTCAGGCTGGCGACCCCGTAAAAGGACCCGTAGTTGGGCTGTATGGGGCCCAGGGTGTAAAAGCGCTGCAATCCCAAATTCTGCCGCAGGAAGTGGATGCCCCCCAGCTGCAGCGTGCCGGCCTTGACCGTCCACACCGCCGGTACCAGGAACAGGGCGATGGCCTCCACGACGGTGAAGGCCGCCAGGCCCAGGGCCTGGCGCCGGCCATCCAGACGCGGGAATGCCAGGACGCAGACACCAAGCGCCAAGGCCGCGGTGCAGCCAATCGATAGCCGGTACCAGGACAGGACAGCGGTATCGTTGAAGCGGCCCCATGACAGGACGGCGGCGGCCAGCAACAGCAGCGCCAGGGCGGCGGCCCCATTCCGGAAAAGCGGGCGGGCCCACAATCGCCTCATGTCGCCAGCCTGGGCCAGGTCGTGACAGGCCAGACCGGCCAGGATGGCCAGGGCGAATTCGAAAGAGGGCGGCAGATAGCGCGTGAAGATGCTGTTGGTGACCATGGGCACGGCGGTGACCAGATGGGTCAGGCCGGGCACGCCGTAGAGGGTGGCGATGGTGAAGAGCGACCAGGCGCCCAAGGCCAGGCGCAGGCCGCGCCACCGCCGCGCCCACAGGCCCATCACCGCCATGGCCGGCATCATCACGCCGATATAACCCCCGGCCCGCCCCCAGAAGACCCCGGCGTCCGGGGTGGTGGCGTCCGTCAGCCGCCCGTGAAGGTAGGGCATCAGCAGGGTGATGAGGCGTTCCTGACCCAGGCGGACATAACGATAGCCTTCGCCGCCATGGGCGCCCACGAAGGCGTGCGGCAGATATCCCAGGAAGGCGATCAGGATGGGGGCGGCCAGCAGGACGCCAGCCCCGACGCCCAGCGCCAGGCGCGCCAGGTACGACGCGGCTTGGCGGCGTTCCAGGCCGGGCAGGCGGGCTACGGTCCAGGCGGCGGCCAGCAGCCCGTCCAGATAGGCCATTTCCGGAAAGCCGGCGTACAGGGACAGCGCCACCCCCAGCCCGATCCAGCCCCATCCCCCCCGGCGTTCCCCCTCGCGGCCGGCGACCACAGTCAGACGGACATCCTCAACCCCCAGCAGGATCATGGGCAGGAAGCAGATGGGGTTGATGACAGCATTGGCCAGCCAGGCGTAGGTTCCGTTGAATTCGAACAGCAGGGCGGCGGTGCCGGCGGCCAGGGCGCCCGTGCCCAAGCGGCGCATCAGCAGCACGGTGAAGACGCCGGCGATGATCTGCATCGTGATGTGCATGTAAAGCTGGCCGTCCGGCAGGGCCAGCAGCGGCGTCAGGGGGAACAGCGCCGCCGACTGCATCTCCCCCGCCAGCGGCATGCCCACGCCTTCATACGGGTTCCACCAGGGCAGGTGGCCGGACAGCAGGTCCAGGGCCGCGCGATGCCCCAGCGTCTGGCTGGTGAAGCCGACGTTGGGGTCCAGGGACGACACCCCGTCTGCGTTCAGTCCGGTGACCAGGTCGCTGTTCATCAGGGCCGGGTTGGCCAGGCGCAGATGCAGGATTTGGTGCAGCTTGGCCAGTACAGGCATCAGCACCGCCAGGATGAACGCCGTGCGGAAACCGTTGCGGCTGTTCCGGTCAGGGGGTGTGCCTGCGGCTGCGGGCATCTGGGGCATTGGCGGTCCTGCGGCTGGAGGTCTGGGGACTGGATCCCTCAATGGTCCGTGGATTTCAAGTCCCGCAAGGCTTTACCGCCCTGGATTGAATCCCTTGCGTTTGAATCTCTTGCGTTACGGTGGGATGGCCCCGCGTTACCGCCCGGTAAATTCGGGTAACCTCCTGGTTTCGCCGCCTTGTCCTTCCCCACCGTCCTTGTAGAGAGGGCGGGCGCGCCCTCGCGCGCCATCGCCATATAAGGGGAGAATAGGGCCATGCGTAACCAAGTGATTTTGGGCGCCGCCATCGGCTGCCTGTCCTTGAGCGGCTGCGTCATCAACGCCGACGACAGCGGCCACCACTACGACATGCCGCGCACGGCCACGACCGTCTGCCGGCGCGAGGTCGACCATGTGTACGACGACTATTACAAGATCGTCTTCGACCTGCCGGTCCTGGCCACCGAGGCGGATGGTCGCCAGACTGTGGTCCAGCCCTTCACCCTGATGCCCCGCCGCGACATCACCGCCGCCGCCGGCCGCCATGTCATGCGCTGCGTCGTCAAGGACACGGCCCTGATCTCGGTCAGCGAGGATCGTTGAGGTTTCGTCGCCGGCCTTGGCCCATGCCCAGCACGAACATGGCCAAGCCGGCGGCGAGGGCGCCGTAGCCCCAACCCATGTACGGCGGGGTATAGCGAAAGACGACCTCCGACCGGCCGGCGGGCAGGTCGACCTTCTGGAACAGCGGGCCGTCGGCCGCCACGGTCTGTTCCCGGCCGTTCACGGTGGCCTTCCAGCCCGGCATAAACAGCTCCAGCCGGGTCAGCGTGGCCGGGGCGGCGCAATCGGCCGCCAGCCGTTCCCGGCTGACGGGCGCCAAATGGCAGCCATCGGCGCCGAAGTACGGCCGGGGGGCGGGCAGCGCGTCGATCTGCATCACGTCGTCGCGGAAGACGGGGCCGGCGCCTTCAACGGTTGGTCCGGCATCGGCTGGTTCGGCCGCGACCAGGGCGAAGGCGACATGGGGCTCCACGCCTGTGATCGGTCCACCGTTCAGGGTGAGGGTTCGCCCCGTATCCGTTCCCGCCGTCCACATGGCCAGGCCGAAACGCTTGCGTCCGCCCACCCGGCTGACCGCCAGCGTCAGGGGCGCGTCGCCCGCCAGCGGAACGGCTTCGGACAGCGGAACCAGAATGTAGCTGCCACCGACGACGTCCGATAATGCGTACCCGCCGTCGGCGCACATCGTGCCGACGCATAGGCGCAGTGTCAGGCGGCCGTCGGCGGCGCCGTTTTTCAGGGAACTGACATGCAGGCCCACGGCGGCCACATGGCCGCGCCTGGCATCGAAGGGCATCCTGCCGGCGCCCGCCGGCAGGGTGAGGATCGCCGTATCCCCGTCGGCCAGGGCGAGCGGACGTTGGACCTGGTCGACCATCCCGGGGGGAGCCCAGTCGAAGGGACCTTTGCCTGGTATGGAAACGACGTAGCGGACGCCCATGTCGCGATAGGCGTCCGGGTCGCGCCGCAGATTGTCGATCGCGCTGGGCCCCGTGGCGGAGAGGCGGTCCCGGCCGTCGAAGGCGATGGGATACGTGTTATCGTCCAGCTGCTGAACAACATGATCCACCCAGGCGGCCGGCAGGGGCAGGTTGTTATGGTTGAGGCCGGCAATGCCGTAGTAGGCGCTGTAGTTGGGTTGGATGGGACCCACGGTGTAAAAGCGCTGCAGGCCCAGATGGCTTCGCAGGAAGCCGATGCCTTCTTCCCGAAGGACACCGGCGCTCGGGTAGAACAGGGTGGGTATCAGCAACAGCAGCACCGCCTCGGCCACCGCAAGGCCACCCAGCCAGCGGGCGCGGCGGTGGCTTTCCAGAGTGGGCCGGCGCAGGATGGCGGCCATGCCGGCCAGGACCATCGCAGTCACCGCCAGCGAGCCCCACAGCCAGGGCGTACGGTAGGGCTTCAGCGCCAACAGGGGAACGGCCAAGCCCAGGGCAAGGGCCGTGAAGGCCATCACCGCCGCGAAACCAAGCCATTGCCGGCGTGTTGGCTTCGACGCCTCCGCCAGATCCTGGCAGGCCAATCCCGCGAGGATGGCCAGCGCGAAGGACACAGAGGGGGCGAAGTAGCGAAAGAACACGGCCCAGCCGACGCCTGGGATGGCGGTCACGACAGCGTTGACCACGGGCAGGCCATAAATGGCGCCTGTGACGATGGCGACCCAGCCGGCCAGGGCCAGGCGCAGGGAACGCAGATGGCCTCCAACCGCGCCGATCATGCCCAAGCCAAGCAGGCCGACACCGGTATAACCACCCACCGCCCCCCAGAAGCCGAAGCTTTCCGCCGTACCGGGGTCGCTTAGCCGGCCCAGGCCGTAGGGCAGTACCAGCGTGATCAGGCGGGCGGCGGACAAATGCACATGCCGGAAGCCGCCGTCGCTGTGAGCGCCCAGGTCGGCGTCCGGTAAATAGCCCAGGAAAGCGACCAGGATGGGACCCGCGACCAGCAGGCCGCCGACGGCGCCCAGCGCCACTCGGGCGAGGTAAACCGCACGCTGCCGCCCGGCAAGGCCCGCCAGCCGCGCCAGCGTCCAGACGGTGATCAGCAGGCCGTTGAAATAGGCGACCTCGGGAAAACCGGCATAGAGGGACAAGGCCAGCCCCAGAATGATCCAAGGCCAGCCGCCTCGCGCGCCCGCCTGGACGCGGCTCCGCACGGTTTCCACGCCCAGAAGGGTCATGGGCAGAAAGCAGATCGGGTTGATGACGGCGTTGGCCAGCCAGGCGTAGGTCCCGTTGAACTCGAACAGCAAGGCCGCCACGGCGCATGCCATCGGCGCCAGGCCCAGCCGCCGCAGCAGCAACCAGGTGAACAGGCCGGCCAGGACCTGCAGGCTTATGTGCATGTAGAGCTGCCCATTGGGCAGGGCCAGCAGCAACGTTGGCGGAAACAGGGCGGCGGACTGCATGTCGCCGGCCAACGGCATGCCGATGCCGGAATAGGGATTCCACCAGGGAATGGTGCCCGACAGCCAGTCCAGCGCCGCGCGGTGGCCCAGGGCTTGGCTGGTATAGGCGATGTTGGGGTCAAGCGTGGACAAGCTGCGCCGCAGCACCCGGGCGGCGATGCCGCTTTCCAGGAAGCGGGCATCGGCCAGCCGCCAGCCCAGAATCAGGTGCAGCTTGGCCAGGATGGGGGCGATGAGGACAAGGAACAGCGGCCTGCGGCTGTTGGCGGTATCTGATGTCATCGTTGTCGTCAGGGTATCGCGACGGAACGTCGGTTACGGGCGAAGGGCAGGGCGCTGGCTGCCGCCAAACCAAGCCCGACAAGGAAGGCGGCATAGCCCCAGGCCATATGGGGTGGCTGATAGTGGAAACGCACGTCCGACCGGCCGGCGGGCAGGTCGACCCTCTGGAACAGCGGGCCGTCCTGGCCGACTGTCCGCTGTGCCCCGTTCACGGTTGCCGTCCAGCCTGGCATGAACAGTTCCAGGCGCGTCAGTGTGGCCGGGGCGGGGCAGTCGGCGGTCACCATCTCACGGCTGGCGGCCGTCAGCCGGCATCCCTCGGCCGTGAAATAGGGGCGGGCGCCGGGCAGCTCGACGATGTCCATGACCTCATCGCCGGCCACGGGGGAGGCGAATCGCAAGGTCACCTGCGGATCCCGTGCCGGTGCCGGCGTGGTCCACAGCCCCACGGGGAAGTCGCCCCCGACCTTGCGGAAGGTGATGGTCATGGGGCCCGCCCAAGGCACCGGCGTGTCCAAGGGGATGGACAGGTACTGGTTGTCGGCCGCCGTGGCCAGGTCCCGGCGTCCTTCCGCGCAGCGGTCGGCGGCGCAGAAGCGCACGACCAGCGTGCCCTTGCTTTGCCCCACATATGTGGCCACCAGGACGCCGACCGACCGCACCTCGCGTTCGGCTGCCATGGACGGGTCAGGCGGCAAGACCAGGCTGGCGCTGCCGCCGTCGTCCAAGCGCAAGACCTCGGTCATGCTGACGGCCACGCCCGGCGGTTTCCAGTCGAAGGGGCTTTGGCCGGTGGGCGCCACCAGGTATTTCACGCCCATGGCCCGATAGGCGTCCAGATTGGCACGCAGGTTCTCCAGGGCGGTGGGCCCCCCCGCCACCTTGCGGTCATGGCCATCGAAGGCCGATTCGATGGTGTTGTTGTCCAGATGGGTGAAAACGTGGTCCACCCAGGCCGCGGGCAGCGGCAGGGCGTTGTGGTTGATGCCCGCGATACCGTAATAGGCGCTGTAGTTGGGCTGGATGGGCCCCAGGGTGTAGAAGCGCTGCAGGCCCAGGTTTTTCTGCAGGAATTCCACGCCGGCCGTCTGTAGCCGGCCGCTTTTGGGATAATTGCGCAGGGGCAGCACGAACAGCACCACCGCTTCGGCAACAGCCGCGACGCCCAGTATCAAAGCCCGCGTGCGGTTGCTGAAGGCGCCGCCCCCCAGTTCGCGGACGGCCAGCAGTGCCACCACGGCGTAAATCAGGGACCGGGCCAGGATGGGCACGAAGGGGGCGTTCATGTACAGCCGATGGGACAGCCAAAGCGGCGCCACCAAGCACGCCACGCCCGCGGCCAAGCCGCCCCAGTAGGCAAGCCCGGACCGTCTTTCCGCGGGCTGATCCGCCAGGTCATGGCAGGCCAGGCCGGCCAGCACGGCCAGTGCGAACGAGATCGACGGGTTGAAGTACCGGAAGAACATCGCGTCGCCGACCGCCGGGATGGCGGTGAGCAAGGCCACCATCGCATGCTGGCCATAGACCGCGCCGGTCACCACCACGCACCAACCGGCCAGCGTCAGCCGCAACCCGCGCAGCCAGGGATGCCAGACCGCCATCGCGGCCACCACCACCAGGACCAGGCCGGTATAACCGCCGACGGCGCCCCAGAATATGAAGGCCTGCGCGTCCGGCGTATGGCCCAGCTCGCCCAGGGCATAGGGTAGGAACAGGGTCAGCAGGCGCTGGATGTCGAGATGCGAATGACGGAAGCCGCCGGCGGCATGGTTGCCCAGATAGCTGTGGCCCAGATACTCCACGAAGGCGATGAGGATGGGGGCGGCCAGCAGCAGTCCAGCCACCGTTCCGGTGGCGACACGCGCCATATACGCCATAGAGCGATCCCCCAGGCCTGCGAGCCGTGCCAGGGTCCAGAGGGCGATCAGCAGACCGTTGAAGTAGGCGACTTCGGGAAAGCCGGCGTAAAGCGACAGAGCCAGACCGCCGGCGATCCACCCCCACCCACCCAACTGGCCGGCCAGCGCGCGGGCCCGCGCCTCTTCCACCCCAAGCAACACCATGGGAAGGAAGGGGATGGGGTTGACGACGGCATTGGCCAGCCAGGCGAAGGTGCCGTTGAATTCGAACAGCAGGCTGGCCACGATGGCGCCCAGCGCCGCGACCCCCAGGCGCCGCATGAGCAGCCAGGTGAAGACGCCCGATGCAATCTGCAGGCTGATGTGCAGGTACAATTGGCCATTGGGCAGGGCCAGCAACAAGGTGGGTGGAAAAAGGGCGGCGGATTGCATGTCGCCGGCCAGCGGCATGCCGATGCCGGAATAGGGGTTCCACCAGGGAATGTGGCCGGACAGCCAGTCCAGCGCCGCGCGATGCCCCAGGGCATGGCTGGTGTAGGCGATGTTGGGGTCCAGCGTGGACAGCCCGTCGCGCGTGACGCCGCTGGCCAGCCAGCCTTCGACGAAACGCGGGTCCGCCAGGCGCCAGCCCAGGATCAGGCCAAGCTTGGCCAAAATGGGGGCGAGGATGAGCAGGGCGATGGCCCGGAAGCCGCTGGAGCGCCACAGAGGCGCCTGGATTTCCGCGCCGGTGGGCTGTGGCGGCAGGCGTTGCATCAAGCTGCTGGGCAAGGCGTCCATCTCGGTGGTGGAGAGGCGGATTGATCCTTCCTCATCGGCCATGGCGGACACTTTTGCAACCGGCCTGTTCCGATGACGCCCGCCATTCTCGCCCTCCAAAACGGCGCCCCAGGGAAACACCGCGACCGTCAGCGAGGACCGCTGTTGCCGGTCTCCAGCGGAAAGGAGGGGCGTCCAGCGGGATGCAGCGACCACAGCAATACCCCTATCCCCAGCAGGAACAAGGCGTATCCCGCCGGCATATAGGGCGGGCTGTAATTGAAGCGGACTTCCGAGCGCCCCGCTGGCAGGGAGATCCGCTGAAAGAGGGGTCCATCCGGCTGAACCTCCTGCCGCGGCATGCCGCCCACGTCGACGGTCCAACCGGGCAGGAACAATTCCTGGCGTTTCAGGATACTGGCCGCCGCGCAGTCGGCGACCAGCCTGTCCCGCGCTTCCGCCTGCAATTGGCAGCCCTCGGCGGAGAAATAGGGCGCCGGATCGGGCAATTCGAAAATGGTCATGGCCCGGTCGGTATAGACTCGCGACGGGCCGCGATCGTCGGTCGCCAGATCGACGTTGATTCGCACCTCATGGGGCGGACCGGTGTAGCCATCCACGGTCAAGGTCATGCGGCTGTCGGATGAGGACGGGAACGACCAGAGCGCCACGGGGTAGGCGCCCGTCTTGCGCAGGGTGACCGTCAGGCGGTTCTTGGGCGGGGGGAGAGGATGATCCAGCTTGATGGGCAGGAACTGGTTGTCGGTCGCCTGGGTCAGGTCAAGGACTTGGTCGGCGCACATGTCATCGGCGCAGATGGATGCCCGCAGCACACCGTCGGATTTGCCGCCATAGGTGCCGATCAGGACACCAACGCCGTCGATGGGCTGTGGCAGGTCCGGTCGATTCCATCCGATGACCGCCGTTCCGCCATCGGAGAGCGGGATGGGCAGGCCGCCCGGGCGGTCCACTCGAAACTCCCGAGGGGTCCATCTGAAGGGATTGCCGGCCGCCGCAGTCACCACATAGCGCACGCCGACTTTCTCATACTCCGCGAGGTTGGCGCGCAAGTTCTCCTCGACGGAGGGTCCATCGGCCGAGTTCCGTTGTTTGCCGTCGAATGCAATGTGGTGGACGTTGGCGTCCAGGTGTGCCGCCACGTAATCGACCCAGGACCGGGGCAGCGGCAGGTCGTCATGATTGATGCCGGCGATACCATAATAGGCGCCGTAATTGGGGGCGACGGGGCCCATGGAGAAGAAGCGCTGCAGACCCAGGTGCGCTTGCAGGAAGCGCACGCCGTCCTCGATCAGGATGCCTTTTGGCGGATTGGACGTCGTGGGGACCACGAACATGAGGACGGCCTCGACCGCGACGACGGCACCGACCGCCACGGCGCGCCGCCGGCCAGGCAGGCGTGCGACGCTGAGCAAGAAAAGGAGAAGGACGGTCAGAACCGCCACGCACAGCGCGTTCCGGAACCAGTGCGAGGGGTGGGGCATCTCGACATAATAGTGGGCGGCGATGAGGAGACCCGCGGCCGCCGTCGCGCTTGCCAGCAGGACGCCGGCCAGCAGGGCCCGGGCCGGGCGACGCCCCATAGCCTGCGCGCCGGACTGGATCATGTCCTGGCACGCCAGCCCCGCCAGGATCGCGACAGAGAATTCCGCCGACGGTGGCAGATAGCGGAAAAAGGCGGCGTTGCCGACGGCCGGGATGCTGGTGATGAGCCGGCCGATGACCGGAAGGCCATAAATCGCGGCCAAGGCCGCCACGGTCCAGGCAGCCAAGGTCCAGCGCAAGCCGCGCAACGGGCGTCCGAAGCAGCCGGCGATGGCCAGGGCGGTGAGACCGATGGGCATGTAGCCGCCGACGCTGCCCCAGAACCAGCCACCCTCCCCCCCGGGCAAGTCAGCCAGCCGGCCGAACAGGTACGGAATGGTCAGGTTGACGAAATGCTGCGCATCGACATGGGCGTCGCGAAAGCCGTTACCCTCGTGTCCGCCGACGAACGCGTACGGCAAATAGCCCAGGAAGGCGATGAGGATGGGGGCGGCCAGCGCCAGGCCACCGACGACACCCAACCCGACCCTGGCCGCGTAGGCGGTCAATACGGCCTTGGTGTGAAGCGGCAGCCTCGCCAGGGTCCAGGCCCCGACCAGCAGGCCGTCGAGATAGGCGACCTCGGGGAAACCGGCATAGAGCGACAGCGCAAGCCCGGCCACGATCCAGGCCCATCCTCCGCGCAGGCCGGCCACCACCCGGTGCCGGACCTCCTCCACGCCCAATACCACCATGGGCAGGAAGGGGATGGGGTTGACGACGGCGTTCGCCAACCATGCGAACGTGCCGTTGAATTCGAACAGCAGCCCAGCCACGCCCGCAGCCAGGGCCGAGGTGCCCAGGCGCCGCATCAGCAACACCGTGAACAGGCCCGCCACCAGCTGCAGTGACAGGTGCATGTAGAGCTGCCCGTCGGGCAGGGCCAGCAGCAGGTTCAGCGGGAACAGGGCCGCGGACTGCATCTCCCCGGCCATGGGGCCGCCCACGCCCTCATAAGGGTTCCACCAGGGAATATGACCAGCCAACAGATCCAAGGCAGCCCGGTGTCCCAGCGCCTGGCTGGTGATGGCGACATTAGGGTCCAGCGTGGCCAACCCTCTGGGCATCACGACATCGACGCCCAGGCCCGAATGCAGCAGGCGCGGGTCGGCGAGGCGGAACCCCAGGATGAGATGCAGCTTCGCCAACAGGGGCGCTACCAGCACCGCGATCACCGCCCATACGTGGTGCCTGCGCGCCGGGACGGTGCGCGGGCTGGGCGATGGCGGCGGCGGTGCATCGTCGTTCGCCATGGTCGACGGGGCGGCGGTGTTCAGGGCCATCAACTGTTCCGGGAATGGTGCTGTCCGCCACCCCAGTGGCATACCGGGTCGGAGGTGACATCTTTGCAAGACTGTGCTTGCTATCGCATACCCCTTTGCAAATTTACACGTCTATCGTGCGTCCCGGTCCACCACCGACCTTGGTCACCCGGTGATGGCGCATATGAGAAAAGCCGCGACGGCGAACCGGCGCGGCTTTTCTTTTTTGGGGCGCGGGCGCTCCGAGGGCCGTCCTCAAGGGGACGTCAGGCGGCGCGGGCCACCATCAGCTTCTTGATCTCGGCGATGGCCTTCGCCGGATTCAGGCCCTTGGGGCAGGTCTGGGTGCAGTTCATGATGGTGTGGCAGCGGTACAGCCGGAAGGGGTCCTCCAGGTTGTCCAGGCGCTCACCGGTCATTTCATCGCGGCTGTCCGCGATCCAGCGGTAGGCCTGCAGCAGGATGGCCGGGCCCAGGTACTTGTCGCCGTTCCACCAATAGCTGGGGCAGCTGGTGGAGCAGCAGAAGCACAGGATGCACTCATAGAGGCCGTCCAGCTTCTCACGCTCCTCCGGGCTCTGCAGCCGCTCGCGCGACGGCGCCGGGCTCTGGCTCTGCAGCCAGGGTTTGATGGAGGTGTACTGGGCGTAGATGGTGTTCAGGTCCGGCACCAGATCCTTCACCACCGGCATGTGCGGCAGCGGGTAGATCTTGACGTCGCCCTTCACGTCGTCGATGGCCTTCAGGCAGGCCAGCGTGTTGCGCCCGTCGATGTTCATGGCGCAAGAGCCGCAGATGCCCTCGCGGCACGACCGGCGGAAGGTCAGCGTGCTGTCGATGTCGTTCTTAATGTGGATCAGGGCGTCCAGCACCATGGGGCCGCACTTGTCGAGATCGATCTCGTAGCGGTCCTCGGTGGGGTTGCTGCCCTTGTCCGGGTCATAGCGATAGATGCGGAAGGTCTTGGCCCGCTTGGTGGCGGACGTCTTCACCGACGTGGTCTTGCCGGTGTGAACCTTGGAATTGGCGGGAAGGGAGAACTCGGCCATGGCATCGGGTCCGTTCGGCTAAGGCGTCAGTAGACGCGCTTCTTGGGCGGGATGACGTCAATGTCACCGGTCAGGGTGTACATGTGGACGGGACGGTCACCGAGGGTGACGGCGCCCTTCTCATCCACCCAGGACGTGGTGTGTTTCATCCACTCGTGGTCGTCGCGCTCGGGGAAGTCCTCGCGGGCGTGCGCCCCGCGGCTTTCCTTGCGGTTGGCCGCCGAATTGATGGTGACCACGGCCTGGCGCATCAGGTTGTCCAGCTCCAGCGCTTCCACCAGGTCGGAGTTCCAGATCAGCGAGCGGTCGCTGACGGCGATGTCGTCACGCTTGGACCACACGCCCTTCATCAGCTCCACGCCTTCCTCCAGCACCTCGCCGGTGCGGAAGACGGCGCAGTTGTTCTGCATGATCTTCTGCATTTCCAGGCGCAGGTGGGCGACGCGGGTGCCGCCCTTGGCGTTGCGCACCTTGTCCAGGTGGGCCAGCGCCTTGTCCGTCACGTCCTGGGACAGGGTCTTGTGCGCGGCACCCTTCTTCACCGTCTCGGCGGCGCGGTTGGCGGCGGCGCGGCCGAACACCACCAGGTCCAGCAGCGAGTTGGAGCCCAGGCGGTTGGCGCCGTGCACCGACACGCAGGCCGCCTCGCCGATGGCCATCAGGCCCGGGACCACCTGGTCCGGGTTCTCGGCCGTCGGGTTGATGACCTCGCCATGGTAGTTGGTCGGGATGCCGCCCATGTTGTAGTGCACGGTCGGCAGCACGGGGATGGGCTCCCGCGTCACGTCCACGTTGGCGAAGACCTTGGCGGTCTCGGCAATGCCGGGCAGGCGTTCGTGGATGATGGCCGGGTCCAGATGCTCCAGGTGCAGGTGGATGTGGTCCTTGTGCTCACCCACGCCGCGGCCTTCGCGGATTTCCACGGTCATGGAGCGGCTGACCACGTCGCGGCTGGCCAGGTCCTTGGCCGATGGGGCGTACCGCTCCATGAAGCGCTCGCCCGAGCTGTTGGTCAGGTAACCGCCCTCACCGCGCACACCCTCGGTGATCAGGCAGCCGGAGCCGTAGATGCCTGTGGGGTGGAACTGCACGAACTCCATATCCTGCAGGGGCAATCCTGCGCGCAGCACCATGCCGCCGCCGTCGCCGGTGGAGGTGTGGGCCGAGGTGCAGCTGAAGTAGGCGCGGCCGTAGCCGCCGGTGGCCAGCACCGTCTGGTGGCCGCGGAAGCGGTGGATGGTGCCGTCGTCGAGGTTCCAGGCCAGGACGCCCTTGCACTCGCCGTCTTCCATCAGCAGGTCCAGGGCGAAGTATTCCACGAAGAATTCGGCTTCGTGCTTCAGGCTCTGCTGGTACAGGGTGTGCAAGATGGCGTGGCCGGTGCGGTCGGCGGCGGCGCAGGTGCGCCGGGCCTGGCCCTCGCCGTAGCGGGTGGTCATGCCGCCGAAGGCGCGCTGGTAGATCTTGCCTTCCGGGGTGCGCGAGAAGGGCACGCCGTAGTGCTCCAGCTCGATGATGGCCGGGACGGCCTCACGCACCATGTACTCGATGGCGTCCTGGTCGCCCAGCCAGTCCGACCCCTTCACGGTGTCGTACATGTGGTAGCGCCAGTCGTCCTCGCCCATGTTGCCCAGCGCGGCGGAGATGCCGCCCTGGGCCGCCACGGTGTGGCTGCGGGTGGGGAACACCTTGGTGATGCAGGCCGTCTTCAGGCCCTTTTCGGCCATGCCGAAGGTCGCGCGCAGGCCGGCGCCGCCGGCGCCCACGACGACGACGTCGTACTGATGGTCGATGATGGGGTAGGCGTTAGCCATGACAGTCCTTCCTCACGCCCCGAAGGCGATCTTGAGCACGGCGAAGACGCTCGCGGCGGCCAGCAGGATGGCGGCGCCGTTGGTCAGCCCGATGGCGATCAGGCGCGCCAGCTTGCCGTGAATGTAATCTTCGTAGACTTCCCGCATGCCGGCGGCGGCATGGTGGAAGGTGGCGATCAGGGTGATCAGCAGCAGGACCGCGTTCACCGGCTGGTGCAGCCAGGCGATGGCGTCGGCATGCTCCGCCTTGGCCAGGCGGACGATGGAGTAGAGGAACCAGACGGTCAGCGGGACCAGCAGGACCGCGACCATGCGGTAGGCGAGCCAATGGGCGCCGCCGCTCTTGGCGGAGCCGAGGCCGCGCACGCGGCCGAGGCGCGTGCGGAAGCCGTTGTCGGACGTAGAAGCCATGGAATGCGCGCTCCCGTCAGAGGGCGAAAGCGGCGATCCAGACGATCGCCGTCAGAACGAAGGAACCGCCGAACACCAGGGCGGAGCTGCGCTGCGCGCTGGCATTGGTGATGCCGGTGCCGGTGTCCCAGATCAGGTGCTGGATGCCCTTCAGCAGGTGGTAGCCGAAGGCCCAGGTCCAGCCCAGCAGGCAGAGCAGGCCGATGGGGCTGCCCAGCACGTGCTGCGCCGTGTCGAAGTCGTCGGGGCCGCTGGCGGCCGCCACCAGCCACCAGGTCAACACCAGGGTGCCGACGGTCAGGGCGATGCCGGTGAAGCGGTGCGTGATCGACGACACGGCGGGCAGGGGTAGGCGATAGACCTGGAGGTGGGGCGACAGCGGCCGTGCCTTTTTGGCCACGCTGGTCTCGCTCATGATTCGCGCGTCCTCGTCCTTTTGGATTATCAGGTGCCGGTGCCGCACCGGCCATGTGGCGCCCGCGACATGCGGGTCGGGACGCCGGCCGAATTGTTGCACCGCCGGGGGCGGATAGGATGTGAAGTCAATTACGCCCCCGCCCCTTGTCCGTCAACGCCCTGTCTGGGGCCGACTTTTGCGAATACAAGGGGTGGGGCGCATGGGTGCGTGAGTCTTTCGACATGGCTGGCGACATAGCTGGCGACCTGCCCTGGGAAACCTCGTTGCCCGGCCGGCTTTCGCCGTCGGCCGGGCCGATTGCCGCGCGTCGGGGCGACCGGTACAGTGCTGGCGTCAACCTCGTCGCCCCACGAAAGTTTCCGTCTTGTCCGCCAACGACTTGTGCCGCCTGCTGGAAGAGTTGTGCCTGACGGCTTGGCCTGCCCTGAAGACCATCCACGATGACGGTTGGCTGCTGCGGTTCTCACAGGGGCATTCGGGCCGCTCCAACTCCGTGACCTGCCTGTCGGCCGGCGTGCTGCCGGTGGCGGAAAAGGTGGACCGGGCGGAGGCGGCCTACATCCGCGAAGGCCTGCCCCCCCGTTTCCGCATCACCCCCCTGGCGCCCGCCGGGCTGGTGGCCGAACTGGACCGGCGCGGTTATCTGCGGCAGGAGGAGAATCTTGTGCAGTCGGCCGCCATCCCGTCCGGCCTGGCGCCAACGGCGGATGGCCTGGACTGGCGGTTGGAAACGGCGCCGGCCGTCGACCTGCTGGCCAGCTACGCGGCGGCCCTGCCGCTGCCGGCGCGGGAGGCGGACCCGATGCGCCGCCTGCTGGACGCCATTGCCGTGCCCACCCTGTACCTGAGCGCCTGGGATGGCGATCGCTATGCCGGCAGCGCGCTTGGAGTCGCCGATCGCGGCTGGCTGGGGGTTTACAAGGTGCTGGTGGCGCCGGAGCAGCGCGGCCGGGGCCTGTCGCGGCGCCTGATGACTCGTCTGCTGGCGGCGGGGGAGGCCGCGGGTGCAGCCCGCGCCTACCTGCAGGTGGGCGGCGCCAACCAGCCGGCGCTGGCGACGTACGCCCGGTTGGGGTTCCAGACCGTTTATCGCTATCAATATCGCCAGCTAATTT
The DNA here is from genome assembly GCF_000730165.1 of Nitrospirillum viridazoti CBAmc. Lineage (GTDB taxonomy): Bacteria > Pseudomonadota > Alphaproteobacteria > Azospirillales > Azospirillaceae > Nitrospirillum > Nitrospirillum viridazoti. The sequence continues at coordinate 2,372,012 of NZ_CP022110.1, read as the reverse complement.
AGTTGCATAGTTGATGCGGGTCACGTCCGGAAGTAGATTGCCCCTATGGCAACCTACCGGGTGTTGGCATGGTGACGATCAGGGGCGCCGGAGTGGGCGCCGTCGTGAGCTTGGGCTTGGTCTTGCTGGGACCAGTCCTGGCGCAGGCGGAAGAGCCGACTATGGAATCGTTGACCAGCATCGTTCAGATCCAGCTTTTTTCCGATGATCCGGCGGGGCGCGGCGGGCTGGTGGAAGTGCATGACGGCTACAAGTTCGTCCAATGTCGGCATATGCCGCATCAGACGGCCATCATCTGCGAAGCGGCGGGAACCCGCGGGCAATCCTGGATGCGCCATGTCCTGACCAAGGAACGCAGGGCGGCCTTGAAGGAGCTGGGCTTCGCCGCCGACCGGCAGACGGGGAACTTCATCCGGCGATGGGACCCGCCGCCCGAGCCCAAGCTGTTGATGGCCTTCATGGTTCATGCCCTGGATGTCGGCTATGGCAGCAGTGGCCAGGACACTGAAATGCAATATGGCTGGTTCACCGCGGCCGAGTGCCCGGCGCGGGTTGCTGCCGGAAACCCGTATGGCGGGGCTGTCGTGCTCCTCGGCACCAAGGTCAAGAACGTGGCGCAGGGGTGCCGCCTGGAGCCGCAGGATGAAGGGGATCAGAAGCCCTTGCCGCGACCGCCGGCCATGCCGGACGACGCGCCGGATATCAGATCCCGGCAATACAAGGCCATCGCCGAGGCGGTGGACTGGGTGGCCGAGGGCACCGGGCCGGAGCATCACATCGCCATCTTTTCCTGGGGCGACTTTTACATTCAGTGCCTGAAGGCGGAGGATCCCTCGATGCAGTGCGAGGTGGTGTCCGCCGACATCAATCCCCGGCTCAAGCCCGTGCTGACACCGGCTGTCGGACGGCGGCTGAAGAAATTGGGGTTCCTCGAGCCCGGCTACTCCCTGAACTACGCCCAGGTCTTTCCCCTCAAGGCAGGCGCCGCCGGTGACGGCACCAAGGCCATCGCGGAGACGCTGGCCCAGGCGGCGCAGCAGGGCTTCGGCACCTATGCCTTCCTGCCGCTGCAGGTGGAGCGCCTCACCTCTAAACCCGCTCGTTAATGGCCCGCTCGTTAATGGTCAGACCGATCAAAGGGGATTTCAATGAAGGGCGTGATGATCGTCGTCGCAGGCCTGATGATAGCTTTCGGACTCACGTCAGGAGTTCGGGCGAAGGAAGCGCCTGAGCAGACATTGGCCAAGGCGGTCGCCGTCCTGGCGCATGCCGACCAGATGGATGGGCGCGGCGCTGCGGTGGAAGCGCACGACGGCGACCAGTTCGTGCAGTGCCGGCGGGCGCCCCATGAGATACCGTCACGTTGATCAAGGGTTTTTGTCAGCCAGCGAGCTTTGGCACGAAGGGCTTTCGGGCCTTAGCGACGGCGTAGACGGCGACGAGAAGCTTTCGCATGGCGGCGAGAAGGGCAAGCTTGGGGGGCTTTCCCTGGGCGCGCAGGCGGTCATAGAAGGCTTTGAGCCACGGGTTTCGTCGGACTGCGGTGAGTGTTGGCATCCACAAGGCGGTGCGCAGGCGGGCGTTTCCGATGGCAGTGATAGCGGCCCTGTTTGGCCGGCGCTTTCCGGAGTGTCGCAGGGCCGGGACCACCCCGACATAGGCGGCGAGGGCGGCGGCGCTGTCGAAGCGTGCGGGGTCGCCGAGTTCGGCGATGAGGCGAGCGGCGGTTCCGGGTCCGATGCCGTCGATGGAGGTGAGCAGCGAGCCGACCTCATGGTCATCGAGCAGCCGGGCAATGTCGCCGTCGCGCTCGGCGAGGCGGCGGCGCCACAGGTCGAGGTCCTGGCAGACGTCGCGGACCTGGACGCGGTAGGCGGTGCCGTGGTGCTGGCCGACCGAGCGTTTGGCGGCGGCGATGAGTTGGTCGGCCAGTTCGGCACCGACGGCGTGGCGGCCATCGTAGCGCAGCTTTGCGAGGCGACGGGGTGTGGCCTTGGCGACGGCCTCGGCGGTTGGATATTCGGCCAGGATTGCGGTGGCCAACATGCTGTCGAGGGTGCGGACGTAGCGGCGGAATTCCGGGAAGCCGAGATCGACCAGCCGGTGGAGTTGGCGGACACGGTCGTCGAAGTCCTGGCGCAGCCGGTCGCGGTGGCGGACCAGTTCGCGCAGGTCCTCGCTGGCCTGGCTGCCGAGCCGGGTGGCGGCCGGCCGCTTCTCACGGCCGAAGCGGGCAAGGCCGATGGCGTCGATGGCGTCGGTCTTGGTGCGCTCCAGGCTCTCGCCTTGGAAGCGGTGGGTGCGCAGCGGGTTGATCAGAGCGACCCCGTAGCCCTTGGCGGCCAGCACGGCGAACAGGTTCTTCCAGTAATGCCCGGTCGCCTCCATGACCACCAGCGCCTCACCCGGCGGCGCCAGAGCCGCCAGCAAGGTGCTGTGCCCGGTGGCGTCTTCGGCGATCGGCTTGGGTTTGACCAGGACTGTGCCGTCCGCGTCGATGACGGCGAAGACGTGGGTTTCCGACGCGATGTCGATGCCGACGAACTGCATGGCGCCTCCCGTACGGATGGGCCGGAAGCCTCGGAGCCGGTGCTCGTGCCCCCGCTTGTCCATGCGCGGATGACCGCCCCGATCGGGGCGGTCATCCGCCCCCTCGCCACGACACCGCCGGATACCGTCCGGGCAAAAAGCACCGGGCGAGGGCGCCAATCTCATGCACGAAGACATAACTTCGAGCGACCTGCGGCGACCCTCTCCCGGCTATCAGGTCAACCATCCTACCAGGAGGCGGCCCGATGAGTGGAGTTCATACAAGACGGTCATCACTTGCGAGGCGGCCGGGCCGCGGGGACAGCCCTGGATGCGGCATGCCTTGACCAAGAAGCGGCGGGCGAACCTGAAGGATCTGGGCTACGCCTCCGACCGCAAGACCGGCAATTTCGTCGCGCGTCTGGACCCGTCGGAATGGCCGAACGCTAAGCTGGCCGGTTTCATGGTCGCCACGCTGGTCGGTGGTTACGACGTCGCCTTGGCCGATATCATGACGGAAGCCGGTTCCTATCCGGCCGTGGCCTGCCCACCGCGCAATCCCGCCGGCCGCGACTTCGGCGGGGAGATCGCGTTCAACGATCGCTCCCAGAAGGACCTGGAGGAAAACTGCGAGGTCGCGGGCATGGATGACGAGGATGAGTCACGCCTGCCCAAGCCCTTGAAATCCATACCTATGGATGCCGAAAAGGCCGAGGTCCTGGTCAAGCAAAACGTCAAGGAGATCGGTGACGCCTACACCTGGCTGCTGGGGGTGAGCGGGCTTGGTCGCCGGGGCGTCGTTCTCAGTTGGGGTGAGTTTCACATCCAGTGCAGCAAGACGGCTGAGCCCGTCATCCCGTGCGAGATCGAGTCCGCGGAGGCCAACCCAACCTTGCGCCGCGTGATCACGGCGGCGGTGGGCCGCAAGCTGAACAAAATGGGGTTCCGGGAGCCTGGCTATTCCAAGAACTATATCGGGTGGTTCAGGTTGAACGACGGCAAGCCCGAGGACTGGGCCTGGTCGACGATGCGGGCGGCGCTGGCCGCTTTCGGCGGCTACGCCATCCAGCCGGTGACTGTGGAGCGCCGCGCCACGAAAGGGGAAACCTGAGCGGCCTGACTTAAGGGGCGGGCAGATCCGTGCCGCTGACCGCTTCTGCCCCAATCGCCTTCGCCAGCGCCACCAGGCGGTGGGCCTCCGCCACATGCAGGGCCTCCACCAGGCGGCCGTCCACCAGCACCACGGCCTTGCCCCGGGCCATGGCCTCGGCATGGGCGGCGATGATGCGGCGGGCGCGGTCCAGGGAGGCAGCGTCGGGGGCGAAGGCCGCGTTGGCGGCGGCCAGCTGCTTGGGATGGATCAGGGTCTTGCCGTCGAAGCCCAGTTCCACCCCCTGGCGGCAACTGGCCTCCAGGCCGGCCTCGTCGTCCAGGTCCAGGTGCACGCCGTCCAGGATAGCGAGGCCATGGGCGCGGGCCGCCAGCAGGCACAGGCCCAAGGCCGTGATCATGGGCAGGCGCAGGGGTGTGTGGTGGGCGTGCAGTTCCTTGGCCAGGTCCGAGGTGCCCAGCACCAGGCCGGCCAGCCGGGGGGAGGCAGCAGCGATCTCCTTGGCGTTCAGCATGCCCAGCGCCGTTTCCATCATGACCCACAGGGCAAGCTCCCGAGGCGCGCCATGGGCGGCCAGCAGCCGGTCAGCCTGTCGCACCGCCTCATCCGACTCCACCTTGGGGATCAGCACCCCATGGGCTCCCGACCGGGCGGCTGCCGCCAGGTCGGCATGGCCCCAGGGCGTATCCAGGCCGTTGGTGCGGATCAGCACCTCGCGCCGGCCGAAGCCACCGGCGGCGACGGCGGCCAGCACCTGCGCGCGGGCCTGCTCCTTGGCGTCCGGCGCCACCGCGTCCTCCAGGTCCAGGATCAGCACGTCGGCGTCCAGCTCCCTGGCCTTTTCCAGCGCGCGGGCGTTGGATCCGGGCATGTATAGGGCGGAGCGGCGGGGGCGGACGGATGCGGGCATGGTGGAGGCTCACAAAAAAGAACGGGTGGGGCTATAGTGTGACGGCGGCGACGGCTGGTCGCCATCCCCGCGTGGTAACAGGGTTTGCGTCCCTATGTCCCGTGTCTTGCGGCTTGCCGACAGGCCGCCGCGGGGCTACCCCTAGGACAGGCCGCCGCCCCTTTCCGCAAGGGCGCGGTCCATTGCCACGAGGAGCCGTTCCCCGATGCCGTCGCGCACCCGCCGTCCTTCCCCTTTTTCACCCCTCTACGCGGCGGCCCTGCTTTGCCTGACCGCCGGTGTCGCCGTGGCCCAGGTGGCCCCGCCGCCCCAAGGGACCGGGCAGCCCGATGGCGCGCCCGGCGCCGGTGAATCGGTGACCGCCAACCAGCCCCTGCTGCGGGATCCCCGCCTGGTGGGCAACGCCAAGGCGCCGCCGCGCGACGTGGAATGCGTGGTGGGGACCGGCAGCCCCTGCGCCGGCCGGATGGATTTCAACGATGGCCGCAGTTTCGGCTTCAAGATCAGCGGTCCGGGCGAGGCGTTGTTCCACAACATCGGCAACCGTCGCTGCACCCTGGAATACATCCTGACCGACAGCACCGTGGCCACGGCCGGCCGCACCATGGACTTGGCCGCCGGCGCCGCCACCACGCTGAAGGTGCGCGACGCCCAGGGTATGCATGTCCGCCTGTCTGCGCGCGGCATGGCCTCCCCTGTCTGCGAATTGGAAGTGACGGCCAAGCAGTCGTGAGGGGTGTTCGCCCACCCCATGAAAAAAGGCGCCGGCCTCAATGAGGCGGCGCCCTTTTGCCGGCCCGGGACTTCCAGGCCTTATTTCTTCAAATGGTCCTTCACCAGCCGTTCGGCGATCTGCACGGCGTTCAGCGCGGCGCCCTTGCGCAGATTGTCGGAGACGACCCACAGGTTCAGGCCGTTTTCCACGGTGTAGTCCTCGCGCACGCGGCTGACGAACACCAGGTCGTCGCCGGCGGCCTCGACGGGGGTGACATAGCCCTCGTCGGCCTGATGGTCGATCAGCGACACGCCCTTGGCCCGGCGCAGGGCGGCGCGGGCCTCATCGGCGCTGATGGGGTTCTCGAACTCCACATTGATCGCCTCGGAATGGGCGATGAACACCGGCACGCGTACGCAGGTGGCCGTCACCTTGATGGACGGGTCCAGGATCTTCTTGGTCTCCACCGTCATCTTCCACTCTTCCTTGGTGGTGCCGTCTTCCATGAAGACATCGATGTGGGGGATGACGTTGAAGGCGATCTGCTTGGTGAACTGCTTCTTCTCGATGGGGTCGTTCACATAGATGGCGCGGGTCTGGGTGAACAGTTCATCCATCGCTTCCTTGCCCGCGCCCGACACGGACTGGTAGGTCGACACCACCACGCGGCGGATGCGGGCCAGGTCGTGCAGGGGCTTCAGCGCCACCACCATCTGGATGGTGGAGCAGTTGGGGTTGGCGATGATGCCCTTCTTCTTGTAGCCGGCGATGGCCTCGGGGTTCACCTCCGGCACCACCAGGGGCACGTCCGGATCCATGCGGAAGTGGCTGGTGTTGTCGATCACCACGGCGCCGGCCGCGGCGGCCTTGGGCGCGAACTGGGCGGACACCTTGGCGCCGGCCGAGGACAGCACGATATCGGTGCCGGTGAAGTCGAACTTGGCCAGGTCCTGGACGCGCAGGTCGTCGTCGCCGAAGCTGATTTCCGACCCGATGGAGCGTTCGGACGCCAACGCCACCACCTCGCTCACCGGGAATTCCCGTTCCGCCAGAATCTGCAGCATCTCGCGCCCGACATTGCCCGTGGCGCCCACGACGGCGACTTTATAGCCCATGGTCATGCTCCTCATATCTCTGGCGGGGACCAGGGGGCAGGGCCGCTTGCGGGGGCGGGGGCCGCTCTGGTCTAATTCGGCGGAGACTTAAGGCCGGCCGGCGGGCTTTGCAAGCGCGCAGGTGTCAGTGCCGCCCCGCGAACGGGCCGGCGGCGTCTAGACTGGGAGGGAAGACCATGACGGCACACGAACCGCGCATCGCCACCTATGACGCGTTCTGGCCCTTCTATCTGGGCGAACACGCCCTTCCGGCCACGCGGGCCTGGCACTTCGTGGGCACCGGCCTTGTGCTGCTGGCGCTGGCCGCCGGCTTGGTCACGGGGAATTGGCGCTACTTCGCCGCCGCCCCGGTATGCGGCTACCTCTTCGCCTGGATCAGCCACTTCTTCGTGGAACACAACCGGCCCGCAACCTTCACCTATCCGCTGTGGTCGCTGATCAGCGACTTCCGCATGTTCTTCCTGTTCGTGGCCGGCCGGCTGAGGGCCGAGTTGCGCCGCCACGGCGTCAGCCGCTGATGGACCATTGCCGTTTAAAGCCTGCCACCAAAGGATAAGCCGCCTTGGCTCAGATCGTCGACACCATCGCCCAAGCCATCAAGCGCGCGGACAAAACCTTCTTTAACGAAAATTATACCAAGCAGGCCCAAGCTGTAGTCGACGGCCTGCGCAAGGCGGGTTTTGAGATCGTCCCGGTCAAGCCCCCGGAAGTACTGGTGGAGTACGCGGTTGAAAACATCCCCTTTGGCCGACTGCGCCCGTCAGAGTTGATCCGTGCCCTGTACGGTACAATGGTTGAGAATTGCCGTAAGTTTGTATCCTAGGAACGATAGTTTGTTTCCCAGAATGCCGGGTGAATCCGCTTCTAAAATGCGCGGCCCCGGTGCAACAATGTAGTCAGCGCCCCTGATTTCAGGGCGATGGTGGTAAGTCGGGTGGCTAGGCTGCATGCATCCTGAACGTCAGTACCAGGACGGGTTCGAATTTCGGCGGGTGACCTCGGCCGAGGTCATCGAGGCGGCCCGCAAGCATGAACGGCTGATTGAGGGCCGCATCGGTGGCGCCCGTTTCGCCTTCATCCTGCACGACCTGCGGGGCGCCGTCCTGTCCACCCTGAACCTGACCGACGCGGACCTGACGGGCAGCCGCCTGGACCAGGCCCAGCTGGTGGGCACGCGGCTGCGCAACGCGTCCCTTTTCGCCTGCGATTTCCGCCTGGCCTGCCTGCGTCAGGCCGACCTGTCGAAATCCGACCTGCGCGGCGTCAGCATGCGCGGCGCCGACCTGACCAAGGCCCGCATGCGGGAGGCGGACGTGCGCGAGGCGGTGCTGGCCGTCTACCGCGGCGGAAAGCCCCTGCCGGAAACCTTCGACGGCCGCATCCCCGATCTGACCTCCGCCATCGCCGTTGGCGCCGACATGGGTGAAAGCCGCATGAGTGGCGCCTGGACCCTGAACGCCGACTTCACCGATGCCAACCTGGCGGGGGTGGATTTTCGGGGCGCCGACCTGCGCGGCGCCGTGTTCAAGGGGGCCAACATGCAGGGCGCCAACCTGTCGGAAACCAGGCTGCACGGCACTTCCTTTGCCGGGGCGCTCTTGACCGACGCCATCTTCAACGACGCCATCCTCGAAGACGCCAACTTCCGTGGCGCCATCATGGAATCCAGCCTTATCGGCCGGCTGCGCGGCAAGGGTGCCGTCCTGCCGGGTGAAGGCGGGGAAAGCGCCCGGCCCGTGATGGAACTGGTCGAAGACCATGCCGTCTGGGTGGCCGCCGCCGGCCGCTCCGGTGCCCGTGCCGACCTGTCGGGCCGCGACCTGAGCGGCCTCACCCTCTCGGGCCGTAACCTGACGGCGGCTAAGATGGCCTATGCCGTGGCCCGCCGCCTGGTGCTGACGGGGTCGTCCCTGGTCATGGCCGATCTGGAGTGCGTGGACTTGCAGGACGCGGTGCTGGTGGGTGTGGACGCCCGGGGCGCCAATTTCGAGCGCGCCCACCTGAACGGCGCCGACCTGCAGAACGCCAACCTGGGCCTGCTGGAAAGCGCCGAGCAGCCGGACCGCAAATGGCCGGCCCGTCTCACCCGCGCCCGCCTGCGCAGCGCCAACCTGCGGGGGGCGAACCTGCGCGGCGCCGTGCTGCGCGAGGCCGACCTGAGCGGCGCCGACATGCGCGACGCCCAGGTGGACGGCATCGTCCTGGACGGCGCGAACACCACGCAGGTGAGGTCGCGGTAACTTCTCCATCTGCCAGGTGCCGTGATCCTATAGCCCCCATCTTGGTAAGCGAGGGCCCGGCGGACGGAACAGAACCTGACATGTAAAAGGCCCGGGCATCGCTGCTCCGGGCCTTTTTTGGTTTCAAGCGGGCTTAGCCCACCAGTTTGTCCAGCTCGCGCAGGATGCTGTCGCCCATCACGGAGGTGGAGCAGCGGGCCATCCCCGGGGACATGATGTCGGCGGTGCGCATGCCACCCTTCAGGACGTTCTGCACCGCCCGGTCCAGCAGATCGGCTTCCTCACCCCGGTCGAAGGAGTAGCGCAGCGCCATGCCGAAGCTCAGCAGCGAGGCGATGGGGTTGGCGATGTCGCGGCCGGCGATGTCGGGGGCGGAGCCGTGCACCGGCTCATACAGCGCCTTGCGGCGGCCGCTGGCGTCAGCGGCGCCCAATGAGGCCGAGGGCAGCATGCCGATGGAACCGGTCAGCATGGCGGCCTCGTCCGACAGGATGTCGCCGAACAGGTTGTCGGTGACGATGACGTCGAACTGCTTGGGGTTGCGCACCAGCTGCATGGCGGCGGCGTCAGCCAGCATGTGGCTCAGCTCCACGTCCTTGTATTCCGCGGCGTGCAGGGCGGTGACGTCCTGGTTCCACAGCAGGCCGGACTCCATGACGTTGCGCTTCTCGCAGGAGCAGACCTTGTTGCCGCGCTTGCGCGCCAGCTCAAAGGCGACGCGGGCCACGCGCTGGATCTCCGGCGTGGTGTAGACCTGGGTGTTCACGCCCCGGCGGACGCCGTTGCCCAGATCCTCGATGCCGCGCGGCTCACCGAAATAGACGCCGCCCGTCAGCTCGCGGACGATCATGATGTCCAGGCCGCGCACCACCTCGGGCTTCAGCGTCGAGGCATCGACCAGGGCGTCGAACACCACGGCCGGGCGCAGGTTGGCGAACAGCTCCATCTCCTTGCGCAGGCGCAGCAGGCCGGCCTCGGGCCGCTTGTCGAAGCTGACGCCGTCCCACTTCGGGCCGCCCACGGCGCCCAACAGCACGGCGTCGGCGGCCAGCGCCTGGGCCATGGTCTCATCGGACAGGGGCACGCCGTAGGCATCGATGGCGCAGCCGCCGACCAGGCCTTCCGACACGGTGAACTCCAGGTCGCGGCGACGGCCCATCCAGTCGATGACGCGGCGAACCTGGCGCATGACTTCCGGCCCGATACCGTCGCCCGGCAGCATGAGAAGAGAGTAAGCGGCCATGGATGAACCCTTTTTGTCGGATGGTGTGGCGTCGCCGCGGCCGCCGGCTTCCCTGTTCGGAATTGATGTGCGGCCGGCCGGGCGTGCGGCCTTTAGATATTGGTTAGCGAAAATACGGGTGGGCCGGCATCCTGCCAACCCCCTGTTTCGGCCGGCAACCGCGCCAGGGAGCAGGTCACCGGGCCGTCACAGGATGGTCACGGGGGCGGGTGGTCAGCGCGCCCAGCGCCACGGCTGCCCGGTCTGCTGCTGCGCCTCGAACGCGTCGATGGCGCTGACCTGCTGCAGGGTCAGGCCGATGTCGTCCAGGCCGTTCAGCAGGCAGTGGCGGCGGAAGGGCTCCACATCGAAGCCGACGCTCTCGCCATCCGGGGTGGTGATGGTCTGCTTCTCCAGATCCACGGTGAAGGTGGCGTTGGCGCCCTTGGCCGCCTCATCCATCAGCCGGTCCACCACGTCCTGGGGCAGGGCGATGGGCAGGATGCCGTTCTTGAAGCAGTTGTTGAAGAAGATGTCGGCGAAGCTGGGGGCGATGACGCAGCGGATGCCGTAGTCCAGCAGGGCCCAGGGCGCATGCTCGCGTGACGAGCCGCAGCCGAAATTGTCGCCCGCCACCAGGATGCTGGCCTTGCGGTAGGCCGGCTGGTTCAGGATGAAGTCCGCCCGGTCGCTGCCGTCCTCGTTGAAGCGGAGGGAGGAGAAAAGCCCGCTGCCCAGACCGGTGCGCTTGATGGTCTTCAGATACCGCGCCGGAATGATCATGTCCGTGTCGATGTTCTGGATCGGCAGGGGGGCGGCGACGCCGGTCAGGATGGTGAACTTGTCCATGGGCTCTCGTCCGGTGACTACAATACGGGTGACGCTGTCCCTTTCTGCCACAAGGCGGACGAGGCCAACAACCATCCGCGATGATGCGCCAACGCGCGACAGCCCCCACCGAAACGCAAGGGAAGTACGGGGATGGGTCGCTTTGCGAACTTATATTGCGTCGCCAGACCTATGGGGCCAGGTAACCGACCACCAGGGCGGCACGGTGCAAGGGTGCGTTGATGCCCCACGGGTTGCTGGAAACGGGCCGTTTCGATATGAGGAACCGCCCCTTGTCCCAGCAATCCGGTGGTCCGTATGACTGAAGGCCCATTGTCCGTCTACCGCGCCCGGCGCGGCACCGGCACGCTGAAGGACGACCCTGCCCAGGAATTGGCGGCGGAGAAGCTGCAGAGCCTGTACCAGGCGTTGCGGGATTACCGCCCGGCGCAGGGCCAGTCTGGCTGGCGCGCCCGTTTCGGCCTGGCGCGGCGGCCGGATCCGGCGCCGCAGGGCCTGTACATCTACGGCGACGTGGGCCGGGGCAAGTCCATGCTGATGGATCTGTTCTTTGAGACGGCGCCGGTGCTGCGCCGCCGCCGCGTCCACTTCCACGCCTTCATGCAGGAGGTTCACCAGTCCCTGCATAGCCTGCGGCAGCGCCCTGATCTGCGCCGGAACGGGGCGGACGAGTCGCTGCCGGAACTGGCGCGCACCATCGCCGACCAAGCCTGGCTGCTGTGCTTCGACGAATTCCATGTCACCGACATCGCCGACGCCATGATCCTGGGCCGGTTGTTCACCCACCTGTTCGAGCTGGGCGTGGTGGTGGTGGCGACCAGCAACTGGGCGCCCGACGACCTATACAAGGACGGCCTGCAGCGCGACCTGTTCCTGCCCTTCATCGCCCTGCTGAAGGAAAAGCTGGACGTCCTGCACCTGGAAGGGGCCCGTGACTACCGCTTGGCCCGCATCCGCGGCCGCCAGGTCTATTTCGATCCGCTGGGTGCTGCCGCCACGGCGGCGCTGGAAAAGACCTTCGGCGAGCTGACGGACGCCCAGCCCACCGCCACCCACCTGATGGTGCAGGGGCGCACCCTGCCGGTGCCGCGCCAGGCCAAGGGTGTCGCCTGGTTCACCTTTGACGAGTTGTGCCGCCAGCCCCTGGGCCCCGGCGATTACCTGGCCATCGCCACGCACTATCACACGGTGCTGCTGGACGGCGTGCCCATGCTGGACCCGTCCTTACGCAATGAGGCCAAGCGCCTGATGACCTTCATCGACGCCCTTTATGAGCACAAGGTGCACCTGATCATGGCGGCCGAGGCCGCCCCCGGGCAGCTCTACCCCGAGGGTCAGCACGCCTTCGAATTCCAGCGCACCGTCAGCCGCCTCATGGAAATGCAGTCGGAGGATTATCTGGCGGCGGGGCATCTTACTTAAGGTCTGGCCTCTGGAACTGACGGTTCGCCCGCCGACATGGTAAGGTGGGAATGTTAGCCCGTGATCCAGCCGGAGGCAGCTTGTGTCGCCGTCCCAGCCGTCCATCGACTATGAGACCGCCAAGACGGTGGCTGCCAGGGGCGACGTGGCGGCGCGGATCGAGTTGGCGAACAGTCCCGACACCCGGCCCGAACTGCTCTATTACCTGGCCGACGACGATGATGAGCGGGTGCGCGGCGCCGTCGTGACCAACGCCATGACGCCGGTGCGCGCCTTCGGCCGCCTGGCGCGCGACCCCAGCGAGCGGGTGCGGACCCTGCTGGCGGACAAGCTGACCCGTCTTCTGCCCGACCTGTCCCGTCCCGAGGTGGGGGCCATGCGCGACGTTGCCTTCGCGGCCCTGGAACTGCTGGCCGCCGACCAGGTCATCCGCGTGCGCACAGCGCTGTCCAGCGCCCTGGCCGATGTGGAATGCGCCCCGCCCAAGCTGGCGGTGACCCTGGCCCGCGACGTGGCCAGCGACGTGGCGGGCCCGGTGCTGCGCTGGTGCATGGCCCTGTCGGATGAGGAACTGCTGGACATCCTGTCCCGCCGGCCCGAGCCCTGGGTGGTGGAGGCGGTGGCCGGCCGGCGCACCGTGTCCCGGCCGGTGGGCGACGCCGTGGTGGCGATGGGCGACCACGGCTCCTGGGCCACCCTGGCCGGCAACCCCGGCGCCGACCTGTCGCCCAAGGCCCGTCGCCTGCTGGCGGAGCGGGGCCACATGCCCATTGGTGGCGTGCCCCCCGAAGAGGTACCTGATCCAAATGCGCCCCCACCCCCGCCCGCCGGTCCGGCGGAGGTGTCGCAGCGCCTGGCCAGCGCGGTGGAGGATGCCCTGCGCGACGGCTTGGCGGGGCAGGGGCTGGACAAGGCGGGGGTGGAGGCGGTGGTGGCCGCCGCTTCCCGCCGGCTGGACTGGGCGGCCGGCTACGGCAAGCCGGAGGGCGCGGCGGATAAGGCGGCGCGCTTGGCGGCCTCCGGCGGCCTGAACGAGGATGTGGTGTGCGACGCCCTCAGCTGGGGCGACCGGGACTTCGCCCAGGCGGCGGTGGCGCTGATGGCGCGGGTGCCGGTGGACGCCGTGCGCCGCATCCTGGCGACGCAAAGCCCCAAGGCGGTGACGGCGCTGGCCTGGCGGGCGGGCTTTTCCATGCGCGGCGCCCGCACCCTGCAGGCCCGGGGCGCTGGAATCGCCCCGCGCAAGCTGCTGAACGCGCGGCTGGGGACGGACTACCCCATGACCGACGTCGAGATGCACTGGCATCTGGAGCTGTTCGATATCGCGCCGAAGTGATTGCCGCAGGCCGCCCGCCGCGACGGGGCCCGGCGGTGCACCGCAGCAAGCTGCACCTGGGGTTGGCGATCGTGCGCCCGGCCCTTGGTTCTGAACCATACCTTTTGCAGGGAGCCTGCCATGGGCGACGCGCGCGCCTGATCGTGTACGGGGCGCCTTGCCCGGCAGGCGGATTCAGGCTAATCAGCCCGCCTGCGGGTTCCCTCGTTCCTCGGGCCCCGAAGGCCGGGCGCCCAGGCGCCTGGGACCCCCGCACGGCGAATTTCCGGGACTTCCGCCCGACGCCTTTAGCCTTGGGCGGCGCGGTCCCCTGTTTCGTTAGCGCCTTATTGTTGAACCCAAATTCGCAACCCAAAGTTCGAGGAACCCAACCATGGCACGCAAGAAGATCGCGCTGGTCGGCGCCGGCCAGATCGGCGGCACCCTGGCCCTGTTGGCCGGCCTGAAGGAGCTTGGCGACATCGTCCTGTTCGACATCCCTGATTTCGAGGGTGTCGCCAAGGGCAAGGCGCTGGACATCGCCGAAGCCGCCCCCGTGGAAGGGTTCGACAGCACCCTGACCGGTGCCTCCGACTATGCCGGCATCGCCGGCGCCGACGTGGTGATCGTCACCGCCGGCGTGCCGCGCAAGCCGGGCATGAGCCGCGACGACCTGGTGGGCATCAACGCCAAGGTGATCAAAAGCGTCGGCGCGGGCATCAAGGAGCATGCTCCGGACGCCTTCGTCATCGTCATCACCAACCCGCTGGACGCCATGGTCGGCCTGATGCAGCAGGTCACCGGCTTCGACCCCGCCAAGGTGGTCGGCATGGCCGGCGTGCTGGACAGCGCCCGCTTCCGCCACTTCCTGGCGGACGAGTTCAAGGTCTCGGTCGAGGACGTCACCGCCTTCGTGCTGGGCGGCCACGGCGACACCATGGTCCCCTCCGTCCGCTACTCCACCGTCGCCGGCATTCCGCTGCCCGACCTGGTGAAGATGGGCTGGACCACGCAGGAGAAGCTGGACCAGATCGTGCAGCGCACCCGTGACGGCGGTGCGGAGATCGTCGGCTTGCTGAAGACCGGTTCCGCCTTCTACGCCCCGGCCGCCTCCGCCATCGCCATGGCCGAAAGCTTCCTGAAGGACAAGAAGCGCGTGCTGCCCTGCGCCGCCAAGCTGACCGGCCAGTATGGCGTGGACGGCCTGTACATCGGCGTGCCGGTGATCATCGGCGCCGGCGGCGTCGAGAAGATCATCGAGATCGAGCTGAACGCCGAGGAAAAGGCCAATTTCGAGAAGTCCGTTGCCGCCGTGCAGCAGCTGGTCGAAGTTACCGCCAAGGTCGCCGGCTGATCGTTCGGGTTCCGGTATGACGTTCTGAATGGCCCCGCTCGCTTCGCGCCGGCGGGGCCATTTGGCAAAGAGATACCGGAATAGCGTTCAAAGCCACCCTTCCGTCACTTACGCGGTTGATCGCCCCGGCATTGCTCTCTACAGTGCCCGCGGCGCGGGGTTGGCCCCGCGATCGGCCGCAAACTTTGCGAGGCCGTTTCCCAACCGGAAGCGGGCGATCCCCGAATGAATATTCATGAATACCAGGCCAAGGGCCTGCTGAAGAAATACGGTGTCGCGGTTCCCCGCGGCGGCGTTGCCTATACCCCCGAAGAGGCCAAGACCGTGGCCACGGACCTGGGCGGCCCGGTTTGGGTCGTGAAGTCCCAGATCCACGCCGGCGGCCGTGGCGCCGGGCGGTTCAAGGAGAACCCCGAGGGCAAGGGCGGCGTCCGCGTCGTGAAGTCGATCGACGACGTCGTGTCCAACGCCAAGGAAATGCTGGGCCACACGCTGGTGACCAAGCAGACCGGTCCGGAAGGCAAGGAGGTCAAGCGCCTCTATGTCGAGGAAGGCTGCGACATCAAGCGCGAGCTGTACCTGTCCCTGCTGCTGGACCGCGCCACCTCCCGCGTCACCGTGATCGCCTCGACCGAGGGCGGCATGGAGATCGAGGAAGTGGCCCACAGCCACCCCGAGAAGATCGTCAAGGTCGCCATCGACCCGGTCGGCGGCCTGCAGGGCTACCACGCCCGCCAGATCGCCTTCGGCCTGAAGCTGGAAGGCAAGCAGGTCGGCGCCGCCGTGAAGTTCCTGTCTGCCATGTACAAGGCGTTCGTGGAACTGGACGCCTCGCAGGTCGAGATCAACCCGCTGGTCGTGACCGGCGCCGGTGAGGTCATCGCCCTCGACGCCAAGATGAACTTCGACGACAACGCCCTCTACCGTCACAAGGACATCGAAGAGCTCCGTGACGAGAGCGAGGAAGAGGCGTCGGAGACCGAGGCCACGAAGCACGGCCTGAACTATGTGAAGCTGGATGGCAACATCGGCTGCATGGTCAACGGTGCCGGCCTGGCCATGGCCACCATGGACATCATCAAGTTGTACGGCGGCGAGCCGGCCAACTTCCTGGATGTGGGCGGCGGCGCCACCCGCGAGCGCGTGACCACCGCGTTCAAGCTCATCCTGTCCGATCCGAATGTCGAAGGCATTCTGGTCAACATCTTCGGCGGCATCATGCGCTGCGACGTCATCGCCGAGGGCGTGGTGGCGGCGGCCCGTGAGGTCAGCCTGCACGTTCCGCTGGTCGTCCGCCTGGAAGGCACCAACGTCGAGCTGGGCAAGAAGATCCTGGCCGAGTCCGGCCTGCCGATCCTGTCCGCCGACAACCTGGCCGACGCCGCTGAAAAGATCGTCAAGGCCGTGAAGGAGGCCGCGTAATCATGGCCGTGTTGGTTGACAAGAACACCAAGGTGATCTGCCAGGGCTTCACCGGCGCGCAGGGCACCTTCCACTCCGAACAGGCCATCGCCTACGGCACCAAGATGGTCGGCGGCGTGACCCCCGGCAAGGGCGGCACCACCCACCTCGACCTGCCGGTGTTCGACACCGTGGCCGAGGCCGTGCACACCACCGGCGCCAACGCCTCGGTGATCTACGTGCCGCCGCCCTTCGCCGCGGACGCCATCCTGGAAGCCATCGACGCCCAGATCCCGCTGGTGGTCTGCATCACCGAAGGCATCCCGGTGCTGGACATGGTGACGGTGAAGCGCGCCCTGGCCGGGTCCAAGACCCGCCTGATCGGCCCGAACTGCCCCGGCGTCATCACTCCGGACGAGTGCAAGATCGGCATCATGCCGGGCCACATCCACAAGCGTGGCAAGATCGGCATCGTCAGCCGCTCCGGCACCCTGACCTATGAGGCCGTGGCGCAGACCACCGCGGCCGGCCTGGGCCAGACCACCTGCATCGGCATCGGCGGCGACCCGGTCAACGGCACCAACTTCGTGGACAGCCTGCAGCTGTTCCTCGACGATCCGGAGACCGAGGGCATCATCATGATCGGTGAGATCGGCGGTTCGGCGGAAGTCGACGGTGCCGAGTTCATCCGCGACAGCAAGACGAAGAAGCCGGTCGTCGGTTTCATCGCCGGCCGCACGGCCCCCCCGGGCCGCCGCATGGGCCACGCGGGCGCCGTGATCTCCGGCGGCAACGACACGGCCGACTTCAAGGTCGAGGCCCTGCGCGCCGCCGGCATCCATGTCGCCGACAGCCCCGCCAGCCTGGGTTCCACCATGCTGAAGGCGCTGAAGGGCTGATACCGGCCTTTCGGTTGAAATGACGGGTCGGCCCGGATCACCGGGCCGGCCCGAGGAGGAACGGCGGCACCCGCCCCAGCACATGTCTGGTACCCGGGGCCGCCGTTTTTCCATGGCTGGCATGAGGCATCGCCTCCCCTGCGTCGCTTGACCCGGTGGGATGCTGGTGCCACCTCATTGTTAGCGTGCACATTTACAATTTTGATGGGCACGCGCCGACGCCGTGATGATCACCTCGTCCAGCTTGCGCAACAAAGAGGTCGGGTTCCTTTCGGTCTTGATGATTTTGTTGCGGAAACTGGGCGTTTCTCATGCGTGGTAGGCGTTTTCGTGGCAACGGCCCCACCGCCGTCGCATATTGAAGGCGCAGGTATCATGGCGTAAAAGAACGCGAATTTCGGTCCCATCGGGACGCCTGCCACGTAGACGCGGGCGCCCTATCCCTCCCAGATCAAGCGCAGAGCGCCATGGTAACCGATCAAAGCTCCCTGTTTTTCGCCGGCAACGCGACCTTCGTCGCCGAGCTTTACGCCCGCTACCTGCAGGATCCGGCCTCCGTCGATCCTTCGTGGAGCAGCTTCTTCGCCGGGCTGGATGACGATGCCCGCGTCGTGCTGGGCGAAATCAAGGGGGCGAGCTGGGCGCCCAACAAGGCCGCCGTCATCGGCGTGCCCGATCCCGATGCCAAGCCGGCCGCTCCCGCCAAGGGTGCGAAGGGTGCCAATGGCGCCGCTGCCCCGGCCGCCAATGGCTCCGTGGTGGGTGGCATCACGCCCGAGCAGCTGCGCCAGGCGCAGCTGGACAGCATCCGTGCCCTGATGCTCATCCGCGCCTACCGCGTCCGTGGCCACCTGATGGCCAAGCTGGACCCGCTGGGTCTGGAAAAGCGCAGCGAGCATCCGGAGCTGGACCCCAAGACCTACGGCTTCACCGACGCCGACCTGGACCGCCCGATCTTCATCAACAACGTGCTGGGGATGGAGACCGCCACCCTGCGCCAGATCGTGGACGCGGTGCAGCGCACCTATTGCGGCCACATCGGCGTGGAGTTCATGCACATCCAGGATCCCGAGCAGAAGGCCTGGATCCAGGAGCGTATCGAGGGCATCCGCAATCAGACCGACTTCACGGTCCAGGGCAAGAAGGCCATCCTGCAGCGCCTGACGGCCGCCGAGGGCTTCGAGCGCTTCCTGCAGCTGAAGTACACCGGCACCAAGCGCTTCGGCCTGGAGGGCGGCGAGGTCTGGGTCCCGGCCATCGAGCAGATCCTGAAGCGCGGCGGTCAGCTGGGCCTGAAGGAACTGGTCATCGGCATGGCGCACCGCGGCCGCCTGAACGTGCTGGCCAACGTGATGAACAAGCCGTACAAGGCCATCTTCTCCGAGTTCCAGGGCAACGCCGCCAATCCCGAGGACGTGCAGGGCTCGGGCGACGTGAAGTATCACCTGGGCACCTCGGCCGACCGCGAGTTCGACGGCAACTCCATCCATCTGTCGCTGACGGCCAACCCGTCGCACCTGGAAGTGGTGAACCCGGTCGTGTGCGGCAAGGTTCGCGCCAAGCAGGTGCAGCGCTCCACCATGCCGCCGACGGATGAGGCGCGCGCCGAGGTCATCGGCCTGCTGCTGCACGGCGACGCCGCCTTTGCCGGCCAGGGCCTGGTGCCCGAGACGCTGCTGCTGTCCGAGCTGAAGGGCTACCGCACCGGCGGCATCATCCACATCATCACCAACAACCAGATCGGCTTCACCACCGCGCCGCAGTACGCCCGTTCCGGCCCGTACCCGACGGAAGTGGCCAAGGCCATCCAGGCGCCGATCTTCCACGTCAACGGCGACGATCCCGAGGCCGTGATCCACGTGACGCGCATCGCCGTGGAGTTCCGTCAGAAGTTCCTGAAGGACGTGGTGCTGGACATCGTCTGCTATCGCCGCCAGGGCCACAACGAAGGCGACGAGCCGGCGTTCACCCAGCCGCTGATGTACAAGGCGATCCGCAACCACCCGACCACGCGCGAGCTGTACGCCAAGCAGCTGATCGCCGAGGGCGTGATCACCGCCGAGGAAGCCGACGGCTTCGTCAAGGACTTCCATAAGGCCATGGAAGCGGAGTTCGAGGCGTCGACCACCTACAAGCCGAACAAGGCCGACTGGCTGGAAGGCAAGTGGCAGGGCCTGAGCGCCGCCAAGAACGACGACCGCAAGGGCAAGACCGCCGCCCCCATGGATCTGCTGCAGGAAGTGGGCAAGGCCATCTCCGCCGTGCCGGAAGGCGTGGACGTGAACGCCAAGGTGGTGCGTCAGCTCAAGGCCAAGCAGGAGATGTTCGCCACCGGCAAGGACCTGGACTGGGCCACGGCCGAGGCGCTGGCCTTCGGCACCCTGCTGGTGGAAGGCGTGCCCGTGCGCCTGTCCGGCCAGGACGTGGGCCGCGGCACCTTCTCGCACCGCCATTGCGTGCTGGTCGACCAGACCACCGAGGCCAAGTACGTGCCGCTGGACCACATCCGTGCCCCGGACCACAAAGAGGGCCAGGCCCGGTTCGAGGTGCACGACAGCCCGCTGTCCGAAGCGGCCGTGCTGGGCTTCGAATACGGTTTCACCCTGGCCGAGCCGCATGCCCTGGTCCTGTGGGAAGCCCAGTTCGGTGATTTCGCCAACGGCGCCCAGTCCATCATCGACCAGTTCATCAGCTCGGGCGAGAGCAAGTGGCTGCGCATGTCCGGCCTGACCATGCTGCTGCCGCACGGCTATGAGGGCCAGGGGCCGGAGCACAGCTCCGCCCGTCTGGAGCGCTTCCTGCAGCTGTCCGGCGAGGACAACTGGCAAATCGTGAACTGCACCACCCCGGCCAATTACTTCCACGTGTTGCGCCGCCAGGTGAACCGCGAGTTCCGCAAGCCGCTGGTGGTCTTCAGCCCCAAGTCGCTGCTGCGCCACAAGCTGTGCGTCAGCGAGCTGTCCATGTTCACCGGCAACGAGTCGTTCCACCGCGTCCTGTATGAAACCGGCGTGGACCTGGTCGAGCCGGCGAAGATCCGCCGCGTCGTCCTCTGCTCGGGCAAGGTCTACTATGACCTGTTCCAGGAGCGTGAGAACCGGGGTGTGAAGGACGTGGCCTTCCTGCGCCTTGAGCAGCTGTACCCCTTCCCGGGCGATGCCCTGAAGGTAGAGCTGGCCAAGTATCCCAACGCCGACGTGGTGTGGTGCCAGGAAGAGCCGGCCAACATGGGCGCCTGGAGCTTCGTCGACCGCCGCATCGAGGGCGTGCTCAAGGAACTGAACCACAAGGCGGGCCGTCCGTCCTACGTTGGCCGCGCCGAGGCCGCCTCGCCGGCCGCCGGCCAGCTGAAGCGCCACAACCAGGAACTGGCCAAGTTCCTGGACGAGGCGCTGACCATCGCTTGATCCGATGACGTTCCGGGGCCCGTTGCGGCCCCGGAATGATTTTATTCTGAAACCCTTTGTTAGAAACGAACCAAGGTCCCAAAAACATGGCGACGGAAATCCTGGTGCCCACCCTCGGCGAGTCCGTGTCGGAAGCGACGGTCGCGCGGTGGCTGAAGAAGGTTGGCGACAGCGTCAAGGCGGATGAAACGCTGGTGGAGCTGGAGACCGACAAGGTCACCTTGGAAGTCAACGCCCCGGCTGCCGGCACGCTGGGCGAAATCCGCGCCGCCGAGGGCGCCAACGTGGGCGTGAGCGCCGTCCTGGGCGTGATCACCGAGGGTGGCGCCGCCGCTGCGGCCGCCCCCGCTGCCGCTGCTCCGGCCCCGGCCAAGACCGCCGCGCCGGCGCCGGCCCCCGCCGCCGCCCCGGCCGCCAACGGTTCCGCCGGCGTGATGCCCGCCGCCGCCAAGATCGCCGCCGACGCCGGCGTCAACCCGGCCGCCATCGCCGGCACCGGCAAGGACGGCCGCGTCACCAAGGGCGACGTGATCGACCACCTGGCCGCGCCGAAGGCCGCCCCGGCCCCCGTCGCCGCTCCGGCCCCGGTGGCGAAGGCCCCGGCCGGCCCGCGTGCCCGCGCCGACCTGGAAGAGCGGGTGCGCATGACCCGCCTGCGGCAGACCGTCGCCGCCCGCCTGAAGGACGCCCAGAACACCGCGGCCATGCTGACCACCTACAATGAGGTGGACATGACCAATGTGATGAAGCTGCGCAACGAACTGAAGGACCAGTTCGAGAAGAAGCACGGCGTGAAGCTGGGCTTCATGTCCTTCTTCGTGAAGGCCTGCCTGGTCGCCCTGAAGGAAATCCCGGCCGTCAACGCCGAGATCGAGGGCACCGACATCATCTACAAGAACTACTACGACATCGGCGTCGCCGTTGGCACGCCCACGGGTCTGGTGGTTCCGGTGGTGCGCGACGCCGACCAGATGGGCTTCGCCAAGATCGAGCAGAGCATCAATGAGCTGGGCAAGAAGGCCCGCGACGGCAAGCTGTCCATCGCCGACATGACCGGCGGCACCTTCACCATCTCCAACGGTGGCGTGTACGGCTCGCTGATGAGCTCGCCCATCCTGAACGCCCCGCAGTCGGGCATCCTGGGCATGCACAAGATCCAGGAGCGTCCGATGGTCGTCGGTGGCCAGATCGTCATCCGCCCGATGATGTACCTGGCCCTGTCCTATGACCATCGCATCATCGACGGCCGCGAGGCCGTGACCTTCCTGGTGCGGGTCAAGGAATGCCTGGAGAACCCGGAACGCATCCTGCTGGATGTCTGATCCGACGGACGGGGGGCCCCACGGCCCCCCGTTTGCTGACTGCCTGATCGCTTAATCCAACAATGAGCGCCGACGCCTCAAGCGCCCATATATTCCGGAGCGCAGCGACTAGGCCGCGACCGCGGCCGCCGCAGCGAGCACCGGAAGGGCGCAGCGAGGATAAGCCAAGGGCCGGATAGCCCGCCGGCGTTTGAGGCCAACCAAGACCTCCGCCCGGCGCTTGAGGGAACAGAAGACATGACCACCGAAACCCAATTCGACCTCGTCGTCATCGGCAGCGGCCCCGGCGGCTATGTCGCGGCCATCCGCGCGGCCCAGCTGGGCATGAAGGTCGCCTGCGTCGAGATGCGCAAGACCCTGGGCGGCACCTGCCTGAACGTGGGCTGCATCCCCTCCAAGGCCCTGCTGGTGGCCAGCGAGAAGTTCGAGGAAGCGTCCCACTCCCTGGGCAACTTCGGCGTGAAGGTCTCGGGCGTCGAGCTCGACCTGCCCACGATGATGAAGCACAAGGAAAAGACGGTCGAATCCAACGTCACCGGCGTGGAATTCCTGTTCAAGAAGAACAAGATCACCCGCTTTACCGGCAAGGGCAGCATCGCCGCCCCGGGCCAGGTGACGGTGACCAAGGAGGACGGCTCCACCGAGACCGTCACCGCCAAGAACATCCTGATCGCCACCGGCTCCGACGTCATGCCCCTGCCGGGCGTGACCATCGACGAGAAGCGCATCGTCTCCTCCACCGGCGCCCTGGACCTGACCGAAGTGCCGAAGCGCCTGGTGGTCATCGGCGGTGGCGTCATCGGGCTGGAGCTGGGCTCCGTCTGGCAGCGCCTGGGCGCGCAGGTCACGGTTGTGGAGTTCCTGGACCGCATCCTGCCCGGCATGGATGGTGAGGTCTCCAAGCAGTCCCAGCGCATCCTGGGCAAGCAGGGCCTGACCTTCAAGCTGTCGACCAAGGTCACCTCGGCCGTGGCCGCCGACACCGGCGTCACCCTGACGGTGGAGCCCGCCGCCGGCGGCACGGCCGAGACCATCGAGGCCGACGTGGTGCTGGTGGCCATCGGCCGCCGCCCCTACACCGAGGGCCTGGGCCTGGACAAGGTCGGCGTCGAGCTGGATGAGCGCAAGCGCGTCAAAACCGACCACCACTTCCGCACCAACGTGCCCGGCATCTGGGCCATCGGCGACGTGATCGCCGGCGCCATGCTGGCCCACAAGGCCGAGGAAGAGGGTGTGGTCTGCGCCGAGGTGATGGCGGGCCAGTCCGGCCACATCAACTACGACGCCATCCCGGGCGTGGTCTACACCTGGCCGGAAATCGCCGCCGTCGGCAAGACGGAGGAGCAGCTGAAGGCCGAGGGCGTTGCTTACAAGGTCGGCAAGTTCCCCTTCACCGCCAACGGCCGCGCCCGCTCCATGCAGGCCACCGAGGGCTTCGTGAAGCTGCTGGCCGACGCCCACTCCGACAAGCTGCTGGGCGCCCACATCATCGGCGCCTCGGCCGGTGAGATGATCGAGGAGCTGGCCCTGGCCCTGGAATTCGGCGCCTCGTCCGAAGACATCGCCCGCACCAGCCACGCCCACCCCACGCTGACCGAGGCCATCAAGGAAGCGGCCCTGGGCGTGCTGGGCCGCACCATCCACATGTAAGCCTTCCCGTCCGGGAATGCGGAAACGGCGCCGGGTCACCCTGGCGCCGTTTTGCATTCTGGGCCCTCTTTGTTCACGACCAGGGCCCCTTGGGGCCGGCATGATCCTCGCGCTTGGGCGGTGGGGGCGGGACGGGCGGCTCCTGATCCCGCGTCGGCGGCGGCTTCGGCCCCCAATAGCGGCGCAGGCGCGGTGCCCCCAGCATCATGATCAGCACGGCAACCAGATAGATGAAGTTCTGGCTGCGGATGCCATTCCACAGATGGTCCAGCAGGCCGCCCTTCACCAGGGCGTCGCCGGCGACCAGGCCGCTGAGGCCCAGGGTGACGGATTGGTCGGCCACGGGCACATAGTCGCGATAGCCGTTGCCGGGGGTGAAGCGCACCATGGACAGCAGCGCCGGCATCTGGCCCTCGATGGCCGGCAGGTCGCTCATGCGGGCGGCGATGTCCAGGCCCAGCACGCCGCGCCGGCCCAGCAGGCGGGCGTGGTAATCGAGTCCATCGACGGCCCCGCCGTCGGCTTGGCGCCGCGTGGCCCAGATCAGCGTGTGGCTGGCGCTGTCGTAGACGGGGGGCTGGGCCCAGCCCGTCAGGCGCGGTCCGCCACTGTCGGCGGATTTCAACGCCGACAGCAGGGCGTCGGCGTCCAGCCGGCCGGCATCCAGGTCGCTGACGTGGCCGCTGCCGTCATAGCTCAGGGCCACCAGCCAGGCGGGGTCGGGGGCTGAGCCCACCGGCACCAGCAGGCCCAGCCCGGCACCGCCGGCCAGGGGGCGTCCCTGCCAGTGCCGGCTGAGGAAATCCTGGGTGTCGGCACCGGCCACGTATTGGAAGGCGGGGCTGGGGGTTAGGGTGATGGCCTTGTCCGCCAGCGAGATCGGGGTCTCATCCGTGGCGGCGGCCGGCGGGGCGACGCTCAAAAGAGCGGCGCACAGCAGCGGGGCCAGCAATCTCATCAGCCGCATGGGGCCAGTCCTCAAGAGCGGTTGCCGCGTCGGGCCCGGGGGTGCGCCGTCTCATAGACCGACAGCAGCTGCTCGGCGTCCACGTCGGTGTAGCGCTGGGTGGTGGATAGGCTGGCATGGCCCAGCAGATCCTGGATGGCGCGCAAATCGGCGCCGCCGCCCAGCAGATGGGTGGCGAAGCTGTGGCGCAGGGCGTGCGGGGTGGCGGTGTCGGGCAGGCCCAACAGCTGCCGCAGGGTCTGCATGGCCAGGCGCGCCACCCGGTCGTTCAGCCGGTCGCCGCGCACGCCCACGAACAGCGGCCCGCTGGCGGGCAGGGGATGGGGGCAGGCCTCGATATAGGCGGCCAACGCTTGGCGCACGGCCGGGAGGACGGGCACGTCGCGCTGTTTCGATCCCTTGCCGGTGACCCGCAGGGTGTCGCTGTCCAGCGGCGCCTCCCCCCGCGTCAGGCGCAAGGCCTCGTCCATGCGCAGACCGCAGCCGTACAGCAGGGTGAACAGGGCGCGGTCGCGCAGGCCGACCCAAGGTGCCAGGGGGATGTCGGACGATTCCTCCAGCAGGATGCCGGCGTCGTCCACCGTCAGGGGGCGTGGGATGGGGCGCCTCACCTTGGGCGCGTTCAACAGGCCGATGGCGGGGTTGTGCAGCCGGCCCGACCGGTCCAGCCAGCGGAACAGGTTGCGCACGCCGGAAACGGCGCGGGCCCGGCTGGCGGCGATGGCGCCCTCACCCGCGCGGGCGGCCAGCCAGGCGCGGAAGTCGCCCAGCTTCGCCCCGCCCAGGTCGTTCAGGCTGGGCGCCCGGCCCAGATGCTCCGTCAGGAAGGACAGGAAGGCGGCGACATCACCCTGATAAGCGCGCAGCGTATGGGGCGAGGCCGTCTTCTCCGACGTCAGCCAGCGCCGCCAATCCTCCAGCGCCGCGGCCACATCCGGTGCGCAGGAATATCCCAGGGCGGGGGGCTTGGTCATGATGATCTCTAGCGCACCTTATATAGGCCCCGACTGGGGCCGCCGGAGCTTTCCGGGGAGCGTCAGCGCACTGGAAAGCGAGGAAAAGCAAAGGGGCGGATGCCCCGCCGGCGCTTGAGGCAACTCAAAGAGCCAACCAACCCTTGATACACCGCTCCACCACCCGAGCCAGGAAGCTCAGCAGTTCGGTACCCTGGCCGGGGTGGAACAGGTCGGCGTCGCGCGAGGCGAAGGCCAGCAGGCCCGCGGGCGCGTCGGGGGCGATCTGCAGGCGCACCAGCGCTTCCGATCGCACGATGGGGGCGGCGGGGCCGTAGATTTCGGCCATGCCCTGGATGTTGCCGCGCAGGATGATGTCGCGCTTGCTCATCCATTGGCTGATGGCGCCGGTCTCGGCCAGCTGCAGGCCGTTGCGCTCGGCATGCAGGACCAGGCGGTTGTCCTCCGGCTGTTCCATGACCAGGCAGGCCAGGTCCAGGTCCAGAAGGACCGCCAGGTCGGTGGTGATGGTCTGGATCAGGTGCTCGAAGCTCTGCGCGTCCATCAGGTAGAGGGCCGCGGCGTGCACCCGGTTTTGATTGTTGATGTTGGCGCGGGCGGTGGCGATCAGCTCTTCCTGCTGGGCCGTCAGCTCGGCCACCTCGCGCCGCAGCTTCAGCAGCATGAAGTGCTGCAGGTCGGCGACCCCGTTGCCCCGGTTCTCGGGCGGTGGGATCAGGTGGTGAACCACGTCGGGGTGCTGCTGCAGGAAATCCGGGGTCTCGCGCAGGTATGTCGCCACATCCTCCGCGGTCAGGGCATCGCCCAAGGCGCTGTGCGGTGTCTTGCCGCCCATATGCTGGTTCTTCCCTTCAGGCCGGCTCGCCCGGCGGTCCCATAGGTTCAAACGCAAACCGGCCCGCCCATCGCTGGGCGGACCGGTCAGGCATCCGCTGGAACGCGACAGGGATCAGCGGGTCGGCAGCGGCTGATCCAGGATAGTCTGCCCGGTCTTGGCCCAGTCCGCAACGAACTGCGCCAGGCCCTTGTCGGTCAGCACATGGTTGAACAGCTGACGGATGACCGAGGGCGGCATGGTGGCCACGTGGGCGCCCATCTTGGCCGATTGGGTGACGTGGATGGGGTTGCGGATGGAGGCGACCAGGACCTCGGTGGTGAAGTCCGGATAGTTGTCATAGATGGTGACGATCTCTTCGATCAGGCTCAGGCCGTCCTGGCCCATGTCGTCCAGGCGGCCGACGAAGGGCGACACGAAGGTGGCGCCGGCCTTGGCGGCCAGGATGGCCTGTGCTGCGGAGAAGCACAGGGTCACGTTGACCATGGTGCCTTCCTGCGACAGGTGGTGGCAGACCTTCAGGCCGGCCGGGGTCAGGGGCACCTTCACCGCCACGTTGGGGGCGATCTTGGCCAGGTGCTTGCCTTCCTTCAGCATGGTCTCGAAATCGGTCGAGGCGACTTCGGCGCTGACGGGGCCCTTCACCACGTCGCAGATCTCGGCGATCAGGTCGATGAAGCTGCTGTGACCGGACTTGGCGACCAGCGACGGGTTGGTGGTGACGCCGTCCAGCAAGCCGGTGGAGGCCAGCTCGCGAATGTCGTTGATGTCGGCGGTATCGACGAAGAACTTCATGGGGGAATGCCCTCAAGATCTGGATCAAGGACCGGGGCCCGCCCCCGGGTTGGCCGGCACTCTAGCGGAGGCCGCACCGGGGTGCACGGGCTGAAATGGTGGGCCAGGGGATGGGGGGCATGCGCGCTTGGAGGCGCGTTCGCTATATAAGACCATATAGGGAACGGTGGCGCCCCAGGGCCACCTGGTGGTAACAGCAGGCCATGGATTTGTTGACGGCAAGCGGGATGGAGACGGCGGCCCCACCGGTGCGGCGGGTGCGCGTCCTGCTGCCCCTGCCCCTGGCCAGCCCCTATGACTATCGCGTCCCCGACGACATGGAGCTGGAGGCCGGCGCCTATGTCGAGGTGCCGCTGGGCCCGCGCCATGTCTTCGGCGTTGTCTGGGCCGTGGGCGGTCCAGGGGACAATTGGGAGGCGGGCGTGGCGGCCAGCCGCCTGAAGCCCGTCATCCGCCGCTTCGACCTGCCGCCCATGCCCGAGGTGTCGCGGCGCTTCGTCGATTGGGTGGCGGCCTACACCCTGTCGGCACCCGGATCGGTACTGCGCATGGCGGTCAGCGTGTCGGCGGCGCTGGAGGATCCCAAGCAGCTGCTGGCTTATCTGCCGTCGGGCGAATCGCCACCGCCGGGCTTCAAGATGACGGATGCGCGCCGCCGGGTGCTGGCGCTGATGGAGGAGGACGGGCCGCCCCGGACCCCGGCCGACCTGGCGCGCGACGCCGCCTGCGGTATCGGCGTGATCCGGGGCCTGGCCGAATCGGGCCTGCTGACACCCGTTGCCCTGCGTGCCCAGCCGCGCCCGCCCATCCCCGACGCCAATAGGGCGGGGCCGGAGCTGTCACCCGACCAGGCGGCGGCGGCCGGCGCGCTGCGCGCCGCCGTGGATGCCCGCGCCTATTCCGCCACCCTGGTGGACGGGGTCACCGGCTCCGGCAAGACCGAGGTGTATTTCGAGGCCATCGCCGCCTGCCTGCGCCAGGGACGCCAGGCCCTGGTGCTGCTGCCGGAAATCGCCCTGTCCAGCCAGTGGCTGGACCGCTTCGCCCGGCGATTCGGGGTGCGGCCGGTGGAATGGCATTCGGATCTGGCCGGCGCCCATCGCCGCGCTGCCTGGCGCTCCATCGCCAACGGCGAGGCGCCGGTGGTGGTGGGCGCCCGCTCCGCCCTGTTCCTGCCCTATCCCGACCTGGGCCTGATCGTGGTGGATGAGGAGCATGAGGCCGCCTTCAAGCAGGAGGATGGCGTCATCTATCATGCCCGCGACATGGCGGTGGCGCGCGCCTTCCTCGGCGGCATCCCGGTGGCCCTGGTTTCCGCCACGCCGTCCCTGGAAACGCTGACCAACGCGGAGACGGGGCGCTACGGCCGCATCGACCTGCCGGCCCGCCACGGCGGCGCCAGCCTGCCCGAGGTCACGCTGATTGACCTGCGCCGGCCCGACAGCCGGCCGCCGGCACGCCATTGGCTGTCCCCCATCCTGACGCAGGCGATGGCCGAGACGCTGGCGGCGGGGGAGCAGGCGATGTTGTTCCTGAACCGCCGGGGTTACGCGCCGCTGACCCTGTGCCGCAGCTGTGGCTTCCGCCTGCAATGTCCCAACTGCACCGCCTGGCTGGTGGAACATCGTCTCAGCCGCCGGCTGCAATGCCACCACTGCGGCTACACCGACCGCCTGCCCGAAACCTGCCCGTCGTGCGAGGCGGAGCATTCCTTCGTCGCCTGCGGCCCGGGGGTGGAGCGGGTGGCGGAGGAGGTGGCGCAGCTGTTCCCGGATGCGCGGGTGGCGCTGATGACCAGCGACACGCTGATCGGCCCCCAGGCCATCCAGACGGTGATCGAGGAAGTGCGGGCCCACAAGGTCGACATCCTGATCGGCACCCAGGTCATGGCCAAGGGCCACCATTTCCCCATGCTGACCCTGGTGGGGGTGGTGGACGGCGACCTGGGCCTGGGCGGCGGCGACCTGCGCGCGGCGGAGCGCACCTTCCAGATGCTGCACCAGGTCGCGGGCCGCGCGGGCCGCGAGAGCCGGCCGGGCCGTGTATTCCTGCAAACCCACATGCCGGAACATCCGGTGATGCAGGCGCTGGCCGCCCATGACCGCGACGCCTTCCTGGCGGCGGAGGCGGACCAGCGCCGGGCCATGGATCTGCCGCCCTACGGCCGGCTGGCGGCCCTGATCATCTCCGGCGAGGATGAGCGCCAGGTGGACAAGCTGGCCCGCGACCTGGCCCGCGCGGCGCCGCAGGGCGACGACCTGCAGGTGCTGGGTCCGGCACCCGCCCCCTTGGCCCTGCTGCGCGGCCGCCACCGCCGGCGCCTGCTGCTCAAGACGGCGCGCGGGGTGGCGGTGCAGCCGCTGCTGCAGTCCTGGCTGGGGTCCGTGCCCATCCCCGCGGCCGTGCGGGTGCAGGTGGATGTCGACCCGTATAGCTTCATGTAAGGCGCGGCGTCTCGGGCGGCTTACCTGGCTTTTCCGCGTAATCCGGAAAGCCAGATGGCGGGGCGGTCGTCGGTGCCCCATGGTCGCCACGATCGGCGTCATAATGTCGCTGGTACGACCACTATCGGTGACTTGCCGTCACCCAAGCATCGGAAGAAACGAAGGCCATCATGAAGCGCTCTTCCCGTCTCATCGCCGCCGCCGCGACCGCCGTCGTGGCCCTGGGCGCTACCCTGCCGGCCTGGGCCGACCCGCCGCCCTGGGCCGAGGCGTCCGGCTATCGCTACCGGGACCGGGATTGGCATGACGACCACCGTGGGGATGACCACCGTGGCGACGACCGGCGGGATGACGACCGCTGGCGGGACGATCACCGCGGCGATGATCATTGGCGCGATGACCGCCGGGGCCCGCCGCCCCGCTATGTCGACCACCGCTCCCCCCACTACCGGGAGTTCTACGCCGCCGACGTGGGCATCGATGAAGGCCGCTGCGATCGTGGCGCCGTTGGCCTGAACGTGGGCACGGTGGTGGGCGCGCTGCTGGGCGGCCTGGCCGGTTCGCAGTTCGGCCACGGCGGCGGGAAGGCCGCCATGACCGGTGCCGGCGTGCTGCTGGGCGCCCTGGCCGGCAACGCCGCCTTCAACAGCATGGACCAGAGTGACGAGGGCTGCTTCGCCCAGGCCATGGAAAAGGCGCCGGACGGCCAGCAGATCGTCTGGAACAACCCCGACAATGGCGCGCGCTACCAGATGACCCCGGTCAAGACCTGGCAGGAATCGGCTGACAACTACTGCCGCGAATACCAGAGCGTGGCCACCGTGGGCGGCCGCAAGCAGACAGTCACCGGCACCGCCTGCCGCCAGCCCGATGGCCAGTGGAAGATTGTGAATTAAACACCATCAGCGTAACCGGCCAGCGTAACCGGCGGCAGGACTTCTCCTGCCGCCGTGGCCGCGAACCTCACACAAACCCATGCCGGCTCAACCAACGGCGGTACAGATCCGGCCAGGGTTCGGCGGGACGGCCCGGCGTGTCGCGGATGGCGAAGCCGTGGCCGCCGGATTCGAAGATGTGCATTTCCGTCGCCACGTTCTGGCGGCGCAGGGCCTGGAACATGGCCAGGCTGTTGCCCACCGGGACGGCGTCGTCATCGGCGGCGTGGAACAGGAAGGTGGGGCAGGCGCCCGTCCGCACGATCTGGTCCGGCGAATAGGCCCTCACCTGCTCGGCCGACGGGCTGTTGCCCAGCAGATGCTGGCGCGAGCCGGGATGAGTCAGCGACTCGTCCATCGAGATGACGGGGTAGGCCAGGCAGGCCAGCTGGGGGCCGGCCGGCAGCTTGTCGGCCTCGTCCACCGCCGTGTACACGGCGGCGTCATGGCGGGTGAGCAGGCTGGCGGCCAGGTGACCGCCGGCGGAGAAGCCGATGATGCCGATGCGGCCGCCATCCACCGCCCAGGCCTTGGCCTTGGCGCGCAGCAGGCGCATGGCGCGCTGCGCATCCTGCAGCGGCACGTCCGCCCCGTTCTTCCAGCCTTCCGCCGGCAGGCGGTAGGTCAGGACGGCGGCGTGCAAACCGGTGGTGTTCAGCCAGCGGGCGATCTCATCGCCCTCCTTGTCGAACCACACGCTGGAATAGCCGCCGCCCGGGATGACCAGGATGGTGGCGCGGGGGCCGGGGCTGGCGCTGCGGAAAAAGGCCAGGGTGGGGGTGGACACGCCATCCGCCGAGCGGTCGGGCGGGCCGCCCACGGGGCCATGGTCGGTGACGACGTCCTTGACGGCCACGCCCTCGCCGCCCGGTGGGGTGCCGGGCCACAGCGGCAGCACCCCGTCCGGGTCGCGGCGCTGACGCGAAAGCTGCACCAGGTCGGTGGCGGGTGAGCCATCGGCTTTCGCGGACCGCGCCAGGACGGTGCCGGCCACGGCGGCCAGGGCCAGGCCGCGGCGGTTCAGGGTGAAGGTCATGGGGGCTGCCTCCCTCAAGGCTGTTCCGTTTCTGTTACCGGTAACTTAGCCGAGAGCGTGACGGAAATGCCAGCCCGCGTCAGGTGCCGGCCACGGTCATGCCTTCCAGCCGCAGGGTGGGGCTGTCCACGCCATGGCGGAATTCCAGGTCGTTGGCCGGCCGCAGGGTCAGGTACATGTCCTTCAGGTTGCCGGCGATGGTGACCTCGGCCACCGGGAAGGCGATCTTGCCGTCCTCGATCCAGAAGCCCGAGGCGCCCCGGCTGTAGTCGCCGGTAATGCCGTTGACGCCGCTGCCCATCAGCGAGGTGACGTAGAAGCCCTGTCTGATGTCGGCCAGCAGCTGCTCCGGCGTTTCCTCGCCCGGCGCCAGATAGACGTTGGTGGCGCTGGGGCCGGGCGGGCCGCCGGTGCCGCGCGATGCGTGGCCGGTGGAGGCCAGGCCCAGCTGGCGGGCGGAGCGGCAATCCAGCAGCCAGGTGGTCAGCACGCCGCCGTCGATCAGGTTGCGACGGCTGTTGGCCTGCCCCTCGGCGTCGAAGGGTTTGGAGCGCAGGCCACGGCGGATGTGCGGGTCGTCCACGATGGTGATGCCGGGCGCGAACACCGCCTGGCCCATCTTGTCCTTCAGGAAGCTGGTGCCGCGCGCGATGGCGGCGCCGGAGATGGCGCCCGTCAGATGACTGACCAAGCCGCCGGCCACACGCGGGTCGAACACCACGGGTACGGCCTGGGTCGCCACCTTGCGCGGGTTCAGGCGGGCCACCACCCGCTCACCGGCGCGGCGGCCGATGGTGACGGGCGACTCCAGATCACCGGCATAAATGGCCGAATGATAGTCGTAGTCCCGTTCCATGCCTGTGCCGCTGCCCGCCAGGACAGAGACGGACAGGCTGCGGCGGCTGACGCTGTAGCCGCCGGAAAAGCCGTTGCTGGCCGCCAGCGTGACGGTGGAGCGCGACCAGCCGGCGTCGGCCCCTTCGGAATTGCTGACACCGGGCACGGCCAGCGCCGTCTCCTCCAGCTCCGCGATCTGGGCCAGCAGGTCCTCGGCCACCGGCTCGGATGGGTCGCACAGGTCCAGGTCCGGCCAATCGCGGGCCAAGCTGTCGGGATCGGCCAGGCCGCAGAAATCATCCTCCGGCACCAGGCGGGCCATGGCCACCGCCCGCTCCGCCAATTCCTTCAGCAGCGCCGGGCTACGGTCGGTGGAGGAAACGATGGCCTGCCGCTTGCCGACGAACACCCGCAAGCCCAGGTCGCCCGATTCGGCGCGCTGCACCTCCTCCGGCTTGCCCAGGCGCTGGCTCATGGACATGGCGGCGCTATCCACCAGCAAGGCGTCGGCGGCATCCGCGCCGGCCTTGCGCGCCAGGGTCAGCAGGTCGTCCAGGATGCCGGCGGCGGTGGCGTCGGGGGGCAGGGGGGGCATGGGTGCGCAAGCTCCAGGCTTAGATCACGGTCCCCCAGGGCGAACCGAAGGGGCAAGGCCACATGTGGGCATTCGGCGCCAGCTTGCCAGGTAGCGGGGCCCCGGGGGAAGCCTGACCTTGGGTGAAGGCGTTGGCGCGATAAGGAAAGGGCACCGGTTGCCGGAAATGTTTCTGAAGGGTAACTGAAAGCACAATTGCAACGATTTGTTTCTTAGCCTATCAACAAGTGACATCCGTTTGTTACCGACTGGGGCTAGGTTCCCCTGGCCAATGCGCGAAGGCTGCCCCGCCTGACGCATTCGGTCGGTCGAATGGACCACTACGGGGATCTGCCGCCCCGGTTCGTTCGGTCAACCTTTCGGGTTTCTTCCCGGAAGTAGTCCATCAACCTTACAGGGCCCGGGCGCCAACCCCGCGGCCCTGTTTTCTTTTCTGGCATCGGCGACGTGGATTCCCCATGGTGCTGAGGACGGTGCGGGTGATACGCTCCCGAAATTGAAACCGATTTCACCAAACAGGGATCGCCCTTGCCCTTCGACCTCACGGTGCTGACGCCCCATCTGGACACGCTGTTGGCGGGTGCCCTGCTGACGGCGGAGGTGTGCGCGCTGGGCATCGTCGGCGCGTTCACGCTGGCCACGGCGCTGGGGCTGCTGGCGGTTGGCAGGGGCTGGGCGGGCCGACTGGCGCGGCTGTATGTCGACGTCTTCCGCAATGTGCCCTTCGTGGTGCAGGTCTTCTTCCTGTTCTACGGCCTGCCCGAGGTGGGCGTGTATATCGACGCCTTCTGGACCGGCGTGCTGGCGCTCGGCCTGGTGGGTGGCGCCTATGGCAGCGATGTGGTGCGCAGCGGCATCCTGGCGATCGAGCCCGGCGTGGTCGAGGCCGCGAAGGTCAGCGGCCTGTCCCGGCTCGCCATCATCCGCCGCGTCGTCCTGCCCATCGCCCTGCGCACCGCCATCCGGCCCCTGGGTTCCGTTTTCGTGAACCTGGTGCTCAGCTCCTCCATCCTGTCCATGATCACGCTGGACGAGGTGACGGGGACGGCCCGGGGCGTGGCGTCGGAAACCTACCGCCCGTTCGAGGTCTACGCCTTCCTGCTGGCCGCCTACGCCGGCCTGACCTATGCCGTGTCACTGGGAATCGACGCCCTGCACCGGCGCCTGAACCGGCACATGGCGGAGAACGGGGCGGCCCCTGGGGCAACTCATGGGGTGATGGGGAGGACGGCCTGATGCGGCACGCCGGCTTCACATGGCATGACGGCGCTTTGCTGGCCCAGGGCTTGGCCGTCAGCCTGGGCCTGTTCGCCGGCACCTTCCTCATCGGGCTGGTCCTGGGATCGGGCGCGGCCGTGGTGCGCCACTTCCGTGTGCCGGCACTGGGCACCCTGCTGCACACCGGCCTGGAACTGCTGCGCAATTCCCCCGTGCTGGTGCAGCTGTTCCTGGTCTTCTTCGGGGTGCCGGCCTTGATCCACCAGCCGCTGACGCCCGTCTTCGCCGCGGGCCTGACCCTGTCGGCCAACACGGCGGCCTTCGTCTATTTCATCGCCGTTGCCGGCCTGGACGCGGTGGGGCGGGACCAGGTGGAGGCGGCGCGCGCCTTCGGCCTCAGCCGGGTCCAGCTGGTGCGCCACATTCTGGGGCCCCAGGCGCTCGCCTTCGCGGTGGCGCCGCTGGTGGGCCTGGCGGTCAACCAGTTGCAGGTGACCTCCCTGGTCTCCGTCATCGGGGTGGTGGACCTGACCAAGGCCGGTGACATCCTGAACCTGCGCACCCTGCGTCCCTTCGCCGTGTGGGCCATGGTGGGCGTGCTGTATTTCGCGGCGGCCAAGACGTTGACGCTGCTGGGCAATCGATGGGAGCGGCGGCTGCGCGCCCATGCCGCTCCGCTGGGGCTTTAGGGGGCTGGAGATGACGGCATGATGGCGGTGGAGGGCGTGGTCAAGCGCTTTGGCGCCCACACGGTGCTGGACGGGGTCAGCCTGACGGTGGCGCCGGGGGAGGTGGTGACCATCCTGGGGTCCAGCGGCTCGGGCAAAAGCACGCTGATCCGTTGCATCAACGGGCTGGAGGCGCTGGACGGCGGCCGCATCACCGTGGATGGGCTGGACGTGTCCGACCCGCGCCAGCTGGCCCGGGCGCGCCGCCTGTCGGCCACCGTGTTCCAGATGTTCAACCTCTACCCCCACATGACGGTGCTGCGAAACATCACCCTGGCGCCGGAACTGGTGCTGAGGCGCCCCAGGGATGAGGTGGAGGCGCAGGCCCACGCCCTGCTGGCCAGCGTGGGGCTGGCGGGCAAGGCCGACTCCTATCCCGGCCAGCTGTCGGGCGGGCAGCGCCAGCGCGTGGGCATCTGCCGGGCACTGGCCATGAATCCGCGCTACCTGCTGCTGGATGAGGTGACCAGCGCGCTGGATCCCGAGATGACGGCGGAGGTGTTGGCCATCCTGGGTAAACTGGCGGCCCGTCAATCCGGAGGGGGCGGCACCACCATGCTGTTCGTGACGCATGAGGTGGAATTCGCCCGGCGCATCTCCACCCGCATCGTCTTCCTGGACCAGGGGCGCCTGATCGTCGACCTGCCCACGGACCAGTTCTTCGCCGCGGATGGTGGTTTGGCCCATCCGCGCATTCGTCAATTCCTGTCCAAGATGGCGCCCGCCGCCCCCCTTGCCGAGATCCCCGCATGATTTTGATCGCAAATTCCGAGGCTTGGCCCGGGTTCCAGACCACCATTGATCGCCTGAGGGCGGGGGAGCGGGGACCCGACCCCCTGGTGGCCGGCATCGCGCGGGTGGAGCGTGAGGCGACGGTGCGCAGCGTCGGCTACGGCGGCTGGCCCAACATGCTGGGGGAGATGGAGTTCGACGCCGGCGTCATGGACGGCGGCACCCGCCAGGTGGGGGCGGTCGGGGCGTTGCGCGACGTCATCCCGGCCAGTGCGGTGGCCCTGCAGGTCATGCGCCGCCTGCCGCACACCCTGCTGACCGGTGACGGGGCCCGCCGCTTCGCCTTGGAGTGCGGGTTCGACGTGGAACCGACGCTGCTGGAGGATTCGCGCCGGGTGTGGTGGGAGCGGCTGCAGAAGGAGCTGCCGCCCGCTGACCTTGCCGCCTTCCCCAACATCCCGCTGGCGCCGCTCAGCCGCGCCATCACCGATCCCGAGCGGGTGCGCGACACCACGGTGTTCCTGGGACAGGACGCCGGAGGCGACCTGCACGCGGCCACCAGCACCTCCGGCTGGGCGTGGAAGTACCCCGGTCGTCTGGGCGACTCGCCCATCGCCGGCGCCGGCTTCTACGCCGACAGCCGTTTCGGTGCCGCCGCCTGCACCCATACGGGGGAGATGACGGTGCGCTGCGGCACCGCCCGCGCCATCGTCCTGGCCTTGCAGCTGGGCAAATCCCTGCGCGAGGCGGTGGACCTGGCGGTGGCGGACCTGGCGGAGTTGCGCGAGGGCTTCCTGGCCGGCGTGGTCATCCACGCGCTGGACGCCCACGGCAACCATGAGGTGGTCAGCTTCCGCTGTGGCCCTGCCATTCGCTATTGGTATTGGGATCCGTTGCTGTCCGCCCCTGAGGAACGCATCGCCCGTACGGTTTAGCCCAGCGGCATGAGACGCGGCTCATGCCGCTGTCGGACACGACTGTGTCCGCCGGAGGTTTTCGGGGAACGCAGTGGACTGGAAACTGAGAAAGCCAAGCCGCCGGATGGCGGTGTCCGGCGTCTGAGGGTCGCATAAGGAATTCCCATGCTGCGCAAGCTGTTGCCCATGCTCGCCGCCCTCCTGCTCGTGACGCCCGCCTGGGCCGGCAAGCTGGAGGATATCCGCCAGCGCGGCGTGCTGCGCGTGGGGGTGTCGCTGGGTGGGGAACCGGTGGGCTTCCGCGACGACCGCAACGCGCCCGCCGGCTATGACGTCGACGTGGCCAAGCGTCTGGCGGACAAGCTGGGGGTGCGGGTGGAATACACCGACGTCTCCGGCGACGCCCGGGTCAGCATGCTGGTGTCGGGCCAGATCGACGTGGCGGTGGCCAACCTGACGGCCACGGCGGAACGCGCCAAGACCATCGCCTTCACCATCCCCTACAACCGCGCGGGCCTGCGCGTCATCGTCCAGAAAAGCGCCGGTATCGACCAGCTGTCGGATCTGGCGGGCAAGAGGGTGGTGGTGGGCCGCAGCACGACGGGGGAGGCCTTCCTGCGCCAGGCGGTGCCGGGGGCGAAGCTGGTCCACACCGATACCTTCGCGCCCGATGGCGTGCTGCTGCTGGTGCAGCGGCGGGTGGATGCCGGCATCGAGGATTCATCCATGATGGACTATCTGGCCAGCGTCTATCCCACCCTGAAGATCCTGCCCGACCTTTATTCCAATGCACCCATCGCCATCGGCCTGGCCCAGGGCGATCCGGAATTCCTGCACTGGCTGAACGGCTTCGTCGCTGACTACATCAAGTCCGGGGCGTATGAGGCGAACTACCGCAAATGGTGGGGCCGGGACGCGGCCGTTCCGGCGCTGTCAGCCGGTTAGCCGGGGATGGAAGCGCGTGGGCAGGGTCAGGGGCCAGGGGCCGGTGGCCGCACCGGTCAGCACGGCGATGACCGCCGCCACATAGGCCTGCTTGTCATAGCCGATGGAGGAAATGGGATAGGCGTCGAAATCCGTCAGCGACAGGTTGTCGAAGCCGTACAGGCGCGTGGTGGTGGCGCGGCCCTGGGGGAAGTCCGCCCGCAGGCGGTCGAGCACGCCCATGGCCATGGCGTCGGAGGTGCAGAAGATGGCGTCCGGCCGGGGCGTGAGCGCCAGCTCCTCTCCCGCCTTGTGGCCGCTGGCGTAGGAATAGTCGCCCTGCAGGCTGGCCGTCAGCCGGATGCCCTGGGCTGCCAGGGCATCCTGGTACAAACGAATGCGCGCCTGCTCCAGGACGGACGTGAGGCGGCCTGTGACCAGGGCGGCGCTTTTCACCCCCTGGCGCGCCGCGTGGGTCACGGCCTCGGTGATGCCCACCCGCTCATCCGGGATGACGGCGGGGGAGTCGTCATCGTGCCGGCCATTCAGCATCAGCACCTGGTCGCTGCGGAACAGCGTGCGGGCGGTGGCGGCGTCGGCGAAATCGGAAAAGACGATGGCGGCGTCGACGTGATAGGCGACGCCGGTGCGCAGGAAGGACTCCACCCGGTCGCTGGAGCCCACCCGGATGAAAATCACCTGCTTGCCCATGTTCTGCACGGCGGCCAGCAGGGGATCGAACAGATCCAGGTCGCTCAGGTCATGGATGTGGTTGACGACGACGGCCACCAAGTTGACGCTTTTGGTGGTCAGGCTGCGGGCCAGCAGGTTGGGGCGGAATCCCAGCTCCTGCGCCGCCTGCAGCACGCGCGCCTTTTTCTCCGCCGAGACGGGCCGCTGTTCGTCGGACAGCGCCCGGGACGCCACCGCCCGCGACACGCCGGCCCGTTCGGCCACGTCGCTTATGGTGGGGTTGGCCGGAAGGGGTGCGCACAGCTTGTCGGTTCCGTTCCCGTCCATCCCAGCCATTCCCTATTCTTTCCCAACGCCGATAAGGTGCCGGCGGTTTCCTATAAAACCGGGCACATTAACGAAAGAAGATTTCAATCTTGATATACTGTTTCGATATCGGCGGGTCATACATTTCCCTGGGGACAGCCAGTACAGATGTCGCGGTGACAGGGGCGCTGACCCGTGTCGGGCGGGTGCCGACGCCGGCCCGCGACCGCGCCGCCTTCGTCCAGGCGCTGGCCGGTCTGATCGATCAGGCGCCAGGGCCCGAGGACGCGCCGGTGGCCCTGGCGCTGGCCGGCGACATCGATCCCGCGACGGGGCTGGCCAGCTGCGCCAACATCCCCTGCCTGACGGGCACGCCCCTGGTGGCCGACCTGACGGCGGCGCTCGGCCGCCCCGTGGTGGTGGGCAACGACGCCGCCTGCTTCGTCCTGGCGGAGGCGACGGTGGGGGCGGCGCGCGGCCAGGACACGGTTTTCGGCATCATCCTGGGCACGGGCGTGGGCGGCGGCCTGGTGGTGGACGGCCGCCTGGTGCCGGGGGCCGGGGAATGGGGCCACGGGCCGGTGGTGAAGCAGGTGGCGGGCGATCCCAGCGTCACCCTGGCCCGCCTGCCTTGCGGCTGCGGCCAGGCGGGCTGCGTCGACACCATTGGTGGCGCCCGGGGGCTGGAGCGCCTGCATCACGCCCTGTACGGCGTGCGGCTGGACAGCCAGGCGCTGACGGCAGCGTGGCATGCCGGCGACCGCGACGCCGCCCGCACGATGGACATCTATGTCGACCTCGTGGCCGATCCCCTGGCGGTGGTGGTGAACGCCGTGGGTGCCGGCCTGGTGCCGGTGGGGGGCGGCCTGTCATCCGACGCCGCCCTCGTTTCGGCATTGGACCAGGCGGTGCGGACCCGTATCCTGCGCCGAACCCGGGGGGCGCTGCTGGTGCCCACGGCGCTGGGCGGGGCGGCCGGCATGCTGGGGGCTGCCATCCTGGGCGCCCGGTGGCTGGAACGGAACCGGTAACGGAACAAGGCTTGAGGGGGAGTGCGGGCATGACCCGGGCGGAAACGAATCGCGTGCGGCTTGAGGTGTGCGTGGACAGCCCGGCGGGGGTGGCCGCCGCCATCAAGGGGGGGGCCGACCGGCTGGAGCTGTGCGCCGCCCTGGTGGTGGGCGGCCTGACGCCGTCGCGCGGCCTGATGGCGCTGGCGGCGGCCAGCGGACGGCCCGCCTACGCCATGATCCGCCCTCGCCCGGGCGACTTCGTCTATGGCCCCGCCGACCTGGACGTCATGGGCGACGATATCGACACGGTGCGGGCCTTGGGCCTGCCCGGCGTGGTGCTGGGCGCCAGCCTGCCCAGCGGCGAACTGGACGCGGCCGCCCTGTCCATCCTGGTGGACCGTGCCGGCGGCCTGGGCCTGACCCTGCACCGGGCCATCGACCTGACCCCCGACCCCATCGAGGCGCTGGACATCGCCATCGAGCTGGGCTTCGAACGCGTGTTGACCTCCGGCTGCGCCCGCACGGCGGTCGAGGGGGCGGAGACCATCGCCGAGCTGGTGGACCATGCCCAGGGCCGCATCAGCATCATGGCCGGCAGCGGCGTCACCCCCGACAACGCCGTCGACCTCATCCGCCAGACCGGCGTGACCGAGGTCCACGCCTCCTGCGGCATGGCCCCGGCGGTGGTGGACCAGCACCTGCTGCACTTCGGCTTCGTCCAGCCCGGCGCCCGGGAGACGGACGCGGCGACGGTCATGTGGCTGGCGGCAGCGATCCGGGACATCGAGGCCGATCAGTGGCCCTGAGCTTGGCGGAGCCTCATTTCCGCCAGATCGGCTTGCCACTGCCCGGCAGGCCGTAGCTGGCCCATTTGCGGCTGACCTCGTCCACCACGCCCTGGTCCATGGCGATCTTCTCGCCCCATTCGCGGTGGGTTTCGGGGGGCAGCTTGTTGGTGGCGTCCAGGCCGACCTTGCCGCCCAGGCCCGATTCGGGGCTGGCGAAGTCCAGGTAATCGATGGGCGTGCCCTCGATGACGGTGATGTCGCGCGCGGGGTCCATGCGGGTCGACACCGCCCACATCACGTCCTTCCAGTCCCGGGCGTTGATGTCGTCGTCCACGACGATGACCCACTTGGTGTACATGAACTGCCGCAGGAAGGACCAGACGCCCATCATCACCCGCTTGGCGTGGCCCGGGTAGGCCTTGCGCATCGAGACGACGGCGATGCGGTAGGAACAGCCCTCCGGCGGCAGCCAGAAATCGATAATCTCCGGAAACTGCTGGCGCAGCAGGGGAATGAAGACCTCGTTCAGGGATTCGCCCAGGACCGAGGGTTCGTCCGGCGGCCGGCCGGTGAAGGTGGAGAGGTAGATGGGGTCGCGGCGCATGGTGATGGCGGTGACCTGGAAGACGGGGAACTTCTCCACCGAATTGTAATAGCCGGTGTGGTCGCCATAGGGGCCCTCGTCCGCGTACTCGTCCAGCGAGACGTAGCCTTCCAGGACGATCTCCGCCTGGGCCGGCACCTTCAGCGGCACGGTCTTGCAGTCGACCAGGTCCACCTTCTTGCCGCGCAGCATGCCGGCGAACTGGTATTCCGACAGCGTCTCGGGTACCGGGGTCACGGCGGCCAGGATGGTGCCGGGATCGGCGCCCAGCACCACGGCGGCGGGCAGGGGCTCGCGCTTGCCCGCGGCTTTCCAGCGATGATGGTGCTGGGCCCCGCCGCGGTGCTTCAGCCAGCGCATGATGGTGCGGTCGCGCCCCAGCACCTGCATGCGGTAGATACCCAGGTTGAAGCGGTCCTCCGCCATGCCATCCCTGTCGTTGGCCGTGGGACCTTGCGTCACCACCAGGGGCCAGGTGATCAGGGGCGCTGGCTCACCCGGCCAGCAGCTCTGGATGGGCAGGCGGCCAAGGTCGATCTGGTCGCCGGTCAGCACCACCTCCTGGCACGGGGCGCTGCCCACCGTGCGTGGGCGCATCGCCATGACGGTCTTCACCAGGGGCAGCATCTCCCATGCGTCGCGCAGGCCGCGCGGCGGCTCCGGCTGCTTCAGGAAGGCCAGCGTCTCCCCCACGTCGCGCAGCTCATGCGGCTCCCGGTCCATGCCCCAGGCCACCCGTTCCACCGTGCCGAACAGGTTGATCAGTACCGGCATTTCCGACCGGGTGCCGTCGGCCTTGATGACGTTCTCGAAAATGACGGCGGGGCCGCCCTCGGCCAGCAGGCGGGTCTGGATCTCGGTCATCTCCAGCACAGTGGACACCGGGGTCTTGACCCGCACCAGGCGGCCCGACTGTTCCAGCCGGTCGATGAACTCACGCAAGGAGGCGTAGGGCATGGGAAATATCCAGGGTAGGGAATCAGGCGGTAAAGGAGCGGATGGGGCCCCGCCAGGTCAAGCCTCCACCCGCCAGACGACGCTGTCGCGGTGAGTGCGGTCCTCCAGCTCCAGCGTCGTCGGCACGCGGTAGGTGGCCAGGGGAACCAGCCCGTCCTTTGGCAGGTATGTACGGCCGGGATCCCCCATCAGGATCACCAGTCCGTCACCGGCCAGGGCGCGCAGCCAGGCCATGACCCGCTCCGCCATCGGCTTCTCGTAGCAGACGTCGCCCACCAGCACGACGTCGATGTCCGTCAGGGGCTGGCCCACCACGTCGCGCTCCACCGCCGTCACGGCCACGCCGTTCAGCCGGGCGTTGAGGCCTATGGCGGCGATGGCGTAGGCGTCGATCTCCACCGCCATGACGGCGGCCGCGCCCGCCTTGGCGGCGGCGATGGCGATCAGGCCGCTTCCAGCGGCGAAGTCCAGCACGCGGGCGCCCCGCACCAGCTCCGGATGGTCCAGCACGTGGCGGGCGACAGCCTGGCCGCCGGCCCAGGGGAAGGCCCAGAAGGGGGGTGGCAGATCCTTGGCCGCCAGCGTCGCCTCCGTCGCCTGCCACAGGGGCGTGATCTCGCTGGCGGTCAGCAGCGTCAGTTCCGGCACCAGGGCCGGCGCCTCGGGGGCGGTGTTGGCGCGGATGAAGGCGGCGCGATCGATGTCGCTCAAGACGCGGCCGCCATGCCCAGGATGATGCTGGCCAGGAACACCCAGCCGGCGACGCGGGCGGCGCGGAAGGCGGCCAGGCTGTCGGCCGGATCCTCGGGGCGCCACTGCCAGGCCTGGCGCAGCAGCATGCCGCCGGTCAGGGCCACGCCCAGGTAGGCCAGCGGGTGGATACCGGCGGCCATCAGAGCCAGCGTCCACAGCGCCGTGGCGCCGGCGTAGAAGCCGAGGATCCAACGCTTGGAGGCGGCGCCCAAGCGCAGGGCGGTGGACTTCACGCCCACCTTCACGTCGTCCTCGCGATCCTGGTGGGCATAGATGGTGTCGTAGCCCAGGGTCCACAGGATGCCGCCGGCGTAGAGCAGCACCGGCGGCCAGGCAAGGTCGCCCCGCACCGCCACCCAGCCCAGCAGGGCGCCCCAATTGAACGTCAGGCCCAGGAAGGCCTGGGGCCACCAGGTGATGCGCTTCATCAAGGGATATGCGGCCACCAGCACCAGGCTGGTGGCGCCCATGACGATGGTGGGCCGGTTCATCTGCACCAGCACGGCCAGGCCCACCAGGCACTGGGCGATCAGAAAGGCGATGGCCTGGGGCACGCTGACGGCGCCACTGGGGATGGGGCGCACGCGGGTGCGTTCCACCAGGGCGTCGAACTTGCGGTCGATGATGTCGTTGATGGTGCAGCCGGCGCCCCGCATGACGACCGAGCCCACGGCGAACAGCAACATGAGCCACAGCCTGGGCAGGTGGCCGGGTTCCGCGGCCAGGGCGATGGACCAAAGCCCCGGCAGCAACAGCAGCCAGGTGCCGATGGGTCGGTCCAGCCGCGCCAGCCGGGCGTAGGGGCGGGCGCGGGGCGGCACATGCCGGTCGATCCAGTCGCCCTGGCGGATGTCGGTATGGCCGGCGCCTATGGTCTCGCTGGGCATGCTGGGAAGCCTTGTTCGGGTGTTTGCGGGGACCTTAGCGGGAACCTGGCCGCCAAGAAAGGGCGGCCGGTCACCCTTCGGACGGACGGGCTGACCCTTGAAAAATGCTCGAGTGTTCAATGGTAGAATGGACAAAGGAATGATTGTTCCGCATCTAGACCTCTCCCGTTCCGTCTCTTTTCTCCACGACTGATCCCATGGCCGACCGCCCCCGCACCCGCCTGCATGTCGACACGCCCCTGGCCGCTGGCCAGTCGGCGCCGCTGTCGGGCGACCAGGCGCACTATTTGCGCGGCGTGCTGCGCCAGGCGCCCGGCGACCGGCTGCTGGCCTTCAACGAGGCCGGCGGCGAATGGCTGGGGGAGATATCGGCGCTGAGCAAGTCGGGCGGCACCATCACCCTGCTGGAACAGACCCGGCCGCCGGTGGCGGTGCCGGACGCCTGGCTGCTGTTCGCGCCGCTGAAGGGGGGCCGCACCGAGTACGTGGTGGAAAAGGCGACGGAGCTGGGCGTGGCCCGCCTCTGCCCCGTGCTGACCCGCCGGGGCGACGTGCCGCGGGTGAACCTGGACCGCCTGCGCGCCAACGCGGTGGAGGCGGCGGAACAGTGCGAGCGGCTGTCGGTGCCCGTGGTCGACCCTCTGACCGACCTCTCGTCCCTGTTGGCCGGCTGGCCCGCGAACCCCCTGACCCGGGATCGCACCTTGTTCGTGGCGGCGGAGACG
Source organism: Nitrospirillum viridazoti CBAmc (assembly GCF_000730165.1). Classification (GTDB taxonomy): domain Bacteria; phylum Pseudomonadota; class Alphaproteobacteria; order Azospirillales; family Azospirillaceae; genus Nitrospirillum; species Nitrospirillum viridazoti. Next base: position 2,327,888 of record NZ_CP022110.1, on the reverse strand, counting down.
GGCGCGGCCCAACCCCTGGCCACGGCTGTGACGGCGGCTACTGCGTCGGGGCGTCCAGCGGCGTTCCTTGTGGGACCGGAGGGGGGCCTCCATCCCGGTGAGCTTGACCAGCTTGCCAAAACACCCTTTGTTGTCCCGGTAGGACTGGGTCCACGCATTCTGCGGGCGGACACGGCCGCTTTCGCTGTGCTTGCCCTGTGGCAGGCGCTGGCGGGCGACTGGACCGCCGCCCCAGGGCAGGACGCGCGCCCGCCGTTCCGTTGAGTCTGCCGTTTCCTGTTCCCTGTTCCTGGCCCCCAGCCGCGCTTTGATACCCAAGCCTTGTGAAGCCAAGCTTTGTAAAGAAGGACCGACCTGATGTCTGCGCCGCCGAAGAGCCCGGGTGCCCCCATCACCGACCGCCGTGAGCTGGTCGAATATCTGGAACAGGGCAACAAGCCGGCGGATGCCTGGCGCATCGGCACGGAACACGAGAAGTTCGCCTTCCGCCTGGGCGACAACCGCCCGCTGCCCTATGAGGGCGAGCAGGGCATCGGCCGCATCCTGTCCGAGATGGCGACCCGCTACGACTGGGCCCCGGTGAAGGAGGGCGAGAACATCATCGCCCTGACCAAGGGCCAGGCCAGCATCACGCTGGAACCGGGTGGACAGTTCGAACTGTCGGGCGCGCCGCTCAGCACCATCCACCAGACATGCGGCGAGGTGTCGGAGCATCTGGCCCAGGTGCGCGCCATCGGCGCCGACCTCGGCATCGGCATGATCGGCCTGGGCTTCAATCCCAAGTGGAAGCGGGAAGATATTCCCTGGATGCCCAAGGGCCGCTACCGCATCATGCGCGACTACATGCCCAAGAAGGGCACCATGGGCCTGGACATGATGACCCGCACCTCCACGGTGCAGGTCAACCTGGACTTCAGCTCTGAAGCCGACATGGTGAAGAAGTTCCGGGTCAGCCTGGCGCTGCAACCCATCGCCACGGCCCTGTTCGCCAACAGCCCCTTCAAGGAAGGCAAGCCCAACGGCTTCCAGAGCCTGCGCAGCCATGTGTGGACGGACACCGATCCCGACCGCTGCGGCGACCTGCCCTTCGTGTTCGAGGACGGCTTCGGCTTCGAACGCTACGCCGACCACGCGCTGGGTGTGCCCATGTACTTCGTCTATCGCGACGGCCAGTACATCGACGCCTCGGGCCAGGACTTCCGCGCCTTCCTCAGGGGGGAACTGCCCGCCCTGCCGGGTGAGCGGCCGCTGATCACCGATTGGGTGGACCACCTGACCACCCTGTTCCCGGAGGTGCGGCTGAAGCGCTTCCTGGAGATGCGCGGCGCCGACGGCGGCCCGTGGGCCCGCCTGTGCGCTCTGCCGGCCCTGTGGGTGGGCCTGCTGTACGACACCACGGCGCTGGACGCCGCATGGGACATGATCAAGGACTGGACGGAGGAGGAGCGGGCGCAGCTGCGCAACAACGTGCCCCGCCTGGGCCTCGACACGCCCTTCCGCAAGGGCACCGTCCTGGACCTTGCACGCCAGACGGTGGCCATTTCGCGCAACGGCCTGGACAACCGCGCGCGCCTGGCCGGCATGGGCGACAACGAAAGCCACTTCCTGGACGCGCTGCAGGCCATCGTGGACAGCGGCGTTTCGCCGGCCACGGAACTGCTGAACAAGTTCAATGGGGAATGGGGCGGCGATATTGATCGCGTCTACGCGGAATACGCGTACTGAGGCCGGCCGTTCAACGGACCTTTGGTGCCTCACCTGCCTTATTTGCCCCGGCTATGGCCGGGGATTCCTCCCTATCGACGCCATCGGGCTTCCCCCCCCCGGAGGCCGGTGGCGTCATTTCTCCCGGTTGGTCGGGTCTATCGGCTGGTCCGAGTCTTACGACCCAGGGACCCTGGTGCCCGATGGGCGGTTCAGCAGATCCTTGGGGTCGGCGTGGCCGACGTCGTTGCAATTGCCGGCCAGGCGGCTGCCCGTGTTCACGCACCGCTGCTGGGCGGCGGCCTTGGGTGCGGCCGCACTGGCCGTCTGGGCGTTGTCCGTCTGGGTCTGGCAACCGGCTGTGAGCAAGGCAAGACCAAAAGTTGCTGCCAATAACTGATAGTGACGCATAAAAACTCCTTTTGATGTCAATGACGCAACGAATTGATTTATGCGTACTGCGGCGATGTGGGCAACCGGTCTTTTGACCGGAAGCGTTGCGAAATTGATACCGGTTTCCATCCAGCCCCGCGTCTGACGCATCCGGGCCGCAGGAATAACCAAAAACACGCAAAGATCCCCTAGCCCGGCGGCGTTCCGGGCGGGGTTGATACGGTTCTCCAGAGTCGGGGGCCGGCCGGGACAGTCGCTGCCCAGCCGGCCGCCGGTGGTCGCGCGCCGCTTCCCGGCCGGCTTCGGCGATGGCGGGGACGCCTGGGGCGACGCGGCGGAAATTCAGTCGCGTGTCGTGACACGGGCATGGGCGCGCGCCAGCCAGGCGGCGACCTCCTCGGTGATCGCGTCCATCGAGGCCAATGGGATTCGGTAGGTGATGCGGTCGCTGGCGTCGGCGGTCTTGACCGGCGTCAGGGGAACGGCGCTTGGGGGTAGGGGCTCGCGGCCCAAGGCCAGTCCCAGGTCGATTCGGCCCTTACCTGCCGGCTTGGCTTCCGCGAACTTCAATCCCGCGCTGAAGGAGACCATGGTGGACAGCACGGTGCTGGTGACATCGGCGCCCAGGCCCCGGGCCAGGGCGGTCAGCCGGTCGCCAATGGGGCGCAGGTCCTCCCGCCCCTCATACAGCTTGTCCAGCCGTTGTTCCGGTGTCAGGTCATGGATGCCGCCCAGGGCGTGGGCCGCCAGGACCTGTGCCGTGGCGCCGCCCAGGCCGTGGGCCTGCTTCAGCCAGCGGGCGCAGGCCTTGGGCTCGGCCGGCCCCTCCGCCTTGATCAGGGCCGCCCATCCCCCCGCGTCCCGGCCGGTCTTGGCCGGCAGGTTGCGCAGGATGGCGGCCATCATCTCGTCCGGGCTCTTGCCCATGGCCGCCCTCCCTCTCGTCCGGTTCAGGCCGTCCCGGTCAGGCCGCGGTGCCGCCGACGGTCAGGCCGTCGATGCGCAGCGTGGGCTGGCCAACGCCCACCGGCACGCTCTGCCCCTGCTTGCCGCAGACGCCGATGCCCTCGTCCAGGCAGCTGTCATTGCCGATCATGGTGACCTTGGTCAGGGCGTCCGGGCCGTTGCCGATCAGTGTGGCGCCCTTCACCGACGGGCCGATCTTGCCGTCCTCGATCAGGTACGCTTCCGAGGCGGAGAAGACGAACTTGCCGGACACGATGTCCACTTGGCCGCCGCCGAAGTTCACGGCGTACAGCCCGCGCTTCACCGAGGCCAGGATCTCTTCCTTGGTGCGGTCGCCAGAGCGCATCATGGTGTTGGTCATGCGCGGCATGGGCACGCTGCTGAAACCCTGACGGCGGCCGTTGCCGGTGGGCTTCACCCCCATCAGGCGGGCGTTCATGCGGTCCTGCATATAGCCGACCAGGACGCCGTCTTCGATCAGGGTGTTGCACTGGCTGGGCGTGCCCTCGTCATCCACGGTGATGGAACCGCGGCGCCCTTCCAGCGTGCCGTCGTCCACCACGGTGACGCCGGGGGCGGCCACCCGCTGTCCGATGAGAGAGGAGAAGGCGGAGGTGGCCTTGCGGTTGAAGTCGCCCTCCAGCCCGTGGCCGATGGCCTCGTGCAGCAGCACGCCGCACCAGCCCGGCCCCAGGACCACCGGCATCTCGCCCGCCGGCGCCGGGACAGCGGCCAGGTTGACCAGGGCCTGGCGCAGGGCCTCGTCGACATGGTGGCGCCAGGTTTCCGGCTGCATGTAGCGCTCATAGGCCAGGCGGCCGCCGGCGCCGAAGCTGCCGGCCTCCATGCGGTCGCCCTCGCCGACGACGACGGAGACGTTCAGGCGCACCAGGGGGCGGATGTCGGCCACGCGGTGGCCGTCGGCGCGGATGATCTGCACGGCCTGCCACTCGCCGGTCAGGCTGGCGCTGACCTGGCGCACGCGCGGGTCGCGGCCCCGGGCGTAGGCGTCGATGTCGGCCAGCAGCTTCACCTTGGCTTCGAACGGCACGATGGCCAAGGGGTTGTCGGCGGCGTAGAGGGCGCGGTTGGTGCCCACCGGCGGCTCGGCATAGGTGCCGCCATGGCCGGCCTGTACGGTGCGCACGGTGGCGGCCGCGCGCTTCAGCGCCTCCTCCGTCAGGGTGGAGGCATGGGCGAAGCCCGTGGTCTCCCCAGCGACGGAGCGCAGGCCGAAGCCCTGGGTGGTGTCGAAGGACGCGCTCTTCAGCTTGCCGTCATCCCAGAACACGCCTTCGGACTGGGCGTACTCCAGGAACAGCTCGCCATCGTCGCCGCCCTTCAGCGCGTCGGCGACGATCGATTCGGTGCGCGCGCGGTCCAGTCCGGCCCGGGTGAAAAACAGATCGTCGGTCTGGGCGAGCAGGCTCATGGTCGCGAAACTCCAAGGAACGGGCCGAAAAGCCGGGGCGGCGGCAGGGCCGGCCACCCGGGTGGGGCGTGACCTTCATAACATGGCGTGTCGGTGCCGCCATCGCCAGGGGAAAGGCCGCCCTTCGAAGGCGGAGATGGACGGGACCGGGAATCCTCAAGCACGCCAAGGCTGTAGCGTCGGCCCGCTTTTGCGCCACCCTGGCGGGTCCGGCGGGCGGGGCAGTGCGCCCAACGGTATGCGCTGGGACGCGTTGTCCGCTTTACGTCAAGGATCGGGAACGTTATGGTCTGCCACGATGCAGGTGTCCCTTAACCATCGGGGGCGCTTGCGATGCTGGGTCTAAACTCCCGGACAGGTGCCCCGATAGCCGACGCCGTCGCCGCTTCGTCCCGCCGCAACGGGAGGTGGGGGTGGGGGCAGGTCGATCAAGGACGGGCCCCCATAATAAACGGGAGGATGGGACGGCATCCCGCGTTTGGTGCGGCGCCTGAACAGGGGGCGTGCGGGGCCGGCGTGGGTCACCAGGACAATCTTCGGGTGGGACGTGTCGCGCGTCCCCGGCAACGAGAGAGTGGTAAGGGATGTCCGTACGCAAGAACGCCGCCGCCTTCGCGGCCCTTTTGACGGCCCTGGCGGGGCGCGCTTCGGTGGCGCTGGCCGACCCGGTGGTGAGCATGCCCGAGGCGGGCAAGCTGGGCATGCAGCATGCCTACTCGCCCGTGGCGGTGCAGCTGGAGAACTTCCACACCCTGCTGCTCTACATCATCATCGGCATCGTCGCCTTCGTATCGCTGCTGCTGCTGACGGTCATGGTGCGCTTCAACAGGCGCGCGAACCCCGTCCCGTCCAAGACCAGCCACCACACCCTGCTGGAGGTGGCGTGGACCGTGGTGCCGGTGCTGATCCTGGTGATCGTGGCCGTGCCGTCCTTCCGCGTCCTCTACTACGGCGACCGCACGCCCAATCCTGAGATGACGGTGAAGATCACCGGCCACCAGTGGTATTGGTCGTACGAATATCCGGATAACAATGACATCTCCTTCGACAGCAACATCGTCTCCGACGGCGACCTGAAGCCGGGCCAGCCCCGCCTGCTGACGGTGGACAACGAGATGGTGGTGCCCGTGGGCACGCCGGTCCGCCTGCTGCTGACCGGCGCCGACGTCATCCATTCCTGGTACGTGCCCTCGCTGGGCGTGCAGCTGCACGCCGTGCCCGGCCGCATCAACGAGACCTGGCTGCAGGCCAGCACCGAAGGCACCTTCTACGGCCAGTGCACCCTAATCTGCGGCACCAACCATGGCTTCATGCCTATCGTCGTCCATGCCGTCAGCAAGGAGGACTACAAGGCCTGGGCCGAGAAGACCAAGACCGCCGGCATCGACGCGGGCCGCGAGTTCCTCGCGTCGCTCGAAGCGGCCCAGGGGATTGCCAAGGCAGGGGCCACCAAGACCGCCCTGGCGACGGACAATGGCGCCGCGCGCTGAGTTGGCCCCGTCTGACATTTAACCCCGCCTGAGATTAAACGAGGGGAACTGGAATTATGGCGCACGCAGCCCACGATACGGCTCACGACGCGCATCACGACCATAAGCCCGGGTTCGTGAAGCGGTGGTTGTTCTCGACCAACCACAAGGACATCGGCACGCTCTACCTCATCTTCTCCGTGATCGCCGGCCTTATCGGCGGCGCCATCTCGGTGATCATGCGCATGGAACTGCAGGAGCCGGGCATCCAGATCCTGAACCACCTGTCGGCCGACATCGGCCAGCAGTGGAACGTGCTGATCACCGCCCATGGCCTGATCATGGTGTTCTTCGTGGTCATGCCCGCCGTCATCGGCGGCTTCGGCAACTGGTTCGTGCCGCTGATGATCGGCGCGCCGGACATGGCCTTCCCGCGCCTGAACAACATCAGCTTCTGGCTGCTGGTCCCGGCCTTCCTGCTGCTGGTCTCGTCCTCGCTGATCGGGCCGGGCGCCGGTACCGGCTGGACCATCTATCCGCCGCTGTCCTCCACCGTGGGCCACAGCGGCCCCTCGGTCGACATGGGCATCTTCGCCCTGCACCTGGCGGGCGCATCCTCCATCCTGGGTGCCGCCAACTTCATCACCACCATCTTCAACATGCGGGCGCCGGGCATGACCCTGCACAAGATGCCGCTGTTCGTGTGGTCGATGCTGGTGACCGCCTTCCTGCTGCTGCTGGCCGTGCCCGTGCTGGGCGGCGCCATCACCATGCTGCTGGCCGACCGCAACTTCGGCACCCACTTCTTCGACCCGGCCGGCGGCGGCGACCCGCTGCTGTTCCAGCACCTGTTCTGGTTCTTTGGCCATCCCGAAGTGTACATCATGATCCTGCCGGCCTTCGGCATCATCAGCCAGATCGTCTCCACCTTCTCGCGCAAGCCGGTGTTCGGCTATCTGGGCATGGCCTACGCCATGGTCGCCATCGGCGTGGTCGGCTTCATCGTCTGGGCGCACCACATGTTCACCGTGGGCCTGGACGTCGACACCCGCGCCTACTTCACCGCGGCGACCATGATCATCGCCGTGCCCACGGGCGTTAAGATCTTCTCCTGGATCGCCACCATGTGGGGCGGCTCCATCGAGTTCAAGCCGCCCATGGTCTGGGCCATCGGCTTCATCTTCCTGTTCACCGTGGGCGGCGTCACCGGCGTGGTGCTGGCCAACGGCGGCCTGGACGTGATGTTGCACGACACCTACTACGTCATCGCGCACTTCCATTACGTGCTGAGCCTGGGCGCCGTGTTCGCCATCTTCGCCGGCTACTACTACTGGATCGGCAAGATGTCGGGCCGGGAACATCCGGAATGGGCGGGCCACCTGCACTTCTGGACCACCTTCATCGGCGTGAACCTGATTTTCTTCCCCCAGCACTTCCTGGGCCTGCAGGGCATGCCGCGCCGCATCCCGGATTACCCGGACGCGTTCCACATGTGGAACCAGATCTCCTCCATCGGGGCCTACATTTCCTTCGGCTCCACCTTGTTCTTCGTCGTGATGGCCCTTTATACCCTGATGTTCGGCCGGCGCGTCGGCGCCGATTACTGGAACACCGGTGAGACGACGCTGGAGTGGACGCTGTCCAGCCCGCCGCCGTTCCACCAGTTCGAGGTTCTGCCCCGCATCAAGTAAGGTGCTGAGGGTGGCACCGGCTGCATAGGCGACGACCGCGCGGGAGGGGTGGCTTCCCGCGCGGTTTTGCCTGATTAAAGACGCCATCGGCTCCCCGCATGGGGCCGACGACGTCGGATGAGATGCGAAGACAGATGACCGATACCGCCTTCGAAAGCCAGACTGTCCCCGCCCAGGCCGCCAGCCTGCCGGGCAGTGTGGCCGACTACATCGCCCTGCTGAAGCCCCGGGTCATGTCGCTCGTGGTGTTCAGCGGCCTGGCCGGCCTGGTGGTGGCGCCCGGCACCCTGCACCCGGTCCTGGCGGTGGTGGCCCTGCTCTGCATCGCCGTGGGCGCCGGCGCCGCCGGCGCCATCAACATGTGGTACGACCGCGACATCGACGCCGTCATGGAGCGCACCCGCGGCCGGCCCATCCCCCAGGGCAAGGTCAACCCGGATGAGGCGCTGGCCTTCGGCGTCGTGCTGTCCGTGGCGTCGGTCCTGTTGATGGGCTTGGCGGTCAACTGGGTGGCCGCCGCCATCCTGGGCGTGGCCAACGCCTTCTACGTTTTCGTCTACACCATGTGGCTGAAGCGCCGCACGCCGCAGAACATTGTCATCGGCGGGGCCGCCGGCGCCTTCCCGCCCATGATCGGCTGGGCGGCGGTGACGGGCGACGTCAGCATCGGCCCGGTGCTGCTGTTCTGCCTCATCTTCTTCTGGACGCCGCCGCATTTCTGGGCGCTGGCCCTGTTCCGCAGCGGCGATTACAGCCGTGCCGGCGTGCCCATGCTGCCCGTGGTGGCGGGCGAGGCCGCCACCAAGCGCCAGATGCTGGTCTACACCCTGCTGCTGCTGCCCATCGCCATCGCCCCCCACTGGTTCGGTGTGGGCGGTATCGCTTATCTGGTGGGCGCCACGGTGCTCAGCCTGCTGTTCATCCTCTGCGCCGTGCGGGTCATGCTGGACAAGACCCATCGCGCCGCCAAGCAGATGTTCGCCTATTCCATCCTCTACCTTTTCCTGCTGCTCGCCATCCTGATCGGTGAGAAGCTGGTGGCCTGACGCCCTCGCCTGAGAGGGCCCCTCCGCATAGGAACCCTGACCGCATGGCCAATACCATCAATCCCACTGGTACCCCTGCTGGCACCTCCTCCGCGCCTGAGCCGGTCCTCGACGCGGCCGAGCGGGCGCGCCGCCAGCGTGGCAAGAACCTAGCGCTATTCTTCTCGCTGCTGGGCTTCGTGGCATTGATCTATGTCGTGGCCATCGTGCGCATGGGGCTGCACGCGCAAGGCCAATAACCCCTTGCCCAATAAGAATTCGGCGGGCGAACCCGCCATCGGCGCGCAAAGACGGCCGCCCACCGGGAAGGCCGTCGTCAAAGCCAGGGAGGCGACAGGTTGGCTGACACCCCAGGTCCCGTTTCCCCGCAGATTCCGCCCGCGCGGCCCGAGCTGGCCCGGCGCAACCGGCGCATGCTGGTGGGGGCGCTGACCATCGTGGCCGGTATGGTGGGGCTCAGCTTCGCCGCCGTGCCGCTCTACCGGGTGTTCTGCAAGGCCACCGGCTTCGGCGGCACGACGCAGGTGGCGGAGAGGGGCGCCGACCGCGTGGTCGACCGCACGGTCACCGTTCGTTTCGATGCCGAAGTGAACCGCGAATTGCCTTGGCAATTCCGTCCCCTTCAGAATGCCGTGCAGGTCAAGCTGGGGGAGGTGCGGGAGATCCGCTACCACGCCAAGAACCTGTCGGACAAGGCGCTGGTGGGCACCGCCACCTTCAACGTCACGCCCGACAAGGCCGGCATTTATTTCAACAAAATCCAGTGCTTCTGCTTCACCCGCCAGCGGCTGGAGCCGGGGCAGGAACTGGACATGCCCGTGACTTTCTTCGTCGATCCTGCGCTGGCCGACGACCCGCACATGAAGGACGTGGCCACCATCACCCTGTCCTACACCTTCTTCCTGGCAGCCGACCAGACGACGGCGGCCGTGCAGGATCAGGCCGCCAAAGCGCGTCCTGGCGGCTGAAGCGTAGCCGGGCAATGGCCTCAAAGCCGCACAACCTCTGGACGGGCGCGGCAGGAACGTTTACCAAGGGAGTGTCCAGTCCCCCCAGCGCGGGGGATCAGGGAGGGCACGAATAAGGACCGGGGCGGCAATGTCCGCCGTTATCTGACGACCACCGCGTTGTTTTGATCCGAGGGAAACAAGAACATGGCTGATGTCCAGGCTAACTCCGCGCCCGGAAATTCTGAGGGCATAAAGCAGCCCTACCACCTGGTGGACCCCAGCCCGTGGCCCTTGGTCGCCTCCGTCGCGGCGGGCCTGCTGACCAGCGGTGCCGTGCTGGGCATGCATGGCCATGGCTGGATCCTGGCCATCGTCGGCTTCCTGGGCGTGCTGGGTGTCATGTTCGCCTGGTGGCGCGACGTCATCGGCGAATCGGTGGTGCGCAAGCTGCACTCCCCCGTCGTGAAGATCGGCCTGCGCTACGGCATGACGCTGTTCATTGCCTCCGAGGTCATGTTCTTCGTCGCCTTCTTCTGGGCCTTCTTCGACACCAGCATCTACTTCAACGAGGCGCAGCAGATCGGCCGCGTCGCCGCCAATGGCGGCGTCTGGCCGCCCAAGGGGATCGAACCGGTCAACCCCTTCGACATGCCCATCCTGATGACCGTCATCCTGCTGCTGTCGGGCACCACGGTCACCTGGGCGCACCATGCGCTGGTGGAGGGCCGCAACAAGGAAGCCGCCCGGGCCCTGGGCTTCACCATCCTGCTGGGCCTGCTGTTCACCTGCTTCCAGGCTTACGAGTACATGCACGCCGAGTTCGGCTTCGCCCAGAACGCTTACACCTCGGCCTTCTTCATGGCGACCGGCTTCCACGGTTTCCATGTCATCGTCGGAACGATCTTCCTGATCGTCTGTTTCTTCCGCACCCGCGCCGGCCACTTCACGCCCAAGAGCCACTTCGGCTTCGAGGCCGCGGCCTGGTACTGGCACTTCGTGGACGTGGTCTGGCTGTTCCTGTTCGTCAGCATCTACTGGTGGGGTTCCACGCCGCGCGGCGTGATTCCGCACTGACGCCAGGACCGTCGTTCTGTTCCTGACGGACATAAACCTTGGAACCTGATGCCTCCTCCGTCGCCCCGATCTTGGCGGGCTTGCGCTGCAAGTGTCCCCGCTGCGGTCGGGGCGATTTGTTCGTGGGCTTCCTCACCGTGGCGGAGCGTTGCCCCGTCTGCGGCCTGGAACTGGCCCGGGGCGACAGCGGCGATGGCCCCGCCGTCTTCCTGATCTTCATCCTGGGCTTCGTCATCGTGCCCGTCGCGTTGATGGTGTCCATGCGGGTGGACTGGCCTCTATGGCTGACCGCCCTGGTCTGGGGCGTGGTCATCCTGGGCGGCACGCTGGGCCTGCTGCGCCCGGCCAAGGGCGTGGTGTTCGCCCTGCAATACCGCTACCGCCGGGCCGAATTCGAGGAGCCCTCCGAAGACACGCCTGGACATGGCGCCGGGCATGGCGATCGTGATAGCGATAGGAATCCTGGTGCATGACTTCTTCGTCCACCGCGTCCCCTACCGGCGCCACCCCCGGCCCCGTCGCGAAGGGGCGCCGGCGCTTCCGCCCGACCTTCTGGGGCGGCTTGGTGGCTGGCGGCGCCATCCTGTTCATGGCGGGCCTGGGCACTTGGCAGGTGCAACGCCTGTTCTGGAAACAGGGCATCCTGGATCACATCCAGCAGCAGATGGCGGCCGCCCCGGCCGAGCTGCCGGCCAAGATCGATGATCCCAAGGCCTGGGATTACCGCCGGGTGCGCATCACCGGCCATTTCCTGAATGATCATGAGCTGTACCTGGGGGCCCGTTCCCTGAAGGGCGCCCCCGGCTACGACGTCGTCACGCCCTTCGTGCGGGCGGACGGCGGCGGCGTGGTGCTGGTCGACCGCGGCTGGGTTCCCACCCAGGGCAAGGACCCGGCGCGCCGGCCCGAGGGCCAGTTGGAAGGCGAGGTGACGGTGGACGGGGTGGCCCGCGTGCCGCCGCCCCGCGGCTGGATGCAGCCGGACAATCTGGTGAACGACAATTTCTGGCTGTGGTACGACCTGCCGGCCATGGCGGCCAAGGCGGGGACCGAGGTGCCGGAGCCGGTGGTGGTGGAGGCCGGCGCCACCCCCAACCCCGGCGGCTTCCCCGTGGGCGGCCAGACCCGCGTCACCATCCCCAACGATCATCTGCAGTACGCCATCACCTGGTACTGCCTGGCCGTTGCCCTGGCGGTCATCGCCTACCTGCGCTTCAGCCGGGTGGAGAGGGAGCGGGGAGCGCCGTGATATCAAGGACCCTGCGGGCGCGGGGGGGCGGGCGCATTCATTGGGGGGCTTTATGAAGAAAATTGTCGGCCTATTAGCCGTGTCTTTCTTATTTTTCCCTGCTGCATCTTATGCGGCGTCGGGTTTTGTCGAGGAAGTACCCACAAAATGGCGGCTGCAAGATTACATACCCCACGTGGTCGTCTGGTTCACGTCCGCTAGTCAATGCCCAAATGGTCAGCTCAACCTGCCCAGCACCGCATCCGCTGATTTGATAGAAAGATTTTGGTCGACCGTTATGACTGCTAAAGTTACAGGGAAGAAGATAGGCGTAACCTATGATTCTTCCAGTTGCACGATAACGGATTACTATTTGAAAGAGGATTGATCGGCTAACTCGCCGCAATGCGAGCCGCCTTCGCCGCCCGCGTTTCCAGCCCGCCGCTGGTGGCGGCCGGCGGGGCGGCGTGGTTGGGGCGCAGCATCAGCTGGCTGACGCGGAAGCCACTGCCATGGGGAAAGCGCCGCTCCAGCCGGGCCCGCGCGCCCTCATCATCGCCGGCCCACAGCAGGAAGCGGCGGCGCTGCCACGGCACGGCGGCGGGCAGGGCGTTGTCGGCGACGGTGCCGCCCACTTCCACCGTGGCGATCCAGGCGGCGTCGGCGGGGTTGCGGCGTTCCTCCAGCACGAAGATGCGGTTTTCCGGGCGGGCGATGCGCTTGATGTCCTGCTCCAGCCGCGCGCATTCGTCCTGCAATGTCTCCATGGTCAGCTGGATGTGGCGGCGTTGCTGCTTCAGGCTGTAGGTGGCGCGCGCCAGGCGGCGGATGCGCTGGCTTTGTTCACGCTGCCGGTTCAGGGCTTGGCGGCGGCGGGCCTTGGCCTCGCTGACGCGGGTCCAGGCGCGTTCCCCGGTCAGGCCTGCCGTGACCGTCACAGCCAGCAGGGTCAGCATCAAGGCGATCATGCCGTGCTCTCCTTTTGCGCGGCCGCGTCGGCCTTGCCGCTGTTGGCCAGCTGGATGCTCAACAGCACATAGCCCAAGGGTGCGGGAAAATAGCGCTGCAGGTCGCGGCGGGCGTCGGCCAGGTTTTCCGACCATACCTCGATCATCTGCGGGCCGGCCCATTCCGGGTCCAGCGCCACGGCGGTCTTGGTGTCGCCTTGGGCCTGCTGCACCAGGCGGTTGACCATCCAGGCGACGAAGCGGTTCAGGCCGGCATCCTCACGCCCCACCACGCGCACGGGGGCCTGGGCGCTGCGGCGCGCGTCCTCCAGGTCCTTGTCCAGGGCGTAGCGGCGGCGGCGCGCCTCGCCCAGGGCGGCTTGCAGGGCCGTCAGCTCGGTGCGCAGCTCCGCCTCGCGCCCCTCCAGCCGATTCTCGATCTGGGCACCCAGGGGCAGGCGGCTGAGGGCACGGCGAAAGTCCGGCTGGCGTTCCACCGCCGCCTCGCCCAACTTGCCCAGAACCAGGATGATCAGGCCCGCCACCACCGCCAGGGTGCCGGCCAGCGTGATCGCGTGCATCAGCCCCATGGTGCCGCGGACCGCCCCATCTCGAAGACCCCACGGCGTTCCGGAACGATGCCTCGTCCGGTCCATCCTGGCGGGGAATGTTGCTATTGAACGGCGGGGGCAAGCCCCGGCCGTCGGTTCTATTGCAGCGCAACCGGAGGCGGTTTCCAAGTGTCATTTCCGGGAAAATTGGATGTCCTGGAACGCCGCGCCGGGGCCTTGACACGCCGCTGGTCTTCCCGTGCGAATCACCCATGTTTCCATGGGGGGCTGGCGGGCTTGCGGGACCTTGGCGCCACTGGCTACTGTAGGGGTTCGAGTTGAGCCAAGGGATGGATGCCTAGGGTGGATTATATCAGCACGCGGGGCCGGGCGCCGGCCTTGGGCTTTGAGGATGCGCTGCTGGCGGGCTTGGCCCGTGACGGCGGCCTGTATGTGCCGGCGGCCTGGCCGGCCTTCGACGCCAGCGCCTTGCGCGCCCTGCGTGGCCTCAGCTATGGCGAGCTGGCCACCCGCGTGATGGCCCCCTTCATGGGCGGCGCCATTTCCGAGGATGAGTTGCGTGCCCTGGTGCATGACGCCTATGGCAGCTTCGCCCACGCCGCCGTCACCCCCCTGACCCAGCTGGGGCAGGAGGAATGGGTGCTGGAGCTGTTCCACGGCCCCACCCTGGCCTTCAAGGATGTGGCGCTGCAACTGCTGGGCCGCCTGTTCGACCATGTGCTGGCCAAGCGCGGCCGTCGTATCACCGTGGTGGGCGCCACCTCGGGCGACACCGGTTCAGCCGCCATCGAGGCCTGCCGGGATCGTGAGCTGGTGGACATCGTCATCCTGCACCCCAAGGGCCGCACGTCCGAGGTGCAGCGCCGGCAGATGACCACCGTGCTGTCGCCCAACGTGCACAACGTGGCGTTGGAAGGGACCTTCGACGACTGCCAGGCCATCGTGAAGGCCCTGTTCAATGACCAGGCCTACCGGGATGAGCTGAACATCTCCGCCGTCAACTCCATCAACTGGGCCCGCATCCTGGCCCAGGTGGTGTACTACGTGGCGGCGGGCGTGGCTCTGGGCGCGCCGGACCGGCCGGTGGCCTTCTCCGTTCCCACCGGCAACTTCGGCAACGTCTACGCCGCTTATGGCGCCCGGGCCATCGGCCTGCCCATCCAGCGCCTGGTGGTGGGCACCAACAGCAACGACATCCTGACCCGCTTCTTCCAGTCCGGCACCATGGCCACCAACGGCGTGGTTCCCACCATCAGCCCCAGCATGGACATCCAGGTGTCCAGCAACTTCGAGCGCCTGCTGTTCGACCTGCTGGGCCGCGACGGTGCCGCCGTGACGAACGTTATGGACGGCTTCGCCGCCAGCGGCCACTTCACGGTGGATGAGCGCCAGTTGGCCGAGGCGCGGGGCCTGTTCGACGGCTTCCGCGCCGATGAGCATGAGACGGCGGAAACCATGCGCCGGGTGTTCCAGACCACAGGCTATCTGCTGGACCCGCACACGGCGGTGGGCGTGCACGCCGCCGCCCAGGCCCGCGCCGCTGGCACCGTGCCCGCCGAGGTGCCGCTGGTGTCGCTGGCCTGCGCCCACCCGGCCAAGTTCCCGGACGCGGTCAAGGCCGCCACCGGTATGCACCCGCCGCTGCCCCGCCATCTGGCCGACCTTTATGAACGGGAGGAGCGGGTGTCCGTGCTGCCCAACGACGTCGAGGCGGTGAAAGCCTTCGTGCGCTCCAAATCTCGCGTTACGGGAGCCGCCCGATGAGCGACGGGGGCGGAATCCAGGTCACCACGCTGGACAACGGCCTGCGCGTCGTCACCGACAGCATGGCCGGGGTGGAGACGGTGTCGCTGGGCGTCTGGGTGGGCGTCGGCACCCGGGACGAGGCGCCCGAGGTCAACGGCGTCGCCCACCTGGTGGAGCACATGCTGTTCAAGGGCACGCCCAAGCGCGACGCCTATCAGATCAGCCAGCAGATCGAGGATGTGGGCGGCCACCTGAACGCCTACACCACGCGGGAGCACACGGCCTATTACGGCAAGGTGCTGAAGGAGGATGCGGGCCTGGCCCTGGACATCGTGGCGGACATGGTGCAGCACGCCAGCCTGGACGCCGACGAGCTGGCCAAGGAGCGCACGGTCGTCCTGCAGGAAATCGGCCAGGCCGAGGATACGCCCGACGACATCATCTTCGACCATTTCCAGGCGACGGCCTTTCCCGGCCAGGCGCTGGGCCGCCCGGTGCTGGGCCTGCCGGAAATCGTGGAGAGGCTCAGCCGCGATGACCTGAACGCCTATGTGCAGGGTCATTATTCCGGCCCGGCCATGGTGGTGGCGGCGTCCGGCCGAATTGAGCATGCCCGCATGGTGGACATGGCGGCCGAGATGTTCGGCGCCCTGCCGGAGCATCGGGACTGGCCGCAGGAAAAGGCCAGCTATCACGGCGGCGATTTCCGTGACGAGCGCGACCTGGAACAGACCCACGTCGTGCTGGGATTCGAGGCGGTGGGCGTCCACCACGAGGACAACTACGCGACGCAGGTGCTGTCCACCCTCCTGGGTGGCGGCATGTCGTCCCGCCTGTTCCAGGAGGTGCGGGAGAAGCGCGGGCTGGTCTACAGCATCTACAGCTTCGCCAGCCATTTCGCCGAGACGGGCCTGTTCGGCATCTATGCCGGCACGGGGCCGGAGCAGGTGGCGGAACTGGTGCCCGTGGTCTGTGGCGAGGTCGCCAACCTGGTGGGCAGCATCCGCGAGGATGAGGTGGCGCGCGCCCGCGCCCAACTGAAGTCCAGCCTGGTCATGGCCTTGGAAAGCAGCATGGCGCGGTGCGAGCAGGTAGGGCAGCAGATGCTGATCCACGGCCGCCCCATCCCGGTGGCGGAGATGCTGGCCCGGGTGAACGCGGTGGATGTGGACGCCGTGGAACGGTGCGCCCGCCGGCTGTTGGAGAGTGTGCCGGTGGTGACGGCCTTGGGGCCGCTGGCCGGCTTGGAATCGTATGACCGCATCCGGGCCCGGCTGGGCCACTGAACCGATAACGATGGGGCCGGTAACGGTGGGGGCGGCGGCGATGGGGGTAGGGAGGGGCTTGAGGCGGTGATACGGCTGTTACATGCCGATATCCTGAGCACACCGGCCATCCGCCTGGACGGGCCGCAGGTGTACCTGCGCCCGGCCCAGGTCAAGGATTGGCGGGAATGGGCCGATCTGCGCGAACGCAGCCGGGACTTCCTGGCCCCGTGGGAACCCACCTGGCCGGCCGACGCCCTGCTGCGCTCTTCCTTTCTGCGCCGGGTGCGCCGGCACACGGCGGAATGGCGCAATGACGAGGCCTACAGCTTCCTGATCTTCGAGCGCTCCAGCGACCGGCTGGTGGGCGGCATCGGCCTGTCCAACGTCCGCCGGGGCGTGGCCCAGATGGCCACCATGGGCTATTGGGTGGGTAAGCCCTACGCCCGGCGCGGCTATACCAGCGAGGCGGCCAAGGCCAGCCTGGGCTTCGCCTTCGGCCAACTGGGCCTGCACCGGGTAGAGGCCGCCTGCCTGCCCACCAACCAGCCCAGCCAGGGCCTGCTGGAAAAGGTGGGCTTCGTGCGCGAGGGCTATGCCCGGGGCTATCTGCGCATCGACGGCCGCTGGGCCGACCATGTGCTGTACGGCATCCTGCGCGACGACTGGCGCGGTTAGCGCTTTCCAGCTAGAGGGCCCCCAGCGCCTTCAGGATCTCATGGTGCCGGTCGGCACCCATGCCTGCTCGCTGTTCCCGCGCCAGCGGCGACATGTCGTCGTTGGTGAGGCGCAGCATGGGCCGCTCGCTGGCGGTGCCGAACTGGATCAGCACCGGCTGTCCCAGTGGCGCGCCGTAGAGGCTGATGACGTTGGCCAGCGTGCCGGGCAGCGGCGGTTCCGTACTACCGTCCGCCTCGTATAAATCCAGATAGCGCAGGAAGGTCGAACGCCCCACCTCCGCCCATACGCCCCAGCCGAAGAAGTCCGCCTGGTGGGTGAAGGGGATGGGCAGGACGCAGCGGATGAAGAAGCGCCCGTCGTAGGCGCAGACGTCCTCGGTGAAATCGGCGGCGCTCTCGCGGTCGCCCTCGGGAATGGCCCAGACCAGATCGGGCAGCTTCCAGGCCCACTGGGTGGGCAAGCCCTCATGGGTCTGACCGCAAACACTGCAGACGAACGCCTCGCTCATGCCCGTTTCCCTCGCCGTTGTGCCCTCAGGATATGGCAACGGCCCGGGTGGATGCCACCCGGGCCGTTGTCACGAGCGCGCCTGTTTCCGCCTTACCAGCTGAGGCGGAAGCCGGCGGTGAAGACGTGGTCGGTCTCGTGCCGGCGGAGCGTGCCGTCATAGTTGGCGTAGAGGTTCAGGTTGTTGCCTTCCTGCAGGGTCAGCCCGCCGCCGATGCCCAGCGCGTTGGCGCCGGTGTCGGGGCCGGTCACGGCGAAGGCGGTGCCCGCCAGCGCGGCCTGGCTGGTCAGCGCCCGGTCGCGGAAGTCGTGCAGCCAGGCTGCCCGCAGGACCGGGGTGATGACCGTGCCGCCGTCCGTCTTCCAGCTGGCCGAGGCGCGGCCGCCCACGCTGCTCTGCAGCGCGGTGGCGTCCAGGTCCTGCAGCACCAGGTTCAGGGCGCCGGCGCCCGTCTCGGTGAAGCCGTCGCGGGCCACCTTCAGCCACTGGATGCCGGCCTGGGGCTCCAAGGTCAGGTTGGACACCCGCACCCGGTAGCCGGCCGTGACACCCGCTGACAGCTCGTCCCCGGTGGTGTGGCCGAAGGCCGTGCGGCTGAGGCCGCCGAAGCCCATGGTCCGCGCCGTGTCGTACTGGTCGTAGGTGTAGCCGGCGTTGCCGGTGACGAACAGGCCATCCCCCAGGTCGACGTTGCCGTAGGCCGACAGGCCATAGCTGCTGGTCTCGTTGGCGCCGCCGGAGGTGCTTTGCAGCAGCGCGCCGGCCAGGCCCACGGTCACGCCCGGCGCCACCGCCCGGTCGCCGCCGAACAGGCCGCCGCCGGTGTTGCTGTGGCCGCCGGCGGCGTTGCCGTCGCTGTCCACCCGGGTGAACGCCCCCAGGCCCTGGGCCCAGAAGTGCCAGCCCTCCTGCGGTGCCGAGCCGGCCGCCGCGCCCCGCTCATCGCCCACCGGGGCGCCATCGCCGCCGCTGGCGACGCTGGTGTAGAGGGTGCGGCCCACCAGCTGGGCCTGCATCGTGCCCTGCATGCCACCGGCCACGCCGTCGCGCACCGCCGCCAGGCGCTGGCCCAGCACCTGCGTCACCGCCAGGCCCCGGTTCAGGCTGTAGGCGACGATGTTGGCCTGGCTGCTGCCGCCGATCTGGGCCAGGGCGTCCAGCGACGCGCCCACCGTGGGCAGGCCGTAGAGGGCCTTCAGCACGGTGCCGAGGTCAGCGTTGCCGGTGCTGCTCAGCCCCGCCACCACGCGGCCCATGGTCTGTTGGTTGGCGTTGGCGCCCAGGCTGGCCAGGGAGCCGTAGGTGGGGGTGACGAACAGGTCGATGGCGTTGCTGCCGTACAGCGCTGTGAACTGCGTGCCAGCCAGCAAGCCGCTGCTGGGCTGGGTGATGCCGGCGAAGGTGCCGGACACGCCGCCGGCGGCCTGCACGATGGTGAAGTCCGTGCCCAGGCCGGGGGTGTAGGTGTTGGAGGCCTTGCCCGTCATGCCGCGCAGGTTGGGCTGAAGCGTGGCGCCGGAGCCGATGACGTAGCTGCCGCCCGTGACCAGGACGCGGGAGTAGTTGCCGTAGCCGGCCCCGGTGCCTGTGCCGTCGATGTCGATGGACAGCACCGACTTCGCGGCCTGGGTCAGGCCATTGGTGAAGGTCAGGGTGCCGGGCGAGTTGCCGGGGCGCAGCACACCGGCCACGGTGGCCGCCCCGGTGATGACGCCGGACCCGCGCAGGGTACCGCCGCTGCCCACGGTGACGGGGCCGGAGGCCGTGCCGTTCAGGGCCACCAGGCCGCCGTTGACGGCCAGGGGCGCCTGCACTGTACCGCCCAGGTTCAGGCTGCCGCCCTGGACCTGCACCGCCGTGGTGCCGGTGATGGTTGACCCGGCGCTTTGTGTCAGGGTGCCGCCACTGATGGTGCCCAGGGTGGCGCTGCCGCCGGCCAGCGCGATGGTGCCGCCCGTGACGGTGCCCAGGCTGGCGGAACCGCTGGTCTGGGTCAGCGTGCCACCGGCGATGGATCCGACCGTGGGCGTGCCGCCGGTGATGGCCAGGGTGCCGCCCGTCATCTGGTCCAGCACGCCGGCGCCGCCGGCGATGGTGGCCGTGCCGCCGGCCGTCAGGCTGCTGGCGCCGATGCTCACGATCAGGTCGGTCTGGCCGCCCACCACCGTGCTGGTGACGGTGGTGGAGTTGTAGCCCGGGGCCAGCGCGGTCACGCTGGTGTAGCTGGAGGCGGCGTCGCCGGCCGCCACGATGGTGTAGCTGGCGCCGCTGGTCAGGCCGTAGGCGTATTGCGAGGTCAGCACCACGGTGGCGCCGCTGATGCTGGCGCCGCCGCTGACCTGCAGGTTGCCCACCGTGCTGCCGGTCCCCACAGCCGTCAGCGTGCCGCCCGTCTGGGCATAGTTGCCGGTGATGGTGGTGGGGGCCGTCAGCACCAGGCTGCCGCCATTCTCCACCAAGGTGTGGCCGGCGATGCTGACACTGTCGTTCAGCACGATGTTGCCGGCCAGGGTCACATTGCTGGCCGTGCTGGACAAGGTACCACGGGCGCCGCCGACGCCCGTCAGGGTGCCGAACGTGGTGCCGCTGCCGCCGGTGATGGCCAGGTCCGTGGCGGCGGTGTGGATGATGTTGCCGGCGATAACGCCGGTGTTGCTGACCGGGCCCAGCGTGCCGCTGTCACGGATGGCCGCCACGGCGCCGGTGATGGTGCCGCTGTTGATCAGGGTGCCGACGGTGCCGGCGTTGATGAGGCCCGTCTGGCTGCCCTGGATCAGGCCGCTGTTGACCAGGGTGCCGATGACGGCGGCGGCGGCGCCATTGTCGATGCCGGCGGCCGCCGTGCCCAGGATGGTGCCAGCGTTGAGCAGCGTGCCGATGGTGCCGCCAATGGGGCCGATGGTGCTGACCACCGAACTGGCCACCGTCTGCGGGCCGCTATAATAGGTGGATGTCACGGTGGACAGGGTGCTTGTCCCCGTCATGCCATTGACAATGCCGCTTTGGCCACCGGTGACCAGCCCAACATTGGTCAGCGTCCCGATGGTGCCGCCTCGGCTGCTCACCGTGCTGATGGTGGTGTAGCCCCAATAGAAGCTGTTGGGCAGATAGTTATAAAGGATGGTGGAGGACGTTACCGAGCCGATGTTGTGGACGCCGTCCCCTGTTCCGCCGGTGATGGTGCCGCTGTTGGCCAGCGCGTCGATCCGGCCCGCCACCTGAACGCCATTCACGCCGCCCCCAAGGACCCCGCTGTTGTTCAGCGTCCCAATGCTGCCGGAATGGGTGGCCGCTGTGCTGGAATAGGTGGACGTTTGGCCCAGGCTGACCGCGGCGGCGCCCCCCCGGATCACGCCCTGGTTGTCAACGGCGCCGATGGTGCCCGAAACCCTCAGGCCGGCCCCCGGCGCGGTGATGGTGCCAGCCGCCAGATTGAGCAGGGTGCCCAGGGTGCCGCCGAGCACGGCGACCGCGGAGGCGAGGGGGGAGGTGCTTTGGTCGGCGATCAGCCCAGCGTTCCGCAGGGTCCCCACCGGCCCGTTAAGCATGACGGCCGCTTGAGAGCCGGTGCCGATAAGCGAGCCACCCGCCAGATTGTCAATCAGGCCGACGGTGCCCACCGCCACGCTGTTGTTCAGCGTCATGGCGGACGTGTAAAGGGCCATCGCCCCAGAAATCAGGCCGCTATTGGAAAGGGTGCCGACGTTGACACTGCTTAAGATGACGGCCGTCCCGGAAGTCGAGGAGGCTTGCGCAGCACCGGTGGCGGTCAGGGTTCCGAGGTTGATGATTTGGCTAATAGAGGGGGTAATGGTGGCGTAGGCATTCAGGTTGCTGGCTACGATGGCCCCCTGCGTGCCCGTGACCAGGCCGCGGTTCACCAAAGTCGCCAGCGTGCCCGACGAGACAAAGACGCCTGCGTAGCCCCCGGCGATGGTGCCCGTGGTCCCGTTGACCAGGGTATCAAGCGCCGGTGTGATGGAACCGGCACCATAATAGTAATACCCAATCTCGACGCCGCCGTTGGTCGATCCTTGGATCAAGCCATCGTTGCTAAGGGTGCCAATGTGGCTGGCGCCTGTCAGCTGGACCCCCGTGGCGCCCGTGATCGTTCCGGAAGCGCTATTGGTCAGGGTATCGATCTGTCCGCTGACATAGGTAACGCTGTAGACGTTCTGCACCGCGCTGTAATTATAATATAAATTGCCGGACACCGTAACGCCGCTGCCTAGAGTGGCGGCGATCAGGCCATCATTGATCAGCGTTCCGATGGTGCCCTGATACAGGATGCCGCCATAGTAACCCTGGATGGTGCCGCCGGCCGCATTGGACAGTGTACCGATGCTGGCCGCCGAATACTCATAGGACGACGTCGCATAGTTGTAAGAGGACTTGGGGCCGCCGGTGATGGCGGCGTTGTTCAGGCTCTCGATGAGACCGCTGTTGCTCAGCGTCCCGACGTCCGTACCGTCCAGGCTCAGACCGCCGAGGGTGGCACCCGTCTCGTTCCTGATGACGCTGGCCTTGGAGTTGCCGATTAAGCTCAGGCCATAGGAGTTGTAGATGTAGGTGCCGATGGAGCCGATCATGCCCGCATTGTCGAACGTTCCCAGCGTGCCGCCGATGTAGACGCCACCGGTGATGCTGGCGTTGGCCTTGTTGATCAGCGTACCGATGGTGGAGTCCACGCTGGAATACGTGCTGCTGTACGTCGTCCCGTTGGAACTGAAGGTGGAAGTGCTGGCCCCGCCGAGGTTCACGCTGCCCTGGATCATGCCGGCGTTGGTAAGGGTGCCGATGGAGGCGCCGGTCGCCGTCAGGCCGCTGCCGCCGGTGATCGTGGCGCCGGCCGCGTTGGTCAGCTGGCCGATGGTGGAGGTCACCGCACCGTAGACATAGCGGTAGCCCGTCCCGGTGCTGGAATAGGTGTAGGGGGTCGCGACGCCCAGGTTGACGCCGCCGCTGATCAGGCCGGCGTTGTTGAACGTGCCGATGGTGGACGCCACGGCGGCCAAGCCCCCCGAGATGGTGCCGCCGGCCTGGTTGTTGATGGTGCCGATGCTGCTGGACACGACGGTCGTGTTGGACCCGTAATTGATGTAGGCGCCGAGATTGGCACCCCCGCCAATGCCGCCGGCGTTGTTGAACGTCCCGATCGTCGAGCCTTCCGCGTACAAGCCCCCGGCGATGGTGCCGCCGGCCTGGTTGTCGATCGTGCCGATAGTGCTGGGCGTTATGGCCGTGGCGGACCCGGTGTAAAAGATGCTCGCCCCCAAGTTGACGAGGGTGTTGTAGAAATAATAGCTGTTGGGATCAGGCGCGATCGTGCCGCTGTTAACGAAGCTGCCGATGCTTCCGCCGGTCAGGCTGACCCCCACCAGACTTCCGCCCGCCTCATTATGAAGGCTGCCGATCGTGGCTTGCGCTCCCGTGATGGAGCCGGTGATCTTGCCGGCATTGTCGAACATTCCTACGGTGCCGCCATTGATCAGCACACTGCCGAGAATAGTTCCGCTGGAAGTGTTAATAACGGTCCCCGCCTGGCCCTGGGAAACTACTGAAGATTGATAGACATAAGTCGATCCATTATAATAATAAGAACCGGAGGTCGTGTTTCCAAGGGTGATCGCCGCGTTATAAAAAGAGCTGCCCGGGTCGATGGTGCCTGAATTAATGAGGGTGCCGATCGTGCTGCCGGCGAAGCTGACGGATGAGATGATAACGCCGGCATTTGTCAGGGTGCCGACGTTTACTGTTTCCAGGGTCGAGTTGCTCGCCATCCGGGCGGTGCCGTCGAGGCCAATCCCCAATAAGAAGTAGGGAGTTGGGAAGGGTCTGATGGTGCCATTGTTCTCAATGGTACCGATGGTGGCCCCCTGGATGCGAAGGCTTGAGGAGCCGCCTTGGATGACAGCGCCTGCGGCGTTGCTCAGCAGTCCAATCGTGGCGGGTTGATAGGTGCCATTGATGGTGGCGCCATGGATGGTCATGCCGACGTCGGAGGCCCCGTAATAAGGACCTGTCAGCTTGATGGTGCCGGTGTTGGAAATTGTTCCTATGGAGCCGGAGGCGTTGACTGCGGGGACGAACGTGCTGCTGCTGATGGTGCCGCTGTTCGCCAGATTGCCCGAAGTGATGGTCACGGCCGCAGACGTGCCCGTAACGTTGATGTCTGCCCGCGCGGGGTACTGCCACGACGTGGCGAGCGCCAGGACGGACGCGCCCAGCAGCAGGGCTTTGGTACGGTTCGGGGCAGAGGCGCGCATGCGGGAAAGCTCCTGGCAATATGGATTTGGCGTAAAGAGAGGGCCCGGGGCCGATGGCGCGCCGGGACGGTCGTGTTTTAAAGGGTGAGGAATAATTTCGGCCCCGTGCGGGGGGCAGCTAGGCGGTAACGTGACAAGGTGCGCGACGCCGCGCGAGATGGCTTTCCCGCTGGGTAGTAGCCGGCATCAACCATGGACTGTCACACCATTCCCTATGCATTTTGATCTAGCTTATCGGGAGGGTGGGTAATTTGTTAATTCATTTTTGTAAATTTCTGACCGCGCCCTTAGCCAAAGGGGTACTCCGGCTGACCAAGGGCACCCCGGCGCTACGTTTGTAGCGAGTGGGGCGCTTGGCGGCCGTCCGTCGCCGCTTAGGCGGGAAACGCAGCCCCGCGCTGGCGGGGACTCGGCGTCAGCCTTCCTCGTCCACCGCCATGCTGGCCAGCGACAGCAGGATGCTGACCAAGCCGCCCTCGGCCACCATGAGGGCCGCTTGCGAGGGGCTGACCCAGCGGCGTTCACGCTGGTGCTTTTCCGGCCAATCCTCCAACTCCCGCTCCACCTCGAACAGATAGGCGTCCACGGCGCAGGGCAGGCGCTTGCCGGAGGGCATGACCTTGAAATAGTGGAAGGTGCCCAGTGGCTTCTTATGGATGGTGCCGATCAGGCCCGCCTCTTCGAATGCCTCGTTCGCCGCGACACCGCGCGCGTTCAGCTTCTTTTCCGGCCAGCCCTTGGGCACCACCCAGCGCCGCGTCTCCCGCGAGGTGATCAGCATCACCTGCAGGTGCCCGTCGCGAATGCGGACGGGAATGGCGGCGTATTGGCGTTCCGTGGCCTCGCAGGATGTGCTCGGCGGTTCCGAAACGAGGATGGGGGCGGCGTGGGGCAGGGGATGACACCTTGTCGAACGGGGTTGATCCAAAGAGATATCGGGCGGCGTTGCCAGGGCATCGCTGGATATAAGATGGCTCCCCATCGTACACCAGCGGCCTTGTTTCATATAATCCCCGAACGGTTGCCAAGCCGTAAACGTTTTCAGTCCCCTACACCGAATAACCTGGTGTGCCGGCCTATATGGCCGATGCGGCGTCGTTCGACCTATCCTGACCAGATGGTCAATCAAAACACTGGAAACCGAGGCGGGTTGCGGCATGGCAGCCCAGGCCGTTTGCGCTGGGCACTGGGGGAAGGCGGCGACTCGAGACTTTGCGGGTCAGGGCTGCTGCGGCACCACCTCAACCTGGGCCAAATGGCCCACGACGTGGGTGAAGAACAGCTCCCCCGCCTCCAGCCGCACGGGCACCACCGGTCCGCCCGGCATCGGCCGTCCGACCCACAGGTCGAAGCCGCGCGGCTTGCCGTCCGGCGCCGCCGTCCAGAAGTTCTGGCTGCCACGGCCGGCCGGCCTGAAGCCCGCCACCGGCACGATGGCGACATGGCAACCGATGGCGTCGCCCTCGAACACCGTATAGTCCGACTTTTCGATATGCCGGCCGGGCCGGCTTTCCATCACCACGTCATAACGTCGGCGGCCGTCATAGACGGGCAGGCGGCTGGCGCAGTCACCCCCCTCCGCATGGCGGCTGATGGCGGCCGCGGCGCTCAGCAGGTCGACGGTGCCGGGGCGCTGGTCCAGGGGCACGGCGCCAGCGTCCTCGGGGGAGGGCGGTGGCGTCTGGGTGAAGCTGACCGCGGTGTCGCGGGCGCCGTAGGGGGCGGTGTAGCTCAGCGTGGCGTCCCAGCTTTTGTCACGTAGCGTGCGCAGGCTGTGGAAGTGGAGGGGCGCCACGCCGTGAACGCCGCCGAACGCGCCCTCCGCCTCGGCGGTGTAGGACCATTTGATCAGGCGGGCCAGCATATCGCCGGCCTCCGCCGCCACGCTGACGCGATAGTCCTCGCCTTTGATGTCCGTCTCCAGGGTCATGCGGCCCAGCTTCAGGCCACCGACATAGACGTCGTAGCCCAGCCGCAGATGCTGGGGGGCCTCCGCCGCGCCGGCGCTGGCCGGCAACGCCAGCAGCAGTGTCAGGAGGGAGGCGTGCAGGCTCAGCGGGTGGGTGGAGGGTTTCATGACGCCCATCCTCTGGTCGGAAGATGGCAGCGGCAAGGCGGCCGACTGGGGTGCCTGATCAGGCGTGCCCCACCTCCGCCGACAGCATGGGCAGGCTGACGCCCAGCTTGGCGATGGCCCGCTCCCACTTGGTGTCCATGTCGTCATCGAACAGCAGGGTGGAATCGGCCGGGACATGCAGCCACCCGTTGGCCTGCATCTCCTGGTCCAGCTGGCCGGCGGCCCACCCGGCGTAGCCCAGGGCCAGCAGGCACTGGCGGGGCCCGCGCCCCTCGGTGATGGCGCGCAGGATGTCCACCGTGGCGGTCAGTGCCACCTCATCCTCCACCTTCAGCGTGCCTTCGCGCTGGTAGTCGGTGCTGTGCAGCACGAAGCCCCGGCCGGGTTCCACCGGCCCACCGAAGTGCACGCGCAGCCGGTCGTCGGGGTCGCCGCCATCGATGCCCAGTTGTTCCAGCAGGCCACCGGCGTCGATGCCGTCGAACAGCCGGTTGATCACCAGGCCCATGGCACCATCGTCGGTATGGGCGCACACATAGATCACGGTTCGGGCGAACCGCTCATCGGGCATGGACGGCATCGCGACCAGCAGTTGCCCGGTCAGGAAACGTCGGATGGTGGTGTCCTTCATGGCCGGCGCCTTCCCTCTTCACATCGGGGCCGGCCCACATGGCCGGCACTGTCCTACAGCCTGTCCCTGTCGTTCAGCCTAACATGGGCATCACGCGCCGTCGCTTCCGCTCGCCAGGGGGAACAGGCTTCATTCTGGTCATATTGCGCGGCGAACCCGGGTGACAAGGGGGGACATCCGTTTCCCTTGCCCGTTCGGCCTTCCGGGACATAGAACCACGGGTGACCAGAACCATTTCCGGCCGGCGGCATGACCTATTCTCCGTGCCCCGCCTAGAACCCAAACGTCCACCACCCAAAAGGGACCCCAGACCATGACCATCAAGGTTGGCGACACCTTCCCCAGCGTCACGATCAAGCACCTGACCGAAGCCGGCATGCAGGAGACCAGCACCGACGCCCTGCTGAAGGGCAAGAAGGTGGTGCTGTTCGCCGTCCCCGGCGCCTTCACCCCCACCTGCTCCGCCAAGCATCTGCCGGGCTTCATCCAGAACGCCGGAGCACTGAAGGCCAAGGGCGTCGACGCCATCATCTGCCTGGCGGTCAACGACCCCTTCGTGATGCAGGCCTGGGCCAAGGCCAACGATGTGGGCGACACGGTGTTCATGCTGCCCGACGGCAACGGCACGCTGACCCGTGAACTCGGCCTCACCATGGACGGCACCGCCTACAACCTGGGTCACCGCAGCCAGCGTTTCGCCCTGGTCATCGACGACGGCGTCGTAACCCGCGTGGATGTGGAAAAGCCCGGCGCCTTTGAGGTGTCCAGCGCCGAAGCGGTGCTGAAGAACCTGTAAAACCAAGGTGATAACGCCAAAAGGCCCGCGTGGGTTCCATCAGCCAGCGCGGGCCTTTTTACGACGCGGCCTCGGTTTTGTCGGGTGACGCCACGCCGGCGTTTGAGGCGAACGACCTAACGCCCGCGCGCTTCCGCCAAGCCTTCCCGCGCCAGTTGGTCGGCGCGTTCGTTCTCGGGGTGGCCGGCGTGGCCGCGCACCCAGTGGAACACCACCTCGTGCCGGTCGGCCTGGGCCGACAGCCGCTGCCACAGATCCACGTTCTTCACCGGCTTCTTGTCGGCGGTGAGCCAGCCCTTGGCCCGCCAGCCGTGGATCCATTTGGTGATGCCATCGCGCAGGTACTGGCTGTCGGTGTGCAGGTCCACCTTCACCGGCCGTTTCAGCGTTTCCAGCGCCTGGATGGCGGCCATCAGTTCCATGCGGTTGTTGGTGGTGTCGGGCTCGCCGCCCTTCAGCTCCCGCTCCGTGCCGTTCCAGCGCAGGATGGCGCCCCAGCCGCCGGGGCCGGGGTTGCCGCTGCAGGCGCCGTCGGTGAAGATCTCCACACGCGGGCTGGGAACCTTCAGGGGGGCGGGAGTGTCGGTCACGTCAATTCCTCTGGCGCCAGGCCGTAATCGGCCAGGCTTCGGGCCTGCTGGTGGAAGCGCAGCTTGTGCAGATATTCCAGCGGGTCCTTGCGTTTCACCAGGGCGCCGGCGGGTGTGTTCACCCAGTCATACAGCCGGGTCAGCAGGAAGCGCAGGGCGCTGCCCCGGGCCAGCAGGGGCAGGGCCGCCACCTCCGCCCCCGTCAGCGGCCGCACCTTGGCGTAATTGGCCAGCAGCAGGCGCGACTTGGTGACGTTGAAGGCGCCATCCGGCTCGAAACACCAGGCGTTCAGGCAGATGGCCAGGTCGTAGGCCAGCATGTCGCTGCAGGCGAAATAGAAATCGATCAGGCCGGATAGGGCGCCGTCGCGGAAGAAGACGTTATCCGGAAACAGGTCGGCGTGGATGATGCCTTGGGGCAGGCCGGGGCGGCCATCCCGCCCGGGCCACAGGGATGCCAGGGCGGCCAGTTCATCCGCCAGGGCCGCCCTCAAGCCGGGCTTCACGCCGTCGGCCCCGTCCGCCGTCGCCGTCACCAGGGCGCGCCAGCCGTCCAGCGACAGGCTGTTGGGGCGCGGGGTGGCGTAGTCGGCCCCGGCCAGGTGCAACTGGGCCAGGGCCTTGCCCAGGGCCGCGCAATGCTCCGGCAGGATGCGGCGGGGCCACATGCCGGTGAGGAAGGTGACGATCACCGCCGGCCGGCCGGCCAGCACGCGCAAGGCCTCGCCATCACGGCCGGGCACCGGCTGGGGACAGACGATGCCGCGCGCCGCCAGATGGCGCATCAAGCCCAGGAAGAAGGGCAGGTCGGCCGGGTTCACCCGCTTTTCATAGAGGGTGAGGATGTAAGGCCCGTCCGTCGTCACCAGCAGGTAGTTGGAGTTCTCCACCCCCTCGGCGATGCCCTTGCACGAGATCACCTCGCCGATCGCGTAATCGGCGATGAACGCGCGCAGTTCCTCATCGGTGACTTCGGTATAGACGGCCATGCCTTGCGAGGTAGCGGGATTCCCGGCCGGGGTCAATGGTCGCGGCGGGGCGGATCACGCCTTTTCCGGCCCGTCGCCGGTGCGCAGGCGACGCTAGTGGCGAGTTCGGCGATTTAGTGGCGAGAATTGTCACGTCGTTGTCGTCTGTTATGGAAGTCAAAAAATTTAATATAACAAAAACAATGAATTACCGCTTTGGTCCGAAACTGGCACGCCGGTTGCTTTTAAGGGGACATGGCCGACACCGCCACCGGCGACCGGCCCCCGAGACAACCGAGCTTCGCTCACGGAGATTGAAATGACCGACCTGACCATGACCGCCGCCACCCGGACCTTCACCGCCCACGCCGGCCACACCCCCCGGGGCCTGGCCGCCGCCATCCGGCACCTGCCGCTGCTGGCCGTGACCGCCCTGCTGTCGGTCGCCATCCTCAGCGCGTTTTAAGGCCAGCCTGTTCTAAGCGCCTGCCGTCACCGCCTCCGTCCGCCACCGCCTCATCTCTCAAGGACGCCTGCCATGGGACTGTTTTCCCGCCTCGGCGACATCATCGATGCCAACCTGAATGCCATGCTGGACCGGGCTGAAGACCCGGAGCGCCTGATCGGCCTGGTCATCCAGGAGATGGAGGACACGCTGGTGGAGGTGCGGGCGGAAGCCGTGCGCTCCATGGCCCGCCGCAAGGAGCTGGAGGCCCGCTACCGCGATGTGGAATTCGAGCTGCTGGAATGGGACCGCAAGGCCGAACTGGCGGTGACCAAGGGCCGCGAGGATCTGGCCCGGGGCGCCCTGGTGGCCAAGGCCCGGCTGGCCGACGCCGCCGACCCCATCCGGCGCGAAATCCAAGCCATCAGCGATAGCCTGGCCAAGGGCGCCGACGACGTGGCGCGGCTGGAGGCCAAGCTGGCCGATGCCCGGGCCCGCCAGGGCGCCCTGCTGGCCCGGCATCGCAGCGCCACCGCCCGCCTGCGCCTGCGCAGCCAGATCCATGACAACCGCCTGGAAGAGGCGTTGTCCCACTACGGCACCCTGCAACGCGACATCGACCTGCTGGAAAGCGAGGCCGAGGTCATGGAGATGGGGCGCCAGCCGCGCGGCCTGGCCGCCGAGATCGACGCCCTGGGCGACGACAAGGTGACCGCCGAGCTTGAGGCGCTGAAGGCCCGCGTGGCCGGCCGCGCCAACCCGCAAGGCTAAGCCGGCCCGCAAGGCCAAGTTCGAGACGACCCGCACACGACCGCAGCGCCCCCGGCGCTTGGCTTTACTGAACACCGGCGCACCTCGCGCCTTATGAACACGGGAGAGGGGATTATGAGGAGCTTTCAGCGTATTTCCGCCACCATGCGCCGTCATCGCCTGGCCAAGGACCCCAGCCGCGCCGTCCTGTTCGGCGTCTGCGCCGGCCTGGCGCGCTACACCGGCCTGCCGGCCACCTTCATCCGCATCCTGACGGTGCTGAGCCTGTTCTGCTTCTTCGGCGCCACCTTGGTGGTCTACGGCGTCCTGGCCCTGGTGCTGGACAGCGAATACGCCGACCGCGAGGACGTCTACGTCAGCCGCAGCTTCTATCGCGCCCACTGGTAAGCGCATCGGCCCGGTAACGCCATCGGACGGTTCGCGGGGGACCGTCCCGACCGGCCCCCGCCGCCCCCGGGAACCCGGCCCGATAGGCTAGGGTTTCCTGGAAGCGCGGCGGGGGCCGGTTCCATTTTCAGCGCCCCGTTTTCAGCGCTTGGGGTTTGATGGCCAGGGGTAATTGGTCGAACAGGCTGGGCGGCTCGTCCTCCGTCCTGGCCTGCTCGATGGCCAGGATGCGGAACTTGGTGTCGATGCCGCCCCGGGCGGAAAAGCCGCCGGTGCCGCCGCCTGCCGCCAGCACGCGGTGGCAGGGGATCAGGATGGGAATGGGGTTGTTGCCCAGCGCCTGGCCCACCGCCCGCGCCGCCTCTTTCGGCGCGCCGATCCGGCCGGCAACCGTGCCGTAGGTCAGTGTCTCCCCGCGCGGAATGGCGCGGGTCACGGCATAAACCTTAAGGGCGAAGGGATCGAGACCGGCAAGGTCGAGGGGAATGTCGGCGATGTCCACCGCCTCCCCCGCCATCAGGGCCCGGATGCGGACCCGGGCCTCGCTGATCACGGGCGGCAGGTCATGCTCCGCCGCCGCCACGGCGCCGGGGAAACGCCGCGCCAGGCGGGCCTCAGCCTGTTCAGGCCCGCCCTCCGGTAATTGGGCGCCCACAATCCCATCCGGCCCCCATACCAGCGCGCAAACGCCGATGGCGGTGTCGAACAGGATGTGGGCGCGTACGGTCATGCCATGAACTCCATCCGCACTACCGCCCCTAGGCTGCGACCGCAGCCACCAGACGTTTTTGGGGAGCGCAGCGGACTGAAAACGGAGGACAAGCCAAGGGCCGGATGGCCAGCCGGCGCCTAAGGAACACTTATTCAGCCGCCAAGCCGCGCGGCAGCTTGAAGGTGATGTTTTCCACCGCGGTCACGACTTCCTCGATTTGGACGTCGTAACGCTCACGGCAGGCCTCGATGACCTCCTGCACCAGGATGTCCGGGGCCGAGGCGCCGGCGGTGATGCCCAGCACCTTGACCTTGTCCATCATGGACCAGTCGATCTGGGTGGCCCGCTGCACCAGCATGGAATTGACGCAACCGTGCTTGGCCGCGACCTCCACCAGTCGCATGGAATTGGAACTGTTGGGCGCGCCCAGCACCAGGATGGCGTCCGCCTTCTCGGCGATGGCCTTCACCGCCGTCTGGCGGTTGGTGGTGGCGTAGCAGATGTCTTCCTTGCGCGGCCCGGCGATGGCGGGGAAGCGGGCCTTCAGCGCGGCCACGATTTGCACCGTGTCGTCCACCGACAGGGTGGTCTGGGTGACGAAGGCCAGGTTCAGCGGGTCGTCCACCTGGACGGTGCGCACGTCCTCCTCCGACTCCACCAGCAGCACCGCGCCCGGCGGCAGCTGCCCCATGGTGCCCACCACCTCGGGGTGGCCGGCATGGCCGATCAGGATGATCTGGCGGCCGTCGGCGAAGTGGCGTTCCGCCTCGCGATGAACCTTGGACACCAGAGGGCAGGTGGCGTCGACATACAGCAGTTGCCGGCTCTCCGCCTCCGCCGGGATGGACTTGGGCACGCCGTGGGCGGAGAACACGACGGGGCGGCCATCCGGCACCTCATCCAATTCCTCCACGAAGATGGCGCCCTTGGCCTCCAGGCCCTGCACGACGAAGCGGTTGTGCACGATTTCATGCCGCACATAGACCGGCGCGCCATACCGCTGCAACGCCACCTCCACGATCTGGATGGCGCGGTCCACACCGGCGCAGAAACCGCGCGGAGAAGCCAGGAGGATGTTGAGCGTCGGCTTGGTCATGGTGATTGGGTCTACTCGGTTCCGGTAAGCCCCGGGTACGGGGCCGATCATGGCGGCGGATCATAAAACG
The DNA here is from genome assembly GCF_000730165.1 of Nitrospirillum viridazoti CBAmc. Classification (GTDB taxonomy): domain Bacteria; phylum Pseudomonadota; class Alphaproteobacteria; order Azospirillales; family Azospirillaceae; genus Nitrospirillum; species Nitrospirillum viridazoti. The sequence continues at coordinate 2,295,407 of NZ_CP022110.1, read as the reverse complement.
GCGCGTCTGTGGATCGCCAGCGCCGTTACGTTAAATCTCGTCGCCCTTCAATATAGGGACGGCGCAGTCGATGTCTTGTGCCGGTATGGCTGCTTCTCTATTGTCGCGGGGCCCCGACGCCGGCCGGCGTCCAACTCCAGACGAGCCCCGCTTCAATGAACATCCACACGGACACTAATATAGGTTCGCCCACCAGGAAAGGCACCCGCGGCCGCCTGGCCCTGCTTTTGGGGATGCCTCTCATGCTGTCGCTGGCGGCATGCGCCAACAAGAATGTCGGCTACCGCCCCGGTTGCCCGACCGTGGCCATCGTGCGCGACGCTTCGTCGGTGGGCGTGCCCGGCGCCAACGGCCAGTTGAGCTACACCGCGGTGATGCCCAACATCGAGGGCCGCTGCGAGTACGCCGAGAAGGGCGTCACCATGACCGAAGAGCTGCGCGTGGGCGCCAGCACGGGTCCGGCCTACACCGGCGGCCCGCTGCCGCTGACCTATTTCGTCGCCGTCACCGATGCCGACCGCAAGATACTGACCAAGCAGACCTACAACGTCACGCTGGATGTCAGCACCGGCAGCGGCGGTTCGGTGGAGCGGCTGACCCAGTTCATCCCGCTGAGCCCGGAAGTCGACGGCCGTTACTACGAGGTGCTGGTGGGCTTCCAGCTGACGCCGGAGCAGCTGGAGGCCAACATCCGCTTCAATTCCAAGCCGCCGGCGCCGCCGGTTGCGTCCGGGAAGTAAGCGCAGGGAATACGGTGTGAAGGTTCGACCGGCCGGGCAGGGGCGCCAGGCCGGGGAACCACCAGGGGGAAGGCGGGTCGCGGGGCAGCGGCCCGCCTTTACTTTTTGGGGCCCGTTGGATTAGGGTGCGCTCGCGAAGCTGATGACATCTCGCGGGAGAGACCGGCCCCCTGTGGGCTACCCGCTTGGACCGGCGCCGAAGGAGCAACCGCCCCCGGAAACTCTCAGGCAAAAGGACCGCGAGGAAGAAGCGCATCTGGAAAGCGGCCCGGCCTCATAGCAACGCCTGACCACCCCCTTGGGGTGGATTTCCGGTGTTCGAGGCCACAAGCCCACCGACGGAGTAAGCGGGACCTTCCTGGTGACAGGATTTGGGCACCCCGTGAATCTCTCAGGGTCCGGGACAGAGGGGGGCGAGCCCGCACGGAATCCGTCCGCGCGGGAGGAACTCGTCCGCCGGGAGTCCCAGCGCCTATGTCCAGTGAAACCGATTCGCCCCTGCTCGTTACTCCCCTGAACGCCCTGCACCGCGAGCTGGGCGCCAAGATGGTGCCCTTCGCCGGCTATGACATGCCGGTGCAGTACCCCTTGGGCGTGCTGAAGGAGCATCTGCACACCCGGGAGCAGGCGGGCCTGTTCGACGTGTCGCACATGGGCCAGGTCATCCTGCACGGCGACGGCGTCGTCGACGCCCTGGAAAAGCTGGTGCCCGGCGAGCTGAAGGCCCTGAAGGAAGGCCGCATCCGCTACAGCTTCTTCACCAACGACCAGGGCGGCATCCTGGACGACCTGATGATCGCCAACCGCGGCGACCACCTGTTCTTGGTGGTGAACGCCGCCTGCAAGGTGCCGGACATCGCGCACCTGACGGCGGGGCTGCCGGGCATCGAGGTCGAGTACCTGGGCGACGACCGGGGCCTGTTGGCCCTGCAGGGCCCCGTGGCCGCCACCGTGCTGGCGCGCTTCCTGCCCGAGGTTGCCACCATGCCCTTCATGTCCATGGTGAACGCCAGCCTGAAGGGCATTCCGGTGACCATCGCCCGGTCCGGCTACACCGGCGAGGACGGGTACGAGATCGGCATCGATGCCGACCGCACCGAGGATGTGGCCCGCCTGCTGCTGGCGGAACCTGAGGTGGCGGCCATCGGCCTGGGCGCCCGCGACAGCCTGCGCCTGGAAGCCGGCCTCTGCCTCTACGGCCACGACATCGACACCACCACCACGCCCGTGGAAGCCGGCCTGACCTGGGCCATCTCCAAGCGCCGGCGGGAGGAGGGGGGCTATCCCGGCGACGCCGTCGTCCGCCGCCAGCTGGCCGAGGGCGCCGCGCGCTACCGCGTCGGCATCCAGCCTGAGGGCCGGGCGCCCGCGCGTGAGCATACCGAAATTCAGGATGCTAACGGCCAGACGGTGGGCGAGGTCACCTCCGGCGGCTTCGGCCCCAGCGCCAACGCCCCCGTCGCCATGGGCTACGTCACCGCCGGCAACGCCGCCGCCGGTACTCCCCTATCGCTGATCGTGCGCGGCAAGGCCCTGCCGGCCAAGGTGGCCACCCTGCCGTTCGTGCCGCAGCGCTACTACCGCGGCTGATTCCGATCGCGCGGCCCGGGCGTGCCGGGCCCGCCTTGCCATTGAACGCCTTTCCCCCGAGGAGCAGAATCATGACCATCCGTTTCACCGAAGACCATGAGTGGATCAGCCTGGACGGCGATGTCGCCACCGTCGGCATCACCACCTTCGCCCAGAGCCAACTGGGCGACGTGGTGTTCGTCGAGGTGCCCGAGGCCGGCCGCGCCCTGACCAAGGGCAAGGACGCCGCCGTGGTGGAATCGGTGAAGGCCGCCAGCGAGGTGTTCGCGCCGGTGGACGGCACGGTGGTCGAGGGCAACCAGGCCGTGGTCGAAGACCCGTCCCTGGTCAACAGCGACCCGCAGGGCGCCGGCTGGTTCTTCAAGATGACGCTGGCCAACCCGGCCCAGCTGGACGGCCTGATGGACCAGGCCGCCTACGACGCCTTCGTGGAAGGTCAGCACTGATGCGGTATCTGCCCCTGACCGAGGCCGACCGGCAGGAGATGCTGGCGGCCATCGGCGCCCCGTCGGTGGATGCGCTGTTCGGCGATGTCCCGGCGGCGGCCCACCTGACTCAGCCCATCGCCGGTCTGGCCCCGCACCAGGGCGAGCTGCAGGTGGAACGCGCCCTGTCGCGCCTGGCCGCCCGCAACGTGCCCGCCGGCAGCTGCCCCAGTTTCCTGGGCGCCGGCGCCTACCGCCATCATGTCCCGGCCTCGGTGGACCAGCTGCTGACGCGCGGTGAGTTCCTCACCAGCTACACGCCGTATCAGCCCGAGGTGACGCAGGGCACCCTGCAGTACCTGTTCGAGTTCCAGACCCAGGTGGCGCTGATCACCGGCATGGATGTGGCCAACGCCTCCATGTACGACGGCGCCACGGCCTGCGCCGAGGCGGTGCTGATGGCCAACCGCGTCACGCGCCGCAACCGCGCCGTGCTGTCCGGCGGCCTGCACCCGCACTACCGCGACGTGACAGCCACCACCACCGGTGTGCTGGGCGTGGACCTGGTGACCCTGCCGGCCGACCCCAAGGGGATCGAGGACCTGGCGGCGGCCATCGACGACAAGACATCCTGCGTCGTCGTGCAGAACCCCACCCTGTTCGGTCATGTCGCCGACCTGACGCCGCTGGCCGAGGCCTGCCATGCCAAGGGCGCCCTGCTGGTCGTGGTGGTGACCGAGGTGGTGAGCCTGGGCATGATGCCGTCGCCCGGCTCCATGGGGGCCGACATCGTGGTGGCCGAGGGCCAGAGCATCGGCAACGGCCTGAACTTCGGCGGCCCCTACCTGGGCCTGTTCGCCACCCGCGACAAGTTCGTGCGGCAGATGCCCGGCCGCCTGTGCGGCGAGACGGTGGACGCGGACGGCAGGCGCGGCTTCGTGCTGACCCTGTCCACGCGGGAGCAACACATCCGCCGCGAGAAGGCCACCTCCAACATCTGCACCAACTCCGGCCTGTGCGCGCTGGCCTTCACCATGCACCTGTCGTTGCTGGGCGAGCTGGGTTTCACCGGCCTGGCGCGGCTGAACCACGCCAAGGCGGTGCAGTTGGCGGACAAGCTGGCCGCGGCCGGCGTGACCGTGCTGAACCAGGGCTTCTTCAATGAGTTCACCGTCCAGGTGAAGGGCGACGCGGCGGCCCTGGTCGACACGCTGGCGGCGGAACTGATCCTGGCTGGCGTGCCGATCTCGCGCCTGCATCCCGGCCAGGTGGCCCTCGCCGACCTGCTGCTGGTGGCGGTGACGGAGACGACCACCGAAGACGACATGGACGCCCTCGTTCAGGCCCTGGGAGGCAAGCAGTGATGAACACCCAAGGACGCAAGACCACGCCCGACGTCGAGTCGGCGGCGGCCACCGACGTGGGCACCTACACCGGCAACCGTGCCTTGGTGCATGAAGAGCCGTTGATCTTCGAACTGGACAACCCCGGCGTCACCGGCGTGGACCTGGAGGCGGTCCCGGCCGTCGCCAGCCGCCTGGGCGGTCTGAAGGCCCGTGAGGGCGTCGGCCTGCCCGGCCTGTCGGAACCGACGGTGGTGCGCCACTACACCCGCCTCAGCCAGAAGAACCTGGGCATCGACAGTACGATGTACCCGCTGGGTTCGTGCACCATGAAGCACAACCCGCGCCTGAACGAGAAGCTGGCGCGCCTGCCCGGCTTCGGCGACATCCACCCGATGCAGCCGCAGTCCACCGTCCAGGGCGCCTTGGAGCTGATCGACCAGCTGGCCCACTGGCTGAAGACCCTGACCGGCATGCCGGCCGTGGCCATGTCCCCGGCCGCCGGCGCCCATGGCGAGCTGTGCGGCCTCATGGCCATCCGCGCCGCGCTGCAGGCCCGGGGCGAGGCCGGCCGCACCCGCGTGCTGGTGCCGGAGTCGGCGCACGGCACCAACCCGGCCACGGCGGCCTTCTGCGGCTTCACCGTCGACGCCATCCCGGCCGAGGCCAACGGCCGCGTCAGTGTCGAGGCGGTGAAGGCCAAGCTGGGCCCCGACGTCGCCTGCATCATGCTGACCAACCCCAACACCTGCGGCCTGTTCGAGCCCCAGGTGAAGGAGATCGCGGACGCGGTGCATGCCGCCGGCGGCTATTTCTACTGCGACGGCGCCAACTACAACGCCATCGTCGGCCGGGTGCGCCCGGCGGACCTGGGCGTGGACGCCATGCACATCAATCTGCACAAGACCTTCTCCACCCCGCACGGCGGTGGCGGTCCGGGCTCCGGCCCGGTGGTCCTGTCGGACGCGCTGGCCCCCTACGCCCCACTGCCCTACGTGGTGCACGGGGCCGATGGCTTCCGCTTGGTGGAGCATGAGGGCGAGGTGGAGCAGGGCGCCCAGCCCTTCGGCCGCCTGAAGGCCTTCCACGGCCAGATGGGCATGTTCGTCCGCGCCCTGGCCTACATCATGAGCCACGGCGCCGACGGCCTGCGCCAGGCCTCCAGCGACGCCGTGCTGAACGCCAATTACCTGAAGGCGCGGCTGCAGGATCTGATGAGCGTGCCGTTCGACGGCTACTGCATGCATGAGGCCCTGTTCGACGACCGCTTCCTGAAGGACACGGGCGTCACCACCCTCGACTTCGCCAAGGCGATGATCGACGAAGGCTTCCATCCCATGACCATGTATTTCCCCCTGGTCGTGCACGGCGCCTTCCTGATCGAGCCGACCGAGACCGAGTCCAAGGCCACGCTGGACCAGTTCGTCGGCGCCATGCGGCACCTGGCGGGCAAGGCCAAGGCGGGCGATGCCGCCCACTTCCTGGCGGCCCCCCGCTACACCCCCCGCCGCCGTCTGGATGAGACTGCCGCGGCGCGCAAGCCAGTCCTGCGCTGGACGCCGCCGGCGGCGTAAAACGGTTCGGGGCGGTCGTTTCGGCCCTCAGAGCATTATTCGGAAAAGGGCGGAATCCTTGGGTTCTGCCCTTTTTCCTTTTGGTCGCGGCCCATTTTGGGGCCTGCGCCGTTGGCTTACCCAATCGGGTTGCAGCGCACACAAATCGGCATTGCCCCAGGGGGGCCTAGCTTCCATCTCAATTTCGGCCAAATCTCCCGTCATCACTCACCACGCGGCCAATCCGGTGCCGCGACCTTCCGCCGGGACCATCCCCCATGTTGACCGTTGCCAGCTTGCCCAGGGTTGAGATCGCCCGCCTGCGCCGTCCGGCGCTGCAGGCGTCCGGCTGGCTGGTCATGGGCCTGGGCGTGCTGTCGCTGCCCATACCCGGGCCCGTCTCCACGCCGCTGCTGGCGGTGGGCGGCCTGATGGTGCTGCGCAGCTCTGTCTCGGCCCGCCGCCATTACGTGCGCGCCCGCGACCACGCCCCTCGGCTGGTGCGTCCGCTGTTCGGCCGCTTCGACGCCTGGCGCCATCGTCACCGCGCCCCGGTTCGCGTGTCCGCCAAGGTGCTGGCCGCCGCCAACGACGTCGCCGCCAACGACCAGGGCGAGCTGGCCTCGGTGACCGTGGCCGGCAACGCCTGAAAGACCTGAGATCCCGAGTTTGAGGCGAGGGCCGTAGCGTGGATGCCACGCCGCGGCCCTTTGTCTTTTCAACGCCTTGACCATTCCTCATTTGACCCGGACCATGGGCTTCGCGCATGGATCGGGTCCAATGCGGTGCGCGGAGCCGTATGGGGCCTGAAGGGGTTGGGAGGAACGTCGGTGCGATCGGGTAACGCTATCCTATCGGGATACGGGACGACCATCTTCGAGGCCATGTCGCGGCTGGCGGGCGCACACAACGCCATCAACCTGGGCCAGGGCTTCCCCGACGACCGGGGGGCGGAGGATGTGCTGCAGGTGGCCGCCCGCGCGCTGCTGGAGGGCAACAACCAGTATCCGCCCATGATGGGCCTGCCGGCCCTGCGCCAGGCCGTGGCGGCCCACGCGGCGCGCTTTTACGGCCTGGAGGTGGATTGGGAGCGTGAGGTGATGGTGACCTCCGGCGCGACCGAGGCGTTGGCCGCCTGCCTGTTCGGCCTGATCGAACCGGGCGACGAGGTGGTGCTGTTCCAGCCGCTCTACGACAGTTACGTCCCTATCATCCGGCGGGCGGGTGGCATCCCCCGCTTCGTGCGCCTGCAGCCGCCAGGCTGGACCGTGGACCCGGACGAACTGGCCGCTGCCTTCAGCCCGCGCACCAAGCTGGTGGTGTTGAACAACCCCCTGAACCCGGCGGCCAAGGTCTGGTCGGTGGAGGAGTTGCGATTGCTGGCGGACCAGGTCATTGCCCACGATTGCCTGGCCGTGTGCGACGAGGTCTATGAGCACCTGGTGTTCGACGGCCGCCGGCACGTGCCGCTGATGACCCTCCCTGGCATGCGCGAGCGCACGCTGCGCATCGGCTCCGCCGGCAAGACCTTCTCGCTGACGGGATGGAAGGTGGGGTACGTCACGGCGGCCCCGGACCTGTTGCAGCCGGTGGCCAAGGCGCACCAGTACCTGACCTTCAGCACCCCGCCCAACCTGCAGGCGGCGGTGGCCTATGGCCTGGCCAAGGACGACGCCTATTTTGGCCTGCTGGCGGCGGCGCTGGAGGCCAAGCGCGACCGTCTGGCCGCGGGCCTGGTCTCCGCCGGCCTACCCGTCCTGCCCTCGGAAGGGACCTATTTCGTGGTGGCCGACATCACCGGCGCGCGCGGCCTGCGCCCAGGCGAGGATGACGCCGATTTCTGCCGGCGCCTGACGACGGATGCCGGCGTGGCCGCCATTCCGGTCAGCGCCTTCTACGAGGAAGGGGCGCCCACGCACCTCATCCGCTTCTGCTTCAGCAAGCAGGACGCCATCCTGGACAGCGCGGTGATGCGGCTGAAGGAATTCTTTGGGCGATGAGCCGAGGGCTCATGCCACCTCGTCACCATCGCGCGGAAGGGTGTTCCGCACCTTACCCAGGACTTCCAGCAAGGCGCCTGGCTTGGCCCTGCCAGCTCGCAATTCGAAGTAGCGGTCCGCTTCGCCGGTTGAAGCCAACTGGGCCGTTACCGCCCGCACAATGAAGGCGTTGAGGGACTCACCTTCCTGCTTAGCTTTCCTCACGGCGGCTTCATGGGTGCTGTCGGGCAGGCGGAGATTCACGTTGGTCATCTCAATCTCCTCAGCAATTCACCAGGTCTAAGAATAAGTAAGCCAAAGCGCTCTCCCGCTTTCGCCATGTCGCGGTGATTGAACGTCACGACGGCGTCGGCGCGACCGTTCAAGGCTGTCTCGAGCACATGGTCGTCATCTGGATCACCGGCTGCGGGTCGCCATCGAATTTGGATAGAAACCCTATGGCACAGACGAATCATGTCATCCAATGCCGCCTGAATGTCTTCCGCCGTCAGGCCAGTACGTTGCAGGTAGGCCTGCCGCGTTAGGACAGCCTCGTATTCCAGGACAAGACTGGTCGATAGAAGCGGTTGCAGCTCTCCCCGGCCAGCCCGCAGCAGCAACTGATGCGAAGCACCGCTGGCGCTTTCCAGAGCGGCGACCATGACATCGGTATCGAAGACGACGCGCATCTTGATCCCAGGATCCACTCAACCTATGTGATGCGACGGATGGTACCATAGGCAGTACCATTGGAGGCAAAAATTCCATTGGGCCGGTTGGCCGTTTTTAAGGCCGTTAGCGTTACCAGCTGCGGCGCAAAAAAAAGCGATTCAGCCGACGACCTGCAGGCCCCGGCGCTTGCGGTCAAAGGCGCAGCCGACCAGCAGGCGGGCCACTTTGCCGTCCAGCCCGCCCAGGGGCAGCACTACCAACTCGGCGGCGGGAATGGTCATGGAGGGGACGGCCGGCAGGCTGCGGGTCTGGGGCAGGCCGTTATCGGCGGACCGGCGCAACATCTGGGCGAAGGGCACGGTGTTGGGGGAGGGGGGCAGGTCTTCCAGTTGCAGGCCGGTCGAGTCACGGCGCAGCCACAAAACGTAATCGGTGCCGACCCAGTGCAGGGTGAAGGCCATCTGGTTGGGCGCCACGTCCACCAGCATGACTCCCCCGGGCGAGACCGGCAGATCCACCACCTCGATCTCGGAACTGTTGGGAAAAGCGCGGTCGCCGCGCAGGATATCCCAATAGTCATGCAGAAGACGCAAGGTCGAATTCTGGATTTGTAAAGGGAAGCGGGAGACTGAGGTCGCGCTCCAGGTGGCAGGTCCAGTCATTTTCGTCTCCCATCCTTACGTTCTACATGAGCGTCGCAAGTCGATGGGGCTATAACATTTGAGCCCGGACGGGACGCAAAACGGCAATGACCCGTCCTCATCCCGGCGTGGAATGCGCGACGGCTGGAATGGATCAGGCAGATAAAACCAGAGGCCCAGGCCTGCGCGTCGCAGTCATCCTGGGAGTAGCCCCAACGGGGTACTTCGCAACCACCAAGTAAAAAAACTGCCGGTAAGTCGATGACTTACCGGCGAGTTGAACAGGGAGGCTTCACGTCTGGGAGACGTTGGGCCCGAAGGCCCACTCCAGGACGGGCATCCTGGAGGAAACATCGGATGCTGCGTCGCAACATCCGATGGCCAATATTTAATCTTTTGATGCCCCGTTTAAAGGGGTGATTAGCCGTCTCAGCTATGCGGTAGGCGCATGCGTCGCGGGGAATGTTTCGGCAACCTTCTTCACCAGGAAGTCGCGGAACACCGCGATGCGCTTGGAATGGCGCAATTCCTCGGCGTAGACGAAGTAGGCGTCGATGCGCGGGCCCGTCACGTCCGGCAGGATGCGGACCAGATCGGGGTTGCTCTCGGAAATGATGTAGTCGGGGATGGCCGCGATGCCCAGGCCGCTCTCCACCGCCTTGTACAGGGCGTACAGGCTGTTGACGCGGAAGATGGTGTCGCGCTCGCCGCCCGGCGGATCACCCAGGGCCAGCAGCCAGTTGATGTTGGGCACCGGCGCCTTGGCGTCGGACGGATAGGCGATGAGGTCGTGCTTCTGCAGATCCTCCACCGTCTCCGGGGTTCCGCGCTTCTCCAGATAGGTGCGGTGACCGTAAAGGTGCGTGCGCACGGTCATCAGGTGGCGCTGGATCAGGTCGGGCTGGCGCGGCGGCACCATGCGGATGGCGATGTCCGCCTCACGCATGGACAGGTCCAGCTCGTTATCGTCCAGCAGCAGGGTCAGCTGCACGTCGGGGTAGATCGACAGGAATTCCCGGATGCGCGGGGTCAGCCACGTGGAACCGAAGGCGACGGTGGTCGTCACCTTGAGCGGGCCCTTCGGGTGCTCCTTGCTTTCCGAGAGCATCGCCTCTGTCATGGACAGCTTGGCGAACACCTCGCGGGCGGTGCGGTACAGCAACTCGCCTTGTTCGGTGAGGATCAGGCCGCGGGCGTGGCGATGAAACAGCGGCACGTGGAGGCTTTCCTCCAGCGCGCTGATCTGCCGGCTGACGGCCGATTGGCTGAGGTTCAGGGTCTCGCCAGCATGCGTGAAGCTGCCGGCCTCCGCCACCGCGTGGAAAACGCGAAGCTTGTCCCAGTCCATTCCCGGTCCTTATGCGTCAAAGACGTTGCGATCCCGGAGAGCGGGACCGTCGGAAATGACGGCCTCAAGCGGGCCGCCATGCAAAGAATATATACCCAGCTTGTCCAAGACGCTACCGATTGTGGGTGTCCACACGGTTAGGCCATAGACTGATAAGGCATTTTAGCACCGCATCGTGCCGTTTTGGCAACGCCCGGGTAGCAAATTCGCGAATGGATACCGCGAATTAGTACAAAGAAGGGTACCGCCGTACCAAGACGGCGGCGCCCGCTTCGGTGACTCGGGGGGGGCGCTGCGGGCGGCTCAGTGGCCGCCCAGGAAGCGCTCGGCCTCCAGTGCTGCCATGCAGCCCATGCCGGCGGCGGTGACGGCCTGGCGGAAGACCTTGTCCTTCACGTCGCCGGCGGCGAACACGCCGGGCACGTTGGTGCGGGTGCTGTCCGGGGCGGTGATGACGTAGCCCTCGTCGTCCATCTCGACATGGCCCTTGAAGATGGCCGTGGCGGGGTCGTGGCCGATGGCGACGAACACGCCGTCCAGCGGCAGCTCACGCCCCTCGCCGGTGACAGTGTCGCTGAGCGCCAGGCCGGTGACCTGCTTGGGGTTGTTGAGGTCGAAGCCGCCGTCGGCCGCCCCGCCCTTGCCCAGCACCCGGTCCACCTTGTGGTTCCACAGCACCTCGATCTTCGGGTTGGCGAAGACGCGGTCGTGCAGGATCTTCTCGCCCCGGAAGGCGTCGCGGCGGTGGATCAGGGTGACCTTGGACGCGTGGTGCGTCAGGTACAGCGCCTCTTCCAGGGCGGTGTTGCCGCCGCCGATGACCGCCACCTCCTTGCCCCGGAAGAAGAAGCCGTCGCAGGTGGCGCAGGCCGAGACACCGGCGCCCTGGAATTCCTGCTCACCGGCCACGCCCAGCCAGCGCGCCTGGGCGCCGGTGGCGATGATGACGGTGTCGGCCACGAACTCGTCGCCGCTGTCGGCCTTGGCAACGAAGGGGCGCTGGGTGAAGTCGACGGAGGTGATGACGTCGTAGACCAGGGTGGTGCCCACATGCTCCGCCTGCTGGCGCATCTGCTCCATCAGGTCGGGGCCCTGCACCGCCTGGGCGAAGCCCGGGTAGTTCTCCACCTCCGTGGTGATCATCAGCTGGCCGCCCGGCTGCATGCCCTGGACCAGGATGGGCTGGAGGTTGGCGCGGGCGGCATAGATGCCGGCGGTGTAACCGGCGGGACCGCCGCCGATGATCAGGACCTTGGTGCGATGGGTGGTCATGGGAACTGTTCCTGGCAGGAAAGGGGACCCTCTTGATTGGGGGCCGGGCCCTCGCCGCCCTCTAGATATGGTGGGGCAGGCGTGATGTTTCACTCAGACGCGGGACGATACCGGCAAGCGGCCCCGGGCTCAACGCCAGACGTCACAGATAGGATCATCCAGCCCTGCGAAGGTGCGGGGGCTGGGGGGCGTCAAGGGTGCGGCCATTCCCCCATGGCGGCAGCCGCTGTCATGCACTACATGAGGGGGAAGGGTTTGCGGATGAACGATGGAAGACGGCGGCGGTGATGGGCGGTTTCAGGAAATGGGCGGTGTATCTCGTGGCGCTCGCCGGCTTCACGGCCGCGTCCGCGTCGGCCGTCCCGGTACAGACCGAGCACACCGTCAGCCAGCTGGTGGCCGAGGGCCCTGCCGTTCCCGGCCAACCGCTGTGGGTGGCGCTGGACCAGAAGCTGCAGGATGGCTGGCATACCTATTGGATCAATCCCGGCGACTCGGGCCTGCCGACGGAGGTCAACTGGACCCTGCCGGCCGGCTGGAAGGCCGGTCCGCTGAACTTCCCGGCCCCGCACCGTTTCACCACCGGCCCGCTGGTGAACTACGGCTATGAGAAGGCAACCCGCGTCCTGGCCCGCCTGGATGTGCCGGCCGATGCCAAGCCGGGCAGCACCGTCACCCTGACGGCCGCCGCCAACTGGCTGATCTGCGCCGACGTCTGCGTGCCCGAGGACGCTACCCTGACCCTGGACGTGCCGGTCACCGCCGGCGGTACCCCCGACCCGGCCGTGGCGCCGATGTTCGCGGAGGCGCGGGCGGCTCTGCCGGTGCCCAGCCCCTATGCCGCCAGCGTCAGCGCCACCAAGGCCGCCGTCACCGTTCGCCTGGCCGCCCCCGGTCTGACGGCCGACCAGGTCAAGGACGCCTATTTCTTCGCCGAGAACCCCGATTTGGTGGAGGCCGGCGCGCCGCAGCAGCTGGCCGTCACCAGGGACGGCCTGACCCTGACCCTGAAGCCCACCGGCCGCGCCACGCCGGGCCCGGTGAACGGCATCCTGGAGGTGACGGAACTGGTGAACGGCCAGCCCACAACCCAGGCGCTGGCCATCGCCATCCCCGCCGATGGCGTGGGGGCCGCGCCGGCCGGTGGTGGCATGTCGGCGGATACCGGCAACGCACCCGTCCTGCCCCTGTGGCAAGCGGTGCTGTTCGCCTGCCTGGGGGGCATGGTCCTGAATCTGATGCCCTGCGTCTTCCCCGTGCTGTCCATGAAGGCCATGGCCCTGGTGCGCCACCAGGGCGCCCACGCCCGCCTGCACGGCCTGGTCTACACCGCCGGCGTGCTGGCCTGCTTCGCCGCCATCGCCATCGTGCTGATGGCCTTGCGCGCCGGCGGGCAGGAGATCGGCTGGGGCTTCCAGCTGCAGTCGCCCCTGGTGGTGGCCGTGCTGGCTTATGTCATGCTGCTGCTGGGCCTCAGCATGTCGGGCGTCTTCACCGTGGGCGACCAGTTCATGGGCGTGGGGCAGGGGCTGACCCAGGGGGACGGCTATGCCGGCTCCTTCTTCACCGGCGTGCTGGCCTCCGTCGTTGCCACGCCGTGCACGGCGCCCTTTATGGGGGCGGCCGTGGGCTACGCCCTGGTCCAGCCCTGGTATGTGGCGCTGGCTGTCTTCCTGGCCCTGGGCTTCGGCATGGCCTTGCCTTTCCTGGCCCTGGCCTGCAGCCCCTGGCTGCTGCGCCACCTGCCCAAGCCGGGGGCGTGGATGGAGCGGCTGAAGCAGGTGCTGGCCTTCCCCCTGTACGGTTCCGCCGCCTGGCTGGTCTGGGTGTTCGCGGTGCAGGTCGGGGCGCCTGGCATGACCGGAATCCTGGTTGGCCTGGTGCTGGTGGGCTTCGCCGCCTGGCTCTATGGCGTCACTCATTATGCCGAGGGCTGGGGCCGGCGCGGCGGCGCCCTGGCCGCGCTGGCGGCCCTGGCGCTAGCGGTGGCGGCCGTGGTGCCGCAGGCTGTCGGCAACGCCGCCCCGGCCGCCGACGGCAAGGCCGTGGCCATGACCGACGGGTTCGAGGCCTTCTCCCCGGCCACACTGGAAAAGCTGCGTGCCGACGGCCGGCCGGTGCTGGTGGACTTCACCGCCGCCTGGTGCATCACCTGCCTGGTGAACGAGCGCGTGGCCTTGTCCAGCGACACCGTGCACCAGGCGCTGAAGAGCCACAACGTGGCCCTGCTGAAGGGCGATTGGACCAACCGTGATGCCGAGATCACCCGCGTGCTGCAGGCCCACGGCCGCAGCGGCGTGCCCCTCTACCTGTTCTACCGCCCCGGCCAGGCCGAGCCTGACGTGTGGCCGCAGATCCTGACCGAGTCCCAGGTGCTGGAGGCCGTGGGCACCCTGCCCAAGCAGAGCGCCAGCGCGCGGTAAGAAGCGAGCGTCCCAAAGAAAAGGGCCGACGGAGTAGCGACCCGCCGGCCCTTTTGTTGACGTGCTCTTCTCATCACATCCGGCGCTGCCATTGGCGTGGGCGGCGGCTTGTGTGGAAAAAGGCGACCACCTGTATGGTGTCGCCTGCGAGCCGGTAGATGACGAGGTATGGAAAGTCTCGAAGCCGGGCCCGGCGGGTGCCGCCAATCGTGGACGGGAAGCGCAAGGGGCCAGCGGCGATCCGTTTCCGCGTGTCGGCAAAGGCCGCCCGCAGGCGCTTATCGAGACCGGGCGCCTGTTGCCGATACCATTCAATCGCTTCGATATATTCAGCCTGCGCCTGCGGCGTGAGGATCACCCGCATTACGGGAAGCGACGGTCAAGCTCCGCCTCCAGGGCGTCAGCATCCATGCCGTGCCGGATATCGTCATCCAGTGTTTCAAGGCGCCGTCTGATTTCGGCGGCCTGCGCCTCCGTCAGGGGGATCGCGTCGGCTTCGATGCTCTCCCAAATCTCCCCAATGAGGGCGAGCTTTTCGGCGGGCGTCATGTGGCTATAGTCGATCGTGGCCATGTCCAAATGCTCCCAGCGGTGGGCAGAAGCGAAGCGGATGGGGTATTAGACACCCAAGCCGAAGCAGGTCGCAACCGTGCGGCTTGCTCGCATCGGTAGCCCCATCCTCAAAACCCAAACATGTGATCCAGCGCGAAGGCCCCATTCGCGCCGTCGCGGATCAAGCCGTGATAGCCGAACAGGCGGCAGGTGGTGTCGCGGATCAGGACGTAGGCGTCGCGGCCCGCGTCCTTGACCTCGCTGCTCGTGAAGGTCTGGCCCACGCGGAAGTGGAAGCTGCCGGAGCAGGCGATGCTCACCATGCGGCGGGCGACCTCCTCCCCATCCTTGGTCATCAGGACCAGCGCGGTGTTGGAGCGCGCGTTCCACGGCGTGCTGGCCGGGTAGATCAGGTGGCACAGCGTGTCCACGTCGGCCGCCATGCCGGTGCGCAGGAACAGGCGGGTGGACAGGCCCGGCGCCCGGCCGGAATAAGACTGCGGCTCGTTCTTATAAGTCAGCACCGTATTGAACATGTGGGCGCCGAAGCTGGTCTCCGCCGCGTGGCCGCTGACCCCGTCCTCATAGCGGAACAGGGCGTGCAGCCAGCCGTCGGCGTCGTTCTCGCCGGCGGCGAAGTCGTAGATCAGCTCCAGATGGCCATAGCCGGAGGGCAGGCTCTTGCCGTCCAGGATGTCGGCCGCTTCGAACACCGTCTCATGGTCGCGGGGCAGGCGGCCCAGGTCGCGGCGCGCCACCTCGGTGCCGTCGGCGTCATAGACGATGGCGGTCAGCGGCAGGTGCGCTTGCGTGGTGCCCATGGGGGTGGGCAAGGCGATGGTGCGGAAGCGGCCGGCCGGGAAGATGGGGGCGGGCAGGATGAAGCCCTTGCCCATCAGGTTGGTCAGGGTGGCCAGCTTGGGGTCCGGCTTTAGGTCCATGCGCTCCACGTTCGGGTGGGCGATGCGGTGGCGCGCCACACCGGCGGCATCGGTGCGGATGACCTCATAGCGCGGGCGGACGAAATGCTTGCCGGCGCGGATTTCCACCTGCTGCGGCCAGTGGGCGTCGGGCAGCAGGCTGGCCACGTCCAGGGCGTAGGTGGCGTAAGGCCCGATCTCGCGGTCCAGTTCCACCGCCGTTTCGTGGCCCATCAGGTTCAGGGCCACGGCGCCGGCGGGGATGGGGCAGGGATGGCTGTTCTGCACCCACAGGATCACGCGCTCATCCGCGCGTGGGGCGGGCAGGCCGGCGTAGAAGTCCGACGGCCAGGCGTTGGCGTCATGGGTGCAGGACAGGGTGTCGGCGGCGTCGCCATAGGTATCCAGCGCGTACTTCACCACATCGTGGCCGGCGGCCCCCACCACATGGATGAACAGCTGGCCGGTGAATTCCGGCAGGTCGAATTCCTTGCGCACGGCGGCGCTGTCGATGACCACGGTGCCGTCGGCCCCCGGCAGTTCCTGCGTCCAGCGCGCCAGCACCTGGCCGTCCTCATCGAACAGGCAGAGCCACAGATAGGGCTCGGCGGCGCCGTAGCTGGACCAGTAGTTGGCCGTGACCACCCGGGTGTGGTGGCCGGCGCCATCGCGGAAGAAGGCGTAGTTGGTGGCGAAGTTCAGGGGCGCCAGATAGGTGCGGCGGTCGGTCAACAGGTCGGCTGGCAGCTTCAGCGGGTCCAGGGAGTAGACCTTGGCGCCGGCAGGGATCAGGTGCCGGATGTGGGCCACCAGCCGGTCGGCGTCGAAGGCCGCCACGAACACGGCGTCCACGGCTGTGCCCGCCAGGGCCGTCACCGGCTGCGCCGGGTGACCCAGCAGCGTCTGGCCGATCTTGTCCACGTTCTGGGCGTAGACCGCCGCCACGTCCACCGATCCCCCGGGGCCGGTGAGGTGGTGGATCTCGTCGAACGGCTCCAGCATGTTCAGCGGGTCGTAGACGGCGACCCGGCCCGCCGCCCGCAGATCGGCCAGCAGCGCCTTTGCCGGTTCCGCCGCCAGCGGGTGGCCGATAGCCTTGAAGTAGCTGCTGCCGCCGGTGACGTTGCTGAAGGTTTCGATCTTGAGGGGCATGGACGGGTCCAAATGACGAGGGGACCGCCGGCCCTCAAGCAGGCCGGCGGTGACACATCAGGGCGTTATACGGGCAGACGCGCCGTTTTCACAGATTCAGCGGAAGGGGTTCAGGCGCTTCATCTTGGCCGACAGGGCGTGGCGGAATTGTTCCCGCTTCACCACGCCGTCGTCCTGCACCCAGTTCAACTGGATGACGCGGCGCGGGCCGACGAAGCTGGTGTGGCCGTGCCAGGCGGTGGGGCCATTCAGGAAGGCCAGCAGGGTGCCCTCGGCCGGGGGAATCTCGGTCACCGCGTTGTCCAGGCTTTCCGGCCCGCGCAGCAGGCGCAGGCGTCCGTCCGACGTTTCCCAGGACGGGTTCATGTAGAGCAGGACGGTGATGATCTTGCTCTTGCTGTCGACGTGGATCTGGCCGTCCTGGGCCTTGGCCCGGCCGCGCACTGTCACCATCGTGGGATGGTCGGTCAGGTCGATGCCGAACTTCTCCTCGAACGCCGCCGTCATGGCCGGGCCCTGGATTTCCTCCAGCAGCGCCGCGAAGGCCGGGCCGAAGCTCAGTTCCCGCGAGGGGAAGCTGCCGGCCTGCTCGATCTCGGGAAAATCGCGGTGGATGGCCTCGCGCACCTCCGCCCGCACGAAGCCGGGGATGATCAGGTGGGCGAACGGGTCATGGGACAGCGGGGTGGCGCGAAAGGCGTCCAGGTCAATGTTGTGGCCTGGGTCCGTCGCCACAGTCTTACCAGAAGCTTGGGCGCCAGACGCGGGGGAGCCAGACGCGGGGGAGGAGGTGGCGGAGGTGCCGATCATGGTCCTGCTTCTTCTAAGGCTGGCGCCTCATGGGGCGCCGGGGTTAGACCATACTTTAGAATCGTTCTTGATGAGATTGGCTCGCAAATACCTCACCCCAGATGGGGCGGCGGCGCATCGGGGTCAATGCTGGGCCCATGCGATTGGCCCACCCCAGCAACGGATGGGCCCACCATAACACAGGCCGCGTCCCTGCGCCCCGTCGGGGCGTCAGCGCCGGGCGGCCATGCGCCGCAGCACCTCGGCCGCCACGCGCGGTGTGTCGTCCAGGGGCGTGGGTGTCCAGTTTTCCACCGCACCGGTGAAGGGGCGGGTGACGCCGCGCTCCACCATCAGCTGGTGGAATCGGTCGAACTTGGCCGACTTGCCTTCCAGGGCGATGACATAGACGGGTTTGCCGGTGCTGGCCGCCTCCGACACCATGGACACGCTGTCGCCGGTGCACAGCACGGCGTCGGCCAGGCCCAGATAGCCGAAATAGGGGTTGGCGCCGGCACCGTCCCAGACCACGGCCGGCAACCCTTGCAGGTGCCGGCGCAGCACCGCTTCGTTTTCAGCTCCCGTGCGGCGCGAGGGCGTGACCATCAGCCCCATGCCCTGGCGGGCCAACACGGCCAACCGGTCGGCCAACTGCGCGGTCACGGCCGGCGTCAGCTGGTAGACACCGTTGGAGCCACCCACCAGCACGGCCACGCGCGGGCGGGGCAGGTGATCCAGCAGGGGCGCGAACTTGGCCGCCTCGGCCGCAAGGCGGGCCGCCGTCACCCGGTGCAGGGCGCCCAGGCTCTCCATCACGTTGGGCCCGGCCTTGCGGTCATGGGCCGGCATGACCACAAGGTCCAGCCAGCCGAAGGGCACGCCCGGGTTCTGGATGTGGACACAGAAGGTGTGGCCCCCGTTTTGCCGACCGGCGCTTCGCCGGCGAATGGCCAGGGCGGCGCCCACCGCCTGCCGGCCGGAGGTGATTAGCAAATCCGGCCAGGGCGGCGCCAGGGTGTCGGAGTCGGGGGTGAGGCCGTGGTCGAGGCTCAGCGGCAGGTAGGGGCTGAGCTGGCGCCAGGGCGTCTTAAGGCGGATGCGCTTGACCACCGGGGTCGCGCCCACGGCCTCCGCCAGGCCCAGGCACTGGTTTTCCATGCCGGCCTTGCCATCGGATAAAACCCAGCAGGTGGGCGGGGTTGGGGGCTGCGGGGCTGGGGGGATGGCGGAGGCCGCCAGGGGGCTCTGGGCGTTCATGGCGCCAGTGTAGCGCGCATCACCAAAGGATGGGACCGTTTCGCGCGCAACAATCTTTCTTGCCTGGGGGCGGCGGGCAATCTATGTAATATCCTTTCAACCCCACCCCTCCCGGGAGCACAAGACAATACCATGCGGCGGGTCAAACTCGACCGAATTGATCGGCGTATCCTGCGCGACTTGCAGGCGGACGGCCGAATGACCAACGTGGAACTCGCCCGGCGGGCCGGCATCTCTGCGCCCCCCTGTCTGCGGCGCGTCCGCGCGCTGGAAGAGGCGGGCTTCATCCGGGGCTACCATGCGGACATCAACCCCGAGGCCCTGGGCTTCGGCGTCACGGTGTTCGCGCAGGTGGGCCTGTCTTCCCAGGCGGAAGCGGATCTGAAGAAGTTCGAAGGCATGGTCAACAGCTGGCCCGAGGTTCGGGAATGCAGCATGCTGGCCGGCGAAACCGACTTCCTGCTGAAGATCGTGGCCGCGGACTGGGACAGCTACCAGCGCTTCCTGACGACCAAGCTGACCGCGGCCCCCAACGTCAGCCACGTGAAGTCGGCCCTGGCCATCCGCCAGTCCAAGTATACCCCCGGCGTTCCCATCGATGTCGATGTGGGACCCGAGGTGCTGGACGACGATGAGGACGAGGAATAAGTCTCCATCCGCCTTCCCTCACGGATCGCCATAAGAAAAGCCCCCGCCGGATGTCCAGCGGGGGCTTTTCTTATGAGCGCGGGGAGGGGCCACCGCCTCAGCGGAAGGCGATCTCCACGATCTCGTAGCTCTTGGAGCCGCCGGGCGTGGTCACCTCGACATTGTCGCCGACATGCTTGCCGATCAGCGCGCGCGCCAGCGGGCTGGTGATCGACAGGAAGCCGTTCTTGATGTCGCTCTCGTCGGCACCCACGATCTGGTAGGTGGACTCCTCGTCCGTGTCCTCATCCGCCAGACGGATGGTGGCGCCGAACTTCACGGCGTTGCCGGTCAGCTTGCTGACGTCGATCACCTCGGCCCGGCTGATCTTGTCTTCCAGCTCCATGACGCGGCCTTCGATGAAGCTCTGGCGCTCCCGCGCGGCATGGTATTCCGCGTTTTCCGACAGGTCGCCGTGCTCGCGCGCCTCGGCGATGGCCTTGATCACTGCCGGCCGCTCGGTGACCTTCAGATGCTTCAATTCTTCCTGGAGGCGGGTGTAACCCGCAAACGTCATCGGGATTTTTTCCATAGCCTTCGATATTCCGTTACTCAGAACCCAGGGATCTTGCCCTGGGGCGAGCCCCGAGGGGCCGCATCGCGACAACGAGAAACCCTCCCGAGGGTGATCTTGATCCCGGGATGGCGGCCGGTCGGCCGTCATCCCCTGGTCGATCGATCACCCGCAGGTTAGTAAGTCCCGCTCAGATAGGACTGAAGCGGCGCAACCTCAAGGCTGCCGGTGCGCAGCGCCGAGATGGCGTCCACGGCGGCGCGGGCACCCGCGACCGTCGTGTAATAGGGAATGTTATTGACGAGTGCGGTGCGGCGCAAGCTGAAGCTGTCGGAGACGGCTTGTGCGCCCTCCGTGGTGTTGAACACCAGCTGTACCTCACCGTCGATCATGGCGTCGACGATGTGGGGCTGGCCCTCCAGCACCTTGTTGATCTGGCTGACCGGGATGCCGGCCGCCGACAGCACCTTGGCCGTGCCGCAGGTGGCGACGATCTTGAAGCCCATGTCGACCAGACGGCGGGCTACCGGAACCAGGTGAGGCTTGTCTCGTTCCCGAACCGAAATGAACACCGTGCCGGTGGTCGGCAGGGTCACGCCGGCGCCCAGCTGAGCCTTGGCGAAGGCCATGGCGAAGTTCGGGTCCAGGCCCATGACCTCGCCGGTGGACCGCATCTCCGGCCCCAGCAGGATGTCGACGCCGGGGAAGCGGTTGAAGGGGAACACCGCCTCCTTCACCGCCGTGTGCGGCGGGAAGGCGCCGCCCAGCTTGAAGTCGGACAATTTTTCGCCGGCCATGACGCGGGCCGCGATCTTGGCGATGGCGGTGCCGGTGGCCTTGGCGACGAAGGGCACGGTGCGCGAGGCGCGCGGGTTCACTTCCAGGATGTAGATGTCCTGGCCGGCCGGGCCGTTGCCGTCCGGATTCGCCTTGATGGCGAACTGGATGTTCATCAGGCCGACGACGTTCAGGCCGTGGGCCAGGGCCTCCGCCTGGCGGGACAGCTCGTCCACCACCGGCTTGGGCAAGGTGTAGGGGGGCAGGGCGCAGGCGCTGTCGCCGGAATGGATGCCGGCTTCCTCGATATGCTCCATCACGCCCGCGACATAGACCTGGGTGCCGTCGCAGACGGCGTCCACATCCACCTCGATGGCGTCCTGAAGGTAGCTGTCGATCAGCACCGGGTTCTTGCCCGACACCTTCACGGCGTTGCCCATGTAGCGCTTCAGGCCGGCCTGGTCATGGACGATCTCCATGGCGCGGCCGCCCAGCACGTAGGACGGGCGGATGACGACGGGGAATCCGATCTGCTCCGCCACCTTCTCCGCCTCTTCCAGGGAGCGGGCCAGGCCGTTGGCCGGCTGGCGCAGGTTCAGCTTGTGCAGCAACTGCTGGAAACGCTCGCGGTCCTCGGCCAGGTCGATGGCATCCGGGCTGGTGCCCAGGATGGGGATGCCCGCCTCTTCCAGGTCGCGGGCCAGCTTCAGCGGCGTCTGGCCGCCCAGCTGCACGATGACGCCCAGCACCTCGCCGTTGGCCTGCTCCGTCCGCACCAGCTCGATCACGTCCTCGGCCGTCAGCGGCTCGAAGTACAGGCGGTCGGCGGTATCGTAGTCGGTGGAGACGGTCTCGGGATTGCAGTTGACCATGATGGTCTCATAGCCGGCCTCGCGCAGGGCGTAGACGGCATGGACGCAGCAATAGTCGAACTCGATGCCCTGGCCGATGCGGTTGGGACCGCCGCCCAGGATGACAACCTTCTTCTTGTCCGTCGGCTCGGACTCGCACTCGCCGGCCACGCTGCCGTCACCCTCGTACGTGGAGTACATGTAGGGCGTCTTGCTGGCGAATTCGGCGGCGCAGGTGTCGATGCGCTTGAACACCGGGCGGATGTTGAAGCCGCGGCGGGCTGCAGCCACGGCGGCCTCGGT
Organism: Nitrospirillum viridazoti CBAmc; assembly: GCF_000730165.1. Taxonomy (GTDB): domain Bacteria; phylum Pseudomonadota; class Alphaproteobacteria; order Azospirillales; family Azospirillaceae; genus Nitrospirillum; species Nitrospirillum viridazoti. Next base: position 2,273,619 of record NZ_CP022110.1, on the reverse strand, counting down.
GGCGCCCGTCAGGGTGGCCAAGCGGGCGTCGGAGAAGCCCTGGGCCTTCAGCTTGGCGAAGTCGCGCTGGGTCAGGGCGGCCAGGCCCCCCTTCTGCACGGCGGCCTTCACGCCGGCCTCGGCCTGCACGACCTCTTCGATCTGGCGCAGGAACCAGGGGTCGACGCGGCAGGCGGCGTGGATCTCCTCCACCGTCAGACCGTGGCGGAACGCCTGGGCGATGACCAGGATGCGGTCGTGCGTGGGTTTGGACAGGGCGGCCCGGATCTTCAGCGGGTCGACCACGCCGGTGCCGCCGGTCAGATCCACCTCGTCGAACCCGGTCAGGCCGGTTTCCATGGAGCGCAGGGCCTTCTGCACCGATTCGGCGAAGCTGCGGCCGATGGACATGGCCTCGCCCACCGACTTCATGGACGTGGTCAGCAGGGCGTCGGCGCCGGGGAACTTCTCGAACGCGAAGCGCGGCATCTTGGTGACGACGTAGTCGATCGTCGGTTCGAAGCTGGCCGGCGTGGATCCGGTGATGTCGTTGTCCAGCTCGTCCAGGGTGTAGCCCACGGCCAGCTTGGCGGCGATCTTGGCGATGGGGAAGCCGGTGGCCTTGGACGCCAACGCGGACGAGCGGCTGACGCGCGGGTTCATCTCGATGACGACGACGCGGCCGTTCTCCGGATTCACGGCGAACTGGACGTTGGACCCGCCGGTGTCCACCCCGATCTCGCGCAGCACGGCGATCGAGGCGTTGCGCATCAGCTGGTATTCCTTGTCGGTCAGCGTCAGCGCGGGCGCCACGGTGACGCTGTCACCGGTGTGGATGCCCATGGGGTCGATGTTCTCGATCGAGCAGATGATGATGCAGTTGTCGCGGCAGTCGCGCACAACCTCCATCTCATACTCCTTCCAGCCCAGGACCGATTCCTCGACCAGGACCTCGCCCACCGGGCTGGCGCGCAGGCCGCCGCGGACGATGTCGACGTATTCCGCCTTGTTGTAGGCGATGCCGCCGCCGGTTCCGGCCAGGGTGAAGCTGGGGCGGATAATGGCGGGCAGGCCGACATAGGCCAGGGCGTCGGCGGCCTCGGCCTCCGACTTCACCATGCGCGACTTGGGGCTTTCCAGGCCGATCTTGTCCATGGCGTCACGGAACAGCAGGCGGTCCTCCGCCTTCTCGATGACGTCGGCCTTGGCGCCGATCAGCTTGACCCCCAGCCGATCCAACGTGCCGTCATGGAACAGCTTCAGCGCCGTGTTCAGCGCCGTCTGGCCGCCCATGGTGGGCAGCAGGGCGTCGGGGCGCTCCTTCTCCAGGATCTTGGCGACGACGGCCGGGGTGATGGGCTCGACGTAGGTGGCGTCGGCCAGGCCCGGGTCGGTCATGATGGTGGCGGGGTTGGAGTTGACCAGGATGACCCGGTACCCCTCTTCCTTCAGCGCCTTGCACGCCTGCACACCGGAATAATCGAATTCGCAAGCCTGGCCGATGATGATCGGGCCGGCGCCGATGATGCAGATGGACTTGATGTCTGTGCGTTTAGGCATGAGGGTCAGCCGCCATTTTTTGAATTCTACCGTCCGGTCAGTCCGGCCCAACCCGACGGGGGCTCCAGACTCCGGCCACACAAAACAATCCCCCGCCCTGGAATGGTGGCGCGGGGGATTGTTCGGCTGAGCCGCTTATATAAAGGGCCCCCGCCCCGGGGGGAAGCGCTGCATATGGGGTGGGGGGGTGCGCCTACCGCAACCCGCGGGGTCAAACCAGGGCTTGATCCCAGGGAAACCAGGGGCTTAGGGGGCCTGGGGCGCGGGGGCCGAGACCGGGGTGACGCCGTTGGCGGCAGGATTCGGCACGGCCGGGTCCTTGCCGTAGCCGCCGCCGGGTCCGTAGTACCAGGGCAGCAGCACGTCCTGCCGGGCGGTGTAGACGGTGCAGCGGGCCGTATCCTGCTTGTCGAAGAAATAGACCGTGCCGGCTTCGCGCTTGCGGTCGGGGTCCACCAGGTTGATGGCCCAGGTGCCGTAGGCCACGCCCAGCGGGCTCTCCTTGGGGCCGAAGGCGCGGTACAGCATGTCGACGCGCTGGATGAAGCGGCCGCGCCGGCAGGCGTCCGACAGCTCGCGCGACACCGTCATCATGCGCAACGCCGGGCCGGCGAAGGCATAGACGATGCGCGGCTGGGTATAGCGCGGCGGCAGGGGCAGGGCCACAGCCGGCGGCGGACTGGGATCGTAGGGTCCGGCGCCCACATGGTCCGGCTGGGGCTGCGTCAGCTTCAGCCCGTCATGCGGCGGGGTGGGGCGCACCATCCACTGCGTGGGCGTGGCCGGCGCGGTCTGCGCGCGCAGCGGCACCGCGGCCAGGAGGGCCATCGCCAGGAACGCCGGAAGCAGGACAGAAGAGAGTCGCATCACTTGAGAATATCATCGATCAGCCCCGGCTGGGGAGTCAGCATCGCAAGTGATGAAAAAGCTATTAAGGGGAATTATTTAAAATTTTACTGATATTCGTCCGATCCCGGAGCCTGATCAGCGGGAACGCAGGTAGCGCGTCAGGAAGCCCGCGACCTTCAGGCGCCGCGCCTCGTCCAGGTTGACGAAGTTGATCTTGGCGTCCTTGCCAATAATGGCGGCCACTTGGCCGTCGCAGATGAAGGCGACGTTCTCTTTGCTGTCCTTGAAGGCGACCTTCATCTTGAAGCTCGTCCCCTGGCCCAGGCCGGCGGCCCCCGTGGCGGTAAAGCTGTTGGCCGCCATGTTGTTGATGGGATAGGTCTTCGAATTGATGACCACGCTGGCAGCCAGCGCGGGCACCTTCACCTTTTCCACCACATCTTTTTTCAGGAAATCGAACACGCCCATTATTGGCCTCATGCCGCCCGCGAATGTTTTTTATAGCAGCGGCGCAAGATTTTTTCGAGAGGGTGTCGATACTCAAAAGGTGAGGGCCGGTGAAGCGCTCTCCACCGGCCCTCCGGGCACGTTCATCAATACTTCGGTCAATATTGCCGCGTCAGCGGGCGGCAATGTTCTCGATGAACCGGTCGAACAGGTAATGACTGTCCTCCGGGCCGGGGCTGGCCTCCGGGTGATACTGGACGGAGAACACCGGCTTGTCCTTCAGGCGGATGCCCTCGTTGGTGCCGTCGAACAGGGACACATGGGTCACCTCCACCGTGTCCGGCAGGCTTTCGGGCAGCACGACGAAGCCGTGGTTCTGGCTGGTGATTTCAACCCGGCCGGTGGCCAGATCCTTCACCGGGTGGTTGGCGCCGCGGTGGCCCTTTTCCATCTTGGTGGTCTGGCCGCCCAGGGCCAGGGCCAGCAGCTGATGGCCCAGGCAGATGCCGAACAGGGGCAGGCCGCTGGCCACGATCTGCTGGATCATGGGCACGGCATAGGTGCCGGTGGCCGCCGGGTCGCCGGGGCCGTTGGACAGGAAGACGCCATCGGGCTTGTGCGCCAGGATTTCCTCGGCCGTGGCGGTGGCGGGCACCACCGTCACGCGGCAGCCGGCGTTGGCCAGGCAGCGCAGGATGTTGCGCTTGGCGCCGAAGTCGACGGCCACCACGTGGTGTTTGGGGTCGGTCTGGCGGCCATAGCCGCCGGCGATGGTCCAGGCGCTTTCATCCCAGGTGAAGGTCTGGCCGCAGGTCACGTCCTTGGCCAGATCCATGCCCTCCAGCCCAGGCCAGGCCTTGGCCTGCGCCAGCAGGGCGTCCAGGTCGAATTTGCCGTCGGGGGAATGGGCGATGACACCGTTGGGGGCGCCGCCGTCGCGGATGCGGCGGGTCAGGGCGCGGGTGTCCAGGCCGCCCAGGCCCACCAGGCCGTGGCTTTTCAGCCAGGCGTCCAGGTTGCGCGTGGCGCGCCAGTTCGACGGCTCGGTGATGTCGACGCGCAGGATCAGGCCCCGGGCCGCCGGGGTCACCGTCTCGATGTCCTCGTCGTTGGTGCCGACGTTGCCGATGTGCGGGAAGGTGAAGGTGATGATCTGGCCGGCGTAGGACGGGTCGGTCAGGATTTCCTGGTAGCCGGTCATGGAGGTGTTGAAGCAGACCTCGCCCACCGACTGGCCGGCGGCGCCGATGCCCTTGCCCCAATGGATGCTGCCGTCCGCCAGAACCAGCACGCCGGTGGCGCCCTCAGGCTGCGGGGGGTGGGTGGGGGCGGCTGCGGTCATCGCTTCATTCCATTCGCTGCGGGGCACTCCCCGGACGGCGTTCGCGGCTGCCGGCCTTGAAGGTGCCCTCTCATCTCATCCGGTTCGACCTTGTGGGCGCGCGCTTGAGCACGGGGCGGGAGCCGCCCCCTGGAGCGCGGGCATGCCGCGAGGGCCGCCCCAATGTCGTCGGAAATTCTTCTGTCACATAGAGAACACGGGCGGCCGGGTCAAGCGATGGCCCCCATGCTCGGGGCGCGGGGGCGCCTCTGTCATCTGGGCGCTGGCGCTCAAGGGGTTGGGCGGGTAAGGTTCGTCCTTCCCCATTGATTGGCTACCATCCCGCGTGCGCCCCCAAAACCTGGGGCAGGCGGGTGGCTTGCCGGTTGCCATGAAGCCTCTTGAGGAAGCCGACCCATGCTGCGCGAGCGTTTCACCCAGGCCATGAAGGACGCCATGAAGGCGAAGGACACGCAGACGCTGTCCGCCGTCCGGATGATCATGGCGGAACTGAAGAAGCGAGATATCGATGCGCGCCCCAAGGGCCAGATGGACGGCATCCCCGAGGCCGAGATCGGCAGCATGCTGCAGACCATGGTGAAGCAGCGCCGCGAATCCGTGGCCCTCTACCGCCAGGGCGGCCGTGAGGAGCTGGCCGCCCAGGAAGAGGCGGAGATCGCCGTCATCATGTCCTTCCTGCCCAAGCAGCTGACCGATGATGAGACCAAGGCCGCCATCGCCCAGGCCGTGACCGACACCGGCGCCGCCAGCATCAAGGACATGGGCAAGGTCATGGCCGCGCTGAAGGACAAGTACACCGGCCAGATGGACTTCTCCGCCGTCGGTCCGCTGGTCAAGGCCGCGCTGAACGGCTGAGGTCCACCCTTTCCGGAGCCGGGCAAGCCGCCCGGCCCCATCCTGACAGACCACCCTTTCGGACCCCGCCACCGCCCATGGCCCTGCCGCCCCAATTCCTGGAAGAGCTGCGGAACCGGCTGACCCTGTCGGACGTGGTGATGCGGCGCGTGCGCCTGCAGCGGGCGGGGCGGGAGTTCCGCGCGCCCTGTCCCTTCCATAACGAAAAGACGCCCAGCTTCTACGTCAACGACCAGAAGGGCTTCTTCCACTGCTTCGGCTGCGGCGCGCACGGCGACGTCATCGGCTTCATCATGCGCAACGACAATTTGTCGTTCATGGAGGCGGTGGAGGCGCTGGCGCCCGAGGCCGGCTTGACCGTGCCCAAGGCCAGCCCGCAGGAGCGGGAGCGGTTCGAGCGCGAGAAGTCGCTGTATGACCTGGTGGAGCGCGCCACCCGCTGGTTCGAGGCGCAATTGCGCGCGCCGGTGGGCCGCCATGGCTTGGCCTACCTGCGCGGCCGGGGCCTGGATGACGAGGCCATGGCCCGCTTCCGCCTGGGCTACGCGCCCAGCGACGGCACGGGCCTGCGTGGGGAGCTGGTGACCGCCGGTTACACCGAGGCCGACATGGTGGAGGCCGGGCTGTTCAAGCGGCCGGACGACGGCCGCGCGCCCTTCCCCTTCTTCCGCAACCGGGTGCTGTTCCCCGTCACCGACCGGCGCGGCCGGGTGGTGGCCTTCGGCGGCCGCATCCTGGAGGGGGAGGGGCCGAAGTACATCAATTCGGCCGAGAACCCCCTGTTCCACAAGGGCGACATCCTCTACGGCATGAGCCGCGCGCGCCAGGCGGCGGCGGACGGCAAGCCGGTGATCGTCACCGAAGGCTATATGGACGTCATCGCCAGCGTCATGGCCGGGTTCGAGGGTGCGGTGGCCCCGCTGGGCACGGCGCTGACGGAGACGCAGATCCAAGCCCTGTGGAAGCTGGCGCCCGAGGGGCAGCGCATGCCCATCCTGTGCTTCGACGGTGACAACGCCGGCCGGCGCGCCGCCTTCCGCGCGGTGGAGCGGGTTCTGCCCCTGCTGATGCCCGACCATTCCGTGCGCGTCGCCTTCATGCCGGAGAAGGAGGATCCCGACAGCCTGATCCGCGCCGGCGGTGCTGCCGCCTTCCAGGCGGTGCTGGACCGCGCCCGGCCGCTGACGGACGTGCTGTGGGACATGGAGGCGGCGGACCGCAACCTCACCCAGCCCGATGCCCAGGCCGGCATGCAGGCGGCCTTGGAGGCGCAGCTGGAGCGCATTCCGGACGCCCGGGTGCGCAACGCCTATCACCGCGCCTTCAAGGATCGGCTGTACCAGCTGGGCCGCGCCGCGCGCCCCGCCTTCCAGGGCGGCCAGGGGGGCGGCCAGTGGGGTAGCTTCAACCGGGGCCAGCGGCCGGGCGCCTTGCCCTTTCCGGTGGCGCGGCAGTGGGACAAGCGGTTCCGCGCGGGCGTGGAAACCGGATCGGTGCGCTGGCGCGAACGCCTGCTGCTGGCCGTGGTGCTGAACCACCCCGTGCTGTTCGAGACCCTGGGCGAGACGCTGGCCATGATCAGCTTCGCCACTGAGGGGCTGGAACGGCTGCGCCAGGCGCTGGTCGAACGCCTGTTCCACGATTCGGGACTTGACGCCGAGGGTTTACGACGCCACTTGTCAGCTTGCGGCTTTGCCGAGGAACTGGATGAGACGCTGGGGGCGGACCTGCCCTCTTACGCCCGTCCGGAGGCGACGCCCGAATCCGCCCGTGCGGGCTGGCAGGAGGTTTGGCTCAATTCCCAGGAGCTGGTGTTCCAGACCGAGCTGCGCGAAGCGGAAAGACGCCTGGCCGAGGATCCCAGTGAGGAGACCCTGGCCCGGCTGATGGCCCTTAAACGGGAAGAGTTGATACGCCGGGGCCATGCCCTGGATCCGGAGGGTGAGGGCGTCTGACGCCGCCACCCAGGGTGGCCCCGCACCGGACGGGGACGGACGGTTCGTCCCGGTGATGCGGCCCATGTGGCGCGTTCACGGGCGGCGGCCCGGCCGGAGGAGGTTGGAAGTGATGCTGCGCTGGGGAGCGAGGATTACGCAAAAAGGCGATGCGGGTCCGGCCAGGACAGGCGTTTAGGGATGATGAGGGGTGGCGTGACCGGGGTTTTCATCCGGTGCGGCGCCTTTTTTTCGTCCCGACCCCTGTTTTTGGTGGGAACCGGCGCTTTCTTTGGGTATCGGGTGTCCGCGCGGTATCGGAAGCACCAGTTTGGTCTGGCACCCGGTGTTGACGGGCCCTGCCCCCCGTGTAGACGGATCAGGGCCCCGAGTTGCGTGTCTGTGAGTGAAGGGTATGGGCCGGCGCCCATGAAGGCCGGCCGTCAGGGTTGAACCGGCGTTCAGTTGGTTTGCATTTCAGTTAGTCGGGGACATTGAGCGAATGGCCACGAAAGCAGCGCAGAGTGCGGACGTTTCCGAGGCGCGTGAGGAACAGGTGGACGGCCCGCTGATGGATGGCATGGGCTTGGCCGTCAAGAAGATGATCCAGCGCGGCAAGGAGCGGGGGTTCGTCACCTATGACGAACTGAACGCGGCCCTGCCCCCCGACCAGTCCTCCTCGGAGCAGATCGAGGACACGATGGCCATGCTCAATGAGATGGGCATCAACGTCATCGAATCGGAAGAGCAGGATTCCGAGGCCGGCGGCGAAGGCGGTGGCGACGGCGAGGGCCGCGTCTCCGGCAACCTGGACGATGACGACATCGGCCGCACCGACGACCCGGTGCGCATGTACCTCCGCGAGATGGGCTCGGTGGAGCTGCTGTCGCGCGAGGGCGAAATCGCGATCGCCAAGCGCATCGAGGCCGGCCGCGAGATGATGATTGGCGCGATCTGCGAATCGCCGCTGACCATCCGCGCCATCATCCAGTGGCACGAGGCCCTGAACGAAGGGAAGATGCTGCTGCGCGACATCATCGACCTGGACGCGACCTATGGCGTCGATCCGGAGTCGGGTGAGCTGACCGAGGCCGTGCTGGGCGCCGAAGAGGCCCCGCGCGAGGAAGGTGCGGCCGAGGGTGGCGAGGGCGCCGGCGACGGCGAGGGCGGTGAGCGCCCCGAGGGCGGCGAGGGCGGTGAGCCCGGCGAAGGCGGCGAGGAGGAGGGCGGCATCTCCCTGGCCGCCATGGAGGCCGAGCTGAAGCCCATGGTGCTGGAGACCTTCCAGACCATCGAGGACACCTACGACAAGCTGCACAAGATGCAGGAGCTGCGGCTGGCGGCCATCCAGCGCGGCGAGGATCTGGGCAAGGCCCAGGACAAGAAGTACGACAAGCTGAAGGCTGAGCTGACCGAGCTGGTCAACTCCGTGCGGCTGAACAACACCCGCATCGAGGCCCTGGTCGAGCAGCTGTACGGCATGAACCGCCGCCTCATGGGCTTCGAGGGCAAGCTGCTGCGCCTGGCGACCGACTGCAAGGTCAAGCGCGAGGACTTCCTGCACCACTATTACGGCAGCGAGCTGGACCCCAACTGGCTGGACCGGGTGAAGGGCAACTCCAAGGCCTGGGCCAAGTTCGCCGAGCGGAGCGCCAACGAGATCGTGAAGGTCCGCGAGGGCATCAACGAGATCGCGGAAGGCGTGCGCCTGCCCATCAGCGAATTCCGCCGCATCGTCTCCACGGTGCAGAAGGGCGAGAAGGAAGCCAGCCGCGCCAAGAAGGAAATGGTGGAGGCCAACCTGCGCCTCGTCATCTCCATCGCCAAGAAGTACACCAACCGTGGCCTGCAGTTCCTGGACCTCATCCAGGAAGGCAACATCGGCCTGATGAAGGCCGTTGATAAGTTCGAATACCGCCGCGGCTACAAGTTCTCGACCTACGCCACCTGGTGGATTCGCCAGGCCATCACCCGGTCCATCGCCGACCAGGCCCGCACCATCCGCATTCCCGTGCACATGATCGAGACGATCAACAAGCTGGTGCGCACCTCGCGCCAGATGCTGCACGAGATCGGCCGCGAGCCGACGCCGGAAGAGTTGGCCGAACGGCTGATGATGCCGCTGGAGAAGGTGCGCAAGGTCCTGAAGATCGCCAAGGAGCCGATCAGCCTCGAGACGCCGATCGGCGACGAGGAAGACAGCCACTTGGGCGATTTCATCGAGGACAAGAACGCCGTCCTGCCGCTGGACGCCGCCATCCAGGCGAACCTGCGCGAGACGACCACCCGCGTCCTGGCCTCGCTGACCCCGCGTGAGGAGCGTGTGCTGCGCATGCGCTTCGGCATTGGCATGAACACCGACCACACCCTGGAAGAGGTGGGCCAGCAGTTCAGCGTGACCCGCGAGCGTATCCGCCAGATCGAGGCGAAGGCGCTGCGCAAGCTGAAGCACCCGTCCCGCTCGCGCAAGCTGCGCAGCTTCCTGGACACCTGATCCCGTCAGGGATTGGGCACTGAGTAGCGAGAAGGGCGGTCCCGCTGGGGCCGCCCTTTTTTGCTTGGTGAGGCTACAGGCGGCGAGGGATGTTGGCTGTATCGTAGATCACGGCCTGGATGACGGCCGGTTCGGTAAGTGTGTAGGCAATCCAATATGCGCCAGCGTGTTCCAGGGCAGCCAGGAGATTGCGGGCGGCCGCCAACCGACCCAGCCGCTCATAGTGTGCGATCAGTGCGTCCACCTGTGCTTCGGCTCGAGAACTGAGGCGGACGGTCACGGTCAGGCTTTACGGGGCTGAGCCTGTGATTTGCCCTGCCGCGCTTCCATTCTGGCAATGCTCGCCCTGATCCGGCTGAGTACGGGGGCCAGTGGCACGGTCTCGCCGCGCGCGGTCTCGGCTTCGCTGGCCGCAAGAACCGCCTCGACTTCGGACAGTGTGTGTTTGGTTGGGCTGTTCATACGGTTACAGTGCCATGGCGCCGATGAACTGTCGAGGCGGTCCCAAGGAAGCCTCTCTACTCCAGCAGCATGTCCGCCAGGTTCTTCTTTTTCGCCGCCGCCGGTGCCTTCGCCTTCTTCGGCGCCTTGGCCGGGGCGCGCAGGGCGGCGTCCACGGCCAGGCGGGCCCAGCGCAGCAGTTCGTCGGGGTCGTCCATGGCGCCCTCGGGCGGGGTGTAATAACCCAGGGAGCGGTGCGGCTTGTCGGCCCAGGGGGCGAAGCGGATGCAGCCGGCGGCCTCGAACTGCGGTTGGCTGATGGCGTCGGCCTTCAGGTACAGCGTGTCGTCGCGGGTGATGAGGCCGAAGTTGCGGCCGTGCAGAGTCAGGCCCCGGCCGCCGAACAGGCGCGGTGCTTCAACCGGCCCTCCATATTCGTTTGAAAGGGGGGCCAGCAGATCCAGGATGTAGTCCAGGAAATCGGGGGAGACGGGCATGGTCGCTGCTCCCCCGCGCGGGCTTGGCTATTTCTTACGAAACGCGTCCAGCGCCACGACGGTGCCGCCCTGCTTGGGCGTGTCGTCGTCCTCGCCCTCGGGGGCGGCCTCTTCTTCCTCGGCGGCCTCATCCACCACGTCCTCGCCCTCTTCCTCGTCGGGGGGCTGGAACTGCAGGGCGAAGTTGACCGAGGGGTCGGCGAAGGTGGTGATGGCGGCCATGGGCACCACCAGGCGCTCATGACTGCCGTTGAAGCTCAGCGTCACTTCCACCCGCTCGTCATTCACGTCCAGGCCATAGAACTGGTACTGCAGGACGATGGTGATCTCATCCGGGTACTTGGCGCGCAGGAATTCCGGCATGCGCACGCCCGGATACTGGGTGCGGAAGCTGATGAAGAAATGATGCTCGCCGGGCAGGCCATGCTCCTGCACTTCCTTCAGCGCATCGCGCACGACGCGGCGCAGGGCGGCCTCGACCATACGGTCGTAGCGAAGGAGATCGGTGGACATGGCAGGCAAAACGCTCCGGTAGCGGGGTACAACGTCACCAATAGACCCGCCCGGCGCGCGATTTGCAAGCTTGGGCGCGCGAAAACGCCAGCGGGTGGGCCAAAGGACGGGCCGACCGGCGGGTTGGACATCCGCCAATCGGGGCCGTTCAGTGGGGGGCTTCTGTTGCCGGGTGCCCCCCGAACCCCGTTCTTAGCTTTCCGCTAATACCCCGTTGAGGGTATTAGGCGGCCATGCGAAGAGCAGGCGCCGAATTATCGTTGGCACCTATGAAACGGCCCGATAACGGCGGAACCATGCCGAGCGAAAACCATGCCTTTACCACGCACGTCGATCCTGATTCGCCCCCATGATGGTGGAGGCGCCGGGTACCGCCCCCGGGTCCGCAACGCTTATTCCGCAAGGCGTTTATCGCCATAGTCGGGCAAGCCCGACACTCCTAATATAGGGACGCGGGCACGAAAGTGAAAGTCCTTCGGCGAATGGCAGGCCCGCGACCTTTCCGGGGAACCGGTTGGTCGGCACCGACCGTGGCCTGGGCCCGCCGGTGCGTATCGCTTCTTGAGATATGGGGTTTCGCGGGCCCGGGCGCTACATTATGTAGTGATACCGTTTCCGCGTCGGGCCGCCCGGCGATCGTTTGTTGAGGGCCGCCATGGCGCATCCGGAATACCAGTACCTGTCGCTGCTGCGCCGCCTGATCGACCACGGGGCCGCCCGGGTGGACCGTACGGGCGTGGGCACCAAGGCGCTGTTCGGCGAGCAGATGCGCTTCGACCTGTCGGCCGGATTCCCCCTGCTGACCACCAAGAAGATTTTCCACCGCCAGGCCATCCACGAGATGCTGTGGTTCCTGTCGGGCGACACCAGCATCCGTCCACTGCTGGCCAACAAGGTGCGCATCTGGACGGACTGGCCGCTGGCCAATTACCGCAAGAAATCGGGCGAGGACATCAGCCAGGAGGATTTCGAGGCCCGCGTGCTGGTCGATGACACCTTCGCCGCCCAGTGGGGCGACCTGGGGCCCGTCTATGGCAAGCAGTGGCGGCGCTGGCAGGGGCCGGACGGTAAGGTCATCGACCAGATTCAGGACCTGGTGGACGGCATCCGCACCAATCCCACCAGCCGGCGCCTGCTGTTCACCGGCTGGAACGTGGCCGACCTGCCCGACATGGCGCTGCCGCCCTGCCACATGACCTATCAGTTCTTCGTGGCAGACGGGAAGCTGTCCGGCCTGATCTTCCAGCGCAGCGCCGACACCCTGCTGGGCCTTCCCTGGAACCTGTGCGAGGGCGCGCTGCTGATCCACATGCTGGCCCACCAGTGCGACCTCTCCGTGGGTGACCTGGTGTGGCAGGGCGGGGACGTGCACCTCTACCTCAACCACATCCCCCAGGCGGAAGAGCAACTGACGCGCGAGCCGCGACCCTTCCCCCAGCTGGTGATCAAGCGCAAGCCGGACAGCCTGTTCGACTATCGCTTCGAGGATTTCGAGATCACCGGCTACGACCCGCACCCGCACATCAAGGCCGACGTGGCGGTGTGAGCCAGCGGTGACGCCACCGAGGCTTGGGGCCACCGGAGTGGCCCTCCGCGTTCCGCCGCCCGCTTGCTAGCATGCCCTCCGCTCAGGTGCTGATGCGGGGATGGATCATGCGCGGGATGAGGGGGCTGGCGGCGCTGCTGCTGCTGACGGGGGCGCCGATGGTGGGCCATGCGAGCACGGGCAAGGCGGTGGTGGCCGCCAACCGGGCGCCGCCGGTCGCCGGCGCGGTGGATACGGTGGCGGCCCCGGTGGCGGCACAGGTCGACGCTTTCCTACAGGGCCAGATGCGGGCGCTGGGCATCCCCGGCCTGCAGGTGGCGGTCATCCAGCACGGGCGCCTGGTGCTGTCGCGCAGCTATGGCGTGGCCAACCTGCAGACGCCGGTGCCGGTGACGAATGAGACCATCTTCGCCGTCAATTCCATCACCAAGGCCTTCACCGGCGTGGCCGCGATGCGGCAGGTCCAGGCCGGGCGGCTGGACCTGGACGCGACCGTCGGCCAGTACCTGGATGACCTGCCCGCCGCCTGGCGCCCCATCACCATCCGCCAGCTGCTGACCCACATGTCCGGCCTGCCCGACATCAACCGCGCGCCCGGCGACCGGGATGAGCGGGTGGGGGGTGAGGCCATTTGGGCCTGGGTGCAGGCCCAGCCCATGAAGTTCACGCCCGGCGAGCGCTTCGACTACTGCCAGACCAACTACACCCTGGTGCAGCGGGTGGTGGACACGCTGACCGGCCAGGCGCCGGACACGCCCATCATCGGCTGGGAGATCGAGGCGGCGGGCATGACCCACACCGCCTATGGTGACAGCAGCATGGTGACACCGGGCAAGGCCGCCGGCTACCGCAACAGCTATGCGCCCAATCCTGCTGGGGGGCCGGATGGCGCCCCGGTGGCAACACCCCGCCCGGTCTATGAACTGTTCCGCCCCATGCACCGCGCCTCCTCCGGCCTGGACAGCACGGCGGAGGATATGGCGCGCTGGATGATCGCCGTCAGCCAGGGTCAGTTGCTGGACGCCGACAGCCTGCGCCTGCTGTGGACGCCCGCCGCCTTCAACGATGGCCGCCCGGGCCAGTGGGGCCTGGGCTGGGAAGTTTTGGACCGCGGCGGCCACCGCGCCGTGGGCATGACCGGCGGCGGCCGTTCCGCCTTCTTCCTCTATCCCGAGGACGACGTGGGCGTGGTCATCCTGACCAACCTGTCCGGCGCCTTCCCTGAGGACATGATCGACCAGGTGGCCGCCCTCTATGGCGCCAAGCTGACCGGCCTGGCCGCCCTGCGCGTGGACATCCAGCGCCACGGCTTCGACCAGGTGCCGGCGCTCTACGCCGCGATGAAGGCCCGCGAGCCGGGCGTGACGTTGCAGGAGGCGGAGCTGAACGACTGGGGTTATCGCCTGCTCAGCAACGGCCAGCCCCGGAACGCCCTAGCCATCCTGAAGCTGGCCGCCGACCTCTACCCCGACAGCGGCAACGCCCAGGACAGCCTGGCGGAGGCGCTGGCGGCCACCGGCGACAAGCCCGCCGCCATCCTGGCCTACCAGCGCGCCCTGGAGCTGGACCCGAAGAACCAGAACGCCGAGCGGCGGCTGGTGACGCTGAGGGCGGGTGGGTGAGGGGCGTGGACAGGGCAGGCAGGCGGACTTACCTTTAAGGCGTCCGTTGCCGATACGACCACGCCAAATGAACCGCGCCCACGCCATAGACTTGCTGAGGCAGCACGAACCGGAATTTCGCCGCGCCGGCATCGGCGCGCTGTTCCTGTTCGGCTCCGTCGCGCGGGATGAGGCGACCGAGGCGTCCGACGTCGACGTCTTCTTCGACTTGGACCGGCCCCAGGGCTTCACCCTGTTTAGCTTGGCGACGGTACAGGAGCGCCTGCAGGACATCCTGGGCGCCAAGGTGGACGTCATGACCCGCGACGGCATCCATTCCCGGCGGCGGGGCGGGGACGGATCGAGGCGGACGCCGCGCGGGTGTTTTGAGATAGATCTTTATCGCAGATGATTAAAATTGATTACGTTCAGTTCGTTAATTTCTGCTCGGATAGCCAGGTCAAGATCAACGGTTAAAAGTGTCGAGGTTTTATTATTTTTTAGATAGTCGAGCAAGGACGCATCGGTTAGACCTAATTTTATAAATGATAACTCCCTGCATGCCTTCCGGCTTTCCACGTACTCTTCCTGGCTGAGCTGAATTAAATATGCTAGCTGCTGTCTTATCGCGGATAGTGCTGGTTCTGAGATGTGTCCGATTAAGTTCGACGTCTCGGTCAGTATGTTCGGTGTCACAACCAAGTTTTCATGCTCTTTGATCAAATCAATGAGCATGTTAAATTCATCTTCGGTGAAAACGTCCTTCAGTCTCTTGTGTTTACCAATGTAGCTTGCATGCGTTGAGCCGACGACCAAAAGCAGCAACATATTTGCATCTATGATTATGGATCTGCTCATTTATTGAGCCTCTTCCACCTGCCTATTTTTCATCGATATCACGTCGCCATTGTCGTCAATCGATAATATTTTATATGATCTCTTGGATGAAAGGCCAAGTCCTCTCATGACCTGTCCAGTTGTTCCGGAAGGTAATCGCACGGGCCTCGAAAATCCTATGGTGATTTTCCAAATATTTCTGATGGTGTCGCGCTCAACTTCTTCAAGGCTAATGTCATTGACGTTTTCTTCCCTGAAAATGTCGCTAACATATTCTTTAGCTCGATTTATGGCTTCTTTAATATCCATATTTTCCCCCAGTGGTTGTGGCGGCAAAATATCATGTGCCAATAACATAACCTGTTCTGAAAAGGTTGTCCCTGACCAGCGCAGGGCTACTCCCGCATTTTGGCATTCTCCGGCTTCCCGCGCACCCCCGCCCTTTGATCTTCCGCATTCTCACCATCCCCCGTTTGCCGTAAAACCGCAGGCCTTGAGCGTTCATCAGCCAGGCCCCTTGATCCCATGCCCGATTCCGCGCCCATTCCCTTGGCCCTCATCGCCGCCGTGTCGACCAACAACGTCATCGGCGTGGAGAACCGCCTGCCGTGGCGCTTGAAGGGGGATCTGAAGTATTTCAAGGAGATGACCCTGGGCAAGCCGGTGGTCATGGGCCGGCGGACGTGGGAGAGCATCGGGGCCAAGCCGCTGCCGGGCCGCACCAATGTCGTCGTGACGCACAAGAAGGACTACCGCGCCCACGGCGGCGTGGTCTGCCACAGCCTGGACGCCGCCATCGAGCAGGCGCGCCTGATCGCGGCGGCCGACGGCGCGCCGGAGGTCATGGTCATTGGCGGAGAGCTGCTGTTCGCCACCGCGCTGAAGACCGCGCACCGCCTGTACCTGACCGAGGTGCACGCCAGCCCGGAGGGCGACGCCTTCTTCCCCACCTTCGACCGGGCGGAGTGGCGCGAGGTGTCGCGGCGCGACGTGCCGGCGCTGGAGGTGGAGGTCGATCCTGCCCCGGCGCACAGCTTCGTGGTGCTGGAGCGGGCATGATCCTCACCCCCATCGCCCTGGAGGAGTTGCCGGCCATCCTGGCCGACCTGCGCGGCCGCCTGACCGGTGCCGATCCGCTGGTCGCTGAAGTGTTCGAGCGCATCGCCGGCACCCTGGACCTGGTGCCCCTGGGCGTGGACACGCCCCAGCACCGGGCGGACGGCGTCGCGCTGGCCCATCGTTTTGGTATCGAAACCATCGATGAGCTGCCCATGGCGGCCTACAGCTGGGACGGCCGCGCCATCCGCACCCAGAGCGAGTCCTATGTGCTGATCCATGAGATCGGCCATTGGCTGGTGGCGCCGCCGGAGCGGCGGGGCCTGGTCGATTTCGGCCTGGGCGCCGGGCCGGAGACGGGCCGGGTGAATGAGGCCAACGCCGCCATCTGCGTCGACCAGGAAACCCAGATCGAGGAGGAGGCCCTGTCCTCCCTCATCGGCATCCTGTGGGAGGTGGAACTGGGCCAGCCCGCCATCATGGCCTTCCTGGAGCAGAACTGGCTGGAAGGCTGGGACCGCGCCGCCTGCATCGACAACCTGGCCGACAATCTGGCCAATTTGCATCGGCGTGGATTGATTGATGCGAATTACCGCCCAATTCCGCCAGAACATTTCGAAGTAAAGCGGCGCGTCGCAAGCTTGTAATATTGTGCGTTGCGGCAAAGGCAATAAGACTTTCCGCCGGGCGGCGGCCAACAGGAAGCGTCGCCAGGGTCTATACTGACGGGGGATTGTAAGTGCCCCGCCCATCGGTCACTGTTTTGCTTAACGAACAGACCGAGAGGGTTCCCATGTCGATCGCGCACGCGTCGTCCGCCCCCATTCAGTCCACCGATAACAGCCCATCCGGCGGCCAGGGCCACGATGGTCCCGCCATCCTGTCCCTGATCGGCAACACGCCGCTGGTCCGCGTCACCAAGATCGATACCGGCCCGTGCGAGCTGTACCTGAAGCTGGAAAACCAGAACCCCGGGGGCTCCATCAAGGACCGCATCGGCCTGGCCATGGTCGAGGGGGCGGAGAAGGCCGGCCGCCTGAAGCCTGGCGGCACGGTGGTGGAGGCGACAGCCGGCAACACCGGCCTCGGCCTGGCCCTGGTCTGCGCCGCCAAGGGCTATCGCCTGGTGCTGGTCATTCCCGACAAGATGGCGGCGGAGAAGATCAACCACCTGCGCGCCCTGGGGGCCGACATCCATGTCACGCGCAGCGACGTGGGCAAGGGTCATCCCGACTATTACCAGGACATCGCGGAACGGCTGGCGGCCGAGATCCCCGGTGCGGTCTACATGAACCAGTTCGCCAACCCCGACAACCCGGCGGCGCATGAGCGCTGGACGGGGCCGGAGCTGCTGCGCCAGATGGACGGGCGGCTGGACGCCGTGGTGGTGGGCGTGGGCTCCGGCGGCACGCTGACCGGCCTGGGCCGCTACTTCCGCGCGGCCAGCCCGCGCACCCGCATGGTGCTGGCCGACCCCCAGGGCTCCATCCTGCGCGACCTGGTGAAGACCGGCCGGCATGATGAGCCCGGCAGCTGGGTGGTGGAGGGCATCGGCGAGGATTTCGTGCCGCCCAACTGCGACCTGCAGTATGTGGAGGACGCCTACACCATCCCCGATGCCGAGAGCCTGAACGCGGCGCGCGAGCTGCTGCGCCGGGAGGGTATCCTGGGCGGTTCCTCCAGCGGCACCTTGTTCGCCGCCGCCCTGCGCTATTGCCGGGCGCAGACGACGCCGAAGCGCGTGGTCACGCTGGTCTGCGACACGGGCAACAAGTACCTGTCCAAGATGTTCAACGACGGCTGGATGGCCGACCAGGGCTTCCTGCCCAGCACCCGCACCGGCGATCTGCGCGACCTCATGACCCGGCGGGTGGACAAGGGCCAGGTGGTCACCGTCTCCCCCGACGACACCCTGTTGACGGCGTACAAGCGCATGCGCATCTCCGACGTCTCGCAGCTGCCGGTGATGCAGGGCGGCCGCGTGGTGGGCCTGCTGGACGAGTCCGACCTGCTGCTGCATGTCGAGCCCGACCCGTCACGCTTCCGCGAGGCGGTGCGGGAGGCCATGACGTCACGCCTGGAAACCGTGCCGGTGACGGCGCCCATCAGCGCGCTGGACGCCATCTTCAGCCGCAACATGGTGGCCCTGGTCACGGAGGGTGACGCCTTCCTAGGATTGCTGACCCGCGTCGATTTGCTGAACCATTTGCGCCGGCAGCTGGGCTGACACCCGCCCTCTGTCCCGCGCCCCGTTTTCATCCCCAAGGAATCCCCATGGCCGACCGCAGCCACAACCGTCCCCTGTCCAATCAACGGGCTTTCGCCACCCGCACCGTGCATGCGGGGCAGGAGCCGGACCCCAGCACCGGCGCCATCACCGTGCCCATCTACGCCACCTCCACCTATGTTCAGGAAAGCCCCGGCGTCCATAAGGGCTATGAGTACAGCCGCAGCCAGAACCCCACGCGCATGGCCTATGAGCGCTGCGTGGCCGACCTGGAGGGGGGCGTCCGGGGCTACGCCTTCGCCTCCGGCTTGGCGGCGGAGGCCACCATCCTGGAGCTGCTGGACGCCGGCAGCCACATCATCGCCATGGACGACCTCTACGGCGGCAGCTACCGCCTGCTGGAACGGGTGCGCAAGCGCTCCATGGGCCTCACCTCCCGCTTCGTCGACATGACCGACCCGGCCAAGCTGGAGGCGGCGCTGACCCCCGACACCCGCCTGCTGTGGGTGGAGACGCCGACCAACCCGCTGCTGAAACTGGTGGATCTGGAGGCGGTGGCCGCCTTCGCCCGGCGGCACAACCTCATCTCGGTCTGCGACAACACCTTCGCCACGCCCTATGCCCAGCGGCCGCTGGAGCTGGGCTTCGACGTTGTCGTGCATTCGGCCACCAAGTACCTGAACGGCCATTGCGACATGGTGGGCGGCGTCGCCGTGGTGCGGGAGGAGGGGGAACTGGCCGACCGCCTGGGCTTCCTGCAGAACGCCGTGGGGGCTGTCGCCGGCCCCTTCGACAGCTTCCTGGCCCTGCGCGGCCTGAAGACCCTGTCCCTGCGCATGGAGCGGCACAGCGCCAACGCCGCCGCCATCGCCGAATGGCTGCAGCGTCATCCGGCCGTGGCGGGCGTGCGCTATCCCGGCCTGGCCAGCCATCCTCAGCACGAACTGGCCAAGCGCCAGATGCGCGGCGCCGGCGGCATGGTCTCCGTCAGCCTCAAGGGCGGGCTGGATGCCGCCAAGCGCCTGCTGGAACGGACGGAGCTGTTCTCCCTGGCGGAAAGCCTGGGCGGGGTGGAAAGCCTGATCGAGCATCCGGCCATCATGACCCACGCCTCGATTCCGGCGGAACTGCGGGCCGCGGCCGGCATCGACGACGGCCTGGTGCGCCTGTCGGTGGGCATCGAGGATGTGGACGACCTGATCGCCGACCTGGACGCCGCGCTCAGCGCTACCCTGGTATAGAAGGTTGCGTCGCGCCCGGGAATTAATCGCAGGCTAACCTTTTGCCACCTAGCCCCGGGCGCTGAAACAATGCATGCCATTCCGAAGTTGTATGTGGCAGTGCGGCAAGTTCACGGGTGTCTGGGATGAGGCGTCTGTTGGGTGTGGATGGCAAGCGGGGTGCGGCCCAGCAGCGGTCGGCCATGGATGAACAGGCTCTGCGCCAGCTGTCGGGCATCGACTACCTGCCCCTAGGCCTGACCGCCGACCAGATGGCGGCGCTGGAGGAATCCTTCCTGGAAGCCCAGACCAGCCGCAAGGGCCGCACCTTCTGGGGCCGGCGCGGGCGGTGAAGTCCGTTCCGGGCTTGTAAATAACTTTGCCTGGGTTCGTGTCCATGTCCGTCAGCAATCGTCCGCCCAGAAAGCCGCTCCGATGGGGAAGTCCGGGCGATCTGGGCCAAGCACGGCCTATAAGCAGCCATCACTCAGGAATGAATGTGCCTTACTCCGCCGCCGCGACGCGGCGCTGGGTGGCGGAGTTGTGGGCGTAGGTGTCCCAGGTGGGTTCGTAGCTGTCGTCGGCCTGGTTGCCCCACACCGTCCATTTGGGACGGGCGCCGCGGGCGAACATTTCCAGGTAGGGGCCGGGGCTGCACGCCTCGATCAGCTCATACTGCTCATCCGGCTTGCGCGAATGCTCGCGCTTGCGCGTGCCCAGGTAATTCACCTGGGTGCGGCCGGGGTCCAGGGTGCGGGCGTTCTTGCCGCGCACGCCGAACAGGATCAGCTCGGTGACGTTGCGGAAGTAGAAGCCCACGCCGCGCCCGTCGGAGCCGCCGTCCTTGCGCAGCTTATGCCACACCAGGTTGGTCTTGTACTGGAAGCCCCAGGCCTGCATGACCTGCAGGCCTTCCGGCAGCAGGGCGTTGGGCACCCACAGGTACAGATGCGCCGTGTCGGCCAGCACCTTGGACACCGGCAGGGCGCAAATCTCCTCCACCGACATAGTGCCATAGCGCGACAGGCGGTGATGCTCCGGCGCCATCTTGCCGGTGCGGTTCACGAATCGCCAGGGCGGGTCCGCCAGCACGGTGGCGAAACGCTTCTTGCCGGCCACGGCCAACAGGTCGCGCGCCGGGTCCAGGTCAGGCGTGGCGGGGGAGGGGGCGGAGGTCACAGGGAGGGTCATGCCGGCTTGCCGTCCATCCGTCCGTTCATCACTGGCCGGGAAATAAAGTGAAGAAGACTATGGAACATATGTAGAACACGAGCGCCCGGGCGGCGCAAGGGATGATCATCGTTTATGCGGCCTTACGGCCGGGGCGGCAAGGCCTGAAGACGTTGGCGCAGCGACAGCAGGTCCCGCCAAGTTTCGCGCTTGGCGCCGGGGTTGCGCAGCAGATAGGCGGGGTGCAGCAGGGCCAGGGCGGGCAGGGGGCGGGTCAGGCCGGGGCTGCCGTAATCGAACCAGCGGCCGCGCAGGCGGGTGATGCCCTCCGTCTTGGCCAGCAGGGTCTTGGCCGAGATGCCACCCAGGAAGACCAGGATGTCGGGATCGGCAATCTCCACATGCCGCTGGATGAAGGGCAGGCAGGCGGCGATCTCGCTGTCCGTGGGGTTGCGGTTGCCGGGTGGGCGCCAGGGCAGGATGTTGCTGATGTAGACCGCCTTGTCCGGCTCCTCGGCATGGCGGTCCAGGCCGATGGCGGCCAGCATCTTGTCCAGCAGCGCGCCGGCCGGCCCGACGAAAGGCTTGCCCTGCCTGTCCTCCTGCTCGCCCGGCGCTTCGCCCACCAGCATGACGCGCGCCTTGGGGTTGCCGTCGGCGAAGACGGTGGAACTGGCGGTTTGCTTCAGGGGGCAGCCGTCGAAAGCCAGCAGCGCCTTGTGCAGTTCCTCCAGCGTCGTGGCGGCCGTGGCGGCGCTGCGGGCGCTGGCCCGGGCCTCGTTACCGCCCAGGGGCCCATCAGGAGCGGCCATGGTGAAGGAGGCCGGCGGGCCACCGAAACTTTTTTCCGGCGGTGTGGCGGAACGGCCAGGGGCGGCGGCGGATGGGGCGCCGGCCGGCGGGCGGCCTGGGCCGGCGTCACGCGCAGTAGGCGTCCTGCGGCTGGCCACCTGGGTCCAGTCCGTCGGCTGGTCGTTGATCGCTTCGTCGGCACCGATCTCGACCAGCCAGGCCAGATCCGTGACGGCTTTTGCCGTGTCAATCATGATTTGACCCTACCATCGCCGTTGTGTTTCTTCATCAACCGCATGGGGCGAGCGCGCGCGAAAATGACGCGCTCCCTTTAGGGTTCGTCCGCGAGGGCCCGCACGCAAGCCACGGAACTCCGCACCGGTAACCTGGGAAAAAGAAGGCGAAAGACATGGAACGGGAGTCGATGGAGTATGACGTCGTCGTCGTTGGCGCCGGCCCCTCGGGGTTGTCGGCCGCGATACGGCTGAAGCAGCTGGCCGCCGCCGCGGACAAGGAGATCAGCGTCTGCGTCATCGAAAAGGGATCGGAGGTCGGGGCCCACATCCTGTCGGGCGCCGTCATCGACCCCATCGCCCTGAATGAGCTGATCCCCGACTGGAAAGAGAAGGGCGCGCCGCTCAACACCCCGGTCACCGACGACCGCTTCTACATCCTGACCGAGGTCGGCTCCATGCGCATTCCCAATGCGCTGCTGCCGCCGCTGATGGACAACCACGGCAACTACATCGTCAGCCTGGGCAACGTCTGCCGCTGGCTGGCGCAGCAGGCCGAGGAACTGGGCGTGGAAATCTACCCCGGCTTCGCCGCGGCCGAGGTGCTGTACCACGACGATGGCTCGGTCAAGGGCATCGCCACCGGGGACATGGGCATCGGCAAGGATGGGGAGCCGACCGACCGCTACACCCCCGGCATGGAGCTGCACGGCAAGTATACGCTGTTCGCCGAGGGCGTGCGCGGTAACCTGTCGAAGGAGCTGATGGCCCGCTTCAACCTGCGCGACGGCGTGGACCCGCAGAAGTACGGCATCGGGATCAAGGAGCTGTGGCAGATCGACCCCGCCAAGCATAAGCAGGGCCTGGTGCTGCACAGCCAGGGCTGGCCGCTGGACAGCAAGACCGGCGGCGGGTCCTTCATGTACCACCTGGAGGACAATCAGGTGGCCATCGGCTTCGTCGTCCACCTGAACTACAGCAACCCCTACCTGTCGCCGTTCGAAGAATTCCAGCGCTTCAAGCAGCATCCGCTGATCCGCCCCTATCTGGAGGGCGGCAAGCGCCTGTCCTACGGCGCCCGCGCCATCAACGAGGGCGGGTTGCAGTCCGTGCCGAAGCTGACCTTCCCCGGCGGCGCGCTGATCGGCTGCGCCGCCGGCTTCGTCAACCTGCCCCGCATCAAGGGCAGCCACAACGCTATGAAGACCGGTATGCTGGCGGCCGAAGTGGCGTTCGAGCGCCTGGTGGCGGGCAGCGAGGGGCATGACGCGCTGACGGCGCTGGAGAGCAAGTGGCGCCAGAGCTGGGTCTTCCAGGACCTGTACAAGGTGCGCAACGTGAAGCCCAGCATGAAGCATGGCATGTGGCTGGGCACGGCCCTGGGCGGCCTGCACATGTGGCTGAACGACCTGAAGCTGGGCTTCCTGGTGGGCTGGACGCAGCATCATGGCAAGCCGGATCACGAAAGCCTGGTGCCGGCGGCCAACGCCAAGAAGATCGCCTATCCCAAGGCCGACGGCGTCATCAGCTTCGACCGCCTGTCCTCGGTGTTCATCTCCAACACCAACCATGAGGAAGACCAGCCGTCGCACCTGAAGCTGAAGGACCCCACGGTTCCCATCGCCTTCAACCTGCCCACCTATGATGAGCCGGCGCAGCGCTACTGCCCCGCCGGGGTGTATGAGGTCACGCGCGACGACAACGGCCAGAACCCTCGCTTCGTCATCAACGCGCAGAACTGCGTGCACTGTAAGACCTGCGACATCAAGGACCCGACCCAGAACATCAACTGGACGGTGCCGGAGGGCGGCGGGGGCCCCAATTATCCCAACATGTAAGCCGGTCCAGGCCCGCTTCAGGAAAAGGCGCCCCGCACCGGGCGCCTTTTCTGTTTCCGCCCGGGTCTGACCGGCGCGGTTGTTCCCGCCGCGTTTCCCGATTAGCTTGAGGGCCCAGACTTAAGAATAGACGGCGGCGATCTCGTGCGGTTTTTGCGGCGGACATCAACGGTAGTCATGGCGGGCCTGCTGACGGCGGGCCTGACAGGGGCTTGGGGGCATTCCGCCTGGGCGGCCAAGGCGCCGGAGCAGGCGGGTGGCCCCGACCCGCTGGCGGCCTTCGTCGCCGGCAAGGTGGCGCAGGGGGCGGGCGACTGGACGGCGGCGGCCGATTTCCTGGCCCTCAGCCTCAAGTCCGACCCCGATGACCTGACCCTGCTGCGCCGCGCCGTGCTGATCAATGTCGGCCTGGGCCGCACCAAGGTGGCGCTGCCCCTGGCCAAGCGGCTGGTGGCGGCCAAGGACGGCAACCCCGTGGCGCTGACCCTGCTGGCGGCCGACGCCGTGGCGGCGGGAGACGAGCCGGGCGCGCTGCACGCCATCGACGCCCTGCCCCAGGATGGTCTGGGCACCTTCATGCGGCCGCTGGTGACCGCCTGGGTCAAGGCGCGCAAGGGCGATTGGGCCGCCGCCAAGACGGCGCTGGAACCGCTGGAGGCACAGCCGTCCTTCCGCGCCATGGCGGCCCTGCACGCCGCCCTGATCGAAGATCTGGCAGGTCACGAGGATGCGGCCCGCAGCTGGTACGCCCAAGCCTCGGACGGTGGCCAGGTGCTGCGCGTCGCCATGCTGCGCGCCAATTTCGAAATGCGCATGGGCCACGCCGACCTGGCGCAGGCGGCGGTGGCGGCCATCCTGCAGGCGGACCCCAAGGGCCCCATGGGCGATGCCGCCCGCGCCCTGCTGTCCCGTCCCCACCCGGGCCGTATGGTGGCCAACGCCACCGAAGGCCTGGCGGAGGCGCTGTTCGACGTGGCGGCCGCCATCAACCAGGAAAAGGTGGCGGAGGTGGCTTTGCTCTACACCCGCCTGGCCCTGCACCTGGACCCGTCGCTGGCCCCCGCCCGCATGCTGGCGGGCGAAACCCTGACGGAAATGGACCGGGACCAGGAGGCCGCGGCCGAATACGCCGCCGTCGTCGCCGACCTGGGCATGAAGACGGGGGAGAAGGCGGACGCGGGCCTGTTGTGGGCGGCGCGCCTGCGCCAGGCCGACGCCCTGGCCCGCCTGAACAAGACGCCGGAGGCGGCCGGCATCCTGCGGGCCATGGCGTCCGAGCGGCCGGACCGCAGCGACGCCCTGGTGCGCCTGGGCGATCTGCTGCGCGCCGACCATAAGCTTCCCGAGGCCCTGACCGCCTATAACCAGGCCATCGAACGCCTGGGCGGTCGCCCGAATGGCGGCGACTGGTTCCTCTACTACGCCCGCGCCACGGTGCAGGACCAGATGGGGCATTGGCCGGAGGCCGAGTCCGACCTGTTGCGCGCCCTGCAGCTGCAGCCCAACCAGCCGGGCATCTTGAATTACCTGGGTTACGCCTGGTCGGAAAAGGGCGTGAAACTGGACCAGGCCCGTCAGCTGCTGGAGCAGGCGGTGAAGCTGCGCCCCAACGATGGCGCCATCATCGACAGCCTGGGCTGGGCCAAGTATCGCGCCGGCGACATTCCCGGCGCGGTCGACCTGCTGGAGCGCGCGGCGGAGCTGAAGTCCCGCGACCCGGCCATCAACGACCATCTGGGCGACGCCTACTGGGCTACCGGCCGCCGGCTGGAGGCGCACTACCAGTGGCAGCGCGCCGCGCGCGAGAACCCGGACGACAGCCTGAAGGCCGCGCTGGACGAAAAGCTGAAGCGCGATCCCGCCGCGCCACGATAATTCCGATATCCAAGATTTGTTGAAGGACCGATCCCCGTGACCACGGTAAGCGCCGCCGCCGCCGCCGCCGCCAAGCTGAACCTGTACCTGCACGTGCTGGGCAAGCGGCCCGACGGCTATCATGAGCTGGATAGCCTGGTGGTGTTCGCCACCGCCCACGACCTGATCACCGTGACCGAGGCGCCGGGTTTCAGCCTGGCCATCGATGGCCCCTTCGGCAGCACCCTGGTGGCCGAGGGCACGGGCCGCAACCTGGTGTCTCGCGCCGCCCACGCCCTGGCCGACGCCCTGGGCCGCGACCCGCATGTCGCCATCCGCCTGACCAAGAACCTGCCGGTGGCGTCCGGCATCGGCGGCGGTTCGGCCGATGCCGCCGCCACGCTGAAGGCGCTGGCCGAGCTGTGGGGCGTCGCGCAGGACGATGCCCGCCTGGTGGAGCTGGCCCCCACGCTGGGCGCCGATGTGCCCGTATGCCTGTTCGGCCGTACCGCCTATTTCGGCGGCGCGGGGGAGCAGGTGGTGGCGGGCCCCACCCTTCCGCCGGCCGCCCTGCTGCTGGTGAACCCCGGCGTGCACATGCCGACCAAGGATGTCTTCGCCGCCCGCACCGGGGCCTGGTCCACCGCCGGCAGGCTGGAACGCGATCCCGTGGACGTGGCCGACTTCGCCCAGCTGCTGCGGGCGCGCGGCAATGATTTGGGCGCCGCCGCTGAAAGCCTGTCGCCCGCCATCACCGAGGTGCTGGCCGCCCTGGACGCCACGCCGGGCTGCCTGCTGGCCCGCATGTCGGGCAGCGGCGCCACCTGTATCGGCCTCTATGCCGATGTTGCGGCCGCGGCCTCGGCCGCCGCCCTGATCAACCGCGTGCGCCCGACCTGGTGGGTCAAGGCCACCGCCCTGCTGCCCGAGGTGCCGGCGGCCGAGGTGGTCGCGGACGCCTGAGGCTCAGCGCCGGGCCAGCCGCGCCAGCAGGTCGCGGCTGGGCCAGCCATCCGGTGGTGGGGCCGTCTCGTCCCAAACCGCCGGGTGCGCCGCTTCATAGGCCAGGATGGCGTTGGCCGTGCGGGCGCCTAGGCGGCCATCCACCGGCCCGTGCAGGTATCCCAGGTCGCGCAGGCGCTGCTGGATCAGGCGTAGACCGTCCGCGCCGACGGCGGCCGGTGGCGTGTGCGGCTGGCCGGGGACGGGCTTGGGCGGCGGCTTAACCGTGGCCGGGTCCTGCGACTGCGCCGCCAGGCCGATGCCCACCACCTGTGGTGACGGCCCGCCGCGCTTGAGACGGGCCAAGGCTTGTGCCGCCGCGACATCGCCCTTGGCCGCCGCCTCACCGTACAGGCGGGCGGCGGCAGCCCGGTCCTGAGCGCGTTCGGCCAGCGCCCCCAGCCGCTCCAGCGCCAGCACGAGGCCCCCCTCGGCGGCGCGGCGGTACCAGGCCTTCGCCTGGGCCGCGTCCGCCGGCACGTCCACGCCCTCATCATACAGCAGGCCCAGATTGAACTGCGATTGAGTGTCGCCCAGCTCGGCCGCGCAGCGGTACCAGGGCAGGGCGGCCGTGACGTTTTCCGGCCAGCCCATGCCGCCGGCCTCTAGCATGCCCAGGGCGGCGCAGGCCCGGCGTCGGATGTCGGCATCCGGGGCGGCGGCGGCCAGCCGGTACCAGGCGCTGGCCCGGGCCACGTCGGTGGGGCGGTCTAAGGGGATGTCGCCGTAGACGTCGGCCAGATCCAGCTGCGCCTGGGCATCGCCGGCGCGCGCCTGGGCGTCCAGCGCCAGCAGGCCGGCGTCGGCTCCAACGGGCGGCGGCTCCGGCATGCCGGGGGCGGCCAGGGCGGTCCCGGCCAGTAGCAGGATGGCCAGGGCGGGACTATGCGGCAGGCGGAGCATGGGGCGGCCGTGCGGGGGAGAGTGCCCCATAGTGCCATGCCTGGAGGAAGGCGCCAGCGTTTCGCCGGAAATGGCCCGGGCGATTTGGGGCGTTGCGTCCGCCGGGCTTTCTGATTATGGTGCCGCCCTCCCTGACGGGAGGCCCGGTGATGGGGCGTCGCCAAGCGGTAAGGCAGCGGATTTTGATTCCGCCATGCGGAGGTTCGATCCCTCCCGCCCCAGCCATCACTCCCGGCTATTCTCTCGATTCCAAAGCCAGGCGTGCCACTTCGACGTGTATTACTGTCGCGGTTGCCGATGCCATTGGCGTGGGGGTCGCCTATATTGCGCGATTCGAGGGCGGCGCGGTGTCGCTGAGGCCTGATGTCAGGATTCGTCAAATTTTAGGTATCGTCACCGCCTCTTCCAAAGTATTATTGCCGCAAGGATAGGTTTGCCTGTCGGGGGCGCCATCCTGAGGGATAGCGGGATATTGAATTGGCCAAAGTATCGGCCATGATATCCTGTCAGGGAAGGTTGTGCGCGGATGGCCCGGGGACGCGGCGGCGATACGGCCCCAGCCCATCGGCGCCAGCGGATGACGGGGTTTCGGGTTGCTTGGGGCTCAAGGGCGTGGGCCCGGTCCACTGTGGAAAAGTTGCGCGTCCTAGTTGTTGCCCGGGGCCTTGGAAGCATCCGGTTGCGGAGATGAGATGAATCGTCCGAATGCGCCGAAACGGGATTGGGTCCGGGTAAAGCCGGGCGAGCGTCCGGTGGCGTTGCCTGAAAAGCCGGAATACGACGATCAGAAGCTGTTGACCCTGCTGCAGTCCGCCAAGCGGGAACTGCAGGGCCTGCGTCTCATCCACCTGCATCTGTCCCTGCTGAAGGACAAGAGCAACCTCGACCTCATCTCCATCAAGCGCGCCATGCAGGAAACGGCGGACAATTCGTCGTACCTGCAGGTCTTCAACCTGTCCAACGATGACGTCATCGTTCTGTACAAGGGCATCAAGTTCTCGCTGATCAGCGACGTCTGCTCGAAGATCGAAAAGCTGCTGCTGTCGCGCACGACGATGACGAAGCAGAATCCCTACCGGGAAGACAGCCTCTATTCGATCATGGAGCTGTCACTCAACTTTGTGAGCGTCATCCGCTTCATTGAAGGCTTGCAGAAGGGCGAGAGCGGCGACGCGCCGGTCGAGCAGACCAAGCCCCCCATCACGCTGGAGGAATTGGGCAAGATCGAACGCGCCGTGCAGATGTTCGACCTGTCGCCCTTCATGCTGAACCAGCCGGTGGTGAACATCCAGAATCCCACCGAGAACGAGTACGAGTATTTCGAGCTCTACATCGC
Source organism: Nitrospirillum viridazoti CBAmc (assembly GCF_000730165.1). Lineage (GTDB taxonomy): Bacteria > Pseudomonadota > Alphaproteobacteria > Azospirillales > Azospirillaceae > Nitrospirillum > Nitrospirillum viridazoti. The sequence goes on along the minus strand of NZ_CP022110.1, from coordinate 2,245,093 downwards.
CATCAAGGCGCTGGAGGAGCGGCTGTCGCCCGAGTTCGACATCACCGCCAACCGCTGGCTGTTCAGCTACTTCACCTCGCAGTTGGACCTGTCGGTCCTGCGCGCGCTGAACTACGGCGTGGACTTCCTGCGCGGCAAGCGGCTGGGCCTGAACCTGAACCTGGCCACCATCCTGTCGGCCAGCTTCGTGAAGTTCGATGAACGGCTGACGACCGACCTGCGCGGCAACGTCGTCCTGGAAATCAACAAGACCGACCTGATCGAGAACGTCTCGATGTACAAGGAGGTCGTCGATTTCGCCGCCACCCGTGGCTACAAGATCTGCATCGACGGGCTGAACGACTTCTGGGTCACGCACATGGACCTGGAATACATGGCCTGCGACTATGCCAAGATCATCTGGTCCCCCGACATGGAAAGCATGACGGAGGAGGAGGTCGAGGCCCTGCAGGAAAAGGTGCGGCAGCAGGAAAACTGCCGCTACATCCTGGCCCGCTGCGGCACCGTCTCCGGCCTCATCTGGGCGGAAAAGATGGGCATCAGCCTGGTGCAGGGCCGCGTCATCGACAACATCCTGCGCAAGAGCGTCCTGGTGCGGGACGCGCTGAAGACGGCGCAGGTCATGAACGACGACTGACGGGGTAAGCCCGAGCGGCCAATGCCGCCGCCGACTTAACTCCCTGGCCCGACTTAACTACCTGGTAAGATTGCCTCATTAAAATGAGGTTATCGCCGGGCCGGTAAATCTGTGTCACCTTCTGCCACGGGCCATCCGGTTGCGGCCGCGGAGCGCAAGGGCGTTCCCGCGGGCTGATACCAGGACGGCGTGTGGGCGGAACTGACCGGAGACGATGTTGGGACGTGACTATCCGGTGCAGGCAGCCGCAGCCGAGGAAGGCGCTGGTGAGGGTGCCGCTGGCGCGTCGCGTGCCGCCTCGGATGAGGCCGAGGCCAGCTGCAGCACGCATTTCATGTTCGAGAACAAGGTCTTCGCTGTCCCCGGCGCCTTCTTCTCCTTCACCCGCGACACCAATGAGGCCGTCTACAACGTCCAGCTGGGCGACGTGTGGGGCAAGATACCCTTCCGCACCCTGCGCGAGGCCTTTGGCATCGACGACAACAGCGCCGACGCCACCCTGCTGGGCGTGGTCGAGCGTGGCCTGAAATATGTGAAGACCATCCGGCCTGGCGACAGCATCCCGCGCGAACTGCTGGACGGCAGCGCGTCCTGGCGGGTGGAGGACAGCCACCTGCAGATCGCGCGCGGCCGAATCACGGTGCAGCTGGTGTCCTGGATCACGGGCAAGGAAACCTTGGTCACCGACCGCGGTCAGCTGGAACAGGTGGTGGAGGATCCGCAGACCAAGCAGCGCGCCCAGCAGGCCTTCAGCGAACTGGCCCGCCGCTTCGGCCTGCCCGATGAGCGCAAGCAGGAGATCGTGGACAAGGTCGAGTCGATCGCCCGCGAGCTGTCCTACATCGAGGCGCTGCGCGACCGCTACGGCCAGGTGCAGCAGATCATCGCCGGCGTGGCCCAGGCCGGCCGCATCTACAAGACCGACCGCCAGCTGCAGGCCGACATGACGCGCATGATGGCCCTGGTCAAGCAGCCCATTATGGATTTCGAGGACATCTTCGGCCAGCTGGATGCCCAGACCGGCGAGATCATGGCGGTGCTGAAGTCCTTCGACAGCCAGGTGGCCTTCATCCGTCGCATGCGCGATGAGCTGCACACCCGCCTCATGCTGTGGGACGACCTCATCTACGCCTGGGACGGCGAACCGCTGGAGCGTGGCCCCGAGTTGGAGGCGCGCCTGAAGAAAACCTACCACTTCCTGGCCCAGCACTTCCTGGTGACCAAGGTCTGGCAGAGGGGCGCTTGAGGCGGGGCGCTTGAGGCGGGGTGCTTGAGGGCATTTACGTTGATAAATGTCAGTTAAGGCGCTGATAAACCCTTCAGCGGCCCTCGCGGCGCCAGCCCAGGACCAGCAGGGCGGCCACCACCAGCAGGGCCAGCCAGGCGGGCACCAGGGGGACGCGGGCGACGCCGGTGACGGTGTAGTCACCATTGGCGCGCAGGCCCAGCCAGCTGCCGCCGGCGGCATTCTGGCCGGGACTGACCCGGCGAAGGTCGGGCAGGCCGCCAGCACCGGATCCATCCACCAGCCAGAACACGCCGCCGCCGGTGGCCTTGGCCAGCGGGGCCAGGCGGTCGGGGGTGGTGCGCATGTCGGCCAGTTCCGGCGGGTTCAGGGCGCCCACCACCGCCAGGGCGGTTCGGTCGCCATCCTTCACCCGCCACAGGCCGGGCTCGGTCGCCTCCAGGCTGCCGCGCGCGACGCCGTCGGGACTGTCGGCCAGAGGCAGGCTGGTGACGGCGTCGCTGGGGGACCGTACCTCCACTGGGTCGGCGTCCGGCTTCAAGGAGCGGCGTTCCACCACCAAGCGGTCGCCATCGACATGTGCCTTGAGGTCATCCTCCTCCAGCGCCGGCTCCTTCATCAGCCAGTGGGCCAGGCGGCGTAGCAGTTCCGCCGCCGGGCCGCCGCCCTCGAAGCCGCGCGACCACAGCCACATATGGTCGGATGCGATCTGGGCCACGCGCCCCTTGCCCACGCGGTCCAGCACCACCAGCGGCTGGTTGTTGGCGCCGTTCATCACCACCGTGCCCTGGCGCGGCACGATGTCGATCTGGCGGAACCAGCGCCCCCAGGGGGCTTTCTGCTGGTTTCCCTGAGCCGGCGCCGTTTCGCCATAACCGTCCAGGCCGGCCGTGACGGGATGGCGGCGGCCGGCCTCGGTCAGGGTGGGGGTATAGGGTTGCTCGGTCACCGTCCCCGTGGGCTCGCCCGGCAGGATATCACCCAGAGGCGTGCGGTACAGCGACAGCGGCGTGGCGTAGGCGGGGCCGCTGGCCTCCAGGAAGGCGCCGCCGTTGCGCACATATTCCGCGATGTTGGCGAGATAGCCCATGGGCAGGACGTTGCGCTGGCGATAGCGGTCGAAGATGACGAGGTCGAAGTCGTTCAGCTTCACCTCGAACAGCTCGCGGATGGGGAACTGGATCAGCGACAGCTCGCGGATGGGCGTGCTGTCGGACTTCTCCTGCGAGCGCAGGATGGTGAAATGCACCAGGTCCACCGCCGGGTCGGCCTTCAGCAGGTCGCGCCAGGTGCGTTCGCCCGCGTGCGGCTCGCCCGATACCAGCAGCACGCGCAGGCGGTCGCGCACGCCATTAACGATGAAGGCGGTGCGGTTGTTGGCCATGGACAGCTCGGCCGGGCCGGCGTTGACCGACAGTTCCAGCAGGTTGGGCCCGCCATGGCCCACGGTGATGGTCAGGGGAACGTCCTCCCCCACCGGCACCGGCACCTGACGCTCGGGCTGGCCGTCCTGGCGGATGGTCAGCAGGGCGCTGTCCGCACCCTTTCCCGCCGGCAGGTCTTCCACCCGCACGGTGGCCGTGACCGTCTTGCCGACGATGCCATAGCTGGGGCCGCGCACCAGCACCAGGCGGCGGTCGCCCTCGCCATGCTCACCCGTCAGCAGGGTGTGCACAGGGCCCAGGTCGGCCAGGCTTTCCGGCTTTTCCGGCACGTCGTGCACCTGGCCGTCGGTCAGCAGGATGGCGCCGGCCAGACGGCGGCGGGGCACGTCGGCCACAGCCTGGGTCAGGGCGTCGATGGCCCGTGTCTCCTCCCCCTTGCCGCCGGCGGTGGAGGTGCCTGTTTCCACCACCCGCAGATCCAGGTCGGGCATCTGGGACAGCTTGGCCTTCAGGGCGGCCAGGGCCGCGTCCGTGCGCTCCTTGCGGTGGCCCACGTTCTGGCTGGCGGAGGTGTCGACCACCACCACGGCCACGTCCTTCAGCGGGTGGCGGTCCTCCCGCACCAGCGCGGGGTCCAGCAACAATAGGGTCAGCGCCGCCAGGGTCCCCACGCGCCAGGTCAGCCCGCGCGCTCGGCGCCAGGCCATGAGCGCCAGGCCCAGCAGCGACAGCGCGCCCAGCAGGATCAACAGCCAGGCGGGCAGCAAGGGTTCGAAACTGATGCTGAGGCCGGCGAACAGGTTCATCATTGGCCCAGCCGCTCCAGAATGGCCGGCACGTGCACCTGGTCGGCCTTGTAATTGCCGGTCAGGGCGTACATCACCAGGTTGATGCCGAAGCGGTAGGCCATCTCGCGCTGGCGCTCCCCACCCGGCACCACGGCGTTCAGCGGCCGGCCCTGGCCGTCGATGGCCCAGGCGCCGGCCCAGTCGTTACCGCCCACCAGCACGGGTGAGACGCCATCGTTCACACGGCCCTCGGAGGCTTCCGCCCATACCTGGCCCCCCGCCTGGCGGCCGGGGAAGTCCTGCATCAGGAAGAAGGTGCGGCCCAGCACGTGCTCCGGCCCCACCGGGGCCAGGGGCGGGATGTCCAGGCCGTGGGTCAGGTCGCGCAGGCGCGCCTGGATGCCGGCGTCCGGGGCGCCTTGGTCGCGGGTGTCGAACAGGATCATGCCGCCGGCGTGGAGGTACTGGTTCAGCTTGGCCACCGCCGCGTCGGACGGGGCGGCTTGGCCCGGCGTCACCACCCAGTACAGCAGGGGGAACAGGGCCAGGTCGTCCTTTTCCACGTTCACGCTCATGGCGCCCGCCACCTCCACCGCCGTGCGGCGGTTCAGCTGCTCGCCCAGTCCCAGCAGGCCGGCCTTGGTGGTGGCGTCGGCGGCGCGGTCGCCCGTCTCGACATAGGCCAGCCAGTTGGCGGTGGTGGCCTTCACGATCTCATCGTCCGGCGTGGCGGCATGCCCGCGCGGGGCGGCCAGCACCGTTGCCAGCGCCAGTGCCGCCGCGGCGGCGCCCCGGCGCCAGCGCGCTTTGGGCCGCAGCGAGGTGGGCAGCAGGCCCCGTACCAGCAGCGACAGGAGCAGGTCGGCCACCCACAGCGCCGCCGCGAGGCCCAGGAACCAGGGGCGCAGGTCCGTTTCCCGCGTGCCGCCGAAGCCCTGGTAGGCGACGCCGGCCAGCGGCTCCATGGGCACCAGCGGCGCCACGGAGCCAGCCAGGTTCAGGGCGCGGCGCCGGTCGCCCACGCCGTAATAGCCAGGCGGGTGCAGCGGCCCCACCGGGGTGCCGGCGGCCTCATCCTTGCCCTCCGGCTCCAGCGGCTGGGCCACGGCGGAGGGGGCGACCAGCCGGCCCTGGCCGTCCAGCAGCGATAGGGGCGGCAGGGCGCCGCCGGCATTGCCGCCGATGCCGCCGGGCAAGCCGTCGCTGAGGGCCACCAGGCGGCGCAGCATGTCGACGTAGAGCCCCGACAGCGCCAGGTTGGACCAGGCGGGGTCGGCGCTGGTGTGCACCAGCGCCAGCCAGCCCTTGCCCCGCCGCTCGCCCGTCACCAGGGGCGTGCCGTCCTCCAGCCGCGCCCAGACCTTGTCGCCCATGTCGGGCCCGGGTTCCGCCAGCACCTGGCGGCTGACGGTCACGTCGGGCGGCACCGCCAGGCCGGCGAAGGGGCTCTTGTCGTCGAAGGGCGCCAGGTGGGCGGGCGTGGTCCAGGACAGGGCGCCGCCCAGGGAGCGGTCGCCGCCGCGCAGGCGCACGGGCAGCAGGGTCTCCGCGCCGATGGGCTCCGACTCATGGGCCAGGCGGGTGCCGCCGAAACGCACCAGCACGCCGCCCTGGTCTATCCAGCGGGCCAGGCGGGAGGTGTCGCTGTCGCTCAGGGCGCCGCTGTCGGGCAGCACCAGGATGGAGACGCCGCCGTCCAGCAGCGCCGAAATGGTACCGCGCCGCACCTCGGCATAGGGGGCCAGGGCCCGGTCCAGGTAGTAGAGGCTGGACAGCAGGGGCTGGTTGTCGCCGCCGGGGCCGGCTGTGGCCAGGCCCACGGGGCGGCGGCGCCAGCGGTCGTCCAGCAACAGGCTGGCGCCCACGCCCGCGCGGTCCTCCAGGTGCAGGCGGACGGCGGCGTTGCGCAGCTCGCCGGGCAGCGTCAGGGGCAGGGTCAGCTGGCGCTGGCCGGGGGCGAAGATGCCGTCCGCCCGGCCCAGGGCGCGGCCGTCCTCACCCAGCGCCTCCACGGCGATGGGCTGGGCCTGGGCCCCTTCGGCCCGCTCCACCGGCACCATCAGCGTGCCCCCGTCGCTGCCACTGGCGTTGCTGTTGGGCGTCCGCAGCAGCAGGGGGCCATGGTCGGCGCCGGCCGTCATTACCGTGACACGGCCCAGGGCGCGCAGGCGGCCGGCCAGCGTGGCCACGCTGCCGTCGTTCAGACCATCGGCCAGCCAATAGCTGTCGGCGGCGCTCCCGGCCAGGGGGCCGCTTTTCTGTGCGATATCCAGGGCGCCCAGGGCCGCTGCGCGGTCGGTGGGCCAGGGCTGCGGTGCCAGGGCCTGCACCAGCCGGCGCGCGGCCGTGGCGTTCATGGGGCCCTGCACCTGTGGCGCTTCGCCGCCGGCGCCGGCGGCGGTGGCCAGCAGCAGGACGGGGCGGTCCTGGCGTTCCGCCTGGGTCACCAGCCGGTCCAGCGCCTGCTGCCGCTCCGGCCAGTCACGCCCCGCCGCCCAGCCGGTGTCCACCACCAGCAGCAAGGGGGCGGTGCCGGCGGCCGACGTGGCGTCGGGGTGCAGCAGCGGCCGGGCCAGGCCGATGATCAGCAGGGCGCACAGCGCCAGGCGCAGCACCAGCAGCCACCAGGGCGTGCGCGCCGGCGTCTCCTCTTTCGCGGTCAGTCCGAGCAGCAGGCGCAAGGCCGGAAAGGTGACGCGCTTGGGTGCCGGTGGCGTCAGGCGCAACAGCCACCACAGCCCCGGCAGCAGGACTAGGGCCCACAGCACCAGCGGGCTGGCGAAGGCCATCAGATGCCCCCCTCGTTTGTCCAACTGGTGGGCGCGTGGCTGACGCCGGAATGGGCGGCCGCGGTCCTCACGCTTTCCTGCGACAGGGCGCCCCACAGGCCCAGCAGCGCGGCCTGCGGCGGCTTGTCGGTGTGGTGCAGGGAGAAGGACCAGCCGCTGGCGCGCGCGATCTGGGCCAAGCCGGCACGGTGGGCGGCCAGTCGTTCCTGGTACGCGCCGCGCAGGCCGCCCACCCGGGGCACCAGCAGGCGCTGTTCACCTTCGACAGCCCCACGGACGGCACGGAATTCGACGCGTCCTTCATAGGGCAGGGTCTCTTCCGCCGGGTCCAGAATCTGAAGCAGATGCCCGCGCACGCCATGCCCGGCGTGGAAGGCGACAGCGGCCTGGATGTCGTCCAGGGGGGCCAGCAGGTCGCCCATCACCACCAACCGCGCGTGGCGGGCCAAAGGCTGTGCCGGCGGCACCGGCGGGGGCGGCGCGGAGGGGACCCGCGTCAGCGCCAGGGCCAGGGGCTCCAGCGCCGGGCGGCCGGGCAGCGGGCGGGGGCCGCCCATCAGACCCACGCGCTCGCCACCGCGCACCAGCAGGCAGGCAAGGGCCAGGGCCAGCAGGTCGGCACGCTCCCGCTTCAGCGGCAGCTCACGGTCCGACCGCCAGTCCATGGACGGGCCGGCGTCGCGCCACAGCCAGACGGTCTGGGCCGCCTCCCACTCGTTTTCCCGCACATAGACATGATCGCCCTTGGCCGACTGGCGCCAATCGATCTGGTCGGTGTCGTCGCCCTGCTGATAGCGGCGGAACTGCCAGAAGGCCTCACCCGTGCCCACACGGCGGCGGCCGTGCAGGCCGGGCGTCACCGCGGCGGCCACCCGCTCCGCCGCCACCAGCAGCGGCGGCAGGCGCTGGGCCAGGGCGTCGGCGCGGTCGCGCAGGCGGCTGGCCGCCGGCGCGGGATCCGTTGGATTCTGGGGAGCCTTGGGGATGGCGGCGGACATCAGGCCAGCGGCGCGCACAGGCGGTCGATGACGGCGTCCAGCGTGACGCCCTCGGCCCGCGCGCTGAAGTTCAGCGCCATGCGGTGGCGCAGCACCGGCTTGGCCAGGGCCACCACGTCGTCGAGGGAGGGGGTGTAGCGCCCGTCCATCAAGGCGCGGGCACGGCTGGCCAGCATCAGGGCCTGGGCGGCGCGGGGGCCGGGCCCCCAGGCGACGTGGCGGCGCACCTCCGCCACGTCGCTGGTCTCGGGCCGGCCGCTGCGCACCAGGTCCAGGATGCCGTCAACCACGCTGTCGCCCACCGGCACCCGGCGCACTAGCTCCTGCGCCGCCTGCAGTTCCGCCGCCGTCAGCACCGGGCGCACGGCGGCGGCGGTGGCGCCGGTGGTGGCGATCATCATCAGCCGCTCGGCGTCACGCTCGGGATAGGTGACATCCACCTGAAGCAGGAATCGGTCCAGCTGCGCCTCCGGCAGGGGATAGGTACCCTCCTGCTCTAGTGGGTTCTGGGTCGCCAGCACATGGAAGGGGCGGGGCAGGGGATGGTATTGACCGGCCACCGAAACCCGGCCTTCCTGCATGGCCTGCAGCAGGGCCGACTGGGTGCGCGGGCTGGCGCGGTTGATCTCATCCGCCATCAGCAGCTGGGCGAAGACGGGGCCGGGGATGAAGCGGAAGGCGCGGCGACCGTGCTCCCCCTCCTCCAGCACTTCGGAGCCCAGGATGTCGGCGGGCATCAGGTCGGGGGTGCATTGCACCCGGCGTTCGTCCAGGCCCAGCACGATGCCCAGGGTTTCCACCAAGCGGGTCTTGGCCAGGCCCGGCACGCCCACCAGCAGCAAGTGGCCGCCCGCCAGCAGGGTGACGAGGCTGAGGTCGATCACCTCTTCCTGACCGAAGATGGCCTGGCCGATCATGGCGCGCACGCTGGCCAGCTTCAGGCCCGTGTTTTCGATGTCCAAAGCCAGGCTCGCATCCGGGTAAACCTGGTCACGGGGCAGGTCGGTGATGCTCAACGCGGGGTCTCCCAAGAATGCAATTGTTCACCAGCGATGCCAGAACGCCGGCTCCGGGCCTTTATGCCAGCCCCCTTTATGCTAGCTTTGTGGCCGAAATCGGAAAAATTTCCGGTCCCCCCGCATCGGCCGATAGGCTGAGGGGACGGACCTTTGGCTTGATGGTTAATTGCGTCATGACGGAAAGCAAGCCCGATGCCGGTCCTGGAACCGGCCAGGACGCCGCGGACAAACCCGCCACCGCCTCGGAAGGTCCCGCCGATCTGGCCGGCCTGCGGGCGGCGCGCGCGCCCGGCGACGGTACGCCCGACACCCGGCCGGACGAAGGCTACGACATCCGCATCGCCCGCGACGGTACCTGGTTCTATCACGGCAGCCCCATCGGCCGGCTGCCCCTGGTCAAGCTGTTCTCCACCGTCCTGCGGCGGGACGAGGCGGGGGACTATTGGCTGATCACCCCGGCGGAGCGGGGCCGCATCCGCGTCGACGACGCACCCTTCGTGGCGGTGGAGATGCGGCGCGAGGGTGAGGGGCGGGGCCAGGCCCTGTCCTTCCGCACCAACCTGGACCACTGGATCACGGCCGGGGCGGAGCATCCGATTCGGGTGGTGATCGATCCGGCGACGGGGGAGCCCAGCCCCTACATTCACGTGCGCGGCGACATCGGCCGCGGGTTGGAGGCGCGCTTGAACCGCCCGGTGTTCTATGAGCTGGCCGGCATGGCCTTGGCCGAAAGGGGGGCCGAAGAGGGGGCTGAAGAGGGGGCCGGCACCGGCCCGGCCGGGGTATGGAGCCAGGGCGTGTTCTTCCCATTGGAGCCGGCATGACGGCGGCGGCGATCCGCCGCGCCTTCGCCCAAGGCCCCCAAGGGGGCCGGCACGAGGGGGCCTTCGCGTTCGAGGGGCCGGGCATCGGCGCCCGGGGCGACCGCGACGGCAACGAGGTTGATGTGGGCGGCGTGTTCGATCCGCCGCCGACGGTGCGCGACGCGGCCGTGCTGGTGCCCCTGGTTGACCGGCCGGAGGGCATGACCGTGCTGCTGACCCAGCGCAGCGCCCACCTGGCGGCGCATGGCGGCCAGATCAGCTTCCCCGGCGGCCGGGTGGAGCCTGAGGACACCGACGCCATCGCCACCGCGCTGCGCGAGACGGAGGAGGAGGTGGGGCTGGCGCCCACCCAGGTGGAGGTGGTGGGTCGGCTGGACACCTACTACACCCGCACCGGCTTCCGCGTGGTGCCGGTGGTGGGCCTGGTCAACCCGCCCTTTTTTCTGCAGCCCGACCCGTTCGAGGTGCAGGAGGTGTTCGAGGTTCCGCTCAGCTTCATCCTGGATCCCGGCAGCCGCCAGCGGCAGTCCCGCGAGTTCAAGGGCGCCCTTCGGCACTTCTGGGTCTTCCCCTATGACGACCGCTACATCTGGGGGGCCACGGCCGGGATGCTGGTGAACCTGTGTGAGGTGCTGGGATTGCCCGGCTGACGCCGGCGACATGTCGTATGTCCTGGGCGCGGTCGTTGCCTCGGGTGCGGACCCTTGATAAAATTGCGATAAAATACAACTTTAAGGCGTCATGACTTCCGTCCGCTCCCTGGTACCCACAGGCCCGCTGGCTTCCGTGGCCAGCCGCCGTGTCCTGCAATCCCTGATGCGCACGGGGCAGGAGGCGCGATTCGTCGGTGGTTGCGTGCGGGATTGCCTGCTGGAAATCCAGGCGGCCGACATCGATATCGCCACCCCCCTGCCGCCGGAGGAGGTGATGCGGCGGCTGAAGGCCGACGGCATCCGGGTCGTGCCCACCGGCCTGAAGCATGGCACCGTCACCGCCATCATCGGCAACGAGACGTTCGAGATCACCACCCTGCGCCAGGATGTGGAAACCTTCGGGCGCAGCGCGCGGGTGGCCTTCACCGATGACTGGCTGGCCGACGCCGCCCGCCGTGACTTCACCTTCAACGCCATGTCGCTGACCGTGGATGGCGAGCTGTACGACCCCTTCGGCGGCGTGCCCGACCTGACGGCGGGGCGCGTGCGCTTCATCGGCGATGCCGAGACCCGCATCCGCGAGGACGTGCTGCGCCTGCTGCGCTTCTTCCGCTTCTATGCCCGCCTGGGCAAGGGCCCGCCGGACACGGCGGCGCTGGACGCCTGCACCCGCCTGGCCCCCCTGGTCGGCGGCCTGTCGGGGGAGCGCGTGCGGGAAGAGCTGCTGAAGCTGCTGGCCACCGACCGCGCCGCCGAGGTCTGGCGCATCATGGTCGACCAGGGGATCATGGAGCACGTGCTGCCCCAGGCCGTGGCGGTGGACCGCCTGGCGGCGCTGGACCGGCTGGAATGGATGGTGGGGGAGACGGAGCCGCTGGCCCGCCTGGCGGCGCTACTCCCGGCCGGTCCCCTGGCTCACAGCGCGGTGGAGGCGGTGGCCGACCGGCTGCGCTTCTCCAACTTCCAGCGCGACCGGCTGGCGGCCATCGCCGCCCCGGTGGTGGACGTGCACCCCGACCTGCCGTTCAAGTCGCGGCGCATCGCTCTGCACCGCCTGGGGCCGGAGATCTACCGCGCCGTTCTGCTGCTGTCGGCGGCCGCCATGGGCACGCCGGCCTTCGAGCTGTTCGAACCCCTGGCCGAGGCGTCGGCCTGGCGGGAAATCCCCTTCCCCCTGCGCGGCCAGGACATCCTGGACCGGGGCCAGCCCCCGGGGCCGGAGGTCGGCCGCTTGATGGGCGAGCTGGAGCGCTGGTGGATCGCCCACGACTTCCAGCCCGACCGCGACGCCTGCCTGGCGGAGCTGGAGCGGCGGTTGGCCTCCGCCGCCTCCACCGGGGAACAGTAGGGGCCGGGAACAATAGGGAAGGAGGCGGGATCGAACGGCCCGATCCCGGCCCCGTAACCTCATCTGGCCGCCTTCACATCGGCGGCCGTGACCGTGTCGGTGTAGTGGTTGCCGAAGTGGGTGCGGACATAGTTCACCACCGCCGCCACCTGGTCGTCATCCAGGAACTCCCCGATGGGCGGCATGGCCCTTTGTCCGTGCACCACCATGGCGACGGGATAGCCCGCCGCCTCCAGGTTGGCATTGCCGGCCAGGGCGGGGTAGGTGCCGGCCCCGGTGGCGCCCTTGGCGTCCGGCATGTGGCAGCCCTGGCAAATGGCCTGGTACAGGGCGGCGCCGTCCTTCTGGCCGAAATGGCGGGGGCTGGCGAAGGCGGCGGAGCTGGCGTCCGACGCCTGGGCATGGGCGGCGTGGGGCAGGCTGCCCGCCGCAACATAAAGGCCGGTCAGCAGCGCCGTCAGGCCGGCCGCCTTCACCGTGAAAGACTTGAAGATCGTCATGGATTGTCTCTCGGGATAGGGGGCGTCAGGCCGTCACGACCCGCTGGTGCAGGCGACTGATGGCATCGAGGGAGGACAGGACCGCCCCCTCCTGCCAGCCGGTGATGTAGCTGGCGTGCTCGCCCGCCAGGGCGATGCGTCCATCCACCTGGCACAGGTCCTGGTAATGCGCGGCCCGCGTCTCCTCGGTCCATGAGGCGTGGCAGCCCAGGGTCCAGGGCACGCGATGCCAGCCCACGGCCACGCCGGTGTCGAACTCCTTGGTGTATTGCGGATGGATCTGGGCGCCATAGGCCAGGGCGCGCTTGATCCGCTCCTCCGGCGGCATGGCGGTGTATTCCATGGCGTAGGCGCCGAAGACGTAGGTGCCCAGCAGGACGCCCTTGCCCGGGCTGCCATAGCCGCTGTTGGGGTAGCCGATCATGGCGATGGGCAGGTCGGTGAAGCTGATGCCGCCGTAGATGGCCTCATCCTGTTCCCAGAAGCGGCGCTTGAACTGCAGCCCCACCTTGGCGGCGGCCTCATAGGGCACGGCGCTGATGGCGTTGGCCATCTTGGGCCCCACGTTCAGCTTGATCTGGCTCAGCACCGACAGGGGGATGGTGCACAGGCACCAGTCCGCCTTGGCCGTCTGCGGCGCACCGCCCTTCACGGTGTCGGTATAGGTGACGGTGACGCCGTGGTCGTCCTGGTGGATCTCCGTCACCTTGGTGTTGAAGCGGATCAGGTCCTTCACCTGCCGCGCCAGGGCAGCGGGGAACTGGTCCATGCCGCCCACCGGCTGGAAGATGGTGGACTGGAACTCGTCCCTCAGGCCCATGCCCAGGAAACGCCACAGGCCACCCTGCATGACGTCGCTGAGGCTGGCGGGGGTGGAGGGCACCGGCGCGCCGTTCACGCCGCCGCCGGGCGCCTTCTCGTAGCCGCGCACGTTGCTGGAATCCAGGCTGGCGGCATAGGCGTAGTTCTTGTCCAGCCCGCCCCAGGCACGCAGCGATTCCAGCAGCTTTTCCTGGTCTTCCTTGGTGACCGTGCCGTCCAGGGCGTTCTGGTGGGTCAGCTTGGCCAGCAGCTCCGCCACGTGGCCGTGATAGTCGGCCTGGATCTCCCGGAAGCGCTGCGGCTTGCCGCCGTAGGCCTTGGCGGAATGAAGATAGGCGTTGTAGTTGACCTGGTTGAACGGCTCCAGCGCCACGCCGTAGCGGTGGCAGTAATCCAGCACGGCGCGGTGGTGATAGGGGATGCGCCAGGGGCCGGGGTTGATGTAAAGCCCCGTGTCGAAGCCCACCGTCTGTTTGAAGCCGCCCAGCTCGGTGTACGTATCGCCGCCGCGCAGGGACCAGCTGCGGCCACCGGCCTTCTCCCGGTACTCCAGCACCTGGACCTTGTAGCCCGCTTTGCGCAGCTCGATCGCCGCCACCAGGCCGGCCACGCCGGCGCCCAGGATCAGGATGGACGCGCCCTTTGCGTCGCCGTCCAGCTTGATGGGGCCCTTATAGGTGGTCTCCGCCGCCAGGCCCAGGCTGGTGGCCGCCTGATACATCACGGCGCTGCCCGCCACCGTGCCGATCAGGCTCAGCAGGTCGCGCCTTTTCATGTCCCTAAAACCCATGCCCGTTCCGCCTCCATTATTTTTGAAGTGCGGCGAGTCTCCCCGTTTTATCGCTCCGGCGGCCTTGGTGGCGCCGGTTCCCTGTTCTTGCGAAAACCGACCCGAAAGTGATTGAGGCCACCCGTTCCATTGTCCCACGCGCGACGGCGCGGGTCCAATTCGGATTCCCCAGTCAGTTGATTGAAGTTGTTGACGTAACTGCCCGTTGTTTGATGCCCCGCCGGTCCGGTGAAACCGTGATCAACCGAAGGCCAATCAGCGTTGCATGGGCCGGCGGGGCTGTCAATCCGATGGGCGCCATTCCACGGCAATCGCTTGAAGCGGGTCTTGACAAGACGGGGCTTTCGGAGCGGTGGCGATCTGTGATTCGTAGGAGGCTCCATTGATCTGGAGTTCTCGATGGCCGGTTCGCTTCTCGACCATTTTGCGGCGCTCAGCGATCCGCGGCAATCCTGGAAGGTCATTTATCCACTGCCGGAGATTCTGCTTGTGGTGCTCTGCGCAACGATCGCGGGGGCTGAGGATTTCGTCGAGATTCGGCGCTGGGGCACGATGAACCGGGATTTCCTGCGGCGGTTTTTGCCCTATGCGGGCGGGATTCCGAGCCACGATACGCTGAACGACATCCTCAACGCGCTCGACGGCGATCTTTTTGCGCGATGCTTCGGCGACTGGGTCGAGGGGCTGCGCGAGGCCGAGCCCGACATCGTCGCGATCGACGGTAAGACCTCGCGGCGGACGCATGACCGGGCGAAGGATCGCAATCCGCTGCATCTCGTTTCAGCCTGGGCCAGCCGGCAGCGCTTGGTGCTGGGCCAGCAAGCTTGCGAGGCCAAGTCGAATGAGATTACGGCCATTCCGTTGCTGCTCGACCGCTTGGCGTTGACCGGGGCGCTCGTCACCATCGATGCGATGGGCTGCCAGACCAAGATCGCCCAGAAGATTCTCGATAAAGGCGCCGATTACCTGCTGGCCATCAAAGAGAACTGGCCCAACCTGCACAGCGAGGTCATCCGCCACTTCGACGATCTGCCTGCCGCCGACACGTTCGACACGACCGATGGCGAGCACGGCCGCATCGAGGTGCGCCGCCATGTCGTCAGCCACGAAGTTGACTGGCTTACCACAGACCGCCGCTTCCCCGGCGAGCCCCGCTTCCCCGGCCTCAAGGCCATCGCCATGGTCGAAGCCGAGATCGAGCGTGACGGCAAAACCAGCCGGGAACGCCGATACTACCTGTCATCTCAAAAACTCGACACGCGCCTCTTCGCTCATGCCGTCCGAGCCCACTGGCATATCGAAAACCGGCTCCACTGGGTCCTCGATGTCGTCTTCCATGAAGACTTGAGCCGTCTCAGATCCGGCAACGGCCCCCACAACATGGCAACCATCCGACACATGGCCTTGAACCTCCTGCGCGGCGCAAAGGATAAGCACAGCCTCAAAGTCCGAAGAAAATCCGCCGCATGGGATACCCAATACCTTCACGCCGTCATCACACAGTCCGCATAACCCCCTTCAAGCGATTCCCCTGGGCGCCATTCCGTCTGGGCGCCACTCAGCCGTGGGTCAGTCCGCCAGCGTGGCCACGTAGCTTTGCACGCCACCGCTGGCGGGGCGGTAGATGCCGACCAGATTGTTGCGCAGGATGGAGTTGGCGGTGCTGATGCTGGTGCTGGCCGGGTTGGCGGCCGCCAACCAGCGCGCCGGACCGAAACCGCCGTCGGCCAGGCGGTCGACATAGACGAACGCGCCGCCGGCGTCGGTGGTGGCCGCCAGGGCATAACCGCCGGGTACGCCGCTGATGCCCTCGAAATGGGTGACCACGCCGGGCTTCCCCTCATAGCTGAGCGGGGTGAGGCGGCTGAGTTGGCCGGTGACGGGGTCGTAGTCTGCCAGCAGGCCGGTGTTCAGGTCGTGTCCCTGCTTGTAGCCGCCGGCCAGCGTGTAGGGGGCCGGGTCCTTGGGGCCGTTCTGCCAGATGCCGTACAGGGTGGCCAGGGCGCCGATGTCCAGCACCTGGAAGGTGCCGGTCTTCACGTTGTAGATGAAACCGTTGCCGGAACCGGGCTTGTCCGCCAGGTCGTAGTTGCCCACCACCAGGTCGCCCATGGTGCTGTGCGCCAGCGTGTTGGCCACGGTGCCGCCGGCCACGTCGGCGGGCACGTCGATCTGGGTCCAAGTGCCCGACCCGTCCAGCGGCCCCTGGTAGATCATGCCATGGTCGCCCTGGCCGCCTTCATATTGATAGCTGCCAACCGCCCGCACGTTGCCCTGGCCCAGGCTCGGGTCGAACAGGGCGGTGTTGGGGCCGTAGAAGGTCGAGGTGACGATGATCTGCCCGGGGAAGGCGGGCAAGAACGGGAAGATGCCGTTGCCGTCCGTGGGATATAGCGGCCCGCGATACAGCATCGCCTGCGGCTTGCCGCCGCCGGTCGGCTGGTAATTGCCGGACAGCACCACCGGCTGGCCGTCGCCGCCATCCTGGCGGATGCCGGTCACGAAGGAGTTGGGCGGCAGGATGTCGTTGTAGGTGATGGTTGGGCTTGCCATGGATATCTCCTCCAAAGGTTGCTTTTCCGTAGGACATATACACGAGCGCGTTGGATGTAGATTTTCTCTTAAGAATAGCAAGTGATCTTTGCTGGAATGCGCCGCCGCCGCCCGCCTCAAAGGATCGTTTTTCGACTTGCAAATGCGAATGACTATCATTACTGATACTGCAGGCGCCGACGGACGCGGCGTGGGGGCCGGTGTGGGACGCCCCGACACCCGTTACCGACACCCCCTTCTTCCAAGGATTTTCCGCCATGGCCTACACCCGCAGTCCCGCTCGTCTCGCCGCCACCGCCCTGGTCGGCGCTGCCCTCCTGGCCGCTGGTCTGGCCCCCATCGGCGTCGCTCGTGCGGCCTCGCACGACATCGCCAGCTTCATCAAGGAGCATGACCGGAACGGCGACGGCGTGGTCACCGCCCAGGAATACCAGGCCGTGCGCGACCAGCAGTTCAAAGCGCTGGACACCAACGGTGACGGCTGGGTGAGCGAGGCGGAATATACCGCCGAGTTCGAGGCGCGGTTGAACAAGGAGAACGGGACGCCGGAACGCAAGGCCCAGCAGCTGAAGCAGACCCACATCCGCTTCGTCGCCATCGACCTGGATGGGGATCAGAAGATGTCGCGGGAGGAGTTCATGGCGTCCGGCTGGCGCATGTTCGGCTTCCACGACAAGAACGGTGACCAGAAGGTGGACCAGGCCGACGTGGCCCTGGCCGCGTCCTTCAAACCTCTGCTGGACAAGGCCCAGTCCGACAGGACGGCGGAGGCGGCCGGCAAGGCGCCTTGAATTTCGGTGAGTTTGAGAGTTCGGTGCCTGGGGCCTGGGCGATGCGGAGTCCTCGCCCCCGTTCAGACAGGGCACCGTACAGCCGGTCGGCGGCGCGCTAGTCGTGTGGCGCGACGGGCGGAATGGCGGCCTCCTTTCCCCTTCCGTCGACCGGCTCTTTTTATCGGGCCCCGGGGTGATGTCCTCGGGGCCTCAGTTTTTTCCCCGAAGCCAGGCTCAATTGGGGGAAACTGGCCGATTCAAAACGATGGCCCTGGATATGGCCCAAGACAAGCCAATCACGAAAAGCGGCAGGCAGCAGACCGCCATGATCACGGGAAGCGGCGTTCTGCCGACCATGGGCCAGTCCGGGGCGCCGGCAAGCAACCAGATGAGGGCACAGAAGGGCGAGACGGCGAACAATACCGCACTGGTGTCTGCCGTCCGCTTGACGAACGGACCGCCAGTCCAAGCCAGCGTGAAGCCGATTATACCCAACGGCACGCAGGACATCGCCACCAGGAGAGGCAGTGGCATTGTGCCGACCATGGGCCAGTTCGGGGCGCAGACAATCACCCACGCCAAGGCGGCCAGCGGTGAAAACGTAAAGATCGCCGCGACGGCGCCCATCACATTTTTCATGATCCGCTCGCCGTCCGTCACCGCATCAAGGCCACTTCACCTCGGGCGGCAGGCTCATCAGGATGGCCTCGATGTTGCCGCCGGTTTTCAGGCCGAACAGCGTGCCCCGGTCGTGCAGCAGGTTGAACTCCACGTAGCGGCCCCGGCGCACCAGCTGATGGTGGCGCTGCGCGTCCGTCCAGGGCAGCCCCAGGCGCCGGCGCACGATCAGGGGGTAGATGTCCAGGAAGGCCTGGCCGACGGCCTTGGTGAAGGCGAAGTCGGCCTCCCAGTCGCCGGTGTCGTGCCGGTCGTAGAAGATGCCGCCCACGCCGCGCGGCTCGTTGCGGTGGGGCAGGAAGAAGTAGCGGTCGCACCACTCCTTGAAGCGGGCGTAGTAGTCGGCGCCGTGCGCATCGCAGGCAGCCTTCAGCGCCGCGTGAAAGGTGGCGGCGTCCTCCGCCGTCTCGGCACTGTCCAGGAACATGGGCGTCAGGTCGGCGCCGCCGCCGAACCAGGCCTGCTCCGTCACCAGGTGGCGGGTGTTCATGTGCACCGCCGGCACCAGAGGGCTGCGCATGTGCGCCACCAGGCTGATGCCGCTGGCCCAGAAGCGGCCGGTGGCGGCCGCCCCCGGAATCTGGGCGCGAAATTCCTCGGAGAAGGTGCCGTGGACGGTGGAGATGTTGACGCCCACCTTCTCGAACACCCGGCCGCGCATCAGCGACATGATGCCGCCGCCGCCCCTGGTCTCGCCATCGCTATCCGGTCGATCCCAGCTTTTGCGTTCGAACCGGCCCGGCGCGCCTTCGCCATAGGCGGGCAGGGCGGCCGCCTCATCCTCGATGGCTTCGAAGGCGGCGCAGATGCGGTCGCGCAGATCCTGGAACCAGGCGGATGCCCGGGCCTTGCGCTCCTCCGCCAGAGGGGCGTCGCCGGCCAGCGCTTCGGCGGGCAGCAGGCTCGAGGACAGGGGAATGTCGGTCATCGATGGGTTCCAGGTAGGCAGGTTCCAGAGGTCAACGGGGCCAGGCGTCCAACTGGCGGACGGCCTCGCCCACCACCATGGCGGCGGCCATGGCAACGTTGAGCGAGCGCAAGCCTGGGCGCAAGGGTATGGCGAGGCGGGCGTCGGCGGCGGCGTGCACCTCCTCCGGCACACCGGCCGATTCCCGGCCCAGCAGCAGGATGTCGTCCGGCCGGAAGACGAAATCGGTGTAGCACAAGGCTGCGCGGGTGGTCAGCAGCAGCAGGCGGGGCGTGGGCCCACCCCGCCCCGGGGAAGGCTGCCCTGCGTCGCCCTGGGATTGACCGTTCGCCCGCCGACGCGTCTCGAACGCGGTCCAGGAGGTATGGCGTACCAGATCCACACCCTCCAGGTAGTCCATGCCCGACCGGCGCAGGCGTTTATCGTCCAGAACGAATCCGCACGGCTCGATGATGTCGATGCCCACATTCAGGCAGGCGCCAAGGCGCATCAGGGTGCCGGCGTTCTGGGGGATATCGGGTTGGTAAAGGGCGATCCGCACGGGAAAGTAGTCCGATAAGTTATTGGAAAGACTAGCTCTTAAGCCGCCAAACCTTTCGCTTGTGCAGCTAAGAATAGCGTTGAGGGCACATTCATACGCTTCCCAAGGCCTTGGGGGGCATGTATATGGATTTACCGCGACCGGACAAGACGCCGGCCGTCAACCTTATTCGCCGCGGGCCTGCGCAAGGCTGGTCCGCTTGGGTAAGGATATAAGAACATTGGGAAACCCTTGTGAGGCGGGCGCCGGGGCGTTTCAGGTGCCCCTGACTTCGAGGAGAAGCTTGGTATGGCGGACACGACCCAGACGGCCGGGCATGGGCCGGGGAGCGGCTCTCACAGCGGCGGGGATCCCTCGCGCCGCGATTTCATATACTTGGCTGCCGCCGCGACCGGTGTCGTGGGCGCTGCCGTCACCGTGTGGCCCTTCATCGACAGCCTGAACCCCGCGGCCGACACCCTGGCGCTGGCCAGCACCGATGTGGATCTGGCGCCGGTGCAGGTGGGGCAGTCCATCACCGTGACCTGGCGCGGCAAGCCGGTGTTCATCCGCCACCGGACGCCCGAGGAAATCAAGTCCGCCACGGACGTGAACGTCTCTGAATTGCGCGACCCGCAGAAGGATGCGGACCGCGCGAAGAAGCCGGAATGGCTGGTGGTCGTCGGCATCTGCACCCACCTGGGCTGCATCCCGCTGGGGCAGAAGAATTCCGATCCCCGCGGCGAGTACGGCGGCTGGTTCTGCCCCTGCCATGGTTCGGTCTATGACACGTCCGGCCGCATCCGCAAGGGTCCCGCGCCGCGTAACCTGGAAGTGCCCAGCTACGCGTTCAAGACCGACACTTCGATCCGTATCGGCTAAGCCGGACCCCCAGGGAGCGAGAAATGGCTCACGGCCCTTCATCCTCTTTCAAGAATCCGGTGGTCAACTGGCTCGACCAGCGGCTGCCGATCTTCACGATGATCCAGAAGGAATACGGGGTGTTTCCCACCCCGCGTAACTTCAACTACTTCTGGAACTTCGGCGCCATCGCCATGATCATGCTGGTGACGATGATCGTCTCCGGCATCGTGCTGGCGATGCACTACACGCCCAACACCAACCTGGCCTTCAACTCCGTCGAGCGCATCATGCGCGACGTGAACTTCGGCTGGTTGATCCGCTACATCCACATGAACGGCGCGTCGTTCTTCTTCATCGCCGTTTACATCCACATCTTCCGCGGCCTCTACTACGGTTCCTACAAGAAGCCGCGTGAGTTGCTGTGGATCATCGGCGTGGTGATCTTCCTGCTGATGATGGCCACGGCCTTCATGGGCTACGTGCTGCCGTGGGGCCAGATGAGCTTCTGGGGCGCCACCGTCATCACCAACCTGTTCTCGGCCCTGCCGCTGGTGGGCCAGGACATCGTGACCTTGCTGTGGGGCGGCTTCTCCGTCGACAACCCGACGCTGAACCGCTTCTTCGCCCTGCACTACCTGCTGCCCTTCGTCATCGCCGCCGTCGTGTTCCTGCATGTCGCGGCCCTGCACATCACCGGGTCCAACAACCCGCTGGGGGTGGAGCCCAAGGGCCCGCAGGACACGCTGCCCTTCCACCCCTACTACACGGTGAAGGACAGCTTCGGCACGGTGGTGTATCTGGCCATCTTCGCCGCCTTCGTGTTCTACGCCCCCAATTTCTTCGGTGAGCCGGACAACTACATCCAGGCGAACCCGATGGTGACCCCGCCGCACATCGTGCCGGAGTGGTACTTCCTGCCTTACTACGCGATCCTGCGCTCCATCACCTTCGACATCTCCATCCCCTTCACCGGGCTGAAGCTGATCGAGGCCAAGCTGGGCGGCGTCATCGCCATGTTCGGCTCCATCGCCATCCTGTTCATCCTGCCCTGGCTGGACACCTCGCCGGTGCGCAGCGCCCGCTTCCGTCCCATCTTCAAGAAGGGCATCCTGGCCTTCCTGGTCGCCTTCTTCCTGCTGATGTACGTGGGCGCTCAGACGGCCGACGCCGCCTGGCACCTGGGCGGCCTGGAAATCCCGCTGGTCTATGTCGGCCAGTTCGCCACCCTCGTATACTTCGGCTTCTTCCTGTCGCTGCCGTTCGTCGGCCTGATCGAGAAGCCCCTGCCGCTGCCGGCCAGCATCGCCAAGCCCGTTCTGGGCGGTGGGGCCTCGGCCGCCGGTGCTACCGCCAAGCCGATGGAGAAAGCCTGATGCGCCGTCTTCGGTCCCTGATCCTCGCCGGTCTCGTCGCCGTCGCTGCGGCCGCCCCCGCGGTCGCCAGCGAAGAGATGGAGTACCCGAAGAACGAATGGAGCCACGGTGGCGTCACCCGCGGTTTCAGCAACATCTTCGGCACCTTCGACCGCAAGGCGCTGCAGCGCGGCTTCCAGGTCTACAAGGAAGTCTGCTCCGCCTGCCATTCCATGAACCTGCTGTCGTACCGCAACCTCAGCGCGCTGGGGTACAACGAGGCGGAGATCACCGCCATCGCCGCCGGCTACGACATGACCGACGGGCCCAATGACGAGGGTGAGATGTTCACCCGCAAGGGCGTGCCGGCCGACCACTTCAAGGCCCCGTTCCCCAACGAGAAGGCCGCCGCCGCCGCCAACGGCGGCAAGGCCCCGCCCGATCTGTCGCTGATCGTGAAGGCGCGCAAGGGGGGTGAGGATTACATCGTCGCCCTGATGACCGGCTTCGAACCGGCCCCCGCCGGCTTCACCGTCCCGTCGGGTGGCAACTACAACAAGGCCTTCCCCGGCCATGTCATCGCCATGCCGCCGCCCCTGTCGGACGGCGGCGTGACCTTCGCCGACGGCACCAAGGCCACGGTGGAGCAGCAGGCCAAGGATGTGGCGACCTTCCTCGCCTGGGCGGCCGAGCCCAACCTGGAGGCCCGCCACCAGATGGGCCTGAAGGTCATGATCTTCCTGATCGTGCTGGCCGGCATCCTCTATGCCGCCAAGCGCGCCGTGTGGGCGGACCAGCACTAAGCCGGTTTCCCCCATCAGGGCATGAAAGGGGCGCTCCGGGATGACCGGGGCGCCCTTCCTGTTTGGCGTGATATCGATCAGATCTTGGCGGGGCAGGCGGCGTCGAAGGGGCGCAGCCGTTCCTCCGTCATGGGGTGGGTGGCCAGCCAGCTGGGGATGTGGCCGGCGATGGCCGCCGCCTGCTTCACCTCCGGGCTGTTCACGATCTTGCGCAGGGCGCGGGCGAAGGCGCAGGGGCTGCGAGGGGGGCCGTGTGAGCCCGGGTCCCGCGACAGCCAGGCCAGGGCGTCGGCGTCGGCCTCCGCCTCGAATTCCCGAGTAAAGCGCAGGTTCAGCAACAGCACGGGCGCCCCCACCAGGAAATGGCCGGCGGTGCTGGCATCGCCCACGGCCACGGCGGCCAGTACGGACAGGCCGCTGGCGCGCAAGGCCAGGCGCAGGCCGTGGCGGTGGCGCACGTGGCCCACCTCATGCGCCAGCACGGCCGCCACCTCCTCATCGTCCAGGATCTTCAGCAGCTGGTCGGTGACGATGATGTCGCCGCCGGGCAGGGCGAAGGCGTTGGGACCGATCAGGGGGCTGTTCAGGAAATGCAGGCGGTAGGCCTCGCCATCCTGGGCACCCACCATGTCGGCCAGGATGCTGGTCAACCGCTGCTGGCGGACGGGGTCGACGGTCGTCCGCTCCTTCTCATCCCGGAAGATCAGGGCCAGCCCGGCGTCGGTCAGCTTGCGCTCCACCCAGGGCGGTGTGTGCGCCGCCGCCAGGTCGGCGGCCTTAGGCACGCCCCAGTACCAGGTGGCGGCCCCCAGGCCCAGCAGCACGGGCACGCTGGCCAGCGCCAGGTGCCACGACCCCTCCAGCCGGGACAGCAGGCCGGGCTTGTGGCCCAGCGCCGCTGCCAGCGGGCCGCCGCCGATGACCTCCAGCGTGTCGCCATTGGCGAAGTCGAACCGCCAACAGTCGCCGCCGATCGGCGGGACGATGGTCAGGGTATGCCGTGGCACCGTGCGCGCCTCATCCCCGTCCGTGCCGGACAGGACCAGCCCCTGGGGGCCGGCGCGCACGGTGACCGTCTCCGCCCGCGACAGGCCGGCGCGGTACAGCCGGCCCGTCCCGGTGGCGTGTGGGGCGTCGGCCGTCAAAAACCGATCCCGACGTCGATGTCGAAGAAGGCCGCCGCCTGGTCGCCAAACGCGCCGGCGTCGCTCTGCGCACCGGCGACGAAGCTGTCCAGTCCCGTCGGGGCGTGGACCGTCAGATGTTCCAGCACATAGCGGGCAGTGCGGCAGCGGACCCAGGGGTAGGCGAAGCCCAGGGTGAAGAGCAGCAGCAGGCCGTTGCTGACGTACAGCCACAGCACCGGGCCCAGTTGCCAGCCGGCGGACAGGGTGACGTCCGCCAGGGACAGGCGCTGCACCACCGTCTTGGCCAGCCACAGGGCGACCAGAAGGGTCACCAGCAAAAGCCCGGCGTACAGCACCAACATCAGGAAGGGGGCCATCTGCGCGCTGGCCGGCGCCGGCCGGTGATTGGCCACCGCGTCCATCAAGGGATAGAGCATGGCGAACGCCGCGGCGGCGAACGCCAGGAGAGCCGCGGCCAGGATGAGGCCCAGCAGGTAGAAACGGCCCACAGCGGGCGCCATGCGCAGCGGCGTGGCGCCATAGCGACTGTTGTCCACCATCCAGCGGTACTGCTGGTGCAGGACGTAGGGATAGAGCAGGCCCAGGGTTATGCCGCCCAGGATGGGCAGGCCGAGGAAGTTGATGTAAGCCCCGGCCATGACGCCGGCCTCATGCGAGAAGCTGAAGCGCACGCCCCGGTAGGAGGTGACGCGCAGGCGAAAGCGTAGCGCCTTGACGATGATCCAAGGGCCCGCCACCAGCAGGACGGGGACGTACACCAGCGCGTAGGGCGACTGGATCTTGGCCAGGATGGCGTAGGGCACGAACAGGACCAGGACGATGATGCGCCCGATCAGGATGGACAGCGGGCGGGCATGATAACCGAATCGAGCGCCCGCCAGCTCCGTCGCCTCATGGAAATAGCGCTGGCTGCGGACCTTGGCCCAGGGCGAATAGATGCCCAGGGTAACGATGGTCAGCAGCAGGTTCACGATCCAGATCGGAAAATACTCACGGCCCGTGCCGTGGAAACGGAAGGCGTGCGAACCACCATGCGCTGGGCTGTCCGCGGCGTTGGACACATCGACAGAGTCAGGCATTGTTCCCCCATGCGATAGCGCGGCCTGTTCCCCGGTAGGGCCGCGTCATTACTGTAGCTGAAATTTTGGCAAACGATACACGCAACGGATGCGATGTTGCGGATTTGGCAATTCGTCAAGGGTGGGCGGCATGGGCGTGGTGACGGCAGCGGAGGTTCTGGCCTTCTGGTTCGGGGAACTGACGCCGGGCGATTGGTTCAGCGGCGGGGCGGACATCGACGCGCGCATCCGCGACCGGCTGGCCGACAGCTATCACGCCGCGGCCGAAGGGGTGCTGGACGCCTGGGCCGATACCTCGGACGGGGCGCTGGCCCTGCTGATCCTGCTGGACCAGGTGCCGCGCAACCTGTTCCGGGGCGACGCCCTGGCCTTCGCCACCGACGCGCGGGCGCAGGAATTGGCGACGCGGGCGGTGGCCCGCGCGCAGGACCTGGAACAGCCGGTGGACCGGCGCCTGTTCTTCTATCTGCCGTTCGAGCACGCGGAGGAGATCGTGCTGCAGGATTGCTGCGTCGCCCTGGTGGCGGAGCGCATCGGCGCCGGCCAGCACCTGGACTATGCCGAGCGCCACCGCGAGGTCATCCGCCGCTTCGGCCGCTTCCCCCACCGCAACGGCATCCTGGGTCGTACCTGCACAGCTGCGGAGCAAGAGTATCTGGCCCAACCGGGAGCGGGCTTCTAGCGCTCACAACCCAAGACAAGCAAGCGGCGGGATGATGGCGTTGGTTGATGCCATTACAACCCGGAGTGCGCATGGTACAGTCCGCCTCCTGGACTTGGAGGTGCGGCATGGGTGGGCGGTGGTCTTTTCTGGTGATGGCCATGGCATTGGCCCTGCTGCTGACGCCCTGCCCGTCGCGGGCGGCATCCGATGCCGCCATCCCTAGCGCCCGCCAAGTGAAGGCCGCGGTCGATGCGGGCGATTTGCCCAAGGCGGAGCGCCTACTGCGCGAAGTCATTCGGCGTCGTGGCGACAGCGCGCGGGCCCATTACCAACTGGGCCAGGTGTTGGGCCTGGAAGGCCACCATCTGGAGGCGGTCCAGGAACTGACGCTGTCTCGGCAAATCGATCCCGCCCTGCATTTCGCCAAGCCTGCGGCTTTCCAGGAGCGCCTGGACCATGAACTGGCGTTGGTGCCGCCACCACCGGCGCCGAGCCCGCCGCCAGCACCCGTCGTCCAAGAGACGGCCCGCGTTTTGCCTTCTTCCCCAGTCGTCCAGGCAACGGAAAGTCAAATCGATCCGGACCTGATCCAAATCTTCGTCATGGTTACCTTGTTAATCCTGACGTCTATCCTGTTCTTCGTGGTCGCGATGAAAGAGGGCGTTCGAGGCCAGCGCCGCCGCGGCAGCCAGGTCGTCATCGTCGGTCAGTTGTCCATCACCGGCACCACCGATTCCGGTACGTCATCGGGCTTGGCGTTCGACTCTGGCTCTGGTGGCGGTTCGGGCGGCGGAGACTGGGGTGGTAGCAGCGATGGCGCCGCCACGTCGTCGTCGTTCGATGGCGGAAGCGGCGGCAACTCCACCTGGTAGGAAAGAGGCCGAGCGGGGATCACGTAAGTGGAGCTTTCGCGTTCCGGTGGGACGCATTAGCATCCTATTGATTTTCATGCCGGGTGACATGAGACGGGGGGGGCAGTAAAATGTTAATGCGGCTGTGTGGTGCGATGGCGGTTCTCGCCACGCTGACGGTGACGGCGGCCATGGCAGCCCCGTCGCCGGAGCAAGTGAAGAAGGCGGTGGATGCCGGTGACCTGCCCGCCGCCGAGCACATGCTGCGCGAGGTGGTGCGGGAGCATGGCGACAGCGCCCGCGCCCATTACGACCTGGGTGAGGTGCTGGGCCTGGAAGGCCGCCATCAGGACGCGGTGGGCGAGCTGGAGCTGGCGCGCAAGATCGACCCCAGCCTGCACTTTGCCCGTAGCCCCGACACCTTCCAGCAGCATCTGGCGCGCGAGCAGTCCTTCCTGAAGCCCGCCGCCCAGACGGTCCCGGCCCAACCCGCGCCGCCATCCCACGCCGCCGTGCAGGCCGCACCGCCCCCGCGCGCGGAGGGGGACAGCGGCCTGACCGTCATCCTGGTCGTGGGCGGCCTGCTGCTGGCGGCCCTGGCCATCTATCTGGTCTTTCGACGCGCCAATCCGGCTTACGGCGGCGGCTATCGTCCCGCTCCCGCTGGACCGGTACCGCCGCCCTACCCGCCGGCCTATGGGCAGCCCGGCTACGCCCCGGTGGTGGTACAGGAGCCGGGCCTGGGCACCGGCTTCCTCACCGGCGTGCTGGCGGGCGAGCTGATGGCCGGCGGCGGCCATCGCGACACCGTGGTGCACGAGACGGTGATCAACAACGTCACCGAGAACCGGGTGTACGAGAACGACCGCCGCCCCGATCCGGATTACGATTCCGGCAGCAGCTCATCATCCAACGACGGCTGGGGTGGCTCGTCCGACGGCGGGTCATCGTCCAGCAGCTTCGACAGCGGCAGCTCCGGCGGCGACAACAGCAGCTGGTAAGTGCCGCGCGCGGCGTCCGGGCACACTAGAAGAACGCCGCCGCATAGGCCGGGTCGTACTGCATGGCGCCGACCCGGTTGCCTTCCGTATCGTGCAGGTAGATCAGGCGGCCCACCCCGTCGATGGTGTAGGGCTGCATGACGATGGTGCCGCCGTTGGCGGTGACCTTGGCCATGATGGCGTCCAAATCGTCCACGCCCACGGTGCATTCGAAGCCCTTCATGCCCGTGCCGGTCACGGGTTCGTGCCGCTGCTGCAGCGCGCCGCCCACATGTCTCTCGCCCTCAGCCCCGGTCTGGATCAGGTAGAAGCCCGGCGGCCCCCAGGGGGTGATGCGCCAGTCGAATACCGCCTCATAGAATGTCTTGGCGCGCTCCACATCCTCGGCATGGACGGCGAAGAAGCGCAGGTGGTTGGCCATGGGGACCTCCGTGGCAGGGGGCGTGGTGGTGAATGACCGGATGATGCCGTATCGGCCCATGGCCGTCTTGCGCTAGGATGACGACCTTTGTCGCAAAGGCGTCAAGATGGCCGATCCTTTCCTCATCCGCAGCCTGGCGCTGACCTTCAGCGACGGCCATCGGCTGCACAGTCACAAACACGAGTGGGGCCAGCTGCTGTACGCCGCGCGCGGCGTCATGCGGGTGGTGGCCGATGGGGTCGCCTGGCTGGTGCCGCCCGCCCAGGCGGTATGGCTGCCGCCCGGCGCGCCGCACACGGTGGAGATGCGGGGCGGGGTCGCCATGCGCACCCTCTACATCGCGCCGGCGCTGGCCGCTGCAACGGGCACCATGCCCGCCGGCTGCCAGGTGCTGGGCGTGGCGCCGCTGCTACGTGAGCTGATCCTGCATGTCGTGGCGGTGGGCATGCTGCGGGCCGACAAGGTGGACCAGGCGCGGCTGGCCGGCGTGCTGATGGATCGTCTGGCGGCGGCGGAGCGGCTGCCCCTGTCGCTTCTCTGGCCGCGCGACCGCCGCGCCCTGGCCTTGGCGGAGCGGCTGCGCCAGGACCCGGCGGACGAGTCGGACCTGGAGGCGTTGGGCGCCGCCGTGGGCGCCAGCGCCCGCACCCTGCAGCGCCTGTTCAAGGAGGAGACGGGCCTGCGCTTCGGTGAATGGCGCCAGCAACTGCGCCTGCTGCACGCGGCCAGCCTGCTGGGCACCGGCCTGTCGGTGACGCAAGCCGGGCTGGAGGCCGGCTACAGCAGCACCAGCGCGTTCGTCAGCGCGTTCCGCCGCCGCCTGGGCGTGACGCCGGCGCGCTACCGGGCGCCCATCTCCGCCTCATAGTGGGCCCTCATGAAGTCGATGAAGGCGCGCAGCGGCGCCGGCACGTGACGGCGGCTGGGGTAGTAGAGATAGGGGCCGGGGAAGGGGGGCAGCCAGTCCTGCAGCGCCGGAACCAGCCGCCCGGCGGCCAGCGAAGGTGCCAGGAAACCCTCGAAGGTGCAGAACCAGCCCAGACCCGCCTCCGCCGCGCTGATGGCGATATGCACGCCGTTCCCCACCAGGCGGCCGTCGGGCTGGATGCGCACCACCTCATCCCCCCGCTCGAACTCCCAGGGCTGCACGGCGCTGTCGGCGAAGCGGTGGCACAGGCAGGGGCGGCCGATCAGGTCCCGCGGATGGCCGGGCATGCCCTCGCGCGCGATCAGCTCCGGCGAAGCCGCCAGCACGTAACGCTGCGGCGGGCTGATGGGCACGGCCACCACGTCCTGGGCCAGGGCCTCGCCATAGCGGATGCCGGCGTCGAAGCCCTGGGCGAAGACGTCGACGAAGGCGTTGTTCTCGATGATCTCCAGCGTGATGCCGGGGTAGGCCGCCAGGAAGCGCGGCACCAGGGGCGTCAGGATCAGCCAGGACACGACGATGGGAACGTTCAGGCGCAGCAGGCCGGTGGGCGTGTCGCGAAAGCTGTTCACCTCGTCCAGCGATTCCGCCACCTCGCTGAACACCGGCGCCAGCCGTGCCACCAGGCGCTGTCCGGCCTCCGTGGGCGTGACGCTGCGGGTGGTGCGGTTCAGCAGGCGAACGCCCAGATCCTCCTCCAGCCGCTTCAGCGCCAGGCTGAGGGTGCTGGGCGCCACGCCCCGTTCCTTGGCGGCGCGGCGGAAACTGCGGTGGCGGGCCACTGCCAGGAAAAGGTCCAGGTCGGCGAGATTGGGGGCGGGCATGGGGCACCATTGTTCGAAATATCGAACAGCACATTGATGATTGCCCAGATTATCACGCGGTCCCTTCGGCGGCATAGTCCACCTCACCAACGGCCCGACGCCGTTTCCAAGCTTCCCGCCATTTGAGGAAAAAACGATGCTGCAGCGTATGTTAGGCGCCAAAGGCCCCGCCACCTCCGCCCTGGGCCTGGGCTGCATGGGCATGTCCGACATGTACGGCCCCAGCGACCGGGCAGAGAGCATCGCCACCCTGCACGCGGCGGCGGATGCCGGCGTGGTCCTGCTGGATACCGGCGACTTCTACGGCATGGGCCATAACGAAATGCTAATCGGCGACGCGCTGGCCGATGCCGGGTTCACCCGGTCCCACAAGCGGGACGATGTGCAGATCAGCGTGAAGTTCGGGGCCCAGCGCGACCCGGCCGGCAACTGGATCGGCTTTGACGCCCGGCCGTCGGCGGTGAAGACCGCGCTGTCCTACACCCTGCGGCGCCTGCGGGTGGACCATATCGACATCTACCGTCCCGCCCGCCTGGACCCCAATGTGCCCATCGAGGACACGGTGGGCGCCATCGCCGACCTGGTGAAGGCCGGCTATGTCCGCCACATCGGCCTGTCCGAGGTGGGGTCGGACACCCTGCGCCGGGCGGCGGCCGTGCACCCCATCGTCGACCTGCAGATCGAATACTCGCTGATCTCGCGCGGGTTGGAGCGGGACATCCTGCCCACCTGCCGGGAACTGGGCATCGGCATCACCGCCTATGGCGTGCTGTCGCGCGGGCTGATTAGTGGTCACTGGAGCAAAGGGCAGGGCAAGGGTGCCGACTTCCGCGCCCACAGCCCGCGCTTCCAGGGTGAAAACCTGGACCACAACCTGGCGCTGGTGGAGGAGTTGCGCCGGGTGGCGGCGGAAAAGGGCGTCACAGTCGCCCAGATCGCCATCGCCTGGGTGCTGGCCCAGGGCCAGGACATCGTTCCCCTGATCGGCGCCCGCCGCCGCGACCGGCTGGCGGAATCTCTGGGCGCCTTGGACGTGACGCTGACGGCCGACGACCTGGCCGCGATCGAGCGGGCGGTGCCCAAGGACAGCGCCGCCGGTGACCGCTACAACGCGCACGCCATGGCCTCGCTGGACAGCGAGCGCTGATAAAGCAAAAGGCGGCCGGGTCACCCTGGCCGCCTTTTTCATTTAATTCCGCTACCGAAATTATGGCCCGCGACTGCGGGCCCCGGAGCGAGTACCGCAGGGCGCAGCGAGGAAGCCAAGCGGGCGGATGCCCGCGCCCGGCGCCTGAGGGAAATCAAACATTAAACCTAAAATGGAAGATGTCGCCGTCTTGGACGACGTATTCCTTGCCTTCGATGCGCAGCTTGCCGGCATCCTTGGCGCCGGCCTCACCGCCCAGGGCGACGTAGCTGTCGAAGTCCACCGTCTCGGCCTTGATGAAGCCGCGTTCGAAGTCGGTGTGGATGACGCCGGCGGCCTCGGGGGCCTTGGCGCCGCGGCGCACGGTCCAGGCGCGGGCTTCCTTCGGGCCGACGGTGAAGAAGGTCAGCAGGTTCAGCAGGCCATACCCGGCGCGGATCAGGCGGTTCAGGCCCGGCTCCTCCAGCCCTAGGGAGGACAGGTACTCGGTCTTGTCCTCATCGCTCAGCTGGGCCAGTTCCGATTCGATGGCGGCGGAGATGACGACGGACACGGCACCCTGGGCCTTGGCCATCTCGGCCACCTGGGCCGACAGGCTGTTGCCGGTGGCGGCGGAGGCTTCCTCCACGTTGCAGACGTACAGCACCGGCTTGGCGGTCAGCAGCTGCAGCTGGCGCCAGTAGGGGCGGTCCTCATCCGACACCTGGACCACGCGGGCCGGCTTGCCGTCGCGCAGCACGACCAGGGCCTGCTCGATCAGGTCGGCGAAAATCTTGGATTCCTTGTCGCCGCCCTTGGCCTTTTTCTGCAGGGCGGGCAGGCGCTTTTCCAGGCTGTCCATGTCGGCCAGCATCAGCTCGGTCTCCACCGTCTCCGCGTCGCGGGTGGGGTGGATGGAGCCTTCCACGTGGGTGATGTCGCCGTCCTCGAAGCAGCGCAGCACGTGGACGATGGCGTCCACCTCGCGGATGTTGGCCAGGAACTGGTTACCCAGGCCTTCACCCTTGGACGCGCCGCGCACCAGCCCGGCGATGTCCACGAACTCCAGCTGGGTGGGGACGGTCTTCTGCGACTTGGCGATGGCCGCCAGCTTGTCCAGGCGTGGGTCGGGCACGCCGACGCGGCCCACATTGGGCTCGATGGTGCAGAAGGGGTAGTTGGCCGCTTCCGCCGCCGCCGTGCTGGTCAGCGCGTTGAACAGGGTCGATTTGCCGACGTTGGGCAGGCCGACGATGCCGCAATTGAATCCCATGGGAATACTCTAGGTCTAAGGGGCCGCTTTGGCCGCGTTTATCGGGCAAAGACGGCCGGATTGCAAACCGCCGTTATGCAGGTCCGCCATCAGGGGTCCGCCATCAGGCCGGATGACCCGCCCCCGGCGCCCAGGCCGGCGGCGCCATCTCGAAGGCGCGGAACTCGAAGGCCGGGGCCACCGTGCAACCCACCAGGGTCCAGTCACCCAAGGACTCCGCCGCCTGCCACTGGCCGGCCGGCACCACGCCCTGGGGCCGCTGCCCGGCAGCGAGGTCCGCACCCAGGGTCAGATGGGTGGCGGTAACGCCGTCGGCGGAAAGGGACAGCCGCAGGGGCGCGCCAGCATGCCAGTGCCACACCTCGTCCGCGTCGCGGACCCGGTGCCAGTGCGACCGCTCCCCCGCCTTCAGCAGGAAGTAGATGGCGGTGGAATCGCCCCGGCCGCCATCCGCCGGCGTATGGCGGAAGGTTTCCACATAGTGCCCGCCCTCGGGATGGGGCCGCAGGCCCAGCAGGTGGATGATGGCGTCAGCGTCCATCGCTCAGCCCCGCGGCGGCACGGTCAGGCGGAAGCTCTCCCGGTCGCTGGCCTGGGCGAACCAGGTGGCCAGCTTGGGTGCCCGCTGGCGCCAGTGATCGCACTCCCACCGCAGGTCCAGGTAGGCCAGCGCGATCATGACCGAGATCGTCCCGATGGTCAGACCTTGCAGCTGGTCGGCCTCCGCCTCCAGCAGCTCGACGGCGCGGGTCATGGCCTGGCGCTGGCGGTCCGTCCAGTTGGCGGAGCGCAGGTTCTCCGGCCGCAAACCCTCCAGCCGGCGCAGGATGGCGGCGTCGCAGATGCCGTCGGCGATGGCCTGCTGGCGCAGGGCGCGCCAGCGCTCCGCCCCGGCGGCGGGGAACAGGGGCTGGCCCTGGGTGCCCTGGCTGTCCAGGTACTCGGCGATGACCGGGCTGTCGAACAGGGTCATGCCGTCATCGGTCACCAGGGTGGGGATCTTGCCCAGGGGGTTCAGGGTGGGCACCACCGTGTCCGGCGACCAGACATCGGTGGGCGACAGCTCGATCCGGGAAACCAGGCCCCGCTCATGGGCGACCATCAGCGCCTTGCGCACGAAGGGGGAGGTCTGGCTGTAGAATAGCTTCATGGGACGGTCAGGCTTTCGAGAGACGCGGGGGAGCCAAGGATTGTTTATCCCCGGAAATTGTCTTTCCGGCGGCGAATTTCGGTGAAGACGGCCACCGGATCCTGATCGTCCAGGCCCACGGCGGCGGCCAGCGCCGGCAGGTCGGCCCGCAGGAAGGGGTTGGTGGCGCGCTCCACGCCGATGGTGGTGGGCAGGGTGGGGCGGTCCTGGGCGCGCAGGGCCGTGACCTCCGCCATGCGGGCCACGAGGTCGGCGTTGTCCGGTTCCAAGGTCAGGGCGAAACGGCCGTTGCCGGCGGTGTATTCGTGGCCGCAATAGACGGCGGTATCATCCGGCAGGGCGCGCAGGCGGTTCAGGGAATGCCACATCTGGTCCGGCGTGCCTTCGAACAGGCGGCCGCAGCCCATGGAGAACAGGGTGTCGCCGGAGAACAGCACGGCGTCCTCAGCCCCATGGAAGGCGATGTGGCCGCGCGTGTGGCCGGGCACGTCGATGCCGGTGAGGGGGCAGGCGCCCAGGGTGAAGCTTTCCCCATCCGCGACGGCGCGGTCGATGCCGGGGATGCGGTCGCGGTCGGCGGCGGGGCCGACGATGGCGGCGCCGTAACGGGCCTTCAGTTCCAGATTGCCGCCGACATGGTCGCCATGGTGGTGGGTGTTGATGATCAGGTCCAGCCTCCAGCCCCGCTGCTCCAGCGCGGCCACCACCGGGGCGGCCTCGGCCGGGTCCACAACGGCGACCTTGGCCGTGGCGGCGCAGCGCAGCAGGTGGATGTAGTTGTCGCTGAGCGCCGGGACCAGGGTCACGTCGAGGCGCCGGGGGGCGGTGGGGGCGGGCGGGGTCATGGCGGCAAACCTATCGCAGCGGCGGGGGTAATGCTAATGGTTGGATCCACCATCGCTTGACAGCGCCCCGATCTCCGGGATTGCCTTGCGGGTGGGGGAGTTCACCAACCATATCCGGTTAAAAACGGGCTTATGAGCGATCTGCTGACGGCGGTGGCGATCTTTATGATGGTGGCGGGGCTGTCCTACCTCGCCGCCCTGGCCATTTCGCATCTGGTTGAGCGGCATCTGCACATGAGCGAAGGCGTGGACCGGGTGGATGAGCGCTTCCAGGAGGCCAACATCCTGTTCCGCAAGTTTGAGGACCGGGGCGGCAAGATCATGCCGCGTGTGGCCCGCCTGGACAATGCGCTGAAATCCGCCCGGCGGCAGAACTATATGTCCACCCGCCGCGTGGCCGACCTGGAGGCCAAGCGCGACCAGTTGATCCGCGTGCTGGGGGAGGAGGACGCCTTTACCCGCCCCGGCCGGCCCGCGCGCCATTTCGTGGCGGCCGTGATCAACCGCCATGTGCAGCGCGCGGTGATGGAGCAGAAGGACGTGATGGGCCTGTCGCGCAGCTGGGCGCGCACCCAGAACGTCCATGCCTGGGCGCCCAATGTCGGTGACGCCAAGACCCTGGTGGAGAGCTACTACCCCCACTCCATGGGTTTCCACATCATCGAGATTCGCGAGCCCTCGCAAGACGGCCCGGGGGGCGATGGCCCGGGCATGGATGACGGCGATATCCATCTGGCGGAGGCCGACACCTCCGCCCCACGGGGCTGAGCGCCATGGCCATCAGCTTTTCCCTGCTGTTCGGCATCGCTGCCGGCCTCACCGCCGCGGGGCAGGTCGCCAGCTCCACCGCCCGGCGTATCCGCCGCATGCGCCGCGATACCCGCGCCCGCCGCCGCCAGGTGGATGAGCTGTTCCAGGCGGTGCGGGACAAGGCCAAGCTGACCCTGGATTTGAAGCGCGAGGAGCGCAAGATGACGGCGGAGCTGGAGGAGCTGCGCAGCAGCGTCACCGAGCATGATCGCCTGGCCGAGGCGCGCCGCGCGGACGAGGCGCTGCTGTACGTCTATGACGAGCGCCGCATGCCCAACGACAGCGCCTTCACCGTCACCATCACCCATTCCAGTTTCCAGACGGTGTCGCGCGGCGCGCCGGAGCCGGTGGTGTCGTCGTGGCGCATGGGCCGGCGCTATCTGGTGTGGGCCTCCAGCACCAAGCTGGCCGTGTCCAAGACCCTGCAACGCTTTCCCCCTGAACGTGGCTACGTGGTCAAGGGCGGCGACCCCTACCCCTCCGATCCCGAGGAGTTGTGAGCCGCGATGGCCGCCTCCATGGGCGGCCTGGGCGCCTGTTCAAGAGGCTGCCGCCGCATGGTGACACGTGGCATTTGGCGGCAATCGCCCCGTCATGGTCCCAGCGTTGCCCGGCTTCCGCCGTAATCCCGGTGTTGAATAGCACCATCGCCGGACGCCTTTCCCCCGATGGCAGCTGCCAATCGGGGTAGGGGGCACCGGACGGATGTTCCTCCCTCGGGATCAGCGTGTCGCCATGTTGCTCAAGACTGTCCTTCTCCCCCTGACGGCCGCCGGCTTCGGTGCCGCCGCCGGCTTGTGGGACCTGACCTCCGCCAGTCTGGACGGCACCCTGGTGATGCTGGCCATCGCCGGTTTCCTGCTGTCGGTCGCCGCCCCCCGCCAGTGGGGTGTCTGGGTTCTGGTCATCGGCGTGGGCGTGCTGCTGGCCCACGTGGTCACCCCCGCCCGGCCTGGCATGCTGTTCGACCTGACCGTGGTTTCCGGGCTGGTAGCCGCCGCCGTCTCGCTGCTGCCGGCGGCGGTGGGCGCGGTTGCGGCCCTGGCGGTGCTATGGGTCCTGCGGCCCAACCGCCCGGTGCGGGTCTATGCGGCGCCCCTGGCCCAGCCCGCCAAGACCACCCTGGTGCAGCGGGGCGCCCAGGCGGCTCAGCGCGCCGCCGACCACATGGGCCGCCTCAACGGGGGTCGCCTCAATGGTGGGCGCTTCAACGGCGGCGCCTTGCCCGGCCAGCCCACCCTGGATGTGGGCGACTGAAGCCTGGGGTGGAGGACGGCGCGCCGCCGTCCTCCCCTGGCTGTGTTATCCCCCTAATTTGGCCCGCCTTTTTACGAATCGGGACAGTCCGTCCGATTGACAGCGTCATCGGCCGCCCCCTACCGTCGCGCCACTTCAGCCCGGGTCCCGCATGGCTTCGGGAAATGTGGTCACACGAAGAACAACAGGGGTCGTTCCATGAAGATTGCCGCCGCCA
Organism: Nitrospirillum viridazoti CBAmc; assembly: GCF_000730165.1. GTDB lineage: Bacteria > Pseudomonadota > Alphaproteobacteria > Azospirillales > Azospirillaceae > Nitrospirillum > Nitrospirillum viridazoti. The sequence goes on along the minus strand of NZ_CP022110.1, from coordinate 2,209,229 downwards.
TCACCGTCCTGGCCATCGCCGTCGCTGGCACCGCCGCCGCCCAGACGGCCGGTGACCCTGTGAAGGGGGAAAAGGTGTTCCAGCGCTGCAAGGCCTGCCACAGCGCCGAGAAGGAGGGCGCCGACAAGCTGGGCCCCAACCTGTGGGGTGTGGTCGGCCGCAAGTCGGCCAGCGAGGACGGCTTCAATTATTCCCCGGCCATGAAGGCCGCCAACAAGACCTGGGACGCCGCCACGCTGGACGTCTACCTGACCAAGCCGGCGGCCCTGGTGCCCGGCACCCGCATGGCCTTCCCCGGCATCCCCTCCGCCCAGGACCGGGCCGATGTCATCGCCTACCTGTCCGGCTTGAAGTAAGCGCTTTAGGATCCGGCCTCGCCCCCAAGTGTGGGGCCGGATCGTTGCAATCCCCCACCTGCTGCCGTCACGACACAACCGGTGACATTCGCCGTCTTGTGACTTTTGGGCCCTTGACGGCGGGGGATGCTTTCGTGGGACTCTGCCCTCGCGTCAAGAACGAGCGGGCCGCCTGAACGGTCCGCCGTGAAGGGATAGAGGGAGCCCATGACCAGCCGGATGTTACGCACGACCACCGCCATGGCGGTGGCGCTGATGGCGTCTTTCGTCGGTTTCACCGCGCACGCGCAGCAATATTCCGCCGGTATCGTCTTCGGTGACAGCCTCAGCGACCCGGGCAATCTGGTGCCCCTGGGCCTGGCGCCGCCGCCGCCCTATTACAACGGCCGCTTCTCCAACGGCCCGTTGTGGGATGAGAAGGTGGGCGCGCTGATCGGTGGCGTACCGTTCAAGAGCTACGCCTATGGCGGCGCCCGCTCCACGGCGGAACGGCCCATCGACTTCCTGAACCAGATCAACGCGTTCCTGGCGGCCAAGCCCACCATCACCAGCAGCCAGCTGTATTCCTTGTGGATCGGCGCCAACGACTACTTCCAGTACGCCACCAGCGGTTCATCGGTGGACGCGGCGACGGAGGCGGCCACCGTCGTGGGCAACATCGGCACTGGCGCCAACAAGCTGATCGCTGCCGGCGCCCGCAATTTCCTGGTCTTCAACCTGCCCAACCTGGGCAACACCCCGTCCATCTCGGCGGAAGGGGCGGATGCCTCGTTGCAGGCCAACCAGCTGACCGCCATCCACAACGCCGACGTGCTGGCCCTGACCAAAAGCCTGAACGGCACCAGTGGCGCCCGGGTCATCCTGGTGGACGTGAACACCATCTTCAGCATGATCCAGGCCAACCCGTCGGCCTACGGCATCACCGACGCCACCCATTCCTGCCTGCTGGGCGGCAAGGCCACGGGCTACTGCACCCCCGCCAACATCAACACCATGCTGTTCTGGGACGACGTGCATCCCACCACCACCGGCCACACCCTGGTGGCGGAATATGTGGCGGGCACCCTCACCACCGTGCTGCAGGCGCCGCAGGCGGCGGTCGCGGCCACGCAGCTGAACTTCATCGCTGATGACGGCATGACGGGTTCCGTCCGCGCCCGCCTGAACGGCATCCGCTCCGGCACCGCTGTCGCCGGCGTGGGCGGCGGCATGGGGACCGGCACCTCGACGGGCCGCGACGGCCGCGTCGGCATCTTCCTCTATGGCAACTACGGCACCGGCGACCGCGACGCCATTGCCGGCCAGATGGGCTACACTTACGACAGCTATACCGGCGCCCTGGGTGTGGACTATCGGGTATCCGACTATGTCACCACCGGTGTCGCCCTGGGCTATGGCGACAACCGCATGCGCTTCCAGGGTGGCTTCGGCAAGGACGAACTGCACGCCTACAACCTGATGGCCTATGCTACGGCCAACATGGGCGCCTTCTATGCTGACGGTATGATCAGCTACGGCTATGACGAGTTCACCCAGATGCAGCGCCAGACCGGCTTCGCGCCGCAGCCCTGGGGCAACGCCACGCCCAACGGCAGCACCTATGGCGCCAGCCTGTCCGGCGGCTACAATGTGACGCTGGGCAATGTGGCATTGGGCCCTACGGCGGGCCTGCGCTACACCCGCGCCAGCATCCACAGCTATACGGAAAAGGATGCGGGCGCCCTGGCGCTGAGCGTGCCGGACTTTGACGCCGAAAGCTTCCGCGCCCAGGCGGGCGGCCAGCTAGCCATCCCCTTCGTCATGGGCGACGTGGTGGTGGCGCCGCAGATCCAGGCCGGCGTGCAGCATGAGTTCCTGAACTCCGGCCGCGTCTTCCAGGCCACCCTGCCGGGCGGCCAGGTGGCGGAGACGGACGCGGGGGCCGGCAAGCGCACCTCCTACTATGGCGGTGGCGGCATCGCCATCCAGGCCAACGGCTTCAACGTTGCCGTCTCCTACCAGGGGACGTTCGACAACGGCGACCGCACCGACCACGCCGTCATGGGCCACATCCGCGTCGGCTTTTAATACCAGCGGCACGAGATAGTGACTCGTGCCGCTGTAGCCCGCGACTGCGGGTGCCGGAGATTTCTGGAGAGCCGAAGGCGAACTGGAAACCGAGGAGAAGCCAGCGGATGCTGGCGCCCGGCGCCTGAGGGGCATTTGAGAGGTCACGATCAAATGCCGCACGTATAAGGCCATAAACAACAGTGCAAGGTTGACTGGGGGCGCGGGATATTCCCGCGCCCCTTTTGTTGCTATCCTGGTGGCCAAGAATAACGACGCGAGGGAGGATAAGATCATGTCCCGTTTGCGTTTCCCCTCGGGCTTGGCCGCCTGCGTCCTGGCGGCACCCTTGCTGATGGGCGCCGGCCCGCTGCCCAGCCCCGGCAACCCCGCCGCTGTTAACCCCGCCGCGACCAACCCCGCTCAGGCCATCCTGGACACTGATCGCGCCTTCGCCGCAAAGGCCCAGGAGGTGGGCGTGGGGGCCGCCTTCCAGGCCTTTGCCGCCGATGAGGTCACCCTGCTGAACCGTCCGCAGGCCAAGGTGGACCGGGCGGCGCTCGCCACCCTGTTCCCAGCGGGGCTGGAGCTGGAATGGGCGCCGGAGGATGCCTCGGTCTCGGCCGACGGCACGCTGGGCTACAGCTGGGGCAAGGCCCGCTCCCGCCTCAAAAAGCCCGACGGCACCGTGGTGGAGCGTCCACCCGTCCGCTACGTCACCATCTGGCGCCGCGCCACCAAGGACGCCCCCTGGCGCTTCATCTTCGATGGCGGCACCGTGGACCCGGAATGGGAAGCGGCGCAGCCCAAGGGGCCGTGACAGCGCCTTGTAGTGTCAGGCGACCGTCTGTCGCACGTCCTTCAGTAGGATGTGTAGGTGATAGATATCGCTGGGTGACGGGGCGAAGCCATAACGCTCATAAAAGCCACGGGCCTCGTCATCCTTGGCATGGACCACCAGAGCGCGTATGCCTGCCAGGTCCGCCGCTTGCAGTGTCCGCACCATCGCGTCCTTCAGCAGCCCGGCACCAAGCTTCTGGCCTTGGCAGTCCACGGCGATGGCGAGCCGTGCCAGCAGCATGACGGGCACCGGATGGCGTGCCATGCCCTTGGTCAGACGTTCGCCGGCGTCCGCATGGGCGATTTCGCCGACGGCAAGGCTGTAGAAGCCGACGACACGATCGCCCTTCAAGGCGAGGTAGGTGTTGGACGCGCCGGATTGCTGGCTCTGCAAGGCGTGGCGGACCAGGAAGCGGTTGAGTGCTTCCTTGCCGCAGTCGAACCCCTCGACAGCGTGGGTACGGCCGAGCTTCTCGATGCGCGGTGCGCTCATTTGGCTCGGGATTGCTCGAACACGCTGGGCTCGGCCAGAAGCGCCTTGAGTTCCATGATGGGCTTTGCCGGCGCATCCAGGGCGTCCTGGAAGGCCTGCCATTGCTCGGTATCGAGATCGAACCGTGTCCTATCCGGCAGTGTTTCCGCCGCGCGCGCCAGCGCGCTCTCGATCACGAATTCGCTGACGGACCGTGAGGTGGCGACGGCCGCCAGTTGCAGGGTGTGCTTGGCGCTGGGCGTCAGCCTCAGATCAAGCTTCTGAGTACGCGGGGCGGTTTTGGCCATCGGGCATCTCCTTGACGTCCAAGTATGGCAAAACCGCCCGACATTGTCATGACGAAAGGCCGCCGCAGCCCCGGTCAATGCGCGGCAAACGTCCGCTTCTGCGCCCGCTTGACCTCGCTCTCGAACAGTCGGGGGAACAGGCGGTAGAGCGTGGCGGCGATGGCGGGCAGCAGGATGATGGCGCCCAACATGTTGGCGATGAAGACGAAGGTCAGCAGCTCGCCCATGTTGGCCTGGAACTTCAGGGCGGAGAAGGACCAGGTGGCGACGCCCACCGCCAGGGTCAGCGCGGTGAACAGGATGGAGCTGCCGGTTTCCTGCAGGGTCTTGTAGTAGGCTTCGGCGAAGCCCAGGCCATGCTTCAGATAGGATTGCAGACGATTGAAGATGTAGAGGCCGTAGTCCACGCCGATGCCCACGCCCAGGGCGGTGACCGGTAGGGTGCTGGTTTTCAGGCCGATCTTCAGCTCGGCCATCAGCGCGTCGCACAGCACCGAGACGACGACCAGGGGCAGCACGGTGGCGATGGTGCCGACGACGGAACGGAAGGTGAGGGCGCAGAACACCAGCACGGTGCCGTAGACCCACAGCAGCATGGGCGTCTCGGCCGCCGTCACCGCCTGGTTGGTGGCGGCCATGACGCCGACATTGCCGGTGGCCAGGCGAAAGCGGATGGCGCCCTTATCTTTGGCGCCGGTGCCATGGGCCTTGTTGTAGGTCTCCACCGCCTTGACCACGCGGTCGATGGTCTCCGCCCTATGGTCCTTGGTGAAGATCATGATGGGCATGACGGAGCAGTCGGCGTTCAATAGGCCGGTTGAGGTCTCGACGGGTGAGACGGCGCGCACCAGCACCTGGCTGTTGCGGGGCAGGACCCGCCAGTTCAGGTTGCCCTCGTTCCAGCCCATGTTGACGGTCTTCATCACCTGGGGTAGCGACAGCGTGGACTGCACGCCGTCCACATTGCGCATCTGCCAGGCGAAGTCGTCCACCTGGGAGGCGACATTGTAATCGATGCAGCCATTGGCCGGCGCCTCGGCGATGACCTGGATGATGTCCACGCCGATGGCGAAATGGGCGGCGATGAAATCCGCATCCTTGTTATAGCGGCTGTCCGGCCACAGTTCGGGCACGCCGGCCTCGGCATCGCCGATGACGCGGCGGCCGGACTCATGGTGCGCCCAGGCGAAGACGGCCAGGCCGATCATCAGGGCCGGGATGGCGCCCTTGGGCCGGGCGAAGACGGTGAAGACCTTCCACACGGCGTCGAAACGGTCCACCTGGCCGGAAACGCGGCGGCGGTAGCTGTCACCCAAGGTTAGGAAGGACAGGGCCACCGGCAGGATCATCAGGTGGGTGATGACAATGATGACCATGCCGACCGAGGCAGACAGCGCCAGTTCCTGGATCATCTGGATCTTGACGATGCGGATGGTCAGGAAGGCGATGGCATCGGCCACCAGGGCGCTGGCGCCGGGCACCAGCAGGCGCTGGAAACTGATGCGGGCGGCGGAGAAGGCGTCGGCCCCCTTGCCGATCTCCTGCGTGATGGTGCCTACGTTCTGCACGCCATGGCTGATGGCGATGGCGAACACCAGGAAGGGCACCAGGATGGACATGGGGTCCATGGCCAGGCCCATCAGCACCAGCAGGCCTAACTGCCAGATGACGGTGACGACCGACAGGGCCAGCAGCACGGCGGTCATGCGGAACGACCGCCCGTAGACATAGACCAGGATGGCGGTGATGACGAAGGCGACGCCGAAGAAGCCGATGACGCCCACCGTGCCGTCGGCCACGTCGCCCATGGCCTTGGCGAAGCCGATGATGTGGATGTCCACCGCGTCATCGCCGTACTTGCCCCGGATGGCCTCCAGCTTCTTGGCCACGTCCATGTAGTTCAGCTTGGCGCCGGTGCTGGGGTCGCGGTCCAGCAGCTGGATGCTGACCAAGGCCGCGGTGAAGTCCTCCGCCACCAGGCGGCCCACCTGACCGGACTTCAGCACGTTGCCGCGCACCACGTTCAGCCAGTCCGGCGTGGCCTTGAACTCCGCCGGGATGACGTTGCCGCCGCTGAACCCATCTTCAACGATCTCGATGAAGCGGACATTGGGGGTGAACAGGGAGGTAACGCTGGCCCGGTCCACGCCGGGGATGAAAAATACCTCATCCGTCACCTGCTTCAGCTTGGTGAAGAATTCCGGCGTGTAGATGTCGCCCTTCTTGACGCTCAGCGCCACCACGACCCGGTTGGCCCCGCCGAATTCCTTCTGATACTGCAGGAAGGTCTTCATATAGGGATGTTCTTGCGGCAGCTGCTTCTCATAGGCCGTGTCCACCGCCAGGTGGCTGGCCTGCCAGGCGAAGAAGGCCGTGGCCAGCGCGAACAGCACCAGCACCACCTGCCGGTGGCGGAAGATCAGGGCGTCGAGGAAGCGGGGCAGGGACGTCATCGGGCACTCGGGGGAAACGGGGGAACCGGGAAAAGGCGGTCAGGGGCGGCGCTGGCGGTCAGGGCAGCGCGCCCATCAGCTTGGGGCCCTCATCGCCCAACAGGATCAAGGTGCCATCGGCGCCGCGGACCGCATCGGCCAGGGCCAGGCGGTCGGGGCGGTAGGTCAGCTTGAAGCTGGCGCCGCCGTCGCTGCTGCTCAGCACGGTGCCCAACGCGCCCACCAGGACGACATGGCCATCGGGGGTGGCGACGCCGCCCATCAGGCCGGCCTTGGTGCCGGTGTCTATGGTCTGCCAATTCTGGCCGCCATCGGTGGAGCGGAAGGCGTGGCCCTGAAGGCCGAAGACCACCACGGTCCCGTCGCCCACCGTCACGCCGCTGAACAGCGAGCCCTCATAGGGCAGGGGGCGCTTGGTCCAGGTGCGGCCCCTGTCGGCGCTGGTGTAGACGCCGCCGGCCTCGCCCACCACCATGCGGGTGTCGCCGCCGGTGGCGAAGATGGCGTTCAGGTGCAGGTCGTCATCGGTGATGCGGCGCTTGGTCCAGGTCTTGCCACCGTCGGCCGTCTCCAGGAACAGGCCGTAGGCGCCCACCGCAATGCCGTGGTCGGCGTCGTCGAACAGCACATCCATCAGGGGCTGTTCCCAGTCGGGCGCGAAATTCTGCAGGGTCCAGCTTTCGCCACCATCGGTGGTGTGCAGGATGGTGGCGTCATGGCCCACGGCCCAGCCCTGCTTGGCGTCGATGAAGCGCACGCCGGTCAGGGTGGCGTTGGCTGGGGCGGGCACTTGGCGCCAGCTGTGGCCATTGTCGTCGGACAGCAGGATATGCCCGCGTTCCCCCACCGCCACCAGCCGCGTGCCCGCCAGCGTGCCGGCCAGGATCAGCGAGCGCGGGGCGAGAGGGGCCAGCAGCGCCGGGATGGGAGCGTTGGTGGCCGGGGTCTTCCCGGCGATGGGCGCGGTGACCTTGATGTCGGATGATGAGGGGGTGTCGCCGGCCGCCATCTCCCTCGCTCTTAGGTTGTCTCCGGGGGCGAGGCTGGAGGCCAGGGCCAGGGACAGGGCGCCGGCGGCGAGCCGGGCGGCGAGGGGGCGGCATTTCATCATTCAAGTCGCGGACCGCCTCTCGGTGGCCGGCGCCCATAAAACCGGGAAAGGGATGCTGACCCTGTCACGGGCCGCTGGGGGAAAGTCAGCGGTCCCGTGACGGGGAGGCAGGATTAGAAGGAGTACTTCACGCTGAAACTGATGAAGTCACGATCGTTGATGAGGTTGAAGTCACCACCGCCGAAGAAGTTGGTGTAGTTCACGTCGGCCGACCATTTGTCCAGGAAGGTGGCGGTCAGGCCCACCGACACGGCCTTGCGGCCATCGATGAAGGTGCCGACGGGCAGCGGCGTGGTGCCGTGCACGTCATGTTCCCAGACGACGCGGGGCATCAGGTTGATGCCGCCGATGGCGTTCAGGTAGTCGAAGCGGGCGACCAGGCGGTAGCCCCATGAGAACTCGGTGCCGAAACCGCTGGTGGCCACGCTCTCCATACCGCCCAGGCCCAGGAAGTTGGCGTTGCCGCCCACGTTGGTGCCCGTGCCGCTGAAGTGTACGCCGTCCGGCATGTTGTGCACGATATCGGCACCGACTTCGCCCACCAGGATGACCTGATTGGCACCCATCATAGGCGGCAGGTCCTTGGTGAAGGTCATCTGGACTTGGCTGATGTCGTAGCGGCCATAGCCCTGGATGGTGGTGCCGAACAGGCGGGACGCGCTCTGCTCGATCTGCGCCGTGGTGGTGCCCTGGATGCCGCCCAGGCGCTGGATCAGCGCATTGGTGTTGAAGATATGGGCGGCGGCCGTGGCGGCCTGTTGCGCGCCGGCGGTGGCGCCGGCGGTGCGGCCGGCGGCGGCCCCTTGGGTGGCACCGGCGGCCTGGGCCGCGGCCAGCGAAGCGGGACCGCCGGCGGCGGCGATGGCGGCCTGGACGGCGGCCTGGACCGGGGCCGGCAGCGCGGTGAAGCTGGTGCCGACCAGTGCCGGGGCAGCGACGGACAGGACGCGGTTCACGGCCGTCTGATAGGCGGTGGTAGCTGCGGCAGTGCCCTGGGCGGCCCCCTGGGCGGCCCCCAAGGCTGCGCCCTGCTGCGTCCCGGTCTGGATGAAGCCGAAGACCGAGGGTGCGGCCAGCATGGCCTGCAGGACGTCCACGGCGTCGTACTGCAGGGGCTGGCCCTGACGATATGAATACTCACCCTGAATGGCGACGCCTTCAACACTGGTGCTGAAGCTGACGCCATACATCTTGATGTCGTTGACGTAATCGGCGAAGTAGCCGCTGTGGTTGCTGAACGTCTCCGGGTTGGATGCGAAGTCGCCGAAGCTACCCACCTTGACCGACAGGTCCGGCACCCGGTTGTTGTACTTCAGGAAGAAGATGCCGAAGTCGGTGTCGTCCAGTTCCGGCACGGAATAATGGACGCCGAAGCCGAACTGGCCGTCGTCGCGGCCGTTGTGATCGTTCAGGCGCGGCACGTTGGTGCCGAAGGGCGCGATGGGCGTGACTTGGCCCAGGATGGGGTTCTTGACTGTGCCGTTGGCCTCGATGGCGCCCTGGAAAGGGCTGTCCTTGGCCAGCGGGTTGCCGAAGGGCAGGGACAGGTAGCGGGCGCCCGGCGACAGCGCGTCGTCGCTGCTGAAATAGGTGCCGGCCGGATCCAGCAGCGTCTTCTCCCACTTGAACTGGTAGAAGGCTTCCACGCTGAGGTTGTTGGTCAGGCCCAGGTTGGCGCTGATCATCGGCACCGGCAGGAAGACTTCCTTCAGTTCCGTGCCCGGCTGGTGCAGGGCGGAGACGTCCACCGGGTTGATGGCGTTGATGCCGTTGGGGATGAAGGTGCTTTCACCCCAGCTCAGCACCTGGTTGCCCACGCGCATGCTGAGCGACGTGCCGCCACCCAGGTCGAAGTTGCCGTAGGCGTAGGCATCCAGCAGCCGAGCGTAGGCCGCCGACTGGTCGCGGGCGGTGGAGCTCAGCGTGAAGGCGCCGGTGCGGGCGGCCGAGGTGCTGTTGGCGTCGTTGTTGATCGGGTCGTAGAAGAAGGTCGCGCGGCCGAAGAAGCCGATGTTGTCGTAGTCCAGCTTCAGTTCGTTGGTCATGCGGCCGGTCGCCGACACCAGGCCGGTGCCATAGTTCAGGTCGCCGTTGTCCTGGTTGATGGAGGAGGCGTTGCCGCCGTTGGCCTTGCCCACCAGGTTCTTGTCACGCTCCTGAACGCGGATCAGGCCGCCGAAGGTCAAGGTGGTGTTGAAGCTGCCTTGAAGATCGCCACTGTTGAAGTCCAGGGCGCGCGCCGGCGCTGAAGTGAACAGCGATGTGCCCAGCGCCGCGACGCTGACACCCGCCAGAATACGAGATTTCAGGCACGACTTCCCAAAGACGTTCGCCACCATGCGTCTTTCCTCCCTGTACGTTTTTTTTAAGACACGACCGTTCCTGGCATTCCTGCCTGGGACTCGCGTCCAGCCTCTGTCGCCAAGCCTCGGTTTTCCGGGCGTTGCCGTCAAGCATTGATGAACAGGATCAAGGGATTCCGCGGCCGATAGGGCAAATCTGCAACGCCGTTCAACTCGGATTCGGGGGCGTTCCGAGGGGGTGTTTGCCGGGTTGCCAGTAGGCGTCAAGCCGGGTTCAGGAGGCCACCGCGTGCATCTTTGTCGGCTTCAAAAAAGTTTTGCAGAAGTCGTCCGCCGGGCGGGGTTTTGAGAAGAAGAAGCCCTGAAGCTGGTCGCACTGGTGCCGGCGCAGGAAGTCCAGTTGCTCCTCGGTCTCGATTCCCTCCGCCACCACGGTCAGGCCCAGTTGCCGGCCCATGGCGATGATGGTGGCGGCGATGGCGGCCGTGTCGGTGTTGGAGGTCGCCTCCGACACGAAGGAGCGATCGATCTTCAGCGTGGTGATGGGCAGGCGCCGCAGGTAGGACAGCGAGGAATAGCCCGTGCCGAAGTCGTCGATGGCGATGGAGATGCCCTGGGAGCGCAGTTCCGCCAGCGTGTCGGCGATGTAGGCCAGGTTGGACATCATCGCCGTCTCGGTGATCTCCAGCTCCAGGAATTCCGGACCCACGCCGTATTCCTGCAACAGCTGACGCACCCGTTCCGCGAACTGGCCGGAGGAGACCTGGCGGACGGAGACGTTGACGGCCACGGGCAGCGGCTGCAGCCCCTGTTCCTGCCAGGCGCGGATCTGGGTCAGGGCGGTGCGCATCACCCATTCGCCGATGGGGACGATCAGGCCGTTCTCCTCCGCCATGGGGATGAAGCGGGCGGGGGAGACGGAGCCCATCTCTGGATGGTGCCAGCGGATCAGCGCCTCAGTCCCCACCGGCTGTAGCGTCTCCAGGTCGATCTTGGGCTGGTAGTGCAGCGTGAACTGGTTGAGGTCCAGGGCCTCGCGCAGCGCGTGCTCCATGGACAGCCGCGCCACGGCCTCCTCGTTCATGCGGGGGGTGAAGAACTGGTAGCTGTTGCCGCCCGCCGCCTTGGCGTTGTCCATGGCGGTGGCGGCGTCACGCAGCAGGGCGTCGGTGTCCGACGCGTCGCCGGGGAACAGGCTGATGCCGATGGAGGTGGTGATGAACAGCTGCTGGCCGTCGATGGCGAAGGGCCGGGTCAGCCCCACCAGGATGGCCTCGGCGATGCGGGCGGCCACCTGCGGCTCCGGCAGATCCTCGGCGATCACCATGAACTCGTCGGCGCCCATGCGGCCCACGGTGTCGGCGGCGCGCACGCAGGACACCAGGCGCTGCCCCAGGGCGCGCAGCAGCTTGTCGCCCACCTGGCTGCCCAGGCTGTCGTTCACCAGCTTGAACCGGTCCAAATCCATGACCAGCACGGCGACGGAGGTGCCCTTCCGGGCGCCATGGGCGATGGCGTGCTGCAGACGGTCCTGCAGCAGGGTGCGGTTGGCCAAGCCGGTCAGCGGGTCGTGGGTGCTGACATACAGCAGCTGCTCCTCGAAGCGCTTGCGGTCGGTCACGTCGGTCATGGTGCCGGTGAAGCGCAGGGGGCGGCCCCGTTCATCCCGGATGGCCAAGCCGCGCGCTTCGATCCACAGCCAGCTGCCGTCGTTCTTGCGCAGGCGGAAGACGCTCAGGTAGTCGCCGCTCTCGCCCGACAGGTAACGCTCGATGGTACTCATGGTGGCGGGCGCGTCGTCGGGGTGCAGCAGGGCCTCCAGCGGCTTGTCATGCCAGGGGCTGGCGCCGCCGGGGTAGCCCAGCATCTCCAGGAACTCGGGGCTCCACCACGTCAGGCCGGTGGCGAAGTCGGCGTCGAACACGCCGGACCGGGTGGCGCTGACGGCCTGCTTCAGCCGCTCCTCGCTTTCGCGCACGGCGCGTTCCGACCGCTTGCGCTGGGTGATGTCCTGGATGACGCAGATGGCGGTGCGGCGGGCGCCCAGGCGCATCTGGCTGACGCTGAAGGCCATGGCGAAGACGGTGCCGTCGCGTCGGCGGCCCTGCACCTCCGACCGCTGCTCCCCACTGTGGCTGCCGCCCTGGCGCCGCAGGCTGGTCATCAGCTCCATTGATACCCGCGGCCAGTCCTCGTCGGCGATGAAGCTGACGAAGGGCTGTCCCCCGGCCTGGCCGGGCTCATATCCGAACAGCTGGTGGGCGGCGCGGTTCATGGTGGCGACGCGCAGATCCTCGTCCAGGGTGATGATGCCATCGGCCACGTTGTCCATGATGCCGGACAGGTGTGTCTCGCGCTCGCGCAGGCGGGCCTCCACCCGCTCGCGCTCCACCAGGGCGCGGTCGAATTCCAGCAGCAACTCGTTGGTGGTGCTGGCCAGCAGGCCCAGCTCGTCGTCCGCATGCTGCGGCGGCACGGTCAGCAGCAGGTCGGCCGGGCGGCGGGCGTCCACGGCGGCGATGCCGCGCGTCAGTCGCAGGAAGGGCTTGGACAGCGAGATGTAGAAGACCACGACCAGGATCAGGGCCAGCGCCACCGTCCACACCAGGCCCACGCCCAGCACGATGGCCGAGCGGCGGAAGAAGTCCAGCGCGATCAGGTAGCGGTCGACGCTGACCTTCAGCACGCCCACGTTCTGGTGGTGGCGCTCGATGACCAGCTGGATGGAGAAGGTCTTTTCCTGGGGCAGCAGGATTTCCGCCAGCCACTTCAGGCCGCCTTCCGTCTCAGGTCGGTCCTTGGCGGCCAGCTGGTTGCCGAAATCCTCATAGATCACGGCATGGTACAGGGGGCGGTACTCGAACAGGCCGGTCAGCACCCGTTCCGCCAGCGCCTGGTCGAAGGCGTAGGCCGCCTCCGCCGCCGGCTGGCGCGCCGTGCTCAGCACCTGCTGCACCAGCTGGTCGGTCTGCTGCTCGACATTGAACAGGTCGTAGGTGATCTGGGCGGTGTTCAGGATGATGCCCAGCGCCAGGGTCAGCAGGGCGGTGTTGCGCGCCTGCTTGTAGGACAGGCGCTTGCGCAGCGGCAGCCGCACCTTCTTACGTGCGGCCGCCTTGCCATCCTCCGGCCCCATGCCCGGCGCCTGGGCGCCGCCTCCTTGGCCGTTCCCGTCGCGGGGCGTTCCACCAGTGATGGACGATGCGTTCCCGAACTGTGCCAGGGTACGGGACGACGACGATGCCTCGGAGGACGGTGGGGGCGTCATGCCAACCTTTAGGTCGCGGGGCGTTCAAAACAGCGGGCGGTACAACCGCCTCATCATGACCTTAAGACGTATGGGGTCCCAGAGTCTCGCACTTCCGTACGGGCCGCGCTGTGGGATAGGTCAACGCTCCTCGACGATGTTGCGGAAAATCTTCAGCCATTCGTCGGCGGTGGCGCGCTTGCGGAAACTGACGACCAGGGGCTGCGGGAAGCGGCGCGTCTTCAGCGTCATTTCGAAATGCTGGTCCTTGGCCTGGTAGCGCCAGGCCGTCAGGTCTCTGGCGGCCAGCAGCACGGGCGGGCGCTTGTCCAGGCCCTTGCCGATCACGGCCACGCGGCCGCGTGCCTCGTCGGCGGCGATGCCGGTGCCCTCATGGGCGTGGCGTTCGGTGATGGTGAAGCCTTCCAGCGCGTCGAAGCGGCGGAAGATTTCGGCTTCGGACGGGCCGCGCGTGGCCAGCCAGGCGACCAGCGCCAGGGCCAGGCCCACCCCCATCACAGCCAGGACGATCAGCAGCAGCATGGGGTAGGGATAGAATGAACGGGCCGGCCCCGCAACCGTGCGCTGCGGGGCGGGCCGCGGTGACGTGATTTACCAGGTGCCGGTGTTGGACATGGAGACCCAAGGCTCCTGCGGGGGCAGGGCGTCGCCGGCCTGCAGCAGCTCGATGGAGATCTGGTCGGGGGAGCGGACGAAGGCCATGTGACCGTCACGCGGGGGGCGATTGATGGTGACGCCCGCGTCCATCAGCCGTTGGCAGGTGGCGTAGATGTCGTCCACGGCGAAGGCCATGTGGCCGAAGTTGCGGCCGCCGGTATAAACCTCCGGATCCCAATTCCAGGTCAACTCCACCTCCGACTCCGGCGAGCCCGGGGCCGCCAGGTAGACCAGGGTGAAACGGCCCTTCTCGTAGTCGCGGCGGCGCACCAGTTCCAGCCCCAGCTTGTTGACGTAGAAGTCCAGCGAGGCGTCCAGGTCGGTGACGCGGACCATGGTGTGCAGGTATTTCATCGGCGCAGTCCCGGGTGATGTCGTGTGGGACCTGGACCTTAGGCCTTTGTCGCAAAAGACGAAAGCCTGCCACTTCCTCCGCCTCACAGACGTCTGGGAATGTTAGCTGTTTCGTAGAAGACGGCGGCGATGATGAGATGAGGGCTGGTGCGATAAGCGATCCAGTAGGGGCCAGCCTTTACCCATGCTTGCCCTGGTCTGGCTAAGTGGGGATAGGGACGTGGCGACGGCAGGCCGGCCTCCGGATTCCGCGCAATCTTTTCCGAGGCCTCTGCCAAGGCTTCAGCGAGCCGCCAGGCCGCTTCATAGCGGTTCAATCGCTCGTAATGCGTGATCAGCCGAGTGACTTGCAGATCGGCTCTTGGAGAGAACGGAATCAACGGGTGAGGGCGGACCTGGGCGATACCGTTGGCTGCTGGCCTGATCGCATGCGGTCCAAGGCAGCTTCAAGCTTGGCCCGGACCTCTTCGCCTGGCACGGAAAGGCCCACCTCGATTTCCGCGTCAGCGGCATCAAGGTCGGCGATCCAGTCTTCCAAGATCAATGTGGTCGGGTCACGCTCAGTCATCATAGGGATAAGATGGCATCGGACTGTGCCGCTGTCGAGGGGGCGGCCCGCTCGGCCACCCCACCGACGCGGCGATTAGTGCCCGGCGTTGCGGATGCGTACCTGGCCGGAGCCGTGCTGGCTGATGGACTGGTTGGTGGCGACGCCGTCCATGGTGAAGTCGCCCGAGCCGGCGATATCCACCGACAGCGGGTCGGCCTTGCCGGCATGGATGGTGACGTTGCCGCTGCCGTGGATTTCGGCCGACACCGCGCCGTTGACCGAGGCCATGTCGACATTGCCGGAGCCGCTGATCTCCAGCGACACCTCGCCATTGGTCTTGCCGGTGCGCACCTTGCCGGAGCCCTTGATCTCCACCGAGACAGCCTTGGCGACGTCGCCCACGGTGATGTTGCCGCTGCCGGTCACGTCCAGGGCGGCCGACTGCACCCGTCCGACCGTGACGGAACCGGAATGCAGATCCTCGATCGCCAGGTCGGCGTTCAGGTCGCCCGCGGTCAGGTCACCGACGAAATCGTCGATCGCCAGGCTGGTGCCGGCGGGCATGGTGACGCTGACCTTCATGAAGTCGCGGTCGCTGTAATGCTCGTGGTGGCGATGCTCCTGCTCCACCTTGGCCTTGTCGCCCTCGCTGTGGAAGGACAGGCGGTTGACCTGATCGTCGTCGCCGGTGGCGGTGACGGTGATCTCCTTGGCGGAGGACGACACCGTGATCTCGACATTGGCCACCAGGCCTTCCAGCTCCAGCGTGCGGCCGTGCAGGGTCTGCGGGCCGATGGTGCCGGCGTAGGCCGGGGCCGCGGTGAAGGCGATGAGTGCGGCGGCCAAGGGGGCGGCGGCCAGCGGCGCCAGGGACAGGGTGGCCAGGCGGTGGGGCATGCGGAACATAAGCGGGGTCTCCCTGACGATTAAGGCGGGAAGCGTCAGCCCCCACTGGTGTCAGGACGGCGCTTCCGGATCGGTCCGGCCCAACGTGCCGGGCCGGTTACGGCCTCTTTCGCAAGAGGTGTGCCAAATGCCGGCGCGGCGCAAACCCTAGGGGGAGATGTTGTTCGCCCAACGCGAACGGCAATTTAATCGTCGTTTGCGCCAGGTGGGTGGCGAATTTTGCCATTATTCCGGGGCGCCGGCCTTGCCGCTGATCAGGTCCACCCACTCCTGTTCGGTCAGGATGGTCAGGCCCAGCTCGCGGGCCTTGGTGGCTTTGGACCCGGCGTCGGCGCCGACGACGACATAGTCGGTCTTGGCGCTGACGGAACCCGCGACCTTGGCGCCGAGGCTCTCGGCCTTGGCCTTGGCCTCGCTGCGGCCCATGGTCTCCAGCGTGCCGGTGAAGACCACGGTCTTGCCCACCACGGGCGACCCGGCGGTGGTGGGCCGCTGGTAGGTTTCCACGGTGATCTGGGCCAGCAAGCGGTCCAGCAGGGCGCGGTTATGCTCCTCCCGGAAGAAGGCCATCATGTCGTCGGCCACGCCCACGCCGATCTGCTCGATGGCGCACAGCTCGGCATAGGCCTCACCCACCAGCTCCGGCTTGCGCTCGGTCGGCTGGACGGCCCTCTCCTCCGCCGCCTTGATCATGGCATCCCGCCAGTGGTCCACCGTCAGGTAATGGCGGGCCAGCAGCTTGGCCGTGGCCTCGCCCACCTGGCGGATGCCCAGGGCGTAGATCAGGCGGTCCAGGCCTATGGTGCGGCGGGCCTCGATGGCGGCGAACAGCTTCTCCACCGACTTCTTGCCGAAGCCGGTCATGGTGACGATGCGGTCCAGCCGTTCACTTTCCCGCTTTTCCAGGGTGAAGATGTCGGCCGGCTCGCGGATGCGCTCCTGGCTGTGGAACAGGCGCATGCGCTCGATGCCCAGGCCCTCGATGTCGAAGGCCAGGCGGCTGGTGAAGTGGATCAGGCGTTCCACCGCCTGGGCCGGGCAGATCAGGCCGCCGGTGCAGCGTCGCACCACGCCGTCCGGCTCAGCCACCGTTTCCTCGGGGGCGGGCGCTTCCGCACCCTCCACGGCGGTGCCGTCATCCGGGGTGCCGCTTTCCACCGCCACCACTTCTGCCGCCGCGTCCGCCTTCTCGGCGGTGGAGCGCACGGCCAGGCTGCCGCAGGCGGGGCAGTGGGTGGGGAATTCGAAAGGATGGCTGTCGGCGGGGCGCAGGGCGGGGACGATGCCCACGATCTGGGGGATCACGTCGCCGGCGCGCTGGACGATGACGGTGTCGCCCACCCGCACGTCCTTGCGGCGGATCTCATCCTCATTATGCAGGGTGGCGCGCGAGACGACCACGCCGCCCACGGTGATGGGTTCCAGCTCCGCCACCGGGGTCAAGGCGCCGGTGCGTCCCACCTGGATGCTGATGGCCTTCAGCAGGGTCTGCGCCTTCTCCGCCGGGTATTTGTGGGCGGTGGCCCAGCGCGGTGTGCGGGTGCGGAAGCCCAGGCGTTCCTGCAGATCCAGCCGGTCCACCTTGTAGACCACGCCGTCGATGTCGAAGGGCAGGGTGGCGCGCTGGCCGCCGATCCAGCGGTAATAGTCCAGCAGCTCGTCGGCCGTGCGGCACAGGCGCGACGGCTCGCTGATGGTGAAGCCCAGCTCGGCCAGGCGCTGGCGGCTTTCCGACTGGGTGGCGCCCAGCGGTTCCGACAGCTCCCCCCAGGTATAGGCGAAGAAGCGCAGGGGCCGGTCCGCCGTGATGCTGGCGTCCAGCTGGCGAAGGCTGCCGGCGGCGGCGTTGCGCGGGTTGGCGAAGACCTTCTCGCCCTTCTCCGCCTGCGCCTTGTTCAGCGCCAGGAAATCCTCGCGCCGCATATAGACCTCGCCCCGCACTTCCAGGATCGCCGGGGCCCTTTTTCCGGAAACTGAGCCCGTCAGCGTGTTGGGGATGTCGTCGATGGTGCGCACGTTGGCGGTGACGTCCTCGCCCTCCGCCCCGTCGCCGCGCGTGGCGGCTTGCACCAGCTGGCCGTCCTCATAGCGGATGGACAGGGACAGGCCGTCGATCTTGGGCTCGGCCACGAAATCCAGGGGTGCTTCCTCGTCCAGTACCAGGAAGCGGCGGATGCTGGCCACGAAGTCGGTGACGTCCTCATCCTCGAAGGCGTTGCCCAGCGACAGCATGGGCACCTTGTGCCTCACCTTGCCGAAGCCGGCGGCGGGGGCGGCCCCCACCGTGGCCGTGGGACTGTGGGCGCCGGCCAGTTCGGGGAAGCGCTGCTCGATGGCTGCCAGCCGCCGCTCCAGGGCGTCGTAGTCGGCGTCGGAAATTTCCGGCGCGTCCTTTTGGTAATAGAGGGTGCGGTGGTGGCCGATCTCCGCCACCAGCTGGGCGTGTTCCGCCCGGGCATCCTCTAGGGTCAGGGCGTCGATGGCTTGCTTGGCGGCCATGGCAGTACTCGGGATGAAAGGCGGAAGGGGACGGCGCCGGCTCAGCCGGCGGCCATCAGTTCGGACGCGGCGGCGCGGGCGGCGGCGGTGATCTCGGCGCCCGACAGCATGCGGGCGATCTCTTCCCGCCGCTCCTCCGGCGACAGGATGACCACGTCGGTGGTGGTTTTGCCGGCGGCAACGCGCTTGCGCACGTTCAGGTGCTGCTGGCCGCGTGCCGCCACCTGCGGGCTGTGCGTCACCACCAGAACCTGCAGGCCGGCGCCCAAACGGGCCAGGCGTTCACCCACGGCATTGGCCACGGCACCGCCGATGCCGGTGTCGACCTCGTCGAACACCAGGGTGGGCACGGTGCCCACCTGGGCCAGGATCACCTTCAGCGCCAACATGAAGCGGGCGAGTTCGCCGCCGGACGCGATCTTGGCCAGCGGGCCCGGCGGGGCGCCGGGATTGGTGGCGACGGTGAAGGCCACACGGTCGCTGCCCCCGGGGCCCCACTCGGCCTCTCCCACCGGCTCCACCGCGGTGACGAAGCGCGCCTTCTCCAGCTTCAGGGGGGCCAGCTCTGCCATCACGGCCCGGTCCAGCTTGCCGGCCACCCGGCGCCGCTCCTCCGTCAGGGACGACGCGGCGGTGGCGTAGGCCTGCTTCGCCTCGGCGGCGTCCTTGGCCAGGCGGGTCAGCAGATCGCCCTGGTCCTCGATCAGCGACAGGCGGCGGGCGAAGTCGGCGCGCAGGGTGGCAAGGCCGCTCACGCCGATGCCGTGCTTGCGGGCGCAGGCGCGCAGGGCGAACAGCCGCTCTTCCAGCTTTTCCAGGCTGGCGCCGTCATGGTCCATGTCGCCGGCCATGACCTGCAGGGTGCGCGCGGCCTCCCCGATCTCGGCGGCGGCCTGGTCCAGGACGGCGATCAGCGGGTCCAACTGGCCGGCGGCCTTGTCGGCCACGCGGGTCAGGTGGCGCAGGGCGTTGGCGATGGCGCGCTCGGCCCCGCGCTCGCCGGAGATTTCGCCGGCCGCCCCCGTCAGTGCCTCAACCAGCTTTTCCCGGTGCATCATGACGGCGCGCTTTTCCGCCAGCGCCTCTTCCTCGTTGTCCTTGGGATCCAGCGCGTCCAGTTCGGACAGCGCATGGCGGACGTATTCCTCTTCCTCGCGCGCGCGGGCGGCCTCGCGGTCCGCATCGGCGCGGGCCGCCTCCGCCGCCTGCCAGGCGCGGTAAAGGCCGGACAAGTGCGCGCGCTTGGGCGCCAGACCGGCGTAGTCGTCCAGCAGGTCGCGGTGGGTCAGGGGGTTCAGCAGGCCGTGGGTGTCGAATTGGCCGTGCACTTCCACCAGTGTCTCACCCACGCGGCGCAGCAGGGCCACGCCCACCGGCTGGTCGTTGATGAAGGCGCGGGAGCGGCCATCGGCGGTGACGGTGCGGCGCAGGACCAGGGTGGTGTCGGCATCCAGGTCCTGCTCGCGCAGCAGGGCCAGGGCGGGGTGGTCCAATCCCCCACTGGCCCCGCGCGCGGCCAGATCGAACTCGGCCACCACCGTCGCCTGGTCGGCGCCGTGGCGCACCAGGCCGCTGTCGCCCCGGCCACCCAGGGCCAAGCCCAGCGCGTCCAGCAGGATGGACTTGCCGGCGCCGGTCTCACCGGTGAGCACGCACAAGCCTTGGCCGAACGACAGGTTCAGCCGTTCGATCAGGACCACGTCACGGATCGAGAGGGACGCCAGCATGGCAACTCACCCGGTTTTGCGAGCCTTGGGGACGATACTCTTCAGACGGCGCTCTTTAGACGACAAGGGCCCCGGACTGGTCTGTCGCCGATCCGGAGCCCCGCTGTCGGGATATGATTTTTCTAGGACTTAATCGCCGAAAAGCCAACCCAAGAAGCCACGGTCCTTGCTTTCCTGGCGGGGCTTCTCGCCCTTGTCGTCGGCCTTCTGGTCCGTCGTCTTCTGGTCCGGCGCCTTCAGGTCGGCCGGCTTGTCCCCAGCCGGTGCCGTCTGGCCCTCGGGGGCCGCGACCGGCGCGCCGGCGCGGGGGCCGGCCGCCGGGGTGGCCGTCGGCGTGTCGGCGGGCTGAGCCGTCAGGTTGACAGGGATGACGCGCGGTTTGGGCAGGTCCTTCACCAGGTCGTAGGTGTTCTGGTACCAGTCGCTGCCCGGGTAGTTGTAGCCCAGCACGGCGGCGGCCTTGCGCGCCTCATCCAGCATGCCCAGCGACAGGTAGACCTCCACCAGGCGGTGCAGGGCCTCCGGCACGTGGCTGGTGCTCTGGTACTGATCCACCACCTGGCGGAAACGCTTCATGGCGGCCAGGTTCAGGCCCACGCTCTGGTAATAGCGCCCGATGTCCATCTCCTTACCCGCCAGATGGTCGCGGGTCAGGTCGATCTTCAGCTTGGCGTCGCGGGCGTAGGGGCTGGTGGGGAAGCGGCGGATCACCTCTTCCAGGGCCTTCAGCGACTGCACGGTCGGGGTCTGGTCGCGCCGCACGTCGGAGATCTGCTCATAATAGCAGAGGCCCTTCAGGTAATAGGCGTAGGCGACGTTGGGGTTGCCGGGGTGCAGGCTGATGAAGCGGTCCAGCGAGCCGATGGCCTCTTCATACTTGTTGGCCTGGTAATAGGCGTAGGCGGCCATCAGCTCGGCGCGCATGGCCCAGGTGGAATAGGGGTGCTGCTGTTCCACGGCGCCGAACAGCAGGGCCGCCTTCTGGTATTCGCCGCGATCGATGGCGTTGCCGGCTTCGGAGTAGATCTGCTCCACCGGGCGTTCGATGTAGGGCGCCTCCTTCTCATCGCTGGAGCAAGCCGCGACCGCGAACAGCGCCAGGGGGGCGGCGAGCGGGACCAGGCGGCGGAGGCGACGGGGCGACAAGGCAATGCGAGGGAAGGACAAGGGCATCTTCTCGGAGCGGAATAGGCGGCGGGATGCGCGACGGCGTGTTATAGCACGGGTCAACCGCCCGTCGCCAAGCGGCACATTGTCGGCCTGACAGCGAAATTTCTCTAAAACCGGCCCCGCCGGGAACCTCGGCCCCCAGCGCGCCTATCCTACACGGGTGTATAGGATGGGGGCTGGCGGGGCATTTTTGCATCGACACCCGACCGCGTTCGGGGTGGATGTACGGCAGGGCAACCGCTAGATACTTTATTAAGTCGCCTTTCCAGGACACTCTATACACCGCCATGCTCGACAAGACGGCCAAGCTCAGCATCACGGAATTCAACTTCGCGCATCCGGCGTTGTGCTTGCCCAATTCCTTTTTCACGCTCAGCCATGGCGAGCCGGTGCTGCAGATCGACCTGGGCGATGCCCGGGGCGCCATTCCCCTGCGGCAGGTGGCGCAGATGTTCACCATCTCTCCGGAAAGCGGTGACGGCCAACTGCTGGGCATGATCGCGCAGAGCCTGCGCTTCGTGCGCATCATCCGTAATGGGGATCGCATCCCGTCGGAAATCGTGGACGGAACGGCCTCCTGGACCATCGAGTCCCGCCACCGCGACCTGGCCTTCATCAAGATCGGCGGCTCGCTGCTGAAGGCCATCGCCGGCGCCCGCGCCGACGCGACCGCCGCCCTGGATGAGAGCGAGGAGGCCAAGCGCCGCATGCGCGAGCAGGCGGCCGAGATTGCCGCCCTGGTCGGCGTCGCCGCCGAGCGCAAGCAGGAAGTGGTGGACAGGGTGGAGGTGCTGGCCAACGAGTTGGCCTTCCTGGAGGCGCTGCGGGAGTATTTCAAGCCGGTGTTCGACATCGGCCGCAAGCTGCGCGAGATGCAGAAGCTGGCGCGCGGCGATCGCGAGCTGGACCACCAGTTGCGCCGCATCCAGTCGCTGCTGAAGGTGCCGGTGGAAAAGTACCGCGCCTGGTTCGATGAGGTTGAGGCCGGCACCGGCGAGGCCGTGGCGGCGCTGAAGCAGTTCGAGGGCACGGTCGCCATGCTGCGCCGGCATCGGGACAACCTGCATTTCGAAACCCTGGCCTGGGAGGATCTTCCCCAGCGCTGGAAGACCCTGGACCCGGCCAAGGATGAGGCGATGCTGGAGATTGGCCGCCTCTATCGTTTCCTGGCGTCGCGCTATCTTGACACCAAGGTATGGTTCGGCGGCTGACGGCTGTCGCCGCGGCCCGCTGTCCGGCGATGAACGGTTCCGCCTGTCCGCAAACGGACAGTGGGCGATTCCGGACGCTGAAATGGTAGTCATATTCGCCAAATGTGGCGAATGCGGCCAATTAGTGGCGCCGCCTGGTCAACGACCTATAAACCCTTAACCAAGAACGACCGAATTCCGCGGCTTTCGGCGGTTGGCACACCCCTTGCTGATAAGGCAGGCATCAGCCAACCACCCTCCGATGGAGATCAAGATGTCGTCCTTCAATGCCGCGCCCCGCACCGCTTCCTTCCGCTTCTTCAAGTATCTGCCCAGCACCGAGATGGTTGAAACCGTTGCCATGCTGGCCGTGGCGCTGGTGATCAGCGTCAGCGTCAACACGATGCTTTGAACCGACCATATCGCACGAAGGGATACGAAAATCATGACCACCCGGACCGTCACCGCCGCCCGCAGCACTGAGACCGCCAGCCTGGCCGACCGCCTCGCCGCCATCCTGCCCCGTGCCGCCGCCGTGGTCGAAACCGCCGGTATGCTGGCCGTCGCCGCCGTCATCGCGCTGTGCATCAACGCCATGCTGTAAAGCCTGGCAGGACTACGCGCGCCGCCCCGTGCGTCACAAAGGGGGCGGCGCTGGCCGGATCGCCGGCACAACCGAAAAGGCCTTCTTCCCGCGCGGGGAAGAGGGCCTTTCGCTTTTGGGGTCGCTGGTGCGGATCGTAATGAGTGTCCGTAAATGAACAGTGTTCGGTGGCGAACAAAGTGGTGTCGCGTATTTTGGCAATAAATTGCAAATGCCGCCATTTAATGGCGATGACGCCGTCATTGGCCAATGAGTTCCAGCATAAGTCATTGAAATCCATAGATTCATATGTATTGGCACGCCCCTTGCTCTTATGGGGACATCGCCAAACACCGATCCTGATGGAGATGACAATGACCGCCTACGCCACCGCCAGCCGCACCGCTTCTTTCCGCTTCTTCAAGGGCTTGCCCAGCATTGACGCCATCGAGACCGTCGCCATGACGGCTGTGGCCCTGCTGATCGCCGCCAGCATCAATGCCATGCTCTAAGCCGGCACCATTCAATCGCTGCCGTCTGACCAGCGGCCGTCCATAAGAGAAGGGGATAGCAATCATGACCACCGTTACCGCCAGCCGGCCCGCCACCCGCCGCACCGCCACCGCCGGCCTGATGGCCCGCCTGACCAGCCTGGTCGAGGCTGCCGGCATGCTGGCCGTCGCCGGTGCCATGGCCCTGTGCATCAACGCCATGCTGTGACATCGCTGATTGGAACGCGCGCCCCGCTGTGATGGGCGCGCCGGCCGGGGTTCCGGCGCAATCGAAAAGGCCTTCTTTCCAGACGGGAAGAGGGCCTTTCGCTTTGTGCGCCAGGCATGGCGCGAGGTGCGTAAGCACCGAGAGCCGGGTTGGTAACCGGCTTGTGACTTGGAGGTTGAAGTCCTCTACGGGCCCTGGTGATGGGAACCGTTAGCCGAACAGCAAGGGCGTCACCGCGAGGTGGTGTCTGGAGGAAGCTGTAAGCAAAGTGCCGGCCTGACGAACAGGAACCGCATATGAGGCGTCCGCATCCGGGCGAGGGTGCAAAGGCCCCCGAAGCCCGATATCACCCGGAGGGTGCGGGCGTAGATGCGGCGGGTATATGGCATGGAGGTCACGCGTCTTACCCTGGGAGGTCTGCCGTCCTGCCTCTGGCGACAGGTGTGCTACCGGCGTCGCGAGGCGCCGGGATGGGGTGGCAGAAGTCAGCAGAAGCCGTAGTAGCCGGCGTACCGGGTCGGTGAAGGGCTGAACCTGTCATGCGAAGCAGAGCCGCTTTTCTGCTCGCCCTGAGCAGATGCCCCGCAAGGGGGCCTGAAGCTGGAAGTAGCGGACGGAATCCGCGAGGTAAGGCTGGGCGCTTATAGGGCGGCAGGCACTGGGGACCACAACGCAGAGGATGACAGGAACCGCCGTATACGGAACCGTACGTACGGTGGTGTGGGAGGGGGAGGCCGTGAGGCCTCTCCCTACCCGATTCTTGGCGTTCCGTGTTGTTGGGCTATACATGTCGCCTGTTCTTTTCCTCGCCCGCCCGCCTGTTGGTAGGGCGGCCGGCTTCCAATTGGCCAGGGGCGTGGGTGTCCGGGAGTGGACGGTTGCGGGTGTCCGGAAATGGACAGTGTCCGCCAACGCACAAGATGGAATCACCTATTTAAACACTAAATCGTCATTACGGCCAAATTCTGGTGGTGTGATGGCGCGGCGGTGGTGCGTGAAGGCCCGCACCCCAGGATTTCCGCCATTTTGATGAGTTGGCACGGCCCTTGCTCTTATAGGGACATCACCGACCAACGATCCTGATGGAGAAAGAAATGACCGCCTTCGCCGCTTCCAGCCGCACCGCTTCCTTCCGCTTTTTCAAGGTGTTGCCCGACACCGCCGCCGTCGAGGGCGTGGCCATGATGGCCGTGGCCCTGCTGATCGCCGCCAGCATCAACGCCATGCTGTAAGCCGAACCCAAACCTCACGCGCTTCCCATCAACGACCATCGCCCGACCAGCGATCATCATACCCAAGGGGATTAAGATCATGACCACCGTCACCGCCAACCAGACCGCCGCTACCGTCACCACCGGTTTTGCCGCTCGCCTGTCCGCCTTCGTCGAGGCTGCCGGCATGCTGTCCGTCGCCGCCGTCATGGCCCTGTGCATCAACGCCATGCTGTGATGCCTGAGATCATCTGCGCGCCCTGCCGTGATGGGGCGCGCCGGCCGGGTTCCGGCATAAACGAAAAGGCCTTCTTCCCGTGGGAAGAGGGCCTTTCGCTTTTGGGACATTACGTATCCGGGCCGCCGTAGTGAGCTTCTTCAAAAATCCAGATGCCCCGGTCCTCGCCCTCCATCATCAGGGCGTAGGCGGCATGCGCATCTGTGGCTGGGGGAATATCGACGATGTATCCCCGCCCACCGACCTCGCCTTCAAAGGTGCAGCCCAGCGCCTGGATGGCTTGCCAATGACGCAGGAAGTCCTGAATCGTCGTCTTCTGGGCCAGGCGAATGCGATAGGTGGAATGGCCCTGGCGGGCATGGACGCGCCGGAATAGCAGCAGGCCATCCTCCGGCTGAGCGACGACGATGTCCTGATAGCTCAGGCCATAGGCGCTGCCCGGGGAGTTCTCCAGGACGTAGAGATCGCCACCCAAAGGCGTGGCCCAGACATGCTCCATGGCGACGCCGTGCCCGTCGGTCGGGTCGGTGGGAATGGTGAGCTTGATCATGGAGCGCTTGGTATTCATCACGGCGGTTCCCGCGCGGCCTTTGGGATCAAGCAGCTTACCCGTGACAGCGCTCGGCGCCCCGCCTTAAACCGTACGTCAGCGGACAGGTGGGTGATGTACGCAAACGGACAGTGTCGCTGTCGCGCAGTATAAAATCGCCTATTTTAATACTAAATCGCCATTGCGGCCGAATTCTGGCGGCGTGATGGCGCGGCGGCGGTGCGTGAAGGCCTAGGTTCCAGGATTTCCGCCATTTTGATGAGTTGGCACGGCCCTTGCTCTTATAGGGACATCACCGACCAACGATCCTGATGGAGAGAGAAATGACCGCCTTCGCCGCTGCCAGCCGCACCGCTTCCTTCCGCTTTTTCAAGGTGTTGCCCGACACCGCCGTTGTCGAGGGCGTGGCCATGATGGCCGTGGCCCTGCTGATCGCCGCCAGCATCAACGCCATGCTGTAAGCCGACCCGGACCTCACGCGCTTCC
Source organism: Nitrospirillum viridazoti CBAmc (assembly GCF_000730165.1). GTDB lineage: Bacteria > Pseudomonadota > Alphaproteobacteria > Azospirillales > Azospirillaceae > Nitrospirillum > Nitrospirillum viridazoti. Next base: position 2,183,231 of record NZ_CP022110.1, on the reverse strand, counting down.
ATCAACGACCATCGCCCGACCAGCGATCATCATTCAGAAGGGGATTAAGATCATGACCACCGTTACCGCCACCGAAACCGCCGTCACCACCGGTTTTGCCGCGCGCCTGTCCGCTTTCGTCGAGGCCGCCGGCATGCTGTCCGTCGCCGCCGTCATGGCTCTGTGCATCAACGCCATGCTGTGAGGCGCCGATACTGTCCAGACCAGACCTGACGGCCGGGTTTCCCGGCCGGAAACGGAAAAGGCCTTCTTCCCGGATGGGGAAGAAGGCCTTTTCGTTTGAGGCTCAGTGATTGGTGTTGTGTTTGGTTTTTGGTGCTTGTTGGCCGGACGGACGGCGGCGTGGTTCGTCTATTCAGTGTCGGGTATTCGAGTATCAGGCGGTGGCCAGCAGCGGCTGCTCCCAGGCCGGGACGAAGGCGGCGTCCATCTCCTCGACGATCTCATAGGCGGAGGCGTCGGCGAACAGGGCGTGCAGCAGCTTGTTGTTCAGCGCGTGGCCGGAGCGGATGCCGGAGTAGTGGCCGACGATGGCGTAGCCCGCCATGTACAGGTCGCCCACGGCGTCCAGGATCTTGTGGCGCACGAACTCGTCATCGAAGCGCAGGCCGCCCTCGTTCAGGACGCGGTCGCCATCGATGACGATGGCGTTGTCCATGGAGCCGCCCCGGGCCAGGCCGGCACGGCGCAGCATGTCCACTTCCTGCAGGAAGCCGAAGGTGCGGGCCTCGGCCACCTCATCCTTGAAGCTGTCGGCTTCCAGGCGGACGAACCCTTCCTGGCGGCGGACGGCGGCGCTGGCGAAGTCGATCTCGAACGCGAAGCTGGAGCCGGAGGCCGGGGTCAGGGTGGCGACCTTCTCGCCCTCCACCACCGACACGGGGCGCAGCACGCGGATGACGCGGCGCGCGGCTTCCTGCTGGGTGATGCCGGCGCACTCGATCAGGAAAACGAAGGGGGCGGCGCTGCCGTCCATGATGGGAACCTCGGCCCCGTCCAGGTCGATGAACAGGTTGTCGATGCCACAGCCGCGCAGGGCGGACATGACATGCTCAACCGTGCCCACCGTGGCGCCGGTGGCGTTGGCGATCACCGTGCACAGGCGGGTATCAACCACCGCATCCCAACGGGCCGGCACGGCCGCCTGGGCTTCAGTGGCGCCACCGCGCAACAGATCCACGCGGCGGAAGACGATACCGGTGTTCACCGGCGCCGGGCGCATCGTCATGGCAACGGGCAGGCCGGAATGCAGGCCGACGCCGGTGCAATTGATGGGGGCCTTCAGCGTCTGCTGGCGGGCGGTGGTGATGGGTTCACGATCGGCGTACACGGTTCCAACTTCCTTATTCGGCCGTGATACGGTCGGGCCGGGGCCTTTCCTGCATCACGTACGCCCCAGGGTTATATCCACTGGGGACTTTGCGTTCGGACGGGGGGAGGCGGGCGGGGCGGTCCAACCGTGACCACCTCAATCGCGATGTGCGAGCCTACCATCCACGTCCGGCGACCGGTCCGGCTTGCGGTCGAATGAACGACCCTGCCGCCTTGCCGCCTTGGGCTGTAACGCTGGCCCCGGTGTTTAACCGCGTGTTGCGGTGCATCCAAAGCCGAACGTCACGCTGCCTAAGTAACAACGTAGGCGCCAGGCTTCAAATCACTCTTTGTTACCGAATGTTACGTGAAGCCATGCGTATCTACTTGAGCACAAATGCAAATTCGCCTTTTTTCCGCCGCAAATGAAAAGGGCCGCTTTCCGGTGGGAAGCGGCCCTTCACATGATGCAATGCAGTGACGTCAGTCACACGCGTGCCGGCAATTCGACACCGTCAGTTCGCCTGGCGGCGCAGGAACGCCGGGATGTCCAACGAGCTGTCCTCACCCGGGGCGCGGCCCAGGCCGGGCTCCTGATGCACGGCCGGCTGCTGGCGGGGGGCCGCCTGCGGGGCCGGGGCATGCTGCTGCGCCGGCTGCGGATGCTGAACCTGCGGCGCATGCTGCTGCGGGGCGTAATGCGCGGCGGGGGCGGGCTGGCGCGGCGCCGGCTGCGGGTGCTGGACCTGCGGGGCCGGGGCCGGCTCATCGCCGCCGAAACCGAACATGCGCTGGAAGATACCCTTCTTGCGCGGCTCCGCCTGCGGCGGGCTGTAGCGCTCGGGGTTGGGCGCGCCCAGGCGCGGACCGGCATCGGCGGGACGCGGCGGGATGAAGCCGGCGCCGCTGCGCTCACCCCGCAGGGCGCCGGGGGCGGGGGCGCGCATCGGCACCTCCGTCCGCGGGGCCGGCTGCTCGGCCACCGGCTCCGGCGCCATCTCGGCGGCCGGGGCCATCACCGGGGCAGGGGCCGGCTCGGCTGCCGGGGTGAAGGGCGCCGGGGCGGGAACGGCCATCTGCGGCGCGGCCTGCGCCATCTGCGCCGCCGCCATGGGGGCCGGGACCGCCGGGGCGGCAGCCGTCGGCGCCACCGGCGCGGGGGTCAGGGCGGCGTGGTAGCTGGCGCCGGCCGGGCGCACGGGGGTGCTCACCGAGGGCGTGGCCGCCGGGGCGGGCGCACGGCGCACGGCGCTGGTGCTGACCACCGACAGCTGCGGGGCGGCCGGCTGCTGGCGCGGCTGCTGGCCGGCCAGGGTCTCGATGCCCGTCGCCACCACGGAGACGCGCATCTTACCGTCCAGCTGGGCGTCGAAGGTGGAGCCGAAGATGATGTTGGCGTCGGGATCGACTTCGTCGCGGATGCGATTGGCCGCCTCGTCCACCTCGAACAGGGTCATGTCGTAGCCGCCGGTGATGTTGATCAGGACGCCGCGGGCGCCCTTCATCGACACGTCGTCCAGCAGCGGGTTGCTGATGGCGGCCTCGGCGGCCTCCACGGCCCGGCGCTCGCCGGTGGCCTCGCCCGTGCCCATCATGGCCTTGCCCATCTCCGTCATCACGGTGCGGATGTCGGCGAAGTCCAGGTTGATCAGGCCGGGCATGACCATCAGGTCGGTCACGCCGCGCACGCCGGAGTGCAGCACGTCGTCGGCCATCTTGAAGGCGTCGGCGAACGTGGTCTTCTCATTCGCCACCCGGAACAGGTTCTGGTTGGGAATGATGATCAGCGTGTCGACATAGCCGGCCAGCTCATTGATGCCGGCCTCGGCGATGCGCATGCGGTGCGCGCCCTCGAAGTGGAAGGGCTTGGTCACCACGCCCACGGTCAGGATGCCCTGTTCCCGCGCGGCGCGCGCGATCACCGGGGCGGCACCCGTGCCCGTGCCACCGCCCATGCCGGCGGTGATGAAGCACATGTTGGTGCCTTCCAGGTAGGAGAGGATCTCCTCCAGCTGCTCCTCGGCGGCGGCGCGGCCCACGTCGGGGCGCGAGCCGGCGCCCAGGCCGCGGGTGATGGTGCTGCCCAGCTGCAGGCGCTTGGTCGCCTCGCTGCCGGTCAACGCCTGCGCGTCGGTGTTGGCGACCACGAACTCCACCCCTTCCAGGTTGGAGCGGATCATGTTGTTGACGGCGTTGCCGCCGGCGCCGCCGACACCGAACACGGTGATGCGCGGGCGGGTCAGCACTTCCACCGGCGGAATGGTGACTTTGATGGTCATGGCGTTGTCCCCTCTGCGGAGCGTCCGGAATACGGTGCGGTTAGGTCTTGGGTCGGGTTCGTCGGTCTTCGGCCGGGACATCGCGTTCGCGATGGCGGGGGCCTGAATCTCTTGAGGGCGGTTGCCGGGGTCATAAATTGTCCCTCAGCCAGTTGCCCATGCGGCCCAGCCAGCCGCTGCCGCTGGCCTCCATCAGGGGGGCCAGGGCCGGGGCCTCGGCATGTTGCTGAACGGCGTAGGCCAGCAGGCCCGCGGCGGCGGAGAAGGCGGGGCCGCCCACGGACTCCGCCAGACCGCCGATACGCAAGGGGCGGCCCAGCCGCACCTGCTTGTCCAGCACCTGCTGCGCCAGCTCGCGCATGCCGGGGAGCTGGCTGGCGCCGCCGGTCAGCACCACGCGGCGGCCGGCCAGCTTGGCGAAGCCCGAGGCGTCCAGGCGGCCGCGCACGAACTCGAACACTTCCTCCAGCCGGGGCTGGATGATGCCGACCAGCAGGGACTTCGGCACGTGGTGTGCCTGGGCCCGGTCCTCTTCCCCGATCTGCGGCACGTCGATGATCTCGCGCTCGTCCGACGGGGCGGGCAGGGCGCTGCCGTACAGGGTCTTCAACCGCTCGGCATGGGCCAGCGGCGTGGTCAGGCCGCGGGCGATGTCGCTGGTGACGTGGCTGCCGCCGATCGGCACGCTGTCCGTCCACACCATCTTGCCGTCGAAGAAGACGGAGATGCTGGTGGTGCCGCCGCCCATGTCGATCAGGGTGACGCCCAGGTCCATCTCATCCTCCACCAGGCAGGACAGGCCCGCGGCGAAGGGGGACATGACGAAGCCTTCCACGCCCAGGTGGCAGCGGCCGACGCAGGAATTCAGATTGCGCACCGGGCCGGCGGCGGCCGTGACCACGTGCAGGCGCACGCCCAGCCGCTCCCCCACCATGCCGCGCGGGTCGCGGATGCCGCTGGACCCATCCACCGTGTAGCCCACGGGGATGGAATGGATCAGCTCCGCATCCGCCGAGACGTTCAGGTTGCGGGCATGGGCCAAGGCGCGGCGCAGGTCGTGGTCGGTGATCTCGGAACCGGAGATGCCCGTTTCCACCGTCAGGGTCTGGCTTTCCGGCTGGCCGCCCGACAGGCCCACCAGCACCTCGCGGATCTGCTCGCCCGCCATGGTCTCGGCCGCATGCACCGCCGTGCCGATGGCGGTCTCTGCCGCCTCCATGTCCACGATGGCGCCGGCGCGCACGCCGCGTGACACTTGGTGGCCGATGCCGACCACACGGATGGAGCCGGGTTCCTCCACCCGGGCGATGAAGCACACGACCTTGCTGCTGCCTACGTCCAGGGCCGCGATGGTTCCGCCGCGCGCCACGCGCTTGGGCTTGGACCGGCCGGTTACGGTGAATGCCATGGTCTGGTCCGCCTCAGTTCTTTTTCGCCGCCGCCTGGCGCTTCTTGTCCGCGGCCTTCGCCGCCGCCTTGGCCGCCAGGGCGGCGGGCGAGGATTGGACAACAAGCCGGTCGGGCACGCGCAGGTCGATGGCGACCACGTCGCGCTCTAAAATCTTATCCGATGCCTCAAGCGCGGCCAGCTGGTGCACGGCCGCCTCGAAATTCATTTCCGGCAGACGCACTTCCAGGCCGCCCTTCAGGTGCAGATCCCAGCGGCGGGCGCCCACCAGCACGGCGGCGTCGACGCGGGACTGGATGGTGGGCTCGGACGCCAGCGCCGCCAGCAGGGCGCGGCCCTGCTTGGGCGCGCCATCGCCCACCAGGATGGGCAGGTTGGGGAAGTGGTCCAGGTTATGGTCGGTCAACACCGTGCCCTCGGCATCCACCAGGGCCAGCTTCTGCTCGTGCTGCCAGATGGCCATGGGCTGGCGTTCCGTCAGCACGACGAACAGGGTGTCGGGCAGGCGCCGCTCGATGCGGGCGCTGGCGATCCAGGGGATCTGCTCCAGCTGCTTGCGCGCCGCGTGCGGGTCGAAGCCCAGGATGGGCGACCCGCGCTCCACCCCCAGGGCCGCCAGCACCTGGGCGCCATCGGTTTCCTTGCGGCCCTTGACCAGCACCTCCTGTACCTGCAGGCCGCCGCGTGCGGTCACGTCCAGGAAGGCGGCGTCCACCGCGTTGCCGGCCGCGGCCAGCTTGCCGCTGGCCCATCCCCAAAGCACAAGGCCGCCGACCAGGGCCAGCGGCACGATGACGGTGGCCCGGCGGCCCAGGAACTGCTGCCAGCGCGGCACGGCGCGGCGGCGGTTGGCGGCCTGGGCGGCCTTCTGCGTCGTCCGCCGCGTCTCGTATGCGATGCGGCTGCGCGGGCTGTCGCCCTCGGGGAACAACCCGGGGCTGGAGGGATGGGTCACCCGTGGCATGCCGCGTGCTCCACAATCCAGCCGCACAGGTCGGCGTAGCTGAGGCCAACGTAGGCCGCCTGTTCCGGCAGCAGCGACAGGGGCGTGAAGCCCGGCTGGGTGTTGGTCTCCAGGAAGCAGAGGCCGGTGACGCCGGGCTTGCCGTCGTCCCAGCGGAAGTCACTGCGGCTGACGCCGCTGCAGCCCAGGGTCTGGTGGGCCAGCAGGGCCAGGCGCTTGGCTTCCTCCGCCACCTCTGCCGGGATCTGGGCCGGGCAGACGTGGACGGCGTGGCCCTCGGTGTATTTGGCCGTGTAGTCGAAGAACTCGGTGCTGGCCACGATCTCGGTCACGGTCAAGGCGCGATCGCCTACCACGCCCACGGTCAGCTCGCGGCCGGGGATGAACTTCTCCACCATGACGGTGTCGCCATAGACCCAGTGCTCTGCCTCGATGGCGGGGCCGTTGTGGCCGGCGCGCACGATGCGCACGCCGACGCTGGAGCCCTCGTCCACCGGCTTGATGACGTAGGGCGGTTCCATGACATGGCCGGCCAGCACTGCCTCGCGGGTGGCGATGACGTCCTGGGCGATGGGCATGCCCACCGTGCCCAGCACGCGCTTGGTCATGGCCTTGTCCATGGCGACGGCGGAGGCCATGACGCCGGAATGGGTGTAAGGCACACCCAGATATTCCAGCACGCCCTGGATCATGCCGTCCTCGCCGCCCCGGCCGTGCAGGGCGTTGAAAATCACGTCGGGCTTGGGCGTCAGCGCCGCCAGCAGGCCGGCCAGGTCGCGCTGCACATCCACGGCGCGCACGACATAACCCTTGGATTCCAAGGCGGTGACGATGGACGCGCCGCTGACAAGCGACACCTCGCGCTCGGCAGACCACCCGCCCATCAGGACGGTGACATGCTTAGGCTGGTGACCACTCATCAAACGGCTCCCTATCGGCTGAGGCGGTTCAGCCAGGCGACACAATCCCTAGAGGATAGCCCACCTTTGCAGAACCGCTGGGAAACGCAACATTTTGTGAGTTTCTTGGCGCCTCTTTTTGAAAACCGCTAGCTATAGCGTTGAAATGTCCAGGCCGGTGCAACCGGGGTATAACTACCCGTAGTCCTTCCCTATGTCCTCCGGACGGGTCGAAAATCGACTCGGCCTTTAGCGATTGCCGCACCCGCTCAGGACTGATTCGCGGGCGGCTCAACCCTTGTCCAAAGGCACCCCGATGCGGCGTATTTCCCAGCGCAGGGTGATGCCCGAAGTCTCCAGAACGCGGCGCCGCACTTCCTCGCCTAGGGCCTCGATATCAGCCGCGGTGGCGTCGCCCAGGTTCAGCATGAAATTGGCGTGCTTTTCCGACATCTGGGCGCCGCCGACCACCAGGCCGCGGCAGCCGGCCCTATCCACCAGGGCCCAGGCCTTCTCGCCAGCTGGGTTGGCGAAGGTGGAGCCGCCGGTGCGGGCGCGCACCGGCTGGCTGGCGGCCCGGGCGGCCGCAATCTCGTCCATGCGGGCCTGGATGGCGGCCTTGTCGCCGGCCGTCCCGCGCAGGGCGGCGGTGGTGAAGATCACGTCCTCGGGCACGCCGCAGTGGCGGTAGGTCAGGTGCAGGTCGTCGCGGCTGTAGACACGGCGGCGGCCCTGGCGGTCGATGCCCACCGCCGTCTCGATCACGTCCACCGTCTCCCCGCCATAGGCGCCGCCGTTCATACGGATGGCGCCGCCGATGGTGCCCGGGATGCCGGACAGGAACTCCAGCCCCGACAGGCCGGCGGCTTGCGCCGTCTGCGCCACGGTCAGGTCCAGGGCGCCGGCGCCGGCGTGGACCAGTTTATCCTCGACGGAGACCTGGGCGAAGCTGCCGCCCAGGCGGATGACCACGCCGCGCACGCCGCCGTCGCGGACCAGCAGGTTGCTGGCGACACCGATGACGGTGACCGGCACGTCGGCCGGGCAGCTGGCCAGGAATTGGGCCAGGTCGTCCTCGTCCGCCGGGCGGAACAGCACATCGGCCGGGCCGCCCACGCGGAACCAGGTCAGGGGGCCCAGCGGGGCGTCGGGCGTCAGGCGGCCGCGCACGGCCGGCAGGCGGCGCAGCAGGGCAGTGCCCCGGCTGTCCATCCCGTCCGTCGTGCGTAGCTCCGCCATCATGTCAGCCCTGGCTCCCCGGAATGGAGGTGCCGAACAGCCGGTCCAACTCCGCCGGCAGGGCGTTGGCCCAGGTGGTGATGCTGCCGGCGCCCAGGCAGACCACCAGGTCGCCGGGCCGCGCCATGTCGCGGATCATGGACGGCAGCGCCTCGGGCGAGGGCAGGGGCAGGGCGTGGCGGTGGCCGTGGGTGCGCAGGCCGTCGACCAGCGCCTCCTTGGCGACGCCGGGGATGGGCGTCTCACCGGCGGCATAGACGTCGGCGACGATAACGGCGTCGGCGTCGTTGAAGCAGGTGCAGAATTCCTCGAACAGGCTCTGCAGCCGGGTGTAGCGGTGGGGCTGGACCACGGCGATGGTGCGGCCGTTGCCGGCGGTGCGCGCCGCACTCAGCACGGCCGCGATCTCCACGGGGTGATGGCCGTAATCGTCAATGACGGTGATGCCGTTGCTCTCGCCCGTCTTGGTGAAGCGGCGCTTCACACCACTGAACTTGGCCAAGCTCTGGCGGATGCTGTCGTCGTTGATGCCCATGTTCAGGGCGACGGCGATGGCGGCCAGCGAGTTCTGGACGTTATGCAGGCCGTACATGGGCAGGTGCAGGCCGGTGATGGTCCGCTCCTCCCCCGCCACGCGGTCGGAGACGACGACGTCGTAGAAGGCGCCCTGCACCGTGGTCTGCAGGTTGGTGGCGCGCAGGTCGGCCTGAGGGTTGAAGCCATAGGTGACGATGCGACGGTCCACCCGGCTGATCAGGGCCTGCACCTCGGGATGGTCGATGCACAGCGCCGCGAAGCCGTAGAACGGGATGTTCTGTACGAACTGGTCGAAGGCCTCACGGGCCTTGTCGAAGGTGCCGTAGAAATCCAGGTGCTCGGGATCGATGTTGGTGACGACGGCGATGGTGGACGGCAGCTTGGTGAAGGTGCCGTCGCTCTCATCCGCCTCGACCACCATCCAGTCGCCGGAGCCCAGCTTGGCGTTGGTGCCGAGCGCATTGATGATGCCGCCGTTGATGATGGTGGGGTCGAAGCCGGCGCCGTCCAGCAGGGCCGACACCAGCGAGGTGGTGGTGGTTTTCCCATGCGTGCCGGCGATAGCCACCGACCACTTCAGGCGCATCAGTTCCGCCAGCATCTCGGCGCGCCGCACCACGGGGATCAGCGCCGCGCGGGCGGCCATGACCTCGGGGTTGTCGCGCTTCACGGCGGAGGAGATGCAGACGACGGCGGCGTCGCCCAAATTCTCCGCCCGCTGGCCGATGGACACGGGAATGCCCAGGTCGCGCAGGCGCTTGACGTTGTAATTGTCGGCCAGGTCGCTGCCCTGGACGGAATAGCCCAGGTTATGCAGCACCTCGGCGATGCCGGACATGCCGATGCCGCCGATGCCCACGAAATGAATGGTGCCGATGGACAGGGGCATCGCCCTCATTGGCCGTCTCCGCTGCGATAGGGGGAATGCGCGCGGGTCCAGCCCGCGGCGGCGGGACCATAGGCGAAGGGCGGCACCCTGGGGAAGCCTGTCTTACGAGGGGTGCTCATGCGGCGGCCCTCCCGCCCCGGGCGACGTCCAGCACCGCGTCGGCCAGACGCTCGGCCGCATCCGGAATGGCGAAGGAGCGGGAACCGGCGGCCGCCAGGACCAGCGGCGCCGGGTCGTCCAGGAAGGCGGCCAGGCGGTGGGCCAGGGCCTCGGCCGTGAATTGGGCATGCGGCATCAGCCAGGCGCCGCCGGCCTCGACCAGGGCCTTGGCGTTGGCGGTCTGGTGGTCGTCCATGGCCTGGGGGTAGGGCACCAGGATGGCGGGACGGCCGGCAACGGCCAATTCCGCCACCGTTCCGGCACCGGAACGACAAATGGCCAGGTGGCAGGCGTCCAGGCGGCCGGCCATATCGCGGAAGAAGGGGGCCAGTTCCACGTCAACGCCCAGGCCGGCGTACCCCTCCCGCGCCTGCTCCATGGTCTCCGGCCGGGCCTGCTGCCTGATGCTCAGGCGCAGGCGATGCTCCGGCGACAGGCGGGCGACGGCGGCGGGCAGGATGGTGCTGAAGACGGAGGCGCCCTGGCTGCCCCCCGTCACCAGGACGGACAGGGTGCTGGTGGGGGCCGTGTAGGGCCGGCTGGCCAGGTCCAGGATGGCCGGGCGCACGGGGTTGCCGGTGCGCACGCTGGCGACGTGGCGGGGCAGGCCGCTGACCTGGGGGAAGGAGGTGGCGATCAGCCGCGCGCCGCCGGCCAGCATCTTATTGGCCCGGCCCATCACGGCGTTCTGCTCATGCAGCACCACGGGGATGCCCAGGCGCTGGGCCGCGAACACGGTGGGGACGGAGGGGTAGCCGCCGAAGCCCACCACGACGGTTGGCTTCAAATCCTTCAGAATACAGCGGGCCTGCAGGGCGCCGGCCAACAGGGACAAGGCCGTGCGCGCCTTGGACACCAGTCCCCGGCCGGGCGTGCCGGCGCTGACCCGGTGCACCGGGATGTCGGACAGCCCCTCGCCGAAGGCATGGCCGCGCGTGTCGGTCACCAGCACGACGGGCAGGCCCCGGGCGCGCAGGGTGCGGGCCAGCGCCTCCGCCGGGAACAGGTGGCCGCCGGTGCCGCCGGCCGCCAGGACGATCGGGCCCATGGGGGAAGCGGTCACGGCAGGTCCCCCTGGCCGAAGCGCTTGCGGGTGAGGGCCAGCAGCATGCCGACGCCGATGCCCAGCGCGATCAGGGAGGAACCGCCATAGCTGATGAAGGGCAGGGTCATGCCCTTGGTCGGCATCATGTGCAGGCTGGAGGCCATGTTGATGCAGGCCTGCAGGCCGAACTGCATGGCCAGGCCCGCCGAGCCCAACATGACGAACAGGCTCTGCTCGCCATACGCCCGGGCGAAGCTGCGCATCACCACCACGCCGAACAGCAGCACGATGAACAGGCACCACAGCATGCCCAGTTCCTCCCCCGCCACGGCGAAGATGAAGTCGGCATGGGCGTCGGGGATGGTCATCTTGACGGTGCCCTGCCCGGGGCCGGTGCCCCACAGGCCGCCGTGCTGGAAGGCGTCCAGCGCGCGCTGGACCTGATAGTTGTCGCCGGCGGCGGGATCCAGGAAGCGGTTCACACGGCTCTGCACATGCGGGAACAGGAAGTAGGCGCCCACCAGGCCGGACAGGCCACAGACCACCAACACCGCCACCAGCAGGATGGGCAGGCCGGCGATGAAGAACTGGCCGAACCACACGGCGCTGACCACGAAGGTCATGCCCAGGTCGGGCTGCATCAGCAGCAAGGCCACGATCATCAGGTAGAAGACGATGCAGACGCCGAAATAGACCACGTTGTTGGTGTGCCGGGCCTGGGCGAACAGCCAGGCGGCGACCACGGCGAAGGCGGGCTTGATGAATTCCGAGGGCTGGACCGACAGGCCGGGCAGGTGGATCCAGCGCGTGGCGCCCTTGATCTGCACGCCCGACACCAGGGTCAGGGCCACACCCACCAGCGACAGCAGGAACATGATCAGGGCCATGCGCCGCACACCCTTGGGCGACAGCAGCGACACGCCCACCATGATGATCAGGGTGGGGATCAGCATCATCACGTGATGCTGGATGAAGTGGAAGTTATCCAGGCCGATGCGCTCCGCCACCGGCGGGCTGGCGGCCTGGATCAGTACCACGCCGATGGTGGCGATGAGGAAGACGGTGGCCAGGGTCCAGCGATCGACGGTCCACCACCAGCGGCCGATGACGGATTGGTCGGTACGCGACAGCGTGATCATGACGCCCCGTCCTTTCCGGTTTCCAACTGGTCTGCCAACTGGCGCACGATGCGGACGAAGGCGTCGCCCCGCACCTCGAAATTGGGATACTGGTCGAAGCTGGCGCAGGCGGGGGACAGCAGCACCGTGCCGCCGGTCCCATTCGCTTTCATGGCTTCCCTGGCCATGGCGTAGGCGGCGGGCACCGCCTGGTCCAGCGTGCCGTAGCGGCCATAGCTGACCTTGCCCTCCAGCCAGGGGGCGAATTCCTCTGTCGCCTCGCCGATCAGGAAGGCGTGGCGCACCCGGCCCATGAAGGGTTCCAGGCCGCTGAGCCCGCCCTCCTTGGCCTTGCCGCCGACGATCCAGTACATGTCCTCGTAGCAGCCCAAGGCCTTGGACGCCGCGTCGGCGTTGGTGGCCTTGCTGTCGTTGACGAAGCGGATGCCGTCGAGGGTGGCGATTGTCTGCTGGCGATGCACCAGGCCGGGGAAGGTTCGCATCGCCTCGGCGATCACCTCGGGCGCCACGCCCACGGCGCGGGTGGCGGCATAGGCGGCGCAGGCGTTCTGCCAGTTGTGGCGGCCGGGCAGGGCCGGGCACTGGCGCAGGTCGACCACGGTCCGGGCCTGGCCGTCGGTATCGTCCACCAGCACACCGTCCGCCGCGTGCACGCCGCCGGGAACCACGCGTTCCGATGAGATGCGTACAATCCTGCGGCCGCCTTCCATCTCCAGGCTGTCGGCCATGGCGGCGGTGTTGGGCTCATCCACGCCCAGGATGGCGACGGGCGGGGCCTTGGACCGGTCGCGGGCGCCCGCCTGGAAGATCAGGCGCTTGGCGGTGATGTAGCCATCCATGCCGCCGTGACGGTCCAGATGGTCGGGCGTGATGTTCAGCAGCAGCGCGGCGTCGAAGCCCAGGGAGGGCGTCAGTTCCAGCTGATAGCTGGACATCTCCAGCACATAGACGTCGCCCGCACCGAGCGCGGGGAAGGTCAGGACGGGGATGCCCAGGTTGCCGCCGACGGCCAGGGTGCGGCCGGCATGGGCCAGGATGTGGCCGGTCAGGGCGGTGGTGGTGGACTTGCCGTTGGTGCCGGTGATGCCGACGTAGGCGGCATCCGGCTGGGCCAGGCGCAGCAGCTCCACATCGCCGATGATGGGCACGCCGGCGGCCTTGGCGCGGGCCGCCACCGGGTGCGGTGCCGGGAAGGTGTGGGGGATGCCGGGCGACAGCACCAGGGCGGCGACACCCGAAAGGTCCGCTTCATGCAGGTTGGTCAGCGGGATGCCGGCGGCCTCCGCCGCCTTTTGGCCCCCGGCACCATCGTCCCAGGCCAGCACCTCGGCCCCGCTGGCGGCCAGCACGCGTGCCGCCGCCAGGCCGGAACGCGCCAAGCCCATCACCGCCACGCGGCGGCCTTTGAATTGGGGGAGGAGGATGGGCTGGGACATGGGCGGGGCTTAACGCAGCTTCAGGGTGGACAGGCCGGCCAGGGCCAGGATGACGGCGATGATCCAGAAGCGGATGACGACGGTCGGCTCGGACCAGCCCTTTTTCTCGAAGTGGTGGTGCAGCGGCGCCATGCGGAACACCCGCTTGCCCGTCATCTTGAAGCTGGCGACCTGCACGATGACCGACACGGTTTCCAGCACGAACAGGCCGCCGATGATGGCCAGCACCAGCTCATGCTTGGTGATGACGGCGACGGTACCGAGTGCGCCGCCCATGGCCAGCGAGCCGGTGTCGCCCATGAACACCATGGCCGGCGGCGCGTTGAACCACAGGAAGCCCAGGCCGGCACCCACCAGGGCGCCGCAGAACACCGCCAGTTCACCCGTGCCGGGAACGTGATGGATCTGCAGGTAGTTGGCGAAGACGGCGTTGCCCGAAAGATAGGCGATCAGGCCGAAGCTGGCGGCGGCGATCATGATGGGCACGATCGCCAGGCCGTCCAGGCCGTCCGTCAGGTTCACCGAATGGCTGGATCCGACGATGACGAATACCGCCCAGGGACCGAACAGGAAGCCCAGGGGGATCAGCACGTCCTTGAGGAAGGGCACGGCCAGGCTGGTGTCCAGCGGGCTCTGCGCCACATGCAGGTACCAGGCGGTGGCGACACCGGAGACCGCGATCATGGCCACCATCTTGCCCCGGCCGGACAGGCCCTTGGTGTTGCGCTTGGTCAGCTTCAGGAAGTCGTCGCCGAAGCCGACCAGGCCGAAGCCCACCGTCACCAGCAGCACGATCCAGGTGTAGGCGTTGGTCACATCCACCCACAGAACGGTGGAGATCAGGACCGAGATCATGATCATCAGGCCGCCCATGGTGGGCGTGCCCTTCTTCTTCAGGTGCGTCTCCGGCCCGTCGGTGCGGATGGGCTGCCCCGAGCCCTGCATGGACTTCAGCCAGCGGATGACGCCCGGGCCGATGACGAAGCTGATGATCAGTGCCGTCAGCATGGCCCCGCCCGTCCGGAACGTGATGTACCGGAACAGGTTGAAAAGCTGGAAGTCGTCGGCCAGCGGGAACAGCAGATTGAACAACATGGGGCGGGTCTTAGCTCCCGGAGACGGCGGATGAGGAAGAGGAGGGCGGCGGATTGTCGAGAGCCTTCAGGGCATCGACCACCAGCGCCATGCGGCTGCCGGCGGAACCCTTGACCATGACGATGTCGTTGGCGCGGACCGCCGCGCCCACCAGCGGCGCCAGCTCGGCGCTGGTGTCGGCGTGGGCGCCCCGGCGTTCGGGCGGCAGGCGGTCGAACAGGTGGCGCATGTTGGGGCCGCAGGTGAAGACCAGATGGACGTCGGCGGCCACCAGCGCGTCGGCCAGGCCGGCATGCAGCTTGGGGGAGTCCGGGCCCAGTTCCAGCATGTCGCCCAGCACCGCCACGCGGCGGCCGCCGGGGTCCGGCTGTGTATGGCCCAGCACGTCGGCGGAGGCCGCCACCGACACGGGACTGGCGTTGTAGCTTTCGTCGACCAGGGTCAGGCTGCCGCCCCCCGGCAGGGGAATGGCTTGGCGCACGCCCCGGCCCTTGACGGGCGCCAGCGTGGCCAGGGCCTGGCCGGCGACGGCCAGGTCGCCGCCGGCCGCCGACACGGCCAGCAGCACGGCCAGGCTGTTCAGCGCCTGATGGTGGCCGGGGACGGCCAGGGTGTAGCGGATGACCTGGCCCTGGATCTCGGCCGTCACGTCGCTGCCGGTCGGGCCCAGATCCAGGTCGATCAGGCGAGCGTCCGCCCCGGCGGTGGCGCCGAAGCTCAGCACGTGACCGACTCCCTGGGTGCGGGCGGCGGCCAGCAGGCGGGCATATTGCGGGTTGTCACGGTTCAGGATGGCCGTGCCCTGGCGGGACATGCCCTCGAAAATCTCGGCCTTGGCGTCGGCGATGCTCTCGACGGAGGCGAAGAACTCCAGGTGCACCGCCTCCACCGTGGTGATGATGGCGATGTCCGGCCGCGCCATGCGCGACAGGGGGCCGATCTCACCCGCGTGGTTCATGCCCAGCTCGAACACGCCGAAGCGCACGTCGGCCGGCAGGCTGGCCAGCGACAGGGGCAGGCCCAGGTGGTTGTTCAGGTTGCCTTCGGTGGCGAAGGTGGGCCCCAGGGCGCCCAGCGCCGTGCGCAGGAATTCCTTGGTGCTGGTCTTGCCGACAGACCCGGTGACGGCGATGACCTTGGCGGTGGTGTTCAGCCGGGCCACCCGGGCCAAGTCCTCCAGCGCCGCCAGCGTGTCGTCGACCACCAGCAGGGGCGCGTCGGCGGCGAGGCCATCCGGTACCTGGCTCACCAGGCAGGCGGCGGCTCCGCGCTCCAGCGCCGTTCCGACGAAGGCGTGGCCGTCGAAATTGGGGCCCTTCAGCGCCACGAACAGGTCGCCGGGGTTCAGGGTGCGGGTGTTGATGGAAACACCGGTGGCGGCCCAGTCGGCGCCTTGAGCGCGCCCGTTCGCGGCGGCGGCGGCATCGGCCGCCGTCCACAGCACGGTCTTGGTCGGCGTGGCAGCGGTCATGCCGTACCCCCAGGTAGGCCCAGAACACCGCGGGCGACGGCGGCGTCGTCGAAGGGGCGCACTTCCTTGCCCACGATTTGGCCCTGCTCATGGCCCTTGCCGGCGATGACCAGCACGTCACCGGCCTTCAGCTCGCCGATGGCCAGTGCGATGGCGGCGGCGCGGTCGTCCACCTCGGTGGCGCCGGGGCAGCCGGCCAGCACCTCGGCCCGGATGGCGCCGGGGATCTCGGTGCGCGGGTTGTCGTCGGTGACGATGACGCGGTCGGCCAGGCGGGCGGCGATGGTGCCCATCATGGGGCGCTTGCCCCGGTCGCGGTCGCCGCCGCAGCCGAAGACGACGGACAGGCGACCCTGGGCATGGGGGCGCACGCTGTTCAACACCGTCTCCAGCCCGTCGGGCGTGTGGGCGTAGTCGACATAGACGGCGGCGCCATTGTCCAGCGTCGCCACCAGTTCCAGCCGGCCGCGCACGCCGTCCAGCTGCGACAGCAGACCGGCGGCCGCCTGCGGCTCGGCACCGCTGCCGATGACCATGCCCAGCGCGCACAGGGCGTTCCACACCTGGAAGCGGCCCACCAGCGGCAGGACGATGTCGTGGCGGGTGCCCATGACCTCCAGGGTCAGGGACTGACCTTGGGGCAGGGGCCGCAGGGCCTTGACCGCCAGCTCACGGCCCTGCTCGCCGAAGCCGATCAAGGTCTGCTTGCGCGCGCGCGCCAGGTCGGCCAGGGCCTGGAACTCGGGGATGTCGGCGTTGATCACGGCGGTAGCACCACGCGGCATCACCCGGTCGAACAGCATGGCCTTGGCCTTGAAGTAGGCCTCCATGGTGCCGTGGTAATCCAAATGGTCGCGGGTCAGGTTGGTGAAGCCGCCCACCGTGACCAGCACGCCGTCCAGGCGGAACTGGTCCAGGCCGTGGCTGCTGGCCTCCATGGCCAGGTGGGTGATGCCGCCCTCGGCCAGGCGCGACAGCGTGCTGTGCAGGGCCACCGGGTCGGGCGTGGTCAGGCTGTCCTCACGCGGGAAGCCGGGGGCGATCAGGCCCAGGGTGCCCATGGCGGCGGCCTGGTGCCCCTGCAGGGACCACAGCTGGCGGGTGAACTGCGCGGTGGAGGTCTTGCCGTTGGTGCCGGTGACGGCGGCGATGGTGGCGGGCTGGCGCTTGTAGAAGGCGGCCGCCAGCAGGGCGAAGCGCCGCCGGGGATTGGCATCCTCGATCAGGCTGACGGGATGGGGCAGGTCTTCGGGCAGCTTAGTGCCCTTGGGCGCCAGCACGGCCACGGCGCCGGCGGCCACCGCCTGGGGAATGAAGTCCCGCCCGTCGCGGGCGCTGCCCGGCATGGCAGCAAAGAGCATGCCCGGCTTGACCGCACGGCTGTCGGCGGTCAGGCCGGTGATCTCGGGGTCCCGTTCCAGGGCCAGCGCCGATACGGCGATTTCGGTGCGCGATGCCATCAGATCGGTCAGACGCAAGGGTCCCTCTCACACGTGATGCCGGGGCGGGTTGATAGCGCGCTGCCCGGCATCGGTCGACCCCCACCTTGCGGTGCCCTGTCGTGTGGGTTTCAGGGGGGGCTGGTTAGTTGATGGTCATGGCCTGCAAAATCTCGGGATCGTTGCGGACCACCGGCTTCACCCCCAGCAGGGGTGCCGCCTGCCAGACGATGCGCTGCACCGCGGGGGCGGCGACCCAGCCGGCGGTGGCGAAGCCGAAGCTCTTCTTGGTGCCGTGCGGCTCATCCACCATGACGAACACCACATAGCGCGGGTCGGTCATGGGGAAGGCGCCGGCGAAGGAGGTGCGCAGCGACTTGTGGGCGTAGCCCTTGCCGCTGACCTTCTCGGCGGTGCCGGTCTTGCCGCCCACCAGATAGTCCAGCGTGTCCGCCGCCTTCAGCTCACCGGTGCCGAAGGCGGTCTTGCCTGTGCCCTCGGTTACCACCAGGCGCATGAGCTTGCGCAGGATGGCAGAGGTCTGGGGCGAGATCACCCGCGTCTCGGGAATCTCGGCGTTGGGGTCGCGCTTCAGCAGGGTGGCCGGGCGCATGATGCCGCCGTCGACCACGGCGGCCACGGCCGAGGACATCTGGATGGGGCTGACGGATATGCCATGGCCGAAGGCGACGGTCAGCAGGGTGGTGGGGCGCCAGGGGTTGGGGACCAGCGGGCCGCCCACCTCCGGGATCTCCAGCGACGGAGCCTTCAGCATGCCGAAGCGGCCCATGTACTCCCGCTGCACGTCGATGCCGAACTTCTCCGCCATCTTGGCGGAGCCGATGTTGGATGATTTGCGGAAGATGTCGACCACATCCATCCAGTAGTTGACCGGCTCGTCGTCGTGAATGGTGAAGCGGCCGATCTTCAGCGGGTGGCTGGTGTCGAAGGTCTCATGCAGCTTCACCGTGCCGGTTTCCAGGGCGATGGCGGTGTTCAGGATCTTGAACACCGAGCCCATCTCATAGACGCCCAGGGTGGCGCGGTTGAACTTCGACTCGTCATGCATCTCCCCCGGATTCTGGGGGTCAAAGTCCGGCAGGCTGACCATGGACAGGATTTCGCCGGTCTTGATGTCCATGATCAGGCCGGCACCGCCGATGGCGTTGAAGTCCTGCATGGCCTGGGTGATTTCCTTGCGCACGATGTGCTGCAGGCGCACATCGACGGACAGGCGCAGGGGTTCCGACTGCTCACGCAGGCGCTTGTCGAACGACTGCTCGATGCCCATCAGGCCGTTGTTGTCGATGCCGGTCAGGCCGATCAGATGCGCGGTCAGGCTGCCCTGCGGATAGATGCGGTGCTCCTCCTGCTGGAAGAACACGCCGGGGATGCCCAGCTTGTTGACCTCGAATTCCTGGCGGGGCGTCAGGTTGCGCTTGATCCAGACGAAGCGCTTGTCGCCCTTCAGGTCCTTCAGCACCTGGCGGTAGTCGAGGTCCGGCAGGGTGGCCACCAGCTTGCGGGCGGCCTCCTCCGCGTCGATCACCAGCTTGGGATCGGCGTAGGCGGACGCGGTGGCCAGCGAGGTCGCCAGCAGCACGCCGTTGCGGTCGGTGATCTCCGCCCGGGTGACGGGCAGGGGTCGGGCGGTGGTGTTCTCCGCCACCGGCGGCTCCGCCTCGCGGCTGAACACCATGGTGTCGGCCAGGCGCACGCCGATGGCGCCCAGAACCAACGCGAACAGGGCGGCCGTCACCAGAAGGCGCGACCGGCCCTGCTCCAAGGCATGGCTGGTGGGGTTGTTCAGGCGGACCCTGCCTTCCGACCTCGGGGCCTGGATGCGCTCCATGCCCGCGATGTCGAAACCGGTCAGGGAAAAGGGCGCGTCACTCATCGGGCAGCCCCCAGCTTGGCGCTCAGGGTCTGCTCCGCCATCAGGATGGGCTTGGTCTTGGACTTCGCGGCGCTGCCGGAGGCGGAGGCGAGGGTGACCTTGCCGCCGGCCTTGTCGGCGGCGTCCAGGCTGGCCATCAGGGCGCCGATGCTGTCCACCCGCTCAGGCTGCTTCGCCGCCTTTACGGTGGGGGCCGGCTTGCCGGCGGCGGCCTTCACCGGGGCGGACGCCTGCACGTCCGGCGCCTTCAGCGCCACGACCTGGGCTTTGGGCATGGGCGCCGGGGCGGCCTGGGCGACGGCGACCTGCACGGCGGGGGCGGCCGGCGCCGCGCTGGCGACGTAGGTGGACTCCGGCGCCGGGACAGGCTTCGCCTGATCCGCCGGCACGCCGGGAACCGGGGTGGGCGTCTCCGGCTTCACCGGCACGGCGGCCAGGGCCACCATCTGCTCCGCCTTGGTGGGGCGCAGGGTGGAATGCTCGGTCGCCAGGCGCTCCAGCCGGGTGGGATCGTTCAGGTAGGCCCATTCGGCGCGCAGCACCTGGATGGACTGCTGCTCCTGCGCGATCTGCCGGTTGAGGGAGGCCAGGTGCTCCTGCTCCTCCTGCACGCGGTAGCTGGTGTGATAGAGGATGCCGCTGGCGACGGTGGCGAGGCACAGCCAGACGAGCGTGGACTTGCCTATCATGCTGCTTCTCCCATGGGCCAGGCGGGGGCGTCGGTGCGTTCGGCGGCGCGCAACCGAGCGGATCGGGCGCGCGGATTGTGGCGAAGTTCAGGTTCGCTCGGGGTAACCCCGCTGCGCCCCAGAAGACGGAAGGTGGGGGCGGGGCCGCTGTGGGCGGCCGGCATGTGGCGCGACGGCGCGCCCTCCGACCCGCTGCGCTGGCGCAGGAAGTCCTTGACCCGCCGGTCTTCCAGGGAATGGAAGGAGACGACCGCCAGGTGGCCGCCGGGCGCCAGCACCCGTTCGGCCCCGGCCAGGCCACGGTCCAGCTCGCCCAGCTCGTCATTCACGTGCAGGCGCAGGGCCTGGAAACTGCGGGTGGCCGGGTCGATGCCGTCCTTCTTGGAGCGGGGAACGACACTGCGGATGATGTCCGCCAACTGCGCCGTGGTCTCGATTCGCGCGGTGGCGCGGGCGGCCACGACGGCGCGGGCCACACGGCGGGACAGGCGCTCCTCGCCCAGGCGCCACAGGATGTTGGCGATGTCGGCTTCGGCGTAGTCGTTGACCACGTCGGCGGCGGTGGGCCCGCTCAGGCTCATGCGCATGTCCAGCGGGCCGTCGAAGCGGAAGGAGAAGCCGCGCGCCGGGTCGTCGATCTGGGGGGAGGAGACGCCGATGTCCAGCGCCACGCCGTCCACCGGGCCGATGCCGTGGGCGGCCAGCAGCTCGGCCATGTCGCCGAACCGGCCCTCGATGATGCGCAGGCGGCCGGGGAAGCGGGCCAGCAGGGGCTCCGCCCGCTGGATGGCGGCCGGGTCGCGGTCGATGCCGATGACCTGGCAGTCCGCCGCCTCCAGGATGGCGCGGGTGTAGCCGCCGGCGCCGAAGGTCCCATCGACATAAACGCCGCCGTCGCGCACGGCCAGGGCCGCCAGCACCTCGGCCAGCAGGACGGAGATGTGGATCTGGGGCTCAGCGGAGGTGGTCGTCTCGCTCACTGCGCACCCCCGCCATTGGATCCGGCCGCCAGGACCGAGTTGGTGCGGGCCAGGATGGTCGACAGCGAGATGTTCTGGGCGCGGCTGCGGTCGCGGCTGGCGGCCTCATGGGCGGACAGGGCGTCGGGATCCCAGATCTGGAAGGTGTGGCGGCGGCCGACGAAGGCGGCACCTTCGGTGATGCCGGCGAAGGCCAGGAAGTTTTCCGGCAGCACGATGCGGCCCTCAGGGTCCAGGGCCAGGCGGACGGACCCGCCGAACACCGTGGTCTCGATCAGGTCGCGCATGTCGTCGGGCATGTTGGGGTTATCCAGCGCCTCGGACAGGCGATCCATATAGTCGACGCTGCAGGCATCGATGGCGTTGGCCTGCAGGGACCGGAAGACGATCAGCTCCGTCTGCCCACCAAGGACGCCGCGGAAGGAAGACGGGACTGAAACCCGACCCTTCTTGTCGACCTTGTTCACATATGTGGACAGGAACAAGCCCATCGATCCCCGCGTCTCCAGCGCCTCCGCGCCCCACCCGATCCGGCACCAGCCCCAGTTTCAGAATGCGCCGCCCGTCCGGGTAAGACCGGATAGGCCTGCGCGCCCTGTTTTTGGGTCCATATGGGGTAGCATGGGAACTTATGGGCGTCAATGGGAGGACTCGGCTCAATGCTTGTCCACACGGCGTTTTTCCACAGTTGTGGAAAACGTTCTTCTTGCCAGCGCCTCTAAATCGAACGGGTAGGTCCTTCCCCCATATATTCGTGGGTTTCCGCCGAATCTAATAGCCTTCGGATAGGGGATACCTATCCTGTGGATAAGGGGGTCGGCCACGCAACCGTTAGTGAAACGGCCCCCAAATCTTTTGGATAAGCCACCTTGGTTATTCGGGGGCTGGTTTTAGGTCCAAGTACTCGTCGGTTTAGGGCCTGGCACCAAATATGGTAAGGGAAAGGTCATAGGCCGCGATATGTAGGCACAGGAGGCCGTTTTACGGTCCTTTCCCATGAATTCCCATGCGGCGCCCAAACGACACCGAAAATCCCATGCCATCCCATGGGCGGGTGGAGTCACGGGAGTTGAGGCGCGTTTTCCCATGCGATCCCACGCCCGGACCATCCGTGGCGGGCGGCGATGGGTGGGGATGGGAAACCCCCCATTTGCTGGATTCAAATCTGCCAGACGGCCTGTAAGCCGGGTTCTGTCCTCCGGCCCGTCCCCCCGTGAAGGGGCGGCGGCCGTGGGATGGCCATTCATCTGGGACGCCTGTCGCCAGGCGCCTCGCGCGACCTACCCGGGCGGCGGCTCGGAAGATGCTTTGGCCGGTTGCCCGGCCGTGCCGCCCCTATTCGATCTTGCTCCCGGTGGGGTTTACCGTGCCGCCCCTGTTGCCAGGGGCGCGGTGCGCTCTTACCGCACCCTTTCACCCTTGCCGGCCCCCCGATCCCTCGAAAGGGCGGGCGGCGGGCGGTTTGCTTTCTGTGGCACTTTCCCTAGGGTCGCCCCCGCCAGGCGTTACCTGGCACCGTTCTTCCGTGGAGCCCGGACTTTCCTCCCCCCGACGGCTTTCACCATTGCCGGAAGGCGGCCATCCGGCCGTCTGGCAGGCGGCGACCCTAGGCGCATCGACCGGGGGATGCAAGCGCCGATGGCGGGGGTCACGGCAATCGCTTGAAGCGGGTCTTGACAAGACGGGGCTTTCGGAGCGGTGGCGATCTGTGATTCGTAGGAGGCTCCATTGATCTGGAGTTCTCGATGGCCGGTTCGCTTCTCGACCATTTTGCGGCGCTCAGCGATCCGCGGCAATCCTGGAAGGTCATTTATCCACTGCCGGAGATTCTGCTTGTGGTGCTCTGCGCAACGATCGCGGGGGCTGAGGATTTCGTCGAGATTCGGCGCTGGGGCACGATGAACCGGGATTTCCTGCGGCGGTTTTTGCCCTATGCGGGCGGGATTCCGAGCCACGATACGCTGAACGACATCCTCAACGCGCTCGACGGCGATCTTTTTGCGCGATGCTTCGGCGACTGGGTCGAGGGGCTGCGCGAGGCCGAGCCCGACATCGTCGCGATCGACGGTAAGACCTCGCGGCGGACGCATGACCGGGCGAAGGATCGCAATCCGCTGCATCTCGTTTCAGCCTGGGCCAGCCGGCAGCGCTTGGTGCTGGGCCAGCAAGCTTGCGAGGCCAAGTCGAATGAGATTACGGCCATTCCGTTGCTGCTCGACCGCTTGGCGTTGACCGGGGCGCTCGTCACCATCGATGCGATGGGCTGCCAGACCAAGATCGCCCAGAAGATTCTCGATAAAGGCGCCGATTACCTGCTGGCCATCAAAGAGAACTGGCCCAACCTGCACAGCGAGGTCATCCGCCACTTCGACGATCTGCCTGCCGCCGACACGTTCGACACGACCGATGGCGAGCACGGCCGCATCGAGGTGCGCCGCCATGTCGTCAGCCACGAAGTTGACTGGCTTACCACAGACCGCCGCTTCCCCGGCGAGCCCCGCTTCCCCGGCCTCAAGGCCATCGCCATGGTCGAAGCCGAGATCGAGCGTGACGGCAAAACCAGCCGGGAACGCCGATACTACCTGTCATCTCAAAAACTCGACACGCGCCTCTTCGCTCATGCCGTCCGAGCCCACTGGCATATCGAAAACCGGCTCCACTGGGTCCTCGATGTCGTCTTCCATGAAGACTTGAGCCGTCTCAGATCCGGCAACGGCCCCCACAACATGGCAACCATCCGACACATGGCCTTGAACCTCCTGCGCGGCGCAAAGGATAAGCACAGCCTCAAAGTCCGAAGAAAATCCGCCGCATGGGATACCCAATACCTTCACGCCGTCATCACACAGTCCGCATAACCCCCTTCAAGCGATTCCCCTGTGGCGGGGGTCAGCGCGCGGATTGAGCCAGCAGGCTATGCAGCCGCCGCACGGTTTCCGCACCGGCCGGCTGACCCAGGGCTTCCGGATGCCAATGGCGCTGGAAGGCGGTCAGCGTCTCGGTGAAGGTCGCGATGGCCAGGTCATAGCCCAGGCGCGCAAGCAGCGTGGCCACCTGGTCGTCGCTTCCGTCCCATATAGTCCCATGGGCGTCCGCCTCGGGCCATAGCCCGATGCCGGCGTCGGCCAGGGCTGGCCAGTCGAACAGTTCACCCGGGTCCTGCTTGCGGGCGGGCGCCATGTCAGAATGGGCGATGACGTTGCCGGCTGGGATGGGGTGGCGGGCCAGGATGCCCCGGCACAGCTCAATGACCGCCTGCATCTGGGCTTGTGGGAAGGGGCGGTAGCCGTACTCGTGGCCCGGGTTAACGATTTCCACCCCGATGGAGCGATTGTTGACGTCCTGGGCACCGCCCCAGGCGCCCCGGCCGGCGTGCCAGGCGCGGCGGCCTTCATCCACCAAGCGCCAGACCGTGCCGTCCTCCTCCACCACATAATGGGCGCTGACCTCCGCCGCCGGATCGCACAGCCGGTCCAGGGCGGCCTCGGCCGACACCATGCCGGTATAGTGCAGTACCAGCATGTCGACGCTGGTGCCATCCGGCCGGGGGCCGTGGTTGGGCGAGGGGCGGTCACGAAAGCGCATGCGCATCAACTTGCCGTTCGGGCCGTTACCAGGCGGGGACGGCGCAGCAGCACCACGCCCACGCCGGCGATGGTCACCAGCGTGCCCGCCGCCAGGTGCCAGGACAAGGGCTCACCCAGCAGGATGACGCCACCGGCCACGCCGAACACCGGAACCAGCAACATGAAGGGCATGGTCTGGTTGACGGCGTAGCGCTGCACCAGCGGGAACCACAGCACATAGGCCAGAATGGTGGAGACCAGCGCCATGAACAGGATGGAGCCCCAGGCCGCCGGTGGCGCCGTCTGGATCGCCGCCCACTGGCCGTCCTCCAGCACGGCGGACATCAGCACCAGCTGCGGCACGGCGAACAGGGCCATGTAGCCGTTCAGCGTGAACGGGTCCATGGGCGGCATCCATTTCAGCTGGATGCTGGAAAAGGCGAAGGCCGCCGCCGCCAGCACCACCAGGCCCAGATGGGCGGGGTCGTCGGCCCCGCCAGGATGATAGGCGATGATGCCAACGCCGGCGATGGCCGCCGCCATGCCCACCGCCCGGCGCCAGCCCAGCCTGTCCTTGAAGAACACCGCCGCCATCAGCGACGCGAAGGGCACCTGCAGCTGGATGGCGACGGAGGCCGCGGCGGCGCTGCACCCCATTAGGCCGCTGAACACCAGGGGGAAATGCAGGCCCCCCAGCACGAAGGAATAGGCCAGCACCGGCCGCACATGGGCCCAGGGCAGCCGCCGCCAGGGCACCAGCACCAGGGCCACCAGCGCGAAGCGGATGGCCATGGCGGTGATGGGATGAAATTGGCGCAGCGCGAACTTGGAAACGGAGAAATTGATGCCCCAGATGGCTGCGACGACCAGGGCGCGCAAGACGTCCAGCGGCCTCACGCGCCGCTCTCCTCGAACAGCCGCGCGATGTCGGCCAAAGGCCGGAACAATTTTCGGGGCGTATCGGGCAGGGCAAGAAAACTCATGGCTTCATAAAAGCGGCGGGCGTTGTCGTCATAGGCGTCCACGATCACGGCAAACGACGCGATTTTACTGCGCAGACAACGGCGCAGCGCATCCGCCAGCAGATATCCTCCATATCCATGGCCATGGTAGCGCTTGTCTACCGCCAATCGACCCAGCAGCGTGGCTGGCACCAAAGGATAGCGCGGCAGCTTGCGCGCTGTCTCCGCAGGCAGGTCCGCCAAGTGCAGGGCGGTGGCGGATAAGGTGTAGTAACCGGCGACTGTCCCATCTGGCAGGACCAGAACAAATGGCGCGGCAATGTTCTTGCGGGCGTCCTGCCCTATGTGCGTTTGGAAATACCGGTCCAGCACTTCCACACCGCTGGCAAAATGGGATCGGTCATGCTGCGGGCCCAGTACCTCGACCCGCAGGGAACGCAGTCCAGGATCGGTCGCCGTCATGCCGACCGTCAGGCGCCGGTAGCGTCGCGATACCGGCGAATTGTGTCGCGCAGCCGGTCATTCACGGGCTGCGGCTTGCTCAGCGCCTCGACGAAAGCCTGGCTGTCCCGGATCGACAGTTCCAGGCGCTGGTGTTCATCAATGGCGCGTCGCGCCGCGTCCTGCACGCTGGTCAGGACGAAGTCAGTGATCGACCGACCCTGCAGTGCCGCCGCGCGCTCAATCAGATCTTTCTGCTCGGCGGTGATACGCGCTTCCAGCCGTTCGCTGCGGGCACGGCGCTGAGGGGTATCTGTCGCGGGGTGAGCCATCATATCCTCCGTTGCTGCATTGTACGGCCAATGGCCGGACATGCAAGGAAGAACCTCACGCCCCGCTCTCCAGCTCCTCCTTCAGCGCCTCCAGTTCCAGCCAGCGCTCCTCGGCCGTGGCCAGGTCCTGGTGGGCCTTGTCCAGGTCGGACGAGGTCTTTTGGAAGGCGGCGGGGTCGCGGGCGTAGAGATTGGCGTCGGCCAGCTTGGCCTCCAGCTTCTTCACCTGGTCGCCCAGCTTGTCCATCAGGGCCGGCAGCTGGTCCAGCTCGCGCTGTTCCTTGTAGCCCAGCTTGCGCTTGGCCTTCGGGGCCTCCGCCGCCTTGGGGGCGTCCGCTGTCTTGGCCGCGGCGCCGGCGGTCGGGGTGCGGGCCGGGCGCTGGACCAGATAGTCGCTGTAGCCGCCGGCGTATTCCGCCACCACGCCATCACCCTCCACCGCGATGGTGGAGGTGACCAGCCGGTCCAGGAAGTCACGGTCGTGGCTGACCAGCAGCAGGGTGCCGGGATAGTCGCTCAAGACCTCTTCCAGCAGGTCCAGCGTGTCCATGTCCAGGTCGTTGGTCGGTTCGTCCAGCACCATCAGGTTGCTGGGCTGGGCGAACAGCTTGGCCAGCAGCAGGCGGTTGCGCTCCCCACCCGACAGCGCCCGGGTCGGCTGTTCCAGCATGCCCGCGTCAAACAGGAAGTCCCGCATGTAGGAGGCGACATGGCGCGGCGTGCCGCCCACCACCACGCTGTCGCCGCCGAAGGGCAGCAGCACCTGGCGTATGGTCTGGTTGGGGTCCAGCTGCGCCCGGCGCTGGTCGAACACCACCGTCTCCAGGTTTGTGCCGAGGCGGATGGTGCCGCTGTCCGGCGCCAGCTCCCCCATCAGCATCTTCAGGATGGTGGTCTTGCCCGCACCGTTGGGGCCGATCAGGCCCACCCGGTCGCCGCGCAGGATGCGGGTGGAGAAGTCGCGGGCGATGATTCGGGCATTGCCCTCCGCATCCTGGAAGCTCTTGGCGACATGGGTCGCCTCGATCACCAGCCGGCCGGAATTCTCGGCATCCGACACCGCCAGCTTCACCTGGCCCTGCCGGTTGCGGTCCGCCCGCTCCTTGCGCAGGCCGTGCAAGGCGCGGACGCGGCCCATGTTGCGGGTGCGCCGGGCGCTGATGCCCTCGCGCAGCCACTTCATCTCCACCGCGATTTTGCGGTCCAGCTTGGCGTAGGCCAGATCCTCGGCGGCAAACACCTCGTCCCGCCAGGCTTCAAACTCGGCGAAGGGCCGTTCCGTCTCGCGCATGGTGCCCCGGTCCAGCCACATCGTCTTGCGCGCCAGATTGTTCAGGAAGGCGCGGTCGTGGCTGATCAGCAGCAGCCCGCCGCGGAAGGCTTGCAGCGCCTTTTCCAGATATTCGATGGTGGGCAGGTCCAGGTGGTTGGTCGGCTCGTCCATCAGCAGGACGTCGGGGTCGCTGACCAGGGCCTGGGCGATGGCGGCGCGGCGTGCTTCACCACCCGACAGGGTGGCGGCCGCGCGGACGCCGGGCAGGTTCAGCTCATCCAGCACGGCCTGCACGCGATAGGGCGCATCCTCCACCAGGCCGGCGCTGACGAAGTCCGCCACCGTGGCGTGGCCGCTGAAGTCCGGTTCCTGATGCAGGTAGCCGATGCGGGCACCCGGCTGGATGTAGCGTTCGCCCTTGTCCAGGTCGACGACGCCGGCCAGGGCCTTCAGCAGGGTGGACTTGCCGCTGCCGTTGCGGCCGACCAGGGCGATCTTGTCCCCGCGACCGATGGCGACGTCCACGCCCTCGAACAGAATGGTGGCGCCCAGGGTGATGTGGGCGTTCTTCAGGGCGACGATGGGCGGGGTGGGGGCCATGGAAGCGATAAGCTCTAGGGTACGGGTTACTGGAGGGGTGGGTTACTGGTGCGGGCCGGCGGGCGCACTGGCCCGTTGGCTCTGGATCTTGTCATAGGCGGCGTTCAGCGCGGCCGTCTTGCTCGTGGCGACGTCCACGAACTCCGCCGGCAGGCCCTGGGCCATGACGGTGTCTGGGTGGTTGTCGCGCAAGGCCTGGCGCCAGGCCAGCTTGATTTCTGCATCGCTGGCGGTACGGGCGACGCCCAGCACGGCATAGGGATCGTCCAACGGATCCTCATACCCGCAGGCGGCGCCGCCGTGGATGCGGCGGATGCCCTCGAACGTCGCTTCGGAAATGCCGAAGATGCGGGCGACGTCGGCCAGGAAGGCCAGCTCCGCTGGGTGCAGGCGGGCGTCGGCGGAGGCGATGTGGAACAGGCAGCCCAGCAGATCCTCCAGCACTGTCGGCCGGTCCCGGAACATGCCGGCCAGCTGCCGGGCATAGGGCTCGAAGCCCGCACTGTCGCGCTTGGCCAGGTCGAAGATGCGGCCGACGTTCCGCGCCTCCTCCGCTGGGATTTGGAACACCCGTTTGAAGGCGTCGATTTCCGCGCGGTCAACCACGCCATCGGCCTTGGCCATCTTGGCGCCCAGCACGATGACGCCGATGGTGAAGGCCATGCTGCGGGTCTGGTCCGGCTGGCCGTCTGGACCCGGGGGGGCTGGCGGCTGCGACGCCCAGGCATCGGCGGCATGGCCGGCGGCCACGCCCAGCAACGCGCCCAGCGGGCCGCCAATGGCAAAGCCCGCGACACCCCCCACCACCTTGCCCCAGATGCTCATCGCTTTCAGCCTCGGCCACAGCCGGCCCCACCGGAAGCGGGGGGCCGGGCCGCACCATAGCTGCCCCATCCATTCCCGCCAATGCCCCGAACCGACCGTGATCATGATGTGCGCGTCCTTCAGCAGGGAAGGACCGGCGCGGGGCCGGCCCTATTGGAAAGACGCCCAGGCCGGTGGAATATTCCCAAAGGCGCCGTCACGCCGCGAACCTGCGGCAAAGGGGGCCAGATGGCCGGGCGGGAATGGGGCCAGCGCTGGTGAGGGTGGCACCATCTTGGTAAAAGGGGGCGATACCAAGGGCCAGTCCGCGGGGGACACGAACGGCCCGGTTGAATAGAGAAGGGGTGCGTTGCCATGACGGAATGGTTCTTCCACAACGGTCAGCAACAGGCGGGTCCCCTGGATGACGCGGCGGCGCGCAACTTCGCCCGCGCCAATCCGGGCGCCCATTGCTGGCGGGAGGGCTTCACCGACTGGCTGCCCGTGGGCCAGGTGGCGGAGCTGTATGGCGGCACCGCCTCATCCCCGCCGCCCCCGCCTCCGCCGGGCGGTGGCGGCATCTGGGGCGCCTTCGCCGGCGGTGGCAATCCCTTCACCCCGCCGCCGCCCGGCCCGGCCAGCGCCCTGGACTACACCATCCACGGCCATGAGATGCAGTATGTGTCGGTGAGCCTGGCACCCGGCGACAGCGCCATCGCCGAGGCGGGCGCCCTGCTGTACAAGGACGCCAGCGTGGACATGAACACCATCTTCGGTGACGGTTCCAGCCGCGACGGCGGCAGCGTGCTGGACCAGCTGTGGGGCGCGGGCAAGCGGGTGCTCTCCGGCTCCACCCTCTTCACCACCGTCTTTACCCAGCGTGGCAGCGGTCCGGGCACGGTGGCTTTTTCCGCGCCCTATCCCGGCACCATTTCCGCCCTGAAGCTGGCCGACTATGGTGGCCGCCTGATCTGCCACAAGGACAGCTTCCTGGCGGCGGCGCGCGGTGTCGCCATCGGCATCTACTTCCAGCGCCGCATCCTGACCGGCCTGTTCGGCGGCGACGGTTTCATCATGCAGAAGCTGGAAGGCGACGGCATCGTCTTCATCCACATGGGCGGCACGCTGGTGGAACGCACGTTGCAGCCGGGGGAGGTCATCCATGTGGACACGGGCTGCCTGGCCGCCATGACCGCCGACATCGACTTCGATGTCGAGCAGGTGGGCGGCATCAAGTCCATGCTGTTCGGCGGCGAGGGCCTATTCTTCGCCCGGCTGCGCGGCCCCGGCAAGGTGTGGCTGCAAAGCCTGCCCTTCTCCCGCCTGGCCGGCCGCATGCTGGCCTCCTCCCTGGTGGGAACCCGGGAAGAGGGGGGTGTGTTTGGCGCCATAGGCAACATCCTCGACAAGCGCTGACATGGCGGGGTCCGAGGGGATCCGGGTAAACTCCGCCCCTCACCAGCCTGGAGAGCATCGAAATGACCCTTGAAGCCAAACAGGGCACCCGCACCGAGACCGACAGCTTCGGCCCGTTGGCGGTGCCGTCCGACCGCTACTGGGGCGCCCAGACCCAGCGGTCCCTGGGCAACTTCAAGATCGGGGGGGAACGCATGCCGCCGGCCCTGGTCCACGCCCTGGGCATCCAGAAGCAGGCGGCGGCCCAGGCCAATGTGAAGCTGGGCGAACTGGATGAGGCGCTGGGCCGCGCCATCATCCAGGCGGCGGCGGAGGTGGCCGCCGGCAAGCTGGACGACCACTTTCCCCTGGTGGTGTGGCAGACCGGTTCCGGCACCCAGACCAACATGAATGCCAACGAGGTCATCTCCAACCGCGCCATCGAGTTGCTGGGCGGGGAGATGGGGTCCAAGAAGCCGGTGCACCCCAACGACCATGTGAACCGGGGCCAGTCGTCCAACGACAGCTTTCCGACCGCCATGCACATCGCGGCGGCGGTGGAACTGCACCGCACCCTGGTGCCGGCGCTGGAGCATCTGCGGGATGCCCTGGCCGCCAAGGCCGACGCGTTCAAGGGCATCGTCAAGATCGGCCGCACCCATCTGCAGGACGCCACACCCTTGACCCTGGGCCAGGAATTCTCCGGCTACGCCCAGCAGCTGGCCTATGGGGTGGAACGGGTGAAGGCGGCGCTGCCGGCGCTGCTGCGCTTAGCCCAGGGTGGCACGGCGGTGGGCACGGGCCTGAACGCCAAGAAGGGCTTTGATGCCGCCTTCGCGGCCGAGGTGGCGGACCTGACCGGCCTGCCCTTCGTCACCGCCCCCAACAAGTTCGAGGCGCTGGCGACGCACGACAGCCTGGTGGAGGTGTCGGGCGTGCTCAACACCCTGGCGGCTTCGCTCATGAAGGTGGCGAATGACATCCGCCTGCTGGGCTCCGGCCCCCGCTGCGGCATCGGGGAGCTGAGCCTGCCGGAGAACGAGCCCGGCAGTTCCATCATGCCCGGCAAGGTCAACCCGACGCAGTCGGAGGCCATGACCATGGTGTGCGCCCAGGTGATGGGCAACCACACCACCGTCACTATCGCGGGCGCCACCGGGCATTTCGAGCTGAACGTCTTCAAGCCCGTCATCATCTACAACGTGGCCCAGTCCATCCGCCTGCTGGCCGACGCCGCGCGCAGCTTCACCGACAATTGCGTGGTCGGCATCACGGCGAACGAGGACCGCATCGCCAAGTCGCTGCACGAAAGCCTGATGCTGGTGACGGCACTCAACCCGCACATCGGTTACGACAAGGCCGCCAAGATCGCCAAGAAGGCCCACGCCGAGGGCACCACCCTGAAGGCCGCCGGCCTGGCCCTGGGCTTCCTGACCGAGGCGGAGTTCGACGCCTGGGTGAAGCCTGAGGATATGATTCATCCCAGTTGATCCAGAGATGCGGGCAAAGGGGGAATGCAAAATTTCCCTTGCCTGTATTCCTGTTATGTGCCTTGATTGTTCCTAGTTTGTTCTTTCGCAGTGTCAGCGATGGAGGACGATATGGCCGGCGCATTTCAGTGGGGGCATCTGGACCAGGGGAATATCGTGGCCGACATGGCCACCGCCGTGGCGGTCTACGCCAACCCCCGCGACGAGATCGTCATCCGCCGTCAGGGCGGTTTCGATGCCGAGGATGATGTGGTGGTCGTGCCGCTCAAGGTGGCCGAAGCCCTGCTGCGCCGCATGGAAAACCTGATCCGTGAGATCCGGGCGGAGACGGCGCTGAGTTGAGGCTGGCTCTCAGCCCGCGCCTTGCTTCCCCCATGCTCCAGTGTGTATCATACACATGGAAAGTGTCGACCTTATCCGGGAACTTCAGGCGGTAGGTTGGGTGTTGAATCGTGTGCGCGGTTCGCACCATGTCTTCAAGCACCCGCATCGCCCTGGGACCCTGGTGGTCCCCCATCCCAAGAAGGATTTGGGCATGGGCTTGGTCGCCGCCATCCGCAAGCAGGCGGGGTTATGACGGCGCGCGGTGGAGGATGGAATGCGGTATCCCGTGGTGATCGAGCCGGGTGATGAGGCCACCGCCTATGGCGTGGCTGTTCCCGATCTGCCGGGCTGCTTTTCGGCCGGCGATACGCTGGATGAGGCGCTGAAGGCAGCGGAGGAAGCGGCCGCCGCCTGGCTGGACGCCACGCTGGATGAGGGTGGGGCTGTTCCATCTGCCTCTCCCCTGGAGGCGCTGCGGGCCAACCCCCACTATGTCGGCTGGATCTTCGCCATGATCGAGGTCGATCCCGCCGTGCTGGACGACAAGGTGGAACGTGTGAACATCACCCTGCCGCGGCGCGTTCTGCGCCGCCTGGACGTTCTGGCCAAAGCTGCGGGTGAAACCCGCTCCGGCTATATCTCTTCCCTGACCCTGCGGGAGGCTGGGCGCAAGCGCGCCTGATCTTACAGTCCCAGCGCCGCCAGCAGCGCGTCGAACGCCGCGTCCGCCTCGTCCAGCCGTTCCACCCTGGGCACCGCCGTCAGCGGGATGCCGGGGGCGAAGCGGGCCAGGGTGGTGAGGGTTTCGGCCATGGGCACGGTGGCGCCGGGGGTTGCGCTGACGGCGATGGCGGCGACCCGCAATCCCCGGCGGGCCAGGACGTCCAGGGCGGTCAGGGTGTGGCTGAGGGTGCCGAGGTAGCTACCGGTGACCAGCAGCAGGGGCAAGTCCAGCGCCACCATCCAGTCCAGCACCGTGCGGCTGTCGTCCAGCGGCACCATAGCGCCGCCCACGCCCTCCACGAACAGCGGAGCGGCGGCGAAGGCCGCCTTTTCCCGGCACCATTCGATCATGCCGTCCACGTCCAGCGGTCGGCCCTCGCGCGCGGCCGCCATGTCGGGCGAGAGCGGTGCGGCGTAACGGTGCGGGCTGATGCGCGCCACCTCGGCCGGCGTCACCGGCCGGCCCATGGCGGTCAGCAGCTGCGCGGGGTCGCTGGCCGCCAGGCTGGCGGCATCCTCCAGATCGATCCCGCTGACCACGGGTTTCAGGGCGGTGGCGGCGATGCCCTTGGCCCGCAGGCGGCGCACCAGGCCGGATGTCACGAAGGTCTTGCCGATGTCGGTGCCGGTGGCGGTGACGAAAAAGGCGGGGACGGTCATTCGGGCCTCTCGACACCGTTGAGCGGCAGCACGCGATCACGGATCAGGTCGGCCAGGCGCTCGATCTCCGCATTCGGCGTGCGGGCGGTGAAAGTGACGCGCAGGCGTGCGGTGCCGGCCGGCACGGTGGGCGGGCGGATGGCGGTAACCAACAGGCCCTCGTCCTCCAGCAGGCGCTGGGCCTGCAAGGTGACTTCGGCGCCGCCCAGCACGATGGGTACGATAGGGCTTTCGGCGGCGGGCAGGTTCAACAGGGCGGTGAATCGCCGGGCCTTGGCCACGGGCAGGGCGCACAGGTCGGGATCACCCTGGATGATGTCCAACGAAGCGATGGCGCCAGCCACCGTGGCGGGCGGCAGGCCGGTGGAATAGATCAGGGTGCGCGCCCGGGTCTTCACCAGATCGATGACCGCCTGGGACGCGCAGAGATAGCCGCCATAGCCCCCCACCGCCTTGCTCAAGGTGCCCATCTGCAGCGGTACCAGCGGCTTGTCGCCGAAGGCGAAGCTGGAGCCCCGGCCCTGGGCCAGCACGCCGATGCCGTGGGCGTCGTCGGTCATCAGCCAGGTGTCATGCTGTTCGCACAGGCTGGCCAGGGCGGGCAGGGGGGCGAGATCCCCATCCATGGAAAAGACGCCGTCCGTCACCAACAGGGCACGGCCATGGCGCGGCCGGTAGGTGGCCAGTACCTGGGCGGCATGGTCCACATCGTTATGGCGGAAGATGCGCAGGGTGGCGCCCGACAGCTTGGCGCCGGCCCAGATGCAGGCGTGCGCCAGCTCATCGACCACAACCAGATCCTTAGGCCCCACGAAGGTGGGGATGATGCCGGCATTGGCCAGATAGCCGGAGCCGAAGACGCACGCTGCTTCCGTCCCCTTCAAGGCGGCCAGCTTTTGCTCCAGCGCTGTGTAGAGCGGGTGGTTTCCGGTCACCAGGCGCGAGGCGGCGGCCCCCACGCCGTACCGCTCCGTCGCCGCCACGGCCGCCGCCTTCACCCGGGGGTCGTGGGCCAGGTTCAGGTAGTCATTGCAGGAGAAGGACAGCAGGCGCCGGCCCCCGCGGGTGATCCACAGACCGCCCTCGCCGTCGCGATCACTGTCCACCACCCGGCGGCGCAGCGAGGCGTCGTCCATCTCGGCCAGCTTGGCTTCGGCGAATTCGGTCAGGGACTGCATGAGGGCGCCATCGGTTCGGATCAGATCGGGCGGAGATTACCGGCAAGTGCCGGCGTTGCGCGTGCGAAAGTGCGCCGTCTGGGTTGCGGTCCGGTTTTTCTTGACCGGTCCCCGCCGCTGCCGTTAGGTGCGGCAGGTGCCGGCCCAGGAGGCGCGGCACCTTGGCCACCCGGATCGCGCTTGTTCGCGGGGGTGGCGGACGTGACGGCGCCGGCCAGCGGCGCCAGTGATCTCAAGGAAACGCACCCGTGACCGCCATCGACATCAGCCGCCCCGCCGCTTTTTCCGCCCCGGCCCTGGAGAGCGACGACGTGCGCACCGACTGGACGCGCGCCGAGATCCAGGCGCTGTTCGACCTGCCCTTCACCGAGCTGGTGTTCCGGGCTGCCGCCGTGCATCGCCGCCGCTTCGACCCCACCCAGGTCCAAATCTCCACCCTGCTGTCCATCAAGACCGGCGGCTGCCCGGAGGACTGCGGCTACTGCTCGCAGAGCGCGCACCATGAGACGGGCCTGAAGGCGTCCAAGCTCATGGAGGTGCAGAAGGTGCTGGCCGAGGCCAAGGCCGCCAAGGATGCCGGCGCCAGCCGCTTCTGCATGGGGGCCGCCTGGCGCAGCCCCAAGGACCAGGATCTGGAATCGGTCTGCGCCATGGTCGAGGGTGTGAAGGCGCTGGGCATGGAATCCTGCGTCACGCTGGGCATGCTGAATGCCGGCCAGGCCCTGCGCCTGAAGGAGGCGGGCCTGGACTATTACAACCACAACATCGACACCTCGCCCGAGTACTACGGCAACGTCATCACCACCCGCACCTACCAGGATCGGCTGGATACCCTGGCCAATGTGCGTGAGGCCGGCATCAACGTCTGCTGCGGTGGCATCGTGGGCATGGGCGAGGATCTGACGGACCGCGTGGGCATGATCCACACCCTGGCCACCCTGCCGCAGCATCCCGAAAGCGTGCCGATCAACATGCTGATGAAGGTGGACGGCACGCCCTTGGGCGGCAAGGACGCGCTGGACGCCCTTGATTTCGTGCGCACCATCGCCGTGGCCCGCATCACCATGCCGGCCTCCATGGTGCGTTTGTCGGCCGGCCGCGAGGGCATGAGCGACGAGACCCAGGCCCTGTGCTTCCTGGCTGGCGCCAACTCCATCTTCTACGGGCCGAAGTTGCTGACCACTGCCAACCCGGTGGCCGACCAC
This sequence comes from Nitrospirillum viridazoti CBAmc, assembly GCF_000730165.1. Classification (GTDB taxonomy): domain Bacteria; phylum Pseudomonadota; class Alphaproteobacteria; order Azospirillales; family Azospirillaceae; genus Nitrospirillum; species Nitrospirillum viridazoti. The sequence goes on along the minus strand of NZ_CP022110.1, from coordinate 2,147,402 downwards.
GACAAGCGGCTGCTGGCCCGCCTGGGCATGACCACCATGGACGTGGTGGAAGAGGGCGGCACCGACGAGGACCACGCCCACCACGCCGCGGATGCCTGCTCCGGGGCGTGTGGCCACTGATCATGGGCACACATGGATCGTTTCCTGACCGGAACGATTGGTTCGAGCGGGGCGGCCAGCACGTCTGGCTGCCCTACACCCAGATGAAGACGGCCTTGCCGCCCCTGCCCGTGGTGGCGACGGAGGGGGTGCGCCTGACCCTGGCCGATGGACGGCGGCTGGTGGATGGGGTGGCCAGCTGGTGGACGGCCTGCCACGGCTACAACCACCCCCACATCCGCGAGAAGGTGGCCGAACAGATGGCGCGCATGCCGCACGTCATGTTCGGCGGCCTGGCGCATGAGCCGGCCTATACCTTGGCCAGCCGCCTGGCCGCCATGCTGCCGGGCGACCTCAACCGCGTCTTCTTCTGCGATAGCGGCTCCGTCTCCGTTGAGATCGCCATGAAGATGGCGACGCAGTATTGGCTGAACCGGGGCGTGCCCGGCCGCACCAAGCTGGCGGCCTTCCGCGGCGGCTATCACGGCGACACCATCGCCACCATGGCGGTGTGCGACCCGGAGGAAGGCATGCACAGCCTGTTCGCCGGCTTGCTGCCCGAACATCTCATCCTGGACCTGCCGGTGGACGAGGAGTCGACGGCGCGGTTCGAGCGTGATCTGGCCGCCCACGCCCACACCCTGTCCGCCATCCTGGTGGAGCCCCTGGTGCAGGGGGCGGGCGGCATGCTGTTCCATGACGCCCGGGTGCTGCGCACCCTGCGCGCCGCCGCCGACCGCCATGGCCTGCTGCTGATCTTCGATGAGATTTTCACCGGCTTCGGCCGCACCGGCACTATGTTCGCGTGCGAGGCCGCCGGCGTGGTGCCCGACATCATCACCCTGTCCAAGGCCCTGACCGGCGGCACCATGGCCCTGGCCGCCACCGTGGCCAGCGACCGGGTGTTTCAGGCCTTCTGGTCGGACAACGCACAGGCGGCCCTGATGCATGGCCCCACCTACATGGCCAACCCGCTCGCCTGTGCCGCCGCCAACGCCTCCCTTGACCTGTTCGAGAGCGAGCCCAGGCTGGCCCAGGTGGCCGCTCTCTCCCGGGGCCTGGCGGTGGGCCTGGAGCCCTGCCGCGATCTGCCCGGCGTGATGGACGTGCGCACCCTGGGCGCCATCGGCGTGGTGGAGCTGGAGCGCATCGCCGACATGAACGGGCTGAAGCGGCGCCTGATCGACCGGGGCGTCTGGGTGCGGCCCTTCGGCCGCATTGTCTACCTTACCCCGTCCTACACCATGGACGCCGACGACCTGGCCTTCCTCACCCATGCCGTGGTCGACGCCGTGACCGAGCATCAGCGAGCCACCGCATGACCCTGCGCAAGCGTTCCGTCCTGATCGCCGGCCACCCCACCAGTGTCACGCTGGAGGAGCCGTTCTGGGAAACGCTGAAGGACATGGCCGTGGCGCGCAGCCTGTCGATCAACGCCCTGGTGGAGGAGATCGACGGCAACCGCGACGGCAACCTATCCAGCGCCCTGCGCGTCGCGGCGCTGCTGTGGGTGAAGGGGAAGGTCCCGGCCTGATCAACCGGCCGCCACCCCAATGGGCGGCCCGGTGGGCACCCCAATGGGCACCAACGTCACCAGCTTCACATCCGTCTGCCCTGCCAGGGCGAAGGTCAGCTGCTCATAGCGCAGGGGGCCGTCGGTCGGGTGTTCGAAGGCGCGCTCGCCACCGGCGCGGGCGGTGACGGTATGGGCGTGCCAGAGGTCGGCGAACAGGGGGCTGCGCTGGCTGAGGTCCGTCACCAGGGCCCGCATGCCGGGATCGTTCAGGTGATGGCTGTAGTCCACGCGGAACTCCGCCACCACCCGCCGCGCCCGTTCCGCCCAGTCGGGGATCAGGGCCTGGGCGGCGGGGGCCAGGAACAGGTAGCGCAGTTGATTGCGATCCTCGCCGTGATCCAGCCAGCCGATGAACAGGCGGGCCGCCGCCGCGTTCCAGGCCAGGGCGTTCCATTGCCGGTCCAGCAGATAGGCCGGGTATGGGACGCCCCGGACCAGGGCGTCCAGCGCCGCCGGCACCGGCGCGTCTTCCCCGGCGGCGGCCCCGTCCGGGTCGCGCTTGCCCGCCAGGTCGAACAGATAGGCCCGCTCCGCCGCCGACAGGCGCAGGGCCACCGCCAGGCGGCCAAGGGCGGCGGGAGAGATGGAGACGTCGCGGCCCTGCTCGATCCAGGTGTACCAGGTGACGCTGACGCCGCTCAGCTGCGCCAGTTCCTCCCGCCGCAGGCCGGGCGTGCGGCGGCGGGGCCCGGGCGCCAGGCCCAGGGCCGCCGGTGACAGCCGTTCCCGCTGCGCCCGCACGAACTCCCCCAGCTCGCGCCGTTTCGAGGTGTCCAGGATGTCCATGGGCGCGGGCCTTTAAGGTAAGGTGGTAGCGATTGATACCAGTATAAACCTGGATCTGGTACCAGTTTAAGGTTCTGTCACCCTGGCGCTCCACCCCGCCGAACCGGGGCAGCTTTGACTAAGAAATGGAGTAGGGAATGACCACCCAGCACGCGTCTCAAACGGTTGGGAGCCGCGACCAGGAATCGCTGGTGGCTGGCCAGTTCGGGCCACAGGCCGCCGCTTATGTCGCCAGCGCCGTCCACGCCCAGGGCGAGGATTTGCGCCAGCTGGCCGACCTGGTGGCGGGCAAGGGCTATAAGACGGCGCTGGACCTGGGATGTGGCGGCGGCCATGTCGCCTTCACCGTGGCGCCGCACGTGGGCCAGGTGGCTGCCTGCGACCTTTCGCCCGACATGCTGGACGCCGTGGCGGCGGAGGCCGGACGGCGGGGCCTGGCCAATATCGAGACCCGGGTGGGCCGGGCCGATGCCGTGCCAGCGCCAGAGGCGCATTTTTGCGCGGTGTTCAGCCGATACAGCGCCCACCACTGGCCGGACCTGGGGGCGGGCCTGAGGGAGGCGCGGCGGGTGGTGAAGCCGCGCGGCATCGCCGTCTTCATGGATGTGGTGACGCCGGGTCAGCCGCTGCTGGACACCTTCCTGCAGTCGATCGAACTGCTGCGCGACCCGTCGCACGTGCGCAATTATTCGGTGGCGGAATGGCGGGCTGCACTGGCTGACGCGCGGTTCGAGGTGGGCCGCGTGACGCAGCGGCGCCTGCGCCTGGAGTTCGCCAGCTGGATCGCCCGCATGAGTCCGCCAGACAGCCACGTGGCGGCCATCCGGTCCCTGCAAGACCGCATGGCGGACATGGTGCGCAGCCATTTCGCCATCGAGGCCGACGGCACCTTCACCCTGGATACAGCGACGTTCGAGGCCGTCCCGGTTTGATTATTGGAAAGTCCTCAGTCGCCGGGCGCCCGCATCCGCGGGCTTGGCTTCCTCGCTTTCCAGTCCGCCTTCGGCTTCCCGGAAAGCTCCGGCGGATGCGGTCGCATCCTACGGCGGCATGAGGCGAAAGCTCATGCCGCCGCTAGCTTTTGAAAAACGCGGCGGCGGCGTTCAGCGAGGCCTGCTTGGCCTTGATGGCGTCGTCCACCCGCGCGATCTCCGCCTCCAGGCTGTTGCGGTATTCGCGCAGTTCGCCCACCGACAGGCGGGCGATGTCCAGGAAGCTGCTGGGGCGGCTCGGCGGCGGGGCGATGTCGTCGGTGTCCATGGGGCGGCTGCCTTTCCTGTGGAGGGTCGGCCCTCCGGCGTGTCGGTTGTCACTGTGCCGCCGGGGGCCTACATGGTGCAAGACCCCAAGCGGCGAGGGGGCCATCCCCCGCCGGACGTAGTCGTGGAGATCCTGCAACCATGCGTGCCATCGCCATCACCCAACCCGGCGGTCCCGAGGTTCTGAAGCCTATCGAGCGGCCGACGCCGCAGCCGGGCCCGGGCCAAATCCTGATCCGGGTGGCCGCCGCCGGCGTCAACCGGCCGGATTGCCTGCAGCGCGCCGGCAGCTATCCGCCACCCCCTGGTGCATCCGACCTGCCGGGGTTGGAGGTGGCGGGCACCGTCGCCGCGCTGGGCGAGGGGGTGACGGGCTGGACCGTGGGCGACGCGGTCTGCGCCTTGGTCAACGGTGGCGGCTATGCCGACCATGCCGTGGCGCCGGCCGGCCAGTGCCTGCCCGTGCCGGAAGGCTTCAGCATGGTGGAGGCGGCCGCCCTGCCGGAAACCTTCTTCACCGTCTGGACCAATGTCTTCGACCGTGGCCGGCTGGCGGCGGGGGAAAGCTTCCTGGTCCATGGTGGCACCAGCGGCATCGGCACCACGGCCATCCAGCTGGCCAAGGCCTTCGGCGCCCGCGTCTTCGCCACCGCCGGCGGGCCGGACAAGGCCAAGGCCTGTGAGGACATCGGCGCCGAGCGCGGCATCGACTATAAGGCGGAGGATTTCGTCGCCGTGGTGAAGGAGGCGACGGGGGGCCGGGGTGTGGACGTCATCCTGGACATGGTGGGCGGCGACTATGTGCCGCGCAACATCGACGCCCTGGCCGACCAGGGCCGCCACGTGACCATCGCCTTCCTGCGCGGGGCCAAGGTGGCGCTGAACATGGCGCCGGTGATGACCAAGCGCCTGATCCTGACCGGATCGACGCTGCGCCCGCGTTCGGCGGAGGAAAAGGCGGCCATCGCCGCCAGCTTGGCGGAAAAGGTGTGGCCGCTGCTGGCGCGAGGAGAGGTTCGCCCGGTCATCTTCAAGACCTTCCCCTTGGAAGAGGCGGCCTCGGCGCACGCGCTGATGGAAAGCAGCGGCCATGTCGGGAAGATCGTTTTGACAGTTTAAGGTCGGGAAAAGGCCGCGACAAGTGAGGCCCAGCCCATAAAAAGGCGTGGCCTCGCCCGTCGCGTGCCTCTATATAGCTCATGTACGCGTCACAGTTTTCCGTCCGGCTGCGTGGGGCCTTCAGCCCGCGCGACGGGCGGATATTGCTTTTCGCGACCTTGTTCACGGGTTTTGATGCGTGTTGGCGGGGATTTCCGCCACGGGTTAGGAGGAAGCATGGCACTGCCCTTGATGCCGAAGGCGACCGCGGTCTGGCTGGTTGAGAACACCGCGCTGTCCTTTGAGCAGATCGCCGAATTCTGCGGCATGCACTCGCTGGAAGTGCAGGCCATCGCCGATGGCGAGGTGGCGATCGGCATGGTCGGGCGCGATCCGGTGGGCAACGGCGAGTTGACCAAGGATGAGATCGAGCGCTGCGAGAAGAACCCGGACCTGAAGCTGCAGATTCGCATCCACGACCTGCCGCAGCCGATCGCGCGTGCCAAGGGCCCGCGCTACACCCCGGTGACCAAGCGCGGCGACAAGCCCGATGGCATCGCCTGGCTGCTGAAGAATCATCCGGAACTGTCGGATGCCGCCATTTCCCGCCTGATCGGCACCACCAAGCCGACCATCGCCGCGGTGCGCGACAAGACCCACTGGAACACCAGCAACATCAAGCCGCGCAGCCCCGTGCTGCTGGGCCTGTGCAGCCAGCGTGAGCTGGAGGCGGCCCTGTCCCGCGCCCGCCGTGGCCTGCCCGAGCCGGAGCTGGAGACCACCACCCTGCTGGAAACCGCCGAGGATCGTGCCCTGGCTGAACAGCAGGCGGCGTATGACGAAGAGCACGAGGGCGAAGAGACCGAGGACTGATCCCAGGTCTCACCCAGCGCTGAATAAAAAAGGGCGGCCCCGCGAGAGGTCGCCCTTTTTCTTTTCCAAACGTTTCGCGCTCGCCCCACCGGCATGAGCGCTTCATGCCGGTGGTGGCCTGCGACCGCAGGCGCCGGACCTTTCCGGGGAGCGTCAGCGGACCGGAAAGGGAGGACAAGCAAAGGCCGGATGGCCTGCCGGCGTCTGAGGAAAACGATTAAGCAGCACTCGGCCAGTCCGTGTAACCCTTGGCGCCGCCGCCGTAGAAGGCTTCCTGCGGGGCCTGCGCCAGGGGCGCGCCGGTCTTCAGGCGGTGCACCAGGTCGGGGTTGGCGATGAAGGGGCGGCCGAAAGCCACCATGTCGGCGCGGCCCTCGGCGATGGTGCGGGCCGCCAGGTCGCGGTCATAGCCGTTGTTGGCGATATAGCCGCCGCCGAACTTCCGGCGCAGGGCCTGGAAGTCGAAGTTCTGGGCGCCGTTGGGACCGCGCGTCTGGCCTTCCACGCAGTGCAGGTAAGCCAGGTTCAGCTCACCCAGCCGCTCGGCCAGGAAGCCGTAGGTGCCGTTGGGGTCGCTGTCCAGCGGGGTGTTCCCCGCCGCCTGGGTGATGGGCGACAGGCGCACGCCCACACGGTCCGATCCCCAGATCTCGGCCACGGCCTGGGCCACCTCCACCGTCAGGCGGGTGCGGTTCTCCACGCTGCCGCCATAGCGGTCGGTGCGGTGGTTGGTGCTGTCGCGGATGAACTGCTCCAGCAGGTAATTGTTGGCGGAGTGCACCTCCACCCCGTCGAAACCGGCGGCCTTGGCGTTGCGGGCGGCGTTGCGATAGTCGTCGATGATGCCGGCGATCTCCGCCGTCTCCAGGGCTCGGGGCGGTGAGGGCTGGGCGAAGCCGCCCTCGACATAGGTCTCGCCGCCCGCCTGCAAGGCGCTGGGCGCCACCGGCGCGGCCCCGCCCTCCTGCAGGCTGGTGTGGGAGATGCGGCCCACGTGCCACAGCTGCAGCACGATGTGGCCGCCGGCCTGGTGTACGGCGTCCGTCACCGCCTTCCACGCCGTCACATGCTCCGGCGTGTAGATGCCGGGCGTATAGGCGTAGCCGCGCCCCTGGCGCGAAATGTTGGTGGCCTCGGTGATGATCAGGCCTGCGGTGGCGCGCTGGCGGTAATAGTCTACGGCCAGGGGTGTGTGTACCCCGTCCATGCCGGCGCGGGCGCGCGTCAGGGGCGCCATGGCGATACGGTTGGCGACGGGGATGGCGCCGATATGGGCGGGCGCGAAAAGATCGGGAGTGGTGGTCATGGTCGAACCCGTTCCTTCTGGGGATGGCTTGAGAGGCCATGGTTAACGGCACGCCCATGAACATAGGTCCGCGACGGTGCCGCTTTTAGCCCGCTGTTGTGACATGACCCTTCGCGATCGGGAAATAATGGTGGGTTCGTACCGGGCGGCGTCGTTTCATCCAAAAACAATTCCGGTGGACGGCGGCGCCGGCGCGGCGCTACATCCCAGCATCATGACCAACGCCCCCTCCCGCCTCATCGTCGGCATCAGCGGCGCCTCCGGCGTGCGATACGGCGTGCGCCTGCTGGAAACGCTGCGCCCCCTGCCCATCGAGACCCACCTGGTGATGAGCCGGTCGGCGGAGATGACGCTGGCGCATGAGACGGATATGAAGCCCGCAGACGTGCGGGCCCTGGCGGACGTCAACCACGCCGTTGCCGACGTGGGCGCCGCCATCTCCAGTGGCAGCTTCCGCACCCTGGGCATGGTCATCGCGCCCTGTTCCATCCGCACCATGAGCGAGATCGCCACCGGCGTGACCTCCAGCCTGCTGACGCGGGCGGCGGACGTGGTGCTGAAGGAACGGCGGCGCCTGGTGCTGATGGTGCGCGAGACGCCCCTGCACCTGGGCCATCTGCGCACCCTGACGGCCCTGGCCGAGATGGGGGCCATCATCGCCCCGCCGGTGCCGGCCATGTACATCCGGCCGGCCAGCGTGGACGAGCTGGTGGACCATACCGTCGGCCGCATCCTGGACCTGTTCGACATCGACGGCGGCCGCCTGCGCCGCTGGGGCGAAGCGCCGCCCGAGGATACCGAGATCGGGTGAGAGGACTCCCGGAGCTCAAAAGAAAAGAGCGCCGCGGGGCCCGCGGCGCTCCAGACTGCTGACAAAGCCCTCGCCTATGGCGGGGGCTTTTGATTCAATGTCTTTATGCTGAAGCCGCCGACGCCCTCACAGACGGAACTGGAGATGGTGACGATCACGTCGCTGGTTCCGTCGGACCACCTGCTGCGGAAGATCGACGCAGCGCTGGACTTCACCTTCATCCGGGATCGGGTGGCGCCCCTTTATTGCCCAGACAACGGGCGTCCAGCACTGGACCCGGTGGTTTTGTTCAAGACGCTGTTCATCGGCTATCTGTTCGGCATCCGCTCGGAGCGTCAGCTGATGCGGGAAGTTGAAGTGAACGTTGCGTACCGCTGGTTCCTGGGGCTTCGGCTGACGGACAAGGTGGCGGACGCCTCGACCTTGAGCCAGAACCGGCGTCGTCGGTTCCGGGACAGCACGGTCTATCAGGACATCTTCGATGAGATCGTGCTTCAGGCGGTGCGGGCTGGGCTGGTTGACGGGATGGTGCTGTACACGGACAGCACGCACCTGAAGGCCAACGCCAACAAGAACAAGTACGACCTGGCGATGGCGGCGAAGTCGCGGGCAGACTATCTGGACGCGCTGGACCAGGCGATCGACGCGGATCGGGCGGCGCACGGCAAGGGGCCGCTGAAGGCGAAGGAGCGGGAGCCGGAGGTCAAGGAGACCAAGATCAGCCGTACCGATCCGGATGCCGGCTACATGGTGCGGGACGGCAAACCCAAGGGCTTCTTCTACCTGGACCATCGGACGGTGGACAGCCGCCACGCCATCATCACCGACAGCTTCGTGACGCCTGGCAACGTGCATGACAGCATTCCCTACCTGGCCCGGTTGGACCGGCAGCGGCAACGCTTCGATCTGGATGTGCGGTACGTCGGGCTGGACGCGGGTTACTCCACCGCCGGCATCGCCAAGGGCCTGGAGGACAGGGGCATCGAGGGCGTGATCGGCTACAGCCGGCCCACCCATCGCCAAGGGTATCTACGCAAGCGGGACTTCAAGTACGACCGGGAGGTTGATGTCTACCGCTGCCCTGAAGGCCAGGAGTTGCGCTACGCCACCACCAACCGGGAAGGCTACCGCGAGTACAAGAGCGACCCGGCCCTCTGCCGCACATGCCCTTTGCTGGCCTCCTGCACCAGCAGCGCCAACCATACCAAGGTCGTCACCCGCCATGTCTGGCAGGACGCCAAGGACCACATCCACGAGAACCGCCAGACACCCTGGGGCAAGAAGGTCTATGCCAGGCGCAAGGAGACGGTCGAGCGCAGCTTTGCCGACGCCAAGCAGCTTCATGGCCACCGCTACGCCCGCCTGCGTGGCCTCGCCAAGGTCACCGAACAGTGCCTGCTTGCCGCCGCTGCCCAGAACATCAAGAAGATTGCAACCATCCTGGCCCGCTGGCGTGGGACAGACGGCCTCGGACCTAACCGCAAGCGCTTCATCCACGCGCTCAACTGCTTAATCAGCGAACTCCTGGCCGCCTTCCGCCTCTTCCACCCTGCTGCCATCTGAAAACCGCACAAAACCAAACCCCGCCGAAAATCGACGGGGTTTGTCAGCAGTCTGGAGCGCCGCGGGGCCCGCGGCGCTCTTTTCTCTTTAGCCGTCCAGCTTGGCCGTCAGGCCCAGGAAGGCGGGCAGCGGATGGGTCACCACGTAGGTGGGGATGGGGCCCAGATAGTCGCGCATGCGGCCCTTTTCCACGAAACGCTTGCGGAAGCGGCTATGGGTGAAGAAGGACAGGATGCGCGGCGCAATGCCGCCGGCGATGTAAACGCCGCCGCGTGCGCCGATGGACAGGGCCAGGTTGCCGGCCACGGTGCCCAGCATGCCGCAGAAGGTCTCCAGCGCCTCGATACAGGCCGGATCGCCGGCGTGGGTGGTGGCGGCCGCCGTGACCTGGGCGGCGGTCAGGCGCGCCGGCTCCTTGCCATCGGCCAGGCACACGGCCTCATACAGGTTCACCAGGCCGGGGCCGGACAGCACGCGCTCCGCCGACACATGGTCGAACTGCTTGCGCAGCACTGCCAGGATGGCCGACTCCCGGTCATTCACCGGGGCCATGGTGACGTGGCCGCCTTCCGTTGCCAGCGCGGTCCAGCCGGGCTGGCCGTTGCTGCGCTTGCGCGGGATCAGGGATGAGACGCCCAGGCCGCTGCCCGGGCCCAGGACGGCGATGGGCGCGTCCGCCACGGGCGCACCGTCCCCCACCTGCGCCCGGTCGTCGGGGCCCAGGGCGGGAATGGACAGGGCGACGGCGGTGAAGTCGTTGACCACCTCCAGCCGGTCCAGCGACAGCGAGCGGCGCACGCCGTCGATCGAGAATTCCCACGGCAGGTTGGTCATGCGGATGCGGTCGCCGGTCACGGGGCCCGCCAGGGCGATGGCGGCCTGCTTGGGCCGGGCGCCCGGCGCTTCCAGCGCCAGATAGGCCTCCGCCGCTGCTTCCAGTGAGGGATAGTCGGCGCAGGGCAGGATGCGCACGCCCGAGATGCTGGCGGCGTGGGCGTCGTGCGGCGCCGTTTCCGAGGACTCGGAGAGGGCAAACCGGGCGTTGGTGCCGCCGATGTCCGCCAAAAGCGAGAGGCCCTGCATGGGTGACGCCTTCCTTTTCCGTTTCCTTCCCGTTCCAACGACCCGGCGGCCTTATGCCCGGCCGCCGGGGTGCGTACCCCATTATACAGATAGGGTGTGCGCCCGGGGGGAAACCCCGCCCACGCGCGTTTTCGCATCCGACTTAGAGCGTGGCGGAGACAGCGCTGTCAATATCATTGGTGTAAGAAAATTGGGGCACCGAGCCCTCCTGCGATGTAACGCAATTACACGATTTTCTCTTGAATCAATGTGTTGCGTCGCACAACGGTCGGGGTAAGCCGATTTTCAGCGGCCAGAGGCAATAGCCTGAATAATCAAGATTCTTCGGCCAAGATGCATTTTCCGCTTGATCAAGCGGGTCCTGATCGGCATATTGTGCAGTGCGACATGGCCGCGATTGTGGTTCTGTCGTAACGCACTTCTTGGGCGTTTCCTCCCTAAACTCAAGGCCGCGCCTATTGGCGCGGCCTTCTTTATTTCCGGGTCTCGGGCCCTCCCGCCGACGTCCGCTGGGTGGAGGCCCAACTACCCGACTACCCTGCGCCCCAAGCGACGCGGACTGTTTTCGGGCCCCGGCCCTCATGCGGCCGGTGAGCCGCCCCGGTCGCCGGTATCGCCCCCGCCGCCGGCGAAGGTGAACCCCACCGCTCCACTGGAACGCTTCATTCCCCCGCGCCGTCGCGCCCATCAGCGGCAGGGGGAAGAAAATTTTCGATTTGATGAAACAGAAGGGTTGCCAGCCGGTTCGGGCGATGCTACACAGCCGCCCACGCCGATGACCCCGGTAACGGGGCCCCGCAAAAATCGGTGGATTTCGAAGGATGGGCGCGTAGCTCAGCGGGAGAGCACTACCTTGACATGGTAGGGGTCACAGGTTCAATCCCTGTCGCGCCCACCATCCTTCCCCAGAAAAATCAGTATGTTAAAGCCGCGACGGGCGACCGGACGCGGCTTTTGTGTTTCTGGTCTGAACAGGATCGACGTTGCCCGCCGGGCTGTGCCCCGAGGCGTGGCCCGCCCGCATCCCCGACGCTCAGGGACACGGGCGGAACCGCCCATCAGCGTCTCCGATCAGCGGCCCTTGGACAAGAAGGCCTGGAAGGCGGCCTTGGCCTCCGGGCTGGTCAGCGCCTGGGCGAAGAGGGTGGCCTCACGCGCCATGGCCTCCAGCACCTGGGGCGTGTCATGGCGCATCAGGGCCTTGGTGTTGGCCATGGCCGCGCGCGGCTTGGCCGCCAGCGCCGCCGCCTTGGCCGCCGCGTGCTCATACAGTGTTTCAGACGGGATGACGGCGTTGATCAGGCCCGCCGCCTCCGCTGCGTCGGCCGTCAGCGCCTCACCCGCCATCAGCATGGCGGCGGCGCGGGGGTGGCCCAGCAGGCGGGCGGCCAGCACGCTGGATCCCGCCTCCGGCACCAGGCCCAGGCTGACGAACGGCATGGCGAAGTGGGCGGTGGGGGCGGCGTAGACCAGGTCGCAGTGCATCAGCAGGGTGGTGCCCACGCCCACCGCGTGGCCTTCCACCGCCGCCACCACGGGCTTGGGGAATGTCGCCAGCGCGTGCAGGAAGCGCATCACCGGGGTGTCGGCCGACAGCGTGGGGCTGGCCAGGAAGTCCGCCAGGTCGTTGCCGGCGGTGAAGCTGCCGCCCGATCCCTGGATCAGCACCGCGCCCACGGCGTCATCCGTGGCGGCGCCGGTCAGCGCCTCGGCCAGGGCCGAATACATGGCGCCGGTCAGGGCATTGCGCTTTTCCGGGCGGTTCAGCACCAGGGTGCGGACGCCGTTCCCGTCCTCCACCAGGACCGCGGCTTGACTCATCTTCTCATCTCCCAAGGTGCCCCCGGCGGCGACGCCTCAGGCGCCCGGCTCCGGGGTTAGTGATTGCTTATCCCGGGATGCTGCCGCAGCCGGGCACGGCGGGCAAGGCTTGCATGATGACATTCACTGGGATGATCCGCCCCGCGGACGTCAAGCGCGCCGGAACCATCCGGCCGCGGCGGCGGTTGGAAAGGGCGTTGGGTACGCCGCGTGCTTGTTCAAGGCTGTTAACCCAATCTTTAGATGTCCCGGCAAAAGATGACAGCGTGGTGAACGGGGCGCGTCGGATTTGTTGCCTCCCACCACCTTACTCTGGGCCAAGTCCGGCGCCGATATGTGGCCAGGACGGTACTGAAAGGGGACGGGCGATGGGTTCATTCTCTTCTGAGTCGGTCGACCTGCTGCGGGCCTACACGGCCCAGGCCAACCGCTACCCCATGCTGTCGCCCGAGCGAGAGCTTGAGCTTGCCAACCGCTGGACCCTCAACCAGGACCAGCGCGCCGCCGACGAACTGGTGCACAGCCATATGCGCCTGGCGATCAAGATCGCCTCCCGTTATGCCCGGTCCGGCCTGCCCGTGGGCGACCTGGTGTCGGAGGCCAACATCGGCCTGGTGAAGGCGGTGCAGCGATTCGACCCGTCGCGCGGCTTCCGCCTCGCCACCTATGCGCTGTGGTGGATCCGGGCGGAGGTACAGTCCTACGTCCTGCACAATTGGTCCATGCTGAAGGGGGGCAACACCGCCGCCCTGAAGCGCCTGTTCTTCAACCTGCGCCAGGCCCAACGCCGGCTGGGCGTCCACGACCGCATGATGACGGACGAGGAGGCGGGGCGCATCGCGGTGGAGATGGACGCCACGGTGGAGGAAGTGCGGGAAATGGAGCATCGCTTCGCGACGCCCGTCGCCTCCCTGAATGTCTCCATGGGCGAGGATAATGACCAGGAGGCCATGGACCTGCTGGCGGACGACACCGAATCGGTGGAAAGCCGTCTGGCCGAAGGCAGTGAGCTGCGCCAGCGCAAGGGCCTGATGCTGGACGCCCTGAAGTCGCTGGGCGACCGTGAGCGCCACATCTTCATTTCCCGCAACCTGGCGGACGAGCCGGTGACGCTGGAGCGGCTGGCCCAGCATTACGGCGTCAGCAAGGAACGCATCCGCCAGATCGAGACCGGCGCCTACAGCAAGGTGGCCCGCAGCGTGCGCCGCGCGGCCGAGGGCGGCACCATCACCGCCCCCATCCTGCCCATGGCGGCCAAGCGCGCGAAGTCCGGCATGGGCCGTGTGCCCACCGCCAACGACATCATGGCCCAGGCCGCCCGCTCGGCGGCGTGAGATTTAATACAGGTTCCCTCAGGCGGCGGGCGCTGGCATGCGCCCGCTTGCCTAAATCCTCGCTGCGCCCTTCGGTGCTCGCTCCGGCGGCCGCAGTCATGGCCTAGTCAAAAAATGAAAATGGCGGCGGCGCTTCAGTCTCCCGCCGCCAGCCCCTCGCGGCGGGGGTCGACGCCGCCTTCCAGGCCGGTGGCGGTGCGCTTGATGACGTGCAGGCCGCTGGGCATGGCCTTCAGCTCCACCGTCTGGCCCAGCGCTTCCAGCCCGGCCTTCAGGGATGGGGCCCAGGGGCCGCTTTCCAGGGCGGTGGTGCCGTTGCGGTTGACGATACGCGGCAGGCTGACGGCTTCCTGCGCGTCCAGGCCCCAATCCAGCGCCGCCACGATGGTTTCCGCGACATAGCCGATGATGGCCGGCCCGCCGGGCGAGCCAACCAGCAGCATGGGCTTGCCGGCCTGGTCGAAGACGATAGTGGGCGCCATGGAGGATCGCGGACGCTTGCCCGCCGCCACGGCGTTGGCCACGGGCAGGCCTGTGCCCGGGCTGGTGGGGATGAAGGAGAAGTCGGTCAGCTGGTTGTTCAGCACATAGCCGTCCACCGCCATGCCCGAGCCGAAGGCGAACTCCACCGACGTGGTGAAGGACACGGCCATGCCGCTGTCGTCCATCAAGGACATGTGCGAGGTTGACGGGATGTCCGCCTGCCAGCCGGGGCCGTACAGCGCCCCCTGCTTCTGCGGTGGCACGCCGGCGGCCACGGGGCCCTTGGCCGCGTGCGCCGGGTCGATCAGCTTGGCGCGCTCGGCCAGGTAGCTCTTGTCCAGCAGCCCCTTGGGCACGGAGACGAAGGCGGGGTCGCCGACATAGAGGTCGCGGTCGGCATAGGCCAGGCGGCTGGCTTCCACCATCAGGTGCCAGGCGGTGGGGGAGTCCTTGCCCAGGCCCTTCATGTCGAAATGTTCCAGCAGGCCCAGCATCTCCACGATGGCGATGCCGCCGGAACTGCTGGGGCCCATGCTGCACACCTTCCACTGGCGGTAGGGCGTGCACAGGGGATCGCGTTCCTCGACCTTGTAGGCTGCCAGATCCTGGATGGTGACCAAGGCCGGAGCCCCCCCGGGTGTGTTGGCCGGAAGGGCACTGTCGGCCAGATGCTTGGCCAGATCCTGGCCCAGGACGCCGTGGTAGTAGGCGTCGGGGCCCTGCGCGGCCAACACCTCCAGCGTGTGGGCCATGGCGGGGTTGCGGAAAGTCTCCCCGGCCTGCAGCGGCGTCAGGCTGCCGTCGGGCCCGGTATGGAAGAACAGGGCCAGCATGTCGGGCCGGTCCTTCAGCTGCGGCGTCAGGCCCTTCAGCAACAGGGCCAGGCGCGGGCTGACGACGAAGCCGTCGCGGGCCAGCTGGATGGCCGGCTGGAACAAGGTGGCCCAGGGCAGCTTGCCATACCGTTTGTGCGCCTCGGCCAGCAGGGCGGGGATGCCCGGCGTACCCACGGCGCGACCGCCGTCGAAGGCACGCATCAGAGGCATGGGGCGGCCGTCAGGGCCGACGAAGCGATCGGCGGTGGACCCCGCGGGCGCCGTCTCCCGTCCATCCAGGGACACCAGCTTCCTGGCCTTGGGATCCCAGATCAGCATATAGCCGCCCCCGCCCAGACCGGAGGACTGCGGCTCCACCAGGCCCAGCACCAACTGCACGGCGATGGCGGCGTCCACGGCGCTGCCGCCCTGCCGCAGCATGGCGTGCCCGGCCTCCGCCGCCAGCGGGTTGGCCGCCACCACCATGTCTGACTTGGTGCGCACCACCGGCCGTGGTGTGAAGGGTGAGGCCAGTTCCGGATCGCCGCCCTGGGCATGGGCCGGGCCGGCCGCCACCAGCGGTGCCAGGACCAGTGCGCCGGCCAGGAGGGCGGCGGTGAACGGGCGGCGGGTGGGGGCGGGGGCGGGCTGCCGGGGCTTTTTATGCATGCCGCAACAATGGCATGCCGCCGCCGGCCAGGGAACAGGGGAGAGGTGGCCCGGGGGAGGAGGGGCACGCCGCTCGCGCCCTGTTACCGCTACCATGCGGGCAAAACAAAACGCGCCGTCCGGCTGGACGGCGCGTTCCGTGTCTCCGGCCCGCGAATTAAGCTCCCCAACGCCAACGCCCGGCCGACCCCGAAAGGGATGCTGCCGGATGCCAGCGGGTCGAGGACGAACCCATCTGTCAGGAAACAGGAAATCCGGCGCCGGGGTTTCCCGGCGCCGTCAATCCCGTTCTACCAGATCGGATGGATCAGAGGACTTCCACGCGATTGGCCTGCGGACCCTTCTGACCCATGCTGGTCGTCAGGCGCACCCGCTGCTCCGGCGTCAGGGCGCGGACGCCCGAACGCTCCAGCGCGGTGATGTGGACGAACACGTCCTTCCCGCCGCCATCGGGGGTCACGAAACCGAAGCCCTTGTCGGCGCTGTAGAACTTCACAGTGCCTTCAACGGTCTCGGTCGGGCCGCTGGATTCCCAGCCACCGGCGGCACGGCGCGGGGCGCCACCACCGAAGCTGTCGCGGCGACCGCCGCCCATGCCACCGCCCATGCCGCCGCCGCCGCCACCGGGGGTGGCGGTGGACTCGTCCACGCTGTGGATGGCGGCAACCTGCGGGCCCTTCTGGCCCTGGGACAGGTCGCAATTGATGGTGGTGCCGTCCGCCAGGCTGTCATGGCCGAAGGCCTGCACGACGGAAGCGTGCAAGAAGGCGTCCGGCGACCCGTCGGACAGGGTCACGAAACCAAAACCTTTCGTGGGGTTGTACCACTTGACGGTGGCGTTGACGCCCCGGCGGGTGATCTGCGGGCTCTGCGGAGAACGGCGCTCATACATGTGATTTGAACTCGAATGTAGTCGATAAAGTGCTTGGCCGGGGGCACCGGTCGCAAGGAAAGGCCCTAACACGCGCCCCTCCCAAGCCGGATCTGGCTGCGCAGGATTCTCTCCTGTGTGGGAGCTTATACCGAAAAAAACGGGACTGCACCAGCCATGCGATGCCGGATGCCCAAGTCATTTCGGAGGTAGCTGGGCCCCGCCGGGCGCACTTGCGCCATCAACCTGAATAGGCCGCAATAACGGGTAGCAATGCTGGCGCCCGGGCCCCAGATATAGGGGCCCTCCTTTGGTCAGCCGGTGATCTTAATTTTCCACTGTTGAAGCTTGCGATAAATGGTCGATGGGCTGATTTCCAGCAGCGCCGCGGCCCGGGGCACATCGTCGCCCGTCAGTGCAAGCGCACGTTGAATCGCCTGCTTTTCCAGCTGCCACAGGGGCACGATCTCGGTTGAGGAGGCCAGCGGATCCGCGGCGGCCTGCGCGGCCGGCGTCCGCTCCGGGGACGGTGCGGCGCCAGACTCGGGCGGGTTCCGGCGCGCGGCGGTATCCACCGTGGCGCTGCGCAACGGTTCCGGCAACATGGCGCGGGTGACGGCGGCCCCGTCGTTCAGGACGACCACGTTGCGCAGGATGTTCTGCAACTGGCGGACGTTGCCGGGGAAGTCATAGGCCATCAGCGCCGATTCGGCGTCGCCGTCCAGGCGCTGGAAGGCCTTGCCCTCCTCCTTCGCCATGTCCGCCAGGAAGTGGCGGGCGATCAGGCAGACGTCGCCCTCCCGCTCGCGCAGGGGCGGCAGGTGGATGGGAACCACGTGCAGGCGATAGTACAAATCTTCGCGGAACCGGCCGGCCGCCACCTCGGCCAGCGGATCGCGGTTGGTGGCGGAGATGAAGCGGACGTCCACCTTCTCCATCTGCGTGCCGCCCACTGGCTGGAATGTGCCGGTCTGGACGAAGCGCAGGATCTTGGCCTGCAGCTCCATCGGCATCTCGCACACCTCGTCCAGGAACAGGGTGCCGCCGTCGGCTTGGCGCGCGGCGCCCGCGCGGTCGCCGACCGCCCCGGTGAAGGCGCCCTTAACATGGCCGAAGATCTCACTTTCCAGCAGGTCCTTGGGGATGGCGGCGCAGTTGATGGCGATGAAGGGATGATCGCGGCGGGGGCTGCAGCGGTGGATGGCATCGGCCGCCAGCTCCTTACCCGTGCCGCTCTCGCCCGTGAGGAAGACGCTGGCCCGGCTGGGCGCCACGCTTTCGATCAGGCGATAGACCGTCTGCATGGGGGTGGAGGCGCCGATGAAGGAATGAAAGCTGCCCCGGTCCAACTCCCGCCGGTAATGGGCGACGATGCGGGTCAGGCGCCGCCGCTCCAGGGCGTTGCGCACGGTGACGATCAGGCGGGCGGCGGTGAAGGGCTTCACCAGGAAATCGAAGGCGCCGTCGCGCATGGCCTCCACCGCCACGCTGATGGAGCCGTGGGCCGTCACCACGATCACCGGCAGGTCGGGGTGGCTCTCCCGGGCGGCGCGCAGCACCTCCAGCCCATCGATGTCCGGCAGCTTCAAGTCCAGCACCAGGGCGCCCGGCTGTCGCAGGCGCAGGCTTTCCAGCGCCTGGGTGCCCGTCTCCTGGTGCTCCACCTCGTACCCCTCGCTATGCAGGTATTCGGTGTAGACCCGGGCCAAGGGGGCGGTGTCCTCGACGAGCAGCACCCGGTTGAGATCCGACTCGGTCATGGGCCTATCTGGTGTAGCGGGTGGGATGCCCGGGGCGAAGGACAGGTGCGCAACGCAAGCGCCTGGAATCGTAGCGTATTCGCGGCGCTGGCGGCGTGAGCCAGGCAGAAGGCGGGCCAATTCCCGCCCTATCCAGGTGCCCCCAAGCCGCGCGCGCGTTTCAGCATTGCCATTTCAACCGCCACGCAATGACTGTACAATATGTTTCCGCATTAATGTTCCACGGGGCTGGTTCCACGCATGTCTGCCCAGCAGGGCTCCAAGGGTGCGGCGCTGCCACCGGCGACCTTGCCGCAAGCGACCCTGAAGGATCGCTTCGTCGCCTGGTGGGAAGGCTACGACCTGGCTGCGGTGCTCAGCCGCCGTCCGCGTGCCGATGAGGAACAGGGGGCAGGGGGCGCCCAGGGCGGTTCCGCCAAACAGTCGCCCCAGTCCGCCACGGAGCGGCGCACCCTGAACCGCTCCGGCAAGCCCCTGTGGACGGCCACCCGCGTGCAGGTGGCGGAAAAGATTTGGGGCGACGGCTACGCCACCCCCGGCGGCAACGAACACATCCCCACCCTGGTGAAGCCCCTGGGCCTGAACCCTGCCATGAGCGTGCTGGACTTGGCCGCTGGCCTGGGTGGGTCCACCCGCAGCATGGCCTCGCAATTCGGCGCCTGGGTGACGGGTTTGGAATCCAATCCCGTGCTGGCGGAGGCCGGCATGTTCCGGTCGCACAAGGCCGGCATGGCCCGCCAGGCGCCCATCCAGCCCTTCGACCCTGAAACCTTCTCCTGGCCCAAGCGCGTGGACGCCGTGTTCGCCAAAGAGGGCTTCTACACCGTCCGCAACAAGGACGGCCTACTGGACGCGGTGGAGGCGGCGCTGAAGCCGCGCGGCCATTTCCTGTTCACCGACTATGTTCTGGACAAGGCCAAGGCCAGCGGCCCCATTTTCAAGGGCTGGCTGGACCATGAACCGGTTGAGCCTCATCCCTGGACGGTGGACCAGTACGCCCAGGGCCTACAGCAGCGCAACCTGGACATCCGCATCACCGAGGACCTGTCCGACCTGCACCGCAGCCTGATCCTGACCGCCATCCAGGGGCTGGTGACCCACCTGGAACAGCACAGCATGGATCACGAGACCAAGATCGCGGTGGTGGAGGAGGTGGAACTGTGGGCCCGCCGCGTGGCGGTGCTGGATGCCGGCATCCGCCTCTACCGTTTCTATGTATTGAAGCCGGCGGATATCAGCTGATCGATTTTACGATATGACTCAGGTTGACAGCGGGGCCGGCCCTTACTATTTTCCCGGCCTCGAACCGTGATCCATCCAAGTGCCCGAGTCCAAATCATGAAGATCGTGAACTCCCTGAAGTCGATGAAGACCCGCCACAAGGCTTGCCGCGTTATCCGCCGCAAGGGTCGCGTGTACGTCATCAACAAGCAGAACCCGCGCTTCAAGGCCCGCCAGGGCTAATAAAGCGTTTCTGCCCCGTGGCCGGCTCGCCGGCCATTGGAACCAAAGGCCGCGCCTGAATGAAGGCGCGGTTTTTGTTTTGGGATTTTGGGATTTCTTGCGGCTCGAGCGCGATTCGGCCGTGATTGCCGCCCAGCCATGAAAAAGCCCCGCCAGCACAGGCCGGCGGGGCTCTTCCTTTGAGACTCGGCCCGTGGCTTCCGGGGAAGCCACGGTGTGGTTCCGGCCGCTTACCAGACCTTGCAGGCCTTGGCGCCGCGGTTCATCGGGGCGTCGGCCTTGCAGTTGAAGGCCTTGGCGAACTCCGGATTGTTGGAGACGACGCCGTTCACCCGGTACTCCGACAGGGAATGAACGTCGGTGATCGCCTGGTCGCGCTTGGCGTCGTCGCGTTGGTTGCTGCACCACACCTGGGCATAGCCCAGGAAGAACTTCTGCTCGGTGGTGAAGCGGCCATCCTTCTTGGCGGTCTTGCCCTTCAGGGTGGCCATCAGGGCCTTCAGGGCGATGGCGTGGCCGCCATTGTCGGCCAGGTTTTCGCCCAGCGTGGCCTTGCCGTTCAGGTGCACGTCGTCGATGGCGACGAAGCCGTCGTACTCATCCACCACGCACTGGGCGCGGGCCTCGAACTTCTTGGCGTCGTCGGCCGTCCACCAGTCCTTCAGGTTGCCGTCCTTGTCGTACTGGCGGCCCTGGTCGTCGAAGCCGTGGGTCATCTCATGGCCGATGACCGCGCCGATGGCGCCGTAGTTGATGGCGTCGTCGGCACCCGCGAAATAGAAGGGCGGCTGCAGGATGCCGGCCGGGAAGTTGATGTCGTTCTCGGTCGGGTCGTAATAGGCGTTCACGGTCGGCGGGCTCATCAGCCATTCCGCCCGGTCGTGCGGCTTGCCGATCTTGGCCAGCTGGCGCTTGGTCTCGAACTCGGTGGCGCGTTCCACGTTGCCCACCAGGTCGTCCTTCCTGGTCACGACCGAGGAATAGTCGCGCCACTTGTCGGGGTAGCCGATCTTGTCGACGATGGCGTCCAGCTTCTCGTGCGCGCGCTTCTTGGTTTCGGCGCTCATCCAGTCCAGCTGGTCGATATCGACCGAGTACGCCGCCTTCAGGTTCTTCACCATCGTCAGCATCTTGGCCTTCTGGCCGGCGCCGAACGCGGTCTTCACATAATACTTGCCCAGATCCTCGCCCAGCGCGTTGTCCGTCTCCATGACGCAGCGCTTCCAACGCGGCAGGTTCTGTTCCACGCCGCGCAGCTTCTTGGAGTAGAAGCTGAAGCGCTCATCCACGAAGGCCTTGGACAAGTTGCTGGAGAAGGCGTGGGCGACATGCCAGGACAGATAGGTCTTCACGTCGTCGGCCGAGGCGCCGGCCAGCACGGTTTGCAGCGCCTTGAAGAAGTCGGGCTCCGTCACGTTCAGGGTCTGGAACGCGGGCGCGCCCGTGGCTTTGAAATAGTCGGCCCAGGCGAAGCCGGGCGCCAGGGTGGACAGGGTGGCCACCGGCTCCTTGTGGTTCACCTTCTGCGGGTCGTTGCGGTCGGCCAGGCTCAGCGAGGCCTTGGCCAGGTCCGTTTCCAGGCGCATCACCACCTGGGCCTTGGCATCGGCCGCCGCCTTGGCGTCGCCCAGCAGCTGGAAAGTGCGCGATACATGCTCGACATAGGCCTGGCGGATGCCGTCGAACTTGGCGCCTTCGCGGACATAATAATCGCGGTTGGGCAGGCCCAGGCCGCCCTGGTCGATCACGGCGATGTCCTGGCGGGCATCCTGGAAGTCCGCCTGCGAGCCGAAGCTGAAGAGCACATCCACGCCCACGTCGTGCAGCGCGGCCACCAGGGCCGGCAGCTGCTCCTTGCCCGGTAGGGCCTTGATCTGGTCCAGCAGCGGCTGGATGGGGGCGGCGCCCTTGGCATCGGCCCCGGCCTCGTCCATGCAGGCGGCGTAGAAATCGCCCACGCGCTGGTTATCGGCGGAGGGATGCGCCACGATGTCTTCCAACGCCGTCTTCAGGATCTGCTGGTTGCGCTCATGCAGGGCGTTGAAGCTGCCCCAGCGCGACTGGTCGCTGGGAATGGGGTTGGCCTTGATCCACGGCCCGCAGGCGTACTGGTAGAAGTTCTGGCAGGGATCGACCGAGTCGTCGACCTGGGGCAGGGCCGCGTCCGTGGCGGACGCCTTGGCGGCGGGCTTCGCCGATTCGGCCGCCTGGGCCGCGACCAGCGGTAGCGCCACCAGGGCGGTGGCCAAGGCGATGGGCGCCGCCCGGTTCAGTATCCCCGCGATAGGCTTGCTCATGTGGATGCTCCACCTTCGTTATGTTTTTGGCTCTTCAAAATGAAAGGAGGGCGCCGGTGGTCCGCACCGGCGCCCCCATCGGCACCCCTGTCGGACGCCGGTCACCAGACGCGGCAGGCCTTGTCGCCGGCCACCATCTTGTCGGTGGGCTTGCAGTTAAACGCCTCCGCGAACTCCTTCATGTTCGAGAGGGTGCCGTTCACGCGATACTCACCCAGGGAATGCGGGTCGGTCTGGGCCTGCAGGCGCCGGTATTCCGGCCGCGCCTCGCCGCACCAGACCTGGGCGAAGCCGTAGAAGAAGCGCTGGGCCGCCGTCAGGCCGCCGATCTTCTCATCCTTCTTCGCGCCCAGCCGCTTCATCAGCGCGCGGTAGGCGACACGGATGCCGCCGTTGTCGGCGGTGTTCTCACCCAGCTTCAGCTTGCCGTTTTCCTTCACGTCGCCGTCGGCGACATAGCCGCCGTACTGGTCGACCAGGCACTGGGCGCGGGTCTTGAACTGGGCCGCGTCGTCGGCCGTCCACCAATCCTTCAGGTTGCCGTCGCCGTCGAACTTGCGGCCCTGGTCGTCGAAGCCATGGCTGATCTCATGGCCGATCACCACGCCGATGGCGCCGTAGTTCACGGCGTCGTCGGCCGCACTGTCGAAGAAGGGCGGCTGCAGGATGCCGGCGGGGAAGTTGATGTCGTTGTGGGTGGAGGAATAGTAGGCATTGACGGTGGGCGGGGTCATGCCCCATTCGCCCTTGTCCACCGGCTTGCCGATCTTGGCCATGTCGTAGTGGAACTCGAAGGACTCGGCCCGCAGGGCGTTGCCCAGGGCGTCGCCGCGGCTGACCGCCAGGGCGCTGTAGTCCCGCCACTTGTCGGGGTAGCCGATCTTGGCGGTGAAGGCGTCCAGCTTGGCATGGGCCTTGGCCTGCGTCTCCTTGCTCATCCAGGTCAGGGTGGGGAAGGTCTCGTCCAGCGACTTGCGGATGTCGGCCACCATCTGCAGCATGCGGGCCTTTTTCTCCGGCCCGAAGGCGCGGGCCACGAAGTACTTGCCCAGATCCTCGCCCAGGGCAGTGTCGGTGGCGCTGACGCAACGCTTCCACCGGGGCTTCATCTCCTTGGCGCCGCGCATGGTGCGCTCATAGAAGTTGAAGTTCTCCTGCACGAAGGCGTCGGGCAGCCAGTTGGCATAGGCGCTCAGGGTGCGCCAGGTCAGATAGGTCTTGATGTCGGCCAGGCTCAGGCTGTGGATCAGCTCGTTTTCCCGCTTCATGTAATCGGGATTGCTGACGTTCAGCGTGGCCGGCTGCTTGATCCCCGCACCACGGACGTAAGCCGCCCAGTCGATGGCCGGGTCCAGCTTCCGCAGCTCGGCGAAGGTCTTGAGATGATAGCGGTTCTCCGGCTCACGCATGGCGACGCGGTCCAGCGAAGCGTCAGCCAGGCGCGTCTCGATGGTCATGACCGTCTGGGCCTTGGCGGCCGCGTCGGGCAGGCCCGCCAGTTCCATCATCTTCTGGATGTGAGTGACGTAGGCGGTCCGCTGCTGCTTGGACTTCTCGTCGTCGCGGAAATAATAGGGCTTGTCCGGCAGGCCCAGGCCGCCCTGGTAGACGCCGGCGATGACCTGGGTCGCGTCCTTGTAGTCCTGCTGCTGGCCCACGCGGTGGAAGGCGTTGACGCCGGCGATGTGCAGGTCGACCAGCAGGCTGGTCAGGGCCTTCTTGCTCTTCAGGCCGTTGATGCGGCCCAGCAGGGGCTGCAGCGGCACCAGGCCCCGCGCCTCGATGCCCTTCTCGTCCATGCAGGCGGCGTAGAAGTCGGCGACCCGTTGCCCTTCAAACGAAGAATTGTCCGGCGTCGGATGGGCGGCCAGCTTCTCCAACTCGTCGTGCAGCAGGGCCAGGTTGTCGTCGGCCAGCTTGTTGAAGGTGCCCCAGCGCGGCTGGTCCGCCGGGATGGGGTTGCGCTTGTTCCACACGCTGCAGGCATGCAGGAAGAAGTTCTCGCAGGGGTTGACGCCGTTATCGACCACCGGCAGGCCGGGGGCGGCCGGGACGCTGGCGCCCTGGGCCGGTGGTGCCGGCTGGGCGGCGGGGGGTGCCGGCGCGCTGCTGTCGGTGGATTGGCAGCCGGCCAGGCCGGCGGCGGCGATCAGGGCGGCCAGTGCGGCCGATGTGGAAAGGCTGCGTACCCCGGACATGTGATCCATCACCTGTTGTTGTCGTTGGGCCCTGCGGGGTCCCCTCGTCGGCCGGTGCCGCTGCCCACGGCAACCAAGCCAGGGACCCCAAAGGGGTCAAAATCAAGGCTGCCCGAAAATTTGATCCCAGGCGAAATGATTTGATGGGGGCGACAGTACCATAGGCGCCGCACGGTCAGGAAAGCGCCTTATGTAACCGCTCTGTAACCAGGGCCGCTTCCGGCGGCAGCAGACGCGCCAGATTGTCGTGCAAGGCTTGGGGGCAGGACGGGGCGGGCGCCGGCCAGCGGCCGGCGACCTGTTCCAAGGCCGCCATGTACAGCCGCTCGGCCTCCAGTTCAGTCGCCTTGACCGCTTGGCGCAGGGCCTCGTTCTCGGCGGCGCTGGCGGCCAGCGCCTTCAAGGCGCGGCGGGCCTGGCGCAGCGGCGCGATGACGGGCGCGCGCCAGCGGGTGGCGACTGTCGCGGCGGCGGCCAGATCCGCCTCGGTCAGGGTGTGGCTTCGCGCCGCCGCCCAGGCGCCCCACAGCAGCAGCGGCACGTCGGCGCCGTGCGCATCCTGTGCCGTCAGGCACGCCTCGGCCACGCCCGGCCGGGCATAGGCATCCAGGGCGTAGGGCCAGAAGGACTCGGGGGGCTTAGGCAACGGGCTCGCCCACATAGATGCCCAGGCCCCGGGCGGTGCGCACCAGGGTGCCGTCCACCTCCACCGCCGCATAGGCCTTGATGGCGTCGGCGATGGGCACGTCGATGACCTTGCGGTTGGACCAGGCCACCATACGGTCGTACTTGCCATGGGCGATCAGGTCGACGGCGTGCACGCCGAAGGCCGACGCGATCAGCCGGTCGCGGGGGTTGGGCGATCCGCCGCGCTGCACATGGCCCAGCACGGTGACGCGGGTTTCCGCCCCCGTCGCCTCGGCGATCAGATGGCCGATGTAGCTGCCGATGCCGCCATAGCGCTTTTGTCCGTCGGTGAATTCCTGCCGGGCCTTGCCGCCGCCCGGCAGGGTGGCCGCCTCCGACACCACCACCAGGGCGAAGTTGCGGCCCTGGGCGCGAATCTGGCGGATGCGGTTGGCCACGCCGTCCACCGTCCAGGGGATCTCCGGCAGCAGGATGACGTCGGCGCCGCCGGCGATGCCGGCCGCCAGCGCGATGTGGCCGGCGTCCCGTCCCATGACTTCCAGCACCATGACGCGGGCATGGCTGGCGGCCGTGGGCTGCAGGCGATCCAGCGCCTCCGTCGCCACGGCCACGGCGGTATCGTAGCCGACGGAGACCTCGGTCAGGCCCAAATCGTTGTCGATGGTCTTGGGGATGCCCACCAGGTTCAGGCCGCCCTCCTGCGCCAGGCGGCGCAGGATGGCCAGGCTGCCGTCGCCGCCGATGCCGATCAGCGCGTCCAGGCCCAGTTCCTTGCAGCCGCTGATGATTTCCTGCGACCGGTCCTTCTTCGTTCCGTCGGGCATGGGGTAGGCGAAGGGATCGCCCTTGTTGGTCGTGCCCAGCACCGTGCCGCCCTGGCGCAGGATGTTCCCGTCCACATGCGCCGGCAGCAGCACGCGGTGGCGCACCGGCCGGTCCAGCAATCCGTGTGTGCCTTCCTCGATACCCAGCACCTGCCAGCTGTAGGTGGTGACGGCGCGGTGGACCACGGCGCGGATGACGGCGTTCAGGCCGGCGCAATCGCCGCCGCTGGTCAGGATGCCGATACGCTTGCCGCTGCTCATGCCCGTGCCCATCCCTTGACGAAATGATGATCGAGACGTGAGTTTGAGGAAAACCGGACCTGCCCGCAATCGCCGAGAGGCATGCCGAAAGGCAGCACCCCTATCGCCGGATTTCTGGTATAGATCGCCCGGTGATCGAGATCAGCGAACGCTAAAAGGCACGGATGACTGAACAACACACCCTGAAGGAGAAGCTGGCGACGCTTCGGGTGGAGCATCGTGACCTCGACGACATCATCACCCGCCTGACGGGCCAATTCCCGGTGGATCAGTTGCAGATTCAGCGGCTGAAGAAGCGCAAGCTGCTGCTCAAGGACTTGATCGCGCGCCTGGAGAGCGAACTGCTGCCCGACATCATCGCTTGATGTCATTTCCCATCCTGGACAGGCCCCGTCCGGGCGTGGCCGGCATGCGGTGCCGGCACTTGCAAGGCCGCTTCCCGTTCCTATAATCCGGCGCTTCCTTTTAGCCCGGGGGGAGCAACACCGGTGAGCCAGAAGCCTGAAAGCGCGCCGCTGGTCGGCATCATCATGGGTAGCCAGTCCGATTGGGCGACCATGCGCCACGGCGCCGCCGTGCTTGAGGAATTGGGCGTCCCGTTCGAGACGCGCATCGTCTCCGCCCACCGCACCCCGCACCGCCTGGTCGACTACGCCACCACCGCCCGCGACCGCGGTCTTAAGGTCATCGTCGCCGGCGCCGGTGGCGCCGCGCACCTGCCGGGCATGGCGGCCGCCATGACCCCGCTGCCCGTGTTCGGCGTGCCGGTGGAAAGCCACGCGCTGAAGGGCATGGACAGTCTGCTGTCCATCGCGCAGATGCCGGGCGGCATCCCTGTGGGCACCCTGGCCATCGGCAAGGCCGGCGCCATCAACGCCGCCTTGCTGGCCGCCGCCGTGCTGGCGCTGAACGACAAGCGCCTGGCCGATGCCCTGGACGCCTGGCGCGCCGCCCAGACCGATCGCGTGGCCCTGGAACCCCGGGACGAGGAATGACCCTTTCCCCCCTCACCGTCGTCCCGCCGGGTTCGACCATCGGCATGCTGGGCAACGGCCAGCTGGGCCGCATGACGGCGCTGGCCGCCGCCAACCTGGGTTATCGCACCCATGCCTACGGGCCGGACGGGGACAGCCCCTGCGCCCAGGTGGTATCGATTGAAACCCTGGCGGCCTTCGATGACTGGGCGGCGCTGGAGGCCTTCGCCAAGGCCGTCGACGTCGTGACGCTGGAGTGGGAGAACATCCCCACGGCCACCATCGATTTCCTGGCAGCCCGGGTGCCGACCTTCCCCGGCGCCCACGTCCTGGCCGTGGCCCAGGACCGCCTGGAAGAGAAGACCTTCGCCAACAATCTCGGCATCGGCACTGCGCCCTTCCGTGCGGTGACCGGCGTCGATTCCCTGCGCGCCGCCGTGGCCGACCTGGGCACGCCGTCGATCCTCAAGTCCGCCCGCATGGGCTACGACGGCAAGGGCCAGGTGCGCCTGGGGCCCGACAGCGACCTGGTCGCGGCCTGGGAGGCGCTGCGCACCGACAGCGCCGTGCTGGAGGGGTTCGTCACCTTCGCCTGCGAGGTTTCAGTCATTGTCGCGCGCCGCGCCGATGGCGTCATGGCCGCCTTCCCGGTGGTGGAGAACCGCCACGCCAAGGGCATCCTGGATGAGACGCTGGTGCCGGCGGCCGTGACCCCGGCGGTGGCGGCCGAGGCCGCGCGCATCGCCCGGACGCTGACGGAGGCGCTGGGCGTCGTCGGCCTGCTGGCGGTGGAGATGTTCGTGACGCCGGACGGCCAGGTGCTGGTGAACGAGGTGGCGCCCCGACCACATAACTCCGGTCACTGGACCATGGATTTCTGCGCCACCAGCCAGTTCGAGCAGCTGGTGCGCGCCGTCTGCGGCCTGCCCCTGGGCGCCACCGACATCATGGCGCCCTGCATGATGAAGAACCTGATCGGCGACGACGCCGACCAGTGGCACGATCTGCTGGCCGAACCCGGCGCCCGCCTGCACCTCTACGGCAAGGCGGAGGCGCGGCCAGGCCGCAAGATGGGGCACGTGAACCGCCCGCGGTGACGCGGGCGGCTTCCTCAGGCGCCGGCAGCCGCATCCGCGGCTTTGGCTATCCCCGCATTTTAGTCCGCTACGCTCCCCAAAACGCTTCGGTGCCCGCAGTCGCGGGCTAGGGTATTTGTGGGGGAGGGGTGTCTGGCGTGTGGCGGCCTAGTCGTCCTGGTCGGCGGGGTCCAGTTTCTTGCCGTCCAGGTCCACCATCTGGCTGTCCTGGCGCTTCTGCTCGGCCGTGCGCTCGGCCTTGGTGCGGCCATGGACGACGCGGTTCTCGGCCGCCTTGGCCTCCCGCTCTTCCTTGGCTTTCTGCTTACGGAACCGGTTCAGGTTGACTACGTCGCCCACGGCCGTCTTTCCCTCATCATGATGCTCGGGAACGCCTGATCGCGGAGGATGGCGGTGGCGTCGTCCCCAAAGGGCGGGCCCGGATGCCCCCGGATGTCATTGCGTCCCAAGTCACTAACCTAACCTTAACCCAGGTCCAGCATTGTTCAAGACGGGTTTGTTCCGCCACCCGTATCGCGGTATGAATTAGCCCACGAATTGGGCGGCATTTTGTCGATAAGCCCAGGCAGTTGTTAACCATGTTGGTCCCGGCGGACCGGCGAATTCTGTGCTTCGCCTTCAATGCTGGGCCGCTTTTCTTCGAGGGTCAGGGCGGTATGGACGGTTCTGTGGGCGATGTGGCCAAGCGGCGGCGGCGGGCGACACCGGTGTCTCCGACTCCGGCCGCCCCTCCGGTAACCGGGGCGCCGGCGCGGCGCACCGTCAATCTGGCGCTGCAGGGCGGCGGCTCCCACGGGGCTTTCACCTGGGGTGTGCTGGACCGCCTGCTGGAGGATGGCCGGCTGGATGTCGAGGGCATCAGCGGCACCAGCGCCGGCGCCGTCAACGGCGCGCTGCTGGCCTATGGCCTGTTGACCGGCGGGGCGGAGGGTGCGCGCGCCCTGTTGCACCGGCTATGGCGGCGCATGGCCAAAAGCTCCGCCACCGGCCCGCTGCAGCCCACCTGGCTGGATTGGATGACGGGCGGGGCCGGGCGGCGCAACCTGGACCATTCCCCCGTCTATGCCGGCCTGGACATGATGGTGCGCATGATGTCGCCCTATCAGTTCAACCCACTGGGCCTGAACCCCATGCGCGATGTGCTGGACGGGCTGATCGACTTCGACGTGCTGCGCCGGTCCGACAGTGTGCGCCTGTTCGTCAGCGCCACCAACGTCAACCGTGGCCAGCTGCGGGTGTTCAAGGGCGCGGACTTGTCCATCGAGGCGCTGTTGGCCTCGGCCTGCGTGCCCATCCTGTTCCAGGCTGTGGAAATCGAGGGCGAGCCGTACTGGGATGGCGGCTATATGGGTAACCCCACGCTCTATCCCTTGCTGCATGACTGCACGGCGACCGACATCCTGGTGGTGCAGGTGACGCCGCTGCAGCGGCCGGCCGTGCCCACGGCACCGAGCGCCATCGTCGACCGCATGAGCGAGATCGGCTTCAACGCCACCCTGTTGCGCGAGCTCAAGTCGCTGGAGCTGGTGAACCGCCTGTGCGCGGACCACGGCATCGACCCGTCGGAGGCCGGGGTGCGCCCGGTCTACCTGCACCTGGTGGAACCGGGGCCGGGTATGGCGGACCTGGGCGTCTCCAGCAAGCTGAACGCCGACTGGGGCTTCCTGACCGAACTGCGTGACATGGGACGCGCCGCGGCCGGTGATTGGCTCACCCGCTGCTATGGCCAGGTGGGCCGCGAAAGCAGCTTCGCGGCGGGGCGGGCGATCATCTGACATGCCGTCTGTCGGGGCACCGCCTTGGACGTCAAGGTGGTGCCGATCCCCTTCCTTAAAAGGAGGGTGGCGGGCGCCTGGCTAGGCCGTCCGGCCGAATCGCCTTACCTTTCAAATCCTTTGGTGCCGTAGCCCTTATCCCACATGCATGCCGGCCCTATGCCGCCCGCTGCCGCACCGCCCTGTCCTTTCGGGTGAGCGGGGCGGTTTCGTGTTGGCCGACGGCCCCGAGCCGGTAGGATAAAGGCAGGCCGTTGATCTGTCTCATGGTCGTCCCCTGGGCGGCCTGCGATGGTGGCGGGGCCAAGCAAGAATAGGGTCCTCCGGGGCTCCAAAAAGGGGGGGTAAGCGGATGAGCGGACGCTATGCGGAAGTATACAACCGGTCCCTGGACGATCCTGAGGGCTTCTGGGGGGAAGCGGCGCGGGCCATCGACTGGATCCGCCCCTGGGACCATGTGCTGGATGATAGCCGCGCGCCCCTATTCCGCTGGTTCGCCGGCGGGCAGCTGAACACGTGCTGGAACGCGCTGGACCG
This sequence comes from Nitrospirillum viridazoti CBAmc, assembly GCF_000730165.1. Lineage (GTDB taxonomy): Bacteria > Pseudomonadota > Alphaproteobacteria > Azospirillales > Azospirillaceae > Nitrospirillum > Nitrospirillum viridazoti. The sequence goes on along the minus strand of NZ_CP022110.1, from coordinate 2,117,120 downwards.
CCACGTGGCAGCGGGACGGGGCGAGCAAGTGGCGCTGATCCACGACCGGCCCATCACCAACACCGTGGTCACATACACCTACCGCGAACTGCTGGACCTGACGGCGCGCTTCGCCGGCCTGCTGGCGGCCCAGGGGGTGGGGAAGGGGGACCGGGTCATCCTCTACATGCCCATGGTGGCCGAGGCGGTCGTCGCCATGCTGGCCTGCGCCCGGCTGGGCGCCATCCATTCCGTCGTCTTTGGTGGATTCGCCGCGCGCGAGCTGGCCACCCGCCTGGACGACGCCAAGCCCAAGGTGGTGGTTTCCGCCTCCTGCGGAATCGAGGGCGCCCGCGTCATTCCCTACAAGCCCCTGCTGGACAGCGCCATCGACCAGGCGGCGCACAAGCCGACCTGCTGCATCATCCTGCAGCGGCCGCAGGAACAGGCGCCCCTGAAGCCGGGCCGCGACATCGACTGGACAGAGGCTGAAACGGCGACGCCGCACGATTGCGTGCCGGTGGCCGCCACGGATCCGCTGTACATCCTGTACACCTCCGGCACCACGGGCCAGCCCAAGGGCGTGGTCCGCGACAACGGGGGCCATGCCGTGGCCCTGAAATGGACCATGGAACATTTCTATGGGCTGAAACCGGGGGAGGTGTTCTGGGCCGCCAGCGACGTGGGCTGGGTGGTCGGGCACAGCTATATCGTCTATGGCCCGCTGCTGCACGGCGCCACCACCGTGTTGTATGAGGGCAAGCCTGTGGGGACGCCGGACGCCAGCGTCTACTGGCGGGTGATCAGCCAGCACAAAGTGGCCATGCTGTTCACCGCCCCCACCGCCCTTCGCGCCATCAAGCGCGAGGATCCGGAGGGCCTGCTGCTCAAGGGCTATGACCTCAGCCATTTCCGCCAGCTGTACCTGGCGGGGGAACGGTCGGACAGCGACACCCTGCGCTGGGCGGAAGCCCATCTGAAGGTGCCGGTCATCGACAATTGGTGGCAGACGGAAACCGGCTGGCCGGTCGCCGGCAACCCGGTGGGGCTGGGCCTCATGCCGGTCAAGCATGGCTCCGTCACCCGGCCGCTGCCGGGTTGGGATGTGCGGGTGCTGGACGGGCAGGGGCACGAGGTGCCGGCGGGCACGCTGGGGGCGGTTACCATACGCCTGCCGCTGCCGCCGGGTGCCCTGCCCACGCTGTGGAACGCGGAGGAGCGCTTTATCCGCAGCTACCTCTCCGAATATCCGGGTTTCTACCAGACATCGGACGCCGGCTATGTCGATGAGGACGGCTACCTGTTCATCATGGCCCGCACCGACGACATCATCAACGTGGCCGGCCACCGCCTGTCCACCGGTGCCATGGAAGAAGTGCTGGCCGGCCATCCCGACGTGGCGGAGTGCGCCGTCATTGGCGTGCACGATGCGCTGAAGGGCCAGTTGCCCCTGGGCTTCCTGGTGCTGAAGGCGGGGGTGACCCGCGGGCACGAGACCATCGTGGCCGAGGTGGTGCAGCGGGTGCGGGAGGTCATCGGCCCTGTCGCCGCCTTCCGCCAAGCCCTGGTGGTAGAGCGGCTGCCCAAAACCCGCTCAGGGAAAATCCTGCGGGCGACCATGCAAAAGATAGCGGACCAGGAGGCCTGGGCCATGCCGGCCACCATCGATGATCCGGCTGTTCTAGAGGAAATCGGGGCGGCCCTGACCACTGCTGGGTTTGGGCGAAAAACGATTTGGAATCAATAGAATGTGAGCCTGCACCTGCCGCTTTGGGGTACCTCCCATGTGGCAAAATTGTGACGGTGCGTTGACTGATCTGCGGTCTTTGTTGCCGAAGTGGGTTGACTGGCCCGCGTGCCCTGCATACCGTCCGTTTCGAAGTTTGGTACGGGTTGAACGGGCGGGCAAAATCAGGCAGCCGGAAAACCGGCGCCGCTGGGAATGCGAAAGGGCCGCAGCGCAATAGCTGCGGCCCTTTCCATTTTTACGTCCCGAAAACGCAGCGGCAGGAAGGGTCCGGGCGGTCATCCGCCCGGACCCTGCTGGCCTTGCCAGGACTTAGTTGGACCGGGCCTTAATTGGCCGCCTGCCCGGTGGGCAGGGCGGTCGAGCTCTGGCCCAGATTGGCGATCGGGATATGGCGCGGCTTGGCCGTCTCCGGCACCTCCCGCACCAGGTCGATGTGCAGCAGGCCATTTTCCAGCGCCGCACCCGTCACCCGGATATGCTCGGCCAGCTGGAAGCGCCGCTCGAAGGCGCGGGCGGCGATGCCCCGGTGCAGGTACTGTGTCTGCGGGGCGGCCTGGTCATCCTTGCGGGACTTGCCGATGACCGTCAGCGCGTTCTCCTGCGTCACGATGTCGATCTCTTCCTGGCTGAAGCCGGCGACCGCCATGGTGATGCGATAATCGTCGTCCCCGCGCTTCTCGATGTTGTAGGGCGGGTAGGCGTTGCCCTGGTCCTCGGTCTTCAGCGCCGACTCCATCAGGCGGGTCAGGCGGTCGAAACCGACGGTGGAACGGAACAGCGGGGACAGGTCGTAACTGCGCATGATAATCCTCCGGTAGAGCGATCACCCCGGCCCCTTGGGCGCCATCCTGGCCGTCCCGTTGGGTGGGGTCTCATGCCGGCTCTAGGAACCCCTCCTGGGCATTCCCGCCGACGCAGTTTCATCTGTGAACGCTCTTCGCGGATTTCAATAGGGGCCGGAATCCGAAAAGTGGAGGACGCCTGGGCTTGGAAAGCCGCCGTCCCATTTCCGAAGATTTAAGCCTTTGGTGGCACCCTGAAGCGTCATCGGCTGTGATCAGAAGGTGATCCCAGCCCGCCGCGTATTGCGGGTTTGGGCATTTCGACCCTACAGTTGTCGTCCGTGCCCGGGTTACCCCCGCCTGAGTTACGCCCATGGGACCACCCCCTGCGGTATTCAGGTCCAGCCCGGAGAAAGGTTCCTCGTTGCTCGAGTCCAATGCCTTTTTCGACCGGACGTACGAGGAGACGATGGCCCTCCTGGTTGAGGCGCGCAACTACGTGGCCTTCCAGGAAGCCAAGGACCAGCGGGGGCTGCCACCCCAGGTCCGATTGCAGATCAGCTACGAATCGCTGCGTGTCACCAGCCGGCTGACCCAGGTGATGGCCTGGCTGCTGGCCCTGAAGGCCGTGCATGCCCATGAGCTGACGGCCGACCAAGTGCTGGGCGAACAGTTCGCCCTGTCCGGCGGCACCATCTGCAGCGACCCTTCGGGTCCCGACAATGGCGAGCTGCCGTCCGGCCTGCGCTCCCTGCTGCAACGCAGCCACAGCCTGTACATGCGCGCCGAACGCCTGGAAGAGCAGTACCGCCGCAGCGTGGCTTAATTAGGCCTATTCCCTCAATCGCCGGGCGCCGCCGTCCGGCGGCTTGGCTTCCTCGATTTCCGGTCCGCTTCGCTCCCCAGAAATCTCCGGGGCCTGCGGTCGCAGGCCAGGGGCGCGCATCGCTTTTGGGCGGTGCTGCTGCAGGTCGCTGTGCGGCCAGACGGGGCGTAGTGCTTGGCCTGGCTGTAAGCAGCAAAAAAGAGCGCCCCGGATGGGACGCCCTTTCTTGAAAGCGTGAGCGGCGTGCGGCGTGGGCCGCCCGCGGCTTACTTCAGGCCCAGGCCCGAGAAGCGGCGGTTGAACTTGGCGATCTGGCCGCCGGTGTCGACCAGCTTCTGCACGCCCGTCCACGCCGGGTGCGACTTCGGGTCGATGTCCAGGCGCAGCGTGTCGCCGGCCTTGCCCATGGTGCTCCGGGTCTTGAACGAGGTGCCGTCGGTCATGACGACGGTGATCTCATGGTAGTCCGGGTGAATGTCAGCTTTCATGATCGCCCAAGTCCCAAAACAAAAATCTCGAAATGCGAAGCCGGGCTTATAGCCAAAACCGTCCCCGGGATCAACACCCGATCGTGCGCGCCCCATGCGCACGACACCACAACCACGCATGGCTGACGCCACGTGGCGATGAAGGAAAGGGATGGCGATGGTTGCCCCACGGCCTTGGACGCATTACCTAAGCCATCACGCGCGTGGGGCCAAGCTGATTGTTTGGGGTAGCTTGAATAATGGGACGGTTCCGCGCCCCGTTCAGACAGATTGGGAACATCGCCGGTGACCGACGCCACCACGACCGCCGCCCCGGGCCGTAAGTCCCTGCGGCCCTTGGCCTTTCTGCTGCCCTTCGTGCGGCCCTACATCTGGCACTCGGTGGGGGCGGGCATCGCCCTGCTGCTGGCGGCGGCCACCACCATCGGCATGGGCCGCGGCCTCCAGGCGGTGGTCGACCAAGGCTTCGTCACCAGCAATCCGCAGCTGCTGGACCACGCGCTGCTGGTCATGCTGGGTGTCATTCTGGTACTTGCCGGGTCCACCTATGTGCGATTCTCCCTGGTTTCCTGGGTGGGCGAGCGGGTGGTGGCCGATATCCGCCGCGCGGTTTTCGACCATCTGGTGACCTTGTCGCCCGGATTCTTCGAATCGACCCGCACGGGTGAGGTGCTGTCGCGTCTGACCACCGATACCACCCTGCTGCAGACGGTGGTGGGCTCCACCGTTTCCATCGCCCTGCGCAACACGCTGATGCTGATGGGCGGCCTGATCATGCTGGCCATCACCAGCGCCAAGCTGACGGGCCTGGTGCTGATCGTCGTGCCCCTGGTGGTGCTGCCCATCGTCATCCTAGGTCGCTCGCTCCGCAAGCTCAGCAAGGCCAGCCAGGACCGCGTGGCCGACGTGGGCGCCCAGGTGGATGAGACGCTGGGCGGCATCCGCATCGTCCAGGCCTTCGGGCATGAGGCCATAGAGACGGCGCGCTTTGGCGAGCGGGTGGAGGACGCCTTCACCACCGCCGTGCGCCGCATCCGTGTGCGGGCCTTGATGGCCATGATCATCATCTCCCTGGTCATGGGGGCCATCGGCGTCATCCTGTGGATCGGCGGGCACGACGTGCTGGCCGGCCGCATCTCCGCCGGCCAGCTCTCCGCCTTCATCTTCTATTCCGTGCTGGTGGCCGGCGCTGTGGGCGCCATTTCGGAAGTCACCGGGGAACTGCAGCGCGCGGCCGGCGCCATGGAGCGCCTGGTGGACCTGCTGGAGACCAAGGCGGATATCGTCGCTCCGCCCAACCCGGTGGCGCTGCCCACTCCGGCCATCGGCACCGTGGCGTTTGAGGGCGTGCGCTTCCACTACCCCGCCCGGCCCGACCATGCGGCGCTGGAGGGCTTGGACCTGACGGTGGCGCCGGGCGAGACGGTGGCCATCGTCGGCCCCAGCGGTGCTGGCAAGACCACGCTGTTCCAGCTGCTGCTGCGCTTCTACGACCCGCAGGACGGCCGCGTGCTGGTGGACGGCGTGGACGTGCGCACGGCCACCCCGGCGGACGTGCGCGCCCGCCTGGGCATCGTGCCGCAGGAGGCGGTGATCTTCTCCACCAACGCGTGGGAGAACATCCGCTACGGCCGCCCCGAGGCGACGGACGAGGAGGTGCGCGCCGCCGCCCGCGCCGCCCATGCGCTGGACTTCCTGGAGGCCCTGCCCGAGGGCCTGGGCACCTATCTGGGGGAGAAGGGCGTGCGCCTCTCCGGCGGCCAGCGCCAACGCATCGCCATCGCCCGCGCCATTCTGCGCAATCCGAAGATCCTGCTGCTGGACGAGGCGACCTCCGCCCTGGACGCGGAGAGCGAGCGGGGGGTGCAACTGGCCCTGGAAACCCTGATGAAGGACCGCACCACCCTCATCATCGCCCATCGACTGGCCACCGTGCTGAACGCCGACCGCATCATCGTCCTGGACAAGGGCAAGATCGTCGCCAGCGGCCGGCATGAGGAACTGATCCGCCAAGGCGGCCTCTACGCCCGCCTGGCGGCGCTGCAGTTCGACGCAGCCGGCGGGACAGCCAATGGGGCGCCCAAGGAGGAGGGCGAGGCGGCGGAGTAGGGAGAAATGACGCTGGATGGGGTGCAGGTTCGGGAAGACGGCCTGGTCGTGGGTTTCCGCTATCACGATGGGCAGCTTGCGGGCTTCGCGGCGAGCGAAGATGGGCTGCGCTTCGACATTCGTTCCGTTGACGGTGCGGAGCGCACGATCCTGAAGGCGGGCGGTGTGATCGACTTCGCCGTCCAGGACTATTGGCCCGGCACCATCCTCTCCACCATTCATCTCTGGCGCTTGGGGGAACCGGCACTGCCACCGTTGGCCGCGCAAGCACTGGACGATCTTTATCAGGGCCGCGCCACGGTGGGCGACCTGTCGACGCTGGTGGCCCGCCAGCGCAGGTACCATCCAGAAGCGTTGATCCTTCACCTTGATTCCAGCTATGGCGGTACCTTCACCTGCCTCTGTGAGTGGGTTCGGCACGTTGACGGAAATACGGCTTAGCCGTACTCTTGCGTCATAGAGTCGGAGACGCCATGTTCCAATGGGACAAACGCAAGGCTGCTGAAAACTTGGCCAAGCACGGCGTCCGATTTGAAGATGCCTGCGCCGTCTTCCGGGATCCGTTCGCCATCGAGTGGCCGGATGAGCGTGAGGATTATGGTGAGGAACGTTTCATCATCATCGGCATGGCGGAGGGGCGGTTGCTTTACCTCGCCTACGCCCTCCGGGGTGATGATATCCGTCTGATCTCCGCGAGAGGAGCTGAGCCCTATGAGCGCCGACGATACCACGATGAAAACGCTTGACCCCGATGCCACCCCTTTCGCGCGCTTTGATGCGATGTCGGAGGAAGAGCGTCACCAGGCTGCGGTGAGCGATCCGGATGCGCGACCGTTGATGCCTGAAGACATGTCCCGTATGCGCCGGGTGCCGCAGGTGCGGACGATGCGTCGAGCGCTGGGGTTGACGCAGGAAGAGTTCGCCGCGCGGTTCCATGTGCCCATCGGGACACTGCGCGACTGGGAACAGGGCCGGAAGGAACCGGACGCCACGGCGAAAGCCTATCTGAAGGTGATCGCCAAGAACCCAGACGTTGTCCAGGAAGCGCTCAAGCGGACCGCCTGAGGTTAATGCGCCCCACCCTCCAGGTAGGCCGCGCGCACCTGTTCGTTGGCCAGCAGCTCGCGCCCTGAGCCCGTCAGCACCACCTCGCCCGAGGCCAGGACATAGGCGCGGTGGGCCAGCTTCAGGGCGTGGTAGGCGTTCTGCTCCACCAGCAGGATGGTCATGCCGCGCTCCCGGTTCAGCTGCTCGATGACCTGGAAGATCTGGCGGATGATGAGGGGGGCGAGGCCCAGCGAGGGCTCGTCCAGCAGCAGCATGCGCGGGCGGCTCATCAGCGCGCGGGAGATGGCCAGCATCTGCTGCTCCCCGCCCGACAGGGTGCCGGCGCGCTGGGCCTGGCGCTTCTCCAGGATGGGGAACAGGCCGTAGCAGGTGGCCAAATCCTCGGCGAAATGCGCGGGGTCGGCCAGGGTGGCGCCCAGCTGCAGGTTCTCCAGCACCGTCATGCGCGGGAAGATGCGCCGCCCCTCCGGCACCTGGGCGATGCCCTGCGTGGCGATCAGGTGCGGGGGGATGCCCACCAGGCTCTTGTCCTGGAACAGGATCTGGCCCTGCGTCGGCTTCGGGTTGCCGCAAATGGTCATCAGCAGGGTGGACTTGCCAGCACCATTGGCGCCGATGAGGGTGACGATCTCCCCCTCGTTCACCGTGACGTTGACGCCGCGCAGGGCGTGCACGGGACCATAGCTGGCGTGGACGTGGGACAGTTGCAGCAGCGGGCCGGCCATCAGTGCGCGTCCCCGCCGGCGTGGGCTGCGTCGTCGGCGTCGGGCTCGCCCAGATAGGCCTTGATCACCCGCTCGTCATTGCGGATTTCGGCCGGCGTGCCGGCGGCGATGCGGGCGCCATGGTCGACGACGAAGATGTGGTCGGAGATATCCATGACCAGGCCCATGTCATGTTCGATCAGCAGGATGCCGATGCCGTGTTCGGCGCGGATGCCGGCCAGCAGCTCGGCCAGCGCCCGGGTTTCGCGCGGGTTCAGGCCGGCGGCCGGCTCATCCAGGCACAGCAACAGCGGGTTGGTGCTCATGGCGCGGGCGATCTCCACCCGGCGCTGCATGCCGTAGGACAGGTTGCCCGCCTCCTCATCCGCCACGGCCAGCAGGTCCAGCCGGCGCAGCCAGTCGCGGGCGGTGTCCACCGCCGCCTCTTCCGCGGCGCGCCAGCCCTTCAGGTTCAGCAGGCCGGCCAGCGAGAAGACGGACCTGGGCATCAGCGCCTGGTGCTGGGCCACCAGCAGATTCTCCAGCACCGTCATGCTGGGGAACAGGCGGATGTTCTGAAAGGTGCGCACGACGCCCGTGCGGGCGACGCCATAGCCCTTCAGCGTCTGCAACTCGATGGGCCCCCGCGTCGGGTGGCGCAACAGCAGCCGGCCGGCCGTGGGTTTGTAGAAGCCCGTCAGGCAGTTGAAGATGGTGGTCTTGCCGGCGCCATTGGGGCCGATCAAGGCGGTGATGCGGTTGCGCTCCGCCGTCAAATCCACGCCGTCCACGGCCAACAGGCCGCCGAAGCGCATGGTCAGGCCCTGAACGTCCAGAAGGGGTTCCGTCATTTCAGGCGGCCTCCGCCACGGGCTTGGGCTTGGCGTTGGACAGCCGGATGGTCGGCAGGCGGCCGGACAGCAGGCCGCCCGGCTTCCAGATCATGATCAGGATCATGGCCAGGCCGAAGGCCAGCATGCGGTAGTCGGCGAAGCCGCGCGCCAGTTCCGGCAGCACGACGATGAACAAGGCCGCGATGATCACGCCCGCCTGGCTGCCCATGCCGCCCAGCACGACAATGGCCAGGATGGTGGCCGACTCCATGAAGCCGAAGCTTTCCGGGCTGACGAAGCCCTGGCGGGCGGCGAAGAAGCAGCCGGCCAGGCCACCCATCAGCGCGCCGGTGGCATAAGCCGAGACCTTCACCATGGTGGGGTTGATGCCCAGCGAGCGGCAGGCGATCTCATCCTCGCGCAACGCCTCCCAGGCGCGGCCGATGGGCAGGCGGCGCAGGCGGGCCACGGTGTAGGCCGCCAGCGCGGTCAGCGCCAGGATGATCAGGTAGAGGAAGATCAGCCGGTGTTCGGGGGCATAGGCGATGCCCGTCACCTCGCTGAAGGTGTGGCCGCCGGCCGGCGCGCGCCGGTCGAAGGTCAGGCTGAACAGGGTGGGCCGGGCGATGCCCGACACGCCGTTGGGCCCGCCGGTCAGGCCCTGCCAGTTCAGGATGACGATGCGGGTGATCTCACCAAACCCCAGGGTGACGATGGCGAGATAATCGCCGCGTAGCCGCAGGATGGGCAGGGACAGCAGCACCGCGAACAGGCTGGACGCCAGCCCTCCCGCCGCCAGCGCCGGCCAGAACCCCCAGTGCAGCTGCGTGGTGGTCAGGGCGCAGGTATAGGCGCCGATGGCGTAGAAGGCGGCGAAGCCCAGATCCAGCAGCCCGGCCAGGCCCACGGTGATGTTCAGGCCCGTCGCCAGCAGGATGTAGATCAGCGCTGTGGTGCCCAGGTCGATGACATAGCGGTTGGCGAAGGGCAGGAAGGGCAGGGCGGCGGCGGCCAGCACCAGCAGCGGCCCGCCCCAAGGGCGCAGGCGCTGGGCGCCCGCCGGCGGGCGCCACGTTGCCAGGGGGGCCGCGGCCTTGGCCAGCGGTGCCGCCAGCAGGCCGAGGATCAACCGGCCCAGGAAGACGACGGCACCGGCCAGGGGCACATAGGCCAGGTTGGCCTGCACCACTAGGCCCTGGTCCAGGTTGACGGTGCGCAGGCCCAGGAAGGGCACGGCCAGCGCCATGGCGACCAGGCCGGCGATGACGGCCTCACGCAGACGGTGCACGAAGGGCATGGCGGGGCCAGTGGGGGAGGGAATGGGTGCGGCCATGACCTCACACCTTCTCGATGTCAGGACGGCCCAGCAGGCCCGAGGGGCGGACCACCAGCACCAGGATCAGGATGGAAAACGCCGCCACGTCCTTGTAGGCGCTGGAGACGTAGCCGGAGAAGAAGGCCTCGATCAGGCCGATCAGCAGGCCGCCCAGCATGGCGCCCGGCAGGCTGCCGATGCCGCCCAGCACGGCGGCGGTGAAGGCCTTCATGCCGGCCAGGAAGCCGATGTAGAAGTCGATGACGCCGTAATAGAGGGTGACCATGACGCCGGCCACCGCCGCCAGCCCGGCCCCCAGCACGAAGGTCAGGGAAATGGTGCGGTCGACGTTGATGCCCAGCAAGGCGGCCATGGTCCGGTCCTGCTCACAGGCCCGCTGGGCGCGGCCCAGGGCGGTGCGGTTGATGACCAGGGTGAACCCGGCCATCAGCGCCACGGTCAGCAGGATGATGAACATCTGGATGTTGGTCAGGCCCAGGCTGAAGTCGCCGTCGTGCCACAGGGTGATGCCGCCCGTCATGACCGGGGGCAGCGACTTCGACCGCGCGCCCTGGGTCAGCATGACGAAGTTCTGCAGCAGGATGGACATGCCGATGGCGGAGATGAAGGGCGCCAGCTTGGGCGCCGTGCGCAGCGGGCGGTAGGCCACGCGCTCGATGGTCCAGCCATAGGCGGCGGTGAAGGTGCAGGAGATAGCCAGCACGATGACCAAGGCCAGCGGCACCGAGGTCACGCCCGCCCCCAGCAGCAGGGTGAAGGTGGTGACGGCGATGAAGGCGCCGATCATGTAAATCTCGCCATGGGCGAAATTGATCATGCGGATGATGCCGTACACCATGGTGTAGCCGATGGCGATCAGTCCGTAGATGGCGCCCAGGGTCAGGCCGTTGATCAAATGCTGTAGGAATGTGCCGACTGCCAGCGTGAAACCCATTGCCGCCTTAACCGCCCCTATCCATGGCTGTCCGGCGTGCTTCGGGCCGATTCCCGCGCCGGCCTTGGCGCGGGTCCGCCATGCCGGGACCGGCTGCGACCTTAACCCTAGTGCGCAGGGGCGGCAAGGCGGGGGCGGGGGGTGCGGGGGTGAAAACGCGCACGCCGCAACATTTTTTACTGGCGGATACCGGTAATTGGCCGGCTAGGCACGCGTCAGCGCGCGTAATTCTCCGGCATTGGTCCTGTTAAATGCTTGTACAGGATGGTCGTCGCCAGGGGTGAGCCATCGACATGGATGGCATAGCCCGGAATGTGGCCCACGGTCTGGAACCCGGCGGAGCGATACAGCGCCCGGCCTTCATCACTGCCGGTGTCCAGCAGCAGCAGGGTGCGGCCCTCCGCCCGGGCCAGCGCCTCGACGGCGGCCATCAGCGCCCGACCGATGCCGCGTTGGCGGGCGTCGGGATGGACCAGCATCTTGGCCACCTCCGCGCGGTGGCGGCCGTTGGGCGGGCCGGCCAGCAGCAGCTGCACCGTGCCCATCAGGCGGTCCCCCAGCCAGGCGCCCAGCAGGCGCCGGCCGCCGGTCTCCAGGCCAGGTCTCAACCCTTGCCAGAAGGCGGTGGCCTCGTCCTCGGCGAAGGGCAGGATGAAGCCGACGCTGGCCCCGCCCAGGACGCAGGCATGCAGGATGCGGCTCAGGGCGGGGGTCTGGGCGTCCAACTCGGTGGCGGGAATTTCGCGGATGGCCAGGGCGGTCATGGTGGCTCAGGGCTTCTCAGGGGCGGGTGATGGCGATGACGTAGTGCGCAGCGTCCGGGCCGGGACAATGGAAGCGGCTGCCGCCCGTCAGGCGATAGCGCAGCGTGTCCCCCGCCGACAGCGCGTGGGGCATGCCGTCCAAGGCCAGTTCCAGCCGCCCGGCCAGCATCCACAAATGATGCTCCAGCCCCGCCACCGGCGGCGCCTGATAGGCGATGACGGCGCCGGGGGGCAGGGTGCCTTCCACCATCTCCGTCATGTAGCCGCTGGCGGGTGGGGAGACGCCCCGGCGGTGGAAGCCGGTTTCAGGATCGGTCCAGACGGGTTGGGACTCGCGGGGGATAAACTGCTGCGGGTCGGCCTCCACCTCCGCCAGCAGGCGGGACATGGGCCGTTCGTAGGCGGTGCATAGCCGCCCCAGCAAAGCGGCGGTGGGGCTGGTCTCCCCCCGCTCCAGCCGGGACAGGGTCGCCCGGCTAATGCCGCTGCGGTCCGCCAACGTCTCCAAGGTCCAGCCGCGCTCCAGGCGCAGGCTGGCTAGGCGGGCGGCCAAGCGTTGGTCGAAGGGATCGGGAGTCTGTTCCATAACGGGAATATTTCCCATATATGAGAAAATCGTCAAGCATCGCTTATCATGCCGCAGCGCAAAATCATCTTATCTTTCGCCCGCGACCTGGGCATGCTGGTCCCTCCGGCCGGTAGCCGGGACAACGATTCCAGAACAAGAGGGGTGACCGATGGGGTCCTGGCAGGGTGGCAAGGGGTGGGCTGGCAGGGACGTCACGCGCCGCTGGATCAACGCCGTCGGCGTACTGGCGCTGGGCGTGGCGCTGGTCGGGCCCGTTGGCGGGCTGCAAGCCAAGGAGACGGCGGCCGCGCCGGCCGCCCTGCTGTCGGGTGGCGCCGTGGCCTCGGCCGACACCTTCGGCACGGGCGCCGGGGCGGAGATCCTGAAGGCCGGCGGCAACGCCGTGGATGCCGCCGTGGCCACAGCCTTCGCCCTGGCCGTCACCTATCCCGAAGCCGGCAACATCGGCGGCGGCGGCTTCATGACCCTGTTCATGGACGGCAAACCCTACTTCATCGACTACCGCGAGGTGGCGCCCAAGGCCGCGACGCGCACCATGTACCTGGACGCCCAGGGCAACGTGATTCCAAAGCTCAGCCTGGTGGGCGCCAAGGCGGCCGGCGTGCCCGGCACCGTCATGGGCCTGTGGGAGGCGCACCACCGCTTCGGCACGCTGCCTTGGGAGCGGGTTATCCAGCCGGCCATTACCCTGGCGGAAAAGGGCTTCCTGCCGTCCGACAAGATCATCGCCTACCGCACCGACATGATGGCGCAGTTCGCGGGCACCAACTTCGCCCAGTACTTCGGCAAGATGGAGCCGGGCAAGACCTTCACCCAGCCGGAACTGGCCGAGACGCTGAAGCGCATCGCCAAGGACGGGCCCAAGGAATTCTACACCGGCAAGACGGCGCAGCTGCTGGTCGCGCAAATGAAGAAGGACGGCGGCCTGATCACGGCGCAGGATCTGGCGGACTATAAGGCCAAGTGGCGGGAGCCCATCCGGTTCACCTGGCAGGGCAACGTCGTCTACACCGCCCCGCCGCCCAGCTCGGGCGGGGAGGCGCTGGCCCAGCTGCTGAAGATGAAGGAGCTGCGCGCCGCGGACTTCAAGGACGTGCCGCTCAACTCCGCCAAGTACATCCACCTGCTGGCGGAGATCGAGAAGCGGGTGTTCGCCGACCGCGCGGAATACCTGGGCGACCCGGACTTCTACAAGGTGCCGGTGGAAAAACTGATCAGCGACGACTACCTGGCCAAGCGGGCCGGAGAGGTCAACCCCACCGCCATTTCCCCCACGCCCGACGTGAAGCCGGGGCTGGAGCCCAACGAGACAACGCACTTCTCCGTCGTCGACAAGTGGGGCAACGCCGTCTCCAACACCTACACCCTGAATTTCGAGTTCGGGAATGGTGAGGTGGTCAGCGGTGCCGGCTTCCTGATGAATGACGAGATGGACGACTTCAGCGCCAAGCCGGGCGTGCCCAACGGCTTCGGTGTGGTGGGCAAGGACGCCAACGCCATCCAGCCGGGCAAGCGCATGCTGTCCTCCATGACCCCCACCATCGTCACCCGCGATGGCAAGGTCAGCCTGGTGCTGGGCACGCCCGGCGGCTCCCGCATCTTCACCGGCGTCTTCCAGGTGATGAGCGACGTCTATGACTTCCACATGCCCTTGCAGGCGGCGGTGGCGGCCCAGCGGGTGCACCATCAACTGCTGCCCAAGGACACCATCTATTACGACCCCTACGCCCCGCTGACGGGGCCGGAGGCCGACAAGCTGAAGGCCATGGGCTACACGCTGGTGAACCAGGGTTGGAACATGGGCGATGTGGAGGCCGTGCAGGTGATCGGAACCGAGCTGCAAACCGCGTCCGACCCGCGCGGACGCGGCGCGGGACAGGTGGTTCGCTGAGCATAACCTATTGTTCTTATTGGAGAATGGGCCGGGCGCGTAAAGTTCCCGGCCCATTCATAATTACGGTCGCATTAAGGCAAACATCGCCCTTAAATCGTCAACATCCGCCTCCAGGATACGAGCCATGGGAAGCCGATGACGGCACGAGCCGACAAGCGAGCATCCCCTTTTTGGAGGTAAGATCATGACGAGCGATTTCCTGCGTCTGGCGAAGGTAAAGCGCTTTGCCGCGGTTGCCGCACTGGTCGTGGTCGGGGTCGCCGCATCATCCGGCCTGACCGCGACCAAGGCGAACGCCGACGAGTATTGGGGCCATCACCACCACGACTACTACCGCCACCACGACTACTATCGTGGCCCGCGGGTCTACGTGGCCCCGCCGTACTACTACGGCCCGCCCCGCCCGGTGTACGTGCCGCCCCCGGTGTACTACGCGCCCCCGCCGCCGCCCCCGGTCTACTATCCGTCGGCTGGCCTGAACGTGGTCATTCCCATCCGCTAATCCCTTAACCCCAATGATTTAGCCGGCATCAAGCCCGGCCCCGGGGCGGAGTCCTGCCTGGTTCCGCCCCGGCCTTGGAAGCAGTGAGGCCATCATGTTGAAGAAAGCTGTCGTCGTCGTTGTCGCCGGGTCCCTGCTGGCCGGCTGCTCCGGCCTGAATGCCCGCCAGCAGCGCGCCCTGTCCGGTGGCGCCATCGGCGCCGCGGGTGGCGCCGCCCTGACGGCCATCGTCGGCGGCCCGGTCCTGGCGGGTGCCGCCATCGGCGCGGCCGGTGGTGCGGCCGTGGGCGCCCTGATCAAACCCTGAGGAATCAAGCCCTGAGGCTGGTTCCAGTTCGTTTCCCTGTAGTTCTTCTCATTCCCTGTTTCCCGTCCCATACCTTTCCAAGCCCGGCCGGTTTCGACCCGCCGGGCTTTTTCTGCGCCGGTTTCATGGCGGTTGGGGCATTCCACAGCATCGTTTGCGGGATAACGCCGAAGGGGCATGCGCCTTGGGAATTCCGGCTGATCTTGTCCGGCTGGCAACAAGCTGCTAGGGTCCCCGCCGCTCGCAAACACCCAGGTTAAAGTTGAAGCACCATGAAGGTTAACGCCAACACCATGCGCCCCGGCCACGTTATGGAGAATAACGGCAAGCTGTGGGTGGTCGTGAAGACGCAGATCGTGCAGCCCGGCAAGGGCGGCGCTTTCATCCAGATCGAGATGAAGGACGTGCGCACGGGCACCAAGACGATCGAGCGCTTCCGCACCCAGGAAAGCGTGGAGCGTGCGCGCCTGGACGAACATGAGATGACCTTCCTGTTCGCCGAAGAGGGTGACAGCTACACCTTCATGGACAAGGAAACCTTCGAGCAGGTTTCCATCCCCGGCGATGTCGTCGGCGACGGCAAGGTCTTCCTGACCGACGGCATGGAAGTGACGGTGCAGACCTTCGAAGGCGCGCCGCTGTCCGTCGAGCTGCCGCAGACCGTGACCCTGCGGATCACCGAGGCCGATCCGGTGGTGAAGGGCCAGACGGCCTCTTCCTCGTACAAGCCGGCCGTGCTGGAAAACGGTGTGCGCATCCTGGTTCCGCCGCACATCGAGGCCGGCACCCGCGTGGTGGTCAGCACCGCCGAGGGCGAATACATGGAACGCGCGAAGGACTAAGCCTCCTTCCGCCGTCGCCCTCGGAGCGACAGGTTCGTTGCCAGAGCGAATTCCGCCTTCCGGTGGAATTCGCTCTCGGCTTTTATGGTAGGGCGGTCCCCCGGGGACCTGCCTGTGATGAGATCAAAAGGGACACCCCATGGCCGCCCGTTCCGCTATCCTCAACGTCATGACCAAAGCCGCCGAGAAGGCGGGCCGCGCCCTGGTGCGCGACTTTGGTGAGGTGGAGCAGCTGCAGGTTTCCCGCAAGGGTCCGGCGGACTTCGTGTCCGCCGCCGACCGCAAGTCGGAAAACATCATCCGCGAGGAACTGTCCAAGGCCCGCCCCAGCTTCGGCTTCCTGCTGGAGGAAGGGGGCAGCGTGGCCGGCAGCGATCCGTCGCACCGCTGGATCGTCGATCCGCTGGACGGCACCACCAACTTCCTGCACGGCCTGCCGCACTGGGCCATCACCATCGCGCTGGAGAAGGAAGGCGAGATCGTCGCCGGTGTGGTGTATGAGCCGGTGCATGATGAGATGTTCTGGACGGAGAAGGGCGCCGGCGCCTTCCTCAACCACACCCGTCTGCGCGTCTCCGCCCGCCGCAACCTGCCCGACGCGCTGATCGCCACCGGCATCCCCTTCAAGGGCCACGGCGACCACGCCGCCTACCTGCCGCAGCTGCAGGCGGTGATGGGCGAGGTGGCCGGCATCCGCCGCCTGGGCGCAGCCGCCCTGGACCTGGCCTATGTCGCCGCCGGCCGCTTCGACGGCTTCTTCGAGACCAACCTGAAGCCTTGGGACGTGGCCGCGGGTCTGCTGATGGTGACCGAGGCCGGTGGCTTTGCCACCGAGATCGGTGGCGGCAAGGTTCCGCAGAGCGGCGCCAGCGTGCTGGCCGCCAATTCCCACCTGCACCTGCCGCTGGGCACCCTGCTGCGCAACGCCGGCAAGAAGAAGGCCGCCGGCTGACGGGTTTATCCCTCACCGCGCCTGACTGGTGGAAACGGCCCGGACGTTCCTGTCCGGGCCGTTTCATTTTCAGGTGACGGGCAGCGTCACCCGGGCGTCCAGTCCCCCACCCGGCCGGTTGGACAGGATGATGTCACCGCCATGGGCGCGGATGATGGCGAGCGCGGCGGTCAGCCCCAGGCCCACGCCCCCCGTGACCCGGTTGCGGGACCGGTCCAGGCGGAAGAAGGGGCTGAACACCTGGTCCAGCGCGTCGTCCGGGATGCCCGGCCCGTCATCCCGCACGGTGATCGCCAGCATTCCGCGCGCGTCTTGGGCCGCTCCGTTGTGCGCCGGCACTTCTTCAAGGGTCACCGTCGGCGGTGTCGCGTGCCTAATGGCGTTCTCGATCAGATTGGTGAACGCGCGTTTCAGCGCGAACGGCCGGCCGCGATAGACCGCATGGGGCGGCCCGGTATAGGGAATGGTGATGCCCTGGTCGGCGAATTCGTCGGCGATGGTGGTCAGCAGCCCCGCGAGGTCGAAGGCCGTCACGGCCTCTTCATCCGCGTCGTCGCGGAAAAAGGCCAAGGCCCCGTCCACCATGGCCTGCATCTCGTCCACATCGCGGAACAGCCGCGCCTGTTGCACCGGATCCTCCACGAATTCGCCGCGCAGCCGCATGCGGGTCAGGGGGGTGCGCAGGTCGTGAGAAATGGCCGCCAGCATGGCGGTGCGGTATCCCACGAACTTCTGGATCTGCCCCTGCATATCATTGAAGGCCTGAATGACGCCGCGCAGTTCGCGGGGTCCCGACTCGATGATGGGGGGCGCCTTGGGATCGGTGCCGAATTGCCGCGCGGCGGCGGCGATGCGTTCGATGGGGCGGGACAGTTGCCGCGCCGCGATCAGCGAAACGGCCGCGGCCGACAGCAACAGCAGCACCAGGGTGATGGCGACGCGGGAAAGGCGCACCAGATCCCGCGACCAGTCCCGGGCCATGTAGACCAGCCAGCTGCCGTCCCTCAGCGGCACGCCCAGGAAGCGTGGACGCGGGTGCGTTCCCACGTCGGCCCGCAGACCCAGGCGCCCGGCGTCCGCTGCCGTCGCCGTGAACACCAGGGCTCGCCGGCCCAGCGCCTCCAGCCAGGGGCTGGGCAGGGGATGGATGTCCTCCGGTCCCGATTCCCGGTCCAGCGCCACCGCCAGGGGGCTCGCCGCGTCGTACCAGTCGACCTCATACAGCTTGGTCGAAGCCGCGCGGGCCAGGGTCGGCCGCATCTCCGGCGGGGCGACGTCTATAGCGTGGCTGATGCTGGTGACCGCCTGGAACAGGCCGGCCTCGTTGGCGGGCGAAGACAGCCAGCTTCCGGCGAAGCTGACGGCCAGGGCGCTCAAGGTCGCGGCCACCGTCACCGCCGCCATGATGGTCAGGGCGAAACGACGGGCGATGGTGTCCTGCGGCCACGGCGACTTCATTGCCGCCGGACCTGGGGCGTGAAGATATAGCCGCCGTTGCGGACGGTGCGGATCAGGGCGGGATTTTTGGGGTCGTCCTCCAGCTTATGGCGCAGGCGGCTGACCTGCACGTCGATGCTGCGGTCGTAAGCCGCGTGGCTCTGGCCGCGCGCCAAGTCCAGCAGCTGGTCGCGGGTCAGCACACGCTGGGGATGCTCCACGAAGGCCAGCAGCAGGTCGAACTCCCCGCCCGACAGCAGCACCAGGGTGCCATCCTCCGACCGAAGTTCCCGCCGCGCCACGTCCAGCCGCCAGCCGGCGAAACTGAGGCAGGGGCGGGTTTCAACGGGCTGGCCGGCGGCCTCGCCGGTCCGGCGCAGCACGGCCTTGACCCGGGCCAGCAGCTCGCGTGCGTCGAAGGGCTTGGTCAGGTAGTCGTCGGCGCCGATCTCCAGCCCCACGACGCGGTCGGTATGGTCGGCCATGGCGGTCAGCATAATGACCGGCATGCGCGACGCCGCGCGCAAGGTCCGGCACAGGCTGAAGCCGTCCTCGCCGCGCAGCATGATGTCCAGGATGACCAGGTCGACGGGGCCCGCCGCCAGGGCCGCCCGCATGCCCGCGCCGTCCTCGGCCACCCGCACGGCATAGCCGTGCCGTTGGAAGAACAGGGTCAGCAGGGACAGGATGTCCTCGTCGTCATCGACGATCAGCAGGGTTGGCTGCTGGGCAGGGGCAGGCAGTGGGGTGGGCTGGGGCGTCATGGGTCCGCATGCTAGCACGCGCGGGCGCCCCGCTTTGTGTCCGTTGTCCCGGGCAATTGTTTCAAGCCGGACACATTGTGCCCGTCCGGCAGCAAAGCCGACATCAGCCGTCAAGAATCGGGGCTTAGGGTCCAGCCTCGTTCCGGCGGCCGACGGGTTGGGGCCTGGCCGCCGGGCGCCGTTTCCCCAAAGCCGAGAGGCCACGCGCCCCATGCTCTCCCGCACATCCGTTTCCGTTTTTGGCGCCGCGCTGCTGGCCGGCGCCACCCTTTCCGCCGTTCCGGCCCTGGCTGATGATCCTGCCGCTTCCCAGACCCGCCAGCCGCCGGTCTGGGACATCACCGTCGGCGGCGGCGTCGCCGTGCGCCCAAACTACGAGGGCAGCGACCATTACCGGGTGGCACCGTTGCCGCTGGTCACCATCCGCTATGACGACATGCTGGCCCTGGGGCCGGAGGGGCTCAGCGCCTATTGGCACCAGGGCAATGTGCGTGTCGGCGCTGCCCTGACATTCGATCCCGGCCGGAACGACAGCAATACCAACGGCCTTTTCAGCAACGGCGACGACCGCCTCAAGGGCCTGGGCGACATCGACACGTCGCTGGGCGTCAAGCTCTTCGGCGCCTATCAACTGGGCCGCATCAGCCTGGACGCGTCCGTCACCAAGTACACGGGCGACCAGAACGACGGCGTGGTGGTGACAGCCGGTGCAGGCCTGCCGTTCAAGCTGGCCGACCATCTGATCCTGACGCCGCACGTGGGCACCACCTGGGCCAACGACAACTATATGCAGACGTACTTCGGCGTCACGCCGGTGCAGGCGGCCCATTCCCGCTTCGCGGCCTACACCGCCGGCTCCGGCTTCAAGGATGTCAGCGCCGGTATCGGCGCCCTGTACCGTTTCAACGAGCACTGGTTCGTCACGGGCGACGTGTCGGTGAAACGCCTGTTGGGCGACGCCGCCGACAGCCCAGTCACCTACGATGCCACCAGCGCCCGCGCCTTCACGGCGGTGGGCTATCGCTTCTGAAAGGGAAACGCCCCCGGCGCCAGCGGCTCCGGGGGCGTTTTGATCCATCCGCGCCGGTGCTTAAGCCAGTTGCGCCTCCACGGCCTGGATGATGGCCTCATTGGACGGGCGGAAGACCGAGGACCAATAGCGCACCAGGCGGCCGTCCTTGCCCAGCAGGTACTTGTGGAAGTTCCAGCGGGGGGCGGCGTCCTCGCCCGCCACGTTGACCAGCCAGTTGAAGAAGGGATGGGCCTCGGCGCCGATCACCACTTCCTTATCGGCCATGGTGAACTCAACCCCGTAGTTGCGCTGGCAGAAGGCGCCGATTTCCGAAGCCGAGCCTGGCTCCTGCTTGCCGAAATCATTGGACGGCACGCCCAGCACCACCAGGCCCCGGGGGCCGTACTTGGCGTGCAGGGCCTGCAGATCCTCATACTGGTTGGTGAAGCGGCAGTTGCTGGCGGTGTTGACCACCAGCACCGGCTGCCCGGCGTAGGCGGCCAGCGGAACGGCGCCCTTGCCGCCCAAGCGCTGGAAGGAGAAGGCGTGGGCGGAAGTGGTGGCGGCGGTCTGCGACTGGGGCAGCATGGGGTGGGCTCCTGGCCGGTGATCTGGCGTGGGCTGGCCTTCGGGATAGGCGTCAGCGTTAATCGATAATTTAGAACTATTCTAAACTAGGCGTATCCGTCAAGCCCCGTTTAGGTGGCAAAGAACGGGTATGGCAGGGCTGCGAAACAGCGCAGGCGGGACCAAGGGGTGATAAAAAGGTTGCGCCGAACATGGATCGGCCACATTTCCAAGGTCTAGTCAGCCTGCTGAAAGTCGTCACCCGCATGCGTCGTTTCAAGATGTGTTCCTTACCCGCCGTGGTTGTCGTGGCCGTTGCAGTGCTGGCGATGCCAGTCCACGCCCAGACGATCGCGCCGCAAGCCACCGGACCGCAAACCGACGCCGCCCCGTCCGCAGGGGCCCAGGCCGAGACCCAGCAGGCCGCGCCGAAGCCGGCCGCCAAGCCCAAGGCCACCAAGCAGAAGGCGGCCAAGCCACCCCCGGCGCCGGCCGTGCCCGGCCAATCCACGGAAAGCCAGTCGGGCAAGGCGACCACGCCGCCCGCCTCCGGCGAGCTGGGTGTGCCCACGGTCGGCCGCGCGCCGGCGGCGCCCAAGCCCAAGGTGGTGCCCGTGCCGGACATGCCCAAGCCCCTGACCAAGCCGGAGGCGACCCCCATCCCAGGTCATGCGGCGGAACCGGAGGGCGCGGCCCCGCCCGTCACCACGGACATCCGCCCGCGCGGCACCACCCATGTGGAGAAGGGCACGCCCGCCACCCAGGCCGATCACCAGACCGTGCCCTTCGCCGCCGGCTCCTCCACCCTGGACAAGAAGCAGGAGGCGGCCCTGGTGGCCATCGCCGGACGCCTGGGGCAGGATGCCAACCGCCGGCTGGAGATCCGGGGGTTCGCGCCCCTGCCGGCCTTGGACAGGGAGGCCGCCGCCCGGCGCCTGTCCCTGTTCCGCGCCATGGCCGTGCGGGACCGCCTGATGGCCTTGGGCGTGGCCAAGGAACGCCTGGTGATCTACGCCATGGGGTCCGTCAACGGCAATGAGGACGACAAGAACGCCGTGCGCGGGGCCGCCAAAGGCTCGGACCTGCCGGCGGAAGCCTTCGACCGGGTGGAACTGACCTTCATCCACTGAGCATTCCCAAGCGGTCCGGGACGGTGGCAGCCGCCCGGGTAAGCCGCGATAGCGATAAAGGAAAAAACGTGTCGCGCCCCACCCCCTATCTCTTCCGCATGTGCGTGTTCCTGGCGGCCATAGCCGCGGTGATGGGGGTGCTCTACCCGCAGGTGGAACGGTTCTTCATGGCCAACCCGGCCTTGAACGGCCTGATCCTGGGCGCGCTGGCCATCGGCATCCTTTACATTTTTCGCCAGGCCCTGATGCTGCGGCCGGAGGTGGAATGGCTTGAGACCTTCCGCAGCGGCGGCGCCACCTCCACCCAGCCGCGGTTGCTGGCCCCCATGGCCCATATGCTGGGGGACCGCGGCCGGGGCGGGACGGCCGGCATGAACGGCAGCCGCCTCAACCTGTCGGCCATCGCCACCCGGTCCCTGCTGGACGGCGTCAGCGCCCGCCTGGACGAAAGCCGGGAGATCAGCCGCTATCTCATCGGCCTCATGATCTTCTTAGGGTTGCTGGGCACCTTCTGGGGCCTGTTGCAGACCGTCTCCACCATCGGCGGCGTCATCTCCGGCCTCAAGATGGGCAACGGCGACGCGGTCGCCATCTTCTCCGAACTGCAGCAGGGCCTGGCGGCTCCTCTGGCCGGCATGGGCACGGCCTTCAGCGCCAGCCTGTTCGGCCTGGCCGGGTCCCTGGTGCTGGGCTTCCTGGAGCTGCAGGCCGGGCAGGCGCAGAACCGCTTCTACATGGATCTGGAGGATTGGCTGGCCGGCTCTACCCGCATCGGCGGCGGCGGCTTGGTGGAGGTGGGCGACCAGCCCGTGCCGGCCTATATCCAGGCCCTGCTGGAAACCACCGCCGAGAACATCGAGAAGCTGCAGTACACGATGGCGCAGGGGGAGGACAACCGCCGCAACGCCAACAACCACTTGGTGGCGCTGACGGAACGGCTGGCCACCCTTTCGGACCAGATGAAGGCGGAACAGCAGCTGATGGTGCGCCTGGCGGAAGGCCAGATGGAAATGCGGCCCGTGCTGCAGCGCCTGGCCGACCAGCTGGGACAGGCGGGGGGCCTGGGCGGTGGCGGCATGGACGATGCCAGCCGCGCCCACCTGCGCAACCTGGACCTCTACCTCGCCCGCCTGGTGGAGGAGGTGGCCACCGGCCGCGTCCAGTCCACCCAGGAAATCCGCACCGAAATCAAGATCCTGACCCGCACCATCGCGGCGCTGGGCGAAGGGGCGGAGCGCTAAGCCATGGCGGGCATCGGCCGGCGGGCCTCGCGCCGCCATCTCGACATCTGGCCCGGTTGGGTGGACGCGCTGTCCTCCCTGGTCATGGTCATCGTCTTCCTGCTGATGGTGTTCGTGCTGTCGCAGTTCGCGCTCACCTCCCTGCTGCACGGCAAGGATGAGGCGCTGGCCCAGCTGAACAGCCGTATCGCGCTGCTGGCCGACCAATTGGCCATGGAGCAGGCGGACAAGGCCAAGCTGGCCGCCGACATGGCGACCCTGACGGAGCAGCTGCAGGCGTCGCTCGCCAAGAACACCCAGCTGCAGGCGGACCTCGACGTGGCCGGCAAGGCCAAGGACGACCTGGCGGCGCAAGTGCAGGCCCTGACCGATGCCGCCGGCGCCAAGCAGGCGGAACTGGACAATGAGAAGAACGTCAGCGCCCAGGCCAAGGCGCAGGTCGACCTGCTGAACCAGCAGCTGGCGGCGCTCCGCCAGCAACTGGCGCAGCTGAACGCCGCGCTAGCCGCGTCGGAGCAGAAGGATAAGGAACAGCAGGTCCAGATCGTGGATCTGGGCAAACGCCTGAACGCCGCCCTGGCCGGCAAGGTGGCGGAACTGGCCCGCTACCGCTCCGAATTCTTCGGCAAGCTGCGCGAGGTGTTGGGCGACCGGCCGGACATCCGCATTGTCGGCGACCGCTTCGTCTTCCAGTCCGAGGTGCTGTTCGACAGCGGCAGTGCTGAGCTGGGTGACCGGGGCCGCAAGCAGCTGGCCAGCCTGGCCAAGACGCTGCTGGACATCTCCAAGAAATTTCCCAAGGACCTGAACTGGATCCTGCGCGTGGACGGCCATACCGATGCCGTGCCCATCCACACCCCCGCCTTCGCCAGCAACTGGGAACTGTCCTCGGCCCGCGCCACGGCGGTGGTGAAGTTCCTGATCCAGCAGGGCGTGGCGCCGGAGCGCCTGGCCTCCACCGGCTTCGGCGAGTTCCAGCCGCTGGAACCCGGCGACACCCCCGACGTCCGCGCCCGCAACCGCCGCATCGAGCTGAAGCTGGATCAGCGGTAAGCGGCCCCATCCTCGAACAGGGACCGGTCTTCCTGGAACCGCTGCGCCAGGAAATCGGTCACCGCGCGGACGGCGGGGGCCCTGCCATCTTGCCGTCGCGTTACCATCCACAGCTCCCGAGGCGGTGGCGCTGGTTCCAGTGGGCAGGCAAGCAGTCCTTCCGTCGTCCGGCCGGTAAAATGCGGCAGCAGGGCGACACCGGCCCCAGCCTGGGCGGCGGCTGCCTGGGCGAATTGGTTGCCGGCGCGGAAGGCGATCCGAGCGCGGGGGAAGTGGCGTGCCAGCCACATGGCTTCGGGTAGATGGGCGTTGGCTTCGTCGAAGCCGACGAAGTTCGGGGATGCGCCCATCGTCAACTGTCGGCACCAGTCCCGGGAAGCATAGAACCCGAACCCCATGGACACGACTGGCCGGGCCGTCAGATCGCCATCCTGCGGCTTGGCCAAGCGCAGCCCGATGTCGGCTTCCCGCCGCTCCAGGCTGACGGCACGTATATCCGACGCTACTTCGATATCCAGGCTGGGATGGCACGCTGCCAGGGTGGCCAGGCGGGCCACCAGATAGCCCTGCGTCAGGCCGGGCGTTGCGTTGACCCGCACCAGCCCTCGCGGCCCCGCCTCGGCGCTATCTCGGCCCAAGGTCGCGGCGGCAATTTCCATGTCGGTGGCGGCGTTCAGCGCCCGTTGGCCGGCGAGCGTCAGGACATAGCCGTCCGGCCGCCGTTCCACCAGCCGATTGCCCAGCGTTTGCTCCAGGGAGGCAACCCGCCGTGCCACCGTGGCGTGATTTACCGACAGGGCGCGTGCCGCCGCCGACAGGCTGCCGTGGCGAGCCAGCGCGACAAAGACACGGATGTCCTCCCAATCGGTCCTTGTGCGAATTTGATCAGCCATTGTGGGAAAATAGCAAATTTTCTCTCAGGGGCCCATGGCCTATTCATGCCTGGACCCCGCTTGCTAAAGGACGCCCCCACCCATGGCCGCCCACACCCTGACGCTGACCCTGGTCGGCGGTCCCACCGCCCTGATCGAGGTGGGCGGCTTTCGCCTGCTCACCGACCCGACCTTCGACCCGCCGGGCCTGTACCGGGAGGCGCCGGTACGGTTCGAGAAGACGTCGGGCCCGGCCTTGTCCCCAGGGGAGATTGGTCTGCTGGATGGAGTCCTCCTGACCCATGACCAGCATTTCGACAACCTGGACAACGCTGGCCGGGCCCTGCTGCCTACCACGCCCGTCACCTACACCACCCTGGCCGGCGCCGGGCGGCTGGAGGGCAACGCCGTGGGTTTGGCGCCATTCGAAACGCGGGAATTACAGGCCGCCGATGGGCGCCGGCTGTTCATCACCGCCACGCCGGCGCGCCACGGACCCGTGGGTATCGAGCCCATTTCCGGTGACGTCGTGGGCTTTCTGCTGGGCTTGGACCAGCCGGGCGACACCCTCTACGTCACCGGGGACACTGTCTGGTACGACGGTACCGCCGAAGTCGCCCGCCGGTTCGCACCCAAGGTGGTGATGCTGTTCACGGGCGCTGCGGAGCCGCGCGGCCGTTTCCACATGACCATGGACAGCAACGACGCTTTGGAGGCGGCGCATGCCTTTCCTGATGCTGCGCTGGTCGCTGTCCATAACGAGGGATGGGTGCACTTCAAGGAGAGCGCCACGGAATTGGCGACCGCCTTCGCGACCCTGGGCGCCGCCACCCGCCTCACACCCCTGGACCGGGGCGTGCCCCGGCCATTCACGCTTTGAACGGGAGTCATCCCTCAATGACCGATATGAGTGCCAAGACTTACAGGGCTATCCAGGTGTCCCGGCCCGGGCACCTGGAAATGGTCGATCTGCCGCTGGTCCCGCCTGGACCAGGACAGGTCCGCATCCGGGTGGAAGCGTGCGGGATTTGCCACACCGACGCCATGACCGTGGAGGGTGGCGTGACCGACATCGTTTATCCCCGGGTGCCGGGTCACGAGGTGGTGGGCTGCATCGACGCGTTGGGCGAGGGGGTGACCGGCTGGGCCCTCGGCCGGCGGGTCGGGGTTGGATTCCTGGCGGGAAATTGCGGCAGCTGCGCTGAATGCCGGCGAGGTCATTTCACCGCCTGCCGCGACCAGCGCTGGACGGGGGTCCATCATGATGGCGGCTATGCCGAGATGATGTTGGCGCAGGCGAACGCCCTGGTCTCCATTCCCGACGCGCTGGCCGCAGTCGAGGCGGCACCCCTGTTGTGTGCGGGCATTACCGTCTTCAAGGCGCTGAAGAAGTCCGGCGCCCGGCCGGGCGACATCGTCGCCATCCATGGGGTCGGCGGGTTGGGCCACCTGGCGGTGCAGTTCGCCCGCAAGATGGGCTTCCGCACGGTGGCCATCGCCCGGGGTAGGGAGAAGGAAGGGCCGGCCAAGGCGTTGGGCGCCCACCATTACATCAACAGTGCCGGCGAGGACGCCGCCGCCGCGCTGCTCGTTCTGGGCGGGGCCCGGGTCATCGTCTCGACGGTTACGGCGCCCAAAGCCATTTCACCCCTCGTGGCTGGCTTGGCGCCGCATGGGCGGCTGATGGTGGTGGGGGTGGGGGCGGAACCCGTCGAGATATCGCCCTTTGCGCTGGTGCAGAACGATGTCTCCGTCAGCGGCTCCTTGACCGGTACGACCATCGAAAGTGAGGATTCGCTGGCGTTTAGCGTGCTCCAGGATATCCGCGCCTTGGTCGAGACCGTGCCCCTTGCGGAGGCCCGCCAAGCCTATGACCGCATGATGCGCAACCAGGCGCAATTCCGCATCGTCTTGACGATGTGATCAGCGTCCCTCAGTTCCACACCCCTGCCAGTTCCACTTCCTCCCCGCCCAGGCCGCGCTTGAAGGTGTTGATGCCCTCCACGTCCGGCGTCAGGCCGCCCAGGTCGAAGGCGACGCGGCCTTGGGCCTTCAGTTCCAGGCAGGCCCGCCACAGCAGCAGGTGGTGGGCACGGGTGCGGCGGCCTTCCGGGCCGCTCCATCCCACCTGGTAGGTCGCGGCCACGCCGTGACCGAAGATCAGCACGCCGGCCACCGGCTCGCCGTCCAGCAGGGCGCGCAGGACCAGCACGTCGCCGTCCTTGTGCATGACGGTGCGCAGGCGGGTCAGCAGCTTGCTGCCGGCGGCGCGGTACTTGCGCTCCTTACGATCCGCCTCATGCTTTTCCAGCAGCCAGGGCAGGGTGGCGCCGTCGCGGTCCACCTCCACCACCAGGCCCGACTTCTCGCCCTGGCGCAGCTTGTTGCGCCACTTGGGGTCCAGCCGCGCGCGCAAGGTCGCTTCATCCGGCGTCAGGTCCAGCCAGACGGTGCGGTAGCCGGGCCCGGGCTGGTGGCGCCAGCCGGCCCATGTCAGGGCCGTGGTGGCCAAGGGCCCGGCCGGTACCTCGGCGATGACGCTGGGCCACTGCAGCAGGCCCGTGGGGTAGGCCTGGCGCAACAGGCGATAGGCCACGCCCACGATGCCCCAGTCCTGAGCCTCCGGCGCCAGTAGGGGCCCCCGGTGGATCTTGGCGACGCGCACAGCCCGGGCCAGCCGCTTTTCCAATACCAGCACCAGGCCGATGGGCTGGCCGTCCCGCTCGAAGATGCCCAGGCGCGGTTTCCATCCCTCCACCGTCATCATGGCGGTGGCATAGCCGAAGCATTGCGTCAGGCTGCTGCGCGGCACCCGCTTCAACAGGGCATTCCATTCGCTGATGCGGGCACCGTCCCAGCGCAGGGTGACATTGGGCGCCGCGCCCGACGCCTTGGGCTCCGGCTGAGGCGCGGGGGTCACCGGGGGCGGGGCCTTGGATTTTTTGACGGGGGTGGATTTGGCCACGGGACTCGACAGCGGCAGGTGGGAACGGTATGCCGCCCAGCATATCGCTTGTCGTGGAAGGACCACCAGCCATGAAGACCCCCACTCAGCCCTGGTGGCACCCCGACCGCATGGCCCGGCGCGCCGCCAACCTGAAGGCGCGCGGCACCATGACCCGCGCCCTGCGCCGCTGGTTCGAGGATGGTGGCTTTGAGGAGGTGGAGACGCCGGCGCTGCAGGTGTCCCCGGGGCTGGAGCCGCATCTGGTGGCCTTCGCCACCGAACTGGTGGGCAGCCATCCCGACGACCGGTTGACCCTGCGCCTGCACACCAGCCCGGAATTCACCATGAAGAAGCTGCTGGTGGGGGGCCTGCCGCGCATTTTCCAACTGGCGCATGTCTACAGGAATGGCGAGCGCTCCCCCACCCACAGCCCGGAATTCACCATGCTGGAGTGGTACCGGGTGGGGGCGGGCTACCGCGACCTGATGGACGACTGCATCGGCCTGACCCGGACGCTGTGCGCCGCCGCCGGCGTCGACACCCTGCGCCGGGGCGACCTCACCTGTGATCCGCATGCGGAGTGGGAGGTGCTGACGGTGCAGGAGGCGTTCCGGCGTCATGTCGGCATTGATCTGCTGGCGACGGCGCCTGACCCGGCCCGGCCCGACGTGGCCCTGCTGGCCCAGGCGGCCGCGGCCGTGGGCATCCACGCCCACGATGGCGACAGCTGGGAGGACCTGTTCTTCCGCATCAGCCTAGACCGCATCGAGCCGCACCTGGGCATGGGCCGGCCGACCTTCCTGACCGACTACCCCGTCTCCATGGCCGCGCTGTCTCGGCCCAAGCCGAAGGACGGCCGCGTGGCGGAACGGTTCGAGCTGTACGCCTGCGGCGTGGAGCTGGCCAACGCTTTTGGCGAGCTGACGGACCCCACCGTTCAAAAGGCTCGTTTCGAGGCCGATATGGATTTGAAGCAGTCGCTGTATGGCGAGCGTTATCCCATCGACGC
This sequence comes from Nitrospirillum viridazoti CBAmc, assembly GCF_000730165.1. Lineage (GTDB taxonomy): Bacteria > Pseudomonadota > Alphaproteobacteria > Azospirillales > Azospirillaceae > Nitrospirillum > Nitrospirillum viridazoti. The sequence continues at coordinate 2,088,429 of NZ_CP022110.1, read as the reverse complement.
CGATTTTCTGGCGGCCCTGGAGTTCGGTCTGCCCGACTGCGCTGGCATCGCGCTGGGCTTCGACCGCCTGGTCATGCTGGCCACCAACGCCGCCGGCATCGACGACGTGCTGTGGGCGCCGGTGGCCCTGCCGTGAGGTGATTCGACTCGTTGGCAGGGCTGGCGTATAGTGGAGTTGCTCCATGGGCAACGATAGTGGCGGGAGTCGGGTATGGCACGTAATGCGACACTGGTGGTCGAGCTTCCTTCCGATGTTACGGCGCGCTTGAGCCGACTCGCGACTGTGACCCGGCGGGGGCAGTCGGCTTTAGCTGCGGACGCGATCGCCGACTACGTCACGCGAGAGGAAGCTGATGTCACTGCGCAATTGTCAGAAGCGGAATGGCAGGTGGAAAAGGAACGGCGTAACGCCTTCCTGCGCGAAATATTGAAAGAAGCCCGGCGCCGTTCAAGCGGAGAAGCATTCGATGCCGCCAGGAGTCAGGATTTTCTCTACGATGAGGATGGCCTGCCCGGATGATATCCATCGTGGTGATAGTTCAGCATTAATCGAAATCATCCGGGATGGTCCTCGGGCGGATGAATGCGAAGCTTGCCTGGAGCGTGCCGATCAAATGTTCATCAGCGCGGGAACTCTGGCGGAGGCGTTGATCGTTGCGCGGCGTAAGGGGCTTGGAGATCTGTTGGAACTCCTGGCTGGCCGTCAGGCAATGGCCGTGGTTCCGATCACCGCGAATGAGGCGCGCCGTGTCGCCGATGCCTACGATCGCTTGGGGAAGGGCGTCCACCCGGCGAGGCTGAACATGGGCGATTGTTACGCCTATGCCCTGGCGTGGGAACGCAACCTGCCGCTGCTTTTCGTTGGCGATGACTTTTCCAAGACCGACGTGATCCCGGCGCTGTAGGCGCCGGGTGTTCCTCACGCCTCCGCGATGGCCTTGTTGAAGGCCCGCACCGCAGCACCCGGCCCCTCCGGGTGATGCCAGATGGAGGAGACCACGGCCAGGAAGTCGGCGCCGGCGCGCACCAGGTCGCCGCAATTCTCCGGCGTGATGCCGCCGATGGCGACGCAGGGGATTTCCATCATCTCCTGCCACCAGGTCAGCAGGTCGGGCGTGGCCCGGTGCTCCGTCTCCTTGGTGCCGGTGGGGAAGAAGGCGCCGAAGGCGACGTAGTCCGCCCCGTCCTCGCCCGCCACCATGGCCAGGTGCCGGCTGTCGTGGCAGGTGACGCCGACGATGGACTCGGCGCCCATGATCTTGCGCGCCTCGCGATAGGGCGTGTCGGCCTGGCCGACGTGGACGCCGTCGCAGCCAGTCTCGCGGGCCAGGCGGGGATGGTCGTTCAGGATGAAGGCCACCTCGCGGCTTTGCGCGATGGGGCGCAGCACGTCGATGGCGCGACGCACGGTGTCGTCGTCCACATCCTTCAGGCGCAGCTGGACGCAGGCGACGTCGCCCGCGTCCAGGGCCGCGGCCAGGTCTACGGCGAACGCCGCCGGCTCCAGGGCCGGCGGCGTCACCAGGTACAGACGGCAATCAGCCTTCAAAAACTTATTCCTTACCCTGGTAGATGCGAACGATCCGGTCCAGCAGGGCCAGCGCGTCCTCACGGCTGCGCTGGAAGCTGTTGCGGCCGATGATGGAGCCGTTGCCGCCGCCGTCGCGAATGGCGCGGGCGTCGTCGAACACCGCGTCCTCACCCTTGGCCGCACCGCCGGAGAAGACCACCAGGCGCTTGCCATTGAAGGCGGAGCGCATGACGTCGGCCACGCGCTCGGCCTGGGTCGACCGGGCGATGCCCTTGGCCTCGTAGACCTTCTTGGACTCCTTGTTGCCCAGGTGGTCGGTGGCCAGCTTCACCTTGATGATGTGGGCGCCCAGCAATGCCGCCATGTGGGCGGCATAGGTGCTGATGTCGATCGCCAGTTCGGCGTCCTTGTCCAGGTCGCCGCCGCGCGGATAGGACCACAGCACGGTGGCGAGGCCGCAGGCCTTGGCCTCGGCCGACAGTTCGCGGAACTCCTCGAACTGGTCGAACATGGCGTCGGAGCCCGGGTAGATGGTGAAGCCGATGGCGGAGCAGCCCAGGCGCAGGGCGTCGGCCACGGTGGCGGTCACCGCCTGGTCCGGCGCGTCGCCGCCGCGGGACAGGCTGTTGGAGCTGTTCATCTTCAGGATGGTGGGGATGGCGCCTGCGAAGGTGGCAGCACCTTGCTCCAGCATGCCCAGGGGGGCGGCATAGGCGTTCAGGCCGGCGTCGATGGCCAGCTGGAAATGATAATGCGGGTCGTAAGCCGGCGGGTTGGGCGCGAAGCTGCGCGCGGGGCCATGCTCAAAGCCCTGGTCGACGGGCAGGATGACCATCTTGCCGGTGCCGCCCAGGCGGCCTTCCATCAGGATGCGGGCCAGGTTGGCCTTGGTGCCGGGATTGTCGCTCTCGTACCAGGAAAGGATTTCCTTAACGCGGCGGGTCAGCTTCATGGTTACGGTATCCCCGAGTCTGTTTTGAGTGTTTGTGTTTATTGTACGCGTGATGCCGGGTTGATATCCCAGCATCGGGTGCTTGGCAATCTGCCCCAGGGTCGGGGCGAGATCATGGCAGATTTCCGCCAAAAGCGACGGGCGACTAGTGATTTTGCTGGGGCCGCGCGCCGCGTTATTGCCGGTTGCCATCCGGCCCCTTGTTTTTCGCGTGGCCGGCCGCCACCCGGTCACGGCCGGCCCGCTTGGCGGCGTACAGGCCATGGTCCGCCCGGTCCAGCAGCTCTTTCAGCGGCAGGGTGGGGGGGCCCGCGGCCACGCCGATGCTGACCGTCACGGCGACGACGCCGGCCCCCTCGATGTCATAGGGCGTATCGCCGACGGCCCGGCGCAGACGCTCCGCCACCGCCAGGGCTGTCGTCTCGTCCGCGTCCGGCATGAACAGCGCCAATTCCTCCCCGCCCAGCCGGGCGAAGACGTCGGTCTTGCGCAGCAGGGCGCGGATGCGGGCCACCACGGCCAGCAGCACTTCGTCCCCTGCGCTGTGGCCCAGCGTGTCGTTCACCTGCTTGAAGTGGTCGATGTCCATCATCAGCAGGGCGGCGGGCGTGCCCATCGGCCGGGCCAGGGTCAGCGCCGCCTCCGCCAATTCCATGAAATGGCGGCGGTTGTGGATTTCCGTCAGCGGGTCGCGGTTGGCCAGATCCTTCAACCGCTCGTTCGCGGCCAGCAGATCCCGGGTCTGGCGGGCCACCTGCTCCTCCAACGCGGCGCGGCGGCGGCGCAGGTAGGCGGTGCGGACCTGTACCAGGGCCACGACGCCGGCCAGCGCCAGCACGACGGCGGCCAGCTTGGCCCACAGTGTCTGCCACCAGGCGGGTTGCACCTTGATGGACACCTTGACCGGGGTGGACCAGTCGCCCGCCCGGTCGCCCGCCTTGATCAGCAGGGTGTAGCGGCCCGGCGGCAGGTTGGTATACGCGGCCATGCGCTGGGTGGCGTCGGCTTCCGTCCAGTTCTCGTCGAAACCGCTCAGCGTGTAGGCATAGCGGACGTCCTCCGGCGCGGTGTAGTCCAGAGCGGCGAAGGAGATCTCCACGCTGCGGTCGCCGGGGGCCAGGCGGATGGGCGCCGGCGCCGCCATGGTGCCGGTGGGCACGGCCCGGCCGGCAACGCGCACGGCGGTGACGACCACCGGGGGCCGTTCGGTTTTTGGCTTGAAACGGTCGGGATGCACCACGGTCGCGCCGCCGCCGCCGCCGAAGATCAGGCTGCCGTCCGGCAGGGCGGCGCCGGAATGAATCCAATAGGCGGGGATGGCGACGCCGTCGGCCCGCCCCAATGCCCGGGTGGCCCAGGTGTCGGGATCGATGACGGCCAGGCCATCGGCCGTGCTGGCCCACACCCGGCCGCCGCCGTCCATCAGAAGGGTCCCGATATTGTCGTTGGGCAGGCCATCGGCCATGGTCAGGCGCCGGAAGACGCCACCAGGATGGACCGGGTCCGCTGGCCGCTCCAGCACGCCGATGCCCCCACCCAGGGTTCCCAGCCACAACCGGCCGTGGCGATCGACCAGCAGGGTGGTGATCAGATCCGCTGGCAGGGAGTGGGGATCGGCTGGGTCGTGCAAATAATGGCTGAAGGCGCCGGTGGCCCCATCCATGCGATCCAGGCCGTGCCGCGTGCCCACCCATAGGCCGCCGGCGCCATCCGGCAGCAGGACGTTGACGCTGTCATCAACCAGCGAGGCCGGGTCGTCAGGGTTATGCCGGAGGACCGTGGCCTCGCCCGTCGCGGGGGTGTAACGCACCAGCGGGCCGGCGGCGAACCAGAGGAAGTTGCCCTCGGGCAGGCCATAGATCACCGGGCCGACCACTTGGCCGGGAAAAGCATGCTGCTCCAGTCGGCCGGTGCGGGGATCATGGCGGAACAGGGCGCGTCCGGTACCGGCACCCAGCCATACGCCGCCGTCCGGCGCCGCCGTGATGCTGACCACGCCGCCAGGGGGCAGGGAGGCGACGTTCGGCAGTGGCGTTACCATGCCGGCGGCCGGATCCAGCAGGGCGGCGCCGTGGTCCTTGAAGCCCATCCAGGCCCGGCCGTCGGGGGTGGTGGTGATGCCCAGGACGTTCGCGTCGGGCAGGCCGCCCGCGCTTGAGTCCGGCAGCAGGGTGTCGACGGCGTCGGTGCCCAGATCGGTGCGGCTGACACCCATGTTGGTGGCCGCCCACAGCAACCCCGTGCGGTCACGCATCAACGCGTGGACGCTGTCGTCCCCCAGGCTGGTGGGGGTTAGGGGATTATGGCGCAGGGTGCGCAGCGCGCCGGTGGCGGCGTCGATGATGGTGATGCCGCCGGCCACCCGGCCCACCCAGATTTCGCCCGGCCGCCCTTCGGTCAGGCAGAACACCATCGGACCGCCCAGGGCCTGGGGGCTGGCCTCCGGCACCAGGCGGGCGGCCTCCCAGGTGGTGGCGGAGACGGGCAGCACCCGGCCCAGGCCGGAGCGTACGGTGGCGAACCACACCCGCCCGGCGCTGTCCTGCGTCAGGGCGATGACCTCGTCCGCCACCGCCTGGCCATGGGCGTCCAACAGGGGGACGGCGGTGAAGGCGGTGGCGCCGGGGTCCCGGCGCATCAGGCCGGTGACGGTACTGACCCATAGGCTGCCGTCACTGGTGCGTAGTAGGGCGCGGACGCGATCGCCGGGGGCCGAGGTGGCGTCCCCGGCTCGGTGCGCCTCCCGCGTCACCGTGCCGGCGGCATCCACATGTTCCAACCCCGAGTTGGTGCCGGCCCACACGCCGTCGCCGCCATCACTGACCATGCTCAGCACGCCGCCGCGCGCGGGCAGGCCCGCCGGCTCCGGAAACTCCTGGAACTGCCCCGTGGCGGGATCATAGCGCGCGATGCTGCCGGTGGCGGTGGACACCCACAGCCGGCCGCCGGCGGCGGGAACCAGGGCGGTGATGACGTTGCCTGGCAGGCTGCCGGCAATGCCGTCCTGGTGTTGGAAGGTGCGGAAGCGGTAGCCGTCATAGCGGGTCAGGCCGCCCTGGGTGCCCACCCAGACGAAACCGTCGCTGTCCTGCGCCAGGGCCATGGCGATGGGGTGGGGTAGACCGGCCTCGCGGCCGACATTGCTGAAGAGGGTAGTGTGCAGCCGCTCCCACCCCGCGGGCGCCGCGCCGGCGGCCGCGGCAAGGACCAGGGGCGTCGCCGCGAGAATAGTCAGGATTTGTCGTAATTGCCGCACAACAGTTCCCTAAATCCCGACATCATCCGCCACGCCGCTAGATGTACACGCGGCCAAGCCTTCCGGATAGGTCGGTTGACGATGAATCGCCAGGTTGATGACTAGGTGCGCGCCGATATGGAGACTGGGATCGCTGTCGCCAATTTTAAATGGACGGCACTTAACAGAAAGTGAATTCGCTCAATATTGGCGAATGACAAGGATAGCCATCTGGTTCTGAGCTGAATGTTAGGGCTGCGTCAGCCACGCTCGGCTGGCCGCCACCGGGTCGCGCCGGCCCCGCAGATCCAGGGCTTCGGCTCCGTCCGCCGGGTGCAGGCGGGCGCCTTGGGCTCGGGCGATATCGGCCAGGCGCGCGGCGGCGGCCGCGTCGCCGGAAAAGGCGATGTCGGGGATGCCCAGCGCCAGGGCAGCCAGGGCGTGGCCGGCGGCATCGCCGCAATCCAGCACGGCCGTTATGCGCGCGCCGGGAAACTCCGCCGTGATGGCGTCCAGCAGGGCGCGCCAGCCACCGGCGCCCAGCGCCCCGCCGGCGTCCGGCGCGCTGACCAGACGCACGGGCGCGCCATCGGCTGCCGCCAGGGCGGCGCGGGCGTCATCCAGGCACAGGACGCGGATCGGGCGGCTCACGACGGCTCAAGTCCTGAAAGAAAAAGGGCGCCGCGGCATGGCCGCAGCGCCCTTCATCCTACGCGATCCCGGTCGGGATCAGCCAACCTTGTGCAGGGCGACGGCGGTGTCGCTCATGCGGTTGGAGAAGCCCCACTCGTTATCGTACCAGGTCATGATGCGCACGAAAGTGCCGTCGATGACCTTGGTCTCGTTCAGGGCGAAAATGGACGAGTGCGGGTCGTGGTTGAAGTCGGTGGACACCAGCGGCTCGGCATAGACGCCCAGGATGCCCTTCAGCGGGCCCTCGGCGGCGGCCTTGATGGCGGCCGAGACTTCCTCGACCGAGGTGGCCTTCTTGGCCACGAACTTGAAGTCCACGACCGAGACGTTGGGGGTGGGGACGCGCAGCGAGGTGCCGTCCAGCTTGCCCTTCAGCTCCGGCAGCACCTTGCCCACGGCCTTGGCGGCGCCGGTGGAGGTCGGGATGATGTTCAGCGCGGCGGCGCGGGCGCGATGCAGGTCCTTGTGCATCGTGTCGACCGTGTTCTGGTCGCCGGTGTAGCTGTGGATGGTGGTCATGAAGCCGTGCTCGATGCCGATGGCATTGTTCAGCACGTAGGCCACCGGAGCCAGGCAGTTGGTGGTGCAGCTGGCGTTGGAGACGATCTTGTGCTCCGCCGTCAGCTTGTCGTGGTTCACGCCATAGACGACGGTGATGTCCTCATCCGTGCCGGGGGCGGAGATCAGCACCTTCTTGGCGCCGGCGGTCAGGTGCTTGGAGGCGCCTTCGCGCGAGGTGAAGATGCCCGAGCATTCCATGGCCACGTCGATGTCCAGGTCGCCCCAGGGCAGCTTGGTCGGGTCGCGTTCCTGCACGACCTTGATCGTGTGGCCGTTGACCACCAGGTTGCCGTCGACCACCTCGACCGTGCCGGGGAAGCGGCCGTGCACGCTGTCGTACTTCAGCAGGTGGGCGTTGGTCTTGGCGTCGGCCAGGTCGTTGATGGCGACCACTTCGACGTCCTTGCGGCCGCTCTCGTAAATGGCGCGCAGCACCAGACGGCCAATGCGCCCGAACCCGTTGATGGCAACACGAACAGCCATGTGTCTTCCTCCGACATCGTTGAACCGCCCGAGGGACCGGGCCGGCTATGCTGAAACCTTGAAGATGGTAAACGCCACGCCATCGTTTTAGGCGCTATGGGGCTTGCATGGCAGGCCTACCATAGTGGGACGTCTCATCCGGACGCTCGTGTCAAAGCGGGGACCCGGGACTGGTTCCCGGTTGGGTTCCCTGGGCCCCGCCTTGGGTACTTACTCAGAGACGGGCCTTGGCGGCCGCGACCACGCCGTCGACGGTGATGCCGAAGTGCTGGTACAGCTCCTTGTACGGGCCCGACTCGCCGAAGCCCGGCATGCCGACGAAGCCGCCCTTGGGGCCGATCCAGCGGTCCCAGCCCATGCGCACCATGGCTTCGACGCCGACGCGGACCACGTCATCACCGCCCAGCACCTGGGCCTGGTAGGCCTCACCCTGCTCCACGAACAGCTCCCAGCTGGGCATGGAGACGACGCGGGTGGGCACGCCCTCGGCCTGCAGCACGTCGCGTGCCTGCACCGCGATCTCCACTTCCGAGCCGGTGGCCAGCAGCACCACCTTGGCCACCCCGCCTTCGGCCTCGCGCAGGACGTAGGCGCCCTTGGCGGCCAGGTTCTCGTCCGTGTGCTCGACACGCAGGGTCGCCAGGTTCTGGCGGGTCAGCGCCAGGACCGACGGGCGGGTCTTGGACCGCAGCGCCAGTTGCCAGCACTCCGCCGTCTCCACCTGGTCGGCGGGGCGGAAGACCAGCAGGTTGGGAATGGCGCGCAGTGCCGCCATATGCTCCACCGGCTGATGGGTGGGGCCGTCCTCGCCCAGTCCGATGCTGTCATGGGTCATGACATGCACCACGCGCTGCTTCATCAGGGCGCCCAGGCGGATGGCCGGGCGGCTGTAGTCGGCGAAGCACAGGAAGGTGCCGCTCAGCGGGATCAGGCCGCCGTGCAGGGCCATGCCGTTCATGGCGGCGGCCATGGCGTGCTCACGCACGCCATAGTGGATGTAGCGGCCCTCGTATTTGTCGCGCTGCAGGCTGACGACACCCTTGGTGCGGGTGTTGTTGGACCCGGTCAGGTCGGCGGAGCCGCTGATCAGTTCCGGCACCACGTCGAAGATGGCGTCCAGCACGTTGCCCGAGGCCTGGCGGGTGGCCACGCTGGGGCGGGCCTCGCTGGTGGCGCGCTTGAAGGCGGCGATGACGGTGTCCAGCTCGGCCGGCGCGTCACCCGACTGGGCGGCCTTGAAGGCGGTGCCCAGGCTGTTGTCGGCGGCGGCCAGGCGCTGGTCCCAGGCGCCGGCGGCGGCGGCGCCCCGGGCGCCGTATTGGCGCCAGGTGTCAAGGATGGGGGCCGGGATTTCGAAGGGGCCATGCTCCCAGCCGTAGGCGGCGCGGGCGCCGGCGATCTCGGCCGCCCCCAGGGGCGAGCCGTGGCTGGAGTTCTTGCCGGCCTTGGTCGGGGCACCCAGGCCGATGGTGGTGCGGCAGGCGATCAGCGACGGGGTGCTGGTGGTTTTGGCCTGGGCGATGGCGGCCGCGACCGCCACCGGGTCATGGCCATCCACGGCCTGCACGTCCCAGCCATAGGCGACGAAGCGGGCCTTCACGTCCTCGGACAGGGACAGGTTGGTGGGCCCGTCGATGGAGATGCTGTTGTCGTCCCACAGGACGATCAGGCGGTCCAGGCCCAGGTGGCCGGCCAGCGAGGCGGCCTCATGGCTCACACCTTCCTGCAGGCAGCCGTCACCGACGATGACATAGGTGTGGTGGTCGACCAGCGCGTCGCCGAAGCGGGCGTTCAGGTGACGCTCCGCCAGGGCCATGCCCACGGCGGTGGCGATGCCCTGGCCCAGCGGGCCGGTGGTCATCTCGATGCCGCGGGCCATGCCGTATTCCGGGTGGCCGGCGGTGCGGGCGCCCAGCTGGCGGAACTTCTTGATCTGCTCCAGGTCGATGTCCTCGTACCCCGTGAGGTAGAGCAGCGCGTAGATCAGCATGGAGCCATGGCCGGCCGACAGCACGAAGCGGTCGCGGTCGGCCCAATCCGGGCGCTTGGGATCGAACTTCAGGAACTGGGTGAACAGCACGGTGGCGACATCGGCCATGCCCATGGGCATGCCGGGATGGCCCGACTTGGCCGCTTCCACGGCGTCCATGGCCAGGACGCGGATGGCGGTGGCGAGATCCTTATGGGGAACGCCCCCGACGACATCTCCGGTTGCGGGCTGGGACGACATGGGCAGAGGGCCTTTCATCAAGCGGATGCGCTGTGCTCAGAAGGCCGGAAAGGGGCAGCCGTTGGGGCGTCCGTTCCAGCGGATTCGGCCGGGAAAGCCGCCACGGGAAGGGTATTCCCGGGAGACGATCCAGGGCCCGATGCTCCCGATGAGTTGCGCCGCCGCACCGCCTTCTTTAAGGGCGTCGTGCGCGCACAGTCCAGGCGCGAGGGGCGGGCGGCACCATGACCGCCACCGCCTGCCGCGTCAAGGTCCGGGGCCCTCCGAAAACTGCAAGCGCGGCCAGCGTTAACGCCTGTATCCGGCGGGCCTTTCCCGCCAGGCTTTCCCATTCGTGATCCTGTCGCCCCCGCGCCGGCGCCTAACCGGGGCCTAATCATCTGTCCGCGCGGTTTTTTCGCTGGTCCCGACCGCTTTCTTTCTTTATTCGACGCCAGAGCTTATCCATCTTATTTGCACCCGACCTCCCTTCCATTGGCTATCGGACCCGTCTCGTCCCATGGAACGACTGAAGACCGCGCTGGAACGTCTGGATGCCGCCGTCCTTGTGCTGGACGGGGCGCTGGAACGACGGCTGGCGCAGCCTGCGGCCGTTGCCGGCGACGTGGATGAGGCGGCCAAGGCCCGCATTGCCCAGCTGGAACGGGCGCTGGCGGCGGCGGAAGGGCGGGAGCAGGGTGCCAAGGCCGCGACCGCGGCCTTGTCGGAGCGGCTGGACCGGACCATCGGCCAGTTGCGTGCGGTGCTGGAGGACTGATTAGAAGATGGCCCGCGTGGACATCATCCTGAATGGACGCCCCTATGGCCTGGCCTGCGACGATGGCCAGGAACAGCGCCTGCGCGAGCTTGGCTCCTATGTCGACGCCCGCCTGCGCGAGGTGGCGCATGACGCTTCCGGCGGCAGCGAGACGCAGCTGCTGGTGCTGACGGCCCTCATGCTGGCGGATGAGATTTTCGACCTGCGGGCTGAGCTGGGAGGGCCGCGCCGCCCGGTGCCGGCCCCGGCGCCGGAGGCGACCCCTGCGCCCCGCGCAGAGGACGATAGCGTCATCGCGGCCGTCGACAGCCTGGCCAAACGCATCGAAGACATTGCAGCGCGGCTTGATCGCTCCTAAATTAGTCTTCTGGAAGGGGGCTGCGCGGCTCGACAGGACGCATTATCCCCAGGGCCGATACCCAATCCTCTAGGGGGCTGTCCCTGCCGACGCCGTGGTGTCGGACATATGGCTCCCACCTGCCTTGGCAGGCCGTGGAGGATACGCTTGTCCATCGGCCGTCGCGGCTCCTTCCAGACCCTATCCTCCCCTCCCGCCCCGCATGATGCCGGGGCCTGTCCTTCGAGGGACCTTATCCGCCCGTGACCGCCGCACCCTCCCGTACCCACGACGTTTCCCCGGCCCCTGGTACCGCTACATCGGCCACGGGTCCGGTGGCCCCGCTGACGGAGGAGGCGGCGCGCGTTGCCAAGAAGGCGGTGCGGGTCTCGGCCCGCCGGGTGCGCGCGGAGCTGGAGCTGGATCGCGCCGCGGCGTCCAAGACGCTGGCCGACAATTTCCTGGGCGCGCTGCCCCGGATCACGGACGGCTTGGCCCCGGTGGGCCTCACCATCGCCTTCTATTGGCCCGTGGGGGATGAGATCGATCCCCGTCCGCTCATGCACCGGGTGGTCGCGGCCGGGGTGAAGGCGGCGCTGCCCGTTTGCCAGGCCAAGGGCCAGCCCTTGCTGTTCCGCCGCTGGCTGCCCGGCACCCTGCTGTCGCCCGACGTGATGGGCGTGCCGGCGCCGATGGAAGAGGCGGCACCCGGTGGCGGCGCCGTGGTGCCCGACGTGGTGCTGGTGCCCCTGCTGGCCTTCGACCGCCGGGGGCGGCGCCTGGGCTATGGCGCCGGCTTCTACGACCGTACCCTGGCTCTGCTGCGGCGCGAGCATGTCATCCAGGCGGTGGGCATCGCCTTCGCCGACCAGGAACTGGACAAGGTGCCCTGCGACGCGCATGACCAGGGCTTGGATTGGATCGTCACCGAGCGCTACGCCGTTCGGGCCGGGCAGCGGCGCAAGCGCTGACCGTTTTCGGGGTTGAGGAAGTCATGCGTCTGTTGTTCCTGGGTGACGTGGTCGGCCGCAGCGGCCGTGACGGCGTGTTGCGGCACTTGCCGGACCTGCGCAAGGCGTTGGCGCTGGACTTCGTCATCGTGAACGGCGAGAACGCGGCCGGCGGCTTCGGCATCACCGAGAAGATCGCGCAGGAGTTCTTCGCCGCCGGCGTCGACTGCCTGACCACCGGCAACCACGTTTGGGACCAGAAGGAACTGGTGGGGCAGATCGACCGTCTGCCCAACGTGTTGCGCCCCTTGAACTACCCGGAGGGCACGCCCGGTCGTGGCGCCTCGCTGCTGCCCACGCGTGACGGGCGGCGCAAGGTGCTGGTGGTCAACGTCATGGCCCGCCTGTTCATGGACGCCCTGGACGACCCCTTCGCCGCGGTGGAGAAGGTGCTGCGCACCTATCGCCTGGGGCCCAACGCCGCGGACGCCATCGTCATCGACGTACATGGCGAGGCCTCGTCCGAGAAGATGGCCATGGGCCATTTCTGCGACGGCCGCGTCACCCTGGTGGTGGGCACACACACCCACACGCCCACGGCCGACACCCAGATCCTGAACGGCCGCACCGCCTACCAGACCGATGCCGGCATGTGCGGCGACTATGACAGCGTCATCGGCATGAAGAAGGAGGCGGCGGTGCTGCGCCTGACGCGCAAGCTGCCGACCGACCGCCTGACCCCGGCGGAGAACGACGCCACCGTCAGCGTCTGCGGTGTATTCGTGGAAACGGACGATCGCACCGGCCTGGCCCTGCGGGCCGAGGCGGTGCGCGTGGGCGGCCGCCTGTCGCAGGCTATGCCTAAGCTGGCCTGAGTCGGTCGCCCTTTCGCCCTCTCGCCCGCCGCCTTTCCGGTTAGCATTGCAGAAACCTCCTTGGCGGCGTTGCCGGAATTCCGCCATAAAGCGGCCGTAACTCGGACGGAAAGCACGGTCCTGTGACAAGCCTGTGGCAAGCTTCGCCCCCAGGCCTGTCCCTGGGCGTGCCTGATGCCACAACATGTGGTACAAGCTGCCCGGATATACCCCCGCTCAACCCCATATAGAGTTCAGGGTCCCATGGCTGGACATTCACAGTTCAAGAACATCATGCACCGCAAGGGCGCCCAGGACGTCAAGCGGTCCAAGCTGTTCAACAAGCTTGCGCGTGAAATCACCGTGGCCGCCAAGGCGGGCCTGCCCGACCCGGGGCACAACCCGCGCCTGCGCGCCGCCATCCAGGCCGCCCGCGTGCAGAACATGCCGCGCGACCGCATCGACCGCGCCATCAAGCAAGGCACGCCCGGCGCCGGCGACGACACCAATTACGATGAGGTTCGGTACGAGGGCTACGGTCCCGGCGGCGTCGCCCTGATCGTCGAGGCGCTGACCGACAACCGCAACCGCACCGCCTCGGAAGTGCGCTCGGCCTTCTCCAAGCACGGCGGCACGCTGGGCGAGACCAACTCGGTCAGCTTCATGTTCAACCGCATCGGCCTGATCACCTATCCGGCCGCCGTGGCGGATGCCGACACCGTGCTGGAAGCCGCCATCGAGGCGGGCGCCGACGATGTCAGCAGCGATGAGGAGAGCCACTCCATCATCACCGGCGTCGACAGCCTGGGTGAAGTGCGCGACGCGCTGGAAGCCAAGTTCGGCGCGCCGGAAGGCGCCAAGCTGACCTGGCAGCCGCTGAACACGGTGGCCCCGTCGGAAGACGCGGCGCAGAGCCTGCTGAAGCTGCTGGACGTGCTGGACGACAGCGACGACGTGCAGAACGTCATCGGCAACTTCGAGCTGTCGCCGGAGCTTCTGGAGAAGCTGGGCTAAGCCGGACGGGAAGGGGGACGGCGGCCATGGGGGATCGGTCGATCCGCGTGCTGGGCCTTGATCCGGGCTTGCGCAACATGGGCTGGGGCGTCATCGACGTTTCCGGCAACCGGTTGACGCATGTTGCCGACGGGGTCGTGCATTCCGACGACCGGGATGACTTGGCCCGCCGTCTCGTCACGCTGTACGACGGCCTGCAGGACGTCATCCGGACCTGGACGCCGGACGAGGCGGCGGTGGAAGAGACCTTCGTGAACAAGAACCCCGTCTCCACCCTGAAGCTGGGGCAGGCGCGGGGCATCGCCCTGCTGGCCCCGGCGCGCGAGGGGCTGCCCGTGTCGGAGTACCCGCCCAACCTGGTGAAGAAGTCGGTGGTGGGCGCCGGTCACGCCGACAAGACGCAGGTGCAGGCCATGGTACGCATGCTGCTGCCGGGCTTCCAGCTGTCCAAGGCGGACGCGGCCGACGCCCTGGCCGTGGCCATCTGCCATGCCCACCACAGCCAGACCCGGCGCCTGGTGGGCGGCATCATGGCGGGGGCGGCAAGATGATCGCGAAACTCAAGGGTCTGCTCGACAGCACCGGCCTGGACTGGGCCATCATCGACGTGGGTGGGGTGGGCTATCTCGTCTCCGCCTCCTCCCGCACCTTGCGCCGCCTGGGCGGGGTGGGGGAGGCCGTCTCGGTCCTGACTGAGATGTGGGTGTCGGAAGACAAGATGCAGCTGTTCGCCTTCGCCGACGTGGCGGAGCGGGACTGGTTCCGCCTGCTGACCACGGTGCAGGGCGTGGGCGCCCGCGTCGCCCTGGCCGTGCTGTCCGTGCTGTCGCCGGAGCAGATCGCCCAGGCGCTGATGGCCCAGGACAAGACGGCGTTGACCCAGGCCGACGGCGTGGGCCCCAAGCTCGCCACCCGCATGATCAGCGAACTGAAGGACAAGGTGCCCGCGCTGGCGCTGGCCCCCACTTTGGCGGGCACGCCGGCCGGCAAGACGGACGCGGCGGCCGCGCCCGCCGTCAACGGTGCCGTGGCCGACGCCGTTTCCGCCCTGGTCAACCTGGGCTACAAGCGGCTGGAGGCCTTCGCCGCCGTCACCACCTGCGCCGCCCGTTTGGGCCCTGAGGCCGGCGTTTCCGAACTGATTCGCGCCGGCCTCAAGGAACTGAGCGCATGAGCGGCCCGGAGTCGGACCGTTTGGTGGGCCGCGAACGGGCCGCGGGCGATGGGCAGGACGTGTCGCTGCGCCCCTTGTCCCTGGCCGATTTCACCGGCCAGAAACAGGTACGCGAAAACCTGTCCATCTTCATCCAGGCAGCCCGCTCACGGGGCGAGTCGCTGGACCATGTGCTGCTGTTCGGCCCGCCCGGCCTGGGCAAGACCACGCTGGCCCAGATCGTGGCGAAGGAGATGGGAGCGGGGTTCCGCGCCACCTCCGGCCCAGTCATCGCCAAGGCGGGCGACCTGGCGGCCCTGCTGACCAATCTGCAGCCGCACGATGTGCTGTTCATCGATGAGATCCACCGCCTGTCGCCGGCGGTGGAGGAAATCCTCTATCCGGCCATGGAGGATTTCCACCTGGACCTCATCATCGGCGAGGGGCCGGCCGCCCGCTCCGTCCGCATCGACCTGCCGCCCTTCACCCTGGTTGGCGCCACCACCCGCTCCGGCCTCATCACCCGCCCCTTGCGGGAGCGATTCGGCATTCCCCTGCGCATGCAGTTCTATGAGCCGGAGGAGTTGCAGCTGATCGTCAGCCGTGCTGCCCGCCTGCTGGACATGACGCTGCTGCCAGAAGGGGCGCTGGAGATCGCGCGCCGCTCGCGCGGCACGCCCCGCGTGGCCGGCCGCCTGCTGCGCCGGGTGCGCGATTTCGCCGCCGTGGCCGGCGCCACCGAGATCGACGCCCGCGCGGCCGACATCGCCCTCACCCGGCTGGAGGTTGACCGCCTGGGCTTCGATGCCATGGACCGGCGCTATCTCAATTGCATCGCCAACAATTACGGTGGCGGCCCGGTTGGGGTGGAGACGCTGGCGGCCGCCCTGTCGGAACAGCGCGACGTGCTGGAAGAGGTAATCGAGCCCTATCTGATCCAGCAGGGTCTGCTGCAGCGCACGCCGCGCGGCCGCCTGCTGACCGACATGGGCTATCGCTATCTGGGCCTGCCCGCCCCAGTGAGCACCCCGGCGCGCCAGCTGGACCTGCTGGGGGCAATGGATGTGGAAGGGCCGGATGCGGAGGAGGGGCCGGATGTCTGAGGCCCTTAACACGCTTGGGGGCCATCTCTCCGGCCACATGGTGGGCGATGTCCACCATTTCCCCGTCCGGGTCTATTACGAGGATACGGACGCCGGCGGCATCGTCTACCACGCCAATTATCTGCGTTATGCCGAGCGGGCGCGGACGGAGATGCTGCGGGTGCTGGGCGTGCCGCATGCGGAACAGGTGGCGACGACCGGCGTCGCTTTCGCCGTGCGCCGCTGCATGATGGACTTCCTGGCTCCGGCCCGGCTGGAGGACACACTTTTGGTGCGCAGCCGCATCACCAGTGTCACCGGCGCCACGGTTTTAGCGGAACAGACCATATACCGGCCACAAAGTGGTGGCATCGTGCCACCCGGCCAGGCCACGGAAGACGACCAGGTACTGGTCCGGCTGACTTTGAAACTGGCCTGCATCAACGCCCAAGGCCGGGCGGTGCGGGTCCCAACGCCAATGGCGCGGGCCTTCGCCCGTTTGGGTATTGGTGGCGCTGAAGGCGAAAAGATCAATTCGAAGGGTGACGGCGCGTCGGCGGACGCCCCGTCCGAAGAGTGAGAGTGGCGATGCAGCATCAGATCATGAATTTCGTGGCCCTGGGCGCCAATCCGGCGGCGGACCTGTCGGCCCTCAGCCTGTTCATGACGGCCAACTGGCTGGTCAAGGCCATCATGCTGGGGCTGCTGGCGGCCTCGGTCTGGGTGTGGGCCATCATCTTCGACAAGTCGATCAAGCTGCGCCGCATGAAGGCCGCCGCCGCCGATTTCGAGGAGCAGTTCTGGTCCGGCGGTTCGCTGGATCAGCTGTATGAAGAAGTGGGCAAGGCCCCCAGTGACCCGCTGTCCGCCACCTTCGCCGCCGGCATGCGCGAATGGCGCCACGCCAACGAGCGCGGGCTGACTTCCTCCGGCGCCATGCGTGCCAACCTGGCCCAGCGCATCGAGCGCGTCATGTCCGTGACCGTCAGCCGCGAGATGGCCCAGACCGAGCGCTACATCACCGTGCTGGCCACCGTCGGGTCCAACGCCCCCTTCGTCGGCCTGCTGGGCACGGTGTGGGGCATCATGCACAGCTTCACCAGCATCGCGGCGGCCGGTAACACCAGCCTGGCGGTCGTGGCCCCCTCCATCGCCGAGGCGCTGTTCGCCACGGCCCTGGGCCTGGTGGCGGCCATCCCGGCCAGCATCGCCTACAACAAGTTCTCCTCCGACATCGCCCGCTTCGGCGATCGGCTGGACTCATTCGTGACAGAATTCAGCGCCATCCTGCAGCGCCACCTGGAAGAGCGGGGCTGACATGGGCGCGTCGCTATCGGGAAAGCAGTCCACCGGCCGGGGGCGCCGCCGCGCGCGTCCCATGGCCGACATCAACGTGACGCCCATGGTGGACGTCATGCTGGTGCTGCTCATCATCTTCATGGTGACGGCGCCCCTGCTGACCGTGGGCGTGCCGGTCGACCTGCCCAAAAGCAAGGCCCCGGCCGTCCCGGGCCAGGATGAACCGCTGGTCGTGTCCATCCGCGACAACGGCGACGTCTACCTCAACGAGACCAAGACGGACCTGACCGACCTGGTGCCGCGCCTAGCCGCCATCAGCCAGAACAACCCCGACGCGCGCATCTTCGTGCGGGGCGACAAGTCCCTGGCCTACGGCCGCATCGTCGAGGTCATGGGGGCGATCAGCAGCGCCGGCTACAAGAAGGTGTCGCTGATCGCGCAATTGCCTGACACCCCGGCCCGTCGCTAGCAGGAAGCCAGACCGATCCCATGCGTCCGGCCATCATCTTTTCAGTCGTCCTGCACGTCGCGCTGCTGCTGCTGGCGATCCTTGGCCTGCCTTTGCTGAAAAGCGAACCGCTGGTCATGTCTGAGCCCGTGGCGGTGGAGATGGACATCAGCGAGCTGACCAACACATCGGTCAAGCCGCCGGAAACCCCGCAGCCGCCGGCACCCAGGGCGCCCGAGCCGCAGCCCGACCCGACCCCGCCCACCCCGCCGCAGCAGCAGGCCGAGTCCGAGCCCACCCCGCCGCCGCCGGAAAAGGTGCCGGAAAAGCCGACCCCGCCCGAGCCGCCTAAGCCGGAACCGCCCAAGCCCGCGCCCACCCCACCGCCCCCGCCGGAGCCTGAGGCCCTGCCCATCAAGAAGATGGAGGTGCCTAAGGTGGAGGAGCAGAAGACGGTGGAGCTGGAACAGCCCAAGCCTGTGCCGAAGCCGGAACCAAAGCCTGAGCCCCCCAAGCCGGAACCCAAGAAGCCTGAGCCGCCGAAGAAGGATACGCCGTCGCTGGACAGCATCCTGAAGAACGTGGACAAGCTGAAGGAAGACAAGCCCAAGGACACGGCGAAGGACACCCCGGCGAAAGACACGCCGAAGACACAGCAGACCTCGGTGGCTCAGCCTCAATCCGACCATCTTTCGGCGTCAGAACAGGATGCCTTGCGCTCGCAATTGGCGGGTTGCTGGGCGGTGCCGGCTGGCGGCAAGGATGTGGACAAGATGAGCGCCGACATTCGCGTCACCTTCGACAGTTCCATGCGCGTCACCAAGGTGGACTACGTGTCCGGCAACGGCTCGCTGTCCAACCCGACTTATCGCAGCTTCGTGGAAAGCACCCTCCGCGCGCTGCAGAAGGATCAATGTTCGACCTTGCGCCTGCCCAAGGAAAAGTACGGCGGGGCCGGGTCCATCGTGTTCACGTTCAGCCCGAAGGACATGTTCTGATGACCACGCGACAGACGCTAACCGCCTTACGGCGCGCCATCGCCCTGGCTGCCGTGATGATCATGGCGGTCGCGGTTCAGGCCAAGGCCGAGCTGCATCTCGATATCACCCAGGGCAATGTCCAGCCGCTGCCCATCGCCGTCACCCAGTTCTATGGTGAGGCAGTGGGCGCGCAGATCGCCAACGTGGTCGAGGCCGACCTGGAACGCTCCGGCCTGTTCCGCCCGCTGGACCACCGCGCCTTCATCCAGACGCCGGACCAGCTGGCCAACGGCCTGCCGCGCTATGGCGACTGGAAGGTCATCAACGCCCAGGCCCTGGTCAGCGGCACGGCCAGCGTGCAGCCCGACGGCCGGCTGAAGGTGGAGTTCCGCCTGTTCGACGTGCTGGCGCAGCAGCAGCTGACCGGCCTCGCCTACTTCACCCAGCCCGACGGTTGGCGCCGCATCGCCCACATCATCGCGGACGCCATCTATAAGCGCATCACGGGCGAGGACGGCTACTTCGACACCCGTATCGTCTACATCGCCGAATCAGGTCCGGCGACGGCGCGGCAGAAGCGGCTGGCCATTATGGACCAGGATGGCGAGAACAACCTGTATCTGACCGATGGCCGGGTGCTCGTGTTAACGCCGCGTTTCTCCCCCACGGCTCAGGAAATTACATACCTGAGTTACTTCAACAACAGGCCTAGGGTGTACATCTTCAACGTGGATACCGGCCGGCAGGAGGTTTTGGGTGACTTCCCCGGCATGACCTTCGCCCCGCGCTTCTCGCCTGACGGCAACAAGGTCATCATGAGCCTGGCCCAGAATGGCAACACCGACATCTATCTGCTGGACCTGCGCACCCGCCGTCAGACCCGCCTGACCGACAATCCGGCCATTGATACCGCGCCATCCTTCTCGCCCGACGGAAGTAAAATTACTTTCGAATCTGACAGAGGCGGAAGTCAGCAGATCTATACGATGAATGCTGACGGCACGAATGTTCAGCGCATTACTTTCGGCGCCGGCAAGTATGGCACGCCGGTGTGGTCACCCCGTGGTGACCTCATCGCCTTCACACGGATCAACGGTGGCCGGTTCTCGATCGGCGTGATCCGCCCCGACGGTTCCGGTGAGCGCGAATTGAGCACCGGCTACTTGGTTGAGGGCCCGACCTGGGCGCCCAACGGTCGTGTCCTTATGTATTTTAAGGAAAAGCCGACGGGTGAGGGCGGTCGCCAGCGCCAGGTCCGCCTCTACTCCATCGACCTCACCGGACGCAACGAACGGCAGATGCTGACGCCCACGGACGCCTCCGACCCCGCTTGGTCGCCCTTGATTCCGTGATAAGCCCACAGTACTTTCGCAGCGCAAGAGCGACGTAAGACTTGTCGGTCTACAGAGACGGGAATAAGTGGCGGTGGCGGCTTGACAGCTGCCGCCGCCACCTCACTTCAATCGAGATCGCGGTCGCGATAATAGCAATCCCACTTTAAAGTTGTCCGTAGGGGGTCTCAAACTATGCGCATGAACTATCTGAGCCTGTGTGCTGCTCTGGCCCTGGTGGCCGCTTGCTCCTCCACGCCGGAGAAGAAGGCCGAAGTCGCCACCGGCGGTACCGCCACCACCACCACTGCTCCGCAGCCGACCAAGCCGACCGGTCCGGTCCCGGGTTCCAAGGAAGACTTCGTGGTCAACGTTGGTGACCGCGTGTTCTTCGGCTACGACAAGTTCGACCTGACCCCGGAAGCCACCGCGACCCTGGATAAGCAGGCCGCCTGGCTGAAGAAGTATGGCCAGGTCACGATCACGATCGAAGGCCACGCTGACGAGCGCGGCACCCGCGAGTACAACCTCGCCCTGGGTGAGCGTCGCGCCAACGCCGTGAAGAACTACCTGACCGCCACCGGTGTCGACCTGGCCCGCGTGCAGGTGATCAGCTACGGCAAGGAGCGTCCCGCCGTCCTCGGTTCCAACGAGGCCGCCTGGGCGCAGAACCGTCGCGGCGTGACGGTCATCAACTAAGCTGCCCCACTCGGGTGGTTGGTTAAAAGGGCGCCGTTCGACCCCGTGGGGGTCGGGCGGCGCCTTTTTTCTTGGCGTCCGCTTTACTGTCCGCTTACTGGGCGAATAGTACTTTTGGGCAGAATAATACTGCTTATGAGGTAAATGGGCCTGCGGACGCCCCTTCCGGGCGGGCGAGTCCCGCGCTAAGGTCGCGCTTGGCGGGCCGCCTGGCCCTTGCCAAGCTTGTCTTCCGTTCCCCGCTGATCCTTCCCCGGAACCGATCCATGACGCCGTCGCTGTCGTCCCCGACCCTTTCCCCTTCCCACAACCGTCGCGGTCGCCGCTGGTGGCAAGGCGCTTCCCGCTGGATGGCGCTGTGCGGCATGGCCGCCCTGGTCGCCGTCCCGCTGCTCGCGCCGGCGCCGGCCGGGGCGCAAAGCCGGGACATGCAGGACCTGCTGAACCGCCTGTCCCGCCTGGAGACGGACGTTCAGACCCTGTCGCGGGACGTCTACCGCAACGGCGTCAAGCCCTCGGGCCCGATGACCGGCACCCCCGGTGGCGGCGGCTCCTCCGCGGCGGCGGAGATCGAGGTGCTGAAGCTGCAGATGGAAACCCAGACGCAGCAGCAGACCGGCAAGTATGAGGAGCTGGCCTACCAGGTCAGCCAGATGAAGGAGCGGCTGGACAAGCTGTCGGCCGACATCGACCTGCGCCTGCAGAAGCTGGAGGACAAGGCCGGTATCGGCTTGGGCGCCTCCACCGGTGGCGGCGACGCCGGCACCCCGCCATCACCTGATCTCAAGGGCGGTGGCAAGCCGCCGCTGCCTGGCACCGACACCGGCCCGGTGCCGCCCCCGGGCGGCAACAAGGGCGGCGCCCCGGCCACGGCGCCCGCCGATTCCGGTGGTACCCTGCCGGCCGGCCCGGCGCAGGACCAGTACGACTACGCCTTCAACCTGCTGCGCCAGGGCGACGCCCCCAACGCGGAAAAGGCCTTCACCCAGTTCCTGAAGCAGAACCCCGACAGCCCGCTGGCCTCCAACGCCCAGTACTGGCTGGGGGAGACCTTCTATATGCGCGGCAACTACAAGTCCGCCGCTGTGGCCTTCGGTGACGGCTACAAGAAATACCCGAAGAGCAACAAGGGCGCCGACTACCTGCTGAAGCTGGCGCTGTCCCTGGACGGCCTGGGCGACAAGGCCAGCGCCTGTGTGGTGCTGAAGCAGCTGGACGCCGACAAGGACGCCGCCCCCACGCTGAAGCGCCGGGGCGAGGACCAGAAGAACCGCCTGGGCTGCAAGTAAGAGGGAGGGGGGCGCCATGGGCGACGGCCGGGCGCCCCCCGCATCATTCATGGAGCCAGGCGAGTCGCGGGGTGTGGCGGTCGATGACGCCCAATTCGCGCGCCTTTTGGCCCCGTTGGGCCCGTTTGAGACCGCCCCCACCCTGGCCGTCGGCGTTTCAGGCGGCCGCGACAGTTTGGCGCTGACCCTGTTGGCCGACCGTTGGGCGCGCGCCCAGGGCGGCCGGGTCGAGGCTTTGACCGTGGACCACGCCCTGCGGCCGGAGTCGGCGGCGGAGGCGGCACAGGTCGGCCGCTGGCTGGCGGCGCGGGGCATTTCCCACACCATCCTCACCTGGACGGGCGCCAAGCCCGCCACCGGCTTGCAGGCGGCGGCACGGCAGGCGCGCTACGACCTGCTGGCCGCCGCCTGCCGGGCGCACGGCATCCTGCACCTGTGCCTGGCGCATCACCGGGAAGACCAGGCGGAGACCGTGGCCCTGCGCCAAGCCGGTGGCAGTGGGGTGGAAGGCTTGGCCGGCATGGCCGCCGCCCGCGCCCTGGCTGATGTGCGCCTGCTGCGTCCCCTGCTGACCGTCAGCCGCGCCGATCTTGGTGCAACCTGCCGGGCTCTTGGCCAGCCCTGGATCGACGACCCCTCCAACCTTATGGAGCGCTATGCCCGGGGCCGGCTGCGGCGCCAGGGCGTGCCGCTGGGCGAGCTGCTGGCCCAGGCGGCGCAGGCGGGCCGCGCGCGGTCGGTGCTGGAGTCCGGCCTGGCCGACGCTGTGGCCCGCCATGTGCTGCTGGCGCCCGAAGGCTATGCCGTCGTGGATGTGGATACCCTGGGGGAGCTGCCTAGGCCCGTGGCCTTGCGCCTGCTGGCCGGCTTGGCGGCGGTCGTGGGCGGGCAGCCCTACCTGCCGCCGATGCAGGGGGCGGAGCGTCTGCTGACGGCCTTGCCCGGCTTGTGGGCACCCGAGGCTGGCGCCTTGGCGCTGACCCTGGCCGGCACCCAGGCGCGGCGGCTGGGCGGTGCCGGGGACAGGCGACGCTTGTTGTTATTGCGCCAGGCGGGACGCATGGCGCCGCCGGTCCCCCTGACGCGCGCGGCCACCCGCTGGGATGGGCGTTTCCAGGCGGTCGGGGACTGTGGGGAGGGGGCGCTGACGCTGGGCGCCCTCGGCTCGGTCGAGGCGCGCCGGCTGGCGGCGCTGGATCTGCCGGCGCTTGTCCGGATTCCCAAAGCGGTTTGGCCCACCCTGCCGGCCCTGCGCCGGGACGGCCTGCTGGTGGCGGTGCCACATTTGGCCTGGACCGTGGAGCCGCTTTCGACGGGCGAGGGGACGCCGGTGGGGGAGGGAACCTTGCCCCGGCTGGCGTTCCGCCCGCTGTCGCCCCTGGCACCTCCCCCGTTTTTGCCGCCTATGGAGGCCGGCCTAGACGTGATGGCAGTTGTCTCTGACGCCCGCGTCATTATCTAATGGAAACGGTCCCGATGGATATCCGCGTGAAATGCGCGAAATCCGCCGGGTGGGCTGCGACCCCCGCCATTGAAACCGGCCATGCGGGCCGGGTGGCAGGGCGCAGTTGGTCGAGGAAAGGCTGAGAGACGTGAACAACTTCGGTAAAAATTTGGCGCTGTGGGCTTTTATCGGCGTCTTGCTGTTCGTTCTGTTCAACCTTTTCCAGACTTCCACCAATCGGACGACGCAAGCCAGCATCCCCTTCAGCGAACTGCTGGAAGAGGTTGATCGCGGCACCGTCGCCGACGTGACGATCAAGGGCCCGCAGGTCACCGGCCATTACCGCGACAACCGCACCTTCTCGACCTACGTGCCGCCGGAAAGCAATCTGGTGACCCGGCTGGCCGACAAGAACGTGAAGATCACTGCGGTGCCGGACGACAGCGGCAACCCGACCCTGTTCAGCATCATCATCTCCTGGCTGCCCATGCTGGTGCTGATCGGCGTGTGGATCTTCTTCATGCGCCAGATGCAGTCCGGCGGCGGCAAGGCCATGGGCTTCGGCAAGAGCCGCGCCCGCCTGCTGACCGAAAAGGTGGGACGCGTCACCTTCGACGACGTGGCCGGCATCGATGAGGCCAAGCAGGAACTGGAAGAGATCGTGGAGTTCCTGAAGGACCCGCAGAAGTTCCAGCGCCTGGGCGGCAAGATCCCGAAGGGCGTGCTGCTGGTGGGCCCGCCGGGTACCGGTAAGACCCTGACGGCCCGCGCCGTCGCGGGTGAGGCCAACGTGCCGTTCTTCACCATCTCCGGCTCGGACTTCGTGGAAATGTTCGTCGGCGTGGGCGCGTCCCGTGTGCGCGACATGTTCGAGCAGGGCAAGAAGAACGCCCCCTGCATCATCTTCATCGACGAGATCGACGCCGTCGGCCGCCACCGTGGCGCCGGCCTGGGCGGCGGCAACGACGAGCGTGAGCAGACCTTGAACCAGCTGCTGGTCGAGATGGACGGGTTCGAGGCGAACGAGGGCGTCATCCTCATCGCCGCCACCAACCGTCCCGATGTGCTGGACCCGGCCCTGCTGCGCCCCGGCCGCTTCGACCGCCAGGTGGTGGTGCCCAACCCCGACGTGCAGGGCCGTGAGAAGATCCTGAAGGTCCACATGCGCAAGGTGCCGCTGGCCCCCGACGTGGACGCCCGCACCATCGCTCGCGGCACCCCCGGCTTCTCCGGCGCCGACCTGTCCAACCTGGTGAACGAGGCGGCCCTGCTGGCCGCGCGCGCCGGCCGCCGCGTGGTCGGCATGGGCGAGTTCGAGGCCGCCAAGGACAAGGTCATGATGGGCGCCGAACGCCGGTCCATGGTCATGACCGACCGGGAAAAGAAGCTGACCGCCTATCACGAGGCCGGTCACGCCCTGGTCGGCCTGTTCATGCCGGAGAGCGACCCCCTGCATAAGGTCACCATCGTGCCCCGCGGCCGTGCCCTGGGCGTGACCATGAGCCTGCCGGAGCGTGACAAGTACGCCTATTCCAAGATCGAGCTGGAATCCAAGCTGGCCATGATGTTCGGTGGCCGCGTGGCGGAGGAGCTGATCTTCGGGGCGGAGCAGGTGACCACCGGCGCCGGCAACGACATCCAGCAGGCCACCAACATGGCCCGCCGCATGGTGACGGAATTCGGCATGAGCGCGCGGCTGGGCCGGGTGCGCTATAACGCCAACGAGCAGGAGGTGTTCCTGGGCCATTCCGTGACCCAGCAGCAGAACATCTCCGAAGCCACCTCTCAACTGATCGACGAGGAAATCCGCCGCATCATCGAGGAGGCCGAGGGCCATGCCCGCCGCATCCTGACGGAGCACATGGACGACCTGCACAACGTCTCCAACGCCCTGCTGGAATACGAGACGCTGTCGGGTGACGAGGTCCGCGCCCTGCTGCGGGGCGAGAGCATCGTGCGTCCGGAATCGACGGAGCCGCCCAAGGTGCCGCCGCGCGGCGTCGGCCGCCGCACCTCGGTGCCCACCACCAGCGGCACCACCAGCGCGGAACCCGGTCCCTTCACGCCGGAGCCGCAGCCCGGTACCTGATTCGGGTTTGGCTCGTTCACAGAACCCCCGGTCGCCCTGGCGCCCGGGGGTTTTGTTTTTTCGGTGGCGATCCGCCGTGGGGCAGGGCTGTCGCCAGGGCGGATGACGCCGGCGCGGGCAGGGGACTAGGATCGCGGCATCGCGTGAGAGGACATTCATGCCATCCGACCTGCCTTCCGTCCCGTTGGACCCGTGGACTTCCGGGGCGCCCGTTGCCGCCGAAGACGTGTACCTGACCCCTGTGGGCCTGCTGTCCGGCTTGCACGCCCCCGATGGCCATCCGCTGGCGGGTACGGTCTTGTCCTTCACGCAGGTGGAGGTGGCGGTGCGCCGCCCTGGTGCCGTCGCCCGCAAGGTGATGGAGTCGCGCGAGTTGGCCGCCTGGGCCGCTGCCGCCGGGGTGGGCGAGGCTATCGGCCGGCGCCTCGCCGCCCTGTCAGCGCCGCGCCCGGCCTTTGCCGGCCTGGACCTTTCCCGCCCCCTGGTGATGGGTATCGTCAACGTCACGCCCGACAGCTTCTCCGATGGGGGGGACTACGCCGCCGCCGATGCCGCCATCGCCCATGGACGGGCCCTGATGGCGGCCGGCGCCGATATCCTGGACATCGGCGGCGAGAGCACGCGGCCGGGCGCCGCCCCGGTGTCGCCGGCGGAGGAGGCCGCGCGAGTGGTGCCTGTCATCCGCGCGCTGGCGGCGGTGGGGGCGGTCGTCTCCGTCGATACCCGCCACGCCCCGGTCATGGCGGCGGCGCTGGATGCCGGCGCCCGCATCATCAATGACATCAGCGCGCTGGAGGGTGATCCCCACAGCCTGGCCCTGGTGGCGGCGCGCGGCTGCCCGGTCGTGCTCATGCACATGCAGGGCGACCCCCGCACCATGCAACTGGAGCCGCGCTACGCCGACGCCGCCCTGGACGTCATGGACTATCTGCTGGCGCGGGTGGAGGCGTGCGTGGCCGCCGGCATCCCCCGTGCACGTATCGTCGTCGATCCGGGCATCGGCTTCGGCAAGACGGTGGCGCATAATCTGGACATTCTGTGCCACACGGCGCTCTATCATGGCACCGGCTGCGCCCTGCTGGTGGGCCTGTCGCGCAAGCGATTCCTGGCCGCCCTGTCGCGGGGAGAGGCGCCCAAGGACCGGTTGGCCGGATCGCTGGCCGGCGGCCTTGCCTGCCTGGACCGGGGCGCGCATATCCTGCGGGTGCACGATGTAGCGGAGACGGTGCAGGCGCGGGCCCTGTGGCAGGCGCTGCACGGCCACAATGTTTAGACTTTTGACGGCGGCGTGAAAGACGATGGCGCGTAAACTCTTTGGTACCGACGGCATCCGGGGCACGGCCAATAGCGAGCCCATGACGGCGGAGACGGCCCTGAAGGTGGCCATGGCCGCCGCCCTGCAGTTCCGCCGCGGCAACCACCGCCACCTGGTGGTCATCGGCAAGGACACCCGCCTGTCGGGCTACATGCTGGAACCGGCGCTGGTGGCCGGCTTCGTCTCCATGGGCATGGACGTGACCCTGGTGGGCCCCATGCCCACGCCGGCGGTGGCCATGCTGACGCGGTCGCTGCGCGCCGACATGGGCGTCATGATCTCCGCCTCGCACAATCCCTATTACGACAACGGCATCAAGCTGTTCGGGCCCGATGGCTACAAGCTGTCCGACGAGGTCGAGGCCGCCATCGAGGCGCGCATGGTGGAGGGCTTCAGTGATCTGGCCGGTGCCAAGGATCTGGGCCGTGCCCAGCGCCTGGACGACGCCATCGGCCGCTATATCGAGCAGGCGAAAGCCACCTTCCCGCGCGGCCTGCGCCTGGATGGGCTGAAGATCGTGGTCGATTGCGCCAACGGCGCCGCCTACAAGGTGGCGCCCAAGGTGTTGTGGGAACTGGGGGCCGAGGTCATCCCGGTGGCAGTGGCGCCCGACGGCTTCAACATCAACAAGGAGTGCGGCGCCACGGCGCCCAAGGCCATGCGCGACGCCGTGGTGGCCCATGGTGCCCACCTGGGCATCGCCCTGGACGGCGACGCCGACCGCCTGATCCTGGCGGATGAGACCGGCACCCAGATCGACGGCGACCAGGTCATGGCGCTGATCGGCTGCGCCTGCGCCGATGCCGGCACCCTGCGCGGCGGCGGCGTCGTGGCCACCGTCATGTCCAACCTGGGCCTGGAACTGCACCTGAAGGGCCGGGGCCTGAGCCTGGCCCGCACGCCGGTGGGCGACCGCTATGTCGTGGAGCATATGCGCGAGCATGGCTACAACGTCGGTGGCGAACAGTCCGGCCACATCGTCCTGTCCGACCATGGCACGACGGGCGATGGCCTGGTGGCAGCCCTGCAGGTGCTGGCCGTAATCCAGCAGTCGGGCAAGCCAGCGTCGGAGGTGCTGCGTGTCTTCCAGGCCCTGCCGCAGGTGCTGAAGAACGTGCGGTTCGAGCCGGCGGGCGGCACCACGCCCCTGGCTGCCACCCGCGTTCAGGACGCCATCCGCGCCGGCGAAGCCCGGCTGGGCGGCACCGGTCGCGTCCTGATCCGCAAGTCGGGCACCGAGCCGCTGATCCGCGTCATGGCGGAGGGCGACGACCAGGGCCTGGTGACGGCGGTGGTGGACGACATCGTCGCCGCCATCAAGGACGCCGCCCCGGCGCCCGCCTCCAAGGTCGCGGAATAAGGCCATGCGCGGCCGTGTCCTGATCGTCGCCGGGTCCGACAGCGGCGGCGGCGCCGGTATCCAGGCGGACATCAAGGCGGTGACGGCGCTGGGTGGCTACGCCATGACGGCGGTGACGGCCCTGACGGCGCAGGACACCCATGGCGTCCAGGCGGTGATGCCCGTTCCGCCAGAGTTCATCGCCCTGCAGATGCGGCTTTGCCTGGCCGATATCGGCGCCGACGCGGTCAAGACCGGCATGCTGGCCTGCGCCGAGGTCATCGAGACGGTGGCCGAGGTACTGAGCGAGGTGGGCGTGCCCGCCCTGGTGGTCGATCCGGTCATGGCGGCCAAAGGCGGCCAGCGCCTGCTGGAGGATCGCGCCGTGTCGGTGGCGATCACGCGGCTGCTGCCCATCACCACGCTGCTAACCCCCAACACGGTGGAGGCGGCGGCCCTGACCGGCCTGCCCCTGGAAAGTTTCGAGGGTGACAGCCTGGACGGCATGCGCCGCGCCGCCGACCGCCTGCTGGACTTCGGCACCCACGCCGTGCTGGTCAAGGGCGGCCACCGCGCCGGCCCGGTGGTGACCGACCTGCTGGTCACCCGGGGTGGGGAACACAGCTACAGCGCCCCCCGCTTCGACAGTGTGCACACCCACGGGACCGGCTGCACCTTGGCGTCGGCCATCGCCTGCGGCTTGGCCCAGGGGCTGGCCGCGCCCCAGGCGGTGGAACGGGCGCACGCCTACGTGCAGGAGGCCATCCGCACCGCGCCCGGCTTCGGCGGCGGCCATGGCCCTTTGAACCACATGCACACGGTCAGGCCGTTTCCCTAAACAAAACTCTCCCCCATGGCGGCGGGCTCTGAGAGCAGATCGGCCAGGATGCGCAGGCCGTGTTCCAGCACCTCCACCCGCTCCACCCCGCCGATGCAGACGCGCACGGCGTGGGGCGTGTCGCCGCGGGCCACGGCGAAGGCGTCGGCCGGCGTGACGCGCACGCCCCGGCTTAGCAGCGCGCGGGCGAAATCCTCGCGCCGCCAGGGCTCGGGCAGGGGCAGCCACAGGTGCGGGCAGGCGGGGTCGGAGGCGGCGCCAGGCAACAGGCGGCGGGCCTGGGCCTGACGGTCCGCTACCAGGGCGCGACGCTGAATGGCGCTTTCCATGGCCGCGCCGGACAGGATGAACTCCGCCGACAGCTCCGCCCCCAGCGGGTTGACCCCCAGCAGGGTGGCGCGCAGCAGGGTACGCACCCGGTCCATCAGGGGCGGCGGGCACAGCAGGAAGCCGGTGCGCAACCCGGGCATCAGGTTCTTGGACAGGCTGGTCAGGAACAGCACCCGCTCCGGATCCAGCGCCACCAGGGCCGGCGGGCCGGCGTCGTCGGCCAGGAAGCCGTAGACGTCGTCCTCCACCACCCGGATGCCGGCCTGCCGGCAGACGGCCATTACCGCCTGGCGGCGGTCGGGCCTTTGCGTCACCGTGGTGGGATTGTGCAGGCGCGGCATGCAATAGAGCGCGTGGGCGCCATGGGCGCGGGCCGCCTGCTCCAGCGCGTCGGGCAGCAGGCCCCCGTCATCCATGGCCACGGGTACCAACCGCAGATCCAGCAGCCCGGCCAGGGGCTTCACCGCCGGATAGGACAGTTGCTCCACCAGCAGGCTGTCGCCGGGCCGGGTGATGGCGGCCAGGGCCAGGTGCATGGCGTTCTGCCCCCCGGCCGTGGGCAGCACCAGGGCCGGGTCCACCGTCAGGCCTGTGGTCTGGGCGATCCACGCCGCCCCGGCCTGGCGGTGGCGGGCGCTGCCGTTCACGGGCGGGTAGTGCATGAGGCCCGACAGGTCGTTGCGCGACGCCAGGCCCAGCAGCGCCTGGCGCAGCCGTTCCTCGTTGGGGTGCTGCGCCAGGGCGTTGACCGACAGGTCGATGATGCCGGTGTTGTCCACCGGCGCCTCCGTCGGCCGGGGATCGCGCACGAAGGTGCCGCGCCCGACCTCCCCTCCGATCAGGCCGCTGCGCTCGGCTTCCGCGTAGGCGCGGGTGACCGTGCCCACGGTGACGCCCAGGCGCCAGGCCAGATCCCGATGGGTGGGCAGCTTGGCGCCGATGGGCAGGGCGCCGCTGCCGATGTCGTCCTGCAGGGCGGCGGCGATGGCGCGATAGCGCGGGCCCGGGCGGTGGCTGATGTCGGGCAGCCAATGTGGCTGCTTCTCGGTCATTGTCATGGCGACAATATCGGCATTGATGAAGATATGTCTCTGTTCTATTCCGGAATTGTCCCCATTGTCATCCGCCATAATGCGCCGACACTGTCATTGCCGCCCTACCGGAGGAGGTTTCCCCATGCGCCTGCCCATCTATCAGATCGACGCCTTCACCAGCGCCGCGTTCGGCGGCAACCCCGCCGCCGTGGTGCCGCTGGACGCCTGGCTGCCGGATGCGACGCTGCAGGCTATCGCCATGGAGAACAACCTGTCGGAGACGGCCTTCTTCGTGCCGCCGGGGCCGCAGGATGACGGCGCCTGGGGCCTGCGCTGGTTCACCCCGGCGGTGGAGGTCGACTTATGCGGCCACGCCACCTTGGCCACCGCCCACCTGATGATGAACATCCTGCACCCGGGTACGGAGCGCGTGGTGTTCCGCACCCAGAAGGCCGGCTTGTTGACCGTGGCGCGGGAGGAGGGAAGGCTGACCCTGGACTTCCCCGCCCGCCCGCCTCAGACGCCGGACAGGGTGCATGATGGCCTGGTCGCGGCCCTGGGCGGGCCGGCTCCCGCCGCCATCCTGGCCGCGCGGGATTACCTGGTGGTCTACGACGATGCTGCCGCCGTGCGCGCCTTGACCCCCGACATGGCCGGGCTGCTGGACATCGACCGTTTCGCCGTCATCGTCACCGCGCCGGGGGATGAGCCGGGCGTGGATTTCGTCTCCCGCTTCTTCGCGCCGGCCAAGGGCGTGCCGGAAGACCCGGTGACGGGGTCGGCCCATTGCACCCTCATTCCCTATTGGGCGCGGCGCCTAAACACCGACCGCCTGTCCGCCCGTCAGGTGTCGCGGCGGGGCGGGGCGCTCACCTGCCGGCTGGATGGCGATCGCGTGCGCATCGGCGGCGACGCTGTCCTGTTCCTGGAGGGGTATATCCATATCTGACCCCGCGCCCGCTGGTTCCGAGCGTCCGCCCACTGCTTCTCACTGGAAAGGGGAGCGGTCTATGCCGTTCAGCCGATTGATCCGGCCCCCATCTTTTGGGGAGGATGCCCGAATGCTTCGGAGTCGGAAGGGGTATGGCGTCGGTTGGTCTGCCCCCAACTGATGGTTTGGCCCTTCCGCTCCGGGTGACCCCGACCACAGGGTGCAAAATCCCTCCGTTTTCGCCGGCATGCCGGTTACGGAAGGGGTGGTTGCGGACATAGCCGTTTACCCGGCCCTGTGGATGCGGGATGATGCGCGACGCATTCATAAAACCGGGCGTTCAAG
Organism: Nitrospirillum viridazoti CBAmc; assembly: GCF_000730165.1. Classification (GTDB taxonomy): domain Bacteria; phylum Pseudomonadota; class Alphaproteobacteria; order Azospirillales; family Azospirillaceae; genus Nitrospirillum; species Nitrospirillum viridazoti. The sequence continues at coordinate 2,056,886 of NZ_CP022110.1, read as the reverse complement.
CTGTATTAACACTACGGCCGCGCCCAGCTATTCGTTGGAGCCAGGGTCCCGGTGGAAAGGCAACAGCAACTGGTCGGAACGGTGAAAACCGCGTTCGAGCTGCACAGCCTGCACAATGACCAGTGGCTTCTGGTCAAGGAAGGGCCTGACCTGCGGCAGATTGAGCCCGCGGCCGCCCTGCTGATCGACCGCAAGGAGGTCGACGGCGTGCGTATCGTGCGCCGCCGCGATTACCTGGACCACGACTTCAAGAGCCACATCACCGTGCGCAAGCGCTTGCGCCCCGGTGTGGCGGAAACCGACCCGCTGCAGATCGCCAACCCCGGTCGCGACGCCTCCTGGTGCGACAAGCCGGAGGATTTCACCGGCGACGTCCAGCGGCAGGTCATCCGCGGCCTGTTCGCCCGCTATCTGGACGATGTGCGCGTGACCCCGCTGGAAGTGCTGTATTACGAGGTGGCGGCCCGCGCGCTGGACAACGCCGGCACGCTGGTCCAGGGCGCGCTGCAACGCCTGGCCAGCCAGCAGGTGCGCGGCAGCCAGCAGAGCGCCGTGTCGCGCATGAAGGAACTGATGGCCATGGTGGACGACGGCCTCAGCCGTCTGTTGGCCAAGGCCAAGGGCAACCCCGTGCCGCCGCTGGCGCCGGGCGGCCTGAAGGCGTTGTCGGACAAGCTGGCCGCCGGCGGGGCGGACCCCATCCCCGGCCTCTATCGCGCCACCGCCGCCTATCTCGCCGGCTGCAAGAGCTGGATGGAAAAGCTGGACCGGCTGTTCCGCCTGTTCAGCCCCGAGCTGACGGTGCGCGAGATGCGCATCATCGACAGCATCGCCGCTGAGATCATGGGTTCCTCCCTGGCCTTGCGCGAGTTGGTGGGGAAGGAGGCCGATCGCATCGAGCTGGTGCTGAACGCCATCAACCTCTATGTCGGCAAGCTGGGCAAGGTGGAGATGGACGCCGCCGGCAGCCACCTGCCGGGCGTCATCACCCTGTCGGAACTGCTGGCGCAGGGTGTGCTGCCGCGCACGCTGGCGGAGCTGCGCCTGGGCCTGCTGCGCCACCTGCACGCCCGCCTGCCGTTCCATGGCGAGCGTAACATTCAGGACGAGTTGCGCGCCCTGGTGCGCATCCAGGACCACCTCAAGGTCACGGCGCCCACCCTGGTGAATGACGAGGAAATCCAGGAAGCCATCGCGCTGCGCGCCGACAAGCTGATCCAGCCGGAAGCCATGTCGGACGTCATGGCCCTGGCCCGCGGCACCTATTCCAAGATCAACCTGATCCTGAGCCTGGTGAACATGGCGCCGGGCCGCCAGGCCAAGGCCAAGCTGGCGCCCTACCTGCGCTCCCTCATCGTGCCGGACGACATCGTCTGGGACATGGGCTGCCAGAATCGGCGTATGGACATCATCCAGCCGCTGAGCGAGCTGTCCGACCGTATCCAGAACGCCGGCCTGCCGGAAACCTCCAAGCGGGAGATGCTGGACATTCTGGACAGCGCCCTGTTCGAGACGGTGCGAACGGAGATCGTCGGCAACCAGGCCATGGGCTTCGCCGACCGCATGCTGGCCCTGATCAACACCTGCGGCGGCCTGCCGGAGGGCAGGGCCCGCACCTTCGCCAGCGAGACGCTGACCACCGCCCTGCGCCGTCCGGAGTTCATCCTGAACTATCTGGAGCGATTCGAGAGCGCCACGGAGCGGCGGGACAACTACTTCAAGCTGTGTGAGAATCTGGCCGCCAGCCGCCTGGTTCCGCCGGCCCTCATCCCCCACGCGGCGGCCTGATCCCGCCACCCTGTCCATATTCGAAAGGATGTTTCGCCGCGCGTTCCGGCATGGCAGCAATGTGTCGCCACCATGCCGTCATGATTGACGTTCTTGCGCGGCGCCCATAATGTCCGCGGCGGGACACGCCTCCCCAACGAGGCGCAACTATTCTGCAAGGAATAGCATCATGACCGTACCGCCGAAGCCCGAGAGCCGGCCGTCGAATCCGAATTTCTCCTCTGGTCCCTGCGCCAAGCGTCCGGGTTGGACGCTGGAAGCCTTGAAGGGCGCCCTGGTGGGCCGCTCGCACCGGTCCAAGCCCGGCAAGGCCAAGCTGCAAGAGGTCATCGACCGCAGCCGCGCCCTGCTGAACATTCCGGCCGATTACCGCATCGGTATCGTCCCGGCCTCCGACACCGGTGCCGTGGAAATGGCCCTGTGGTCGCTGCTCGGCGCCCGTGGCGTCGACATGGTTGCCTGGGAAAGCTTCGGCAAGGATTGGGTGACCGACGTCGTGAAGCAGCTGAAGCTGGCCGACGCCCGCACCTTCACCGCCGGCTACGGCAAGCTGCCGGACCTGACGCAGGTCGATTTCAAGAACGATGTGGTCTTCACCTGGAACGGCACCACCTCTGGCGTGCGTGTGCCCGATGGTGAGTGGATCGCGGCCGACCGCGAAGGCCTGACCATCTGCGACGCGACCTCCGCCGCGTTCGCCATGGACCTGCCCTGGGACAAGCTGGATGTCGTCACCTGGTCCTGGCAGAAGGTGCTGGGCGGTGAGGCGGCCCACGGCATGCTGGTGCTGAGCCCCCGCGCCGTCGCCCGCCTGGAAAGCTATAAGCCGGCATGGCCGCTGCCCAAGATCTTCCGCATGACCAAGGACGGCAAGATCGTCGAAGGCATCTTCAAGGGCGAGACCATCAACACCCCCTCCATGCTGGCGGTGGAAGACGCCCTGGATGGCCTGCGCTGGGCCGAGTCCGTGGGCGGCCTGAAAGGCCTGATAGAACGGTCCGAAAGCAACCTGGCCGCGGTGGCCGATTGGGTTGCGGCCGGCACCACCGCGGCCTTCCTGGCCGAGGTGCCCGCCACCCGCTCCTGTACCTCCATCTGCCTGAAGTTCGCCGACCCGAAGCTGGCCGGTCAGACGCCGGAAGTCCAGGCTGAGGTGGCGAAGAAAGTGGCGTCCCTGCTCGAAAAGGAAGGCGTTGCGCTGGACGCTGGCGCCTACCGCGACGCCCCGCCCGGCCTGCGCATTTGGGGCGGCGCCACGGTGGAGCGGTCCGACATCCAGGCGCTGCTGCCCTGGATCGACTGGGCGTACGCCACGGTCGCGGCCGAACTGGTCGCCTGAGCCGCACCTTAGCGTCTTACACGCCTTTCCTGACATACGGCCTGGCGCCGCCTGGTACACCCGGAGTCCATCCGGGGGCGGCGCCGGCCCATCCTCCAAAAGGATCGCAGAGCCATGCCCAAGGTTCTCATTTCGGACAGCCTGAGCCCCCGCGCCGTCGAGATTTTCAAGGAGCGCGGCGTCGAGGTCGACGTCATCACCGGCCTGAAGCCCGACGAGCTGAAGGCCATCATCGGCAAGTACGATGGCCTGGCCATCCGCTCGTCCACCAAGGTCACCAAGGAAGTGCTGGCCGTCGCCACCAACCTGAAGGTGGTCGGCCGCGCCGGCATCGGCGTCGACAACGTGGACGTGCCCGCCGCCACCGCCAGCGGCGTGGTGGTCATGAACACCCCGTTCGGCAATTCCATCACCACCGCCGAGCACGCCATCGCCATGATGTTCGCGCTGGCCCGTGAAATCCCGGCCGCCAACACCTCCACCCATGCCGGCAAGTGGGAAAAGAACCGCTTTATGGGTGTCGAGCTGTACGGCAAGACCCTGGGCGTCATCGGCTGCGGCAACATCGGCTCCATCGTCGCCGACCGCGCCGTGGGCCTGAAGATGCGCGTCGTCGCCTTCGACCCCTTCCTGTCGGCCGAGCGCGCGCAGGACCTGGGCGTGGAGAAGGTGGAGCTGGACGAGCTGCTGCGCCGCGCCGACTTCATCACCCTGCACACGCCGCTGACCGACGCCACCCGCAACGTCCTGGATGCCAAGGCCCTGGCCAAGACCAAGCCGGGCGTGCGCATCATCAACTGCGCCCGCGGCGGCCTGATCGTCGAGGCCGACCTGAAGGCGGCGCTGGACAGCGGCCATGTCGCCGGCGCCGCCCTGGACGTGTTCGCCGAAGAGCCGGCCAAGGAAAGCATCCTGTTCGGCAATGAGAAGATCATCTGCACGCCGCACCTGGGCGCCTCCACCACCGAGGCGCAGGAGAACGTGGCCCTGCAGGTGGCCGAGCAGATGTCCGACTTCCTGGTGACCGGCGCCGTGGTCAACGCGCTGAACATGCCCTCGGTCTCGGCCGAGGACGCGCCCAAGCTGAAGCCCTACATGAAGTTGGCCGAACAGCTGGGCGGCTTCGCCGGCCAGATCACCGAGACCGGCCTGAAGTCGGTGACGGTGGAGTATGAGGGCCAGGTTGCCGACCTGAACACCCGCCCGCTGACCGCCATCGTCCTCATGGGCCTGCTGTCACCCCTGCTGGCGTCGGTCAACATGGTCAACGCCCCCGTCATCGCGCGCGAGCGGGACATCAAGGTGGCGGAGACCAAGCGGGACGACGCCGCCGACTATCAGACCTTGATCCGCGTGGTGGTGCAGACCGAGCGGGCGACCCGCACCGTGGCCGGTACCCTGTTCGGCGGCGAGAAGCCCCGCATCGTGCAGATCGAGGAAGTGCCGGTCGAGGCGGAGCTGAGCGAGCACATGCTGTTCATCCGCAACGAGGATAAGCCCGGCTTCATCGGCAAGCTGGGCACCACCCTGGGCGACGCCGGCGTCAACATCGCCACCTTCCACCTGGGCCGCACCGAGGCCGGCGCCAACGCCATCGCCCTGGTGTCGGTGGACCAGGAGGTGGCGGACGGGCTGCTGGAACGCATCCAGGGCCTGCCCAGCGTGGTCCGCGCCAAGGCCCTGCGCTTCCAGGCCTGAGGCGGAACCCGCATCATCATCAGGAAGGCCGCCTCGGAGAGACCTGGGGCGGCCTTTTCTTATGCCCACAGCTTCGCGTCAGGATTGTTTCGGAACCGAACCAAATAAATCCGGCTATATGCGCAAGGGTTGATTTTGTGCGTCCCGGCCCCTGTTCTTCTGTGGTATTAGAAGGCACCGGGTTGGCCGTTCCGGCAGGGGACACCCGGCCACCATTCCCGGCCACCGATCCAGCGACACCCTAATCAACCTCAGGTGCCATCGATGAGCTCCACGCCCACCAGTCTGTCGAAGACCGAGTTGTCCTCCGCCCTCCAGGAAATCAGCCGGGAACTGGAAGGCCTGCGCGCCGAGATCGAAAAGGTGGGCACCGTCGCCCAGCAGATTGACGCCATTGCCAAGCAGACCAACCTGCTGGCCCTGAACGCCACCATCGAAGCCGCTCGCGCGGGTGAGGCGGGCAAGGGCTTCGCCGTCGTCGCCGGCGAAGTGAAGAACCTGTCGGGCCAGACCGCCGCCGCTACCGCGGAAATCTCCGCCGTTCTGCAGAGCCTGACCAAGCGCACGCAGCACCTGGGCCAGCTGGTCGAGCGGGCGATCACCTCCGCCTGATAAGGTTGCGGCGGCTCGTTCAAGAGTCGCCCTGGTATTCGCGGGCCCGCGCGGGGGATGCACCCTCAAGCGCGGGCCTGTTTCTTTGCAGGCCCCCACAGGTTTTTTGAGTGACCCTTTGACGGTGCGGCTCTGGGGCAACGAACAATTTCGGATATGGCGACTCTTTCCGATTTTCCGTCATTTCCATCCCCGCCGTTTTGTGACTTATTCTTACGGGGTAGGGGCGGCGGGCGGCCGTCCTAAAAAAGGCTATCTATAGGGGTAGCAAATCGACAACCGCCCAGCCCGCATGAGGGGGCCGTGGATCGCGCCCCGGACCAGATGGCGTAGGGAGAGCACGTGCTGTTCGCGGAGGGACCACAGGCGGCCGGCCATCTCGCCCAACGGGCGATGGAGCGCATGCGCGCCGAGGCGGTGGCCCCGCACCCGCACAACTTCACCGTCTGGTACGCCTACTGCAGCGGCCGCTATCCCGACCTGACCCGGGCGGTGGACATCATCGCCAGCAACGGCCTGGCCTTCACCGAGGCGCGCTGCGCCGACCTCTATCACAAGTTCTTCGCCGCCGATGACGAGATCCAGGCCATCCAGGAGATCGGCGTGAAACTGACCGAGGCCTTGGCCGGCGTCACCGGCGCCGTCGCGTCCGCCGGCAGTGATGTGGGTAATTTCGGCGCGGCCCTGAAGGTGTTCCAGGGCCAGGTTGACCTGTCCGACACCCTGGATCAGTTGCGCGGCGTCATCCGCGCCATGACGGAACAGGCGCAACGCGTGGCCGTGCGTAACCAGTTCCTGCAGACCCAGCTGAGCGACAGCGCGCAACAGCTGGAAACCATGCGCCGCGACCTGGACACCGTGCGGCGCGAGGCCATGACCGACGCCCTGACGGACCTGGCCAACCGCAAGCAGTTCGACCAAGCCCTGCGCGAGGCCGCCGCCACCGCCATGGAGGATGGCCGGCCCCTGTGCCTGCTGATGATCGACATCGATTTCTTCAAGAAATTCAATGACAACCACGGCCATGTTGTGGGCGACCAAGTGCTCAAGCTGGTGGGGCGCACGTTGAAGGACTCCGTGCGCGGCCGCGATACCGCCGCCCGCTTCGGCGGTGAGGAATTCGCCATCATCATGCCGGAATGCACCCTGGACGAGGCGCTGGCCTTCGCGGAGAAGACGCGGGCCACCATCGCCAACCGCCGTATCGTCAAGCGCACCTCGGGCGCCGCCATCGGCAACATCACCCTGTCGGTGGGCGTGGCGCTGTATGAGCCGGGGGAGTCGCTGGGCCGCTTCGTCCAGCGCGCGGACGAGGCGCTTTATATGGCCAAGCACGAAGGCCGTAACCAAGTGCGCGCCCACGTGGATACCGAAGCGGCGTTTGTTTGAGTCCCTCAAACGGCGGGCGCGGGCATCCGCCCGCTTGCCTCATCCTCGATTTCCAGTCCGCTGACGCTTCCCGGAAATCTGCGGCGGCCGCAGTCGCGGCCTAGTTTTACAAGCCAATGGGAAGGGTGAAGATGCCTTCAGCGCCTCACCACTTGCGCTCGGTCTTCATGCCGCCGGCGTTGATGGCGTCCAGGAAGGGGCTGCCGGTCGACTTGCGGTCACGCGTGGCGCGCAGGGTGCCCTGGGCCCGGGTGGCGGCCACTACCTTGATGGCGGCCTCGGTGGCGTCGGTGTGGATTTGGTGCCGCACGTCCGATTCCAGCGACTCGAACGCCTCACGGGCGAAGACCAGCGCATTCTCCGACCGGGTTTCCAGAACCTGGCGCAGGGCGTTGGCCGCCATCAGGCATTCCAGCCGCTCCGGCCCCGACAGATCGTCCAGGACGTCGGCCAGGATGCCGATCGCTTGCAGCGTCTTGGTGTCGTTCAAGCGCAGGTTCATCGGTTCACTCCCCGCTTCGCCAGCCGCCGCCCGAAGGGGCTGCGGAACCGTACGAACGGCTTCATCACGTTGATCATTATCTTTCCACCATATGAACCTCTCGCGCAACGGGATAGGTGCCCGGCCTTTAGGGGAGGGCCCCCCGGCGAAAGAGGGAGAGGACAGGGAAAAGGCCACGGCGGGGGCAGACGAGCGCCGCCTTGTGCTATATATGTTCCCATCATGACCGATCTGTTTTCCCGTCTGGACCCGCCCGCCCCCAAGCCCGCCGAGCCGCAGAAGGCGGAGCCGGTGCCGCCTGCCGCTACTCCCGTGATGACGCCCCGCCCCGCCCCAGCTCCGCCCCCCTCAATGCCTCCCCATGGGCCGGCCGGCTGGTCGCCCGCCTATCTCGATGCGCTGAACCCGGCGCAGCGTGAGGCGGTGGAGTCGCTGGACGGCCCCGTCCTGGTGCTGGCCGGCGCCGGCACGGGGAAGACCCGGGCCCTGACCACACGCTTGGCGCACCTGCTGATGACCCGGCGCGTCAGCCCCTGGAACATCCTGGCCGTCACCTTCACCAACAAGGCGGCGCGTGAGATGCGGGAGCGCGTGGGCGCGCTGATGGGCACGGACACCGAGGGCTGGTGGATGGGCACCTTCCACGCCCTGGCCGCCCGTATCCTGCGCCGCCATGCCGAGCTGGTGGGCCTGACCTCCAGCTTCACCATCCTGGACACCGACGACCAGCTGCGCCTGCTGAAGCAGCTGATGGAGGCGGAGGGGGTGGATGCCAAGAAGTGGCCGGCCCGCCTGCTGCTGTCGGTCATCGAGCGCTGGAAGGACCGGGCCCTGCCGCCCGACCGCCTGCGCCCCGAGGACGCGGGTGAGGCCGCCGGTGGCAAGGTGCTGACCCTCTACCGCCAATACCAGGACCGCCTGCGCACGCTGAACGCCTGCGACTTCGGCGACCTCTTGATGCACAACATCACCCTGTTCCAGGCGCATGCGGACGTGCTGGCGGATTACCATCGCCGCTTCCGCTACATCCTGGTGGATGAGTACCAGGACACCAACGTGGCGCAGTATCTGTGGCTGCGCCTGCTGGCCCAGGGGCATCACAACATCTGCTGCGTCGGCGACGACGATCAGTCCATCTACGGCTGGCGCGGGGCGGAGGTGGGCAACATCCTGCGGTTCGAGCAGGACTTCCCCGGCGCCAAGGTTATCCGCCTGGAACAGAACTACCGCTCCACCGGCCATATCCTGGGCGCCGCCGCCGGTGTCATCGCCCACAACCAGGGCCGCCTGGGCAAAACCCTGTGGACCGAGGCCGAGGGCGGGGAGAAGGTGCGCCTGCGCGGCCTGTGGGACGCCGACAGCGAGGCCCGCTGGGTGGGGGACGAAGTGGAGGCGCTGCAGCGCAAGGGCACCAGCCTGGACCAGATGGCCGTGCTGGTGCGCGCCGGCTTCCAGACCCGCGAGTTCGAAGAGCGCTTCATCACTCTCGGCTTGCCCTACCGTGTGGTGGGTGGCCAGCGCTTCTATGAGCGCCTGGAAATCCGCGACGCCATGGCCTACCTGCGCGTCGTGGCCCAGCCGGCCGATGATTTGGCGTTCGAGCGCATCATCAACACGCCCAAGCGCGGCATCGGGCCCGCCACCATCCAGCAGCTGTACCAGACCAGCCGGGTGCTGGGCGTGCCGTTGCTGGAGGCCACCTGGCGCCTGACCGAGACGGATGAGCTGAAGCCCAAGGTGCGCGGCACCCTGCGCGGCCTGGTGGAGGATTTCGCCCGCTGGCGGGCGCAGATGGACACCGTGCGTCACACCGACCTGGTCCAGTCCATCCTGGATGAGAGCGGCTATACCCGCATGTGGCAGGAGGACAAGACGCCGGAGGCGCCGGGCCGCCTGGAAAACCTCAAGGAACTCGTCAACGCCATGGGCGAGTTCGAGAACCTGTTGGGCTTCCTGGAGCATGTTAGCCTGGTGATGGAGAACGCGGAGACGGTGGATTCCGCCCAGGTCTCGCTCATGACCCTGCACGGCGCCAAGGGACTGGAGTTTGACGTGGTCTTCCTGCCCGGGTGGGAGGAGGGCGTGTTCCCCAGCCAGCGCACCCTGGATGAGAACGGCATCGCGGGATTGGAGGAGGAACGGCGCCTGGCCTATGTCGGCATCACCCGGGGCCGCAAGCGCGTCTACATCAGCCACGCCGCCAACCGCCGCATCCACGGCACCTGGTCCACCAGCCTGCCGTCACGCTTCATCGGGGAACTGCCGGATGATCACATCGCGGTGGAGAACGATCCCGGCCTGACCTCAGGCCATTGGGGGCAAGGGATGGCTGGTGGCGGCAACGATGGCGGCTACGGCCGGGGCGGTTCTTCCTGGGGTGCCCGCAGCGACAGTTTCAGCGACAGCTTCAACCGCATGGGACGCCAGGCGCCCGCCGGGAACCGCACTAGCCGCCTGATCGAGGGCACGGCCCTGGACGTCACCCCGCGCGCGCGCCCCGACGCCCCCTTCCGCCCCGGCGCCCGCGTCTTTCACCAGAAGTTCGGCTACGGCGTGGTCAAGGCGGTGGAAAACGACAAGTTGGAAATCTACTTCGAACACTCCGGCACGAAGAAGGTTATGGACAGCTTCGTCGTGCCGGCGGACCAGGCGGGGAAATAGAAATAGGGTCAGGGGCGCAAACCCTCACGCCCGCTCGTACGTGCCGGTCAGGGTGCCCCAGGCCAGCACGGTCTGGGGCGTCAGGGCGGCCAGCAGGTCGGCCAGGCTGGGCAGGTCCGGCAGGGCCAGCGGGTGTTCCAGGGCCAGCAGCTGGAAGACGTAGCGGTGGGGGCCGTGGCCGTGCACCGGACGCGGCCCGGCATAGCCGACGCGGCCGAACAGGCCCCGGCCCAGGATGACGCCGTTGCCCACCTGGGGGCACAGCTCCCCCTCCTCGAAACCCTTGCGTTTGGGGGCGATGGCCGTGGCCAGCAGGTGGGTCACCGGCCGGGGCAAGGGCGCGTCCGGGTCCTGCATCACCAGGGCCAAGGCCGCCGTGCCGGCGGGCACGCCCGTCCAGGTGAGCGTCGGGGATAGGTTCTCGCCCACGCCGCTGCCGGCATGGCGTCGGGGAATGGCCGTGCCCTCGGCGAAAGCGGGGCTGCTGAGGCACAGGCTGGCCGGCGCATCCTTCACCAGGGGATGGTTGACGACCAGGCGGGCATCCCCCGCACGCAGGCCCCGCAGCAGGCGGCCCAGCCAGTGGCGTTTGGGCGCGGCGGGGCGCGTGCCGTGGCCGCGGTCCAGGATCAAGGGGGGCAGGCCGCTGTCCAGGGTGGTCCTCATGCGGTTCCTCCCGCGTCAGGGTGATGAGCGGCGCCCAGGTGAGGAGGTGACGGCGGCGGCGGCCCGTGTTATGCGAGGATGGTCTCGCATAACGGATAGTTGAGGATGCCCTCGCAAAAGTCAACAGCCGCCCCGAATACCGCCCCCGATGCTGCCCCCAACGCGGCCGGGCGGGCGCCCAAACGGGCGCGCGGGCGGCAACGCGTTGCTGCCTTGCTGGACGCCGCCACCGTGGTGTTCGCGGAAAAGGGCTATGACGCGGCCACGATGACGGAGATCGCGGCACGGTCCAGCACGGCCATCGGCTCCCTCTACCGCTTCTTCCCGTCCAAGGAGGCCCTGGCCGAGGGGCTGCTGCACCGCTATGGTGAGCGGGCGGGGGCCGGCCTGGATGCCATCGCCGCCCGGGCGCCCGCGCTGACAGCGGCCCAGATGGCGGATGCGCTGCTGGATTTGATGATGGCGCTGAAAAGCGAGCGCACCGCCCTGAAGGTACTGATGGATGCCCGGGTGGACGGCGCCAACCGGCGGCAGTACCTGCGCGGTGTCATCCGCGGCCGTATGGCCGGTGTACTGTCCGCCCATGCGCCTGGACTGTCGGCGGAACGGGCCGACCTCCTCTCGGTCATGTTGCTGCACCTGATGAAGACCATTCCTGAATTGGCGGAGGAGGCGGAGGCCGCGGCCCTGTTCCAGGAGATGCGGCTGGTGCTCTCCGCCTATCTCGCGGCGGCGGTGGCCGGAGGCTGACACGCCGCTAGGGTCAGCGGCAGAACGTCCCTGGCAGAATGCCCCCCTGCTAAAACGCCCACTGGCGGCCGGGGGTCGGGTTGCTGTTATGGTGGCCATCACGCGGCGCGGTTGGAAGTCAGGTCAGCGATGTCGGCATCAGGTCCTTGGGAACGGTTCGTCTGTGGCGAGCCTGTGCCATGGTTCAACGGTCCCACCCATACACATCCCCGGTTCGCGCTGGACACGGTGGCCGGCCGCCATGTGCTGCTGGGCTTCTTCGCGTCGGCCGGGGAGGCGGTGGGGGCCGGCATGCTGCGCACGGTGGCCGCGCACCGCGCCTTGTTCGATGACGACCGGGTCTGCTTCTTCGGCGTCACCACCAACCCCGGTGACGATGCCGCCGGCCAAGTCACGCCGCAGCTGCCCGGCATCCGCTATTTCCTGGATTACGATTCCAGCCTCAGCCGGGGCTATGGCGCCGTCGGCGCGGATGGTGTCCACACGGGCTTCTGGCTGCTGCTGGATCCCACCCTGCGGGTCCTGATGGCGGCACCCGCCGCCGAGGCGGACCGGGTGATGTCGGCGGTGGCGGCCCTGCCGCCCCCTGATCTGCACGCCGGCATGGCGGTGCAGGCGCCCGTGCTGGTGGTGCCCCGGGTGTTCGAGCCCGACTTCTGCCGCCTGCTGATCGCCCTGCATCAGGATCGCGGCGGTTTGGATTCCGGCGTGATGAACGAGGTCGATGGCCGGCTGGTGGGGGTCTACGATTATAGCCGCAAGCGCCGCCGCGACTATTTCATGGAGGAGGAGGCGCTATGCCAGGCGGCGACCCAGCGCATCGCCCGTCGCCTGTTGCCCCAGGTGCGCCAGGCTTTCGCCTTCGAGGCCACGCGCATGGAGCGTCATGTGGTCGCCTGTTATGACGCGGCGGAGGGCGGCTATTTCCGCCCGCACCGCGACAACACCTCCGCCGGCACCGCCCATCGCCGCTTCGCCGTCACCCTGAACCTGAACACGGAGGACTATGAGGGCGGGGAACTGCGTTTCCCCGAATTCGGCCCCCGCACCTATCGCGCGCCCACCGGCGGCGCCGTGGTCTTTTCCTGCAGCCTGTTGCATGAGGCCCTGCCGGTCACCCGGGGCCGCCGCTATGCCTATCTGCCCTTCCTGTTCGATGAGGCGGGGGAGCGACAGCAGCGCGAATACCGGGAATGGGCGGCGCAGGCCGACGCCCGATCCACCGACTAAAGCGTATCCAGCGCTTCCACCACTGCCGCCATCACGGCCGGCCAGTCGCCCGGTGCCGGCTGGCGGAACAGGCGCATCGACGGGTACCAGGGGCTGTCCGTGCGATCGTCCATCCACCGCCACTCCGCCACGTAAGGCAGGAGCAGCCAGGTGGGCCGCCCCAGAGCCCCTGCCAGGTGGGCCACGGCGGTGTCCACGGTGATGACCAGATCCAGGGCGCTGATGGCCGCCGCCGTCTCGGCGAAGTCGGTAAGGTCCGGTCCCAGGGGGCTGAGCCCTGCTACCGGCGCCCCGTCCTTCTGCAGGCTGTGCCAGGCGATGTCCGCGCGGCGCAGCAATGGCGCCAGCGTTTCCGGCGGCAAGGAACGGTGGCGGTCGTTCCAGTGGCCGGGATTGCCCTGCCACACCAGCCCGGCGGTCAGGCGCCGGCCGTTCCGGCTCTCCGCGATGCGCGGGCCCCATCGCAGGCGACTGTCTTCCGGCGCCCGCAGATAGGGGACGGACCCGCCGGGCAGGGTGTCGAGCGTGACGCCCAGGCGCCCGGGCAGGCTCATCATCGGCAGGTGGGCATCGGCCTGGGGCAGGTCGCCGATGCCGGGAAAGTCTGCAGAAAGGGGCAGCAGGGCAGGGCGAACCGCCGCCAGGTCCAGCAAATCCCAACTGGCCTCGATCAGCCGGATCAGTTCCGCCCGCGTTTCCACCACCAGGCGCGCGTTGGCGGCCCGCGCCGCGGGCGCCAGGAAGCGCAGCATCTGCAAGGTGTCGCCCCAGCCCTGTTCGGAATGGACCAGCAAAGCGCCGCCGCCCAAGTCCTCGCCCATCCACAGGGGCATGGGGAAGGGGCGGCGCTGCGCCGCCAGACCCGCATTGCCCGTCCAGCGCCATTCGGCTTCGGCCCAACCCTCGGCCAGGCGGCCAAGCTTCAGCAGAACCTGCGACCGGTTCCACCGGATCTTGGCGTCGTTGGGGGCCAGCGCCAGGCCGGCGTCATAGGCGGCGAGCGCGCCCATGCTGTCGCCGGTGTGATCCAGGATCGTGCCCAAATTGATCCAGGCGGGCCGGTGGGCCGCGTCCGCCGCCACGGCATGGCGATAGGCCTGGATGGCGGCGGGGCCGTCGCCCAGCCCCTCATGCACCTTGCCCAGATTGTGCCAGGAATCGGCGCTGCCCGGGGCCAGCGCCACCGCCCGCTCCAGGCAGCGCCGGGCGCCCTGCAGGTCACCTTGCTCCGTCAGGCAGACGCCCAGATTGCTGTAGGCGTTGGTATGGTTGGGATTGGCGGCGATGGCCTGGCGGTGGTGGTCCGCCGCCTCGGCCAGCCGGCCCAGGGACTTCAGCGCGATGCCCCGGTTGTCCAGCAGGGCGGCGTCGCGGGGTGCCAAGGCCAAACCCGCCTGGAACAGGCGGTCGGCCTCGGCGGCATCACCTTGGGCCAAGCGCAGGGCGCCCAGGTTGCTGAGCGCGTCGCGGTGCTCCTGCCGCTCCGGCCCCGTCTGCTCCATCAGCCGCTGATAAGCCGCCGCCGCCCGGGACAGATCCCCTGCGCGGTGCGCGATCAACGCTACTCGGAACAGGGCTGCGGGGGTGCTCATCTTGGGGGCCGGTCCTTGCCGTGGCGTGCCGTGATAAGACCGGCTGCCCGGCGGCAATTCAAGGCAATTGGGTGGAGGGGTCGCAGGGCTTCGCCGTTACGCCCGTGTTACAAACCACCCCGCGCCTTGGCCGCAAGTGCCTGATATAAAGGGCCCAACCTGCGGAAGCCCGGGTCGCCGGCTTCCGCCCATGAACATCGGGGGCTTTGCTGAATGTCGGGCAAGATCACTCTACGCCGCGCCGTCCTGGCGGCGGCGTCCACCGTTTCCCTGCTGACGCTGACCCTGCCGGCGCGCGCCGCCGACGATCCCAAGGTCGATCCCAAATACATCTGGGACCTGAGCGACTACTACAAGTCGCCGGCGGACTGGGACGCCGCGCGGGCCAAGATCAAGGCCGAACTGCCGGGCCTGGCCAAGTACAAGGGCACGCTGGCCAAAGGGCCGGCGGCCACGCTGGCGGCGCTGGAGGCCATCTACGGCGTCTATCATGAGCTGGAGCAGGTGGGCACCTACGCCAGCACCATCGCCAGCACCGACACGCGCGACGCGCCGGCGCAGGAGCGGGACGGCCTGGCCCAGGACCTGTCGGGTGAGGTCTCGGCCGCGACCGCCTGGCTGTCGCCGGAGATCCAGGCGCTGGGCACCGCCAAGGTCGATGCCTACCTGAAGGCCGAGCCCAAGCTGGCCAAGTTCGGCTTCGCCCTGCATGACGCGCTGCGCCTGAAGCCGCATACCCTGGGGGCGGAGGCCGAGGGGGTCCTGGCGGCGCTGAGCCCGGCGCTGGGCGGCGGCGGCACCACCTACAACCTGCTGTCCAACGCCGACATCGACTGGCCCACCATCACCCTTCCCAATGGGCAATCGGTGAAGCTGACCCAGGCCAATTACCAGAAGTATCGCGAGGATCCGGACCGCGCCGTGCGCAAGGCCGTGTTCGACGCCTTCTGGACCAAGTTCGGCCAATACGCCAACACCATGGGCTCCACCTTGGGCAACACGGTGCAGGGCGACGTCATCCAGTCCAAGCTGCGCCATTACCCGTCGGCGGTGGCGGCCTCGCTGTCCAACAACGACATTCCCGAGGGCGTCTACCGCACCCTGGTGGCGGAGGCCAACAAGGGCCTGCCCACGCTGCACCGCTATTTCAAGCTGCGTCAGCGCATGCTGAACCTGCCCGACCTGCACTATTACGACATCTATCCGCCCCTGGTGTCGTCCGACGCCAAATTCCCCGTCGAGGAGGGCGAGAAGCTGGTGCTGGCGGCGGTGAAGCCGCTGGGGGACGACTACCAGAAGGCGCTGGCGGACGGCTTTGCCCATCGCTGGATGCATGCCTATCCCCAGGAGGGCAAGCAGTCCGGCGCCTACCAGACGGGCGTCTACGGGCTGCACCCCGTTGTTTTCCTGAACTATCAGGACAACTACAACTCCGTCTCCACGCTGGCCCATGAATGGGGCCACGCCATGCACACCACCTTCGCTAACCGCACCCAGCCCTATGAGCTGGCGGGCTATTCCCTGTTCATGGCGGAGATCGCGTCCACGGCGAACGAATTCCTGCTGTCCGACTACATGCTGGCCAACGCCAAGACGCGCCAGGAAAAGCTGCTGTACCTGGGCAATGAGCTGGAGACCATCCGCGCCACTTTCTTCCGCCAGACCATGTTCGCCGAGTTCGAACTGCAGGTGCATGACGCGGTGGAGAAGGGCGAGCCCATGTCGGGCAAGCGCATGACGGAAATCTACCTGGGCCTGCTGCGCAAGTACCACGGCGCCGACCAGGGCGTGATGCAGATCGATCCGGTGTACGCGGCGGAATGGGCCTTCATCCCCCATTTCTACCGGCCCTTCTACGTCTACCAGTACGCCACCTCTATCTCCGCCTCTGCCTATTTCACGGAGAAGATCCGCGACGGGGGGCCGGCGGCGCGCGACACCTACCTGGCGGCGCTGAAGGCCGGCGGGTCGGACTATCCGGTCAACGTGCTGAGGAAGGCCGGTCTGGACATGGCCTCGCCGGCCCCCTACCAGGCGCTGGTGCGGCGCATGGACGCCGTCATCACCGAGATGGAACGGTTGCTGGATCAGAAGGACAATTGAGGCGCCTTCCTGGCGGAAGGCTGCGTTCACACGCCACGCAGGCTCACGGCCCACCGGGCCGCGGACGCAGTCACGTCCGATACATATCCCGGCTGTTCGGCCGGGATATGTATGAGGCTTCACAGGCGAATCAGCACCGTCTATAGAGAAACAGCAGGTTCCGGCGGGGCAGCCCGCCGGAACCTTTTGCCATGGGCTTTCATGATTTTGCGGGAGTGTGGTGATGTCGGGCATGTGGCGGGTCGCACTGACGGTGCATGAGGATGTAGTGCAGAACTTCGCCCAGGTGCTGGAGAGCCATGTCGACGCCGTGTCCACCTTCGAGTTGGAAGAGGGCGGCAACTGGCTGATCGAGGGCACCAGCCATGGCGAGCCCGACCAGTCCCGCCTGGTGGCCCGTGTCACCGTCCTGGCCATGGCCCTGGGCGTGCCGCAGCCCCAGATCGAGGTGGAGCCGCTGGCCCCCATCGACTGGGTGACCCAGACCTACCTCAGCTTCCCGCCCATCCGCGCCGGCCGCTTCTTCGTCCACGGAAGCCACCACAAGAAGCCGGTGCCCGCCGGTGCCATCGGCTTGCTGATCGAAGCCGCCATGGCCTTCGGCTCCGGTGAGCACGCCACCACCCAGGGCTGCCTGCGCGCGCTGAGCGACCTCAACAAGTCCATGCCCGTCACCCGGGCGCTGGACATGGGCTGCGGCTCCGGCATCCTGGCCTTCGCCATCGCCAAGCTGTGGCACGCCCCGGTGGCGGCGGTGGACATCGACGCCCTGTCCATCATGATCGCCGCCGAGAACGCCCGCCTGAACAAGGTGGACAAGCTGGTGACCTGCCGCGGCGGCGACGGCTACCGCACCCCCATCGTGCGGCAGAAGGGCCCCTATGACCTGATCGTCGCCAACATCCTGGCCCGCCCCCTGGCCCGCATGGCGCCGCAGCTGCGCCGCAACCTGCGCCCGGGCGGTGTCGCCGTGCTGTCCGGCCTGTTGGCCCGGCAGGAGAAGCTGGTCATCGCCGCCCACCGCCGCCAGGGTCTGAAGCTGGTGCGCCGCTACCAGATCGGCGAGTGGAACACGCTGGTGATGAAGGGCTGAGGCCCCCAAATCCAAAACTTCTAGAATCCAAAATTTCCATGATGTTGAACGCCGGTCCCGCCCAGGGCCGGCGTTCGTCTTTTCCGGGCGCGTTTTCACGCCTGTAAATTCATGTAACGCGTGTGTAAACGCGGCAGACAGGGGCGGGCTGCCAAGCGTATCACGAAGGCCTTGGGCACCACCGTCCCGCACGGACGTACGGCCCAACGGATACGGCATCGGGCGACCGGCGCCGGTAAGTCGCGGCGGGGGTCTTCTCCCCGCGTTGGTCCCCGCCGCGACGCTTCCCCCCCCCTCGCATGAGGGCTTCCCACCAAAAAATTTGATGCTGTCAAAAGCCTCGCCTACACTGGCGGCAAGGGGGCTTTAGGGTGGTCACGGGGCAAGGCCCGCGACGTCCGGGATGCCAACAGGCGCATGTCCTTGCGCGCGTGCGTGCCGCGTCCTAGCTTCGTCCCCCAAATCAATCGGCCGCCGATCCTCGCGGCCTTGAGAGAGGCGTCTTATCCGTGGATAGCACCCATCATACCCCGCACCCCGCCGTTGAACCCTACCGGGGCGATGCCGAACTGGCCCGCCTGCTGAAGGCCGCCGGCATCGACCGTGACGTGGCCGGGGTGCGGGAGTTGCTGCGCGGGGTGCGGGCGGCGCCGGAGGATGTGGACCCGAGCCATTTCCTGGCCCTGTTCGGCCGCGACCTGCCGGAGGAACTGGCGGCCCAGCTGGCCGCCTTGAAGTCCTTGATCGAGGCGCCGCCCCCGCCGCAGGTGGGCGACATCGCCGCCCGCGTGGCGGCGCTGCGCGCCGAACTGGCGCGCATGGATTTGGACGGGTTCGTCATTCCCCGCGCCGATGAATTCCAGGGCGAGTACGTGCCCGCCCGGTCGGAGCGCCTGGCCTGGATCACGGGCTTCACCGGCTCGGCCGGTGTCGCCGTGGTGATGCGCGACCGCGCCGCCGTCTTCGTCGACGGCCGCTACACCCTGCAGGCCGAGGCCCAGGTGTCCGCCAGCCTCTATGAGCGCCACCATCTGACCGAAACCTTCCACGGCGACTGGATCGCCGGCATCGTGAAGAAGGGCGGCCGCATCGGCTATGATCCGTGGCTGCACACCGTGGGCTGGATCGACCGCATGAAGACGGCCCTGGGCCGCGCCGGCGCGGAACTGGTGGCGGTCGACACCAATCCGCTGGACGCCATCTGGCACGACCGCCCCTCCGCCCCGCTGGGGCCGGTGGTGGCCCAGGCCCTGGCCCAGGCCGGCCAGTCCTCCGCCGACAAGCGGGCGGAGATCGCGGCCGAGCTGAAGCGCAATGGGGAACTGGCGGCCGTGCTGACCCAGCCGGACGGTATCGCCTGGCTGCTGAACATCCGCGGCGGCGACGTGCCCAACACGCCCCTGCCGCTGTCCTACGCCCTGTTGACCAACGACGGCGACGTCGACCTGTTCATCGACAGCCGCAAGCTGGTGCCGGGGCTGGAGGTCCACCTGGGAAATCAGGTCTCCGTCCGCAAGCCGGAGGAATTGCGCGGTGCCTTGGAGGCCATCGGCGCCACCGGCGGCAAGGTGCGGGTCGACCCCGTCTGGACGGCGTCCTGGGTGTTCGACCGCCTGACCGAGGCCGGTGCCCGGGTGGTGAAGGAACGCGACCCCACCGTCTTCCGCAAGGCCGCCAAGAACACGGTCGAGATCGCCGGCACCCGCGCCGCCCATGCCCGCGACGGTGTCGCCGTCACCCGTTTCCTGCACTGGCTGAGCGGTGCGGCGGCGGCCGGGACCCTGACGGAGATCGAGGCGTCGGACCGCCTGTTCGAGTTCCGCAAGGAACAGCCCATGTTCCGGGGCACCAGCTTCGACAGCATCTCCGGCGCCGGGCCCAATGGCGCCATCGTCCATTATCGCGCGGCCCCCGAGACCAACCGCGTGCTGGAGAAGGACAGCGTCTACCTGATCGACAGCGGTGGGCAGTACCTGGATGGCACCACAGACATCACCCGCACGGTGGCCGTGGGCACCCCGCCGGCCGACGCCAAGCGCCACTTCACCCTGGTGCTGAAGGGGCACATCGCGCTGGCCACCCTGCGCTTCCCCAAGGGCACCACCGGCTCGCAGATCGACATCCTGGCCCGCCAGTTCCTGTGGGCCCAGGGCCTGGACTATGACCATGGCACCGGCCATGGCGTGGGCAGCTTCCTGTCGGTGCATGAGGAATCGGCCCGCATCGCCAAGGCCCCCAACGCGGTGGCCATGGTGCCGGGCATGATCCTGTCGAATGAGCCCGGCTATTACCGCACGGGCCAGTACGGCATCCGCATCGAGAACCTGGTGCTGGTGCGGCCGGCGGCGGACATTCCCGGCGGCGACCACCCCATGATGGCGTTCGAGACCCTGACTCTGGCGCCCATCGACCGCAATCTGATCGAGCCCGCGCTGCTGACGGAGGCGGAAAAGGCTTGGCTGAACGCCTATCACGCCCGCGTGGCGGAAAAGGTGGGCCCCCAGCTGGAGGCGGACGCCGCCGCCTGGCTGGCCACCGCGACGGCGCCCATCTGAGATAACCGGCGGGTTTGCGCGGCCGCCGGCATCCTTTAAGCTGCCGCCCTCAAGGCAGGGGGCGGCAGTATAGGGGGGCGGCAGTGGATCGGCGTTCATTCCTGACGACAGCGGGCACTGCCGCCGTCATCGCGTCTTCGACTCCGGCGGCGGCGGGCGGCCCGGCCTCGATCAAGCCGCCCATGCTGCGGCCCCCGATGTTGCGGGCGGGCGACAAGGTGGGCGTGCTGGACCTCAGCACTGCCGTCTATGACCCCGCCGTCGCCGACCGGGTGGCGGCCGTCATCCAAGCCCTGGGCCTGGTGCCGGTGCTGTCGCCGCATCTCTTCGACCGCTCGCGGGCCTTCAAGGCTTCCGTCCAGGAGCGGCTGTCCGACCTGCACGGCTTCATCACCGACCCCGCCATTCGCGGTGTCTTCTGCGCGCGCGGCGGCTATGGCATCAGTGAGATCGTGGACCGGGTGGACTACGACCTCATCCGTCGCAACCCCAAGATCTTCCTGGGCTTCAGCGATCCGACGCTGCTGCACCTGGCCATCGCGCGCAAGGCGGGCTTGGTCGCCTTCCACGGCCGCATGCCGGGCCTGGCCAAGTTCACGCCCTTCTCGCTGGAGGCGCTGCGCCGCGCCGTCTGCGCGCCGGAGCCCCTGGGCCTCCTCTCCAATCCGGAGGAGGGCAATCTGCTCCGCCCCAACTACCCGCTGCGCACCATTGCGCCCGGCCAGGCCGGTGGCCGGCTGGTGGGTGGCAACCTGTCCATGATCATGGCCGCCATGGGCACGCCCTGGGAGATCGACACGCGCGGCGCCATTCTCATGGTCGAGGATGTGGACGAGGCGCCTTACGCCATCGCCCGCATGTTGTGGACCCTGCGGCACGCCGGCAAGCTGCAGACCGCCGCCGGTATCGTCGTCGGCGCCTGCGCTGGCTGCGACAAGCCCTCCGACGCCTCGCCCTATGGCCTGAACGAGGTGTTCGACCTAGTGCTGGGCGACCTGGGCATCCCCGTCTTCTCGGGACTGGCCTTGGGCCACACCGACGAGACCCTGACCCTGCCCCTGGGCGTCGAGGCCCACCTCGACGCCACGGCCCACACCCTGACGGTGCTGGAGAGCGGGGTGGTGGGGTAAAAAGGAGGGGGAGTGGATGAGACTTCTTGCTAAATATACAAATCACACCGGGTTCTTAGACAATAATTTATTTCGATTCTCGCAACCGAAATCGCTGAATGACTTTCGGGAAGCGCTGCCGGAGGTTCTATTTAGCGGATATTCTGATGAAGATTGGGCGGTGGCGTACGCAGACGCAGCTAGTGTTGGTCTGGATGGAGCTCCTCGAAGCACGATTGAGGCGTTATTTCTAGCGTCGTGCCCAGCCCATCGCTACGATGAAGAGAGCTTCCCTGGCTTGTGGCCAATGTCGGAGCCACGTTTAAGAGCGGAACCTTTTTCTAAAATATCGGAATTTGATCAGGCGATATCCGAGCGAGTTGTCGAATTATATAACAATTATGCTAACGAGAATTTTGCCATTTTTAGTCTTTCGTCTAAACTTATTTCAGAGCCAATGTGGGCCTATTATGGTGGAAGCCATTCAGGTTTGCAGGTCCGCTTTTGGCAAGATCACCTATTCTTTAGGGATCGCTCGCATCCTGTTCAATACAGTGACGAGCCTGTTCGCGTATCTAATCAAGGTGGAATGCTACGTATCTGTGGCCAAAGAATTAGCATCGAAGAAGCTCTGGATCGGAAAATTGAAGAGGCCATAAAATCTAATGGGTTCCCGCTAGCAATATTATTAAGGAAGAAAATTGATTGGCAACATGAAGAAGAGGTTCGCCTGCTAAGAATGGTGAGTGAGGCAGTGAGGTCCGATAGCATTGACAAATTTGGAAATCGAGTCTTCCTATTTGAAATTCCATCGCAGGCGATACATTCAATCGTGATAGGTTACGATGCTGGAAAAGAATTTATTGATGAAATAATAGGAAAAGTCAAATCATCAGATCGATGGGGAAATATTGAGATTTATCGTCGTGTGCGCGGACTTATCGGCGTATTGGAAGAGAGAATTCTATAGAAATCGATACTTTTTCTCGTAGAAAAAGGCCCGACGGATCGCTCCGCCGGGCCTTGTCTTACACTCTGGGCTCTAAAGGGCTCAATGCCCGCCCGACATGGCCTTCACGATCTCCTCGGTCACCTTCTTGGCGTCGCCGAACAGCATCATGGTGTTGGGGCGGAAGAACAGTTCGTTCTCCACGCCGGCGTAGCCGGCACCCATGGACCGCTTGATGAACAGCACGGTCTTGGCCTTTTCCACGTCCAGGATGGGCATGCCGTAGATGGGGCTCGAGGGGTCGGTCTTGGCGGCGGGGTTGGTGACGTCGTTGGCGCCGATGACGTAGGCGACGTCCGCCTGGCCGAAGTCGCGGTTGATCTCCTCCAGCTCGAACACCTCGTCATAGGGCACGTTGGCCTCGGCCAGCAGCACGTTCATGTGCCCGGGCATGCGACCCGCCACCGGGTGGATGGCGTACTTCACGTCCACGCCTTCCTTCTTCAGGATGTCCGCCATTTCGCGCACGGCGTGCTGGGCCTGGGCCACGGCCATGCCGTAGCCGGGCACGACGATGACGCTGGAGGCGTTCTTCATGATGAAGGCGGCGTCGTCGGCCGAGCCGGACTTGAAGCTGCGGTCGCCCGCCGGGCCCGCCGCGGCGCCGGCGGCGGCGTCACCGCCGAAGCCGCCCAGGATGACGTTGAAGATGGACCGGTTCATCCCCTTGCACATGATGTAGCTGAGGATGGCGCCGGAGGAGCCGACCAGCGCGCCGGTGATGATCAGCAGCGGGTTTTGCAGGGTGAAGCCGATGCCGCAGGCCGCCCAGCCGGAATAGCTGTTCAGCATGGACACGACCACGGGCATGTCGGCGCCGCCGATGGGCAGGATCAGCAGGAAGCCCAGGCCCAGCGACACCAGGATGATCAGCCAGAAGAAGAAGGCGCTCTGCGTCGTGCACAGCAGCAGGATCAACAGCACCAGGCCCGCCGCCAGCGCCGCGTTCAGCGGGTGCTGCATGGGGAAGACCAGGGGCTTGCCGCTCATGCGGCCGTCCAGCTTCAGGAAGGCAACCAGCGAGCCGGTGAAGGTGATGGCGCCAATGGCGATGCCCAGGCTCATCTCGATGAGGGAGCCGACATGGATGTCGCCGTCCGTGCCGATGCGGTATTCCTCCGGCGCGTAGAAGGCGGCGGCCGCGATGAACACGGCGGCCAGGCCCACCAGGCTGTGGAAGGCTGCCACCAGCTGGGGCAGCGAGGTCATCTTGATGGTGCGGGCGATGTGGGCACCCGCGGCACCGCCGATGGCAATGCCGACGATGATCAGCACCGCCGCCAGGACGGAGAACTGCGGCAGCACGAACAGGCTGGTGATGATGGCGATGGCCATGCCGGCGATGCCGTAGGCGTTGCCGGTGCGGGCCGTTTCCGGGCTGGACAGCCCGCGCAGCGCCATGATGAAGCACACGGCGGCCGCGAGATAGGCGAGCGAAGTCGCGATCAGCATGATGGTCCGGCCCCCTTACTTCTTGGCGCCCTGGGCAGGGGCCTTTTTCTTGTACATGGCCAGCATGCGCTGGGTGACCATGAAGCCCCCGAAGATGTTCACCGACGCCAGGATGACGGCCAGGAAGCCCATCACCATGGAGAAGCCGAAGTGGTGGGCGCCCGTGGCGATCAGCGCGCCGACGATGATGACCGACGACACGGCGTTGGTGACGCTCATCAGCGGGCTGTGCAGGGCCGGCGTCACCCGCCAGACCACGTAGTACCCAACGAACACCGCCAGGACGAAGACCGTCAGGCCGGTGACGATGAAGGGCATGCCCTGCTGGGCCTGGTCGGTGGCAATCTGGGTCGCCTGGTTGGCCACGTTGGCGGCCTGCTCGGCCAGCTTCTGCGCGTTGGTGGCGAGGTCGGCCGCGTTCTTGGCGTAGTTTTGCGCGTCCATGGGGCTTACTCCGCTTTCTCAGGCGCGGCGGCCGGTTCGGCGGCCGGGGCGGGTTCAGGCGCGGGCGCCGGGGCGGGCGGCGGGGCGAAGGTCGGGTGGACGACGGCGCCGTCACGCGTCAGGGCCGTGCCCTTGATGATGTCGTCGTTCCAGTCGATCTTCAGCGCCTTGGATTCCTTGTCGACCAGGGGGGTGAGGAAGTTCAGCAGGTTCTTGGCGTAGAGCGCGCTGCTGTCCACGGCGATGCGGCTGGGCACGTTGGTGTGGCCCACGATCTTCACGCCATATTTCTCGACGATCTTCCCGGGCTCGCTGCCCTCGACATTGCCGCCCTGTTCCACTGCCAGGTCCACGACCACGGCGCCGGTCTTCATGGTCCGCAGCATGGCGTCGGTCACCAGCACCGGGGCCTTGCGGCCGGGGATCAGCGCCGTGGTGATGACGATGTCCTGCTTCTTGATGGTCTCGGCCACCAGGGCCGCCTGCTTGGCCCGGTACTCGGCGCTCATCTCCTTGGCATAGCCGCCGGCGGTCTGCGCCTGCTGGAACTCCTCATCCTCCACCGCGACGAAGGTGGCGCCCAGCGACTGCACCTGTTCCTTGGTGGCCGGGCGCACGTCGGTGGCCGAGACGATGGCGCCCAGGCGGCGGGCGGTGGCGATGGCCTGCAGGCCCGCCACGCCCACGCCCATGATGAAGGCGCGGGCCGGCGGCACGGTGCCGGCGGCCGTCATCATCATGGGGAAGGCGCGGCCGAACTCGTACGCCGCGTCCAGCACGGCGCGGTATCCGGCCAGGTTGGCCTGGCTGGACAGCACGTCCATGCTTTGCGCCCGGGTGATACGGGGGATGAACTCCATGGCGAAGGCGTCGACGCCGGCGTCGGCGTAGCTCTTCACCCGCTCGGCATCGCCGTAGGGGCTGAGAATGGCGGCCAGCTTGGCGCCGCGCTTGATCAGCGCCAGCTCTTCCGGTTCCGGCCGCTGCACCTTCAGCACCACGTCGGCGTCGGCCAGGGTGCTGGCGGCGTCGGGCGCGATGGTGGCGCCGGCGGCGGCGAACGCGTCATCGGTGATGGCGGCGCCGACACCGGCGCCCGTCTCGATGGTGACGTCGAATCCGAGCCCGACGAATTTCCGTACCGTCTCGGGCGAGGCGGCGACGCGCAACTCCCCCGGTCGACGTTCTTTAAGTACGCCGATTTTCATTGGTTACGCTCCCCATGATCGCTGGACCCCGTGACGCTGGGTTTGGGCCAGCTGGATTCAATTTGGCCGCGAGAACGTCCTTATCGCGGAAGGGTGATGACGCTGGGCCACCATGACCTATCCGGTAATCTTTGTGAAGAAGCGGAGGGGTGCGCGCATGGAACCGTCACGATACGTGCAAGGCTCCGCAGCAAAAGTGATTAATGCCATCCATTCGTCCCCCTCTCCATTGCCAGGGTGTACAGTCGAAAGTGGAATTGTCCACCGGTTACCATAAGGGCCAGCCATGCGAGACGCCGAGATGGGCCCCCATCGAATTGGGTGCCTCAGGAGGAGATAGGGTGGGCGAGGGCGCGCCGCGAGGCCAGGGGCGAAAAAGGCCTATGCGGGACATTGGGGTGGTTTGGTCCAAATCGCGCCGTTAAACTGCGCCCGGTGTTCCCCCGTCCGGCGTTGAACCGTCATCAGACAGCAACGGCCTTACAGGATGCGGGTGACGCCCATGTGGACGAGAGAGTTCGTGATGACCGATTCCCATGCACTGGCCGCGGCCGGGCGCGCCCTGTTCAAGGAACTGACGGAAGCCGGCCGCCCCGTGGTGGGCGTGGGCATCGGTGAGGGACTGATCTATCTGCGCGTCACGGCGCCGGACCATGGCGCGCCGGAGAACTACAACGGCTATCCCGTCGTGGTGTTCGGTGAGGACGGCGCGCGCCGCCATTAAGAGCGCTATACTCCCCCGGCCCATGATGGGGAGAGCCGGACGGGGTTGGATATGGGCCGGAAGTTCGGAAGGTTGGACGGGGCTGCCGCGGTACCGGCGCCGGATTCCCAGCCGGGCCTCTGCGCCCTGTGCGACCGGCCCCTGGTGCCCGGCCCCTCCGTGGAACAGCATCACCTGGTGCCGCGCAGCCAAGGCGG
Organism: Nitrospirillum viridazoti CBAmc; assembly: GCF_000730165.1. GTDB lineage: Bacteria > Pseudomonadota > Alphaproteobacteria > Azospirillales > Azospirillaceae > Nitrospirillum > Nitrospirillum viridazoti. The sequence goes on along the minus strand of NZ_CP022110.1, from coordinate 2,030,765 downwards.
ACGAGTGACGGTGCCGCTGCACCGCGTCTGCCACCGGAAAATCCATGCCGAATTGAGTGGGCGGGACCTGGCCGGGGCTTACGCCACAGTGGACGCCTTACGCGCCCATCCCGCCATTGCCGCCTTCATCCGCTGGGTGGCCAACAAACCCCCGGAGTTCGTGACCCGGACGGAGCCGCGGCGGCGCTGACCATCATAGGCCGCGACCCCGTGAAGGGTTCAGCGAAGACCCGTGCACGGTTCTTTAGGAAAATCATTTCAACGTACTTGAATACATTGATATATCCGGAAGTATTATGTCATCAAGAGGTTAAGGGAAAATTATCTAATCAGAACACAACATCCTCCTGGATAGGTCGGAGATATGCCTAAGTCTTAGCCGGGCGCGGGCCGGGAGGAAAAAATGTTCTCTTTTGCGAATATCAGAATAACCGCCAAGATATTAACTCTACTTGGAATATTGGGTGTTTTCGCCTTGATCGCGTCTGGGTTTGCCGCCACCCGGATGATGGCCATCGACGAAAGTTACGGCCGACTGCTGAGCGGCGCATCGAAGGCTAGCCTGGCGGTGGCGCGGGGCAACCGCAGTTTGGTGTTTATCGAGCGTTCCATCTATGAAGCTATGACGGTGACTGACGACGCCGGCAACGCCAAGGCCGACGCGAACTATCGCAAAGGCGCCGATGCCTATGAGAGCTTCATGGAGGAGGCGAAAGCGGCCTTGCCCTCCCGGGCGCCGGACATCGCGGCCCTCCAGCAGGAGATGCGGGCCTTGCTGGCACCATCGGGCATTTGCGGTCAAACGGTCGATGCCGCGACGAAGTCGAGTAATCCCGAAGAGAACGTTCGTATCAGCACCACCATGATGGGCCCCAAGTGCGACCCGGCGATGCTGAGCCTGCTGGACCGCCAGGCGAAGCTGGCCGATGACATTCGAGGGGAAGCCGGCGCCATCGCCAGACAGAATCATTCAGACACCATCAGCACCATCTGGTCGGTCTTCGGGGTCGTGCTTGCCGGGCTGGGTCTGGTTGGGGGCTTGGCGTCCTACCTGGCGATAACCGGCATCGGCCGTCCGCTGCAGCGCGTTGTGGGCGGCTTGATTGGCCTGGGACAGGGGAACTATGACCTGGAGATGGCCGGCGCGGAACGGCGCGACGAGGTCGGCCAAATGGTCCGGGCCTTCGATGAGTTGAAGGTCGGCCTCATCAGGGCGCGTGAGCTTGAAGCCGCCCAGAAGGCGGAGCAAGAGGAGAAAGCCCGCCGGGCGGAGCGGGTGGCCCGCATCACCCGGGGTTTCGAGGCCAAGATCTCGGAATTGTCCAACAGCCTTGCCGCCGCGGCCAATGAGATGGACGCCACGGCCAAGGCGATGTCCAACAATGCGGAGGAGACCAACCGTCAGGCCATGGTCGTGTCGTCCGCGGCGGAGCAGACATCCGCCAACGTGCAGACGGTGGCGTCCGCGGCGGAGGAACTGTCGGCCTCCATCCAGGAGATCGGGCGCCAGATGGGACGCACCATGCATACGGTCAACGACGCAGTCACCGAGGCGCGCAGTACCGACCAGGTGGTCCAGACCCTGTCCAGCGGGGCGGAACGCATTGGTGACGTGGTCCGGTTGATCGCCGACATCGCCGCCCAGACCAACCTGTTGGCCCTGAACGCCACCATCGAGGCGGCGCGGGCGGGGGAGGCTGGCAAGGGCTTCGCCGTCGTGGCCAGCGAGGTCAAGAGCCTGGCCACCCAGACGGCCAAGGCGACGGATGAGATTGGCGCCCAGGTCGGCGAAATCCGCCAGGCGGCATCCGACGCGGTGGGGGCCATACAGGCCATCGCCCAACGCATCCAGGACATCAGCGGCATCGCGTCGGCCATCGCCGCGGCGGTGGAGGAGCAGGAGGCATCCACCCACGAGATCGCCCGCAACGTTCAGGAGGCCGCACGGGGGACCGAGGCGGTGACGACCAACATCGCCGGCGTTTCGGAGGCCGCGTCCAGCACGGGGACCGCGGCCGCACAGGTTCAATCCTCGGCTTCGCTACTGGCGCGAGACTCGGATACCTTGAAGCGGACGGTCGGTACCTTCACCGCGGAGATGAGTGCCGCCTGATCCGGCGCTGTCCAATAATTTGATCCAGACGACTTTTACGCAGACGGCCCGGGTGTGCTCCCGGGCCGTTTCGTTTTGGGTCCGGTACCTGGGCTTGGCACCTGGGGCTTGCCATCTTCCAAAACGCAGGCATGACAAAAGCCGCCCACTGAGCTTCAGGGGCGGCTCCGTCCGTGCGTCTAACAGCGCGTGAGAGGCTTAGTAGCCCTCGCGCTCCAGACGCTTGCGCAGCAGCTTGCGGGCGCGGCGAATGGCCTCGGCCTTCTCACGGGCGCGCTTCTCCGAGGGCTTCTCGTAGTTGCGACGCAGCTTCATCTCGCGGAAAATGCCTTCGCGCTGCATCTTCTTCTTGAGAGCGCGGAGGGCCTGATCGACGTTGTTGTCACGAACCAGCACTTGCACGGGACGTCACCACTCCAAACAGAGTAAAAGGTTAACGGGTAATAGCCAAGACGCACGGTCGCGCAGGCAGCCCGATCGGAGGCCGGTGGTATAACACAGGCCCCCCGCCCTGTGAAGTGAATCCCGCCATGGCCGCGCGGGGCCCCCATGCGTTCCCGGGATGGGCGTTCCCGGGATGGGCGTTCCTAGGATGGTGGGGGGCGTGGAATTTCCCTGAGACCGCTTTATCCAAAGGACAGGCGGCGGGGTCCGGGGTGACAGGGCGCCGAATCCCGTGGAAACTACCGGGGTAGCACCTATATCGGGGTAAGGGCGCGCCGGCGCGGGGCCTGGCGGCACTTGATCCAAGATCCGGGGAAGGGGGAACGTTGGCCATCCTGAAGATCGCCCGCATGGGCCATCCGGTGCTGCGCCGTCCGGCCGTGCCGGTGGAGGAGCCGATACCCGCGGTGGTCCGCCAACTGGCCCAGGACATGATTGAAACCATGGTCGACTCCTCGGGCGTGGGCTTGGCGGCCCCCCAGGTGCATGTCGGCTGGCGCGTCATCGTCTTCCGCGTCCCGGCGGAGCGGGCGGGCGGGGAAACCGTCGATGTCCAGGTGCTGGTCAACCCGGTGGTGGAGCCCCTGTCGGAGGAAATGCAGTTCGGCTGGGAAGGGTGCCTGTCCATTCCCGGCCTGCGCGGCGCCGTGCCCCGCTACAACCACATCCGGTATCGCGGCCTGGCCCTGGACGGGTCGGTGGTGGAACGCGAGGCGCGGGGCTTTCATGCCCGCGTGGTACAGCATGAATGCGACCACCTGGACGGGGTGCTGTACCTGGATCGCATGAACGACCTCCGCTTCCTCAGCTTTACGGAGGAAATGAAGTATTTCGGCACCGAGTCGGTGCCCAAGCTGCCCGGTTGAGCCGATTCACCGTTTCCCTTTGAGGGGGTAGAGGCGGATGGCGGTGCGCGCCTATACTGGCGCAAACCCCGCGGCCGCCGGCCGCCCGTCCGTTGCAAGGGACAGCCCCATGGTCACCCCTGACACCCCCGCCCAGTCCACGTCCCGCCCTGACGATGACGTGGTGGATGAGCGCATGGTTTTGCGCGATCGGCTCATGCTGGCCGTCCTGCCGCACGTGGCCTTCGACGGCTGGTCGGCCGCGGCGCTGCGCCAGGGCGCGGCCGACGTGGACATGGGGGCGGCCCAGCTGGCGGCCCTGTTCCCCGGCGGTGTGGCCGACGTGGTCGCGCAGTTCAGCGACTGGGCCGACCGCGCCATGCTGGCGCAGCTGGCGGGCCGGGATCTGTCCACGATGAAGGTGCGGGCGCGGGTCACCCTGGCGGTGCGCGTGCGCCTGGAACTGCTCGCGCCGTGGGCGGAGGCGGTGCAGCGCGCCAGCTCCTTCCTGGCGCTGCCCACCCATGCCGGGTTGGCCGCCCGCCTGCTGTACCGCACGGTGGATGCCGCGTGGTACGCCGCCGGCGACCAGGCGACCGATTTCAACTATTACACCAAGCGGGCCCTGCTGGCCGCGGTGCAGACCGCCACCGTGCTGTATTGGTTGAGCGACCGGTCGCCCGACCATGCCGACACCTGGGCCTTCCTCGACCGCCGGATCGAGAACGTCATGGCGGTCGGCAAGGGCATCGCCACCCTGTCGCTTCCGAAGCTGTCCTCGCTGAAAGGCTGGGGCGGCCTTGTGCCTTCCCCCCTGCGCTTCTCCCGCCATCTGCGCCAACGGGTGTGATGGGGCGGGTGTGATGGGTAACGGGCGGGCGATCGCGTCGGCCACCCCATGAAGAAAGGGCCCGGACGGGGATGTCCGGGCCCTTCGCCATTCAGCGCCACAAGGCCGCGCTTACTTGTCGTGGCTGATTTCCGTGTCCTTGGTTTCCCGCACGAACAGCAGGCCGATCACGAAGGTGATGGCGGCCACGATGATCGGGTACCAAAGGCCGGCGTACATCTGGCCGGTGGTGACCACGATGGCCAGCGAGATGGCGGGCAAGAAGCCGCCGAACCAGCCGTTGCCGATGTGGTAGGGCAGGGACATGGAGGTGTAGCGGATGCGCGACGGGAACATCTCCACCAGCATGGCGGCGATGGGGCCGTAGACCAGGGTCACGTAGATGACCAGGACCCACAGCAGGAAGGTCAGCGCCGGTTTGTTGATGGCGGCATCATCGGCCTTGGCCGGGTAGCCGGCGGCCTTCACCGCGTCGGCCACCGCCGCGTCGAACGCGGCCTTTTTCTCCTTCGCGTCGGGGGCCTTGGCATCATAGCTGTCGATGACCGTGTCGCCGATCTTGATCTGCGCCACGGAACCGGCGCCGCCGTCGACCGCGCTGTAGGGCACGCTCTTGCCCACCAGCGCAGCCTTGGCCACGTCGCAGCTGGACGTGAACTTGGACGTGCCGGCCACGTTCAGCTGCCAGGTGCACTCGGCCGGATCGGCGGTGACCGTGGCCGGGCTGGCGGCCATGGCGGCCTCCAGCGCCGGGTTGCCGAAGTGGGTGATGCCACGGAAGATGGGGAAGTAGGTCAGGATGGCCAGGGCCAGGCCGGCCAGGATGACCTTCTTGCGGCCGATGCGGTCCGACAGGCTGCCGAACACCACGAAGAAGGGGGTGGCGAACAGCAGGGCGACGGCCGCCAGGGTGTCGGCGGTGTTGGGGTCGATCTTCAGCGTGTTCTTCAGGAAGATCTGGGCATAGAACTGGCCGCAATACCAGACGACCGCCTGGCCGGCGACGACGCCGAACAGGGCCAGCAGCACGAACTTCAGGTTATAGAGGTTGCCGAAGCTTTCCAGGATGGGGGAGGACGAGGTCTTGCCCTCGGCCTTCATCTTCTTGAACAGCGGCGATTCGTCCAGCTGCAGGCGGATCCACAGCGACACAGCCAGCAGCAGCAGCGACACCAGGAAGGGAATGCGCCAGCCCCAGGCCTCGAAGTCCGCCTTCGGCAGGCTCATGCGGCAGGCCAGGATGACCAGCAGGGACAGGAACAGGCCGCCGGTGGCGGTGATCTGGATCCAGGCGGTATAGGAACCGCGCTTGCCGTGCGGCGCGTGCTCCGCCACGTAGGTGGCGGCACCGCCGTACTCGCCGCCCAGGGCCAGGCCCTGCAGCAGGCGCAAGCTGATCAGCAGGATGGGTGACAGCACACCCACCGAGTCATAGCTGGGCAGGAAGCCGATGACGGCCGTCGACAGGCCCATGATGACGATGGTGACGAGGAAGGTGTACTTGCGGCCCACCAGATCGCCCAGCCGGCCGAAGACCAGGGCGCCGAAGGGTCGGACGAAGAAGCCGGCCGCGAAGCCCAGCAGCGTGAACACGTCCTTGGCGCCCTGCGTCGGCAGGCCCGAGAAGAAGCGGGCGCTGATGATGGAGGCCAAGGCGCCATACAGATAGAAATCATACCACTCGAACACGGTGCCGAGGGACGAGGCGAAGATGACCTTGCGCTCCTCCCTCGTCATGCTGGTCGAGGCCCCATTGGTACTGCTGCTGGCGATGTTCGCCATCGTGACTTCCTCCCATGGATGTTCTGGTATTGGCTGGCGGCGGGGCTGGTGCTGGCGTTCACGCTCCTGGCCCGGGACCGTCCCGGCCCGGTGGCGGCGCCGTGCCGCTGGTGGCCCCGCGGGGCCCGGTAACGGGCGTCCGGTTGGACGTCTTAAGTCGGATTGCTGCCGCTGGCCCCCCTTCGCGTATATGTCCCCCCGGCCCTGGACGCGCATGCCCCTGGGCCTGACACTCAACCGCTTTGGCGGACCCCGTTGGCCGGAGCCTCATGCGGGTCGCCCTGCCGGGGCCCGCGTTCGCCGGGTGTTACCGCTACCCCAGGTGCCACCGCGGCCATTTGCCGCCTGGACAAAGGATGCCGTCACCGTCCCAAGCCTTGCAAAGGTAGCACCTCAGTCTTGAGGCGGCAACATGGCATTCACCTGGCAACGCACGTCAAATCAAAAGGATAGCGGCGCGTTTCCAACGGTTTGGGCGGTGTCGTAAAAAATTTATGAAGGGTGTTGCAACCCGCTGCCTCACCCGGCAAAGTGCGCCCCGCGTGGGCCTGTAGCTCAACGGTTAGAGCCGGCCGCTCATAACGGTCTGGTTGCCAGTTCGAATCTGGCCGGGCCCACCAATCTTTTCAAAGACTTAGCTGTTTGCGGTGGGGAAGTGCGCCCCGCCTGTAAATGAGCTGTAAGTGCAACGCGCATTGGCGGATGCCTGTGACCTGCCAGGAAAATCCACAAACATTTCAGGGCAATGAAATCCGGAGGAGCGGACTGGTCGGGTGCGCCCGTTTCCCAGGCTTCCCGGCGAGTTAATGATTCAAACAGACGGTTAGCTAGGGTGGCCTGTATCGGTATGTAAAGCCACTGGCGGCCATACGCCATGATCGACTTCAGAAAGAATTAGGTGGATTTCCTATTATCTATTGGAATTTCATCTGCTTTTATGGAGTCTATTTAAATTTCACTCGATATCTGTCGTATTTGTCGCTGATTGTTCCATAAATTGTTAATCTTGAACTGACTTTGGGCCCAAGCAGGTGAAATTTTATTGAGTTTCCCCGCTCAGCCCCACAGGCATGACAGTGGCGCGGCCGCCAGCTTATCCCCAAAGGGAACGAAGTCGGCGCTGTCATACAGGATGACGCCATAAGCGAACCGCTCCCCGCAGGCTTCGGCCAGCGCCTTGAGGCCGGTGAAATCGGTGGCCTTGACGGTGGCGCTGGCTTTCACCTCGATGCCTACGATCATCCCATCATCACGTTCTAGGATGACATCCACCTCGCGGCCGTCGCGGTCCCGGAAATGGTGGGCGGTCACCCGCAGGTCTGAGCCGCTGATGAGCTTCAGCACTTCCGAGAAGACGAAACTTTCCAGCAGGGCGCCGAAGGCCGTGCGGTCGGCCTTGATCCGGTCGAACGTGAGCCCCCGCACGGCTGCCAGCAGGCCGGAATCGAGGAAATGCAGTTTGGGCGTCTTGACGATTCGCTTCAGGGCGTTGGTGAACCAGGGCTGCACCGTCGCGACCAAGAAAATCTGTTCCAGCAGCGCGACATAGCGCTGGCCGGTCTTGTGGCTGACGTTGATACCCGCGCCGAATTGCGAGTAGTTGACCAACTGGCCGGCGTGCTCGGCCAGTAGGCGCACGAATTTCGGCAGCTCGGTGAGCTTTTCCACATCGGCGATGTCTCGCAGGTCCCGCGTCAGGATCGACGTGAGGTAGGCGCGTGCCCAATCTTGTCGGCGCCGTTCGCTGTCGCGGCTGATCGATTCCGGGAATCCCCCGGCCAAGACGACGCGGATCAGCTCGTCACCGACAAGCGCGTCCGGTTGAGGGCCTAGCCTGCCGTCGAACAGGCGTTCCAAGAAGCTGGGTGTCCGGCCGGCGATTTCGGCTCTGGCCAAGGGCAGCATCTGGATGGTTTCCATTCGCCCCGCCAGGCTATCGGCGATCTTGGGCAGGGTGAGCACGTTCGCGGAGCCCGTGAGCAGGAAGCGACCGGGACGATAGTCCTCATCAACGGTCTTCTTGATCGCCAGCAGCAGGTCCGGCGCGCGCTGCACCTCATCGATGATGGCCTGATCTAGCCCCCGGATGAACCCAGCTGGATCGGATTGGGCGGCGGCGAGGGCGGTTTGATCATCGAGCGTGATATAGGCGCGGTTGTCCGTTCCCATCTTGCGGACGAGCGTGGTCTTGCCGGCCCGGCGCGGCCCCACGACCAGGACGACGGGGGTGTCGGAAAGGGCTTCCTCCACCCGATGCGCCACAAACCGTTCGAACATGCTCACCCTCAAAGCGTCGGCCGATTGGGAATATCATATTCGGCCAATTGGAAGTCAACAGTCCGCTAATTGGTAGTCAGATGAGCGCTGCCTGGGAGTGGTGGCCGGGCCAACGGCCCGGCTGTCGCGGGATCAGTCGCGCGCCAGGTGGGTGATCTTTTCGAACATGGCGGCGGCCAGGTCCCGTAGCTCGCGATGGGCGGCGTCTACCTTCCCCGCCAAGTCCCGGTTTCTCAAGCCCTTCTTTTCCCGTATCGTCTTCTCCAAGCGGCCCTGGATGCCGTCCGGTAACGATAAGGGGGATGGCATGGCGGTGGGGCGGATGAAGGGTCTGGCCGTTGGCGTGGGCCGGCGCGATCTGTTGGCCGGTGCGGGTGCGGCACTGATGCTGGCGGGTTGCGCAGTCAATGTAGAGGGGGGCCGGCATGGCGGCGTGACCGAGGCGGCGCGGTCGCCCCTGGCGCTGACGCCCATCCGGGCCACGCCGGATCGCATCACCCGCATCACCGTCTGCACGCGCCCCTTTCGCGCCCAGGGCCCCCGGCTGGAGGTGGAGCGCATCGGCCAGAAGCTGGTGGTCCACCATTACGGCCACGGCGGCAGCGGCTGGTCCCTATCCTGGGGGACGGGCCTGGTCGCGACGGAGAAGGCCATGGCCCTGGGGGAGCGCGACATCGCCGTCATCGGTTGCGGGGCCATCGGCCTGACCACGGCGCTGCAGCTGCAGCGCGCCGGTGCCAAGGTCACCATCTATGCCAAGGACCTGCCGCCTGACACCCGGTCCAGCTTCGCCACCGGCGTCTGGTCACCGGATTCGCGCATCTGCCTGGAACAATACGCCACGCCGGAGTTCAAGGCGCTGTGGGCACGCATGTGCCTGACCTCGTTCCAGGCCTATCAGAGCCTGCTGGGCCTGCCCGGCACCCCCATCGAGTGGGTGGACAACTACAACGTCTCCGACCAGGCCAACCGGGAGCGCCACGAGCCGGTGACCGACGGCCGGCCTCCCTTCGCCGACGCCTTGCAGCACGAGCTGTTGCCAACCCTGACACCCCATTCCGTTGATGTGCCGGCGGGTCTGCATCCCTTCGGCGCGCGCTTTGTTCGGCGCAACACCAACATGGTGTTCAACATTTCCAGCTACGCCCGCCTGTTGCTGGATGAGTTCCACGCCAACGGCGGCCGCATCGAGGTGCGGGAATTCCACACCCCGGCGGATTTCGCCGGCGTTGCTCAGAAGGTGCTGGTGAACTGCACCGGCTACGGCGCCCGCGCCCTGATGGGCGACAACTCCATCATCCCGGTGCGGGGCCAGCTGGCGCGCATGATCCCGCAGGAGGATGTGCACTACGGCCTGTTCTACAACGGCGTGTCCTTCGTGCCCCGGCGCGACGGCTTCGTCTTCCAGGCGGTAGGGCCGGATGATTATTACGGCTACAACGACGACACCATCGAGCCTGACCGCCCGCTGGCGGAGCAGTCGGTGCGCATCATCGCCGGCCTGTTTCCACCGCCGGCCTTCGGTTAGCAGCCCATCCCCTCCGCCACCGCCGCCACCTGTTGGCGCAGCCAGACATGGCCGGGATCGGCCTGGTGGCGGGGGTGCCAGGCGGCCATGAAATCATAGCTGCGCCGGTTGGGCAGGGGCAGGTCGAACAGGTCCAGCTTCTCGGCATAGCGGCGGGCCAGGCGGCTGGGCAGGACGCAGAGATAATCGGTGGCCAGCAGGATGGGCACGGCCAGCATGAACTGGTGGATGGACAGGGCCACCCGCCGCTGCCGCCCCAGCCGCTCCAGATCCTCATCCACGAAACCGACGAAGCCGCCGCCGTTGGTGGACACCAGGATGTGCTCCTGGGCGCAATAGCCGTCCAGGTCCAGGGGCCCGGCGCCGCGCGGATGGCCCTTGCGCTGGGCCACCAGATAGCGCTCCCCCGCCAGGCGGCGCACGATCATGCCGGTCTGGACCATGTTTTGCGAGCCGATCAGCAAATCCACCTCGCCCCGCTGCATCTGGCCCAGGATGCGTTCCGCGTTGGGCGCGCGGAAGGACAGGCGGATGCCCGGGCCCGCCACGGCGCGCAAGCGCTCCATCAAGCCCAGCCCCACCGCCACCGTGCTGTTGTCACTGGCGGCGATGGCGAAATCGCGGGTGGCCGTCAGGGGGTCGAAGGCCGGTGGCCGGCGCACCACCGTCTCCAGCTCCTGCAAGGCGGCGCGCAGGGGAGTCTGCAGTTCCAGCGCGCGGGTGGTGGGCACCATGCCCCGGCCGGTTTCCGACGGCACGAACAGGGGATCGTGGAACAGGTCGCGCAGGCGGGCCAACTGCGCCGACAGGGCCGGCTGGCTGATGCCCAGGCGCGCGGCCGCCCGGGTGACGTTGGCCTGGTCCAGCAGCGCGTCCAGCGAGACCAGCAGGTTCAGGTCCACGCCCCTCAGATCGATCATGGTTATGGGTCCAATATTGACGATCGATTTCAATTATAGCCAAACGGAAACTATCTCACCAGGGCATCGCCTAACCCTGATCGTGAGGCAACCATGTCCCAATCCCGCTCTCCGGATGCCGCCGCCGATTGGCCCGCTTGGCCCCTGCGCCTGCTGGCGCTGGCTTATTTCACCATGGGCACCGGCACCCTGGCGGTGGTCGGGGCGTTGCCCCCGATCGCCGCCTCGCTGTCTTTGCCACCCAGCGCGGTGGCGCTGATGGTGTCCGCCTTCGCCGCCACCTTCGCCGTCGCCGCCCCGGTGGTGCAGATGGTGGCGGGACACCTGCCGCGCCGCACCCTGTTGCTGGCCGGCCTGGGCATCCTGGGCGCCTGCACCCTGCTGTCGGCCGGGGTGGGCAGCTATTCCGTGCTGCTGATCTTGCGCATCGTCTCGGGCGTGGGGGCCGCCTGCGTCGGGCCGGTGGTGTCGGCCCTGGGCAGCACCCTGGTGCCGCCCCAGCGGCAGGGCCGGGCCCTGGCCATTGTCTTCAGCGGCATGACCATGGCGTCGGTCGTCGGCCTGCCGCTGTCCGCCTGGCTGGGGGAACAGATCGGCTGGCGCCCCATGTTCGTCGGGCTGGGCGTGTGGACCTGGGGCGTGGCGCTGGCCATCGCGCTGGGCGTCAAGGACCGGGGGCGGGGTCATGCCCTGGGCTTGGGGCAGCTGGCGGCCGTCCTGCGGCGCCCGGGGGTGGCGGGGGGCGTCGCCCTGATGGTCTGCCAGATGGCGGGACTGTTCACCACCATCACGCTGATCAACCCGCTGCTGCGCGACCGCTTCGGCGCCGATACGGCGCAGACGTCGCTGGCCCTCATGGTGCTGGGGCTGTCGGGACTGGCCGGCAATTACCTCGCGCGCTGGCTGGCCGACCTGTGGTCCGCCGACCGGCTGGTGGCCGTCAGCCTGGGCGGCCTGACCGTCATGTTCCTGGCCATGGCCGGCGCCCCGGCGCGGCTGTGGGCCGCCTTGGCCCTGCTGGTGCTGTGGGCGCTGGCCAACGATCTGTTCATGCCCTCGCAGCAGCGGCGCATGGTGGAACTGGCGCCGGAGGTGCGTGGCCTGGTGCTGGCCCTGAATTCGTCGGCCCTCTATGTCGGCATGGCCGCCGGCTCCTTCACTGCCGGCGCGGTTGAGCCCCTGGCCGGCGTGGGCACGCTGCCGCTGGTCTCGGCCGGCTTCATGGCCGCGGGCTTGGGGCTGCTGGCCGTCACCCGGCGGCGGGGCGCCGTGGCGAGCGCCACCAAGACTGTCCAAACCCGGGCCGCCTGCCCTGCGGCGCGATGACCCGGCGGTTGCAATTCCGTCGTTTTTTCAGAGATGTGGGATTGATTTATGGCGCCGGCTCCGCACTTTCTAGCGGCAGCCGGCCGCAAGGGACCTGATCGGGGACCCATCCTTGGCCAAAGGCTGACATCCAGGGAGGGAAGGGAACAATGTCTCGCGTCTCCGTCATCGCGCTGGCCCTGGGGCTGGCCGTGTCCAGCCTGGCGCTTACCGCCAGCGCCGCCACCGCGCCGTCACCCGCGATCACCGCCGCCGTCGCCGACAGCAACCGGCCCCAGGCCGACAAGGATCGCGACACCGACCGCAAGCCGGCCGAGATGCTGGCCTTCGCCGGCGTGAAGGCGGGCGACAAGGTGGTGGACTTCATGCCGGGCGCCGGCTACTTCACCCGCCTGTTCGCCAAGGCGGTCGGCCCCAAGGGCCGGGTCTATTCCCTGCTGCCCAATGAAATCGCCACCCGCTCGCAAAAAGCGGTGGACGGGCAGAAGGCGCTGGCGGGGGACAAGGCCTATGGCAACATCGTGCCGCTGGTCGAGCCCGTGAACGCGCTGACCTTCCCTGAGAAGGTGGACGTGGTCTGGACCTCGCAGAATTACCACGACGTCCACGCCTTCATGGGCGCGGAGGCGGCGGCGGCCGTGAACAAGGCCATCTTCAACGCGCTGAAGCCCGGCGGCGTCTATATCGTGCTGGACCATGTGGCCGAGGCCGGTTCCGGCGTGCGCGACACCAATACCCTTCATCGTATCGATCCCGAAACGGTGAAAAAGGAGGTGGAGGCCGCGGGCTTCGTGCTGGAAGGCCAGGACGATGCCCTGCATAACACGTCGGACAACCACACGCTCAAGGTCTTCGACCCCGCGCTGCGCGGCCACACCGACCAGTTCATCTTCAAGTTCCGCAAGCCGAAGTAATAAGAGTCCCTCATGACCGGGGCTGCGCCAGGGCCGTTTTGGCCATTGCGCAGCCCTTTGTTTTTGCGGACCCTTTAGCCATCAAGACCAAGAAGGGGGACGGGGCGTGGCGAAGGGAATCGCGGCATTGGCCGTTGGTCTGGTGATGGTCACCGTAGCTGCGGCTACTGGGCAGATGACGGGCGTGGCGCTGGCCGGTACGGCCGAGACCCCCTACCGGGTGCTGGACGGCTATGCCCGCCACGGCCACCAGGAACGGCTGAACACCCCGGCCGATGAGGTCGACTGGCTGCGCAAGAACCGCTTCATGCATGGCGAGCTGGACGATTTCCCGGCCGACGCCATCGTGCTGCACCGCGTGGATGTGGAAACCTACTTGGACCAGGCGGGCTTCCAGGGCAGCTACACCCATTTGTCCTACGGCTTCACCGACCCAACCGACCTGTGGGTGGTGCGCAAGCCGGGCACGGCGCCCTTCACCGTGGTGCGCGGCTTGCCCGGCGCCGGCGGCATCACCACCCAGGTGGCGGAGTTGCAGGCCCTGGGCGCGCGCCGGGTCATCCATGTCGGCACGGCGGGCCTGCTGTCGCCGGACGTGCCCTATGGCCAGATCATCGTATCGGATGGCTCCTACCGCGATGGCGGTGCCTTCCTGCTGGCGCCCGACGCCAAGCAGCAGGTGGCACGGCCGGACCAGGAGTTCACCGCCCGGGTGCGCGCCGCCGCCGCCCGCTCCGGCCTGCCCAGCGCCCGGGGCATCGGCTACACCATGCCCATCTACTATTTCCAGCCGGGCAGCATCTTGCGCGACCTGCTGGCCATCAAGGGTTCGGACAAGCCCACCTTCGTGGAGATGGAGGAGGGGCCGTTCTTCACCCTGGCCACCCTGATGGGCCTGAAGGCGGCCAGCGTGGTCGTGGGGTCCGACCGTCTGGTCAACGACGGCGGGCGCCTGCACCAGTCGCTGTGGGACGGTGACCTGGACGCCCTGGAACTGGCGGCGTTCAAGGTGGCGGTGGATGCGGTGCAGCGGCCTTGAACGGGAACCGGAACCCTGTGACCGGCCTCACCTCGAAAAGCCGCGCGGGCGTGCTTAGGTAACCCTTGGCAGTTCCGTCGCGGTTCGAAGAAAGGCCGGTCCCCCCGTGTCGCTTCCCATTCCCTTGTCCGTCCTGGACCTTTCCCCCATCGTCGAGGGCGGCACCGCCGCCCAGGCTCTGCGCAACACGCTGGATCTCGCCCGCCATGCCGAGGCCCTGGGCTACCGCCGCTTCTGGGTGGCGGAGCATCACAACATGACGGGCATCGCCAGCGCCGCCACCTCGGTGGTCATCGGCTACATCGCCGGCGGCACCAAGAGCATCCGCGTGGGCGCCGGCGGCATCATGCTGCCCAACCATGCCCCGTTGGTGATCGCGGAACAGTTCGGCACGCTGGAGTCCCTCTATCCCGGCCGCATCGACCTGGGTCTGGGCCGCGCGCCCGGCAGCGACCAGCGCACCGCCTGGGCGCTGCGGCGCGACCGCTCGGACAACGGCGACAACTTCCCCCGCGATGTGCAGGAGCTGCAGGCCTATTTCCGCCCGGCCCAGCCGGGGCAGGCGGTGCGGGCCGTGCCCGGCGCGGGCCTGGACGTGCCCCTGTGGATCCTGGGCTCCAGCACCTTCGGCGCCCGGCTGGCGGCGGAGTTGGGGTTGCCCTACGCCTTCGCCTCGCACTTCGCGCCCGACCAGCTGCTGGAGGCGCTGCACGTCTACCGCCAGTACTACAAGCCTACTGCCGCCAATCCCAAGCCCCACGCCATGGTGGGCGTCAACGTCTTCGCCGCCGAAACGGATAAGGAGGCGGAGGTGCTGTTCACCTCCCTGCAGGATCGGTTCGTGGCTTTGGCCCGCGGCAACCCCGGCCCCTTGCGCCCGCCGCAGCCGGGTGTGGAGTGGAGCCCGGAGGAACGCGCCTGGGCCGACCGGGCGCTGCGCTGCTCCGTCGTGGGTGGGCCGGAGACGGTGCGCCATGGCCTCGGCGCCATCCTGCAACAGACCGGCGCCGATGAGATCATGGTTACCGCCGCCATCCACGACCATGCCGCCCGGCGGCGGTCGTTCGAGATTACGGCCCAGGTCGCCGGGCTCGCGCCGCGTATCAATTGAGGCACCGGGCGGAACGCGCCGGACTGGATTAAAAAAAGGGCCGCATCTCCGGTGTGGGGATGCGGCCCTTCTCGTCACTCAAGGGGCTACTTCCCCATGGACTTGTCGCGGGCGGCCTTGAACTCCGCCTTGTCGTACCATTTCGGCCAATCGGTGCCGAAGGCCAGCGGGCGGCTGAGGTCATAGATCATGTTGACCTCCATGGCGCCGCCGCTGAGGTCCAGGTCCGGCGACCATTTGTCCGACGGCTGGTGGTAGTGGAGGCGGGTGAACTCGTCCTCCTTGGTCTTGCCCCACTCGGCGCCGTTGGCCACGCTGTCGATGCCGCTGTGGGCGTAGATCACCGGGATGCCGATCTTGGCCAGGTTGAAGTGGTCGGAGCGGTAGTAGTAGCCGCGCTCGGGGAAAGGCTCCTGGTTCAGGGCCATCATGTGGGCGTCGGTCCAGGCCTTCAGCCTGTCCTCCAGGTCGGACTTGCGCCCGCCCACCAGCACGATGTCGCGGGTCAGGCCCACGCTGCTCAGCATATCCATGTTGAAGCCCGCGACCGTCTTGTTGGGCGCGAACAGGGGATGCTGGGCATAGTACTCGGACCCCAGCAGGCCCTGCTCCTCCGCCGTGTAGGCGATGAACAGCAGGGTGCGGTCGGGCTTGGGGCCCTTGGTGTAGCGCTTGGCCAGCTCGATCAGGCCGGCGACGCCGGAGGCGTTGTCCATGGCGCCGTGATAGATGGTGTCGCCGTTGATGGCGGGGCCGATACCCAGGTGGTCCCAGTGCGCACCGACCAGGACCATCTCGTCCGGGTGCTTGGTGCCCGGGATGGTGCCGATGACATTGTGGGAGATGACGTCGCGCTCCGTCGGCGTGATGCCGACCGACATCTTCAGGGGCAGGGGCACGGCCTTGAAGCCGCGCCGCGCGGCGCTGTCCTTGAGGGTGTTGAAGTCCAGCCCGGCGGCCTGGAACACGGCCTTGGCCTGGTCCAGCTGCATCCAGCCTTCCACGGCGGAACGGGTCTTCAGCCCGCCGTCGGCCGGCATCAGGCTCAGCTTGGGGATGCTGCCGCCGTTGGCGACCACGCCCCAGGGATAGCCCGCGGCGCGCGTCTCATGCACGATGATGGCGGCGGTGGCGCCGTGGCGGGCGGCCTCCTCGAACTTGTAGACCCAGCGGCCGTACCAGGTCATGGCGCCGCCGCCGAACAGGGCGGGATCGCCGGTGGCATAGCCGGGGTCGTTCACCAGGATGACCACCGTCTTGCCGCGCACATCGACGCCGGCATAGTCGTCCCAGCCGAATTCCGGCGCCGTGATGCCATAGCCCACGAACACCATGTCGTTGTCCTTGACCTCGACATGGGGGGTGCGCTGGCGGGTCCAGACGATCATGTCGCTGAAATACTCCAGCGACAGCGGCGCGGCCTTGGGGCCGGTGATGACCATGGGGCCGTCGGCCTTGCTGACGATCTCCGTCAGCGGGACGTCCTGCAGATAGCTGCCGTCCACGGCGGGCTTCAGGCCGATCTTCTTGAACTGGTCCTGGATGTAGGCGATGGCCTTGTCCTCGCCCGCCGTGCCGGGCTTGCGGCCCTGGAATTCATCGGATGCCAGGATGCGGATGTGCTCGGACAGGGCCTGGGCCGTCACCGGGGCCACGTCCTTGGTGACCTTGCCGGCCGCCAGCGCCGGCGTGGCCACGGCCACTGCGAGAGCCAGCGCCGCCGTGCCTTTCAGCAGGCGGGCGCGTCTGGTGTGGGTTCGCATGGGTTTCTTGCGTTCCTTATCTTTCCCGGGGCGCGTCCATTGGCGCCCCTCAAACCGCCCATACCCCCTGCCTGGGGTTACAGGCGCCGGCAGGGTTACGGCCCAGTTGGGCCGCTCCCCCGACTGAAAAAAGGCCGCCGCACCCCTCTGCCGGGGTATGGCGACCTTTACACTCATTTGCCCTGGGACTTGTCCCGGGCGGCCTTGAACTCGGCCTTGTCGTACCACTTGGGCCAGGCATCGCTGGACGCCAGGTCGCGGCTGATGTCGTACCACATGTTGACCTGGACGGCGCCGCCGCGCAGGTCCATGGCCGGCGACCATTCGTCGGACGGCTGGTGGTAGTGCAGGCGGGTGTACTCCTCCTCCTTCGCCTTGCCCCACTCCGCGCCGTGCTCCACGCTGTCGATGCCCATGCCGGCGTCGATGACGGGGATGCCGACCTTGGCCAGATTGAAGTGGTCGGAGCGGTAGTAATAGCCGCGCTCGGGGAAGGGCTCGGGATTCACGACCATGCCGTGGGCATCGGTCCAGGCCTTCAGCCGTTCCTCCAGGTCGGACTTCTTGCCGCCGACCAGGACCACGTCATGCACGGGACCCAGCACGCCCAGACCGTCCATGTTGAAGCCGGCCACCGTCTTGCCCACTGGGTACAGGGGGTGCTGGGCATAGTATTCCGAGCCCAGCAGGCCTTGTTCCTCGGCGGTGTAGGCGATGAACATCAGGGTGCGGTCCGGCCTGGGACCGTGCATGTAGCGCTTGGCCATCTCGATCAAGCCGGCGATGCCCGTGGCGTTGTCCAGCGCGCCGTTATAGATGGTGTCGCCGTTGACCGCCGGGCCCACGCCCAGGTGGTCCCAGTGCGCGCCCACCAGCACCACCTCGTCCGGACGCTTGGCGCCGGGGACGATGCCGACCACGTTGTGCGAGACGACGTCGCGCACCACCGGGGTGATGCCCACCGACATCCTGGCGTTCATGGGCACGGCCTTGAAGCCGCGCCGGGCGGCGCTGTCCTTTAGCGTGCCGTAGTCCAGGCCGGCGGCCGCGAACAGCTCCTTGGCCACGTCCAGCTGCACCCAGCCTTCCACGGCCGACCGGCTCTGCAGCCCGCCGTCGGCGGGCATCAGGGTCAGCTTGGGCACGCTGTTGCTGTTGGCGACCACGCCCCAGGGGTAACCGGCGGCGCGCGTTTCATGCACGATGATGGCGGCCGCGGCGCCATGGCGGGCCGCCTCCTCATACTTGTAGGGCCAGCGGCCATACCAGGTCATGGCGCCGCCGCCGAACAGGGCGGGGTCGCCGGTGGCGAAGCCCGGGTCGTTCACCAGAATGACGACCGTCTTGCCCTTCACATCCACGCCGGCATAGTCGTCCCAGCCGAACTCCGGCGCCGTAATACCGTAGCCGACGAAGACCAGGTCGCTGTCCTTCACCTCGGCATGGGTGGTGCGCTGCCGGTTCCAGACGATCATCTGGCTGAAGTATTCGTACGACAGGCTCTTGGCCTGGCCGTCCTTGCCCGTGGCGGTGAACACCATGGGGCCATCGGCCTTGCTGGTGATCTCGGTCATGGGCACGTCCTGAAGGTAGCCCTTCGCGCCGCCGGCCGCGGGCTTCAGCCCGATCTTTTTGAACTGGTCCTGGATGTAGGCGATGGTCTTCTCCTCGCCCACGGTTCCCGGCTTGCGGCCCTGGAAGTCGTCGGAGGCGAGGATTTTGACGTGGGCCGACAAGGCCTCGGGCGTTACCGGGGCGGCGTCCTTGGCCTGCCCCACCGCCGCGGCCCCGACATCGAGCGCGAGGGCCGCGGCGAACAGCGCCTTGGTCCCTGTGCGTAGTCTGGCTCCCATAAGTGCGAATCCCCATTGTCTTGGTCGTGTCGCCGGCGGTTACCCCGCGATAGCGCCGCTTGGGGCGAGAGCATACGGGGGTACCGGCCGGGATTCCAAGACCCTGGGCGGGCTTGCTGACGAAAGTTGGATATTGGATATGGCGGCGTGACCGCCCTGTCGCCATGCCGGTACGGAAAAGGCCGGCCATCACTGGCCGGCCCCATCACTTCAATAAGGACTGGTGGGACAGGGTTCAGGGCGGGGACTTAGGCGTCCACGCGGGTGCCCCACAGGTCGTATTCTTCGGCGTGCTCCACGGTCACCTGGACGATGTCGCCCACCGCGACGCTGGTGTCGCCGTTCAGGAAGACGCTGCCGTCGATTTCCGGCGCATCCGCCGCGGAGCGGCCGATGGCGCCTTCCTCATCGACCTCGTCGATGATGACGTCGATGGTGCGGCCCACCTTGGCCTGCATGCGCTCCTCGCTGATGGCCTGCTGGTGGGCCATCAGGCGGTTCCAGCGCTCTTCCTTCACCTCCTCCGGCACGGCGCCCTCAAGGGCGTTGGCGGGGGCGCCGTCCACGGCCTCATACTTGAAGCAGCCCAGCCGGTCGATCTTGGCTTCCGACAGCCAGTCCAGCAGGAACTGGAAATCCTGCTCCGTCTCGCCGGGGAAGCCGACGATGAAGGTGGAGCGGATGGTCAGGTCGGGGCAGACGTCGCGCCAGCCGCGAATCCGGTCCAGCACCTTCTCCTGGTTGGCCGGCCGCTTCATGGCCTTCAGCACGTTGGGGCTGGCGTGCTGGAAGGGAATGTCCAGATAGGGCAGCACCAGGCCTTCCGCCATCAGGGGAATGACCTCGTCCACATGCGGGTAGGGGTAGACGTAGTGCAGGCGCACCCAGGCGCCCAAGGACCCCAGTTCACGGGCCAGGTCGGTCATGTGGGCGCGGACTTTGCGGCCCTTGAACTCGCTCTCGGCATGGCGCAGATCCAGGCCATAGGCGCTGGTGTCCTGGGAGATGACCATCAGCTCGCGCACGCCGGCGTTCACCAGCCGCTCCGCCTCGCGCAGCACATTGCCGGCCGGCCGGCTGGCCAGGTCGCCGCGCAGCGAGGGGATGATGCAGAAGCTGCAGCGGTGGTTGCAGCCCTCGGAAATCTTCAGATAGGCGTAGTGGCGCGGCGTCAGGCGCAGGCCCTCGGGCGGCACCAGGTCGGTGTAGGGGTTGTGCACCGGGGGCAGGTGGTCATGCACCGCCGACACCACCTGCTCGTACTGGTGGGGGCCGGTGACGGCCAGCACGTTGGGGTACATCTCCCGGATGCGGTCCTCTTCCACGCCCATGCAGCCGGTGACGATGACGCGGCCGTTCTCGCGCATGGCCTCGCCGATGGCATCCAGGCTTTCCTGCTTGGCGCTGTCCAGGAAGCCGCAGGTGTTGACCAGAACCACGTCGGCGTCGTCATAGCTGGGCGACACCTCATACCCTTCCGAGCGCAGCTTGGTCAGGATGCGTTCGCTGTCCACCAGCGCCTTGGGGCAGCCCAGGCTGACGATGCCGACCTTCGGTGCGCCATTGGGGGACGGGGTATTGGTGATGAGGGTGGGCTTGCTCATGGCGGCGCTCGGGAATCCAAAAGGGCGCCAGCAGGGGGACCTTGTGCCGCATGCGGTCGGCGGGGTCTCTCTCGAAAGCGCGCTTACACTATACTATAAGGTGAGCGTCCGACCTTGGTGGTGCCGCCGCCCGTCTGGCCCGGGTATATAGCGGCACCGGGGCCGTTTGCCCATCCCCCGCGCTGTCCGGAGCGCGTGCCAGGCGCGCAGGGGAGGGGCCCGCAATTGTGGGGCCGCCCCCTGTCCTGGACGCACGGCTTACCCTGGATTTTTGAGTCCAGAGCGCTTGACGGGCGGGGCCGACCTCCATATAGTCCGCCCACATTTTTCGAGGGGCAGGCTGTAGGCCGCCCTTGCGGGCTAGACGCTGTCTCTCAAAAAGACCCCCTCGAAAATCTGTATAGCCGCACCCGAGTCCTTGTTCGGACGGCGTTTGCAAGGCCCGCGCGGAGCCAGTCAGTGCTTCGTGACGGGACTTTCGTCGTTCTGGGCATGCGTTTGGGTGCCTTGTTGTTGGAACTGTGAACCGAGAGCGGTAGATGCCGACGATCAACCAGTTGATCCGCAAGTCCCGTGAGGGCGTGCCGGAGCGGGACAAGGTCCCGGCGTTGCAGGAATGCCCCCAGAAGCGCGGTGTCTGCACGCGCGTCTACACGACCACCCCGAAGAAGCCGAACTCGGCGCTGCGTAAGGTCGCCCGCGTGCGGCTGACCAACGGCCACGAGGTCATCAGCTACATCCCCGGCGAGGGTCACAACCTGCAGGAACACTCCGTGGTGATGATCCGCGGCGGCCGTGTGAAGGACCTTCCCGGCGTGCGCTATCACATCATCCGCGGTTCGTTGGATACCCAGGGCGTGAAGGACCGTCGCCAGCGCCGGTCCAAGTACGGCGCCAAGCGTCCGAAGTAAGGAGTTAGTCTATGTCCCGTCGTCGTCGCGCCGAAAAGCGTGAAGTCCTGCCGGATGCCAAGTATGGCGATACCGTGCTGACGAAGTTCATGAACTGCCTGATGTACGACGGTAAGAAGTCCGTCGCCGAGCAGATCGTTTACGGCGCTTTGGAGCGTATCGAGGGCAAGGTGAAGGCTGATCCCATTCAGCTGTTCCACGATGCCCTGAACAACGTCCGTCCCTACCTGGAAGTGCGTTCCCGCCGCGTCGGTGGTGCGACCTACCAGGTGCCGGTTGAGGTCCGTCAGGACCGCGCCCAGGCCCTGGCCATCCGTTGGCTGATCGCCGCCGCCCGCGGCCGGTCGGAGAACACGATGACCGAGCGCCTGTCGGGTGAGCTGCTGGACGCGGCCAACCAGCGCGGCGTTGCCGTGAAGAAGCGTGAAGACACCCACCGTATGGCGGAGGCCAACAAGGCCTTCTCGCACTACCGGTGGTAAGGTTGGGACCTGCTTAGGCCTTAAGGAATCATGGCGCGCTCCCATCCTCTCGATCGTTATCGGAACATCGGCATCTGTGCCCACATTGATGCCGGCAAGACGACGACGACCGAGCGGATCCTGTACTACACCGGCAAATCCTATCGCATGGGCGAGGTCCACGAGGGCACCGCCGCGATGGACTGGATGGAGCAGGAGCAGGAGCGCGGCATCACCATCACTTCGGCGGCCACGACCTGCTTTTGGCGTGACCACCGGGTGAACATCATCGACACCCCCGGGCATGTCGACTTCACCATTGAGGTCGAGCGGTCCTTGCGGGTGCTGGATGGTGCGGTGGCGCTGTTCGACGCTGTGGCCGGGGTCGAGCCCCAGTCGGAAACCGTGTGGCGGCAGGCGGACAAGTACCGCGTGCCGCGCATGTGTTTCGTGAACAAGATGGACCGGGTCGGCGCCGACTTCTTCGGCACCGTTCAGATGATCCGGGAGCGGCTGGGCGCCAATGCGGCGGTCCTGCAGCTTCCCATCAAGACGGAAGCCGGCTTCTCCGGCGTCGTCGACCTGGTGAAGAACAAGGCCATCGTCTGGAAAGAAGAGACGCTGGGTGCCGAGTTCTTCGAGACGGAAATTCCGGCCGTCCTGGCCGCGCAGGCGAGCGAATACCGCGCTCGCCTGGTCGAGCAGGCGGTGGAAATGGATGAGGACGCCACGGAGCGCTACCTCGAGGGTGAGGAACCCGACGAGGCGGCGCTCAAGGCGCTGATCCGCAAGGGGACGATCGCGCTGCGCCTGGTTCCGGTGCTGTGCGGCTCGGCCTTCAAGAACAAGGGCGTTCAGCCGATGCTGGACGCCGTTGTCGACTTTCTGCCCTCGCCGCTCGACATCGCCGATGTCGCCGGCGTGACGCTGGACGGAGAGCCGGCCAGCCGGCGGACGGACGACGCGGCGCCCTTCGCCGGCTTGGCGTTCAAGGTGATGAACGATCCTTTCGTCGGCGCGCTCACCTTCGTCCGGATTTATTCGGGGCGGATGGCGGTCGGCGATCGCGTGCTGAACGCGAGCAAGGGTGAGAAGGAGAGCGTCGGCAAGATGTTGCTGATGCACGCCAACACCCGGGAAGAGATCGAGGCGGCCTGCGCGGGCGACATCGTCGCCCTGGCGGGGCTGCGGAACACGACGACGGGTGAAACCCTGTGCGATCCGGAAGCGCCGCTGGTGCTGGAACGCATGGAATTCCCGGAGCCGGTGATCGAGGTGGTGGTCGAGCCTAAGACCCAGGCGGATCAC
Source organism: Nitrospirillum viridazoti CBAmc (assembly GCF_000730165.1). GTDB lineage: Bacteria > Pseudomonadota > Alphaproteobacteria > Azospirillales > Azospirillaceae > Nitrospirillum > Nitrospirillum viridazoti. The sequence continues at coordinate 2,007,716 of NZ_CP022110.1, read as the reverse complement.
GACCGGATGGCGATGGCGTTGCAGCGACTGGCGTCGGAGGATCCGTCCTTCCGTGTCGGCCGTGACTCCGAGACGGGGCAAACCGTCATCGGCGGCATGGGCGAGCTGCACCTGGAGATCATCGTCGATCGCATGCGCCGGGAATACCGGGTGGAAGCCGACGTCGGCGCGCCGCAGGTGGCGTACCGGGAAACCATCGCCCAGAAGGCGGAGGCGGCCCACACGCTGAAGCGGCAGGTCGGCGCCATGGGGCAGTACGCCCAGGTGACGCTGTCCTTCGAGCCGTCCGAGCCCGGCAGCGGGTTCCGGTTCGAGAACAAGGCGGGCAGCCATCTGCCCAAGGAATTCGCCCACGGGGTCCAGAACGGCGTCGATGCCGCCAAGGACAGTGGGGTGATCGCCGGGTTCCCGGTGATCGATCTGAAGGTAGAGTTGGTCGACGGTGGTTTCCACGACGTCGACAGCTCCGTCGAGGTGTTCGAGCAGGCCGCTCGCGCCGCTTTCAAGGAAGGGATGGCGAAAGCCAAGCCCATTCTCCTGGAGCCGGTGATGGCGGTCGAGGTGGTCACCCCCGACGACTACATGGGTGATGTCATCGGCGACCTGAACAGTCGCCGGGGACAGGTGACAGGAATGGATCAGCGGGGCAATGCGCGCGTCATCATTGCCAGGGTCCCGCTGGCCAACATGTTTGGGTATGTGAACAACCTGCGCTCGATGAGCCAGGGCCGGGCGCAGTACTCGATGCAATTTGACCACTATGAGCCGGTGCCGGCTGCCATCGCGGATGTCGTTCGCGCCAAGATGGCCTGATCTGGCAGAAGTCAAGAGAAGGAAGAGTAACCATGGCGAAGGCGAAATTCGAGCGCACCAAGCCGCACTGCAACATCGGCACCATTGGTCACGTTGACCATGGCAAGACGTCGCTGACGGCTGCGATCACGAAGGTGCTGGCTGAGACCGGTGGCGCGACGTTCACCGCGTACGACCAGATCGACAAGGCGCCGGAAGAGAAGGCGCGCGGCATCACGATCTCGACGGCGCACGTCGAGTACGAGACGGCCAACCGTCACTACGCCCACGTCGACTGCCCCGGCCACGCCGACTATGTGAAGAACATGATCACCGGCGCAGCGCAGATGGACGGCGCGATCCTGGTGGTGTCCGCCGCCGACGGCCCGATGCCGCAGACCCGTGAGCACATCCTGCTGGCCCGCCAGGTCGGCGTGCCCGCGCTGGTGGTGTTCATGAACAAGGTCGACATGGTCGACGACCCCGAGCTCTTGGAGCTGGTGGAGCTGGAAGTGCGCGAGCTGCTGAGCAGCTACGACTTCCCTGGCGACGACATTCCGATCGTGAAGGGCTCCGCCCTGTGCGCCCTGGAAGACCGCAGCCCCGAGATCGGCAAGGAAGCCATCCTGGAGCTGATGAAGCAGGTCGACGCCTACATCCCGCAGCCGGAGCGTCCGGTTGACAAGCCCTTCCTGATGCCGATCGAAGACGTGTTCTCGATCTCGGGCCGCGGCACCGTGGTGACCGGCCGTGTCGAGCGCGGCATCGTGAAGGTGGGCGAGGAAATCGAGATCGTCGGCCTGAAGGCGACGGTGAAGACGACCGTGACCGGCGTGGAAATGTTCCGCAAGCTGCTGGACCAGGGCCAGGCTGGCGACAACATCGGCGCGCTGCTGCGCGGCACGAAGCGTGAAGACGTCGAGCGCGGCCAGGTTCTGGCCAAGCCCGGCTCGATCACCCCGCACACCAAGTTCGTGGCCGAAGCCTACATCCTGACGAAGGAAGAAGGCGGCCGTCACACCCCGTTCTTCACCAACTACCGTCCCCAGTTCTACTTCCGCACCACGGACGTGACGGGCATGGTCTCGCTGCCGGAAGGCACCGAGATGGTGATGCCGGGCGACAACGTGCAGGTCACCGTGGAGCTGATCGCCCCGATCGCCATGGACGAAGGCCTGCGCTTCGCCATCCGCGAGGGCGGCCGCACCGTCGGCGCCGGCGTGGTCGCGAAGATCATCGCCTGATAAGTACCAACTGATTTGATTGACGGTGTGCGGTGCCGATGCTATTCGGCACCGCTTCCAACCAAGGTTTAGGACGATGGAAAGCCAGAATATCCGGATCCGCCTGAAGGCGTTCGATCATCGCGTGCTCGACCAGTCGACCAGCGAGATCGTGAATACGGCCAAGCGGACCGGTGCCCGGGTGCGCGGTCCGATCCCCCTTCCGACCCAGGTCGAGAAGTTCACGGTGAACCGCAGCCCGCACATCGACAAGAAGTCGCGTGAGCAGTTCGAGATCCGTACCCACAAGCGCCTGCTGGACATCGTCGATCCGACCCCGCAGACCGTGGACGCGCTGATGAAGCTCGACCTGGCCGCCGGCGTCGACGTCGAGATTAAGCTGTAAGTTTGAGTTGAGGGACCTCTCCCCCTGAGGATGTCCCCTGTTAGGAGAAGAGACTAAAATGCGATCCGGTTTGATCGCGCAGAAGCTCGGCATGACCCGCATCTTCACGGATGAGGGTGAGCACGTGCCGGTGACTGTGCTGAAAGTCGACAATTGCCAGGTCGTCTCCCACAAGACCGAAGACCGGGACGGGTACACCGCCCTGGAAATCGGCGTGGGCAAGGCCAAGGTGAAGAACGTCACGAAGGCTGAGCGCGGCCACTTCGCCAAGGCGAAGGTTGAGCCGAAGAAGAAGACCGTGGAGTTCCGGGTGACCCCGGACGCCCTGGTCGAGGTCGGTGCGGAGATCACCGTCGACCACTTCGTCGCTGGCCAGTTCGTGGACGTCACCGGGACGACCATCGGTAAGGGCTTCGCCGGTGGCATGAAGCGCTGGAACTTCGGCGGCCTTCGCGCCACGCACGGTGTGTCCGTGTCGCACCGTTCGCACGGTTCGACCGGTCAGCGCCAGGATCCGGGCCGCACCTTCAAGAACAAGAAGATGGCGGGTCACCTGGGCGTTGAGCAGGTCACCACCCAGAACCTGAAGGTCGTCTCGGTCGATGTCGAGCGCGGCCTGATCCTCGTCCGCGGCGCCGTCCCCGGCTCCGAAGGCGGTTACATCCTGGTCAAGGACGCCGTGAAGAAGAAGCTGCCGGAGGGCGTTCCCTTCCCGGCCGCCTTCCGTGCGCCGACGCAGGACGCTCCTGCCGCGCAGGAGGGCTGAGCATCATGAAGACGACCGTTAAGAACCTGAAGAACGAGCAAGTCGGCGAAATCGAGCTGGACGACGCCGTGTTCGGCCTGCCGGCCCGCGCCGATCTGCTGGCCCGCATGGTGAACTGGCAGCTGGCCAAGCGCCGTCAGGGCTCGCACAAGACCAAGGGGATCTCCGAGATCTCCGGCACGACCAAGAAGCCGTGGAAGCAGAAGGGCACCGGCCGTGCCCGTCAGGGCTCCCTGCGCTCGCCGCAGTTCCGCGGCGGTGCGGTGATCTTCGGTCCGGTGGTGCGCAGCCATGAGCACGACCTGACGAAGAAGGTCCGCAAGCTGGCCCTGAAGACCGCCCTGTCGGTCAAGGCTGCCGAGGGCAAGCTGATCATCCTCGACGACGCCCGCGCCGAGACCCACAAGACCAAGGCGCTGGTCGAGCAGTTCGGCGCCCTGGGCCTGAACTCGGTTCTGATCATCGACGGCGCCAACCTGGATGAGAACTTCGTCCGGGCCGCTGGCAACATTCCCCACGTGGATGTGCTGCCGGAGCAGGGCGCCAACGTGTACGACATCCTGCGGCGCGACACCCTGGTGTTGACCCGCAACGCGGTCGAGCAGTTGGAGGCTCGCCTGAAATGAGCAAGAACGCGAAGCCGTTTGTGAGCGCCGAGCGCATGTACGACCTGATCGTCGCGCCCGTCATCACCGAAAAGTCCACCCTGGGCTCCGAGCATAACCAGGTCACCTTCCGGGTGCCCCTGGATGCCACGAAGCCCGAGATCAAGCAGGCCGTCGAAGGCCTGTTCAAGGTCAAGGTGACGGCCGTGAACACCATCGTCTCGAAGGGCAAGACCAAGCGCTTCCGGGGCATCGTGGCTCGCCGGTCCGACTTCAAGAAGGCCATCGTGACCCTCGCCGAAGGGCACACGATCGACGTCACCACCGGCGTGTGAGGGCATTAACGATGGCACTTAAGACTTACCGTCCCATTACCCCGAGCCTGCGTCAGCTGGTGCTGGTCGACCGCTCGGAGCTGTACAAGGGCAAGCCGGTTAAGCGTCTGACGGAGGGCCTGAGCGGCACCGGCGGTCGTAACAACACCGGTCGCATCACCGCGCGTCGCATGGGCGGCGGCCACAAGCGCCGTTACCGTCTGGTCGACTTCAAGCGCAACAAGTTCGACGTCCCCGCGACGGTCGAGCGTCTGGAGTACGATCCCAACCGGACGGCCTTCATCGCTCTGATCCGTTATCAGGACGGCGACCTGGCCTACATCCTGGCTCCGCAGCGCCTGAAGGCCGGCGACGTCGTCGTCGCCGGTGAGAAGGTCGACGTGAAGCCCGGCAACGCCATGCCGCTGAAGAACATCCCGGTCGGCACCATCGTCCACAATGTGGAGCTGCGTGCGGGCAAGGGCGGGCAGATCGCCCGTTCCGCCGGTACGTTCCTGCAGCTGGTGGGCCGCGACCAGGGTTACGCCCAGCTGAAGCTGCCCTCGGGCGAGCTGCGCATGGTCCGGGGCGAGTGCATGGCCACCATCGGTGCCGTGTCCAACCCCGACCAGTCCAACACCGTGATCGGCAAGGCCGGTCGCAACCGTTGGCTGGGCCGTCGTCCGTCCGTCCGTGGCGTCGCCATGAACCCGATCGACCACCCGCACGGTGGTGGTGAAGGCCGTACCTCCGGTGGCCGTCATCCGGTCACGCCGTGGGGCAAGCCGACCAAGGGCAAGAAGACGCGTAGCAACAAGAAGACGGACGGCCTGATTATCCGTCGTCGTCGCTCTAAGTAAGGAGTAGGACCCGTGACCCGTTCCGTCTGGAAGGGGCCGTTCATTGACGGCTACCTTTTGAAGAAGGCAGAGAAGGCGCGCGCGTCCGGCCGCAACGAGATCATCAAGATCTGGTCGCGCCGTTCCACGATCCTGCCCCAGTTCGTCGGTCTGACCTTTGGCGTTTACAACGGCCATAAGTTCCTGCCGGTGCTCGTGACCGAGAACATGATCGGACACAAGTTCGGTGAGTTCTCCCCGACGCGGACTTTCTACGGCCACGCGGCCGACAAGAAGGCGAAGAGGAAGTAAAATGAGCAAGCCTCAATCTGAACGGCCTTTCGCCGACAACGAGGCTGCGGCGCACGGTCGGATGATCAAATCCAGTGCCCGCAAGCTGAACCTCGTCGCCCAGATGATCCGCGGCAAGGAAGCCGGCACCGCGCTGGCCATGCTGACCTTCTCCAAGCGCCGCATCGCCGGCGAGGTGAAGAAGGTCCTGCAGTCGGCCATCGCCAACGCCGAGAACAACCACCAGCTGGACGTTGACCGTCTGGTGGTCGCTTACGCCACTGTGGGCCGTGCCCTGGTGATGAAGCGCTTCCATGCCCGGGCCCGCGGTCGCGGCGCCCGTGTCGAGAAGTCTTACAGCAACTTGACCGTGGTGGTGCGCGAGCGCGCCGAGGAAGCCACGGGGGAGACCGCGTAACATGGGTCAGAAAGTCAACCCCATCGGGCTCCGCGTCGGTATCAACCGGACCTGGGACAGCCGCTGGTTCGCCAGCCGCGACTACGCCACGCTGCTGCACCAGGACCTGCGCCTGCGCAAGCACCTGCAGGGCAAGCTGGCCGCGGCCGGCGCCTCGCGCATCATCATCGAGCGGCCGGCCAAGAAGGCCCGCGTCACCATCCACACGGCCCGTCCGGGTGTGGTGATCGGCAAGAAGGGCGCCGACATCGAGAAGCTGCGCACCGATCTGGGCCGCATGACCGGTTCCGAGGTCAGCCTGAACATCGTCGAGATCCGCAAGCCGGAACTCGACGCCCGGCTGATCGCCGAGAACATCGCCAGCCAGCTGGAGCGCCGTGTCGCCTTCCGTCGCGCCATGAAGCGCGCCGTGCAGTCGGCCATGCGTCTCGGCGCCCAGGGCATCCGCATCAACTGCGGCGGCCGTCTGGGTGGTGCTGAGATCGCTCGTATGGAGTGGTACCGCGAAGGTCGCGTGCCGCTGCACACGCTGCGCGCCGAGATCGATTACGGCACGGCCACGGCTAAGACCACCTACGGCACCTGCGGTGTCAAGGTGTGGGTGTTTAAGGGCGAAATTCTGGCGCACGATCCGTTCGCCCAGGACAAGCGCGCCGATCAGCAGCCCGTCGCGGCGCGCTGAGGGTGAACGGATACTAGAGGGCAATTGCCATGCTGAGTCCGAAACGTACTAAGTACCGCAAGCAGCACAAGGGGCGCATCCACGGCGCCACCAAGGGCGGCAGCCAGCTGAACTTCGGCGCCTTTGGCCTGAAGGCGGTCGAACCGGCGCGCATCACCGCGCGCCAGATCGAGGCGGCCCGCCGCGCGATCACCCGTCACATGAAGCGTCAGGGCCGGGTCTGGATCCGGATTTTCCCGGACGTGCCGGTGTCGAGCAAGCCCGCCGAAGTCCGCATGGGCTCCGGTAAGGGTTCGCCCGAGTTCTGGGCGGCCCGCGTGGCCCCCGGCCGCATCATGTTCGAGCTGGACGGCGTGCCGGCGGACCTCGCCAAGCGCGCCTTCGAGCTGGCCGCTGCCAAGCTGCCGATTAAGACCCGATTCATCACCCGCCTGGGTGAGGGAGCTGAGGCATGACCAAAGCCGTCGACCTGCGCACCAAAAGCGTGGATGAGTTGCAGGACCAGCTCTTGCAGCTGAAGAAAGAGCAGTTCAATTTGCGCTTCCAGCGCGCCTCCGGGCAGCTGGAGAATACCGCGCGTGTCGGCCAGGTTCGGCGCGACATCGCTCGGATTAAGACCATCCTGGGCCAGCGGGAAACCGCTGCGCCCGTGTCCTGACAGGGGGAAGCGTTATGCCCCGGCGTGTTTTGCAGGGCACGGTTGTGAGCGACAAGGGCGACAAGACCGTCATCGTGCTGGTCGAGCGTCGTGTTATGCACCCCGTGTACAAGAAGTTTATTAAGCAGTCGAAGAAGTATGCTGCTCATGACGAGCAGAATGCTTATAAGGCTGGCGACACGGTGACGATCGAAGAGTGCCGTCCGATTTCCAAGCGGAAGCGGTGGGCCGTCGTCGTGGAAAGCGCCGCCCCGTCGGGCGCCGCCGTCTAACTGTTTTGCTTAAGGAAGCCAAACCATGATCCAGATGCAAACCAACCTGGAGGTCGCTGACAACAGCGGCGCGCGCCGGGTGCAGTGCATCAAGGTGCTGGGCGGCTCCATGCGGAAGGTCGCGGCCGTTGGCGACGTTATCGTCGTCTCGGTCAAGGAGGCCATTCCGCGGGGCCGCGTGAAGAAGGGTGACGTGCACCGCGCCGTCATCGTTCGCACCGCCAAGGAAATCCGTCGCACCGACGGTTCCGCCATCCGCTTCGACCGCAACGCGGCCGTGCTCATCAACAAGCAGGGTGAGCCGATCGGGACCCGTATTTTCGGGCCGGTCACGCGTGAGCTGCGCGCCAAGAAGTTCATGAAGATCATCTCCCTGGCGCCGGAGGTCCTGTAAATGTCGAAGATTAAGAAGGCCGACAAGGTCGTCATCATCGCCGGCAAGGACAAGGGCAAGCAGGGCGAGGTGATCGCCGTTCTGCCGAAGGAGAACCGCGTCAAGGTGCGCGGCGTGAACCTGGTCAAGAAGCACCAGCGTCCGACTCCGACCCAGCAGGGTGGCATCGTTGAGCTCGAGGCGTTCATCGACGTCTCCAACGTCGCCCATGTCGACCCCAAGACCAACAAGCCGACCCGCGTCGGCTACCGGATCCTGGAAGACGGCCGCAAGGTCCGTTTTGCCAAGGTTTCCGGTGAAGTCATCGACCTGTGAGGCGCGTTATGGCTGCCAGGCTTAAAGAACATTACGATTCCGTCGTTCGCGCCTCGCTGAAGAGCGAGTTCAACTACGCCAACGACCTGGAAGTGCCGCGGATCGAGAAGATCATCATTAACATGGGCGTCGGCGAAGCCACGTCCGATGGTAAGAAGATCAACGCCGCCGTCACCGATCTGACCGCCCTGTCCGGTCAGAAGCCGGTGGTGACCCGCGCCCGCAAGTCCATCGCGCAGTTCAAGCTGCGCGAGGGCATGGCCATTGGTTGCAAGGTGACCCTGCGCCGTGACCGCATGTACGAGTTCCTGGACCGTCTGATCACGATCGCCCTGCCGCGCGTCCGCGACTTCCGCGGCGTGTCGGGCACGAGCTTCGACGGTCGTGGCAACTACGCCATGGGTCTCAAGGAGCAGATCATTTTCCCGGAAATCGACTACGACCGCGTGGACGAGATCCGGGGGATGGACATCATCATCGTCACCACGGCGAAGACCGACAAGGAGGCCAAGGCCCTCCTGAAGGGCTTCCAGATGCCGTTCGCGAACTGAGCGGCAGGAGCTTCCCATGGCCAAGACCAGTTCTGTTCAGAAGAACAAGCGCCGCGAGCGCCTCGCGAAGCAGTACGCCGGCAAGCGTAATGCTCTGAAGGCCATCGCGTCCGATCGTACCCTGCCGCCCGAGGAGCGGTTCGCCGCTCGCCTCAAGCTCGCCGAGCTGCCGCGCAACTCCAGCCCGACCCGTATTCGGAATCGCTGCGAGCTGAGCGGTCGTCCGCGTGCTTTTTACCGCAAGTTTAAGCTGTCTCGTATTGCCCTGCGCGACCTGGCCTCGACCGGCCAGATCCCGGGCATGACGAAGTCCAGCTGGTAATCGGAGGTTCGGGAAATGGCGTTGAGCGATCCCTTGGGCGATATGCTGACCCGCATCCGTAATGGACAGCGGGCCCGCATGCAGTCTGTCACCAGCCCGGCCTCGAAGCTGCGCACCAACGTTCTGGAGGTGCTGAAGCGCGAGGGTTACATCCGTGGCTACTCCCTGGACACGGTTCGTCCGGGCGTCCATAGCGTGCGTATCGAGCTGAAGTATCACGAAGGCGAGCCTGTCATTAAGCAGGTGCAGCGCGTGTCGAAGCCCGGCCGCCGCATTTACTCCAAGATCGCCGATCTGCCGCGGGTCTTTAATGGCCTCGGCATCTCGATCCTGTCGACGCCCCGTGGCGTCATGTCGGACAGCGAGGCCCGTGCCGCCAATGTTGGCGGCGAGGTCCTCTGCAAAGTGTTCTAAGGAGCTGGCCACATGTCTCGTATCGGCAAGCATCCGGTGCCCGTTCCGGCCGGCGTGACCGTTCAGGTCACCGGCCAGGACGTCACCGTGAAAGGCAAGCTGGGCCAGCTCAGTCTGACCCTGGTTGACGACATCTCCGCCACGCTGGAAAACGGCGCTGTGGTGGTGAAGCCCGCGAACGACAGCCGCAAGGCTCGCGTGAACTGGGCCACCTCCCGCACGCTGCTGGCCAACATGGTCAAGGGTGTCGACACCGGCTTCACCAAGAACCTCGAGATCACGGGCGTGGGTTACAAGGCCGCCGTCCAGGGTCAGGAACTGCTCCTGAACCTGGGCTTCAGCCATGACGTGCGCTTCCCGATCCCGGCCGGCATCACGATGAAGTGCGACAAGCCCACTTCCATCTCGATCACCGGTTTCGACAAGCAGAAGATTGGCCAGGTTGCGGCTGAGATCCGCGCGTACCGTCCGCCCGAGCCCTACAAGGGCAAGGGCATCCGGTACGCGGATGAGGTCATCATCCGCAAAGAAGGCAAGAAGAAGTAAGGCGCACGATCATGAGCAATGCAAAAGTTCTGAGCGCGCGCCGCAAGCAGCGGGTGCGCACGCGGGTCCGGAAGCTGGGGCAGGGGCGTCCGCGCCTGTCGGTGTTCCGTTCCAGCCAGCACATCTACGCCCAGGTCATCGACGACGTGGCGGGCCAGACCAAGGCCGCGGCTTCGTCCATCGACAAGACCCTGCGTGCGGAGCTGAAGACTGGCGCCGACATCGAAGCAGCCAAGGCCGTCGGCAAGCTGATCGCCGAGCGGGCCAAGGAAGCCGGCATCACGGAAGTGGTGTTCGATCGCGGTTCGTACCTGTTCCATGGCCGGGTCAAGGCCCTGGCCGACGCCGCGCGCGAAGCCGGCCTGCAGTTCTAAGGGGTAGCGATTATGGCACGTAACGAGAGGGACGGCGGCAACAGCGGCGGTCGCGAGCGTGGCGGGGACCGGGATCGTACACCCCGGGACCGTGAGGAAAGCGAGCTGGTAGAAAAGCTCGTTGGTATTAACCGCGTCGCCAAGGTGGTGAAGGGTGGCCGTCGCTTCGGCTTCGCCGCCCTGGTCGTGGTGGGTGACGCCAAGGGTCGCGTCGGCGTTGGTTCGGGCAAGGCCCGCGAAGTGCCGGAAGCCATCCGCAAGGCCACCGATCAGGCCAAGCGCTCCATGATCCGCGTGCCGCTCCGTGAGGGCCGGACGCTGCATCATGACGTGCATGGCCACTTCGGCGCCGGCAAGGTGGTGCTGCGCACCGCCGACGCTGGTACCGGCATCATCGCCGGTGGTCCGATGCGCGCGATCTTCGAGGCTCTCGGCGTCCAGGACGTCGTGACCAAGTCGGTCGGGACGTCGAACCCGCACAACATGATCAAGGCGACCTTCGACGCCCTGTCCCAGTGCGTCAGCCCCCGCGCCGTCGCCGCCCGCCGTGGCCGTCGCGTCAGCGATATCCTGGGCCGCCGCGAGGCCGGTGCCGAGGCGAAGGAGAGCGCGTGATGAGCGAGAAGAACACCGTCATCGTGACCCAGATCGGCAGCCCGATCGGCCGCCAGAAGGACCAGCGGGCGACGCTGGTGGGTCTTGGTCTCAACAAGCTGCACCGTACCAGCGAGCTGGAGGATACCCCTTCGGTCCGTGGTATGATCGCCAAGGTGCAGCACCTCGTGCGCGTCGAGAAGGCCTCCTGAGGCCTTCCCGATACGGCTTGAAGGGATAAAGTCATGAAGCTTACGGATATTCGCGACAACCCGGGCGCCCGCAAGGCGCCCACCCGGGTTGGTCGGGGCATCGGCTCCGGCAAGGGCAAGACCGGCGGCCGTGGCGTGAAGGGTCAGACCTCGCGTTCCGGCGTGTCGATCAACGGCTTTGAAGGCGGTCAGATGCCCCTGCATCGCCGCCTGCCGAAGCGCGGTTTCAACAACCTGTTCGGCACCGACTACTCGGTGGTGAACGTCGGCACCGTCCAGAAGGCCATCGATGAGGGCCGCCTGAACGCCGCCGACGTGATCACCGCCGAGGTGCTGGTCGCCGCCGGCCTGGTGCGCCCGTCCCGTGACGGCGTGCGCCTGCTGGCCAAGGGCAGCATCACCGCCAAGGTGGCGTTCGATGTTGCCGGCGCTTCCGCCGCGGCCGTGGCCGCCGTGGAAGCTGCTGGCGGCTCGGTCAAGGTGCCCGCGGTCGAAGCGGCTGCCGAGTAATTAAGGAAGTGCGGTCGGCGTTCGTGATAAAAGCGAGCGCCGGCCGTCTTTCTTTCTGCCGCAGGTCTCCCCATCTGGGGTGGGACCCGTTAGGGGGACCGGCGACGGTCCCTTTTCTTTTGTCTTTTTGATACCGTCTGTGCCGCGCCCCTGAGAGGCGCCTCGATAGGAACGGATTCCATGGCTTCAGCCGCCGAGCAGCTCGCCGCTAATCTTAATTTCGGCTCCTTCGCCAAGGCCACGGAACTGAAGAAGCGGCTCTGGTTCACCCTGGGAGCGCTCATCGTTTTCCGCCTGGGCACCTACATTCCCCTGCCGGGCATCAACGTTCAGGCCTTCGCCGACGTTTTCAACCAGGCCAAGGGCGGCATCCTGGGCATGTTCAACATGTTCGCGGGTGGCGCCATCGAGCGCATGAGCATCTTCGCGCTCAATATCATGCCCTACATCTCCGCCAGCATCATCGTGCAGCTGCTGACGGCCGTGATCCCCAGCCTCGAAACCATGAAGAAGGAAGGCGAGGCCGGCCGCAAGAAGATCAACCAGTACACCCGCTACGGCACGGTGATCCTGGCCATCTTCCAGTCCTACGGCCTGGCCGTGGCGCTGCAGGGCGCCAAGGGCGGCACGGTAATCGATCCCGGCCCCTTCTTCATCATCAGCACCGTGGTCACCATGGTGGGCGGCACCATGTTCCTGATGTGGCTGGGTGAGCAGATCACCGCCCGGGGCGTGGGCAACGGCACCTCGCTGATCATCTTCACCGGCATCGTGGCGGCCCTGCCGAAGGCGCTGATGCAGCTGCTGGAACTGGGCCGCACCGGGGCCATCGGCTTCGGCATCCTGGCCCTGCTGCTGGCCGTCGCCGTGGGCGTGATCTTCTTCATCGTCTTCATGGAACGCGCCCAGCGCCGGCTGATCGTGCAGTATCCGAAGCGCCAGGTGGGCAACAAGGTCTATGGGGGGGAAGCCTCGCACCTGCCCTTGAAGCTGAACACCTCGGGCGTCATCCCGCCGATCTTCGCCAGCTCGCTGCTGCTGCTGCCGGCCACCGTCACCGGCTTCTCCGGCGGCACCGGTCCGGAGATCCTGCAGACCATCGCCCGCTATGTCACCCATGGCCAGCCGCTCTATATCGTGCTGTACATGGCGCTGATCGTGTTCTTCAGCTTCTTCTATACCGCGGTCGTGTTCAACCCGACCGAGACGGCGGAGAATCTGAAGAAGTACGGCGGTTTCATCCCCGGTATCCGTCCGGGTAAGAACACCGCGGACTATCTGGACTTTGTTCTCACCCGTTTGACGGTGTTGGGTGCCGGCTACCTGGTGGTGGTTTGTCTATTGCCCGAACTGTTGATGGCCAAGAACGCTATTCCTTTTTATTTTGGCGGCACCAGCCTGCTAATTGTGGTAACGGTGACTATGGACACGGTCGCCCAGATCCATTCGCATCTGTTGGCGCATCAATATGAAGGCCTCATCAAGAAGGCAAAGCTGAGGGGGAGGCGTGGATGAACCTGATTCTTCTGGGGCCGCCGGGCGCCGGCAAGGGAACGCAGGCGCAGCGGCTTGAACGGAAGTTCGGGTTGGTGCAGTTGTCGACGGGCGACATGTTGCGGGCGCTGAAGGATAGCGGCAGCCCGCTGGGTCAGCAGGCCAAGGAGATCATGGCCGCCGGCAAGCTGATGCCGGACGCGATCATGGTCGAAATGATCGCCGACCGCATCACCCAGCCGGATTGCGCCAAGGGCTTCATCCTCGACGGTTTCCCCCGCACGGTTCCGCAGGCCGAGGCCCTGGACCGTATGCTGGCGGACAAGCACCTGAAGCTGGACCACATCATCGAGATGGTGGTGGACGACGCGGCTCTGGTGGAGCGTGTGACCGGCCGGTATACCTGCGCCAAATGCGGCGCCGGCTATCACGACAAGTTTCACCAGCCCAAGGTGGCGGGCGTCTGCGACATCTGCGGCTCGACCGAGTTCAAGCGCCGGGCCGACGACAACGCCGAGACCTTCACCAAGCGTCTGGCCGAATACCATGCACTGACAGCGCCCATCCTGCCCTACTACCAGGGCAAGGGCGTGCTGAAGCAGGTGGACGGCATGGCGGAGATCGATGAGGTCACCCGTCAGTTGGAAGCCATCATCGCCGCCTGAGCCTCGGGCGTCGCGTTTATCCGAATAGGGAAGGGCCGTTTCTCCGGTGGGGGAGGCGGCCTTTTCCCTTTGGTGGCCCATCACCTGGCTGCATGCCCGGTGTGGGCGCCGCCCGCGTGCAGGGGAATCGCTTGAAGGGGGTTATGCGGACTGTGTGATGACGGCGTGAAGGTATTGGGTATCCCATGCGGCGGATTTTCTTCGGACTTTGAGGCTGTGCTTATCCTTTGCGCCGCGCAGGAGGTTCAAGGCCATGTGTCGGATGGTTGCCATGTTGTGGGGGCCGTTGCCGGATCTGAGACGGCTCAAGTCTTCATGGAAGACGACATCGAGGACCCAGTGGAGCCGGTTTTCGATATGCCAGTGGGCTCGGACGGCATGAGCGAAGAGGCGCGTGTCGAGTTTTTGAGATGACAGGTAGTATCGGCGTTCCCGGCTGGTTTTGCCGTCACGCTCGATCTCGGCTTCGACCATGGCGATGGCCTTGAGGCCGGGGAAGCGGGGCTCGCCGGGGAAGCGGCGGTCTGTGGTAAGCCAGTCAACTTCGTGGCTGACGACATGGCGGCGCACCTCGATGCGGCCGTGCTCGCCATCGGTCGTGTCGAACGTGTCGGCGGCAGGCAGATCGTCGAAGTGGCGGATGACCTCGCTGTGCAGGTTGGGCCAGTTCTCTTTGATGGCCAGCAGGTAATCGGCGCCTTTATCGAGAATCTTCTGGGCGATCTTGGTCTGGCAGCCCATCGCATCGATGGTGACGAGCGCCCCGGTCAACGCCAAGCGGTCGAGCAGCAACGGAATGGCCGTAATCTCATTCGACTTGGCCTCGCAAGCTTGCTGGCCCAGCACCAAGCGCTGCCGGCTGGCCCAGGCTGAAACGAGATGCAGCGGATTGCGATCCTTCGCCCGGTCATGCGTCCGCCGCGAGGTCTTACCGTCGATCGCGACGATGTCGGGCTCGGCCTCGCGCAGCCCCTCGACCCAGTCGCCGAAGCATCGCGCAAAAAGATCGCCGTCGAGCGCGTTGAGGATGTCGTTCAGCGTATCGTGGCTCGGAATCCCGCCCGCATAGGGCAAAAACCGCCGCAGGAAATCCCGGTTCATCGTGCCCCAGCGCCGAATCTCGACGAAATCCTCAGCCCCCGCGATCGTTGCGCAGAGCACCACAAGCAGAATCTCCGGCAGTGGATAAATGACCTTCCAGGATTGCCGCGGATCGCTGAGCGCCGCAAAATGGTCGAGAAGCGAACCGGCCATCGAGAACTCCAGATCAATGGAGCCTCCTACGAATCACAGATCGCCACCGCTCCGAAAGCCCCGTCTTGTCAAGACCCGCTTCAAGCGATTGCCGTGCGCCCGCGTGGGCGCGGTTGACATCCGGTCGCGCCTGCGTATACTCCCGCATCCGATCCGCTTTGGGCTTTGGCCTTGCGGGTCCGGATGAAACCAACTCTCGGCCCTGGCGCCCCTATGGGGTGGCGGGACGGAGTTGGTTCGTATGTGCATTTGGAGATCCTGGAGTTTCCAGGTTTTCTTCGGATGAGATGCCCCGAAGGTCATTGGACGTCCCCGCCACGGGAGCCGGTGATCAGGCGGGGTGTGGACGAAGATCGCATCGCCCGGGCGTGACGCCGGGGCGGGCATGAACGATGGAGAAAGCGCGTGGCGCGTATCGCTGGCGTTAATATTCCCACCGCGAAGCGGGTGGAAATCGCCCTTCAGTACATTCACGGCATCGGTCCCTTCATGGCGAAGGAGATCTGCGGCAAGGTCGGCATTCCCCTGGAGCGCCGCGTGCATCAGCTGACCGACGACGAAGTCCTGCGTATCCGCGAAGTCATCGACAGCGACTACTCGGTCGAAGGCGACCTGCGTCGCTCTGTCGCCATGAACATCAAGCGGCTCATGGACATGGCCTGCTACCGCGGCCTGCGTCACCGCAAGGGCCTGCCGGTCCGCGGTCAGCGCACGCACACCAACGCGCGCACCCGCAAGGGCCCGGCCAAGCCGATCGCCGGTAAGAAGAAGTAAGCTGAAGGACTGATAAGAAATGGCAAAGCCCAACGCTTCTGCCGCCCGGCTTCGTCGCCGCGAGCGCAAGAACATCACCTCGGGCGTGGCGCATGTGAACGCCTCGTTCAACAACACCATGATCACCATCACCGACGCCCAGGGCAACACCATTGCCTGGTCCTCGTCGGGTATGATGGGCTTCAAGGGTTCGCGCAAGTCGACCCCCTACGCCGCCCAGATGGCCGCCGAAGACGCGGGCCGCAAGGCCCAGGAACACGGCATGCGCACCCTGGAAGTGGAAGTGAAGGGTCCGGGTTCGGGCCGTGAGTCCGCCCTGCGCGCCCTGCAGTCGGTCGGCTTCCAGATCACGTCCATCCGCGACGTGACGCCGATTCCGCACAACGGCGTTCGCCCGCCGAAGAAGCGCCGCGTCTGATCGTTCTACCGATTACGGAGGCGGCCCCGCGGCCGCTTCCGGTCCAAACGCTTCCGCGTTTCCCCGCCGCCCCGGGACCGGCTTTCGCATGCCATCGCGATCGCCCATGCATGGGGGAGGTGGTCAGGTTCAGGACAGGGCGCCGGTCGCAGGACCGGCGCCCTGATCCGCACCCGACAGCGGTGAAACCGGGTGTCGTGTCCTCCCGATGGCATTAGAGGCAACTACCCGTGATTCAGAAGAACTGGCAGACCCTGGAAAAGCCCAGCAAGCTCGACGTGAACGTCGGTGCCGATCCGCGCCGTGAGGCCACGATCGTCGCCGGCCCGCTGGAGCGTGGCTTTGGCCTGACCCTGGGCAACGCCCTGCGCCGCGTCCTGCTGTCGTCCCTTCAGGGGGCGGCGGTCACCGCCATCCACATCGATGGCGTCCTGCACGAATTCTCCTCCATCCCCGGCGTCCGCGAGGACGTGACCGACATCGTTCTGAACATCAAGAACATGGGTCTGAAGATGGAGGGCGAGGGCCCGAAGCGGCTGCGCCTGCGCGCCGAAGGCCCCAAGGAAGTCACCGCCGGCATGATCGAGGTGACGGGTGACATCGAGGTGATGGACCCGGACCTGGTGATCTGCACCCTGGACGCCGGCGCCCGCCTGAACATGGAACTGACGGTCGAGAAGGGCAAGGGCTACGTCCCCGCCAGCCAGAACCGTCCGGAAGACGCCCCCATCGGCCTGATCCCGATCGACGCCCTGTACAGCCCCATCCGCAAGGTGGCGTACAAGGTGGAGAACACCCGCCTGGGCCAGCGCACCGACTATGACAAGCTGTCGCTGTCGATCGAGACCAACGGCGCGGTGACGCCCGAGGATGCCGTGGCCATCGCCGCCCGCATCCTGCAGGACCAGCTGCAGCTGTTCATCAACTTCGAAGAGCCGCAGGCCGTCACCGCGTCGGAGAAGTCCGACGAGGTGCCGTTCAACAAGAACCTGCTGCGCAAGGTGGACGAGCTGGAACTGTCTGTCCGTTCGGCCAACTGCCTGAAGAACGACAACATCGTCTACATCGGCGACCTGGTGCAGAAGACGGAAGCGGAAATGCTCCGCACCCCGAACTTCGGCCGCAAGTCGCTGAACGAGATCAAGGAAGTGCTGTCCCAGATGGGCCTGCACCTCGGCATGGAAATCCCGAACTGGCCGCCCGAGAACATCGAGGACCTGGCCAAGCGTCTGGAAGAGCCGTACTGAGCTTGATTTGAGGTTCTCCGCATCCGGTTACGGCCGGGTGCGGAGTACAGGGCATAGGGCCCACCCCCGCCGTACCGGCCAGCGCCCCTTACAGGCGCAGGCGGGCGTTTCGGGGATCGTCATAGGTGTCGGCATCCGACACCCGGACATGAAAGGAGAAGCACCATGCGTCACGGCGTTTCCGGGCGTAAGTTCAGCAAGACCTCTACCCACCGTCTGGCCATGTTCTCCAACATGGCCAATGCCCTGATTAAGCACGAGCAGATCAAGACGACCCTGCCGAAGGCCAAGGACCTGCGGCCGATCGTCGAGAAGCTGATCACGCTGGGCAAGAAGGGCGGCCTCGCCAACCGTCGCTTGGCGTTCGCGGAGCTGCGCGACAACGCCATGGTCGACAAGCTGTTCACCACCGTTGCCGAGCGTTACAAGGATCGCCAGGGTGGCTACACCCGCGTCCTGAAGGCCGGCTTCCGCTACGGTGACATGGCCGCCATGGCCGTCATCGAGCTGGTGGACCGCGACGTCTCCGCCAAGGGCCAGGACAGCGGTCCGGTCCAGGTGACGGAGACCGAGGAAGAGGCGGCCTGAGTCTAGGCTGTTCCACTTCCGGAATGGTAAGGGAAAGGGCGGATCCGCGAGGGTCCGCCCTTTTTCATTACCCCACCGGCGGGCCGGTTGGGGGCCCCTCGTGTAAGGCAAGGCTGGGCGGGCATGGCCGCGTTTTCCACTCTCGACGGGTAGGCAGCAAATCGCGCATCCTGCGGCCCGTCCATCGCCGGCGCGACAGGCGCGCCACCGCGCGGACAGGAGGATGAACCGGTGCGTATTTTGGGGATCAAGGCGGCAATAGCCTGCCTGCTGTTGGCGGGGCTGACCGGCTGCATGGCGCTGCCGTCGCAGCGCGAGGGCAAGCTGGACACCCACGCGGCCTGCGTGGCCCGCTGCAACCGCGACAGCCAGGTATGCGGAGACACCAAGGCCGGGCAGAGCGATCATACGCCCGAGCTGAACAACGGCATGTGCCAGCGCGACCTGAAATCCTGCCTGAACCGTTGCGGCGACCCGGGCTGAACCCTATCTCACCCCAGTCCCCTCGTTTCGATCAGACGTGAGAGTTTTTCCCCGTGACGCTTGAAACGCCGTTCCGCCGCTTGGTCTCCCGTTGCGCCCTGGTGGCCGTTGCCGCCGGCCTGGCCTTGACGCCACCGGCCCTGGCCCAGCAGGTGCCGCAGAGCCGGGAGCAGATCACGCTCAGCTACGCCCCGCTGGTGAAGCGGGCGGCGCCGGCCGTGGTCAACATCTACAGCCGCCGTGTCATCAAGCAGCGCGTGTCCCCCTTCATGGAGGACCCGTTCTTCCGCCAGTTCTTCGGCGACGCCTTCCGCGGCGTCCCGCGCGAGCGGGTGGAGTCCTCGCTGGGCTCCGGTGTCATCATCCGGCCGGACGGCCTGATCGTCACCAACGACCATGTCATCAAGGACGCCGACCAGATCACCGTGGTGCTGGCGGACCGGCGGGAGTTTCCCGCCAAGGTCATGAGCGCGGACGAGAAGGTGGATTTGGCCGTCCTGCGCATCGACACCAAGGGTGAGAAGCTGCCCACCCTGGAGCTGGGCGACAGCGACAGCATCCAGGTGGGTGACCTGGTGCTGGCCATCGGCAACCCCTTCGGCGTGGGCCAGACGGTCACCAGCGGCATCGTCTCGGCGCTGGCCCGCACGGGCGTGGGCGTGTCGGACTTCAACTTCTTCATCCAGACGGATGCCGCCATCAACCCGGGCAATTCCGGCGGCGCGCTGATCACCATGGATGGCAAGCTGGCCGGCATCAATTCGGCCATCTATTCGCGCAGCGGTGGCTCGGTCGGCATCGGCTTCGCCATCCCGGCGGACATGGTGCGGTCCGTCGTCACGGCGGTGGAAAGCGGCGGCAAGCTGGTGCGGCCATGGATGGGCGCCAGCGGCCAGCCGGTGACGCAGGAACTGGCCACCAACCTGGGCCTGCCCCGGCCCCAGGGCGTGCTGGTCAACCAGTTGAACCCCAAGGGCCCGCTGGAGCAGGCGGGCGTGAAGGTGGGTGACGTGGTCACGGCGGTGAACGGGCATCTGGTCGATGATCCGGAAAGCCTGCGCTATCGCATCGCCCTGTTGCCCGTGGGCGGCAACGCCACCCTGACCGTGATCCGCAAGGGCGTCGAGACCAAGCTGCCGGTGAAGCTGATCGGTCCGCCGGAAGACCCGCCCCGGGATGAGACGGCGCTGGACGGCCGCCAGCCCTTCGCCGGTACCACCGTCGCCAACATCAACCCGGCGCTCGCCGAGGAGGTCGGCTATGCCGGCAATTCTGACGGCGTCATCGTGCTGAAGGTGCAGCCCGGCACCACCGCGCAGGCCCTGGGCTTCCAGCCGGGCGACGTGGTGGTGAAGGTGAACGGCCAGCCCATCACCCGCGTGGCCGACCTGAAGCGCGTGGTGGCCCAGCCGCAGCGCCGCTGGGACTTGGCCGTCCGCCGGGGTGACCAGGTGCTGACGCTGAGTGTCGGCGGGTAAGGACAACAGGGGCGGCTGACGCGGTTTCCCGCCGCGTCATTCATGGAAACGTCGGCATACAGGTCCGGTGCCGGGCAAAAGGACGATGCCAAGCCGCCCCCCGCTCTGGCATGGTGTTCCGGGTTTGTATCCGGGGTGTGTGGCCGGGGTGTGTGGAACGTCATGGTGAAGAGCGGATCGGGTTCCCTGTTTGAGGCGGAGGCGCCGCGCCCGCTGGCCGACCGGCTGCGGCCGACGGCGCTGGACCAGGTGGTAGGGCAGGAACATCTGCTGGGTCCCAAGGGGCCCATCGGCCGCATGGTGGCGGCCCACCGCCTCAGCTCCATGGTGCTGTGGGGCCCGCCGGGCTGCGGCAAGACCACCATCGCCCGCCTGCTGGCGCAGGCCACCACCCTCGCGTTCGAGCCCCTGTCCGCCGTCTTCTCCGGCGTGGCCGACTTGCGCAAGGTGTTCGAGGCGGCCAAGCAGCGCCGCCAGGCGGGCCAGGGCACCCTGCTGTTCATTGATGAGATCCACCGCTTCAACCGCTCCCAGCAGGACGGCTTCCTGCCCTATGTCGAGGACGGCACCGTCACGCTGGTGGGCGCCACGACGGAGAACCCGTCGTTTGAGCTGAACGCCGCCTTGCTCTCCCGCGCGCAAGTCTTCGTCCTGAACCGCTTGGGAGAGGAGGCGCTGGAGAAGCTGATCGGCCGGGCGGAGGCGGAGGAGGGGCGCGCCCTGCCGCTGACCGAGGATGCGCGGGCGGCGCTGAAGGCCATGGCCGATGGCGACGGCCGCTATTTCCTGAATTTGGTGGAGGAGATCTACGCCGTGGTGCGGCCGGGCGAGGATCCGCTCGACACCAATGCCCTGACCGTGGCGGTGCAGCGGCGCATGCCCCTCTATGACAAGGCGCAGGAGGGGCACTACAACCTCATCAGCGCCCTGCACAAGTCGTTGCGCGGTTCGGATACCGACGCCGCCCTCTACTGGTATTCCCGCATGCTGGCAGGGGGCGAGGACCCGCGCTACATCGCCCGCCGCCTGGTGCGCTTCGCCAGTGAGGATATCGGCATGGCCGATCCCCAGGCTCTGACCATCGCCCTTGCCGCCTGGGACGCCTATGAGCGCCTGGGCAGCCCGGAGGGGGAACTGGCCATCGCCCAGTGCGTCATCTATCTGGGCACCGCCCCCAAATCCAACGCGGCCTACATGGCCATCAAGCAGGCCCAGCGGGCGGCCAAGGAGACCGGCAGCCTGATGCCTCCCATGCACATCCTGAACGCGCCCACCCGCCTGATGAAGGACCTGGGCTACGGCAAGGGCTACAACTACGACCACGACACGGCCGACGGCTTTTCCGGTCAGAACTATTTCCCCGACGGCATGGCGCGGCGGGAGTTCTATCAGCCGGTGGAGCGGGGCTTCGAACGCGAGATCAAGAAGCGGCAGGACTATTGGGCGAAGCTGCGCCAGCGAGCGGCCGAGGGCGGTGGGGAGGGCTGAGGCCTGCCCTGATGGGCTATGGCCTTGAAATCATTTGCGGCAACCGGGGGCCTTCGGGCACCTCTATCGCGGAACGCGCGCCGGCATTTCGCGCGCCCTCCCTATTGAGGATTTCATGGACCGCAGACAGTTCCTGTCGGCCGCCGCCGTTCTGGCCGCCGCGACCGCTCCGATGACGCCCACCCTGGCCGAGGCCGTCCCCGCCGCTCCCCTGAACCCGCCCGGCATTCGCGTGGCCGGCATCCGCATGATCCCGGTGGCGGGGGGCAAGTACAAGGTCTGGACCAAGAAGATCGGCAGCGGCGCCGTGAAGGTGCTGCTGCTGCACGGCGGCCCCGGCTTCAGCCATGAATACCTTGAGGCGATGGAGTCCTTCCTGCCCGAGGCCGGGATCGAGATGTACTATTACGACCAGCTGGGCTCGAACAATTCCGACCAGCCGGACGATACCAGCCTGTGGACCCTGCCGCGCTTCGTGGAGGAGGTTGAAGAGGTACGCCAGGGATTGGGCCTGGACCAGTTCGTGCTCTACGGCCATTCCTGGGGTGGCATCCTGGCCATCGATTACGCGCTGAAATACCAGAAGCACCTGAAGGGCCTGGTCATTTCCAACATGGCCGCGGGGATCCAGTCCTTCCTGAAGCGCGTCAATTCCCTACGCGGCCTCATGAAGCCGGAATCCCAGAAGGTGATCCGGGAGCTGGAGGCGAAGCAGGCCTACGACGATCCCGCGTACGAGAAGATCATGATGGAGGAGTTGTACCCCCAGATGATCTGCCGCCTGGACCCCTGGCCGGAGCCCGTCACCCGCGCGTTCCGGCACGCCAACCTGGCCATCTACAACCAGATGCAAGGCAAGAGCGAGTTGGAGGTGACGGGCAACCTGAAGGATTGGGAGCGTTGGGACGCGTTGCCCCGGATCAAGGTGAAGACCCTGACCATCGGCGCCATCCATGACGAGATGGATCCGGAGGATATGAAGCGCATGGCGACGCTGATGCCCAACGCCCGCTCCGTCATCTGCCCGCAGGGCAGCCACCTGTGCATGTGGGACGACCAGGACTTCTACTTCAAGAACCTGATCCCGTTCCTGAAGAGCGTGTGACCTCTACGGCGCGGGCGTAGTCCTTGGCCGCCTGCACCACGTGGGTGACGGCGCGGGCGATGTCGTCCGGCGGCTCGCCCTCGCGGTCCAGGGCGCTGTCATCCGTCGGCACGCCGCGCACCAGGGCGCCCAGCCGCGTCGTGGCGGCCTCGCAATAGCCGATGCGCCGGGCGTCGGGCGGGCCGGGGATGGTGCGCTCGTCCAGCCAGGCGACGGTGGCGGCGCCCGCCAGGCGGCGCAGCGTTTCCAGCACGGCGCCGGCCTCGTCCAGGTGCGCCTTGCGCCGGCGGCCCTCCAGCACCATGCGCTGGCGCGTGACCTCGGCCGCCGTGCTGGCCAGGCCGGCGGCCCGGCGGGCGGCGTCGATCTCGGCATAGGGCGTCTGGCCCGCCCGGACCACCAGCGTGGCGTAGCGCATGTTGGCCTCCACCGCCGCCGCCAGCTTGTGGGGGAAGCTCTTGGGCTCCCGCTCCGGCCACAGGACCAGGCAGCCGGCCAGGCCGATGACGCTGCCCAGCGTGTTGTTGAAGGCGCGGGCCAGGGCGATGCCCTCGCCGTGGGCGTTCAGGCCCGGATGCAGCAGGTCGGCCACCAGCACGAACAGCGGCGTCAGGAAGGTGACGAACAGGCTGTAGCTGACGGAGCGTAGGGCGATGGTGGCGGCCGCCAGGGGGAAGATGGCGGCCAGCAGGGCGAGGGGCGTGGGCAAGGCGACGGCCAGGAAGGCGGCCGCGGCACCGCCGATGACGCTGCCCACCACACGTTCCAAGGTGCGCGGCCAGGTGGTGGCGGCCTGCGGCTGCATCACCACCACCGCCGCCATGGTGGCCCAGTAGGCATAGGCGACGTCGAGATAGGCGGTGACGGCGTAGGTCACCGTCACCACCAGGGCCACGCGCAGGGCATGGCGCGCGATGGGGGAGGAGGGGACCAGGGCCAGGCGCAGGGCGCGGGCGGGCGTCAGGCGGCGGCGCGGCGCCTCATCCTGTTCGGGGACGGTGGCCAGCGCGCCGTCATCCAGCGGCGGGGCCCAGGCGCGGGTCAGGTCGGCCAGGGCCTGGGCGCAGACCTGGGCCACGCGACCCACCAGGTCGTGCGCCGGCCGGGCGACGCGGTCCAGCACCTCCGCCTCATAGGCCACCAGGGCACCGTCGGGGGCCGAGCGCATCACCTGGCGGCTGGTGCGGGTCAGAGCGGCGCGCAGCTGGCGCAAGGGCAGCGTGTCGGCATCGGTGGGCGCGCCGGCGGCATGCGGCTCCAGGTCATAGCCCAGCGCGATCAGGCCGGCGAAGATGCGTTCGCCCGCCTCGATGGCGGCCAGCAGGGCGCGGCGGATGTCGCGCCCGTTACCGCGGCCAGCGGAGAAGCGGCCCACGGCGGCGCGTGCCCGCTCAATCGTGTCGCGCACCGCGCGGCGATGCTCGGCGGCATGCGCCTTCCAGCGCGCGTCCTGGGTCGCGCCGCTGGCGTGCAGGGTCAGCAGTTCTGCCGTCATGTCGCCGAGTTCGGAATAGATGGCGGCGACGGCGCGGCGGGCGGGGGCGTAGGGATGGATGCGCCACAGCACCAGGCACAGGGCCACGGCCCAGCCGCTACCCGCCAGGAAGACGCCGGACAGGCGCAGGGCGTCCAGGGGCGCCATGGGATAGCCCACGGCCACTACGGCGACGCAGCAGGCCAGCACGCCCACCTGGGTGGCGGCGGGGCCGTAGACGCGGCTGAGGCAGCAGATGAACAGCGCCCCGAACAGGGCCGCCGCCGCCCAGACGGTCCCCAGTGCCGCCACGGCACTGACCGCGCCGGCCATGGCGGTGCCGATCAGGGCGAAGCCGCCCATGGCGCGCAGCCGTACACCGAAGGGCCCGCCGGGATCGGCCAGGCAGGCCCAGAAGGCGGCGAAGGCCGCCCACGATAGGATGGGCTGGTCCAGGTACAGCGCCAGCGTGACCATCAGCGCCACCGCCGTGGCGGCGCGCAGGCCCTCGGTGATGCCGATCTGCTCCGGCGTCAGCGCGAACGAGCGCGCCTGCAGCCAGCGCGCGAGCCGGGCCAGCGGGGACGATCGGTCGGTGGGCACCGTGTGGGCGTGGGACATGGAAACTCAAGTAGGCGAACGGGTGGCCAGGGCAACGGTAACCAAGATCGTTCGCAGATGCAGCATTGGCGTGTGCATTGCGGCATTGCTGTCGGGGCGACTGGCGCTTCCCGGTGTGTGCGGCCTGTGCAATGATCGCGCAAGGGTTGCGGGAGGTCTGCGTGCTGCACTGGTTATTGCGAATCGCTTTTTGGTTGTGCCTATCGGTGGCAACGGCTGTCATTCTGCTGGTGCTGCTGTGGAAGGCGGCAGAGCTGGATCAGCAGGCGACAGAGGACGAAAAGTTACCCATCTTCGTCGCGATGGTGGACGGGCTGGCGGACGCCTTGACCGACTTCGGTTCCCGCGATCCCGTCTATGCTTCCCTGGATGGGCGTATTTTTCCTGACGACCTGTTGCGAGAGGTGCGGGCGCGGCAGCCCGGCATCCCCATTCTATCCTGTCCCCCGACATCAAAGCGCGACCGGAGGTGTGCCGAGGGCTACCGGGATGCCTTCGATGGTGATGGGCCGCAGCCGCTTGTCGATGTGACCCGGTTCGAAATACCCCTCTGGCACCTCGCCCAGGTTCGTTACACCTTCCACAACGGATCGGGCGAACGGATCCTGATCAAGGTTTTTGGCAAATGGCGGATCATCCACCGCTGGGACATCCATGTGCTGGTGACCAAGATCCTGGATGAAGACGATGACGAGTCTCCTGCTGAGGATGAGGCGCCGAAGCAGCTAAAGGTGCCACGGAGCGGTCCCTAAGCCAGCCGGTCAGCGGGCCGCCACCCTTTCCTCCAGCGCCGCCTTGACCGCGGCCATCGGCGCCGTCCAATCGCCCAGGCGCGTCTGCCGGAACAGGCGCAGGGATGGGTACCAGGGGCTAGTGTCGCCCCTGTCGTGCCAGCGCCAGTCGGTGGTGGGGGACAGCAGCAGGAAGGCGGGGATGTCCAGCGCGCCTGCCAGGTGGATGCAGGCGCTGTCGGAGCCGATGACCAGGTCCAGCCCGGCCACCAGGGCGGCGGTGTCGGCCCAGTCGCGGATGGAGGCGGCGGCATCGCGGATGCGGCCGGGAGGGATGACCGGGTCGGTCAGGGCGGCCTTGGCCGGACCCATCTGTAGGCTGACGAATTCCACGCCCGGTACGTCCAACAAGGGCAGCAGCGGCGCCAGGCCGGGGGAGCGCCAATGGTCGTCCGGGAAATCCGGATTGCCCTGCCAGAACAGGCCGACGCGCAGGCCCCGCTTGGGGCCCAGCATCTGCGTCCAGCGCAGCTTGCGGCCGGGGTCGACCTTCAGGTAGGGGCCCGTCCAGGGCATGGCGGCGGGTTCGGGGCAGAAGCGGCCGGGCAGGTCCATCATGGGGACCTGTGCGTCCCAGGGCAGCGGTGCAAGGGAAGGGGCGCTGGGCGCCGGCGTCTGCGCGTCCACCACCACGGCGCCGTAGCCCTGGGCCGCCACCAGGGGGGCCAGGCTCGCGGGCACCTCGATGGTCAGGCGGGCGCCGGCCGCGGTCAATTGGGGCAGGAAGCGCAGGCACATCAGCGTGTCGCCCACCCCCTGCTCATGCCACACCAGCAGGCGCAGGCCGGCCGGGGTGCCCATGGATGCGCTGGTTGACCAGGCCGGCAGGCCCTGGTGCCGGGGCGGCTTGGCGGCGGAGGGCCAGCGCCAGCGATAGTGCGCGAAGCCCTCGCGGTAGCGGCCCAGGCGCAACAGGCACAGGGCTACGCCGAAATTGGCCACCGGGTCCTGCGGCGCCAGGGTGGCGGCCACCTGGAAGGCGGCCAGCGCCTCCTCCGACCGGCCCAGCAGGCGCAGCAGGACGCCCAGGTCGCGGTGGGGCAGCAGGGCGTCTGGCCGGCGGCGCGCCGCCTCCGCCAAATGGGCCTCCGCCTCCTCGAAACGGAACAGGCTGGTCAGGGTGTTGGCCAGGGCGCAGCGGGGCAGGGGGGCGTCGGGGGCGGCGCTGACGGCGCGCGACAGCAGGCTGACGGCCTCGGCCGCGTCGCCGGCGCGGCGTTTCAGTTCCCCCAGGTTGTTCAGGGCCAGGATGTTGAAGGGATCGCGCGCCAGGACGTGGCGGTACCAAGTCTCCGCCTCGCCCCCACGGCCCAGCCGTTCGCACAGGCGGGCCAGCTCCGTCACCGTGGGCAGGTCGTCGGGTGTCCGCTCCACACAGGCGCGCAGGGCGTCGGCGGCGGCCGAGAGCCGTTCCAGCCGGGCCAGCAGGCGGGCCATGTTGCGCAGGGCGTCGGCATGGCTGGGGTTCAGGCGCAGGGCCTGGGTGTAGGCGGTCAGCGCCTCATCCGTGCGGCCCAGCGTGTCCAGCACCTGGGCATGGTTGGCATGAAAGTCGGCCACGCCGGGGCGCTGCGCGATGGCCCGGGCGATCAGGGGCTCCGCCTCCGCCGCCCGTCCCGCCTGGGCGGTGGCGACCCCCAGCAGGTGCAAGGCGTCGGGCTGTTCCGGCTCCTGCGCCAGCAGCGACGCATAAAGCGCGCCGGCATCCGCCAGGCGGCCCGCCCGGTGATGCTCCAGCGCCACCGCCAGGACCTCCCCGACGGTGCGCATACTCCGGGTCCTGGGTGCCTCTGGTGCCATACCCTAGTGATATCTCCAAGGGCGCGGGCACGCTAGCGGCGGAGCTCACATCCCTTTGGTTACATTCGGTCCGGTCTGGGGTTCGGTGGGCGTGTCTTCGGTCGTCGCCCGGTGGCGCGGGCGGAACCAACGCAGAAGGCGGGGCCATAGACCCACTGGCGGGCCGATTTCTTCCTGGGGTGCGTCCGCCTCCGGTCCGTCTTCCACCGCCGCCTGGCCAACCGTCGTCTCCGCCGATGGGACCATCTGCTGCCGCATCTCCGCGAAGTCGGCGACCGCTTGGCCCTGTAGCATGCGGAAGCCCGCGTCCAGCGCGTGATGGACCAGGGCCAGGCTGTCGCAATGGGTGAGGATGCAGCGGTCGGCGCCCAAGGTGCGCACCAACTGGCGCAAGGTGGCGCCGCTCGGCACCGTGTGCGGTCGCAGGGCGGCCGCCGTCTCACCATCGGCCGCGGGAACCCCCGGCATCAGACGCAACAGCACATCCTTGGGCACCGTGGCCTCGGCCGCCCGGTCCACCGGGACGTGATCCAACACCATCAGGCACTGGCGGCGCCGGCCAACGGCCAAGGCCTCTTCCACTGCGTCGGGGGCCACCAGCCACTCGGCGTATGGAAGCTCGATCGCCAGGCGGGCATGCCAATGGGCCGGCAGTTCGTCCAGCAGGGCCGCGAAGGCGCCCTGACGCACGCTGCCAGCATGAAGCTTGATGGCGATGGGCAGGCGCGGCGACATTTCGTCATGCAGCAGATGGTGCAGCATTCGCCGGTCCAGGATTTCGGTCACGCGGGCGTGCATCCAAGGGGCGCCGATGATGGTGACGTCGAACAGGCGCTCCAGCGCGGTCAGATCCACCGTCTGCTCCAGCATGATCGGCTCCAGCGAGATGCCGTCGTCACCAACCCGGTAAACGGGTTGGCGGCGGATCAGGGATGACAGGTCCGCACCGTGCAGTCCGCGTTCGATGCGCAGCAGGGCGACCACCTCATCTGTGGCGGGTGACGGCGTGGCCAGGGATTTGTCGCCCATCAGGATGCGCAGGCAGGCGACCAGAGGCTTGGCCTCACCGGGCAGATCAAACCAATGGACATCGACCTTCCCCTGGTGCGCATCGGCGAACACGGTGCAGACACGGTCGGTCGCGGCCAGCAATGTCTCGCCGCTGTCCGCATCGCCGATCAGAAGCCAGCCATAAGAGCCTATGCCATAAGTATTAATCCCAACGGTATGATCTGTGGATGCTGCGGCCGCCTTTAATTCCGCATCAACAATTCTGTGGATGACTGGTTCATACGCATCCACAACCCCCGACAGATCAAGCAATGCTGCCCGGCATTCCTGCTTATTCTGTATAATACTGGCGATATGTGCCAGTACGTCCGGCGTATTTTTGGCCATGATATGTATTCCTCGCGGCTATTATGGCCATTCGCGCCTCATTCCGGCGCTATGGTTATTGTACATCCGCTTATAGATTTGCTGTGATGATTTGAATCAATTGGATTTTTGCGGCCTGCGCTACATTTGAAGGCCAAAGCCGGTCAATGTTAATTGTCGATCGCAATATCAACTCTTGCCGGGGTGCCGCCGATCGACGCCGTGCCGGCGCCTTTCCGTGACGAGCCGCCTGTGACTGGAACACAATGACTGATCTCTGGCACCCCGAAGGACCACGTCCTGAGTTGGGCAAGATGGGTACGGCATCCGGGCCGATGCCCAAACGGCCGAACCCAGCCAAGTTCACCACCTTGCCACCCCCGGCGGAGGAGTCGGATGAATGGGTCATCAGTTACATGGACATGGTCACGCTGCTGATGGTCGTCTTCCTGGGCATGGTGGCGATCCTGGGCATGAAGGGAAGGCTGGCCGCCACGCCGGTGGATGCCGGCACCGTCGCGGCCCGGCGCGACGGTGCCGCCCCGGATGAAATTTTCACCCCCCGGGCTGAAGCATTCTCCGATGAACGACCGACGGCCGCTTCGGCGCCCGCTGACGGCATGTCCGGCGGAGGGGCCGCCCTGACACCGGCGGCGCAGGCCCTACTGACTCAGTTGGAGGCGGCGGGGAAGCCGGCCGACCTTGACGTCATCCTGTCGGATCGCAAGCTGACGATTGCCATCAAGGACCGTATCCTGTTCGCTTCCGGCAAGGCGGATCTGGCGCCGCCCGGCCGGCAACTGCTGGCGAACGTGGCCCGCAGCCTGCGCGTGCTGACGGGCGTCATTGCGGTCGAAGGCCATACCGATGATGTCGCGATCGCCACGGCCCGCTTTCCCACCAACTGGGAACTCTCCTCCGCCCGCGCCAGCGCCGTGGTGCGGGAACTGATCGCCAACGGGGTGGAGCCTGGACGCCTGCGGGCGGTGGGCTATGCCGACACCAAGCCCCTGGACGTGCACGACCGGGCGGCGAACCGGCGGGTGACCATCGTGGTCGAGCGTTGAGGGCTGCGCTCGGGACCAGGTATCGCTACCCTGCACGACGCCCTGCACTCATCCCCCACGGAAGGCCCTCCATGTCCTATGAAGAAGACCTGCGCCGCATCGCCTTGCAGGAACAGCGGCTGATGTTCGAGCGCTTCGGGCAGGAGGAGGCCTGGGCCCTGGGCGTGTGGTTGCGCCAGGCGGGGCTGGAGCGGGGCGGGGCGCTGGTGGTCGATGTGTCGCTGCACCGCCAGCAACTGCTGCGTCTGGCGGTGGGGCCGGCCACGCCGGACCATGACGACTGGGTTCGCCGCAAGCGGGCCACCGCGCTGCACTTCGCCCGCAGCTCCTACGCCATCGGCCTGAGCCTGGCGCAGCAGGGTACGACCTTGGAGATCAAGAGCGGCCTGCCGCATCGCGACTACGCCAGCCACGGCGGCGCCGTGCCCCTGGTGGTGGCGGGCGCCGGCTGCATCGGCGCGCTGACCGTCTCCGGCCTGCCGCAGCGTGAGGATCACACGCTGGCCATGGCGGCGCTGGCCCATGTGCAGGGCCGCGACATCAGCGATATCGTGCTGGTGTAGTCCGCACGAACATGGCGGCGCACTTCGCGCCGCCATAGGCCGCGACCGCAGCCGCCGGAGATTTCCGGGGAGCGTAGTGGACTGGAAATCGAGGAGAACGGGCGCGGATGCGTCCGTTAACGGTCTAAGGTGATCGGCCCGTCGCGGGTGGTCCCGGTGTTGGACTCGGGCGCCTTGGTCAGGGTGTCGCCCCGGCTGCGCTTTTCCTCGTGCTTGCCGTAGATCTTGTCCAGGCGCTCAAACTCCGCTTTGTGGAAGGCCTCGACCTCCTCCCGGTTGCCGAACTGGGGGGCGGTGATGATGATGTCGTCGATGGGGCCGTCGGTGCGCGGTGGTTCGACCGCATCGGGATCCTTGGGCGGGGCGGGCGGGGCCGCTACCTTGACCACCGAGGTGGGCAGGCCGTTCTTGTCCAGGCCCGGCTTAGGGGCGTCGGGCTTGGACTGTGCGTCGGCCTGAGTCGCGGGCGCGGCAGTCGTGGGCGCGGCGGCGGGCTGCTGGGCCGGCGCCGTCTGGGCCCGGGCGGCCGGGCCGGCAAGAACCGTCAGGGCGAACGCCACCGTGCCCAGTAGGGCGGGCAGGGGACGGGCGGAAGAAAGCCAATTACGGGCGAACACGGGGAAAAACTCCGCAGCGACGGTTATATAGCTTACCACGTGGGACCGCCCTGCCAACTGTTCCCTGCCCAATGACCATGCGCGCGTCCGTTGCAGACAGGGCAGGGGTGGGGTGGTTGAAAAGCGGCCATCCGCCGCCTCGCAGTACCGCGACAGGCGAAGGGCGCGCACGCCAAGGGTCAAGGCCAAGGGCGAAGGAGAGGCTGGTGCCGGTCTTTGATGAGTATATCGGTATCGACTGGACGGGGGCCCTGCCCGCCCGGGGTATCGCGATTGCCCGCGTCCGGCCGGATGAGGCAGCGGTTCACCTGGTGCCGCCGCCCGGCCGGCACTGGAGCCGCCGCGAGGCCATGGACTGGGTGGCCGATCGCCTGGCGGGCCATCACCGCGCCGGCGGCCGCGCCCTGGTGGGCATCGACTGCGGCTTTTCCCTGCCTTATGTGGCGGGTGTGGGCTACCTGGATGGCCGCGCCGGCGGGGTGGACGACCTGATGGGCCTGTGGGACCTGGTGGATGAGGCCGCCGGCGACGGCATCGGCGCCGATGACTTTTGCGGCACCCCGGCGCTGGCCGACCCGCGCCTGGGCCCCAGCTTCTGGCTGGCGGGGCGGCGGCCCGCCCACTGGACGGATGCGGAAGGCGGGGGCAAGCGCCGCTGGGTGGAACTGGTGGCCGCCCGTACCGGCGCCGGCACCCCCGTTTCCGTCTTCAACCTGGCGGCGGCGTCCAAGCAGGTGGGCAAGGCCTCGCTGGCCGGCATGCGCTCGCTCCGCCACCTCAAGGGGCGCCTGGGCGATGCGCTGGCGGTGTGGCCGGCGGAAGCGCTGACGGGGCCGGAGGGTGCGGCCCGGTCGGCGGTCACGGAGATCTATCCCACCCTGTTCCGGCGCCGCGCGCACGGCCTGGCCAAGATTCGCGACTGGGCGGATATGGCGGCGGCCCTGGCAAAGGTTGGCTGCCATGCGGGGGCGGGGGTGCCGGCGGCCTTTGACGACCACGCGGGGGATGCCATGATCGCCGCCGCCGGCATGATGCGCTGGGCGTCCCTTGACGATGTCTGGGCGCCCAAGGGGCTGGACACCGGCACGGCGCGGCGCGAAGGATGGATTTTTGGCGTCACCGGCGATATGTCGGGCGGCGACATCGCCATTGGCGGGGCCGCCGCCTTCGGGGGTCGGGGATGAACCAGGTTATCGTCGTCGCCGTGGGCGGCGCCTTGGGCTCGGTGCTGCGATATCTGTCGCAGGTTTGGCTGGGGCGTTGGCTGGGGCTGGATTTCCCCTGGGGCACGCTGTTCGTGAACGTCGCGGGCTCCGTGCTCATGGGCGTGCTGGCGGAGGCCGCGGGCCGGGCGTGGCATCCCTCGCCGGAGCTGCGCACCTTCCTGGCGGTGGGCATATTGGGCGGGTTCACCACCTTCTCCTCCTTCTCGCTGGACATCGGCACGCTGGTGTCGCGGGGGGATTGGCCGGTGACGATGCTGTATTTCATGGCGACGCTGGTGGTCGGCGTCGGCGGTCTTTTTGTGGGCATGGCCCTGGTACGTGCGGTGATGTCATGAGTGATGAGGGTGGCCGTAAGGTCGAGACGCGGACCGTGACCGCTGACGAGGCGGAGATGCGTCTGGACCGCTGGTTCAAGCGGCATTTCCCGGCGCTGCGCCATATCCAGCTGGAAAAGCTGCTGCGCACCGGCCAGGTGCGGGTGGACGGCGGCCGCGTCAAGGGCGCCACGCGCCTGGAGGCCGGGCAGTCCGTGCGCATCCCCCCCATGCCCGACCTGGCGCCCCTGGCGCCGGGCGCCGTGACGCGCAAGGAACGGCCGGTCCTGTCGGAAAAGGAAGTGAAGGCCCTGCGCGACGCGGTGCTGTACCGCGACGGCGACGTCATCGTGCTGAACAAACCCGCCGGCCTGGCGGTGCAGGGCGGTACCGGCCAGAACAAGCACCTGGACGCCATGCTGGACGTCCTGACCTTCGACGGGAAGGAGCGGCCCAAGCTGGTCCACCGCCTGGACAAGGATACCAGCGGCTGTCTGGTGCTGGCCCGCACCAGTTTCGCCGCCACCCGCCTGGCCGGCTATTTCCGGGGCAAGGAGGCGCGCAAGTACTATTGGGCCGTCACCGTGGGTGTGCCCAAGCAGTACCAGGGCAAGATCGACGCCGCCCTGGCCAAGGAAGCCGGCACGCGCGGCGAGCGCATGGCGGTGGACGAGGATGAGGGCGCGCGCGCCGTCACCCTGTACCAGGTGATCGAGAACGCGCACCGGCAGGCCGCCTTCGTCGCCCTGTGGCCGTTGACCGGCCGCACCCATCAGCTGCGCGCCCACATGGTGGCCATCGGCACGCCCATCCTGGGCGATGGCAAATACGCGGGGCAGGAGGCCTTCCTGCCTGGCGGTGCCGAACTGCCGCGCCAGTTGCACCTGCACGCCCGCCGCATCGTCATCCCCAACCCGCGCGGCGGCAAACCCATCGACGTGACGGCCAACCTGCCGCCGCACATGGCCAAGACCTGGGAATATTTCGGCTTCGATATGAAAGACGGCGATCCTTTCGCCAGCTACGTCTGACCGCATGTCCGCCTTCAACCGCCTGGCCCTGTTCGATTGTGACGGCACGCTGGTGGACAGCCAGCACGCCATCATCGCCGCCATGGCCGCGGGCTTCGCCAGCCAGGGCCTGACGCCACCGACCGACGAGGCCGTGCGGCGCCAGGTGGGCCTGTCGCTGGAGGTTGCCGTGCTGGGCCTGCTACCCGAAGGGGTGGGGGCGGGCGCCGTGGCCGGCATCGTCGCCGCCTACAAGGACGCGTTCTTTGCGAACCGGGCCAACGGCATCGCGGAAGAACCGCTTTACCCGGGCCTGGTGGCCGCGCTGGATGCGCTGGAGGCGGCGGGTTTCCTGCTGGGCATCGCCACGGGCAAGTCGCACCGGGGCCTGGTCGCCACGTTGAACCATCACGGCCTGGGCGGGCGCTTCATTACCCTGCAGACGGCCGACCGTGCCCAGGGCAAGCCCTCGCCGGACATGGCCCTGCGCGCGATGGCGGAGGCGGGGGCCGATCCGGCCAGCACCGTGGTCATCGGCGACACCAGTTACGATATGCAGATGGCGCGTAACGCCGGGGCCGCCGCCCTGGGCGTGGCCTGGGGCTATCACGCCCCGCAGAGCTTGCTGGCGGCCGGTGCCGCCCGCGTCTGCCACGATTATGCCGAGGTGCCGGCGGCGGTGGCCGCCCTGGTGGCGGCCTGAAACTCGGGTGTGAGATTGGGAACGATCTGATGAAGCGGATTTACAAGACGGTGGCCGTGGTGCCCGGCACGCCTGGTGGCTGGCAGGTTCAGCTGGACGCCCGCATCCTGAAGTCGCCGGCCAAGGCCGACCTGGTGTTGCCAACCGAGGCGCTGGCCCGGGCGGTGGCGGCGGAATGGGACGCCCAGGGCGACACCGTCGTGCCGGACAGTATGCCCATGATGCAGTTGGCCTCCACCTGCATCGACCGGGTGGGACCGCAGCGCGCCACCATCCTGGACGGGGCGGCAGCCTATGGCGGCACCGACCTGCTGTGCTACCGCGCCGTCGAGCCGGCGAAGCTGGCCGAACGGCAGGGGCGTGGCTGGCAGCCGCTGCTGGACTGGGCGGCGTTGCGCTATGACGCCCTGCTGCAGACCACCACCGGCATCATGCACCGCGCCCAGGACCCGGTGGCCCTGAACGCGCTGAAGCGTGCGCTGGAGGCGCTGGACGACTGGCAGCTGACCGGCGTGCAGAACGCCGTGGCGCTGACCGGGTCGCTGGTGCTGGGCCTGGCCCTTTTCGAGGGCCGCATCGATGCCGACCAGGCCTTCGAGCTGGCCGAACTCGACGAGTCGTTCCAAATCGAGCAGTGGGGCGAGGATGATGAGGCCAGGGACCGGCGCGCGTCGCTGAAGGCCGACATCGCTGCCAGTTTACGTTACCTGGAGTTCCTGAAGGCCTGAGCCGGCGGCCGTCAGAAAACATTGGAACTGGGCGCGCAGCGTCGCCTTATATGCGGTGCAACAACCGTTATGCCCCGCCTATAAAGGATCCGTGCCCCATGACCTTCGACCAGCTTGAAGCCAAGATGCGCGCCTCGCTCTCCCAGTTCACCGGCTTGGGCGCCAAGGTGAAGTTCGACTTCGGCACCGACGGGGCCCTGTTCCTGGATGCGACCAAGGTGCCCACCGTGTCGCGCGACCCGGTGGACGTGAACACCACCCTGAAGATTTCGCTGGCCGATTTCGTGAAGCTCAGCGAAGGCAAGCTCAGCCCCACCCTGGCCTTCACCTTCGGCAAGCTGAAGGTTCAGGGCGACATGGGTGTGGCCCTGAAGCTGGCCGGCATGCTGGACGATTGAGCCGCGCTGCCGATGAGGGAGACGCCGGCGGCTGTCCATTCCGCCGGCGCTTCTTGGCGAGCACTGCGTGGGAAGGGATCAGGCCGGCTTGATGGCCTGGGCGAAGCGGAACAGGAACTGCGGGTCGACCTCCGCCTTCACCTTTTGCAGGTCCTTGTAGTTCTGCGCGTAATAGGCGCTCTGCCAGTCCTGCAGCGCCGGGTCGGGGAAGTTCTGGTAGGCGCCCCCCGTGGGGGTGAGGCGCCGCACCTTGTCATAGAATTGCTGCTGCCAGACCAGGTTGTCCGACACCAGGCTGGGCGGATCTCGCAGTTCCCACCAGTTGACCTCGCTGGAGAACAGCCAGTCGAAACCGCGGTGGACGAAGGCCGTGTCGGTGGGCGCCAGCCTGTTCACCTCGCCGCCGACCTGGAAGAACTTGAAGGCGGACGGCAAGCTGGTGCCGGGCATGGCCCGGGCGGTGGCGATCATGTCCGCCACCGCCTTTTCCGTCAGGTTCTCCGTCTTCAGGAAGACGGACTGCTCCCGGTAAAAATACGGGAAAGCTTCTTCCGACAGGAAGTCCTGCGCCTCCCAGTAGGGCAGGTCTTTTTCAATCTTGTGTGGCTCGTCCGCCTGCTCCAGCAGGTTGCCGAACAGCTCCTTCAAGGGCGGCGTGCCCTGATGGGCCTGCCCCATGACGGAGATGACGATGTCGCCGCCCTGGGCCCGTTGCTCCGGCGTCGGGGCCGTGGCGGAAATCTTGCAGCCGAAGCCGGGGGGCGCCTCTTGCAGGCGGTGCAGCAGTTCGTACAGCACCCGTTCCTGGTTCTTGCTCCAGTTCAGGATGAACACTGTGACCGTGCTGACCGGGTAGGTCTGGACAGTGAAGCTGGTGTTGACGCCGAAATTGCCGCCGCCACCGCCCCGGCAGGCCCAAAGCAGCTTGGAATTGTCGGTGGCGTTGGCTTTCACCTTCTCACCATTGGCCAGGATCAGATCGGTGGACCGCAGCAGGTCCGACCCAATGCCGTGGAGCCGCATGTTGAAGCCGACGCCACCGCCCAGCAGGAAGCCGGCGGCGCCTACACCCTCGCACCGGCCATGTGTGATGGTGCGGCCCATGCGTTCCAGCGCCCGGTAGACCGCCACGTTGATGGCGCCGCCGCCGATGATGACGCGGTCGCCATCCGCCTTGATCTTGGCCATGGGCGACATGTCGATCAACAGGCCGGAGGTGGTGGAGAAACCGGCGTAATTGTGGCCGCCGGATCGCACGGCGAAGGGCGTGTTGGTATTCTGCGCCCATTTCAGGCAGGCGCTGACGTCCGCGTCGGTCTCGCAGCGGGCGATGACGGCAGGGCGCTGGGAATAAGACAGGTTGTTGACCTGGGAGTAGTTGCCGAAATAGGCGTCGTTGGGCAGGACCAGGTCGCCCTTCATCCCCCGCGCCAGGTCGGACCAGGCCCCTTTGCTGATCACGTGGGGCAGCGGATGCAGTTCAATGCCGGGATCGGCCAGCAGCTGCTGCGCCTTGGCCGGTAGGCTGGCCCCCGCCGCCAGGGCGCCCAGCCCCTTGAGGAAGGACCGCCGTGCCGTTGCCGTCTCGAATGCCCCCATCGCGAACTCTCCCTTTAATCACCTGTTGTATGAGGATTGTTTCCACTATTTGAAGGGGCGTGACAAGTAGGACTTTCCCGCATCGCGTGTTGTGCCGCGATCGTTGGCGGGAAGGCCATGGGCGATGAGGTCAAAGAGTGCGATCGAAGAAGGCGGTCGAGAGCGCCTCTTTCAGGCGATAGATCTGGGCCAGCACCGTGTCCACCGGGCGCCAGGCTGGTGGCCAGCCCCGTGTCGGCGGCGGCGCCCCTGCAGGTGGTATTGGGGATGGCGGACAACGGCGTCATCTTCAGCGACGGTATCAAGGCCGATTTCCTGGAATTCAACGCCGGCACCCGCGCCGCCATCGGTATCGCCGACCGGCGCGGGCACTTGGTGGTTTAGGCTCTTTAGGGCCCCTGGGACGCGGCCCCGTCCGCCGGAGCGGGTACCCCCTGTTGAAATGTAAATGGGTGGAGCGGGGGCAAGCCGAAGGCCGGATGGCCCGCCGGCGTTTGAAGCAACGTTACCTTTTCAAACTCAGCCACACATTGTGGCCATCGTGGAAGGAGGTCACCTCCACCGTTTCGCCCGCCATCAGGTCCAATGGCCGGCGCGGCAGGTAAAGGCCGGGCTGCCAGCCCGAGGCCTCGGTGGGGATGAGGGGGCTGTTCTCGAATTCCACCCCGTCCCACAGCTTCAGCCATATCCACTGCAGCAGGCCGACGCAGCGGCCGTCGGCGGTCACCGGCACGGCCAAGTGGCCGCGCCAGCTTTGCCCCGGCTGGGGGTCGGCCAGGTCCACGGTCAGGACCTGGAAGGGGGCGGACAGGGGCCTGAAGGGCATGATCCGGTCAAGCCGGACGGCGCGGGGGGCCAGGCGGTTGAACTCGTCAAGGACGAAGCCGCAGGCCTCCTCCACGAAGAAGGTCCGCTCCATCACCCGGCTTTCGGCCAGCAGGGCGCGCACGCCCCCCGCCTGGGGGATGATGCGCGCCTCGGGTGTCAGCAGCCGGTCCCTGGCATCGCGCACCGCCGGCAGCACCCGTTCCGACAGCAGGTCGCTGGATAGAATTTCAGAAACCAGCAGGTCGGCCGGGCGCGGCAGATCCTTGCCCACGGTCACGGTGCCCGACGGTTTGGCGATGACGGTGACGCGATCGGCGTAGCCGTTGGTGGCGATGATGGCGCGCGCCGTCTCCGCGATGACGGGATCGGCCTCGCAGGTGTAGACATGGGCGGCGCCGGCCCGGGCCGCCATCATGGCCAGCAGGCCGGAGCCAGTGCCGATCTCCAGCACGATGTCGCCCGGGCGCACAGCAGCGGTGATCGCCGCCTCATAGGCCGCGTTGCGCTCGACGTCGTTCATCATGGGCACGTGCCAGCGTGGCGTCAGGGCGGTGCGCAGCTTGGCCAGCTGCAGTTCCGCCTCGATGAAGTCCGGCTTCAACTCCAGCGCCGTCTCGGTGTGCACCACCGCTTCCGCCAGGCGGCCCAGGTCGCGCAGGGCTGCCGCCAGATTGAAGCGGTTGATGGGGTCGTCCGGCTCCGCCGCCACGGCGCGGTTGAAGCTCTCCGCCGCCTCGTTGGCGTGGCCCAGCTTCTGATGGCAGAGGCCGATGTTGAAGTCGCGGCCGCGCCAAGTGGGGTCCAGGCTGACGGCCTTGCGGAAGGCGTCCAGTGCCTCTTTCCACTGGCCCAGATGCTTGCGCACCGTGCCCAGGTTCCAGTGCACGGCGGAGGCGCGCGGCAGCATGCGGGCCACCTCGCGGTACACGGCCTCCGCCTCCGCCCAGCGGCCCTGGTTCTGGTGCTCCACCCCCTGGGCGAACAGTTCCTCGGCGGGGACGGTGGGGCCGACGGGCGGCTTGGGAGGCTTGGCCATGGGGGCAGGCGGTTCCTAAAAGGAGGGAAAGGTCAGGGCTTGAGACTGCGACCGAAGCGGGTGCTCCAGTCGCCGCCGGGGCAGGTCAGGTCGCTCTCGGCCTTGCAGAAATGGTTGGTGTAGGCGGTGAACTGCGCGCGGGCGATCACCCGGTCCAGCGGCACGAACCCCAGGTCGGGATAGGGGAAGCGGCTGTCCTGGCTGTTGTCGCGGTTGTCGCCCATGAGGAAGACATGGCCTGCGGGCACGGTATAGACGCCGGTGTTGTCGGCCGGACCTTCATCGCTGCGCTGCAGGACGGCATGGCGGGCCAGGCTGCCGTCGGTGGCCGGCAGGTCCTCCACATATTCCGTCACATGCACGGTACGGCCGTGGTCGTCGCGATAATCGTAGGCGCCCGTCTCATGCCGGCCGATCACCTGACCGTTCAGCACCAGCCGGCCGTGGGCCAGTTGCACCGTGTCGCCCGGCAGGCCGATGACCCGTTTCACCAGGGCCTCCGGCGCGCCCTCCGGCTTCAGCACGACAATGTCGCCCCGCTGCGGCAGGTGGGACAGCAGGCGGCCGTCGGCGGTGGGAATGAACCCCTCCGGCAGGGTGATGTCCGGGGAATGGCGGCTGTAGCCGTAGGCGTACTTGGCGGCGATGAAGTGGTCCCCCACCGCCAGGGTGGGCAGCATGCTTTCCGACGGCACGTAGTAGCTGCCGAAGGCGAAGGCCCGGAAGGACAGGACGCAGACGCCCCAGATCAGGATGAAGCGACCCCATTCCAGTACCGCGCGCCGCATCGCCTTCCTCCGTTCCCTGGTCGTAGGCCCGTCGGGCCGTCGCCGGCGATGATGCCGAAGGGCGGCCGGCCTTGTCCATCCCGCCGTTGCCGCGCGGGAACCGGGCGCC
Source organism: Nitrospirillum viridazoti CBAmc (assembly GCF_000730165.1). Lineage (GTDB taxonomy): Bacteria > Pseudomonadota > Alphaproteobacteria > Azospirillales > Azospirillaceae > Nitrospirillum > Nitrospirillum viridazoti. Next base: position 1,968,175 of record NZ_CP022110.1, on the reverse strand, counting down.
GCCTTGACCGTTGGCGTCGGAGGGTGGGGGACGCTATATCCTTGACCCCGTTAATCCTTCGCCGAGGGAGCCTGCCATGGCTGAACCCGCCGACCGTGTCGCCACCCATGTCGTCCTGCGGGGCCGGGTCCAGAGCGTCTTCTACCGCAACTGGACGGTGGAGCAGGCGCTGGAACTGGGCCTGGACGGGTGGGTGCGCAACCGGAACGACGGCACGGTGGAGGCCCTGTTCGCCGGTCCGCCCGCCGCCGTGGCGGACATGGTGATCCGCTGCCGCCGGGGGCCGACCCATGCCCGGGTGGCCGAGGTGGACGCCGCGCCAGGGACCGATCCGGGCGCCACCGGCTTTCACAAGCTGCCGACTATCTGAAGCCAGCGGCATGAGCCTAAGCTCATGACGTAGGACGCGACCGCGTCCGCCGGAAGTTTCCGGGGAGCGGAGCAGACTGGAAACTGAGGATAAGCCTAGGGCGCGGATGCGCCCGCCCGGCGTCTGAGGGAACCCTGAAAGAAAAGGCCGCGTGGCCTGGTCAGGCGGCACGCGGCCTTTTGAAATTTGGGAACCGCCGGCGGATTAGCTGGCGGCGGCCTGCTGCCGGGCTTCGTTGGGATCGCGCAGGACGTAGCCGCGGCCCCAGACGGTTTCGATGTAGTTGCTGCCGTCCGTCGCCTGCGCCAGCTTCTTGCGCAGCTTGCAGACGAAAACGTCGATGATCTTCAGCTCCGGCTCATCCATGCCGCCATAGAGATGGTTCAGGAACATCTCCTTGGTCAGGGTGGTGCCCTTGCGCAGGGACAACAGCTCCAGGATACCGTATTCCTTGCCCGTCAGGTGCAGGGGCTGGCCCGACACCTCGACCGACCGCGTGTCCAGGTTCACGGTCAGCGCGCCGGTGCGGATGACGCTTTCCGAATGGCCCTTGCTGCGGCGGACGATGGCCTGCATACGGGCCAGCAACTCGCGCTTGTCGAAGGGCTTGGTCAGGTAGTCGTCGGCACCGAAGCCCAGGCCCTTCAGCTTGGCGTCCAGCTCCGTCAGGCCGGAGAGGATCAGGATGGGCGTGGTCACCCGGGCCGACCGCAGGCGCCGCAGCACCTCATACCCGTCGATGTCGGGCAGCATCAGGTCCAGGATGATGATGTCGTAGTCATACAGCTTACCGATCTCCAGGCCGTCTTCGCCAAGATCGGTTATATCAACGATGAACCCTTCGGATTTGAGCATCAATTGGATGCTCTTGGCCATCGACGGATCGTCTTCTACGACCAGTACTCTCATGGGCGTCTTCCTTGAAAGGGGTGTAGTCTCAAGGGAGCGGGGAGGTTAACTGCCGACTAGGTTAACAGATGCCGCGACATTATGCTATGCGGGTAAGGCTATCCTTTAGCTATCCCACCCGTTGTGGGCACCACTCCGGAACCCGTCGCGAGATTGGGACGATCCGGGGCCGTAACAGCTTGATAAAACCGGATTTAGGGCGTGAGAGGCCGGCCATGATGTACGATCCCAACCTCCTGATCCCCGAGATCGAGGCGCTGGCCCCCTTCAAGATCTTCGGGCGGGTCACGTCGGTGCTGGGCATGCTGGTGGAGGTCGGTGGCGTGGAACGCCGGCTGTCCATCGGCGGACGGTGCCGCGTCATCTCGCGCGGGGGACGGCCCGTGCCATGCGAGGTGGTCGGCTTTCGCAACGGCAAGGCCCTGCTGCTGCCCTACGGCACGCTGGAGGATATCGGCCTGGGCTGCCGCGCCGAGGTGAGCGAGGGCCAGCCCGAGATCCACCCCACGCCCGCCTGGCTGGGCCGGGTGATCAACGCCCTGGGTGAGCCGCTGGACGGCAAGGGGCCCTTGCCCCTGGGCCCCGTGGGCAACCCGATCAAGGCAGCACCCCCCCAGGCCAGCACCCGCAAGCGGGTGGGGGAGAAGATCGACCTGGGGGTACGCTCCATCAACACCTTCCTGTCCTGCTGCCGTGGGCAGCGCATGGGCATCTTCGCCGGTTCGGGCGTGGGCAAGTCGGTGCTGATGTCCATGCTGGCGCGCTACACCGCCGCCTCCGTCACCGTCATCGGCCTCATCGGCGAACGCGGACGCGAGGTGCAGGAGTTCATCGAGGACGACCTGGGGGAAGAAGGCCTGGCCCGCAGCGTGGTGGTGGTGGCCACCAGTGACGAGCCGCCGCTGATGCGCCGCCAAGCCGCCTACATGACCTTCGCCGTGGCGGAGCATTTCCGCGACCAGGGGCTGGACGTGCTGTGCATGATGGACAGCGTCACCCGCTTCGCCATGGCCCAGCGCGAGATCGGCCTGTCCGCCGGCGAGCCGCCCACCACCAAGGGCTATCCGCCCACCGTGTTCGCCGAGCTGCCGCGCCTGCTGGAACGGGCGGGCCCGGGGGCGGGCGACGGCACCATCACCGGCCTGTTCACCGTGCTGGTGGACGGCGACGACCATAACGAGCCCATAGCCGACGCCGTGCGCGGCATCCTGGACGGCCATATCGTCATGGAGCGCCGCATCGGCGAGCGCGGGCGTTATCCCGCCATCAACATCCTGCGTAGCGTCTCGCGCACCATGCCGGACTGCAACACGGATGAGGAGAACGCGCTGGTCATCGCCGCCCGCCGGCTGATGTCCTCCTACAGCGATATGGAGGAGATGATCCGCCTGGGTGCCTATCGCCGGGGCAGCGACCCGCAGGTGGACCGCGCCATCGAGCTGAACCCCCACATCGAAGGCTTCCTGCGCCAGGGCCGGCACGAGCGCAGCGACCTCGCCACCGGCTACGCCCAGCTGCAGGCCATCCTGAACGGCGCCAGTTGGCCCGTCTGAGCCGAGCCAAGGTCACGCTAACCCATGAAAAGCCTGAAGGCCCTGATCCGGCTGCACAAGAACCAGGTGGATGACAAGCGCCGCCACCTGACGCAGCTGCGCGACCAGGAGGACCGGCTGACCCTGCAACGCCAGCAGTTCGAGGCCCAGGTGGAGATGGAGCGCCAGCTGTCCGGTACCTCCGTCGACATGGCCATGGCCTTCGCCAGTTACCTTCCCCAGATCAAACTGCGCCGCAATGCCATGGAAACGGCGCGCCAGCAGCTGATGATCGCCATGCAGCGGGCGGAAGAGGACCTGGCCCAGGCCTTCCAGGAGCTGAAGCGCTTCGAACTGGCGGAGGAGGAGCGCATCCGCAAGGAGAAGGCGGAACTGGCCCGCAAGGAGGCGATGATGCTGGATGAGGTCGCCGCCCAGCGCCACCTGCGCCAGCAGGAAGAGGGGGGGATGGGGGAGGAATAGGACGCCCGGTCGGAAGGAATACCCAGTTATTTCCCGGCCCACCGGTGGTTGAAACTGCTCCGTCGTCCTTTACATCGGTGCAGCGGGAGGATGTGTCCCGATATCCCAGGTTGAACCTTCCCGGCGGTGGAGGTGAACGTGTTGGCCTTCGACAAGGACGGCTGGGCGGTGGATCCCAAGATCACGGTAGCGCGTCGGCCCAATCTGGCGCATGGCCGCATGACAACGGTCAGCGGCATCATCGTCCATCAGACGGGCGCCAGCACGGCGTCGTCCACCCTCAACAGTTATCTGCAGGACGGCGCCAATGGTGCGCATTTCCTGATCGACAAGAACGGCGATATCTACCAGACCGGGTCCGTCTTCTGGCGGCAATGGCATGTGGGCAAGCTGAAGCCGCGCTGTATGCTGGAAAAGCGCTGCACACCGGTCGAGGTGAAGAACTTCACCCATATGACTTACGCCGAGATCAATACCTATGAGATGAAGAAGGCGGTGCCCGACCGCTATCCCGCGAACGACGACTCCATCGGAATCGAGTTGGTTGGCGCCCCCACCGGGACCGGGCCCAATCAGGGCTATGAGACGGTGACGGCGGAGCAGAATGCGTCCCTGGCTTGGCTGGTCAAGGAACTGACGGAGAAATTCGGCGTGCCGATGACGGAGGTGTTCCGCCATCCCGCCGTGTCCCGCAAGAACGAGCACGAGGCGGAGTCCGCGCGATGGTAAGGTTTTCGGCCCTTCTGGTGACACTGCTGCTGGTTGCGCAGGCTTCCGCCCAGGCCAAGCCCACTTCCTTTGTCATAAAGCGCGTGCATGTCGAGCAGGCCGGAATCTGGCAGGAAAAGTCGGATGGTGACGAAACCAGGGAGAGGTGCGCCCGTTTCCATTTGAGCGACAAGGCGGCCACGCGCTGGTTCGCCAAGGCCAAGGAGGTGACGGAGCATGCCTGGCGGGAGGAGTTGGATTGGACCCAGTGCTTCGCCAAGGGCACGCTGACCACGGCAGACGGCAAGACCTACGCCTGGGATCTGGACCGCTCCGGCCGGGGGCACGTCAAGGTCTCCGACACCGTCTCGACCTACCTGTCGGGGCCTGAGCTGCCTTTCGCGAAATAGCCTTCAGTTGAAATCATCGGGGTGCGGACCCAGGCGGCCGCGCGGGTCGTCCAGGCCGGCGATGCGGGCCTTGTCCGCCTCATCCAGGCGGAAGTCGAAGACGGCGATGTTCTCGCGGATGCGGTGCGGGGTGGCGGACTTCGGGATGACGCCCAGGCCCAGGTCCAGGTGCCAGCGGATGACGATCTGCGCCGCCGTCCGTTCATGCTTGCGCGCGATTTCCACCAGCACCGGGTGGTCCAGCAGCTTGCCCTGGCCCAGCGGGCTCCACGACTGGGTGACGATGCCGTGTTCCTCATGGAAGGCGCGCAGCTCGCGCTGCTGGAACCGGGGATGCAGTTCGATCTGGTTCACGGCCGGCACCACGCCCGTCTCCTCGATCAGCTGGGCCAGCTGAGGGGTGGTGAAGTTGGAAACGCCGATGGACCGGGCCTTGCCCGTTTCCCGCAAGGCGATCAACGCCCGCCACGTCTCCACATAGCGCGCGCGGGCCGGTGTCGGCCAATGGATGAGGTAGAGGTCCACGGCGGGCAGGCCCAGGCGCGACAGGCTGTGGTCCAGCGCCGCCACCGGCGCCTCCGTGCCATGGCTGTCATTCCACAGCTTGGTGGTCACGAACAGGCTGCGGGCGGTGATGCCCGTGCTGCGCAGGCCCCGGCCCACGCCGGCCTCATTGCCGTAGATGGCGGCGGTGTCGACCAGCCGGTACCCCGCCTCCAGGGCCGCTCCCACCACAGGGGCGGCCAAGCTGTCCGGCGTCTGCCAGACGCCCAGGCCCAGCTGGGGCATGACGCGGCCGTCGTTCAGGGTGAGGGTGGGTTGGCTGTCCATGGGGCGGATCCCGCTTGTTCACGTCCGAGTGTTCATGGCTGAGGGCGTTAACCAAGGTGGGGCGGCCTGGCCCTGAAACAAGGGGCGCTATATCCGCGTGGCGGGACCCATGCCGCCGCTGCCGGCGCTGGCGGCATGATCGACCCAGCCATGGGCGCCGGTCTGGAAGGCCAACCCGCCGCTGTAGCCCACGGCCGCCAGGCTGTTGCTGTAGATGCCGTGCAGTTCCCGCGTCAGGCTGCTGGGCAGCAGCTGGCGGGTGCGGATCACCAGGTCGAAGCGGCCGGTCCAGATCAGGCCGTCCAGCTGCATGGGCCCCAGCTGCGACAGCTGCAGGTCGATCAGGAAGCGGCGCAGCGGGCGGTTGCGAACCCCGCGCGCGCCGCCTTCCTCTTCCTCGCTCTCTTCGTCGTTGATGGCGCGGACATGGACCTGCAGGCGCCCCACCTCATCGCCGAAGGGCACGGCGAAGGTGCGCCAGCCCTCCTTATTGGGTTCCGCCGCCTGGGTGGCGATGCTGTTGAAATCATCGGTGAGGCGGGCGGACAGGCGGCCGCGTCCCGCCTTGCTGAGCGTCGACATCGCCTCCGACCCCAGCCAGCCGCTGGCGTCGCCGCCGCGCAGGGCCGCCAGGAAGACCACCAGGGTCTTGGTCAGCTGCGGCGTGGGGCGGGGCAGCACGCTGTTTATCAGCTGGTGCGCCAGGGCCGGGTCGCTGGCGGCGATGACCGCCAAGGCCTCCCGCAGGGCTGGCCAGTCGCGGCCCCGCGCCGGGTCGATGGGCGGCGGCACGGCGTCCAGCTCCGGTGCCGCGGCGGCGGTGGCCAGCTGCACCTTGGTGCCCACGGGCAGGTCGGCGCGGGCCTGCAATAGCAAGGTGCCCCGGGGGGTCTCCACCACCGGCTGGCCGGTGCGGGTCAGGGCCACCACCGTGCCGGCCAGGGGCGGCAGGACACCCGGCCGGGCCAGGGCGGGGTTCAGCGGCGCCTCCGCCGCATCCTCCGGCGGCAGGATGCCGGGGCCGGCAGCGGGGGCGGCTTCCAAGGGCATACCCGGCCGCTGCACGGACAGCAGGGTGAAGCTGAGCGTCTGCCCCGGGCTGGGGCTGGTGGGCGTGCGCAGGGGTGGGGTATAGGCGCCGGCCGGCGCCGGAAGGGGCGTGCCGGGCAACGCCGCCTGAGGGGCTGAGGAGCCGGGCGCCAGGGTTGTGGCAGGCGCCATGCCCGACGGCTGGGATGGAACGCCAAGAGGGGAGGTCGCCATACCGCCACCCATGGCCGCCGATGGCCCGGCTTGGCCGGCGGGCACGGCCAGCGCCGGGGGGGCGGTTGGGGCCTGCGGAGACGGAACTTGGCCTGCAGATGCCGGCGTGGTCTGCGCCCATAGATTCGTCAGGGGCGCCGCCGCGACAGTGGTGGCCTGTGGCGCTGTGGGCTGTGGCGTTGGAGGCTGTGGTGCCTGAGCGCTCGGGATAGGCGCCGCCGCTGGCGGTGTGGCCAAGGTGGTCGGCTGCCCCTGCGGCGGCATGCCAGCGGGCAGGGGGGAGAAGGGGGCGGCGGTGCCGGAGGGCAAGCCGGTGCGAACGAAGCTGGGCCGTGCTGCGCTCAGGAACAGGCCGCCGCTGACGAAGGGCGCCTCATCCGTCACTGGGGGCACAATGGTGGCGGAGGGACCGGCGCCCGGTTGCGGCACCGGCGTCGCCGCGCCGGACTGCGTCAGTGCTGTCTTGGACGGCCCGAGATCCGGCAGGAACTCCGGTACGCCCAGGGCGGACAGCAGGGTGGCGGCATGGCCGAGTGACTGGAACGCCGCTGGTTGGGACGCCGTTGGTTGGGGCGGCGCTTGAGGGGCGGGCTGTTGCGTTGGCGTCGGGAATGGCGCGCCGCTGGTGGGGGGCGCTTGCGTCCCTGCCGGGCCGGTGTCGGGTGCGGCGGTGCCGGGCGTCACCGGAGCAATGGGTGATGGCGTGGCGGTTTGGGTGGGGGCCGGGTTCGCTGAGGAGGGAGCCGGTGACGACACGCCCGTGGTGGGCTGGCCGTCGGGCCCTGGTGTGGCGGTGGCTGGTGCGCCGCCACCGCTGGGCACCGGTGCTTGAGGCGTCGGCGCGATGCCGGGCAGCAGGTCGGCCAAGGAGGGCGGGCTGGCGCCGGCGCCAGTGCCGGGCATGCCGACTGTCGTCTGCGCGAACAGCAGATTCGCCAGGGTGCTGGCGGCTGAGGCGGGAACGGGGGTGCCCGTGGGGGTGTTCTGGCCGCTGGCTGCCGGCAAGGCCGTTGATGGGCTTGCCCCAGATAGGGTAGTCCCAGACGGGGTAGTCGATGAGGGCTGGCCGGTGCCGGTGGTGGCATCTGAGTCGGTAGCGCCAGCACCCGTGCCCGGAGCGGTGGCGCTCGTCTGCGGCGCTGTGGCGGCGCTGCCGCTGGCCACTGTGGCGGTGGGACTGGGGGCCGGCTGGTTCGGGGACTGCTGCGGGGAGTCGTCCGTCAGGTCGGGCTGGTCGCCGGTGTCGCCCCGAGCGCCGACGATCAGGCCCAGCCCCTGGCCTTGGTTGACGTCGGATACCGGCGCCTGGGTGTTGGGCGCCGGCGTGCTGGCGCTGTTGGATGCGGGGGCGGGGTTCAGCAGGACGGCGGCCAGCGTCGTGCCCACCTGCAAGGCCGGCAAGCCGGCGGCGGGGTTGGGCAGCTGGACGGCTGGCTGCGGCTGGGGTTGGGCGGCCGCTGCGGCTTGGCCGCTGCCGCCAGTCTGCGCGGCCCCCTGGGCTGCCCCTTGCGTCGCCGCCTGCGCCACCACGGTGGCGGTCAGCGCGGCGCCCGTGGTCTGCGCCGGAATTTGCAGGGTGACCGGTCGGTCGGTGGGCAAGGGGGCTTCGGTGCGGACCTGCACGTCGCCGGCGGCGGTACGCACTGTGGCTTGCTCGCCCTGCTGTTCCGTGACCATGCCGCTGACGGCCAGGGCCCGGGCGAGGCCGGTCAGCTTGTCCGGCAGTTGGGTCACCGTGACCTGTCCCAGCACGGTGGGGGCGGCGCCGCCCCCGGCGCCAGCCGTCTGGGTGATGATGGACGGTGTCTGGACGCCGCTCATGGCCGAAGGCTCCACCCCTCAGGGGGCGACCCCAGTCCGATCAGCGCCGTCCAGCCGGGGGCCACGCCGGATCAGCCCCCTTGGTTCAGGCGGTTGGCCACCATCTCGATGTCATGGGCGGCATCGGAGGTGGGGAAGCGCATGAACAGGGGCGACTGGTTGCGGATGGCCTCGCGCACCTTGGCGTCGCGCCGCACGATGCCGCCCAGCTTGGGCGACATCTTCAGATAGCGCTGGCAGACGGTCAGCAGCTTCTCATACGTCTTTTCGCCCAGCGCCTTGCTGTCGGCCATGTTGATGACCACGCGCAGGTCGGCCATGGGGTTGGCCTGGTAGCTGAGCTTCAGGAAGGCGTAGGCGTCGGTGATGGAGGTGGGCTCGTCCGTCGTCACCACCAGGGTGGTGCCGGCCGGGCCGGAGAAGGTGCGCACCATGCGGTCCACGCCGGCACCCAGGTCGATGACCACCCAGTCATAGCTCTTGGCCACGTCCGCCAGCTCCGTGCGCAGCTGGGTCAGCCGTGCCGGCGGCAGGTTGGCCAGGCTGCCGGAACCGCTGCGGCCGGCGATGATGTCGAACCCGCCTTCGGGGAAGCGCTGGGCCGCCCCCTGCAGGGTCACCATGCCGTCGATCACCTGACCCAGGTCGCGCTTGGGCATCAGGCCCAGTTGGATGTCCACGTTGGCCAGGCCCAGGTCGCCGTCGAACAGCAGGATACGCTTGCCGCTGCGCGCCAGGGCGTGCGCCAGGGTGACGGAGAAGAAGGTCTTGCCCACGCCGCCCTTGCCGCTGGCCACGGCCAGGATGTTCTGGCGCCGCAGGGGCATGACGTTGTCGGCGGTGGCGAGGGCCGCCGGCGCGCCGGTCGGGGAGAGAAGGTCGTTCATGCGTGGGTCCCCGTTTGCTTGGCGCGGCGTTCGCTGGTTTCAGAGCCGGGCATCATCAGGCGGGCGAGCGATGTGGGTGAGAGGGGTGTCAGGCCTTCGGCCGCGCGCGGGCTGGTGCTGGCGTCGCACAGGGCCAGGCCGGCCTCGTGCGCGGCGGTCAGCATGCTGCCCAGGCGCCGGGCCATGTCCAGGCGGGTGGTCAGCAGGCGGCGGGCGCCCAGGGCACGGAAGGCGCGGGCCATCTCCGACGCCTCCACCGGATCCATGCCGGCGGGCAGCACCAGCACCGGCTCGATGTCGGCGGCCACCAGGAAATCGCGCAGATCGTTCAGGTCGGCTTGGCTGTAGGGATTGCGGCCGGCGCTGTCGACCAGCACCTGCTCCGCCCCCCGCTGCACGTCCAGGGCGTCGGCCAGGGCCAGCGGATCCTCCACCGTCATCAGCCGCAGCTTCAGCACGCGGGTGAAGGCGGCCAGCTGGTCGATGCCGCCCGCGCGCACCGTGTCGGTGGAGATGACGCCCACCGGCCGGCCCTTCAGGGCGGCGCGGGCGCACAGCTTGGCCACCGTCAGCGTCTTGCCCGCACCCGGCGGGCCCACCAGCATCAGCGGCTTGGGAAAGCGCCCCTCGGGCAGGGGCTGGAAGGTGAAGACGGATTCCAGGGCCGCGGCCAGCAGGGTCTGGGCGTCCTTGGCGTCGAAATCGGCGATGCTGTCCATCAACCGCTGGTTCAGGTCGGCCGGCAGGCCGTGGCGGAACAGGATGTCCGTCACCTGGTCGGCGGGGTCGGGGGCCAGCGGGTTGTGGTAGCGATCATTGATGGCGGGCATGCCCGGAACGGGGATGGACTCCTCCACCGCCGCCGTCACCCGGACGCCGACGCCCTCTTCTTCGCGCGTGGCGACGATGATGGCGTCATCCCCCAGCACCTCCCGGACAAGGCGCATCGCCTCACCCATGGTTGGGGCATGAAAGGACTTCAGCCGCATGATTGTCCTGCCCTAGGGGCCATATCCACTCCACCTCCCCACAGGGGCCCACCCCCGAGGGACCCTGCCACCGGAACCGCCGCGGCTGCACCCGCCGCCCACGGCATCTGAAACCCCAACCTCAACCCTGCGCCGAAGCGGCCGAACGCTTCCCGGTTCGGCCATCCTGGCACGGCACCCCCCTAAGGGCGCTGCGCCAGGTCATTTGCGCGTATGCGGGCATTAACCCGGCTTGTCTGCCGTCAAAAGGACAAATACGTCAAGGACCCAAGGATGGCATCTTATTCGGACCGTTGCATCAGCGATAAGGGCGTGCGGGCGCAGCTTCCGGCCCGCCGTGTCATTTACACCGCGCTTGCTTAATTTTGCGTTAGCCATGTTCGGCGACGCCCCCGCATCATCCGGGCGGAAGACCGCTTCGTCCTGCCGCCGCCCCGCTATTTCTGTACCCCCGGCCGCCCCTACGGCTCTTACACTTGTCCCAAGGTCTTGATCTTGGCCTTGGGATGGATTTCGTTCTGCGACATGACGGCGGTGGCCGGCCGGAACCGCTCGATGATGGACCGCACGAAGGGCCGGATGCCCGGGCTGGTCAGCAGCACCGGCGATTCCCCCATCATGGCGTGGCGGTCGTAGGTCTGGCGCACGGCGGTGATGAATTGCTGCAGGCGCGACGGCGCCATGGCCAGGTTGCGCTCGTCGCCTTCGCCCACGACGGATTCGGCGAAGGCCTGCTCCCACTCCGGCGACAGGGTGATGAGGGGGATATAGCCCTGGTCGTTGGTATGGCTGTCGGAGATCTGGCGCGACAGCCGGGCGCGCACATGCTCCGTGATCTGGGTGATGTTGCGGGTATAGCCCGTCGCCTCCGACACGCCTTCCAGGATGGCCGGCAGGTCGCGGATGGAGATGCGCTCGGCCAGCAGGCTCTGCAGCACGCGTTGCAGCGCGCCCACACCGATCTGGCCGGGGATGACGTCGGCCACCAGCTTCTGTTGTTCCTTGTTCAGCTCGTCCAGCAGCTTCTGGGTCTCGGCATAGGACAGCAGGTCCGCCATGTTGTCGCGCACCACCTCGGTCAGGTGGGTGGTCAGCACGGTGGGTGGGTCCACCACGGTGAAGCCCTTGAACAAGGCCTCCTCGCGATAGGCCGGCTCGATCCACATGGCGGGCAGGCCGAAGGTCGGCTCCGTCGTCACCTCGCCCGGCAGCTGGATGGGCTCGCCGCGCGGGTCCATGCACAGCAGCATGTTGGGGCGCACGTCGCCGCGGCCGGCCTCGATCTCCTTGATGCGGATGACGTAGCTGTTGGGCGGCAGCTGCAGATTGTCCTGGATGCGCACGGCCGGCATGATGATGCCGATCTCGCTGGCCAGCTGGCGGCGCAAGCCCTTGATCTGGTCGGTCAGGCGGTGGCCGGCGTCGGTGTTGATCAGCGACAGCAGGCCATAGCCCAGTTCCAGGCGGATGAGGTCGATGGCCAGGGCGGAGGAGATGGGCTCCTCCGGCGCCGGCAGGGGGGCGCCGCCGGGGCCGGCCGGGGCACCGGGCGCGCCGCCGGCTTCCGCCCCCACCATCTGGTCCGACCGCTGCTTGCGTAGGCGCGGCAGGTAGTAGGCGCCGGCGAACAGGGCGATGGCCAGCGAGACGAAGGGCAGGAAGGGCAGGCCCGGCAGCAGGGCCAGGGCGCACAGCAGGAAGGCGCTGAGGCCCATGGCCGAGGGATAGAAGCTCAGCTGCCCGAACAGCGCCTTGTCGGCGGACCCCGTCTGGCCCGACTTCGACACCATGAGGCCGGCGGCCAGCGAGACGATCAGCGCCGGGATCTGGCTGACCAGGCCGTCGCCGATGGTCAGCTGGGTGTAGGTGGCGCCCGCCTTCAGGAACGACATGTTCTTCTGGCCGACGCCGATGATCATGCCGACGACGACGTTGATGAAGGTGATGACCATGCCGGCCACGGCGTCGCCGCGCACGAACTTGGACGCACCGTCCATGGCGCCGAAGAACTGGCTTTCCTCTTCCAGTTCGCGCCGGCGCTTCTTGGCCTCGCCCTCGTCGATCAAGCCGGCCGACAGGTCGGCGTCGATGGCCATCTGCTTGCCGGGCATGCCGTCCAGGGTGAAGCGCGCCGCCACTTCGGCGATACGGCCGGAACCCTTGGTGATGACGGTGAAGTTCACCATCACCAGGATGGCGAACACCGTCACGCCGATGATGAAGTTACCGCCCATGATGAAGCCGCCGAACGCCTGGATGACGTGACCGGCGGCCTGGGTGCCTTCATGCCCGTGGCCCAGGATCAGGCGGGTGGACGCCATGTTCAGCGCCAGGCGCAACATGGTGGACACCAGCAGGATGGTGGGGAAGGAGCTCATCTCCAGCGGCTTCTGAATGCTGAGCACCGTCATCAGGATCAGGACGGAGAAGGTGAAGGAAACGGCGAGGCCGAAGTCCAGCAGGAAGGTCGGCAGCGGTATGACCAGCATGACCAGAATGGTCACGATGCCCAGCGCGAACAGAATCTCCGTCCGCTTCAGCAGTGCCGGACCGGCGGTCCGCGCGTTGCCGAACAGGGACTGCAGCATGTTGCCGCCGGAGGCCGCGGTCTGGTCAGCCATGGTCTCTCTTCCCGGTGCCTGTCAGGGGTCCGTTTCCTCGCCTTACATCGCCGCCCGGTCCAGCTCGCCACCCGCCGGCGGCGGCACGGCCACGCCCTCGTCGCTGTACTGCTTCAGCTTGTTGCGCAGGGTGCGGATGGAGATGCCCAGGATGTTGGCGGCATGCGTCCGGTTGCCCAGGCAATGGCTGAGCGTGTCGATGATCAGGTCGCGCTCCACATCCGCCACGCTGCGGCCCACCAGGCCGGCGGTGCCGGAGGCGCCGGGCTCGCCAGCCGCACCGGCCGCGGGCTGGGCGGCGGCGGTGGCGCGGGCGGCCACCGGGGCCACCGCGCTGTAGCCTTGCGCGGGTGCGGCCGGTTCGGCACCGGTCAGCAGGATGGCGTCGGTGCCGATCTCCGTCCCGCGCGACAGCAGCACGGCGCGGTGCATGGTGTTCTCCAGCTCACGCACATTGCCGCGGAAGCGATGGGCCTGCAGCATGGCCATCGCCTCCGGGCTCACCCTGCGTTCCGGCAGGCCGTTGGCCTCGGAATATTTGGTGGCGAAGTGCTGCGACAGGATGGCGATGTCGGCCGGGCGTTCGCGCAGGGGCGGCAGGATCAGGTTCACCACATTCAGGCGGAAGAACAAGTCCTCGCGGAAGCGGCCGGCCCGCACCTCTTCCTCCAGGAAGCGGTTGCTGGTGGCCAGCACGCGGATGTCCACCTTCACCGGCTGAGTCCCGCCCACCCGGTCGATCTCCCGTTCCTGGATGGCGCGCAGCAGCTTCGCCTGAAGGCGGATGTCCATCTCCGAGATTTCGTCCAGCAGCAGGGTGCCGCCGTTGGCCTCCTCGAACTTGCCCACGCGGCGTGCCACGGCGCCGGTGAAGGCGCCCTTCTCATGGCCGAACAGCTCTGATTCCAGCAGGTTTTCCGGGATGGCGGCGCAGTTGACGGAGACGAACACCGCGTTGGCCCGGCGGCTCTTGCGGTGGATGTAGCGGGCCATCAGTTCCTTGCCGGTGCCGGACTCGCCGGTGATCAGCACGCTGGCGTCGCTGGGGGCGATCTGGTCGGCCAGGCGCAGCACGCTACCCATGGAGGGGTCGCGGCTGACGATGGCGTGGCTCTCCTCCGCCACCGCCTCCAGCACGGCGGCGATCAGCTGCGCGTCCGGGGGCAGGGGGATGTACTCCTTGGCGCCGGCGCGGATCGCCTTCACCGCCGCTTGCGCGTCGGTCGCCACGCCGCAGGCGACCACCGGCACGGTGATGCGTTCTGTCTTCAGCGCCTCGATCAGCATGGCGACGTCCAGCTTGACGTCGATCATCACCAGATCGGCGCCCTGGCCGCCGCGCAGGGCGTTGAGGGCACCGCCGATGCTGTCGGTGTGGGCGACCTTCGCGCCCTTCTGGAGCGCGATCTTGCCCGCCGCCGTGATGTAGCCTTCCAGCGTCCCTACGATCAGCAACCGCATCGCTCAAAACCCTTTCAAACCGGGACGCCCCACCGGGGACGCGTCCGTCGTCCAACCATCAATCGTAATGGTTCAGCCGCAGCTCCGGCGGCAGAACCGTGTTCATCATCATCTCCAGCCGGCGCGGATTCTCCTGCCGGGCGATGGAGATGGCGCCCAGCATGAACAGCGTGTCCACGATGGCCTGGGCGTCGGTGTTGCGTTCCAGCTTTCCGGCCAGCGGGGCCAGGGCCATGTTGCCCACGAGCGCGCCGTAGAAGGTCGTCAGCAGGGATATGGCCATGGCCGGGCCGATGGCCGCCGGGTCCTGCAGGTTGCCCAGCATCTGCACCAGGCCCACCAGCGTGCCGATCAGGCCCATGGCCGGCGCCACTTCCGAGGCGCGGCGCAGCACGGCGGCGCCATGGCGGGACCGTGCCTGCTGCGCCTCGATCTCCGTGCGCAGGATGCGCTCCACATCCTCCGCCGCGATACCGTCCACCACCAGCTCGATGGCCCGGGCCTGCAGGGGTTCCACCCCCTTGTCCTTCATCAGCGGCTGCAGGGTCAGCGGGCCGTTGCGGCGCGCCGCCTCCGCCATCTGCAGGACGTAGCCGGAGACATCGGCGATGTCGGCCACCGGCCGCATCAGGGCGCGGGCCAGCTGGCGGCGGCAGGCCGCCAGGTCTTCGCGCGCGAAGGACACGATGGTGACGGCGATGGTGCCGCCCACCACGATCATGAGCGAGGGCACGTTGATGAAGGCCCGCGCGTGCCCGCCGAAGGCCAGGGCCGAGAACACCAGCGCGAACCCCGCCGCCAGGCCCAGCACTGTGGTCAGGTCCAGCCCATGGCGCACCCGCACCGGCTCCGGCAGGGGGGCGGACGCCGGCGCCTGGGCCCCCGCCGGATGGGCCGGTCCCTTGGCCTCGTTCGCCGCCTCCGGCGCCGGCGCGGCCGCAGCCACCCGTCCGGCGGCGGTGCCGGCGGCGCGCAAGGTCGGGGAAGGAGGGCGGCTGTTCAACGGTTTCTCTTTTCTCGATTACGGATCAGGTGCGTTCGGACTTGATGATTTCCGTCATGGTCACGCCCAGGCGGTCTTCCACCACCACCACCTCGCCGCGCGCCACCAGGCGGTTGTTGACGTAGATGTCGATGGCCTCGCCCACCTTGCGGTCCAGTTCCACCACCGCGCCGCGGCCCAGCTTCAGCAGCTGGCTCACCTGCATGGTGCATTTGCCCAACACGGCGGAAATCTGAACCGGGATGTCGTAGACGGCCTCCAGGTCCTTCACGATAGGGGCGCCGTCGGCGTCCATGCCTGCTTGGCCGTCGAAATCGTCCAGGCTCATCGTTTCCCTCGTTTCTCACCGCCGGGGCCGGGCCCGGTCACGCATCCTAACAACACTGGCCCATACCATGGTGGCCTATCACGGCCTATACGCTCATTCCGCCGCTTCACGGCCATCTTCCAGGGGACGCCCCAGGTTGCCGGCGATGCGGTCGATCTCGGCCCACAGGGCGGCGACGTCGCGCTCGGCGCCGCCGTCGCCCCAGTCGGCCTTGCAGTCCAGTTCCCCGGCGCGGGGATCGGCCACCACGGCGACGGAGCCGGCGAAGCCCTGCCGCGCCGCCATGTCCTCGATCTTCTCCTTGATGGGGGCCAGCCAGTTCTCATGCACGCGCACCAGCAGGCGCGGTTCATCCGACAGCTCCGCCAGGAAGGCGTTGACCGATGCCTCCACCTCCACCAGGCCGTGGCGCTTGACCATGGCGGGGAACAGCTTGCGCACGATGGCCAGCGCCATGCGGATGGTGTTCTGGGCCCGCAGCGCCCGGCCGTGCGTCTCCGCCTGGATCAGTTGCCCGACGCTGCCCTGCAGTTGGGCCAGCACGTTGGCCAGCGCCAGCGCCGACTGGTCGGCGCCGGCCTGCATGCCCTCGGCATGGCCCTGGGCGTAGGCCGCCTCGCGCGCCATGCGCACCTGCTGCTGCAGGTCGGCCAGGCTGAAGGTGGGTTCCGGCGGCGGTGGGGGCGGCGGCGGCGGTTCCGGCGGCAGCTCGGGCACGGGCGGGAGCTGTTCCTCCGGCACTTCGACGCGGCGGCCCTCGGGGTCGAAGGAATTGTCGAACAGGAATCTGCGGATGTTGGTCATGGGCTACGTCCGCGCTCAATTTTCCTGGTACAGCCAGTTCCGGATGATGGACACGGCCTCTTCCGGGTGCTTCTCGACGATCTCGCCCACCTTGCGCAGCGAGGAGGCGCGCACGCGGCCGTCGACGCGGTTGATGTCGATCATCTGTTCCAGTTCCTCGTTGGCCTGGGCGGCCTCCAGCGCCAGCTCGCGGGCCAGGGCGCCGCCGCCGGGACCGGCCAGCTGCGGCACGCCGCTCTGGTCGGACAGCAGATCGGGCTCCTCGTCCAGCTGCGGGGTCCGGTCCAGGGCGCGGGCCACCAGCGGCCGGATGACCAGCAGGATGACCAGGATGGCGACGATGGCCAGCACGATGGTTTCGGCGATGCGGAACACATCCTGCTTGGGCAGGCCGAACAGCGTCTCTTCCTTGGCCTCCAGCTCGCCCTCGGGGGTGGCGAACTTCATGCTAACCACGTCCACGGTGTCGCCGCGCGAACCGTCGAAGCCGATGGATGACTTGACCAGGGACCCCAGCTTCTGCAGCTCGTCATCCGAGCGCGGCTGGTACTGGGCCACACCCTTGTCGTCGGGCACGTAATTGCCGTCGACCAGCACGGCGACCGACAGGCGGCGCACCTGCCCGGCCTCGCGCTCGTGGACCTTCACGGTCTTGCTGATCTCGTAATTGATGCGCTCGTTGGTCTTGGTGGTTTTGGAACTGGAAGAGCCGTTGGTGGTGTTCTCGGCGTTGGCGGAGGGCAGGTTGTTCGCCACCGTCACCGGGTCCTGGCCTTCCTTGTTGATGTCTTCCGAGTTCTCGTTGTTGGTCTCGGTGGAACGCACGACCTGGCTGTCGGGGTCGAAGATCTCGCTGTTCGTCGTGATGTGGTCGAAATCCATGTCGACCGTCACCTCCGCCCGCACCTTGCCCATGCCCACGGTGCGGCCCACGATCTCCTCGACCTTGTCGGTCAGGCGCTGCTGATAGGCGAGGCGCTTCTCTTCCGCCGTCGCCATCATGGCTTCCTTGCTGTCGGAACCCATGCCCCGGGCCAGCAGGTTGCCCTTGTCGTCCACCACCGAGACCATGTCGGGCTGCAGTCCCGGGACGGACGCGGCGATCAGGTGCTGGACGCTGGCCACCTGTTCCTTCTTCAACTGCTGGCCGGGCCGCAGGCGCAGGACGACGCTGGCCGTGGCCTTCTGCGTCTCACGGCTGAACAACTCGCGCTTGGGCAGCACCAGGTGGATGCGGGACTGCTGCACCGGGGCCAGGGTGTTCACCGTGCGCGACAGCTCACCTTCCAGCGCGCGCAACTGCTGGACGGACTGCATGAAGCTGGTGGTGCCCAGGCTTTCCGCCTGGTTGAAGATCTCGTAACCGACGTTGCCACCGGTGGGCAGGCCCTGCTGGGCCATCAGCATGCGGATGCGGCCCACCTGGTCGGCCGGCACCTCGATGCGGGTACTGTCCGGGCTGACCTGGTAGGGCACCTTGGGCTGCATCTGGTCCAGCTGCTGCACGATGGCGCCGCCGTCGCTGGGCGACAGGTCGCTGTACAGCAGGGCCATGTTGGGCGAGGAGCCGTTGAACAGCAGGAAGCCGAACAGGGCCAGGATCAGCAGCGCGACGCCACCGATGGCGCCCAGCCGCACCGGCCCCAGATTACGCAAGGTCTGCAACAGGTTTTCCAAGGTCCGCTCCCGGGCCGGCGGTCACCGAAAAATCACAACGGAGTCTATAGTGTCGACTCCGTGTTTGCCAGGATTGTGGGAACGTTCAGGGAATGAAATAGGGGGTGCTGGGCAAAAATTTCCTACACACCGCAAAGTGTGTCATTTGCGTCACGCATTTTGCCAGTTGATGGAGTGTTGCATTCAACAAGAGCTACCTCGGCGGCGAAATCTGCAAAATGCAACGATTGGGAAAGACGTCGCCCAAGCGACTTGACTATATTTCGCTAATTAGCTAAATACCGTTATCATGAATCGCGTCTTCAAAGCCCTGGCCGATCCCAGCCGCCGCCGCATCCTTCAGTTGCTGCGCGAGGGGCCTTTGTCGGCCGGCGACATCGCCCGCCATTTCGACCTGGCCAAGCCTACCCTGTCCGGCCATTTCGCCGTACTGCGCGAGGCCGACTTGGTGGACCAGGAGCGTCAGGGCACCACCATCTACTACCGCCTGAACCTGTCGGTGCTGGAAGAGGCGCTGTCGGGCCTCATGGACAGCATGGGGATAGGGCAGGGGGAGCGGGTGGCCCATAGCCCCGGTCTGGTCAAGCCGGGGAAATAGCGGTCCCCGCGAGGAGTATGCATATGTCCGCTCGGTTCTATTGGCTGATGACGGCCCAGATCCTGGCCGTCATGGCGCTGGCCAGCCTCTATACGCTGACGCAGGTTGGGATGGAGGCGACCCTGCCCATCCATTGGGGCGCCAACGGTCAGGTCAATGGGGTCGCCCCGGCACCTCAGGCGCTGGCGATCCTGCCTCTGACCGTCGTGGGATGGGCGGCGCTCATGGCCTTGCTGGCCCGGTTTTCGCCCAGCGCGGCGGCCCTGGCGCGGTCAGGGACCGCCTGGCGTACGGCCTGTCTGTCGCTGACCGGCATGCTGGCGCTGACCCACTTCGCCCTGGTGGGCGGCGCCTTGGGCCACCCGGTGGACATGGGCCGCACCCATGCGCTGATCATGGGTGTGTTCCTGATCCTGATGGGCAATGTGATGGGCAAGGTGCGGCAGAACGGTCTGCTGGGCATCCGCACGCCGTGGACGCGCAACGACGAATGGGTGTGGGACCAGACGCACCGCTTCGGTGGCCGGCTGTTTGTGGCCGGCGGCTTCCTGCTGCTGGCCCTGACCTTGTGGCTGCCGCCGGCCCTGATCCGGGGGCCCCGCCTGACGATGGCGGTGCTGCTGCCCCTGGCGTTGATCTCGGTCCTCCGCTCCTACCTCTACTGGCGCGTCCGGCCCAGCCGCTGAGCGTCAGGCGGGAAAGGTCAGCAGCGTCAGGCCCAGCCGCACCCACATCGCCGCCAGCACGGCCATGGATACGATGAACACCGCCGCCCGGTGCAGCACGTTGTTGTAGGTCAGGTGGATGGCGCTCTGCATGACGCGCAGCGCCACGAAAACCCAGGCCAGCGCCTCATAGAGATGGTCGCCCTGGCGCAGCACCATCAGCACCACGCAGATGACGTAGAACAGCGGCGGCACCTCCAGCAGGTTGTTGAAGGCGCGCTGGGCGGTGGCGCAACCGTCCGTCTGGGTGCCCGCCGTGAAGTTGCGGAAGTAGGACAGCCGGACATTCCCCCGCCTCACCGCCCGCACCCGCATGACGAACAGCCGGAGGCCCACCAGCAGGGTGAACAGGAACAGGACCAGCATGGGGAAGTACAGGGCGATGCTGCTTGTCATGGCCATCCGTCGCGTCAGGAAGCGTCGTGAAACAACTTAAGATTTTTTACGTCGGAGAGAAGGGCGGCATGGTGATGCCTGGATTTTCCTGCGCTGGGGGCTTATTCTTTCCCCCATGAATACCTCGACCCGCCAGCACCCCGAAGAATGGGAGCGTGACCTCGCCATTAGCGAGGAAGAGATCGCGCGCGGTGAAGGTGTGGCGCTTTCGGATGTCTTGCGGGATTTGCGCGAGAGTGCTGCCCGGATCCGCGCGAAGCGAGAACACTCCAGTCTTCGCCCGGCCGCGCGGCGCTTGTGATCCGGTTATCGCCGCGCGCGTTGCGGCATATCACCAATCTTCGTGATCATTACGAGGCCTTGGGCCGTGATGCGGCCATTTTAAACTTGGCGAACGTGTTGGAGGAAGCGGCCGCGCGCATCCAGGCGAATCCCGGTGATGGCTTGCCGGCTCCGCGACCATATCCGCTACTGGCGAAACCTGGCCGATTGTGGCTGCACGTCAAGGATTATTGGATCGTCTACACGACGGCCGCGCCTCGCTCCATCGTGGGCGTATTTTATGAGACGGCCAACATTCCTCGGCATCTCTGAACGCCATAAGAAAAGGGCCACCCGGTTTCCCGGATGACCCCCTTTCACATAAGAACATAAGGCTGCCTAGAACCGCACCTTGACCGTACCCAGGACCTGGCGCGGCGGCTGGGGGAAGGCGCCCAGCGGGCCGTTGTCGTCGGCCTCGATCAGGTTCACCTTGCGGTCGAACAGGTTGCGCACCGTCAGGCTCAAATCCACGGTGTCCTGATGGGGCGGCGTCCACGTCCAGGTGGTGTTCCACAGGGCGTAGCCACCGCTGACGCGGCTGTTCTGGCTGTCGTAGGCATAGTCGCCGAACATCTCCACCCACAGCTTGCCCGACAGGCCCAATGCTGGGATACCCTGGTTCAGGGCGACGCTGCCCGTGTGCCGGGGCACGCCCTGCACCCGCTTGCCGGTGAAGTCGCGCTGGATCAGCGTGTCGCTTTCCACGAAGCGGTCGTCCAGCCAATAGGCTTCGGTGTAGCCATAGGTGACGTCGGCCGACAGATGGGGCAACAAGCTGTCCAGCCGGGCGCTGCCCGCCAGTTCGACACCCTGCGACAGCTGCTCCCCCGTGTTGAAGGTCTGCGGCACGCCATTGACCTCCACCACCTGCAGCAGGTCGTGGCGCTGCAGGCGATAGACGGTGACGCTGCCCGACAGCAGGCCGCCGAAGGCGTCGCCCTTCACGCCGGCCTCCACATTGTCCGCCAGTTCCGGGTTCAGGCCGGTCTGGCGGCTGCGGAAGGACCACAGCGGCCCGAAGGCGGCGGAGAAGCCCTGGCCGTAGGCGACATAGGCGCTGACCTCCGGCGTCACCTTCCAGGTGACCGAGGCCTTGGGGCTGAAATGGGCGTTGTCGTCATAGGCAGTGCCGCCTGGCGTGATGGTGCCGTTGGGCCCGCCGCTGGTGGTGTCGCCATAGAGGACGTGGCGCTCGAAGTAGTCATAGCGCCCGCCCACGTCCAGGGTGACCGGCCCGAAGGTCCGGTCCACCTGCAGATAGGCGGCGTAGGCCCGTTCGCGGCCATAGGCGTTCAGCTGGGTGTCCGTCACCCATGCATCGGTGTCGATGTTTTGGCCGGTCAGGATGCTGCGCTGCTCACCGTAGTAGTAGGTGTCGTCCAACTGGCCGGTCCAATGCTCGGTATGGTGGGCGCGCACCTGCTCGGCGCTGACGCCGCCCAGCACTTGCCAGGGGCCGTGGGTCCAGGACAGCTGCTGCTCGCCATAACCCGTGACGGTGTTGCCGTCGACGCGGAAGCCGGTGAAGGTGACCGAGCCGGCGCTGGGGTCGTACTCGTTGGCGAAGCCCTGCAGGGCGGATGTCAAGGCCTGGCGGATGTGCAGCTTGGTGGTGGCCACCAGGCCGTCGGCCAAGTCACGCTCATACGTCGCCGTGGCCGTGGCCATGCGCTTGTAGAAGCCGGCGTTGTCCTCGTTCCAGTTGGCCTCGCGGCCGCCCGGCAGGTTGATCAGTTCACCCCGGCTGTCCACCGGCAGTTCTCCGGCCAGCTGCTGGCGGGTGTCCACCCAGGTGGCGGTGACGGTCAGGCGGCCGGCATCGCCCATGTCCAGCTGGTGCTTCAGGAACAGGTTGGTCTCGTTGCGGCCGGTGCGGTCGCGCCAGCCGTCGCCCCGCTCATGCCCCACGTCCAGCAGCAGGGCGCCGCCCTTCACGGTGGGCGTCTGCAGCAGGGCGTCGCCGTGCAGCCAGCCGTCGCTGCCGGCCTGCAGGGTGACCTCGCCCTTGGTCTCGTCGGTGACCTCGCGGGTCAGGTAGTTGATGGTGCCGCTGATGGCGCCCCGGCCGTACAGCGCCGACATGGGGCCGCGCACCACGTCCACCCGGCCCACCGCGCTGTAGGGCAGCTGTTCCAGGTCGACCTCGTCATCCCCGGTGACGTAGGGGATGCCGTCCATCATCACCACCAGCGTGTCGTTGTGCACCTTGCTGGGCACGCCGCGCAGGGTGATCGAGGTGTAGGTGCCCATGTCGTTCTTGGACACCAGCACGCCCGGCAGGTCCGTCAGTTCGTCGCCGATGAACAGCACACCCTTCTGTTCGAACTCGTCGCGCGACACGGTGGACACGCTGGCGGGCACGTCGCGCAGGGCCTCGGCCCGGCGGGTGGCGGTGACGATGATCTGGTCCAGCGGAGAGTCGCTGTCAGCGGCGGGGGCCACGGAGGCGGGTGTCTGCCCGCCGGTGGTATGGGGGTCGTCGGTATGTCGGCCGGTGGTATGGTCGGCGGTATAGGAGGACGAAACGTCTGCGGCCAGGGCGGCCGAAGCCGAGAGGACGGGCGAACCCGCCAGGATGGTGGACAGCAGCAGCAGACGGCGCATCGTTTCAGAAGCCTCCTCAGGTCTTTGAATGCGGAAATGTGGGAAAACGGCGCCGGTGTACCCTATCCGTCGCAGGCTGCGAAGGCATGAACGCGCCGTGGCCGGAGATGGGCGGTATGTCCCGCTAAAAGGGACGGCGCCGGGCACCCCTTGTCCCGTCGCCTGTGCAGGCCGCTTCACGCTCTGGGGTGGGCCTCAGACTTTAAGGATAATGCCTGGGGCCGATGTATATCTTATAAGACTGCAAAACCGGGATCCGCGACGTTTTGCCTGCTTGGGTATGGGGCCCGGGGGCTGGCGGTTGTGCGGACGAGGCGTGGGGTTGGGTCGCAGATGCCGACGGGTGGGCTGACAGGGCTGGGCGTGATGCCCGCCGTCCGACGGGCGGCGGCTGGCGTGGTTTTCAACCGCGTTAAGGCAACTGTCACCGTTTTGCCCCATGATGCCACCGGTCCCGATGTCGCCTGTACCCGTTCGCTCCCGGAGAAGTCCCGATGAATCGTCGCACGGCCGCCGCCGCGCTGGTCCTGGTCCTGGTCGCCGCCTATGGCGGTTACCGCGTGTGGGACGCCAAGTCCGGGGCGGGGACATCCGGGATTGGGCCGGAGGCCTCGGCCACGCCGGGCAAGCGTGGTCCTGGCAATAACAACAGTGACCCGGTGCCGGTGGTGACGGCGCGCGTGCGGCGCGGCGCCATGCCCATCGACGTGGCCGCCGTGGGCACGGTGCAGCCCATCTCCACCGTGCAGGTGCGCGCCCGCATCGACAGCCAGCTGATGGCAGCGAAGGTGGAGGAGGGGCAGGAGGTCAAGTCCGGCGACCTGCTGTTCCTGCTGGACCAGCGCCCGGCCAAGGCCGCCCTGATGCAGGCGGAGGCCAACCTGGCCCGTGACCAGGCCAACCTGGGCCAGGCGCGGTCCGACGCCAAGCGCAACGCCGACCTGTTCGCCCGCGGCGCCGTCTCCATGCAGCAGAACGAGCAGGCGTCGGCCACCGCCAAGGCGCAGGAGGCCACGGTGCTGGCCGACCAGGCGGCGGTGGATCAGGCGCGCCTGACCGTGGCCTTCACTGAAATCCGGTCCCCCATCGACGGGGTGGTAGGCAGCATCCAGCTGCGCCCCGGCAACCTGGTGAAGGGCAGCGACAGCGGCTCCACCCTCACCACCCTGGTGCAGGTGGCGCCCATCAACGTCGCCTTCACCGTGCCGGAGAAGCATGTGACGGCGGTGCGCCAGGCCCTGCGGTCCGGCCGGCCGCCCCTGGTCTCGGCCAAGACCGCCGACGGCCTGGTCGCCGCCACGGGCCGCCTGGTCTTCATCGACAACAGCGTGGACGCGCAGTCCGGCACCATTCAGCTGAAGGGCCTGTACGACAACAAGGACCGTGCCCTGTGGCCGGGCCAGTTCGTGGACGTCACCCTGCACCTGGGCATGGAGGCCGACGTACTGTCCGTGCCGGCGGTGGCGGTGCAGCGCGGCCAGGCCGGCCCTTACGTGTTCGTGGTCAAGGCCGACGACACGGTGGACATGCGCCCGGTGACGGTGGGGCGCTTTGCCGAGCAGGGTGCCGTCATCGCCAGCGGTGTCGAGGCGGGTGAGCGGGTGGTGGTCGAAGGCCAGCTGCGCCTGGTGCCCGGTGCCAAGATCGTGGAACGCCCGGCCACCCAAGGGGGCGGGGTCGAGGCAGACAGCGCCAATCCCAGCGCAGGCGCCGCGCAGGCCAGCGGAAAGGCGCGCACGTGAACATTTCCGAGCTTTGCATCCGCCGGCCGGTGATGACCGTCCTGCTGACGGCGGCCCTGATCCTCAGCGGCGTGCTGGCCTACAAATACCTGCCGGTGGCGGCCCTGCCGCGCGTGGACTTCCCCGTCATCAGCGTGTCGGCCAGCCTGCCGGGCGCCAGCCCGGATACCATGGCGTCCTCCGTCGCCATTCAGCTGGAGCGTGAGTTCTCCACCATCGCCGGCATCGAGAGCATCACCTCCAGCAGCGTGCAGGGCAGCACCAACGTCAACATCCAGTTCGAGCTGGACCGCGACATCGACAGTGCCGCCCTGGACGTGCAGGCGGCCCTGTCGCGGGTGCAGCGGCGCCTGCCCATCGAGATGACGACCCCGCCCAGCTACCGCAAGGTGAACCCGGCCGACCAGCCGGTGCTGCTGCTGGCGCTCAGCAGCGCCACTCTGCCGCTGAGCCAGGTGGACGAATACGCCGAAACCCTGCTGAGCCCCGCCCTGTCCACCCTCAGCGGCGTGGCGCAGGTGCAGGTTTGGGGTGCCCAGAAGTTCGCGGTGCGCATCCGCCTGAACCCAGAGGCGCTGACCGCCCGCGGCATCGGCGTGGATGAGGTGCAGAACGCCATCGCCGCCGCCAATTCCAGCTCTCCCGTCGGTGTCGTCTCCGGCTCGGCCCAGCAGCTGATCCTGGAGACCAACACCCAGCTGTTCGACGCCCAGAGCTTCTCGCACCTGGTCATCGCCACCCGCAACGGCGCGCCGGTGCGCCTGGGCGACGTTGCCAGCGTCATCGACGGGGTGGAGAATGACCGCACCGCCAGCTGGTTCAACGGCACCCGCACCATCGTGCTGGCCATCCAGCGCCAGCCCGACGCCAACACGGTGGAGGTGGTGGACGCCGTGAAGCGGGTCATCCCCACCTTCAAGGCCAGCCTGCCGCCGTCCATCAACATCAGCGTGCTGATCGACCGCTCGCTGTCCATCCGGGCGGCGGTGGAGGATGTGCAGTTCACGCTGATCCTGACCATCGGCCTGGTGGTCATGGTCATCTTCCTGTTCCTGCGCAAGGTCAGCGCCACGCTGATCCCCGGCATCGCCGTGCCCATTTCCCTCATCGGCGCCGCCGGCGCCATGAAGGCCTTCGGCTTTTCCATCGACAACATCTCGCTCCTGGCGCTGACCCTGTCGGTGGGCCTGGTGGTGGACGACGCCATCGTCATGCTGGAGAACATCGTCCGCTACATCGAAGAGGGCATGAGCCCGTTCGAGGCGGCGGTGAAGGGCAGCCGGGAAATCGGCTTCACCATCGTGTCCATCACCCTGTCGCTGGTGGCGGTGTTCATCCCCATCTTCATGATGGGCGGCGTGGTGGGCCGGCTGTTCCATGAGTTCGCGGTGACGGTGACCTTGGCCATCGCGGCCTCGGCCATCACGTCGCTGACGCTGACGCCCATGCTGTGCAGCCGCTTCATCAACCATGACCACCATGCCAAGCCCAACCGGTTCGAGCGGGTGACGGAGGCGGGGTTCCAGGCCTGGCTCAGGGGCTATGACCGCACCCTGACCTGGTGCCTGGCCCACCGCCGCGTGGTGGTGGCCGTGTTCTTCGCCACCCTGGTGGGCACCGTGGTGCTGTTCCAGCAGGTGCAGAAGGGCTTCTTCCCCACCGAGGACAACGGTCAGATCTTCGCCCAGACGGAAGCCCGGCAGGACATCTCCTTCGACGCCATGATCGCCTTGCAGCAGCAGGTGGCGGCGGCGGTGGCCAAGAACCCCTATGTGGAGACCTTCATCTCCTCCGTCGGCGGTGGCGGCAACGTCACCAATGCCGGCCGGGTCTTCATGTCGCTGAAGGACCGCGCCCACCGCCCCAAGATGGAGGCGGTGCTGCAGAGTTTACGCCGGGACGTGGCCGACATCCCCGGCATCAACGTCTTCTTCCAGCCGGTGCAGAACCTGAACGTCTCCGGCCGTCAGTCCAAGAGCCTGTACCAGTACACGCTGCAGGGCCTGGACCAGCCGCAGCTGTACCAATGGTCGGACCGGCTGATGCAGAAGATGGCGCAGATGCCGCAGTTGCAGGACGTGACCAGCGACCTGCAGCTGTCCGGCCAGAACGCCTCCATCCATATCGACCTGGACAAGGCCTATATGCTGGGCCTGACCGCGGAAAACCTGCGTTCCAGCCTCTACAGCGCCTTCGGCACGCGCCAGATTTCCACCATCTATACGCCGACCAACGATTACGAGGTGATCCTGGAGCTGTCGCCGGAGGCGCAGAAGTCGGCGGACGTGCTGAACCGCATCTACATCCGTTCCGACAGCGGCAAGCTGATCCCCCTGGGCGCCGTGGCCCGTATCGACCGCACCTCCGGCCCCATCAGCGTGAACCACCAGGGGCAGCTGCCGGCCGTCACCCTGTCGTTCAACCTGACGCCGGGCGTCTCGCTGGGGGCTGCCGTGACGGCCATCGAGGGGGTGCAGCGCGACATCGGCATGCCGGACAGCATTTCCGGCAGTTTCCAGGGCACCGCCCAGGTGTTCCAGCAGGCGCTGGCCAACCAGGGCCTGCTGCTGCTGACGGCCGTGCTCGTCATCTATGTCGTACTGGGCGTGCTGTATGAAAGCTTCATCCACCCGCTGACCATCCTGTCCGGCCTGCCCTCGGCGGCCGTGGGGGCGGTGGGCTCGCTCATGCTGTTCGGCTTCGACCTCAGCGTCATCGCCATCATCGGCGTGCTGATGCTGATCGGCATCGTGAAGAAGAACGCGATCATGATGATCGACTTCGCACTGGAGGCCCGGCGCGAGGGTGCTGCGCCGCAGGACGCCATCTACCGCGCCTGCCTGCTGCGCTTCCGCCCCATCATGATGACCACCATGGCGGCCCTGATGGGCACGTTGCCGATAGCGCTCGCCTCCGGCGCCAGCGCCGAGCTGCGCCAGCCCCTGGGTGTGGCCGTGGTCGGCGGCCTGGTGGTGTCGCAGATGCTGACGCTCTACATCACCCCGGTGCTGTACCTCTACATGGAGGATTTCAGCCGCTGGATCGACCGGCAGCTGCACCGCCAGAAGACCCGCCGCGCGGCCCGCCGCCTGGTCCCCGCCAACACCGACGGCCGCGCCAACGCCGCGGAGTAGGTGCCTCCGCCGCGTTGGCCCTCCGGTGCGTCAGGCGGCGCGGATGCCGCGCAGGAAATTGTCCACGTCGCCGCGCATGCGTTCGGCATTGCGGGCGAGGTCGCTGGAGGCGGACAGCAGTTTCTGCGCCACCGATCCCGTGGTCGCCGCCGCCTCGGTCAGGCCGCCGATGTTGGCGCTCATTTCCTGGGTCTCGCTGGCCGCTTCGGTGACGTTGCGGGCGATCTCCCGGGTGGCGGCGCCCTGTTCCTCGACCGCCGCCGCGATGCCGGACGAAATGGTGCGGATCTGGTCGATGACGCCGCTGACGGTGCGGATGGCGGCGACGGCCTGCGCCGTTTCTTGCTGGACATCGGCGACCTGGGCCGTGATCTCCTCCGTCGCCTTGGCCGTCTGGGTGGCGAGGGTTTTCACCTCGCTAGCGACCACAGCGAAGCCCTTGCCCGCCTCGCCGGCGCGCGCCGCCTCGATGGTGGCGTTCAGGGCCAGCAGGTTGGTCTGGCTGGCGATCCCGGCCACCAGCTGAACCACCTCGCCGATCCGGCCTGCCGATTGCGACAGGCTCAGCATCATGGTGTTGATCTTGCCCGTCTGGTCCGCCGCTTCGACGGCGATGCGGGCCGCGTCCGCCACCTGGCGGCTGATCTCGCTGATGGACGCGTACAACTCCTCCGACGCGGCCGCTACCGTCTGCACATTGGTGCTGGCCTGGCCGGCGGCGGTGGCGGCGTCTCGGGCCTGAATGCTGGCCCGGTCGGCCACGTCGCTCATCGTCTCCGTGGTGTGGTGGATTTCGTTGGCCGCCTCCGCGCTGCGCTGTATCAGGCCCATGACGCTCTGCTGGAAGGTGTTGGCGATGGCCTCGCGCTCCGACTTCAGCGCTTCGGCGGCGCGGCCGGCCGCCTCCCGCCGTTCCTGCTCCTTGCGGTCCAGTTCCATCAGGCTGTCGCGGAACACGGTCAGGGCCCGCGCCAGTTTGCCGATCTCGTCTCCCCGCGTGGCGTGAGTGATGGTGATATTCCGGTCACCGTCGGTCAGGCGCACCATGGCATCGGTGATCGCCTCCAGCGGGTGCGTGATGGTGCGCACCAGGTAGAGCGACAGCCCGAGGATGGCCAGGCTCACCACCGCCAGGGCGGTGCCGTAGGTCATCAGGCGCTGATGGAACAGGGTGTCGATGTCATCGATGTAGACACCGGCGCCCACCAGCAGCTTCCATGGGGCGAAGGGGCGGATTGAGGCCAGCTTGGGCACGGGCGCATCGCCCTGCTTGCGGGGAAAGGCGTAGGCCACGTCCCCGCCGCCGGCCCGCGCCGCCTCGATGAACAGCCGGATGAACGGAACGCCGTTCGGATCCTTGAGGTCGATCAGGTCCTTGCCTTCCATCTGCGGCTGGGGACCGACGACCTGGGCAATCCCGGTATCGCTGTAGACGAAGATGTAATTGCCGTTGGCGAAGCGGATGGCGCGGATGTCGGTCTTCACGCGCTCCAGCGCCTCCGCTTCGCTGAGTTTTCCGTTGCTCGACAGGTCGTGATAATAGGCCAGGAGGCTGGTTGCCGACTCGACCTGTCGCACCATCTGTTCCTTGCGGCCTTCCAGCATCAGGGTGCGCTCATGGAACGTGCTCAGGATGGCGATGATGATCATCGCGGCGACCGGCAAAAGGACGGCCGCCAGGATTTTAACCCTGACGCTCACGGATCTTGGCATGCCGCTCTCCCTTATGGGTTGTTTTATAAGGGGAATTAGGGCGATTCGGAGGCCTTGTTCAAGGTTGGCGGGTCGGTTTGTAAATAATAATTTAAATATACGGCGTGCGAATTCCGTCGAAACTTGTCTGATCCGGGCAGGGGGCACCTAGGGCTCAGATCACCTTGCCTTCGAACGGGTGGCTGCCGTCGCGGCTTTCCACCTCGATCACCCACAGGTCGGGATCGCGGCGGGTGGCGCGTTCGATGAAGGCGTCGGCCTCCGATTCCGGCACCTGGGCGCCATTCAGCCCCGGGAACCAGCCCAGCCTACCGTCGATGTCGCGGCTCTGGGTGTAGACCTTGGCGCCCTGGAAGGGGATGACGACCTTCAGCAGGATCAGCCCGCTCTCCGCCTCGCCCTTGCGCAGGACGTAGACGGGGATGCTGTCGGCGGCGCAGCGGCGCAGGTGCAACTGGACCCAAAGGGCGGTGGACAGCCGGTCGTCGGACATGGTCCCGGGGTTCCTGAAGGATTGGACGGGAAAAGCGATCAAAGCGGAGCGGGGCGCGACATTGCGGCTTGCCATCCGCGCCGCCGCCCGGAAAGGTGCGCCCGTATCTATAGGGTTCCACCGCTTCCGAGGCCAGACTCATGACGTCATCCGCCCCGCCCGCCCACCGCCTGGGCCGCGTGCTGCTCACCAACGACGACGGCATCAACGCGCCGGGCTTGGCCCTGCTGGCCGAGTTGGTGGCCGGGGTGGCGGAGGAGGTCTGGGTGGTGGCGCCGGAGAAGGACCAGAGCGGCATGTCGCGCGCCGTCACCCTGACCACGCCCCTGCGGGTGGAGGAACGGGGGGAACGCCGCTACGCCCTGACCGGCACGCCCAGCGACTGCGCCATCTTCGGCCTGCGCCACCTGCTGAAGGACAATCCGCCGGACATTGTGCTGTCCGGCATCAACCGGGGCGCCAATGTGGGTGACGAGGTGCCGTATTCCGGCACTGTGGCGGCGGCCCTGACCGCGCGCCTGCTGGGCGTCCCGGCCATCGCCTTCAGCCAATCCTTCGCCAGGGGTGGCCAGGTGCGCTGGGACACGGCGCGGGCGGTCTTCGCCCGGTCGCTTGACTATGCGCTGGACCTGCGGGTCGCCGCCAATGCCGTGCTGAACGTGAACTTTCCCGACGTGGACGCGGTGGACGTGGGCGACGTGGTGCTGACGCGGCAGAGCCGGGGCACCCTGGACCGCATCGACGTGGAACCGCGCGCCGACATGCGCGGCGGCACCTATTACTGGATGGCCTTCCGCCGCCACATGCCCATCCTGGGGCCGGACACCGATGCCGGCGCGCTCAAGCACGGCCTGGTATCGGTGACGCCCCTGGGCTTCGACATGACCGCCCCGGAAGGCATAGCCTGACCAAACCGGCCCAGACGGCATAGCCTGACAGAGACCACCCTGGCCCGCCCTTTGCTTCCGTATAAAGGGAAGGGGGCCGGCGGCCGGCCCCCAGGATTCCCGGATTAGACGGGAAGCCAGGCCAGCCAAGGGGTTTCGCCATGTCGGGCGTGTCGTTGTTCCAAGGAAAGATTTACCGGGTGGGCAGAAGCGTGCTGGTGCTGGGCCTGGCGCTGGGTGCCCTCAGCGGCTGCGTCGTGGTCGATGCCGCCGGCACCGCCGTGGGCACGGCGGCCGACGTGGCCGGCACTGCGGTCAGCACCACGGCCAAGGTCGTCACCGCGCCGGTGAGATAAGTTTCCCACCAAACGCCGGGTGCGGTCGGATCCAAGCTATGAAACGGCGCTTCATAGCTTTGGTGCTCAGCCCAGTTCAATCCTGTTGCGGCCGGCGTTCTTCGCGCGATAGAGCGCGGCGTCGGCCGTCAGGTTCAGGGCCTTGGCGTCCAGCCCGGGCTTCAGCCCCACCACGCCGCCCGAGAAGGTCACCTGGAACTGGGTGTCGCCGTGCACGTAGGGGATTTCGCTGAACTGCTGGCGCAGCAGGTTCAGCCGCTCCGCCGCGTGCTCGGGCCGCGTTTGCGGCATCAGCACGGCGAACTCCTCACCACCGTAGCGCCCGATCATGTCGCTGCGCCGCAGCCGCTGCTGCAACAGGCGTGACAGGCCCTTGATGACCCGGTCACCGGCCCCGTGGCCGTAGCGGTCGTTGACCTTCTTGAAATGATCGATATCCAGCATCGCGAAGGACAGGTCCGTACCGTCGCGCTGGGCGCGGGCCACTTCGGTCGCCAGCAAATCCTGGATCATGGGGTGGTTGTAGGCGCCGGTCAGGCCATCGCGCACCATCAGCGCCTTCAGTTGGCGGGCGCGGCGGGCACGGGCGCGCACGGTTTCCGCCAGGTCGCCCAGGTCGACCGGCTTGGTCAGATAGGCATCGACGCCCGTGCGCACCGCGGATCGGTGCGTCTCCGTGTCCAGGTCCGCCGTCAGGAAGACGATGGGCAGGGCCAGCAGGCCATCATACTGCCGCAGGACCGACGCCAGTTCGAAGCCCGTGCACTGGGGCATGATCAGGTCGGTGACCATCAGGTCGGCGTTGTGGTCATACAGCGCTTCGACCGCCTGCAGCGGGTCGGTCACCAACCGCGTCTGCATGCCGGCGGACTGCAGCGCCATCTCGTAATAGGCGCCCAGCGTGGCGTCGTCGTCCACGATCAGGATGCGTAGCGGCTGGTCGGGGTCGCGTTCCGTCAGGCGGTCCAGATGGTTGACCAGGGCGTTGGCGTCCGGCGGCTTCACCACATAGGCGTCGCAACCGGCCCGTGCCGCCGCCAGCCGCGCGGCGAAACCGGTGGCGGACGACAGTGCGAGGCTCGGTATCTTGCGCCCCCTGGCGTCCGTCATCCGCGTGGCGCTGGGGATCATGCCGTGCGGGTTGATGTCCAGGATGATCGCTTCCGGTGCAGCATCGGCCACGGCGGCGGTCAGGGCGTCGCCATCGGGAAAGGCAGTCAGCTTATAGCCGTAGGCGGCCAGGATGTCGGCCAGATCCTCGGCCCCCGGGCCATCGGCCTGCATCAGATAGACGGAACGGTAAGTCCCCTCGCTGGACAGGGCGGGGGCGATGGGCAGGGCATTGACGGCGGGGGCGGATGGGGCGGCGCCGGTGATGGCTCGCTCCAGTCCGTCGATGGCGGCACGGAGCACCGGCAGGGCGACGGCCCCCATCTGGTCGATCACCTCCTCCAGCGCGCGGGCGGCGACGCTCAGGTCCGGCAGGCCGAAGGTGGCGCCGGAGCCGGCCAGGGAATGGGCGTGGCGCGCCAGGTCGGCGCGGGCAGTGGTGGCGTCGTGGCCGTCCAGGCCTTCCAGCGCCTCGGCCGCCTGCCGGATTTGCGCCAGGCGATCCGGCAGGCCGGCCATGAAGTCCTGGCGGATTTTCTCCACCCGCGCCAGCAGGTCCGCTGGCAGGGGCGGCATGATGGGCGAAGTGTCCTGGATCATGTCGGGCCCGCGCCGCCCCACAGCTCGCGGACGGTGTTGGGTAGGCTCATGGGGTCGAAGGGTTTGGCGATCACGCCCACGGCGCCGATTTCCTTGAACCTCTGCACCTCGGATGGCTGCACCTTGGCGGTCATGAAGGCGATGGGGACGCCGGCCAGGGACGGGCGCTGGCGGATGGCGGCCAGCGTGGCGGGGCCGTCCATGCCGGGCATCATGGCGTCCAGCAAGATCAGCTGGGGCGTCCAACCATCCAGGATTTCCAAGGCGCGGGCGCCGGATTCGGCCATCTGCACGTCAAAGCCACCGACATGGCGCAAACTGAGTTCGACGATGGCGCGGATGTCCGGCTCGTCATCGACATAGAGGATGCGGTTCAGTGACTCGGCCATGCTGCCTCGCGGTGGTCGTGTGCGATGGACTTGGGTGCCATGGTCTTTGGAGGGACACGCCGGCGCGTCCCCGTGGCGCTACAATGCGCACCAGGGTAGCCGCCGGGGCCAGCGGGCGCAAATGGAGTTCGGGCGACAGTCGGCCACAGGCTGCCGGGCCGCCAAGGTGGCGTTCAGGGTGGCTAGGGGATATCGGCGCCCGCAGGCGCGTCGGACCGGGCGTCGATGCGTCTGGACGGCAGGGTCAGCACGAATTCCGTGTCGCCCGGGTGGCTGGTCAGGGTCATGTGTCCGCCGTGACGCTCCACGATGGCCTTGACGATGGACAGGCCCAGGCCATTCCCGCCTTTCTGCCGGCTGTCCGACGAGTCCGCCTGGGCGAATTTCTGAAACAGGCGTGGCTTGAACCAGTCCGGCACGCCGGGGCCGTTGTCGTGCACCGAGAGGCGGACGCGGCCGTCCTCCCTGTCGCCCTGCACGGTCACAGCACCGCCCGCGTTGGAATATTTGATGGCGTTGGACACCAGGTTGGCCAGCACCTGCCGCAGGCGTCGCGGGTCGCCCACCACGGGGAGGGAACCGGCGGAAATGTAGCGCAGGGTGACGCTGTGCTCCTCGGCCATGGGGCGCAGCGTGGCCACCGTCTCCGCCGCCAATTCCCCCAGGTCCAGCTTGTCCGCCTTCAGATCCAGGGTGCCGGATTCAATGCGCTCGATATCCAGCAGGTCGTTGACGATGGCGATCAGCCGTTCGCTGTTGCGGTCGGAGATGCGCAGCAGGTTCTGCGCCTGGATGGACAGGGCGTCGGGCATGCCCAGCGCCAGGCGGATGGATCCGTGGATGGAGGTCAGCGGCGTGCG
This sequence comes from Nitrospirillum viridazoti CBAmc, assembly GCF_000730165.1. GTDB lineage: Bacteria > Pseudomonadota > Alphaproteobacteria > Azospirillales > Azospirillaceae > Nitrospirillum > Nitrospirillum viridazoti. The sequence continues at coordinate 1,934,147 of NZ_CP022110.1, read as the reverse complement.
CAATTCATGGCTGACGGTGGAGATGAAGGCGTCCTTCATGCGCTCCACCTCCTTGCGATGCGTGATGTCGCGCAGCACCAGGGTGTAGAGGGGGCGGTCGTCCAGCTGGGTGGTGGTGACGGTCAGTTCCGCCGGGAAGCGGCGTTCCTCGCCGCGCACCTCGACCTCGCGGGGGCTGTTCCCTTCCAGCGCCAGGGGCAGCCACAGGGTGCCGGCTGCCTCTTCCAGCACAGCGCTGGCGGCGGCGTTGGCCCCGGCCAGGCTGGGCAGGGTCAGGAACTCGTCCACCGGCAGGCCCAGCAATTGGCGCACGTCGCGGCCCAGCATGCTGGCGCCGGCGCGGTTGGCGGACAGGATAACGCCCGCCTCGTTGATGGTCAGGACGCCGTCCGCCAGGCTGTTCAGGATGCTGTCCAGCCGCTCGCGGCTTTCCTGCACAGTGGCCAGCATGCGGCGTTCCAGGGCCTGGCGGTCCGCCCGTTGGCGCTCCCGCGCCTGTTGCTGTTCCTTCAGCGATTGCAGGGCGCGTGCCATGGTGCCCAGCTCATCGCTGCGTCCGGCACCGGTGACCGTGACGCTGGCGTCGCCCCGGGCGATGGCGCGCAACGCGGCGGTCAGGGCCAGGATGGGCAGCACCAGGCTGCGGGACAGCAGGACCCAGATGCCGAGGGCGGTGGCGACGATCATCAGGCCACCCACCAGGATGCCCCGCACCCCCTCCGACTGGGCGTTCTGCTGCTTCACCAGATGCTCGTCCAGCATCTCGCGTTCCGCCGTCGCGATGGCGTCCAGCGTGCCGCGCACCGCATCCATGGAGCGCTTGCCCCCCAAGGCTCGGGCCTGGTCGCGGGCCAGGGCCCGCGTCGTGGGGTCCGTGGCCATGGTCAGGGTGGGGTTGGCGTAGCCGTCCTGCCAATCGCGCACCTCGGCACGCAGCGTATCCACCCGCCGCCGCTGGTCCGTGTCGCCCTGGGTCAGCGCCTCCAGCCTTGCCAGGCGACTTTCCTGCGATTGCATGGCCTGGCGGGTCGGCTCCAGGAAGGTGGGATCGCCCGCCACGATATAGCCGCGCAGGCCCGTCTCCTGGTCCAGCATGGCGGTGCGCACCGCTTCCACCGCCTGGATGACGGCCAGGGCCTGCTGGCTGTCGCGGGTGGTGCTGACGATGACGTCGATCCGGCGCATGCCCCACAGGCAGACCGCGGCCGCCAGGACGAACAGCAGGGTGAAGGCCAGGAACAGGCGGCGGGGAATGGACAGGCCCTGAAGGGCGCGCGCTGGGGTGTCGTCGGGTGGGATGGGGATGTCGGCGCCGGCGGCGTGCGCGTCGGCGATGGTCGCGTCCGGGGACGGCCGGGCGCTTTCCTGCGTACTGGTTCTTTCGGTGCCGCCGTGGGCGGCGCTGTCAGCCGGGGCGTTCAGGTCCAGGATCATCCGCTTTCGTCTTGCCGTCCGGGGCGCCCCCGGTCATGGGGTGCGGCTGACAAGCAGGCTTGCCCCTAAACGTTAACAATTCCACTATGGGGGCACCCATTGCGGGTAGGCGGGGCAATGGTTCCCGCGCGGTCCCCGGGGGTCGGGGCCGCCTCATGCCGAGGGGTGATTCCACGCCGTTTGCGCATGATCACCAAGGGTGCATATGGTCAGGATTTCGCGAACTTGGGGGATACTTTAGCCCTAGGCCATGCCGGATCCGGCCCCGATCCCGGCGCACCGCCCAGGGAAATCGGGCAGGCGGCGGGAGAAGGGCCCCGGCCATGCGCGTGAATCTCCCCTGCTCAGGGGTGACATGCCGCATGAGCCCTTGGAAAAGGTGGCGGAACGCGCTAGATATCCGCCCGCCCGGGAGGTAATGCGGCGTGCCGTCGACCCCCCGGCCTTTTTTCATGCGGGTCCTTTCAGGGCCCGCGCTCGTTTTTGAACATCCCCCGCGCCGGCTTCATTCTTTTGCACCGGACGTTGGACGACGGAGCCCTCTAATGCCCCGCAGCACACCGCTGGACGACATTCGCAACATCGGCATCATCGCCCACGTCGATGCCGGCAAGACGACGACCACTGAGCGCATCCTGTACTACACGGGTCGCAAGCACACGATCGTCGACATTCATGACACCAAGGACCTGAAGTCGTCGACCACGACCGACTACCTGGAACAGGAACAGAAGCGCGGCATCACCATTCAGTCCGCTGCCGTGTCCTGCTTCTGGAAGGACAAGAAGATCAACCTGATCGACACCCCAGGCCACGTGGACTTCACCATCGAGGTGAACCGCTCCCTGCGCGTGCTCGACGGTGCCGTGGTGGTGTTCGACGGCGTGGCCGGTGTGGAGCCCCAGACCGAGACCAACTGGCGCCTGGCGGACAACTACAACGTTCCGCGTATGTGCTACGTCAACAAGATGGACCGTTCCGGCGCCAGCTTCAGCCGCTGCGTGGACATGATCCGCAAGCGCTTGGGCGCCACCCCGGCCGTCATCCAGCTGCCGCTGGGCTCGGAAGACAACTTCCAGGGCATGATCGACCTCGTCGAGATGAAGGCTTACGTCTGGTTCTCCGAGGAAAAGGACAGCCAGTGGGAGATCTGGGACGTCACCGACGACCTGGCCGACAAGCTGAAGATCACCAACGCCTACGACCGTGAGTTGCTGAGCAAGGTTGGCGAGTACCGCGCCGAGCTGATCGACACCTGCCTGATGCAGGACGACGCGGCCATGGAGCAGTACCTGGAGTCCGGTGAAGAGCCGGCCCCCGCCGTGCTGAAGGAATGCCTGCGTCTCGGCACCCTGAAGGGCGACTTCACCCCGGTCCTGTGCGGTTCCTCGTACAAGAACAAGGGCGTGCAGCAGCTGCTGGACGCGGTCGTCGCCTTCCTGCCGTCGCCGACGGACGTCGAGGCCATCAAGACCGTGGACCCGGACGGCAACCCGAACGGCGAGCGCAAGTCGTCGGACGACGAGCCCTTCGCCGGTCTGGCTTTCAAGGTCATCAACGACAAGTACGGTTCGCTGACCTTCGTGCGCGTCTACTCGGGCGTCGTCGCCAAGGGCACCTCCCTGCTGAACACCACCCGCGGCAAGCGTGAGCGCATCGGCCGTATCGTGGAAATGTTCGCCAAGGAAGCGAACGACCTGGAAGAAGCCCGCGCGGGCGACATCGTGGCCTTCGTCTCGCTGGCCGAGACGGATACCGGTGACACCCTGTGCGATGCCACCGCCCCGGTGGTGCTGGAGCGCATGCGCTTCCCCGACCCCGTGATCAGCGTGTCGGTGGAGCCGAAGAACCGTGCCGACCAGGACAAGTTCGGCGCCGCCATCGGCAAGATGGTCCGCGCGGACCCGTCCCTGCGTCTGGAAACGGACCGCGACACCGGCCAGACCCTGCTGCGCGGCATGGGCGAGCTGCACCTGGAAGTGACGCTCGACCGTATGCGTACCGAGTTCGGCGTGGAAGGTGTGATGGGTCGCCCGCAGGTGGCCTACCGCGAGACGATCACCAAGACCGTCGAGTACACCTACACCCACAAGAAGCAGACCGGCGGTTCGGGCCAGTTCGCCGAAGTGAAGATCCGCTTCGAGCCGAAGGAACGCGGCGCTGGCTTCACCTTCGTGGACAAGGTCGTCGGCGGCACCGTGCCGCGCGAATACATCCCGTCGGTGGGCAAGGGCCTGGAAGTCCAGAAGGAAGACGGCGTCCTCGCCAGCTACCCGACCGTGGACTTCGAAGCCACGCTGCTGGACGGTAAGTACCACGAAGTGGACTCGAACGCCCTGACGTTCGAAATCGCCGCCAAGGCCTGCTTCCGCGAAGGCATCCGGACCGCCGGTCCGATCCTGCTGGAGCCGGTGATGAAGGTCGAAGTGGTGGTTCCGGACGATTACCTGGGTGACGTGATCGGCGACATCAACCGTCGTCGCGGCACAGTGCTGGGCCAGTTGGAGCGTGGCCACAACATCGCCGTCGAATCCCATGTGCCGCTGTCCGAAATGTTCGGTTACATCGGTCAGCTGCGCGGCATGACCTCGGGTCGCGGCTCCTACACCATGGAGTTCTCGCACTACGACCCGGTGCCGAAGAACGTGGCCGACGAAATCATCGCGAAGAGCGGCAAGGCCGCCTGAGCCTGATTTCAAAGGTAAAGAGTGCAAGAGCGGCCGCCCCACCTGGGGCGGCCGTTTCTTTTTAAGCGCGATCCGGGAACGGCCGGGCATGGTACAGCCACGGGACAGACGCCCGGTCGCTTAGCTTGAAGCCGCCTGGCCTGAACCCGCTTGTTCAACAGGGATTTGGGAGCCGGGCGCGTTTCTGGATGAACGCGCCCGGCGTCAGCTGGGGGTACCCAGGATGCTGTTCATCCAGGCGTTCACCTGGTCGCTGGAGAAGGCAGCGACCTGGGCGCCGGTGACGGCGAGAGCCAGTCTCTGGCCCATGGTGGACAGCTGATCGGTGGTCAGCGCGTAGGCTTGGGCGGTGGTCAAGGCCGCGACCTGGCTGGTGCTGAGCTCCCGCACGTCATCGGTGGTCAGCGCGTGCACCTGGCTGGTGGTCAAGGCTTGAAGCTGCGCGGTGGATAGCCGCTGCACCTGGTCGCTGGTCAGGGCCGACAGGTTGTCGGTGGTCAGGCCCGCCACCTGGCTGGTGGCCAGCGCCGCCACCTGGGTGGTGGACAGCCGCTGCATCTGGTCTGTGGTCAGCCCGTCCAGCTGCGCCGTGCTCAGCACCCGGATTTGGGCTGTGGTCAGGGCGCGCAGGTCGGCGGAGGGCAGGGCGTTCAACTGGTCGCTGAGCAGCACCTGCACCTGGTCCGTGGTCAGCTTGGACACCTGGGTGCTGCTCAACGCCGCCACGCTGTCGCTGTTCAGCGCCAGCAGCTGGTCCGTCGTCAGGGCGGTTACCTGCGCGGTGGTCAGCACCCTCACGTCGGCCGTGGCCAGGGCGTTCAGCTGGGCCGTCGTCAGGGTCTGGATCTGCGCGGTGCTCAGGCCCGTCACCTGGGCCGTGGTCAGCGCCCCCAGCTGGTCGGTGGTCAGCGCGTTCAACTGGTCGCTGGTCAGCCCCGCCAGCTGGCCGGTGGTGAAGGCCGCCAGGTTGGCCGTGCCGAGATTGGCCAGTTGATCGGTGGTCAGCGCCCCGATCTGGGCTGAGGTCAGGCTGCGGATGTCCGCCGTGGGCAGGGCCACCAGCTGGTCGCTGGTCAGCACGTGAATCTGTCCGGTGCCCAGCTGGGACACCTGCGCGCTGGTCAGCGCCGCCACGTGCAGGGTGTCCAGCGCCAGCACCTGGTCGGTCGACAGGCTGTTCAGCTGCGCCGTCGACAGGGCCCGCACGTCTGCGGTGGTCAGTGCGTTCAGCTGGCCGGTGGTCAACGCCCCCACATGGGCGGTGGTCAGCTGTGCCACCTGGGCGGTGGTCAGGGCCGCCACGCTGTCGCTGTTCAGGGCGGACAGCTGGGCCGTGCCCAGCACCGTGATCTGAGCCGTCGTCAGCGACCGCACGTCGGCCGTGGTCAGGGCGTTCAACTGATCGGTCGTCAGTGCCCGCACCTGGTCGGTGGTCAGGCGGATCACCTGGGCTGTGGTCAGCGCCGCCACGGTGTCGGTGCTGAGCGTCGACACCTGGGCGGTGGACAGCGCCGCCACTTGCAGGCTGTTCAACGCCCGCACCTCAGTGGTGGTCAGCGCGTTCAGCTGATCGCTGCCTAGCGCCTGCAGCTGCGCGGTGCTCAGGCCGGCCACCTGCTGCGTGGTCAGGCCCGGCAGCTGGTCGGTGGTCAGAACCTGGACTTCATCGGTGGTCAGCACCCCCAGCTGGGCGGTGCTGAGCGCCGCCAGGTTGGTGGTGCCCAGCGTCGACAGCTGGGCCGTGGTCAGGGCCGCCACCTGGGTCGTGGTCAGGGTACGGATGTCGATGGTGCTGAAGGCGTTCAACTGGTCGCTGGTCAGCGCGCGCACCTGGTCGGTGCCGAGCTTGGACACCTGGGCGCTGGTCAGGGCGCCGGCGTTGTCGGTGCTGAGCGCGGCCAATTGCGCTGTGGTCAGGGCGGCGACCTGGGCCGTGGTCAGGGCGCGGATGTCGGCGGTGTTGAGCGCGTTCAGCTGGTCGGTCGTCAGCGCTGCGACCTGGTCGGTGGTCAGCTTGGCCACCTGGGCGCTGGTCAACGCGGCCGTGCCGTCGGTGTTCAGGCTGGACAGCTGGCTGGTGCTGAGCGCCTGCAACTGCGCCGTTGTCAATGCCCGGATGTCGGCGGTGTTGAGCGCGTTCAGCTGGTCGGTGTTCAGCACCCGCACCTGATCGGTGGTCAGCTTCGCCACCTGCTGAGTAGTTAGCGCCGCCACGGTGTCGCTACTCAGGCTGGACAGCTGATCCGTGCTGAGCGCGCCCAGCTGTGCGGTGGTCAGCGCGCGCACGTCGGCGGTGTTGAGCGTGTTCAGCTGATCGCTGGTCAGCGCCTGCACCTGCGTGGTGGTCAGCTTGGCCACCTGCAGCGTGCTGAGGGCCTCCGTTTGGTCCGTGGTCAGCGCCGCCACCTGGGCGCTGGTCAGCCCGCCCAGCTGGGTGGTGGTCAGTGCTGCGAAGTTGCCGGTGGTGAGCGCGGACAGCTGGTCGGTGGTCAGGCTGGTCAGCTGGGCGGAGGTGAATTCCCGCATGTCGGCGGTGGTCAGGCTGTTCAGCTGGTCGCTGGACAGCGCCCGCAGCTGGTCGCTGGACAGCCGGGTGACCTGCGTGCTGCTGAGCGCCGAGAGATTGTCCGAGCCCAGGGCCGACAGCTGGGCGGTGGACAGGACCGCGACCTGGGCGGTGGTCAGATTGCGAACATCCAGGGTGGTCAGCGCGTTCAGTTGATCGCTGTTCAGGATTTGAATCTGGCCGGTCGACAGCCGGGATACCTGGGCGCTGCTGAGGGCCGCCACCGCGTCCGTGCCCAGGTTGGACAGCTGGTCGGTGGTCAGCGCCGCCAACTGCGCCGTGGTCAGCGCCTGCACGTCGGCGCTGCTCAGGGTGTTCAGCTGGTCGCTGGTCAGCGCCTGGGTTTGCGCGGTGCTGAGCTTCGCCACCTGCAGCGTGTTGAGGGTGCTGGTCTGGGCGGTGGTCAGCGCCGTTATCTGCGCGCCCGTCAGGCCCGCCAGCTGCGTGGTGGTCAGGGCCGCGAAATTGCCGGTATTGAGGTTGGACAGCTGGTCCGTGGTCAGGGCCGACAGCTGGGCCGAGGTGAACTCGCGGATGTCGGCCGTGGTCAGGCCGTTCAGCTGGTCGCTGGTCAACGAGGCCACCTGGTCGGTGCTGAGCTTCCCGATCTGGGCGCTGGTCAGCGCCGACAGGGTGGCGGCCGTCAGCGTCGACAACTGGCCGGTGCCGAGCGCGCCGACCTGGGCGGTGGTAAGGGCACGGACGTCGATGGAGCCCAGGGCGTTCAGCTGGTCGCTGGTCAGCGCGGCCACCTGGTCGGTGCCGAGCCTGCTGATCTGGACGCTGGACAGCGCCGCCACGGTGTCGCTGCCCAGGGCCGACACCTGGGCCGTCGTCAGGGCCGCCAGCTGCGCGGTGCCCAGCGCGCGGATATCGGCGGTCGACAGCGCGCCCAGCTGGTCGCTGTTCAGCGCCTGCACCTGGCCGGTGCTGAGCTTGGACACCTGCAGGGTGTTGAGCGCGGCCACCTGATCGGTGGTCAGCGCGGCCGCCTGGCCGGAGGTCAGCCCGCCCAGCTGCAGGGTCGACAGCGCGGTGAAGTTGGTGGTGCTCAGGCCGGCCAGTTGGTCCGTGGTCAGCGCCGACACCTGGGCCGACGTGAATTCCCGCATGTCGGCGGTCGACAGCGTGTTCAGCTGGTCGCTGCTGATGGCCTGCAGCTGGGTGCTGGTCAAGCCCACGATCTGGTTGCTGGCCAGGGCGCCCAGGTTATCGGAGGTCAGGTTGGAAAGCTGGTCGGTGGTGAAGGCCGACAGCTGGGCGGAGGTGAATTCACGGATGTCGGCGGTGGTCAGCGCGTCCAGCTGGTCGGTGGTCAGGGCCCTGACCTGGGCGCTGGACAGCTTGTTCACCTGGGCGCTGCCCAGCGCCGACAGGTTGGTGGAGCTGAGGGTGGACAGCTGATCCGTCGTCAGCACCGCCACCTGGGTGGAGGTGAGGGCGCGCACGTCGGCCGTGGACAGGGCGTTCAACTGGTCGCTGTTCAGCGCCTGGACCTGGTCGGTGGAAAGCTTGCCCACCTGCAGGGTGCTGAGGGCCGCCACCGTGTCGCTGCCCAACGCTGACACTTGGCTGGTGGTCAGCGCCAGCAGCTGTGCCGTGGTCAGCGCCCGGACGTCGGTTGGCGTCAACGCGTTCAGCTGGTCACTGTTCAGCGCCTGGATCTGGTCCGTGGAAAGCTTGGACACCTGCAGCGTGGTCAGGCTGGCGACCTGGTCGGTGGTCAGCGCCGCCAGCTGGGATGATGTCAGGCCGCCCAGTTCCGTGGTCGTCAGCGCCGAAACCGCCGCCGTGCTGAGGCCGGCGATCTGCTCGGTCGTCAGGGCCTGCACCTGGGTGGAGGTGAACTCCCGCATGTCGGCGGAGGTCAGCGCGCCCAGCTGGTCGGTGGTCAGGACGCGCACCTGGGCGCTGGTGAAGCCCACCACCTGGTTGCTGGCCAGGGCCGACAGGTTGTCGGAGCTGAGGTTGGATAGCTGGTCGGTGGTCAGGGCCGACAGCTGGGCGGACGTGAGCTCCCGTATGTCGGCGGTGGTCAGGGTGTTCAGCTGATCAGAGCCCAGCGCCTGGATTTGGCTGCTGGACAGCTTGTTGACCTGGGCGCTGCCGAGCGCCGACAGGTTGTCGGAGCCCAGGGTGGACAGCTGCTCCGTCGTCAACGCCGCGACCTGGGCGGAGGTGAGGGCGCGCACGTCGGCGGTCGACAGGGCGTTCAGCTGGTCGCTGGTCAGCGCCTGCACTTGGCCGGTGGACAGGCGGGTCACCTGCAAGGTGCTGAGCGCGGCGACGGTGCCGGTACCGAGGGTGATGATCTGGTCGGTCGAGAGGGCCGCCAGCTGGCCGGATGTCAGGGCGCGCACGTCGGCGCTGTTGAGCGCGCCCAGCTGATCGCTGGTCAGCGCCTGTACCTGGGCGGTCGCCAGGTTGGCCACCTGCAGCGTGGACAGCACCGCCACCTGGTCGCTGGTGACGGCCCCGAGCTGCGCGGTGGTCAGGCCGGCCAGCTGGGTGGTGCTGAGGGCCGTCACCACGCCGGTGGAAAGGCCCGCCAGCTGATCGGTGGTGAGGGTTCCCACCTGGGCGGAGGTGAATTCGCGGATGTCGGCGGTCGTCAGCGTGTTGAGCTGATCGGTGGTCAGCGCTTGCACCTGGGTGCTGGTGAAGCCCACCACCTGGTTGCTGGCCAGGGCCGACAGGTTGGTCGAACTGAGGTTGGACACCTGGTCGCTGGTCAGGGCGCCGAGCTGGGCCGACGTGAATTCCCTCAGGTCGGCGGTGGTCAGGCTGTTCAGCTGGTCGCTGGTCAGCGATTGCACCTGGGCGCTGGACAGCTTGCCCACCTGGCTGCTGCTGAGCGCCGACAGGTTGGTGGAACTCAAGGTCGACAGCTGGTCGGTGGTCAGCACCGCGACCTGCGTCGTCGTCAGCGCGCGGATATCTGCCGTGGACAGGGCGTTCAGCTGGTCGCTGGTCAGGGCGCGGACCTGCGCCGTGGTCAGCTGCGCCACCTGGGCGGTGGTCAGCACGCTGGTGGCGGTGGTGCCGAGGGCCGACAGCTGGTCGGACGACAGCACCGCCAGCTGGGCCGTGGTCAGCGCGCGCACGTCGGCGGTGGAGAAGGCGCTCAGCTGGTCGGTGGTCAGCGACCGTACTTGGCTGGTGCTGAGGCCCGTCACCTGCTGGGTCGTCAGGCCCGCCACCTGGTCGCTGGTCAGTATCGCCAGCTGGTCGGTGCCGAGCCCCGCCAGCTGCTGGGTCGTCAGCGCCGACAGGTTGGCGGTGGCCAGGGCCGACACCTGGTCCGTGGTCAGCTGCGCCACCTGGGCCGAGGAGAACTCGCGGATGTCGGCGGTGGTCAGGGTGTTAAGTTGGTCGCTGGTCAGCGCCCGGACCTGGGTGCTGGACAGGCCCGTGACCTGGGCGCTGCCGAGGGCCGATAGGTTGGTGGAGTTCAGTGCGGCGATCTGGTCGGTGCCGAGCGCCCGCAGCTGCGCGCTGCTGAGCGTGCGGACGTCGGCGGTGGACAGCGCGTTCAGCTGGTCGCTGGTCAGCGCGCCCACCTGGGTGGTCGACAGCTTGGCTACCTGGGCGGTGGTGAGGGCGGCGGTGTTGTCGGTGCTGAGCGTTGACAGCTGGCTGGTGCTGAGTGCCGCCACCTGGGCGGTGGTCAGGGCGCGGATGTCGGCCGTGTTCAGCGCGTTCAACTGGTCGCTGGTCAGTGCGTTCAGGATGCCGGCCGACAGGCTGGCCACCTGGGCGGTGCTGAGGGCGGCCATCGTGTCGCTGCTGAAGGACAACAGCTGGTCGCTGGTCAGCGCCCCCACCTGCGCCGTGGTCAGGATGCGCACGTCGGCGCTGTTCAGCGCGTTCAGCTGGTCGCTGCTGAGCGCCCGAAACTGGGCCGTACTGAGCTTGAACACCTGCAGGGTGGTGAGTGCGCCGACCTGGTCGGTGGTCAGCGACCCCACCTGGGCCGTGCCCAGGCCGGCCAGCTGCGTGGTCGACAGCGCCGCCACGGTGGCGGTGCCCAGGGTGGAAATCTGGTCGGTTGTCAGGGTCGCCAGCTGGGCGGAGCTGAACTCCCGGATGTCGGCGCTGCCCAGGGCGTTCAACTGGTCGCTGGTGAGCGAGCGCAGCTGGGCGCTGTTGAGGCCCGCTACCTGGCTGGTGCTGAGTGCCGCCAGATTATCCGACGCCAGGGCCGACACCTGGTCGGTCGTCAGCTGCGCGATCTGGGCGGAGGTGAATTCCCGGATGTCGGCCGTGGACAGGGCGTTCAGCTGGTCGCTGGTCAGGGACCGCAGCTGCGCGCTGGACAGGCCGATGACTTGGGTGCTGCTGAGCGCCGACAGGTTGGCGGTGCTGAGGGTCGACAGCTGGTCCGTGGTCAGGGCCGCCAGCTGCTGGGAGCCCAGCGCCCGCACGTCGGCGGTCGATAATGCGCCCAACTGGTCGCTGCCGAGCGCCCGCAGCTGGGTGCTGGTCAGGCGCGTGACCTGGGCCGTCGACAGGGCGTTGAGGGCGTCGGTGCCCAGGTTGGTGAGCTGGAGGGTGCTGAGCACCCCGATCTGGGCGGTGGACAGGGCGCGGATGTCGGCGGCGGACAGGGCGTTCAACTGGTCGCTGTTCAGCGCCTGGACCTGGGCCGTGGTCAGGCCCGCCACCTGGCTGGTCGCCAGGCCCGCCACCTGGTCGGTGGTCAGCGCCGTCACCTGTGCCGTGGTCAGGCCCAGCATCTGCGTGCTGGACAGGCTGGACAGGCTGGCCGTGGTCAGGCCCGACAGCTGGTCGGTGGTCAGCTGCCCGATCTGGGTGGAGGTGAATTCCCGCAGATCGGCGCTGTTCAGCGCATTAAGCTGGTCGCTGCCCAGTGATCGCACCTGAGTGGCCGACAGGCGGTTGATCTGCGTGCTGCTGAGGGCTGACAGGGTGGCGGTGCTGAGGGTGGACAGCTGGTCGGTGGTCAGCACCCCGATCTGGGCGGTGGTCAGGGCGCGGATGTCGGCCGTGGACAAGGCGTTCAACTGGTCGCTGCCCAGCGCCCGGACTTGGCCGCTGGACAGCGCGGCCACCTGCGCGGTGCTGAGGGCCGCCAGGCTGTCGGTGTTGAGGCCCGCGACCTGGTCGGTGGTCAGGGCTGCGGTCAGGGCGGTGGCCAGGACGCGCACGTCGCCGGTGCTGAGCGCGTTGATCTGGTCGCTGTTCAGCGCCTTCAGCTGCAGGCTGGACAGGCCCGTCACCTGGTTGGTGGCCAGGTTCGCCACCTGGCTGGTGCTGAGCGCGCCCACCTGGTCGGCCGTCAGGCTCGCGATCTGGGCGGAGGTCAGGGCCGACAGGTTGGCGGTGCTGAGGCCCGCCACCTGGTCGGTGGTCAGCGCCTTCACCTGGGTGGACGTCAGCGCGCGGGCGTCCGCCGTGTCGAAGGCGTTGATCTGGTCGCTGGACAGCGCTTTCAACTGGGCGGTCGTCAGGCGCGCAACCTGGACGCTGGTCAGCGCCGCCACGTTCAGGGTGGTGAGGTTGGACAGCTGATCCGTGCTTAGTGCCGACAGCTGCGCGGTGGTCAGCGCCGCGATGTCGGCGGTGGTGAAGGCGTTCAGCTGGTCGCTGGTCAGGCCCCGCACCTGGGCGGAGCCGAAGCCGGCCACCTGCAGGGTGGTCAGGCCGGCCATCTGGTCGGTGGTCAGCGCCGACAGCTGGTCGGAGGTGAAGCCGTTCAGCTGGGTGGTGGTGAAGCCCGAAATGGCGCTGCCGCTCAACGCCGAGAGCTGGTCCGTGGTCAGCGCCCGCAGCTGGCCGGAAGTGAAGGCGCGGACGTCGGCAGAGGGCAGGGCGCCCAGCTGCTCCGTGGTCAGTACCTTGATCTGGGCCGACGTCAGCTGCGCCACCTGGACGGAGGACAGCGCCGCCACGTTGGCCGTGGTCAGGTTGCCCACCTGGTCGGTCGTCAGGCCGGCGATCTGCGCCGTGGTCAGGGCGCGGATGTCGGCGGTGCCCAAGGCATTCAGCTGGTCGCTGCTTAGCCCCTTGACCTGGGCGGCGGCCAACTGCGTCACCTGGCTGGTGGACAGGGCGGCCAGGCTGTCCGTTTCCAGGTTGGCCAGCTGCGCCGTGGTCAAGGCCGTCAACTGGCCGGAGGTCAGGGCCCGGATGTCGGCCGTGGATAGGGAGTTCAGCTGGTCGGTGCTGAGCGCCCGGATCTGGGCCGAGCTCAGGCGCGCGACTTGGGACGAATCCAAGGCGGCCAGGCCATCCGCGCCCAGCGCGCGAATCTGCCCCGTGCTCAGGGCGGCCAGCTGTGCCGAGGAGAAGACCTGTACCTGGCTGGAGCTGAGGGCGCCGACCTGCGCCGTCGTCAGCTGTGTCACCTGCGTGGCGCTCAACGCCGCCAGGCTGGTGGTGGCCAGGGCGCCCATCTGGTCGGTGGTCAGGGCGGCCAACTGCAGGGCGCTGAACAGGCGCACGTCGGCCGTGGCCAGGGCGTTCAGCTGGGCGGTGCTGAGCGCCCGGATCTGCGCGGCCGACATCAGCAAGGTCTGGTTGGTGGTCAGGGCGGCCACGCCGCTGGTGCTGAGGCCGGCGAGCTGGGCGGTGGACAGCTGCAGAATCTGCGTGGCGGACAGCTCCCGCACATCGGCGGAGGTCAGGCCGTTCAGCTGGTCCGTGGTCAGGGCCTGGACCTGGGCCTGGCTCAGCCGGGCGACCTGGGCGCTGTTCAGCGCCGACAGGTTGGCGACGCTCAGGCCTGCAATCTGTTCCGTCGTCAGGTTGGCGATCTGCGCCGTGGTCAGGGCGCGGAAATCATCGGTGCTGAGCGCGTTCAGCTGGGCGTTGTCCAGCACCCGCATCTGGGTGGCGCTCAGGCTGGCCAACTGCTGGGTGGTCAGGCCGGCCATCTGGCTGGTGGTGAAGACGTTGACCTGGGCTGCGGTCAGGCCCAGCATCTGGCCGGCGCTGAGGGCCGAGAGGTTGCGGGTGCTGAGCGCCACCACCTGATCGGTGCTGAGTGCCGCCAACTGTATACCGGAGAATTCCCGCATATCCGCGGTCGTCAGGGCGTTCAGCTGATCGGTGGTCAGCGCCCGGACCTGGGCGGTGGTCAGCAGCGCCACCTGGCTGCTGCTGAGCGCCGACAGGTTGGCGGTGCTGAGGCCCGAAATCTGGTTGGCCGTCAACCCGGGCACCTGCGCCGTGCTGAGGGCCTGGATCTGGCCGGTGGACAGGGCGTTCAGCTGGCCGGTGGACAAGTAGCCCACCTGGGCGCGGCTGAAATCGCGGATGGCGGTGGTGGACAGGCCCGACAGCTGGCTGACGGTGATCGCCTCCACTTGGCTGGAGGTCAGGGCTTGCACCTGGTTGGACTTCAGCGCTTCGAGATCGGCGGGGCTGAAGGCGGCGATATCCTCATCGCTGAACGCCTGCAGCTGCTGGGCGCTGAACACCATCTGGCTGGCCGTGAAGGCCGTGACCTGGGTGGATGAAAGAACAGCGATCTGGGCGGTGGTAAGGGCCGCGACGTCCTGAGTGGTCAGGGCCTGAATAGCCGCTGTCGAATAAGCCGCGATCTGCGATGGCGGTACAGTACCGATAGACGAAACCATCACCCTCTCCGATCACATCTCTTTGAGATGTTTCACACTCGGCACCACCACGCCCCTTCTGGGCGCACCCACAGCCACGTGGGTCTTCAACCCCCCGCCGCGCCCCTTATGGAAACAGCGGAAGTACTTTGTGTCCCAGGAGGGCCACCCCGTTCTGGAGCCGCCCGCACCCGGGGGTGCGCGAGTATTGATCCGACGCCGACTTACCCAACCTGGATATACAGAGCCACTTTAATTTGGATAAAACTTAACCTCAAGGCTAGTTTCGTAGACAACCCGGAAGAACAGGATGGGCCGCCACTTGGCTGTGCTGGCCACCCTCCGGTGGGGGCGTTCGATTCACGGGAGGTTAATGTGTCACGGCTTTTGAGACGCCGGTGTAATACCCGACCGTTGACTGCCGGTTGATTTCCGGGGCCCGGCCCCTCCCCACTCACCCGCCAGCGCCCCAGCGAAAGCGTAACTGGCCGAAGGTTGAAGAACCGCGGCGTGTCGGATATTCCATCAAGAATAAGCATCGCGTGGATGTACATCTATTGAGGGGGGTCTGATAGATGCGCTGGTTCAATGACCGGACGATCAATCAGCGGCTTTGGGTTCTGGTGGGCGTCGCCGTGCTGGCGGCACTGGTCTACATTGCCATCGGCGTGGCGCAGCAGCGCACGCAGCTTTACGAGAATCGCCGCGACATGGCGCAGGACGCGGTGGGGGCCGCGCAGACCATCGTCGAGGCCTACATCCAGAAGGAAAAGCAGGGTGCCCTGCCCAGGGCCGACGCCCAAGCGGCGGCCCTGGCGGCCCTCAGGGCCCTGCGCTTCGCCGGTGAATACGTCTTTGTCAACGACACCAAGGGTGTCCTGGTCATGAACCCGAGCCGTCCGGATCTGGAGGGCAAGGACATGACCGACTTCAAGGACCCCGCCGGGACCTACATGTTCCGCGACTTCGTCGCCATGGCGACAGGGCCGCAGAGCCACGGCTTCGTGCCCTACAAGTGGCCGCGTCCGGGCCAGACGGAACCGGTGGACAAGCTGTCCTATGTGACCCTGGTCCCGGCCTGGGGCTGGGTCCTGGGTTCCGGCGTCTACCTGGACGACGTGCAGGCGCAAGGGCGGGCACTGGTCATGGGCGGCGTGGTCGAGGGCGTCATCGCCCTGCTGCTGGTGGGCTCGCTATCCTTCGTCATCGCCCGCAGCCTGTCGCGCAGCCTGGGTGAGCTGACGGGCGACATGCGCCGCCTGGCCCAGGGCGACCTGGCCGTCACCATCAGCGGGACCGAGGCGCCCAATGAACTGGGCGAGATGGCGCGCGCGCTGCAGGTGTTCCGCGACAACGCCCTGGCCAACCGCCGGCTGGAGGAGGAGCAGGAGGCCGCGCGGGAGGCGCAGCAGCGCCGGCATGACGCGCTGGAGGTCCTGGTGCGCGACTTCAAGGCCATGGTGGCGGGCAAGCTGCGCTCGGTCGCTGCCGCCGCGACGGAGCTGGAGGCGACCTCTGGCGGCCTGCGCGAACAGGCGGAAATCACCAGTGGACTGGCGGTGACGGTGGCCACGGGCGCCACCGCCGCCAACCAGAACGCCCAGACCGTGGCCGCCGCCACGGAAGAGCTGACGGTGTCCAGCTCGGAAATCGGCCGCCAGGTGGAATTCACCGCCGCCACCACCGCCCGCGCGGTGGAGGAGGCACGCAAGGCCAGCACCGTGATGGCGGAGCTGTCGGATGTCGCGGCCGGCGTGCAGACGGTGGTGCAGCTGATCAACGATATCGCCGGGCAGACCAACCTGCTGGCGCTGAACGCCACGATCGAGGCAGCGCGGGCGGGTGAGGCCGGCAAGGGCTTCGCCGTGGTGGCGCATGAGGTCAAGTCGCTGGCGGGCCAGACGGCCAAGGCGACGGAGGACATCGCCAACCGAGCCGCCGCGGTGCAGACGGCCGCCGCCGATGCCGTGTCCATCATCACCTACATCACCGACGTCATCGAGCAGATGGGCGGCAACTCCGCCACCATCGCCTCGGCTGTCACCGAGCAGGGGGCGGCCACCACCGAGATCAGCCGCAACGTGCAGGAGGCGGCGGCCCGCACGGCAGAGGTGGCGGGCAACATGAACACGGTGGAGGAAAGCGCCCAGTTCACGCTCAGCGCCTCCAGCCAGCTGCATTCGGCGGCGGGCGAGCTGTCCGCCCAGGCGGAACAGCTGCAGATGGAGGTGGAGGAGTTCCTGGGCGCCATGGAACGGGCCGGCGACCGCCGCCAGTTCGAGCGCATCCCGGCCGACCTGGCCATCAGCGTGCAGTGCATGGCCACGGGAAAGCCGGGCCCGGTCTACCCCGGCCGCACCATCGACCTGTCGGCCGCCGGCCTGTCCGCGCGCATCGGCCACATGGCCAACAAGCCGGGCGACGACCTGCTGGTGGGCGGCCTGGGCGACCATGCCATCCCCGGCCGTGTCGCCAGCATCGTCGACGGTGTCGTGCGCATCCAGTTCCGCATGAACGAGGACAGCATGAACATGATGCAGCAGGCTCTGAAGAAGGCTGGCGTGACGCTTTGACGACGTCTTGACCATCGGGGGGCGGACAATAACGCATGGCTGAGGGGACGAGGTGTCCTTGGCCATGTGGTGCCCTTGGTTGCAGTATCGGGCGCGATTGATTATGTGGCCTTACAGTCCCCATTCGCGCCCGCCCCTTTTTAGGAGATCACATCCCATGTCCACCGCCCTGCGCGTCGCCATCCTCGGTGCCTCCGGCTATACCGGCGCCGAACTGGTCCGCCTGCTGGTCCGTCATCCCGACGTCCGCCTGGTGGCCCTGACGGCGGAGCGACAGGCCGGCAAGCCTCTGGCCGAGGTCTTCCCCCACCTGGGTGGATATGACCTGCCGGACCTGGTTAAGATCGACCAGGTGGACTGGGACGGCGTCGATTTCGTCTTCTGCGCCCTGCCGCACGGCACGACGCAGGACGTCATCGCCAGCCTGCCGCCGCGCCTGAAGGTGGTGGACCTGTCCGCCGACTTCCGCCTGCACGATGTCGAGACATATGCCACCTGGTATGGTCACGCTCACAAGGCGCCGGAGCTGCAGGCCGAGGCCGTGTACGGTCTGGTGGAAGACAACCGCGCGGCGGTGAAGGCCGCGCGCCTGGTGGCCAACCCGGGCTGCTACCCCACGGCCTCGCAACTGCCGCTGCTGCCGCTGCTGCGCCAGGGACTGATCCTGGCCGACGACATCATCATCGACGCCAAGTCGGGCGTGTCCGGCGCCGGCCGCGACGCCAAGCAGGCCAACCTGTATGGCGAGGTGGCGGAAGGCGTGCACGCCTATGGCGTCGCGGGCCATCGCCACGCGCCGGAGATCGAGCAGGGCGTCAGTGAGGCCGCCGGCAAGCCGGTGGTGCTGAACTTCACGCCCCACCTGATGCCCATGAGCCGCGGCATCCATGCCAGCATCTATGTGAAGCTGGCGCCGGGCAAGACGGCCGACGACCTGCGCGCCGCCCTGGTGGACGCCTACAAGGGCGAGACCTTCGTGCGTGTGCTGCCCGCCGGCGTGGCGCCGCAGACCCGCCATGTGAAGGGTAGCAACCACTGCCTGATCGGCGTCTTCCCCGACCGCGTGCCGGGCCGCGCCATCCTGCTGTCGGTCATCGACAATCTGGTGAAGGGCGCCTCGGGCCAGGCCATCCAGAACATGAACCTGATGATGGGCTATCCCGAGGATCGCGGCCTGGAACAGGCGCCGCTATTCCCGTGATTGGGGTCCCGTGACTGGGTTCCCGTCACCGGGAAACCGCCTTATGTATGGGGCCCGGGCGTTAAGCGCGGGCCTCTTTTCCTTGCGCAACACCAAGACCATCATGCGTCGCATGATGGTTAGGATGCGACTGCGTCCGCCGGAGATTTCCGGGGAGCGTAGCGGACCGGAAATTGAGGAAGCCAAGGCCACGGATGTGGCCGCCCGGCGCATGAGGGAGAAAAAATGACCAATGTCAGCGAGGCCCTCACGACCGTGCGGCCGACGGTGCTGCCCTACAAGGGGGTGCTGCCCCGCATCCACGCCAGCGCCTTCCTGGCCAATGCCATCGTCATCGGCGACGTGGAGATCGGGGAGGAGGCCAGCCTCTGGTACAACGTGGTCGTGCGCGGCGACGTGAACCAGATACGGATCGGCCGCCGCACCAACATCCAGGACGGCACCACCGTCCACTGCACGCATGAGCGCTTCACCACGGTCATCGGCGACAATGTGACGATCGGGCACATGGCGCTGCTGCACGGCTGTGTCATCGAGGACGGCGCCTTCATCGGCATGAAGGCCTGCGTCATGGATGGCGCCGTGGTGGAAGGCGGTGCCATGGTCGCCGCCGGCGCCCTGGTGACCCCGGGCAAGCGGGTCAGGGCGGGGGAACTTTGGGGCGGCAGCCCGGCGCGCCTGCTGCGCCCCCTGACGGAGCAGGACAAGGCCACGCTGCCCCTGACCGCGCCGCACTACGTCCGTCTCTCGCGGCAGTACCTCGACGAGATAGGGTGAGCCGGGACGGGTTGCCGGACGGGCTGATTTGAGTCATGGTCAGCCGGGTCGCGCGTAGCATAATGGGAGGCGCGCTGACCATTTCGCGTGGGGACGCGGCATCGATAAGCCATCTGGGCGTCCCCCGCGCATCACTCACGTGACCTGGTGGAGGGCTCTCCATGACCAAGCCGTCACTGCGAACCGATCATACCAAACACCGTTTTCGTGCCACCGCCGCCCGGCAGGGGCGCCTGCTGGCCCAGTTGCGGCACCCCCACCGCCTGTTGTCGGCCATGGAGGTGAGCGAACAGGCTTTCCGCGCCGCCGGTGCGCTGGCGTTGGCGGAGGCCGTGTTCGGCGACCGTGGCAAGGCGCTGGCCTGGCTGCGCACTGCCGGCTCTCCATGACAGGAGCCGCCGGATAAGCCAGCCTGCCGGAGGCGGCTGGTCGCGTCAGGTCACGACGGCGCCTCGGCGTAGCGGATGATGCTCTGATTTTGGACGCTTGCGACCAGCTCGTCCGTACGGGCCAGAAGCTGCCGTAGCAGGCGCGAGGGATTGGCCTGGTTGTATCCCAGGGTCAGATCGACGGTCGGGGGCACGCCATCCAGCGCCCTGGCCACGACGTTCGGTGTCAGGATGTTTTGCGCATACAGCGGCACCAGCGTGATGCCACCCGTGGACGCGACCAGCGACATTGCCGACGATATGTTCTCGCCCTCGTACTTCGCCTTGAGCGTGATCCCGACCTTCGCGGCGTAGTCCTGGATCACCGACTGCAGGACCGGCGAGGTTCTGGCCGAACTGACATAGGTTTCACGGGCAAGGTCCTGCGGCTGAATTTTCCTGAGGGAGGCTAGGCGATGGCCCGCCGGCAGCACGGCGATCACAGGCTCCTTCGCCAGCAATTTGAAGGATAGGCCCACGCTCTGGGCCTCGGGCCGAAGGAAGGCGACGTCCAGCCTGCCCCGCATCAGGGCTAGGGCGAGATCCGGGGACGAGAGGCTGCTCAGGGTGATTTCGACGTCCGGCGCCTCTTCACGGATGATGCGCAGCAGATGGGGAAGCCACGTGACCTCAAGCCCCACCATGAAGCCGATGGTGAGCACGGGCCTTTCCGGCTGCGCCATGCGGCGCGCGGCGTCGGTCGCCGCCTCGACCTGCAGAAGCGCCAGCCGCGCATGATCAAGGAAAACGCGCCCTGCGGGGGTTAGTGTCACGCCGCGCGCCTGGCGTTCCAGCAGCATCACGCCGACTTCGGCTTCCAGGTCGCGAATTTGCCGGCTCAGGGAGGGCTGAGAGGTGTGCAGCCGCCGCTGGGCGGCGGTCAGCAGACCGCCTTCCTCCGCAACGGCGACGAAATACCGGAGATGCCGCAGTTCCATCGAATCCCTCGCTATGCTTTCGAGGCATAGCTTGAACGTACAAGGTCTTTGTCGCCGGCAGAAGGGCCATTTACGCTCGCCCCGAAGTCAGAACCCGCACTTTGATTGAGACGGAGCGACTTGATGCCGACCATTACCACGACGGACAACGTAACCATCTTTTACAAGGATTGGGGTTCAGGCCAGCCGATCGTTTTCAGCCATGGCTGGCCGCTTACGGCGGACGACTGGGACGCCCAGATGACCTTCTTCCTTCGCCACGGCTACCGGGTGATCGCTCACGACCGGCGTGGTCACGGGCGGTCCGACCAGCCGAGCACCGGCAACGACATGGACCACTGGGTTGCCGACCTCGCGGCCTTGACCGAGCACCTCGACCTGCGCGATGCGATCCACATCGGGCACTCCACAGGGGGCGGCGAGGTGGCTCGCTATGTCGCCCGCCACCCGGAACGCGTCGCGAAGGCGGTACTGGTCGCTTCCCTGACGCCGAATATGTACCGGAGCGAGGACAACCCGTCCGGTCAGCCGCCGGAGTGGTTCGAAGCGATCCGCGCGGGCGTGCTGGGCAACCGATCGCAGTTCTACCGGTTCGTCCCTGAGAATCCGTTCTACGGCTACAACCTTGACGGGGCCGAGCCTTCGGAGGCGATCATCGCGAACTGGTGGCGCCAGGGCATGGCCGGCGGTGCGCTGGCCCACTACGCGACTGTCGACACTTGGCTGGAAGATTACAGCGAAGACCTCAAGAAGATCACGGTGCCGGTGCTGGTGATGCATGGCGAGGCCGATCAAGTCGTCCCCTTCGCCAGCTCCGTGCCGCGCGCGGTCAATTTGCTCAGGAACGGATCGTTGAAGACCTATCCGGGCTACCCGCATGGCATGCTGACCACGCATGCGGATGTCCTGAACCCCGACCTGCTCTCATTCATCAGGTCTTGACGGCATCCTTCCCGGGCGGATGAAGCATGCCCGGCTTTGGCCGGTGTGAAGAGACCATTGGCGGCCGGCGCGGCGCGTCTGGGGGTGGACCGCCTCAGCCCAGGTTGAAATGGGTGATGGCGGCGGCGATGTCGTCGCCGAAGCTGGGGCCCAGCCGTACGGTCGCCACCTCGCCGGGCACACCCTTCAGGCTGGCGGCGTCCAGGCTGGTCAGCAGGGCCATGGGCACGCCCTCGGTCAGGGAGATGGCCTTCAGCGCACGGATCAGGTCCACCCCGCCCAGGCCGTCCATCACGGCCGACGCGATGATCATGTCCGGCGGCACGCGTACGGCCACGGCCAGCGCCTCGATGGGATCGGCCAGGGTGTTGACCTTGAAGCCGCAGGCCGCCAGTTCCGCCGCCACCCGGCGGGCCACGATCTTGTTGGGGCTGACCAGCATGATGTCGACGTCGTGGACTTCCACGTCGGCAATGTCGAACTCATAGCGCGAGGGCAGGGCGCGGATGACGGCGTTGGTGGCCGCCAGGTCCGGCGTGTCGTCACGGTCCGCCGCCTCGGCGATGCGGTCGGCGAAAGTGTGCAGGTCGACGATCTGATTTTCCGTCAGATCCTTCAGGCCCGTCAGGTAGGCCTCCAGACGCTGGGCGATCAGGCTGACCAGCGGGAAGCCGAAGGACGTGCCGGAACCACGCAGGCTGTGGGCGTCGCGCCGGATGGCCAGCAGGCCGTCGGCGGTGGGGATGCGTCCCAGCGACACCGCCTTCAGCGTTTCATACAGCGCGCCCAGGCGATCATGGACATCGTCGCGGAACTCGACCTTGAGCTGTTCAACAAGATCGTCGAAATCGGTCTGCTCAACCATGGCGCCCCTCAAACATATTCCGTGGATCTAGCCCGCGGGCGCGCCGGAGCGCAAGACGCGGACCGTCGCGGCGCTCCAGTGCATTGGTATCGGTTGATGATGCTTGAATGAAAAAGGCCGCCCGGTGTGGGCGGCCTTTTTCAAGTGAACGGCCTCAGGCCGCTTTGCGCAGTTCCAGCCGGCTCCACACGTCCAGCAAGGCATCCACCAGGCGAGCCATGTGATGGTCGTCGTGGAAGGGCGTGGGCGTGATGCGCAGCCGCTCCGTGCCCCTGGGCACGGTGGGATAGTTGATGGGCTGGACATAGATATCGTGCTTGGTCAGCAAATCGTCGCTGGCCTGCTTGCACAGGCGCGGATCACCCACCAGCACCGGCACGATGTGGCTGACCGACGGCATGACCGGCAGCCCGGCTTCCGTCAGCAGGCGCTTCAGCGTGGCCGCCCGTTCCTGGTGCAGCACGCGCAGCTCGTCATGCTCCTTCAGGTAGCGGACGGAGGCGGCGGCGCCGGCGGCGATGACCGGGGCGATGGAGGTGGTGAAGATGAAGCTGGAGGCGAAGCTGCGCACGCAGTCGACCAGGGCGGCCGAACCGGTGATGTAGCCGCCCATCAGGCCGAAGGCCTTGCCCAGCGTGCCCTCGATGACCGTCAGCCGGTCCAGCACGCCGTCACGCTCGGCCACGCCGGCGCCACGGCGGCCGTACATGCCCACGGCGTGGACCTCGTCCAGATAGGTCATGGCGCCGTGCTTGTCCGCCACGTCGCAGATCTCGGCGATGGGGGCGATGTCGCCGTCCATGGAATAGACGCTTTCGAACGCCACCAGCTTGGGGCGGTCGGCCGGGTATCGGCTCAGCAGTTGGTCCAGATGCTCGGGGTCGTTGTGGCGGAAGATGTGCTTCTCAGCACCACTATGCCGGATGCCCTCGATCATCGAGGCGTGGTTCAGCGCGTCGGAGAAGACGACGCAATTGGGCAACAGCTTGGGCAGCGTCGACAGCGACGCCTCGTTGGAGATGTAGCCCGAGGTGAACAGCAGCGCCGCTTCCTTGCGATGCAGGTCCGCCAGTTCCCGCTCCAGCAGCACGTGGTAGTGGTTGGTGCCGGAGATGTTGCGGGTGCCACCGGCGCCGGCGCCGGACTTGGCCAGCGCCTCGCGCATGGCCGCCAGCACCACCGGGTTCTGACCCTGGCCCAGATAGTCGTTGCTGCACCACACGGTCACGTCGCGCGGCGGCTCATCCGGGGAAGGGTAGTAAGAGGCGATCGGAAACTCACCCACGCGGCGTTCCAGATCGGCGAACACGCGATAGCGGCCCTCGCGGCGAAGGCCATCGATCTGGGAGCGGAAAAAGGCTTCGTAATCCATCTGTCCGATGGCTCCTTCGTGGAGCGGTCCTCTAATTCTAGAAGACCGGAGGCAAGCTACCGGTCGATACGACAACCATCACCGACCAAGCGCTCGCTGTCCTCATAGTGGGCAGCGAAATCGCTGCTGGCAAGTGCCGGCAGGCCGCGACCGAGCAGAAGTACCATGCCAGTGGACCGGGGCCATCAGCTTTGATGTTGATCAATTCGGCGGGCAAATGGACCTTAACCCCGAAATCCCGGGGTGAAAAGCCCGGATCCGCTGGACAAATTGCCCAAGCGGTCCGTCTTTGGTCGAACACGGCCCCCTGAGCGGGCGCAACGATATTTTCCATGGACCGGGATGACGGGTAATCAATAGGCGCAGGCGGTACCACCGGCATGCGCCTCCAACGTCTCGGCCAGGCGCTGCGCCGCCCTCAGGATCAGGGGTGGGGGGAAGGCGGCGTAGCCCAGCACCAGGCCCTGGGTACCGCCCCGGCTGGCGTGGAAGCTGCTGAGCGGCGTCACGTCGATGGACCGGGCGCGCGCCGCCTGACGCAGCGCCATGTCGGGGGCCAGGGTGGGGGAAATGCCCGGCACCGTCTTCAGTGTCAGGCCATCTGCCAGCTTGGCCGCCATCTGCAGCCCGGCCGCCGCCGGCGTCAGGGTCAGCGCGCCCGCCCACAGGCGACGGGCGGCGTCGATCAGCGTCTCGCGCCGTTCCTGGTAGGTCAGGCGAGAGCGGCGCAGGTGGGAGGCGAGGTGCCCTTCGTCGATGAACTCCGCCAGCGCGCTCTGCTCCACCACGGGGGCGTGCAACTCGAAGAGGGCGCGCATCTCCAGCGCCCGCTCCAGCAGGTGTTCCGGCACCACCAGGTAGGCGATGCGCAGGCCGGGATAAAGGATGCGCTCGAACCCGCCGACGTGCAGGACGCGGCCGTTCCGCTGGGCGGCTCGGTCCCCCACGCGGTCAAGGCTCATGAGGGTGGCCGGCGGGCGGGTTTCGAAGGTGAAGCCGCCGTCGCCGTCATCCTCGATCACATGGGCGTCGGCGCGCGCGGCCCAGTCCAGCAGGGCTTGGCGGCGTTCCAGGCTCATGACCGTGCCCAGCGGCATCTGGCAGTTGGCGGTGACCACGGCCAGCCGGGCGTCGGGCGCCAGGGCCACGCCCTTGGCGGGATCCAGCCCGTCGGCATCGGCCGGAACGGGCACGGGCGTCATGCCCAGGCGGCGCACCAGCGCCTGCGTCAGCGGGCAGCCCGGGTCCTCCGTCCACACCCGGTCGCCCGGGCTGGCGGCCAGGCCCACGGCCAGGTCCAGGGCAGCGGCGCGCCCGGGCAGGATCAGGATCTGGTCGGGATGGCAGCGCAGGCCGCGGCTGGCCTCCAGGAAGCTGGCCAGCGCCACGCGCAGGGGGCGCCAGCCGGGCGCGCTGTCCCGCTCCAGCGCGCGGGCCGACAGGCTGCGCCAGGAACGGCTGAGCACCCGGCGCCAGGCCTCGATGTCCAGCTGGTCACCGGCGGCGATGCCGGGGCGGAAAGGCAGGGTGGGCGACGGCAGGGCCGTTTCCACCGGTGCCGGGCCCTGGGCGCGCGGCGACGGGGCGCGAACCTCCGCCGGGGCGTAATCGGGGGGCAGGTTTTCCACCACGAAGGTGCCCGAGCCCACGCGGGATTCCAGGTAGCCTTCGGCCGTCAGGCGCTCGATGGCGGCCACGGCGGTGTTGCGCGACAAGCCCATGTCGCGGGCCAGGGTACGGGTGGAGGGCAGGCGCTCGCCGGGCGCCACCACGCCGGTGGCGATGGCATGGCGCAGGCGGTCGAACAGGCGCTGTTGCAGGGAGCCGCCTTCACCGCCGTCCGTCAGCGTGAGCAGGGGCCCGCGTCGGCTTTTCATGGGGCGTCTCCGAAGGGGGAGGCAGGGGGACCGGAACTATCGCCGGAGGGGAACCGGCGGACGGCGCTATGCGCTCGCCGTCCGCCGGGTGCGATCGGGGATGGCCACACGACCATCAGGCCATCCCGTTTCGAACCGGCGGTGGGGAAGGGGCGCCACCACCACCGGTCTCGCATCGGTGCGGAGGGGCCGCCGGGCGGCCCGCGTCCCCCGTGGGGGCTCCGCGAAAGGGGAAGGGTTAGCGGTCCAGGACCTTGCCGCTGGTGGCGTCGACGCGGAAGGACTTCACGGGGATGCCCTCGGCGGTGACGACGGGGACGTTGTAATACTCGTCCTTGCGGGTGGCGCTGCCGACACGCAGGTTGGCCTTGTCGTGGGTCTGCAGATAGGCTTGGACGGCCTTGCGGGCGTCAGAGCTGCTGACCATGGCGTCGTCGGCGAAGGCCGGGGCGGCGGCGCCCACCAGCAGGGCGGTGGCGGTCATCAGGGCGGCGAAACGGTTCATGGTGGTTCTCCTCGGGTGGGGGCTTTTGGCGGGCCGCCGGGTGGGTTTGGCTGAAGTTTGGTCCCCCGGGGGCCTCAGGCTTTCCTGTTTTCGTTGACGGTCCCATCTGACCATGGCCCTGTTTCGCCGAGATTTCCGCCGGGCCGGTCGAATGAAACAGTGCGTAACCGGCCTTGCGGGCATTTACAGTGTCGTTACAACATCCCCGTCGGACGCGGCGGGGATTGCCGGTACAGTTGTCCATGCTTGGATACGCCCTTTGGGAATCGCCTCCGTGGCATCGCCCGGCGGCGCGGATCCGGGCCCGCATATGGGACGAGAGATGTCTGAGAACATTCATCTGCTGGTGGTCGACGACGATCGGGAAATCCGCGATCTGCTGACCCGCTACCTGACCCGCCACGGCTACCGCGTCACCGCCGCTCGCGACGGACAGGAGATGCGCAAGTTCCTGGCTGACCGGAACATCGACCTGATCGTCCTGGACCTGATGCTGCCCGGCGAGGATGGCCTGGCCCTCTGCCGCGCCATCCGCGCGGAATCCGGCCCGCCGGTGGTCATGCTGTCGGCCATGGGCGAGGACGCCGACCGCATCCTGGGCCTGGAGATAGGGGCCGACGACTACCTGCCCAAGCCCTTCAATCCCCGCGAGCTGGTAGCCCGCATCAAGGCGGTGCTGCGCCGGTCGCAGTCGGCCAACGTGGGCGGCAGCCCGGCGGCGGGTGCCTTCAGCTTCGCCGGCTATATGCTGGACCCGGCCCAGCGCCGCCTCAGCGCCGCCTCGGGCGAGGAGATCGCGCTGACCGCCGGGGAGTATGAGCTGCTGCTGGCCCTGGTACAGCGGCCGCGCCGCGTGCTGTCCCGCGACGACCTGCTGGAAATCACCCGCGGCCGCGCCGCCGGCCCCTTCGACCGGTCCATCGACGTGCAGATCAGCCGCCTGCGCCGCAAGATCGAGACCGACCCCGCCGACCCCGCCATCATCAAGACGGTGCGATCCGGCGGCTATATCTTCTCCGCCGAGGTCGGCACGCCATGAGGGCCGTCACCGACCGCATGTCGTATTCCATCTTCGCCGTGCTGGTCGGCGGCATCCTGCTGAGCCAGGCCATCGCGCTGGGGCTTTACCGCACCGACCGGGCCGAAGCCGTGGCCGCGGCGCAGAGCGGGCAGCTGGCCGGCTGCCTGGCCAGCATCGCCGGTGTGGTGGACCACCAGCCGGCCGACATCCGTGACAAGATGCTGGCGGGTCTGCGCGACGGCAATTTCAAGGTCAACGTCGCCGGCACCACCCAGGACGTGTCGCTGGACGTGTATGAGAAGCCCAAGGTGAACCCTCCTGGGCCCCATCACACCGACATGATCGCCCTGCCGCCCTTCGGCACCATCACCACCCCCCCGCCGGAGCCCAAGTACGTCATGGCCAGTCACCAGCTGGCCGATGGCAGCTGGCTGAACGTGCACATTCCCATGGCCGGGGCCGATGCCCTATCGGAACCGGGCTTCCTGGCCTCGCTGGCCGGCAGCGCCGCCGTGGCCATCCTGCTGTCCGCCTGGGTGCTTGGTTTCACCACCCGGCCGTTGCGCCGCTTCGCCGCCGCCGCCGACCGGCTGGGCGTGGACATGAACGCCCCCTCGCTGGATGAGACCGGCCCGCGCGAGGTGCGTTTGGCCGCCGCCGCCTTCAACAAGATGCAGCGCCGGCTGCGCGCCTTCGTGGAGGATCGCACGCGCATGCTGGCCGCCGTGTCGCACGACCTGCGCACGCCGCTGACCCGCATGCGACTGCGCGCCGAGTTCGTGGACGATGACGGCGTGCGCGAAAAGATGCTGGAGGATCTGGGCGAGATGGAGTCGATGATCGGCGCCACGCTGGCTTTCGCCCGGGACGAGGCGGCGCAGGAAACGCTGGAGCCCCTGGACCTCAACCTGCTGCTGTCCCGCGCGGCCGAGGATTATCGTGACGCCGGCAAGCCCGTGGGCTTCAGCCCGGCGCCGGGGCCGGTGCGCGTGGTCGGGCGGCGCACGGCGCTGAAACGCGCCTTCACCAACGTGGTGGAAAACGCCCTGAAATATGGTGTCAGCGCCGACGTGGCCGTGGCCGTGCAGGGTGAGACGGTGGCCGTCTCCGTCACCGATCAGGGGCCGGGCATACCGGAGGCGGAGTGGGACAACGTCTTCCGTCCCTTCTACAGGCTGGAGGCCTCACGCTCCCGCGACACCGGCGGGACGGGCCTGGGCCTGTCGGTCGCCAACGACGTGGTGCGTGCCCACGGCGGTGAAATCCGGCTGGAGAACCGGGTGGAGGGCGGCCTCAAGGTCATCCTGCACCTGCCGCTGGAGGCGGCGCGATAAAACCGCACAGGCGCCGGTGCGGGGTTGGTCTTCCCCTAGGCCGCGGGCGCCGTTGAGGCGGCCCGCACGGTCGGGGGCCGCCTATCGGGCGGGTGAAGCCCCTGGCGGTTCCCCCCTGGCCGTGGCTATGATGCAGTGGTCGAACCCGTGTGGTTGGCACCATCCCGGTTGGGAATGCCAATCGCCCCCGTTTTCCGTCGTGCGCCTCGCCTTCGCGTGCCCTTGAGATTCCGTTATGGCCATTCAGAACCGCATCGCCGATTTCCACGCCGACATGACGGCATGGCGGCATCACATCCACGAAAACCCCGAGGTGGCGTTCGAAGAGACGCAGACCTCCGCCTTCGTGGCCGGGAAGCTGAGCGAGTTCGGGATCGAGGTGCACCGCGGCCTGGCCGGCACGGGCGTGGTGGGCGTGCTGCAGGGGGAGGGACGGGACACCGGCAAGACCATCGGCCTGCGCGCCGATATGGACGCCCTGCCCATGCAGGAGGAGAACACCTTCGCCCACGCCTCCAAGGTGGCGGGCAAGATGCACGCCTGTGGCCATGACGGCCACACCACCATGCTGCTGGGCGCCGCCCGCTATCTCGCCGAGACCCGCAACTTCTCCGGCACCGTGAACTTCATCTTCCAGCCGGCCGAGGAAGGGGCCGGCGGCGGCAAGCGCATGGTGGAGGAAGGGCTGTTCGACCAGTTCCCCTGCGACATGGTCTTCGGCATGCACAATTGGCCGGAACTGCCACCAGGCAAGATGGGCGTGCGCCCCGGGCCGGTCATGGCCGGTGCCGACCGGTTCGAGATCACCATCCAGGGGCGCGGCGGCCATGCCGCCCAGCCGCACCTGGGGGTGGACCCGGTGGTGGTCGCGGCCCAGCTGGTGGTGGCCGCGCAGACCCTGGTCAGCCGTGGCCTCTCGCCCGTGGAATGCGGCGTGGTCAGCATCACCCGCATCCATGCCGGCACGGCCTTCAACATCATCCCCAACGAGGTCAGGCTGGCCGGCACCGTTCGCGCGCTGACGCCCGAGATTCGCCAGCAGTTGGAAGATGGCTTGCGAAATCTGGTGCGGACCCTGCCCCCGGTGTTCGGCGCCACGGGTGAGCTGGTTTATCACCTGGGCTATCCGCCTACCATCAACCACGCCGAGCCTACGGTCATCGCCGCCGCCGTGGCCGCCAAGATCGCGGGGGCGGAGAACGTGCTGGGCGACATGGGGCCCAGCATGGGGGCGGAAGACTTCGCCTACATGTTGAACGCTCGCCCCGGCTCCTATGTCTGGCTGGGCCAGGGCGGCAGCGCGCTGGGCTGCTCCCTGCACAACCCGCGCTATGACTTCAACGACGACGTTCTGCCGATGGGCGCCAGCTACTGGGCGACCCTGGTGGAAACCGTTCTGCCCCGGGTGGCATGATCCGGCCCTGGCCCATCCGCCGGGAGGGGTCCCGGGTCGCGGCTTCCGCCCGCTGTGACAGCCGGGCGGGGGATGGACGTCATGGCCGTCGTGCGGGGCCGGCGCGCCGCATGGCCGCGCTGGGGCTCGCTCTGGGCATGGGCGCCGCCTTGACAGGCTGCTCCGGCAGCTTGGCGTGGTTGGGAGGCGAGCCGCCACCAGATGACAACGCCCTGCCGCCCGCTGTATCCCCCAGCCTTGTTGGGCGCGGCGAATGGCACGGCGGGCTGAGCCGGGCGCAAAGCACGACGTACCTGGTGGCCCGCAACGCCGCCGAATGGCAGTCCCTGTGGGACCTGGTGGGGATGCGTGTCCCGGGCGCCCTGCCGGAACGGCTGATGGCGCTGGGTGTTTTCCTCGGGTCCCGCAACTCATCCGGCGCGGGGGTGGAGGTGGTCAACACCCGCGTGGAACATCGGGATGGCATGCGCGACCGCCTGGTGGTCGAATATCACGAGTTCGACCAGTCTTCGCGCAACACCGCCACAGGCAGCCTGACCAGCCCTTATGCCATCGTCCTGGTGGATTGGTCGGATGCGCCGGTGCGTTTCGCCCGGGTGCCCTGACGTCGTTCCCCCAGGGACGTCGTTCCTTCAGGCTCCGGCGGCCCCGGTCAGGGCCTATGGCGGCCTGCCACCGATTTGTGTTCAGCCAAAGCAAAAGGCCCGGAACTTGGCGGTTCCGGGCCTTTTGCTTATTCAAGCCACAGAACGTTACGCCTGATGTGGCAACACGGTTTCCGGGGGCAGGGGGACCGGGTCAAGCTGGCTGTAGTCAGGGACGATATGGTGCAGCAGGGCCTGCAGGCGGACGGCGTCGGCGGTGGCGCAGGCCGCATCCAGCTCATCCAGCGAGCGGCGCAGGATGGCCAGGTCCACCGCGCGGGGTGACGCCACCAGCACGCCTTCGGCCGAGGTCTGCTCCGGCGGTTCGGCGGCGGCGAACATCTCTTCGTACAGCTTCTCTCCAGGCCGCAGGCCGGTGAAGGTGATCTTGATGTCCTTGTCCGGGCGCAGGCCGGCCAGGCGTATCATTTGGCGGGCCAAGTCGACGATCTTCACCGGCTGGCCCATGTCCAGAACGAAGATGCGGCCACGGTCGTCCCGCCCGGCGTTCATGCCGTAGGCGGAGGCCTGCAGCACCAGCTCCACCGCCTCGCGCACGGTCATGAAGTAGCGGCAGACCTCGGGGTGGGTGACGGTCAATGGGCCGCCGGCGCGCAGCTGACGGCTGAACAGCGGCACCACCGACCCGGTGGAGCCCAGCACGTTGCCGAACCGCACTGTCATGAAGCGGGTTTGCCAGCCCTTGCCGACGCCGCTTGACGCCACGATGTCCAGCGCCTGGCAATAGCATTCGGCGATGCGCTTGGTGGCGCCCATGACGTTGGTGGACCGCACCGCCTTGTCCGTCGAGATCAGCACCATGGCGGCCGCGCCGGCGGCGATGGCGGCATCGGCGACGTTGCGCGTGCCCATGACGTTGGTCAGCACGCCTTCGACCGGGTTCAGCTCCACCATGGGAACATGCTTCAGGGCGGCGGCGTGGAACACCAGTTCCGGCTTCTCCTCATGGAAGACTTCCATGAGGCGGTTGCGGTCGCGGACGTTGGCCAGCACGGCGCGGCAGTCCAGGTCCGGGCAGTTCTCCCGCATCTCCATCTCGATGGAGTAGAGGTTGAACTCGCCATGATCCAGCAGGATCAGGCGGCGCGGCTTCAGCTGCGCGATCTGGCGGGTCAGTTCGGAACCGATGGTGCCGCCGGCCCCCGTGACCAGCACGGTGCGCCCGGCGACCAGGCCGTCGATGGCACCCTTGTCCAGGGCCACCTGGGGGCGGCCCAGCAGGTCCTCGATGACGATGGGGCGCACGGTCATGGGCCCCTCGTTCACGGCATCGCGGAAGTCGGTGAGGTCGGGCAGGCGGGCCAGCACCAGATTCAGCGCCTCGCACTTTTCCACCAGCGCGCCCAGCCTGGTGCCCGACAGGCGGGCGCGGGGGCGGGTCAGGATCAGGCGGCGCGGGCATTGCCCCCCGGCGGCCAGGTCGCCGACCACCGACGACAGCTCAGCCAGGCGACCCAGCACCTTCACGCCGTGGATCTCGCGGCCGATGCGGCCGCCCTTGTCGTCCAGGATGCCGACGACGCGATAGGCGGCGTCGCGATCCGTGGCCATGGCGCGGATGAAAATCTCGGCTTCATCGCCGGCGCCGACCAACAGCACGGGGATGCGGTCGCGGGCGTTGCTTTCCAGGATGCCGGCCAGGCGGCGGTCCTTGGCCAGGCGGTACAGCAGGCGCGGGCCGCCCAGCAGCACCACCAGCACGAACCAGTTGATCAGCGGGACGGAGCGGGGCAGGGCGTCCAGCCGCGTCACCAGGAACATCAGCAGCAGGAAGACCAGGATGGTGGTGGTGACGGCGCGGGCGATGGCCATCAGATCGCGCAACGAGGCGTAGCGCCAGACGCCTGAGTTCATGCCGAACAGGCGGTAGGCAGCGGCGGCGATGATGGTGAAGAGCGCGACGCCGGGAACCAGGGCTTGGGTATAGTGGGTAATCCCATCCCCAACCCTCAGGTACAGCGAAACAACAAACGAAATCCCGGCAACCAAAATGTCATGAAAGTATGCAAGAAAGCGCCGATCAAAAATAAGCGGCAGCCGGAAGATTTCTTTTAGTTTACGCATGGCTCCAGCCTGCGGTTGATTGTTTATGGGCGATTAACAGAGCGTGACGGAGGCACTGAAATCGCATGTTCGAGAATGTATTTCTAAACGCCTGACGCGATCCTGACACCATCCGATACTCTGCTGCAAGTGCGAAAAAGGATTGGCAGGGTATATGCCTACTCCATTAGGCAGGTCGTTTTTCAACGTCCTGCATTGGCCGGCGGCCGGCGGGAGGATATCCAGTCGCCAGCTCCTTGTTAGCGGTACTCCCGAAAGCTTCCGGATGATAGTGGCCAGAAGCATGAAACCATTGGGAATCTAGAGACACGCGCGGCCCGGAAAATAGGTCTTTCCGACTAGAAGGGAAGCGATAAGGGGATGGGTCTGGGGTGCGCCCTCACGAGCGCAACCACGCAAAAATCCCTTTGCTTTTGGGCTTCACCATGGCGGCTTTTCCAGCCGGCCGTTTGGCGCCCGCCGTGGCAGGAGTGGGAGAGCCGGATGTTTTTATACCGGCGTAGTCGCGCTTGAACCGCTCCAGATCCTCACGCAGGCCGAAACGGAAAGACACGTGCAAGACCTGGGAACGGCGGTTTAGGCCGGGGTCCAGTTTTTCTTCCATGCCGAGAAACTCGACGGCCCAACGACCGCGAATATTGGCCCGGATCCAATCTTCCGCCTTGTCCATGTCGCCGGCAGAGCTTAGTTGCAATGTTGTCGTGAAATCTTGCTGCGCGCTCACGCTCGCCTCTCAGGTCATTTCCTGTTGAACGGATCAGGCATGATCGTCCTGGCGTCCCACTCGATCTCGCGACCAGGGACGGTTTGCCGGGCGGCCGGCAGGCCTGTTCCCGAGTCGCCCGCGCGACCCTGCTTCGCGGCGCAGACCTTAGACGACGCCTGCTGCGGGCGACTACGCATCTCCCGGACAGCAAGGGGCCGGAAGCCGTATGGCCGATGGAGATAGATGCCTACCGAGGTATCCCGGCGACGACGGTCGACGCCCTGGCAGGGGCCCCTGCCAGCGGCCATTGAACGCGTCACAGGTGCCGGCGCCGGATCCGGTATCGACAGGGCCGCAGGATCGGGTAGGGTCCCCGCCTCGGTTTTCGCCAGCGGACGTTACCTCCAGATGTTCCCTACCTTGCTTCAGCGCGGCTTCCAGGTGGAGTTCCTGTCCCATGCCCGGGCCATCCTGGGCGTCGACTTCCCCGACGCCATGGCAGAGCTGGACGCCGTCATCGGCGCGCTGTCCATCCCCGTCACGGAAATCGTCGGGTCCGGCGGCGGTGAGGCCAAGATCACCCAGCGTCTGCGTCGTTCCCTGGCCGAGCATGGATGGGAGAAGGCGCACTTCACCATCGAGAAGCGGGTGAACGGCAAGCGGCGCGAGTCCATCAGCCACGAGGTGGACCATGTGCGCGACGTGCCCGGCGTCGGCGTCATCGCGCTGGAGATCGAGTGGAACAACAAGGATCCGTTCTTCGACCGCGACCTGGAGAACTTCAAGCGCCTGCATGCCGAGGGCGTCATCTCCGTCGGCGTCATCGTCACACGGGGCCGCAGCCTGCAGGATGAGATGGTGCCCATGGTGCGCCGCTTCGCCCAAGGCCGGGGCCTGACCTGCGACGCCGACGTGCTGGCCCTGGGCCTGCGTCCCACCACGCGGCAGCAGGATGACGTGGCCCGCCGCATGGCCGGCGGCGCGCCGTCCTTCGCCGAGGCCTGGGCCGCCTCCTTCTGCCAGGACAAGTATGGAGCGGCCACCACCCATTGGCGCAAGCTGGAGGACCGGGTGCACCGGGGCGTGGGCAATCCATGCCCGCTGTTGCTGATCGGCATCCCGGCCGAGGTCGTCACCTTCGACATCCCCCTGTCGGACATGCCCAGGGCGCCGGTCCCGGAACCGGTGGAAGCGGAACTGCCGTTTTTCTGATTCCTCAAGCGCCGGCGGGCCGTCCGGCCTTGGCTCATCCCCGATTTCCAGTCCGCCTTCGGCTTCCCAGAAATCTCCGGCGCCCGCGGCCGCGGGCTGGTCGCTGCGCTCCGGCTTCTCTCACAGCAGGTCGTGCAGGCGGTACCACAGGCCGGCCAGCACCAGCAGGGGCACGCGCCAAGGGCCGCGCACGAAAGGGTGCTGGGGCAGCCGGGCGAAGACGTCATAGCGCTCCGCCTGGCCCATGATGGCCTCGGCCAGCAAGTGGCCGCAGATGCCGGTGAGGGCGACGCCGTGGCCGCTGTAGCCGTGGGCGTAGTAGGTGGTGGGCGACAGGCGGCCCAGCTGGGGCAGGCGGCTGACGGTCATGCCCACGCTGCCGTGCCAGAAATGATCAATGCCCACGTCTTGGAGTTGGGGGAAGCAGTGGACCAGGTCCCGCGCCAGCTTGGGCTTGGCGTCAGGCATCGCCCGGTTGGCGTAGTTGACGCGGCCGCCGAACAGCAGGCGGTGATCGGCGCTGCGACGGAAGTAGTGCAGGCCGACGTTGGTGTCCGACACCGCGTGGTCGCCCGGCAGCAGGGCCGCCGCCCGTTCCGTGCCGAGGGGCTGCGTCGCCAGCATGTAGGTGACGATGGGCACCAGGGTGCGCGTCAGCGGCGGCGCCAGGTCGCCCAGGTAGGCGTTGCCGGCCAGCACCAGGAAGCGGGACCGCACGCGGCCGCGGGGTGTGGTCACCACCGGGGCGGCACCCGTGGTGATGGCCAGCGCGGGCGTGTTCTCGTACAGGCGCGCGCCGGCCTCGCGCGCGGCGCGTCCCAGGCCCTGGGCGTAGGCCAGCGGGTGCAGATGGCCGCTGCCCATATCCTCCAGCCCGCTGTCGTAGCGCGGGCTAGCCAGCAGGGCGCGCAGCGCCTCGCCCTCCAACAGGCGTAGGCGGTCATAGCCTACGGCGTCCGCGTCGCGCAGCTGGGCCAGCAAATCCCGGCGGTGGCGGGGCTTGGCGGCGGCGTTGATGTAGCCCCAGCGCAGGGCGCAGGCTATGCCGTGCCGCTCCACCCGCCGCACCAGCAGGGCCTTGGCTTCCTCCGCCAAGGCCCACAGGTGCCGGGCGTCGTCGGCGCCGCCAAGCCGCGCGATGGCGCTGATGGATTTGTTATAGCCACTGATCAGCTGGCCGCCGTTGCGGCCGGAGGCACCCCAGCCCACCCGCTCCGCCTCAACCACCACCACGTCGTAGCCGCGTTCCGCCAAGGTCAGGGCGGCGGACAGGCCGGTGTAGCCCGCGCCGACCACGCAGACGTCGCAGTCCGTATCGCCGGCCAGCGCCGGGAGGGCGGGGCCGGGCGGGGAGGAGTGGACGTACCAGCTATCTGGCCAACAGGTGCTCATGTCAGCCGGGCAACCAGCGGCACCACAGCGCCAGGGTGGCCCGGCGGCCGTAAAGGGCGGCGTGCAGCAGGGCGCTGGTCAGCACCGCCAGCAGGCCGGCGTACATTACGTCGCTGAAGAAATGGCCGCCCATGCCGATGCGCAGCAGGCCCGCGCCGGCCCCGACGCCCAGCCCGCCATAGAGCCACAGGCGCTGCCGCCGCCGCGCGGTGTAGGCGAAGCTGTGCAGGAAGAAGGCCAGCACGGCATCCCCCGACACGAAGGAGCAGTTGCGCCCGCAATTGGCCTTGGGCGCCGGCAGCACCGGCGGGGTGTAGGGGGCGGCCCCGCCGAACTCCACCACCTGGACGGGGCGGGCGCGGTGCCAATGGTCCTTCAGCACGGCATTGCCTAGGAGGCCGGGCCCGATGGCCAGCGACAGCAGCAGGAAGCCCCAGGCGCGCACGTCGGCCCCCAGCAGGGGCCGGCGGCGCCAGGCGGTCCAGGCGGTGCCAAGGACCAGCACGCCGGCCATCACCCGGGCGCCCACCTGCACCGCCTCGTGCAGCAGGTTGGCCACTGGATCCGCCCGCCAGGCGAAGCCCCCCTGCGGCGTCCAGAACCAGCCGGCCGCGGCCAGGTCCAGGGTGGGTGAAACCGTCGCGTAGGCCAGCAACGCCGCGAGGCCGGTCAACGCCACGAAACTCAGGACGCGGGGAAGGGTTGGGGACGGCATGGCGGCGGGACGATCCGGGAGAATGAGGGGACGTACCCGTCCGCACATACCATTCGATGGGGGCGCTGTCACCTCGGCATAGGCCGCAAGCGCTAGGGTTCCCGCCAGCTTGGGCCGCTGCCATGCCGCATTCCCGCCCCGATATGATGGGACGGTCCCTGTCGATTTTGTCCGGTTCGGGTCGCCCGAGGGCGGCGTCCCCATCCCCCGATATCGAGGTGTACGACCCCATGGCCGTCCTGGAAGAATTCATCCGCTGCAACCGCATCACCGAGGTGGAATGCCTGGTGCCCGACCTCTCGGGCATCGCCCGGGGCAAGATCGTTCCGGCGGAAAAGTTCCTGCGCATCCTGCGGGACCGCGGCTTGCGCCTGCCCGAAAGCGTGTTCATCCAGACCGTGACGGGCGACACCCCGCCCAACAGCGTCACCAATCCCGAGAACTCCGACGTCTACATGCTGCCCGACCCAGGCAGCGTGCGCTTCGTTCCCTGGTACGAGGCGCCCACCGCCGCCGTCATCTGCGACTGCGTCTATGCCGACGGCACCAGCGTGGACATCAGTCCGCGCTGGGTGCTGAAGCGCGTGCTGGAGCTTTATGCCGAGCGCGGCTGGAAGCCCCTGGTGGCGCCCGAGCTGGAATTCTTCCTGGTGGCGGTGAACAAGGATCCGGACTATCCCCTGGTCCCGCCGGTCGGCCGCTCCGGCCGGCAGGAAAGCGGGCGCCAGGCCTTCGGCATCGACGCGGTCAACGAGTTCGACCCCATTTTCGAGGCGGTCTACGATTACTGCGAGCAGCAGGACATCGACGTCGACACCATGAGCCATGAGGCCGGCGCCGCCCAGATCGAGATCAACTTCAACCATGGCGACGCGCTGAGCCTGGCCGACCAGGTCTTCCTGTTCAAGCGCACG
This sequence comes from Nitrospirillum viridazoti CBAmc, assembly GCF_000730165.1. Classification (GTDB taxonomy): domain Bacteria; phylum Pseudomonadota; class Alphaproteobacteria; order Azospirillales; family Azospirillaceae; genus Nitrospirillum; species Nitrospirillum viridazoti. The sequence continues at coordinate 1,896,965 of NZ_CP022110.1, read as the reverse complement.
GTGCGTGAGGCGGCCATCCGCCACGGCATCTACGCCACCTTCATGGCCAAGCCCATGCAGAACGAGCCGGGCAGCGCCATGCACATCCACCAGTCGCTGGTGGACGCGGAAACGGGGGGCAACCTGTTCGGCCACTCCGATGGCGGCGACACGCCCCTGTTCATGAGCCACATCGCCGGCCTGCAGAAGTACCTGCCCAGCGCCATGCCCCTGCTGGCGCCCAACGTGAACAGCTATCGCCGGCTGGTGCAGGGGTCGGACGCGCCCATCAACGTCCATTGGGGGCGGGACAACCGCACCACCGGCTTCCGCGTGCCCCTGAGCCAGCCGGAGGCCCGGCGGGTGGAAAACCGCGTGGCCGGCGCCGACGCCAACCCCTACCTCGCCATCGCCGCCAGCCTGGCCTGCGGCTATCTGGGTATGGTGCAGGAACTGGAACCCACGGAGCCGGTGAAGGGCACCGCCCATCGCCTGGCCTTCACCTTGCCCCGCCACCAGGGCGACGCCCTGGCCAAGCTGAACGCCAGCCGTCCCTTACGGGACATATTTGGCGAGCGCTTCGTCGCCTGCGTCACGGCGGTGAAACAAGCCGAGGACGCCGCCTACCAGCAGGTGATCTCCAGCTGGGAGCGGGAGAATTTATTGCTTAATGTTTGATGCCCTGCGGGCGCCGGCATCCGCCGGCTTGCCATCCTCGATATCCGGTCCGCTGACGCTTCCCGGAAATCTCCGGCGGCCCCCGTCGGGGCCTACAGCGGCAAGAGCTGTCGCTCTTGCCGCTGGTCTCGCTTCCTAGCGGATGTTGGCCAGAAATCCGTGCACCTGGCCGCGCAGGCGCTCGGCTTCCACCGACAGTTCGCCGGCCGCGGTGCGCACGGTGTGGGCGACTTGGCCGGTTTCGGTCACCGCCTGGCGGGCGGCGGTCACGTTGCCGGAGACCTGCTGCGTGCCCGTGGCCGCCTGCTGGACGTTGCCGGCGATCTCTGCCGTGGCGGCACCCTGTTCCTCCACGGCCGCCGCCACGGCGGCGGTGATCTCGTTCATGCGGTTCACGGTCTGGCCGATGCCGGCGATGGCGTCCACGGCGGCATCCGTCATGCCCTGGATTTCCGCCACCTTGGCCTGGATTTCCTCCGTCGCCTTGGCGGTCTGGGTCGCGAGGTTCTTCACCTCCGACGCCACCACGGCGAAGCCCTTGCCGGCCTCACCCGCCCGTGCCGCCTCGATGGTGGCGTTCAGCGCCAGCAGGTTGGTCTGCCCGGCGATGCCGGTGATCAGCGCCACGATGTCGCCCACCCGCGCGGCCGAGGCCGCCAGGTCGCCCATGGCGGTGCTGGTTCGGCCGACTTCGGCCACGGCGCCGGCCGCGATCTCCGACGACTGGGTGATCTGGCGGGCGATCTCATGGATGGAGGCGCTCAACTCATCCGTCGCGGCGGCCACGGTGGCGACATTGGCGCTGGTCTGCTCCGCGGCGGCGGCGGCCGAGGTGGTCTGGTCTTCCGCTCGGGCGGCGGCCGTTGTGGCCGCGTCTGCGCTGGCCGCCATCTCGGTCGTGGCGGCGGCGATGCCGTCCACCACCGTCTTCACGCTGCCCTCGAACTCGTCGGCCAGGCGGGCCAGGGCGGCCTTGCGCTCCCGCTCCGCCTCTTCCTTCATTCCTTCCTGGCGCTCGCGCAGGTGCACGGCTTCGGCCGAGCGGTCGCGCAGGACGTTGACCGCCTGGGCCAGGGTGCCGATCTCATCCGTGCGGCTGGTGCCCGGCACGGTGACGCTGAGATCGCCGTCGGCAAGGCGGTTGGTGGTGTTGGTCAGGCGCAGCAGGGGGCCGGTGATGCCCCGGCTGAGCCACAGGGCCAGGCCGAAGGTCGCCAACGCCAGCAGCCCCACCGTGCCGGCGGTGCGGTAGCCGCTGGCCCGGGCGGCCGCGTCCACGTCGTCGATGTAGATGCCGGAGGACACGACCCAGCCCCAGCCGCTGGTCAGCTTGTTGTAGGTGGCCTTGGGCGCCGGCGGCGCGCCCGTCTTGGGCGGCCAGACGTAATAGCTGAACCCGCCGCCCTCCTTGGCGCGCTGCAGCTGGTCCTGGGCGTAGTGGACCCCGTTGGCGTCGACGCTGTCCATGTTGCGCTTGCCCTCCAGCGTGCGGCTTTGCCCGCTGGCCAGCGTCAGGCCCGTATCATCGTGGATGATCAGGTAGTGGTCGCCGTCGTAGCGGAACGCGCGGGCCAGGTCCAAGGCCAGCTCCTTGGCCTTGTCCTCCGGCATTTCCCCTGCCTTCGCCTTGGCTTCCAGCGTCTGGATTTGCGATATCGCCGCCTCCACCGCCACGCGGGCGCGGGCCTGCCGCTCCTCCATCAGGGTCCGGCTGGAGGTGACGACGGTGACGGCGCCCAGCGCCGCCAGCGCGATCACGGCCAGCAGCGGGATGAGCAGGATGCGGCCGCTGATGCCGCGCAGCGATTTCAGGAATGACATCGGTTACCACCAGCCAGATAGGGGCCCAGAAAAGGGGTGCGGCTTAACGCCGCCGCTCTAACAGCTGGCTATACCCGGACCTTGGACAAGGCACCGTTGCTATATTGACATCGTTGCCATCACGTTGGAGGCGAATGGTTTAAAGAAACCGTCGCATATAAGTGGCATCGGAGCCATAGGATGACACGTCCACTTGTTCATCCAGCACGGGGCTGAAACCGCGCCGCCGCCAGAAGGCCCCGGAATTATTGACGGACAGCAGCCGCATCTCGCGGAAACCGGCACTCCGCGCCTGCGCCGCCAACAGGTTCACGGCCGCCTCGGCATGGCCCTGGCCGCGCGCGGCGGCGTCGATGGCGATGTCGTGGATGTAATAGATGTCGGCGTCCGCCGGCAGGCCGCCCAGCAGGTGGTTCAGCTTGGGCACGCGGCCCCGCGCATAGGGATGGCTGACGGCATAGCCGCCGATGCTGCCATCGGCCGTCTCCAACGTCAGGCAGCCGGCGGGATAGGCCGCCAGCTTGTCGGCCATGACGTCCAGCGCCTCGAAGAAGTCGACATGGATGGCGCAGGCCAGGGTGAAGGCGTGGGACAGGTCGGCCGCCGTCATGGGACGCCAAGGCATGGGATGGGCACCGGGTTGGACGGAATGGCGAAGCCATGTGCGCCATGGGCGTCACGGCGTCAAGGGGGGATGGGCGCGCCACCCGGCATACGCGTTCAAACCGCTGTCTCGCACAATTATGCATGGCCTGACATGTTGCGGCGCCATTGGTGCCGGGACCGGCGCCGGCGCACCCTTCGCTGCGCGGGGATGCCCCGTTAAGCAGGGGCTTTTCAGAGTGGGCCGACTGATCGGGTGCACCCCGGTGCCAACCCTTTGGGAACCAAATCCATGAAACGCAGTCACCACATCACGTTGGCGGCCCTGGCCGCCGCGACGACGCTGTCGTTGAGCGGATGTGATTCAAAGCATGATCAGGATTGCAAGGCGAACCAGCAGACGGACTGCCGTTCCGGCGGCGGCGGCCATGGCGGGGGCGCGAGCTATGTCGCCGGGTCCAAGTCCGGCGGCGTTGAAACCGGTGGTTTCGGCGAAAGCGCCGCCGCCCACGGCGGGGGTGGCGGTGAGGGAGGTGGCGGCCACGGCGGCGGTGGTGGCGGCGAGTAGGGAGGCCCGCGATCATGGAACGCGTTCGCTTCACCCCCCGGGCCGACTGGATCGCCCGTATCGAATCCCAGGGCCTGACCTATCACTCTCTGGGCCTGCCGCCCGGCAGTGAGGCCGATGGACTGTGGTGGGACGAATCCGCCGCCTACGCCTTCACCGCCGGGGAAGTCGACAGGCTGGAGACCGCGACCAACACCCTGCACCAGCTATGCCTGCAGGCGGTGGCGGCCGTGGTGGCAACGCCGCGCCTGATGGACCGCTTCGGCCTCAGTCCGGCCTACCGGGCCTATGTCATCGACAGCTGGCGGCGGGAGGATCCCGCCCTCTACGGCCGCTTCGATTTGGCTTTCAACCCGGACCGGGAGGAACTGGCCGAGCCCAAGATGCTGGAATACAACGCCGACACGCCCACCACCCTGATCGAATCGGCGGTGGTGCAATGGTTCTGGCTGCGCGACGTCCTGCCCGACGCCGACCAGTTCAATTCCATCCATGAGCGGCTGATCGCCCGCTGGCGGGAAATCAGCCGGCGCCAGCCACCCGGCGCCCTCATCCACCTGTCGTCCTACGCCGACTATGAGGAGGAGTTGAGGACGGTCGAGTATCTGGTGGACACCGCGCGCCAGGCGGGGCTGAACGCCGCCCACCTGCCCATCACCCAGGTGGGCTGGGACAAGGACAAGACGCGCTTCGTCGACGAGGCGGGCCGGCCGCTGGCGCTGTGGTTCAAGCTCTATCCCTGGGAATGGCTGGCGGCGGAACGCTTCGGCGCCCACCTCCCGACCGCCAACCTGACGGTGGTGGAGCCGCCGTGGAAGATGCTGCTGTCGCACAAGGCCATCCTGACCGTGCTGTGGGACCTGTTCCCCGGCCACCCCAACCTGCTGCCCGCTGGCTTCACCGCCGAGGCCGTGGGGCCGGACTGGATCGCCAAGCCCATGCAGGCGCGCGAAGGCGCCAACATCCGGCTTGTCCGCGACGGGCGGGAGATGGCGCATACATCCGGTGGCTACGGGCAGGGGCCGGTGGTCTATCAGCGCGCGGTGGATTTGGCCCGTGACGACGGCCGGCATGTGGTGCTGGGCGCCTGGGTGGTTGGGGATGAGGCGGCCGGCCTCTGCGTGCGCGAGGATCCGGGGCCCATCATCACCGGCGCCTCACGCTTCCTGCCGCACTACTTCCGCTAATCGGATGCGATGACCGGGGCCGCCTTGCTCCGGTCATCGCATCCTTGTTAGGGTCCACCCCATCGGGCCCCGAACCATTCGGGCGGGGGCCTTTTGGGGCAAGCCTGGGGGGTATCCCGCGTGACCGACACGTCGTCCGGCGTCGACCTGATGCAGATCGTGGCCGTGCTGGGTGCCGGCGTCGTGGCCGCCCCGCTGTTCAAGCGGCTGGGCTTCGGCGCCATCCTGGGGTATCTGGCCGCCGGCCTGGCCATCGGCCCCTTCGGATTCCGCATCCTGGCCGATCCGGCGGCGGTACTGCACTTCGCCGAGCTGGGCGTCGTCATGTTCCTGTTCCTCATCGGGCTGGAGATGCGGCCGGCCAAGCTGTGGACCCTGCGGCGCCAGATCTTCGGCCTGGGCGTGGCGCAGGCGGCCGTCTGCGGCGCGCTCATGACCATCGCCGGCGTGCTGGCCGGCTTTTCCCCGGCCGTTGCCTTCGTCGCCGCCATGGGCTTCGCCCAATCCTCCACCGCCGCCATCATCCAGACGCTGGAGGAGAAGGGGGAGATGTCGACCCCCTTCGGCCAGCGCGCCATGTCGATCCTGCTGCTGGAGGATCTGTCGGTGGTGCCCCTGCTGGCCGTCGTGGCGCTGCTGGCGCCGGAGGCCAGCCACGATCTGCGCGGCAGCTGGGTGGGCGTGGCGGTGGCCGCCGCCGCCGTGGCGGTGGTCATCGTGGCCGGACGCTGGGTGCTGAACCCGCTGTTCGGCCTGCTGGCAGGGTCCCGGGTGCGTGAGGCGATGACGGCGGCGGCGCTGGCCGTGGTGCTGGGGGCGGCGCTGCTGATGGAAAGCTCCGGCCTGTCCATGGCCATGGGCGCCTTCCTGGCCGGCGTGCTGCTCTCCGGTTCCGGCTTCCGCCATCAGCTGGAGGCGGATATCGAGCCCTTCCGCGGCCTGCTGCTGGGTCTGTTCTTCATGGCCGTGGGCATGTCGCTGGATCTGTCGGTGGTGGCGGCGGAATGGCGCATGGTGCTGCTGGTGCTGGCGGGCTGCGTCGTCACCAAGGCGGCTGGCATCTATGCCGTGGCCCGCGTCTCCGGCGCCGACTGCCGGGAATCCGTCCAACGCACCACCCTGTTCGCGCAAGGGGGCGAGTTTGCCTTCGTGCTCTACGGCGCCGGCATGGGCGTGGGCGTGCTGGACGGGCAGGTCAATGCCGTCATGACCGCCACCGTCATCCTGTCCATGGTCCTGACGCCCATGACCGTGCGCCTGGTGTGGAGCCTGCTGCCCGAACCGGCGCCGGATACCGCTGGCCTGGCCCGGCCGGATGGTCTCAATGGCGCGGTGCTGATCATCGGCTTCGGCCGTTTCGGCCAGGTGGTCAGCCAGACGCTGCTGGCGCGCGGATTGGACGTCACCATCATCGACACGGATGTGGAGATGATCCAGGCGGCCGCCGGCTTCGGCTTCCAGATCTATTATGGCGACGGCACCAACCTGGACGTGCTGCACGCGTCCGGCGCCGGGCGGGCGCGGGCGGTGGCGGTGTGCGTGGACGGCAAGGACACCGCCAACAAGATCGTGGACCTGGTGAAGTCCAGCTTCCCCCACGCCGGCCTGCTGGTGCGCGCCTACGACCGCCGCCACACCCTGCAGCTGATCGCGGCGGGCGTGGACCTGCAGGTGCGCGAGACCCTGGAATCGGCGCTGGCCTTCGGTCAGGGTGCGCTGGAGTTCCTGGGCTTGCCGGAGGAAGAGGCGCGCGAGACGGCGGAGGAGGTGCGGCGCCGCGACCAGGAACGCCTGGCGCTGGAGCAGGCCAGCGGCCAGTTGGAGGGCTTCAACCAGTTCCGGCCCAGGGAGCCCAAGCCCATGCCCCTGTTCCAGGCCGGCAAGGAGGCGCGGCCGCTCACGCCGGAGACGCGGGAGATCGCGGCGCGGGGCACACCGACCTGATGCCGGGTGGGTGGGCAAAGGTGTTTGTGTTTTCCGGGGCTTGTCCCATAGGGCGCGGACCTGCGCGCAGGGTGTAGTACAAATAGGCGACAGGCCGTCCCCGCTGCTTGACAGGGCCTGTCGCATGGGGTGCAAATGCCGCCGACCAGGGCCTGCAACGGGATACCGGTGGGGCCCGGCCAATTTCCAAGAACGGGGAAGTGGATGAAAAAGAAGCTGGTGCCGCTGCTGGCGGGATTGGTGGTGGCGGTGGCCGGTGCCGCCTGGGCGCAGAGCAAGACGGTCCACGTCTATAACTGGACCGACTATATCGGCGAGACCACGCTGGCCGATTTCACCAAGGCCACCGGCATCCAGACCAAGTACGACGTCTACACCGATCTGGAAACCCTGGAGGCTAAGCTGCTGACGGGCAATTCCGGCTACGATGTCATCGTCCCCACGGCCCAGCCCACCCTGCGCAAGTTCATCCAGGCGCAGGCGGTGCAGAAGCTGGACAAGTCCAAGATCCCCAACCTGAAGAATCTGGACCCGGTGCTGATGGCCCGCCTGGCGGAAGTGGATCCGGGCAACGAGTACGCCGCCATCTACCAGTGGGGCACCGTCGGCATCGGCTACAACCCGGACAAGGTGAAGGCGGCATTGGGCACCGCCACCATCGACAGCTGGAAGCAGGTGTTCGATCCGGAGAACGCCAAGAAGCTGGCCAGCTGCGGCATCGTCGTGCTGGACAGCCCGGCCGACATCCTGCCCTCCGTCCTGAACTATCTGGGCCTGCCACCCAGCAGCGAGAAGTCGGACGACGTGAAGAAGGCGGGGGAGCTGATGTCCAGCATCCGCCCCTACATCAAGACCTTCGTCCCGTCCGTTATCGATCCGCTGGCCAGCGGCGACGCCTGTGTCGCCATCGGCTATTCCGGCGACGTGCTGCAGGCGCAGGCCCGCTCCGGCGGCAAGGTCAAGATCGACTACGCCATTCCGAAGGAAGGTGCCCAGCTGTGGTTCGACACCTTGGCCATTCCGGCCGGGGCGCCGAACGTGGCCGAGGCCTACGCCTATATCAACTACATGCTGGACCCCAAGGTGATGGCCGGCATCAGCAACGCCGTCTCCTACGCCAACGCCGTGCCGGCCTCGCTGCCCCTGCTGAAGCCGGAGATCAAGGACAACCCGCGCATCTATCCACCCAAGGACGTGATGGACAAGCTGTTCACCATCAAGCAGCTGGCCCAGCGGGCGGAGCAGGAGCGCAACCGTACCTGGACCCGTATCAAGACCGGCCGTTAGGCCGCCCGGCCAGGGTCAGGGGAACGGGGCGCCGCCCGCTGGAGGCGCCCCTTTTTCTTGAGCCTTGGCTTGTTTCGCGTTTTTGGCATTTCTGCGCAAAATCGCACCTGCGAAAAAACGCGCGGCCCAGGGCCGCAGACCCCATAGTTCCTGTGGACAGCGGGGGCGCACCCTGGCATTCAGCAGGTTCGGAACGCTATTCCGGGCAGGCGATTCCCCCAATCAGGAAGCGCCCATCGGACGTCCGCCATCGGGCCCACTTCCAGCATCGTGATCCGCCGCCTCATGTCCGACGCCCCCGACCCTCGTCCCCGGCCGGCCGCCACCGGTCCCATCGGCAAATCACCGGCCGCCAAATCACCGGCCGTGAAGTTCGAGCCCTGGCATGATCCGGCCGCCAAGCCGTACATCCGGATCGAGAAGGTGACGAAGCGCTTCGGCGACTTCACGGCCGTGGACAATGTCAGCCTGTCGATCTACCGGGGCGAATTCTTCTCGCTGCTGGGGGGGTCGGGGTCGGGCAAGACGACGCTGCTGCGCATGCTGGCGGGGTTCGAGCAGCCGACCGAGGGCCGCATCTTCATCGATGGCGTCGACATGGCGGGCATCCCACCCTACGACCGCCCGGTCAACATGATGTTCCAGTCCTACGCCCTGTTCCCCCACATGACGGTGGAGAACAACGTGGCCTTCGGCCTGCGCCAGGACGGTGTGCCCAAGGATGAAATTCGCACCCGCGTGGCGGAGATGCTGGAACTGGTGAAGCTCACCCCCTTCGCCAAGCGCAAGCCGCACCAACTGTCCGGCGGCCAGCGGCAGCGCGTGGCGCTGGCCCGATCCCTGGTCAAGAAGCCCAAGCTGCTGCTGCTGGACGAGCCGCTGGGCGCCCTGGACAAGCGCCTGCGCGAGCAGACCCAGTTCGAACTGGTGAACATCCAGGAGAAGCTGGGCGTCACCTTCGTGGTCGTGACCCATGACCAGGAGGAGGCCATGACCATGTCCACCCGCATCGCGGTCATGGACCATGGCGCCATCGCCCAGGTGGGCACGCCCACCGAGATCTACGAATACCCCAACAGCCGCTTCACGGCGGAGTTCATCGGGTCGGTGAACATGTTCGAGGGCAACATCGTGGAATCGGAGCCTGACCACTCCCTCATCCGCTCGGCGGAAGCCGGCTGCGATCTTTATGTCACCCACACCGCCCATCTGGCCGCGGGCAGTCACTGCTGGGTCGCCATCCGGCCGGAGAAGGTCAGCATCACCAAGGAAAAGCCGGCGGAGGCCGACGGCGGCCGCAACGTCACCCGCGGCGTGGTGCGGGAGATCGCCTATCTGGGCGACATCTCCATCTACCAGATCGACTTGGCCTCCGGTAAGCGCGTGCGGGCGACGGCGCCCAACGTGACCCGCCGCACCGAGCTGCCCATCACCTGGGACGATGAGGTCTGGCTGAGCTGGCGCCCGTTCGCCGGCGTCGTCCTGACGGACTGAGGGGAGGGGACCCGCCTTGCCCGTACCTCCGCCTTCCGCCGCACCGCAGCCGTCCGCTGTCCCGCCGTCCGTGGCGCCGCGCACCCTGAAGGACCGCGTGCTGCGCGTTACCCGACGCCTGGGCCTCACCGGCCGGGGTGGCGTCATCCTGGGCCCCTATGCCTGGCTGGTCCTGTTCTTCTTCATCCCCTTCCTGATCGTGCTCAAGATCAGCGTGGCGGAGCCGGCGGTGGGCATCCCGCCCTTCACCAAGCTGATCGAGTGGGTGGACGGCGGGCTGGACGTGCACATCCGCTTCAGCGGATTCCAGGCGCTGTTCGATGACGACCTGTACGTGCTGGCCTATCTGAACTCACTGAAGATCGCCTTCGTCTCGACGCTGTGCTGCCTCTTCATCGGCTATCCCATGGCCTATGCCATCGCCACGGCGCCGGAGAAGCGGCGCGGGCCGCTGCTGATGCTGATCATCCTGCCGTTCTGGACCAGCTTCCTCATCCGCGTCTACGCGTGGATGAGCATCCTGAAGGACGAGGGGCTGCTGAACAACCTGCTGCTCAGCCTCGGCATCATCCATGAACCGCTGAAGATCCTGTACACGGACCTCGCGGTCTATATCGGCATCACCTATTCCTACCTGCCCTTCATGATCCTGCCGCTGTACGCGACGCTGGAGAAGATGGACCACACGCTGCTGGAGGCGGCGGCCGACCTGGGCGCCAAGCCTTGGAAGGCGTTCCTGACCATCACCCTGCCGCTGTCGCTGCCGGGCATCGTCGCGGGCTCGCTGCTGGTGTTCATCCCGGCGGTGGGTGAGTTCGTCATCCCCTCGCTGCTGGGCGGATCCGATACGCTGATGATCGGGCGTGAGCTGTGGAACCTGTTCTTCAACAGCCGTGACTGGCCTTCAGCCTCGGCCGTCGCCATCGCCCTGCTGGCCTTCCTGGTGGGCCCCATCATGATCTTCCAGCACTTCCAGGGCCGCGACCAGGACAAGGGGGCCGCCCGATGAAAAAGTCACGCCTGCCGATGGTGCTGCTGGGCGTCGGCCTGGCCTTCCTGTACCTGCCCATCGTCCTTCTCGTGGTCTATTCCTTCAACGACAACCGCTCGCTGACGGTGTGGACCGGCGCTTCCCTGCGCTGGTACCACGAGCTGATCCAGGATGGGCAGATGCTGGAGGCGGCGTGGCTGTCGCTGCGCATTGCCTTCGCCACCGCCTGCGGCGCCGTGGTGCTGGGCACGCTGGCGGGGCTGATGCTGGCCCGGTTCGGCGCGTTCCGCGGCCGGGCGCTGTTCGCCGGCATGATCTCCGCCCCCCTGGTCATGCCTGAGGTCATCATGGGCCTGGCGCTGCTTCTGTTGTTCGTCAGCGCGGAGCAGCTCATCGGCTGGCCGGCGGGACGTGGGGTGCTGACCATCGTCCTGGCGCACATCACCTTCACCATGTCCTTCGTGGCCGTGGTCATCCAGTCGCGCCTGGTCAGCATGGACGTCTCGCTGGAGGAGGCGGCGATGGACCTGGGCGCGCGGCCGGCCAAGGTGTTCTTCGTCATCACCCTGCCCATCATCGCGCCCGCCATCGTCTCGGGCTGGCTGCTGGCCTTCACCCTGTCGCTGGACGACCTGGTCATCACCAGCTTCGTCTCCGGCCCCGGTTCCACCACCCTGCCGATGATCGTCTTCTCCTCCATCCGTCTGGGCCTGAAGCCGGAGATCAACGCGCTGGCCACCATCGTGGTGGCGGTGGTCGCCACCGGCATCGGCCTGGCGGGTTTTCTGGAGGCCCGCCGCGCCCGCATCCGCGAGCGCGAGGAAAGCCAGGCGGGACGGGTCTAACCCTCTCATCCAAAGCGCTGATTGCCAGCCTGTAGCACAGGCGGAATACTATTCTTTGCAACCGCCCCGATCCGGGGCGGTGGAGGATCGGACGCCATGACCTACACCCCCGGTTCCCCCGCTGCGGCGGGCTTTGTCATGCCCGGTGAGTGGCACCCGCACGACCGCTGCTGGATGGCCTGGCCCAACCGGGCGGAAACATTTCCCAACGGGCTGGACGCCGCCCGCCGGGCCTATGCCGCCGTGGCCAAGGCCATCGCGCAGTTCGAGCCGGTGACCATCGTGGCCCCGCCGGGGGAGGTGGCCGACGCCTCCATCCTGTGCTCGGGCGCGCCGGTCAGCGTCATCCCGGTGCCCCTGTCCGACAGCTGGATCCGCGACAACGGCCCCAGCTTCGTCATCGATGGCAAGGGCGGCATCGGTGGGGTGGACTGGGATTTCAACGCCTGGGGCCGCAACTACGACGATTTCGCGGCCGACACCCAGGTGGCGGCGGAAATCCTGAAGGGCCTGGAGGTTCCCCGCTTCAAGGCGCCCCTGATCATGGAGGGCGGGTCCTTCCATGTGGATGGCGAGGGCACGCTGATCACCACCGAGGAATGCTTGCTGAACCCCAACCGCAATCCCGGCCTGACGCGGGGGGAGATCGAGGGGCACCTGCGCGATTTCTTGGGGATCCGCCAGATCATCTGGCTGGGCCGGGGGTATGAGCAGGACGAGACCGATGGCCACATCGATGAGATCGCCTGCTTCATCCGCCCGGGCCTGGTGCTGGCCATGACTACGGACGATCCCGACGATCCCAACTTCGACACCTTCCAGGACAATATCGAGCGGCTGTCCATGGCGACCGACGCCCAGGGGCGGGAGTTGGACATCGTCACCCTGCGCACGCCGGCGCGCCAGGAACAGGCGGGCGTGCGCCTGACACTGTCCTACACCAACTTCTACCTGGCCAACGGCGGCGTGGTCCTGCCCGCCTTCGAAGACCCCATGGACGCGGAGGCCGCCAAGCTGTTCAGCCGCCTCTACCCCGACCGCCAGATCGTGCAGGTCCCGGCGCTGGACATCGTGCGCGGCGGCGGCGGCATCCACTGCATCACCCAGCAGCAGCCCAAGCCCTGACGCGACAACGCCCTTGGTAGCCAAGGAAAAACCTTGGCTGCCCGTGTTGACTCATAAACTCTACATATGTTGATAATGTGCCATTCCCGGTTACGGGGCGGGATGGGGAGAGGGCATGTTCGCCATGATCGGCCTGGGGGCCGTGTTCCTGTGCGTGTTCGGGTCATACGCAGTCGGCGGCGGCAAGATTGCGGTTATCCTGGATGCTCTGCCGGGGGAGGTGGTGACCATCGGTGGCGCCGCCGTCTGCGCCTTCCTCACCGCCAACAGCACCGATGTCATCCGCCATTCCACCGCGGCGGTGAAGCGCATCTTTCGGGGCGCCCGCTACGGCAAGCGCGAGTACATGGATCTGCTGGCCCTGCTGTACCGCATGCTGAGATCCATCAAGACCAAGGGTGTGTTGTCCATCGAACAGCATATCGAAAAGCCGTTCGAGAGCAGTCTTTTCAACGCTCATCCCCTGGTGTTGCGCGACGTGGCGACGGTGGAGTTCATTACCGACTATATGCGCATGTTCTCCACCGGTGTGGACAGCCCGCTGGAATTGGATGCCCTGATGGAACGGGAGATTGAAAAGGCGCGGCATGAGGATTTGCACCCCGCGCACGCCTTTTCTGTCATGGCGGACGGCATGCCGGCGCTGGGCATCGTCGCGGCGGTCCTGGGCGTCATCAAGACCATGGGATCGATCACCGAGCCGCCGGAGGTCCTCGGCGGGCTGATCGGCCATGCCCTGGTGGGCACCTTTATGGGCATCTTCCTGGCTTATTGCATCGTGGCGCCGGTGGCCGCCCGCCTGCGCGGCATCGCGGAGGAGGAGAACCGCTTCCGCCATGTGGTGCGGGCTGCCATCACCGCCCACCTGGCGGGCTACGCCCCCCAGGTGTCCATCGAGGCGGCGCGCAAGGAAATCCCCACCGAACACATGCCCAAATTCTATGAGTTGGAGGAGGCGCTGGCGGCCGTCGCTTGACGGTGGCCGGCCGCACCAAGGAACCGCCCCATGCCCCGACGTCCCAATATCTCTCGTCAAACCCGGCTGCTGTTCGTGGCCTTGCTGGAACGCCCGCTGGACTGGCGCCACGGCTATGATTTGTCCAAGGAGACGGGATTGAAGTCCGGCACCCTATACCCCCTGCTCATGCGCCTGCATGACCAGGGGCTGATGGCCGCGCGGTGGGAGGAGGCCACCCGGCCCGGCCTGCCGCCCCGCCATGCCTATCGCCTGACGGTGGAAGGGGCGGCGCTGGCGCGAGAGCTGGCGCTGCCAGAGGAGAAGGCTGCCGACGGTGCGGATGGGACGGTGCCGGCATGACCGCCCTTGTTGCCCCGCTGCGTCGGCGGTTGGCCCGCGCGCTCACCCGTCACGCAGCCGATAGCCTGCCGACGCACCGCGCCGCGTGGGGGGAGGCCATGCGGGCGGAGGTGGACGGCATGGCCGATGGGGACGGCCTTTTGCGCTGGGCCCTGGGCTGTGTGATGGCGGGGTATCGTGAGCGCCTAGGTGCCGCCGCGTCCGTGTCCGGTGGCATGGTCGTACGGATGGTGCTGCTGCCGTTGCTGCTGATCGGTCTCGACGCCGTGTTTGGTGGGCGGACGACGGTGATCCTGCATGCTTTGCCCGGCTGCGGTTTCACTGTTCTGGCCGGTGCCTGGGCGGTGATGGCCATCGGCCGGCGCAGGGGGGATGACGGCGTGATTGCGGCCCTACGCGCCGTCCTGGCTGGCCCAAGGCAAGCGCGGCTGGGGCCGGATGGGCTGGAGAACTTCTTAGCCCAACTGATGGCGGCGCTGTGTCAGGGCGATGGTCCGGATCTGGTGCGGCGCGAATTGAGCCTGCCGCTTGGCCGGTCGATATTCGGCGCCTTTCCCACCCTGCTGCACGATCCGCATGTGCGGATGGTGATGGTGGCCGGCCTGGCCAAGCAACCGCTTGGGCCCGTGCTGGAAGGCATCCAGATGGCGCGGTCGCGGCCTGAGGCGGTGTTGCGGCGTTATGGTGACGCGTTAATTTGGATGGGGCTGGTGGCGACGCTGATGGGTGTCATGAAGGCGCTGGACGTGCTGGGCCGACCGGAGGCTTTTGGCCCTTTGGTGGCCGGGGCTCTGGTGGGTATCGGTTTTAGTCTAGTTTGCGCCAAAGGGGTGGTGCGTCCCCTAGCGGATCGGTTTGCCCACGATGTCGAGGATGACATGGCGGTCTATCGCCGCATTGGCGCCGCCCTGGCCGCCGAGGTGCGCTGAAGGTGCGCGTCGTCTGGCGGCCAGGGGGGGCGGCCGCGATCAATTGACCGTCGTCTGGGCCTGCTGCAGCGCGCCGCTCAGGTTGGTGACGCAGCGGTCGTAGGCTTCCGTGCCGGCGGTCAGGCCGGCTTCGCCGCAGGCGGTCTGGCTGCGCTGCTCATGCATCTTCTTGGTCATCGACAGGGTCTGCGTCAGGCTGGCGACGCAGGCGGCGTACTGGGTGTCGGCGGGGCTGACGTGCAGGGCGTCTTGGCAGGCGCGGTCGATGGACGGGTGCACGGTGACGGTTGGCGTGGCGTCGGCGGCCAGGACCGGCTGGGCGGCCAAGGCGAACAGGGCGGCGATCGCGACGACGGAAGATTTCAACATAGCATGATATCCTTCAGGGCTGGGCGTGCCACGCATCCGGCACGCTATGGGTGTGTGAGTCTTTTGTAAGGGTAGGGTCGTTTACTGGATTGGATAATTCAGTTGTTTATGGAACAATCACTGATGTTATTTTTGTGAATATTTGTACAATCCGGCTTTCTTTTTATATTCCCGCTGGACTGCCGCCATTAAGGCACCTGACTCAAGGATACGGATGGCAGCTGCCTGATTTTGCGTTTGGATTCGGCGCGGCGGCGGGCGCATCGTCCTAGGTGCCGCTGGCTGTCGCCGGCGTCAGTCAATGGAAAGCATCCACCATGATCGTCCGGGACCGGCCCGGCCTGCTGCGGCTGTTCTTCATCCTGCGCGGCTCCATCGTCCTGCGCATCCTGCCCCAAGTGCTGGTCATCCTCGTGCTGTCGGCGGGTGTGGTATGGCTGCGCACCACCCATCCGGGCTGGGCGCCCGCCTTCAATGGCGCGCCCTTCGCCTTGCTGGGCATCGCCCTGTCGGTATTCCTGGGCTTCCGCAACAACGCCTGCTACGACCGCTGGTGGGAGGCGCGCAAGGATTGGGGGCAACTGCTCTATACCGTGCGCGACCTGGGCCGGCAGACACTGATGCTGGACCGGGACGGCGAACCGAGAGCCGCGCGGCGCCAGCTGCTACGCCTGGCCATGGCCTTCGGCCATGCCTTGGTCTGCCACCTGCGGCCCGGCGGCGACGCCACCAAGCCCCGTCGCTTCCTGTCGGCCGGACAGTTGGCGGGCTTCGAATCCTCCCGCAACCGGCCGGATTTCCTGCTGCGCCAGATGGGCCAGGTGCTGGCGGAGCTGCTGGCCGGCGGCCATGTCAGCGACATCCAGTACACGATGCTGGAGGGTACGCTGGGTCGCATGTCGGCTGTCCTGGCGGCGTGCGAGCGCATTCGCAACACGCCGGTTCCTTTTGGCTACACCCTGTTGCTGCATCGCACGGCCTATCTGTTCTGCTTCCTGCTGCCCTTCGGCTTCGCCGACGTCCTGCACTGGGGCACGCCCTTCATCACCGGGCTGGTGGCCTACACCTTCTTCGGCCTGGACGCCCTGGGGGACGAATTGGAGGAGCCGTTCGGCACCCGGCTCAACGCCCTGCCTATCGAGGCGCTGGCCGACACCATGGAGATCAATTTGCGCGAGGCGCTAGGGGAGACGGAATTGCCATCCCTGCCGCAGCCCAAGGGCCACGTGCTGATGTGACCGCCGGCGACCCGCGCCCTGAGATGGGGCGCGGGGGCCGAAAGGGCGGTCAGTTCGGGGCCAGCAGCACTTGGTTCAACGCGCCGTCCAGGTTGGCGACGCAGCGCTCGAACCCGTTGGTGCCGGGCATCAGCCCCACCTCAGCGCAGGCGTTGCCGGTGGGCGTCGGGCGCTGGTTCTGGGGTTGGGCGGTGGCTACGGCCTGGTTCAGGGCGGCGACGCAGGCGGCATAATCGGTGTTGTTGACGGTCAGTCCCAAGGTCGACTGGCAGGCATGCTGGACAGCGGCGGTGCCGAGGGCCGTGACGGTGACCGTCAGCGGGGCGGCGGCGAAGGCCGGGGCGGTGACAGTGGCACCCAGCAGGGCGGCGACGACGCCGGTTTTAATAAACATCGGCAAAGTCCGGGTGTTCATGGCCTTTACTCCATGTTGAGAAGGTCGGTTTTTTAAGAGCGGATTTTTAAAGGTTGCCGGCTTCGACAGCGGGCGGAGGCTCAGTTCGCGGACAGCTGGGCCTGGGTCAGGGCGCCGTCCAGGTTGGCGACGCAGCGGCCATAGTCGGCACTGCCGGGGGCCAGGCCCACGTCGGCGCAGGCGGTGTCGGCGGGCGTCTGCGGCTGGGTGCTGGTGGCGCGCGCCTGGGTCAGCGTGGCGACGCAGGCGGCGTAGCCGCTGTCGTTGACGGTCAGGCCCAGGGTCTGCTCACAGGTGTGCTGGATGGTGGTGGCCTCGGGGGTGGCGGCCGGGGCGGCGAAGGCCGGGGCGGCCAGGGTGGCGGGGCCCATCAGGGCGGCGGCGACGGTGATCCTGATCGACGCAGACAGAGTCCGGGTGTTCATGGCCTAAGCTCCTTTAATTTGACATCGCGTTGAGGGAGTTTGGTTTTTCCCGCATTGGGGATGCCAATAAGACGTCGACCAGATCGCTTTATTCCCGGGCACGAAAATTTTTTTGAATTTTTTTTGAGGGGCGGAAAAACTCAGCCTTTCACGAAGGCGCGCAGGCGGGACAGCGCGTCGTCCCACTGTGCCGATACGGCGTCGAGATAGCCGCGCGCCGCCGCCACCGGCTCCGGCTGGAAGGCGAAGCGGCTTTCCCGGCCCACCCGCACGCAGGCCACCAGGCCGGCATCCTGCAGCACGTGCAGATGCTTGGTCACCGCCTGGCGGGTCAGGGTGGTGTCTGCCGACAGGGCGGCGATGGATCGCGCGTGCCCATCGCTGAGGCGGGACAGC
The DNA here is from genome assembly GCF_000730165.1 of Nitrospirillum viridazoti CBAmc. Lineage (GTDB taxonomy): Bacteria > Pseudomonadota > Alphaproteobacteria > Azospirillales > Azospirillaceae > Nitrospirillum > Nitrospirillum viridazoti. The sequence goes on along the minus strand of NZ_CP022110.1, from coordinate 1,879,353 downwards.
AAGGACAGGCGGGTGGGATCGCCCAAGGCGGCGAAGACAGTGGCAGGGTTGGCCGCCGCGACGGCCTCAGTCATTCAGCGGCCCCTCGATATGGGCTCGGATGTTGTGCGCCTGGGCCGTCCACCCGCCCTCGTTCATGCGCAACGCCTCCACCCGGCGATGGTCGGGCAGGGTGTCGAAGCCGCTTTCAGTAATGGTCAGCAGGGTGCCGCCGTCCCGTTCCTCCAGCTTGAATTCCACCAGGGTCGGTGTTTCGCCGGAATAATCTTTCTCCGGATCCACGGCGTAGGGATGCCAGGTGAAGGAGAACAGATGCGGTTCCTCCATCCGCACCACGGTGGCCCGCCACTTCACATGCTCATAGCCCGGGTGGGTGATGCGGCCGGTCGCGTCCTGCCCCGGGACGAAGGGCCCGTCCAGCTTGACCCTGAACCAGGTGCCGAATTCCTCATGGTCGGTCAGGGCCCGCCACACCCGGGCTATGGGGGCCTTCAACTCGATATACTTGCGAATATGATCGGACATTTTGCGCAACCTCCTGGTTGCTGTTTATAGCCCGCCCAAACAAAAACGGCAACCGCGTGGTTGCCGTTTTGATCCAGTAACCGATCTGTACAAGCGCGGGGGCGACGTTTGGTTCGCCGTCATGGCCCGCGAAAGCTCAAATCTTGGTACGCAGCTGCCGCCGCGCCTCATCCGCCAGGGGGTGCAGCGCCTGGGCCGAGGCGTCGGCCACCAGGCTGTAGCCCATGCCGCGGTTGCACCAGGTGACGCCGCCGACATCGTCCTTCTGATGCTCGGTCATGGGGGCGTCGCCGTCGTGCTTCATCGGCCGCACCAGCATGGCGATGCGGTTGCCGCTGCTGTCGTCGTAGAAGAACATGGCGCCCGGGCCGTGGGCCGTGGCGACCAGGCGCCCGCCCATGAACCGGTAGCCGGAGGCCGACAGGTCGGGCACCGCCACCTTGCGGTCCAGCCGCTGCGACACCCAACGCAGCAGCTGCTCCTGCTCGCCGGCGTGCATCTCCACTGGCCGCACGGCGTCGGCGGCGTAGACGCGGTAATTGTCCATGGCCTCCTGCGTCAGCATGCTCTCCGGGTTCATCGACGCCTTGCCGGCGGTGATGCCGTGCATGGACCAGCCGCCGGCCCCGCCGATCAGCACCAGGGCCACGGCGGCGGCGATGTTGCGCCAGGGGCCGGCCCCCGGACCGGAGAGCCACGAGCGCGCCTGCCGGTGTTGCCGCGCCTCGACCAGGCGGGCCAGGTTCAGGTGATCGGGCACCGGCTCTTCCGCGATGGGGGCCAGGGCGGCGCGCAGGGCCTCACGCTGGGCGGTGTAGGCGGCCACGCGCCGGGCGGCATCGGGGTGAGTGGACAGATACTCCTCAACCTCCTCCCGGCGCCGCTCGTCCAGGGCATGGTCGACGTAGGCCTGGAAGTCTTCTTCGGTGATGGGGCGGCCGGCGTTCATTTCACTCTCCTGAAAATTCCAGCGCCAAAAGCGGGGCGGTGGATGGTGGCGCCGCCCTTCGCGGCCTCCTGCGCGGGGGCGCCCTCCATCTTCTGCAACAGCTTCTCCCGCGCCCGGGCCAGGCGGGACATGACGGTGCCGATGGGGATGTCCAGCACCCGTGCCGCCTCGGCATAGGTCAGATCTTCCACCGACACCAGCAACAGCACGCTGCGCTGATCCTCCGGCAGGGTTTGCAGGGCCTGCATCACGTCGGCGTGGTGCAGCGCGTCCTCCTGCGTCGCCGGCCGGGCGATCATGGCCTCGTCCACCCCGTCGTCCAGGGTGAGGTGGCTGCCGCGCCGCCGGTTCTGGCGCATGTGGCTGACGGCCAGGTTGTGCAGGATGGTGAACAGCCAGGTTCGGGCGTCACCGTCCTGCCGCCGCTGGTGCCAGCGGGTGATGGCCCGCTCCAGACAATCCTGCACCAGATCGTCCGCCGTGGCGTGATCTTTCACCAGCGCCCGGGCGTAGCGCCGCAGCGGTGGAATCAGCGGCTCGATCAGCAGCATCATGTCGTTCATGGCACGCATCCCTCGGTCGGGGGTCCACCGTCAGCGACGGGTGCGCCAGGCCGCCATGCTCTGGAACACGCCATCCTTGAAAATGAGGCCATGCATCAGGGCGGCGGACAAGTGGGCGATCACCGTGAGGAACAAAGCGTACGCCAGATAGGTGTGCAGGTGGCGCAAGGACGCGTACAGCCCCCTGTCCGGCGACAGCAGCGGCGGCAGGTGCACAGCACCCCAGACGATGATGGGGTAGCCGCCGGCCGACAGCATGGACCAGCCCACCAGCGGCAGGGCGATCATCAGGGCGTACAGCACCAGGTGCGACAGGTGGGCGACGGCCTTCTGTGGTGCCGGCATGTCCGCCGGCAGGGGCGGCGTACCCTTGGTGGCCCGCACCGCCAGGCGGATCAGCACCAGCAGCAGCAGGGTGGCGCCCACCGACTTATGCAGCGGCACCAGCCAGTTGTGGCTGGCCCCGACGGTGGAGACCATGCCCACGCCGATGAACAGCATGGCGATGATCAGGACGGCCATCAGCCAGTGCAGCAGCCGGGCGGCGCCGCTGAACGTAGTCGACTTCATTGCGCGGACTCCTTGGCGGCGGGCTGGCTGGCAGCGGGTTGATTGGCAGCGGGGGCGGGGAAGGCTTGGTCGGTGGCCAGCGCGCTGGCGGCCGCGGGTTCACCCGTGCGGCGGGTGTAGCCCACGGCGTAGACGGAGGAACGCGCGGCCAGCAGCGGATCGTCGGAGGGCGACACGCCGGCGGGCAGGATGGTGGGGTCGAAGTTCACGTCGCGGCAGGGGCCGTCATCCTCGGTCACCGCGCGGTCGATGGTCAGGGTGCCGACCTCCACCCGCTGCCGGTCGTCCGGCCAGGGCTTGGTGGCGTCGTCGGTGGGATCGCCGTCGTTGGGCAGGATGACGGACAGGTGCCAGACCAGCGGGCCCTGGGCGAGGCGCCCGGCGACCTCATCGAACAGGAAGTCGCGCGGCCGGTCGGCCAGCGTCGCCTTGTCCAGCTCTTCGAACGGCGCCTCGGGCGTGAAAATCCAGCGCACCACCCGGGTTTGGCCCTGGTCGTTGGTGAAGCGGAAGGCGTCGACGCTGTTGTAGTTGGCGTTGGCGAAGCTGCTGGGCAGGGGGGCCTTGGCCATGTAGTCGGCGAAGGCCTTGGTTTCCGGATGCTGCGCCATATAGGCCTGCACCTTGGCTGGGTCGGGCTTACCCGTTGCGGGGTCGGGCGTGGTCGCCAACTGGAAGTCGAGGAATGCCTGCGGCGTGGCCACCGGGAACACGGGCACATGGTTCAGCGCCATGCGCCATTGTTCGCCCTGCGGCAGGTCGAACTTCAGCGCCAGGCTGTGGAAGGTGACGCGGCCATCACCGGCGTTGGGCACGCCGCCGGCCAGCGAGAAGCGGCCGATGACCGGGGTGGTGGCCCGGCGGAACAGGCTGGCCTTGCTGAGGGCCAGGCCCTGGCCGTTGCCGTCGAAATGGCCCACAACGCACAGGCCTTTGGCATGGGCGCGGCGGAAGCCTTCATGTTTGCCGTCATGGCCCTCCAGCGCGTTCACGATCTTGGCGGGCTGCAGCCGCCCGGGCGACAGCCAGCCGCCGGCATAGGCGAAGGCGGCGCTGGCCCCGCCCGCGACGGCGGCGATGGCCAGCAGCGATACCAGGCTGCGGCGGCTGAGGATGTCCTGCACTCGATACCCGGGCATGGGCGGGGTCCCCTTTCGGTTTCAAGGCCCCAAAGGGGGCCGCTACCGAGATGGACGCCGCCCGCGCCGGATTATTCCAGCCGGCCGCAATTTTTTTGAAGCCGCGCGGGTTTATGCGGCCTTGACCGTTTCCAGGAAGCGATTGACGACGGTACGCAGCGTATCGGCCTCCCTTCCCAGCACGTCGGAGGAGGAAATCACGCTACCGGTGGCGGCCCCCGTTCCGTCCGCCGCCTGGCGCACGCCGGCGATGTTGGCGGATACGGTGCGGGTGCCCACGGACGCCTCCTGCACGTTGCGTGCGATTTCCCGCGTCGCCGCGCCCTGCTGCTCCACGGCGGAGGCGACGCCGGTGGTGATTTCACTCATGCTGGCGACCGTGCCGGCGATGCCGTCGATGGCGGTCACGGCGTGCGCCGTTTCCCTTTGGATCGCCTCGACCTGCGCCTGTATCTCCCCTGTCGCCTGGGCCGTCTGGCCAGCCAGCGCCTTGACCTCGCTGGCGACCACGGCGAAGCCCTTGCCGGCGTCGCCCGCGCGGGCGGCCTCGATGGTGGCGTTGAGCGCCAGCAGGTTGGTCTGGTGGGCGATCGCCTGGATCAGATCCACCACTTGCCCAATCCGCTGGGCGGCGGAGGCCAGTTCGGCCATGGACTGGCGAGTGGCCGAGGCCTCCCGCACCGCAGTCGTTGAGGTGGTGGTGGCCTGGTTCATCTGCCGGGATATTTCGGTGATGGATAGACTCAATTCTTCCGCCGCCGCGGCCACCGTCTGCACATTGGCGGAGGTTTCCTCCGCCGCCCCAGCCACACTGTTGGACAAGGCCAAGGTGTCGTCCGCGGACGTGGTCAGGCTGCCGGCCGCGTCACGCAATGAGTGCTCGGCGCTGGAAAAAGCGTGGACCACCCGGTCGACCGAGAGGGCGAAATCCCGCGTGGCCGCCTCCAGGCGCTGGCGGCGCGCCTCCTTGGCCATTTCCTCGGCACGTTGCTGGGCGGCCAGCACATCGGCCGCCATGGCGTTGGCGCGCAGCACGGCGATGGCTGCGGCCATTTCGCCGACCTCGTCGCCACGCTCGCGGAAGGGGACCTCGGCGGCGTAATTCCGGACCGCGAACTGGGTGATGACTTGCCGCAGGGAATCCAGGGGGCGCAACAACTGGCGGATCACCACCCACAGGGTCATGGCGACGACCAGCGCGCAGACGGCGGCCAGGAAAAGGCTGAATAGTAGGTTCAGCCAAGCGGCCCGGCTGAATGCCCGGATATGCCCGCGCACCAAGTCCTCCACCGCGTGCCGGGCGGCGACCGCCCGGGTGATGGCGTCACTGGCCGTCTTGAACCAGGTCTGGGCATCGACGGGATAGGGTATCCCTTGGCTGGACGCGGCCACGATGCGGTCGCGCATCGTGGCAAGCTCCGTCAGCGCGCCCTGGGTGGCTGCGAGTGCGGTCACGAAGGCCGGACCGTGGCGGGCGGCCCGGGCGACGGCCGCCGCGGCACTTTGGGCGGCGGCGCCTTCCGCCTGGCCCAATGCCTCGGTCTGGGCTGGGGAGAGCGGGTTGCCCGCCGCCAGCGCGCTGGACAAGAGGCCCCGCTCCCGTCCCACCTGCTCGCTGAGTTGCGCCAGATCGCCGGTCAGCGCCAAGCTGTCAAGCAGGCGGGTGTCGGTCGATACGGGCAGGGCGTCGCCGATGCGATCCTTGAACGCCAGCATGGCTTCGATGGCCTGCGTCGCTGACGCGAACCAGTCGGCCCGCACCTGGCCTCCACCGCCTTCTCCCGCCCGCCCCACCGTCTTCCAGGCCGCCAGCCGGGCGGCTTCCAGTGCTCGCAGGGTCGTCCGTGCGGCAGCCACGTCCAGGCCGGCGGCCTCCGCATCGGACAGCGCCTGATCGCCTTTCCTGACAGCGTCGTCCCGGGCGGCTTGGGCCGCATCGCGGGCCGCCGGTTCCAGCACCGTGGCCGACAGCAGCACGTTGGTCAGGCCGCGTTCCTTGGCCATCAGGGTGGCGGCCTCCAAAACGGTGGACGTGGCGGTTTCGACCAGGGTGACCCGTTTTGCGGCCGCCAGATTGGTGACGGCTTGCGCGGCCAGTTGAATGGCAAGTAAACATGTTAATGTCGCAAGAATACCGACCATGCTGAGCAATTTTATGCGAATTTTCATGGTATATGCCCTGCAGCTGAAAATTTTTTTTGGGCGCAATGGCGCTCAGATGCAGGTCAAAGAAGGTCGCTATTCCGGTAAATAAGGCGTTAAAGCCAAAGCGTGGCCGAATGGAAATTTCGGGTTATTGTTCGCTATTGATATGGCGCATTGATTCGCCGGGCGTCGTTTTAATGTGCGTAGCCAGGGCAGGCTTCGTCCCCCGCCAGATCGTCGGCGTGCGGGGTGCCCTTGTCGGTTGCGGCGGCGATGGCGGTCAGACTGAGGGCGCATACGGCCAGGCCGGCGCCCAGCCACGGCAGATGGCCGTAGGCCACGCCATGGTCGATGGCGATGCCGCCGAACCAGGCACCGAGCGCGTTGCCCATGTTGAACGCGCCCTGGTTCAGGGTGGACGCCAGGTTGGGCGCGCCGCGCGCCTGGTCCACCACCCGCATCTGCAAGGGGGAGCCGACGGAGAAGGCGGCGATGCCCCACAGCACCAGCGTGGGCACGACGCCCAGGGGCGTGGCGCTGGTCCACACCAGGGCCACCAGGATCAGGGTGATGATGCCGAAGGTGGTCATGACCACGGGCATCATCTTCCAGTCGGCCAGGCGCCCACCCACCAGGTTGCCCACCGTCAGCCCCACGCCGAACAACAGCAGGACGTAGGTTACCTGGTCGGGGGTGAAGCCGGTGACACGCTCCAGCAGCGGGGTGATGTAGGTCAGCACGCTGAACAGGCTGGCGGAGGAGATGACGCTGATCATCATGGCCATGGCGACCTGGGGGCGGCCCAGCACGCGGAACTCGCCCAGCAGGCTGCCGCCGCTGCTGCCGGGCAGGCCGCGCGGCAGCCACAGGGCCAGGGCGGCGGCGGCGATGACGCCGATGGCGACCACGGCCCAGAAGGTGGCACGCCAGCCCAGCTCATGCCCCAGCGCCGTACCCAGGGGCACACCCAGCACGTTGGCCAGCGTCAGGCCGGAAAACATGAGGGAGATGGCCTGGCCGCGCTTGTGCCGCGGCACCAGGCCGGCCGCCACCACGGCGCCAATGCCGAAGAAGGTGCCGTGCGACAGGGCGGTGATGATGCGCGCCGTCATCAGCAGTCCGTACGTGGGCGCCACCGCACAGCAGAAGTTGCCGAAGATGAAGATGCCCATCAGGCCGATCAGCGCGCTCTTGCGCGGCAGCCGCGCGGTCGATACCGCCAGGATGGGGGCGCCCACCACCACGCTCAAGGCATAGGCGGTGACCAGCATGCCGGCCTGCGGGATGGTGACGCGGAGGTCCTGCGCCAGGTCCGGCAGCATGCCCATGATCACGAACTCGGTCGTACCGATGCCGAAGGAGGCGATGGCGAGGGCGAGCAGGGGCAAGGGCACTGGAACCACTCCGGAATCGGCGATGCTATCGTGGGTGCCCTTAGCATCGCCGAAAATAGGTAAGCGCTGTCATGCTGCGTTGCAGCAGGAGGCATGACGCCACGGGATGACGGTCCGGGCCCCTTGGGAAGGCCGCTTATTCCGGCGCGCGCAGCCAGCGCTCGGCCGCCGTCGCCGCCCGTTCCGCATAGTCGGGCTGGTCCGGGCCCAGCAGGGGCAGGCCCCATTCCGCCACCACGCGGGCGATGCCGGCCGCGTCCACGGGCAGGCCCAGTTCCTTCAGGCGCCAGGCCATGTTCATCTCCTGGCCCCAGAAATAGATTCGGGTGGCGCCGGTGTTGGCGGCCATGGTCCGCACCTGAGCCTCACGGTGCAGGCCATGCAGCGGCAGCCAGATGTCGGCCAGCAGCGTGTCGAAGGGCTGGCCGTCCACCGGTGTCCAGGTGTAGGCGTCGCCCTGGTGGATGGTGATCTTGGCGGCGGCCTCGGGCGGCAACTGCCGGAAGATGCCGGACTGTTCCACCGCCGCCAGCACTTCAGGATCGAACTCCACCACCGTGACGGCGGTGACGGCGGGGTTCAGGGCGGCGTTGGCGACGGCCCAGCCCATGCCCATGCCCATCACCACCGTACGCCCACTGGCCAGCTGGCAGCCGATCTCCTGGCTTTCCGTCTCCATGGGCGTCATCGACATCCAGGCGCGGGTGTTGCCGCTGTCGTGGCGGATCAGCGCCGCCATGTTTTCCACCATGCGCGGCCCGGACCAATAACCGGGGCAGATGACCAGGGCCGCCAGCCGCATCTCCCACCGTTCCCCCATGAAGGGCTGGTAGGTGGGGTAGAACAGGGGGAAGGTGGCGGTGTCGGACATGCGGAACTCCGGACCTGAAGGGGTGATCGGGGCCAAGAAAAAAGCCGCCGGCGCCGGGGGGCGCGGGCGGCTTTGATCAACGTCTCAAGGCATCGGGCCTCTGAAGCTCAAGGGTCTACTTCAGATCGTCGGCCTTGCTGATGATGTGGGTGACGATGCCATAGTCCTTGGCCTCTTCCGCCGACATCCAGAAGTTACGGTCCGTGTCCTGCTCGATCTTCTCAAGCGGCTGGCCGGTCTCGCGGGCGATGATGCTGTTCAGACGCTTGCGCATCTTCACGATCTCGCGCGCCTCGATGGCGATGTCGGTGGCCTGGCCGCCGGTGCCGCCCATCGGCTGATGGATCAGGAAGCGGGTGTTGGGCAGGCAGTAGCGGTTTTCCTTGGCCGCACCCAGGAAGATGTGCGCGCCGGCGCTGGCCACCCAGCCGGTGCCCAGGACCAGGACGCGCGGGCGGATAAACTGCAGCACGTCGTGGATGCTGTCGCCGCTTTCGACATGGCCGCCTTGGGAGTTGATCACCAGGCGGATGGGGTCGTCGCTCTCGGCCGCCATGGCGAGCAGCTGGGCGACCGTGCTCTCGGCGATCTTCTGGTTGATCTCACCGAAAAGCAGGATGGTGCGGCTCTTGAACAGGCTCTGGGCCACGGGGGAGAAGGGCGCGCCTTTGGACTTCTCCTCCTTGCCGCCTTCCGGAGCGGACTCGGGGGCGTCGTCGGGTTCTTCGTCGTCGAAGCGGATCGGCAGGGTCACCAGGATCTCCTTGGGAACGAACAAGGCGGGGGCCAAACCGGCGGCCCATCCGCGCACCCTTATCAGGTAGCGGGATTCGCCGCCCCATTCAACCCGCCCGTGACAGAAGGCTTTTACCATGATCGGCTACCCCGGCCGGTCTAGCAAGGGTGGCGCGCCGCTCTCGGCATGGGTAAAGGTTAAAGCCGCATCGGCTGGAGACGGGATCACATGATGGGGCAGGGGCCGGCACCCTTCCTGGAATTGCAGGGCGTGACCAAGCGCTTTCCCAACGGGACGCTGGCGCTGACCGACATCTCGCTGGCGGTGGGTGACGGGGAATTCCTGGCCATCGTCGGGGCCAGCGGCTGCGGCAAGAGCACCATCCTGCGCCATGTGGCCGGCCTGGTGGCGCCCACGGCCGGGCGCATCACCTGGTCCCAGCCGCTGGCTGCGGGCGGTGTCGGGATGGTGTTCCAGGAACCGACACTCATGCCCTGGGCCCGTATCCGGGACAATGTCCGCCTGCCGCTGGACCTGGCCAAGGTGCCGCGCGCCGAGGCCGACGCCCGCGTCACCGCCCTGCTGGCCCAGGTGGGGCTGGCCGACTACGCCCAGGCCTATCCCCGCGAACTGTCGGGCGGCATGAAGATGCGCGCGTCCATCGCCCGCGCCCTGGTGACACGCCCGCGCCTGCTGCTGATGGATGAGCCGTTCGCGGCGTTGGATGAGATCACGCGACAGAAGCTGAACGACGACCTGCTGGCCCTGTGGCGGGAGCAGCGCTTCACCGCCATGTTTGTGACCCACAGCGTCTATGAGGGCGTGTACCTGGCCAATCGCGCCATCGTCATGGCCCCCCGGCCGGGACGCATCCATGCCGACATCCCGCTGGATCTGCCCTATCCCCGGGACGAGGCCCTGCGCACCGACGCCCGATACGCCGCCGCGTGCCGCACGGTTTCCTTGGCTCTGGCCGACGCCATGCGGGGGGCGGCATGAGCGCGCTGCGCCGCTTGGCGCCGGTCATCCTGGGTATGATCGTCCTGGCGGCTTGGGAGGGGTTGGTGCGCCTGCTGGCCGTGCCTGCCTTCGTCCTGCCGCCCCCAAGCGCCGTGGTGGCGGCCCTGCTGGCCGATCCCAACACGTTGGGCCTGTCGCTGTGGTTCACGCTGACCGTCACCTTGCAGGCCTTCGCCCTGGCGGTGACGGGCGGGGTGGCGCTGGCCATTCTGTTCACCCGGTCGCCGCTGCTGGCCTCCGCCCTCTATCCCTACGCCGTCATTCTGCAGGTGACGCCGGTAATGGCCATAGCGCCCCTGCTGCTGGTCTGGGTGGGGTATGAGCGGGTGGATCTGGCGCAGCTGATCCTGGCCTGGATCGTCGCCTTCTTCCCCATCCTGGGCAACACCACCCTGGGCTTGCGCTCGGCCGACGCGGGCCTGCGCGACCTGTTCCGCCTCTATGGCGCCAGCAAGTGGCAGGTGCTGTGGCGGCTGGAACTGCCCTCGGCCTTGCCCTACCTGCTGGCGGGCATGAAGATCTCGGGCGGCCTGGCGCTCATCGGCGCGGTGGTGGCGGAATTCGTGGCCGGCTCCGGCACGGGCAGCGGCCTCGCCTGGCGCATCGTGGATGCCAGCAACCGCCTGAACACCCCGCGCATGTTCGCGGCCCTGGCGCTGCTGTCCCTGCTGGGCATCGCCATTTTTGCCCTGCTGTCGCTGGTGCAGCGCCTGGCGCTTCGGCGCTGGCACGACAGCGAGGCAAGCCACCCTTAGACGCACCAAGGGCATGAGAAGGCTCATGCCCTTGTAGGCCCCGGATGGGGCCTGCTGAACTACTTGTCGTAGTTCAGAAGCGACAAAACAGGCACGTCCAGCTTCTTGCGGCCTTCCAGGAAATCCAGCTCGATCAGGAAGGCGGCGGCGCGCACGTCGGCGCCGACGTCGCGCAGCAGCTTGATGGCGGCGTTCATGGTGCCGCCGGTGGCCAGCAGATCGTCGACCACCACCACCCGCTGGCCCGGCTTCACCAGGTCGGCCTGGATTTCCACCGTGTCGCTGCCGTACTCCAGATCGTAGGAGTGGCGCACCACGTCGCCCGGCAGCTTGCCCTTCTTGCGCACCATGGCGAAGCCCAGCCCCAGCTTCAGCGCCAGGGGGGCGGCCATCAGGAAGCCGCGGGACTCGATGCCCACGATGAAATCGACGCCCGTCTCCTGGATCAGTCGGGCCATGCGGCCCATGGCGACGGCCCAGGCGTCGGAATGGGCCAGCAGCGGCGAGATGTCGTAGAACAGGATACCGGGCTTGGGATAGTCCGGGACGCCGCGGATGTGGCTCTTCAGGTCCATGGGGATAAGGCCTCGGGGGAAACGGAAACGCCCCGGTCCCGGGGCGCGAAATCATAGGGGAGGCTGGTCCGGCACGCCAGCGCCAAGCCGCGCCGCCCACGTCCGGATGATCCGGATGGGCACCGCATGGCCGCTGCTGTTGACCCGCAGCGGGCCTTTCTGTCAAGTGAAGGACGAGCAAGGCCGCCCGGCGCCCCTGTCAGGATGGGGGCGGGGGCCGGCAGGGGCCGGCCCAGTAAAGGGGCGGGCCGGCGAAGGGGCGAGATGGCGGCGGCAGGCAGCGGCGTGATCAAGACGGCATGGGACGGCGACCATTGGTTGCTGGCTGCCCTGGGCCGTTGGGATCTGGCGGGGGCGGAGCATCTGGACACGGCGCTGACCCGCCTGAAGCCGGAGCGCAAGCCGGGCCAGGTGCTGCTGGACCTGTCCGGCCTGTCGGGCATGGATACCGCCGGTGCCCTGGTGCTGGACCGCCTGATCGAGCGCCTGCGGGCAGAGGGGGAGATGGTGGCCGTGGTCGGCGCGACGCCGGCCCAATGCACCCTGCTGCGCGACGTGCGCCGCGCCGTGGTGCGCCACCCCGAGGTCACCACGCCGCATCGGCCCTTCCATGATCTGCTGGAGCGGGTGGGCAAGGGCGCCTTCAGCCTGGCCGAGGACGCGTTCCAGTTGCTGAGCTTCTTCGGGCTGGTGTTCATCACCATCGCCCGCGTGGCCCGCGATCCGCGCCGATTCCGCTGGACGGCCTTCTTCTTCCATCTGGAACAGGTGGGCCTGAACGCCCTGCCCATCATCGGCCTGCTGACCTTCCTGATCGGCGTGGTGCTGGCCTATCAAAGCGCCGACCAGCTGCGGCGATTCGGCGCCGAAATCTTCGTCGTCAACCTCTTGGGCATCGGCATCCTGCGCGAGCTGGGGGTGCTGATCACCTCCATCATCGTCGCCGGCCGCTCCGGTTCCGCCTTCACCGCGCAAATCGGCACCATGAAGGTGAACCAGGAGGTGGACGCCATGCAGGTACTGGGGCTGGACCCCATCGAGATGCTCGTGCTGCCCCGCCTGGCCGCCCTGTTCGTGGCCCTACCGCTGGTCAGCTTCTACGCCGACGTGGTGGGGCTTTTCGGCGGCGCCGTCATGTCCTACGGCACGCTGGACATCACGCTGGGCCAGTTCCTGCGGCAGTTGCAGGTGGCGGTCAGCCCGACCACCATGCTGGTGGGCCTGATCAAGGCGCCGGTCTTCGCCATGGTCATCTCGCTGGTCGGCTGTTTCGAGGGCCTGAACGTGACCGGCAGCGCCGAGAGCGTGGGCAAGCTGACCACCCGGTCGGTGGTCGAATCCATCTTCCTGGTGATCGTGCTCGACGCGCTGTTCTCCATCCTCTTCTCCTATCTCAAGATCTGAGGGCGCCGATGATCCAGGACGGCCCGACTGATATGGCGGTGGGGAATAATGCCGAGCCCGTCATCCAGGTGCATGGCTTGGTCACGCGCTTCGGCCGCCAGACGGTGCATGACGGCGTGGATCTGGAGGTGCGGCGGGGCGAGGTCATGGGCATCGTCGGCGGCTCGGGCACGGGCAAGTCGGTGCTGCTGAAGGAGATCATCGGCCTGTTGCGCCCCACCGCCGGCCGGGTGGAGGTGCTGGGCACCAACATGTGGACGGCCGACAGCGCCGCCCGTCGCAATATCCAGAGCCGCTGGGGCGTGCTGTTCCAGGACGGCGCCCTGTTCAGCTCCATGACCGTGGCGGAGAACGTCATGGTGGCGCTGAAGGAGCACACGGATCTTGAGGACTGCCTGATCCAGGAACTGGCCCGCATCAAGATTTCCATGGTGGGCCTGCCGCCGGACAGTTGTTCCAAATACCCGTCCCAGCTGTCGGGTGGCATGCGCAAGCGGGCCGGCCTGGCCCGCGCCCTGGCGCTGGACCCGGAAATTCTGTTCCTGGATGAGCCGACGGCCGGCCTGGACCCCATCGGTGCCGCCGCCTTCGATGAGCTGATTGGGACATTACAGCGCAGCTTGGGCCTGACCGTCGTCATGGTTACCCATGATTTGGACAGCCTTTATGCCATTTGCGATCGCATCGCGGTGCTGGTCGACCGTAAGATGAGGGTGGGAACCATTGACATGTTGCTGGCGGACACGCATCCCTGGATCCATGACTACTTCCATGGACCGCGCGGCCGCGCGGCCGTGAAGAGCTGAGCAGTTAGGGGCTGAATTCACATGGAAACGCGCGCCAGCTACGCGCTCGTCGGCGGGTTCATCCTGGCACTGACGGCGGCCCTGTTCATCGCCATCGTCTGGCTGGCCAAGGTCCAGTTCGACAAGGCGTCGACCCCTTACCGCATCTATTTCTCCGGCTCCGTCACCGGCCTGGTGGCGGGCAGTCCCGTACGCTATCGCGGCGTGGCCGTGGGCCGCGTCACCGACATCCGCATCGATCCCGGCAACGTGGAACGCATCGAGGTGAAGGTGGAGGTGCCCAAGGACACCCCCATCAAGTCCGACGCCGTGGCCTCGCTGGAACCGGTGGGCGTTACCGGCGGCGTCTATGTCGAGATCGCTGGCGGCAGCCAGGAGGCGCCGCTGCTGCGCGAGACGCAGAATGACGTCGATGTGCCCGTCATCCCCTCGCGCCCCAGCAACATCGCCTCATTGCTGCAGGAGGCGCCGCACCTGCTGGAAAACCTGATCAAGCTGTCGGATAGCCTGGCGGGCTTCATGACGCCAGACAACCAGAAGGCCTTCGCTTCCATGCTGGCCAACCTGGCGTCCACCGCCGGGGCCGCCAACGGCACGGTGCAGGACGCCGGCCATCTTGTGAACGAGCTGCGCGGCAGCGTACGCGAGATCAGCAAGCAGACCGAGGCGCTGCTGGTCGACACTCGCACCACTGTGAACACGGTGGGCAGCGACGCCAAGCGCATCAGCGGCAACCTGAACCAGTCGGCGGAGGACGTGAAGGTCCTGACCCGCAACCTGAACCAGACCGTGGAGCAACTGCGCGGCATGGTGGAGGAAAATCGCGGGCCCATCCGCGACTTCACCTCCAGCGGCCTTTATGACCTGACCCAGCTGATCGGTGACCTGCGCACGCTCAGCAACAACTTGTCGCGGGTGACCAACCGTATCGAGAACGATCCGTCCGGCTTCCTGTTCGGTGGCCGGCAGCGTGGGGTGGAGGTGAAATGAGGGGGGCCTACAAGGGTGCGATGAGCCGCCGCCGCCTGCTGGCGCGCGGGATGGGGGTGATGGGCGGTGGCCTGGCGCTGGGGGCGCTGCCCGCCTGTTCCCTGTTCGACAGCCCGCCGCACGTGGTGCGGCTGACGGCCGCGCGCGAGTTCTCGCCGGCCCCGCCCGTGGGCTGGCAGCTGCTGGTGGGGGTGCCCACCACCACCTCGGTGCTGAACACCACGCGGATCGCGTTGAGCCGCCTGGAGGGGGACTTCGGTTATTTCGATGCCGAGTGGCAGGACCCGATGCCGGAGATGGTGCAGGGCCTGTTGATCGAGTCCTTCGAGTATTCCGGCCGTGTCTCGGGCGTGGGGCGCGAGGGCTCCGGCCTGCGCGCCGACTATGTCCTGCTGACCGACATCCGCGATTTCCAAGCGGAATATCCCCACACGACGGTGGAAGACGTGCCCACCGTGCATATCCGCGTCCAGTGCAAGATGGTGACGCTGCCCCGTCGCACCATCCAGGAAAGCCAGGGCTTCGAAATCCGGGTGCCGGCCAAGTCCACGGGCTTCCCCGCCGTGCTGGCGGCCTATGACGAGGCCTTCCACACGCTGGCCCGGCAGGTGGCCGAATGGGCCCTGCAGCCCGGGCGGCGCGCCGGCGGCGGCGTCTAAGGGAAGGGAACGGCCATGCCCTTCCTTCAGGGCCCCGCGCGCGGCGGTTCCGTTGTCGATGGTCTGCCGTACGAGACCTTGACCCGGCTGGTGGAGGCCGCGCGCGAAGTCAGCCTGTGCACGCGGGTGCTGGCCAAGACCGGCGACACGGTGCTGAGCGAGGTTTTGCGCGACGCGGTGCCGCCGCTGGACCCCTGGCACCATCATCCGCCGGGGGACGTCTACGACAGTGAATACCACGCCCAATACTATTTCCACGCCCACCCGGAGTCGGAACTGGTTGGTGAGGAGATGGGGCACTTTCACACCTTCATGCGGCCCTTGGGCATGCCGGACGGGGTGGCGCCGGCGCCCTTGCCCGATCTCCAGCCCGACACTGACGGCAACGCCGCGCTCAGCCACCTGGTGGGGATTTCGATCGACGGCATGGGCCGGGTAACGCGGTTGTTCACCACCAACCGCTGGGTAACGGGGGAAACCTGGTACGCGGCGGCCGAGGTGGTGCGGATGCTGGAAGGCTTCCAGATCGACCACGCCCGGCCATCCTGGCCGCTGAACCGCTGGATCACCGCGATTGTTAATCTGTACCGATATGAAATTATTGAACTTTTGCAGGAAAGAGATGCGGCTGTCGATCGCTGGCAGGCGGAACACCCCGGCAGTTACGTCTATGATGACCGCGATCTTGAGGTGACATCGGAACGGCTGGTGGACGTGGAGGGCCGCATCCAGGAGTTGGAGCGCGCGCTGCGTCGGCGCAACCGCCAACAATCCCCTATGGGTAATCCCGCGTAGCAGCCCCTGGGGATAGGCGGGTAATATCACCCAAATGGCGTTGGCCAAGATGGGGAAGGCTGTATTATTAGTGGGCAATGGCCACCCGGCATGCATCGGGGGCCTTAATGGTGGTGAAGCCTGGTACCCCCGGTCCGGCCGCGCATGACGGCGGAGGGGTGGGGATGGAAAGCCAGGTGGCCGGTCGGTAGCGAAGGGAGCGGGTTGCCCTGCCAATGTCCGAGACCTTGACGCATCAGGATGTGCAACGGCTTCTGGCCGATCCATCCGCCACGACCCGCGCCGAAATGGCCACCAAGGTTGCCGCCCAGTTCGGCGCCGACCAGCTTTCCCCTTCCGAACGGGCCTTGGCCGAGGATATCGTCCGCCTGATGGCGCGCGACGCCGCCGTGCGCGTCCGTTCCGCCCTGTCGGAGAGCCTGAAGACCTATCCCGCGATTCCCCGCGACGTCGCCCTGCAACTGGCGCGCGATGTGGAAGAGGTGTCGCTGCCTTTTATCGAACTGTCGTCGGTGTTGACCGATGCCGACCTGATCGAGCTGATCAAGACCGGTTCGGAAGCCAAACAATCGGCCGTGGCCAAGCGTCCCGACGTGTCGGAGGGTGTGGCCGACGCGCTGGTGGACAATGGCGCCGAGACCGCTGTCGCCACTCTGATGGCCAACGAGGCCGCCAAGGTGACGGAAGCGGCGCTGACCCGCGTGCTGAACCGCTTCCCCAAGAGCGACGCCGTCCACGCCCCCCTGATCGAACGCGGCAGCCTGCCCGTCACCATTGCCGAGCGCCTGGTGACCATGGTGTCGGAACAGCTGCGCGAGCGGCTGGTGGAACGGCATGAACTGCCGGCCGACGTCGCCAGCGACATCGTCCTGCAGGGCCGCGAAAAGGCGACCTATGAGTTGGTGGGGGTCGCCACCGACGCCCAGCTGGAAACGCTGATTGAGCAGCTGTACCGCAACGGTCGCCTGTCACCGTCGCTGCTGCTGCGGTCGCTATGCATGGGCGACGTGGCTTTCTTCGAGGTGGCGCTGGCCCAGCTGGCCCGCATCCCCACGCCGAACGCCCGCATGCTGATCCATGATGCCGGCAAGCTGGGCATGAAGGCGCTGTTCGATCGCACCGGCATGCCGCAGTCGATCTACCCGGCCATCAAGGTGGCGCTGGATGTCGCCAGCGAGACGGAGTTCGACGGCGGCGAGCATGACCTGGAGCGCCATCGCCGCAAGATGCTGGAGCGCATCCTCACCCAGTTCGAGGAAATGGCCAGCGACGACCTGGACTATCTGCTGAGCAAGCTGACGGACCTGACCACCAAGGTCTGACCTTGGGTGGTGTGGCCGCCACGCTTCCACCATAGTTTCCGGGCACTCCTCCGTGGCCGCCGATCTTCGGCGAGCCCGAGAGGGATGGGGACCTTTTCAATGCTGACATTGACGCTGCGCGCGGCCTGCGCTGCCGCCTTGTGTCTTGCCGTCGCCGCGCCCGCCGGCGCCGGCACCCTGGACATGCCGGCGCTGCAGGCGCGCCTGGACCGCCTGGCCCACGACTTCCCCGGCCAGGCTGGCATCGCCGTGCGCGATGGCGTCACCGGTGCCGAGATGGGGGTAAAGGCGCGGGAGCGCTTTCCCGAGCAGAGCGTGTTCAAGCTGACGGTGGCCATCGCGCTGCTGGATCTGGTGGATCACGGCCGCATGGACCTGGCGCAAAAGGTCACGCTCTACCCCAAGGACCGTTCCGTCTATTGGCAGCCGCTGGCCAAGAACATCACCCCCGCCGGTTGGACCACCACGCTGGACGACCTGATGGCGCGCATGGTGGCGGACAGCGACAACGTCGCCGCCGACACCGTGCTGCGCCTGATCGGCGGCCCGGCGGCGGTGCAGGCCGCGCTGACGGCCCGGGGGCTGGATGGCATCCGCGTGGACCGGGATGAACGCCACCTGCAAAGCGACATCCTGGGCTTGACCTGGAAGGACGCCTATGTCGAACCGGCGGCATTCCGGGCTGCGGCCGACGCCGTGCCAGTCGCCACCCGCCTCGCCAAGCGTGAGGCCTATCTCAGCGACCCGCGCGACACGGCCCAGCCCGCCACCATGGCGCTGCTGCTGGACCGGCTGGACAAGGGCGAGCTGCTGAGCCCCGCCAGCACCCGCCGCCTGCTGGACATCCTGGACCACACCACCACCCAGCCCAACCGTCTGAAGGCCGGCCTGGCGGCAGGTTGGACCGTGGCGCACAAGCCCGGGGCGGGACCTTCCGTCGAAGGCGTGACCCTGGCCAACAACGACGTGGGCCTGATGACGGCGCCGGACGGCCACCGCTACGCCGTGGCGGTCTATGTCGCCAGTGTGCAAGGCCCTCGCGAGCGGGCGGATGCCTTCATCGCCAGCGTGGCGCGGGCGGTGGTCGAAAGCTGGAAGCCGTAAGCGGCGAGAGCGCGGCTTCATTTGAGGGCGCCAGAGCTAGGTCCCGCGTCGCTTGGCCCGGGCCGTCGGCTCCGCTTCCAGAGGATTATCCGGCCAGTAGTGGCGGGGGTAGCGGCCCGCCAGATCCTTCTTCACGTCGCGATAGGTGTTGGCCCAGAAGGAGGCCAGGTCGCGGGTGACCTGAATGGGGCGATGGGCCGGCGACAGCAGGTGCAGCAGCACGGGCACGCCCGCCACCGTCGGCGTCTGCGGCAGGCCAAACAGCTCCTGCAGGCGCACGGCCAGGGTGGGGACTTCACCGGAATAGTCGATGGGCAGGCGCGACCCGCTGGGCACGTCGATATGGGTGGGCGCCTGACGCTCCAGCTCCTGGCCCTGGGGCCAGTCCAGCATGCCGGTCAGTGCGCTGTGCAGGTCCAGGCGCGGCAAATGGCTGGCGCGGCTGATGCCCGGCAGGTAGGGGGCCAGCCAAGTCTCCATGGTGGCCAGCAGCGCCTCGTCCGACAGGTCGGGCCAAGTGTCGGCGCCGCCGGAGCGGTGCAGGAAGCGCACGCGTTCCCGCCACGCCTCCAGCGCCTTGGTCCAGGGCAGGGCCGTCAAGCCCATCTCGCGAATGCCGGCCATCATGGCGGCGGCCATGGCCTCGCCCGAAGGCTGGCTCAGCGCCTCATCCTTCAGCACCAGGCCGAACAGGCGGCGGCGACGACGGGCCAGCACCGCCTGTTCGCGCCCGTCCCAGCTCACCAGCTCTTCGGTCACGATACGGTCGGCGTAGACCTCCTCGATCTCCTCCCGCGTGATGGGGGCCGCCAGGTAGATACGGGCCTCGCGCGCGTCGCCGTCCAGGTCGCCCACCGCCAGCCAATCCTGGCGGGACAGGGCGTCGGCGCTGTCCAGCACCGCCCCCTTGCCGTTGGCCAGGCGGTACTGGCCCTGGCCGCCGGGGCGCTTTTGTGCCAGGCGGTCGGGATAGGCCAACGCCAGCAGGCGGCCGGCGTCCTCGCCGGTGAACGACCGGTCGGTGATGCGCAGCTGGCGCATGATCTGGCGGGCGCTTTCCCGGATCTGGCGCAGGGCGTTGCGGTCGGCCGCCCCGCCGTCCTGGCCGGACAGCAGGTCCAGCCGGCGGCGCAAATCGGCGTCGCGAGAGATGCCGCGCAGGGGATCACGCTCCTCCAGCAGGGCCGCCAGGTGGGCGGCGGCGGCACCCAATCCCAGCTCAACGCCCGTCAGCACCATGTGCGCCAGGCGTGGATGCATGCCCAGCGTGGCCATGCGTCGGCCGTGGGCGGTGATCCTGGATTCGTCATCTAAGGCGCCCAGCTGGCTCAGCAGGGTGCGGGCCTGGGCCAGGGGGGCAGCCGGCGGCAGGTCCAGCCAGGGCAAGGCGGTCACGTCGTCGACCCCCCAGGCGGCCAGCTCCAGCGCCAGGGGGGCCAGGTCGGCGCGCAGGATTTCCGGCGGGGCATAGGGCGTCAGCGCCCGGTCCGCCTGTTCACTCCACAGCCGATAGCAGACGCCGGGTTGCAGGCGCCCGGCACGCCCCCGGCGCTGGTCGGCGGAGGCACGGGAGACGCGGGCCGTTTCCAGCCGGTTCATGCCGCTGCCGGGATCGAAGCGGCCCAGGCGGGCCTGGCCGGCGTCGACCACGATGCGGATGCCGTCGATGGTCAGGCTGGTTTCGGCGATGGCGGTGGCCAGCACCACCTTGCGCTGGCCGGCCGGGGCCGGACGGATGGCCGCCTCCTGCTGGTCCAGCGCCAGGTCGCCATAGAGCGGGGCGACCACCGCGTCGCGGGGCAGGCCGAGATCGGCCAGGGCCTTTTCCGTGCGCCGGATTTCGCCGGTTCCAGGCAGGAAGACCAGGGCGCTGCCCGGTTCCTCCATCAGCGCGCGCTTGACCACGCGGGCCACGGCCGTCTCCAGCCGGTCGGTGGGCGCGGGCTCGACCCAGCGCGTCTCCACCGGGAAGGCGCGGCCCTCGCTGGTCACCATGGGGGCCGCGTCATGTCCCCCGTTGGCCAACAGCCTGGCCACGGCGGCGCCGTCCAGGGTGGCGGACATGACCAGCAGGCGCAGATCCTCGCGCAACAGGTCCTGGGCCTGCAGGCAGAAGGCCAGGGCGAGGTCGGCGTCCAGGCTGCGTTCATGGAATTCGTCAAACAGCACGATGCCCACGCCGTCCAGCGACGGGTCGCCCTGCAACTGGCGCAGGAACAGGCCTTCCGTCACGACTTCGATGCGGGTCGTCGGCCCGACGCGCGTGTCCAGGCGGACCCGGTATCCCACCGTCCCGCCCACGGTCTCGCCCAGGGTGTCGGCCATGCGCTTGGCGGCGGCGCGGGCGGCCAGGCGCCGGGGTTCCAGCATGATGATCTTCCGGCCGGCCAGCCAGGGCTGGTCCAGCAGGGCTAGGGGCACGCGTGTGGTCTTGCCGGCGCCGGGGGCGGCCTGCAGCACGGCGTTGGGCGTGCCGGCCAGGATCCGCAGCAGGTCCGGCAGCACGGCATCGATGGGAAGGGCGGTCTGGTCGATGGGCGGCATGGTGCCGTCATAGCGCGCGGGCGTGCCCGCTGCCAGCCCTTGCGATGCTTTGCTATGATGCGGTTCGCATCTCATCCGCAGGGGAGGGCTGGACCATGTACATCGTCGGCATTGTGATTCCCGTGCCTGGGGACAAGAAGGACGCCTATCGCGCCTGGTCGGAGAACAGCGCCGTGCTGTTCAAGGAATTTGGCTGCCTGGAAATCGTCGAGTCCTGGGAGGATAACGTCCCGGATGGCAAGCAGACCGACATGCGCCGGGCGGTGGCGGCCCAACCGGGGGAGAAGATTGTCTTTTCCTGGCAGGTGTGGCCGGACAAGGAGACGCTGGACGCGGCCGAGGAGAAGATGCGCGACGATACGCGCTTCGACATCCCTGGTGACATGCCGTTCGATGCCAAGCGGCTCATCTACGGCTGCTTCAGCCCGCTGCACGTCATGGGGCGCGGATAGCTCAGGCCAGGCTCAGGGTTTCCAGGCTGCGCTGGAAGTCCTCCGCCCGGTAGGGCTTGGTGATGAAGCCCAGGGAAATGGAATGGGCGCGGTTGCGCAGGATGTTGGCGTCGAGGGCGCTGGTGAACAGGCTGCGGATGCCGAAGCGCTTCCAGATGCGCTCCGCCGCTTCAACGCCGTCGTCACCCCCGCGCAGCATGACGTCCATCAGCACCAGGTCGGGACGGTGATGATCCACCGCCTCGACCGCCTCTTCCACCGACGCGGCCAGGGCGCACACCTCATGGCCCTGCTGCAACAGGATTTGCTGGAGGCCGAGGGCGATCAGCGCCTCATCCTCGACGACCACGATGCGATAACGGGGATGACGGGCCGTGGAGGACCGCTGGGTCAGTTCCCGATCGATTGTCTGTTCGGCACGCACGGCGCAGCAACCTGTCAACGTCGCAAGAAACACCAGGACGCGCCGTTGCCAGGGGCCGACCCAGATTGACTACATTTTTCCGCAAAACGACGTGAAAGGATATCCGCCCTTGCGGAGGAGACCGGTAGGCAACCTGTCATAGTTCACAGGGTCGAGCTCAGTGTGCAGCTGCCGACCTTGGCGTATGGCCAAAAAAGGCCTTGAACAGCCGGGGCGGTCCCCCCGTTAACCCGAACGATATGCATTGACACTTAAAATCCGGACCGGCCCTGTCTACACTGCGCCGGTCTACCCATCTCCCTGGGGCCCGCCTATATCCCTCGGACCCATCCCCGGGGCCGCCTTTGGAAAGTGCAAATGTCCGCTCTCAGCACCGTCATCGTGCCGATCAACCGCGCCGGTTGGCCCTTCATCCTGGCCTTCGCCGTGGTCACGCTCATCCTGTTCTGGCTCTCCACCTTCCTGGGCTGGATCGGGGTGATCCTGACGGCATGGTGCGCCTACTTCTTCCGGGACCCCGACCGCGTGGTGCCCACCCGACCCGGCCTGATGGTCAGTCCGGCCGACGGCCTGGTGCAGATGATCACCAAGGCGGTGCCGCCGCCCGAGCTGGGCATGGGGCCGGAGCCGCTGACCCGCATCAGCATTTTCCTGAACGTGTTCAACGTGCATATCAACCGCACCCCCATCGAGGGCACGGTGACGCGCGCCGAGTACCACCCGGGCAAGTTCCTGAACGCCGCCCTGGACAAGGCCAGCGACCTGAACGAGCGCATGAGCATCCGCCTGGCCATGCCCAATGGGCGCGAGATCGCCTTCGTGCAGATCGCCGGCTTGGTGGCCCGTCGCATCATCTGCACCCTGAAGCCGGGGCAGAGCGTGTCGACCGGTGAGCGCTACGGCCTGATCCGCTTCGGCAGCCGCACCGACATCTACCTGCCGGACGGCGTGCAGCCCCTGGTGGTCGTGGGGCAGAAGGCCCTGGGCGGCGAGACCATCCTGGCCGACCTGGCCAGTGCCGAGCCGCAGCGTCAGGGCGTGGTGCGCTGATGGTGCAACGTCCCCCGAGGACAGGCGGGGGCGCGCTGGGACGGCGGCGCCGGGCCATCCGGCCGCCGCGCCTGGGAGGCCTCACCATCAACAAGCTGTTGCCCAACATGCTGACGGTGCTGGCTTTGTCGGCCGGCATGACCGGCATCCGCTTCGCCACCGAGCAGCGTTGGGAACATGCGGTCGTCGCCATCGTGGTCGCGGCCGTGCTGGACGCGCTGGACGGCCGCATCGCCCGCCTGCTGAACGCGCAGAGCAAGTTCGGGGCGGAACTGGACAGCCTGTCCGACGTGGTCAGCTTCGGCGTGGCTCCGGCCATGATCCTGTACATGTGGGGCCTGAACGAGGCGCGCAGCTTCGGCTGGATCGCCTGCCTGCTGTTCGGGGCTTGCGCCGCCCTGCGGCTGGCGCGCTTCAACACCGCCCTGGGATCGGCCGCGCAGAAGCCGGTGTGGGCCTACAACTACTTCACCGGCGTGCCGGCCCCGGCCGGCGCCGGCCTGGCCCTGTTGCCCATCGTCGCCAGTTTCGAGATGGGGCGCACGGTCGTGGGCCACCCGGCCTTCGTCGTGGTGTGGACCGTGGGCATGGCGGCGCTGATGATCAGCGCCATCCCCACCTTTTCCCTGAAGGGGCTGCGCATCCACCCGCGCTATGTCGTCTTCATTTTCCTGGGCCTGGTGCTGCTGGCAGCCGGTGTCGTCAGCGCGCCCTGGACCACCCTGCTGATCCTGGGCGTGGGCTATCTCGCCACGCTGCCCTTCAGCGTGCGCCAGTACCAGCGCCTGATGACCCAGGCGGAATCGCTGGTGGGTGCCGAGCCGGAAGGGCCAGAGGGCGTGATGACAGAGGGGGCAATGATGGAGGGCACCATGACGGACGGCGCCGTGGCCCCGGAAAGCGTGGTGGACCCAGTGGTGAACGCGACGGCCGGCCAACCGCCGGTGCCGCCAACCGATGGGACGCCGCCGCAGCCCTGACCAACCCTTACTTGTGAGCCACCAACAGCCGGGCGTGGAGATGGACGGGTATTTTCCCGTCCAGTTTCGTTTCCAGCGCCACCGCGGCGGCGATGCGATCTTCCACCGCCGCGCGCCCCTCGGCCGACATCCGGGCCAGGGCGGGGGTGAAGGCCATGTCCAGGGTGGGGCGCCAGAAGGGCTTGGCGGGGTCGGCCAGGGCCGACTGTTCCAGCGAGGTTTCCGACACGGTGTCAAAGCCCGCGTCCAGGAACAGGCGGCCCAACGCGCCCTCTTCGGCGAAGCGGAACAGCACGGCCAACTCCGGCACGCCGCCCAGCGCTTCATCCAGAAGGCGGAACAGGGTGTTGCCGACCTTCGGGCCCCAGCACAGCAAGGCCGCGATGCCACCCGGCCGCAGGACGCGATGCATCTCGGCCACGGCGCCGGCCGCATCCGGCACGAACATCAGGCCGAAGCGGCAGCTGATCCGGTCCACGCTGGCGGGGGCCAGGGGCAGGGCGGTCATGTCGGCCGCCAGGAAGGAAAGGGCGGCGACGCCGGCCCCGCGCCGGCGGGCGCCGGCCAGCATGGCAGGCACAAGGTCGCTGGCCAGCACGCGTCCCCCTTCGGAGCCCTGGGCCGGATTCATATCCTTGGCCGCGGTGATCGCCGGTTCACCGGCGCCGCTGGCCAAATCCAGAAGGGTGTGGTGTGGCTGCAGCGCCAGCGCGGCCAGCAGCGGCTGGTTCAGGCGCGCGGCGGGGTCCGCCATGCTGTCGGCCCAGCGGTCCCAGGCCTGGCTGCTGTCATGCCAGCGGCGGATCTCCCGTTCGCGAACGGGATGTGGGTCGGCGGCCGGGCCGCCGGCGCTCAATGCAGAACCCTGGGGTGGTAATCCTGCGGCTCATGGCCGCCATCGGCCAGGCGGTGGCGCAGCATATCCACCTCTTCCGTCAGGCGCTGGTTGAATTCACCCAGCCGTTCCACCTGGCCGGCCAGGTCGGTCAGGTCGCGCTGTAGCCGCGTCAGGTGGTCCGACGCGGTGCGGGCCAGATTTGACTGGCGCACGGCCAGGCGGCCCAGGCGGCGCCAGACATAGCCAATGGTCATGGCGGTGGCGGCCAGCACCGCCGCGCAGGCGAAGACCAGGAACAGGGCGGGGTGGGCGTTGTCCAACTGCGAAAGCATGTGCGTTCAACCATGGCGGCCGCGGTTCAGGGCGGCGGTCGAAGGGGGCGGTGACCTTTTCTACAAATAAGCGTGGCACCGTCTGGTGAAAAGGCCGCGTGTGCGGCCGCGCCTCACGACAGGCTGGTGGTGGGCTCGGCCACGGTTTCCGGCGTCAGGGCGGCCAGCTTGTCACCGAAGGCGCGCAGAACCGGCAGGAAACGGTCGATCTGGTCGCGGGTGACGTGGGCGTCCGTGCGCAGGATGATGTCGGGTGCCGCCTGCAGCAGCTGAGTCATGCGGAAAGGGCCGATCTGATCATCCAGGAACATGGACAGTCCCATCAGCATGCCCAGGGTCACGTCGTCCGGCGCGCTGGGGGTGTTCAGCACATCGTGCAGCTGTTCCATCAGCGTGTAGGTCAGGACGGACGTGCGTTCGATGAGGTTGTTCTGGGGGATAGGCCGGGACATGGGACTGGCGCTCCTTATCAACACCTGCCCGGTGCAGGGACCCGCGTGCGGCGGCTCCATCCGGGGATGAGCGAACCATAGGCCGCCTCTCGTCACCAAACCGTTAACTGCGCAAGAACGGCGCGCATACCGCACTGTGCGAGGGGATAGGGTGAAGATCGGATGCGGCGCGCAGTATGGTTCCCGCCGCATTAACCCCGCGCGCGAGACAATGGAAGGGGCTACACTGCCGGCCACACAGGGGTCGGCTGGCATCAGGCGATATGGCATCAGCAAAGTCCGGAAAATACTACCGCCTGGACGGCTTGAGCGTTCTGGTGGCCGACGACAACCGCTTCGTGCGCACCATCTTGGTCACGGTGCTGCGGGGCCTGGGCGTCGGCCGCGTGCTGCAGGCGGAGAATGGCGAGGAGGCGACCGCCATCCTGGACGTGTCGACGCAAATCCAGGGGGCCAGTGACATCGACATCGTCTTTGCCGATCATCTCATGGCGCCGGTGGATGGGCTGGAGTTGCTGAAGTGGGTGCGTGAGCACGACCACGACAAGCTGAAGTTCATGCCCTACATCATGATGAGCGGCGAGGCGGATGAGAACGCCGTGCGCATGGCGCGCGACGGCGGGGTCACTGAATACTTGGCCAAACCCATGTCGGTGGCCAATGTCGCTTCGCGCCTGGTGGCCATCGTCGACAAGCCGCGGCCCTTCATTCGCGCGCCGGGCTATATCGGGCCTGATCGGCGGCGGCAGACCTTGCCCTATGCGGGGGACGATCGCCGCGTGATGACGGGCCGCCGCGTGACGCTGGACGGGGCACAGGCGCCCATCGAGGACGAGGCGCTGCCGCCCGTTGGCCAGGCCGTGCCCGAGGTGGCCGCCGAGGAGGCGGGCGGGGCCGTTGGGGCGGAAGCGGCGCCCCCCTCGCCGGAAACTTTGGGCTAACACGGATGGTGGGACATGCCGACTGGCTTTTGGAAAGTTGTGATCCCTTATGGGAGGGACGGGTATGACCGACAAGTCCGATAAAGGCCTGCCTGGGAAGGGCACCCGGGTGGTGGAGATCATCGAGCTGCCGAACAAGTTGCGCGCCAAGGTCGGCGGGGCGGCGGGCAAGCCTGGGCAAATCGACCCGGCGGCCATCGATCGGGCGAGCCGCCACGTGGCCCGCATGGCAGAGGCGCACCAGGCCCAGACCCGCATCGACCTGACCACGTTGCAGGCCGCCTTCGAACAGGCCAAGCGCGACACGGAACATCGCGTCCAGCATCTGCGCAAGGTCTACAAGATTTCCGATGGGATCATGACCCTGGGCCGGACCTTCGGCTACAACCTGCTGTCCGATTTCGCCAATTCCATGAACCACTTCCTGGTGGATCTGGAAAATCCCACCGATGCCCTGCTGACGGTGGTGGGCCTGCACATCGATGCCATGCATGTCGTGGTGCGCGACGACATCAAGGGCGACGGCGGTGAGCTGGGGCAGGCCCTGACCAAATCGCTGGCCCTGGCCCGCGCCAAGCTGATTCATAAGCGTTAACGGAGCCCGCTCAGGCGCCGGGCGGACGCGGTCGTGTCCTGCGCCCGCATGAGGACTGGCCTCATGCGGGTGGGAGTGCTCTTGGTTGCTTACTTGTCCTTGCGGGCGCGGGCGAAGGCGTCTGCCAGGGCGCCGCCGAAGGCGTTGCCGAAGCTGCCGCCGCGCGATTCCTGGGCCTTGCCGCCGCCCTGGTGGGGACGGGGGCCGCCGCCCGGCTTGCCGTCGCGGTCACCGCCCTTGTAGCCGTTGCCCGGTGCCCCCTGAGGGCGGCTGCCGCTGAGGCCGCGATTGTCGTTGCGGTTCCCGGGGCGATTCCCGGGGCGGGCGTCCTCCTGGCGTGGGCCATTGCCGGCCGGACGGGCTGCCTGTTCTTCCAGCCGCATGGTCAGGGCGACGCGGCGGCGCTTTAGGTCCACCTCCAGCACCTTGACCTTGACGATGTCGCCGGCGGTGACGACGGCATGCGGATCCTTCACGAACTTGCCGGCCAGCTGGCTGATGTGCACCAGGCCGTCCTGGTGCACGCCCACGTCGACGAAGGCGCCGAAGGCGGTGACGTTGGTGACCACGCCTTCCAGCACCATGCCGGGCTGAAGGTCCTTCAGTTCCTCCACGCCGTCCTTGAAGGCGGCAGTCTTGAACTCGGGGCGCGGGTCGCGGCCGGGCTTCTCCAGTTCCTTAAGGATATCCTCAACCGTTGGGATGCCGAAACGATCGTCGGCGTAGTCGGCCGGATCCAGGCTGCGCAGGAAGGGCACGTCGCCGATCAGCGTCGCCAAGGTGCGCCCGGTCTTGGCCAGGATACGCTCCACCACCGTGTAGGATTCGGGGTGCACGGCAGACCCATCCAGGGCGGTGTCGCCGTCGCGGATGCGCAGGAAGCCGGCGGCCTGTTCGAAGGCCTTGGGGCCCAGGCGCGACACGTCCAACAGCTGGCGGCGGTTGCGGAAGGCGCCGTGGGCATCACGGTAATCGACGATGTTGCGGGCGATGCTGTCGCTCAGGCCCGACACCCGGGCCAGCAGGGGCACCGAGGCGGTGTTGAGGTCCACGCCCACGCCGTTCACGCAATCCTCGACCACGGCGTCCAGGGTGCGGGCCAGCTTGGTGGGGCTGACGTCATGCTGGTATTGGCCGACGCCGATGGACTTCGGATCGATCTTCACCAGTTCGGCCAGCGGGTCCTGCAGGCGCCGCGCGATGGAGACGGCGCCGCGCAGGCTGACGTCCAGGTTGGGGAATTCCTTGGCCGCCACTTCCGATGCGGAATAGACCGAGGCGCCAGCCTCCGAGACCATGATCTTGGTCAGTTTCAGCTGCGGGAACTGGGCCATGACGTCGGCGGCCAGCTTGTCCGTCTCGCGCGAGGCCGTGCCGTTGCCGATGGCGATCAGGCCGACATTGTGCCGGCCGGCCAAGGCCGCCAGCGTGGCGACCGAGCCCACCCAGTCGCGGCGCGGCTCGTGCGGGTAGATGGTGGTGGTCTCCAGCAGCTTGCCGGTGGCGTCCACCACGGCGACCTTCACACCGGTGCGGATGCCCGGATCCAGCCCCAGGGTGGCGCGCTGGCCGGCGGGCGGCGCCAGCAACAGGCCCTTCAGGTTGCGGCCGAAGACGGCGATGGCCTCATCCTCCGCCCGGTCGCGCACCGTGCCCATCAGGTCCAGTTCCAGATGCAGGGCGATCTTGGTGCGCCAGGCCCAGCGGCAGGTGTCCAGCAGCCAGCGGTCGGCGGGCCGGCCCCGGTCCTGGATGCCGAATCGGTTGGCGATGGCCGCCTCGCAGGGGTGTTGCTGCCCGGGGGCGGGGTCCTCGCCCACCTTCATGGCCAGGTCCAGGATGCCGCCGGCGCGGCCGCGGAACAGGGCCAGGGCGCGGTGCGAGGGCAGGTTGGCCAGGGGCTCCGCCTTGTCGAAATAGTCGGAGAACTTGGCGCCCTCCTCGGCCTTGCCCTCCACGACGGTGGAGACGATGCGGCCGTGTTCCTGGCAATAGCCGCGCAGGAAGCCCAGCAGCTCGGCGTTCTCGCCCATGCGCTCCACCAGGATGGCGCGGGCGCCGTCCTGGGCCGCCTTGGTGTCGGCCACGCCCTTCTCTGCATCGACATAGGGGGCGGCGCTGGTTTCCGGATCGTGGGTCGGATCGTTCAGCAGCAGGTCGGCCAAGGGCTCCAGCCCCGCCTCCCGCGCGATCATGGCCTTGGTCCGGCGTTTGGGCTTATAGGGCAGGTACAAATCCTCCAGCCGCGTCTTGGTGTCGGCTGTCGCGATCTGGGTCTGCAATTCGGGCGTCAGCTTGCCCTGCTCCTCGATGGATTTCAGGATGGCGGCGCGCCGCTCCTCCATCTCACGCAGGTAGCGCAGGCGTTCATCCAGGGTGCGCAGTTGCGTGTCATCCAGGCCGCCGGTCGCCTCCTTGCGGTAGCGGGCGATGAAAGGCACGGTCGAGCCTTCGTCCAGCAGGGCAACTGCCGCCGCCACCTGTTCGGGGCGGGCGGATAGTTCGGTGGCGATAAGGCCGACGATGCGGCGCGCGGTATCGGTCATGGCGGCTTTGGATCAGGCGTGGTGGCAGCGGCAGGTGCCCCCGGACGGGGGCCTAGGCTCATTACCGCGACGCGGCGGGGATCGCCAGTCTTTGCTGCGCCTACTCCCTTGGACAGGGCTTATCCACCTTTCGGGCAGGGAATCGGGCCGGCCGCCGGCGCACTACCCGTGGCTGTTTCAAGGCACCCGCCACTATTCCTGGGGCGTCGTCGCGGCCGGCCTTTCTCTTTTGGACAGGGGAGGGACGTTTTTCCGTGTGTCGCTCCACAGACTTATCCACAAGGTCGGATTATTTCGCGAAGCAAAAACAACGGACCGATAGGAAATGCCCTCTCCGCCCGTGCCAAGGGCGACTGATTTAATCTATGCTGCCCGCCCGGCCGCAATTGGCGGGGCGCCGCCGCTGGGCTTCAGGGGATGGCGGGCAGGGGGGATTGGGGGACATTCGATCCGGACTTTCCTTGACCGTCACGCGCCCCTCTGGTATCGGCGCGGATTGCTGTTATGGTGCCGGCCTCGGTGTCGAAGAGTGAGCTGATGAGCGATATTTTTCGCGAGGTCGATGACGACCTTCGCCGTGAACGACTGGAAAAACTGTGGCGCCAGGTGGGGCCTTACCTGCTGGTGGGGGCCGTGGCCATCCTGGCGGGCACAGCCGCCTACGTGGCCTGGGACCAGTACCGCACCCGCCAGGCGATCGAGCGCACCAGCGCCCTGATATCCGCCACGGAAAAGGTGTCGCCCGCGATTGAGAGCGGCAACGCCAAAGACGCGCTGGCCGCCCTGGCGGCAGTTACGCCCAAGCTGGGTGGCGCGCCGGCTACGTTGGCCCGCCTGCAGGAGGCCGGGCTGAAGGCTGCCAGCGGCGACG
Organism: Nitrospirillum viridazoti CBAmc; assembly: GCF_000730165.1. Classification (GTDB taxonomy): domain Bacteria; phylum Pseudomonadota; class Alphaproteobacteria; order Azospirillales; family Azospirillaceae; genus Nitrospirillum; species Nitrospirillum viridazoti. Next base: position 1,849,006 of record NZ_CP022110.1, on the reverse strand, counting down.
CCGCCGGCGCCATCGCCCTCTATGACCAAATCGCCGGCAGCGCCGACAACGATCCGCTGTTCCGCGACCTGGCGCAGATCCTGGCCGTGATGCAGCAGGTGGACACCGGCAACCCCGCGCAGCTGCAGTCCCGTATCGCGGGCCTGACCAAGGGGCCGTGGCGCTATACCGCGCAGGAACTGTCGGGCCTGCTGTATCTGCGTGCCAACGACCTGGCCAAGGCCAGGGAGATTTTCCAGTCCCTGTCTGTCGATCCGGCCGCACCCCAGGGCGTCCGCGCCCGCGCCGCCGATCTCGTCGCCCTCTACGCCGAGCAGAAATGACCAACAAGAACGCCGTCACCGGCCTGCCCTCCACCGAGGCCTTCGCCCGTGCCCCCGCCGCCCGGCCGTCGTCCGCCCGCCCCATGCGGGTCCGCCGCGCCGTCGGCCTCAGCACCGCGCTGGTGGCCTGCATGCTGATGACCGGGTGCAGCATGTTCGACTGGCTGGGTTTCGGCGATGACAACAAACCGAAGGAAAAGCTGGCGGGCAACCGCATCTCGGTGCTGCAGCTGGATCAGCAGATCGAGCCGGACAGCCAGGCCCAGTCCAAGCAGGTGACCCTGCCGGACGCGGTGACCAACACCGACTGGGCCCAGCCTGGCGGCAACGCGGCCCACAATCCGGGTCACGTCACGCTGCCCAAGACCCTGAAAGAGGCCTGGAAGGTCAGCATCGAGGGGTCCTCCAGCGATAACCGGCTGCTGGACGGCCCGGTCGTTTCCGAGGGCAAGGTCTATCTGCTGGACACCGACTTCGTGCTGCACGCCTTCGACGAGGCCACCGGCAAGAAGATCTGGGACAGCGAGATGAAGCGGCCGGACCAGGAAGGTTCCGCCATGGGCGGCGGTGTCGCGGTTGGCGACGGCGCGGTGTTCGTCACCACCGGTTACGGTGAGGCCATCAAGGTTGATCCCAAGGACGGCAAGGTCACCTGGCGGCAGCGTATCGCCGCTCCCATCCGTTCCGGCCCCACGGTCGCCGGCGGCCGCGTGTTCGTCGTGACCATCGACAACCAGTGCATCGTCCTGGCGTCCAACAACCGCGTGCTGCAGTGGACGCACGCCGGTTTCCCGGAGCCGGCGGCCCTGCTGGGCGGCGCCAGCGCCGCGGTCGAGAACGACATCACCATCATCCCCTATTCCTCGGGTGAGCTGTACGCCCTACGTGTCGACAACGGCCATCCGGCGTGGAGCGACAACCTGGCGTCCTCGCGCCGGGGCGCCAACCTGGCCAACCTGGCGGACATCAAGGGCTTGCCCGTGGTGGATCGCGGGCTTGTCTATGCCATCAGCTATTCCGGCCGCATGGTTGCCATCGACCAGCGCACCGGCCAGCACGTCTGGGAACAGGACGTGGGCGGCCAGAACCAGCCGGCCGTGGTCGGCGACTGGGTGTTCGTCGTGAACAACGAGGCCCAGCTGGTCGCGCTGACGCGCGACACCGGCCGTGTCCGCTGGATCAAGCAGCTGGAACGCTGGGAGAATCCGGAGAAGCGCAAGGATCCGATTAACTGGGTTGGTCCTATTGCAGCCGGTGGACGCTTGATTATGGCCAACAGCCTGGGGCAGGTTGTGGAAGCGTCGCCCACCAACGGCGACATCCTCAACAAGATGGAGTTCGACGACCCGATCAGCGTTGCCCCCATTGTGGTCAACAACACCCTGTTTGTGCTGACGGACGACGGCGATCTCTTCGCGTATCGATAAGGCGTTTTAGTTATGGCGAGTCCCCGCCGCTTGACGGTCGCTATCATCGGCCGGCCCAATGTCGGCAAGTCGACTCTGTTCAATCGACTTGCCGGTAAGAAGCTGGCCATTGTCGACGATACCCCGGGCGTCACCCGGGACTGGCGATCCGCCGACGGCTACCTGGCCGGCATCGAGCTGACGGTGGTGGACACCGCCGGCTTGGAAGAGGCGTTCGACGACAGCCTGGAGGCGCGCATGCGCCGCCAGACGGAACGCGCGATTGAACGGGCCGACGTCGGCCTGTTCATCGTCGACGCCCGGGCCGGCATCACGCCGCTGGACCGCCACTTCGCCGCCTGGCTGCGCAAGGGCAAGACACCCATCATCCTGGTGGCCAACAAGTGCGAGGGCAACGCCGGCAAGCCCGGGCTCATGGAATGCTATGAGCTGGGGCTGGGCGATCCGGTCCCCCTGTCCGCCGAGCATGGCGAGGGCATGGCCGACCTGGTGGACGCCCTGACCCCCTACCTGCCTCCCGACGCGCCGGAGGAAGAGGTGGAGGAGGCCGAAGGCCCCCTGGACGACGAGGCGGCCGAGGCCCGGGACAACGCCAAGCCCCTGCAACTGGCCATCGTCGGCCGGCCCAACGTGGGCAAGTCCACCCTGCTGAACAGCCTGTTGGGCGAGGAGCGCGTGCTGACCGGCCCCGAGGCCGGCATGACCCGCGACGCCATCGCTGCGGAGTGGACCTGGCGTGATCGCCCGGTGAAGCTGGTCGATACCGCCGGCCTGCGCCGCCGCGCCCGCGTGGAAGACAAGCTGGAAAAGCTGGCAGTGGCCGACACCCTGCGGGTCGTGCGCATGGCCCACGTGGTGGTGCTGGTGCTGGATGCCGACGCCATCCTGGACAAGCAGGACCTGACCATCGCCCGCCAGGTGATCGAGGAAGGCCGCGGCCTGGTCATCGCCGTCAACAAGTGGGACGCCGTGGCCAACCGCGCCGAGGCCCTGCAGCAGCTGAGCGACCGGCTGGAGACGTCGCTGCCGCAGGTGCGGGGCATTCCCACCATCACCATCTCCGCCCTGAAGCAGCAGAAGCTGGACGTCCTGCTGGACGCGGCGTTCGAGGTCTACCGCCTGTGGAACCGCCGCATCCCCACGGCCCAGCTGAACCGTTGGCTGCAGGGCATGCTCGAATCGCACCCGCCGCCCTTGGTGGATGGCCGCCGCCTGAAGATCCGCTACATGACCCAGGTGAAGGCCCGCCCGCCGACCTTCGCCCTGTTCAGCAGCCGCCCGGTGGAAATTCCGGAACATTACACGCGCTACCTGATCAATGGCCTGCGCGAGACGTTCAAGCTGCCGGCCGTTCCCCTACGCTTCCTGCTGCGCAAGGGCAGCGACAACCCGTTCGACTGACCCGGCGGTGGCCAGTTCTTGCGGCCCGGTTATTGGGGTTGATTGCCCGTCGTAAAAAGGGAAGTGGTCATCCGCTTCCCTTTTTTGTTGGGAATATCCGGAAGGCGGTGGCTTTTCTATTTTCTTCTGAGGGCGGGGGTGATCGCCTATAGTGTCATTGAAAGTCGAATCCGGGCCGCCGGGTCGCGAGGCTGGGGACGCAGGGCTGGGACATGGGATTGAAATTCCGCAGCTGCAAGTTTGAGCTGCTGGGCCTGGAAGAGGGCCGCTGGACCATCCTTTTCATTGGCGACACCGAGGAAATGGCGGTGACCGAGGCCAACCGCCGGCTGGCCCAGGGCAAGCTGAAGGCCGTGCGCGTCATGGCCGTGCGCACGGTCATGAACGCCTTTCCCACCGGCACCCTGGTGTTCGAGAAGACCGCGCCCGAGGTGGTGAAGCCCAGCGTGCTGCGCGAGGCGCCGGATGGCACGCCGCTCTGCTCCGCGCCGGAGGACCTGTACGGCCGTCAGTCGCGCCGCGCCATCGCGCTGATCTTGAGGGATTACCTGACGCGCCAGCAGATCACCCCGACAGAGCTGCTGCACGGGGCCACCCACCTCCGCCGGTTGCAGGACACCGGCGCCATGCTGCAGGCGGCCCTGCACAAGGCGGCCACGGTACAGTCCAAGGTGACGGGCCAGAATACCCGCGCCCGTATCGCCGACCTGGACCGCTATGTCGACGTCGTCGCCCAGAAGGCCCGCGACTTCCAGGCGAACAGCCGCAAATGGTCCGTGCCCCTGAACGGCGGCGCGGCGGAGCTCAGCACCGCGGTGGAACGGCTGGTGGGACCGGAAGGCCACGACCATGCCTTTTATAGCCTGCTGACTGTGCGCCTGTCGGGCATCCGCACCCTGGGCGGCAAGCTGGAGGAGGTGATGCGGCTGGCCACGCCGGAAACGCCCTGGCGATTGCAGGAAATGCTGGGCGGCATTGCCGCCGACCTCCTGCGTTTTTCCGACGTCATCCAGGACCTGTTCGGCAACCAGCGCTGCCTGTCCGATTTCCTGATCGCGCTGATCGACCTGTTGCGCGACCCGGCGGCCGTGGCGGCGAAGGCCGAGGCTGAAAGCAAGGTGCCCACGCCCATGGGCCTGCTGGCCCGGCTGCTGGCCGATGACCGACTGCCGGAGGGGCGGGAAGTATTGCTGGAATGGCTGACCACGGAGCTGGCCAGCGAGCATCCGTTGAACCGTCACGACCCCAAGAGCGAAGGCAGCGAGCTTACCCGCGTCGCCGTGGCGCTGACGGCCGATGGCGCCATCGTCGGGGGGGAGGTCGTGGAACAAGCGCTGGCGGCGCGCCGCCTGATCCAGCGCCAACAGACCCTGCGCGGCGAGGGCCTGCATATGATCGCCGACAGCCTGAAGCCGAACTGACCCAGCCAGCCGATGGGCGCCCGGGAGGGGCGCCTTCGGGGAGGGCGCTCAGCCCGCAGCCGCCAGGGGGTCCTGGTCGTCGGCGCCGTCCATGCCGCGGCGGTAATCCTGCAGGCGGGTGGTGCGCAGGGCCCGGGGGCCGTGGGCGTCGATCAGCCGCTGCCACGACAGGAACTCTTCCTCCGACAAGGTATAACGCGCGCAGGCCTCCTGCATGGTCAGCAGGCCGCTGCGGACCCCATCCACCACCTGCGCCTTGCGCCGCATCACCCATCGCTTGGTGTCGGGCGGCGGAAGATCATCCAGGGTCAGGCCTCTGCCCTGCGCGGTGGCCTTGGCCGTAGTGCGACCGATCCCCCCGTTCAACAGCGCGCGGGGGCCGCGTCCGGCTTCCTGTGCCGACATGCCTTACCTCATACGGTGCCTGTGCGCCCTGGACTCCACCAGGGCCTGCAGCACCATAAGGGCGGGGGCGTTAAGAAGAACTGAACGCCCCTATCACTTTCAGGCAGGTTGCCTCCCGTGCTTACGCGCCGGCGAGCACGGTAGTGACATCGCTCATGTTCACGGTCATGTCGCCCATCTGCAGGGTGGGGGTGGTGCCGGACATGTCGACACCGGTCACCTTGCCCGCCACCTTCACGGTGGTGTTCACCGCCTTGCCGCTGCTGTCGGTGGCGGTGACCTTCACGCTGTAGGTGCCGTCGGGCAGGACCTTGCCGGAGCTGTCCTTGCCGTCCCAGGAATAGTTGTGGGTGCCGGCGGCGCCGGACACGTCGGTGCTGCTGACCAGGGCGCCGGTGCTGTCATAGACCGACATGGTGGCGGAGGCGGCGGTGCCGCCATAGGTGACGGAGACGTTCGCTGTGCTGTTCTGCAACGGGAACTTGTCGCCTTCCATCTCGACGTACTTGCCCAGGTAGTTCAGCGCCTGGCTGGACTGGCCCCCGGCCAGCGTCGACTGGATGGACTTCAGCTGGTTGTTGGCTTCGATCTGCTGTTCGACCGAGCTCATCTGCACCAGCTGCGAGGTCATCTGGTTGGTGTCCATGGGCGACGTCGGATCCTGGTTTTTCAGCTGCGTGGTCAGCAGCGTCAGGAACGTCGTGTAGTTGTTCGTCAGATCGCTCAGCGGGTTGCTGGCCGGCGTGTTGCTGCCCGACGAACCGCTGGGGTTGACGTTGTTGGTGTTGCTGGAACCGCTGACGGCATCGGTCATGATCGTTACTCCCTCAAATCTATCGTCAGATCCGCACGTCGACGCGGCCGAGCGATGGGATGATGGTGTCTTCTGACGCGGCCTCCTCGGGGGCGGCCGTGTCGTCCATGGAGAACTGGGCGCCGTTCTGCCCGCCGCGGCGCTCCTGCTGCTGCTGGGCCTGGCTGTCGTCCTTCAGGTTGAAGGACAGGCTGTCGTTGTCGGTCTGCAAGCCGGCATCCTGAAGGGCGTTCTTCAGGTCGTCGGAGTTGCGCTGCAGCAGGTCCAGCGTCTTGGCGTTGTCCGCCGTCACGCTGGCCCGCACCTTGCCGTCCTTGTGGAAGTCCAGCTTCACGTCGATGCTGCCCATGTCGTCCGGGGTCAGCTGGATGGTGACGCTGTCCATGCCGTTGCTGGCGGCTTTCTGAAAGCCCATCGTGACCTGTTGCAGCACCGGCGGGTACTGCGCCGGGCGGGCCGCCTGGGCCGTGCCGGCCATCTGGGCGGCAAAGCCGGTGGGGAAGGTGTGCTGGCCGTCGACCAGGCCCATGAAGCCGCTGGCGTTCAGTGCCGCGTCGCTGGCCGAGGCGGAGCCGTTGGCGCCGTCGGCGGCGGCGGGCAGCAGGCCGTTCTCGGTCGTGGCCAGCAGGCCGTTGCTGGCGGTGTTGGTCCGCCCGGCCTGCTGCTGTTGCAGCAGCGCCTGCAGGGTGGCCTGGGCCGAGGTGGCGGTGGAGGTGGCCGCGGTGCCGTTGGCGGCCGCGTTGGCCAGCGCCGCCATGGGCGCCCCCATGGGCGCCGAGGCTGCCGGCGTGGCCGCGTCGCCCACCTTGGCCAGGGGGGCCGCGGCGGCATGGGCGTCGGCATAGATCATGCCGTTGTCGGCCGGTGCCGCCAGGACGCCGTTGCTGCCACTGTCGTCGGTGGCGCTGCCGGCCGTCTGTTGCCGGGCTTGGTCCGCGGTGGCGGGCCCGAACTTCTGATCGGATAGGGTCGTGGCGGTCACGGTGGCGCCCTGCGGCTTCGCCGTGTCGCCCTTGGCGCCCTTGGGGGCGCCGGTCTTGAGGCCAGAGCCCGAGGCGGCGACGCCGTCGGCCTTGCCCGTCTTGGTGGCGCCGTCCGTCGCGGCGGCGGCGGCCGTGGCAGCCAACGCGGCGGCATCGGCCACGGTGCTGGCCTGGGCCTTGGTCGCCTGGGCTTGGACAGTCTGGGCCTGAACCGCCTGGGTCTGGGTCGGGGCGGCGTTGACGAGCGGAGCGGCGGTGGATGCGCGGCTGGTGGCCGGCGGGGTGCCGGCGGCCAGCGCCGCGGCCTTCTGGTCGGCCACGGCCAGGCTGGCCGCCGCCGCGGAGGCGGCGCTGCCCTTGGCGGACGGGACCGGGCTGGCCTGCATGGCCTGGGCCGCCAGCGCCGCGTCGGCGGCGGTGGGCTCGGTCACCGGCGTCATGCCGGGAAGCGCCATGCCCGTCTGGGACGCGCCAATCTGGACCGCATCGGTTTTGGCGGTGTTGGCCTGGATCGCATCCGTCTGGGCGGCAGCGGCCTGGGCGACCGTTTGACCGGCGACCGCTTGACCGGCGGCCGTCGCGTTCGTGGCCGTGGCGGCATCCGCCTTGACGGCGTCCGACGGCATCTGGCCGGCGGCGGTCTGCGCGGCCGGAATGGGAGGGGTAGGCTGCTGCTGCCCGCCCATGGCGGCGGCCAGTGCCGCCAGCGTCGTGGCGGTGGCGGCGCCGTCCTGCGTGGCGGTGGCTGTCTGCCCGTCGGTGGCGCCGTCGGCCGCATCGGCCATGGCGGTCTTGGCCGACCAGTGGGTTTGCGTCCAGCCGGTGGCCGGCTGCAGGGCCGACGGCGTGTTGGCGGTGATGCCGGTCATCAGGGCGGTCACAGCCGTGCCCGTGGTGGCGCTTGCCGGGACCGGGCCACCCTTGGCCTGCACGCCCCCCTTGCCTAGCGCGAAGGGAATGGTGGACGGCGTGAAGGATGAGGGGATCGCCGTGCCAGTGGCGCCGCCCGCGCCCTGACCGGCGGTGAGAAAGGCGCCGCTCTGGCCCGCAGATTGGCTGTTGACGGTATTGGCATCGACCATGCCGCTTAGCAGCTGGGTGAACAGGTCCGCCGTCTCGCCGCCCGCCGCCGTTCCGCCCAGGAGGCCGGACGCGGTGGTCCCCTGGGTGGGGAACAGGCTTTGAACGGACTGGAAACCGGTCATGTGTCGCTTCCTCGGGCCTGGGCGTGTCCATCGCCGGATGGCGGGCAAGACGCCCCGCCGCCTGGGAAAGCAATCGACGTGCCAGGTGTTCGAAATGGCCCAGCCCAGGTTTCCCAAGGGTTTTCAGGGTTGGAACAGCCGGGCGGCGGGAAAAACGGCCGCTGGGATGGGAGCTTCTTGCCGCAGGGGGCAGAATCTGCCGCCCCTTGGGCGTCCCCCCTTGGGCGTCCCCCCTTGGGCGCTCCCACGCGCCAGCGCCCGCCACCGGCGCGGCGGCCAGGGCGGGGTGGGCGAATGCCGGGAGGTGTCGGATCGGGTTAGGTCAGAGGCACTGGTTCACGGCCAGGGGCGGTATGCCGGCCCGGCGATAGCCCGCCGGACGGGCGGCGCCATGCTTGGCGACGTAGCCCTGTTCCTGGTTGCGCTGCTTGTTGATGGTGTTGACCATGATGTTGACCACCGATTGCGCCACGGCGGCCGCGGCGCGCAGCGCGGTCGCGTTCTCCATGGATTCCTTGTGGAACAATTCGGCCAGGCTTTTCATGCGTGCCTTCAGTTCCGGATTGAGGGCGCGCAAGCCCACCATGTCCAGGCTGATGATGCGCACCGCGTCCTCATAGCTTTTGGTCAGCAGGTGCTTGCGTTCCACCAGGGCCAGCATGGCCTTGATGTCGCGCTTTTTCAGCAGCGCCGTCTCTTCCTGGTACAGCGCCATCAGCCGCTCCATGGCGGCGATCAGCGACAGGGCGCGGGCTTCGGCCGGGCTGGCCATGGCCGGGGCGGGCGGGGGCAGGGAGGGGGTGTTGTTGGGGGTCATGGCGTGTCATCCGATGCGGCGTCGGAACCGATGGGGGGGCTGGCGGCGGCGTCCAGCGGCATGTGCTGGGCCAGCGTGGCCTGCGCCTGGGCATAGGCGTTCTTGGGGGCGTTCTTGGGCGCCGCGGCGCCCGCAGCGGCGTTCTGGGAACGATGCAGCGGGTCGGCGCCGGCCGCCTTCTCCTGCATGCGCATCATTTCCTTCTTGATCTCGTCGGCGATGCCCAGGCCGCCGCCCTTGGTGATGGCCTTGGCCTGCTCTTCGATCATCATGCCGCGGAACATTACCTCCGCATGGCCACCGCCGAAGTTCTCGTCGACCTTCACGCCTTCCCACATGTGCTGCAGCATCTGGCTGATGAAGACGGACTCGAACTCCTTGGCCGCCTTCTCGATGGCCGCGTCGTCCTTCATGCCGTTCCCGGGGCCGGCCTGCGGCTTGGGCGTCCCCTTTGCGTCCATCAGGGCCTTGGCGTCGTAGCCGGGGGGCGACAGCTTCATGTCGTCGCTCATCACATCACCTTCAGTTCGGCCTGCAGGGCGCCGGCGGCCTTGATCGACTGCAGGATGGAGATCATGTCGCGGGGGCTGACGCCCAGGGCGTTCAGGCTCTGCACCAGATCCTGCAGGGACACGCCGGAGGGCAGGATGGCCAGCTTCTTGCCCTGTCCGTCGTCCACCTGGATGTTGGTGCGGGGCACGGTGGTGGTGGTGCCGCCACTCAAGGGGCCGGGCTGGGAGACCTGCGGCGTCTCCGTGATCTTGATGGTCAGGTTGCCCTGGGCGATGGCGACCGTGTTGATGCGCACGTTCTCCCCCATCACGATCACGCCCGAGGCCTCGTCGATGACCACGGTGGCCGGGTTGTCGGGGGCTACCTTCAGCTGTTCGATGTCGCGCATGAAGCCCACCAGGTCGGCCTTGCGGCCGGCCGGCACGTTCACCGTCACGTTGGACGGGTCCATGGCCATGGCCGTGCCCATGCCGATGGCGGCGTTGATGGCGTCGGCGATGCGCTTGGCGGTGGTGAAGTCGGGATTGTGCAGGGCCAGGTGCAGGGCCTGCATGTCGGACATCCGGAAGTCCACGGTGCGTTCCACCAGGGCGCCGGCGGCGATGCGGCCGGCGGTGGGGACCCCGCGCGTGACGCTGGCGGCGGCACCCTGCGCGGTGAAGCCGGAAATGGCCACGGGGCCCTGAGCCACCGCGTAGACGTCGCCGTCGGGCGCCAGCAGGGGCGTGCCCACCAGGATGCCGCCCTGCAGGCTCTTGGCGTCACCCAGCGTGCCCACCTGCACGTCGATGCGCGTCCCCTGCGCCGCGAAAGGGGGCAGGGTGGCGGTGACCATGACGGCTGCCACGTTCTTGGTGGTCAGCGTGGTGCCGCGGATGTTCACGCCCAGGCGTTCCAGCATGCCGTACAGGCTCTGCTGCGTGAAGGGCGCGTTGTTGATGGTATCGCCGGTGCCGTTCAGGCCGACGACCAGGCCGTAGCCCACCAGGACGTTGTCACGCACGCCCTCCACATCCACGATGTCCTTCAGGCGCGACTGCGCGCCGGCCGGCTGGGCGGCACCCAGGGCCAGGACGGCGGCCAGCACGACGACGGCGCGCTTGAGGGCGCGGCCGAGGGCGGTGGTGGAACGGAGGCGGGCGTTCGTGGACACGGGGGGATACTCCCTGAAACAGATGCCGCTCCCCTAGCGAACTTCATGCCAACCGCAGCATGCGCCCAAATCCGCCAGATTCCCAGGTGCCGCCGACTGTGCCGTCCCAGGAACAAGGCCTGACAGCCCACGGTTATGACCAAAGGCGGCCGAATATCCCCGGCAAAAATTGCCCTATGCGCGTCTTCCCTGCGGATGGTAACAATAAGACAGGCTGCAGGCCCGCCAAACCGGCGGAATCGCCCCCTTTTCTGGTTCTTGTCCGGGAGGGGACGGGTGACAAGGTCCGGGTGTTCCGGGTGGCTGGCCCAGATTGCGGTGGCGGCACGATATGAAGATCCAAGGTCCCGGTTCCTCCCTTCCCTCCAGCCAGACGCGCAAAACGCAACGGGCCGGCGGCGACAGCTTCCGCACCCAGGTGTCGGAAGGTGACGGTGATGAGGGCGTGAAGTCCGTGACCGGCGCGCAGACCGCGATGGCCATCACGCCGCTGCTGGCCCTGCAGGAGGTTGACGACGCGCTGAACTCCAAGCGCAAGGCCCGCCAGCGCGCGGAAAACCTGTTGGATAAGCTGGAGGAACTGCGGCTGGGCCTGCTGGCCGGCACGTTCCCGCGTGAACGGCTGCAGGATTTGGTGCGCATGGTGCAGAGCCGGCGCGAGACGGTGGCCGACCCCCGCCTGCAGGAAGTGCTGGATGAGATCGACCTGCGCGCGCAGGTGGAACTGGCCAAGCTCGAATCGGCGTCGCGCTAAGGCGCGGGGGGAGGGGGCGGCTCAGCGCGGGCGCCCGCGGACGGAGAGCCGTTCTATTCTTATACGCTTATACCTGTAATCCGAATGGCCGGCCGCCTTCTCGCTTTGGGCGGGAGTGGGCATAATTGCCATTCATTTCAGTGACTTAAACATCGCATGCCGGCGCTGCGCGCAGTATTGCGGGTTGCGTTGCGTCTCCCTATACTCCGCGCCGTCTCGATCACACTGGATTCGGACCAAAACATATGTCGTCTCCGATACTTCCCCCGGATTACCGCCCGTCCGAGGATGAGCCGTACATGAGCCCCGTGATGACGGAGTACTTCCGTCAGAAGCTGCTGCAATGGCGCGCGGAGCTTTTGAAAGAGTCCACCGAAACCCTGGTCAATCTTCAGGATGGCGGCATCCAGGAACCGGACATCGCCGACCGCGCCTCGGCGGAAACCGACCGGTCCCTGGAACTGCGCACCCGGGACCGGGAACGCAAGCTGATCAGCAAGATCGATGAGGCCATCGAACGAATCGAACTGGGCGAATACGGCTATTGCGAGGAGACGGGGGAGCCCATCGGCGTCCGCCGTCTGGAGGCCCGCCCCATCGCCACCCTGTCGGTGGAAGCCCAGGAGCGGCATGAGCGGATGGAGCGCACGCAGCGCGACGATTGAACCCGCAGCTGGGCGTGGCGGCCTTGGGGCCGTCACGTCGCCAGTTCAGTATACACTCCGGTGCCGACGCAGAACGGTGGATGGCGTTTCGCCGAACGCCGCCAGGAAATCCTTGCTGAAACGACTTAGATCGCCGTAACCGCAGGAAAGGGCGATCTCCGTCACGGTAAGCGCGGGCAGTCCGCTCTCCGCCATCAGGCGCGCGCGTTTCAGTCGCGTCCGTTTCAGGAACTCCATGGGTGAATAACCGCGGTGTTCGGCGAAAGCGCGAAAGACGCTGCGTGCGCTGGCTCCAGTGGCCGTGACGATATCCTCGACTGTCAGGGGATCGTCGGCGTGGGCTTCAATGAAGTCTTCCGCCCGCCGGACTTGCCATGGCGCGATCCCACGAACAGGGCCGTCGAGGATGGGCCGGTAGTTATGCGTGCCGGTGACCAGCAATGAGGTCGTCAGCGCCTGCTCCAACTCCGCCAGAACCAGACGACCGGCGGGCCCGGGCAAGTTGTTCGCCGCGTTGGCCAAGTTTGAGAGGATCTCCCTCAAGGCGCGCCCGTTTGGGGTCTGGAGGTCCAGCGCGGCTGTGAAGTTCAACGGACCATCTATGGCCTCGCCGGTCAGGGCGGCGAGTTTTCGGGTCAACATGGCAACCGGCACGCGCCAGGCGAATTGCTGGAATCCCTGATGAAAATCGATCTTCGCATCAGCGGAGGAGACGCAGGCCATGGTTGGGGCCAAGGCGACATCCTGACCAGCGGTGCTTGTCTGGCCGCTTCCCGTCCAAGGGATTTGCAGCCTCATGTACGTCCCTTCACCGAAGCTCAGTGTGACGGGGAAGCCATAAGAACAAAACCAGAGGTCACTTCCCGGTAGGCGGCAGTGGTTCGCCCGGGCGTCGCAGGTCGGCATTGAGACCGGCCCCCGCACTACGGTGGCGGCAAGGCGGCTCTCGGCGAACGCCACCGCTTCGTCCGTCTTCGACGTGTTGAAGGACAAGTGATTGGACAGCGGTAAGGGGGCTGTTCCCGCGTCCGTGCGTGTTGCAGCCAACGTCCTGTCGTCCTCGCGCTCAGGTCACACGATATTCGTGCTCGGCGTCGATTCGTACCATCTCCAAGGTGGCGGGGCCATTGAGCGAGATCAAACCTAACCCAATGATCTAGGGATTTGGCGCTTGGTGCCAAGCTTTGGCATCGTGCGACAAGTAAAAATCCTCAGGATTGTTAGGATAAAATGTCGCGTTGCCAACAAATATAAGAGAATTTAGAGCAGTCAAAGCAGCATAACATCATTGAAAATTGACCGGTATATATCATTTTTATTGTGGGAAAATTTGCCATGTCAACACTAAATTAACGAATAATGCTTTAAATCGACATTGTGTGGATCGGCAAGGGAGATTTCCGACAGCGATACGCTGTCGACGCCCGCCAGATCAGCCATAAATACATGGAGGTGCCCAATGTTCGAAACGCGTCACAGCCGTGAAATGGCTGGGAAGCTGGCAGCCTTGGACAAGTCTCAAGCCATCATCGAGTTTGCCCTCGATGGCACGATCCTGGCGGCCAACGCCAATTTCCTGAAGGTCATGGGCTATGCCTGGGATGAAATCAAAGGTCGTCACCACAGTCTGTTCATGGAGCCGAGGCTCAAGGAAAGTGCCGAGTACGCGCAGTTTTGGGACTCCCTGCGAAGGGGGGAGTTCCAGGCGGCGCAGTTCAAACGGATCGGCAAGAACGGCAAGGAGGTCTGGATCGAGGCGTCCTACAATCCGATCTGCGACGGCAGGGGGCGACCCTTCAAGGTCGTCAAGTTCGCCACCGATGTGACGGCGCAGAAGATGGAATATGTGGACCTGCGCGGCCAGGTGGAGGCGATCAACAAATCCCAGGCGGTGATCGAGTTCGCGATGGATGGGACGATCCTTACGGCCAACGGGAATTTCCTCCGGACCATGGGGTACGCGCTCGATGAGATAAGAGACCGCCACCACAGCTTATTTGTCGATGCGGAGACGCGGGACAGCGGCGCCTATCACGCTTTTTGGCGGGACCTGCAGCGGGGTGAATTCCGTGCGGCGCAATTCAAGCGCCTCGGCAAAGGCGGGAAGGAGGTTTGGATCGAGGCATCCTACAATCCCATTCTCGACCTCAACGGCAAGCCCTTCAAAGTGGTGAAGTATGCCACCGACATCACCGCCCATGTCCAGACGATGGCGGATCTGAAGATCCTCATCGATCGGAACTTCGGTGAGATCGATCATGCCGTGACGCAGTCGAACCAGCAGTCCGAGGACGCCGCTCAGGCCGCGGGCGAGACGTCCGGCGCGGTCCAGATGATGGCGTCAAGCGCGGAGGAACTGGCCGCTTCCATCCGCGAAATCGCGCAGAGCATGACCCAGTCCCGGTCGGCGACGGAAAATACCGCCGAACTGGCGGTGCGCGCCGACGCGGCCACCCAGCGCCTGGCTGCGGTCGCCAAGTCGATGGAAGGCGTGGTTGACGTCATCCGCACCATCGCCGGACAGATCAATTTGCTGGCGTTGAACGCGACCATCGAGGCCGCGCGGGCGGGGGACGCCGGCAAGGGCTTCGCCGTGGTGGCGACGGAGGTCAAGAACCTGGCCAACCAATCCGCGAAGGCCACCCAGAAGATCTCGGAGGAGATCGAGGGCATGCAGGCCGTGTCCGGTGACGTGGTCGGCTCGCTGGACGCCATCCGCCAATCCATCAGCACGGTGCGAGAGTTCGTGGCATCGACCGCCAGCGCCGTGGAGGAGCAGAGCGCCGTCACCCGCGACATGTCGTCGAACATGCAGAAGACGGCCGGTGCCGTGGAAACGGTGACCCGCAGCCTTTCCAGCATCTCGGCCGCCAATCAGCAGGTGGGCGAGGCGGTGGGGCGGACGAAGGAAGCCGCCCGCGTCCTGGCTCGTTAGCTTTGAGACCTGTCAGTATCTGGATAAAAGAAGGGCCGGTGCCACGCGACACCGGCCCTTTTCAGTTTGTTCGAGGTCAACAAAGGTCCACAGAGGCCCCGTGGATGCGGGGGACTAACAGGCGAAAATGGAACTCGGGTGATCCGCTGCGGCCGCGCGGGCCAGAAGGTTGCGGGCCGGAAGGTTGCGGGGAAGCCCGGCGGCGGGGGCACCGCCGGGCCGCTGAAGTCTTAGAAGGTCATCAGAAGGGTAGGAGCACATCCAGCAGCTGCTGGCCGTAGCGCTCCTGCTGCACATCGGTGATCTGGCCGCGGCCGCCGTAGGAGATGCGGGCTTCGGCGATCTTCTCGTAGGAAATGGCGTTGGTATTGTCGATGTCCTCGGGCCGGATGATGCCCTGGATGGTCAACTCGCGCAGTTCGTAGTTCACGCGCACTTCCTGCTTGCCCTGGATGACCAGGTTGCCGTTGGGCAGGACCTGGGTGATCAGGGCGGCGATCTTCAGGTCAATCTGTTCGGAGCGCGCGACCGTGCCCTTGCCGTCCGACGCCTTGGCGCTGGTGGTGGACACCAGGCTGGAGGCCGAGGTGGCGGAGTTCAGCACCTTGGGGATCTGGGCCTCCAGGCCGAAGAAGTTGGGGATGCCCATGCTGTCGGAGTTGGCGCGCGACCGCTTGGTCTCATCCGATACGTTGGCGCTGTCGTTGATGGAGATCGAGATGGTCAGGATGTCGCCGGTCTGGCTGGCGCGCTGGTCCTTGAAGAAGGCGCGGGCGCCCGGGCGCCACAGCGAGTTGGCCTGACGCTCCAGCACCGGCGGGGTGGGCATGGGCATGCGCACCGGCTGGTAGCCCTTCTGCGTCGTGGGGTCGGACAGGGTGCTCATGTCCGGCGCCTTGCCGATGTTGTTGATGCGGTCGACGGCGCCGCAGCCGCTGAGCGCCACGGTGGCGACGGTGGCGATGAGGAGAGCGCGGATGGTGGAAGGCACAGGCATGATGTCTCTCCTCAATTCAGGGCGGTACGGGTGGTGCGGGTCGCGGCGGCGTTGAACTGCCCCTGGGGGGCCTGGCCAATGGGGGCCTGGGCCGTCGGCTGCACCATGACAAGGTCGGGGCCGGCCACGCGGGCGTCGATGGTCCGGTTGCTGGCGGTGTTGGTGACTCGGATGATCTCGTTGACGCCGCCTTCGGTCTGGGCGCGGCCCTGGACCGTCAGGGTCATGTTGCCGGACTGCAGCATCATGGTGACCAGGGCGCCGCGGGTGACCACCACCGGCGCCCGCACCTCATCGGTGCGCACGGGCTGGTAGGGGCTGGCGCCATGGCGCACGGTCAGGCCGATCAGGTCGCGGGCCTCGGTCACCACGTCGCCGCTGATGCGGGTGCGCGGCACCTTGGTCCATTCCACGTCGCTGGCGGCGATGGTCTCGCCCGGGGCCACGCGGCGGTTCAGCACCGGCAGGGTGACCATGACGGCCACGCGGGCGCCGAAGCTCTGGCGGATGACGGGCTCACCCTTGGCCGGGATCACCAGGTCACCGGTGGCGCGGCCGCGGGCGGCATCGTAGTTCACGTTGGTGAAGCCGATGCTGCTGTCGCTGTTGGCCGGCAGACGCAGGACGGTGCCGGGGTTGTCCAGCTGCACTTCCATACCGGCCGGGGCGCCGGCGTCGGCCAGGGCCTTGGTGAAGGCGGCCTGGATCTGGTCGGCGGTCACGTCCACCGAGGGGCGGCTGACGACCACGCGCTCATTGCCGGTCGACTTCCAGTCCACGCCGTTGGCGGCGGCGATGCGGTCCAGCACCGTGGCGTCGTAGGTGATGCGGTGGCCGGGCGCCGGGGCCTGGCCGATGACGATGGTGGCCTGGTTGGGGCCCAACGCGTCGAACAGGTCGCCCAGGTGGATGGTGTCGGCGTTGACATCCACGTCGCCGTGCAGGTCGGCGGCCATGGCGGCGCCGGCGCTGAAGAGGATGCTGGTGCCCAGCAGGATGGTGGCCAAGGCTTTCATGACTGTTCTCCGCTCTCCGCCGCCGTCACTTCATGTTCGTGATGGACTGCAGCATCTGGTCCGTCGTGGTCACGACGCGCGAGTTCATCTCGTAGGCGCGCTGTGCCTGGATCAGGTTGGTGATCTCGGTCACGACGTTGACGTTGGAGGTTTCCAGCGCGTTCTGGGTGATGCGGCCGAAGCCGGTGGAGCCGGGGACGGCGGTGACCGGCTGGCCCGAGGCCGGTGTTTCCAGCAGCAGGTTGTCACCGACGGCTTCCAGGCCGGCCGCGTTGGGGAAGTTCGCCAGGGTCAGCTGGCCGACGATGGCCGGGTTCACCTGGCCGTCGATCTTGGCCTGCACCTGGCCCGAGGCGTCGACCGAGATGTCCACCGCGTTCTGGGGAAGGGTGAAGCCGGGGTTCAGCAGGTAGCCGTCGGAGGTGACGACCTGGCTGTTGGCGTTCAGCGAGAAGGAGCCGGCGCGGGTGTAGGCGATCTGGCCGCTGGGCAGCGTCACCTGGAAGAAGCCGTTGCCGTTGATCGCCAGATCAAGGCTGTTGCCGGTGGTGGTGATGTTGCCCTGCTCGTTGATGCGGTACACGGCCGCCGTCTTCACGCCGGCGCCGATCTGGATGCCGGTGGGGACGATGGTGCCGGCGTCTGACGAGTTGGAACCGACGCGGCGCATGTTCTGGTAGAGCAGGTCCTGGAATTCGGCGCGCTGCCGCTTGAACCCGGTCGTCGTCATGTTCGCGATGTTGTTCGAGATGACTTCGACGTTGGTCTGCTGGGCCTGCATGCCCGTGGCGGCGATGGAGAGGCTGCGCATGATCTGTTTCTCCTACTTCTTCGGCGTCACGAGGGCGTTATTGGGCTTTGGCGAGGTGGGAGATCGCGTTGCGGATGCGATCGTGTTCCTCGTCCACCAGCTTCTGGGTCATCTGGTACTGACGCAGCACGTCGATCATCACGGTGGACTCGACGATGGCCTGCACGTTGGAGGCCTCGACCGCACCCTGCGTCACCTGCGGGTTGGCCGAGGGGCGTGGCGTCTGGGTCGTGGTCATCAGGCCGCCGCCCAGGGTCTGCATCTGCTGCTGGTCGTCGAAGCTGACGATCTTCAGCTTGCCCAGCTGGGCGCGGTCGGCCATCACGGTGCCGTCGCCCTGGATCTTCAGGTCGGTGGTGCCGTCGGGGACGGTGATGCGGTTGTCGTTGGTGTCCAGCACGGGCAGGCCGTTCTGGTCCACGATCTCACGACGGTCGTTCAGCTGGAAATTGCCGGCGCGGGTGTAGCGCGGGCCGGACAGCGTCTCCACCGTGAAGTAGCCGTCACCCTTCAGCGCCAGGTCCAGGGTGTTGTTCGTAACCTGCAGGGCGCCGGCGCGGGTATCGCGCATCAGGCCGTAGTCCTGGACGAAGGAGACCCGCTCGCCGCGGGCCGGCTTCTCCAGGTATTCCTGGAACAGCATGCGCTGCTGCTTGTAGCCCGTCGTGTTCATGTTGGCGATGTTGTTCGCCACCACATCCAGCTGCCGGGACAGCGCCTCCTGACGGGACAGCGCCACGTAAATCGGGTTTTCCATTTTCGCCTCGAACGCCGCTGCCGGTCGATGCCGGCCGCTTGTTAGTCGCCTCCCTATATGCAGGGGGTGTGCCAACATTCGAGATCGATAAGAATCAATGGTTTAGCTTGGGGCGGGGTAGGCAAGGGCGGCAGGGGGTTCCCCTTGCGGCAGTTTCTGCCGGACCAGGGGGCCCAAGCCCGTCCCGGGCGGCCGTTTTTACCTGCTGATCCGGCCCTGTCCCCAAAAGCCGACCGCCCGCCCCTTTAAGGGGCGGGCGGTCAAACCTTGTACCGGATGGGAGATGCCAGGATCAGGCGGCGTCGGCCGCAACCTGCATCTTCACGATC
This sequence comes from Nitrospirillum viridazoti CBAmc, assembly GCF_000730165.1. Taxonomy (GTDB): domain Bacteria; phylum Pseudomonadota; class Alphaproteobacteria; order Azospirillales; family Azospirillaceae; genus Nitrospirillum; species Nitrospirillum viridazoti. Next base: position 1,830,280 of record NZ_CP022110.1, on the reverse strand, counting down.
TTGTCGGGGTCGGTGACGCTGCCGTTGTCACGGCGGCTGCCCTTCTTCAGGGCGTCGACGAATTCCATGCCCTCGGTGACCTTGCCCCAGACGGTGTACTGGCGGTCCAGGAAGGTGGCGTCGTCGAAGCAGATGAAAAACTGGCTGTCGGCGCTGTCCGGGTTCATGGCGCGGGCCATGGAGCAGACGCCGCGCACATGCGGCTCAGCCGAGAATTCCGCCTTCAGCTTCTTGCCCGAACCGCCGGTGCCGTCGCCGATGGGGCAGCCGCCCTGGGCCATGAAGCCCTCAATGACGCGGTGGAAGCTCAGGCCGTTGTAGAAGCCGTCGCGGGCCAGTTCCTTGATGCGGGCGACATGGTTGGGGGCCAGGTCGGGGCGGAGCGCGATGACGACGCGGCCGGCCGGCAGGTCGAGATACAGGGTGTTCTCAAGATCCATTTTGGGAAGCTCGTTCTTGTGGTGGGCGCGTCCGTGTCCGGCTTTGCCGGTCGGCGGACCATAGCGCCCCCGCCGGCCGATTTGAACCGCCCTTCTGGCGCAGCCGCCCCCCGCCTGCGGCAAAATTCGCGGGTGGTGGTTCGAAAATCGGCAAGCGACTTGCATGAGGGGGCGGTCAAGGTCGGTGGCCGGACCTTCTCGCTGCACACAGGGGGCTGTGGTGCTGCTTGTGGTCCGTGGCCGGTCTTGCCACTCTCCACCACGGTTCCGGACACCACCGGGGCCGGGAAGGGACCTGTACACCCATGTCCATGCCGCCGTTACGGCCGCCGCCCGGAATGCGGCCCCCCAACCTGCGCGCGCCCAATGCCAAGCGCCGCACGCTGCCCGGCGCGTGGCGCCTGCCGTCGTGGCGGGCCGCGCTGCAGGGGTGGCGGTGGCCGATCTCGAAGGCCGGGCTGCCGCCGTGGGGGGGCCGTTGGCTATGGGGCTTGGTGCCCCTCACCTTGGCCATCGCGGGGGCCATTTTGGCCGGCCGGCTGATTTTGCCGGCCACGGCGGAACAGCGGCTGAAGGCGGCCCTGGTGGAGGCCGGCTTCGCCGATGCCCAGGTGACGGTGCGGCATGCCGGCTGGGGCTGGCTGGAGGCGGGGGTGCGCCTGCAACCGGGGCTGGAGGCCGACACCGCGCTGGTGACCTTCGCCGGCCTGGTGCCCTGGGGCCAGCCGGCGCGCCTGGCGCTGACCGGGGTCAGCCTGGATGCCGGCCATCTGGATGGGCAGGCCCTGGCGCGTTTGACGGACCTACCCATTGACCATGTGGACATTGGATCAGCCCAGCTGATCCATGGCGACTGGTCGATGCCCTTGGCCCTGCACGCCACGCTCGACCACCAGGCGGGGGACGGGGCGGAAGCGGGCGCTTGGCAGGGGCAGGCGGTGATGGAGCCGGCGGCCGGCTGGCCGGCGCTGGCCGTGACCGTCAGCCTGACCAAGACGGCGGATGGTCCCGCGCTGCGGCTGACCGCGGCGCCCGGCGCCAACCCGATGGTGTCGGGCACCCTGGCCGCCGGCCCCAAGGGCACGGCCCAGGCTGAATTGACGGTGACGGACCTGCGCGTGCGCGAGTGGGGCGGTCCCATTTCCGCCCATCTGGCGGCGCAGGGCGGCAGTGACCGCTGGACCGTGAGCGCCACCGCCGAGACGCCCGACGCCCACCTGGCCTTGGAGGGAGCCAAGCCCTGGACCGGTATGCGAGGGACCGGCATGCCCGCCGCGCCGTGGGGGCTGACCCTGCGCGCCCGAGGGGCCGGGACCTGGAGCGGCGAGGGTCTGCTGACCGTGGCCGGCACCGGCGAGGGGGGCGCCCTGGCCGTGACCGTCGCGGCGGAGGGGATGACGGCGCCGGAGCTGCCGCTGATGGCGGCTTTCCTCAACGGTGGCGGAAACCTGACGCCGGAAGGCGATGGCGCTTGGCGTCTGGACCTGACGCGCGCGGCGCAGCTGGGTGGGCGGTTGCGGGACGGACAGGGCACGCCGGTCAGCCTGGGCTGGGACCCTGGTGCCGACGGCCACCTGGTGATGACCTGGCGCGGCGGTTGGGGCAAGGAACGCCGGGGACATGCCGAGGCGCAGGGCGCGCTGGTGGGGCGCCTGGGGCCGGCGGCCACGCCACTCATTGCCGGTGGCACCACCGGCCTGCATATCGCCGCCGACTGGGATGCCGGGGGACTGAGCGCCCTGGAGGCGTCCGCCGCGTCGGTGGAGGCGCCGGTGCTGCTGGGCGGTACGCTGGAAGGGGCCCATCTGTCCTCCGGCTTCGATCGCGCCAACCGTGCCCGTCCCTGGCAACTGACGCTGGAGGGCGGCCGTGTGCGGGGCGCGATGCTGCCGCCCTTGGCCTTGGCCGTCACCCTGTCCGGCGATCCGGCCGCCACGCTGACCCTGGCGGGCCAGGCCCGCGGAACGGACACGCCTCTGGTCCTGGGGCTCAGCGGGCATTGGATCGGGGCGGAAAAGCGGGGGGAGGCGGCGGCGGTGCTGGAGCCGCTGACCTTGTCCAACGTGCCGGATCTCAGCCGCCTGCTACCCGGCGCCGGTCTGGCGGGGCCGGTCCAGGGCCTGGGCACGGTGGCCGGCCGCGCCCACCTGTCGTGGGAGCAGGGGCATCTGACCGCGTCGGGGGAGGTGCGGGCCGATGCCGTCAGCCTCGCCAGCCCATCGTTGGCCATCGACGGCCTCAAGGGGGCGGTGGCGCTGGACGGGCTGTTCCCGCTGCACAGCCCGCCTGCCCAGCATATCGAGGCCAAGGCCGTGCGTGCCGCCCTGGCGCTGGAGGACGTTGGGTTGGATTTCCAGCTGGCGGATGGCCGGGTGCTGCTGCAAGGCGGCGATTTGGCCTGGGCCGGCGGCCACGTGCATCTGTCGCCGGAGGAGGGCGGCGGCTTCAGCGCCACGGTGGCGGAGGTGGATCTGGCCCAGGCGTTGCCGGCATGGACAGCGGCCGGCTACACGCTGCAAGGAAAATTGGCCGGGCGCCTGCTGGGACGCTTCGACGGCATGGCGCCGGTGTTGGCCTATGGCGGCCTGCAGGCGGAGGCGCCCGGCCACATCGGCTATGCGGATACGACCGGTGCCGGCGTGCCGGTGGTGCTGAACCCCGACCACAATGGCAAGGTGGCCCTGGTGACCCGGGCGCTGGCCGATTACGACTATCAAGTCCTGTCGCTGGAGCCCAAGGGCCCGATCCTGACCGATCCCCGCGCCCGCCTGCTGCTGCGCGGCGTCAACCCGGGGTTCTACGGCGGCTATCCGGTCGACCTGGACCTGGAATTGGACGCCGGCGACCTGTCGGCCACCGGTGCCTCAGAACGACGGCAGTAAGGGCTGTTGGGCATCACCCGGCGCCTGGGATCCCCCGATCATGATCGACCAAGGGCTGCGCATCAGGGGAACGGGCAGTGATCGCCCACCACGTCCACGAAGGAGCGTGAGCCGGGGCTGATCTTGAAGCGGTACTCGGTATCGTCGATGATCACCGAATGCTGCAGCGGCAGCATGCCCGTGGTCTGGGTTTCCTTGCCGTTCTTGTCGGTGAACTTCAGGGTGACCGGCTTGGCCGGGTCGAACCAGGACTGCGGCGCGCCGTCTGGGCTGCGCGACGTGGCGCCCTCGCCGGAGACAGTGATGGCGCCGTCGGCGAAGCCGGCCGAGGTGTTGGGACCTTTGTACAGCGAGGTCGACAGGACGAAGCGCTTGGTCTCCGCCTTGCCGCAGGAGCGGGGGGTGCCCGTCTGCTCGATGATCAGCGCCAGGCGGCCGGCGTCCACGCCCTCCACCATCTTCTTGGCCAACAGGTCCTTCAACCGGCCCAGGTCGCCCGTGGGCACGTCGCGGTCATAGCGCACCTGCAGCTCACTGACGCGCACCTCGGCGGTCTGCAGCGCCGCTTGCAGCTGGGCGACCTTGCGCTCGGTCTCCTCCTTGGCGGACTGGGCCTGGGTCAGCTGCGTCTGCAGGTTTTGTTCGCGCCGGATCAGCTGTTCCTGCCCCACCTCATAGCTGAAGGCGCAGGCGACGCCGACGACACCGGCCAGCAGCAGGAACTTGCCCAGACGCCCCCAGAAACGGCGGCGGGCCCGGCGGCTGTGATCATAGAGGCCATAACTCATGGTGGCGCCAACACCCAGCAGATAGGTCAGGGAGAACAAGGAATTAGTAAGCCCGGGAAACGACGTCTCCCGGGCCTGACCCTAGCGGGGCCGCCTCCCAAACTCAAGCGGCTGTCGGCCTATACGCACTACGGGCCAATGACACGGGCGGTGGCCCACCCCGCCGCGTCCACGTCGGCTCTCAACCGTTGTGCGACAGCGCCGCATCGATGGCGGCCTTCAGTTCCGGCGATTCCGGTTCCACCTTGCTGGGGAAGGCGGCGATCAGCGCGCCTTCGGGGCTGATCAGGTACTTGTGGAAATTCCACTTGGGCGCGCCCTTGGCGGCGCCGACCCACTTATAGAAGGGATGGGCCTTGTCGCCGGTCACCGCTTCCTTCTCCGTCATGGGGAAGTCGACGGCGAAGGTGGCGTCGCAGAAGTGCTTGATCTCCTTATTGCTGCCTGGTTCCTGGTCAGCGAAATCGTTGGCGGGCACGCCCAGCACCACCAGGCCCTTGTCCTTGTAGGCGGTGTAGAGGGCTTCAAGGCCCTTGTACTGCGGGGTGAAGCCGCAGAGGGAGGCGGTGTTCACCACCAGGATGGCCTTGCCCTTGAACTGGCTGAGGGGCAATGGATCGCCGTCGATGGAGGTGAATTTGTAATCGTATGCCGAGCCCGCGGCCGAGCTGGGCAACGGGGTAGCGGCGTCGACATGGCGGGCGGCGGCCAGGCCGGCGACGGCCAAGGCGGCCATGGCCAGACCCCGGAACAGGAAGCGGCGGGTCAGCAGGGAAGCGGGCATGGGGTTCTTCCTCGGATATCGGTGGCGGGCCCCGCTGCCTGGGGACCCCGCCTGGTCACGATATCCGACTATAAACCCCGTAACCGGGTTACCTGCAAAACTAATGCGAGGTGCCGGTAAAGGCGGGGCTGACGAACGTGCCCAGCTTGTTGAAGATCATGCGGAAGTAAATGCGGTTGCCGGACGCCAGGCCGACACGCTGGGCGTAATCACGCTCCATGATCAGCGAGAAGGTGTAGCAGTCGTCCTGGTAGGTGGTGGTCAGGCTGGTGGACACGGGCCCGCCGCCCTCGGCCAGGTTGTACCGGGTGGAAAGGCCCACCGTGTAATACTTCAGGAAGGACGAGGTCACACCGCCGCTGACTTCCTGCAGGTTGGCGGTAGTGTCGGCCGTTGTGCCGTTCTGCAGTTCCAGCTTGTTGATGTACAGGTAGCTGCCCGACACGCGGAAGATGGACGGGCCGAACGATCCGGTGAAATCGTGCATGCGCTGGGCGCCGCTGGTCGGATCCAGTCGGAAACCGTAGCTGAGGTCCATCCATGGGCTGGGGGTCAGTTCCAGGCGGCCGACATAGTCGGACTGGCGGCTGTACAGGCCGGAATTGACCGCGAAGTCGGTGTTGTGCTGCAGGCGGTAGCTCTGACCGAAGAACAGGGTGCTGCTGCCGCCACCATTGCCGTAGACGCCGGCACGGACACCGTAGGTCACGCGCTGGCCGCCATCGAGAAGATCGACGCCGGGGTAGCGGCTGAGGCGGAACAGGTTGGTGGAATCGAACTCGATGTCCTCGCTGTCCTCGTTCGGCAGGTCGCGGCTGTTGTGATAGTTGGGCGCGGCGGTGAAGGCCACGATGGGCTCGATCATTTCCGATACGGTGCCGTCCTCGCGCACGAAGGGCAGGCGGGTCATGATCTGGCCCTGGGGGAAGATGCGGACGCGGGTGAAGTCGTCCCGGGGGCCGCCGTTGGCCGCGTCCTTCAGGTTGCCGATGGCGTAGGCGTCGGTCCGCAGCAGGGCGTTCACGGTGGTGACCATGCCCAGGCTGTTGGTGTAGTCGCCTTGCCAGCCCGAGACCTGTGAGGCGCGGCGGGACCGTACGCCCTGCTCGCGCCACAGGTCCAGGTATTGCGCGTCGAAGGACCAGCGGCCACCCAGCGTTTCGCCCGGCTCGCCCAGGGCGCTGTAGGTGATCAGCGGCAGGGCCACCGGCTCTTCCAACGTGTTGGACGGGCGCAGGTCCTGGAAGCCGTAGATGCCGGCGTTGAAGTAGTCGCGGCCGGCGAAATGCTCGGTATAGAGGCGGCTGGTCAGCAGCTGCTCAGCGCTGTAGTTGTAGCGCAACAGGAAGTTGTTGTCGGTGACCCGGTTCAGGTCGAAACCCCAGCGCCAGGAATCATCGATGTCGAAGCGGCCGATGCCCTGCACCCAGCCGCGCAGTTCCGTCGGGCTGATGGTGCCGTTGGACGTCGCCTGCGGGTTCTGCGTGTAGGTGGCAGCCCCCTGAAGTTCCAGATAACCGTTGGTGAAGCGCTGGCGGTATTTCGTGCCCAAAAGCAGGCCGTCATTGGCGCTGGGCAGCAGATCGAACAGCAGGTCCTTGTCCGGCGAGATGTCGTAGTAATACTTCACCCGCGCGAACATGCCCAAATTGGTGTTGTAGCCGATGGTGGGCGTCAGGAAGCCGCTGCGCCGATCCACCGTGGGATCGGGCATGGAGAAGGCGGGCAGGTAGGTGATGGGCACGCCCGCCACCTCGATGGTGGCGTCGCGGAAATAGATGTCGTGCGACGTGTTGTCGTGTGTCACCTGCTTGGCGCGAATCTGCCAGGTGGGCGGCCGCGTGGGGTCGTCCTCGCACAGCTTGCAGGGGCTGTAGGTGCCGCGGGTGACGCGGGTGTAGCGGCCGTCGATGCGTTCGGCCTGATAGCCGGCCAGGCGGCTGTTGTCCTGTAGCAGCATGCGCGACTGGTCGACGAAGGCCTGCTTCTGGTCCTCCGTCAATTCCGCATAGTCGCCGAACATCACCTCGCCGTCCGGCTGGATCATGACGACGTGGCCGCTGGCGGTGATGACGTTGGACCGCTCGCTGTAGCTGATGGTGTCTGCCAGCACCACGTGGCCGCCCTGCGACAACTGCACGTTGCCGGTCGCGGTGGTGATGCCCAGCTCATTGTCCGTGTCGACCTGGTCGGCCTCCAGCAGGACGGGCGGCTGCTCCTTCTTCGGTGCGGCCTGCGGGGGGGCGGCCTGCGGGGAGGCGGCCTGGGCGGGCGCAGCCTGGGGGGCGGCCGCTCCGGTGGAAGGTGTTGGCTGCTGTTGCGCCAGGGCCGTGCTGGACATCAGGCCGACCATCAGGGTGGCGGCGATGGCGGCACGCCGCCGCGTGGCGGCCATGGGCGGCTCCGCAATCAGGGGACGGGGGGTCAACGCGTCGCACTCCCCATCAGCTCGCCCGAGATCAGCTCGCCCGGGCGCACGTAGGGGCTGGGGGTGGGGATGCCGCCGTTCCGGGCCATGTGGCCGATGTCCTTGCTCCGCTTCATGGATCACCTTCTTGCCCATGCCGTGGGCCAAGTCAACACGGCTGGCCCGTTCCACGGGTTCATCTCCCGATATCGTCGACGCGTGGCCCAGAAACACCGTCCTGGAAAACGCCACGGCGGTACCGATCCGGCAAAAGGGTCGGCGGGGATGTCAGGTGAAGGCCTTGAAGGTGATGATGGTGAAAGTGTCCTTGACGCCCGGCAGGGTCTGCAGGCGCTGGGTGACGAAATGGCCGATATCGGCCTCGTCACCCAGATAGCACTTCATCATCAGGTCGTACTGACCGGAGATGGAATGGACCTCGGAAACCTCTTCCAAGGTCTCCACGGCCGAATCGGCCACGTCGTAGGCCTTGCCCAGCTCGCACTTGATCTGCACGAAGATGGTCTGCATGGGATGCTTCCAAGCCTCCGCCGTTCGCCGTCACGCCTCGGGCGTATCGGAACCGTCAAAAGTCTCCGGTGGAACGGTGCGGGCCACGGGACGGGCCACACGCAGCATGAAGGCCGGCACGTCGTCGCCGAAGCCGATGACCGTCGGGCCGTCATCCTCGTCCCGCCAGCGTCGGCGCGGCTCGCCCCGGTCATCCTGGCGCGGGGGACGGGTATCGTTGCGACTCCCCTCGCTCCGGCCGCCCTCGCGGGTTTCGCCCCGGGTGTCGCGGTTCCGGTTGCGGTCGCGGTCGCGGCCGCCGCGCTCCGGACGGTCCTGGCGTTCAGGCCGTTCAGACCGTTCCGGGCGCTCCGGCCGGCGGGCCTCCACCGTCTCCTCCGCCACGGTCGCGGCTTCGGCCTGGACCTCGCGCGGGGGCTCGGAGGCGGCGTCGCTCCGGCTGCCGCCACGGCGACGGCTGCCAACCTTGGCGGCGCTGTCGCTTCGGCCGCCGCGGCGGCGGCGTCCGCCGTCGCCCTCGCCCTCGGACATGTCCGGGGTTTCCAGGCCATCGATCATGATGCGCGGGATCTCGCGGCCGATCAGCTTTTCGATGGCGCCCAGGGTGCGGCTGTCATCCGGCGTCGCCAGCATGAAGGCGCGGCCGGTCTTGCCGGCGCGGCCGGTGCGGCCGATGCGATGGACATAGTCGTCGGCGTGATGGGGCACGTCGAAATTGAACACGTGGCTGACGCCGGCAATGTCGATGCCGCGGGCGGCCACGTCGCTGCAGCACAGCAGGGCGATCTCACCCTGGCGGAACTGCTCCAGCGTCTCGGTGCGCTTGGACTGCACCATGTCGCCGTGCAGCGCGCCGGCGTTGAAGCCGTGCTTGGTCAGCGATTGGTGCAGGAGGGCGACGTCGCGCTTGCGGTTGCAGAAGATGAAGGCGTTCTTCACGTCCTCCGTCCGCAGCAGGTGGCGCAGGGCCTCGCGCTTGTCCTCGCCCCGCACCATGGCCACCGCCTGGGTAACGGTGGCGGCGGGGGAGGCCGGCGGGGCCACCGTGATCTCGCGCGGGTTCATCAGGAAGGCGTCCGCCAGGCGCCGGATCTCCGGCGGCATGGTGGCCGAAAAGAACAGAGTCTGGCGCATTTTGGGCAGCAGCCCGACGATGCGCTCGATGTCCGGGATGAAGCCCATGTCCAGCATGCGGTCGGCTTCGTCGATCACCAGGATCTTGATATCCGACAGCAGGATGTTGCCGCGGTCGAACAGGTCCATCATGCGGCCGGGGGTGGCGATCAGGACGTCGACGCCACGCTCCAGCTTCTTGATCTGGTCGCCGAAGGATTCGCCACCGATCAGCAGCGCCATGTTCAGCTTGTGGTACTTGCCGTAGACCTCGAAGTTCTCGGCCACCTGCGCCGCCAGCTCGCGCGTCGGCTCCAGGATCAGCGAGCGCGGCATGCGGGCGCGGGCGCGGCCGGAGGCCAGGATGTCGATCATGGGCAGGGTGAAGGACGCCGTCTTGCCGGTGCCGGTCTGGGCGCAGCCCAGCACGTCGCGACCCTGCAACACCCAGGGGATCGCCTTTTCCTGAATCGGGGTCGGCTGGCTATAGCCCGCGTCTTCAACCGCGCGAAGGACTTCCGGGCCTAGCCCAATTTCCGAGAAAAGCATGCGACCTTATATCTGTATGGTGTGCGTCGTTAAAGGACGGGACCCGGCGGAACCGCCGCGCCCCCCTTTGGATCAAGCGCCGGGCCAGCGGGGCCGCCATCCCACGCCAAGCCCGTCTTCAAAACGGGATCGGGGCCGCATCCAGGCCTGTACATGGCGGCCCGGCGCCGCCCATACCGGAACCACGCGCGACTTGGCGGAAGTCGCGGCATGATCTAGGGTCGCGCGTTCGATATCAATTCCAGCCCGCAAGGGCAAGGATTTCCTTTAATGTCAACTGTTGTGTCATCTTCCGCGCCCGAGTCCGGGGCGGGAGGGGGCCGGTTCTTATCCTGTTGCGGGGTTAATTGTGCAATGCGGCCCTGTGGCGCTTCCCGGATGCACCGGCCGGCGACGAGGCCGAGGGGCGGATGCCCGACCGGGCCGCCGCCGAGTCGATGGCCGGGGTCGTCCCGGCGCCCGCGTGGCGGTGATCGGCCGGTGCGGCCATCCGCCGCCTCTGGGAACGGCCGGCGGAAACGACAAGTCTCGTGCGGGTATGGCTGGGCGTGACGTGAAGTGGCGCCAAGGAGATGGTGAGCTCCGGGCCGCCCTTGTTTGGGGCCCTTGTTTTGGCCGGCGGAAGCCCCATCATCTCAAGAGATGACACGACTTTGTCACCTGGCCGGTTGCGCAGCCCGCGAGAACTGGTCTAGGCTTCCCTTGTTGGCTCAACCGCCCCTTGCTTCATAAGGACGATATCCATGGTCACCATCGGCATCGCTGCTTTCCTCGGCCTCAGCCTGCTCGCCGCGCTGTCCATCGCCGCCGTGAAGCCGGCCGAAGCGAATGCCCATCATGGGCATGGCGGCCACGGCCATGACGATCACGGTCACGGCGGCCACGGCCACTGAGCTTTTCCACTTCTCATTTCCGGTAATGGGTGGCGCCGGGCTGGCAGCCTGGCCGTTCATCCGGTTTGTTTGAAAAAGGCCGCATCGCTGCGGCCTTTTTTCTTGGGTGCAACCAAGCTGAGCCCCAATATAATCTTATGCGCGATATACAACGGCCTGGGTGATCGCCATATGGCCACCTTGCGTGTTTGTTGGGGAACGCACGATGGCGACCATTGTTACCGCGAATAATCGTTCGACGCTGGCGAACAGCGGCACGCTGGTCGTGCAGGGGAACCGCGACACCATCGTCGGGTCCGGCAACACCATCACCCTGCTGCAGTCGACCATCAACGGCGTGACCAGCATCGTCGGCGGCGGCAACACCATTGTCGACAGTTTCGCGGGCAATACCATCGCCGTGGGGGGCGGGGTGATCTCCGTCACCGCCACCGCTGATGTGATCACCCTCATCGGCGGCGGCAACATCGTCAATATCAATAACAACAACACCGTCGTCGACAGCTATTCCGGCGACCATGTGTCCTTCACGGGCTTCGCCTCCAGTTTCACCGGCAGCCTGAATTTCCTGACCATCGCCAAAAGCGGCGGCCTGACGGTCAACGGCACCGGCAACCAGGTCACCATGAACGGCGCGGGAACGCTGAACCTCAACACCTCGGGCAACTCCGTTACTGACCTGGGCAGCAACTCCACCATCGTCCTGGCCGCGACCAACCTGGTGGAAACGGTGACGGGCACGGGCGACACCGTGTTCCTGAACTACGCCAGCAACGCCCTGTCGGTGGGCGGCAGCAACATGCTGGTTCAGGCGGCGGGCAACACCATCCATGTCCTGGCCGGCGCCAGCAACGTGATCGTCACCGGCTCGAAGAAAGGGGCCAACCGCCTCTACGCCGGGACCGGCACCATCACCACCCAATCCGACCTGGCGCTGAATGGCGCCGGCACGTCGTTGAACTTCCTGTCCGGCGGCAGCGCCACCTTGACCGGCCCGGCCAGCGCCAGCCCGACCACCATCCTGGGCCGCGATGCGACACTTACCGTTGCCGGGCCTGGGTTTAATGTCAGCTTGGCGGCCAATGGCCAAACCTTGCTGGGTAATGGCGAGACCGTCGGCGTGGCCGCGATCGGCGACCTCATCTCCGGCGCCGGCAACACCGTCACCGTGGCGCAAGGGGCCGCCGCCACCATCAGCGGCACCAACAACATCGTCACCGTCGGCGACGGCGGCAGGGCCGTCGTGCAGGGCGCCGGCAATATCGTCACCGCCCTGGGTGGCGCCACCGTGGCCGCGACGGCCGCCGCCACGACGGTGGTGGGCAACGCCACGGGCGCGACGCTCTCGGGCTCGGCCGCCGCCACCATCCGCTACGACGCCAGCGGCATGACCATCAATCTGGTCAGCGGGCGCGCCTCGATCACGGGGGGCAGCAAGGTCGATGCGCTGACCAACGTGGGCATCCTGCTGGCCACCGGCAACAACGACACGTTGATCGCGGGCAGCGGCGCCACACTGTCGCTGACCGGCACGGGCGACCAGGTCACCTTGACCGGCGGCAAGAACGTCGTGCTCGGCAGCGCCGCCAGCCGCGCGACCATCACCATCACCGCCAGCAACAGTGCCGAGAGCATCAGCGCCACGGGCGATACCATCCTGGTGCAGGGCACGGGCGATACGCTGACCCTGGCGGGCACGGGCAACCAAGTGACCACCGCGGCGGGCGGCAGCCTGATCCTGGCCGCCAAGGCCAGCGCCACCCTCAATGGTGATGGCGACACCGCGACCATCGCCAGCGGCGCCAGCCTGACGGTGACCGGCGGCAGTGATACCATCACGGCCTCCGACGCGACGCTGACGGTGGCGGCACCCATTGGCGCGGCGGAGATGGTCAACGGCACCAGCACTGCCATCGCCCTGACGGTCGCCGGCGAAACCCTGACCCTCAACGGCACGGGCAATAGCGTGACGGCGGGCGGTGACGTCATCACCCTCGCCGCCAAGTCCAGCAACACGGTCAATGGTTCCGGCAACGTGATCACGGTCGGCCCCCAGGGCGGCCTGAAGATGACGGGGACCGGCAACACCGTCACCCTGACCGGCAGTGGGGACACGCTGAACCTGACCGGTGCCGGCAACAAGATCGTCATGGCCGGCAGCAGTGCCGCCGTCTCCCTGTCCAGCAACGGGGTGGGCCCCAGCGGTGAGCTGGACCTGTTCGTCACCCATGACAAGGTCTGGCTGCAGCGCGCGGGCAACGATTTGGTGGTGGAGCAGCTGGGGGCGGGGCAGGCGGCGCGCCTGGCGAACTGGTTCACCAGCACCAGTGCCGAGGTCGCCACCATCAAGGCCAGCGACGGCGTGCTGCTGACACCGGCGGACGTGACCACCCTGCTGGGCAAGATGACCACCTTCACCAATGGCCATGCGGGCTTCAACCCGCTGACCACCAGCCAGGCCAGCACCGGCAACAGCTATTACGCTGGCGCCCTGAACGGCGTCTGGCACAGCTGAGGGCCGCAGCCTTCGTCACCGGGGGCGCACCTGCAGGGCGCAGTGGTTACATTTCCGCCACTGATTCGCGGAAAAATCATTTGCCGATGTGCAGGCAGGTACCTTAGATGGAGGTGCCATCGGGGGTGGCATGTGAATCGATAGTCTTAATCGTGATCATGTTTCGGACGTACGCCGATCCGCAGGCCAGCAACGACGATGTGACCATGCAGGCGCGATGACCTGACGCCCCGTTCCTTACTGCTGGAACAGGAGTCCCCGTGTCTGTGTCCGCTGCTGGTACGATCACTTTGCCCCTGTCCAGTTCTGAGACCTTGCGCCGGGCCACGGCGTTGCACGACCAGGGCAAATACGCCGAGGCGGAGGTGTTGATCAGCGGCGCCCTGGCGCGGGACCCTGGCAACGCGGATCTTTTGAATGCCCGGGGCGTCATGTTCGCCCAAATGGAACGCCACCTGGACGCACTGTGGTGCTATCGCGACGCCGTGGCGGCCAATCCGCGCGGACCGGGTATCTGGACCAATCTGGGCAATGCCCTGACCAAACTGAAGTACCTGGAGAGCGCGGTGAACGCCCACCGCCGGGCCATCGAGCTGGCGCCGAACGACGTGCTTCTGCATCACAATTTAGGAACCTCACTGGCTGAGGCTGGCAACCATGGCGAGGCTGTCATGGCCTTCAGCCGCGCGCTGGAACTCAATCCGGAATTCCACAAGGCGCGATGGGACCGGGGGCGCAGCTATCTCTATCTCGCCAACTATCGCCAGGCCTGGCCCGATTACGAGGTGCGGTTGATCAGCGGCCAGGTTCCCGTCCGCAACCTGGCCAGCACCAAGTGGGATGGGCAGCCTTACGCCGGCCGGCGCCTGCTGCTGCTCTGTGAACAAGGGTTCGGCGACACGCTGTGGGCGGCGCGTTACCTGTCCCGTGTGAAGGCGTTGGGCGGTGAACTGATCGTTGAGTGCCAGCGGGAGCTCATTCCCCTGCTGGCGGATCTGGGGATCGCGGATCGCCTGATCCCGTGGGGCGAACCGCTGCCCGAGGCCGATCTCCACGCCCATCTGTGCAGCCTGCCCGGCCTGTTCACCCAGGACTTGGCCTCCATCCCGGCGCAGCCTTATCTGCGGGTGCCGGCGGACCGCCGATCCAAGGCTGCCCAGATACTGGGGCCGCGCGATGGCCGCCTCCGGGTTGGCGTCGTCTGGTCGGGCAACACCAGCTTCAAGCGCAATCATGAACGAGCCCAGCCCCTGATGCGCTTCTTCCAGGCCTTCGCCCTGCCGGGCGTCCAGCTCTACAGCCTGCAGAAGGGGACGCCGGAGAAGGCGTTGAGCGAGTTGCCCCGGGGCGGCCCCATCATCGACTTGGCCCCCCACCTGGGCGATTTCGCCGACACCGCCGCCTTCGTGGAACAGATGGACCTGGTCATCATGACCGACAGCGCCGTCGCCCACCTGACCGGCGCGCTCGGCAAGGAGGTATGGGTTCTGCTGGGCGATGTTGCCCACTGGCTGTGGCTGCCCGGCCGTGCCGACTGCCCCTGGTATCCGACCATGCGCCTGTTCCGCCCCCGCGCCGAAGGCGACTGGGACCACGTCTTCGACCGCGCCTCACTGGAGCTGACGCAGAGGACGCGGATTTTGGAGATGTGAGCCTCAGCTTGTTGAAATATCGGGCATGAATGAATTCAGAAATGAAATTTATCTCAGGAGAAACGAAGAAATGACTCGGACCATAACGGCAAGCGATCCGACCAATGTCACCCTCGTCGATGCCGCCGAGGTCATAAGCAATGCCCATACTTTATACGGATCGAGCTTCAGCATCCTTATGGACCCGGGAACCTTGGGGAACGTTGTTACCGGGAGCGCGAACTCGGTAACCCTGGCTGCGGCGTCGGGGGGCGCGCAGACAACCGCGACGATCAGCGGGACCGGTAATAATGTCATTGCGAATAATAATTCTTTTCTGACACTAAGCGGAACGACCAACAAGGTCACCGCGACCAACGCTACGGTCGCATACAACGGCAGCAACCTCATCGAGACGGTGGGCGGCAGCGGCAGCAGTATTTTCCTCAATACGGCCAGCAATACGCTTTATGTCAGCGGCGCCAGCCAGCAGGTTTTCGCCAGCGGCGACGCCATCTATGTGACGACGGGGGACGGGGGCACAACTAGCACCGTCACCATAGCCAGCACTGGCTCCACGGCGGACACCATCCGCGTCGGCTACGCCACTTCGGGAACCACGATTAGCGGCGGTGCCACCATTCTGAACAGCGGGGGGACGCTGGTCGTCAATGACGCTGGCACCGTCCTTTCGGGTAATGGGGCCAATGCCACCCTGAGCGGCTATGGGACCACCCAGGTCAACGTTGGCGGCTCAGGCACCTTCAAGGCCACCAGTGAGACGTTGGCCGTGACCTCGGGCGGCAATGTCTCCATCGCGGGCGCCAGTGCCACGGTCAGCGTCAGTGCGGGCGCCAAAGCCACGATTTCCGGCACTGGCAACACGGTGACCGCCAATGGCAACGCCACCCTGATCGCCTCGGCCGGCACCTCGGTCCTGGTAGGTAGTGGTGGTGGGGCCAGCCTGACCGGAACCACCGGAACCTCCGTCCGCTACACCGGCGATGGCGCGACGATCGACCTGACGGCGGGCAAGGCGACCCTGGCTGGGGCCTCCATCTACGATACCTTGGTGAACATCAGCAGCCTTCAGGCCTTGGGCAACAACGATGTCATTGCGGCCGGCAGCAGCACCTCCCTGTCCATCGCCGGGACGGGCGACGTCATAACCCTGACCGGTTCCGGCAACATCATCAGCGGCACCGGCAGTGCGAGTGTCTCGGTCACGGCGGTCAACAGCACCCAGACGATCAACACCGCCAGCAGCACGATCGACGTGCGCAACAGCGGGGACACCATCACCTTGGGTGGTGGGGGAAGTACAATAAACAGCAGCACTGGCAACAGCGCATCGGTCGTCGTCACCGCCATCAGCAGCACCGAAACGATCAATACCGCCAGCAGCACCATTGATGTGCGCGCCAGCGGGAACACGATCATTCTGGGTGCCGCCGGGGATACGGTGAAAAGCACGACCGGCAACAGCGCGTCGATTGCTATCACGACCATCAACAGCAGCCAGACGATCAACATCACCAACAGCGCGGTGGACGTCCAGACGTCGGGCGCCACGGTGACCTTGAGTGGCGCTGGCAACACGGTGAAGAGCACGACCGGCAACAGCGCCTCGGTCGTCGTGACCGCCATCAGCAGCGCGGAAACGATCAACACTGCCAGCAGCGTCATCGACGTTCAGGCCACGGGCGATACCATTATTGTGGGCGGTGCCGGCAGCACCGTGAAAAGCACGACCGGGAAGAGCGCGTCGGTTGTCATCACAGCGGCCAGCAGCACCGAGACGATCAACACCGCCAGCAGCGTCATCGACGTTCAGGCCACGGGTGATACCATCATCCTGGGTGCCAGTGGCGACACGGTGAAGAGCACCACGGGCAACGCCGCGTCGATCGCTATCACAACCATCAACAGCAGCCAGACGATCAACATCACCAACAGCACGGTGGACGTCCAGACGTCGGGCGCCACGGTGACCTTGAGCGGCGGCGGCAACACGGTGAAGAGCACCACGGGCAACGCCGCATCGATCGCTATCACGACCATCAACAGCAGCCAGACGATCAACATCACCAACAGCACGGTGGACGTTCAGGCGTCAGGCGCCACGGTGACCTTGGGCGGCGCTGGCAGCACGGTGAAGAGCACGACCGGCAACAGCGCGTCGGTCGTCGTGACCGCCATCAGCAGCACGGAAACGATCAATACTGCAAGCAGCGTCATCGACGTTCAGGCCACGGGCGATACCATCATCCTGGGCGCCAGTGGCGACACGGTTAAAAGCACGAATAACAGCAGCGCGTCCGTGGTGGTCTCATCGTCGATTTCAGCGACCAGCATCACGGAAACCATTAGCATCAGCAATAGCGCGGTCAATGTTCAGGCCGATCACACCACGATTACCGTGACGGGATCGAATGACAGCGTGACCCTGAACAGCAGCGCGGATGTCGCGATCTCCAGCGGCACCAACAACACGCTGATTGCGACCAACGGCAACGCGACGCTGAAGAGCACTGGTGGCAGCGCCACGCTGGTGGGAACCGGTGCCGGCAGCACGCTGTGGGCGGCCGGTGGGCAGGTGACCGCGAAATATGCTGCCGACAATATGATCGTCGATCTGACGGCGGGCACTGCAAAAATCGAAGGGGCGAGCGTCTCAGACAAGTTGATTGGCATCAGTACCTTGATAGCATCGGGTAGCCGGTCGGCCATCTCCGGCGTCGCCGCCACCGTTACGCTGCTCTCGGGTGGTCAAGCGGACGCCGTCACCATGTCCGGAGGCACGCTGGCGACACAGGACAACGTGGGCAATAGCACGGGGACGACCCTGGCAGGCTCGAGCAATACAGTGAGCCTGGGAGCGGGCAATGGCCTGGTCGTTTCCGGCAGCAGCAATACCCTGACGGTGACCAGCGGCTATGTTGGCATCGTTACCGGCAGCCAGGGCAACATCGTCACCATGTCCGGAAGCACGCTGGCGACGCAGGACAACGTGGGCAATAGCACGTCGACGACGCTGGCTGGCTCGAGCAATACTGTGAGCCTGGGAGCGGGCAATGGCCTGGTCCTCTCCGGCAGCAGTAATACCCTGACGGTGACCAGCGGCTATGTCGGCATCGTTACCGGCAGCCAGGGCAACATCGTCACCATGTCCGGAGGCACGCTGGCGACACAGGACAACGTGGGCAATAGCACCTCGACGACGCTGGCGGGCTCGAGCAATACTGTGAGCCTGGGAGCGAGCAATAGCCTGGTCCTCTCCGGCAGCAGCAATACCCTGACGGTGACCAGCGGCTATGTCGGCATCGTCACCGGCAGCCAGGGCAACGTCGTCCGCATGTCCGGAGGCGCGCTGGCGACACAGGACAAGGTGGGCAATAGCACCTCGACGACGCTGGCGGGCTCGAGCAATACTGTGAGCCTGGGAGCGAGCAATAGCCTGGTCCTCTCCGGCAGCAGCAATACCCTGACGGTGACCAGCGGCTATGTCGGCATCGTCACCGGCAGCCAGGGCAACGTCGTCCGCATGTCCGGAGGCGCGCTGGCTACGCAGGACAAGGTGGGCAATAGCACGTCGACGACGCTGGCGGGCTCGAGCAATACTGTGAGCCTGGGAGCGAGCAATAGCCTGGTCCTTTCCGGCAGCAGCAATACCCTGACGGTGACCAGCGGCTATGTTGGCATCGTTACCGACAGCCAAAGCAACATCGTCACCATGTCCGGAGGCTCGCTGGCGACACAGGACGACGTGGGCAATAGAACGGCGACGACGCTGACAGGCTCGAGCAATACGGTGAGCCTGGGTGCGGGCAATGGCTTGTTCCTTTCCGGCAGCAGCAACGCCGTTTCGGTTAGCGGCGGTCTTGTTAAGTTGGGCAGCGGCACCAATAATACCGTCGCGCTCTCCACCAACGGCGTCGGTCCCAGCGGCGAACTGGATCTGTTCGTGACCCACGACCAAGTCTGGCTGCAGCAGTCGGGCAATGACCTGATCATCGACCAGTTGGGCGTGGCCCAGGATGTGACGCTGAAAAATTGGTTCGCCGGCTCTAGTAACGAGGTCGCCACCATCAAGGCCAGCGATGGCGTGCTGCTGACGCCCGCGGACGTCACCACCCTGTTGAGCAATATGACCACCTTCACCAATGGCCACGCTGGTTACAACCCACTGACCACCAGCCAGACCAGCACCGGCAACAGCTATTACGCCGGTGCCTTGAACGGCGTCTGGCACAGCTGAAAAACAAAACGCCCGGACGGTGACTTCCGTCCGGGCGTCCGCCTAAGCTTTCAGCCGGCGCTTAAACGTCCAGGTCCTGCGCGAACTTGGCGTTTTCCTGGATGAACTTGAAGCGCAGCTCCGGCTTGCGGCCCATCAGACTTTCCACCAGGCTGGCCGTGTTCTCCGCGTCGTCCTTCTGCTCGGGGTCGCGGATGTCCGGCACCGTCACGCGCAGCAGGGTGCGGCGCGCCGGGTCCATGGTGGTTTCCTTCAACTGGCTGGGCTGCATCTCGCCCAGGCCCTTGAAGCGGCTGATCTCCACCTTCTGGTTGGCCTTGAACACGTTGGCCAGCAGCTCGTCCTTGTGGGCGTCGTCGCGGGCGTAGCGGACGTTGCTGCCCTGGGACAGGCGGTACAGGGGCGGCAGAGCGAGGAACAGGTTGCCGTTCTCGATCAGCGACGGCATCTCACGGTAGAAGAAGGTCATCAGCAGCGAGGCGATGTGGGCGCCGTCGACGTCGGCGTCCGTCATGATGACGATGCGCTCGTAGCGCAGCCGCTCGGCGGAGAACTCCTTGCCGGCGCCGCAGCCCAGGGCCTGCACCAGGTCGCTCAGTTCCTGGTTGCCGCGCAGCTTGTCCGTGCTGGCCGAAGCCACGTTCAGGATCTTGCCGCGCAGGGGCAGGATGGCCTGGGTCTCGCGGTTGCGCGCCTGCTTGGCGCTGCCGCCGGCGCTGTCGCCCTCGACGATGAAGATCTCGGTGCCTTCGGAGCTTTGGCGCGAGCAGTCGGCCAGCTTGCCCGGCAGGCGCAGGCGGCGGGTGGGGGCCTTGCGCGCCATGTCCTTGGCGGCGCGGCGCCGCGCCCGCTCCTCCGCCTTTTCCACCAGGCGGTCCAGCAGCACCTTGGCGGCGTCGGGGGCGGCCGACAGCCAATGGTCGAAATGGTCCTTGATGGCCGCCTCGGTCAGGCGCACGGCCTCGGCACTCACCAGCTTTTCCTTGGTCTGGCCTTGGAACTGCGGGTCGCGGATGAAGACGGACAGCAGGATGGTGGCGCCGTCCACCACGTCCTCGGCCGTCAGGGACGGGCCCTTGCGGTTGCCCACCAGCTCGCCATAGCCTTTCAGGCCGCGCGTCAGCGCCTGGCGCAGGCCCTGCTCATGCGTGCCGCCCTGGGGCGTGGGGATGGTGTTGCAATAGGTGTGGCTGAAGCCCTCGTCATCCTCGGGCCAAGCCACCGCCCATTCCACCCGGCCGGCCTGGTTGGGGAAGTCGGCCTGGCCCGCGAAGGCGGTGGGGGTGACGGTGCGCCGGTCCTTGAGGGCCGACATCAGATAGTCCAGCAGGCCGTTGGGGAAGTGCAGGGTCTCGGCCGCCGGCACGGCGCTGTCGTCGGCCAGCAGCGACGGGTCGCAGCTCCAGCGGATTTCCACGCCCCGGAACAGATAGGCCTTGGACCGCGCCATGCGGTACAGCCGCTCCGCCTTGAAGTGCGCGCCCTCGCCGAAGATCTGGGCGTCGGGGTGGAAGCGCACCAGGGTGCCGCGGCGGTTGTTCACCGGGCCGGCGTTCACCAAGGGCGTCAGGGGCACGCCGCGGCTGTAGCTTTGTGTGTAGAGCGTGCGGTCGCGCGCCACCTCCACCGTCAGCTGGTCGGTCAGCGCGGTGACGACGGACAGGCCCACGCCGTGCAGGCCGCCGGAGGTGGCGTAGACCTTGCCGCTGAACTTGCCGCCGGAATGCAGGGTGGTGAGGATGACCTCCAGCGCCGACTTGCCTGGGTATTTCGGGTGGTCGTCCACCGGGATGCCGCGGCCGTTATCCCGGATGGACACGGTGCCGTCGGCCGCCAGTTCCAGGTCGATGCGGGTGGCGTGGCCGGCCACCGCCTCGTCCATGGCGTTGTCCAGCACCTCGGCCACCAGATGGTGGAGGGCGCGTTCGTCCGTGCCGCCGATGTACATGCCGGGACGACGGCGGACAGGCTCCAGCCCCTCCAGGACCTCGATGTCCTGGGCGGAATAGCTGTCTTGCTTGCGGGCGGTGTTCTGGAAAAGGTCGCTCATACCCCATTATAGGAGTGGGCGTCGCCGCAGTTCAAGGACCGGGGCGGCGGATCAGCCCCGATAACCACCACATTTTGTAAGGATGGACGCGGGTATCCTCCAAATCAGGGGTGCCCGGCCAGGAGTGTGGACCCCAGGAGTATGGAACAATGAACGACCAACCGCCCACCCCCGATTTCTCCACGGCGCCGGCGCTGCGCACCTTCGCCATGCCGGCGGACACCAACGCCAACGGCGACATCTTCGGCGGCTGGGTGCTGTCGCAGATGGATCTGGCCGGCGCCGCCAAGGCCGTGCGGCGGGCGCGGGGCAAAGTGGCGACGGTGGGCATCGAGGCCATGAAGTTCTACCGCCCGGTGGCGGTGGGCGATGAGCTGAACTGCTACACCGAGATCCTGGCCGTTGGCCGCACCTCCCTCCGCGTGCGCATCGACACCTGGGTGCGCCGGGGCGCCACGGGCGAGGCGGTGCATGTTACCGAAGGCGTCTTCACTTACGTCGCCATCGGCGAAGACGGCCGTCCCCGCCCGGTTGAGGCGGAGTGATTTAACTCCCGGGCCAGCAAAAGCACCCCCCAGCAAAAGCCCCCCTAGGCCCCGACCGGGGCCGCCGCAGCGAGCACCGCAGTATACGGGAAAGGGGCGCGCAGCGAGGATAGCCAAGGGGCGGATGCCCCGCCGGCGCCTGAGGCAAACGAACAAACGAAAACAGGCCCGTTCCGATGCGGAACGGGCCTGTGAACGCTAGGCCAAAGCCCCGACGAAGTGCTTAGTTGCCCTTCGGGGGTTCGGTCGTGGAGGGCTCCGGCGTGGCCGGGGCCGGGGTGGCGTCGGACGGGGCCGGCGCCGGGGTGGCAGTGCTGTCAGCCGGGGCGGCGGCCGGCGGTTCGGCGGCCGGCGCCGCAGGGGCGGCAGCCGGGGCTTCGGTCTTGGCAGGGGCCGGGGCGTCGTGCTTGTCGCAAGCAGCCAGGCCAACCAACAGAACCGGGGCGAGCATCAGGGCTTTAAAGCGCATATTCCTCTCCTTCTATGCGTCTTTACGCGCGGATTGGTTCCGCACGTCTTGACGTCGTGGCCCGAGGCTCCCGAGCCACGACAATGATTTTGCAGCACCTTCCGGCGGAATTAAGGCAACGCGGCCGGCCAATGCGGGAAACCCTGCCGGCGCGTTAACCACGACGGAACGCTACCGCCTTGATAACACGCCAGTCTGGACATCATTCCAAGCAGGAATTCGTCCTAAGCCTTTTTGACCCGGGGGCGGGCGCCACTCAACGGGGATTTCCGTCTAGTCCCTGGGTGCGGCAAGCCGCCGCAACGCCAAGTCCAGGGCCGACTTCAACTGTCCCGCGGAATATGGCTTTTGCACGAAGCCCAATGGATAGGTCAGGCTGGCCCGCGCCATGGTCTGCTCGTCCGTGTAGGCCGATAGGAAGACCGACCGCAGGCTGAATTCGTTCCTGAGTCGCCGGGCCGTGTCGATTCCATCCACGGTGCCCTTCAGGCGGATGTCCATGAGGGCCAGGTCGGGATGGCTGCTGGCGGCCAGCGCGATGGCCTCGGGTTCGGACGCCGCGATGCCGCAGACGTAATAGCCCAGATCCTCGACCGTCAGGCGAATGCCCAAGGCCACTAGGGCGTCATCCTCCACGATCATCAAACGGACTGCGGCGTCATCGCCGTCGTCGGCGTCCCGGTTGATTTCTGCCTGACTCATGCTTCCCCTGACTGGTCATCCCCGACGCGATGCCTTGTGGAAGCCGCCCCCCGGCGTGCGCCCCACGCATATCCTCATGCCCAGGCCTAATGGCCAGGTCGGGACCCAAGGCCCCATTGCAACACTGTTCCTTCAGTAGGTACAGCAAGCCACGGGCCTAAACAATTCAGCCAGATGATCGAAACTTTCGGGGTTACACTTTAGGGATTATTGCTTTTGTCCCGGTGTTTGCGTTTGGGGCGGGGGGCCGGCCCGTTGGGCCGCGCACAGGCGGATGCGTTCCACCGCCTGGTCCACCGTGCGCCCGCCGCCCTCCAGCTCGGCGGCCATGGGCCGGAAGAAGCCCTCCACCTGGTCCGCTGCGGTGGCGCTGCACAGCCCTTCCAGCGGCAGAGTCAGCGCACCCAAGGTGGCGGAGGAACCGCGGGCGCGCAGATGGGCCATATTGGCCTGGACCCAGGCCCAATAGGCGGGAACGTGGCTGGATTCGCGCCCCTGGCCGCGAATCAGCATGTTGACCTCGTTCAGTTTCAGCCAGGGCGCGAACACCATGTCGCGCACCTCCGCCGCCAGGGTGGGGTCGGTCACCCGGTTCAGGGCGTCCAGCGCCATTTCCCGCTCTTCCGCGTCGGTGGAGGATCGCAGCTGGTCGACCAGGCCATTGATGTAGGGACGCCCCAGTTCCTGGGCCATGACCGCCATGCCCGTGGCCCGTATTTCCGCCGGCGGCTGGGTGTCGGACGCCCGCATCAAGGCCATCAGGCGGGCCCGCACATCCTCGTCCCTCAGCTCCAGCGCCAGGAAAGCCACCAACCGGTCGCGCAGCAGGGCGGTGTTTTCCGGCGCCACCCGGTCCAGCTTGCCCGGTGTCAGCCCCACGCGGGCCAGTACCGGCCGCCAGGCCTGCAGCAGGAACAGGCGCAGGGCGGCGCGGTCGCTGTCGGTCGGCGCCTGCTCCAGCAACTGCTTCAGCCGGGGGAAGGGCGCGGAGGCCACGTCCCAGGCCGGCACGGTGGCCAGGTTGACGGCGGCTGTGAGGTACAGCGACTGGGGCTGGTGGCCGGCCGCGACTTCGCCCCACAGGCTTTCCAGCAGGGCCAGCTGCTCCGCCGCCGGCAGGCGCGGCAGCACAGCCAGCAGCCGGCGCCAGTGTTCGGTCGTCAGCGACAGCCGGAAATAGCCGCTGCCGGTGGCGTTGGGGATCAGCACCGCCGGGCAGGCGGACTGGCTGAGGGAAAGGGTCTGGCGCGCCGCCGTCACCATCATGCAGGTGGTGGCGCCGGCCGCGCCCGGCCGCACGCACAGGGGCAGGGTCCAGTGGGCTGCTGTGGCAGCCTCGGAACCCAGGGGGCGGTACCGGCGCTGGGCCGTCAGAACCTGCAGGCCGGTGCGGGGGCAGGTCCAGCCCAGCGACAGGCGTGGCACGCCCGGCAGGTTGATGTAGGAGCGCAGGGAATCGACCAGCACCGGGTCATGCTCCGTGTCGGCCAGGGCGCCGAAGAAATCCTGGGCCGTCGCCACGCCGTCGATATGGCGGCGCAGGTGCGTGGCCACCGCCTTGCGGAAGGCGTCGGGGCCGATATAGCCCTCCACCATCGACAGCACGCCGGCCCCCTTGCGGTAGGTGATGTTGTCGAAGGCGGTCTCGATGTCGCTGGTGGTGGCGATGGGCTGGTGGATGGTGCGGGTGGAGGCAAGGGAGTCCAGGTCCATGGCCTCCAGCGCCTCCTGCTCCACCACGCGGGCGGTCAGCATGCGCGGTTGCCAGGCATCCACCACCTTGGGCGCCAGCCAACTGGCGAACGCCTCGTTCAGCCAGATGTCTTCCCAGCCGGCCGGCGTCACCAGGTCGCCGAACCATTGGTGGGCGATTTCATGGGCGTGCAGCACCAGGAAGCGGCGGCGCGCGTCCACCGTGTCATCGGCCTTCACCAGCAGGCGCTGCTCGCTATAAATGATGGTGCCGGCGTTCTCCATGCCCACGGCGTCGAAGTCGGGGGCCGCGATCAGGTCCAGCTTGCCGTAGGCGTAGGGGATGCCGAAATAGCGTTCCATCGTCAGGAACAGGCCGGGCGTGACCGACAGGGCATAGGCCAGGCGCGGACCCTTGCCATGCAGGGCCACGCCGCGCAGGGGGATGGGCCGGCGGCGGGCGCCGCTGGGCGGAATGGTCGGCCCCTTCACAATGTCCAGCGGGCCCACCGCGAAGGCCAGCAGGTAGGTGGGCAAGGGCCGGGTGGGCGCGAAGGTCAGGCGCCGGCCGCCACCGGGCACCGCCTCCTCCCGCACGGGCAGGGTGTTGGTCACCGCCTCGTCCCCCGCCTTCACCGTCAGCGTGATGTCATAGGGCGTCTTGAAGCGCGGCTCGTCGAAGCAGGGCCAGGCCTGGCGGGCGCTGATGGCCTCGAACTGGCTGAAGGCGTAGTTCAGCCCCTTCTCACTGACGCGGTAGAGGCCGTCCAGCGAGGGGTCGAAGGGGGCGGTGTAGGTGAAGCGCAGGATCAGGGTCTGCGGCGCCAGCGACCGGGGGAAGCCCATGCGGGCCACGCCGTCCGGTGTCACCTGGTCCCAGGTGGCGGGCAGATGCTCCCCCGCCGCCGTCACCACCTCGGCGGACGCCATGTCCAGGTCGCGGCCGTTCAGCCAGATATGGTCCGCCGCCTTGCTCAGCGCGATCTTGATCTCCACCTGGCCGGAATATTCGGTCTGGTCCGGGTCTATGGTCAGGTTCAGGCGGTAGCGCAAGGGGCGCGCCGTATCGGGCAGGCGCACGGTGGGCACCACCTCTTCCGTATCGGCCTGCGCCTTTGGGGGCTTGGGCTTGGCCGCCCAGGCGTCGGCCCGGGGCGGCAACAGGCCCGCGAGGACCAGGGCCAGGAACAGGACCGTGAGGCGGGGAAGGGTGGGCAAGGCGGTCGGTGTTTCCTGGCTGGGCGGTCGTCGAATGCCGCGCACTATGACCGTGACGTTCCACCGTGCGCAACGTCCCGATGCGGCTAGGACTTCGGGCAAGGGGGGCCCCGCGCATGGTCATGCAAGCGACGCTGTTCCCGTGTAGGGTGTCGCGACTTTAACGGACTGAAGGCTTGGAAATATGCGGTGCTGGGCGCGTGTGGCGGCGATTGCCGTGATGGCCGGAATGGCGTGGGCGGGAGCGGCGCCGGCGGCAGAGCCCACGATGCCGGCGGCCAAGCCGCTGGTCTATAAACAGCCCCTGCGCGATAAGCTGTTCTATGGCTTGAGCCTGCTGTCACGCGACCCGCAGGCACAGGCGGCCGTGGCGACCGCGCCGGACCTGAACCGCCTGGCGGCGGAGCGCCGTGCCCGGGCGCGTGGGTCGATGGAGGCCTGTGGCGGCGACACCGGCTGTTACGTCCGTGGCTTCGACTGGTCGGACGCGGAAGTGGCGGCGGCCGGCCAGGCTTTGGCCGCCGCCCTGAAGGCACGTCCGGAGGCCGCGCGACGCCTGGCGGCGGCGCTGGATGCCAGCGGCCTCTACCCCGCGGCGCCGGGCCAGGATGCCGACGTGGTGGTCCGCGCCTGGACGCAGTCCGCGATTACCGCCCATCACATCCTGGCGGTCTACGGCCTCGGCGAGAAACCACGCGGCCCCGCCATCGACGGCCCCGCCTATGACGTGGCCACGCCGGCGTACGGCACGCTGGTGAAAAGCGCAGTCTCCGTCCTGGTGGACGGCCTGATGGATGACAGCTCGTTCTTTGAGCCGACCGAGGCTTTCGCCCTGCTGCTGTTGCAGATCAACCGCCGGGATGAGGCTGGCCGGTTCGAACCCATGGAGGCGGGCGAGAACAAGGCGGCGGTCGCGCGCCTGAAGACCGTCAACTGGGCCAAGTACCCCTACACCGCCCTGGTGGTGCCGGGCTATGGGCCGGAGACGGCGGGTGTGGCCCTGTCGGCCCCCGGGCTGCTGCGGGTGCAATTGGCGGCCAAGCGCTGGCATGACGGCAAGGCGCCGGTCATCATCGTCAGCGGCGGGAACGTCCATCCCAACCAGACGCCCTACAATGAGGCGCTGGAGATGAAGAAGGCGTTGGTCCAGGACTATGGCGTACCGGCCGACGCCGTCCTGGTGGAACCGCACGCCCGCCACACCACCACCAACCTGCGCAACGCCGACCGCCTGATCTATCGCTACGGCATGCCTATGGACCGCAAGGCCCTGGTGGTCACCGACCTGGGGCAGAGCGGCTATATCACCGAGGACCGCTTCGCCACCCGCAACCAGGAGGATTTGGGCTATGTCCCCTTCACCGGGCTGGAGCGGGTGTCGCCCTTCGATGTGGCCTACCTGCCCACCCTGTCGGCCCTGACGCTGGACGCCGGCGATCCGCTGGATCCCTGAAGCGCATCAGCCCTGCTTTCCCGCTGCTGGATCATAAAAAACCAGACGTTATGGTGTCGGCGCAATTAAACTGCGCCGACATCAAGCCCGGCGAATAATAGGGAACTGACTCATGGGTAGGCAGAAGGTTGAGGTGGCGTCCGCCTGGGGGGAGGCCATCGGCTATTCGCGGGCGGTCAAGGCCGGCGACCTGATTTTCGTGTCCGGCACCACCGCCAGCGGCGGCCCGGACGGCAAGGCCTTCCACCCCGGCGACGCCGGCGGCCAGGCCAAGGTGATCCTGGAACGCATCGTGGCCGCCCTGGCCGAACTGGGCGCCGGGCCCGAGCATGTGGTGGAGACCCGCATCTACCTGACCGACATGGCCACCTGGCAGGATGTAGGCCGTGCCCACGGCGCCGTCTTCGGCGGGGCCAAGCCCGCCACCACCATCGTGCAGGTGGGCCCCCTGATCTCCCCCGACCTGCTGGTGGAAATCAGCGCCACCGCCTCGTTGGCGCCGTAAGGCTGGCGCGGGGCATGGCGCTGACCGTCAGGCAGGAGGGCCCGGATGACGCCGCCGCCATCGCGGCGGCGGTGCGGCGGGCCTACGCCGACGTGCCCTACAGTGACCATCGTGAGCATCTGATGATCGCCCGCCAGCAGCGACAGCGCCGCCTGGATACCGGCGCTGTCGCTGCTGGCGGAGGAGGATGGCCGGGTGGTGGGGCACATCCTGCTGACCCGGGCCGCCATACGCGGGGCCCGAGGCTCCGTCCCCACCTTGGCCCTGGCGCCCCTGTCCGTCGTGCCGGAATGGCAGGGGCGGGGCGTGGGCGGCCGGCTGGTGAGGGCGGCGCACCAGCGGGCGCGGGATTTGGGCTACGGCTCCGTCGTCCTGGTCGGCATCCCGGACTATTATCGCCGCTTCGGCTACCGGCCCATGGCGGACCATGCCATCGCCGTGCCTTTCACGGTGTCGGCGCGGAACTGCATAGTCCTGGCGCTGACGCCCGACGGCCTGAGCGGCGTGGAGGGCATGGTGCAGTACGCGCCGGAATGGATGGACGGCTGAGGGACGGGCTAGCGACCGCTAGCGTCCATACTGGACAGCGACACCGCCACCATCGATAGTTGGGCCACAATAACCTGGGAGGCCCGCCCGTGACCGGTACTGAAACCGTCGCCCACCGTATCTGCCCCTTATGCGAGGCGTGCTGCGGCCTGGAGGTCACGCTGGTGGACGGCGCCGTCACCCGTATCCGGGGGCATGACGCCGATGTGTTCAGCCACGGCTACATCTGCCCCAAGGGCGTGGCGCTCAAGGACCTGCACGAGGACGCCGACCGGCTGCGCACACCGCTGATCAAGCGTGACGGCCGCTTTGTCGAGGCGACGTACGAAGAGGCCTTTGCCGAGATCGAGCGGCGGCTGACGCCCTTGCTGGAAACCCACGGCCGCGACGCCGCGGCCACCTACATCGGCAACCCCGCCGCCCACAAGATGGGCCTGCTGCTGTACACGCCGGTGCTGGCGCGGGCGCTGGGCACGCGCAACATCTACTCTGCCTCCACCCTGGACCAGATGCCCAAGCAGCTGTCCAGCGGCCTGATGTTCGGCCATTGGCTGAGCATCCCCGTCCCGGATATCGAGCGCACCCGGCTGATGGTCATCCTGGGTGGCAACCCCATGGCGTCCAACGGCAGCCTATGGACGGTGCCCGACTTCCGCGGCAAGGCGTTGGACCTTAAAGCGCGCGGCGGCCGACTGGTGGTGATTGACCCAAGGCGGACGGAGACGGCGGCCCTGGCCGATGAGCATCATTTCATCCGCCCGGGCAGCGACGTCTTTCTGCTGGCGGCCCTGGTGCACACCCTGTTCGATGAAGACTTGGTGCGGCTGGGCCGGCTGGCGGACCATGTGGCGGGCGTGGAGGAGTTGCGCGCCGCCATCGCCCCCTTCACCCCGGAACGGGTCGCCGTGCACACCGCCATCCCTGCCGATACCATCCGGGCCCTGGCGCGGGACCTGGCGGGCTCGGCGCCGGCGGTGTTGTACGGCCGTATCGGCACCTGCACCCAGGAATTCGGCACCCTGGCCAGCTGGTTGGTGGACATCGTCAACGTCCTGACCGGTAATCTGGACGCCCCCGGTGGGGCGATGTTTCCCAAGGCAGCCGCCTTCGCCGCCAACACGGTGGGGAAGGGCGGCACGGGGCGCGGCGTGCCGCTGGGCCGCCGCCGCTCCCGCGTGTCCAACGCGCCGGAGGTGTATGGCGAGCTGCCGGTGGGGTGCCTGGCGGAGGAGATCGAGACGCCGGGCGAGGGCCAGGTACGGGCCCTGTTCACAGTGGCCGGCAATCCCGTGCTGTCATCCCCCAACGGCGATCGCCTGGCCCGGGCGCTGGACCAGCTGGACCTGATGGTCAGTGTCGACATCTACCTGAACGAGACGACGCGGCATGCCGACGTCGTCCTGCCCGGCGTGTCGCCCTTCCAGGACAGCCACTACGACGTCGCCTTCCCCCAGCTGTCCTACCGCAACCACGCCCGCTACAGCCCGGCTCTGCTTCCCCGGGGCGAGGGCGTTTTGGCGGAATGGCAGGTGCTGCTGAAGCTGGCGGCCATCGCGGAAGGCAAGGGGGCCGATGCCGACCCGGCGGCCCTGGATGATACCATGGCGGCGACGGAGGTGGCGCGCTGGGCGGGCGACCATGCCGCCACCGTCCTGGCCGCCGTCTCGCGCTGGACGGGGCCAGAGCGCCTGCTGGACCTGGCGCTGCGCGCGGGCCCCTATGGCGACGGCTTCGGCCGCAAGCCGGGTGGCCTGACCTTGGCCGCCGTATCGGACAGCGTGGGTGGCATCGACCTGGGCGCCCTGCAGCCTCGAATTCCGGAGGTGTTGCGCGCGCCCAGCGGCCGCATCGAGCTGGCGCCCGACATCCTGGTGGCGGACCTGGCCCGCGCCGTGGCGGCGCTGGACCAGCCGGCGCCGGATCTCGTCATCATCGGACGACGCGACCTGCGCTCCAACAACAGCTGGATGCACAACCTGCCCATCCTGGCCAAGGGGCCGTTCCGCTGCACCGTGCTGGTGCACCCGGATGATGCCCGCCGTCATGGCGTGGTGCACGGCGGGAGGGCCCGCCTATCCCGCGCCGGCCGGGTCATCGAGGTGCAGGTGGCCGTCAGCGCCGACATGATGCCCGGCGTCGTCAGCCTGCCGCATGGCTGGGGCCACGACGCCGATGGCGCCCGCCTGGGCCTGGCCAGCCAGCGCCCCGGCGCCAACCTCAACGCGCTGCTGGACGAGAACCTGCGGGACCCGCTGTCCGGCAACGCCGTGCTGAGCGGTGTAGCCGTGACGCTGGAACCGGCGCCGCTGCCGGCGGTGCAGGCGGCGGAGTAGCCAGGTAATGGGGACATTGACGTAGGAACATTTGTTATTACATAGTATGTGGCGATGTGAGGAGCGCCCCCATGCACACCACCAAGTTGACCAAGGTTGGAAACTCAACGGGCATCACCATCCCCCGCGATGTGCTGACGGAGGCGCGCCTGGATCGGGGTGATGAGGTCACGCTGTCGGTGCGCGACGGGCGCATTGAGATCGCCAAGTCCAGCGACGATTACAGCAAAGCCATGGAGGCTGGCCGGGCATTTTCCACCCGGTACCGCCGCGCCATGGCGGTGCTGGCCAAGTGACGGGACTCGTCCTCCCGCCTATCGAAGCGATCATTGACCTGCACACGGAACTGCTGGCGGAACACGGCGGCGCGCCGGGCCTGCGGGATCGTGGGGCGCTGGAGGCGTCACTGGCCCGCGCCCATCAAATCGTCGCGTATGCCGAGAACCCGGTCACGGTGTTCGATCTGGCGGCGGCGGTATGCGTCAGTATTCTGCGCAACCACCCCTTCGTCGATGGCAACAAACGCGCCGGCTTCGTCGCGTTGGGAACCACCTTGATCCTGAATGGACTTTTCTTGGACGTGAGCGAGCGGGATGCCGCCGACATGATCCAGTCCGTCGCTGCTGGTGACCGGTCGGAAGAAGCGTTCCGCCGGTGGGTAGCCGACAACAGCGTCGAAGGATGAGCCACACCGGTCACCAGTGCCCCTTGCGCCGATTCCAGGCGTACAGCACGTCGGCGAAGCGGTCGTAGGCGAGACGGGTGAGGGGGCGGATCACGCGGTTGCCCAGCAGGGCGGCCAGCCAGGCGTCGCCCGGTGTGTGGTGCCAGATGGCGATGGCGCAGTCCGCCCCCATCAGCAGGCGGCCGTTTGCGTCCAGCCCGTGCAGGCGGCGGCGCACGGCTTCCACATCCGCGCCGAAGCGGGCCAGCGCCTCCGGCTCCAGGTTGATGTCGCGGAAGACGATGACGCCGGCGCGGGCGGCCTGCACCAGGCGGTTGGTCTGCCAGTCGATGCCCGCGTTACAGACGGGGCATTTGGTGTTGTACCAGACCGTCAGCTGCGGGACGGGCGGCGGGGGGCTGGGCGGCACGGTCGTCCCCTATCAGTGCGATCCGTGCAGTATAACGGCCGGTTCTGATAAGGACAGTGGCCGGGGCGGGCAAAGTCTGGAAGGATCGGTGGCTGAACGCTTTTTCCGTCAAGTCCTTGAGACCGCGCCCATGCTGCCCCTGGAAACCCTGCTGACCTTCATCACCGCTGCCGCCATCCTGGCTTTCGTGCCGGGGCCGGACAATCTGTTCGTGCTGACCCTGTCGGCGGCGCGGGGCTGGCGGGCCGGGGTGATGGTGACGCTGGGACTATGCACCGGCCTGGTGGTGCACACGACCGCCGTGGCGCTGGGCGTGGCCGTCATCTTTCAGCAATCGCAGCTGGCCTTCACCCTGCTGAAGGCCGCTGGCGCCGCCTATCTGCTGTATCTGGCCTACAAGTCCTTCCGCGCATCGCCGGAGGCGCTGGGCGGGGCCAAGGCGGGGGCCGACCGTCACCTGGCCCTGTACGGCCGGGGCATCGTCATGAACGTGACCAATCCCAAGGTGGCGATTTTCTTCCTGGCCTTCCTGCCGCAGTTCGCAGCACCCGAGCGCGGCAGCGTCACCGCGCAGATTTTCCTGCTGGGGGCGGTGTTCGCCGCCGTAGCGCTGGCCTGTTTCTCCACCATCGCCGTGCTGGCCGGCGGCCTGAACCGCTGGCTGGCCCGGTCCAGCAACGCGCAAGTCATCCTGAACCGCATCGCCGGCGTGGTGTTCATCGGCCTGGCGATCAAACTGGCGACGGCCCAGCGCTGAGGGCCGCCCGCCACCGTGAATTGGGGGCACATCATGGGGTTGGATGCCGTCTGTCACGCCACCTGGGCCGGGGGCGCCGGTGAAAGAGGGGCGGGTGAGGTGAAGGCCCTGCTGGAAAGCCGGGAGTTGATCCTGCGCGGTGAGGTCCGGCGCACCGTGCCGGTGGCCGCCATCACCGCCGTGACGGTGGAGGGGGATGATCTGGTGCTGTCCACGCCGGACGGTCCGCTGATCCTGACCCTGGGCGCCGACGCCGCCACCCGCTGGGCCAGGAAGCTGACCACGCCGCCGCCCAGCCTGGCGCAGAAGCTGGGCGTCGGCCCGGCCACGCCGGTCCTGGTCATCGGCACGGTGGACGATCCCGCCCTGGCGGAGGCGCTCGCGGGCGCCGTGGCCGCCACCCCGGCGGAGGCCCGCTTGGCGCTGGCGGTGGTCAGGAACCCGGCGGACTTGGAACGGGCGGTGACGGCCCACGCGGCACTGCCGTCGGGCGCCGCCCTGTGGCTCATCCACGGCAAGGGCCCCAAGGCCACCTTCGGTGAGGCGCCGGTGCGCGCCTGGATGCGGGCCACCGGTTTCATGGACACCAAGATCAGCGCCGTATCCGCCACCCTGTCAGCGACCCGTTACAGCATCCGCTCCCGGTGACGCCCTTCCTGCTCCCGGGCATTCGCCGCCATGACGCTGGCGGTGGCGGCGCCGCTGCAACCGGCAGGGAAGATCGCGTCTCTTTCGTATAGGAAAAGGAGATGCCAGCCGCTGCCAGGGTCGCCATTTCCTTTCCGTCCTTGGTGTTTTCCGGCAAAAGTTGTATAATCAACTTTATCCGGCACCGGTCGGCGATCCCCATGAAAATCCACCAGTTGAAGGCGTTCGTCGCGGTCGCCGACTCCCACAGCTTCAATGAGGCGGCGCGCCTGCTGTCCGTCAGCCAGCCCGCTGTGGCCAAGGCCATCCGGGAGCTTGAGAACTGGGCCGACCGCCAACTGGTCATCCGCAGCTCGCGGGGCACTCAGCTGACGCCGGATGGCGTGTCGCTGCTGCGCCGCGCCCGAGGCATCCTGGACCAGGTGGCGCGGGCGGAGCATGAGTTCGCGGGCTCCGGCCCACATGAGCATGTGAGCCTGGGCCTCACCACCTTGGTCAGCGCCGCGGTCGCGCCCACCCTAGTGGATTTCAAGGAGCGCAACCCGGACACCGCCTGGACCGTGCTGGGCGGGTCGCGCCGCCTGCTGTTCGAGAAGCTGTACAACCACACCCTGGACCTGGTGATCGCCACCCTGCCAGGCACCCCGGAGGAGATGGGGACGGGCTTTCGGTGCGAGCCGCTTTTGCGCCTGCCCACGGTGCTGACGGTGGCCAAGGGCGATCCCTTGGAAAAGGCGCAGTCCCTGGCGGACCTTACACAAGCGGAATGGTTGCACGCGGAATCCGAACAGAGCTTCGATCATCATTTCCGCGGCGCCTTCGCCGAGGCGGGGGTGCATCGCCTGCCACCCTTCACCCGCTGTGAATCGCCCTTCGTGATGCTGGCGCTGGCCGCCCGGCCCAACACCGTCACCATGTGGACGGGGCTGGCGTCCCACGCCATGAAGCCGCAGCTGAAGGTGCCGGGCGAAAACATCACCGGCTTGGCCCTGAAGGAAAAGCTGCCGGACATCACCGTCTGCGCTGTCTATCGCCCCGACCTCATCATGACACCGGCCATCCAGCGCCTCCTGGGCCAGGTGAGGCGGCTGAAGGACATGGATATGCTGGATTTGGGGCCTGATGCGGCGGTGTTGTCCGTTGGCTGAGCCCTCAGCCGGCGGTCGCGCGCCTCCACGAGGCTGCTTCCGTCGATTCCACCAGACTGGCCCAGCGTCCGGGCGTCATGCCGAAGGCCTTCTTGAAATGGCGGTGCAGGTGGCTCTGGTCGGCGAAGCCGGTGGCGGCCGCCACCTCGGCCAATGGCTCGCCCTCGGTGATCATGCGACGGGCGTGCTGCAGCCGGCGCATCACCAGGAAGCGGTGGGGGCTGGTGGCGAACAGGGCCCGGAAGTGGCGGGCAAGGGCATAACGGTCCAGCCCCGTCACCGATTCCAAATCCTCTGAACGCACCGGAGCCAGGGCGTTGGCTTCCAGGTAGTCCCGCGCCCGGTGGGCCTGGCGCTGGGCCAGCAGGCCCAGGGGCTTGGCCTTGGCACCGGCATGGCGGGCCAGGCCACGGGCGAGGCGGACCAGCAGGTCGTCCACCGCCAGATCCTCCAGCCCCTCCTCCAGGGAACTGAGCGCGGGCAGCAGCACCTGGCGCAGCTCCGCGTCGGCCAGTACCGGCTGATCGACGAAGGGCAGGGCGGCGCCGGCTTGTCCATCGGCGTCCAGGCACCGGCGCAGCAGCGCCGGTTCCAGGTACAGCATGCGATAGCGCAGGGCCTCATCCGTGCCGGCGCCGCCGTCATGCTCCTCATCCGGATGCAGGATGATGACGTTGCCGGGCTGGCTGTAGCGCCGCTGGCCTCGGTACTGGAAGGTCTGGACGCCGTGCAGCGTCACGCCCAGGCCATAGGTGTCGTGGCGGTGGGGGCTGAAGGCCTCACCATGGAAGCGCGCCTCGATCCGCTCGATACCGGGGAAGGCCGGGGCGGCGGTGATGCCGTCACCCGTCGCGTCGGTGGCGGCTTCGCACGGTTCCGGGTCGCACAAACGTCCAAGACCGGCGCCGGCGACGCCCGCCACAGTCGGGGCCTTCCCCAGCCTCAAGGACCCTGTCTTGATGTTCGACACCAAAATCGCCCTCGTCCTGCGCGAAGACCTGGCCGCCTGGCAGGCGCTGAACGTCACCGCCTTCCTGACCAGCGGCATCGTCGCCCAATGTCCGGAGATCATTGGCGAACCCTACCGTGACCGTTCCGGCACCGTCTACAATCCGCTGTCGGTGCAGCCAGTCATCGTGTTGGCCGCCGACGCGGCGACCATGGCCGCCATTCATCGCCGCACCCTGGAACGGGGCCTGCGCACCTCGCTTTATATCGAAGAGATGTTCAGCACCGGCCACGACGCCGCCAACCGCGCCGTCTTCGCCGATTTCGGGCCGGAGGACGCGCGGGTGGTGGGCCTGGGGTTGCGCGCCGACAAGAAGCTGGTGGACAAGGTCACCAAAGGCGCCCGCATGCATCCCTGACGGGTTGGGTTACCGGCCCAGACGCTTAAAATGCCGCATGTCCCGGCCCCGTGCCGCCACGGAAGGGGCAACGATCCTTCGCCGGACGTGTTACAACCTCCCCCTTCGGCGGGACCCTGCGGGGGGGATCCGCCTGGTCACCCCTGTTGATCGACGGCCGTCGAGGGCAGGGAAACGAAACAAGAGACTGTCAGGGGATCCCGATGACACGTACCGTTCTGCTTGGAACCGTGGGCGCGCTGGCGCTCGCGACGCTCGCCGCCACCCCGGCGTTGGCGGAGAAGCCCGCCACGGCTGGCGCCAATCCCTTCGCCACCGCCAGCACCCTGCCGTTCGAGGCGCCCCGCTTCGACATCATCAAGGACGCCGATTATCTGCCCGCGTTCAAGCAGGGCATGAAGATCCAGCTGGCCGAGATCAAGAAGATCGCCGACAACCCGGCGGCCCCCACCTTCGACAACACCCTGGTGGCGATGGAGAAGTCCGGCCGCATGCTGGACCGGGTGAGCCAGGTTTTTTTCGGCGTGGTGCAGGCCAACACCAACGATGCGCTGGACGCGGTGCAGACCACGGTGTCGCCCCTGCTGTCCCAGCACAATGACGCCATCTACCTGAACGACAAGCTGTTCCAGCGGGTGAAGTCGCTGTACGACAAGCGCGACAGCCTGAAGCTGAAGCCGGAGCAGGCCCAGCTGCTGAAGGTCTATTACCAGCAGTTCATCCATGCCGGCGCCATGCTGAATGACGCCGACAAGGCCACGCTGCGCGATCTCAACACCAAGCTGTCGTCGCTGGAGACCGCCTTCCAGCAGAAGCTGGTGGCGGCGGCCAAGGAAGGCGGCCTGGTGGTCGATGACAAGGCCAAGCTGGCGGGCATGGGCGATGGCGCCATCGCCGCCGCCGCGGAGGCCGCCAAGGGCCGCAAGCTCGAGGGCAAGTACCTGGTGCCGCTGCAGAACACCACGCAGCAGCCGGCGCTGTCCTCCCTCGACGACCGGGCCACGCGCCAGGCCCTGTTCGAGCGCGGCTGGACCCGCGCCGAGAAGGGTGACGCCAACGACACCCGCGCCACCATCTCCGACATCGCCAACCTGCGGGCGCAGAAGGCCAAGCTGCTGGGTTTCCCCAACTACGCCGCCTATGTCCTGGCCGACCAGATGGCGGTGACGCCCGATGCGGCGGAGGGCTTCATGAAGCGCATGGTGCCCGCCCTGGCGGCGGAGCAGAAGCGCGAGGCGGCGGAGATTCAGGCCCAGATCAAGAAGGACGGCCAGGATTTTGCCCTGAAGCCCTGGGACTGGGACAAGTACGCCGAGCAGGTGCGCAAGGCCAAGTACGACCTGGATGAGGGCGCGCTGAAGCCCTATTTCGAGCTGCACACCGTGCTGGAGGAGGGTGTGTTCTACGCCGCCAACCAGCTGTACGGCTTGACCTTCAAGCGCCGCACCGACATCCCCGTCTACCAGCCCGACGTGCTGGTCTACGACGTGATCGACAAGGACGGCTCGGCATTGGGCCTGATGTACTTCGACTACTTCAAGCGCGACAACAAGTCGGGCGGGGCCTGGATGTCCAACTTCGTCCAGCAGTCCAAGCTGCTGGGCACCAAGCCCGTGGTCTACAACGTCTGCAACTTCACCAAGCCTGCTCCGGGCCAGCCGGCGCTGATCAGCTTCAGCGACGTCACCACCATGTTCCACGAATTCGGCCACGCCCTGCACGGCCTGTTCGCCAACCAGACCTATGAGACGCTGTCGGGCACCAATGTGGCGCGCGACTTCGTGGAGTTCCCGTCGCAGTTCAACGAGCATTGGGCGCTGGACCCCAAGGTCCTGGCCCACTACGCCAAGAATTACCAGACGGGCGAGGCCATGCCGGCCGAGCTCGTGGAGAAGATCAAGAAGGCGGCCACCTTCAACCAGGGCTATGCCCTGGGTGAGATCGTCGCCGCCGCCATGCTGGACCTGGAATGGCACAGCCTGCCGGCCGACGCGCCCAAGCAGGATGTGGACGCCTTCGAGAAGGAAGCGCTGGCCAAGACCGGCCTGGACGTGGACGACGTGCCGCCGCGCTACCGCTCCAGCTATTTCCTGCACATCTGGGGCAACGGCTACGCCGCCGGCTACTACGCCTACCTGTGGACGGAGATGCTGGACGACGACAGCTACGCCTGGTTCAAGGACCACGGCGGCCTGACGCGGGAGAACGGTGAGCGCTTCCGCCAGATGATCCTGTCCAAGGGCCACACCGAGGACTACGGCCCCATGTTCCGCGCCTTCTACGGCCAGGACCCGGACATCGGGCCCATGCTGCAGAACCGCGGCCTGGCGCCGGAAGGCAAGTAAGCTAGCCCTCCGGGGTTATCTGAACCTGATAGGGGCCGGTGGCGCATGCCACCGGCCCTTTTTCAAGTCACGATACTAAATCGCTTGCTTAAGTATCTGTGCCGCGTTACTAAAGCACATGCTTAACCAACCATCCCCCCTCGACCTCACCTTCCAGGCGCTTGCCGATCCCACCCGCCGCGCGCTCGTCGAGCGGCTGGTGCGGGGGCCGGCGTCGGTCAGTGAGTTGGCTCAGCCGCTGGACATGTCCCTGCCGGCGGTCATGCAGCATCTGGCGGTACTTGAAAGCTCCGGCCTGGTGCGCTCGGAGAAGGTGGGGCGGGTGCGGACCTGCCGGATCGATGCCGCCCAGCTGAGCCTGGCGGAGCAATGGATCAATCAGCGGCGCATGGAATGGGTCAGTCGCCTGGATCGGCTGGGCCAGTATCTCGAAACGCTAAAAGACGAAGACGGAGAGGAATCATGACCCAAGTTGGAACCCAGGCGGTGGACGCGGCCGTGCTGCGGCCCGAGCCCGTGCGCATTTCCCGCAGCGTCCCGGCGCGGCGCGAGACGGTGTTCAAGGCGTGGAGCAAGGCGGAGCATGTGAAGCACTGGTTCGCGCCGGCGCATTACACCGTGCCCCACGCCACCATCGACCTGCGGGTGGGTGGCCCGTTCGAGGTGTGCATGCAGGCCCCGGACGGCACGCAGCATTGGACGCGCGGCAGCGTCGCCGAGGTCACGCCCAACCAGCGCTTGGTGCTGGACCTGCGGGTGGATGGTGGCGACGGCAAGGTGCTGTTCACCGCCTGGACGGAGGTCACCTTCTCCGACACCACCTGCGGCACGCAGCTGGACATCGTGCAGACCTACACCGTCTACGATCCCGCCATGCTGGCGGCCATCGGCGGCGCGCCGGAGGGTTGGTCCCAGACGCTGGACAAGCTGGCGCGGCACGCGGCCCACATGGACGGCCGCACCGGCGAGCAGCCCGCCCAGCGTTCCGCCGTCCACGCCATCTTCAGCCTGGAACGCACTTATGACGCGCCGGCGGCCC
Organism: Nitrospirillum viridazoti CBAmc; assembly: GCF_000730165.1. Classification (GTDB taxonomy): domain Bacteria; phylum Pseudomonadota; class Alphaproteobacteria; order Azospirillales; family Azospirillaceae; genus Nitrospirillum; species Nitrospirillum viridazoti. The sequence continues at coordinate 1,791,575 of NZ_CP022110.1, read as the reverse complement.
GGGTGTGGCGCGCCCTGTCGGACATGGAAGCCAAGTCCAAGTGGTTCGGCGGGGATCCTGGCCAGTGGGAATCGCTGGAGCGCACCATGGATTTCCGCGTCGGCGGCACGGAGCGGGCCAAGGGCCGCTGGCAGGGGGGCATGACCTCCACCTTCGACGCGCATTACCTCGACATCATCCCCAATGAGCGCATCGTCTACAGCTATGTCATGCACCTGGATGAGCGGAAGATTTCCGTCTCGCTGGCCACCATGGAGCTGAAGCCGGCGGGCGAGGGCCGCACCACCCTGAAGATCACCGAGCAGGGGGCCTTCCTGGACGGCTATGAGGATAACGGCTCCCGCGAGCACGGCACCGGCTTCCTGATGGACCGGCTGGGCGCCTCGCTGAAGGACTGAAACAAGCGGCTGGATCAGGCGGCCTGGGGGCGTTTCAGCTGGTAGGCGATCATGCCCAGCACGCTGGCCATCAGCACCAGGCCGCCGATCAGCAAAACGTCGCGGGTATCCACCGCGCTGGCCATGGTGTGGGCGACGCGCAGTGCCACGCCCGTGCCCCAGACGGCGTAATAGCGCCGCTTCGCCGCCTCGCCGGAGAGGGCAAGCGAGGGGACGCGCTCCAGGATCTGCACCAGGGTTACAGCCGCCACGGCCCAGGGCAGCAGGCCCGGCGCGGTGTCGGCCGCGAACAGCAGGCCCATGGTCAGCAAGGCCGCCAGCGCCAGGCCCGCCAGGATCCGGCGCCGCCGGGGTTGCTCGATCTCCCCATACCACCAGCGGGTCAGCAGGCCGGCCCCGATGCTGGTGGCCAGCAGCGCGCCCGCCACCGCCACGGCGAAGGCCGGCACCTGTGCCGCCGGTAGCAGCGATCCGATCCAGAACAGCCAGAACACCAGGGGAATGCTGTTGGCCAGCAGGATGCGCACGGCCTGGCGGCTGGTGTCGTTGGCGTAGACCATCTGGAACAGGCCCGCCCACCACAGCGCCAGCGTGGCCGCCGCCGCCGTGACGGGGATGCCGACAGACGGTGGCAAGGCCAGCGCCAGGGGGATCAGTGCCAGGCTGAGCGGGGCCCAGCCGAGGCGGACAGCGGGCCCCGCGTCCCGGGCCCAGCGCCGCCGCAGCCATCGCGCCGGCATGCGCACGCCCAGCCGGTAGACCAGGCCAGCGGCGGCCAGCAGGGGCGGTATCAGCAGGAAGCCCACGGGCCAGGCCGCCGCCAGATCCTCCGGTGACAGGTTGACCTGAAGATAGACGTAGGCGGCCAGGAACAGGGGCGTGGCCAGCAGCAGCCACGCCAGACCGGCGCTGACCGGTTCGGCGGCCAAATAAGCCTCCCACGCCGCCAGCACATTCGTGTCGAAATTGGCCCGCAGCGAGGGATAGTCGTTACGGATCAGGGTCATCAGGCTGCGCACATCCTTGGCCAGGTCCGGCAGGGACAGACGCAGGCGCGGGCTGTATCGGCTGGGCGGCGCCTGCAACAGGCGGTAGGCCGCGGCGTAGGCGTGGTCCCGGCCCCCCAGTTTGGCCAGGAAGGCCAGGTCGCGCCCGCGCTTCTGCACGGCGGCCAGCAGGGGCGTCTGCGTGTGGGCCTTGGCCGCGTCCCAGCGGAAGTGGGCGCTGGCGACGGGGACCAGCACGTCCGACCGGGGGGCCGTGGACAGCAGCAGCCGGGCCAGCCAATCCTCCGTCCGGTTCTGCACATCGATATGGATGAGGGCGGGGGAAGCCAGCACGGCCGCCAGGGCATCCTTGAGCGCGGCGGGTTCGGCAGGGCTTTGGGTGGAGAGCAGGTCGCCCAGGCGATTGCATAGCGCGACGTGGCGGACCACCGCCTCATCCACCGTGGGTTCCGGGGGCGGGACCTCCGCCGGCATCGGCCCGGCGGGGACCTCCGATGTCCCATCGACGGCGTGCGGCGGCGCCTCGGCTGTCTCCGCCGCCGCCACGCTTTCGTCCGGCACCTGCCGGCGGGCATGCAGCAGGGCTTGCTCATAGGCCTGGCGCAGCGCCTGGAACCCGTCCGGATCATCCTCCGGATTGGTGACCTTCAGGCGCCGGGCATAGGCGCGGCGGATGGCCAGTTGGTCGCCGGTGGGCTCCAGCGCCAGGATGTCCCAAGGGCTCACAGGTAGGTCTCGCCTTCCAGCTGGTCCAGCGCCTCGCTCAGGGACTGGCGGGCGGCCTCGATGGCGCGGGGCTCCTGGCCCTCCAGGATGCCTTCGAACTGGGCCAGCAGGTGGGCGACATAGGCGCGCTTGTCGCCCAGGAAGTCCTCATAGCAGCGGTTGGCGCGGGCCAGCACGGCGCGGTTGGCCTCGGTATCCCGCGGGTGGACCTTCAGGGCCGCCAGCGCCTGGCGCCGGGCCTCCAGGTCATCCGGCTTGGCCGCCTCCTCGTCGGTGATGACCAGATTGCGCTGCTCCCCCGTTTCCGGCACATGGACATCCACTTCCAGCAGGCCGTTGATATCATAGGTGAAGCGGCAGTCCACCTTGACGGCCCCGGCCGGCCGGGGCGGCACGGGGATGCTGACCTGGCCCAGGGCGACATTGTCCTGCACGTCGCGCGACTCCCCCTGGTAGATGGTGAAGGTCACCGCCTTCTGGTTGGCCTGCAGGGTGTGGAAGCTGCTGACCCGGCTGGCGGGGATGACGGTGTTGCGCTCCAGGATGGGGGAGAAGATGCCCGTGCGCAGGCTGCCGTCGGGGTTGCGCTCCGCCACGTCCACCCCCAGGGAATAGGGGCAGACGTCGGTGATGACCACCTCGTTCAGGGCGGCGTCGCGGCCTTTCAGCCCGGCCTGGACGGCGGCGCCCAGTGCCACCGCCTCGTCCGGGTGCACGGAATGGGCTGGGAAACGGCCGAACATGCGGGTGACGGCGCGGCGCACCGCCGGCATGCGGGTGGCCCCGCCCACCAGAACGATCTCGCGCAGCGACCGCGCCTCCAGTTGGCCGTCGCGCAGGGCGCGCAGCACCGGCTCGCGCAGGCGGTTCAGCAGGCCTTCGGCCTTGGCCTCGAAGGCCTCCGCCGTCAGCTCATACTCATAGGTCTTGTCCTTCCACACCACGCGCACCGGCGTCGCCGCCTGCTCGCTCAAGGCGCGGCGGGCGCGTTCGGCAGCGGCGCGCAGGCGCTGGTACAGGGCGTCGCTGTCGCGCGTGTCACGGCCCCAGTCGGCGGCGTAGCGCTGGCGCAAGTCGTCCACGATCAGCTCGTTGAAGTCCTCGCCGCCCAGGCGGTTGTCGCCGCTGGTGGCGCGTACCTCGATCACGCCCTCGAAGATCTCCAGGATGGACACGTCGAAGGTGCCGCCGCCCAGGTCGAAGACCAGGAACTGCGTCTCCGCCTCCAGCTGGTGGATGCCGTAGGCCAGCGCCGCCGCCGTGGGCTCGTTCAGCAGCCGCTCCACCTTCAGGCCGGCCAGCTCGCCGGCACGGCGGGTGGCCTTGCGTTGCTTGTCGTTGAAATAGGCGGGCACGGTGATGACGGCCTCGGTCACCGGCTGTCCCAAATAAGCCTCCGCGTCGGCCTTCAGGACCTTCAGCACCAGGGCCGACAGTTCCTCCGGCAGGAAATCGCGCTTGCCCAGGCGGGTGACGCGCTGCGAGCCCATCAGGCGCTTGAAGGCGGTGGCGGTCAGGGTGGGGTGGGTGGCTTGGCGCTCGCGTGCCGGCAGGCCCACCAGCACCGTGCCCTGGTCATCCAGGCTGACGGCGGAGGGCGTCAGCCGGTGGCCCAGGCTGTTGGGGATCAGTTCCGCCTTGCCATCCCGCCAGACGGCCACCGCGGAATTGGTGGTGCCCAAATCGATGCCGACGATCAACCCAACGACCCTCCTGATACACCAACCGCCCAGCGCCACCCGGAAGTACGCGTCATTCCACCACCGTTCTAGCCGCCGGGAGGGCCAGGGGGAAGGGCGGATGCCAGCATGCGGCCAAGATCATGTGGCCACGATTAAGGCTTCTTGGCGGACGGGCGGCCCCGCTACAGTGACGCCAAACACCGGCGCCGGCACGCCGGCCAGCCTGAACGAGGGGGATTATTTGATGAAGTCCGGTTTGACCCAGCGGGCGCGCGCCTGGGGCGCCGCCATTGCGCTGTCGCTGACCTTGCTGAGCGCCGGCGCCGCGCCGGCGCGCGAGGCGCCGCCCGGCGACCAGGCCATCCAGCAGGCCGTGGACCAGGCCTACGCCAAGTTCAAGGGCGTGATGGAGGGGGAAAACGCCAGCTACATCCCCTATCTCGCCAAGGCCGATCCCAAGCTGTTCGGCATCGCCGTGGTCACGGCGGACGGCCGGGTGTTCAAGGCCGGCGACGCGGGACAGGAGTTCCCCGTGGAGTCGATCGCCAAGGTCTTCACGCTGGCCCGCGTGCTGAAGGACCAGGGGCCGGACGCGGTGATGGCCAAGATCGGCGTGAACGCCACGGGCCAGCCCTTCAACTCCGTCCTGGCCATCGAGCTGAACAACGACAAGCTGACGGGCAGCCCGCCGGCCGGCAATCCCCTGGTCAACGCCGGCGCCATCGCCGCCGCCAGCCTGGTGCCCGGCGCCGATCTGAACGCCCGCTGGAAGACGGTGCTGGATACGGCCTCCGCCTTCGCCGGGCGGACGCTGGCCCTGAACCAGGACGTCTACCAGTCGGAAATGGCGGGCAACCAGCACAACCAGGCCATCGCCCTGCTGCTGCAAAGCTATGACCATCTCTATGGCGACCCGGCCGTGACGGTGGACCTCTACACCCGCGAATGCTCCTACAACGTCAGCGCCGTGGATCTGGCCACCATGGGCGCCACGCTGGCCAACGGCGGCACCAACCCGGTGAGCCATAAGGCGGTGGTCGATCCGGCCACCAGCGCCCGCGTGCTGGCCGTGATGGCCACCGCCGGCCTCTACAACACCTCGGGCGAGTGGCTGTTCAAGGTGGGCCTGCCGGGCAAGAGTGGCGTGGGCGGCGGCATTTTGGCAGTGGCGCCCGGCAAGCTGGCCATTGGAATCTATTCCTCCCGCCTGGACGCCGCCGGCAACAGCGTGCGCGGCCAGCTGGCCGCGCAATCCATCGCCGAGGCGCTGGGTTTGAACCTGTTCGCGGCGGGCAAATAAGCCCGGCTCCAGGGCGGGGAACGTCGGGAGGAGGGGAGGGGCGACACGCGAGAACAGCCGCCTCCTTCTCCTTTAGATTGACAAGAACAAAAACAGAACATAGGCTGCTCTTCCAGCAACAGGGAGAGCGAGCATGGATGGTTGGCAGCGTCGGTATCGCCTGAGCAACGGCCCCGGCGGCCTGGGCGTCAGTTGCACGGTGGAGGGCTCGGCCCTGGCCGGTGTGCCCCTGTTGGCCAAGGGCCCCGGCGGCTTCCAGGCCCGGCCGGCGGCCGAGGTGGCGGTATTGTTGAAGCGCGCCTACGTTGGCGCGGAGCCGGGTGCCGCCATCCCGCCCGGCCTCACCAAGATCGCCGCCGCGTTGAACCGGGGCGACTTGGCCCAGGCCATGATCCGCGCCGTGCATTTGCGCCTGCCCGAATTGGATTGGGACGCTGCTGTCCGCCTGGCGCGGGCCAACGATAATCTGGCGAAGTACAGCCCCGACCAGCCGCGCGATGAGGATGGGCGCTTTACGGACAGCAGTGGCCAAGGGACGAAGGCGACGGCAAAGCCGTCAGCCGCATCGGGAAGGCAGGAAGCGAAGGACGCCAAAGAGGATGCTCGTCGAGGAAAGGTGAATTGCGGTAACGGCTTGGAGCATCTTGCTCAAAATTCTTTACGACTGAAAATAGACTTCGACAATAGGAATATCGATCAGCCTATTGATCCGAGGCTCGCTTCTGTTATTAATTCCCTTGGCTCTATTCCTGGAGTTGAGTCAATCAGGGTATCGTCAACAACAGGCGGGCATAAATCCACAGACCCCCATACTTTTGGAAACGCCATTGATATCAATTATATTAATGGTGTTCATGTTGGAGATCCATCCATATCGGGCTTGGTTGAGAGAATCCAGAGTTACGCCATGGAATTTGACCATGTATACAATTCCTTTGGCCCCCCTGGTATTTATGCTCGTTCTTCCAAAGGTGAATTTGTGGAAATATCCCCCCAACATCCCGATTTGGTACGGGAGCATTCCAATCACATTCACATTAGTGTTGGATGTCAATAATTAGAATTTACTGGAGGGGTTTATGATAAAATTGAGAATCTGTTTCCAGGCTTTATTATTTATTTTCCTAGTGCCATGCGCTGCGTTCGCTAGTAGTGAGAAGCATCTGCATGCTCTAGGTATATACAGTAATATTCAAAAACTCGCTGAAGGTGGAGATCTTTCGGGATTTGAGATCTGGTACGTAATATCCACAGATGGGGATATGGTGGTATTTCAATCAACCACTGAGATGCCATCGCCGCCAATCGTCGTTCCTGCGAAATTCGACGGGAAGCGCCTGGAGTTCGAAATACCTGAGGGTGAGGATGGCGCTGGCACATATTCTGGCATCTTGAATGGAAAAAGCTATATCGGAAAATGGCGTTATAAGAAGAAGGGCGGTGGATATGGAGAGGAGGAGTTCAAACTAAAAAAGGGAAAGACATATTGGGAAAGATTTTAATAGTAAAATCAAATGGCGGTATTATTAATTTACAGCACCACTTCTCCTCCGGAAGAATTGTGAATAGTTCATGTGCGGTGCCATTAATCTCTGGCGACGAATGGGGCGGCCCCGCCGGAACCGCCCCACCCTTCGTCGTCAGATGACACCCGTAATACTCAGGTCTGCTTCATGCGGCTCAGCGTCTTGTCCGGCACGCCGGTGAAGTTGTTGGACAGCAGGTAGCGCGGGCTGGACTGGACCCATTTGTCCAAGTCGATCTCCTCGAACTTGCCGTTGTCCCAGGTCTGGATCATCTCCACGTCCTCGGTGCCCACGTTCTGGATGGCGTGACCGAAGCCCATGGGGATGTAGGCGACGTCGCCGGGGCCGAACTCCGCCACCTTGCCGCGCCCGCCGGAGCCGAACAGGGCCACCTGGGCCTTGCCGCGCAGGTAGTAGTGCCATTCGTTGGCGTTCACGTTCCAGTGCAGCTTGCGGATGCCGCCGGGCTTCAGGGTCATGTAGCCGCCCGACATGGTGTGGGAGGCGGGGAACTCATCCACCGTAGCCAGGCGGAAGGTGCCGCCGTCGAAGTCGCGCGCCGCCTTGGGGTCCTTCAACAGGCGGAACTTGTGGGTGGATTCCTTGGGCCAGGGGGCCTCCAACGCATCGGCCGCGTGCAGGATGGGGCCGGACTGGATGTAGGTCTCGCCCTTGGGGAAGGCGTCGAACACGTCCTTGGGCAGGCCGAAATTCAGGGCCAGCATTTCCTTCGGCGTCACGTCCACCCAGTCGGTGATGGAAAAGGTGCCGTGCTCGGAAAAGGCGCCGTTGTCGAAGGACAGGATGAAGTGGCAGGGCTTGTCGCCGATGCACTGGATGGAATGGCCGTGACCCTTGGCGAAGTACCACAGGTCGCCCGGCTCGAAATTGTTGATCTCGCTGGCGCCGGAGGGATCGATCACCACCGTCTGGCAGCGGCCCTCGATGACGAAGGCCCATTCCGCCGCGATGGCGTGCCAGTGCAACTCGCGCGAGGCGCCGGGCTGCAGGAACATGTGCACGCCGGCGATGCCCTTGGATATGGGGAACTGGTGGACGGTGGCCTCTTTGGCCCAGCCGCCTGTCGTCACCTTGGGCTTGTTGCCGTCCAGCGAGAACTTGAAGTCGGGCATGGCGCCCACGTCCTGCGGGTCGTGGTAGGCCACGGTGTCGCCGGGGGGCAGGGGCACGGCGTTGCGGCCGAAGCCGCCGTCGCCGGGTTTGGCCATGAATTTGTCCGCCGCCTCCGCCACGCTGCGGAACGTCACCATGCCGCTGGCGCCCAGGGCCGCGGCGCCCAGAAAACCGCGCCGGTTCGTAGACATCAATATCCTCCCGTTACCATACGCCCGGTATTCGCCGCGCGATGATTTGTATTCGTGACCTCACTATTGACTTGGGATTGGTAAATCGGAATTCTGATGATTAGATAACGGTGATCGAAAATCCCGATGAGGCGCCATGCTGGACCCCCTTCACCTGCGTACATTTGTCGCAATCACGGAGGTGAAGAGCTTTTCGGAGGCGGGGCGCCAGCTGGGCCTGTTGCAATCCAGCGTCAGTGAGCATGTGAAGCGGCTGGAGCAGTTCGCCGGCCAGCGCCTGTTCCAGCGCGACACCCATTCCAACGCCCTGACCGAGCATGGCCGCGCCATGCTGGAGTTCGCCCGTTCCATCCTGGAGGTGAACGAGCGGGCGAGGCGCCATTTCACCCAGTCGACCAAGCGCCAGCTGTTCCGTTTCGGCGCCTGCGAGGATCTGGCCATGGCTGGGTGCGCGACATCATCCGCTGCTTCATGGCCGGCCATCCCGAGGTGGATTTGGACTTCACCATCGCCCTCAGCCGCACGCTGACGGAGATGTTCGACGACGGCGCCCTGGACATGGTGCTGTGCAAGCGCTGGCCGGACGGTGATCGGGGGGAACTGGTGTTCCGCGACCAGGTGGTGTGGGCCTCGGCCACGGCGGCGCCGGTGTTCCGCCATGACGAGGCGCAACTGGTGCTGTACCCGCCGCCCAGCATCACCCGTTTCATGGCCCTGACGGCGCTGGAGCGGTCGGCCGTGCCCTGGCGCATCGCCTGCACCAGCGGCGACTTGAACGGCCTGGCGGCGGCCACGTCCATGGGGGTGGGCATGATGGCCCATTCCAGCCGCTTGCTGCCGGCCGGCGTGCAGGCCTGTGCGCCCGATCCCCGCCTGCCGTCCCTGGGCGCCCTGGAGTTCGTCATCCTGGAAAGGAAGGCGCGCGACCGCCGCTTCCTGACGGAAATGTCCGATGCCATCCGTGCCAAAGCGGCTGCGGAGATAGCGCTGCCACCGGCGGCGTGACGGGCGGTTTTTCTCCGGTCCGCTCGCGCATTGGTTGACATGAACAAAATAGGAACATACGATGCTTTTCCATCAACCGGGAGAGCGAGCATGGATGGTTGGCAACGTCGGTACCGCCTGAGCAACGGCCCGGGTGGCCTGGGCGTCAGTTGCACGGCGGAAGGTCTCGCCCTGGCCGGTGTTCCCCTGCTGGCCAAGGGCGCCGGCGGCTTCCAGGCCCGCCCGGTGGCGGAGGTGTCGGTTCTCCTGAAGCGTGCCTATGCCGGCATCGGGCCGCACGCCGCCGTGCTGCCCAGTTTGGTTAAGATCGCCGACGCGCTGAACCGGGGCGACCTGGTTCAGGCCATGATCCGTGCGGTGCACTTGCGCCTGCCGGAACTGGACTGGGATGCCGCCGTTCGCCTTGCCCGGGCCAATGACAATCTGGCGAAGTACAGCCCCGACCAACCCCGCGACTGGCATGGGCGCTGGGCGGACGGCGAGGGTGGGGAGCGGGAGGCGGGTGGGCCGGTCGAGGCAAAGCCAGCCGCGTCGAGCGGGCGGGAAGCGGCAACCAAGCCGAAGAAGAGGGACGCGGACATTCCCAAAGCACAGGCGCTTCCGCCTGTTTCGACTGCGTCCGATTTCGCCATTCCAGCGAACCCGTATCACGCCCCGCCGGTGTTCAGATTCGCCGATGACATTGAGCAGGCGAACAATTCGCTTTGGCAGGAAAGCTTGGCGCCTCTGTCACAGCCAAATGCGCCGCGGTGTTTAGAAACAGGCGAAAAGGTCAGGGAGCACGGCGCCACTGTGGTGGCCCGGCAAGATGGAGCACTGGAATTTCAGAACAAGGACGGGAAGGGTGTCACTTGTCGGGATTTCAGGCCGGACCTTCAGGTCAAGGACCCGACACATTACAGCCTTCTCGGAACAACCCATACCCACCCGTATGACGATGGAAGGGTGGGGGTATCATTCAGCGGCGGCGATACGCAGGTTCTTCTCGACAACCCGATCAATTTCTCCCTTGTTCAAAGTGGCGACAAACAGTTCATGTTCCTAAAAACAAAACAGACGCGCCGATCTGATAGTTATGAAAATGTGATAAAATATCAAGATGACAGAGTAAAATATTTGATGGATGAGCTTGGATATCCTAGTGATACAGCCAATAGGATAGCGAATGTTGAGGCTGCCAAAAACTATGGTCTTGCTTATTATGAGGGTGATCATGGCGTCTTGCGCCGCATCTATCCGGAAGTCCGCTAAAGCAGCCTTGTGGTCTGCTATCATGGCCCTGCCCCTTATCTGCCAGCCAACGGGCGGCGCGTCGGCAGGTGGCGGTGGGCCAAGCTGCAGCGCTGACGGGGACGCACATCGGGGAGATGATCCCACCATTCCCACGATAGATCCGGCCCAGTTTAAGCGGATCATGCAGTACTGGAGTTGGGCTAGAATGTCGTTCGGGCGCCAAGACTATCGTCGGGCCAATCAGGATCTGTTGAGGGCGTTAGGTGCGCTAGGGACGTGCGATCCAAGGGAAATGAGCATGAACGATATGCTCTCTCATGTCATGGAGATGGATGACGTCGAAATAGCGGGGGATTATGAGACGGCGGCCAGATCGCGCATGGCCATACTTGGATACTATTTTCAGATTTGCATGGATCTGTATCTTGTGCGTGACGTCAATAAATCTGACTAGGAAGCCCTTATTCGGATCACTTTTTCAATCACCCACGGCTCGTTCTTTGGTCATGTGCGTGTGACTTGAGCCAATGGCGTGCCTAGCTGGGACGGCGGCCAGGTTTCTCCAGCCGCCGCCCGTCCAGCCTCAGCCCTTCACGGCCGCGATGTGCTGGTCGATGATGCGTTCCAGCAGGGTCAGGGGCACGTTGCCCGACAGCACCAGGGCGTCGTCGAAGCGCTTCAGGTCGAAGCGCTGGCCCAGGGCGCCCTCGGCCTTCTTGCGCAGCATGTTGATCTGGTTGTGGCCCATCTTGTAGCCGCAGGCTTGGCCCGGCATGGCGCAGTAGCGGTTCAGCTCGCTACGCAGCTGGGCCACCGGCATGCCGGTGTTGGCGTGGAACCAGTCCAGCGCCTGCTGGAAGCCCCAGCGCTTGGCGTGGATGCCGGTATCCACCACCAGGCGGCAGGCACGGAAGCCGATGGACTGCAGGAAGCCCAGCTTGCCCAGCGGGTCGCCGTCATAGGCGCCCAGCTCGTTGCCCAACTGCTCGGCATACAGCGCCCAGCCCTCGGAATAGGCGTTGAAGGCCAGGTGGGTGCGGATCAGGGGCAGCTGGTTGGCGTATTCGCCCTGCCAGATGTGGCCGGGAATACCCTCGTGATAGCACAGCGTGGGCAGGGAATAGCGCGGCCAGATGCCCGTGTCCTTGAGGTTGATGTAGTAATAGCCGGGCACGCTGCCGTCGATGCTGCCGGCCGAGGCGTAGCCGTTGGGGGCGCCGTCCTGGATGGCGGGCGGCACGCGGCGGATGACCAGCTTGCCCTGCACCAGGGTGGCGAAGGCGCGGGGCAGGCGGGTGCGGATGTCGGCGATGCGGCCGTTCAGGTATTCCAGCAGCTTGGCCCGGCCGGAATCGTCGTTGGCGAACAGCAGGTCCGGGCGTTTGCTCAGCGCCGTCATGCGCTCCCCCACCGTGCCTTGGCTCAGGCCCTGGGCCTTCAGCAGGGTGTCCATCTCCGCCTGGATCTGGGCGATCTGCTCCCGCCCCTGGGCGTGCATCTCCTCCGCCGTGCGGGTGGTGGTGGTGCCGGCCTTCAGCGCCCAGGCGTAGTACTCCTCGCCCTGCGGCCGCTGCCACACCCCGGGCTCCGCCACCGCCACGGTGCGCTGGGCCTTCAGAGCAGCGATTTGCTTGTCCAGGGCCGGCGCCACCTTGGCGGCGCACAGCGCCTCCACCTCCTTGGCGTAGCGCTCCGGCAGCCTGGCCTTGGCGGCGCGCTGGCGCAGCGACTCCACCAAGCCCCATTGGGCGACGGGTTCGGCCCGCGACGGCACCATCTGTCCCAGCATGATGTCCAGCACGAAGTCGGGCGCCACCATGCCCACGCCGCGGTCATGGTCCAGGCGCTCGGCCTCCGCCGCCAGTTCGCCGGCATAGGCCTCCACCCGCGCCAGATAGGCGTCGGCATCGGCGGCGGTCTCCACCGTGTGCTGGGTGTCGAGGAAGGTGGGGATGTCGACATAGGCGCCGCCCAGGGGCGTCACCGAATAGGGCGTGTTGCGGAAGCTGTTCTGGCCGGACAGCGTGCCCACATCGCCGAAGGGGAAACGCCAGCCTTCGATGGCGGTGCGGAAGGCCTCCTCCGTCACGTCCACGTTCAGGGCCTGGGGGGCGGACAGGGCGGCGCGGTCCACCGCCTGTAGGGTCTTCAGCGTCTCGCTGGCCCAGGCGGCGCGGGCGCGGTCGGCGGCGGCGGAGCGGTCGGTCAGGCGGCCGTGCAGAGCCGCGCGCCCGTCCTTGTCGATGCCCAGCGCCGTGGCGTTTTCCGGATATTCAGCCAGCAGCCGCTCGGCGATGCCGGCCAGCAGCTTTTCCGCCGCTGCGTCACCCGGCGCCGGGGTGGCCTCCGCGGCCCAGACGGGGAAGGGCAGGGCCAGGCTGGTGGCCACGGCCGAGGCGCCCGCCAGCAACGCGCGGCGGCTGATATCCGACATGTCTCGCTCCCGATATTGTATGCAACTGCCTGATCCGCTTGTACCCGGCCCGGGGGCGGGGCGCGAGGGGGAAATCGCCCGGCGCGGGGGCGTGCCGGTGGATGACCTGTCTCATGGCGGCCGGGCGGCTTAACCGCTAAACAGGAACGTGGTGCACGGGCGTAGGGGACGGGGGCGGGCTTGCATCCTTGGCAGGAATTGACGCGGGACAGCGGGCTCACCTTGCACGGCCCGTTGGCCATGGCGATGGACGTGGCCGCGCTTCAGGCGGACTTCGCCACCCTGGACCGGGATTTGCCGGCCGAGGCGCGCGGCAGTTTCGGCGGTACCAACGGCTGGACATCCGTGCCGCTGCTGGACCGACGCCTGGAGGGGGCGCCGGTGGCGATGCCGGCATTGGCCATGATGCCGTCCGTCGCCGCGCTTCTGGCGCGCGCGGACTGGCGGGTGCGGGCCAGCTACCTGCTGCGGCAGGGGCCGGGGGAGATCCTGAAATGGCATTATGACGGCCAGGCCCTGCACTTGGCGGAGGCGCGCATCCTCATTCCCATCGCCGTGCCGCCGGCCGCCGTGACCTGGATCGGGCACGAGGCGGCCGCCTATCCCCCCGGCCAGGCCTGGGCGGGTGACTTTTCCATCCCCCATCAGGTCGAGAACCCGGCGCCCGAACAGCGCGTCGTCCTGGCCCTGGACGTCGATGCCACCCCGGCCCTGGCGCGCCTGTTCCCCCCGGCGCTGTCGGCCGAACCGCCCCGGCGCATCCAGCTGGCGCAGGAATGCTGCAACCTGGTGCGGGCTTGGCGGGTCAGCGGCCAGGAATAATGGCGGCACCCCGCGCAACCGTGTGGACGCGGGCCGCGAGGGAATGCTAGACGATGGGCCTCCCGGCGCCCCAGGCCCGGGCCATCGGTGGAACCGGATGGATTCGTCTTCCCGCCCAGGGTTGAGGATGTCCGCCAACCTGCTGACGGATAAGACGGATGGGTGGCCGAGTGGTTTAAGGCAGCGGTCTTGAAAACCGCCGTGGGGCAACTCACCGTGGGTTCGAATCCCACCCCATCCGCCATCCCGTCCACACCCACGCTTGAAATCGCCCTTTGCCGTCCCTAGGTTTGTGGCCAGTGCGAACCAACTGGATGGTGCTTCATGGATTTCCGCCCGAACACGACGAGCCTTCGTTCCGTCTTCGGGGATATCCATCATGCCTGCCACCATCACGCTTGCCGATCTCAGCTGGGCCACGCCTGACGGGCGCCGGCTTTTCTCCCATCTCTCCCTCAGTTTCGGACCCCAGCGCACCGGCCTTGTCGGGCGTAACGGCGTGGGCAAATCCACGCTGCTGGCGCTGATCGCCGGGGCGGCGCCGCCGCAGGCGGGTGCGGTGACCGTGCCGGGCACCCTGGGCGTGTTGCGCCAGGGCGTGCACCCGTGTGCCGACGAGACCGTGGCCGATCTGTTCGGCGTGGCCGACGGCTTGGCGCTGCTGCGCCGGGCGGAGCAGGGTATCGCGACCGTGGATGAACTGGGGGATGCCGACTGGACACTGGAGGCACGGCTGCAGGGCGCGCTGGCGCGCCTGGCCTTGGACGTGGCGCCCGGGACACCGCTGGCGACCTTGTCGGGAGGCCAGCGGACGCGGGTGGCGCTGGCGGCCCTGGTGTTCGCCGAGCCGGACTTCCTGCTGCTGGATGAGCCCACCAACAATCTGGACGCGGAGGGCCGCGCCGCCGTGGCGACCCTGCTGGGCGGATGGAAGGCCGGCGCCATCGTCGTCAGCCACGACCGCGCCCTGCTGGAGGGCATGGACGTTATCGTCGAGCTGACCTCCCTGGGCGCCACAAGCTACGGCGGGGGCTGGAGCCGCTACCGCGCCTTGAAGGCCCAGGAGTTGGCGGCGGCCCGGCATGACCTGGATGAGGCGGAGAAACGCGTGGCCGATGCCGCGCGGCGGGCGCAGGAGGCGGTGGAGCGCCAGGCGCGACGCGACGGTGCCGGCCGGCGCAAGGCGGACAAGGGTGACATGCCGCGCATCTTGCTGGGGCAACGGCAGGACAATGCCGAGCGCAGCGCCGGGGCCGGCGCCCGCCTGGCCGATGCCCGAGGCGCCCAGGCGGAGGACGCGGCGGCGGCGGCCCGCGCCCGCATCGAGGTGCTGCAGCCCCTGTCCATCACCCTGGCCTCCACCCGCCTGCCGGCCCAGAAGGTGGCGCTGGCACTGGAGGCGGTGACCGCCGGCTATGCGGAGGGGCGCCCCATCCTGGATGGCCTGTCCCTGACGGTGACGGGCCCCGAGCGGGTGACTGTGGAGGGCCCCAACGGGTCGGGCAAGAGCACCCTGCTGGCGGTACTGACCGGCCGCCTGGCACCCTGGTCCGGTGCCGTGCGGGTCTACACCGGCATGGCGCTGCTGGACCAGCGGGTGGGCGTGCTGGATCCGGCGCTGTCCGTCCTGGAAAACTTTCGCCGCCTGAACCCCGGCGCCACCGAGAACACCTGCCGTGCCGCCCTGGCCCGGTTCCGTTTCCGTGCCGACGCGGCCTTGCAGGGGGTGGCCAGCCTGAGCGGTGGCGAACTGATGCGTGCCGGGTTGGCCTGCGTGTTGGGTGGCGGGGCGCCGCCGCCCCTGCTGATCCTGGATGAGCCCACCAACCATCTGGACATCGACGCCATCGAGGTGGTGGAGGCGGGCTTGCGCGCCTATGACGGCGCCCTGCTGGTGGTCAGCCATGACCCCGCCTTCCTTCAAGCCATCGGCATCACCCGGCGACTGGTTCTGGGTGTTTGAGAAATTGGATGAGCTGCTACTGGAATTAAATTCAAATACAATACCTTGCCGGGCGCTCCTCATGTCAAGTGTGTGGTGGCGCCCGTTTGTGCCGCGCTACGGTCGCCCGCCTTTGGAAAGCTGAGCACTGGCGCGACAACAGGGGCGGCGAAGACTCGAAATCGGAATGAATCTGGTCTGTTCTGTTCGTAAAAATAACGGCTTGCCCTTGCCGCCTCAGACACTGCCGCAATGCGACTAGGCGATGTGACGAAGTCGTCGTATTTTCAGCACGGCACGGCGACGTGCCTCTCCTGATGCCGCTCCCCAAGGCGGCCGTAAGCGTTCCACGTCAACCAACGCATCGACCGTCCCACCGGACGGCTCGTGCGTTGCCGCGCGTGCCGGCCTGGGCAAGAGCCCGGAGCGTTTCCATGGCATCCATTCCGTCGCGTGATCCGGCGCAGCGCCGCCTGCCGCTGCTGATCGCCATCCTCTTCCTGTCCTACCTCTGTGTCGCCATCCCCCTTCCGGCCGTGCCCGTCTATGTCACCGGGCAGCTGGGGTTGGACAATGCCTGGGCTGGTCTCGGCACCGGCATGACTTTTCTCACCGCCATCCTCAGCCGGGGGCCGGCGGGCGGCCTGTCCGACCGGCGGGGCGCCAAGGCGGCCGTGGCGCGCGGCCTGGTCCTCTACGGGGTGGGCGGCCTGGTGTCCCTGAGCGCGGGCCTGCTGCAGGACAGGCCGGTGGCGGCCTTCCTCACCCTGTTGGCCGGCCGTGTGCTGCTGGGCCTGGGGGAAAGTTTCGCCGGGGTTGGCGTCGTCGCCTGGGGGATCGGCATCGCCGGTCCCCAGCGCACGGGCAAGGTCCTGTCCCTTGTCGGTGCTGCCATCTATGGCGCGTTGGCCGTCGGCGGACCCATCGGCCTGGCGCTGCTGGACCGTGCCGGTTTCGCCAGCGCCATGGCGGTGAGCGCCGCATTGCCCTGCCTGGGGCTGCTGGCGATCTGGCCCCTGGCCGGCATCGCCCCGCATCCCCAGGCCGCCCGCCCGTCCTTTGTGGGCGTCATGGGTCGCATCTGGCTGCACGGGCTGATCGTCTGCCTGCAGGGCATCGGCTTCGCCGCCATTGGCGCCTTCTTCGCCCTCTATTTTCTGAGCCGCATGTGGGACTACGCCGGCCTGGGCCTCACGGCGTTCGGCGGCGGCTTCGTCCTGATGCGGGTGGTGTTCGGCCACCTGCCGGACCGCATCGGCGGATTGCTGGTGGCCACCGGCTCGCTGGCTGTCGAGGCCGCGGGCCAGTTCCTGGTGTGGAGCGCCCATGACCCTATCCTCGCGCTGGCCGGCGCCTTCATGACCGGCCTGGGCTGCTCCATGATCTTCCCGTCCATGGGGCGGGAGGTGGTGCACCTGGTGCCCCCGCACCTGCGCGGCACGGCCTTGGGCGGCTTCACCGCCTTCCAGGATCTGGCCTACGGCCTGACAGGTCCTCTGGTCGGTTTCCTGGCCGATCGCGCCGGCTATAGCAGCGTCTTCCTGGTGGGTGGGGCTGCGGCGGGGCTGGGCGTGGTCCTGTCGCTTTACCTGCGCCGCGCGCGGGTGGCCGAGATGGCGTGATCACGACCGCATCAGCGATTGGATGCGCTGGGCGTCCTCCGCCGTGGCGGGGTTGTAGACCGTCATGGTGAGGTCTGTCCGGCCATCCACCGCAAAGGCCGTGTATTCGAAGGCGAGGGGGCCGATGACGGGATGGCGGATGTGCTTCACCGCCTCATGCGGTGCGCTGACAACCCCGTTCTCGCGCCACAGGGTGGCGAATTCGGGGCTGAGGCGGCACAACTCTTCCACCAGCGGCTCCACCTCGGCGGCGGCCCCCGCCCGCGCGGCGTCAATGCGGAAGGCGCCCAGGACAAAACGCGCTACGCTTTCCCAATCGTACTGAACGGCGCGGGCACGCGGGTCCAGGAAAAGGATGCGCAGGATGTTGCGCCGCTCCGGCGGCAGGGCGCCGTAATCGGTCAGCATGACGGTGGCCGCCCGGTTCCAGGCCACCACATCCCAGGTCGCCGTGCGGATCAGGGCGGGGCTGGGGTCCAGCGCGTCCAGCACGCGTTGCAGGCGGGGCGTTACGCTGTCGTTTCGGCGATAACGCACCTCGGGCGGGCGGCCCAGGCCCAGCAGGAACAGATGCTCCCGCTCCGCCTCCGTCAGCATCAGGGCGCGGGCAATGCGGTCCAGCACATCGGCGGAGGGGGCGCCGCCCCGGCCCTGTTCCAGCCACGTGTACCAGGTGGGGCTGATGTTGGCGCGTTGCGCCACCTCCTCCCGGCGCAGGCCGGCGGTGCGCCGCCGCTCCGCCGGGAAGCCCAGGGCGGCGGGGTCCAGCTTGGTGCGCCGGTCGCGCAGGTAGTCACCCAACTTGTTGTCACCCGGACTGTCGGCGGTCAGTGGCTCGCTCATCCTGTTAGCCATTTTACTATGATAAGGTCACTACTTTACCAGGATAGAGCGGGCGTCGAGAGTTGTCTTCAGCGAAACTTGGAGACGACGCAGATGCGTGTATTCGTGACAGGCGCCACGGGATGGGTCGGCGCCGCCGTGGTGGCCGACCTGATTGCGGCGGGGCACCAGGTGCTGGGCCTATGCCGCGCGCCCGACAAGGCGGCCGCCTTGGCCGCGGCCGGCGCCGAGGTTCATCATGGCAGCCTGCAAGACCTGGAAAGCCTGAAGCGCGGCGCCGAACAGGCCGACGGCGTCATCCACCTGGCCTTCAACCACGACTTCACCAACTTCGCGCAGAATGGCGCGGATGAGCGGCGCGCCATCGCCGCCATCGGTGAGGTGCTGGTGGGCAGCGACCGGCCACTGGTCGTCACCTCGGGTGTCGCCCTGCTGGCGCCGGGGACCCTGGCCACGGAGCAGACCCCAATCCGGCCGGAGTCCGAGGCCTTCCCCCGCAATCCGGAAGCGGCCGCGGCGGCGTTGAGGGCCAACGGCGTGCGGGTGACGGCCGTGCGGCTGGCTCCCTCGGTCCATGGCCACGGCGATCATGGCTTCGTTCCGCGCCTGATCCAGCTGGCGCGCGAAAAGGGCGTCTCCCCCTATATCGGCGAGGGCCTGAACCGCTGGCCGGCCGTGCACCGCGTGGATGCGGCCCGCGTCTTCCGCCTGGCGCTGGAACGGGGAGCCGAGGGCGGCCCGTTCCATGCCATCGCGGAAGAGGGCGTGCCGTTCAGGGACATCGCGGCGGTCATCGGCCGGCGGCTGGACGTCCCCGTCGTTTCCCAGACGGCGGAGGAGGCGGCCCAGCACTTCGGCTGGTTCACCCGTTTCGCCGCCATCGACTGCCCGGCCGCCAGCGCCCACACCCGCGCCCTGCTGGGCTGGACGCCGGCTCAGCCCGGCTTGCTGGCCGATCTCGACCACCCCGCCTATTTCACCGTTTAAGATAAGGATATCCGGACCATGCGTGTGTTCGTGACAGGCGCCACCGGCAACATCGGTTCCGCCGTGGTGAAGGATCTGATCGCGGCCGGCCACCAGGTGCTGGGCCTCTGCCGCTTGCCGGAGAAGGCCGCCGCCCTGGCCGCTACCGGCGCCGAAGTCCACCAAGGGTCGCTGGAGGATGAGGACAGCCTTCGCAGCGGCGCCGCCCAATGCGACGGCGTCATCCATCTGGCCTTCAACCACGACTTCTCCCGCTTCGTGGCCAACTGCGAGGATGACCGCCGGGTGATCCGGGCCCTGGGCTCGGCTCTGGCCGGCACCGACCATCCCCTGGTCATCACCTCCGGCACGCCCATCGCCAACACCGTTCCAGGTGAGCCGGCGAAGGAGGGCAACGCCATCGTCGGGTCGAACGTCCACCCCCGGGCGGCGTCGGAGGAAGCGGCGGCCGCCCTGGCGGCGGAGGGGATCAATGTGTCGGTGGTGCGCCTGCCGCAGATCCACGACCCGATCACCCAAGGTCTGATCACCCCCCTGATCGGCATGTTCCGGCAGAAGGGGGAATGCGTGTATGTGGGTGAGGGCCTGAACCGCTGGCCGTCCGCCTATGTGCTGGACGTCGCCCGGTTGTACCGGCTGGTGGTGGAGCGGGCCGAGCCCAACGCGAAATACCACGCGGTGGCGGAGGAGGGCGTGGCGATCCGCGACATCGTGTCGGCCATCGGCCGCCGGCTGGACCTGCCCGTCAAGTCCATTCCCCCGGAAGAGGCGCCGGCCCATTTCGGCTGGCTGTCCATGTTCGCCGGCCTCGACATGCCGGCCTCCAGCGCCTGGACGCGCGAGGTGCTGGGTTGGCACCCCACCGGGCCCGGCCTGATCAGCGACCTGGAGCGGCTGGAGCTGTCCGGTCACTGATGCGGATAGGGCGGCGTAGGGGTGGGACGACCCGATCCATCCTTACGTCGCCTGTTTCGTTCCGGGAAGCAGGCCCAGCCGGATCAGGCTTTCGGCGGTTGCCACGATGGCTTCCTCAGCGGGGCGGGGCGCCCAGCCCAGCAATCGTATCGCCTTCTCGCTGGTGGCGTTCAGGTTGACGCCCAGCAGGGTGATTGCCCCCTTCATGACCGGGTTTTTCAGGCTGATCAGGCGGACCAGCCAGTTGGGTAGCACCCGCGTCGGTACCCTGGCGGCGGCGGCCCCCAGGCGACGCCGCAACACCCTGGCGATATCGATCATCCACAGGCTTTCACCGGAAATCGCCAGGAAGCGCTCACCGTTGGCGGCGGCATGGGTCATGGCGCGCAGGTGCAGGTCCGCCACATCCCGCACATCGACGATCCCGCAATTGAGCTTCGGACATCCCGGCTGCCCGTTCATCATGTTGCGGATCAGGCCGATGGAGTGGGAATAGTCGGCGCCCAGCACGGGGCCCAGGACGGCGGTCGGGTTGACGGCCGACAGCTCCAGCCCGCGCCCCTCCCGCGCGATGAAATCCCAGGCCGCCCGTTCAGCCAGCGTCTTCGATTTCTGGTAGGGCCAGACGGCGCCCGTCAGGTCGCTCCAATCCGTCTCGTTGAACGGCCGGCCCATGGCCTTGTGCCCGGCGCAGATGGCGCCGAAGGCGGAGGTCAGCACCACCCGCCTGACCCCGGCGTCCCGCGCGGCGCGCAGGACCCGCAAATTGCCCTCGACGGCCGGCTTGATCCAATCGTCCTCGCTGACCTGCTCGCCCGTCGGCGTGGGCGAAGCGCCGTGCAGGACATAGGTGCAGCCGGCGACGGCCTCCGCCCAGCCTTTATCGGCAGTGAGATCGGCGGCGACGAAGGTCAAGCGGTCGCCCGCCTCGATCCCGCCGACCTTGAGGTGCGCGCGTACCTCGGCCTCCCGTGACAGGGAGCGGACGGTGGTTCGCACGCGATATCCGGCCTTCAGCGCTGCCAGGATGCAGTGCTGGGCGATAAAACCCGTGCCGCCGGTCACGAGGATCAGTTGGTCATTCATGTCGATTTTCCGAGAGGGGCCCTGATGATGAGGGGCGATGATTTGACGACGCCCAGTCAACGGGCGCTCTTTGTCCTCAGCCCCAAGGTAGGGGGCGGTGTCCGGACTGTGAATGCTTGAACGTCCGTGATGCTTTCGCGATAGTACGGAAATGAGCGCCGACCCTTTCTCCGACATCCTTAAGTTCACGAGCGCGGAATCGCTGGTGACCGGCGGCTTCACGGGCGGCGGCGCATGGGCCATCCGGTTCCCGGCCCCGGACAAGATCAAGTTCTTCGCCGTGGTGAAGGGCCGTTGCTGGGTGCGCATCGAGGGCGAGGCGGCGCCGGTTCATTTCGAGACCGGCGACGTGGGCCTGCTGTCGGCCAAACGGTCCTTCGTGCTGGCCAGTGACCTGGATGTCGCGCCTGTCGATGCCATGAGCCTGTTTTCCCGCACCGACAGGACGACGCCGGTGACGGTGGGTGAGGGCGATGATTTCGCCCATATCGGCGGCCATGTCCTGCTCGACCCGGCCAGCGGGCGGCTGCTGGCGGATGTCCTGCCGCCGTGGATTCACGTGCCGGCGGCCTCACCGCAGGCGACGGCCTTCCGCTGGCTGCTGGACCACTTGGTGGCGGAGCGGCGCGCTGACCTGCCGGGCACGCAACTGGTGACGGCGCAACTGGCCCAGTTGCTGTTCATCCAGATTTTGCGGGCCCATCTCAAGACGTCCGGGCCCATGCCGGCCGGATGGTTGCGCGCGCTGGGCGACCCCCGCCTGGCGCCCGCCCTCCGGCTGATGCATGGTGACCCCGCCCGCGCCTGGCATCTTGATGAACTGGCCAGGGCGTGCGCCATGTCGCGAACGATGTTCGCGCTGCATTTCAGGACCGTCGCGGGCGTGGCGCCGCTGACGTATCTGACCGAGTGGCGCATGCGGCTGGCCGAACGGGCGTTGCGCGAGGGGGCCACCCCCGTGGCGACGATCGGGCAGTCGCTGGGCTACAGCTCCGAAAGCGCGTTCAGCACCGCCTTCAAGCGCGTGACGGGCAACTCGCCCAAGGCGTATCGGGACACCGTCCGCGTGTCCGCATAAGGGGGCTCAAGCGCGGTCCTCGTGCTCCTCGGGGGCGCCAAAGCTAAAGCCACCGCCACCCCCTCCGCCCATCCCCATCCCCATGCCCCCGCCGTTCTTGTCCCCACCCTTGTCGCCCTGGCGGTCGTCGTTGCTCTTGCCGGGGCCCTTGCCGGGGCCGGCGGAGGGGCGGGCCGGGCCCTGCATGGGGATGTCGAGGCCAGGAGGAATGGGGTCCAGGTCCAGGGCCTGGCGGATGAAGGCGCGCAGGGAGACGACCAGTTCCTGGGTATGGACCAGATGGCCGGCCACCAGTTCCCGTGCCGCGCGCTCCGCCAGACGCACATGCTCTTGCGTGCCCAGCAGCAGGATGTCGGCCAGGGCGGCCTCCACCGCGTCGCGGATGCGCCGCGCCCGGTCCGACCCGCCGGCGTTCTCCGGCGTCAGGTCCAGTACGGCGGCCGCCTTGTCGCCGTCCGCCGGCACCCGTACCGGCGGGGGCGGCCGCAGATCGCGCAGATGGGCCGGATTCACCGAGAGATCGCCGGTGAAGGACCCGCCCAGGGTGCGATAGGCGGCGATCAGGGTGCGCAGCCGCTCATTGATCTGGCGGTTCATGCGCTCCCGCCGCTGTTGAACGGTGGACATCACCACCAGCCGGATGCCCACGCCGATCAGGGTGACCAGCGCCAGGCCCAGCAGTGTGACGACGACGTTCTGCCAGGAGCTGAAGTCGATATTGCGCAGCGACGCCTCCCCGGTTGCCAGCTCTCTGTTGCCGCCCCCCTGTCAGAAGCGGATTGGCGGCGGGGATGTTCCTGACCCGTCAGCCAGCAATCCCTATTCGGGGCATTTGTTGCTGGCCGGCGTGATGGTCAGGCGGATGCCGCCCGCCATAAGGTCCGGCAAGACATGGGGTGTCGGGGTGATCTGGCCATTTTTCAATGCATCGCGCATGGATCGGCAACCAGGGGCGAGCATGAGATTGCCGGTGAGATGCCAGGTACCGGCCTCGTCCGGTTGATACAGGAGGGCGTCGCTGTACCCGTTCTCCTGCATGATCACAGCCTCAGGCAGATCCGGTTGCAGCCTGACCAGGAAGGCGTTGCAGGATTCGGCATCCCCACGGGCGCACCCGTTGCCGTCGCGGACGTGCCCGCTTGCCATATAGGCGCTGATGAAGCCCGCAGGCAAGGTACGGCCCGCCGGATAGACGGTTACATACTGAAGCAGCTCCATTGCCGTCGACGGCCGGTCGCCGTGGGCGGCGTAGCGGTCCTTCCTGATCAGCACGGCTGCTGCGGCGGAGTGCAGGGATTCCCGCTGCTCGTCGCTCCAGCGGCTGTCGGTCGCGGTGCGCAAGGATTCCACCGCCGCCTGGCCCCAACGGGCACCGTCGAAGCGTAAGGCGACCAGATCCAGCTTCTCAGGGGGCAGGGTGCCTGCCCGCAGGCGGGCCATCTGGTCGGCCACCATCAGCCGGGCGGGATCGGCGACAGGCGTCAGCAGGGCCAGCAGCAGGATCAGTACCAAATGGGCGGAGACATGGTTGGTGATCTCCAGCAAACGCAGCCACTGGGCCCCGCGCGGATTGGGCGCGCGCACCACGGCGAGGACGTAGCCGGCGGTATAGACGGCCAGGGCCAGGATAAAGGCCGCCGCCACCACGCGCTGCACGCTCCAGCCGTATTGTCCGACCCGTAAGCCCAGCGCCCAGGCGGCCAGCGCCACCAGGGGCAGAAGCGCGAGCGCTCCCACGGTGCCGGCCCAGCGCTTGGCGGCGATGGCGGTGCGCTCCACCGCACCATCCTGGTAGCAGCAGTTGATCAGGAAGATCAGCAGTATCGCCGCCATGATGAGCAGGCGGGTGGCGAAATGGGTCTGCCACAGCGGCTGCAGGGACAGGAAGGGCAGACTGCCCAGGAAACCCACGACGATAACCGCCAGCAGCGGCAGCAACCAAGAGAATAGGGTGAGCGCCAGGGCGCGGGCACCCCGGATCAGGGCGGGCTGCACGTCGGTGATGTGCACGGCGCCCGCGATGGCCAAGGTGGTGGCGGGGATGGCGAACCAGTCGTGTTGGATCAGCCGTTCGAAGAAGGTGATCTTCAGCAGATTGAACAGGCCGGCGCCGAGATAAAGCACACCCCAGAACACAGCCACGAAGACCACGGTCAGGGCCGCCTGCACCCCTTGCTTCCAGGCCGTGTCAAAATGGCGCGGATAGCTGGGGCGCCAACGCCGCTCGATGATGGCGTCCACCACCAGCGTGTGGGCGATAAACAGGCCGCCGGCCACGTATATCAAATCGAAGTGGCTTCCGAGCAGCAGGGACATACCTATCGCGGGCAGGGAGCTTTGCAAGCGCGCTGCGGCATGATAGCCGAGGCCGGCGACGATCACGGTCGCGACCAGGATCCAAAGCGCCAGCGGCCGCCGGGTGATCTGGCCCGCCCCCAGCAGGATCAGCAGGGGGACCAGGGACACGACCATGACCAGGGGCGTGAACAGGTCGGGCACGGTCGCGGGCCAGGTCGCCGGTTTGGTCGCCGCCTCCGCCAGCAGGTAAAGCCCCACCGCCTGGATTAGGGCCACCATCAGGCGGGTGAAGAAAACGTTTGGGACGCGGTCCGCCGCCCGTGCGGTCGCCGCCATTGTACCGTCTGTCGCCATAACCACCCCACCGCCTCATCGCTGCCGCCAGCTTAAGCGGGCTTTTGTGCAGAAGCGATGCAGGGTTTAAGGATTTTCCACCGGGAAGCGCACCACGGTGTCCTCCGGTGCCAGCAGGGTGCCATCCTGGGCCTGGGGTTCCAGGCGGCGCAGGGGCAGGCCGGTGTGCTTGTCCAGCAGGCGCACGTGCGGTTCGTCGGCGGTGAAGAAATGGTCCTCGCCCCACTGGCGCAGGGCCACCAGCACCGGGAACAGGCCGCGCCCCTTGGCAGTCAGCACATAATCTTGATGGGCGCCGCCGTCGGCGGCGGGCACCGCCTGCAGGATGCCGTGGGCCACCAGGGCGCGCAGGCGGGCGGCCAGGATGTTCTTGGCCAAGCCCAAATTCTTCTGGAACTCTCCGAAGCGGCGCAGGCCGTCGAAGGCGTCGCGGATGATCAGCAGCGACCAGCCGTCGCCGATGGCGTCTAGCGGCCGGGCGACGCCGCACAGCGAGTCCTGGTGGCTGGTGCGCTTGACCATGGCGGTCTCCCCCTCATGCCGATGACGGCCTGGATATAATAGTTGCAAATTAAAACCTCAAGCGGTACGTCTCGATTGGTTTTAATTTGAAACCATATCGGAGTGACCACGATGATCCCCGCCGACGCCACCTTCGACGGCACCTTTCCCTTCGCCCCCCATGTCACCGACGCCCCCGGCTTTCCCATGCACTATGTGGATGAGGGGAAGGGCGAGGTGGTGCTGTGCCTGCATGGGGAACCCACCTGGGGCTACCTGTTCCGCCACCTGATCAGGGCATTGAGCCCCACGTATCGCGTGGTGGTGCCCGACCATATGGGCTTCGGCAAAAGCGCCACGCCGCCGGATCGCAGCTATTGGCTGCAGGACCATATCGACAACCTGGAGCGCTTCGTCCTGGCACTGGATCTGCGCGACATCACCCTGGTGCTGCACGACTTCGGCGGGCCGATGGGCATGGGACTGGCCGCCCGCCATCCGGATCGCATCAAGCGGGTGATCTCGGCCAACGGTCCCGTCTCCTTCGGCCAGGCCGACCAGGTTGACCGGCTGCTGGCCAATGCCGCGACGGCGCCCTGGTTCCAGTGGATACTCAAGGCGCAGGCGGACGGCAGCCTGGAAACGGTGCTGGGCCAGTTGGGCTACACCATCCTCAGCACGCTGAAACTCAACGGCTTCGAGGACCACAGCATCATCACCGACGCCTGGCTGGCGGCCTATGGCGCGCCCTTCGCGACCCCGGCGGACTGCCTGGGCGCTATCGGCTGGACCAAGGGATTCGCTACCGGCATGCATCGTTTCGAGGTGCCGGACGCGGCCGCCATCCGCGCCATCCGAACCAGGCCCGCCTTGGCCATCTGGGGGATGGCGGACCGCACCTTGCAGGCGCGGTACTTCCTGCCGCTGTTCCGCGACCTGTTCCCCGCCGCCGCCGTTCATGAACTGCCCGGCGTGGGCCATTATTGCCTGGAGGATGCGCCGGACCTGATCGCCCGGCTGATCGCCGACTTTCTGCGTCAGTCGTAATAGCCCGGCGCCAGCCGGAAGCGGGGCCACACCTCCGGGTCGTGGCCCGGCACCAGCGTGGCGCCGGTTCGCTCCGCCAGCGCGCGCAGCTTGGCCACGGACCGGACGGTGTCCACGGCGGACGCCAGGAAGCCCGGCAGCGCTTTCTCATTCCAATGGTCCAGGGTGTAGACGGCGTCGGCCGCCAGCAGCCAGGCGCCGCTGTGGGGCAGGGTGATCAGGAAGGATTGGTGGCCCACCGAATGGCCGGGCGTGAACACCAGGCGGAAGGTCCCGTCGCCGAACAGGTCAAAACCATCGGTGGCGTCGCCTTCCAGGAAGCACCAGTCCAGGCCGGGGCGGTCGAAATCCCGGCGGGCATAGGCGCCGGCGGCGAACCAGTCGGGGGTGAAGGCGTATTCATACTCCCGCCGCTGCACGATATGGGTGGCGTGGGGGAAGCGGCCGATGGCGCCGGTATGGTCGGAATGCAGGTGCGACAGCGCGACATAACGGATGTCACCCGGCGCCAGGCCCAGCGCCGCCAGCTGGGCGACGCAGCCCTGTTCCGGCGTCATCACCGGCCGAAAGATGTCGACTGTGCCGCCCCAATAGCCGCGCGGATCCGACAGCCCTTCGGCCGCGAGGCCGCCGTCCAGCAGGACGTTGCCCTTGGGGTGGGTCAGCAGGAACCAGGGCACCGGGATCTCGTAGTCGGCGCCGCCACCCTGGTTCATGCGGATGTCGTGCACCTTGCAGCGCTGCGTGCCGGACTGGAAGAAGTAGAGGCGGATATCACTCATGGGAATTCCTCGGAATGGGAGGCTCCCTGTGTCGTTCATCGGCATATGGACTGGTAGGCACAGTCTTTTGATTACTTTCATCGGGAAATCCGATAGGCTCGTCGCCATGGATCTGCTGTTGGCGATGCGCGTCTATGTCCGGGTGGTGGAGCGGGGCAGCCTGTCGGCCGCCGCCCGCGACCTCGGCATGGGCCAGCCGGCGGTGAGCGAACGCATCGAGCGGCTGGAGGCCCATCTGGGCAGCCGCCTGCTGTTGCGCAGCACCCGTTCCCTGTCCATGACCGATGCCGGCGCCGTCTTCTACGAACGCGCCCGGCAGACGCTGGAGGCGGCGGCCGACGCGGTCGCCGCGGTGGGCCGGGAGCAGCCTTTGCGCGGCACCCTGCGCCTGGCGGCACCCCATGGCGTGGGCGAGGTGCTGCTGCCGCCCATCCTGCTGCGCCTGCGCCAGTCGCACCCCGAACTCGATATCGACCTGGTGCTGAATGATCGCGTCGTGGACCCGGTGACGGAGGGGGTGGACCTCTCCCTGCGGCTGGGCGACAGCGGGGAGGGGGCTTTCGTCGCCCGGCCCCTGGGCCATGTCCGCCGCCTGCTGGTGGCCGCGCCCGACTATGTCGAGCGCCGCGGCGCGCCGGCGGGGCCGCAGGATCTGGGCGGGCATGACTTCGTGCGGGTCGGCGGCCTGTTCGCCAACGGCCGATTGCCGCTGATGACCAATGACGGCACGGCCATCGCCGCGCCGATACGGATACGCATGAGCCTCGGCCACTGGCGGCCGGCGCATGCCCTGCTGCTGGGCGGGGCCGGTATCGGCGTGTTGCAGGCGCCGGTGTGCGCGGCGGATGTGGCGGCGGGCCGACTGGTGCCGCTGCTGCCCGGGTACACGGTGCCGGGCTTCGACCTGCACGCGCTTTATCCCGTCAGCCGCCAGGTGCCGCCCAAGGTGCGGATGGTGCTGGAACTGCTGCGGCAGGAACTGCCGGCGCTGCTGTGACTCTGTTCAGGGTCGCAGAATTTCCACCACCCGGGCCACGGGGCGCTCGGCACCGGGCAGGGTGAAGGCCAGGTGGGCCAGGCGGCCATAGAGCGCGTCGCCCTCCGTCCCGCCCAGCAGGCGGACCAATGCCGCGTCGGCCGCCAGGGTGAAGAACAGCCGCGGCCGGCTGAGGAAGGGCAGGCCAGCATCAGCCAGCAGGGTGCCGAAGGGCGTCTTTTCCGCCAGCGCTTCCGCCGCCACCGACGGGGGCAGGGCCAGCAGGTCGACGCTCAGCAGGCCCAGGGCCAGGGGGCGGCCGTCGGTGCGCGCCGCCAGGATGACGAGCCGGCGCAGGCGGTCGAGGCCGGGACCCTGGTCACGGGTGCGGGCCTGGACGTTGACGCTGACTGGGCCGCCGGCGTGACGGGCCAGGGCCGCCGTCATGCCGTCGACATGGTCCAGGCGCGGGCGCACGGCGTCCGGCAGGGCGCCGGCGGCGACGGCGGTGATGGCCGGCGGCGCCAGGCCCAGGTCGGCATAGCTGAGGGCCAGCGCGGCGCGGGCCTCCGCCAGAGGGGACTCAGCGGGGAAGTCGGTGGGGGCGAACATGGGCCGCACCATAGGCGTGGGGGCCCGGTACTGCCAAGCGCCCGGCGCGGGGGACCCCTTTCGTTCCCGCAGGGCGGGCGCCCGCGCTTCGGGGTTGAAATCGCCGGGGCGGCGGAGTATCACACCGGCCATCGTCAATCCCACACGTGGGCTTGCGGGGCGTCCTTATTATCTGGGCGGTCCGCTTCCGGTGTCTCAAGGCCAGGTGGCCAAGGGGCATTGCCCACGGAGGCCAAACCGGAGAAAGGTTCCGTTTCATGGCTATGCCTACCTTTACCATGCGCCAGCTGCTGGAAGCCGGCGTTCATTTCGGTCACCACACCCGTCGCTGGAACCCGAAGATGGCCCCGTACATCTTCGGTGTGCGCAACGGCGTGCACATCATCGACCTGGAGCAGTCGGTGCCCATGCTGCACCGCGCCATGCAGGCCGTGCGTGACGTGGTGGCCGGCGGTGGCCGCGTCCTGTTCGTCGGCACCAAGCGCCAGGCCCAGGAGAAGGTGGCCGAGGCTGCTGGTCGTTGCGGCCAGTACTACGTCAACCACCGTTGGCTCGGCGGCATGCTGACCAACTGGAAGACCATCTCCCAGTCCATTAAGCGCCTGCGCGAGATGGATGAGCTGTTGGGCGGCCAGATCGCCGGCCTGACCAAGAAGGAACTGCTGAACCGCACCCGTGACCGCGACAAGCTGGAGCGGGCGCTGGGCGGCATCAAGGAGATGGGCGGCCTGCCGGACATCCTGGTCATCATCGACACCAACAAGGAGTCGCTGGCCGTTCAGGAAGCCAACAAGCTGGGCATCCCCGTGGTGGCCGTGCTGGACAGCAACAGCAACCCCGACGGCGTGACCTTCCCCATCCCCGGCAACGACGACGCCCTGCGCGCCATCGAGCTGTACTGCGAGCTGATTTCCGGCGCCGTGCTGGATGGCCTGCACGCTGAGATGGCTGCCTCGGGCATCGACGTCGGCGCTTCGGAAGAGGCTCCGGTGGAAGAGATCCCCGCCGAGGAAGCCGAAGTCGCGGCCGAGGCCTAAGGCTTAAGCGAACGGCCGGGCCGGGGCTCCTTCAGGGGTTCCGGTCCGGCCGGCTTGCTGTCCGGGGCGGTGCCCTTGGACTGTCCGGGTTCGCGGGGTGCGTCAAACCATCCCGCTCCCGGCCGACCACCGCCCCGCTTCGGGGCGGCTGTCATATGGGTGGCCCCCACCGGGGTGGCGACCCCACGAATTTCCGGATGCGGACGGCGACGTCCCTCCGATCCCTGATCAAAATCCCTGCGGACGCCCGTCCGCCCTGACGTGATGAGAGAGGCGAAGATGGCTGAGATTACGGCTGCGCTCGTTAAGGAGCTGCGCGAAAAGACCGGCGCCGGCATGATGGACTGCAAGAAGGCCCTGAACGAGGTCGCCGGCGACATCGAGGGCGCCGTCGACTGGCTGCGCAAGAAGGGCCTGGCCGCCGCCGCCAAGAAGGCCGGCCGCGTCGCCGCCGAGGGCCTGGTCGGCGTCGCCTCCCAGGGCACCGTCGGCGCCGCCGTCGAGATCAACGCCGAGACCGACTTCGTCGCCCGCAACGACCTGTTCCAGGCCCTGGTGTCCGGCGTGACCAAGCTGGCCCTGGCCGATGCCGACGTCGAGTCCCTGAAGGGCCAGGCTTTCGGTAACGGCCGCACCGTCGCCGAAGAGCTGACCCACCTGGTCGCCACCATCGGCGAGAACATGAACCTGCGCCGCGCCGCCCGCCTGTCGGTCACCGACGGCGTCGTCGCCACCTACGTCCATAACGCCCTGACCGGCGGCCTGGGCAAGATCGGCGTGCTGGTGGCTCTGGAGTCGACCGGCGACAAGGCCAAGCTGCAGGAGCTGGGTCGCCAGATCGCCATGCACATCGCCGCCGCCCGTCCGGAGGCTCTGGACATCGCCGACGTCGACACCGCCGCCCTGGACCGTGAGCGCAACGTGCTGGCCGACCAGGCCCGCGCCTCGGGCAAGGCCGAGGACATCATCGCGAAGATGGTGGAAGGCCGCCTGCGCAAGTACTACGAGGAAGTGGTGCTGCTGGAGCAGGTCTACGTGATCGACCAGGAGACCAAGATCCGCAAGGTCGTCGAGAACGCCGCCAAGGACGTGGGCGCCCCGGTGAAGCTGACCGGCTTCGTGCGCTTCGTGCTGGGCGACGGCATCGAGAAGGAAGAGAGCGATTTCGCGGCCGAAGTGGCCTCGATGGCGCGCTGATCCCACAGCCGACTTGAGTTGAGTAAGGCCGGCGCGTCCAGTGATGGGCGCGCCGGTTTCTTGGGTACCCCTGCCATGGCGGTGCCCCCAGGCCATCCCCGGCACCATTTCTGTGTCAGCCCCGGATGGCGATTTTCCTGACAATTCCAGGTGAGTAGAGTGGCCGCCGGCGTGATCGTCCGCGCCGCTCTTTCGTGTGCCTCGGGCCCGGCGTCATTTTGACGGCACAATTCGGGGCTCTGTTGTGCTGCCTTCCCGCAACGCCAGACTTGGCGGCGGGGGCAAGTTTGCAGTAGAGCTAACCCGGATCTGACCCCGGACACTCGTGGCTTCCCAACCCGGCTTGCCGCCGGGCCCACCAACTGGCGAGAGGACCTGACCCCGTGGCTGCCCGATACAAACGCGTGCTATTGAAAATCTCGGGCGAGGCGCTGATGGGGGACCGTGAATTCGGTCTCGACCAGAAGGTCGTCAACCGCGTCGCCAACGAGGTGAAGACCGTCGTCCAGATGGGGGTCGAGGTTTGCCTGGTCATCGGCGGCGGCAACATTTTCCGCGGCATCTCGGGCGCCGCGTCGGGCATGGAACGCGCCACGGCCGACAACATGGGCATGCTGGCCACCGTGATGAACGCCCTGGCCATGCAGAGCGCGCTGGAGCGCATCGACGTGCCCACCCGCGTGCAGTCCGCCATCCCCATGGCCAGTGTGTGCGAGCCCTTCATCCGCCGCCGCGCCGTGCGCCACATGGAAAAGGGCAGGGTGGTGATTTTCGCCGCCGGCACCGGCAACCCCTTCTTCACCACCGATACGGCCGCGGCCTTGCGCGCCTCGGAAATGGGCTGCGAGGCCCTGCTGAAGGGCACCAAGGTGGATGGCGTCTACACCGCCGATCCGAAGAAGGATCCCACGGCCGAGCGTCTGAGTTCCCTGAGCTACCTGCACGTGCTGTCCAACGACCTGCAGGTCATGGACGCGACGGCGATTTCGCTGGCGCGTGAGAACAACATTCCTATTCTCGTCTTTTCCATCCATCAGGAAGGCGGTTTCGCCGAAGTCATGGATGGAAGGGGTCATTTCACGATCATTACGGAAGAAGAGGCTTGAACGTGGCCGCCCCCGATATCGATGGCATCAGCCGGCGCATGGATGGCGCCGTTGACAACCTGCGCAAGGAATTCGCCGGCCTGCGCACCGGCCGCGCGTCGGCCAACCTGCTGGATCCGGTGCAGGTGGAGGCCTACGGCTCCAGCATGCCCCTGAACCAGGTCGCCACCGTGAGCGTGCCTGAGCCCCGCCTGATCACCGTGCAGGTGTGGGACCGCGGCATGGTGAAGGCCACCGAGAAGGCCATCCGCGAGGCCGGCCTGGGCCTGAACCCGCAGACCGATGGCAACACCATCCGCGTGCCGATCCCGGACCTGAACCAGGAACGCCGCCAGGAACTGGTGAAGGTGGCCAACAAGTATGCCGAGCAGGCCCGCGTCGCCGTGCGCAACGTGCGCCGCGACGGCATGGACCACCTGAAGAAGCTGCAGAAGGACGGCGACCTGTCCGAGGACGAGCACAAGACGTGGTCGGACAAGGTGCAGGCCCTGACCGACGCGCACATCAAGAAGATCGATGAGGCGTTCGCGGCCAAGGAAAAGGACATCACCCAGATCTGAGGTGGCGTTCCAGGTTCGCTTTCATTTCTACCCGTCCCCGGTTCCTGTTTCTTCGAGAGTCCCATGTCCGGTGCCGCAGTGCTCCTGAACGCCCGCCCGCCCGCCCATATCGCCATCATCATGGATGGCAATGGGCGCTGGGCGACGCGCCGGGGCCTGCCCCGCACCGCCGGCCACAAAAAAGGCGTGGAGGCGGTGCGGCGTGTGCTGGAGGCGGCGCGGGAACTGGGCGTGTCCTACCTCACCCTGTTCAGCTTCTCGTCCGAGAACTGGAGCCGGCCCGAGGGTGAGGTCAGCGAACTGATGCACCTGCTGCGGTTCTACCTGCGGGGTGAGATCGCCACCCTGCACAAGAACGGCGTGCGGCTGCGCATCATCGGCGACCGGTCGCGCCTGGCGCCCGACATCGTCACGCTGATCCGGAACGCCGAGACCCTGACGGCGAACAACACCGGCCTGACGTTGGTGATGGCGCTCAGCTACGGCTCGCGCCAGGAAATCGCCAACGCCGCCCGCCATTTGGCGGAAGAGGTGAAGGCCGGGCGCATGACGGCCGACCAGGTGACGGTGGAAAGCTTGGGCGCCTCGCTCTATACCCAGGACATCCCCGATCCGGACCTGGTGATCCGCACCAGCGGGGAAAAGCGCATCAGCAACTTCCTGCTGTGGCAGATGGCCTATGCGGAGCTGGTGTTCGTTGAAACGCTGTGGCCGGATTTCGGTCGCCAGGAATTGGATGACGCCATCCAGGAATTCCATCGGCGCGACCGCCGGTATGGGGCAACGGTTGGAACGCGCTGAAGGGCTGTTGGCCAAGCTGCCGGGTGATCTGAAGACCCGTATCTTCTCCGCTTTGGTCCTGGGGCCCCCGGTCCTGGTGGCCGTATGGCTGGGCGGCCTCGTCTTTCAGCTGGTGCTGGTGGCGGTCGCCGTCATCGCCGGTCTGGAATGGCTGCGCCTGGTGGTGCCGGGGCGCCAGCCCTGGGCCACGACCATGGGGCTGATGACCATCCTGGTCACCCTCAGTGGCGAGTTCGTGGCTGGGCCGCTCTATGGCCTGGTCCTGCTGGCGGCGCAGACGGCGCTGTTGTGGTGGGCCGCCGCCGGCGGCCACCCGCACGCGCCGGAGGCGGAGGCCAACGAGGGGGGCACCGCCGGCCGGCTGCCGGCGCCCATCCTGTTCGCGCTGATCGTGCCCTACGTCGGCGGCGGCTGCCTGGCGCTGGACTGGATCCGCAACCGGGCGGGCCCCGACGCCCCCTGGCTGTTCCTGTTCCTGCTGCTGGCCATCTGGGCCACCGACATCGGCGCTTATGCCGCCGGCCGGGCCATCGGCGGCCCCAAGCTTGCGCCACGCATCAGCCCGAAGAAGACCTGGGCAGGCCTTTTGGGCGGCATGGCGGCCGCGGCTTTGGTAGGGTTGGCGCTGTCGCCGCTGGCCACCGTGTCCTCGCCCGGCGCCGGCGCCCTGGTGGCGGCCGTCATCGCGGTGGTGGGCCAGGCGGGCGACCTGTTCGAATCGTATATGAAGCGCCGGTGTGACGTGAAGGACAGCGGCTCGCTGATCCCCGGGCACGGCGGATTGTTGGATCGCATTGATGGGCTGGTCATGGCGGCGCCGGTGTTCGCGCTGTTCCACGCCCTGATTGGGGAGAATGGGTCATGGTGGTGAGTTCCCTGCAGGCCGTTGTGGCGCCGGAGACGGCGACCGCCGCCGTTCCCGCCGCGCGCACGGTGACCATCCTGGGCTCCACCGGCTCGGTGGGCTGCAACACGGTCGAGCTGGTCGCGGCCGATCCGGAGAAGTACCAGGTCGAGGCGCTGGTGGCCCGCAAGAACGTGGATCTGCTGGCCCGCCAGGCCAAGGAGCTGCGCGCCAAGGCCGCCGTGGTGGCGGATGAGGCCCACTACGCCGCCCTGAAGGACGCGCTGTCCGGCACCGGCATCGAGGTCGCCGCTGGTGCCCAGGCGGTGGTGGGCGCCGCCGCGCGGCCTGCGGACTGGGTCATGG
This sequence comes from Nitrospirillum viridazoti CBAmc, assembly GCF_000730165.1. Lineage (GTDB taxonomy): Bacteria > Pseudomonadota > Alphaproteobacteria > Azospirillales > Azospirillaceae > Nitrospirillum > Nitrospirillum viridazoti. The sequence goes on along the minus strand of NZ_CP022110.1, from coordinate 1,757,163 downwards.
CCGCCATCGTGGGCGCCGCCGGCATGGAACCGACGCTGGCCGCCGCGCGCCGGGGCGCCACCGTGGCCTTCGCCAACAAGGAGGTGCTGGTCTGCGCCGGGTCGCTGATGATGGCAGAGGTGAAGCGCCACGGCGCCACCCTGCTGCCGGTGGACAGCGAGCACAGCGCCATCTTCCAGGTCTTCGACTCCGAGCGGGTGGAGGGCGTGAGCCGCCTGATCCTGACCGCCTCGGGCGGCCCTTTCCGCAACAAGACGCGTGAGGACATGGCCCGCGCCACGGTGAAGGAGGCGGTGGCCCACCCCACCTGGGACATGGGCGCCAAGATCTCGGTCGACAGCGCCACCATGATGAACAAGGGGCTGGAGGTCATCGAGGCCCACCATTTGTTCGGCATGCCCGAGGATAAGATCGACGTGCTGGTCCATCCGCAGTCGGTGGTGCACAGCCTGGTGGAATATGTCGACGGTTCCGTCCTGGCGCAGCTGGGCACGCCGGACATGCGCACGCCCATCGCCGTGGCCCTGGGCTGGCCGCACCGCATCGCCACCCCGGGTGATCGCCTGAACCTGGTGACCGCCGGCCATCTGGAATTCTACGCGCCCGATCCGGGGAAGTTCCCGGCGCTGCGCCTGGCGCGCGAGGCCATGCGGGCCGGCGGTTGCGCCGCCTGCGTCATGAACGCCGCCAACGAGATGGCCGTGGCCGCTTTCCTGGATGGCCGCATCGGCTTCCTGGATATCGAGCGTATTGTCGAGCACACGATGACGACGGTGCCGCATTCCCGCCTTAATTCACTGGACGATGTGCGCGAAGTCGATACCGTTGCGCGGCGGGTTGCGGCTGAAGCGATTCAGGCGCGATAGGAAACGGGGGTCCCGGCCGTTCAAGGATGACCGGGGCCTGCCGGCCAGGTTGCGAAGCCGCCGCTGGTGACGTTTTGTTCACCAAGGCGGCGCACCATCGCGACCAGGCAAACAGGCCCTCTTCTCATGCGTGTCCCAGTTTCCGCGCCGGAAGGCGGGGTGAGGCGGGAAAGCCCTGAAGGAGGGGGTGTTATTGGAGTTTGGGACGATGCATCAGATCGTGAACTACGCCAGCACCTATGGGGGCACCTTCCTGGTGGTCTTGACCGTCCTCGTGTTCGTGCACGAATTCGGCCATTACTACATCGCGCGCCGCAACGGCGTGCGGGTGGATGTGTTCTCCATCGGCTTCGGTCCGGAAATCTGGGGTTTCAACGACCGCGCCGGCACGCGCTGGAAGTTCAGCCTGATCCCGCTGGGCGGCTACGTGAAGATGTTCGGTGACGCCGACGCCGCCAGCCGGCCCGGCGCCGAGACCCGCTCCATGACGCCGGAAGAGCGCGCCGTATCCTTCCACTACAAGCGGGTGGGCCAGCGCGCCGCCATCGTGGTGGCGGGCCCCATGGCCAATTTCCTATTCGCCATCGTGGCCCTGTCGCTGCTGTTCATGTTCTACGGCCAGCCCTACACGCCCGCCGTGCTGCAACAGGTGGAGCCCGACAGCGCCGCCGCCGTAGCCGGCCTGCAGGCGGGCGACCGCGTGCTGGAACTGGGCGGCCACAAGATCGAGCGGTTCGAGGATCTGCAGCAGATCATCGCCATCAGTCCGGATGTGACGCTGGATGTGAAGGTGCAGCGCGGCGACGCGCAGATGGATCTGAGCGTCACGCCGCGCGCCGTGGAATCGGAAGACCGCTTCGGCAACAAGAGCCGTATCGGCCGCCTGGGCGTCATCCGCGGGCAGGACGAATACCACCGCCGCGATCCGCTGAACGCCGTGTGGGCGGCGTGCAAGGCGACCTGGGCCCTGATCACCGGCACGCTGGACGCCGTGGGCCAAATGATCGCGGGTAGCCATGGCACCGAGGATCTGGGCGGGCCGCTGCGCATCGTGCAGATGTCCGGGCAGATGGCACAGTTGGGCCTGGTCCAGGTCATCTGGTTCATGACCGTGCTGTCGGTGAACCTGGGCCTGATCAATCTCTTCCCCGTCCCCATGCTGGACGGCGGGCATCTTATGTACTATGGCCTGGAAGCTTTGCGGGGCCGTCCCCTGGGCGAGCGCGCTCAGGAATATGGTTTCCGGATCGGCCTGGCTTTGGTACTTAGTCTCATGATTTTCGCCACTTGGAACGATCTGATCCACTTTGGTGTGGGCAGTTTCGTTAAGTCTCTGATTTCCAAAGTTTGACCGGGGGAAATAATTGGGTTCGGTTTCGAGAGTAGCGGCGCTGTGCCTGGCTATCGCCAGCACCACCGCAACGTCAGCTGTCGCTCTTTCGTCCGGTGCCTGGGCTCAGGAGATCCTGTCCGGTGGCGTCATCAAGGACATCCGCGTCGAAGGCACCCAGCGTATCGAGCAGGCCACGGTCCGCTCTTACCTGGTCGTGTCCCAGGGCGATGCCTTCAATCCGGACAAGATCGATGAATCGCTGAAGGCCCTGTTCGCCACCGGCCTGTTCGCCGACGTGACCCTGCGTCGCGACGGCGACACCCTGGTGGTGGCCGTGGTCGAGAACCCGATCATCAACCGCGTGGTCTTCGAAGGGAACAAGCGCGTCAAGACCGAGGACCTGCAGTCCGAAGTCCAGCTGCGCTCGCGCCTGGTGTTCACCCGGTCCCGCGTGCAGCAGGACGTGCAGCGCATGCTGGACGTCTACCGCCGTAACGGCCGCTTCGCTGCGCGCATCGAACCCAAGATCGTCCAGCTGGAACAGAACCGCGTCGACCTCGTGTTCGAGATCGATGAAGGCCCACTGACCGGCGTGCAGCTGATCAGCTTCATCAACAACAACATCTATGACGACAGCGACCTGCGCAACGTCATGGTGACCAAGGAATCGCGTTGGTGGCGCTTCCTGTCCAGCGACGACACCTATGATCCCGATCGCCTGGCCTACGACAAGGAACAGATCCGCCGCTTCTATTTCCGCAACGGCTACCCCGACTTCCGCGTGATGTCGTCGGTCGCGGAACTGACGCCCGACCGTGACAAGTTCTTCATCACCATGGCCCTGGACGAGGGCAAGCGCTACAAGTTCGGCAAGATCGAACTGACCAGCGCCATCAAGGACATCGATCTGGCTCCGCTGCGCGAGGTGATCGAGACCAAGGAAGGCGACTGGTTCAACGCCGACAAGATCGAAAGCACGATCAACAAGCTGCAGGACAAGCTGGGCGACCAGCAGTACGCGTTCGTCCAGGTGGATCCCAATGAGGAACGCCACGCCGACACGCAGACCGTCGATCTGCACTTCGAGATCAACCCCAGCCCGCGCGTGTTCGTCGAGCGCATCGACATCAACGGCAACCTCATCACCCTGGACAAGGTGGTGCGGCGCGAGCTGCTGCTGGCCGAAGGCGACCCCTTCAACGCGTCCAAGGTCAAGCGCTCCGAGCAGCGCGTGAAGGATCTGGGCTTCTTCGACGACGTCAAGATCAAGCCGAGCGAGGGCAGCACGCCCGACCAGGCGGTGTTGACCGTCGACCTCAGCGAGCAATCCACCGGTGAAATCCAGGTGGGCCTGGGTTACTCCACCACCGAAGGCGCACTGATCGACTTCTCGATCCGCCAGCGCAACTTCCTGGGTACGGGCCAAGACATCCGTTTCTCGACGATGTGGTCCTACTACTCCAAGGAATTCACCATCTCCTATACCGATCCCTATTTCATGAATCGGGATCTGGCGATGGGCGTGGACCTGTTCCGCACGGACCGCAACGCCAATACGACGGAAGAGTCCTACAGCTACGACATGTCCAGCACGGGCTTCGACATCCGTGCCGGCTTCCCCATCTCCGACCGCTTGCGCGAACTGGTGACCTACACGCTGTCCCACACCCGGATCAGCGACATCACCTATGAAACCACGCGCTTCGTGCAGGAGCAGGTGGGTGCGACGACGACCTCGTCCATTCAGTCCGCCCTGACCTTCGATGCCCGTGACAGCCGCCTGAAGCCGACCTCCGGCTACTACTTCACCGTCACTAACCAGGTGGCGGGCCTGGGCGGCAGCGTGCACTTCCTGCGCAACCGCCTGACCTCGGGCATCTACTTCCCGCTGTTCAGCAATGTCGTGCTGAAGATCGAGGGTGAGGTTGGCTACATCCTGGGTCTGGGTGGTGAGTTCGTGCGCATTCAGGACCGCTTCTTCCTGGGCGGCGACACCCTGCGCGGCTTCCAGGTGGCCGGCGTCGGCCCCCGCGCCTTCAGCAGCAACGGCGGCAACGACGCCCTGGGCGGTAAGCGTCTGGTACGCGGCACGTCGGAAGTTACCTTCCCGCTGGGCCTGCCGGAGGAACTGGGCGTGGACTTCCACGTCTTCACCGACATCGGTGCCCTGGACCAGAGCGGTGAGTCGCCGTTGCCGGGTGACGATTTCCATGACGAGTTCGCGTTCCGCGCCTCCTCGGGCGTGGGCGTGTCGTGGAAGTCGCCGTTCGGTCCCATCCGCATCGACCTGGCCTATCCGTGGATGAAGAAGAGCTACGACCGCATTCAGCAGTTCCGCTTCAGCTTCGGTTCGCAGTTCTAAGAACGAAGGGACGGGACATGATGGCGTTCGCACGCCGCACCACACCCCCGACCGTTTGCCTTTCCCATGCGAGGGCCGCCTTGGCGGCCCTCGTTCTTGGTTTTGGGGGCTTGGCGCCCTTGGATGCCGCCCTGGCGGCGGCCCCGGCCAAGGCGTCGGCCAAGCCCGTGGCCAGCGACAGCCAGCAGAAGCCGGTGACGACCATCGCCGTGGTCGACGTGCAGATCCTGCTGGAAAAGTGCTCCGCCATGCAGAGCATGAAGCGACAGGACAGCGAGCAGACGCAGAAGTTCCAGGCGGAACAGTCGCAGCAGGAACAGTTCCTGCGGCAGGCGGAAAAGGAACTGGCCAGCCAGCGGACCAAGCTGGGCCAGGAGGACTTCGACGCCAAGCGCAAGGACTTCGAACAGCAGGTGGCGGAGGTGCAGCGGCGCCTGCAGGAACGCAAGCGCCAGTTGGACAACGCCTTCGCCGCCGCCAGCGCCCAATTGCGCGACAATATGGTACGCGTGGTGGGCGAGGTGGCGCGCGAGAACGGCTTCACGCTGGTCATTCCGCGCTCCAACATCATCTACATGGCCGACGACGCGCTGGACATCACCAACACCGTGTTGTCACGCTTGAACGCCACGTTGCCGCAGATCACGGTCAACGTTCCGAACTGACCGGCACCCGGGCGCCCTCTCGACGGGATGGCGCGCCCGGGCGCGGTCGCTGCCGTTGAAAGGTGCCGTTCCCATGGCCGATCCCCGTTTCTTCAACCGGGCCGGGCCCTACACCCTTGCCGAGCTGGCGCGGCGCTCCGGCGCCGAGGTGGCGCCGGGCAGCGACCCGGACCTGGTCCTGAGCGATGTCGCCGCGCTGGATGCTGCGGAGCCGGGCCAACTGAGCTTCCTCGACAACAAGAAGTACGTGGCCGCCTTCAGCGCCACGCGGGCGGGCGCGGTGGTGGTGCATCCGGCGCTCGCGTCCAAGGCGCCGGCGGGCGTGGCGCTGTTGCTGTCGCGCAACCCTTACAAGGCCTACGCCTTGTGCGCCCAGGCCTTCTACCCGGCGACCGCCCCGTCGGGGAAGATCAGCGCCGGCGCCCATGTCGACCCCGGCGCCGAGGTGGGTGAGGGGACGGACATCGCCGCGGGCGCGGTGGTGGAGGCGGGGGCCGTCATCGGCGCCCGCTGCCGCATCGGCCCGAACGCCACCATCGGCGTGAACGTGCGGTTGGGGGACGACACCGTCATCGGCGCCAACGCCTCGCTGACCCACTGCATCCTGGGGGCGCGGGTCACGATATATCCCGGCGCCCGCATCGGCCAGGACGGCTTCGGCTTCGCCATGGACCTGGCCGGCCATGTGCGCGTGCCGCAGATGGGGCGGGTGGTGATTGAGGATGACGTGGAAATCGGCGCCAACGCCACGGTGGACCGGGGGGCCGGGCCCGACACGGTCATCGGCCGGGGCTGTATGATTGATAATTTGGTGCAAATCGGGCACAACGTGCACCTTGGTGCCGGCTGCGTCATCGTGGCCCAGGCGGGGATATCGGGCAGCACCAAGCTGGATCATCATGTCGTGCTGGCGGCACAGGCCGGCGTGACGGGGCATTTGAAGATCGGCGCCGGCGCGCAGATCGCGGCACAAAGCGGTGTCATGCGGGACGTGGGGCCGGGGGAAAAGGTCGGCGGTTCGCCGGCCGTGCCCATGCGGCAATGGTTGCGCCAGGTAGCGGCGCTGGGTCGCCTGGTGCGGGGTAGGAATGAAGGTGATGGACGTGACGACTGAAGAGCAGAAGGTTCCTGGCAAGGTACCCGATTTGGACATCCTGCGGATCATGCAGATGATCCCGCACCGCTATCCCATGCTGTTGATCGACAAGATCGTCGACATCATCACGGGTGAGAGCTGCACGGGCATCAAGAACGTCACGATCAACGAGCCGTTCTTCACCGGCCACTTCCCGCAGAAGCCCGTCATGCCGGGCGTCATGATCGTGGAGGCCATGGCCCAGACTTCTGCCGTGCTGGTCATGCACACGCTGGGTGAGTCGGCGGAAGGCAAGCTGGTCTACTTCATGTCCATCGAGGAGGCGAAGTTCCGCCGCCCGGTGGTGCCGGGCGACCGCGTCGAGATCAAGGTCCAGAAGATCCAGAACCGCCGTAACGTGTGGAAGTTCAAAGGCGAGGCCTGGGTGGACGGCCAGCTGTGTGCCGAGGCGACCTACGCCGCCATGATCGTGATGGACAGCTAGGCCTTATCCGTGATGAGCGAGACCGTTATCCACCCGACCGCCGTGGTCGATCCCGCGGCCCAGATCGGCGCCGGGGTCAAGATCGGCCCCTTCTGCGTGGTCGGTCCCCACGTCACGCTGGGGGACGGCGTCGACCTGAAAAGCCATGTGGTGGTGGAAGGCCGTACCCAAGTGGGCGCCGGCACCGTCATCTATCCCTTCGCCTCCATCGGTCACGCCCCCCAGGACCTGAAGTTCAAGGGGGAGCCGGCGGAGCTGATCGTGGGCCGCAACAACCGGATCCGTGAGCATGTGACCATGCACATCGGCACGGAAGGCGGCGGTATGGTGACCCGAGTGGGCGACGGCTGCCTGTTCATGGCCTCGTCCCACGTGGCGCACGACTGCATCGTGGGTGACAACGTCATCCTGGCCAACAACGCCACCCTGGGCGGCCATGTCGAGGTGGGTGACAACGCCATCCTGGGGGGGCTCTCGGCCGTGCACCAGTGGGTGCGCATCGGCGCCCACGCCATGATCGGCGGCATGTCGGGCGTGGAAAGCGACGTCATCCCCTATGGCCTGGTGAAGGGCGACCGCGCCTTCCTGGCGGGGCTGAACCTGGTGGGGCTGACCCGCCGCGGCTTCACCCGCGAGGATGTGAACGCCCTGCGCACCGCCTTCGACGGCATCTTCGGCCATGAGGGCACGCTGGCCGACCGCATGGCGGCGGTGGAAAGCGCGCACCCCACCCCGGTGGTGGGGGAAGTGCTGACCTTTATCCGCGGCCGTGGCGGCCGCGCCCTGTGCCAGCCCCGCTGATGCCGGACACCCCCGTAAAACTGGGGATACTGGCGGGTGGGGGCGACCTGCCCAGCCGGCTGGTCGACACCTGCCGCGCCCTGGGGCGCCCGGTTTTCGTCGTGGCCCTCGACGGCCAAGGCGCCACCGTGCCCCCGGACGTGCCCCAGGCGACGTTCCGCATCGGCGCAGCCGGTGCCATCCTGGACCGGCTGCGCGCGGAAGGCGTGGGGGAGATCGTGCTGGCCGGCCGCGTGCGCCGGCCCAGCCTGGCCGAAATGCGTCCCGACTGGTTCGCCGCCAAGTTCTTCGCCCGCATCGGCGCCAGGGCCTTGGGTGACGACGGCATCCTGCGCGCCCTGGTGGCGACGCTGGAGGAGGAGGGGTTCGCCGTCGTGGCCGTGCAGGCCCTGGTGCAGGGGCTGCTGAGTCCCGCCGGCCCCATGGGCGCCCTGGCGCCCGACGCCGCTGCCGAGGCCGACATCCACCACGGCGTGGCCGTGGCCCGCACCCTGGGCCTGCTGGACGTGGGCCAGGCGGTGGTGGTGCAGCAGGGGCTGGTGCTGGGGGTTGAGGCCATCGAGGGCACCGACGCCCTGATCGAACGCTGCGGCGGACTGCGCCGCGAGGGGCCCGGCCCCATCCTGGTCAAAATGCGCAAACCCCAGCAGGACATCCGCCTGGATCTGCCCACCATCGGCGTTACAACGGTGCGGAAGGCGGCGGCCCATGGCTTCCGCGGCATCGCGGTGGAGGCGGGCGGCACCCTGACCTTGGGCGCAGAACAGGTGGCCCAGGCGGCGGACGCCGCCGGCCTGTTCGTCACCGGTATCGTTACGGAGGCGGTATGAACGAGGATGTGCCGTTGGTCTTCCTCGTCGCGGGGGAACCGTCGGGCGACGTGCTGGGTGGTCGGCTGATGCTGGCCCTGAAGCAGGAAACGTTTGGCGCCATCCGCTTCGCTGGCATCGGCGGGGAGCGCATGAAGGCCCAGGGCCTGAAAAGCCTGTTCCCCATGGAGGAATTGGCCCTGTTCGGCCTGGCGGAACTGCTGCCCAAGCTGCCCAGCCTGCTGCGGCGTATGAAGCAGACGGAACAAGCCATCCTGGACATGAAGCCGGCGGCGGTGGTGACCATCGATGCGCCGGACTTCTGCTTCCGCGTGGCGCGCCGGGTCAAGAAGGCCAACCCGGATATTCCCCTGATCCATTACGTGGCGCCGACCGTCTGGGCCTGGCGCCCGGGGCGTGCCGCCAAGATCGCCAAGTTCCTGGACCATCTGCTGGCGCTGCTGCCGTTCGAGCCCCCTTATTTTGAGAAGGCGGGCCTGGACTGCAGCTTCGTGGGCCACCCCATCGTGGAAAGCGGCGCCGACGCCGGCGACGCCGACCGCTTTCGCGCCAAGCACAGCCTGGAGTCCGACACCCGGATCATTACCATCCTGCCGGGCAGCCGCCGCAGCGAGGTGACCAAGCTGCTGCCCGATTTCAAGGGCGCGCTGGACATCCTGGCGCCGCGCCTGCCGCGCGTGGTGGCGGCCGTGCCCACGGTGCCCGCCACCAAGGCCCTGGTGGAGGAGGCGGTGAAGAGCTGGCCGCTGCCCGCCGTGGTGGTGGAGGGTGACCAGGACAAGTATGACGCCTTCGCCGCCAGCGAGGCCGCCCTGGCCGCGTCCGGCACGGTGGCGCTGGAACTGGCGCTGGCCCGGCTGCCCGCCGTCATCGCCTATCGCATCCACCCGCTGACCTACCGGCTGTATCGCGGCCTGATCAAGGTGCGCTTCGTCAACCTGGTCAACATCATGCTGAACCGCATGCTGGTGCCGGAGTTGCTGCAGGAGGAATGCCGGCCGTCGCGCCTGGCGGAGGCCTTGGGCCGCCTGCTGGACGACCCCGCCGCCCGCCAGGAACAGATCGAGGGCGTGGCCGAGGTGGCCGCCTGGCTGGGCCAGGGGGATACCCCGCCCAGCCGCCGCGCGGCCGAGGTCGTCATGCGGGTGATCCACGCCCGCGCGCGCGAGGCGGAGCAGGCGGGGCTCTGACACATCATTCCCGGGCTCATGCCGCGGGTGTTTATCCCCTCCGGGCGGCGCGCCGGGCGCCGGCCACGCACAGCACCACGACCAGGGCCGTGCCCAGCACGGCCGGCCCCACCGGTTCACCCAGCAGCACGGCCGCCAGGCCGAAGCTGCAAAAGGGCTGCAGCAGCTGGATCTGTCCCACCGCCGCCGTGCCGCCCAGGCCCAGGCCGTGATACCAGAAGAAAAAGCCGATCAGCATGCTGAACAGGGTGACATAGCCCAGCGCCACCCAGGCGCTCGCCGGCACGGACTGCCAGTCGGCGGGGAAGGTGGCCAAGGCCAACGGCGCCATGAGGGGCAGGGACAGCACCAGCGCCCAGCAGATGACGGGCCAGCCGCCCAGGTGGCGCGACAGCCGCGCCCCCTCCGCATAGGCCAAGCCGCAGACGGCCACGGCCAGCAGCATCAGGCCATCGCCCGGAGCCAGGTGAAAGCCACCGGCCAGGACAGCGGGCGCCAGGGCGTAGGCGGCGATGGCCCCCGCGCCGGCGCAGGAGAACAGCCAGAACGATGCCCCGGGCCGGTCGCCGCCGCGCAGTGCGCCGAAGACGGCGGTGGAGATGGGCAACAGGCCGCTGAAGACGACGGCGTGCGTGCTGGGCATCCAGCGCAGGGCCAGGGCGGACAGCAAGGGGAAGCCCACCACGGCGCCGCCGGCGACAACAGCGAGGCTGGGAAGGTCGCGCAAGCCTGGCCGGCGGGGACGCAGCAAGGCCAGTAGTCCCAGGGCGATGATACCGGCCAGGGCCGCCCGCGCCAGGCTGAGGAAGTTGGCGCCCAGTCCGGCCACGCCAATCTTGGTGATGGGCAGGCTGCCGCTGAAGATGATGACGCCGATGAGGCCATAGATGAAGCCGGCTGTCGGCTGTCGCGCCGACGTTGTGGTGACGGGCGGGATGGGAAGGGTGGTGTCCGTCATGGCGGGGCATCCTGGCTTGCTGAACGATGCCGATGCTGCCTTTCGCTGCGGATGATCACAAGGTATGGTGCAGTACGGTTTCAGCAAACTGTACTGATCCAAATGGCGATACAGTCGATAGACGTTCCGGCCCGTACGCTGGTGGAAACGGTCATGGCGGAAATCCATGCCTGGGTGGACGGCCGGCTGTTGGCGGCCGGCGCCCGCGCGCCTTCCATCCGCGTGCTGGCGGAGCGGCTGGGCGTGTCCAAATCCACGGTGGTGGAGGCGTACGACCGCCTGGTGGCGGAAGGCGTGCTGGCGGCGCGGCCGGGTTCCGGCTTTTACGTCGCCAAGCGGGCGGCGCCGCTGGCGCTCATGGGCACGGCGCTCGCCGGGGCGGAGCCGCCACCGGACCGGGCGGTGGATCCGCTGTGGCTGATGCGCCAGGCCTTGGAGCCGGGCGAGGGCGTGCTGAAGCCCGGGTGTGGCTGGCTGCCGGCCGATTGGATGCCGGAACCGGCCATCCGTCGCGCCTTCCGCGCCTTGGCGCGGGCGCCGTCGGCGGCCCTCTTGGACTACGACAACCCCCTGGGCTATCCGGCCCTGCGCCGCCACTTGGCCGACCGTTTCACGGCCCGCGGCATCGCAGCCGCGGCCGACCAGATCCTGCTGACCGACAGCGGCAGCCAGGCCATCGACCTGGTCTGCCGCTACCTGCTGGAACCGGGCGACGTCGTGCTGCTGGATGACCCCTGCTACTACAACTTCAAGACCGTGGTGGCGGCCCACCGTGCCCGCGCCGTGCCCGTGCCCTATACCCCCACGGGGCCGGATCTGGCGGTCTTCGCCCAGGCGGCGGCGACCCATCGGCCGCGCCTCTACATCACCAACGCCGCCCTGCACAATCCCACGGGTGCCAGCCTGACCGCGCCGGTGGCGCACAAGCTGCTGACCCTGGCGGCGGCCCACGACATCCTGATCGTCGAGGATGACATCTTCAGCGATTTCGAGGCGGAGCCGTCGCCCCGGCTGGCCGCCTTCGATGGGCTGGAGCGGGTGGTCCACATCGGCAGCTTTTCCAAGACGCTGTCGGCGGCGGTACGTTGCGGCTATGTCGTGGCGCGGGGTGACTGGATCCAAGGCATCGCCGATGTGAAGCTGGCCACTGCCTTCGGCAACGCCACCACCAATCCACGCATTATCCACCAGCTGCTCACCGACGGCAGCTACCGGCGGCATATGGAAGGCGTACGCGCGCGCCTGGCCGGCGCCATGGGACGTACGGTACGCCGGCTGGAGGTCTTGGGGCTCAAGCCGTGGGTTGAGCCCCGGGGTGGCATGTTCCTGTGGGCGACCCTGCCGCCGGGCGCGTCGTCGGTGGCTTTGGCCCGCGCGGCGCTGGACCACGGGGTGGTGCTGGCACCCGGTGACGTCTTCAGCCTGACCAATACCGCCGACGGCTTCCTGCGTTTCAACGTCGCCCAGTGCGACAGCCCCCGCATCTTCGAGGTGCTGGCCCGGGCGATGGACGGGGCCTAGGGCGCCTGATAGGCGCCGTCACGCAAGACCGGCGCCGTGGTGCTGACGTTCAGCTCAAGGGCAAGTTCCACATCATCGGCGTAGCCCCAACCGGCCAGTTCCCGGCCGGACTGGCTGCCCCGGATGATGTCGGCCAGGTCAGGCCCAGCCGCCCTGTGGGCGTCGCGCGCCACCCGCGCCTCGGCGGACGTCGGCAGGTCCAGCGCCGCGATGATGGCACCGGCCCCCAGCAGATCCTCCACCGCTGGCCGCAGGCTGCCATCCGGCCAGCGCTCGCCCGCCGGGATGACGGCGATGTCGCCGCCCTCGGCCAGCATGTGGGCCTGTCGTGCGACGGCCACGACATTGCGCAGGCAACCCGCCATCACCTTCGCCGCGCCGCCCGCCAGGGAAAGCCGGGAGCCATTGGGCGATGGCAGCATAAGCCGGGTGCCGGACGTGATGGCGGTGAGGGAGCGGGGCGACAGGCTGAGTTGGCCGCCAGCGTTGCGCGGGGCCGCCAGCACGGCGCCCGCCTTATCAGCGGCGGTCTGGGCCGCCGCCGCGTCACCATAGGGAAAGGGCAGAATGGCCGCGCCGCGGCTGGTCGCGATATCGACGGCGGTGGAAAAGGACAGGATGTCGACGATGACCAGCACCGCCACGCGTTCACGCAACCCCTCCACCCCGGCCAAGCCCCATTCGCTGTGTACAGTCTGGGTCATGATCGCACCTGCGACGTACAGCTCCGGCCATCAGCCCGACCAGTACCTGTTGGGAAGTTTTTGACCGCATGCATTGCCGGCAGTACCAGCAATGCATGCGGTGAACCTGGGCCATTGGCACGATATGAAAGAAAAGGCCGCCCGGTCGCCCGGACGGCCTTTCCAGAAAGCACGGGAAGGTGTTCGCCATCGTCCCTCAGTGCAGCAGGGACACCACGGTGGCCGCGATGCCCAGGACTGCGCCCAGGGTGGCGAAGGTCATCCACACCAACCGCTTCAACCGCCGGCCCGGGGGCACGGGGTTGTCGTTGGCCGGCAGATGGCTCTCCAGCGAACGGGCGGGTAGGATGCGGGCACGGGGTCGGGACCGGCTGGCGCCTGTCCCGTTATCGCCATTGCTGGGATGAACCCGCTCCGCCATCGTCCCGTCCGCCTATGCCTTAGCGCTGCTCGACCGGGACATAATCCCGCGTCGTGGCGCCGGTGTACAGCTGACGCGGACGGCCGATCTTCTGCGAGGTGTCGGCGATCATTTCCTGCCACTGGGCGATCCAGCCCACGGTGCGGGCCAGGGCGAACAGCACGGTGAACATGCTGGTGGGGAAGCCGATGGCCTTCAGAATGATGCCCGAGTAGAAGTCGACGTTCGGGTACAGCTTCTTCTCGACAAAGTACGGGTCTTCCAGGGCAATGCGCTCCAGCTCGACCGCAATGTCCAGCAGGGGGTCGTCCTTGATGCCCAGTTCGGCCAGGACTTCCTTGCAGGTCTGCTGCATGACCTTGGCGCGCGGGTCGTAGTTCTTGTAGACCCGGTGGCCGAAGCCCATGAGGCGGAAGCTGTCGTTCTTGTCCTTGGCGCGGGCGATGAACTCGGGGATCCGGTCCTTGTGGCCGATCTCACCCAGCATCTTCAGCACGGCCTCGTTGGCGCCGCCGTGGGCGGGGCCCCACAGGCAGGCGATGCCGGCGGCGATGCAGGCGAAGGGGTTGGCGCCGGAGGAACCGGACAGGCGCACCGTGGAGGTGGAGGCGTTCTGCTCGTGGTCGGCGTGCAGGATGAAGATCTTGTCCATCGCCTTGGCGATGACCGGGTTAATCTTGTACGGCTCGCACGGGACGCCGAAGGTCATGTTGAGGAAGTTCTCAGCATAGCCCAGGTCGTTGCGCGGATACACGAAGGGCTGGCCGATCGAGTACTTGTAGGCCATGGCAGCCAAGGTCGGCATCTTCGCGATCAGGCGGTGCGAAGCCACCATGCGCTGGCGCGGATCCTCGATGTCGGTGCTGTCGTGGTAGAAGGCGGACAGGGCGCCGACCACGCCACACATGACGGCCATCGGGTGGGCGTCGCGACGGAAGCCGCGGAAGAACTGCGACAGCTGCTCATGCACCATGGTGTGATAGGTGATGGAGCGCTCGAACTCGCTCTTCTGCTTGGCGTTCGGCAGCTCGCCGTGCAGCATCAGATAGCAGACTTCCATGAAGTCGCTCTTCTCGGCCAGCTGCTCGATGGGGTAGCCGCGGTGCAGCAGCACGCCCTTGTCGCCGTCGATGAAGGTGATCTTGGACTCGCAGCTGCCGGTCGAGGTGAAGCCCGGGTCGTACGTGAAGTACCCGGTGTCGCCGTAGAGCTTGCGGATATCGATCACGTCAGGGCCGGTCGTGCCGTGCATGACGGGGAATTCGTAAGACTTACCGGTTTGGTTGTCGGTGAGGGTGACCGTTTTCTTTCCGGCCGCCGGTGTCGTCGTATCGCTCATTTCGGCACGTCCTTGTTTATACGGAGTGGGGCCCTCTGCCCCTTATTGGTCTTTATGACGCGGTGCGGAGTGTAGTGTTCCGCACCGCCGAAGGCAATGACGCCAGGAGGGCTCACGCACCCCCTGCGACATCACTGATACGAGCCAGGGTTTCAGCCTGGCCCAGCACTTCCGCCACCTCGAAGATCGGTGGCGAGACCGCGGAGCCGGAGAGTGCAGCGCGCAATGGCTGAGCCAGTTTGCCCAGCTTCAGGCCCGTCTCCTCGGCGTACGTGCGCACGATCCCCTCCAGGGTCGCGGCGGTCCAGTCGGACGCGTCCTTCAGGCGGCCGGCGATGGTCGCCAGCTGGGCCCGGGCCTCGTCGGACAAGAGTTGGGTGGCCTTCTCGTCCAGCGGAAGGGGGCGGGCCGTGATATAAAACTGTGCGCCGTTGGCAAGTTCCACCAGGGTCTTGGCCCGCGCCTTCAGGCCCGGCATGGCGCGACGCAGCAGGTCGCGGTCAGCGTCGCTCAAGTCACGCCCCAGGGCCGTGACCAATCGGGGGCCGATCAGGTCCACCAGTCGGCCGTCGTCCGCCTGCCGGATGTAATGGCCGTTCAGATTGTCCAGCTTGGCGTAGTCCATGCGCGACGGGGACCGCCCGATGCCTTCCAGGTTGAACCAGGAAACGGCGTCCTCGGTGCTGATGATCTCATCATCGCCGTGGCTCCAGCCCAGGCGCAGCAAGTAGTTGCGCAGCGCTTCCGGCAGGTAGCCCAGGTCACGGTAGGCCTCGGCCCCTAGGGCGCCGTGGCGCTTGCTGAGCTTGGCGCCGTCGGGCCCGTGGATCAGGGGAATGTGCGCGAAGTCCGGCGGCGTCCAGCCCATGGCCTGGTAGATCTGCAGCTGGCGGAAGGTGTTGGTCAGGTGGTCGTCGCCCCGGATCACCTGGGTCACGCCCATATCCTGGTCGTCCACCACTACCGACAGCATGTAGGTCGGCGTGCCGTCGGCGCGCAGCAGCACCATGTCGTCCAGCTGGCTGTTCTGCACCCGCACCTCGCCCTGCACCTTGTCCTGCAGAACGGTTTCGCCCTCGCGCGGAGCCTTCAGGCGGATGACGGGGGCCACGCCGGCCGGTGCCTCCGACGGGTCGCGGTCGCGCCAGCGGCCATCATAGCGCATGGGCAGGCCGGCGGCCTTCTGCTGCTCCCGCATCTCTTCCAGCTCTTCCGGCGAGCAGTAGCAATGGTAGGCATGTCCCTGGGCCAGCATGGTGCGCGCCACCTCGGCATGGCGCTCGCGGCGCTCGAACTGGCTGACGGCGTCGCCGTCCCAGGTCAGGCCCAGCCAGCTCAGGCCGTCGATGATGGCGTCCACCGCCGCCTGGGTCGACCGCGCCCGGTCCGTATCCTCGATGCGCAGCAGGAAGGTGCCGCCGTGGTGGCGGGCGTACAGCCAGTTGAACAGGGCGGTACGGGCACCGCCGATGTGCAGATAGCCGGTGGGGGACGGGGCGAAGCGGGTGACGACACTCATGGGAAACGCACTCTCCGGCATGCGGGCGGGTGGCGCCGCGTCGGGGCGTCTGGAGGGGTCGCTTTGGAAAGGACGCATCCAGAGGTTGACGGCGCCACGCGAATATCGAGATAGCTGGTGATCAGGTCCGGCGGCAGAATAACCGCCAGGGGCGCATCACCAGGATGCGGAAGCCGCTGAGATAGCACACCCGGAACGAAGATGCACCCTGAGGCAGACCCCGCTGGAGAGGACTGGGACCGTGAAGCCCCGTACTTGTCGAATGGGTCCTATTTAGCTACTGGGCGGAGCGAATTTGGCGCCGACCCACCTCCTTCAGATGTGATGTGGATCACACATCGTGTGTTCGCCGCGTTAGCCAGCATTGTCGCATCTGCGTATGTCAATTTGGTGGAAGAGCGCGAACGTTGGGTCCTTTGGGTGCCCGTCTTCCTGGGGGCCGGCATCGCCCTGTACTTCGCCATGCCGGGGGAGCCGCCGTCCTGGTCGGGCCTGCTCTTCACCTTGGGGGCCTTTGGCCTCTACCTGCTGGCGGGAGAGCGGCTGCCCCTGCGGCTGGCCCTGGGCGCCTTGCTGGCCCTGGGCGTGGGCTTCACGGCGGTGGAGGCCCGCACCACCTGGCTGAAGACCCCCATCCTGCAGCGCCCCCTGGGACCTGTGCCGGTGGAGGGCCGCGTGGCCAATGTCGAGCGGCTGGACAAGGGCGTACGCGTCACCCTGGCCGATCCGCACATCCCCCGCCTGGCCCCCGAGCTGACGCCGCCCGCCGTCCGCATCCGTCTGCGGCCGACAGATACGGCCCCGCCGGCCGGCACGCGGGTGCGCATCCTCGCGGCGCTACGTCCACCGCCCGACAGTCCGGAGCCGGGCGCCTATGATTTCCGCCGATCCGCCTTCTACCAAGGCATCGGCGCCGTCGGCTTCGCCTTCAAGACGCCCGAGGTGGTGGCGCCGGCGCCGGTGGGCGTCGTCGGCTGGATCAACGACCGCGTGGTGGCCCTGCGTGAGCTGATCGCCGACCGCGTGGCCGCCCGCCTCAGCGGCGCGCCCGCCATGATCGCCATCGCGCTGCTGAATGGGGAACAGACGGGTATTCCCTCCGATGATCTGCAGGCCATGCGTGTTTCCGGCCTGCAACACATCCTGTCCATCTCCGGCCTGCACATCAGCCTGGTGGCGGCGCTGTTCTACTTCTTCGCCCGGGCGGCCCTGGCCCTGTGGGAGAGGGTGGCGCTGCGCTATCCCATCAAGAAATGGGCCGCCGCCTTCGCCATCCTGGCGACCCTGGCCTACATGATGCTGGTGGGCGCGCAGGTACCCACCTTACGCTCCGTCCTCATGACGGCGCTGGCCATGGTGGCCATCCTGGCCGACCGGTCGGTCTTGAGCCCCCGGGCCATCGCCGTCGCCGGCATCCTCTGCCTGCTGTACCAGCCGGAGCAACTGCCGGGCCCCAGTTTCCAGATGAGCTTCGGCGCCGTGCTGGCGCTGATCAGCGCCTATGAGGTGCTGCGCGATCCCTTGAACCGCTGGCGCAAGGATGGGGGCTGGCTGCGCCGCGCCGCCTTGTTCGTCGGAGGCCTGTGCCTGACGTCCATCATCTCCACCATCGCCACCATGCCGTTCTGCCTCTACCACTTCCAGCAGGTGGCCAATTATGGCGTGCTGGCCAACCTGATCGGCATTCCCATCACCGAACTGTGGATCATGCCGCTGTGCCTGCTGGCCTATGTCGCCATGCCCTTCCATCTGGAGGGCTGGATCATCGACATGATCGGCTGGGGCTGCGAGGGCATCCTGTGGACGGCGCGCGTCACCGCCGCCTTGCCGGGGGCCGCGCTGCACGGCGCCGCCCTGTCCGACTTGGCCTTCGGCCTGATGGTGGGCGGCGGCTTGTGGCTCATGCTATGGCGCCGCCGCTGGCGCTTGGCCGGCCTGGCGCCCATCGCGCTCGGCTGCGTGCTGGCACCGTTGACGCCCCGGCCGGACATGGTGGTGTCGGGCGGCGGCACCATGGTGGCGGTGCGCGACGGTGGCGGCAAACTGTGGCTGTCGTCCTCGCGCGGCGGTGGCTTCGAGGTGGAGACCTGGGGCAAGCGCGATGGCGGCGAGGGGCGCCCGCCCGCCTGGCCCACCGTGGGCACGGACGATGGCAGCCTGCGGTGTGACAGCCTGGGCTGCCTCTACCATCCCGACCTTTACCGGCCGGAGCGGCGCGACCCCGCCACCCCGGACGGGCGCCTGGTCGCCATCGCCTGGACCCGCGACGCCCTGGCGGAGGATTGCGACAATGCCGACCTGGTGATCTCCCGCGTGCCGGCGGCGGGCTGCGACGCCCCCCGCGTCATCGGCCCCGACGTGCTGGCCGCCCGTGGCGCGCACGCCCTGTACTTCGAGCGCGGCGGTGTACGCATCGAGACGGTACACGATCCGCAAAGCAAACGGCCCTGGGACTGAGGCGTTGCTATTGGCGACAAGGTGATTGATCGGGCGGTCGCTATCAGCGACAATGGCGCCATGAAGCTGCTGATCGAAGCGCAGGCCCTGAAAGCCCTTATGAAGATGCCTCGGGCGGATGCCATGGCGCTTCGTGACAAGCTCAAGGCCTTCGCAGCCGACCCCAACGGCACCCATCCATGGGCCAAGGCGTTTGGCGGCGGCATGGGGCGCATCCGCCACGGTGATTGGCGGGCTGTCTACCGGCTGGATGGTGAGACTGTGACGGTGGTGGTGCTGAAAATCGGCAACAGACGGGAAGTTTACCGATGAACGCTTTCATAAAGCCGCTCGCCCAGACGGACGACAGCGTCACCATCAGCCGGGCCGACTATGACGCCATGGTCGCGCTGCTGGCTGACGCCGAAGATATCCGCGATGCGACCGCCGTGGCCGCCAAGCTGGTGGCGCGGGAGACAGAAGCCTATCCCGTGGAAGTCATGGACCGGCTTCTGGATGGCGACCATCCCGTGCGGGTTTTCCGTGACCATCGGGGGCTGACCGCCCAGGAATTGGCGGGCCGCGCCGGCATCAGCCGTGCCTATCTGTCGGAGGTGGAGAACCGGAGCAAGCCGGGCAGCCTCAAGGCCATGACCAAGCTGTCGGCGGCTCTGAACATACCACTGGATCTGCTGGCGCCTCAGTAATCCCGGCAGAGCGACGCGGAGCCTGGATAGGCTCCGCATCGGAAAAGGAACTCAATACCGGCGGAACAGGCCCACCAGGCGGCCTTGTACCCGCACGCGGTCGGCGCCGAACACCCGGGTCTCGTAGGAGGGGTTGGCCGGTTCCAGGGCGATGGAGTTGTTCTTGCGGCGCAGGCGCTTCAGCGTCACCTCGGCCGCGTCGACCAGGGCCACGACGATGGCGCCGTTTTCCGCCGTCTCGCAGCGCTGGATGATGACGGTGTCACCGTCATGGATGCCGGCCTCCACCATGCTGTCGCCGGCCACTTCCAGGGCGTAGTGCTCGCCGATGCCCAGCATGGAGACGGGAATGTCGATGGTACTGCCGCTGTCGCGCAGCGCCTCGATGGGCAAGCCGGCGGCGATGCGGCCGTACAGCGGTAGGCTGACGGCACCGATGGCATCGCCGGCATCCTTGCCGGGCAAGCCCGCCTGGAAATCGGCCTTGATGACGTTGGGCTTGAAGCGGGGTTCCACCTCCGCCGGTGCGACCGCCGCGGCCTTCTTGGGCGCGGGCGTCGTTTCCGGCAGGCGCAACACCTCCAGCGCGCGGGCGCGGTGGGGCAGGCGGCGAATGAAGCCGCGCTCCTCCAACCCGGTGATCAGGCGATGGATGCCGGACTTGGACTTGAGGCCCAAGGCGTCCTTCATCTCATCGAATGAGGGGGAGACGCCGCCTTCACCCAGATGCTGGTGGATGTACAGCAGCAGCTCCTGTTGCTTCCGCGTCAGCATATCGCCCCCTTCGCTGTGTCGAGCCGCTAGATATGGAACAAACCCGAAACGTACTGGCCATGTTCTATTTTGGTTCACGGCCCGCGTCAAGGGTTAGCGATGAAAAACCACCGGACAATGACAGATTTAGGGCGAGCGAAGGGGGGTAGGCCTTAAATCCCGTCCAGCGGGACGATGTCCACCACCGTGCCGGCCTCGGCGGCAGGGGCGTGGGGCGGGCGGATGATCAGGCAATCCGCCGCCGCTAGGCGACTCAGCATGGAACTGTCCTGCTGGGTGAAGGTCGCGACGGCGGGCAGGGCACCGTCGCCGGCCGTCAGGGTGGCGCGCAGATAGTCTTGCCGCCGGTCGTTGGCGGGCAAGGCGTTGGCCAGCACGGCGCGCGCCCGGGGCAGCTCCGCCGCGGCCAGCCCCTGCATGCGGCGCAGCGACGGCACCAGGAACAGGGTGGCGCACACCAGGCTGGAGACGGGGTTGCCCGGCAGGCCCAGCAGGGGCGTGCCCCCCAAGCGGCCGAACATCAGCGGCTTGCCCGGCCGCATGGCGATCTTCCAGAAATCCAGGTCCAAGTCCTGGCCGCCCAGCATGTCGCGGACCAGGTCGTATTCGCCGACGGAGGCGCCGCCGGTGGTGACCAGCAGGTCGCATCCGGCCGCCCCCCGTGCCAGGGTCGCCAGGGTATCGGCGTCATCAGGCGCGATGCCCAGGTTGACCGGGGTGCCGCCATGGCGCCGCACCAGGGCGGCCAGCGCCAGGCCGTTGCTGCTGACGATCTGGCCGGCGCCGAGCGGCTCCCCCGGCATCACCACCTCGTCGCCCGTGGCCAGGATGGCGACGCGGGGCCGGCGGTATACGGTCAGGAAAGGGTGGTTCATGGCGGCGGCCAGGGCCACGTCGCGCACGGTCAGGGGACGGCCGGCTTTCAGGCCCACGGTCCCGGCGGTGAAGTCCAGGCCGGCGGCGCGCACCCAGCGGCCAGGCGTACCCTCGCGCACCCGCACGCCGCCGCCCAGGTCGTCACAGTCTTCCTGCAGCACCACGGTGTCGGCGCCGTCGGGGATGATGCTGCCGGTGAACAGGCGCACCGCCTGGCCCGGCGCTACCGTGCCGGCGAAGGGCCGGCCGGCCGGCGCCTCGCCGATCCGGGCCAGCGTGACGGGCAGGGTGCCCAGGTCCGATCCCCGCACCGCCCAGCCATCCATGGCAGAGACGGCGGCCGGCGGCTGCGTCACCCGCGCCACGACATCGGCGGCCAGCACGCGGCCCACCGCCTCGCCCACCCCCACCAGTTCGCCGGCCAGGGGCTGGAACTGGGCCAGGATGCGGGCCAGCGCTTCGTCAACGGGGATCATGGCAGGACCTGTGGTTCAGGGGGTTTCTGCGCGAAAGGGGCCGCTTTTGCCGCCATCCTTGGCGATCAGGCGGATGTCGGCGATGACCATGCCCTTATCCACCGCCTTGCACATGTCGTACAGCGTCAGGGCGGCGACGCTAACGGCCGTCAGCGCCTCCATCTCCACGCCGGTGCGGCCCTTCAACTTGGCCGTGGCCTCGATCTCCACGGCGTTGTCCTCGGGCAGGCAGGTCAGGTCCACCGTCACCTTGGTCAGGGCCAATGGGTGGCAGAGGGGGATGAGGTCCGGCGTGCGCTTGGCCGCCATGATGCCGGCCAGCCGCGCCACGCCCAGCACATCGCCTTTACCCATCTGGCCCGCCTGGATCAGGGCCAGGGTCTCCGCCTTCATGACCACGCGGCCGCGGGCGGTCGCCAGGCGCTCCGTCTCCGCCTTGTCGGAGACATCGACCATCACCGCCCGGCCGGCGGCGTCGAAATGGGTGAAGCCGCTGTTCTCCGACATGGTTACGCCACGGCCTTGTCCAGGCCCAGCAGGGCGCGGGTGGCGGCCGCCACGTCGGCCTGGCGCATCAGCGATTCACCCACCAGGAAGCGGCGGGCGCCCACGATCTCCATGCGCAGAAGGTCCTGCGGGTGATAAAGGCCGCTCTCCGCCACCAGGTGGCGGCCCGGCGGCACCATGCCGGCCAGCATCTCGGTGGTGGCGAGGTCGATGGACAGGGTCTTGAGGTTGCGGTTGTTCACGCCCAGCAGGCCGCCGGGCAGCGCCAGGGCGCGGCGCATCTCCTCGATGTCGTGCACCTCGACCAGCACGTCCATGCCCCAGCCGGTGGCGGCGTCATACAGCTCCAGCGCCTGGGCGTCGTCCAGCGCCGCCATGATCAGCAGGATGCAGTCGGCGCCCAGGGCGCGGGCCTCGGCCACCTGGTAGGTGTCCAGCATGAAATCCTTGCGCAGCACCGGCAGGTCGCAGGCGGCGCGGGCCGCCACCAGATACTCGTCTGCCCCCTGGAAATAGGGCACGTCGGTCAGCACCGACAGGCAGGCGGCGCCGCCCTCCTGATAGGCACGGGCCAGGGCGGGGGGATCGAAATCCTCCCGGATCAGGCCCCTGCTGGGGCTGGCCTTCTTGATCTCGGCGATGAGGGCGTAGAGGCCGGCATCCACCTTGGCCTGCAGGGCGCGGGCGAAGCCCCGGGTAGGGCCGGTGTCGCGCGCGGCCCGTTCCACCTCGGCGAGGGGGCGGGCGGCTTTGCAGGCCGCGATATGCTCACGCTTGTCGGCGCAAATCCGGGCCAGGACGTCTGCTGCGTCGCTCATGCGCGCGCTCCTTCAATCTCTTCCGCCGCCGGGGGCGGCAAGGGGCTCTTCTGCCACCGGGGGCGGCAGGGGGCAATGATGGGCCAGGGCCGCCAGCTTGGCGGCGGCGCGGCCATCGTCCAGTGCCTGGGCCGCCTGGGCCACGCCGTCAGGCAAGGTGGTGGCCTTGTCCGCGACGATCAAGGCGGCGGCGGCGTTGATCAGCACGATGTCACGATAGGCGCCCTTTTCCCCCGCCAGCACGGCGCGCAGGGCCCGGGCGTTCTCCATCGCGTCGCCGCCCCGGATATCCTGGGGATGGGCGCGGGGCAGTCCGGCGTCCTCCGGCGTCACCTGGAAGCGGCGGATGGCGCCGTGGCGCAGCTCCGCCACGTGGGTGGCGCCGGTGGTGGTGATCTCGTCCAGTCCGTCCTCGCCGCTGACCACCCAGGCGACCTCCGTGCCCAGGCGGTTCAGCACCTGGGCCAGCGGCTCCACCCAGCGCTCGGCGAACACGCCCATCAACTGGCGCTTTGCGCCCGCCGGGTTGGATAGGGGGCCGGTCAGGTTGAAGATGGTACGGGTACCCAATTCCACCCGCGTCGGGCCCACGTTGCGCATTGCGCCGTGGTGGCGGGTGGCCATGAGGAAGGTGATGCCGTCCTGCCACAGGGCGGTGCGCACGGCCTCCAGCTCCGCCTCCACGTTCACGCCCAGCTGGCCCAGCACGTCGGCGGCGCCGGATTTGGACGACAGGGCGCGGTTGCCGTGCTTGGCCACCGGCACACCGCAGGCGGCCAGCACGAAGGCCACGGTGGTGGAGATGTTGTAGGTGCCGCTGGCGTCGCCGCCGGTGCCGCAGGTGTCGATGGTGCCCGGCGGGCAGTCGATACGGGCCGCGCGGCCGCGCAAGGCCCGCACCGCGCCCGTGATTTCGTCCACCGTTTCGCCGCGCACGCGCAGGGCCATGAGAAAGCCCCCCATCTGGGATGGGGTTGCGTTGCCTGACATGATGATGTCGAAGGCGGCCAGGGCCTGATCCTCCGACAGGCGCTTGCCCTCGGCCACCCGGCCGAGCAGCGCCTTCATGTCACCGATGTCACCGCTCATGCCGCCAGGCCGGTCTTCTTGACGACCTTGCGTGCCACGCCGGCGAAATCCAGGAAGTTCGCCAGGATCTGGTGGCCGTGGTCGGAGGCGATGCTCTCGGGATGGAACTGCACGCCATGGATGGGCAGGGTGCGGTGGCGCAGGGCCATGATCATCTGGTCCTCCGCCCCTCCTTCGATCCAGGCGACCGATTCCAGCTCCGCCGGCAGGGTCTCCCGCTCCACGATCAGGGAATGGTAGCGGGTGGCGGCGAAGGGCGTGGGCAGGGTCTTCATGACGCCTTCACCCCGGTGGGTTACCTGGCTGACCTTGCCATGCATGGGCACCGGCGCGCGAATGACGCGGCCGCCGAAGGCCTGGCCGATGGCCTGGTGGCCCAGGCAGACGCCCAGCAGGGGGATGCCCCGCTCCGCGGCGGCCGTGATCAGGGGTAGGCAGATGCCGGCCTTGTCGGGATCACAGGGACCGGGGGAGAGGACGATGGCCTCCGGCTTCAGGGCCAGGGCGTCATCCACACTCAGGGCATTGTTACGCCAAACGGCCACGTCGGCGCCCAGCTCGCCGATGTAATGGACGAGATTGTACGTGAAGCTATCGTAATTATCGATGAGCAGCAGCATGATCTGGGAACCCGTTTGGGGAATTGGACGTGGCCAAAGGTGGCCTACACTAGTCCTGAGGCCGCGCGCAGGGCAACCGGATTGGGTGCGGGTCCGATAAGCGGCATACTCCACCTTGGAGATTGCCAGCATCAGCGGGGCTGTAGCAGTACTGGTGGCCGGCCCTCACCACAACCGGCCACGCGCGCGAAGGGGCAGTCATGACCGTTTCCACCACATCCGTTTTCCACAACAGACGGTTCCGCTGATGCCCCGCCGCGTCACCCCGCCGCCGCCCTTGGGGCGGCCGGGACAAAAGACCCCCAAGCGCGCGCCTGCCCGGCGGCGCAAGGGCGCCAGGATCAGCCTTACTCGGGCGCAGCTGGCGGGTATCGTCGGCCTGACGGCCATCGTGGCCCTGCTGGGCGCTTATGTGCTGGGCAATCGTCATCCGCACAAGCCCACGGTGGCGACGGCACCGCCGCCATCGGGGACGGGCAAGACCAGCCCCCGTCTGCCCAGCGCGCCGCCGGTTCCCCCCGTGCCGCCGCCGGAACAGCATGCCGAGGCACCGGTGACGCCGCCGCCGGCTCCTCCTCCCAAGACCGAACCGCCGAAGGTGGAGCCGGGCAAGGGGGGCGCCGCCTGGCGGCGCAACGCCGTGCCGTCGCCCCAGATGGCGGCTCCGGCGCCGGGGGCGGCGCATGCCCGCATCGTGCTGGTGATCGACGACCTGGGTGTGGACCGGCCGCGCTCCACCCGCGCCGTGGCGCTACCGGGGCCGGTCACCACCGCCTGGCTGCCCTATGCCCACGACCTGGCCGACCAGACCAGGGCCGCCAAGGCGGCGGGGCATGAGCTGATCGTGCATGTGCCCATGGAGCCGGTGGGCAAGGCCGATCCCGGTCCGGGCGCCTTGACCGTGAACCTGAGTGACGAGGAGGTGCAGCGCCGGCTGGAGGCCGATCTTGCGTCGTTCGACGGCTATGTCGGCATCAACAACCACATGGGCAGCCGCTTCACCGCCAATGAGGGCAAGCTGTCCATCGTTCTGGCCGAACTGTCCCGCCGGGGCCTGATGTTCCTGGACAGCCGCACCACCCCGGACACCAAGGGGCCCGAACTGGCCGCGCGCTACCGCCTGCCGCTGGTCAGCCGCGATGTCTTCCTGGACGACGACCAGTCGCCCAAGGCGGTGCAGGCCATGCTGGCCAAGGTGGAGGAGGTGGCGCGCCGCCACGGCACCGCCGTCGCCATCGGCCACCCGCATGACGTGACCCTGACCGCGTTGGAGCATTGGTTGCCCACCTTGGCCGCCAAGGGCTTCACCCTTGTGCCATTGACGGCCGTCATAGCGGCCACGCCTGGCGGCACATAAAGATCATTAATTGACCGGCGGCAGTTGGAGAGCGAGATGAGTGCTTCTTATCGAATCGACGGCATGACCTGCCAGGGCTGCGCACGCTCGGTGACGAAGGCCATCCAGGCCGTGGCGCCAGCGGCCGAGGTCGACGTGGATGTGGAGGCGGGTGTGGTGACCGTCACCGGTCCCGCCGACGGCGCCCAGGTGAGGGGGGCCGTCGAGGATGCCGGCTTCGACTTCGTCGGCCCTGTCTGACAGTTCGGTTGAGCGGCACCATGCGTATCCTGGCCCTGTCCGGCAGCTTGCGGGCGGTCTCGTCCAACACCGCCGTGCTGATGGCGGCGGCCCTGCTGGCTCCGGCAGGGGTGGAGATTCGCCGCTGAAACCATCGCGGTGGATCCGGAACTACCGGGGCCGTTGAGGGATGCGTTGATGACATTGGTGGATGGGGACAATAAGTGATTTCGTATATACAATAATGGTGTTTGCCGTATTATCGTATATACGAAATTAGAGCATGGACATCTGGGACGAAGCCAAACGCCAGGCCAATCTTGAAAAGCATGGCGTGGATTTCATCAGCCTGGATGCATTCGATTGGGCTAACGCGATCTATGTTGAGGACCTGCGTCAGGAATACGGCGAGGTTCGGCTGATCGCTTTGGGCCTCTTAGGGAACCGCGTCCATGTCGTGGTGTTCACCGAGCGTCCTGAAGGCCGGCGCCTTATTTCAGCTCGTAAGGCCAATAGCAGAGAGATAGCACGCTATGTCCAAGAGATTGGCATATCCCACCCCTGAGGAAGATGCCGACATTCAGGCGGCCGCGGCTGATGATCCAGACACAATTCCGGATTTGGATGAGGCGTTGGCGACTGGTCAGGTTCGTCGTGTCGGTCGTCCAAAATCGGCAATCGTCAAGCAGGCCGTCAGCATTCGCTTGGACCAGGACATCCTGGACCATTACCGAGGCACGGGCGCCGGTTGGCAGACCCGGCTTAATGAAGATCTTCGCCGTCTTTTGAAAGACAGCGCGGCTTAAACTCTGAGCCAGGAATCAGGAAGGGGCGGCCCGTTGGGACCGCCCCTTCCAAAAACACTGAACCTAAGCCTCAGATGTTCCGCGTCGACCGCTTTTCCTGGGCGTAGCGCACGGCTTCCTCGGCGGCCTTGAACAGGGCCTTGGCCTTGTTCACGGTCTCCTGGTATTCGGCTTCGGGATCGCTGTCCGCGACCACGCCGCCGCCGGCTTGCACATGCATGACGCCGTCCTTGATGACGGCGGTGCGCAGCGCGATGCAGGTGTCCATGGTGCCGTTGGCGGCGAAATAGCCGATGCAGCCGCCGTAGATGCCGCGGCGGGTGCCTTCCAGCTCCTCGATGATCTCCATGGCGCGCACCTTGGGCGCGCCGGAGACCGTGCCGGCGGGGAAGCCGCCCACCAGGGCGTCGATGGCGTTGAAGCGGGACTTGTCCAGCTTGCCCTCAACGTTGGAGACGATGTGCATCACGTGGGAATAATGCTCGATGGTGAAGCGCTCGGTCACCGTGACCGTACCCACCTCGGCCACCCGGCCCACGTCGTTGCGGCCGAGATCCAGCAGCATCAGATGCTCTGACAGCTCCTTGGGATCGGCCAGCAGGTCGGCCTCCAGTTCCTTGTCCTCCGCCGGGGTCTTGCCGCGGCGGCGGGTGCCGGCGATGGGGCGGATGGTGACGGTGTCGTCGCGCAGCCGCACCAGGATCTCCGGGCTGGAGCCCACGACCGACAGGTCGCCGAAATCCAGGAAGAACAGGAAGGGCGAGGGGTTGATGCGGCGTAGCGCGCGGTACAGCGCGAAGGGCGGCAGGGCGAAGGGGACGGAGAAGCGCTGGCTGGGCACCACCTGGAAGATGTCGCCGGCGCGGATGTATTCCTTCGCCTTCTCCACCATGGCGTGGTAGTCGGCGCGGCTGATGTTCGAGGAGGGGTCGGGCAGGGCCTCGATCTCACTGCCCGCGTCATGCCCCACCGGCAGGGGCCGGTCCAGGTCGGCCACCGCGTCGGCCAGGCGTTCCCTGGCGGCGAGGTAGGCCGCCTCTGCCGACACCCCGGCCTGGGGGCGTACCGGAGTCACCAGGGTGACCACGTTCTCGATGCTGTCGAAGATGGCCATGATGGTGGGGCGGATGAGAACGGCGTCCTCCACCCCCAGCGCGTCCCGGTTCTTCTCCGGCAGCTTCTCCATCAGCCGGACCATGTCGTAGCCGAGATAACCGAACAGGCCGGCCGACATGGGCGGCAGGTGGGCCGGCAGGTCGATGCGGCTCTCCTCCAGCACGTCGGCCAGGGCGTCCAGCGGGGCGGCGGACAGCGGCTCGAACGCCGCCAGGTCGGTGGCGGCCCGGCGGTTGATCCAGGCCTGGGTCCCCTTGCTCTTCCAGATCAGGTCGGGCTTCAGCCCGATCAGGGAATAGCGGCCGCGGACGGAGCCGCCGGTGACCGATTCCAGCAGGAAGGAGAAAGGGCGCCCTTGCGCCAGCTTCAGCATGGCGGCGACGGGCGTCTCCAGATCGCTGACCAGCCGCGTCCAGACGACCTGCGCCTGGCCCGCGGCGTAGGCCGTGCCGAAGGCCGTCTCATCGGGGAAGGGGGTCACGACGCCTTACTCCTGGTGTTCAAGGCGCTGCAGCAGCGTCCGGTTCTCGGTGATGCGATAGCGCTGGCGCAGGGCGTCCAGGAACTGGACGTAGAGGTCGCCGGCCACGCCGTCGCGCAGCTGCTTGGCGGCCACCGTGGCGCGGTCGGCCAGCAGCGGTTCCGGCATGGGCACCAATGCCGCCAGGCGCACCACCATCTGGCCGTCGGCGGCGGCGCCGGTGGTGACTTCACCCGGCTTCAGGGTGAACAGGGCGTCCACCAGTTCCGGCGTCAGGGGGCTATCCTTGGGTGGGGTGCGGCCCACGGGCGGCTGGCGGGTGTAGACGGCACCCGTCTCCTTGGCCACCTGCTCCGCCGTGGCGCCGGCCTTCAGCTTGTCGGCGATGTCCTTGGCCTTGGCCTTGGCGGCCTCGTCGCGCTTGGAGGATTTCCAGTCGGCAATGACCTGATCCTTCACTTGGTCCAGCGGCTTCAGGGCCGGGGCCTGCACGCTGTCCACGCGCACGGCGAAATAGCTCTTGTTGCGCTCGCCCTCGGTGGTGCTGCTGTTGTCGCCCGAGGCCAGGCCGAAGGCGGTCTGCACCACCTTGGCGATGGGGACGGCCAGGCCGGTCACCGGCTTGCCGGCAGGGTCCTTGCCCTCGCGGTCCACGGCGGCGATCTTGGTCACCGCCGCGTCCACCTTCTTGGCGGCCTCTTCCAGGGAGGCGCCGCCGGAAATGGCATCGTCCAGCTTGTTCGACAGGTCGTACAGCTGGTCAGTGGCGCGCTCGGCCTTCACCTGCTCCACCAGCTGGGCCTTCACCTGGTCCAGGGTCTGGGTGCTGCCGGGGACGATCTTGGTGACGGCGACGACGTGCCAGCCGAAACCGCTCTTCACCGGTTCCGACACCTTGCCCTGGGGCAGGGAGAAGGCGATGTCCTGCAACTCGGCAGGCAGGTCCGCCTTGGTGATGTTGGCCAGCGGCAGCATGGACACGCCGGCGGCCTTGGCGGCGTCGGCCAGCGACTTTCCGCCGGCGGCGGCCTGCGCCACCTTGTCCGCCTGCTCTTTGGTGTCGACCAGCACCTGGTCCAGGTCGCGGCGTTCCGGCTTCACGAATTCCTTGGACCGGGCGTCATAGGCCTTCTTCAGGTCGTCATCGCTGACCTCCTCGGTCTTGGCGATGGCGTCGGTGGACAGGGTGACGACGGTCAGGGCGCGGTATTCCGGGGCGGTGTAGCGGACGGCCTGGGCCTTGTGGAAGGCCTCCAGCGCCGCCTGGTCGGGCGTGCCCGGGTCCGGCATGGCCTTGTCGGCCACGAACAGCGTCTCCGCCCCGCGCTGCTCGCCGCGATAGCGCACCAGGTCACGGGCCAGGGTCTGGGGCACGCGGATGCCGGCGGCCAGGGCCTCCGTCACCTCGGTGCGGGCCATGTCCTCGCGCACCTCGCCGACGATCTCTTCCTCGGTCAGCTGGTTCTGGCGCAGCAGGGCCCGCATCAGCAGGGGATCGAACTGGCCGGACTTGTCCTTGAACACCGGCATCTCGGCGATCTTCTGCGCCGCCGCCTGTTCCGAGACGCGCAGGCCGAAGTCGTGCGTCGCCTGCTTGATCAGGGCGCGCTGAATCTCGTCCTGCAGCGCCGCGCGCATCAGGCCCATCTGCTTGGCCTGCTCGGCCGTCAGCTCCGGCCCCATGGTCTGGCGCAGCCGGTTCATCTGCTGGCGGAAGGCGCGGTCCACATCCTGCGGGGTGATCTCGGTGTCGCCGACGCGGGCCACAGCTTGGTCACTGACGGTGGTGCCCACCCGTCCCACACCCCAGATCCCGAAACTGATGATCAGGAACACGAACAGGATCTTGGAGAACCATGAGCCCGAGAATTTGCGGATGAACTGAAGCATGTGCCTGCTGCGTCTTGCGAATTGCTTGTCAGTGGGAACAGGGCCTGAGCCCTGGATATCCCACCCTCCCATCAGGGCGCGGCATCATAGAAGCAGGGGGCGGGGGCGGCAATAGATGGTTGGGCGGGCGACGCGCATGGGCCGGACGTGCCGACTCACGGTCTTGTCACGGCCTGAATCATGGAAATGCCGGCCCATGACTGTTACAGCATGACGACAGGGACAACCGTGACAAGGCGGGCCACCCAAACCTAAAAGGCCCCCGCGCGGATGCTTCCCTTTTGAGTGCGTTAAACTCGGGGAGAACAAAGGAAATGCGCCGCAAATTCATTGTCGGTAATTGGAAGATGCACGGCCTGCGGGAAGGGGGGACGGCATTGGCCTCCGACCTCGCCGGCCGCATGCTGGGGGCGGGTGACGTCGCTTTCGACATGCTGCTGTGCCCGCCCGCCACCCTGATCCACACCGTGGTCCAGGCCGTGTCCGACGCGCCGGTCAGCGTCGGCGGCCAGGATTGCCATGGCAAGGATTCGGGGGCCCACACCGGGGACATCGGGGCCCCCATGCTGGCCGACGCCGGCTGCCGCTACGTCATCGTCGGCCATTCCGAGCGGCGGCAGGGCCATGGCGAGCAGAGCGTGGAGGTGAGGGCCAAGGCCGCCGCCGCCCACCGCGCCGGCCTGATCGCCATCGTCTGCGTGGGTGAGACGGAGGCGGAGCGCGACGCCGGCCGCGCCATGGACGTCATCGCCCGCATGGTGGACGATTCCATGCCCGAAGGCGCCACGGCGGCCAACACCGTGGTGGCCTATGAGCCCGTCTGGGCCATCGGCACGGGGCGCACGCCCACGCCCAGGGACGTGGCAGCCATGCATTCCATGATCAGGGGACGTCTCGCAACGCTGGTTGATCAGCCGGACGCGGTGCGCATCTTATATGGCGGTTCCGTTAAGCCGGACAACGCGGCCAGCCTGTTGCACATCGACGATGTCGATGGGGCCCTGGTTGGCGGCGCCAGCTTGAAGGCGGACGAATTCTGGGCCATCGCGGAAACTTGCCGCTAGCGCCCCGGGTTCGGACTGGGTAAAGAGATGCGCGAGCAGGTCGGCCGCCCCCGGACGGGGCGGCCGGCTATTTCATGTTTTGCCATAACCATTGTTTGGCCTGCTGGATAGGATTGCTGCTTCGATGTCCACCGTCGTCCTGGTTTTGCACATTCTGATCGGCATCGCGCTGGTCGGTGTCGTCCTGGTCCAGCGCTCTGAAGGTGGCGGGCTGGGCATGGGCGGCGGCACCATGGGCGGCTTCATGACGGCCCGGGGCAGCGCCAACCTGCTGACCCGCACCACCTCCATCCTCTTCGGCGCCTTCCTGGTGACCAGCCTGGTGCTGGCCCTGCTGAACCGCGCGGCCACGCACCACGATTCGGTGTTCGACAAGCTGCCGGCCGCCGCCGCTCCGGCCCCGGCCGCGCCCGCCCCGGGTGCCGCGCCTGGCACCGTGCCCTCCGGCGACCAGCCGGCGGCCCCTGCGGGCGCTCCGGCGGCGCAGCAGCCGGCACCGGCGACCACCTCCCCGGCTCCCACCTCTGGCGAGCCCAAAGTTCCGACCGGCCAGTAAAGGCAGGCGACACTAACGGAGGCGGCGAAAGCCGCCTCTTTCAATTCGGGGGGCCGGCGCATTCGCGTTGGCCCGACATGCGGCCTTTAGCTAAACTAGGCTTCCATGACGCGCTTCATTTTCATCACCGGCGGCGTGGTCTCTTCCTTGGGTAAGGGACTGGCGTCGGCCGCTCTGGGTGCTTTGCTCCAGGCCCGTGGCTACAAGGTCCGCCTGCGCAAGCTCGACCCCTACCTGAACGTCGACCCCGGCACCATGAGCCCCTACCAGCATGGTGAGGTGTTCGTGACCGACGATGGCGCCGAGACCGACCTGGATCTGGGCCATTACGAGCGTTTCACCGGCGTCTCGGCCCGGCAGACGGACAACATCACCACCGGCCGCATCTATTCCAACGTGATCGCCAAGGAGCGCCGCGGCGACTACCTGGGCGCCACCGTGCAGGTGATCCCGCACGTCACCGACGCCATCAAGGAGTTCATCCTGGGCGACGTGAAGGATGAGGACTTCATCCTGTGCGAGATCGGCGGCACCGTCGGCGACATCGAGAGCACCCCGTTCCTGGAGGCGATCCGCCAGCTGGGCAACGATCTGGGGCCGGAGCGGGCGCTGTTCATCCACCTGACCCTGCTGCCCTACATCCCGTCGGCGGGTGAGCTGAAGACCAAGCCCACCCAGCACTCGGTGAAGGAGCTGCTGTCGGTCGGCATCCAGCCGTCCATCCTGCTGTGCCGCTCCGACCGTCCGATTCCGGAGAACGAGCGCCGCAAGATCGCCCTGTTCTGCAACATCCGGCAGGAGCGGGTGATCGCCGCCCTGGACGTGGACACCATCTACCACGTGCCGGTCAGCTATCACGAGCAGGGCTTCGACGAGCAGGTGCTGCGCTACTTCGGCCTGCCGGCCGACGAGGCGCCGGATCTCTCCCGCTGGAAGGAGATCGCCGCCCGTGTCCGCCAGCCGGAGGGCGAGGTCACCATCGCCGTGGTCGGCAAGTACACCAGCCTGCTGGACAGCTACAAGTCGTTGGCCGAGGCCCTGACGCACGGCGGCATCGCCAACAACGTCAAGGTCAAGCTGGATTGGATCGATAGCGAAATCTTCGAGGGCGGCGGCGCCGTGCAGCGGCTGGAAGGGGTGCACGGCATCCTGGTTCCCGGCGGCTTCGGCGAGCGCGGGTCCGAAGGCAAGATCCGCGCGGCCCAGTTCGCGCGTGAGCGCAACGTGCCTTATTTCGGCATCTGCTTCGGCATGCAGATGGCGGTCATCGAGGCCAGCCGCCACCTGGCGGGCCTGGAGGACGCGGGCTCATCCGAGTTCGGGCACAAGTACAAGCATCCCGTGGTCGGCCTGATGACCGAGTGGGTGCGCGGCAACGAGATGGAGAAGCGCGGCGCCGAGGGAGACCTGGGCGGCACCATGCGGCTGGGCGCCTATCCCTGCCAGCTGCTGCCGGGTACCAAGGTTGCGGAGGTCTACGGCGCCAACCATATCGAGGAGCGTCACCGCCACCGGTATGAGGTGAACATCACCTACAAGGACCGGCTGGAGAAGGTGGGCCTGAAGTTCTCCGGCCTGTCGCCCGACGGCGAGCTGCCGGAAATCGTCGAGATCCCGTCGCACCCCTGGTTCATCGGCGTGCAGTTCCACCCGGAACTGAAGTCCAAGCCGTTCGAGCCGCACCCGCTGTTCACCAGCTTCATCAGCGCCGCCATCGCGCAGAGCCGGCTGGTTTAAGCAGGGCACCCCGTGTAACCCTTGGCATGGGGCTTGGTCCCAGGTCAAGGGAGGCCGGCGACGGCCGGCCCGGGCCGTTAGGCCCGTAAGCCAAGCCGGCGGATGCCGGCGCCCGGCGCCTGAGGGCTAAAAGAGTCCCCAGGGGCCGCCGCATTGTCAGCGGCGGCCCTTTGGCTTTTGGGAGCATTCTTGAGATGACCGATATCCGCACTGTCCGCATCCGTGACCTGGACGTGGCCAACGACAAGCCCTTCATGCTGATCGCCGGCCCCTGCCAGCTGGAAAGCCGCGAGCACGCGCTGGAGATGAGCCAGGCCCTGGTGGAGATCACCGCCAAGCTGGGCATCGGCCTCGTCTACAAGACCAGCTTCGACAAGGCCAACCGCACGTCGGTCAGCACCGCGCGCGGCCTGGGCATGGAAAAGAGCCTGCCCATCCTGGCCGAGGTGCGGGAGAAGTTCGGCTGCCCCGTCCTGACCGACGTGCACACGGCGGAGCAGTGCGCCCCCGTGGCCGAGGTGGTGGACGTGCTGCAGATCCCGGCCTTCCTCTGCCGCCAGACCGACCTGCTGCTGGCCGCCGGCGAAACCGGCAAGGTCATCAATGTGAAGAAGGGCCAGTTCCTGGCGCCGTGGGACATGAAGAACGTGGCGGCCAAGATCGCCTCCACCGGCAACGAGAACATCCTGCTGTGCGAGCGCGGCGCCAGCTTCGGCTACAACACCCTGGTCAGCGACATGCGCAGCCTGCCCATCATGGCGCAGACGGGCTATCCGGTGGTGATGGACGCCACCCATTCCGTGCAGCAGCCGGGCGGGCAGGGCACCACCAGCGGCGGCCAGCGCGAATTCGTGCCGGTGCTGGCCCGCGCCGCCCTGGCCGTGGGCGTGGCCGCCGTCTTCATGGAGACGCACGAGAACCCCGACTGCGCCCCCAGCGATGGCCCCAACATGGTCAAGCTGAAAGACCTGCCGGCCCTGCTGGAAACCATGGTCGCCATCGACCGCATCGCCAAGGCCAACCCGATCTTCTGATCGGCGACTTCGGCCATCGCGTTTCAAGGATGGACACCGGCGGCGGGGCGACCTGCCGCCGGTGTTTCATTTGGAGGAATGCGCCGCCAGCCAGCGCGCGGTGGCTGGCATGGCGTAGAGCACCGTGCGTTCCGCCAGGGTGTGGCCGTCCTCGTCGCGCCCGTCCGGGCTGGCGCCCGCCCGCAGCAGGCGTACAGCGATAGCGTCGTTCCAGGTTGCGAAGACAGGTCCCAGGCCGTTCTCGTCCCGGATCGTTACATCGGCGCCGTTGGCCAGCAGTGTCTCCACCATGTCCAAATCGTCTGCTTCGAACAGCGGAGTGCGGCCCCGCCTGTCACGATGGTTGGGGTCGGCCCCCAAGGCAAGGAGCCGTTTGGCGGTGGCCAAGCGGGCGTCACGGGATTTCCATCGGAAACTTTGGAGGGAAGCCAGCGCCGTCTGTCCACCGACGTTCTGCCGGCTTGGCTCAGCCACTGTGACGGCATCGACGGGGATCCCTGCCGCCACAGCGGCTTCAGCCAGGGCTGGGTCGCACGCGGCGGCCCAACGCGCGAATAGGTGACTGGCCTCACCGGGTCGCAACCGGGCCAGCCAACCGGCGGCGACCAGTCGTTGGAAAACTGGCGCGCGCCCCTCCTTTATCGCATCGCGCAGCAAATCGAGGCCCAACAAGCTGTTGGACTGGCCGTCACGTCCCTTGGTGACCGTCTCCAGCGGCAGGCCACGGTCGATCATGCTCAAGAGTGTTTCAGTGGGCGGCACATCGGGACCGTGCAGGGCGATGGCGGCGGCGGATACGGACGTGAAGTCGAACCCGGTGGCGGCCAGCCAGTCAACCAGCCCCGGTGCACCGTTAACCCATCGGGCGGTATCGGCGACGCGGTCGACCTCATCCTCCAGCGTTTTGACCACGGCGGGCATTCCCATCCCGGTTCCGGCATAATCCTCGACATGCTTGGTGCCCCTGTCGGTTTCCAGGGTCAAGCTGTAGTGCGGCGCATCGGTGACCATGGCGAGGTCGCTGTCAGCCAGTTCGAAGAAATGCGCCTCTTCGAAACGGCGCGCCAGCGCGGCCACCGCTTCGGGCGGCACATGGTCCTCCTGCCGGCCGGGCACGACCACGTCGGAGGAAAAGAAGGGCGGACGGCGATAGACGGTGGTGGGAAAACGCTGGCCCGCCGGCAGATCGCCGCCGCCGTCGAAGACGACACGGCCCGATCCCTCGATCTCCACACTGTACTGTGGGCAGCGCCCTATGCCGCATCCCAGGCGGGTCAAGGTTATCCGCAGCTTGCTGGCGTCCCCGGCGGGAAACGACTGCGGCTCGGGAGCCGCCCGGGCTGGGAGGCCCGCCAGGGCCAGGAGCAATAGCCCGGCCATGCTGAACCGGTGGAATGGCAAGGCAGGAGCCCCTGGCAACGGTCTCATGTTTTGCCGCCTGGGGACGTCGTTTGTCTGTGCGCGGCCAGCCAGCGGGCGGTGGCGGGCATGTTGTATTGCTCTGTCCGTTCGGCCAGGGTGTGACTCTCCTCGTCGGCAAGAAGCGGGAGCAGGGCGGCGAGTAGGGACGCGATATGGCGCGGCGCTTGCGGCAAGGCGGACTCCCCAACGGCAAAGTCCCGACAACTCTGCCATAACGGGTATAAGACAGCCAATCTTCCCGTAAGAAAGAGGCGGCCCAGGCAAGCGGGGTAGGGGCTGGGCCACCCCACAACCGCAGCCTTCAAATCGTCATAGGCGATACCGCGCCTGCCGGTCTTGCCTGGGGCCGGCCCTAAAGGCTATGACGGGCACCGTCCCGCCACGACGCATTCGCCGTCACGACGCATAAAGGGAAGAACCCATGTCCGCGATCATCGATATTCAGGGCCGCCAGATTCTCGACAGCCGGGGCAACCCGACCGTCGAGGTTGACGTTCGGCTGGAGTCCGGCGCCTTCGGCCGCGCCGCCGTGCCCTCCGGCGCCTCGACCGGTGCCCATGAGGCCGTTGAGCTGCGCGATGGCGACAAGAGCAAGTACCTGGGCAAGGGCGTGCTGAAGGCGGTCGAATCGATCAACAGCGAGATCTTCGACACCATCGGCGGTCTGGAGTCCACCGACCAGGTGGCCATCGACACCGCCATGATCGAACTGGACGGCACCCCGAACAAGGCCCGCCTGGGCGCCAACGCCATCCTGGGCGTGTCGCTGGCCGTGGCCAAGGCGTCGGCGGCCGAGCTGGACCTGCCGCTGTACCGCTATGTCGGCGGCACCAACGCCCGCATCCTGCCCGTGCCGATGATGAACATCATCAACGGCGGCGCCCACGCCGACAACCCCATCGACATCCAGGAGTTCATGGTGATGCCGGTGGGCGCGGAGAGCTGCGCCGACGCCATCCGCATCGGCGCCGAGATCTTCCACGCCCTGAAGAAGAAGCTGAAGGACGCCGGCCACAACACCGCCGTGGGTGACGAGGGCGGCTTCGCCCCCAACCTCGCCTCCACCGACGAAGCCCTGTCCTTCATCATGAAGGCCGTCGAGGCCGCCGGCTACAAGCCCGGCGACGACGTGGTGCTGGCGCTGGACGCCGCCTCCACCGAGTTCTTCAAGGACGGCAAGTACGTGCTGGCCGGCGAGAACAAGACCCTCGATCCGGACGCCATGGTGCGTTACTGGACCGACCTGGTGGGCCGCTACCCCATCGTCAGCATCGAGGACGGCATGGCCGAGGACGACTGGGCCGGCTGGAAGGCCCTGACCGACGCCATCGGGTCCAAGGTGCAGCTGGTGGGTGACGACCTGTTCGTCACCAACCCGGCCCGCCTGTCCGACGGCATCAAGAAGGGCGTCGCCAACTCCATCCTGGTGAAGGTCAACCAGATCGGCAGCCTGACCGAGACGCTGGAGGCCGTGCGCATCGCCCAGAGCAACGGCTACACCGCCGTGATGTCGCACCGCTCGGGCGAGACCGAGGACGCCACCATCGCCGACCTGGCCGTGGCCACCAACTGCGGCCAGATCAAGACCGGCTCGCTGTCGCGTTCCGACCGGATCGCCAAGTACAACCAGCTGATTCGGATTGAAGAGGCGCTGGACTTGGCGGCCGTGTTCCCGGGCCGTGGCGCCCTGAAGCGCGGCTGAAACCGGGCATCGTTCCGGTATCGTCCGGAATAGCCGGAAAGTGGGGGTGGAGGCGCTGCTTCCACCCCTTTTTCTTGGTGAAGTCGTGATTCAACGCCGACCGGCGGTTGGTATTCACATGAATTAAATACGGCGCACAGACTAGATGCCGCTTTCCATTTGACGGTTGCGGAACCCTTGTGGAACCATGGCCCCCATGATTGGCGCCCGTTCTTTCCGTACCGCATTGAACCGCGCCCTACGCCAGGTGGTCGCACCGGTCGTGGGGGCGTCCGTTGTCGCATACTTCGCCTACCACACGGTGCAGGGCGAACGCGGGCTGATGGCGCTGACCCAGCTGCAGACCCAGGTGACCCAGGCCAAGGCCCAGCTGGACCAGGTTCGCGCGGAACGCGAGGCCATGGAGCGCCGCGCCCGCCTGCTGCGCCCCGACAATCTGGACCCCGACATGCTGGAGGAAGAGTCCCGCAAGGTGCTCGATTTCTCCCGTCCGGATGACCTCGTGATCCTTCTTCCGGGCAAGCCTGCCCCGCATGAAGATAAGGACGCGCCGGCGAAAACGCCGTAAACCGCTGATAATCCTTCGATTAACCTGAATTCTGTTAATCGTAAATAATCCTTTTGAAGCAATGTTTTGCAGTGCACACTCCTTGCGTTGCGCTGCACTTGTGGTTAGCAGTGATGCCGTGCCGGCCGACCCGGCCCGGAATGCCCCCGGGGCTGCCCCCTAGGGAATTGCGACGCTAAACGCCCACGCTTGAGAAGGGAGACGCCAGTGGCCACGACCACGAGACGCCGTGCCAAGCCCGCTGAGAACGCAGCGCCGGAGCCGACCCAGGAGGAACTCCTCCACTACTACAAGGAGATGTTGCTGATCCGCCGCTTCGAGGAGAAGGCCGGTCAGCTGTACGGCATGGGCCTCATCGGCGGTTTCTGCCACCTCTACATCGGCCAGGAGGCCGTGGTGGTGGGCATGCAGGCGGCGCAGCTGCCGGGCGACAGCGTCATCACCAGCTACCGTGACCATGGCCACATGCTGGCCTGCGGCATGGAGGCCAAGGGCGTGATGGCGGAACTGACCGGGCGCGCGGGCGGCTATTCCAAGGGGAAGGGCGGCTCGATGCACATGTTCTCGCGCGAGAAGAACTTCTACGGCGGCCACGGCATTGTCGGCGCCCAGACGCCCATCGGCACGGGCCTGGCCTTCGCCCACAAGTACAAGAAGGACGGCTGCATCGACGTCTGCTACCTGGGTGACGGCGCCGTCAACCAGGGCCAGGTCTATGAGTCCTTCAACATGGCCGCCCTGTGGAAGCTTCCGGTGATCTACGTCATCGAGAACAACAAGTACGCCATGGGCACCTCGCAGCAGCGCGCCTCGGCGGGTGAGCTGTACCTGCGCGGCAGCGCCTACGGCATCCCGGGCAAGCAGGTCAACGGCATGGACGTGCTGGAGGTCAAGAAGGCCGCTGACGAGGCCGTGGCCTACGTCCGTGGCGGCAACGGCCCCATGATCCTGGAGATGAAGACCTACCGCTACCGCGGCCACTCCATGTCCGACCCGGCCAAGTACCGCACGAAGGAAGAGGTCAACAAGATGCGGTCGGAATATGACTGCATCGACCATCTGAAGTCGCTGCTGTTCACCAAGGGCTACGCCGACGAGGAAAGCCTGAAGGTCATCGACCGCGATGTGAAGGCCGTCGTCACTGAGGCCGCCGACTTCGCGACCAACAGCCCCGAGCCCGACGCGTCGGAGCTGTGGACCGATATCCTCGTCGAAGCCTGACCGCTGGCCGGAGAATAAGAAAATGCCCATCGATATCCTGATGCCGGCCCTGTCCCCCACCATGACCGAAGGCAAGCTGGCCAAGTGGGTGAAGAAGGAAGGCGACACGATCAAGGCTGGTGACGTCATCGCCGAGATCGAGACCGACAAGGCCACCATGGAAGTGGAAGCGGTCGACGAAGGTACCCTGGCCAAGATCCTGGTGCCGGAAGGCACCGAGAACGTGGCCGTGAACACCGCCATCGCCCTGCTGGCCGGTGAAGGCGAGAGCGCCAGCGACGTGAGCGCCGCCAAGGCCCCCGCCGCTGCCGAGGCCCCCAAGGCCGAAGCGCCCAAGGAAGAGGCCAAGCCGGCCGCCGCCCCCGCCGCCCCGGCGGTGAAGGCCCCGGTGGCCCCGCCGCCGTCGGACGAGGACCGCTTCTTCAAGAACACCCAGACCATGACGGTGCGCGAGGCCCTGCGCGACGCCATGGCCGAGGAGATGCGCAAGGACGGCAGCGTCTTCGTCATGGGCGAGGAAGTGGCCGAATACCAGGGCGCCTACAAGGTGACCCAGGGCCTGCTGCAGGAATTCGGCCCCGACCGCGTGATCGACACCCCCATCACCGAGCACGGCTTCGCCGGCCTGGCGGTGGGTGCGGCGTTCGGCGGCCTGCGCCCGGTCGTGGAGTTCATGACCTTCAACTTCTCGATGCAGGCCATCGACCACATCATCAACTCCGCCGCCAAGACGCTGTACATGTCCGGCGGGCAGATGGGCTGCCCCATCGTGTTCCGTGGCCCCAACGGCGCCGCCGCCCGCGTGGCCGCGCAGCACAGCCAGGAATACAGCAGCTGGTACGCCCACATCCCGGGCCTGAAGGTGGTGTCGCCCTATAGCGCCGCCGACGCCAAAGGCCTGCTGAAGGCGGCCATCCGCGACCCGAACCCCGTGGTCTTCCTGGAAAACGAAATCCTGTACGGCCACAGCTTCGAGGTGCCGACCGATCCGGACTTCATCATCCCGATCGGCCGCGCCAAGATCGAGCGCGCCGGCACGGACGTGACCATCACCGCCTTCTCGCTGCAGGTGGGCATGGCGCTGGCCGCCGCCGACAAGCTGGCGGAGCAGGGGATCAGCGCCGAGGTCATCAATCTGCGCAGCATCCGTCCCCTGGACGTCCACACCATCGTGGAAAGCGTGAAGAAGACCAACCGCCTGGTCTCGGTGGAAGAGGGCTGGCCCTTTGCCGGCATCGGCGCGGAAATGTCCGCGGTGATGATGGAACACGCCTTCGACTACCTGGATGCGCCCGTGGTGCGCGTGCACGGCAAGGACGTGCCCATGCCCTACGCCGCCAACCTGGAAAAGCTGGCCCTGCCGCAGGTGGATGACGTCGTCACCGCCGCCAAGGCCGTGCTGTACCGCTGAACCGGCCGGGAAGGCGCCCCGACCCTGTCATGGGAAGGGGCGCCTTCTGCCGCATCCGTCAGAGATTTGGGGCGCCTGGCCTGACGCCACGGCCCCCTGGGGGAGATCAAACCCATGCCGATCGATATCCTGATGCCGGCCCTGTCGCCCACGATGACCGAGGGCAAGCTGGCCAAGTGGGTGAAGAAGGAAGGCGACACGATCAAGGCCGGTGACGTCATCGCCGAGATCGAGACCGACAAGGCCACCATGGAAGTGGAAGCGGTCGATGAAGGTACCCTGGCCAAGATCCTGGTGCCCGAGGGGACCGAGGGCGTGGCGGTGAACGCCAAGATCGCCGTCCTGCTGGAGGAAGGCGAGAGCGCCGACGCCCTGAACGCCGCGCCGCCGCCCGCCGCCGCGCCCGCGCCGGCCAAGACCGAAGCCGCCGCTCCGGCCCCGGCCAAGAGCGAGGCCGCCCCGGCCGCCGCCACTGCGGCTCCGGCCGCCGCGCCGGCACATGACGGCAAGCGCGTGTTCGCCAGCCCCTTGGCCCGCCGCATGGCCGCCCAGTCGGGCCTGGACCTGGCAAAAGTCTCCGGCACCGGCCCGTCCGGCCGCATCGTGAAGGCCGACGTGGAAGCAGCGTTGAAGGGTGGTGCCGCCAAGGCCGCCCCGGCCGCCGCTGCTGCCCCCACCGCTGCTCCGGCCGCCGCCACGCCGGCTCCGGCCGCTGCCGCCGCACCGAAGGGCATCGACGCCAAGGCTTTGGCCGACAAGCTGGGCATGAAGTACAAGGTCCTGCCCAACAGCGGCATGCGCAAGACCATCGCCAAGCGCCTGACCGAAGCCTGGCAGACCATCCCGCACTTCGGCCTGCAGGTCGATTGCGAGATCGACGCCCTGCTGGCGCTGCGCGCCCAGCTGAACGAGAAGTCGGGCGAGAAGGTGTCGGTCAACGACTTCGTCGTGAAGGCCGTGGCCGTCGCCCTGCGCAAGGTGCCGGAGGCCAACGTCTCCTGGCATGAGGACGGCATCCTGCAGTACGAGGGCGTGGACGTCTCCGTGGCCGTGGCCACCGACGGCGGCCTGATCACCCCCATCGTGAAGAACGCCGACCAGAAGGGCCTGGCCACCATCTCCGCCGAGGTGAAGTCCCTGGCCGCCAAGGCCAAGGAAGGCAAGCTGAAGCCCGAGGAGTTCCAGGGCGGCACCTTCAGCGTGTCCAACCTGGGCATGTTCGGGATCAAGAGCTTCACCTCCATCATCAACCCGCCGCAGAGCTGCATCCTGTCCGTGGGTGCCGGTGAGAAGCGGCCGGTGGTGAAGGGCGATGCCCTGGCCGTGGCCACGGTCATGAGCCTGACGCTGACGGTGGACCACCGCTCGGTCGACGGCGCCGTGGGTGCGAAGTACCTGCAGGTCCTGAAGAAGCTGATCGAAGACCCCATCACGCTGATGCTGTGATGCCGTATCCCCGGAAGCGCCCGCCGCTTCCGGGGATTTCTCCTGTCGTTGACCAAAAGCGCAGGGCGAGCGCCCCACGGGTTGGGCGGTCCCGGCGCCTTTTGAAGGGAACAGACCGAAATGGCCGATACCGAATTCGACGTGCTGGTCCTGGGCGCCGGCCCCGGCGGTTATGTCGCCGCCATCCGCGCCGCCCAGCTGGGCCTGAAGGCCGCGGTGGTGGAACGTGAACATCTGGGCGGCATCTGCCTGAACTGGGGCTGCATTCCGACCAAGGCCCTGCTGCGCTCCGCCGAGATCTACGGCTACATGAAGCACGCCGACGCCTACGGCCTGACCGTCAGCGGCGTGGGCTTCGACCTGCCCAAGGTGGTGAAGCGCTCCCGCCAGGTGGCGAACCAGCTGTCGGCCGGCGTCAAGGGCCTGCTGAAGAAGAACAAGGTGCCGGTGTTCGACGGCACGGCCAAGCTGGCCGGCGGCGGCAAGGTCACCGTGACCGCCAAGGACGGTGCCAGCCAGACCCTGGCGGCCAAGCACATCATCATCGCGACGGGCGCCCGCGCCCGCTCCCTGCCGGGCCTGGAGCCTGACGGCAAGTTCGTCTGGTCGTACAAGGAGGCCCTGGTCCCCGACACCATGCCGAAGTCGCTGCTGGTCGTGGGATCCGGCGCCATCGGCATCGAATTCGCCAGCTTCTTCCGCACCCTGGGTGCCGAGGTGACGGTGGTGGAGGTCATGGACCGCGTCCTGCCGGTGGAGGATGAGGAAATCTCCGCCTTCGCCCGCAAGCAGTTTGAAAAGCAGGGCATGAAGATCATCACCGGCGGCAAGGTGACCAAGCTGGACAAGGGCGCCACCACGGTGACGGCCCATGTCGAGGTGGGCGGCAAGGTAGAGACCCTGACGGTGGAGCGTGTCATCACCGCCGTCGGCATCCAGGCCAACACCGAGAACATCGGCCTGGAGAACACCAAGGTGAAGCTGGACCGCGGCCACATCGTGACCGACGGCTACCTGCGCACGGGCGAGCCGGGCGTCTACGCCATCGGCGACGTGGCCGGCGCCCCCTGGCTGGCGCACAAGGCCAGCCATGAAGGCGTGATCTGCGTGGAGAAGATCGCCGGCGTGAAGGACGTTCACCCGATGGACAAGCTGAACATCCCGGGTTGCACCTACTGCAATCCGCAGGTGGCCAGCGTTGGCCTGACCGAAGCCAAGGCCAAGGCCGCTGGCTATGAGATCAAGGTCGGCCGCTTCCCCTTCATCGGCAACGGCAAGGCCATCGCCCTGGGCGAGGCCGAGGGCCTGGTGAAGACGGTGTTCGACGCCAAGACCGGCGAGCTGCTGGGCGCCCACATGGTGGGGGCCGAGGTGACGGAGCTGATCCAGGGCTACGTCGTCGGCAAGACCTTGGAGACCACCGAGGCCGAGCTGATGCACACCATCTTCGCCCACCCGACCTTGTCGGAAATGATGCATGAGTCGGTGCTGGCCGCCTA
Organism: Nitrospirillum viridazoti CBAmc; assembly: GCF_000730165.1. GTDB lineage: Bacteria > Pseudomonadota > Alphaproteobacteria > Azospirillales > Azospirillaceae > Nitrospirillum > Nitrospirillum viridazoti. The sequence goes on along the minus strand of NZ_CP022110.1, from coordinate 1,713,242 downwards.
CGGCCGCGCGATTCATTATTGATTTTCCCTCAGGTGCCGGGCGCCCGCGTCCGCGGGCTTGGCTTCCTCGCTGCGCCCTGCGGTACTCGCTGCGGGGCTGGCGGTCGCCAGCCTGGCTAGAGTTGAGGGGTAGAGTGCTGGGGCGATATCGGGGTCGGAACGGAGGGGCGATGCATGCGTGGGGTTCGCCCGGCGCACTTGGCCTTCCGCTCCGGCCCCCTTATGTTTCAGGAAACATTCGTTTCAAAGGCTGCATGCCCATGACCGCCGACAAGATCCGCCATCCGGAAAAGCAGAACCGCCCGGACAACCCCATCCAGCGCAAGCCGGAATGGTTGCGGGTGAAGGCCCCGGCCGGCGGCGTGTTCAACGAGACGCGCAACCTGATGCGCGGCCTGAAGCTGAACACGGTGTGCGAGGAGGCGGCGTGCCCCAACATCGGGGAATGCTGGAAGCAGCGCCACGCCACCTTCATGATCCTGGGCGCCGTCTGCACCCGCGCCTGCGCCTTCTGCAACGTGGCCACCGGCCGCCCGGACCTACTGGATCCGCATGAGCCCGACAACGTGGCGGAGGCCGTGGCGCGGCTGAAGCTGCAGCACGTGGTGGTCACCTCCGTCGACCGCGACGACCTGCCCGACGGCGGTGCCGAGCATTTCGCCCGCACCATCCGCGCCATCCGCCGCGAGGCGCCAGAGGCCACCATCGAGGTGCTGACGCCCGACTTCATGAAGAAGCAGGGCGCCATCGAGACGGTGGTGGAGGCCCGCCCCGACGTCTTCAACCATAACTTGGAAACGGTGCCGCGCCTGTACCCGGGCATCCGCCCCGGCGCCCGCTATTTTACCTCGCTGTCCCTGCTGGCGCGCGTGCGCGAGCTGGACCCCAGCATCTTCACCAAGTCCGGCATCATGGTCGGCCTGGGTGAGACCAAGGAAGAGGTGGGCCAGGTCATGGACGACCTGCGCGCGGCGGATGTGGACTTCATCACCATCGGCCAGTACCTGGCGCCCACGCCCAAGCATGCGCCGGTGGACCGCTTCGTCACGCCGGATGAGTTCGCCAGCTATGCAACCTTGGCCCGGGGCAAGGGGTTCCTGATGGTGTCCAGCTCCCCGCTGACCCGCAGCAGCCATCACGCCGGCGATGATTTCGTGAAGCTGCGCGCCGCCCGCGAGGCCAAGCTGGCCGGCCGCCCGCTGCCGTCCCAGACGGTTCCCGGGGCGACCGCCGCCGAAGCCGCCGCCGAGTAAGCCTGATGCCCACGCACGCCGAGAAGCGCGTCCTGCCCTACACGCCGGAACAGCTGTTCCAACTGGTGGCGGACGTGGAGAAGTATCCGGAGTTCCTGCCCTGGGCGGTGGCGGCCCGCATCCGCCGCCGCGAGGGCAACACCTTCTGGGCCGACCTGGTGATCGGCTTCAAGATGGTGCGGGAGCGCTTCACCTCCAAGGTGGTGCTGAGCGAGCCCGGCCGCCGCATCGACGTGGCCTATACCGAGGGCCCGTTCCATTACCTGAACAACCACTGGATCTTCGAGCCGCACGCCGACGGCTGCCTTTTGGACTTCTACGTGGATTTCGAGTTCCGCAACCTCATCCTGCAGAAGATCATCGGCGCCCTGTTCGGCGAAGCCGTCCGCCGCATGGTCGCCGCCTTCGAGGCCCGGGCGCACCAGCTCTACGGCGCGCCCGGCGGCCGGCCGGTGGGGGCGGTCTGAACTACTGGAATGTAGCTTGGTTGACAGAGGCCGATGTCCCGCCCATTTGCTCGTTTTGAGCAAATTGCATAAACTGCTCGGACTGATGCGATGGGAGCGGCGGACATGCTGAAGGTATCGGCGGCTGATTTTCAGCGCGATCTAGGGCGCTACCAGGACATCGCATTGCATGAGCCAGTGGCCATTAGCCGCGATGGCCGGGATGCCACCATCCTGATCTCCATCGAGGAATATGCGCGCCTGAAGCGTCGGGACCGGCAAGTGCTGGGCCTGAACGATTTTTCGGATGCAGACATTGCGGCGCTGGAACAGGCGCGTCCCGACCCGGAATCGGCGGCGTTCGACGCTGAAGTCCCGCGCTGACCCGTGACCTTTCCGAAGCCCACCCAAGGGTTGGTGTTGTGCTACAGTTATCTGTGGCGGCGGGAGTATTTGCGTGGGCAGGATGAAGGCGTCAAAGATCGCCCCTGTGCCGTCATTCTCGTGACTACCGCGGAGGACGGGGACGAGGTGGTAACGGTGTTGCCTATAACTCATACCCCGCCGTCCAATCCCGATCATGTGGTTGAAATCCCATCGGCGACTAAACGCCGCTTGGGATTGGATGGTGAGCGGTCATGGGTGGTGCTCACTGAAGCTAATCGCTTTGTTTGGCCTGGCCCCGACTTACGGCCGTTACGCGTGGGGGATGCTGCGAGCGTCGCTTATGGCTTGCTACCCTATGCGCTGATGGACGCCATTCGGCTTAAATTCATCGCTTTGCTGAAAGTGAACCGCAGTTCTGTTGTACAGCGAACGGAGTGAGGCTGTTTCAATGGCGCGGCGTTTAACCCAGGCTTAAATTTTGATGCCGTTCCCCCGCCCTGGTATGGTTCCCCCAACGCGGGAACCATAAATAAGGCAGGGACAGGAATGAGAAAGTCTGTGACGCGCGCGCTGGCGGGCGCGCTGTTGGTCGGCTGCGCCTTCACGGCGCTGGGCGTGTCGGCCCAGGAGAAAAAGCCCCTCACGCACGAGACCCTGTGGATGATGAAGCGCGTGGGCGCGCCCCTCACCAGCCCCAACGGCAAGTGGGTGCTGTTCTCCCTGGTCGAGCCCTCCTATGAGCAGGACAAGTCGGTCACCGACCTGTGGCTGGTGCCCACGGACGGCAGCGCCGCCCCCCGGCGCCTGACCAACACCAAGGGCGGCGAGAACGACCCCGTCTGGTCGCCCGACAGCGGTAGCATCGCCTTCGCCGCCAAGCGTGAGGGTGACGAGGTCGAGCAGATCTACCTGCTGGACCTGGCCCAGGGTGGCGAGGCACGGCGCGTCACCACCGTCTCCACCGGCGCCAGCCATCCCCAATGGCGCCCTGACGGCAAGGCCATCCTGTTCGAGAGCCGCGTCTTCCCCGGCGCCACGGACGATGAGGCCAACAAGAAGATCGCGGCGGAGCGCAAGGCGCGGAAATACAACGTCCGCACCTATGAGCATTTCCCGGTGCGTTACTGGAACGAATGGCTGGACGACCGGCAGCCCACGGTGATGGTGCAGGGACTGGAGCCGGGGGCCGTGGCCAAGGACATCCTGTCGGGGACGGCCTTCGCCCACACCGACGGCTTCGGCGGCATGCAGGGGGAGAGCAGCGTCTCGCTGTCTCCGATCTGGAGCCCGGACGGCGGCGAGATCGTCTTCGAGGCGACGCAGGCGCGCTGGAACGCCGCCTTCGCCCATGTGCCCTATCATCTCTACCGCATCCCGGCGGCGGGCGGGGCGGAGCCGCGGGAGGTCACGGCGGCGCCCGGTATCTACGGCCACGCGGCCTTCAGCCCGGACGGCAAGAGCCTGTACTTCACCTACATGCCGCAGAATGAGGAGGTCTACAACCTGCCGCGCTTGTCCCGGGTGGGGTGGCCGGCCGGCGGCGCCACCACCGTGGTGGCGCGCGACTTCGACCGCCAGCCGACGCAGTACGCCCTGTCGCCCGACAGCCGCACCGTCTATCTGCTGGCGCCCGACGGCGCGTCGGAGAACCTCTACAGCGTGCCGGCCGAGGGCGGCAAACCTGGCCTGGTGGCGCAACCCAAGGTCGGCGGCTACACCGCGCTGTCCCTGCCCAGGAACGGCAAGGTCCAACTGATCGCCCAGTACGGCAGCTCGGTGAACCCGGCGGAGATCGTGAAGATCGACCCGACCGGCAAAGCCGGCGGGACGGAGGGCGAGAAGGGCGGCCACACCAATCTCACCACTATCGACACCGCCATCGCCGCCGGCATCGACTGGCAGCCGCCGCAGCACTTCACCTTCACCTCGGCCAAGGGGCGGACCATCCACAGCATGATCGTGCTGCCGCCCCATTTCGATCCCAACAGGAAATACCCGCTGTTCGTCTTCATCCACGGCGGGGCGGCCAGCAACAACCCGGATCAGATCGGCCTGCGCTGGAACTATCACCTGCTGGCGGCCAGCGCCGGCGGCACCGTCATCCTGATGACGGACTACACCGGTTCCACCGGTTTCGGCGAAGCCTTCGCCCAGGCCATCAAGCTGGACCCGCTGAAGACCCCGGCCGATGAGATCAACCAGGCGGCGGATGAGGCCATCAAGCGCTTCCCCTTCATCGACGCCAGCCGCCAGTGCGCCGGCGGCGCCAGCTACGGCGGCCACCTGACCAACTGGCTGGAGGCCACCACCACCCGCTACCGCTGCCTGGTCAGTCACGCGGGCGAGGTCGACCTGCTGACCCAGTGGGGCGAGAGCGACGGCATCTATAATCGCGAGATCAACAACGGCGGCCCGCCCTGGGAAGGCAACGCCATCTGGCGCGAGCAGAGCCCCATCACCTACGCCGCCAACTGGAAGACGCCCATGCTGATGAGCATCGGCGAGCGCGACTACCGCGTGCCCCTGGGTAATACGCTGGAGGCTTGGGCGGTCCTGCAGCACCAGCACGTGCCCAGCCGCCTGCTGGTCTGGCCCGACGCCTGGCATTGGATCACCAAGCCCGAGGACAGCCGCCACTTCTACCAGGAGGTGGGGGACTGGCTGGCCAGGTACCTGCAGGCGACCTCACCTTAAGGCTAGGGACTGATCCTTTTCACCGCCTCAGGCGTATCGCCCACCGTCGCCAGTCCTTCCAGGCCGGCGGCAGGGTGGCGTGGTCAGGATGCGTGAGGGTGATGGGATGATGGGCTGCAACGGTCTGGCGCCGGACGGATGCGCCGTGGTGGTCGGGGCAGGGGGGCTGGGCCGGGCCCTGGCCGTCGCGTTGGAGGAACGTGGCGCCCACGCGCGCGTGATCCTGACCGGCCGGTGGGAGAATCCGCCCTGCGATATCACCGACGATCGCGCGGTGGCCGCCCTGGCCCAGCGGGTGTGGGATACGGGCCTGTCCCTGCGCACCGCCATCGTCGCGACGGGCTTCCTGCACGGGCCCGGGCCGGAGCCCTATCAAGCCTTCGCGCCGGAGAAGACCTGGCGCCAGCTGGACCCCGCCCACCTGGCCCATGCCTTCGCCGTCAACGCCATCGGCCCGGCGCTGCTGGCCAAGCACCTGCTGCCCCTGTTCCCGGCCAGCCGGCGCTGCGTTTTCGCCGCCCTGTCCGCCAAGGTCGGCTCCATTGCCGACAACAGCGCCGGCGGCTGGTACGCCTATCGCGCCAGCAAGGCCGCGCTGAACCAGATCGTCCGCACCGCGGCCATCGAGTTGGCCCGCACCCGTCCCCTGTCGCTCTGCGTCGCCGTCCACCCCGGCACCGTGGACACGCCCCTGTCGGCCCCCTTCGCCAAGACCGGCCTGGAGGTGCGCAAGCCGGACCGGGCGGCACCGCAAATTCTGGACATGCTGGACCGCTTGACCCCCGACGACACCGGCCGCTTCTGGGCCTATGACGGGCGGGAGCTGCCGTGGTGACGGGATCAGGCCCCCGCCAGGACCGCCCACTCCAGCCCGAACCGCTGCAGATACTTCCGCAGCCGGTCCGCGTCGTTGGATGACGTGCGGCGGGTGCGGGAGGCACTGAACAATAGACGTCCTGCCTCCGACAGGCTGCGGCAGGCGCGGCAGACACGGACCACTTCGGCCAACTGCACCCGCTCGAACGGGTCCAGGGTATCCAACGCATCGGGCGTGAGCAGCGCCGCCAGGCCATCGTCTGTCGCGGCGGGGGCCCACAGGCGGCGCAGGCGGGTAATCTCCTGTTCCACCGTGTCCTGGTCGATGCGTGCCGAGGGGGCCAGGGTGGCCATGCGGGTGACGCTGGCCCCCAAGTCCCGGAAATTGCCTGGCCAGGGGGCCTCCGGCCCAGTGGCGAAGGCCAGGTAGCGCGCCCGCGCCTCCTTGTTGAAGGTCACGCGCTGGCCGTCGCGCTGGGCATGGCGGTCCAGTTCATAGTCGAGGTTGGGCTCGATATCCTCCCGCCGGGCGCTGAGGCCGGGCAGGGTGAAGGTCCACAGGTTCAGGCGGGCGTAGAGATCATCGCGGAAGGCGCCCTTGGCCACGGCGGCGCCCAGATCGCGGTTGGTGCCGGCGATCAGCTGGAAATCCGACGCCACTTCTTTGTCCGAGCCCACGGGCAGGAAGCGCTTGTCCTCAATGGCCCGCAGGATCATGGCTTGCTCGTCCAGGCCCAACTCCCCGATCTCATCCAGGAACAGCATGCCGGTGTCGGCCGCGCGCAGCAGGCCAGGCCGGTCGCTGACGGCGCCGGTGAAGGCGCCCTTGCGGTGGCCGAACAGGGCGGACATGGCGCCCTCACCCCGCAGGGTGGCGCAGTTCACCTCCACGAAGGGGCCGGCCACCTGGTGCTTCAGGCGCTTCAGCTCATAAACGCGGCGGGCCAGGTGGCTCTTGCCGGCGCCGGTGGGGCCCATCAGCAGTAAGGGGGCGCGGCTGCGCAGGGCCACACGCTCGATCTCATCCACCATGCGGTTGAAGGCGGCGTTGCGCGTCTCGATGCCGGATTTTAGGAAGGAGGACCCTTCCGCCGCCGCTGCCGCGAAGCGGGTGGCGATGCTGTCATAGCGCGACAGGTCCAGATCGATGCTGCTCCATTCCCCGGCGGGGTTGAGGCCTTCGCCGCGCGCCGGCTGGGTCTGCAACAGGCGGCCGGGCAGGAAGCGCGCCTCCGTCAGCAGGAACAGGCAGATCTGGATGACGTGGGTGCCGGTGGTGATGTGGATCAGGTAGTCCTCGCGCTCCGGCTCGAACGGGAAGGCGCGGGCGAAGTCCAACAGTTTGCCGTAGACCTCCTCGAAGTCCCACGGGTTGGTGAAGCCTAGGGTGCGCTGTTCCACCGTCGTCTCGGGGGAGACGGTGCGGATGTCCTCCACCACCTGCTCGGCCAGGCGGCCGTGCCGCTCCCCATGCAGCAGCACGAAGCGGTCCACCCGCAAATCCTCATGCATGCAGATACCCACGCTGGGCCGCCACTTCTGCCAGCGGCTGGGCCCGAACTTGGCGGCGTCCAGGGTGGAGCCCAGGAAGCCGATGACGGTGAGGGGGCGGGACACAGGACTTATCCGTTTTTATAAAGTCGTATCGCTTAATATCCGATTTTCTTGATCACCAAAAGAGGCTTTATGGAAGCTGATTTTGAATGATCGATGAATAATCATTAATTATCAATATGATGTAAAATTTCTTCATCCTATCACCGCTCTCTGGCACGGCCGTTGCTTTATATCCCTGCATCGGATCGGGGCCGCCGGAATGTGCCGGCGGCCCTTGGGGCGACAGCCCCCAGGAGAGAGGAGTGAGGACCATGGCCAACAAGCAGCTGTTCGCGTCGATGATCGCGAAACTGATGCCGGATGCGCGCAATCGTGAGGGCGCGCCGGCCTACAGCTATGGTCCGGAGCACACGCTGGCCCAACTGGCGGCCACCGGCACGCTGAATGACGGCTTCTACGGCACGGCCGAGGCCCAGTTGGCCGAGGTGCTGGCCGTGGCGAAGGCGGTTGACCCGCGCTTCGTGGCCCAGGCCGCCGTCTATGCCCGCACCAAGGGCGTGATGAAGGACATGCCGGCGCTGCTGACCGCCTGGCTGACCGTGGCCGATCCCGACCTGTCGGTGGCCGTGTTCCGCCGCGTCATCGACAATGGCCGCATGCTGCGCACCTTCGTGCAGATCATGCGGTCGGGCGCGGTGGGCCGCACCTCCCTGGGGACGCGACCCAAGCGTCTGGTGACCCAGTGGCTGGAGCAGGCGTCGATGGCGCAGTTGATGCGAGCGGCGACGGGCAGCGACCCATCACTGGCCGATATCGTCAAGATGGTGCACCCCAAGCCGGTCGATGCGACCGCCCGCGCCTTCTACGGCTGGTTGATCGGCAAGCCGTACGACGTGGCGGCCCTGCCGGCGGAGGTCGCGGCGTTCGAGGCCTGGAAACGGGACCGTTCGCTGCCCCTGCCGCCGGTGCCCTTCGAATGGCTGACGGCGGAGCCGCTGACGCCCGCGCAATGGGCGGAGATGGCGGACCGTATGGGCTGGCAGGCGCTGCGCATGAACCTGAACACCCTGGCGCGCCACGGCGCGTTCGCGGTGGAGGGGTTGGCGGAGCGGGTGGCGGCGCGGCTGGCGGACGCCGACGCCATCGCCAAGGCCCGTGTTCTGCCCTATCAGCTGATGGCGGCGCGGGGCATGGTGGGCAAGGACGTGCCGCCGGTGGTGGCGGCGGCGCTGGAAACGGCGCTGGAGCTGTCGCTGGCGTCGGTGCCGGTTCTGCCCGGCCGGGTGGTGGTGTGCCCCGACGTGTCGGGGTCCATGACCAGTCCCATCACCGGCCACCGCAAGGGGGCGACGACGGCGGTGCGCTGCATCGATGTCGCCGCCCTGGTGGCGGCGGCGGTGATGCGGCGCAACCCCGGCGCCCTGGTGCTGCCGTTCGAGACCAAGGTGGTGCCGCTGGACCTGGACCCCCGGGCCCCGGTATCGGTGAACGCCGCCAAACTGGCCGCCATCGGCGGCGGTGGCACCACCGTATCCGCCCCGCTGGCCTTGCTGAACGCGCAGCGGGCGGTGGCGGACCTGGTGGTGATCGTTTCGGACAACCAGTCCTGGGTCGACGCCCGGCGCCAAGGCGCCACTGCGACGATGCAGGAGTGGGAACGCCTGAAGCGGCGCTGCCCCCGGGCCAAGCTGGTCTGCATCGACTTGCAGCCTTATGGCACCACCCAGGCGGTGGAGCGCCCCGACGTGCTGAACGTCGGCGGCTTCTCCGACGCCGTGTTCGAAACCCTGGCCCGTTTCGCCGCCGGCGGATCAGATCGGGATTGGGTTGCGGAGGTGAGCGCGACGGTCGTCTGACCGGGATGATGCGTTGGGTCGTGGCGAATGCTGATGGAACTACATCTTCCACAGAAAGCCCGTGGTAGAGCGCCCAGCCTGCGAGGGAGGGGAGATGCGGTTCGAGCCCGCCTTGGAAAAGATAGCTCAAAGGGCGGTTCCATCCCCCCTGGTCGCCACGACCCAGCCCGTCCGTCTTCGGTCACCGCCGGTGAATGCGGTGGGGAGTCCATGTCAGGAAGGGCCGAAAGGCCTGCGGTTCGACTCCGCTAACCTCCCCATTCCCCTTGTCACCGGCGGCTTGGCCGTCGTGCTTTCCGACGCGAGCGGCGCTGGCGAATGCTGGCCGGACTACAGGTAGAGCGCCCGTCGCAAGGCGGGAGGTCGGCGGTTCAATTCCGCCTCCGGTCCATTCTCTGGGATGGCTGGATAGCTCAGTCATTGTCTGGCCATCCCTCGTCGTCGGCACCGTTTTTTCCAGGATGCATCTTCCGGGCGAATGCCGTGGGGAACTCCGTCACCTGCAAGGTCGCCGGTGCAAGTCCGGCCGCGCCAGGCCCATTCGGGGCCGGGCGCGTAGCTCAGCAGCAGAGCATGCAGCCCCTGTTTCCCACACCACCTCGTCGCCTCGTTTTTGTCGTTGGCGCCGGCGAATGTCCCAATCCCGCCGATACCGTTTTTGATTTTGCTGAGTGCGGATTTCCGGGCGAATGCCGCGGGGAACTACAGGGTTGCCGGTTCGAGTCCGGCCGGGCGCCTACCTTCCGGTGCCTGTAGCTCAATAGGTAGAGCATGTGCCGTTTCTCGCACTCCCTCGTCGCCACTTTTGCCGTGCGCTGTTAGAGATATGAAGGACTTGAAGGAAATGACCATGACTGAACATGGCTTCGAGGTGACGGTGGCCGATGGCGCCGTGCCCATCAAGATGTGGACCAAGGGCGTGGCCGTGGACGACCAGGCCCGTGCCCAGCTGGCGCGGGTGGCGCGTATGCCCTTCGTGTTCAAGCATGTGGCGGCCATGCCCGACGTCCATGTCGGAATCGGCGCCACTGTTGGTTCCGTCATTCCCACGCTGGGCGCCGTCATTCCGGCGGCGGTGGGGGTGGACATCGGCTGTGGCATGATGGCGGCCCGCACCTCGTTGGCGGCCGCCGACCTGCCGGACAATTTGGCCGGGCTGCGCACGGCTATCGAGCGCGCGGTGCCCCATGGCCGGGATGTGGGGCGCGGCCGGCGCGACAGCGGTTCCTGGGGTGACCCGCCCGCCGACATCGTGGCGGCGTGGGGCACCCTGGCCGAGCGCTTCGCCGGCATCACCGCCAAGTATCCCAAGCTGGCCGGCGCCAACACGCTGGTGCATCTGGGGACGCTGGGCACCGGTAACCACTTCATCGAGCTGTGCCTGGATGAGGCGGGCCAGGTGTGGGTGATGCTGCATTCCGGATCGCGCGGGATCGGCAACGCCATCGGCACCTTCTTCATCGAGCTGGCGAAGAAGGATATGCGCCGCTGGTTCATCAATTTGCCGGATGAGGATTTGGCCTACTTCCCCGAGGGCACTGACCACTTCAACGACTATGTCGAGGCGGTGGGCTGGGCCCAGGATTTCGCCGCGCTGAATCGGCGCATGATGATGACCAACGTCATCGCCGCGATGCGCACCGTCATCACCAAGCCGTTCGACGCGGCGATGGAGGCCATCAACTGCCACCACAACTACGTCCAGCGGGAGCGTCATTTCGACCGAAACGTCCTGGTCACCCGCAAGGGGGCGGTGAACGCAGGCAGTGGGGTGATGGGCATCATCCCCGGATCCATGGGCGCCAAGTCCTTTATCGTGCGCGGCAAGGGGAACGCGGAGGCGTTCAACAGCTGCTCCCACGGGGCCGGGCGCCTGATGTCCCGGCATGAGGCCAAGCGGCGCTTCACGCTGGAGGACCACGCCCACGCGACCGAGGGGGTGGAGTGCCGCAAGGACGCCGACGTCATCGATGAGACGCCGGCCGCCTACAAGCCCATCGAGGCCGTCATGGCGGCGCAGGCCGACCTGGTGGAGATCGTTCATACGTTGAAGCAGGTCCTGTGTGTGAAAGGCTGACGCCTTCACACGGGGAAGCAGGTCCTGGGCATGAAGGGGTAGGATCCTTCACGCTTCAGGACGGGGGGATACAGTGATCATCATTGATGGATCGGAAGGCGAAGGGGGTGGGCAGGTGCTGCGCACCGCCCTGTCCTTGTCGCTGGTGACAGGCCAGGCGTTCCGCATCGACAACATCCGCGCCAAGCGGGAGAAACCCGGCCTGATGCGCCAGCATCTGACGGCGGTGGAGGCGGCGTGCGCCATCAGCGGCGCCACCGCCGACGGGGCGGCCATCGGCGCATCCTGCCTGACCTTCACGCCGGGCCGGGTGAGGGCGGGCGACTACACCTTCGCCGTGGGCACGGCGGGCAGCACGGGCCTGGTGCTTCAGGCGCTGCTGCCGCCCCTGTTGCTGGCGGATGGCCCGTCACGCCTGGTATTGGAGGGCGGGACGCACGCCCATGCGGCACCGCCCTACGATTTCACAGCGGCCACCTTGTTGCCGTTGCTGTCGCGTATGGGGCCGACGGTGACGGCCAGCCTGGTTCGCCCGGGCTTCTATCCCGTTGGGGGCGGGCGCATCGAGGTGTCGGTGACTCCGGGCCCCCTGCGGCCTCAGGAGCTTGTGGAGCGGGGCGCCTTGCGCGGGGTGCGCGGCCGGGCGCTGCTGTCCAACTTGCCAGCCAACATCGCGGAACGGGAGGTAGCGGCCGCCCGCCAAGTGCTGGGCTGGCCGGATGAGGCCTGGGCCGTTGAGACGGTGGCGGAGGGGCGGGGACCCGGCAACATCCTGATGCTGTCGGCCTGCTTCGACCAAGTGACGGAGGTGGTCAGCGCCGTGGGCCGCATTGGCCTGCGGGCCGAGGATATCGGCCGCCAGACGGCCAACCGCCTGGCGGGCTACATCGCCTCGGGCGCCTTCGCTGGGCCCTATCTGGCGGATCAGCTGCTGTTGCCCCTGGCGCTGGCCGGCGGCGGTTGTTTCACCACCGTGCGGCCGACGCAGCACAGCCTGACCGGTGCCGCCATCATCCGCCGTTTCCTGGATCGGGATATCCAATTCCAAGCCCGGGAGGACGGCACCCATCTGGTAACGGTGGCGTAAGCCCCAACCGGGGCGCCTACTTCGCCACCGTCGTCACCTTGACCGCGTTCTGCGGGCCGGCGGTGATGGTGGTGCCGGTGGCGTCGGGGATGAAGCGGATGGGCACCTCGATCTGCTTGGTGCAGGTGCGCAGGGTCCACACCTCACGCCAGGGTGGGGATTTGCCGCCGGGGGCGGGGGTTGCGTCACGGTCCACGAAGCGGGTGTCGGCCACATACTCGCGGGCGCAGCCTTCCTCGGTGGCGCCGGGGGTGATTTTCACCAGTTGGTCCACCTGCTGTATGGCGTCGCGCTGCAGCAGCACGTCGGTATGCGTGCCGCCGGGCAGCAAGGCGCCCATGCCGATGGCCTGGCCCGCCTGCTTCCAGCCGATGACGTTCAAGGTGCGGGTGACGCCGCAGCCGGCCAAGGTCACCTGCTGGCGCCAGATGCCGGTCTGCAGCTGGCCGGCGGCATCGAACACCAGGGGCTGGAACACCGCCACATCGGTCGACACCGTGGCCTGGGCGCTGGGGCAGGGCTCGTTCATGACCACGGCCGATTGCTGGGCGGCGGCCAGGGTCATCTGCCGCACCCCGGGATCGGCGAACAGCCTGGCGGTATTGGCCTGGTCATCGGCCAGGGCCGTGCCTGATGCCAGGAACAGGGCGAGGGCGGTGGCGATCCCGGTGTGCGTCATGGTCTCATTCCCCGAGGCTATACTGCGCCGGTTCCCAGACATAGCTCTTGGGGTCGGCCTTGCCGTCGGTGGCGTCCTTGGGACGGATGTGGCCGATGCCGGGGAAGGAGATATGGGCGGCGGCCACCCAATAGCCGTCCTTGGCGGCCTCGGCGAAGATTTTGGCCCGTTCCTTGTACGCGGCGGGGCTGTCGCTATCGAACTGGACGGTGGTGGCGGGGGTGTCGAACTGCACCGCCGCCACATGCATCAGGTCGCCCCAGAACAGGATCTTCTGGCCCTTGCTCTCGGCCGCGTAGACAGTGTGGCCGGGGGTATGGCCGTGGGCGGGGATGGCGGTGATGCCGGGGAACAGCGAGGTCACGCCATCGAAGGTCTTCAGCTTGCCGGCGGCGGCATAGGCGTCCAGCAGCTTGTGCGCGGTGGTGAAGCCGCCCCGTTTGTCGGCGGGCGCCTTGGCCTCGGCTTCGGCGTTCAGCCAGTGGCCCTTCTCCGCCGCGTCGACATAGAGGGTGGCGTTGGGGAAGGTCATCTGGCCATCGGTCATCAGGCCGCCGATATGGTCAGCGTGCATGTGGGTGATCAGCACCGCGTCCACCTGGTCCGGCGTGTAGCCGGCGGCCTTCAGGTTGGCCAGCAGATGGCTGGGGGCCTGGGGACCCGCCAGGCCGTTCAGGCCGGTATCGACCAGGATCAGTTGCGCCCCGGTGTTGATCAGGAAGGCATTGACCGAGGTGGGCGTGGGGCTGGGCTGATGGTTGCGCGCCAACGCCGCCGCCACCTTGGCCGGCATGGTGTTGGTCATCAGCTTGTCCATGGGCAGCGTCAGGATCGTGTCATTCAGCGCCGTGATCTCGAAATCCCCCAGCATCAGGCGGTAGTAGCCCGGCGCCTGGGTCTTCACCTGGGGCGCGGCGGCGCGGGCGGTAGAGGGCAGGGTCACCAGGGACAGCGACAGGGGCGCGGCGGCGAGCGCCAGGGCCAGACCAAGGGAACGCGGCGACATGGGGAAACTCCGGCAGGCGGGACCGTGAAGGTGGGGTCCGACACGTTGAACTGGGCGCCAGACTATGCCCCAGCCTCCACGGCATGCAACCGGGGCAGAGCCCTGGCGCCGCTCTTTCTCCTGCCGCCCTATTCCCCTGCCGTTAGGTGTCCCGGCGCCTTCGGTTGACGTGGGGTCGACCCGTCCCCCAAGCTGCCAGGGTGGGGAAGCAGGCTGGGGGACGGGATGCGCGGGCGTGTCGTTGGGGTGTTGGCCTGCCTGCTGCTGCTCATAGCGGTGCCGGCGCGGGCGGATGACCTGGTTCATCTCACCGCCCGGCCGCAGGTTCCGCCCCCGGTGGCGGAGGGAACCGTTGGACCTGTGCGGCTGGGCGATGGCATCGTCCTCATTCCCGGATCCTACCGACCGGGCCAGCCCTTGCCGCTGCTGGTGATGCTGCATGGCGCCAGCCAGCGGGGTGCCGACATGGTGGCCCGGCTGGCGCCGGTGGCGGAGGCCCGGGGCGTCATTATCGCGGCCCCCGACTCCGGGGATTATACCTGGGACATGCTGGCGGCGCGCAAGCATGAGGCGGATGAGCGCTGGGGACCCCGGTATGGCACCGACCCGGCGCGCATCGACGCCTTCCTGGCCCAGGTCTTCGCCCGCTACGCCGTGGACCCGACCCGGGTGGCGCTGGCGGGATTCTCCGATGGGGCGACCTACGCCCTGTCGCTGGGGCCGGAAAACCTGGACCTGTTTACCACGCTGATCGCCTTTTCCCCCGGGCGCATCGCCCCGTTGCATACTCAAGGGGATCCGCCCGGCGTTGGCCAGGCGCGGGTCTTCATCAGCCACGGCAAGGCCGACCGTGTGCTGCCTCTGGAAGAGACGGCGCGCACCACCGCGCCGGCGTTCAAGCGGCGTGGCTTCCTGGTGGAGGTGCGGGTGTTCGATGGCGGGCATGTCCTGCCGCCGGAGGTGATCGAGAGAGCGTTGGACTGGTGGTTGGGCTCTCGCTGACTCTGTCCTACGCTGTCGCGCCGTCACCCGTCGCGGCCAAGCCCATCGCCAGCGCCCGTGCCACGGCCGCCAGGCGCACCGCCTCACGGTCGCCGGGGAAGACGTGCCGCTCCACCACCATGGGGTGGTCGCGGCGGGCGCAGCCCAGGTAGACCAGGCCCACCGGCTTTTCCAGGCTGCCCCCGCCGGGGCCGGCGATGCCGGTGACCGACAGGGCGATGTCGGCGCGGGAGCGGGCCAGCAACCCCTCCGCCATGGCGTGGGCCACCTCGCGGCTGACGGCGCCGTGCAGGGCGATCAGGCCGTCGGGCACGCCCAGCAGGTCGACCTTGGCCTGGTTGCTGTAGGTGACCACGCCCCGGTCCACCACGGCGGAGGAGCCTGAGATCGCGGTGAGGCTGGCGGAGATCAAGCCGCCGGTGCAGGACTCGGCCGTGGCCAGCCACAGCCCGTTCGCCTGGCAGGCGGCCAGCAGGCGTTCGGCCGCGCGTGTGATCTCCGCCGGGAACATGGGGGTCAGGCCTTTGAAGCCGGCCAGGGCAGGCGGACCGTGCAGGTCGCCATGGCGGCGATGCCCTCGCGCCGGCCGGTGAAGCCCAGGCCTTCGGTGGTGGTGGCCTTCACGGAGACACGGTCGGGCGCGATCCCTAGCAGGTCGGCCACGCGGGCCACCATGGCCTCGCGGTGGGGCCCCACCTTGGGACGCTCGCAGATGACGGTGATGTCGCAATGGGCGATGGCCCCGCCCTTGGCCTTCACCAGGCTGGCGGCGTGCTGCAGGAACTTGCCGCTGTCGGCGCCGCGCCAGCGCTCATCCGTGGGGGGGAAGTGGCTGCCGATGTCGCCTGCGCTGATGGCGCCCAGGATGGCATCGGTCAGGGCATGCAGGCCCACGTCGGCGTCGGAATGGCCCTCCAGCTTGTGGGTGTGCGGCACCTTCAGACCGCAGAGGACGATGTGGTCGCCTTCCGTGAACTTGTGCACGTCATAGCCGTGGCCCACGCGAACGTCGCCCAAATCGTTCATGATGATCTTCTCCGCCCGCGCCAGATCCTCGGCATGGGTCACTTTCAGGTTGTCGGGGTTGGTGGGCACCAGGCGCACGGGGAAGCCGGCCTTCTCCGCCACGGCGGCGTCATCGGTCAGTTCCTGGCCCGCCAGGTCGCGGTGCGCCTTCAGGATGTCGGGGAAGCGGAAGCCCTGCGGGGTCAGCGCCCGCCACAGGGCGGTACGGTCCACCGTGGCGGCCACGGCGCCATCCTGGTCCGCCCGCTTCAGCGTGTCGCTGACGCTGGCCGCCGCCAGGGCGGCCGGCACCTCGGCCAGCGCCTTGATGACGGCGGAGATGCTGGCGGCGTCCACCAGGGGGCGGGCGGCATCGTGGATCAGCACCAGGTCGTAGCCGCCATCGGCGGCCGCAGCCTCCAGCCCATTGCGCACGCTGTCCTGGCGGGCCGCACCCCCGGCCACGGGCGGGAGCAGGTCCAGGCCGGCCACCGCCTCTTCATACAGGTCGCGGTGGGCCGGGTTGATCACCACCCGCACGGCCGTCACCTCCGGATGGTTCTGGAACGCGGCCACGGTGCGGGCCAGGACGGGCTGGCCGGCCAGGGACAGATATTGCTTGGGCATGTCCCCGCCGAAGCGGGAGCCGCTGCCGGCGGCGACGATCAGGGCAAGGCAGGACGGCATGGTTGGTCAAGACACCATGAATATGAGACGCGGACGAGGGATGGTGACAATTATCCCTATTTCCCGATGAGAGATATCTCCCCTTAAGACCTTGCCGCTAGGCTTGTTTGTCCGCCGGCGTCCACGATCTGCCATGCCACCGCGCCATACCATAGTCGCATCCGCCGTCTTCGGCGGCGTCGCTTCCCTTTGGCGGGGGCTCATGATAGCTTGAACGCCTAATTTTGTAGCAGTCATGGAAAGCGCCTAGGAAATGGGCAGTAAGTTAGCGCCGATTCAGGTCGGTCCCGTCACGATTCAGGATCCGGTGATCCTGGCGCCCATGTCGGGCGTGACCGACACGCCCTTCCGCCGTCTGGTGAAGCGCGCCGGCGCGGGCTTGGTCGTTTCCGAGATGATCGCCAGCCAGGCGATGATCCGCGCCACCCGTGAATCCGAAAAGAAAATCGACCCCAACGCCCAGGAGGGCGTGCTGTCCGTCCAGCTGGCGGGCTGTGAGCCCGAGGTGATGGCGGAGGCGGCGAAGCTGTGCGTGGACCGGGGCGCCTCCATCATCGACATCAACTTCGGCTGCCCGGTGAAGAAAGTGGTGAACGGCTATGCCGGTTCCGCCCTGATGAAGGACGAACCGCTGGCCGGCCGCATCCTGGACGCTGTGGTCAAGGCCGTGTCCGTGCCCGTGACCCTGAAGATGCGCAAGGGCTGGGATGAGCGGAACCTGAACGCGCCGCGCCTGGCCAAAATTGCGGAGGAGTGCGGCATCCGCATGATCACCGTGCACGGCCGCACCCGCAACCAGATGTACAACGGCGTCGCCGACTGGGCCTTCATCCGCCAGGTGAAGGACGCCGTGTCGCTGCCGGTCATCGCCAACGGCGACATCGTGGATTTCCCCGACGTGACCCGCTGCCTGGAAGAGAGCGGCGCCGATGGGGTCATGATCGGCCGGGGCACCTATGGCCGCCCCTGGTTCATCAACCAGGTCATCCAGATGCTGCGTACCGGCGCGGCCCCGGCCGAGCCCACGCTGGTGGAACAGCGCGACCTGGTGCTGGAGCATTACGACGCCATCCTGGAGCATTACGGCACCGACGCCGGCCTGAAGATCGGGCGCAAGCACATCGCCTGGTATTCCAAGGGCCTGCCCGGTTCCGCCGAGTACCGCGCCAAGGTCAACACCATCGAGAAGGCGGAGCTGGTGCAGGACTTCGTGCGCGGCTGGTACCAGGATCTGCTGGACCGGGGCATCGTGGGGCGCGATCTGTCCGGCCGGGGCCTGACCGCGGAGGCCGGTTGCGACGTTGAGGACGACGACAGCGCCGGCGAAAAGAAGGTGGCCGCCTGATGGGGCGGACGGCGGCCCTGCCTGCCCCGGCGCCCGGCATGGTCGATCCCACGGCCATCCTGTCCGCCCTGCCGGAACCCATCCTGGTTATCGACCGGCAGCGCCGCATTCATTTCGCCAACCTGCAGGCGGAGGAATTCTTCGACGCCAGCGCCGCCCTGCTGGTGGGCAGCCAGCTCGACACGCTGATCCCGGGCGACAGCCCTGTCCACTCCCTGATCGATCAGGCGCGGATGACGGGCGGCAGCGTGTCGGACTACAGCATCATGCTGGAGACGCCGCGCATCGGCCTGCATTTCCTGACGGCCAAGGCGGCCCCCCTGTCCGATCCGCCGGACCTGGTGGTGCTGTCGCTGCATGAGCGGTCCATCGCCCGCAAGATCGACAACCAGCTGACCCACCGGGGGGCCGCCCGGTCCGTCGTCGCCATGGCGGCCATGCTGGCGCACGAGGTGAAGAACCCGCTGTCCGGCATCCGGGGGGCGGCCCAGCTGTTGGAAGAGAACGCGTCCGAGGGGGACCGCATGCTGACCCGCCTCATCTGCGATGAAGCCGACCGCATCGTGGCCCTGGTGGACCGCATGGAGGTCTTCACCGACGGCCGGCCGCTGGAAAAGACGGCGGTGAACATCCATGGCGTGCTGGAGCATGTGCGCCGCGTGGCGCAAAGCGGATTCGGCCGCGCCATCCGCTTCGTCGAGCGCTACGACCCGTCGCTGCCGCCGGTGCTGGGCAACCGCGACCAGCTGATCCAGGTCTTCCTGAACCTGGTGAAGAACGCGGCCGAGGCCTGCCCGGAAAAGGGTGGGGAAATCGTCCTGTCCACCGCCTACCAGCATGGGGTGCGCCTGGCGGTGCCGGGGTCCGACAGCCGGGTGCACCTGCCGCTGCTGATCAGCGTGCAGGACAATGGCGACGGCATTCCGGAGGACTTGCGGGCCAACCTGTTCGATCCCTTCGTCACCACGAAGATGAACGGGACCGGCCTGGGCCTGGCGCTTGTCGCCAAGATCATCGGCGACCATGGCGGGGTCATCGATTTCGACAGCGTGCCGCGTCGCACGATCTTCAAGGTTTCGCTGCCGGTCGCCCCTGGGCGGACGGCGTCAGAGGGGGGCGTTTAATCCATGGGTCCATCCACCATCCTTGTCGCTGACGACGACAGGGCCATCCGCACCGTTCTGAACCAGGCCCTGCTGCGCCTGGGCCATGACGTGCGGGTCACCGGCAACGCCGCGACCTTGTGGCGCTGGGTCCAGGATGGGGAGGGGGACCTGGTCATCACCGACGTGGTGATGCCGGATGAGAACGGCCTGGACCTGTTGCCGCGCATCAAGAAGCTGCGCCCCGAACTGCGCGTCATCGTCATGAGCGCGCAGAACACGCTGCTGACCGCCGTGAAGGCGGCGGAGCGCGGCGCCTTCGACTATCTGCCCAAGCCCTTCGACCTGAAGGATCTGATGGGCATGGTGGAACGCGCCCTGTCCACGCCCCAGCCAGCCCCGCCGGCCGCCGCCGGCGCCGCGGCGGCGCAAGCCGAGGAGGAGGCGCTGCCCCTTATCGGCCGGTCGGCGGCCATGCAGGAGATCTACCGCGTCCTGGCGCGCCTGATGGGCACAGACCTGACGGTGATGATCACCGGCGAGTCGGGCACCGGCAAGGAGCTGGTGGCCCGCGCCCTGCACGATTACGGCAAGCGGCGCAATGGACCCTTCCTGGCGGTCAACATGGCCGCCATCCCCCGCGAACTGATCGAGTCCGAGCTGTTCGGCCATGAGAAGGGGGCCTTCACCGGCGCCACCGTGCGGTCCACCGGCCGGTTCGAGCAGGCGCAGGGCGGCACCCTGTTCCTGGACGAGATCGGCGACATGCCGCTGGACGCCCAGACCCGCCTGCTGCGTGTGCTGCAGGAGGGGGAGTACACCACGGTCGGCGGTCGCACCCCCATCAAGACCGACGTGCGCATCGTGGCCGCCACCCACCGCGACCTGCGCACCCTGATCCGCCAGGGCCAGTTCCGCGAGGATCTGTTCTATCGCCTGAACGTGGTGCCCATCCGCCTGCCGCCGCTGCGCGAGCGGACGGAGGACATCCCGGCGCTGGTCCGCCACTTCTTCGGCCTGGTGAACCAGCAGGGACTGCCGCTGAAAAGCATGGACAACGCCGCCCTGGACCGCCTGCGCCGCCATCGCTGGCCCGGCAACGTGCGTGAGCTGGAGAATATGGTGCGGCGTCTCGCCGCGCTGTACACGCAGGAAGTCATCACCATCGATGTCATCGAGCAGGAGCTGGCGGACTTCGCGCCCGCCGCCGCCCCCGCGGAGGAGCCGCAGAACGAAGGCCTGGGGGCCGCGGTGGAGCGGCACCTGAAGGACTATTTCGCCGCCCATAAGGACGGCGTGCCGGCCGCCGGCCTGTATGATCGCGTGCTGCGCGAGGTGGAACGGCCCCTGTTGTCGCTGTCGCTGATCGCCACCCGGGGCAACCAGATCAAGGCCGCGCATATGCTGGGCCTGAACCGCAATACCCTGCGCAAAAAGATCCGCGACCTGGACATCCAGGTGGTCCGTGGCCTGAAGTAACAGCGGACACCTCTACCAACGGGCGTAAGACGGACGGCTGGAAACACGCGTGGCATTCTGGTAACAGAGGTGGGCGCCCGGGCAACAGCAGCCCCTGCCGGGTGACGCTCCTTCGGCTTTGGCCAGACGGGCGTCGCCTGACGGATGTTGTCCGCACCACCTCCGCGCCGGGGGTGGCGTTTGCGCCGTGCAAACCACCGGCCTGGCAGGAACCGTGCTTCGTTTCGCCTTTTATGCGGTCTCACCCCCCGTCGCAGCGACGCCCACCCTGGCGCCGGCCTTGATCTTCGCGCCTCTGACGATGTCCGGGGTGGCGGCGGTCCGGATGCCTTTGCCATGACCGAGGTTCCTCCGGCGCTGATCACACCGCCCAGCCCCCCGGTTCCACCGCACGTCCCTCCCAAAAGCGACAGCTGGTGGCGGCGCCTGTCCGTCTGGTCGGCCCGCCTGGGCCTGGGCAACAAGCTGGCGGTGGCCTTGGCCTTCGCCGCCGTGCTGTCAGGCTTCGCGACATACGCGGCGCTGACACAGCAGCCGCCCTTCGGCAACAGCCCCAACACGGTCAGCCTGCTGCTGACGCTGGACGGCGCGCTGCTGCTGATGCTGCTGGCGCTCATGGCCCGGCGCATCGTCGGCCTGTGGATCGAGCGGCGCCGGGGCCTGGCCGGATCGCGGCTGCACGTGCGGCTGGTGGCGGTGTTCAGCCTGCTGGCGGTGCTGCCCGCCATCGTCATGGCCGCCTTCTCCGCCTTCTTCTTTTACCTGGGCCTGCAGTCCTGGTTCAGCGACCGGGTGCGCACGGCGGTGAATGAAAGCCTGGTGGTGGCCCAGGCCTATCTGGACGAACACCAGATCGCCATCCGCAACGACGCCTCGTGGGTCGCGAACGACCTGCTGGCCGCGCGCCAGGGGCCGCTGGTCACGCTGGACCCGCTGTTCATCTACGCCTTCCTGCGCAACGAATCCTTCCAGCGCTCCTTCACCGAGGCGGTGATCTTCGACGGGCAGGGGCGGCAGTACGGCAGCTATACCCTAGGCTCCGTCTTCCAGCCCGACGTCATGCCCAAGGAACGGCTGGAGCGGGCGCGCAAGGGCGAGGTGGACTTCGAATTCAATGAGAAGGAGAAGCGTGTCACCGCCCTGATCCGCCTGGATCCGGACTTCGACATTTTCCTGCTGCTGGGCCGCCCGGTGGAAGCCAAGGTGATGGAGCACCTGAACGCCGCCCAGACGGCGGTGCGCGAATATACCGAGCTGGAAGGCCAGCGCTTCGGCCTGCAGACCAAGATGACGCTGATCTTCATCATCGTCTCGCTGCTGCTGCTGCTCGTGGCTATCTGGGCCGGCCTGAATTTCGCCAACACCCTCATCACACCCATCAGCGCGCTGATCATCGCGGCGGAGCGCATCCGCACCGGTGACCTGACGGCGCGCGTGCCGGAAACCTTGCCGGGACCGGAGGATGAGCTGACCTCGCTCAGCCGCGCCTTCAACCGCATGACCAGCCAGCTGTCGTCGCAGCGTAGCGATCTGGTGGAAGCCAACCGCCAGCTGGACCTGCGCCGCCGTTTCACCGAGGCGGTGCTGGCCGGCGTGTCGGCCGGCGTCATCGGCCTGGACGAGCAGGGCTTCATCAACCTGCCCAACCAATCGGCGGCCCAGCTGCTGGACATCCCCGACGTGCACGAGATGATGGGGCGCGACATCCTGGCCGTGGTGCCGGAGCTGGAAGATCTCATGTCCGCCATCCGCCGGCGCCCGTCGCGCCTGGTGGAAGGCCAGGTGCAGATCCGCCGGGGCAACACCCAGCGCACCCTGCTGGTGCGGGTGGCGGCGGACACCAGCGGCAACGGCATCCGCGGCTTCGTCATCACCTTCGACGACGTGTCGGAACTCTTGTCGGCGCAGCGTAAGGCCGCCTGGGCCGACGTCGCCCGCCGCATCGCGCATGAGATCAAGAACCCGCTGACCCCCATCCAGCTGTCGGCCGAGCGCCTGCGGCGCAAGTACCTGAAGGAAATCCAGAGCGATCCGGAGACCTTCAAGGCCATGACCGACACCATCGTTCGCCACGTGGACGACATCGGCCGCATGGTGGACGAGTTCTCCGCCTTCGCCCGCATGCCCACGCCGGTGATGAAGCCGCAGAATATCCAGGAGCTGTGCCGTCAGGCCGTGTTCCTGCAGGCCACCGCCCAGTCTGGCATCAAGTTCGACAGCATCCTGCCGCCTGAGAAGGTGGAGGTGGAGTGCGACGGCCGCCAGATCTCCCAGGCCCTGACCAACCTGCTGAAGAACGCGGTGGAGGCCATCGAGGGACGCATGGAAGAGGACGCGGCCGATGGCCACGACTCCCCGCCGGGCCATATCTCCCTGAAGGTGGAGGCCATGGACGACCACATCGTCCTGACCATCGCCGACAATGGCAGGGGCCTGCCGGCCGAGGGCCGGGACCGGCTGACGGAACCCTATGTCACCACCCGGGCCAAGGGCACCGGCCTGGGCCTGGCCATCGTGAAGAAGATCCTGGAAGACCACGGCGGCACCCTGGGGCTGGACGACAACCCTGGTGGCGGCGCCCGCGTCACCCTGATCCTACCGCTTGTGCAAGCGGCGGCTCCGCAGGACGCGGAAACGGCCGCCAGCCCGGCCCTGGTGGCCGGGACCAGTGCCTCCAAAAGCGTTTGACCCAAAGGCGTTGACCCATGGCGCATGATATTCTGATCGTCGATGACGAGGCCGATATCCGGATGCTGATCTCCGGCATCCTGGAAGATGAAGGCATGAAGACCCGCGAGGCGGCGGACGCCGACCAGGCGCTGGCTGCCGTCGCCGCCCGCCGGCCCAGCCTGATCATCCTGGACATCTGGCTGCAGGGCAGCCGCCTGGACGGCCTGCAGATCCTGGATGAGATGAAGCGCGATCATCCCGACGTGCCGGTGGTCATGATCAGCGGCCACGGCACCATCGAGACGGCGGTGGCGGCCCTGAAGAAGGGCGCCTACGACTTCATCGAGAAGCCGTTCAAGTCTGACCGCCTGCTGCTGCTGGTGGAGCGCGCCATCGAGGCGGCCCGCCTGCGCCGTGAGAACCGCGAGCTGCGCCTGCGCGCCGGCGGTGAGGTGGAACTGATCGGCCGGTCGCTGATGATCAACCAGCTGCGCCAGTCGCTGGACAAGGTGGCGCCCACGGGCAGCCGCGTCCTTGTCAGCGGCCCGCCGGGCAGCGGCAAGGAGATCGTGGCCCGCATCATCCATGAACACTCCCGCCGCGCCGACGGTCCCTTCGTGGCGCTGAACTGCGCCACCATGCGGCCCGACCGGCTGGAGGTGGAGCTGTTCGGGACGGAGCATCCCATCGACGGGGCGGGCCGCAAGGTCGGCACCTTCGAGCAGGCGCACGGTGGCACCCTGTTCCTGGACGAGGTGGCGGACATGCCGCTGGAAACCCAGGGCAAGATCGTGCGCG
This sequence comes from Nitrospirillum viridazoti CBAmc, assembly GCF_000730165.1. Classification (GTDB taxonomy): domain Bacteria; phylum Pseudomonadota; class Alphaproteobacteria; order Azospirillales; family Azospirillaceae; genus Nitrospirillum; species Nitrospirillum viridazoti. The sequence goes on along the minus strand of NZ_CP022110.1, from coordinate 1,689,295 downwards.
TACTGCAGGAGCAGACTTTCGAGCGCGTGGGCGGCAGCACCCGGGTGGAGGTGGACGTCCGCGTCATCGCCAGCACCAACCGCGACCTGGCGGCCGAGATCGAGGCGGGTCAGTTCCGCCAGGACCTGTACTACCGCCTGGCGGTGGTGCCGCTGAAGGTGCCGTCGCTGCGGGAACGCCGGGAGGACATCCCCCTGCTGGCGCGTTATTTCCTGCAGCGCTCCGCCACCGCGTCGGGTCTGCCGCAGCGTGTCCTGGGCGAGGACGCCATGGCCGCCCTGCAGGCCTATGAATGGCCCGGCAACGTGCGCCAGCTGCGCAACGTCATGGACTGGCTGCTGATCATGGTGCCGGGCGACCCGGATGAGCCCATCCGTGCCGACATGCTGCCGCCGGAGATCGGCTCCATCACCCCGACGGTGCTGCGCTGGGAAAAGGGCGGGGAGATCATGTCCCTGCCGCTGCGCGACGCCCGCGAGGTGTTCGAGCGTGAATACCTGCTGGCCCAGGTCACCCGCTTCGGCGGCAACATTTCCCGCACCGCGTCCTTCGTGGGCATGGAGCGTTCGGCCCTGCACCGCAAGCTGAAGTCCTTGGGCGTGCATGGCAATGAGCGCGGTGATGGGAAAGGTGAGGAATAAGCGGCAACCCGCTGATCTGTTGGTAATATCTGCCGCTTCTTAAGATTTAAGGTGAGGTTTGCCCTATGCCGCGGACAGCCTATGTCAACGGTCGCTACGTGGCCCACGGCGACGCCCATGTCCATATCGAGGACCGGGGTTTCCAGTTCGCCGACGGTGTCTATGAGGTGGTGTCGGTGGTCGATGGCGTCTTCGCCGACGAAGACGGCCACCTGGCCCGCCTGTCCCGCTCCTTGAATGAGCTGGAACTGCCCTGGCCCATGCACCCCATGAGCCTGCGCTTCGTGATGCGCGAGGTGGCGCGCCGCAACCGGGTGCGCAACGGCCTGGTTTACGTCCAGATCACGAGGGGGCAGGCGCCGCGCGACTTCCGCTTCCCGGTGGACCCGGCACCGACGCTGGTGGTCACCTGCCGTTCCACCAAGTTCAGCGCGCCGCAGCAGCTGGAGAAAGGCGTCTCGGTCATTACCATCCCCGACATCCGCTGGGCCCGGCGCGACATCAAGTCGGTGGCCCTGCTGCCCCAGGTGCTGGGCAAGCAGCGTGCGGCCGAGGCCGGGGCGTTCGAGGCCTGGCAGGTCGACCCCGACGGCACGGTGACGGAGGGCTGCTCCAGCAATGCCTGGATCGTCACCAATGAGGGCGTGCTGGTCACCCGCGCCGCCAGCACCCGCATCCTGAACGGCATCACCCGCCTGTCGCTGCTGGCCGAGGCCGAGGCGGCGGGTATCCCGTTTGAGGAGAGGGCGTTCACGGTGGAAGAGGCGTACGCTGCTCGGGAAGCCCTGATCTCCAGCGCCAGTACCTTCTGCGTGCCGGTCACCCGCATCGACGGCAAGCCGGTGGGCGATGGGGTGCCGGGCCCCCTGGGGCGGCGTCTGCGCCAGGCCTACCTGGCGCATGTGGGGGTGGATGACCCTGTGGTGACCAAGCTGTGACCGTGACCGCGCGCGATATCCTGGAAACCCCCGCCCTGGCCCTGCCGCCCCTGACGTTACCAAGGGCGGTGTTGTTCGATTGGGACAACACCCTGATCACCAACTGGCGCTGCGTCCACGCCGCCACCAACGCGGCGCTGGAAGCCTTCGGCATGCCCGTCTGGACGCTGGAGGAAAGCTACACCCGCGTGCGCCAGAGCCTGCGCGACGCCTTCCCGGCGCTGTTCGGGGATGGGTGGGAACGGGCGCGGGACATCTTCTACGCCCATTTCGAGACCCACCACCTGGACTACCTCGATCCGCTGGCGGGGGCGGGCCAGTTGCTGGAGGCGCTATCCGCCCGCGGCGTCTATGTCGGCGTGGTCAGCAACAAGACCGGCCGTTTCCTACGCACCGAGGCCCGGGCCCTGGGCTGGGATCGCTGGTGCGGCGCCCTGGTGGGGGCCGGTGACGCCGAAGCCGACAAGCCGCATCCGGCGCCGGTGCATCTGGCGCTGCAGCCGGCGGGCTTGGCCCCGGGGCCGGATGTCTGGTTCGTGGGCGACGCCGACGTCGACATGGAGGTTGCCCACCGCACGGGCTGCGTACCCCTGATGGTGGGGGCCACCCCGCATGGGGAGGGGGCGCTGAGCATTTACCCGCCGCATCGCCGCTTTGCCGGCTGTGACGAACTTTGCACCTTGGTGGATGGGCTCTAGCACCCCATATCACTTCCTGTGCTAGGATGGCGGACGCCCCGGGGTGTGCCCAGGGCCGCCGGCACTTTCACGCACGGCTCCATAACCGCCGGAAAGGCAACCCCGGGCGCTCCGTAGAGGGCCCCAATAAAGAGCGAGGCATGCAATGTCCGAAAAGTCGCAAAACGTTCAGGACGTGTTTCTGAACCACGTGCGGAAGAACAAGACCCCTGTGACGGTCTTCCTCGTCAACGGCGTGAAGCTGCAAGGCATCATCACTTGGTTCGACAATTTCTCGGTGCTGCTGCGCCGCGACGCCCATTCGCAGCTGGTCTACAAGCATGCGATTTCGACCGTGATGCCGGCCCACCCCATCCAGTTGTTCGAATCGGCCAAGGAAGGCGACCACGATTGATGAGTGTAAACAGTCGGCGGCCCCCCATCGTGGGATGGTCCAGCCGGTTGACGGGAAGGACGGCGGCGCTGTGACGGATCGTCCGGCGGATGAGCCCGCCCTGCTTCCTTCCCTGAATCCCGAAGGGTCGCCGGAGGCGCCGCCGGCGGAGAAATCCGCCCGGCGCGCCCTGGTGATCCATCCCATCCTACGCGAAGAACTCGACGACAAACGTCCGCCGGAGTCGCGGCTGGAAGAGGCCGTTGGCCTGACCGCCGCGATTGAGCTGGACGTGGTGGCGGCGGAGTGCGTGCGCGTCACGCGGCCCAAGCCCGCCACCCTGCTGGGCGGCGGCTACCTGGAAGAGGCGGCCAAGCGCGTCGCCGAGCTGGGCATCGGCCTAGTCGTCGTCGACCATGCGCTGTCGCCTGTGCAACAGCGCAATCTGGAACGCGACCTCAAGACCAAGGTCATCGACCGCACCGGCCTGATCCTGGAGATTTTCGGGGCGCGTGCGCGTACCCGCGAAGGCCAGTTGCAGGTGGAACTGGCGGCACTGACCTACCAGCGCTCGCGCCTGGTGCGGTCCTGGACCCATCTGGAACGCCAGCGCGGCGGCTTCGGCTTCCTGGGCGGCCCTGGCGAAAGCCAGCTGGAAATGGACCGCCGTCTCATCGGCGACCGCATCATCAAGCTGAAGGCCGAGCTGGAGGAGGTGCGGCGCACCCGCGGCCTGCACCGCAAGGCGCGCGAGCGCGTGCCGTATCCGGTGGTGGCGCTGGTCGGCTACACCAACGCCGGCAAGTCCACGCTGTTCAACCGCATGGCGCGGGCGGACGTGTTCGCCAAGGACCTGCTGTTCGCCACGCTGGACCCGACCATGCGGTCCATCGTGCTGCCGTCGGGGCGCAAGATCATCCTGTCGGACACGGTGGGCTTCATCTCCGACCTGCCGCACCATCTGGTGGAGGCGTTCCGTGCCACCCTGGAGGAGGTGCTGGCCGCCGACATCATCCTGCATGTGCGCGACGCCGCCCATCCGGACAGCGAGGCGCAGAAGCGGGACGTGGAGACGGTGCTGGCTGAACTGGGCATCGAAGCCGAGACCGATCCCCGGGTGGTCGAGGTCCTGAACAAGATCGACAAGCTGCCGCCCCTGGATCGGGAGACCCTGGTGCGCCAGAGCCGCCGGCCGGATGGCCTGGTGGCTGTGTCGGCCCTGACCGGCGACGGGCTGGAAAGCCTGTTCAACGTCCTGGACCGCCGCATGGTGGCGGGCCGCGATGTGGTCAAGGTCAGCGTGCCGGTCAGCGACGGCGCCGCCATGGCCTGGCTCTACGCCAAGGGCGAGGTGACGGAGCGTGAGGACGATGACGACTACGCCCACTTGACGGTGGCGCTGGAGCCGGCGGACGTGGCCCGTTTCCGCGATCGTTTCCCTGCCTGTTCCGTGACCGAGACCCCGCCGCTTGCCGAACGGGTTGCCCCGGACAGGCAGGCCCAGGCGTCCTGACCCCCACCATTCGTACCGCGCCCGCGCATCTGCGCTTCCGGCCGCCGCGGCGGCTGGGGTAAGGTGCCGGCCACCCGACGCCGGTCCGATTCAAGAGAAGGGGCCGGCGCCTATTCCTGGAGGTTCCAAATGAGTTTCAGGCCCCTGCACGACCGTGTGGTGATCCGGCCCATCGAGCAGGATCAGAAGACCGCCGGCGGCATCATCATCCCCGACACCGTCAAGGAAAAGCCCCAGCAGGGTGAAGTCCTGGCCGTGGGCAGCGGCGCCCGCAACGAAAAGGGCGAGATCGTCGCCCTGTCCGTGAAGGCCGGCGACAAGGTGCTGTACGGCAAGTGGTCCGGCACCGAGGCCAAGATCGACGGCAAGGACGTGCTGATCATGCGCGAGTCCGACCTGCTCGGCATCCTTGAATAAAATCAGCGGCATGGGGAACCCCATGCCGTAGCCCGCGACTGCGGGCGCCGGAGGTTTTCGGGAAGCGTCAGCGGACGGGAAACCGAGGATAAGCCAAGCGGCCGGATGGCCGCGCCCGGCGCCTGAGGGAAAACGATAAAGGAACTAAAAATGGCTGCCAAGGACGTGAAGTTCAACACGGATGCCCGCGATCGCATGCTGCGCGGCGTGGACATCCTGGCCGACGCGGTGAAGGTGACCCTGGGCCCCAAGGGCCGCAACGTGGTCCTGGACAAGAGCTACGGCGCCCCGCGTATCACCAAGGACGGCGTCAGCGTCGCCAAGGAGATCGAGCTGGCCGACAAGTTCGAGAACATGGGCGCCCAGATGGTGCGCGAAGTGGCCTCGAAGACCAACGACGTCGCCGGTGACGGCACCACCACCGCCACCGTGCTGGCCCAGGCCATCGTGCGCGAGGGCGTGAAGGCCGTGGCCGCCGGCATGAACCCGATGGACGTGAAGCGCGGCATCGACCTGGCGGTGACCGCCATCGTCGACGACCTGAAGGGCCAGTCGCGCAAGGTCTCCACCTCCGGTGAGATCGCCCAGGTCGGCACCATCTCCGCCAACGGCGAGGCCGAGATCGGCGAGATGATCGCCAAGGCCATGGACAAGGTCGGCAACGAGGGCGTCATCACGGTGGAAGAGGCCAAGAGCTTCGACACCGAGCTGGAAGTCGTCGAGGGCATGCAGTTCGACCGCGGCTACCTGTCGCCCTACTTCGTGACCAACGCGGAGAAGATGACGGCTGAGCTGGAAAGCCCCTACATCCTGCTGCACGAGAAGAAGCTGGGCAGCCTGCAGCCCCTGCTGCCGGTGCTGGAAGCCGTCGTGCAGAGCAGCCGTCCGCTGCTGATCGTGTCGGAAGACGTGGAAGGCGAGGCGCTGGCCACCCTGGTGGTGAACAAGCTGCGCGGCGGCCTGAAGATCGCCGCCGTGAAGGCCCCGGGCTTCGGCGATCGCCGCAAGGCGATGCTGGAGGACATGGCCATCCTGACCGGCGGTCAGGTCATCTCCGAAGACCTGGGCATCAAGCTTGAGAACGTGTCGCTGGACATGCTGGGCACCGCCAAGAAGGTGGTGATCACGAAGGACGCGACCACGATCGTGGACGGCGTCGGCGCCAAGGCCGACATCGAGGCCCGCATCGGCCAGATCAAGGCGCAGATCGAGGAGACCACCTCGGACTACGACCGTGAGAAGCTGCAGGAGCGTCTGGCGAAGCTGGCGGGCGGCGTTGCCGTCATCCGCGTCGGCGGCGCCACCGAGGTCGAGGTGAAGGAGCGCAAGGACCGCGTTGACGACGCCATGCACGCCACCCGCGCCGCGGTGGAAGAGGGCGTGGTGGCCGGCGGCGGCACTGCCCTGCTGCGCGCCACCCGGTCACTGGCCAATGTGAAGCCGGTGAACGACGACCAGCGCGTGGGCGTGGACATCATCCGCAAGGCCCTGCAGTCGCCGGTCCGTCAGATCGCCTTCAACGCCGGCACCGACGGTTCCATCGTTGTCGGCAAGCTGCTGGACAACAACGACGCGGCCTTCGGCTACAACGCCCAGACCGGCGAGTTCGGTGACATGTTCGCCTTCGGCGTCATCGACCCGACGAAGGTCGTGCGCACCGCCCTGCAGCATGCCGCCTCCGTGTCCGGCCTGCTGATCACCACCGAAGCCATGGTCGCCGAGAAGCCCGAGCCCAAGTCGGCCCTGCCGGACGGTGGCATGGGCGGCGGTATGGGTGGCATGGGCGGCATGGGTGGCATGGGCTTCTAAGCCCTTGCGTCATCCCGACGCCCGGCTTTCCGGCCTGGTTTGAAGGAAGGGATCGCCTGCTGGTTCGTCCAGGGGGCGGTCCCTTTCTTTTTGGGGCTTTATGGTTTGGCCTATCGATTCTATTCCTAGGGGGCACGACCGCCGCCGCCAACCATAGATGTCCCCATGACCGCGCCCCTGCCTGCACCCGACATCCCCGCCATTGATGTGGCCGTTGTCGACGCCCTCATTCGTTCCGTGGCCGAAACGGAAATCCTGCCCCGCTTCCAGCACCTGGACGGCGGCGATATCCGGGAGAAGGGACCGGGCGACCTGGTGACCGTGGCGGACGAGGCCTCGGAACGGGCGCTGACCGCCCGGCTGACGGCGCTTTTGCCCGGCAGCACCGTCGTGGGGGAAGAGGCCGTCTCGGCTGACCCCGCCGTGCTGGATCGCCTGCTGGGTGCGGATCCCGTCTGGATCGTCGACCCCATCGATGGTACCGCCAATTTCGTGGCCGGCAAGCCGCGCTTCGGCGTCATCGTCGCCCTGGCCGCCCATGGCCGCACCGTGGCCGGCTGGATCCACGACCCCGTGGGGCGGCGCACTGTGCGCGGCCGGTTGGGCCAGGGCGCCTGGCTGGTGGGGGCTGACGCCGCCGAGGCCGGCACCCGCTGCGTCGCCCTGCCGCCCGTGGCGGTGGAACAGATGCGCGGCATCGCCAACATCCGCTTCTTCGACAGCGACATGCGCCGCCAGCTGACCCAGCGGCGGGAGCGGGTGGCGGAGGCCTACACCCAGCGCTGTTCCGCCCACGACTACCTGGACCTGCTGACCGGCCAGGCGCACTTCAGCCTGAACAACATGATCAAGCCCTGGGACCACGCGGCAGGCGCGTTGCTGTTTGCCGAGGCCGGCGGCCACGCGGCCAAGTTGGACGCCAGCCCGTACAATCCCACCGACCGTACCGGCGGCCTGCTGATGGGGCCCGACCCCGACAGCTGGCGGGCGTTGTATTCAGCGTTGTTCGACGCGTGATCGGTGGGCCGCAGCTACCAAGCTCCCCGGCTCAGCATGTCAACCATGATATCCTGGGCCGGATATCCCGACTGGAAGGCGCTGCGATCATGACGTCTCGAGCCCACTTTCCGGCGGTCGCCCCGTTTCTGCGGCTGGCGCCCCTTCCTATCATCGCCGCGGCCTCGCTGGCCATTCGCACGCCGTGGGCGGCGGCGCACGCCGGCTTGGCGGCTCTGCTGTTCCTGTGGATCACGGCGGACAGCTTGGCCACCGGCCTGATCGTGGCGGAGCGGATGCGTTTGGGCCGGTCGCCGGCGGCGCGGGTGGTGTTGGCCGCCATCGCCCTCGGCTTGGTCAGTGGTGTGCTTGGCCTGACGCCACCCTTACGTTCAGCCCTGGTGGACATGCCCTGGGTTGTCACCGTGGGGACCGCCTTGGTTGGGGGGCACCTTCTCTATGGGGTGGCCGGGGCTTGGACCGTGCTGCGCCGGCCCGGTGTGGCGAAGTTGGAGGCCGCCGTCGCTTGCCTTGTTCCGCCGCCGCTCGCCCAGTTTGTGGCCAAGGAATTGGCGTTGCTGCATCTGGCCTTGTTTCGCTGGCGCTCGCCGCCGGACGTGCCGCCGGGCTGCCAGGCCTACAGCTATCATCGCGATCTGATGCCCCTGATGGGGGGCCTGCTGGCGGCCCAGGTCATGGAAATCGTAGTGGTGGATGTGGCGCTGGGCATCCATCACCGCACGGCGGCGCTGGTCCTGTTCGCCGTGGGGGATATCGGCTTCATCTATCTGCTGGGGCTGACCAAGTCCCTTCGCCTGCATCCGGTACTGCTGACGCCGCAGGGCGTTCGGATACGCTTTGGCCTCCTGGCCGACCGGCTGATCCCCTACGACGCCATCGCCCACGTCGGCACCGCCGACGGTCTGGAACGGCGCGGGCCGGAGAACCTCAGTCGGCTGGTGGTGCCCAATGTGACGCTGACCCTGGCGGTGCCGGAGGCGCGCCGTCGCTTCCTGCGGCCCGCCCTGACCCTGACCAGGCTGGCCTTCGCCGTCGATGAGCCCCGGGAATTCATTGGCGCTGTGCGCGAAAGACTAGCCGACCCTCAAAAACCCCTTGAATAGGATATTGTATAAATTCTTAAATGGCTTCTTCGATCAAGGGGGAGCCGTTCATGCGCCGTCGTTCGTTTATTGCCGCCCTGCCTGCCGCCGCGGCGGCGGCCCATGCCCTGGGCGCCCGCGCGGCGGTTGAGACGGCCGGGACGGCCGCGCCACTTCCCACGAGCGCAGCGCCGGCTGCCGGGCTGGTGCCGACGGAGGCGGATTACGAGCGCGCGCTGTCCTTGCGGGACCGCTGGATCGGCCTGACGGAGAACGTGGCTTGGCCCGCCCGCTGGGTGGGCAAAAGCGGGCGCCTGCTGTACCGCAAGACCGTGCCGGGCGGTTTCCAGTTCACAATGGTTGATGCCGCCACCCTGCGGAAGGAACCAGCCTTCGATCATGACAGGCTGGCGGCGGAGTTCAGCAAAGCCGCCGGGCAAAGCTTTACCGGCCTGCATCTGCCGTTTGAGCGCGCGCGCTTCAGTGAGGACGGCCAGACCCTTACCTTCGAGTGGGAGGAGGCGGAGTGGTCCTGCCGACTGTCGGACTACGCCTGCAAGCGGGAGCCGGAGGAGGGCGGCCGCCGGCCCCGGGGCTTCGGCGTGGTGCGCGACCTGACCCAGCAGGGCGACAACGGCCCCAAGGCCTCACCCGACGGACGGTGGGAGGCGCTGATCCTGAACCAGAACCTGGCGCTGCGCGAGGTCGCCACCGGTACCGTGACGCCGCTGAGCACCGACGGCAGCGAGGGCGATTTCTATGATGGCGAGACCATCGCCTGGTCGCCGGATTCGCTGCAGCTGGCGATTTATCGCGTACGCACTGGATTCCGCCGGGACGTGCACAAGGTGGAGTCCTCGCCCAAGGACCAGATCGAGCCCAGGCTGCACACCCAGCTCTACCCCAAGCCGGGTGACGCCGTGGATCAGGAGCAGCCGGTGTTGTTCCATGTGCCCCGCGCCGGTGCGCCCGGCCGGAAGCTGGATGTCGACGCGGCCCTATTCCCCAACCCCTACCTGATGACGGATTTCGAGTGGCGGGCCGACAGCGCCACCGTGGTGTTCGAATACACCCGCCGGGGCCACCAGATGGTGCGGGTAATCGAGATCGACGCCGCCACCGGCACCCCGCGCGCCGTGGTGACGGAGACGGCCGCCACCTTCGTGAACAACGAACGCCGCTTCCGTCATGACGTGAAGAAGGGCGGCGCGGAAGTCATCTGGCTGTCGGAAAGGGAGGGCTGGAGCCACCTCTATCTCATCGACGGCCGCACGGGGAAGGTGAAGACCCAGATCACCAAGGGCGACTGGGCGGTGCGCCACGTGGCCAAGGTGGATGACGAGCGCCGCCAGATCTACTTCGCCGCCAACGGCATGCGCCCGGGCGAGGATCCCTACCTGCAGCATTTCTACCGTGTGGATTTCGACGGCCGGAACCTGGTGCCGCTGACCACCGCCGACGCCTATCACGACGTCAGCCTGTCCGATGACCTGGCCTATTATGTCGACACCTATTCCCGCGTCGACATGGCCCCGGTCATGGAACTGCGCCGTACCGCCGACCGGTCGCTGGTGGCGGAGATCGAGCGGGGCGACATCAGCCGCCTGCTGGCCGCCGGCTTTCGCCCGCCGGAGGTGTTCAAGGCCAAGGGCCGCGACGGCAAGACCGACATCTGGGGCGTCATTGTCCGCCCCCTGGGCTTCGATCCCGCCCGCCGCTATCCGGTCATCGAGAACATCTACGCCGGGCCGCATGACAGCTTCGTGCCCAAGACCTTCTGGCCCTTCGGCTTCCATTCCGGCGGCGACAAGGTCATCGGCATGCAGGCGCAAGCGGAGATGGGCTTCGTCGTCGCCCAGATCGATGGCATGGGCACCATGAACCGATCCAAGGCCTTCCACGACGTGTGTTGGAAGAACCTGAAGGACTCAGGCTTCCCCGACCGCATCAAATGGTGGCAGGCGGCGGCCGCGCAGTACCCCCACCTGGACATTGCCCGCGTGGGCATCTACGGCGGTTCCGCCGGCGGGCAGAGTTCACTGGCCGCCCTGCTGTTCTTCGGTGATTTCTACAAGGCCGCTTTCTGCTACGCCGGCTGCCATGACAACCGCATGGACAAGATCAGCTGGAATGAGCAGTGGATGGGCTGGCCGGTGGATGAGAGCTACGCCCAGTCGTCCAATGTCGACAACGCCCACCGGCTGACGGGCCAGGTGGCCCTGGTGGTGGGCGAGTTGGACGACAACGTCGACCCGTCCTCCACGATGCAGGTGGTGAACGCCCTCATCAAGGCGGACAAGACCTTCGATTTGTTGGTGGTGCCGGGCGAGGGGCATTCCGCCGGCCGCTCCACCGGGCCCATCCGCTATGCCTTGCGTAAGCAGTACGGGTTTTTCCTGAAGGCGCTGGGCGGCGCCGACGCGCCCGACTGGAACGCCCGCACCAGCACGGCGGCGGTCGTGCCGCCAGCTAGCGGTAACGGCTAAAGCTGGGCTGGAGGGGCGCCTGCAGGATCTGCTCCCTGAACTCATAGACCAGGGGGTGGAAGATGTCGCCCAGCAGCTCCGTCCATTTCAGCGGGTAGGGCGATGGCGTACCGTCCGGCAGCAGAATGCCCTGGCGGTCCAGCGGGTGGATGGCGGGATGGCGCCGCAGATCCGGCAGCTTCCGGTCCAGCAGCGCCTCCGTCCGCGCCAGCCAGGCGGCGGTGAGGGGCGTGCCCTTGCGGAAGATGAAGGCGCAGAGGCCGATGAGGTCGGTATAGGACCGCCGCAACTCGTCGCCCAGGGGGCCCTCCAGGGGGGCGACGCCGTTGGCCAGCTCCTGATAGCCCAGGGCCAGCTTGTCCGACTGGCCCAACTGGTCGAAGAAGGGGCCCCAGGCCTTCGACGTGGTCTTGATGTCGGTGTAGCCGCCACCGTAGTGGTGCATGAGGTAGCAGCGCAGATAGTCCGCCTTGTGCGTGGCGCTGAGGTGGGGCCAGGCCGGATGCAGCGGATGCTCCGGCTTCACCCAGTCGCCCAGCGTGTCGCGGTTCAGGAAGGCGACGGCGCAGCCGGTGGTGCGGAAGATGGTCCACAGCGCCCGCAGGCGGTCGTCCGACATCGCCTCATGTCCCGTCCACAGGCAGAACAGGGTGCGGCTTTCCAACGCGTCCAGGTCGTGCGGCACGGATCACACCATCTCGGGCGTGACGGGGATGTTGAAGCTGTTCAGCAAGGCGGCGCGCCGTTGGCCCAGCTCGGCGTCGGGGGCCTTATGGCGGCGGTAGACGTAGAGATAGTCGAACACGGCGTTGTAGTCGTGGGACTGCTGGCTGACGCCGCGCCGCTCCGACTCCGCCCCGCTGTCCTTGAAGATGCGGGCGCCGATGACCGGCACGTGCTGGGCCTTCTGCCGGGCATAGACCGCCAGCATGAATTCCCAATCCTCGTACGCCCGCATGTGCACGTCGAACTTCAGCCCGGCCAGCAGGGCGCGGGGGAAGGCGAAGCAGCAGACCGGGATCTGGTTCTTCAGGTAAATCTCATCGGTCAGGCGGCCGGCCATATCGACGCCCCCCTCCGACAGGATGGCGGCGTCCGCGCCCCGGCGCTCATTCACTATGGCGCAGTTGAAATAGACGGGCAGGCCCTGGCGCACCGCCGGCTGGTCCTTCAGGGCGGCCAGGAAGCCCTCGTACCAGGCGTCGTCATCATCCAGGAAGAGGATATAACTGCCCTTGGCCAGGCTCAGGCCCATGTTACGGCTGGCGGAGGGACCAGGCGCTCCGTTGCGGCGCACGTACATGTCGGCGGGGGTCAGCAACTCGGCGCAGACGGCGTCGGTGTCGCCGTCGGTGGCGTCGGAGACCACCAGAATCTCCACCCCGCCCACGCCCTCGCGCTGGGCGTTGATGGACGCCAGCGTCCGGCGCAGCAGGCTGGCCCGCTTATGGGTGGGCACGATGACGGAAAAGAACGGCAACTCGGCCATCAGGCCCCCCCAGCCCCCGAAAGGACATACCCGGAATGAAGACGGCCCGCGCTTGGGACCGTGACGTCAGTCTCTCAAACCGGCGCGGAGATGCCAAGGCGGGCCTGATGCGCGGTTAGTTGGACGCCGAACGCCTCAATTCTTTTTAAACCGGTGGACAGCCAAGCCGGCCGGTGCTTGGACCGTAGGCATGATTTCCACACGGTTGACATTGAAGTGCGGGGGCAGGGTGGCGGCCCAGGTCACCGACTCCGCCACATCCTCCGCCGTCAGCGGCGTGGTGCCAGCGTAGACCTTGGCGGCCTTCTCGGCGTCGCCCTTGAAGCGCACCAGGCTGAAGCTGGTCTCCACCATGCCCGGCTCCACCGAGGTGACGCGCACGCCGGTGCCCAGCAGGTCCGCCCGCAGGCTGAGGCTGAACTGGGTGACGAAGGCCTTGGAGGCGCAATAGACATGGCCGCCGGGGTAGGGGTAGCTGCCGGCGGTGGAACTGAGGTTGATGATGTGGCCGCCCCCTCGCTCCACCATGCCCGGCAGGATCAGGCCGGTCATGATCGCCAACGCCTTGTCGTTGGTGTCGACCATGATCTCCCAGTCGTCCAGGTTGGCCTTCTGCGCGGGTTCCATGCCCAGGGCCAGGCCGGCGTTGTTGATCAGCAGGTCGATGGCGGCGAAGTCCGCCGGAATGCTGGCCACCGCCGCCTCCATGGCCTTGCGGTCGCGCACGTCGAAGGCCAGGGTGTGGGTGGGCACGTCCAAGCTGTCGGCCAGGGCCTTCAGCTTCTCCGTATTGCGGCCGGTCAGGATGAGACGGCTGCCCAGGGCCGCGAAGCGGCGGGCGAAGGCGGTGCCGAAGTCACCGGTGGCCCCGGAGATCAGGACGATGCCGGGGATGTGGGGCGGGGCGTAACTCATCAGACTGCCTCCTTATTTGCTTTGGCGTTCCAGGCCCTTGGCCTGCTGCCACAGGGATTCCATCTCTTCCAAGGTCGCGTCGCCGGGCCCGCGGCCGCCTTCGGCCAGCCAGGCCTCGATCTGGCGGAAGCGCCGCTCGAACTTGGCATTGGTGCCGCGCAGGGCCGTTTCGGGATCCACGTCGATATGGCGGGCCAAGTTGGCCAAGGCGAATACCAGGTCGCCCAGCTCATCCTGCATGCGGGTTTTCTCCGGCACCGCGTGCTCCATCTCCGCCCGCAGCTCGCCGATCTCCTCCTCGATCTTGTCCAGGATCTCCTTGGCCTGGGTCCAGTCGAAGCCCACGCGGGCGGCGCGCTTCTGCAGCTTCACCGCCCGGGTCAGGGCTGGCAGGCCGCTGATGACGCCGTCGAGGGCGGAGGCCTTGGCGCCGCTGGCGGCGGCCTTGGCCGCGCGCTCCCCCGCCTTCTGGGCTTCCCAGTTCTTCACCTGGTCGGTGGCGTCGGCCACGGCGCCGACCTCCTCACCGAACACATGCGGGTGGCGGCGCACCATCTTTTCGCTCAGCGCCGTGGTGATGTCGTTGAAATCCCACAGGCCCCGCTCGCTGGCCATCTGGGCGTAGAACACCACCTGGAACAGCAAGTCGCCCAATTCCTCCTTCAACGCCGCCATGTCGCCCTGCTCGATGGCGTCGGCCACTTCATACGCCTCCTCGATGGTGTGCGGGGCGATGGTGGGGAAGTCCTGTTCCAGATCCCAGGGGCAGCCGCCGTCGGGATCGCGCAGCTTGGCCATGATGGCCAACAGGCGGTCGATGGGGGCGGTCGCGGACGGGCGGTCGGTCATGGGCTGGTCCCGGAAAGGCGAAAGGGGAGCCGGATGGCCCCCCTTCCTACACCGAACCATGCGCCCGAGGCCACCGGCCCGGCGGCATGCGACATCACTTCTTCAGGCCGATCTCGCGCAGCCGTTGGTCCAGGTACTCCCCGGCGGTATAGGCGTCGCTCAGGCGCACGTCCGGCCGGGGGTGGAGGAACATGGGCATGGAATAACGCGAGACGTTGTGCTCCGGCGGCGGGTTCACCACGCGGTGGGTGGTCGCCGGGAAGTAGCCGCCGGACGCCTCCTTCAGCATGTCGCCGCCGTTGACGGCGATCATGCCGGCGTCGCAGGGCACGTCGTGCCAGTTGCCGGCGGTGTCCTTGGCCTGCAGGCCGGGCTCGCTGCCCGTGACCAGCAGGGTGATGAGGTTGATGTCCTCATGCGCCGCGGCGCGCACGGCGCCCGGCTCGAAGCCGTCCGCCAGGGGCGGGTAGTGCAGCACGCGGAACAGGCTCTGCGTGCTGCCCACCATCATGTCCGGCAGGGCGACGGAGAACTTGGCCTTCACCGCGTCCGGCGTGTGCTGTTGTAGCCAGCCCAGCAGGTCGGCGCCCAGCTGGGTCAGGGCCGCGTACATGGCCTCTGTCGCTTCCTTCACGCCCGCCGGCAGGGGCCGGTTGGGATAGACGTGATAGAATTCCTTCAGGTCCTTGATGGGGCTGTCCTTGGCGTTTTCCGAGCGGAAGGGGAAATAGCCGTCCTGTGTCTCGGGCGAGAACAGGTGGTCCATCTTGGACTCCGACGCGAAGAAAGCCGCCCATTCCTTGTACAGGCGGTCGATCAGCGCCGGATCGATGGGGTGGTTGCGCAGCACGGCGAAGCCGGTCTCGTGCATGGAACGCACGAACTCGGCCGGGGCCGTGGACTCGGTGCAATCAACGCTGGCGATATCGAACATGGGTGTTCCCTGATGGCGCCCGTCCGCCCCGCCTTTGCGGGTAAGGGGTGGCACGCGGACGCCGTTACATCCGCCCCCGGGCCGCGGGCCAGGGACTGTTTTAAGGATCAAGGCCGGCCGCGGGCAGCCATGTCGAATTTCGGCGACTATCAGCAGGCGGGCGGTCCGCCGTCAACCACGCAGATGTTGGAGAGTGTTTCCGTTTTTTGCAGGGGTATGGTGAAGTTGCAGCACCCCGTCCGGAGGTCTCCATGCGCCTATTCCTGGCCGCCGCCCTGATGCTGGCCTCCACCACCGCCTGGGCGCAGCAAAACCCGCCGGCCTACAACCCGCCCACCTTGGCGCCCGCCCTGGTGCCGTTGGGCTTCCTGCTGGGGGATTGGAGCGGTGGGGGCAACACGGCGGACGGCGGCACGGCGCGCGGCACCTCCACCATCCAGGCCGTGGCCGGCGGCGGCGGGCTGCTGCGTCAGGACCATACCGACCTGATGGGCAAGGATGGCAAGCCGGTGCCGGGTGCCGGCTTCGACCAGATCATGCTGATCTATCCGCAGGACGGCACCCTGCATGCCGATTATCTGGATGGCCAGCACACCATCCACTACACCAGCGGCCAGGTGACGGCCGGGGAAAGCGTGACCTTCCTGGCCGACGCCACGCCCGCCACACCGGGCTTTCGCCTGGGCTATACCAGGCTGGACGCCGGCACCCTGCACGTGAAGTTCGAGATGCTGCCCCCCGGCGCCCCCGGCTACATGACGGTGGCCGAGGGCGACGTGAAGCGGCGCAAGTAGGCCTCAGGCCCTCTTTTTCCGGGCCGGTGCCTTGGCCGCCTGCGCCGCCGCCTTGTGCACCCAGTCGCGCAAGGCCGGTGCATCGGCCAGCAGGCCGTCAGGCACCACGACGTAGGTCTTGCTGACCGGCTGGTCCGGTCCGTACTGCAACGGCTTGGCGCCCGGCAAGGCCAGCAGCACCGTCTGGTCAGCGCCCGCCAGCTTCAGCGCCAGCCCGACGTCGGAGAGCGAGGCGACGGGCTTGCCCCCCGCATAGGCCAGGATGCCGCCGAACATGGGCTTGTAGGTCAGTTCCAGATCCGGCACCGCCGTCGCCATGATGGTCTGAAGTTTCTTGGGATCGTGCGCCATAAGGGGCCCTGTCGTTAGGCTGGTAACGGGGAATTTAGCATCCCGGGCGTGACAGGTGCTGGCAGGATGGTGGCCCCCACCCCGGCGAAGGTGCGCCCGTCATGAACTCCCCCCAACTGACCTGGCAATTCTGGGCCGTGCTGTCGGCCCTGTTCGCGGCGCTGACCGCCATCCTGGCCAAGGTGGGGGTGGAAGGGGTGAACTCCGACTTTGCCACCCTGGTACGCACGGCGGTGATCCTGCTGGTCATCGCGGCCCTGCTGCCCATCACCGGGCAATGGCAGCCGCCGGGCAGCGTGTCGGCCCGCAGCTATCTGTTCCTGGGGCTGTCCGGTCTCGCCACCGGCGGTTCGTGGTTGTGCTATTTCCGGGCGCTGAAACTGGGGGAGGCGGCGCGGGTGGCCCCCATCGACAAGATGAGCGTGGTGCTGGTGGCGCTGTTCGGCGTGCTGTTCCTGGGCGAAAGGCTCAGCCTGCCCAACTGGCTGGGTGTGGCCTTCATCGCCCTGGGCGCGGTGTTGGTGGCCTGGCGGGGGTGACGGCGGTAAGGGTTTTTTAACAGCTTCGGCACCATCCTACAGTGATAAAATAAAAATATTTTCAACGGGGGATGGTTAATGGATGGGCTGGAGCTGGAACAGTCGAGCGAGCAGTTCCTGGCGGCGGCGCCCAAGCTGCGCGCCATTTTCCGCGCGCAGAACCAAGCCTGTGCCGGCAGCCTGCACATGGTCGGGCTGGACAGCCTGCGCGAGCGACTGGGGACCCGCTGGCCGCGGGTGGCGGACCGTGTGCACATGTTGGCGGAACGCCTGCTGGGGCAGCTGCTGACGCCCAAGGATACCTGGTTCCGCCATGGGGAGGAGGGCTACATCGTCGTCTTCGCCCAGCTGGGCAAGCGCGAGGCCGGCTTGGTATGCGCCAAGGTGGTGGAGCAGTTGCAGCGCCTGTTGCTGGGCGATGTCGACACGGCCGCCGTGCGCGTACATTCCGCCGTTCATCAGATGGGCCGCGAGTTGCTGTTCCAAAGCAACAGCCTGAACGAAATGCTGGCGGGCGCCGCCACGCTGGCCGTGGAGTCCACGACGGCCGCGACGGTGGCGGAGACCGGCAAGGCGAATGCCTGGTGGACCCATGCCGCCTTGCAGGAGCAGCCGGCGCAGGTCGTCTACCGGCCCATCTGGGACGTGCGCAAGGAGGTGCTGTCGATCTACATGGCGCGCATCATGCGACCACGCCGGGGGCGGCAGCCCTTATGGGGATATGACTGCGTCGCCGACCCTCAGGACATGCAGCAGATTCTGGCGCTGGATATGGAGGTGCTGCGGCAGACCATGGAAGTGTACGGGGAATTGTATGCGAACCAGTTCCGCTGCTTCCTGTCGGTGCCGGTCCATTTCGAGACGCTGGCCAGCGTGGGGCGGCGGCGGGAATACCTGTCCGCCCTCCAGGCCGTTCCCCGGGAGCTGCGGGCCTTCCTGGCCTTCCACCTCGTGGGTTTCCCGCAGGGGATCCCCGCCAGCCGCGCGGCCGAGATGGTCGCCTTCCTGAAGCAGTTCAGCCGGGTGGTCACGGCCATAGTGGAAAACGGCTCTCAGGATTTGCCCGCCCTGGCCGCGGCGGGCGTCTACATTTCCATCATACTGCTGCCGCCGGGCGCCTCGCCCAAGCATTGGGCGATCGATCTCAAGCGCTTCTCGCACGAAGCCACCCGCCTGCGCATGCGCGCCGGCATCAAGGGCGTGGATACCGCCGCCATGGCGTCCTGTGCCGATGACGCCGGCTTTCACTACATGGCCGGTGATTTTATCGGTCCCTGGTCCGAGGTTCCGGAAAACGCCCTGCGGTTCACCCGCAACGACCTCAGAGCCCGCATGGATGCAGGGCGGAGGGCCTGACGCTCTTCATTCCCGCCGTCGCAGGGGCGCAGGATGAGCTTCGGCGACAAGCCTTTCTTAACCACCCTACTGGCAATCTGAAGCCCTAGGGATGGGGAGTTTTGGGATTGTCGGTCATGGACGGGTTGGCACAGCGGGAACCGGCGGGCGGTCACTTCACCGAGGCGGCGCCCAAGCTGCGCGCCATTTTCCAGGCTCAGACCCAGGCCGCCGCCGGCAGCCTGCACATGGTGGGACTGGACAGCCTGCGCAGTCGCCTGGGCGCACGGTGGCCACGCGTGGCCGACCGGGTGCACATGCTGGTGGAGCGCCTGTTGCGGCAGATGCTGAACCCCAGGGACGCCTGGTTCCGCCATGGGGAGGAGGGCTATATCGTCGTCTTCCACCAGCTGGGCCGGACAGAGGCGGGCCTGGTCTGCGCCAAGGTGGTGGAGCAGCTGCAACGCCTGTTGCTGGGCGACGTCGACACCGCCGCCGTGCGCATCCATTCCGCCGTGCATGAGATGGATGGGGAGTTGCTGTTCCAGAGCAGCAGCCTGCATGAAATGCTGGCGGGCGCCGCCTCGCTGGCCGGCGCGGCGGTCGCGGCGGAGACCAGCGCCGACAAGGCCAATCCCTGGTGGGCTCATGCCGCCCCGCAGGAAGAGCCGTTGGAGGTCGTCTACCGTCCCATCTGGGACGTGCGCAAGCAGGTGTTGTCCATTTACCTTGCCCGGGCCATGAGGCCCCGCCGGGGGCGCCTGCCGCTCTGGGGCTACGACTGTGCCGCCGACCCGCAGGACATGCAGCAGATACTGGGCCTGGACCTGGACGTGCTGCGCCAGACCATGGAGGTCTATGGCGAACTGTACCGCAACCAGTTCCGCTGTTTCCTGTCGGTGCCGGTGCATTTCGAGACGCTGGCCGGCATAGCCCGGCGGCGCGAATATCTGGCGGCCTTGCAGGCCATTCCGAAGGAGCTGGTGGCGTTCCTGGCCTTTCATGTCGTGGGCTTCCCCCAAGGGGTGCCGGTCAGCCGGGCGACGGAGATGGTGGCGTTCCTGAAACAGTTCAGCCGGGTGGTCATCGCCGTGGTGGAGAGCGGCTGCCAGGATCTGCCGGCCCTGGCGGCGGCCGGCATCTACATCGTCACCATGCTGCTGCCGCCCGGCGCCTCGCCCAAGCGCTGGGGGCCGGAACTGTCACGCTTCTCCCACGAGGCCTTGCGCCTGCGCGTACACGCGGGCGTGGAGGGCGTGGACACCAGCCTGATGGCCTCTTACGCCGATGGCGCCGGCTTCCACTACATGGCCGGTGACTTCATCGGCCCCTGGTCAGAGGTGCCGGAGAACGCGCTGCGCTTCACCCACGCCGACCTGCGCGCCCGCATCGTCGCGGATTGATTGCGATTGTCGCGTGCTTCACGGTTCAGGTGATGCCACCTGAACCGACCACGCTAATCGTCCAGTCCCTTGCCGGCCAGGATCAGGGGCGCGCATTTCTCGAGGCGGGCCAACCGGGTCTTGGCCTGCTTGGCGGAGGAAAGGTGCAGCAGGTAGCCCCGCTGCCGGCCGGGTGTCAGGGCGTCGAACGCCGCCTTCAGCGCTGGATCGCTGTCCAGCCGGCTTTGGAATTCCTCGGGCACGGCGAATTCCCTGGTCGGCTTGAAGTCCACCTTCAGGCCCGCCTTTTCCACGGCGATGGCTTCCAGGATGTAGGCTTTCAGCGTGGGCGCCAACTGGGCGATCTCACCGCTATTGGTGAAGCGAATCTGGCGGCCGGCCTGCACATTCTCCGTCTGCTGGATCAGGATGCCGTTGGGGTCCGTCATGAGCGCACCCTTGAAGAACAGCAGGGCGCAATACTCCTTGAACCCGTGGATCAGGACGATGTTGGCGCCGTCTGAGGTGTAGCAGGGGTGGCCCCACTTGAAGTCCTCCACCAGCGGGCAATCCAGCGCGATGGCCCGCAGCCTGGCGACTTCCTCGTGCCATTTGCCGGCCTTCTCCACATAGGCGTCGACCTTGGGATGGGTCATGCGGTCCTCCCGACCGATTATCTTGATTGTCTTTATTGTATGGGTCAGAGCGTCTGGGACTGGCTTTGGCCTTGGCCGTCCTGGATTTGCGCCTGCCGCAGGGCGGGCGGTTCATCCCCCACCTCTTCAACATCCACGCTGACATTCAGGGCGTGGGTGTCGCCGCCCAGGATGACGCCGCGCAGGGGGCAGACGTCGTCATAGTCGCGGCCATAGGCCAGGGTGATGTGGTTGCGATCGATCAGCGTGTCGTTGGTGGGGTCCATGTCGACCCAGCCGACGTCGGGCCCGCACCATACCTGCACCCAGGCGTGGCTGGCGTCGGCCCCTTGCAGGCGCGGCTGGCCGGGTGGTGGCAAGGTGCGCAGATAGCCGCTGACGTAGCGGGCGGGCAGGCCCAGGGCGCGCAAGGCGCCGATCATGACATGGGCGAAGTCCTGGCAGACGCCGCGCTTGAGCGCCAGCGCCTCCAGCACGGGCGTAGTCACGCTGGTGGCGGCGGCATCGAAGGCGAAGCCATCGTGGATGCGGCGTGCCAGATCGCGGGCGCCGGCGCCGATGGGCCTGCCAGCCGGGAAGCTGCCGGTGGCGAAGGCCGCCAGATCCGGGCTGGGCTGGGGCAGGCGGGGGGACGCCTCGATGAACTCCGCCACCGCCAGCCGCCGGGGCGCCTCGGCCGCGATCGCCTCCCACGCCGGTGTCGCTTCCAAGTCCGGGGCCGGCCGCGGCGACAGGATGACGTCCAGCTCCACCGTCATGGACAGGTCCAGGTGGGGGGTGTCGATGGCGACATAGCTGGTGGGGTTGCCCAGCCAATCCAGTCGGTCCGCCACCACGGCGGGCTCCGGCTCCACTGTCAGCGCCACCACCTGCGCCCGCTGGCCCGCCGCGTCGCGCGGCCCCAGATGGGCGATCAGCTGGGAGGAGACGACCTGCACCGTGTAGCTGTAGCGCGTGGTGTGGCGGCAGCGGTAGCGGACGGGCGCTAGGCGGGGCTGGTCAGGCGGCACGGGCGCGGACATGGCTGAAATAGGCCTGTGACAACAGATTGGACATGTCGGGCAGCGCCCAGCCCAGCTGGAACAGGGTGGCGCTCAACAGCCCCATGTCCCGGGTCAGGGCCAGATCCTGCACGCGATAGCTGGCTTGCGCCACCAGATCCGCCAGGCGCATCAGCGGATCCGTGCCACCGGCGGCGCCGAAGGCGGGCAGGGAGGGCAGGCGGGAAACTTGGCGGCGTATGGTCTCCAGCTGGAACAGCAGGGAATGCGGATGTTCCGGATCGGTCAGCAGCAGGCTCAGCGCCGCCTCGCGCTGGACCCCCACCGGGAAACGCTCGCGGTAGGCGGGTCCGGCCTCCGCCAGTTCCAGCAGCACCTCCTGCGTGGCGGCGTCCGGCCGTTCATGGGCGATGCCGCTGGCCTGCAGCCGCTCCACCGCGTCGATGGCGCGCTCCAGCCGGCGGCCCAGCACCAGGAAGCGCCAGCCGGCGCCCCGGGGCATGCTGTCCAGCTCCAGCCCCGTCTGCGCCGCCAGCACCTGACTGAAGTCGCCCAGCAGCACGGCCAGCGCCGCGCGATCCGCCTTGGCCAGGCGGGCGCCCAGCACGTCCAGGCGGCCCAGGATCTGGCGGCTGTCCAGGGGCAGGCGATCGCGCACGCTGCCCATGGCGCGGCGCAGCCGGCCGGTGGTGGCCACCAGACTGCCCGGGTTGGCGGGATCGACCGCGATTTCCAGCGCCTGGCGCATGCCGCGCACGGCGTCGCTGTCGGGCAGCTGCGCGATTTCCTGCGGGATCAGGGTGGCGCGGCCCATCAGGCGCAACAGGGGCGACAGTTCCTCCCGCGCGGCCGGGCGGCTGTCGTCGGACAGGCGCAGGGTGGCGCCGCGCAGCAGGCGCACGGCCGACGCCGCGCGCTCGGCGTACCGGCCTACCCAGAACAGGTGGTCGGCCGCGCGGCTGGGAAGGTTGCCGGGCACGGGGCTGGGCTCGCGCGCGCCATCAGGCGGGCTGATCAGGCGGCGGATCGTGCCCGGCGGCTCCGCCCCGACAATCCAGAGATCCTTGGAGCCGGCCCCCTCCTGCAGGGACACGGCGGCATGGCGCGCGTCGGCGCTGATGCGCACCAGGCCGCCCGGCATGACCGTCCAGCCGCCGTCGCCGCTGGCGCACAGGAAGGCGCGCACGACCAGGGGGCGCGGTTCCACCCGGCTGTCCCGCCACAGCGGCGCGGTGGAGGGGGCGACCGGCAGCTGGCCCGCCCAGTCCTGCGGCCGGGCGCGGATGCGCGCGGCCAGATCCCCGCGCGCGGCCTCATCCAGGTCGGGCCCATTGGCGACGTGGCCGGGCAGGCTGGAGAAGGCCGGCCGCATCACCATGCGGTCCAGCTGCGCCAGCAGCGCCTCGCGCTGTTCCGGGTCCCCGCCCCAATACGTCGGCACGTTGGGCAGCAGCAGATCCTCGCCCAGCAGGCGCCGGCTCAGCGCCGGCATATGGGACAGCAATGCCATGCTTTCCGCCATGCCGGACCCCAGGGCATTGACCACGGCGACGGATCCGGCGCGCACCGCCTGCAGCAGGCCGGGGACACCCAGCGCGCTGTCCACGCGCAATTCCAGCGGGTCGCAGAAGGCGTCGTCCACGCGGTGCAGGATGACGTCCACCCGTTCCAGCCCCGCCAGGGTCTTCAGGTAGACGGCCTGGTCGCGCACCACCATGTCCGCCCCTTCCGCCAGGGTCATGCGCAGATGGCGGGCGAGGTAGGCGTGCTCGAAATAGGCCTCGTTGAAGGGGCCGGGGGTCAGCAGCACGGCGCGGGGATGCCCATCCACCCCGGAGTGCTGGGGCGCGGCGCGGGCGACGGCGGCGCGCAAGGATTCAAAAAAGGGCGACAGCCGCTCCACATTGCAGGCGCGGAAGGGGTCGGCCAGGGTTTGGCTCAGCACCGCCCGGTTCTCTAAGGCATACCCCACGCCGGTCGGCGCCTCCGTCCGGCAGGTCAGCACCCGCCACTGGCCGTCGCCGTCGCGCACCAGGTCGGCGGCGAACAGCACTAGGCGCCGCCCGCCCGGCACGTCCATGCCCTGGCAGGCGCGCAGGTAGCCAGGATCGGCATAGAGCAGGCTGGGCGGGATGGCGCCGTCGGACAGCAGGGTCTGGGGACCATAAAAATCCTCCAGCACCTTTTCGACCAGGGTGGCCCGTTGCACCAGCCCGGCGCTGATCGCCTGCCATTCCGGGGCAGAGAGCAGCAGGGGCACGGGATCCAGCGGCCAAGGCCGTTCCGTTCCCTGCGGATCACGGTAGGAGTTGAAGGTAACCCCGTTCAGGAACAGCCGCTGGCGCGCCGCCGCCCACCGCGCCGCCATCTGCTCCGGCGTGAACGGGCCATGGGCGGCGAAGAACTGCTGCCAGTGCGCGCGCAACTGCCCCGTGCCGGTCACCATCTCGTCAAAGATGGGACCGGTTCCATAACCGAGGTCGCCGGCGTCGCTGAACAGCGAAGGCTGCTCCGGCAATATGGGGTCAGCGGGCTCTGCCAAAAGCGGGTCAGCTCAATCTCAGGTCCAAGGTCATGGGATAATCCGGGTTCCGTGTTTCCGGCGGGATGGCCATGGGCCCCGGCGTATGCCCGAAGGGATGGAAGCGCGCCAGCCGGCGCCCTTCCGCTTCGTTGGCATTGACCGGGAAGGTGGTGAAGTTGCGCCCTCCTGGATGGGCGACGTGATAGGTGCACCCGCCGACGGACCGTTCCGTCCACAGATCCAAAATATCGAAGACCAGGGGCGTATGCACGGGGATAGTCGGGTGCAGGCATCCGGGGGGCTGCCAGGCGCGATAACGGACCGCCGCCACATATTCCCCCTCCGTGCCCGTGGGGTGCAGGGGCAGGCGGCGGCCGTTGCAGGTGACGGCATAGCGGTCGCCCACCATGCCCGTCATGCGGACCTGAATGCGTTCCAGGCTGCTGTCGACATAGCGCACGGTGCCGCCGCCGCCCGGCTCCTCGCCCAGCACGTTCCAGGGCTCCAGCGCCGTGCGCAGTTCCAGGGTCAGGCTGCGCTGGCTGATGCTGCCGATCTTGGGGAAGCGGAAGTTCAGGTGCGGGGCGAACCAGGCCTCCTCGAAGGCGTAGCCGGCCTCGCGCAGCTCCGCCACCACGTCCTGGATGTCCTGGGTCACGAACTGCGGCAGCAGGAAACGGTCGTGCAGCTTGGTGCCCCAGCGCACCAGGCCGGCGCGATAGGGCTCCCGCCAGAACCAGGCGATCAGGGTGCGCAACAGCAACTGCTGCACCAGGCTCATCTGCGCGTGGGGCGGCATCTCGAAGCTGCGCAGTTCCACTAGGCCCAACCGGCCGGTGGAACTGTCGGGGCTGTACAGCTTGTCGATGCAGAATTCGGAGCGGTGGGTATTGCCCTGCACGTCCACCAGCAGGTGGCGCAGCGCCCGGTCCACCAGCCAGGGCGGCGGGTTGGGGCCGGCGCGGTCCAGCTCCTTGAAGGCGATCTCCAGCTCATACAGGCTTTCGTGCCGCGCCTCGTCCACCCGGGGGTGCTGGCTGGTGGGGCCGATGAACATGGTGCTGAACAGGTAGGACAGGCTGGGGTGGTTCTGGAAATAGGCCAGCAGGGAGCGCAGCACGTCCGGCCGGCGCAGGAAGGGGCTGTCCGCCGCCGTCGGGCCGCCCACCACCACATGGTTGCCGCCGCCGGTGCCGACGTGGCGGCCGTCCAGCGCGAACTTCTCCGTGCCCAGGCGGGTCTGGCGCGCGTCTTCGTACAGGGTGGTGGTGGTGTAGACCAGATCCTGCCAGTTGGACGAGGGATGGATGTTCACCTCGATGACGCCGGGATCCGGCGTCACGGCCATGCTGTTCAGGCGCGGGTCGCGGGGCGGGGGGTACCCTTCCAGGACGACCGCCAGGTCCAGGTCGACGCAGGTGGCCTCGATCTGGGTGACCAGCTCGATCCAGTCCTCCAGATAGCTGGTGGGCGGCAGGAAGATGTAGAGGCGGCCGTCGCGCGGCTGAATGCACAAGGCCGTGCGCACCAGCCACCAGGCGCTGGCGCCTTTTTCCGGCACCTGGTCGCGCACGTCGGCCATGGCGTGCTGGCGCAACGGTTCCGTCTGGCCCTTGCGCAAGACCATCTGCCGTTCCAGGTCCTCACGCGACGGCAGGTCCGGCCGGCTGTCGAAGGGATCCTGCTCGTAGGAATAGACACGGTCGATGGTGTCGACCCAGGGCAGGGAGCCCAGGGGCAGGCGGTAGCCGATGGGGCTGTCGCCCGGGGCCAGCAGCAGCCTGTCGCTGCGCGTGGGCCAGGCGCTGGACAGCCAGACGGGGCCGCTGGCCTCATGCCGGCGGCTGATGGGCAGGGCGTAGCCGACGGCGGTGCCCAGGCCGGTGTCGAACACCTTGGCCAGGCGCGCCCGCTCCTCCGCGTTCTCCAGCTTGCTGTCGAACGGGTCGACGTTCACCGGCAGCTCGCGTTCCTTGCGGATGTAGTGCCAGGGATCCTCGAAGGCGCCCCGCGCGTAGTCGGGATTGATGCCCAGCCGTTCCGCCAGGCGGCGGATGAACCGCTCGGACTCGGCCAGGCCATAGCCGTAGTGGCGGCGCTCATCGGCCAGGTATTCGGCATGGGTCCACAGGGCGTCGCCGTCACGCCGCCAGAACAGCTGCAGCGCCCAGCGCGGCAGACTTTCCCCGGGATACCACTTGCCTTGGCCGAAATGCAGCAGGCCGCCCTGGGCGTAGCGGGCCTGCAGGCGGCGGATGAGGTCGCCGGACAGCAGGCGCTTGGTGGGGCCCAGCGCCGCCGTGTTCCACTCCGCCCCCTCCATATCGTCGATGGAGATGAAGGTGGGCTCGCCGCCCATGGTCAGGCGGATGTCGCCGTCCACGATCTCGCGGTCCACCTGCTGGCCCAGACGGTCGATGGCGCCCCACTGGTCGGGGGTGTAGGGCTTGGTGGTGCGCGGCTGCTCACGGATGCGGGTGACCGACATCGCGTGCTCGAACGTCACCTCGCACATGTCCAGGCCGCCGGTGACCGGGGCGGCGGAGAAGGGGTCGGGCGTGCAGGCCAGCGGGATGTGGCCCTCGCCGGCGAACAGGCCCGAGGTGGGATCCAGCCCGATCCAGCCGGCGCCGGGCAGGTAGACCTCCGTCCAGGCGTGCAGGTCGGTGAAGTCGGCGGTAGGGCCGTCCGGCCCCTCCAGCGGCTTCTGGTCGGCCACCAGCTGTACCAGGTAGCCGGAGGCGAAGCGGGCGGCCAGGCCCAGGTTGCGCAGGATCTGCACCAGCAGCCAGGCGGTGTCGCGGCAGGAGCCCGTGCCCAGCTGCAGCGTTTCCTCCGGCGTCTGCACGCCGGGTTCCAGGCGGATGACATAGCCGATGCGCTGCTGCAGCTTCAGGTTTACATCGGCCAGGAAGGCGACGGTGCCCGTGGGCGTGAGGTCGATATCGGCCAGCAGCGCCTTGACCAGGGGCCCGGGCTCGTCGGCCTCCAGGAAGGGCTTGAGGTCCTTGGCCAGCCACGGCTCATAGGTGAAGGGGAATTTCTCCGCCGCCGGCTCCAGGAAGAAGTCGAAGGGGTTGATGACCGCCATGTCGGCCACCAGGTCCACCTCCAGCGTGAATTCCTCCGTCTTTTCGGGGAAGACCAGGCGTGCCAGCCAGTTGGACTGGGGATCCTGCTGCCAGTTCAGGAAGTGCTGCTTGGGCGTGACCTTCAGCGAATACGACAGGATGGGTGTGCGGCAATGCGGCGCCGGCCGCAAGCGCACCAGCTGCGCCCCCAGATTGATAAGCCGGTCGTAGCGGTAGCTGGTCTTGTGATTGATGGCGACGTGGATGCTCATGACTTCCCCTGTTCGCGGAAGCGATGGCGACCCATAGCCCCCGGTGCCCTGACCCGGTCACGGTACCATCAATGCCAGCAGGCGTTAAAGTGCATTACAGCATGTTTTTTGGGCAGCGCAAAAAATAGGCAATGCGCCGCCCAATCGCGCCGATTAGGTCCGGCCGCCGATATCAAACGCGACGGTCGTGCGTGTTTGCTCGCTGTGGAAGGGGATGGTGCCGTGCCACATGTAGCTGGGGAACAGCACCAGCAGGCCGGGGCGCGGCTGGATGGCCCGTTCCCACGGCAGGGTGGCGCCGGTCCCCTGGGCGAAGGCGCCGAAGGTGATCCAGCCCTGCTTGCCCTCGGCATCCTTCACCACGTCGGGCATGTCCACATAGTAGCAGCCGCTGATCCAGCCCTCGGGATGGATGTGGTTGGTGTGATAGCCCTGGTCGCGCAGGCGGGCGGACCATGATCCTGCCCAGACCAGGGACTGGCCCTTGCGCCGCAGGAAGGGATGGTCGGGATCGTCCGGCAAGGCCGCGATATAGCGGTGGGTGGCGGCCAGGATGCTGTCGCGCAGCGCCTGGATGGCGGGGGCCACGCCCACGCGCGTGAACAAATTCTCCCGCGTCTGCGTGCCGTTGCGCAGCGTCTGCTCGATGGGTTCGTGCGTGGCCACGTGCTGGGCGTCCAGCGCCGTCATCAGGTCGGCGTGGAAGGCCGCCAAATCGGCGTAACCTGCCGGCGGCGCCAAGTCGATAGATTGGATGAAACGGTCGTAATCGTAAAGGCCGCGCGGGTCCGGCTGGCTCAGCAGTCGGTGGGCGGTGGCCTGGAAGGCGGCGGCGAACTGGCTGTCCCGCGCCACGGCGTCCAGGCGATGGGCTGCCTCCAGCGCTTCGGCCGGCCGGTTCAGGCGCAGCGCGGACTCGGCCACCCGATGCAGCAGCAGCTGGTCGTCCGGCGCGGCGACCAAGCCTTGGCGGGCGGCTTCCAGCGCCTCCTCCACCCGCTGCTGGGCCAGCAGCAAGGTGGTGCGCAGGCGGGGAAGGGCGGGGGCGTCGGGCTCCAGGGCGGCGACGGCGGCGATGTTGGCCTCCGCCTCCTCATGCCGGCCGAACAGGATGTAGGCCTCCGCCGCCATCTTCAGCAGTTCAGGGTCGTTGGGTTTGCGTTCCTTGGCCCATTCATAGGAGTTCAGCAGCTGGGTGTGCTGCCCGGTTTCCCACAGCGCCTGGTTCAGGGCGCTTTGCGCGGCGTAGTTGGCGGGATCCAGCACCACTACTTTCTTGAAGCAGACGATGGCGTCGTCCATCTGGCCCAGGGCCAGGAAGGTGTTGCCCAGGTTCAGCCAGATTTGCCAGCGGTCCGGGGCCCGCTCGGCCGCCCGCTTCAGATGGGGGGCCGCTTCCTCGAACCGCTGCTGGCGGCGCAGCGCCGTGCCCAGGCTGTTGTTCAGGTAGAAGTCGTTGGGCAGCCGGGTCAGGCCGGCGCGCAGCACCTCTTCCGCCTGCTGCGGCTCATCCAGTTGCAGGTACGCCTCGGCAAGGCCCACGCGGGCGCCGACAAAGTCGGGCTGCAGCTGCAGAGCCCGGCGGTACAGGGGCAGGGCCGTTTCCAGCAGGGAGCGGGCGTTGGCCGCGTCCACCCCCGCCAGCGTCGTCAGGCATTCGGCACGGTTGCTGTAGGCCTCGGCATAGTCGGCCTTGTACAGGATGGCCTTTTCATAGAAGGGCAGCGCCTCGGCCGGGCGGCCGGTGTCCTTCAGCAGGTTGCCCAGGTTGTAGTTCACATGCGGCTGGCGACTGTTCACGACCAGCGAGCGGCGCAGCAGCTGTTCCGCCAGGTCCAGCTTGCCGTTGCGCTTGGCGATCAGGCCCATGAGCTGCAGCGCGTCCGGTTCCGAGGCGTCCACCGCCAGCACCTGCAACAGGATCTGTTCCGCCTCATGCAGCTGGCCCCGCGTCTGGAAGGTCAAGGCCTGCTGGATGAGCGCCTGGATGCGCTGTCGCTGGGGCGCCGAAACGGACGGAGTGACGGGGATGGAGAAGGGGGACTGGCCGTTGGTCATGAGGCGTGCGCCGATGCGTCGTGAACGGGAGTGAGAAACGGCGGGCCCCTGGGTAGGGACCCGCCGCGTGTCGAGATTATACGATAAGCCGCTCCGGGAGTCGGCGATTAGAAATCGGCGGTGATACCCAGAAAGAAGGTCCGCCCCAGCGTGTCGTAGATGCCGGGGTAGGTGTTGCCGTTGCCATAGGTGCCCAGCACGCTGACATAGTCGTCGTTGGCGGACTGGATGGGCGGGTCCTTGTCGAACAGGTTGTTGACGCCGAACCGCAGCGTGTAGTGGTCCATCAGGTTGATGGTCCCGGCGAGGTCGAAGTAATTGTACGCGGCGATCTTGCCGTCGATGTTGTTGTAGATGCCGGAACCGGCGTTCAGGCTGGGGTCGGTGCTGTTGTTGTCCAGGCTGGTGCCGCCGATGTAGCGCCAGTTGACCGACAGGTCGGCGTT
The DNA here is from genome assembly GCF_000730165.1 of Nitrospirillum viridazoti CBAmc. Classification (GTDB taxonomy): domain Bacteria; phylum Pseudomonadota; class Alphaproteobacteria; order Azospirillales; family Azospirillaceae; genus Nitrospirillum; species Nitrospirillum viridazoti. Next base: position 1,659,705 of record NZ_CP022110.1, on the reverse strand, counting down.
CCACGGCGTGTTCCAGGTGACGCGGACCTGATGGCGCCAATGGGGCGTTGGCTGGCCGCAGGTGCTGCCATAGAGGCCGGCGCAGTCATACTTGGCCTCGTGCAACAGCGGCTGGTAGCGGTTGAACTGCGTCCAGGAACCGATGAACTTCAGGGTCACGCCACCCAGGTCCTTGATCCCCAGATCCTCCAGGTCCTGGCGGTAGGTGCCGGAGATGTCGATGCCCGCCTGCTGGCGGTAGCCGGCGTTGATGTCGGTGGTGATGAAGTAACCGTCACTGGAGTTCAGGCTGCCCGCGGCGCCGCGGTGGATCAGGTCGCAATAATAGGAATTACCGGTGTTCAGGCATTGCGACATGATCTGCGAGGTCGGCACCGTGCCGATCAGGTCCTGGATCTTGATGTTGTAGTAGTCGACCGTGGCCGCGAAGTTGGGCATGAAGGTCGGCGTGAAGACGAAGCCGGCGGTATAGGTGTCCGCCGTTTCCGGCTTCAGCGCCTTGTTGCCGCCGCTCAGCGTGTTGCAGCCGTCGACGGAGGTGCATTCGGAGATGTTGCCGTACTGCGCGGCCGTGACGCCGGTGCGGCCGCATTGGGCCAGTGAGGCCGACGGGCTGGAACCGGAGCAGGGGTCCAGCGCGCCGCCGATGCCCGAGGTGCTGGTCTGGAACAGTTCGATGATGTTGGGCGCGCGGACGGCGTGGTTGTAGCCGCCGCGGAAGGCCACGTCGCTGATGGGGGCATAGTTCAGGCTGGCCTTGTAGGTGTTGGCCTTGCCCGCCAGGTTGTAGTCCGACCAGCGGTAGCCGGCGTCGATGGACAGGTCCTTGATGAAGGGTTGGTCCGACACCAGCGGCAGGCGCAGTTCGCCGAAGATGTCCTTCACCTCGGTGGCGCCCACGGCCGGCTGGGTGGTGCCGGCGCCGGAGCCCGACAGGTCGCCGGACAGCACGTTCTCGCTGTACTTCAGGTCGATGGCATCGCGCCGCCACTCGCTGCCCAAGGCGACGGCCACGGCATCCTTGGCGAAGGGGCTTTTCACGCCCCAGGCGCCGAAGTCGCCGGAGACGGTGCCGCTGACGATGTCCTGGGTGGTGCTGCCTTCCTTGAAGCTGGTGGTGTAGACGTAGTTGTAGGCGGCGCTGCTGATCTTCCCCAGCTGGAAGATGTTGATGGGCACGCAGGCCGTATCCGTGCCGCTGATGACGGATTCGCAGGTGGCGACGCCGTTGACGTTCTTCGCCAGCAGCGCGTTCTGCAGCTTGGCGATGGAAACGTCGTTCTGGTAGGTCTCGTTGTAGATCACCGCCGAATGCTGGGCGTAAACGTCGTAGGACCAGCCGCCACCCAGGTCGCCCCTGGTGCCGATGACATAGCGGTAGTCGGTGTGCCGCAGGTCATCGTAGCGGGGTGCGTTGTTGTCGGTGAAGCGATAGGCGACATAGCCTTTCCAGGTGGCGCTGGCGCTGCCGGCGTTGGCGCCGCACAGGGTCGTCGCTTCGGATGCCGACATCAGCGGGTTGTCGCAGTTGATGGAATAGGTGGTGCCGCTGAAGAAGCCCGACGGCGCGATCTGCGCCTTGGTGTGGTCGGACATGAACATGAAGTCGGTGTAGACGTCGAACGCCGGGCTGATCTCATAGTGCGCGAAGGCGCCGCCTGTGTACCGCTCATCCTGGCGCTGGATGTAGTTGTAGGGGCCGTAGTTGAAGGCCAGCGCGCTGTTGTATTTCACGAAGGATGCGGAGCCGTCTGGGTTCAGCGAATAGCCGGTGCCCGAGCCGTTGGTGCGCAGGCGGGCATAGGCGCTGTTGGACGAGCCCGAGCAGTAGCGCTGGTTGTCCTGGGTGGCGAGCGCATCCTCATTGCTGCTGGTGGTGGCCATGGTGCACGCCGACCAGTCGCGGGTCGCCTGCGTCACCGGTTCGGTCCAGCGATATGTGGCGTAGGCCGTGACGTTGCCCTTGTTGTTGGGTGAGTTGACGCCCATGACGAAGGAGCTGTCGCGGACGAAGCCGTCGAAGCGGTCCCCGGGGATGGTCACCGGATAGGCGCTTTTCTTGAGGACGCCTTGCGCGTCACCATTCTCGTTGCTGTGCTGCGCGGCGGAGAATTGATAGTCGACCTTCACCCCTTCGAAGTCGCGCTTCATCTTGAAATTCACCACACCGGCCACGGCGTCCGAGCCATAGACGGCCGAGGCGCCGCCGGTGACCACGTCCACGCTTTCCACCAGCGCGCCAGGGATGAAATTGACGTCCGCGTAGGGGTAGGTCGGGTCGCCCAGCGGCATGCGGCGCCCGTCGATCAGCACCAGGGTGCGTGCTTCGCCCAGGTTGCGCAGGTTGATGGTGGCGGTGCCGGTGGCGCCGTTGGACTGGGCGTTGGTCTGGGCCGCCGTGATGCCGGGCAGGTTGTTCAGCATCGTTTCGACGTTGGTCGTGCCCTGCAGCTTCATCTCGATACTGTCGACCGTCGTCAGCGGGCTGTCGCTGGTCAGGTTCGCGGCCTGTTTGATGCGTGAGCCGGTGACGACGATTTCCTGCATATCGGTGCTGGCGCTGGCCGATTGTTGCGCCGCAGCATCCGCCGCCGCCGCCAAGGCGCCGACAAGCATGGTCGAGGACAGCAGCAACGCGCGCCGCCCGAATTTTGGCATGCCCATGGATTTCCCCGCTGTTCTGGAGATTGTTGATATTGCTGGCCCCAACCAGACAAATCTCTTCTGAAATCGTGTCCCCTTGTGATCGGGGCCAACGAGGAAAGGCTATTTTGGATAATTTATGCTCGTCAATGCTGCGTCGCAAAATTGACGATTTCAGCAACCGGTTTCACTCCGGAGTGTAACTGCTGTGTAACAGTCGTGCGCATCTCTGAAACGATTCAGAAACATAATTACCGGCAAATTTGCCTATATCGAACGGAATAGACAAAAGTGGTGCCGAATCGCGCCACTTCCCAACAGGCCTAGGTCGCCCAGCGTAATTTTCGGAAAGGGGGCGAGACCGTGCCGAACGGTGCCGAGGCGACTCAAAAAAAGGAGCGGGCGCCCCTAACGGATTGCCCCTTCAGCGCGCCAGGCGCCGAGACAGGATGATGGAGGAGTTGGTGCGCTCCACCCCCTCCACCGCGCCGATGTCGTCGATCACCATGTTCATCTCGGCGATGGATTCGGTGGAGACGACGGCGATCATGTCGAAGGGGCCGCTGACGGCGTAGAGCTGGCGCACCTGGGGCATGGCCTTCAGCCGCGTTTCCACCTGTCGCGCCGCCTTGGGCAGGAGGGTGATGGCGACATGGCCCTGGATGCGCCGTGCCAGGTAATCCTCATCCAGGCGGATGGTGAAGGCGCTGATGACCCCGCGCGACACCAGGCGTTCCAGCCGGGCCTGCACCGTGGTGCGGGACACGCCCAGGCGCTTGGCCAGCGTCACTGTGGGCAGCCGGCTGTCCGCCTCCAACAGGCGCAGCAGGGCGATGTCCAGGTCGTCAGGTTGAAAACTGTCGGTCTGATTGATCATTCTGCCCACCATTTTCCGTCAGATTGGTCGCATTGACTGTTCATTCCGTCAAGGGTTTGCCCGACAGTCGTTTCGACAGGGAACTTTGAACGGGAGAGCACACATGCGTCGCATCGTCGTCGTCGGGGCGGGCAAGATCGGGTCCATCATCGCGGAGAACCTGGCGGGGTCGGGCGATTTCCTGGTGACGGTGCTGGACCGGTCCGCCAAGGCGCTGGAAGGCGTCTCCAAACGCCTGCCCATCGAGCGGCGCGAGGTCGACATCAGCGACGTGCCCGCCCTGACCGAGGCGCTGACCGGCGCCTATGCCGTGCTGAGCGCCGCCCCCTATCACCTGACCATCAAGGTGGCGGAGGCCGCGGCCATCGCCCGCTGCCACTACCTGGACCTGACGGAGGATGTGGCCACCACCCGCCGGGTGAAGGAACTGGCGGCCAACGCCCCCAACGCCTTCATCCCCCAGTGCGGCTTGGCGCCGGGCTTCATCTCCATCGTCGCCGGCAGCCTGGCCAAGAAGTTCGACACGCTGGAGGCCGTGCGCCTGCGCGTCGGCGCCTTGCCGCGCTACGCCAGCAACTCCCTGGGCTATAACCTGACCTGGAGCACCGACGGCGTCATCAACGAGTATTGCGAGCCCTGCGAGGCCATCGTGGAGGGCGCGCTGCGCGAGGTGCCGGCGCTGGAGGAGCGGGAGGAGTTCTGGCTGGATGGCGTGCCGTACGAGGCGTTCAACACCTCCGGCGGCCTAGGCAGCCTGGCGGAGGTGCTGAAGGGCCGGGTACGCACCTTGAACTACAAGACCATCCGCTATCCCGGCCACTGCCAGCTGATGAAGACCCTGCTGAACGATCTGCGCCTGCGCGACCGGCGCGACCTGTTCAAGACGGTGCTGGAGGGGGCTTTGCCCGCCACCATGCAGGACGTGGTGGTCATCTTCGTCACCGTCAGCGGCATGCTGGACGGCCAGCTGACCCAGGAAAGCTATTCCAGCCGCGTCTTCGGCGACTACGCCCATGGCCGGCAGCGCACCGCCATCCAGACCACCACCGCCGCCGGCATCTGCGCCGTGCTGGACATGCTGGCCGACGGTCGCCTGCCGTCGCATGGCTTCATCCGCCAGGAAGACATCGCCCTGGATGATTTCCTGGCCAACCGCTTCGGCCGCGCCTATCAGGGGGCGAACCCGGTGGACCAGGTGGTGGCGCGCGTCGCCTGATTGGTCCAGCCGTTCAATTAAAAAGCAGCATGAGGCCAAAAAGCAGCATGAGGGAAGAAGCGATGACGGCAGTGAGCGGAACCCGGGATGACGTCCTGGCGGTGCTGGACCGGCTGGGCGTGGACCGGGCCGTGCTTGCGGGCGGCGATATCGTGGCGCGCAGCCCCATCGATGGCGGCGAAGCGGGCCGGGTGACGACCCTGTCGGCCGCCGATGTCGACGCGCTGGTGCGCAAGGCGCATGCCGCGCAGCTGGCTTGGCGCGTGGTGCCGGCCCCCCGCCGGGGTGAGTTGGTCCGCCTGCTGGGCGAGGAACTGCGCGCCGTGCGCACCGACCTGGGCCTGCTGGTGACGTTGGAAGCCGGCAAGATCCTGTCCGAAGGCCTGGGCGAAGTGCAGGAGATGATCGACATCTGCGACTTCGCGGTCGGCCTATCCCGCCAGCTCTACGGCCTGACCATCGCCACGGAGCGGCCGGGCCATCGCCTGATGGAAACCTGGCATCCGCTGGGTGTCTGCGGCGTCATCAGCGCCTTCAACTTCCCCGTGGCGGTCTGGTCGTGGAACGCCGCCCTGGCCCTGGTCTGCGGCAACAGCGTCATCTGGAAGCCGTCGGAAAAGACGCCCCTGACCGCCATCGCCGTGCAGGCGGCCTTCGAGCGCGCCGCCGCCAAGTTCGGTTCCGCTCCGGACGGCTTGTCCATCCTGGCCCAGGGGCATGCCGACGTGGGCCAGGCGCTGGTGGACCATCCGCTGGTGCCGCTGGTCTCCGCCACCGGCTCCACCCGCATGGGCCGCGCCGTGGCGCCCCGCCTGGCGGCGCGCTTCGCCCGCGCCATCCTGGAACTGGGCGGCAACAACGCCGCCATCGTGGCGCCGTCGGCCGATCTGGAACTGGCGGTGCGCGGCATCGCCTTCGCCGCCATGGGCACGGCCGGCCAGCGCTGCACCACCCTGCGCCGTCTGATCGTGCACGAGGCCGTGGCCGACCGCCTGCTGGACCGGCTGGCGGCCGCCTATCGCAGCGTCAAGGTGGGCGACCCGCGCGAGGCCGGCACCCTGGTGGGCCCGCTGATCGACAAGGCATCCTACGACGGCATGGTCAAGGCGCTGGCCGCCGCCAAGGCCGCCGGCGGCACCGTCATTGGCGGCGACCGGGTGGATGTGGGCTCGGGCGACGCTTATTACGTGCGCCCGGCGCTGGTGGTCATGCCGGACCAGGCCGGCCCCATGTTGGAAGAAACCTTCGCCCCCATCCTCTACGTCGTGCGCTACCGCGACCTGGACCAGGCCATTGCCTTGCAGAACGGCGTGCCGCAGGGGTTGGCCTCCAGCATCTTCACCACCGACATGCGCGAGGCCGAGACCTTTATGAGCCCGGCCGGTTCCGACTGCGGCATCGCCAACGTCAATCTGGGCCCCTCGGGGGCCGAGATCGGCGGCGCCTTCGGCGGCGAGAAGGAGACGGGAGGCGGGCGCGAGGCCGGGTCGGACAGCTGGAAGGCCTACATGCGGCGGGCCACCAACACCATCAATTACTCGAGATCGCTGCCGCTTGCCCAGGGCGTGCAGTTCGACATCGGTTGAGGAGGGACAGTCCCATGAAGACGCCCACCGTCCAGAAGATCGCCCAGGGGCTGGTCGGTTCGGAGGAGGCCGGCCGGCTGATGGAGATGCTGGCCCTTCATCCCGATTTCCTGACGGACCATGGCGACGCGGTGCCACGCGCCGCGGTGGCCCAGGCCCTGAACATGCTGCTGTTCCGGGGCCTGCTGCGCGAGGTGCCAGAGGGGGCCCGCTATGTGCGGGAGCAGGGCGGGCGCATGGTGTTCGACCACGGCGCCCTGCGGACGGTGAACGCACCAAGGTTGGGGGCGCTGCCGCCCGGCCACGCCGCCTTCGCCCGCGTGCTGGAGCCGCTGGGCTATCACGTCGGCGGGACCTACCCGCTGGAGCGGCTGCGCATGATGGGCTACGCCTACACCCACCGCGATTATCCCGACGACATTGCCCAGTTCTTCGTCAGTGAAATCTTCCCCGACCGCTTCTCACCCGAAGTGCAGGCGGCGGCACAGCAGGTGTTCCAGGTGAAGGTGGATCCGTTGGCCGCCGAGGCCAAGGGCCTGCTGGACCGGCTGGCCGCCGGCGGCACGCTGAGCCTGGACGAGGCGACAGGCCTGGTGGGCGAACTGGTGCGCCTGTTCGACCGCCACCACCCGGTACCCACCCTGGCGCAGTACGAGACGCTGCTGGCGGAATCGGCGGAACTCGCCTGGATCGCCACCGAAGGCAACCGGTTCAACCACGCCACCGACCGGGTGCCGGATGTGGAGGCGCTGGCGGAGGAGCTGAAGGCCCGGGGCTATGAGATGAAGCCCAAGGTGGAGGTGTCGCGCAACGGCACGGTCCGCCAGACGGCGCTGCGGGCGGCCATGGTGGAACGGCCGTTCGTCGACGCCCGGGGCGCCACGGTCAGCCGCGTGGTGCCGGGGTCGTTTTATGAGTTCATTTCGCGCGACCTCATCGACACCGAAGCGGGCCGCCGGCTGGACCTGCGATTCGACAGCGGCAACGCCCAGGGCATCTTCAAGATGACGGCGGCGGCCTCGGTCTGCTGACCATTTGTGACGGTATGCGCGCCCGGTCCCATCCTTATGAACAGGGTGGGGCCGGGGTGACGCGGCATGGGGCGGTCGAGCCCGTCGCCGGATGGAGCGAGAGGTTGACCGGATACCGGCTTCTCCCCACAATCCCGTGTCTGATCGTTGTCGCCCCGGGGGCTGGGGCACCCGGGCCCGGGCGGTATCGCGTCCTAAACAGAAAAAAGCATATCCATGACCAATAAAGAGGACCCCGCGCCCGCCACCGCATCCACCGGCGGTTCGCGCACCCCCCTCATCGTGATCGGCCTGCTGCTGCTGCTGGGGCTGCTGACCGTGGGCGGCATCATGCTGTACCAGCATCACAAGGCCAGCTCGGCCAAGTCCACTGCGGCCGAGGCGCAGAAGCCGGCGGGGCCGCCCTGGGCCAAGAATTGCGCCAAGGACGCCAATGGCGGCGACGTCTGCTATGTCGAGCAGTTCGCCATCGCCAACCCGGGCAACGCCATCGTGCTGCATGTCCAGATCGGCTACATGTCGGCCGACGGCAAGCCGGTTCTGGTCATCACCGTGCCGCTGGGCACACCGGTGCAGCCGGGCCTGCAACTGACGCTGGACGGCGCCAAGCCCATCCCCCTGCCGCTGACCCTGTGCCAGCAGGGCGGTTGCATCGCCTCCGCGAACCTGGACCAGGATGTGCTGAAGCAGTTCACCACCGGCAAGGTATTGATGGTGCGCTACGCCAAGCCGGACAAGACGCCGATGGACGTGCCGGTGCAGCTGGGCGGCCTGGCGCCCGCGCTGCAGAGCCTGGGGCCGCCGCCGGCCCCGAAGCCGGCTGACAAGCCCGCCGACAAGCCGGCGGACCAGCCGAAGAAATAAGCCGGGTCCGGATCAAAGAAAAAGGGCGGCGTCTCATGCGGGCGCCGCCCTTTGTCGTTTGGGGGCTCCCCTATATCAGGTTCCCCGGGCCTTGGACTTGGCATCCAGCGCCGTCGCGGTGCGCGGGGTCATGTCGTCCAGGTTCCAGTCGGCGGGGTTGAAGGGCCGGGTGCTGGGCTTTTCATTGGGATAGCCGTGGATGTCGTCCTGGCTGTTGATGATTTCACCCCGGCCCTCGGCCACGTCGGCCAGCAGGCGCACGTCGTCGTAGTCGCGGTCCCAGGGGCGGGCCCCGGCGTTGTGCAACACGGACTTCTGCACCTCGGCCGCGGGCAGGGGCGTCAGGCCTTCCGGCCACAGCGGCGGCTTGTCCATCTCGATCACCTTGGCGGGCGAGGTGGTGTAGCGGCCCATCAGGGGCAGCGGCTCGCCCGCGCGGTCCACGGCGATGTTGTCCTTGCCATAGTACTCCAGGTCGCCATAGCCGCCGATCTCCAGGAACGCCAGCGGCGTGGGGGTGGAGGGGCCGGCCCGCAGCACGTTGCCCACCGCCGCCATCTGGCCCACCTGGTAGGGATGGTCGCCCCACTCCTCGGCCTGCAGGTTGTAGTGCACCGCCCGCTGGCCGGGATCGTAGATCAGGTTATTGACGATGACGCCGTGGACGCCGCCCTTGAACAGGGGGCTGCGCTCCACATTGTGGGCGTACAGATTGCCGACGATCAGGATGTCGGTGATGTTGTCGTGGATGAGCGAGCCCTTGGAGTGTTCGATCTTCAGGTGGGTGGCGCGGGCCAGGCCCTCGGCGATGATGTTGTTGGAATAGGTGATGCGGTGCGAAGTGTGCTCGCGCCATTCCTCCGGTGTGTTGCCATTGAAGCGGGGGCCGGAGGCGGACAGGTTCTCATCCGTGGCCCAGGTCAGGCTGCAATGGTCGACGATGACGTTGTAGGCGGCCTTCATCGTGCTGAAGGCGTCCTCTTCCCAGCCACTTTTCTTGGGGGCGCCGGCATCGCCCACGCGGATGCGGATGTGCTGCATCACCACGTCGTGGGCGCTGACGTCCATGCCGCCGCGGATCAGGGTGATGCCGGGGGAGGGGGCGGTCTGCCCGGCGATGGTGACGAAGGGCTCATCCAGCTTGAGGGTCTTCTGGTTCAGGTCGATGACGCCGCCGACCTCGAACACGATGATACGCGGGCCCTTGGTCTCGATGGCCTCGCGGAAGGAGCCGGGCCCCTCATTGTTCAGGTTGGTCACCTTGATGATCTTGCCGCCGCGCCCGCCGGGCGTGTGCGCCGCCCAGCCCACGGCGCCGGGGAAGGCCAGCTGGTCCGCGTTCTCGGCGGCACCGGCGCTGCTATTGGCCACGCCACCGGCGGCCAGCAGCGTGGCCATGGCGGTGGTGGCCAGAATACGTCTGATCAACGGTCTATCCTCCCAGATGTTTGTTATGGCGATGGCGGGCCGCGACACGTCAAGCGTGCTGGACCCCGCTCTCGGCGTCAATAAATGACACCGGTTTCCTAAGGGGGCAAGAGTACAGTTCCGGGGGTGCGGCGGAATGACGCCCGGGTGGGGGGAGGGGCCGGGGCAAGGGCCGTGGGAAAGAAAAACAAATCTCTTTTGCGGCGGCGCGCGGGACGCGGCATGGTAGGATTTTGGAAACAGGCACTTCAAAAAGAAGTCCTGAAGAAGAACGAGAAGACCAGCGATGACCCAGGATGCCGCGCCGCGTAGGGGGCGCCCCCGGCGGGGACGTGCCGCCGCCATCCAGACCGTGGCCGTGGAGGCCGTGACCTGGACCCTGGACCGGCCGCCCACCATCAATGATGTGGCCCGCCTGGCGCACGTGTCCAAGAAGACGGTGTCGCGCGTCATCAACCAGTCGCCCTTCGTGAATGAAGAGACGCGCACCATCATCAACGGCATCATCGAGCAGATCGGCTACGTGCCCAGCCCCCAGGCGCGCGGGCTGGCCTTCCAGCGGTCCTTCCTGCTGGGCCTGGTCTATGACAACCCCAACGCCCAGTTCATCGTGAATATCCAGGAGGGTGTGCTGGCCGCCTGCCGCCTGGCGGGGTTCGAACTGGTGGTGCATCCCTGCGACCAGAAAAGCCCGCATTTCCTGAACGACGCCAAGCAGTTCGTGCAGCGCCAGAACCTGGACGGCGTCATCGTCGTGCCGCCCGCGTCGGAAAATCCGCAGCTGGTCGAGGTGCTGCGCGACCTGGGCTGCCGCTATGTCCGCCTGTCCGCCGTGTCGCTGGACGAGGCCGCCAACATGGTGGTCTACAACGACCGCCAGGGGGCGGCGGAGGTGGCGGAACATCTGGCCGCTCTGGGTCACCGCGACATCGGTTTCATCGCCGGCCCGTCGCGTCACCGCTCCGCCCACGAACGCCGCGAAAGCTTCGTCAGCGCTTTGAAAAGCCACGGCATCACCCTGCGTCCAGAGATGGTGGAGGAGGGCGCTTACACCTTCGAATCCGGCGAGGTCTGCGCCACCCGCCTGCTGACGCGGGAACCCCGGCCCACGGCCATTTTCGCCAGCAACGACGAGATGGCGGCCGGTGTCTACAAGACGGCGCAGCGCCTGGGCATCAGCATTCCCCGCGACCTGACCATCGTGGGCTTCGACGACAGTCCCATCGCCACCCGGCTGTGGCCGTCGCTGACCACCGTGCGCCTGCCGGCCAAGGATCTGGGGCGGCTGGCGGCGGAAAAGCTGATCATCCGCATTTCCAGCGATGAGGAGGAAGGACACACCGCCACCGGCGTTGTCAGCCGCATGGTCGTGCGCGAGTCCTCTGTGCCGCCCCGGGGTTGATCTCCAACCTTCGCCTGTTTCGGCACCGAATGTGCGATGCGAAATTGACACCGGTTACCAAGACCGTTACCAAATGGGGCGGGAGGAGAGCGGCCTACCGGACATCCGGACGCCGTTCCTGCAACAACGTTTGCCGCATCTTGGCGGATAGTGAAGGAAGGCCCGATGGCCCAGAATCTGACCCTGCACGACGATCGCCTATTCCCCGCCGATCCTGCGGTCCGCGCCATCGCGCGGCGCCTCTACGCGGCGGTGAAGGGACTGCCCATCATCAGTCCGCATGGCCACACCGACCCGTCGTGGTTCGCCGGTAACGAGGCCTTCCCCAACGCCACCGCCCTGCTGCTGCAGCCCGACCACTACCTCTACCGCATGCTGTACAGCCAGGGCGTGACCTTGGAGCAGCTGGGCATACCGGCCGCCGGCCAGCCGGCCCCCGATGTGGACCCGCGCGAGGCTTGGCGCCTGCTGGCCAGCAATTTCCACCTGTTCCGGGGCACCCCGTCCTCCACCTGGCTGAACCATGTCTTCACCCAGGTCTTCGGCCTGGATGTGAAGCTGAGCGCCGAGACCTCTGACCTGTACTTCGACACCATCACCGCCAAGCTGGCGATGGAGGAGTTCCGCCCCCGCGCCCTGTTCGAGCGCTTCAACATCGAGGTCATCGCCACCACGGAAAGCCCGGTGGACACGCTGGCCCATCATGAGGCCATCCGCGACAGCGGCTGGACGGGCAAGGTCATCACCGCCTATCGCCCGGATGCCGTCATCGATCCGGAGCATGAGAACTTCCGTCCGGCCATGGAGCGGTTCGCCGCCATCACCGGCGAGGACGTTTACAGCTGGCGGGGCTATCTCGACGCGCACCGCAAGCGCCGCATCGACTTCAAAGCCGTGGGCGCCACCAGCAGCGACCATGGCCACGTCACCGCCGCCACCGCCGACCTGTCACCGGCCGAGGCCGAGGCCCTGTTCGCCCGCGTGGTCAAGGGTACCTTCACGGCGGCGGATGCCGAGCTGTTCCGCGCCCAGATGCTGACCGAGATGGCGGGCATGAGCCTGGAGGATGGGCTGGTCATGCAGATCCACCCCGGTTCCTTCCGCAATCACAACCACCAGATCTTCCAGCGCTATGGCCGCGACAAGGGCGCCGACATCCCGCTGCGTACCGAATATGTCCATGCGCTGAAGCCGCTGCTGGACCGCTACGGCAACGATCCGCGCCTGTCCGTCATCCTGTTCACCCTGGATGAGACGGTCTATGCCCGCGAGCTGGCGCCGCTGGCCGGACATTACCCGGTGCTGAAGCTGGGCCCCGCCTGGTGGTTCCACGACAGCCCGGAGGGGATGATGCGCTTCCGCGAGCAGACGACGGAAACGGCGGGCTTCTACAACACCGTGGGCTTCAACGACGACACCCGCGCCTTCCTGTCCATCCCCGCCCGGCACGACGTGGCCCGTCGGGTGGATTGCGCCTTCCTGGCGCGCCTGGTGGCGGAACACCGCATCGATGAGGACGACGCGGCGGAGGTAGCGGTGGACTTGGCCTACCGCTTGCCCAAGCGCGCCTACAAGCTGGACTGATGCCGGGGCGGCGCCGGGTGTTGAGGCCCGGCACCGCCTCCTTCCCCTTCCGGGGAGAACCACAAACAAACGGGGAGAATGGCCATGTTCAAGAAGGTCTATCAGGCGACCCATCCCGACATGATGGATGGCGCCCGTAACCAGCAGCTGCGCGACCGCTACCTCATCACCGACCTGTTCGTGGCCGGTGAGGTCAGCCTGAATTATTCCCACAATGAACGCTTCATCATCGGCGGCGCCGCGCCGGTGGACGCCTCCATCAACCTGCCCCTGCAGACGGAACCAGCCTCGGCCGCCGGCAAGCCTTTCCTGGAGCGTCGGGAACTGGGCATCGTCAACGTCGGCGGCCCCGGCACGGTCACGGTGGATGGCACGGCCTACGACCTGGCGTCGCACGACGGCCTGTATGTGCCCATGGGAACGGAGATGGTGGTGTTTGCCTCGGCCGATGCCACCCACCCGGCCAAGTTCTACCTGGCCAGCACCCCGGCCCACGCCCGTTTCAAGACAGTGAAGATCTCCATCGACCAGGCCGTGCCGCTGGAGCGCGGGGCGCTGGAGACCAGCAACGAGCGCACGATCTACCAGTACATCGTGCCCCAGACCTGCCAGTCGGCGCAGCTGCTGCTGGGCCTGACCATGCTGAAGCCGGGCAGCGTGTGGAACACCATGCCGCCCCACCTGCATGATCGCCGATCAGAGGTCTATTTCTACTTCGATATCAAGGATGACCAGCGCGTCTTTCATTTCATGGGTGAGCCGGAGCTGGCCCGCCACATCGTGGTCGCCAACGAGGAGGCCGTGGTGTCGCCGCCCTGGTCCATCCACATGGGCTCCGGCACCGCCAACTATTCCTTCATCTGGGCTATGGGCGGGGAAAACCTCGACTACACCGACATGAAGGTCCTGGATATCTGCCAGCTGCGCTGAGGGAGGGCGATCCCATGGCTTACAACCCGTTCGATCTGACCGGCCGCGTGGCCCTGGTCACCGGCGCAAACACCGGCCTGGGGCAGGGACTGGCCGTGGCGCTGGCCCGGGCCGGTGCTGACATCGTGGCCGCCGGCCGCAGCACGCCCTTGGAGACCGAGGCCGCGGTGACGGAGGCGGGCGCCCGCTTCCACTTCGTTCATGCCGATCTCGACAGTGTTGGCGTGGTGCAGCAGGTGGTGGACCAGGCCGTCGCCGCCTTCGGCCGCATCGACATCCTGGTCAACAACGCCGGCACGATCCGCCGGGCCGACGCCCTGGAATTCTCCGAGGACGATTGGGACCTGGTGATGAACGTGAACCTGAAGACGCCCTTCTTCCTGGCCCAGGCCGTGGCGCGCCGTATGGTGAACCAGGGAAGCGGGGGCCCAGGGGGCGGCAAGATCATCAACATCGCGTCCATGCTGTCCTTCCAGGGCGGCATCCGCGTGGCGTCCTACACCGCCAGCAAGAGCGGCATCGCGGGCTTGACCAAGCTGTTGGCCAACGAGTGGGCGGCCAAGGGCATCAACGTCAACGCCATCGCCCCCGGTTATTTCGCCACCAACAATACCGAGGCGCTGCGCAACGACGAGACGCGCAACCGCGACATCCTGGCCCGCATTCCCGCCGGCCGCTGGGGGCATCCGGAGGATTTGGGCGGGGCGGCGGTGTTCCTGTCCTCCGCCGCTGCCGACTATGTGCACGGCACCGTCCTGGCGGTCGATGGGGGGTGGCTGGCCCGGTGATCCCCGCATGCGGGAAACCGGGGCCGGCGAGGGTGCCCGTCAGGAAATGCTGGCCGAAAAAGTTCTATGGCACCGGCTGATGCGGTAGATATGGTCGATTGCAGGTCGCGACAGCGATACTATCAAGCGAGCATCGACCGTGACCGACACGCCTCTTCCGCTGATCAGCCGACCGACCGTCGGGCGGCATCTGGCCGGTTCCCTCGCCGTCAAGATTCTGGCCATCGTTGTCCTGTCCGCGTTGCTGGTCAGCCGTGACGCGGATTGGGTGATGCATCCGACCCTGTGGGCTGAGGATGGCGTCATCTGGTTCCAGAACGCCTATACCAAGGGCCTGAGGGTGCTGGTCATGCCCAGCGCCGGGTACATCAACCTTTTCCCCTATGCCATGGCCCTGGTCGCCCGGGCCCTGCCGCTGGGATGGCTGCCGGGGTGGATGATGGCCGGCGGCTTCATCGCCCAAGTGGCGCCCGCCGTTCTTTTGCTTTTGCGGGGGGCGCCGCTTGTCCCGTCCCTCTGGGCGCGCGGGGCGCTTGTGCTCTTTTACCTGGGCGTTCCCAATTCGTATGAAATCCATTTGAACCTGACCAATGCCCAATGGCACCTGATGCTCCTGTCCTTCCTGATGCTGGTGCTGCCGGCGCCGCAGGGGCGGGGCTGGCGGGGGCTTCAGTACGGCGTGTTGCTGGTCAGCGGGCTCACCGGGCCATTCTGCGTGTTCCTGGCCCCCGTCGCCCTGTGGCAATGGCTGGGTGCTGCCCCCGATCAACGGCGCCATGCCTTCATTCAGGCGGCGATCGTCGCATCCACCGCCTTGATCCAGGTCCTGTGCCTGCTCACCCTTGGGGCGGGGGAGCGCCAGAGCCTGGTGCTGGGCGCCAGTGCCACGCGGCTGGCGCGCATGCTGACGGATCAGGTGTTCCTCAGCGGCGTGTTGGGCACCGCCAACGTCGGCGTCCTGAAGCAGGGCGCGCTATGGCAGGAGCCCGCGATGGCATGGGTTATCGCCCTGGCGGGCCTGTCCATCATTGCCTTCGCGCTGGTGAAAGGGCCGTCGAGCTTCCGGAAATTCTGCCTTGCCGGGCTTATCCTGCTGGCCTGCGCCCTGGTAAGCCCAGCCGGCTCGCCGGTGGGTGACCAATGGGCCCTGCTGGGCATGCTGGGATACGGTGGCCGCTATTTCGTCATTCCCATCCTGATCTTCTTCATCGCCTGCCTGATCCTGGCGTGCAAGGCGCCGGCCAAGTTCCGCATTCCCGCTTGCGCCCTGCTGTGCGTCTTCATGGTCGGGGTGTGGGCGGATTGGCTGTACCCGACGCGCAGCGGCACATTCGAGGCTTATCACCAAGCGGTGGAGGCTTTCGACAATGCCCCGCCGGGAACCCAGATCTCCTTCCCGGAAGCCAGCCCCGGTTGGAACATGGTGCTGACCAAGCGCTGAGACCGGCGGGCGGTCTTATTGGGGAAACGGCGTCGGTCGCGTTCTCAACTCTCCCAAGGCCATTCGGGGCCATTGTCTATGAGCCTACGGTCCCGCGATAGCGCCGTGGGCCTACCCCGGTCACGCGTTTGAAGGCGTTGCTGAAGGCGCTTTCGGAGGCATAACCAAGGCGGTGGGCCAGTTCGGATACGGGCGCGTTCTGTTCCTTCAAGGCCCGCTCCGCCAGCCGCATGCGCCAAGCCGTCAGATAGGCCAGGGGCGGAATGCCGGCCACCGCCTTGAAATATTGAGCGAAGGTGGTGCGCGACATGGCGGCGGCCTTGGCCAGTTCGCCCAGTTGCCAGGCACGCCCGGGGTCGCCGTGCATCAGCCGCAGGGCCGGGGCCAGGCGGGCGTCGGTGGCGGCGCGCAGCCAGCCGGCGGGCAAGGGGGCCCCCGCCACCAGATGGGCCCGCAGGATGCGGATGAACAGCAGATGCGCCAGTTGCGCGGCGGCGATGCCAGCGCCCGGCAGGTCGGCGGCGTGCTCGCGTACCAGTTGGTCCAGCAGCCAGTGCAGGCCGTCGGCCTCTGGCGCCGTATGGCGGACCAGGATCACCGGCGGCAGGATGTCGGCCAGCAGCCAGCCGTAGGCCGGGTCCAGCACCACATGGGCGCCCAGCAGGAAGAATTCATCACCATCGCCCACCTGGCGGATGCCGCAGCCAGTGTTGGGTCCGAAGACGGTTCTGGCCTCCACGGGGGTGGCCCTCAGGTCGCTGCCCAGCCGGAAAGGCCGTTGCGCCGGCAGCAGGAACACGTCGCCCGCATCCAGGCGGTGCGGTGCCGGCTCCCCCTCGATATCCAGCCAGCCACCGCCCCGCAGGATGGCGAAAAACTTGATCTTGCCCGGTGGCGGAAAGCGGATGCACCAGGCGCCACCGGCGGTGAAGCCGCCCGACACCACCGTCTGGGCGTCGGCGAATTTCAGCAGATCGGAGAAGGGGTCGAGGGGAGCTGAACTCATTTCCGGATTCTCACGCAAGTAAGGCGGACGGACAAGCATTCATCGTTCGGGGACGGGTATCTACCTTTGAGGTCCCTTCGTTTCATCAAAGGTATTCGTCATGCCTGTCCGTCAGGAACCCATCGTCTCCGGCTTTGGTGCTGCCTCCACCGCCCTTGACGTCATCGCCGGCATTGATCTGGCCGGGAAGGTCGCCATCGTCACCGGCGGCTATGCCGGCATCGGGCTGGAGACCGTGCGGGCGCTGCGATCCGCCGGCGCCACCGTCTTGGTGCCAGCCCGCGATGTGCCCAAGGCCCAGGCCGCGCTGGCCGGCCTGGACGGCGTGGAGATCGGCGCCATGGATCTGCTGGACCCCGCCTCTATCGACGCCTTCGCAGCCGACTTCCTGGACAGCGGCCGGCCCCTGCACCTGCTGATCAACAACGCCGGCATCATGGCTCACCTGCTGACCCGCGACGCGCGCGGGTTTGAGGCGCAGTTCGCCACCAACCACCTTGGGCACTTCCAGCTGACGGCGCGGCTGTGGCCGGCGCTGCGCCAGGCGGGAGCCGCAGGGGGCGTCCGCGTCGTCTCGCTGTCCTCGCTGGGCCACCGCTTTTCCCCGGTCGTGGTTGAAGACCCTAACTTCGAGCGGCGGGACTATGACCGCTGGTCGGCCTATGGCCAGTCCAAGACCGCCAACATCCTGTTCGCCCTGGGGCTGGAGGCGCGCGGCGGCGCCCACGGTGTCCACGCCTTTTCCGTCCATCCCGGCACCATCGTGGACACGGACCTGAAGCGTTACATGACGCAGGAGGAACTGATCGCCTTTGGCGTGTTTGACGCGGAAGGCAAGGCCATCCATGACCCGGCGCGCAACCTGAAGACCGTTGCGCAGGGGGCGGCGACCACCCTCTGGTGCGCTACCAGCCCGCAGCTGGAGGGCCATGGCGGCGCCTATTGCGAGAACTGCGACATCGCCCAACTGCTGCAGCCGGGGGAAGAAGCCGCCCTGGGCACCCCGACTACCCGCCGTCCCGGCGCCGTCATGGGCGGTGTACTGCCTTATGCTGTCGATCCGGCGGCGGCCGACCAGCTGTGGACGCTCAGCGAACGGCTGCTGGGAATCACTTTCCGGCCGGCCTGACCCTCCAGTCTCCGTCCCTCAAATCTCCGCATGGAACCGGAGGCCCAGCACATTCGCCGGGCCCCGGTCGCGGTTGTAGGCGGGGTTGGCCACGAACTGGTAGTCCAGCGTCAGGTTGATGCCCGTCCACAGGGCGGCGCTGTAGTACGCCTCCAGGATGCGCTCGCTGCTGTAGCTGAGGCGGCCGTCGCCCACCAGGATGCCCAGGCCGCCGGCCGCCAAGTAGTCGCGGGCGTCGGCGTTCAGCATGTTCACCACGCCGGCCAGCCCGGCGGTGTCCTTGTCCCGGCCCCAGGAGGTGCCGGTGAGGGAGGCGCCGACGGACAGCGACTTGTTCACGTCGGTGAACTCATAGGCCTCCTTGCTGCCGTCATTGGCGCTGGCGCGCAGGAACAGGCCCCAGTCGTCGCCCATCTGCTGTTCCGCATTCAGGGCGAAACCGGCACGGGTGGCGTAGCGGCGGACGTCACCCGTGTCGGGTACCCCGCCGGTCAGCGCGGCCGCCCGCACGGCATCGCCGTAGCTGCCCATGTTGGCGTGGTTCTGGAAGACCAGCAGCTTCACCTTGCCGTCGCGGCCCATCAGCTGGTGCCGCTCCTCCGCCTCCACCACCAGTTCATACTGGCCGAAACCGCGCACCAGGGCCTTGTCGTTGGGCTTGCGCGACAGGTCGAAGACCCCGGCGCGCAGGGTCCACCAGCTCTGCGTCCATTCCGCCGCCGCGCCATAGCTGTAGCCCCAGGCGTCGGCGGCATAGTCGAAGGCGCCGCTGTCCACCACGGTCCAGTTCAGGAAGTCCTTGCGCGGGTCGTGGGCGTAGGTGTTGGCGTCGAAGATGTCGGTGACGGAGAATTTGCCAGCGGTGATGACGATGTTGTCGGCCGTGCGGCTGCCGCCCAACTGGTTGGCGGCGGCCTCCAGCGGCTGCGTCTCCCCACCCAGATTGAAGGTCTGGCGGAAGAAGGCGCGGTCCAGGCGGATGTAGGGCTCGCTCTCGCCCACCTTGTAGGCCTCGGCACTGGGGAAGCCCGCCACGCCCAGCGTGTTGCTGAGGCCGAAGCCCTGGTCGATCTCCGGGTTGGCGTAGAACTCCATGCCCGGCCACAGGCGCACGCCGGCATAGAGCGTGGCGTCCGTCGTCTCATTGCCGCGCGCGCCCGGATCCAGGCTGTTGGCGCCCCGGTAGGGGGAGCTGAAGCTGGGGTGGTACTGCTCCACCAAAGTGAATTGGCCGTGCAGGCTCCAGCTTTCCGCCTCCGGTATGTCCGCCTCGGCGGCCAGTGCCGCGCCGCAGGAAAAGACAAGGATAGGCGTGATGGTGAGAAGCATTTTCATTTAAATAACTCGCTCGCCGGAGCATGAATTCAACAACTGCGTTCCTTTGGCAAAGTTCCGTTACGGATATGCGATGGGGAACGCGGTCGTTATACGGTTTCGGCGGGCGGTATGCGCCCATACGAAGGTTTGGGCAAGTCGGGCGTTTTGTCGCAGTGCTCCTTGATTGTTCTGTTATTTCATAACGTTAGTGACGTTATTTCATAGCATTGGGCAGCCAAAGCGACAGGAACGGTATGTAGGAGACGAGCATCAGCACCACGCCCGCCGCCAAGTAAAACGGCCAGATGGACCGCATGAGCTGGCCCACCGGCACCTTGCCGATGGCGCTGCCCACGAACAGGACGGAACCGATGGGTGGGGTGATCAGGCCGATGCCGCCATTCAGCATCATGATGACGCCGAACTGCACCGGGTCGATACCGAAGGCCTTGGCCACCGGCAGGAAGATGGGGGTGCAGATGATGATCTTGGGGCCCATGTCCATGAAGGTGCTGAGCGCCAGCAGGATCAGGTTCATGATCAGCAGCACCATGACCTTGGTGCCGGCCATGGCCTTCAGCGCATCCACCGCTGCCGCCGGCACCTGCAGGTAGGACATCAGCCAGCCGAAGGCGCTGGCCGCCCCGATCATGAACAGGATGATGCCGGTGGTGTGAGCCGAGCCGGCGCAGCACTCCTTGAAGTCGGCCCAGCCCAGGCGGCGGTAGACCGCGACCGTGACGATGACGGCGTAGACCACGGCGATGGCGGCGCTTTCCACCGCCGTGAAGATGCCGGCGCGCACGCCGCCGAACACCAGCACCACCAGCAACAGGCCGGGGCTGGCGGAGATCAGGCGCCGCACCACTGCCGCCATGCCGGGGAAGGGCTCGACCGCATACCCGCGCTTGGCTGCGATGAGGTAGGCCGTGACCATCAGGGCGACGGCCATCACCACGGCGGGCAGGATGCCGGCGGCGAAGAGGTCGGCGATGGAGATGCCGCCGCCGCCCGCCGCGGAATAGAGGATCATGTTGTGCGAGGGCGGCACCATCAACGCCACCAGGGCGGAGGTGATGGTGACGTTGACAGCGTAGTCGCGGTCGAAGCCGCGCGCCACCATCTGCGGGATCATGGTGCCGCCGATGGCCGAGGCGTCGGCGATGGCGGAGCCGGAGACGCCGCCGAAGAAGGCGGAGGCCAGGACGTTCACCTGGCCCAATCCCCCGCGCAGATGGCCCACCAGGGCGGAGGCCAGGCCGATGAGGCGTTCGGAGATGCCGCCGCGCATCATCAACTCACCCGCGAAGATGAACAGCGGGATGGCGATCATGGCGGTGGAACTGATGCCCGAGGTCATCTGCTGCACCAGCACCATGGGCGGCAGGCCCAAGGTGGCGATGGCGGCCACGGACGCGGCGGCGAGTGAGAAACCCACCGGCACGCCCAGCAGCAACAGGACGGCGAAGGCGCCGAAGAGGACGGCGATATCCATGGCGCTCAATCCTCCACAACCATGTGATCGGGGGTGGGCAGCGGCACCACCAGCCGTTCCGCCGCGAACAGCGCGATCAGCGCCCCGCCCAGCGACAGCGGCAGATAGTTCAGTCCCTCCGGCAGTTCCGTGCCGGGCATGGCGATGGACCAGTTGTCGGCCATCAGGTCCCAGCCCCAGATGGCCAAGGCGGCGCCAATGGCCAGCACCACCAGGCGGGCGAAGGCGTTGAGCGCCGCCTGCACCCGGGGCGGCGCCACCTGGGCCAGCGCGATGAAGCGGAAGTGCATCTCCCGCCGCACGGCCACGGCCGCCCCCATCAAGGCGGTGGTGGTCATGAACAGCAGGGTCAGGGGTTCGGTCCAGCCGGGGCTGTCGTTCAGGACATAGCGGGCGAAGACCTGCCAGCCTTCGGCCAGGCTCATCCCCACCATGCCGATGGCGGCCAGTACGGTGGCGGCATGGGACAGGCCAGTGAGAAGGGTGCCGGCGAGGCCCGTTGGGGCAGGTACGGCTTGGGTCGCGTGCATGGTTCAGGCCTCCTGCCGGATGCGGCGATAGAACCGGTTGCGGTCTGGGTCGGCCAGGTAGGTCTTGAGCACCGGTTCCGTGGCGCGACGGAAAGCATCCTTGTCCACCTCCGTCACCTGGACGCCATTGGCGATGCAGTGGGCCCTGGCGGCAGCCTCGTCCTTGTCCCACAGCGTGCGCATCATGGTGACGGACCGGGTGGCCAGATCCAGCACCAGGTCGCGGTCGGCCGGGGTCAGAGCCCGCAGGCTGCGCTCGGAGATGAACAGCAGTTCCGGTGACATGGAATGATGGGTTTCCGCCCAGTGGCGCGCCACCTCGAACTGGCGGGTTGAGTCCAGGCTGGGCCAGTTGTTCTCCGCCCCGTCGATCAGATGGGTCTGCAGGGCGGTGAACACCTCACCGAAGGATAGCGGCGTCGGGTTGGCACCCATGGCTTGCGCCATGGACATGAAGATATCGGACAGGGGCACGCGGATCTTCATGCCGCGCAGGTCGCCCGGTTCATGCACCGGCCGGCGGCCGTTGTAGATGCACCGCGCGCCGCTGTCGTAGAAGCAGGCGGCCACCAGGCCGCGCTGGCTCAGGGCTGCCAGCAAATCCTTGCCCACGGTGCCGTCCAGCGCCCGGCGCATGTGCCCCACATCGTCGAACACGTAGGGCAGCGTCAGCACGCCGGAGACGGGGAAGATGTTGGTCAGCGCCGCGAAGTTCACGCGGGTGAAGTCCAGCGCGCCGTAGCGGGTCAGGTCTATGGTGTCGTTCTCCCGCCCGATCTGGCCGGAGTGGTAGACGCGCATGGACAGGCGCCCACCCGTCTCCTTGGCCAGTTGCTCGCCGATCCACTGGATGGCCTGGACGGTGGGATAGTCCTTCACGTGCACGTCGGACGCGGTGAAGGTGCCGGGCGGCGGGGCGCCGGCCTGGGCATGGCCGCCGGCGAGCGCCACGGCCGCGCCGGCGGCCATGCCCCCCAGCAGTTGTCGGCGCTTGATCAATCCATCCTCCCGTTCGCTTATTTCTTGTAACCCTGGCGGTGTCGTTGCGCCGTCAGGGGGGCCCATCAGGGGGCGTCGCCGGCACCGCCCGGCAGTGCAGGACACCGTCGGGGCCGAAGTCCACCTTGGCCGTTTGGCCGGCCACGATATCGTGGATGCCGGTGGTGGCGCCGGTGGATACCAGGTCGCCGCTTTTCAGCGGGCGCCCGCGCGCGGCCAGATGGCTAGCGAGGAAGCGCAAGGCCGACAAAGGCCCACCGGGGATGGACGGTGCGCCACCCACGCCCACTCTGGTGCCGTCGATGATCGTCTCGCAGCGCATGCTGTCCCAGCCGCGCGCGCGCCACCCGGTGATTTCCGGCCCCAGAATCAGGCCGGCATTGTTGCCGAAGTCCGACACCACCACGGGCGGCCCCAGGTCGTTGATGGTGGCGAGCGGGCTGCCCGCCGGCTCGATCCCGATATGGAGCGCGCCCACCAGGTCCGCCGCCTCATCCTCCGTCCAGCTCACCTTGCCGGCCGGCGCGTCGGCGCTCAAGCGGAAGACGTATTCCGCCTCCACCGCGGCGAAGCCGCCGACAAAGGTGGGAAAGGGCGTCACGGCGCCGCTCTCGGCCAGCCAGACGTTGCGGGCGAAGATGGGGCCGGCCAGACGCGGCTCGCCCAGCGTCTCCTCCCAATCGGGGGGAATGCGGCCGATTTTCCAGCCGGCGATGCGATCGGGCCACAGGCCAATCGCCACCTCCTGCGCGGCATAGCCCTGGGCCAGATCTATAGGCGCGGGCCCCGGATAGCCTGGCAGAAAATGTGCCGCCCGGCGGGCCGCGACGAAAGCGGCGGCGGCATCGGCGGGGGAATAGGCGGCGGTCATGACCGCACCCCGCGCATGCAATTCCTGTCCCGCCAAATCCTACTCCGGACGATGGCTGCCGCAGCGGCAGGCACGGCACGCCGAGCCATGGTCGCCCCTCCCTGGGATCCCGTCATTTCTGTCCATCGTGTCTAAAGGAAACCGGTGTCATTTACAAGCCAACTCTGAGATCGGATGGGAGTCATCCGACCTCAGGTTGTTATTGCAGGCTTACAGCGCCGCGACGGCGGCCAGCACCGCGTCGCGCCCGCCATCGCCCAGGCGGGCATAGGCGTCGGTCAGCGCGGCGCGGAAACGTGTGTCGGTGGCCAGCGCCGGCGCGAACATCACCTCCAGCGCCAGGAAGCGGTCCACATCGGCGCGTGTGCCGTCGCAGCGGGCGCCGATGTCCAGCAGAGTGGGGGCCAGTGGGTCGGTCAGGCCGGCGCCCTCGGTCGCGCGGCGGCGGACGAAGTGCATCCAGCTGGCGACCACCAGGGCGGGGCGGGATATCGACAGGCCCTGGGCCAGCCGTTCCTCGATCACGCCGAACAGGCGGTAGGGCAGCTTCTGCGAGCCGTCCCAGGCGATCTGGGCCAGCAGGTGGCGGATGGCGGGGTTGCGGAAGCGCTCCAGGATCTGCCCGGCATACCGGGCCAGATCATAGCCCGCCGGCGGCATCACCGTGGGCAGCACGTCCTGCAGCATCAGCCGCTCCAGGAAGCCCGCCAGTTCCGGCGTGGTCATGGCGTCGGCCACGGTTTCCACGCCCGCCAGGCCGCCCAGGTAGGCCAGGGCGGAGTGCGGGCCGTTCAGCAGGCGTAGCTTGGCCAGGCCGAAGGCGCCGACGTCGCTGGTCAGGATCACGCCGGCCTTGTCCCAGGCCGGGCGGCCGTTGCAGAAGCGGTCCTCGATCACCCATTGGGTGAAGGCCTCGCGCTGGATGGGCCAGGCGTCGGCCACGCCGGTCACGTCCAGCACCCGCTGACGCAGGGCGTCGTCGGTGGCCGGGGTGATGCTGTCCACCATGGTGCTGGGGAAGGCGACATACTCCCGTACCCAGGCGCCCAGGTCGGCATCCAGGGCGGCGGCGTATTGCGCCGTGGCACGGCCCAGGCGGCGCCCATTGTCCGTCATGTTGTCGCAACTGATGACGGTGTAGGGCGGCAGGCCGACGGCGCGGCGGCGGCGCAGGCCGGCGACGACATAGCCGATGACGCTGATCGGCGTTTCCGGGTGGGCCAGGTCATGGACGATGTCCGGATGGCTGGTGTCCAGCTCACCCGCCGCGGTCAGGCAGTAGCCCTTTTCCGTCACGGTGATGGTGACGATGCGGGTGGCGGGGTCGGCTAGGCGGTTCAGAACCTGGTCCTGCGCCTCCGGCGCGCACAGCACCTCGCGGATCGATCCGATGACCCGGTGGCCGATGGTGCGGTCCAGGGTCACCAGTGTGTACAGGCCGTCCTGTGGCACCAGCGCGTCGCGCACGCCCGGGCTTTTCAGCGACACCGCGCTGATGGTCCAGTCGCGATTTTCCGGATTATTGGCCTCCAACGCCAGAGCGTCGTCCGTGTAGACGGCCTGGTGGGCGCGGTGGAAGGCGCCCGGGCCGAAATGGACGATACCGATGCCGCACACCGCCCGGTCATAGCCGGGCCGGGCCACGGTCTGGGGCAAGGTCGGCAGGGTGTCGGGGGACAGGTGCGGGGTCATCAGGTTCAGGCTCCGGAAGGCGGGTATCAGCGACGGACGTCCAGCCCGCCGGCGTCCTGGGCCGCCAGGATGTCGGCCTCGGGCAGGGGCAGGGCGTCGCCGGGAATGGAATGTTTCAGCGCGGCGGCGGCCACGGCGAAGGACAGGGCCCGGTCGGGCTCCCACCCCCGGATCAGGCCGTGCAGCAGGCCTGCGGCATAGGCGTCGCCGCTGCCGATGCGGTCGACGATGCCGGCCAGCGCGTGGGTGCGGCTCTGGTGCAGGCTGTGCCGGGTGGCGAGCTTGCCGTAGAAGTCCTGTTGGTCCACGCCGTGGTGGCTGCGCACCGTGGTGGCGATGGTCTGCAGGCGGGGGCAGGCGTCGAACAGGGCCCGGGCCGCGGCGGGGAAGCGCGCCGCCTCCTCCAGCTTGTCCACATCCAGGTCCAGCAGCAGCGCGGCGTCACGCTCATTGGCGAACAGCAGGTCGCACTGCTCGATGAAGCCGCGCAGGATGGCTGGGGCGTTGCCGCCGCGCGCTGTCCACAGCTTCTGCCGGTAGTTGCAGTCGAAGGAGATCTTCAGGCCCAGGGCGTGGGCCGCCTGCAAGGCGGCGCGGGCTGCCGTCTCGGCCTGCGGGCTGACGGCGGGGGTGATGCCGCAAATGTGCAGCCAGTCGGCCCCGGCCAGCAGCGCCTGCCAGTCATAGGCGGCCGGGTCCGTCTCAGCGAAGGCGGAACGGGCGCGGTCATAGATGACGTCGGACGGGCGGGTCACGGCGCCGGCGGACAGGAAGTACAGGCCCATGCGGCCGTCGGCGTAACGGATGCCGTCCGTGCCGACGCCATGGCGGCGCAGCTCACCGGCGCAGGCGCGGCCGATGGCGTTGTCGGGCAGGGTGCTGACGGCGCGCACGGTATGGCCCAGGTGGGCCAAGCCGACACCGACATTGGCCTCCGCCCCGCCGAACAGGGCTGTCAGGCTGGGGCTTTGCAGCAGCAGTTCGTGGCCGGGGGCGGCCAGGCGCAGGAGCAGTTCCCCGAACACCACGACATGACCGCGCATCACAGGCCCACCCATTCCGTTCATCTCTCTTGGCGTCCATCCTGGTCGCTGCCGCGGGGTGATCAAGGCCAACCCACGCATCCTCCCGGCCCCGTCTGTGCCGCGGGCTTGCCCGACGCACTGTGCCAGCGGGACCGGACCGGATCAATGACCAATTGACACCGGTGACATTAAAGGCGGCCTTTCCCGTACGGAAGGACCATCACGGCATCATCCCTAGGCCACGCACCCAGGCGATGTAAAGGTCCGGCCACGCCGCGGCCGGCAATCCCGTGACGCCCCGGATACCGAAACCGTGGCCGCCCTTTTGAAAAATGTGCAGTTCGGCCGGGACCTCGGCGGAATGTAGGGCGGCATAGAAGCGCAGGCTGTTCTCCACCGGCACGGCCGGATCGTCGTCGGCGTGCAACAGGAAGGTGGGCGGAGTCCGGGCCGTCACCGCCAGGTCCGTGGAGTAGGCCGCGTCCTGCGCCGGGGTGGGATTGTCGCCTAGCAGCTGGGCGCGCGATCCCAGGTGGGCGATGGCCGGATCCATGCTGACCACGGGGTAGACCAGGGCCAGGAAGTCGGGCCGGGCGCTCAGCCGGTCGGCCGCGTCCTGTGGTGTATAGACCGGGGCGTCATAGCGTGTGCCCAGGCTGCCCGCGACGTGGCCGCCGGCCGACAGGCCCATGGCGCCCACCTTGTGCGGGTCCACGCCCCATTCGGCGGCGCGGGCGCGGATCAGGCGCATGGCGCGCTGCGCGTCCTGCAGGGGCACGTCGGCGGCATGGACGTGGCCGTCGCCCGGCAGGCGATACGTCAGGACGAAGACGGTGACCCCGGCGGCGCTCAGCCGCCGGCCGATCTCATCGCCTTCCTTGTCCACCACCACCCGGAGGTAGCCGCCGCCCGGCATGACCAGCAGGGCGGTGCCGTTGGGGTGGGCCGGGCGGTACAGCGACAGGTGCGGCCGGGTGATGCCCACGGTGTAGCGGTCGTGCCGCGCGGCGGGATCGGCGCTACGCTCCACCACCGTCTCCTGCACCGTCACCCCTTCCGATCCCGGGCCCACGCCGCCGGGCCAGATGGGGAAGGGGGTGAGCGGATCATCGGCCAGGGCGACACCCGGAAGCACGGTCACCAGGACGGCCCAAACGACGCCGGCCGCAAAAGCCCTCTTCACAAACACATGGAAACCGGTGTCATATATCGGCCCGAGATTGGGACGGGTGCGATCCATAGGTCCTCCCTGTTCTTGTTCTTCGGCCATAAAAGGAAGTGGGAGGAAGCATGAACCCGGGTCGACCGTTCCGCCAAGCGGAAAGTCGCGTTTCCTTGTCATCATTCGATCGCCGAGAGGCGTTGGGGTTGGGCATGGCCGCCGCCGCGGCGCTGACCCTGCCGGCGCGGGCCTGGGCCGCTTCCGATCCGGTGGTGACCACCGCCTACGGCCGGGTGCGCGGCACCCGCCACGATGGCGTCCAGGTATTCAAGGGCATCCGCTATGGCGCCGACACCGGCCCCCGCCGTTTCCAGGCACCGCAGCCGCCGGCCCCCTGGCGCGAGGTCAAGGGCGCCCTGGCCTATGGCGCCGCGTGTCCCCAGACCCGGTTCGATGAACCGCAATCTGAGGATTGTCTGTTTCTGAACGTCTGGACGCCGGAGGCCAAGGCCGGCGGCAACCGGCCGGTCATGGTCTATATCCATGGCGGCGCCTATTCCCACGGCTCCGGCAGCGACGCGCTGTATGACGGCACGCGCCTGGCCCACCGGGGCGACGTGGTGGTGGTGACCTTGAACCACCGCCTGAACGCCTTCGGCCATTTGTATCTGGGCCGCCTGGCTGGGCCAGCCTACGCCCAGTCCGGCAACGCCGGCATCTTGGATCTGGTGCTGGCCCTGCAATGGGTGCGCGACAACATCGCCGCGTTCGGCGGCGATCCCGGCCGCGTCATGCTGTTCGGCCAGTCCGGCGGCGGGGCCAAGATCGCCACCCTGATGGGCACGCCGGCGGCCCAGGGCCTGTTCCACCGCGCCGCCACCATGAGCGGCCAGCAGGTCACCGCCTCCGGGCCGTTGAACGCGACCGCTCGCGCGAAGACTTATCTGGAAGCCCTGGGCCTGACGCCGGAACGCGCGGCCGAGGCGGCCACCCTGCCGGTGGAAAAGTTGTTGTCGGCCCTGAACGCTGCCGATCCCATCCACGGCGTTGCCGGGCAGGGCATGGGCGGGCTCTACTGGGGGCCCGTGCTGGATGACCAGGTGCTGGCCCGCCATCCCTTCTATCCGGACGCCCCGGCGCAGTCGGCCGGTATCCCCATGATCATCGGCAACACCCATGACGAGACGCGGCTGCTGATCGGCGGGAGCGATCCGTCCACCTTCACCCTCACCTGGGACCAGGTGCCGGCCCTATTGGCCAAGCACATGCGGGTGGACATCAACCCCGACCTGGTGCTGGCGGAATATCGCCGCCTGTATCCGAACTACAGCCCAAGCGACGTCTTCTTTTCCGCCACCACGGCCGGCCGCTCCTGGCGCGCGGCGGTGATGGAGGCGGAGGTGCGCGCCGCCCAGGCGCAGGCATTAGGCCAAGGGGCGGGGGGGCAAGGGGCGGGGGGAAAGGGGGCGGCGCCGACCTACGCCTATCAACTGAACTGGGGCTCGCCCAAGGATGGCGGCAAGTGGCGGGCGCCGCACACGCTGGACATTCCCCTGGTGTTCGACAACACCGGCGTGCCCGACTCGCTGTCCACCGACAGCGCCGAGGCGCGACTCATGGCGGAGCGGATGAGCAACGCCTTCATCGCCTTCGCCCGCACGGGCGACCCCAATGCCGGCGGCGCGCCGCGCTGGGCGCCGTATACCTTGTCGGGGCGGGAAACCCTGGTGTTCGATCTGGACTGGCGCCTGGAACAGGACCCGCGTGGTGCCGAGCGGCGCCTTTTTGCCCGGGTGCCTTTCACTCAGCAGGGGACCTGAGCGCCGATTAAACGGCGCATTCCCTAACGGTTTCGCCAAGAATGGCTCTGCGGGAGCAAGATGGCGCTGCGAACAACTCTTGGTGCTTGCATCGGTCGGTAACCGGTGTCATTTTAGGAACAACGGCGATGGCCAAAAGGCTTAAAGACGCCGACATAATGGGAGGGTGTGGGAATGCCATCACGCAGGGGCATGGGCTGGGGTGCCGTCGGCGGCTGCCGCGCCCGATCGATTTTTCGAAACACACGATCTGGATATCAGGGGTTCCGCCGGCTGTTGGCGCGGCACTGACGTCGCCTGACGGCGGTCGTTCACGGCGGGCCCGGAGCCGGTCATTGTCTGCGGATTAAAAATGACACCGGTCCCAATAACGGGCTGGACGGACGGGGAGGTCGGACGGGTGGCATGACCAGGCGACAACGTCTGGTTTTTCTGGGAACACTCCGGGCCGGGGGAACAACCGGCCGGTGCTTCCCCGGGCACACGGGCCGGCAAAGCAAAACAACAAGGTTGAACGGAGGATTACGTCAAATGCTCAAGAGCGTGAGCCGGACGCGGCGCCACACATTGTCCACCCGCGTGTCCCAGGTGGCGTTGTTGCTGGCCTTGGCAGCGGGGGGAACCGGTGTGGCCCATGCCGCCGACCAGGCGGCGGGGCAACCCGCGGCGCCAGTGGGCCAGGGCGTGGACCAGGGCATGGACCAGGCGCGCGCGCCGGCCGACCAGGCGATCCAGGCGCCGCAGTCGGCGCCCCAAGGTGAAGCGGCGGCTCCGGGCGGCGGCGATGGGCTGGAGGAAATCATCGTTTCCGGCTTCCGCCGCAGCCTGAACGTGGCCCTGCAGGCCAAGCGTGAAAGCTCGGGCGTGGTCGACAGCATCGTGGCGGAAGACATCGCCAAGTTCCCCGACAAGAACCTGGCCGAATCCCTGCAACGCATCCCCGGCATCGCCATCACCCGCGACGCGGGCGAGGGGCGGCAGATTTCCGTGCGCGGCCTGGGCCCGGCCTTCACCCGCGTGCGCATCAACGGCATGGACGCCATCGCCACCACCGGCAGTTCCGACGCCCAGGGCGGCAACAACCGCTCCCGCGCCTTCGACTTCAACGTCTTCGGTTCCGACCTGTTCAGCAACCTGACCGTCCACAAGACGCAGTCCGCGGATCAGGAGGAGGGCTCGCTGGGCGCCGGCGTGGATTTGTCGACGCCCCACCCGCTGGACTTCGGTGGCTTCAAGCTGGCCATCAATGGCAAGGCCACTTACAACGACCAGAACAAGAGCAAGGAGCCCAACGGCGCCGTGCTGGTCAGCGATACCTTCGCCGACGGCAAGCTGGGCTTCCTGGTGGGCCTGTCCTATTCCAAGCGCGACACGCAGCAGCTCAGCTCCGAGACCACGCGTTGGGCGTCCAACGCCTCAAACGCCTCGGGCAGCTATAACGGCGGTATCACGGCGCCGTCTTCGCTGTCCGCCGTCAACGGCCCCAACGTCTTCATGCCGCGCATCCCGCGCTACAGCGTCTATGACTACAACCAGAGCCGGGCCGGCCTGGTGACCTCGCTGCAGTGGAAGCCGGACGAAGACACCGAGATCAGCTTGGACGGCGTGTTCTCCGACCTGTGGGGCACCCGCTCGGAAAACGACCTGGAGGCCATCAGCTTCAGCCAGGCGCGCACCACGGTGGGCAGCATCGTCACCGGCAAGCCGGTCATGCAGATCGCCTCGGGCACCCTGGACGCCAACGGCAACCTGATCGCCGGCACCTTCAACAATGTCGGCATCCGGTCGGAGGCGCGCTACGACGTGCTCAGCACGCAGTTCGGCCAGGAAACGCTGAACATCAAGCACAGCTTCTCCCCCAGCTTCCGCATGAACGCGCTGGGCGGCTACTCCGTCTCCGCCTTCAACAACCCGGTGCAGACGACCATCACCCTGGATCGCACCGGCAGCAACGGCTATTCCTACGACTACCGCGCCAACAGCCGCCTGCCGGTCCTGTCCTACGGCTTCGATGTCACCGACCCGGCGAACTGGAAGCTGGTGAACGGCCTGTCCAACATCCGCCTGCGGCCCAACGGCACCCAGAATACCTACGGCAACGGCGACCTGGATTTCGAATACGACATCAGCAACGAGCTGACGCTGAAGGCCGGTTTCCAGTTCAAGGACTTCACCTTCTCCACCTACAACAAGACCCGCGCCTCGGAAATCGCCGTTCCCAATCTGCCGGCCGGTGTCAGCCTGGCCAGCCTGACCAAGATCGGCGGCGGTGTTGGCGGCTTCGCCCCGGCGGGCACGCCCACCAACTGGCTGGTGGCCGACATCGACGCCTTCGCCAACGCGCTGAACATCTACAGCAAGACCGGCACCTTCTCCGTCAGCCAGACGGGCACCGGCTCGCTGGGCAGCAATTACGCGGTGGAGGAGAAGGACTACGGCGGCTACGCCCAGGCCAATTTCAAGACCGACCGGCTGGGCCTGCCCATCCGCGGCGACATCGGCGTGCGCTTCGTCACCACTGACCAGAACTCGTCCGGCTACCAGGCGGTGGGCAGCACGCCCACCTGGGTGACCGTGGGCACGGACTATCATGATGTGTTGCCGTCGATGAACCTGGTGGGCGACGTCACGGATGACTTCCTGGTGCGCCTGGGCTTGGCCAAGGTGATGGTGCGCAACGACCTCAGCGGCCTGAACCCCGGCGGCAGCGTCAACGTGGCCGGCACCAACCGTACGGTGACCTCGGGCAACCCGTACCTGAAGCCCATCCGCGCCAATACCGCCGACCTGTCCTTCGAATATTACTACCAGCCGGGCGCCCTGATCTCGCTGGGCCTGTTCTACAAGGACATCAACAGCTACGTGCAGACCTTGAGCGAAAACAAGGTCTACAACAGCTCCGGCCTGCCGCTCAGCCTGCTGAACGGCACGGGCCTGACCGGCAGCGAGGTGTTCACCTTCAGCACGCCGGTGAACACCAAAGGCGGCGACCTGAAGGGCCTGGAGGTGAACTTCCAGCAGCCGTTCAGCTTCCTGCCGGACTTCTGGAGCAATTTCGGCATCCTGCTGAACTACACCTACGTGCAAAGCCGCATCAATTACCTGCTGGCGGCGACATCGACCACCACCACCCTGGCCGACCTGGTGGGCCTGTCGAAGAACGCCTACAACGGCACGCTCTATTACGACGATAAGGTGTTCAGCGCCCGCATCTCCGCCGCCTACCGCAGCGGCTACCTGACCCAGGTGCCGGGCCGCAATGGCAACGACGTGGAAGGCACCAATTCCACCATGAACGTGGACTTCGCGTCCTCCTACGCCGTCAATGAGCGCCTGACTTTCATGTTCAATGCCATCAACCTGACGAACGAGTGCAATGACCAGTACGTCGGCTCGGTCAACCGCCTGAACTACTACAACTGCACCGGCCGCATCTATGAGGCCGGCTTCTCCTTCAAATACTGAGCGCTTTTTAAAAGCCGGGCGGCGGGTGAGGCGGCGCCCCGGTTCTTTCCCCCAGCCTCATGAGACCCTTCATTTGTGTTCCACCTCCCTGACGCGCGCCGGCACCCGTTCGGCGCGCGTTTTCTTTGCGGCCGGCGCGCCATAGGTTGTGCGGGACCGGCCGCCATGGTCCACTGACCATAAGAATGGGCGGCGGATGGGGCGGGGCATGCGGCGTGCGCAGTGGCGGTATTTCGCGGTTGTCCTGCTGCCGTTCATGGCGGACCCCGTCCTGGCGCAATCCCAGCCCTCAATGCCGCCGCAAATCACCCTGACGCCCGCGGTGCCCAAGGCCGGCCCGCAACCGACGCCGGCACCTAGGCCACCGGAACCGTCCACCCCCGAATTCATCATCCAGGCGCCGCATTTCGTCCTGCCCGATCCATTGGAACAGGAACAGTTCCTGCGGGAGGAGGCGGAGGCCTGGCGTTTCAATCACATGGAAACGTATCTGGGCGCGGATAAGGAGGACAAATACCTGCGCCTGCCGGAGATGAACACCGGCACGACGCTGGATCAGCGCTACCTGGGCAGCCTGCTCCACCCCTGCAAGATCAACCAGGACCACGTCCTGACGTGCCGCTGACGGTCGTCTTGACAGCCCCGCTGGCGCTCAGCTTGACGGCCCCGCTGACGCTCAGCGGTCGCTGATCTGGTGGGCGCCCGGGCGGGCCAGCGCCTCCGCCGCCAGCGCCCGCGTCAGGTCGCCGGCGGGCAGGGCGCGGCCCAGGCGCGCCGCCTGGCCGGCCCACTGGTTGGTGAAATCGCCGGATCCGGCCGCCTCGGCCCTGGCGCGCAAGGGGGCGAGGGCGCCGCCGGCGGTGGGGAAGGCGGTCGGCGCGTCGGACAGGGGGCCGACCTCGCGCATCAGGCGGTTGATGAGGCCACGCGCGGGGCGGCCGGTGAACAGGTTGGTCAGGGCGGTGCCGTCATCCGTGGCGCTTTCCAGCGCCTGGCGGTGCACCTCGGGAATCTTGATCTCCGGACAGAACAGATAGGCTGTGCCGATCTGCACGGCGGAGGCGCCCAGCGCCAGCGCGGCCACGATGCCGCGCGCGTCCGCGATGCCGCCGGTGGCGATGACGGGGACCGAGACGGCGTCCGCCACCTGAGGTACCAGGGCGAAGGTGCCGACTTGCGTCGCCATGTCGTCGGACAGGAAGTTGCCCCGGTGGCCGCCGGCCTCCAGCCCCATGGCGATGACGGCGTCGACGCCGTGATGTTCCAGCCAGCGCGCCTCCGCCACCGTGGTGGCCGAGGCGATGACCTTGGCGCCGGTGGCCTTCACCCGCTCGACCAGCAGCTTGCCGGGCAGGCCGAAATGGAAGCTGACCACCGCCGGCTTCACCTCCTCGATCAGGGCGCAGAAATCGGCGTCGAAGGGCGTGCGGCCGCCGACCGGTGGCGTGTCGGCGGGATCAAGGCCCAACTCGACATAATAGGGCGCCAGCCGGGCGCGCCATGCCATCAGGCGGGCCGGGTCCGGCACCGGCGGAGTGTGGCAGAAGAAGTTGAGGTTGAAGGGCCGGCTGGTGCCGTACCGCACCTCGGCCACCGCGGCCTTCAGCCCGTCCAGGGTGTATTGGGCGCCGGGCAGGGCGCCCAGCCCGCCCGCCGCGCTGACCGCCACCGCCATGGCCGGCGTGCTGGCGTTGGCCATGGGCGCCTGCAGGATGGGATGGTCGATGCCGAACAGATCCAGGATGCGGCGGTCGGGCCAGGCGGTCATGGGGCAGGCTCCCTCGGTCGGTGGCGACATGCCCGGGATATGGGCCCCAGGCATGTCCCCAGATATGTATGGATTCCGCCGCCAGCTTGCCATGGATGACGCGGCCGCTGGCGGCGAAATCGGTGGGATATCCTCAAGACAATGGCGCGAAGATGCGGCGGATGTGGCCCGCGATCTCCGCCACATGGGTTTCCAGCGCGAAGTGGCCGGTGTCCAGCAGATGCACCTCGGCGTTGGGGTTGTCCCGGCGATAGGCGTCAGCACCCGCCGGCAGGAAGAAGGGATCGTTACGGCCCCAGACAGCCAGCAGCGGCGGCCGCTTTTCCGCGAAATAGGCCTGGAAGGCGGGGTAGAGGGCGACGTTGCTGGCGTAGTCCAGGAACAGGTCCAACTGGATTTCGTCGTTGCCCGGGCGGCTCAGCAACGCATGGTCCAGCACATAGGACTCCGGGGCCACCGTGCTCTCATCCGGGACGCCGTGGGTGTACTGCCACTTGGTCGCCTCCAAGGTCAGCAGGCTGCGGATGGCGTCGCGGTTGGCCTGCGTGGGGGCCCGCCAATAAGCCTGGATGGGGTTCCAGCCGTCGCTCAGGCCTTCCTCATAGGCGTTGCCGTTCTGCGAGATGATGCCGATCACCCGCTCCGGCCGGCTCAGGGCCAGGCGGTAGCCGGTGGGGGCACCGTAGTCGAAGACGTAGATCGCGTAACGCGTCAGGTCCAGGGCGTCGGTGAAGCCCTCCACCACCTTGGCCAGGGCATCGAAGGTGTAATCGAACTGGCCGCGCGGGGGCGACTTGGTGAAACCGAAGCCGGGCAGATCCGGCGCCACGATGTGGAAGCGGTCGGCCAGCAGCGGGATCAGATTACGGAACATGTGGGAGGAACTGGGGAAGCCGTGCAACAGCAGCAGCGTCGGGTTCGTGCGGTCGCCGGCCTCGCGATAGAACACTTCATGGGCGCCGACGGTGACGGAACGATGGTGGGTCATGACGGGCTCTCCTGGGGAATTGGTAACCATTCAAATTTCATTTAAACGGTTAAGGTGCCCGACAGTAACTTGTCAATTCAATTTTTTCAGGTTACTGCTATCGCACGATCGATGCCGGCATGCCCGTCCGCCGGTGAGGAGTTGAATGGGATGAATGCAGATACGGCCGCCATCCGCCCCGCCCCGATGTTCGTCGGCGACCATCTGGCGATGGATTTCCTGAACAGCGTGGCCCTGCCGGAAAATCCGGTGGAATGGCTGCGCGATGGGCGCGACCTGGTGGCATGGCTTGAACAGGCCGGGGCGATCGAGGCGTCGGTGGTGCAGCTTTTCCGGTCCCAGGCGAGGCCGACGCTGGATGCGGTGGCCGTGCAGGCGCGGGAATTGCGGGAATGGTTCCGGGGTGTGGTGACGGCCCATGCCGGTCAGGCCCTGACGGCGGCGGACGCGAGCGCGGCGCTGGCGCCGCTGAACCAGGTACTGGCCAAGGATGATAGCCGCATGCAGGTGCTGCCGGCGGATGGCGGGTCACCCCACCCGCATCATCACGTGCACGCCCCCGGCGTTGCGCCCAACGGGCTGGCGCTGATCCGGGTGCGCCGCTGGACGTCACCGGAGCAATTGTTACAGCCTATCGCCCTGGCGATGGCGGACCTGATCACCCAGGCGGATTTTCACTTGGTGAAGGCCTGTGAATCCCACAACTGCACCCTGATGTTCCTGGACCGGACCAAGGCCCACGTCCGGCGGTGGTGCAGCATGGCGGTCTGTGGCAATCGCGCCAAAGCCGCGGCGCACCGTGCCCGATCCAGGCGTCCATAGCGTCCCCGGTAAAGTGCCCTAGTAATGTGTCCTAGTAGTGTGGGGGCGGCTTTTCATCCTGGGGGGAGGGGCGCCAGCCGCCCTCCGCCTCCTGCAGGCGGGCCAGCAGCCGGTGCACGCGGGCGGTCAGCATGTCGATCATCTGGCCCTGGTCCGCCACCACCTGCGACAATTCCTCCGCCATGCGTTCATGGTGGGTGATGCGCATCTCCAGGTCGATAAGGCGTTGTTCGACGGAATCCATGGGGACGGTCCTAAAGGGATGATGGCGCCTCTATAGCACCACGGGACCCGGGACCCCTCGTGATTATTTTGCCGGCGCCGGATGGGCTGGTCAGGCGGCCTGCGGCTCGCCGGTAGCCGCCGCGTCGGCCCGCGAACGGGGGCGCTGATCAGGGTATTCCTGCTGCGCGCGTCGCCGCCAGGCCGCCGGTGTCACCCCCATGGTCTGCCGGAACAGCCGCGTCAGGTGCGCCTGGTCGGCCAAGCCGCAGGTCAGCGCTATGTGGGAGAGCGGTTCCGCGGTGGTCGTCATCAGGTGCCTGGCCTGCTCCATGCGCTGGTGGATGACATATTGGGTGAAGGGCACACCGAAGGTGATGCGGAAGGCGCGTGAGAAATAGCTGGTGCTGAGGCGGACCAGCACCGCCACGTCACGGATGCGGATGGGCGCCGCCAGATGGTCATGGATATACGTTTCGACCCGGCGCACCTGCCAAGGCACTAGGCCGCCCGTAAGCGGCGGCGCATCGACCGTCAGGTCGCGCAGCATGTCCGCCGCCCGCTGCAGGCAGGTGGCCGCGGCAGCGCCGTCATTGTCCAGGAGGACCAAGGCGTTGCGCAGCAAGGCAGTAATCTCATCCCGGCGCCGCGCGCAAGCGGTGGCGGGCCCCGGTACGACGGTCAGCATGATTTCATCCCCGGATTGATCCCGGGACATTGTCGACACCTTCGTCGGGCGCTGTCGAATAAATGAGTGCAAATCGATGCAAGCCGGTAGCCAGCCGGTAGCGAGCCCAACGCCACGACGCGACGTTCATACTGTGCAAAGTTCAGCTCTTTATTTCCATAATTATCCTTATCGGTTTTTTCGTATGTAGGCGCAAAGTTAAAATGTCAGGCCTGTGCAAAGTAGAACTGTCAGTCTTCCGGTTGGCTGTGTCCGACGTGGGAGGCTGCGGTGGGCTGGGTCGTGATGAGCGAACGGGATGTTCGTCGGGTTGAGGTGCTGTCGGATGTCGTGGGCGGCCGGCTGAC
Organism: Nitrospirillum viridazoti CBAmc; assembly: GCF_000730165.1. GTDB lineage: Bacteria > Pseudomonadota > Alphaproteobacteria > Azospirillales > Azospirillaceae > Nitrospirillum > Nitrospirillum viridazoti. Next base: position 1,622,569 of record NZ_CP022110.1, on the reverse strand, counting down.
GGTGTCGTCAGCGGCGGCTGTTCTGGGCTTGAGCGAGCGTCAGGTATGGCGGTTGCTGGGCCGGTATCGGTCAGGCGGCGGTGGTGCCATCGTGCACCAGGCGCGAGGGCGGCCGTCGAACCGTCAGCTGGGTGCTGGGTTGCGCGAGTTGGCGCTGGAACTGGTGCAGCGGCATTACGCGGATTTTGGTCCGACGCTGGCGGCGGAGCAGTTGGCGGAGCGTCATGGGCTGGCTGTGTCGCGGGAGACGCTGCGGGGGTGGATGTCCGCGGCGGGGTTGTGGGTGTCGCGGCATCAGCGACGTCAGTTCCACCGCCCTCGCCTGCGCCGGGAGCGCTTGGGCGAACTGGTTCAGATCGATGGCAGCGAGCATCGGTGGTTTGAGGACCGGGCGGGCCCGTGCAGCCTGCTGGTGTTCATCGACGATGCGACGGGCCGGTTGATGGAACTGCGGTTCGCGGCGTCGGAGAGCGCGTTCAGCTACTTCGCGGCGCTGGAGGGGTATGTGACGCGGCATGGGCGGCCGGTGGCGTTCTACTCCGACAAGCACACGGTGTTCCGGGTGGCGAAGGCGGAGGCGCGGACGGGGCAAGGGATGACGCAGTTCGGTCGGGCCTTGGCGGAGTTGGGGATCGAGATTCTGTGCGCGAACTCCAGCCAGGCGAAGGGGCGGGTTGAGCGGGCGAACCGGACGCTGCAGGACCGGCTGGTGAAGGAGTTGCGGCTGGCGGGGATCAGCGACATGGCGGCGGGGAACGCCTTTTTGCCCGGATTCATGGAGCGGTTCAACGCGCGGTTTGCCGTGGTCCCTGCCCGGCCGGAGGACGCGCACCGACCGCTAGGAGCCTTGGCTGAGCGGTTGGGGGACATCCTGTGCTGGCGGGAGCGGCGGTATGTGGGGCGGCAGCTGACGCTGTCGTATGAGCGCCGGCGTGTGATGCTGGAAGAGACGGCGGTGACGCGGGGGTTGGTGGGGCAGTATGTGGACAGCTACGCCTTTGCCGACGGGCGGGTGGAGTTCCGCTGGCAGGGCGTTGCCCTGCCCTACACCGAGTTCGACAAGACCCAGCGGGTGAGCCCGGGGGCGGTGGTTGAGAACAAGCGGCTGTCGGCGGTTCTGGCAGAGATCAGGACGATGCAGGACACCAGGCTTGCGCCCCAGGTGCAGACCAATAGCGAGCGCATCGGTTATGCCAAGACGGGGGGAAAGCCGGGTCGCAAGAGGGGCTCGACGTCACTGTGTGCTGGGGGTGGCCGGTCCACTGCGCCTTCGGCTCCGCTCCCCGCCCACCCCCAGCACTGACAGTTCTACTTTGCGGGACACCCTGACACTTCTATCCGGTTGAAACATTCGTATGTAGGCGGTGTAGGCGCAAAGTTAAAATGTCAGGCCTGTGCAAAGTAGAAGTGTCAGTCTTCCGGTTGGCCAAGGGCGCCGGCCCGCATGACCGGCGCCCTTCTTCGCTTTCGGGACTGGTGCTGTCAGTGTCTGCCGGCGTCCTTGGAAGCGCTGGGGCGCAGCAGCCTGTCTTCTTCCCGGGCGTGGGCTTTGCCGCGGGCCTCGGCCCGTTCCAGGTCGCGGCCTTCCGGGCCGTCGACGGCGTCGGCCGCCTCGCGGGCCTTTTCCGCCACCTGGCCCGTTGCCACGAAATCGCGGGCGTGTTTGTCGTAGGCGCGGGTCGCGGTGCGGTTGCCCTCGCCTTCATTGCGGTTGGCCATGGGATGATCCTTCCCTGATGAGGCCCTTGATAAGGCGGCGTCAGCCGACCTTGGCCGGCCCAGACGGCTCGGATACGTCGCCCAGCGCCACCAGGGCCGACTTGACCTCGGACAATTGGTGGGCCGTCGTCGGTGGCAGGTCGGTGGTCATGTTCTCCTCGCTCGCCACCATGAGCAACTGCAGGTCATGTTCCCAATGGCGCAGCAGCAGGATCTTTTCCGCCCGGTTCAGGCGGTCGGTGACGACCAGGTCATGCGGCGTCTCGAAATACCGGGACACGTCACCCAGCAGCGTGTCGATGTCCGGAAGGGCCTCATGTACAGCGGTCATGATGCATCTCCTTTCAAGGCCTAAGGATAGCTCCGGCTGGCTACACCCTGCCTGTCAGAACCAGCACCAGGACGACGATGAGCACGATGCTCAACAAGCCGCTGGGGCCATAGCCCCAGCCACGGCTGTAGGGCCAGCTGGGAATGGCCCCCAGCAGCAACAGGACCAGGACAACAAGCAGGATGGTGCCGAGCATGGGGTGATCCTCCGTTAAGGACGGACTGTTTTTGCCCTTCTTGCCGTGGGCAGGTCCGTCAGGCGGCGATAGAGGGGGCCGGGGCTTGATGGGGCCCCAAGGCGTCCAGGGAAAGGGCCTCTAGGGAAAGCGCTGGACGCGGCGAGGGCGTCCAACCGCCCTCCCCGGCCCCGTCCCCAACCGGTTCAGCATGCGCATGGCGCTCGGCCAGACGGATGGGGGCGTGTCGCTGGGCCGCCAGCCATTGGGTGGACATGCGTCTCCACTGGTTGGCGTCCCGTGACCAAGGTTTCCTGTCAGGCACTTCACCTAAATCCTTATGCCAAGTGATTGATTCGCTTCGTTACGTCAGTGGCTGCTCACCGGATGGCTGGCATCCCAGGCGCTGGAGGTGCCCATGCCGGTGGGGGCGCCGAGGCCGGTGTCACCTGGGTCCATGCCCATGATGTCGGCCAGCCGCGCCCGGCCACGGTTCACGCGGCTTTTGATGGTGCCCAGGGCGCAGCCGCAAATCTCGGCCGCCTCCTCATAGCTGGCGCCGGCACCGCCCACCAGGACCAGCGCCTCGCGCTGTTCCACGGGCAGCTTCATCAGCGCCGCCTTCAGCTCGCGGCCGGCAATGCCCCATTCCTGCGCGGGGCTGATGGTCAGCCGCGCGGTATGAACACCGTCCGGGTCGCCCACCTCGCGCTGCTGGTGCTTGGCGACGGAGTAGTACCGGTTGCGCAGGATGGTGAAGAGCCAGGCGCGTAAATTGGTGCCTGGGGTGAACTGGCCCGCATGGGACCAGGCGCGAACGATGGCATCCTGCACCAAGTCGTCGGTGTCGGCGGCGTTGTTGGTCAGCGACCGTGCGAAGGCCCGCATGGCGGGGATCAGCTTGACCAGTTCGTCACGAAAGGTGGGCGATGTCTCAGCGGATGGCATGGGTCACACCTTTTTGTGAAAGCCCGCTGCGATTTTATTCTTCTTAAAGAAATCGCATGTGGATGCAGGCGATAATGGGTTCGGTAAGTCTCCGAATTCGTCTGTCTTCTACGGTTACTATAAGCAAACGTCGCCGCCAGCGTCTCTCCGTATTTCGGGAAGAACGCTAGGTTTATCGCTGTATTTATTCGGTCTATTTAACGGATGGACTATGACCATCCGATTATCCGGCATGCCGCTTTGATGAACGCTGGGATAGTATATTTAAAGGAGGGGAAGGGAAATTTTGCGGTACCGGCCGGCCCCTGCCCTACACCCATCGCCCCGGTGTCCTGCCGGCCGGCTTACACGGGAAGGGCGGCTATCCCGTTGCCGCGGTGGAACAAAGCCGCCGCTGGCTGCTTTAGTCATGGTGCGAAGGGCATAGGCCCGGGCTTTTGGGAAGGATGTCATGACCAAGCGGCAGAAAAGCATTGAGTTTCAGCGCACTCCGGCTCTGACGCCCGTTGTGGCGGCGGGATATTCCACGGCGGCGGCCTATGCCACCCCCTTCGACATCGTCCAAGACGCGGTGGATGTACGGATCCGGGAGATGTTCTGTGACGCCGTTGCCGAGCCCCTGCCGCCCGAGATCCATGCCCTGCTGGCCCACTTGCAGGGGAAAACCCTGCTGAATTAAGCCGTCCGTGGCTCCGGCGGCCCAGTGGCCGTCGCCCCGGCGGCGCCTGAAAATCGAAAGGCCGGTCCCGTCGCGGGGGCCGGCCTTTTCATAATTGGGATGCCGGGCGGAGTTTAGCGCGTGTGCCGGCCCTCGCGCACCTCCTCGATAATCTTGGCGACGAAGGCCGGCAGGTCGTCCGGGGAACGGCTGGTGATGACGCCGTTGTCTACCACCACCTCTTCGTCCACCCAATCGCCGCCCGCGTTCTCAACGTCCTTGCGTATGGATTTGTAAGAGGTAACACGGCGGCCGCGCAGGGCGTCGGCCTCCACCAGCAGCCAAGGGCCGTGACAAATGGCGGCCACCACCTTGCCGCTATTCAGAAAGCCCGTGACGCGGCGCATGGCATCCGGGTTCACCCGCAGCAGATCGGGGTTGATCTGGCCGCCGGGCAAAACCATGGCCTGGTAATCCTCCACCTTGGTGTCGGCGATGCGCAGGTCCGCCTCCACCGTCTCGCCCCAGTCGGTGTGGTTCCAGCCGCGGATGGGCTTGCCGTCCGGGGTGGCCACGTTGACCTTGGCGCCGGCTTTGCGCAGCTCATCCCGGGGGACGGTCAGTTCGGATTGCTCAAAGCCGTTGGCGGCCAGGATCAGGATGCGGGCGTCGTGGATGTCGGCCATAACCGGCGTTCCTTTTGCCGAGGGGGGATCGCCCGAACAACCCCTGCCCGTCTCCACCGGTTCCCCGCCTATTGGGGCATCGCCTGCGCCCGCGCCAGATAATCGTCCAACTGGTCCAGCGTGCCGCCCCAGCCCTGGCGCATGCTCTCGGCCCCGGCGGCGAAGGTCGCCTCCTCCTCCGCCGTCGCGTTGACCGGCACGGCGGTACAGTCCAGGCGGGTGCCGCCCTCGTCCGCGATGAAGGCCGTGGTACTCAGCATCTCCAGGGGCCAGGTGGGGCTCATGGGATGGCGCACCGGCGTGCCATCGGCGTCGGTGAAGGAGACGAGGAAGGACATCAAGCCTGGCGTCGATGGTGTGGGCGCCGTGATGTCGCGGAAGGTCCACTTGCCCCACATGGTGAAATCGCCGGCCCCCGCCGGCGGCTTCATGCCGTAGAAGAAGGTCCCGCCGGGCCGCAGGTCCAGATCGCCGCGCACCCAGGTGAAACCCTTGGGCCCCCACCACAGGCGCAGCCGCTCCGGCTCGGTATAGGCTGACCACAGCAGGCAGGGGCTGGCGGCGAAGCGGCGGGACAGGCGGAATTCGGGGGTCTCGGTCATGGTGCCGGGTCCTTCTGCTGTCGTGTGTCGGGTATCAGCCGGCTTGGCCGGCGGCCAGCGGGCACGGCTCACCGGGTGCCGCCAACGGATGGGCGAAGCTCCACAGATGGCCGAAGGGGTCGGCCACCTGGCCGTAGCGGGCGCCCCAGAAGGCGTCCATGGCCGGCATGGTGACCGTGGCGCCGGCGGCCACCGCCCGTTCCATGGCGGCGTCGCAGTTGGGCACCTCCAGGTGCAGGACCGCGCTGGTGCCCTTCAGCAGATCCGGCGGGGCGCTGGTGCCGCCGTGCTCCGCCCGGTATTCGGGAAAGTCGTCGCGCAGGAACAGGCGGGCGCCGTTCACACGGATCTCCGCGTGCAGCAGGCGGTCGCCGTCCTGGGCCGGCATGCGGAACACCTCCTCCGCGTCCAGGCCCTGGACATAGAAGGCCAGCGCCGCCTTGGCGTCGCCGACCATCAGATGGGGGATGACGCCCTGCTGAATGGGCTGAACGGTATCGGACATGGTTGTGCTCTCCCGTTTGGTTGGGCCCGTTTTTCTTTCCGGAGCCTGGTCCAAGGACGATGGACGCCGTGCCCTTCCGACAGGGCTTGCGGCTTTTTTTCAGGGCGGGGCCACGTCCCGCGCCAGCCGGTCCAGGTGCTGGCGGATGTGCGCCGCCTCCGCCGGGGTGTGGGCCAGGGCGATGGCGCGGTCGAAGGCCACGCGCGCCTCCGCCGTGCGGCCGAGCTGGGTCAGATAGGCGCCCTTCACCCCGAAGAAGTGGAAGTAGCCGGCCAAGCGCTCACCCAGCGGCTCGATCATGGCCAGCGCCGCGGCCGGCCCCCGCACCTTGGCCGTGGCGACGGAGCGGTTCAGCGTCACCACCGGCGAGGGCTGGATATGTTCCAGCGTGGCGTACAGCAGGTCGATCTGCGTCCAGTCGGTTTCGGCCGCCGTGGCCGCGCGGGCATGCAGGGCGGAGATGGCGGCCTGCACCAGGTAGGGCGTGGGCCGGCCGTGGCGCATGGCCTTGTCGATCAGGGCCAGGCCCTCGGCGATCATGGGGCCGCTCCAGCGGCCGCGATCCTGGTCCTCGAGCAACACCACGTTGCCCTCGGCATCGAACCGGGCGCCGGCGCGGGCCTGCTGCAGCAGCATCAGCGCCAGCAGGCCCATGATCTCCGGTTCCGACGGGAACAGGCGCAGCAGCAGGCGTGCCAGGCGGATGGCTTCATGCGCCAGGGGCCCGCGCCGCTCCACCGTGTCGCCGCCGGCGGAATAGCCCTCGTTGAACAACAGGTACAGCATGGCGGCGACGGCACCCAGCCGTTCCGCCCGTTCCGGCGCGCCCGGCGCCTCGAACGGCACGCCCGATCGCGTGATGCGTGCCTTGGCCCGGGTGATGCGCTGTTCCATGGCGCCGTCGCTGACCAGGAAGGCGCGCGCGATCTCCGCCACGCTGAGGCCGGAAACGATGCGCAGGGCCACGGCGATCTGTTGTGTGGCCGGCAGATCCAGCGGGCAGCAGATGAACAGCAGGCGCAGGATGTCGTCGCGGTAGCCGGCGCCGTCCAGGCGTTCCGCCAGTTCGGCCTCGGCATCCCCCTCGCCGCCGTCGCTGTCGGCCAGCGTATCCTCGTCCGGCAGGGGCTGCTGGCGCGCCAGGCGGCGCACCGTGTCCAGGGTGGCGTTCCGTCCGACGAAGATCAGCCAGGCGGCGGGATCGCGCGGCGGACCATTGCGCGGCCATGCCTTCAACGCCCGCAGGGATGCTTCCTGGAACGCCTCCTCCGCCGTGTCCAGGTCGCGGAAATAGCGCAGCAAGGCCCCCATCGCCTGGGGCCGGGCGGCCGTGAGGGCGGTGTTGATCCAGGCCATGTCCGCGCCCTCGGCCATGATCTCACGCCCCGGCGGCAACGGGGGCAGGCGCCGGGTGGTAGAGGCCCACCGGGCGGATCTCGTAGCTGCCGCCCGGGTTGGCGCGGCCCAGCTCGCGGGCGGTGTCCAGGATTTGCCCCAGCGTCTCGCCCTCCACCAGATAGAAGCCCAGCAGCTGCTCCTTGGTCTCGGCGAAGGGGCCGTCGATCACCAGCGGCGGGTCGCTGTCCTTGCGTAGCGTGGTGGCGGCCGTGGTGGGCAGCAGCCGGGCCACGGGGCCAAGGCGGCCCTCGCGCGCCAGCTTCTCATGCACCACCGACAGCTTGGCCATGACGGCGTCATCTTCCTCCTTGGTCCAGGAACCGACGACGTCTTCGCGGTGATAGCACAGGATGGCGTACAGCATGGGTGATCCTCCAGCGGCGGGACGGCCGGTTTGAAACCGGTTCTTCCCCAGGACGGCCGAGTATGCCCGGATCCGACGCCGCCGCCGGAAAAATCTTCGGTGTAATTCCGATCTTAAGACTGCCCGCGCAGGTAGGCCAGGAAGGTGGGGCTGGCGCCCAGCGTCTCGAACACCGGTAGCACCAGTTGGAAACCGTTGTCGCTGTTGGTCAGGAACACCGCCCCCTTGCGGGTGGTCGGGCTGTACCACGCGAAGGTGGCCACCCCCTCGTCCCGGCCGGTGTGCATCATCACGGTCTCGCCGTTGAACTCCAGCACCTGCCAGCCCAGGCCGAAGCCGGCATTGGTCGGGCAGGTGGCGGCCTTGGCGCCGGCGCACATCTCCGTCCTCTGGCTGACCTGGATGTGGCGGCGGTCGGCGGCCAGGCTTGCGGTCAAATCCTGGTCCCTCATCACGCTGGTGATGAAGCGGGCGTAGTCGCCGGCCGTGGTGTAGATCAGGTCGGCGGCATTGTACGTGGTGGCGTAGCCCGGCTGCAGCGCTTTGCCGGACGCGTCCGTGGGCACGGCGACGCGGCCATCGAACCACGGCTTGTGCCCGCTGGCGGTGTCGTTCATGCCTGCCGGCTTGAACAGCACGGCCTGGGCCAGGCTCTCGAAATCCTGCCCCGTCTTCTTCTCCACATAGCGGGCGACGTACTGGTAGCCCTCCCCCGAGTAGCCGTAGGAGGTGCCCGGCGTGAACTGGAAGGCCAGCGGCTTTCCCGGCCCGCGCCAGTTGGGGAATCCCGTCTGGTGGCTGAGCGCCAGGCGCGGGGTCAGCAGCTGACGGCGGTCGTCATTGGCGATGTCGGGATCGGTCCAGTAGTCGGCCATGGGCGCGTCCAGCGACACCGTCTTCCGCGCGGCTAGGCGCAGCACCACCTCCGCCGTTATGGGCTTGGTCAGCGAGGCGATGTTGTACAGCGTGGCCGGTGTGGCGCGCACGCCGGGACTCTGCTCGCCATAGGCGGCGGTCAGCGCGACCTTGCCATCCTCAATCTCGGCGATGGAAACGCTGGGCACCTTGGCGCCGGCCAACAAGCCGGGAACCGCCTGGTCCAGCGCCGCCCGAACCTCCTTGGGCTCTGCCGCCAGGGCGCCGCCGTCCAGAGCCAGAGCGACGGCCATCACCGGCACTCCCCACATCGTCCGTCTCATGGTCACTCCCCACCTTGAGAAAAGTCTTGTGAGGACAAGACACCATGGGGCGGCGGGACCGGGAAGCCCAAGAAACGCAAGCGTTGCAATACCGTAGCAATTTTCCCTGGCCCTGCAACAAAGGCCGCCGCCGGTTACGGGCGGTTACTTGTTACGGGCGGTTACTTGGCGAAGATCAGGGACTCATCACGAAACGCTTTGAATTCCAGGGCGTTGCCGCTGGGATCGTACAGGAACATGGTGCCTTGCTCCCCCACCTGGCCCTTGAAGCGGACATAGGGTTCGATGACGAAGGCCTGCCCGCCGTTGCGCAGGCGGTCGGCCAGCGCGGCCCAGTCGTCCCAGGCCAGGATCAGGCCGAAGTGGGGCACCGGCACCTCGTGGCCGTCCACCGGGTTATGATCGTCGCTGGGCGCCGGCGCCTTGCCCGGCACCAGATGGGCCACGATCTGATGGCCATAGAAGTCGAAATCCACCCATTCCGGCGAATTGCGCCCCTCCGGGCAGCCCAGCAGCTCCCCATAAAAGGCGCGGGCGGCGGCCAGGTCGTGAACCGGGAAGGCCAGGTGGAAACGCGGGCGTTGCGTCATCTTCATCCACTTTCTTAAGATCGGATATTTTAAAGATAAACCAGTGAATTGGCCGATCAGTCTCAGGTGAGAACTCACATTAGATTGGCGCATCCATCACCGTGGCGTCGATGCGGCGGATGCCATCCTCACCGGCGAAATAGTACACCACCAGCACCCGCCCGTCCGCCAGCACCGTCGCCCAGGGATAGCCCAGATCCGGCCCCGGCCCATCGTCGCGCAGCACGATCTCCTTCCCGTCCTCCGGCTGCTGGGTGTCCGGATCGTAGATGCGGGCGCGGATGCCGTAGGGGGCATGGCGGTAGCCGTAAGCCAGGAACACCCGCCCGTCCGGCAGGGGCAGCGGATCGAAGGGATGGCCGACGACGGTGGTCAGGCGCCACGGCGCCCACGTCCGGCCGTCGTCCGGCGAAGCGCTGAGCGCCATCTGGTCGCCCATGCCGGCGGTGCGGTGGAAGGCCAGCAGCCGGCCGTTCCGGGTACGCAACAGCGCTGGTTCCACCAGGCAGCCCATGCCGGCCGCGTCATGCGCGATGGGTCCCACGACCCGCCAGGCGTAACCGTCCGCGCCATCGGGATCGGCGCGGAACAGGTGGCTGCCGCGCTTGCCGTGGGTGCCGCCGGCATAGACGGCCTGCAGCACGCCGCCATCGGGCAGCAGGACGCCGCGGCCCCGCAGCGCCCCGCCATGGTGGGGGCGCACTCCGGCCAGCAGGTCGGACTGGCCAGGCAGGGGCGGCAGGAAGGTGTGCGGCGTCCACGTCCGCGCCTGCGGATCGCCCAGCCGGGCATAGCCGCCCCAGAACAGGAACAGGCCGCTGTCGTCCGCCGTGCCCACCAGGGGGCCACCGGCGGCACGCACCGCCTCGGCCAGGCGCGGCGCCAGCGGGTACCAGGAAAAGCCGGTCAGCAGAAGGCGGCCATCGGGCAAGGTCAGCAGGTTGGCATCCTGGTCCGCCGCCTCGCCATCAGGGGGCAGCACCACCGGCTCGGCCAACGGTTCCAGCGTGCGGCCGTCCAGGCGCAGCAGCACGTGCTGCGACCGGCTGTCGACATGATCCACGCTCATCAGCCCGGTCTGGTCGGTCAGGCCCAAGGCGCGGGCGAACCAGCGCTGGTCGCGGGCCCGGCGGAACACGACGGCCACGGTGCCGTCGGCGAGGGTGGCGGCCGCCGGGAAGGAGGCATAGTAGCGGTCGTGCCGGTACAAGGTCAGATGGCGCATCCGCAACCCCTCGATACTGTGCCCTGCCAGGAACGGGTTCACTTATCCGATAGGACGTATACGACAGGCAGTCGGAAAACCGGTAGAACTCGCCCCCTGTTCCCTGCCATTACCTGAGTGGACGCCGCTTTGGTCATCATGCCTGACGCCCCCCGCCCCACCTTGCTGTTCGTCGTGACGGAGGACTGGTATTTCCGGTCCCACCGCCTGCCCACGGCGCGGGCGGCCCGCGACGCCGGGTTCGACGTCGCCGTGGCCTGCCGGGTGGCCAAGGACGGGCCGGCCATCGCGGCGGAGGGGTTCCGCGTCATTCCCCTGCCGTGGCGGCGCGGCAGCTTCAACCCCTTGAGCGCCCTGGGCGACATCCGCCGCCTGGCGCGGCTCTACCGCCGGGAACGGCCCACCATCATCCACCACATCGCGGTGAAGCCCACGGTGCTGGGCGGCTTCGCCCTGTTCCTGGCCGGCCTGCGCGACAGCCGGGTGGTCGCCACCCTGGCCGGTCTGGGCCTGGGCCTGTCGGGCACGGGAACCAAGGCGGCCCTGGGCCGGGTGCTCCTGCGCCTGGCGCTGAACGCCGCCGGTTGGCGCCGGGGCCAGGCCCTGGTGGTGCAGAACGGCGACGACGCCGCCCTGCTGGCCGCCGGCTGGCCCCGGCCGCCGGCGTCGCGCCTGATCCGCGGCTCCGGCGTGGATCTCACCCACTATGAGGAACTGGCGGAGCCCCTGGGACCCGTCACCTGCGCCCAGGTTTCGCGCATGCTGACCCTGAAAGGCGTGGAGGATCTGGTGGCCGCCGTGCGTCTCGTGCGCGCCCAAGGCACCGACCTGCGTCTGATCCTGGCGGGTGCGCCCGACACCGACAGCCCGGCCGCCATCCCCCAGGCGACCCTGAACGCCTGGGCGGCGGAGCCCGGCATCGAATGGTTGGGGGCCGTCAGCGACGTGCGCACCGTCTGGGCCCGCGCCGGCATCGCCGTGCTGGCCTCCCGCGGTGGCGAAGGCGTGCCAAAGAGCCTGCTGGAGGCGGCGGCCTGCGGCCGTGCCATCGTGGCGACCGACGTGCCGGGCAGCCGCGAGGTGGCGGTGGAGGGGCGCAACGCCCTGTTGGCCCCGCCCCGCGATCCGGTGGCGCTGGCGGTCGTTCTGGCCCGCCTGGCGCAGGATGCGGCCCTGCGCCGCCGGTTGGGCCTGGCCAGCCGCGGGGTGGTGGATCCGGAGTTCGGCGAGGCCGAGGTGGGCCGGCGCATGCGCGACCTCTACCTGGGCCTGGTGACCCCGGTGCCGATCCCGCACCGGGATGGCGGACTGTAAGCGGAGAACGGATGATGCGCGCACGGCATTGGAAACGGGTTCTGCTGCTGGCCGCCCTGCTCGCCACGGGCCGGGCCGGCGCCATGGAGCAGGAGGTCACGATCAACGGCGGCCCCGGTCTTCTGGCCGGTACGCTGCAGATGCCGGACATGGCCCCGCCGGGGCCCGTCCCCGCCGTGCTGATGGTGCCCGCCTCCGGTCCGGTGGACCGCAACGGCAACGGCCCCTCGCTGCGCACCGACGCCCTGCGCCAGTTGGCCCAGTCCCTGGCCCTGAAGGGCATCGCCAGCCTGCGTATCGACAAGCGCGGCGTGAGCGCCAGCAAGGCCGCCCTGACGCGGGAGGAGGACCTGCGGCTGAACACCTATGTGCAGGACACCGGCCAGTGGCTGGCCTTCCTGCGCGCCCAGCCGGGCATCGGTCCCGTCTTCCTGCTGGGCCATAGCGAGGGCGGGCTGACCGCCATCCTGCTGGCCGAACAGGCGCCGGTGGCGGGCCTGATCCTGGTGGCCACCCCCGGCCGCACGTACGGCGACATGATGCGCCAGCAGTTGCCGCGTACGGACTTGGCCCTGGACGTACAGCGGGCGGCGTTGGACGCCATCGCCCAGCTGGAGCAGGGCCGGCCGGTGGCCAAGGTGCCGCCGCCGTTGATGAGCCTGTTCCGCCCCAGCATCCAGCCCTATTTGATTTCGGAACTGACCATCGATCCGGCGGCGGAACTGGCCCGCACCAGCCAGCCCGTGCTGGTATTGCAGGGAACCAACGACATCCAGATCGACATGTCGGACGCCGTCCGCCTGTCCCAGGCCCGCCAGGGCGTGCGGCTGGAGCGGTTGGAGGGTGTGAACCACATGATGAAGAACGCGCCCTTGAACGACCGCGCCGGCAACCTGGCCACCTACACCGACCCCGGCCTGGCCATCAACCCCGGAATCACCAGCGCCATCGTCCGCTTCGTGCGGGGGAATGGGCAGTAGGTCAAACCTGCAGCAGGTCCGTCTTGTAGCGCCGGCTGGCGGTCACCGTCAGGCCGGTGGTCAGGGTGATGTCCAGGTCGCCGGAGGGGCGGCTGTCCACGCGCTGGATGGTGGCGCGGTTCAGCAGGCGGGAGCGGTGGACGCGCACGAACAGGTGGGGCGGCAGGTCGGACTGGATGTCGGCCAGGGAACGGCGGACCAGGTGCACCCGCTCCGCCGTCATGATCTCCACATACTTGCCGGCGGCGCTGACCTGGATGATCTCCTCCGGTGCCACGAACACGCGGCGGGTGCCGACCTTCAATTCCAGGCGGGCCGGAGGTTCTACAGCGGCCGGCGCAGCCGCTGGTGCTGAAACCGCCGCGGCCTGCTGCGCCTCCACCAGCGCCACCACGCGCGACAGCCGCACCAACTGCCGGCCCATGGTCAGGATGGCGGCGGCGATCAGGTACGTCAGCGCGTCCTTGCGGACCTCGTAGAGGAAGATGTCGGCCCAACTGCCGGCGCTATGGTAGTGGCCGCCCACCAGGGCATACACGATGACACGAAGGCCCATCATCAGGCTGATGTGCACCACGCCATAGGCGATCATCAGCAGCAGATGCAGGCCCAAGGTGCGCAGCGGTGCCCGTGCCCAGCCCGGCGCCCGCCTGATCGCCAGATAGACCAGCGGCAGCGCCGCCAAGCCCCCCAGGGCGCTGGAATATTCCCAACACATCGGCTCCCACGCGGCGATGGGGCGGCCGTCGCGCTTATGCTCCGACAGGACCGACAGCACGTTGATGGTGGTGGGCAGGAAATAGAAAACCAGCCACACCAAGGCCCAGGTGGCGCGCGCCGACAGCCGCCATCCCGGCAGCATCACCGCCTGCGCCGTCCCCTCCGCCGCTGGTGCCGTGGACATCGCCGCTCAATCCCCATCCGCGCCCTTTATCCCGCCGCCCGCGCCCTCGCCTCTTGGGGGCGCCGGCGGCCGGATGCCAGCGTAGCGCCATCGCCGGTGTCCCGGCCAGCCTGATCATGAGGATGCGACGCCGATGTCCGTTTCCGCCCCTTTCCCCCTTTCGACACGCCGGCATGACCTGGACTGGATCCGCGTCATCGCCTTCTTCCTGCTGATCCTCTATCACGTGGGAATGTTCTACGTGCCGTGGGACTGGCACGTGAAAAGCCCGCATACGGTTCCGGCGCTGGAACCCATCATGATGCTGACCAGCCCATGGCGGTTGACGCTGCTGTTCCTGGTCTCGGGCGCCGCGACGCGTTTCCTGGCGGACAAGATGGTCATGGCCGACAAGATGGCGGTGGGGGCGCTGACCCGGGCCCGGGTGGCCCGCCTGCTGCCGCCCCTGCTGCTGGCCATCTTCGTCATCGTACCGCCGCAGAGCTTTTTCGAGATCGTGGAGAAGGTGCCGGATCAGGCCCTGCCCTATGCGGCCTTTTACCTGAAATACGTCACCGGCAGCGGCCACTGGTGCCGGGGGACAGACTGCCTGGCGACCCCGACCTACAACCACATGTGGTTCGTGGCGTATCTGCTGGCCTACACCCTGGTGCTGTGCGGCCTGCTGGCGGTCGCGGGATCTTTGCTGACGCGGCTGGAGCGCGGCATGGAACGGGCCTTGAGCGGCTGGCGCCTGCTGGTGCTGCCCCTCCTGTTCCTGGGCCTGATCCGCTACGCCCTGTTGGACCGCTTTCCCATGACGCATTGGATCGTCAACGACTGGTACGACCACGCCCTGTCGTTCAGCGCCTTCCTGTTCGGCTTCTTGATGGCGAAGTCGGAAACGCTGCGCCAGGGCTTCCTGCGCCTGCGCTGGCCGGCGCTGCTGGTGGCCCTGCCCGCCTACGCCGTCTTCGCCACCTATGCCTGGGCCTACCGCGCGGACGATGCGGTGCCGCCCGAGGCCTTGCGCGCCGTCATGCGCTTCGTCTATGCGGCCGACCAATGGGCCGCCATCGCCGCCGTGCTGGGTTTCGGCGCCCGCCATCTGACCCGCGACAGCGCCGCCCTGCGCTATCTGGTGCCGGCCGTGTTCCCCTTCTACCTGGTGCACCAGACGGCGACCGTCGTCCTGGGGCATTACCTGGCCAAGGCGGGCCTGCCCCAGGGGCTGGAGGCGCCGCTGCTGATCCTGGGAACCTTCGCCACCTGCCTCACCGTCTATGAGGCGGTGCGCCGGGTGAACCCGTTGCGGCCCTGGTTCGGGCTGAAGCCCCGGCCGGCGGTGCGCTTGGAGACACAAGCGCAACCGGCGTGAATTTATCAGATTTCCCGCAAGTGCAGCGGCATGAGCAGATGCTCATGCCGCTGGCATGACCGGCGGGCGTCAGTTCATCAGGTTGGCGCGCGGCAGGCTGATGCCCAGGGCCAGACCGCCCTCCTGCCAGTCGAAGTCCAGATGCCCGCCCAACTGCCCCGCCAGCAGCAGCTGGCACACGGTCAGGCCGAAGCCCTTGCGCATCGGCGGACGGATGTCGTGCAGGCCCCATTCGCGCCAGTTGACCGACAGGGCGCTGTCGTCGCTCTGCCACGACAGGTCGACATGGCCGTCCGGATGGTTCAGGGCGCCATAGCGGGCGGCGTTGCCCGCCAGCTCATACAGCGCCAGGCCCAGCGCCTGCGAGGCCTGGGGGCCCAGCACCGTCTGCGGCCCGCTGCGGGTGACACGGGCGCCGCTGGGGTCGAAGGGATCGAAGGAGATGTGGGCCAGGCTGTCCATGTCGGTGCCCACCCATTGGCGGCTGGCCACCTGGCTGTGGATGGCGGCGAGCGCGGAGATGCGTCCCTCCACCAAGGCGACGAAGTCGTCCACCGAGTCCGCCCGCGTCAGGCGCAGGATGGATTGCACCACCGCCAGCGCGTTCTTGGCGCGGTGGTCGACCTCCTGCATCAGGAAGGAGATCTGGCGTTCTGAGCGGCGATGCTGCGAGATGTCGCGGGCGATCTTGGACGCGCCGATCAGGTTGCCGTCAGCGTCGCGCACGGGCGAGACGGTCAGTGAGATTTCCAGCGTGTGGCCATCCTTGTGACGGCGCAGCGTCTCAAAGTGGCTGACGCGCTCCCCCTGTTTCAGGCGGGCGAGGATGCTGGGCATCTCCGCCTCGCGCCCAGGGGGGGCCAGTACCGCAATGTTGCGGCCGATCATTTCATCGGCGGTGTAGCCGAACAGACGCTCCGCCGCCGCGTTCCAACTGGTGACGGTGCCATCCAGCGACTTGCTGATGATGGCGTCGTCCGACGAGTCGACAATCGCGGCCAGAATGGCGTGCGGGGACAAGGCTTCCATCGGTCGGCAGTGCCTCCAACCAACCCAAAAACAAGGTTAACGCCGACCAACGCCGGCTGGGCCGGATTTCGGGCGCCCGTCGCCGTGGACACTTTGGAGAAAGGTGTGAAACCCGCTAGAAAAGTGAGGTCCCCGTCGACGTCGCCAGTCTGGCCCAATGCATGCCCGCACTTCAAACGGACCTTAGACCTATACCCCCGGCTGGTGCGGTGCCGCGGCAGATAATCGCTTGGGCATACGTCTATTCTAGAATAGCTCTGATTTATAGCGGCGGCTGGCCGGGATGGTGGCGCCGTTGGTCAACGTCAAGTCCATGTCGCCGGAAGGCCGGTTATCGATACGGACGATGGCGCCCCGGTTCACCACGTGCGAGCGATGGACCCGCGCGAAGCTTGGCGGCGGCAATTCCGCCTGGAAATCCGCCAGCGTGCGGCGCACCAGGTGGACGGCCCCGGCGGTCACCACCTCGATGTAATTGCCGGCGGAGCGCACCAGCAGGATGTCCGCCGGCGCCAGGTAGACCCGGCGCGATCCCACCTTCAGTTCTATGCGTGTCGGTTCCGCCGCCACTGCCGGTGGGGCCTGTCCCTCTGAGGCGTGAGCCGCCGCGCTTGCCGCCGCCGCCTCGACCAGGGCGAGCGACCGCGACAGGCGGATCAGGTGTCGCACACCCACCACCACCAGCACGATCAGCAGGTAGGTCAGCAAATCCTTGCGGAACTCATACGGCAGGTCGTCCCGCAGGTCGTCCACGGCGTAGCTTTGCCCCAGCGCGCCATAGGCGGCCATGCGCAGCACGGTCATCGCCGCCAGGTGCAGGGTGCTGAAGACCAGGGCCGTGCCCAGGAACTGGACGGCGCAGCGCAGCGGCGCCTCCGACCAGCCCGGCGTGTGGTTGATGGACCAGCGCACCAGGGGCAGCACCAACAGCAGGGCCACGCCGCTGGAATACTCCCGCAGGAAGGGCTCCCAGGCCGGGATGTCCTGGTTGGTCCGCTGATATTCCGTCAACAGCGCGAAGGCGTTGATGGTGGTGGGGAGAAAGGCGAAACCCAGCCACACAAGGGCCCAGGCCTTCAGGCTGGGCGTACTCCAGAAGACTGACAAACGATCCACCGCCGGTCTCATTTTTTCATCCGTTTGACCCTGCCGGCCAACCATCCGTCCCCATCGGCCTCGGAAAACCCGCCGCTCGCGTCAGGGAAATGGCCAGCTTTCCTCCTTAAGGTCAGCCTAGGGCAGTGGCGCGGGCAGCCGCCACATGTCTTACGACCAGGGGCCGAAAGAACATGATGCCTTCCCGTCCTGCGCCAGCCGTCACCCGCCGTCCCGACTTGGACTGGATCCGGGTTCTGGCGTTCTTCACTTTGATCGTGTTCCACGTGGGCATGTTCTACGGGCCTTGGGAATGGCATGTGAAAAGCCCGCACGAGGTAGCGGCCATGGCGCCGGTGCTGATGGCGACCAGCCCCTGGCGTCTCAGCCTGTTGTTCCTCGTGTCGGGGGCCGCGACCCGTTTCATGGCCGACAAGATGACGGTGGCCGCCCTGACCAAGGCGCGGCTGGCCCGCCTCGTGCCGCCCTTGGTGTTCGCCGTGCTGGTCCTGGTGCCGCCGCAGACCTACTACCAGGTGATCGAGCAGGCGGTGACGCCGGTTGAGACCTACTATCCGGCCTTTTACCTGAAGTACCTCAGCGGCACGGGCCACTGGTGCCGGGTCAATGATTGCCTGACGACCCCCACCTATAACCATATGTGGTTCGTGTCCTACCTGCTGGCCTACAGCCTGGGGCTGTCGGTACTGCTGGGGCTGGCGGGGGAGCGGCTGCGGGCGGCGGGGACCCAGCTGGAGGCGCGGCTGGTGGGCTGGCGCCTGATGGCCCTGCCCTTTCTGGCACTGTGCGCCCTGGACATGCTGCAGCTGCGCTTCCCCATCACCCACTGGATGCTGCACGACTGGTACAATCATGTCCTGTCGTTCACCGTCTTCCTCTTCGGCTTCCTGATCGCCAAGTCCCTGCCCCTGCGGGATGGTTTCATCCGCTGGCGCTGGTGGGGGCTGGCCCTGGCCGTGCCCGCCTACGCCGTGGTGGCCTATTACACCTGGGCCTACCCCTTCGGCGCGCCACCCGCCCCGCTGGGCATCCGCGCCGCGATGCGCCTCGTCTATGCCGCCCAGCAGTGGGGCGCCATCGTCGCCGCGCTGGGCTTTGGCGCCCGCCACCTGAACCGTGACGGCCCCGTGCTGCGGTACCTGGTGCAGGCGGTCTTCCCCTTCTACCTGGTCCACCAGACCATCACCGTGGTGGCAGGGCATAACCTGGCGCCCCTGGGCCTACCCCAGGGCCTGGAGGCGGCCATCCTGGTCGTCATCACCTTCGCCGGCTGTTTTGCCACTTACGAGATAGTCCGGCGGGTGAATTTCTTGCGGCCTTGGTTCGGTCTCAAGCGTCTCGCCCCGCCGGTGAAGACAGAGGCGGTGCAGCCGCAAAGCCAGACGCAACCGGCGCAGGCGTGAGCATTGGATAACCTATCCTGAAGATAGGATTGCATTTTATGGAAGCTGTTGGGTGCTGTCGCAAAGTTTAAACCCAAATTTAACACGGCTGTGATTATTCGGTGGCCGGGGCGGTTTGTAAGGTGGGTCCGCCCCGGCCGCCCACCGGCCTTAGGGGTTCTCCGCCCCTGCCAGGATGGCCGCCCCCCATGCGCCAGACGCCCCCCGCCCGCCTTGCCCTCCCCGTCGCCCGCCTCTCGGCCCTCCGGACCGTCCTGCGCACCCGCCTGTCCCCCACGCTGAACAGCCGTGCCGCCGCCGCCGCGGGGCGGTTCCTGGCGCGCCTCGGGCGCGTGCTGGGCCGCCTGGTGCCGCGCCCCACGCGGCTGCGGTCCAAGTTCATGGCCGTGGGCGGCACGCTGCTGTTCCTGGTCCTGCTGCAAAGCGCCATCGGCATCGGCATCGCCCGCCAGTCCCGCGCCATCCTGGAAGGCACCACCGCCCAGACCGACGGCGCCATGGCCGACCTGGGGCTGGCGGCCACCCTGAAGAACATGCAGGTGCAGGTGCTGCTGACCCAGACGCTGATGGGTACCTTGTCCGTGGCGGAACCGGCGGAGCTGAACAACTCCCTGCGGGCCATCGCCACCACCTACGCTGCCGGCCTGGAAGAGGTGCGCCGCGTCGCCGCGCGGGAGCGCGCGGGCGGTACCGGCGAGAACAGCCCGCTGGGGGACGTGGCCACCAAGGTGCAAATGGCCAAGACCCAGTTCGACGCCCTTCAGGAAACCGCCATGGCGCTGAAGCCGCTGGCGGGCAAAAGCGCCGCCCCGGCGGACCAGCTACTGAAGCTGTCGGCCCAGGTCGACGGGCTGAACGACCATCTGGACCGCATGGCGGAGGCGATGAAGCTGGTGGCCAAGGGCGACCAGGCCCAGGTGCGCGCGGGCAACCAGACGGCCCTGGGCGTCATCGACGACCTGAACCACGGCATCCAGGCCAGCACGGCGCTGGGCTTGGTCCTGTGTAGCCTGGCGGCCCTGTTCCTGATGCGCGGCGTGCTTTCCCCCCTGCTGGCCGTGGCTGGCGCCACCCGGGACCTGGCCGGCGGTCGGCTGGACGTGGCCCTGCCTGCGGCCCGCAAGGATGAAATCGGGGAGATGGTGGACAGCCTGTCCGTCTTCCGCGACAACGCCCGCGCCGTGGAGCGCCTGAACGTGGAGCGGGACCAGGAGCGCGCGCGGGCCGAGGAAATGCGCCGCCGCGCCCTGGAGGATACGGCCCATAGCTTCGAGACCAAGGCCGGCCGCATCCTGGGCTCGGTCACAGAGGCTGCCCACGGCCTGGTGGAAACGGCGCGGGCCGTGTCGCGCACCGCCGCCGGTGCCTCCACCGCCGCCAGCGCCGCCGAGACGGCCGCCCAATCGGCCAACGGCACCATTCAGGGGGCCGTGAGCGCGGCCGAGCAACTGCGCGCCACCACGGCCGACGTGCTGGAAAGCGTGGCCGAGGCCGCGAAGTTGGCCCGTACCACCGCCGACAGCACCAAGGGCACCAGCGAGCTGATCGAGCGGCTGACCGTGGCCTCGCGCCGCATCACCGACGTCGTGGCCCTGATCCAGACCATCGCCGGGCAGACCAACCTGCTGGCGCTGAACGCCACCATCGAGGCGGCGCGTGCCGGCGAGGCCGGCCGCGGCTTCGCCGTGGTAGCCAGCGAGGTCAAGGGCCTGGCCGGCCAGACGGCCCAGGCCACGCAGGACATCCAGCAGGAAATCGCCGCCATGCAGGCCGCCATCGCCCAGGCGGTTCAGGCTTTCCGTGAGATCGTGGCGGCGGTGATGCGTATCGACCAGGTGAACGACGGCATCGCCCGCACCATCACCGACCAGGCGCGTGCCACCCAGGCCATCGCCGTCACCATGACGGATGCGGCACAAGGCGTCACCCGTGTCGGCGGCGATATCGGTACCGTGGCCCGCGCCGCGAACGACACGGGCCTCGCCACCAACCAGGTGTTCACAGCCAGCAGCGACCTGTCGGTGCAGGCCAAGGAACTGCAGCGCGCCGTATCCGACTTCCTGTCGGCTATCGCCGCGGCTTGAGCCACAGCCGCCCCCGGGGCGGCATCACCTCATATCTTGCGAGTCGGGACGGGGCGCGACCAATGTCGCGCCCCGTCGGCGTTTGGGGACCATTCGGCGCCCGGCGCGTTCGGTGGGGCCTATACCCTTTGCCCGCGCACGCGCGGCGATGTGCTGCACCTTTTTGGCGGGGGCGGGATCATGGGACCCGCAGCCGGCGGGGAAAGAACTACCTCTGCAGGACAGGGATGCCGGCAGCGCCCCTATCCCCTACTTTGTAGTCTATCAGGAATAAGGGAATTCCCTTATTTACCGTATGTAAACTTGTTTACGATGTCCTTATATGGACTGCCCCGGTTCGGCCCCTTTCTTTATTCGCGGCGTCGCCATCCCTGATGGCTGAGCGCGGATACCAGAGGCGGGTGGCGGACCCGGGCGGCGGAATTGGCGACGATCCCGTGCTGGGGGTGCCGTGTATCGGCCCTTGATGGCGGTGGTCAGAGAGGCCAAGTCCCCAAGATGGCCACAATTCGCGTGGATATCCTGGGGAGACTGCCTCGCCCCCTCACGAGCGATAGGATTTAGGAAATGACGACGACGGACAAGCCGAATACCGGCCGGGGCAAGACCCGCAAGCGCACCATGCTGGCGGCCGAGGAAGAGACCGGCACCAGCGTGGACAGTTATGTCGGCGGGCGCGTGCGCCTGCGCCGCACCCTCATCGGCATGAGCCAGGAGAAGCTGGGCGAGGCCATCGGTCTGACCTTCCAGCAGGTGCAGAAGTACGAGCGCGGCGCCAACCGTATCTCCGCCTCCATGCTGCACAAGATCGCCCAGGTGTTGGACGTTCCCATCAGCTTCTTCTTCGACGGCCTGGGCCCCCAGGGCCAAATTCCGGCGCCGGCCATCGAGGCGGCGGTGGAAGGTGGCCGCCCGCCCAGTGAGCGGCGCGAGACCCTGGAACTGGTGCGGGCCTATTCCCGTATCAGCGAAAGCTCGGTGCGCGACAGCATCATGGCCTTGGCCAAGTCGCTGGCCAACCATAACGGCTGAGGCCAAAGGCGGCCTTCAAAGGCCGTTAAGCCTATCCGTTTTGCGCTGCGGCATGGTTCGGAACCAACCACGGCGCGGATGGATTGAAAAAGCCGGACGATGACATGACCGTCATCGTCCGGCTTTTTGTTTGGAGTCGCCGTCCTGGCTGCATGTCTTCGCCCGGCTTGCGCAAAGGGCTGATCAAGGCCAGCGATCATTGTCTGCCCTGCAACACGCGCGCAGCGGACATGCAGGCAGAAAATGGGAAGACTGTGGGGGCCTGCCGTTACACGTGAGCCTTGTAAAACTTTCCTTAACCGCTGGGGCAGATAGTGATGCTCATGGGGCAAGACGATACCGAACAGGGGTCGCCACCAGTCGCTTCCATGCCATTACTCGTTTCGCCTCCGGTTTCTTTAACGTTTTCGTTCGCCACCGCCCTTGCGGTGAGGGCGGAATTTGACCGGTTGGCACGGCCTTGGCACGCGAAGGCTCGGGTCATGCACGCTGGTTAAATCAAGGCTGCATCAAACGAGGGCTTGGAACTGACTTTCTGGTTGCGGCACCGCAGCAAAAAGCTGGTATCGTTGCCTTGAGCCGGGATGGATGCCATGACAACTTTATCTCTCAAGAAGCCGTTGGGCTTTGAAACTAAACTGACTCTCGACGCCGCGCAGCGCGGTACCGTCGGTGACCGCGGCGCAACAAAACGCGTCGTCGTCCTGGAACGGGCCCCTACGCCGGTACGCAGCCGCAGCGGCGGCCACGCCGATCGTGACACCGGTCGCTTCGACCGGGGCGACCGCCAGCCGGACCAGGAGTTCGGTGAGCGCCGCCAGTCCCGCGGTGACGCGCCCTACCGTCCGGCGCATCACGATTATGAGCGTCCGGACAGCGATTTCCGCCCCAACTACCGGGCCCTGGAAAACCGTTACCAGGACAACCGCGACAGCCGCCCCCACGGCGGTGAGCCGCGCGGCCGTCCTGGCGGACGCCCCGCCCACGGCGGCCGCGGCCGTGAGGACGACGCCAGCGACCGGCCGCACGTCCTGTGGCCGCCGCGCGTGGTGGTGAACGATTTCGATGGCGCCACCATCTCCCTGCCCCGTGTGGCGGGCACGGCGCTGGAACTGCCGGAAGACCTGGCGAACGTCCATACCCAGCTGAGCCGCCGCTTCCCCGAGGCCTTCCCCGAGGATCCGGTGCCGCTGAGCCTGACGGTGGAAAAGGAATTGGCCCGCGCCCTCGGCGACGCCGAGTTGATCGCCGCCGCCGAGTCCTTCCTGTTCGTCTATCGCGCCCATCCGGCCTATCTGGCCGCTGTGGTGCGCAACACCCGACGTGTCACCCTGGATGGCGGCCGGGCGGAACGCATCGAGCCCGAGGAGCGTGAGCAGGCCCTGTGGACCCTGCGCGCCCTGGACACCACGTTCCAGTAAGCATCGTTCTTTAAGGCATCCCGGCCTCATGAACGGCCTCCCCGACCACCGGGGAGGCCGTTCTTGTCTGTGCCTTGCTCCTGGAGCGTGGAGCCGCTCGCTAAAGAAAGGCTCAGCGAACAAAGCCCCGGCCCTATTATCAGGTGGGCGGTGCAGGAGGTTCCTCGGCGTCGGAGAGGAAGCGTTCGCGCAGCAACTCCCAATCCTGCCGCCCGAACTCCACCGCTGACTGGGCGACAGCCACCGCACGGTCCAGGTCCGCCGCCACGCAGGCCTCATGCAGGGCCATGGCCAGATCCTGCAGGCGGATCAGGCCGCAGGTGCCGGCGGTGGCCATCAGGTCGTGCGACTCCGCGCGCAGGGCCTTCAGGTCGCGGTTGCGCGCCGCTTCCGCCAGCGTTTCCACCCGCTGCTTGCCCAGGGTGAGGAAGCCGCTCACGATGCGGATGAAGTCCGGGCGTGCCGCCATGGCGGCCAATTCACCCAGCCTGTCCTCCGCCAGGATGCCGAACAAGGGCGGCACCGAGGCCACGGGTTCCGGCGGAGTCTCCGGTTCGGCGGCCTGGCCGCAGGCCCAGTGCACCACCTTGCCGATGAAATGGCCCCGGTCGAAGGGCTTGGCGACATAATCGTCCATGCCGGCGGCCAGGTATTCCTCGCGCATGCCCGCCATGGCATTGGCGGTGATGGCGATGATAGGCATGCGGGCGCCCATGGCGCGCATGCGCCGCGTGGCCTCGATGCCGTCCATGCGCGGCATCTGGATGTCCATCAGCACCAGGTCGAAGCGGCGGCAGCGCACAGCCTCCAGCGCGTCGACCCCGTCCTGCACCAGGACCGCCTCGAACCCCTCCTTGGCCAGCATCAGGCTGGCCACCTCCTGGTTCACGGGATTGTCCTCCACCAGCAGGACACAGCGCCCCACGCCGCGGCCTTCCGCCGGCATGGGCGGCGCGCCGCTGCCGCCCCAGACCGCGGGGGACGGGCGGCTGGCGGGCAAGGGCGCCGTGAACCCCTCCTGGAAGGGCTGTTCCGCCGGTTCCAGCGGTACCGTGAACCAGAAGGTGCTGCCGGTGCCGGGCTGGCTGGACACGCCGATGGTGCCGCCCATCAGTTCCACCAGCTGGCGGCAAATGGCCAGCCCCAGGCCTGTGCCACCGAAGCGCCGGGTGATGGAGGTGTCGGCCTGGCTGAAGCTTTCGAACAGGCGGGCCGCCTGCTCGGCATCGACGCCAATGCCGGTGTCCCTCACCTCCCCCCGCAGGCTGAGGCCGGTACGGCCGTTGGCGCGCGCCTGCGGCGTCAGCGCCAGGCTGACGTTGACCTCGCCGCGCAGGGTGAACTTGATGGCGTTGCCCACCAGGTTGACCAGGATCTGGCGCAGGCGGGTGGGATCGCCCCGCACCAGCACCAGCCGGCCGCCGGCGTCCAGATCGCCGCCCTGATCATCGCCCCCCAGCAGTTCCGTGCGGAAGGCCAGGCCCTTTTCCCGCGCCCGGGGTGCCAGGATGGTGGCGACACCGTCCAGCAGGCCGCCCAAGGAGAAGTCGACAATGTCCAGGTCGACCTTGCCCGCTTCCAGCTTGGAGATGTCCAGGATGTCGTCGATGACCCCCAGCAGGGCTTCGGCGCTTTCACGGATGGCCTGGGTGAAGCCCCGCTGCTCTTCGTTCAGCGGCGTGTCCAGCAGCAGTTGCACCATGCCCATGACACCGTTCATGGGGGTGCGGATCTCATGGCTCATGTTGGCCAGGAATTCCGATTTGCTCTGGCTGGCGGCTTGGGCCTGGACCCGCGCGCGGTCCAGGTCGCGGGCCAGCACCGCCAGATCATGGGCCTGGCGCTCCAGTCGCTCCTGCTTCTCCGTCAGCATGGCGTTGGTGGCCTTCAGGTCTCGCGTGCGGCGGGCCACGTCGCCCTCCAGCCCTTCCAGCAGGCTGACATTGTCGAAGCCGGCCGGGATCTTGGTGGCGAACAGCTCCAGCAGGCGCTGGTCCATGTTGGAGGGAGGGTCCTGCGCCTTGATCAACACCACCGTGCGTCCCACCTCGCGGCTGGAGATGTGCAGCACGCTGAGGTCGTTCACGAACAGGGACCGTTTGGTGCTGAGCGCCCGCTCGATCAGGTCGGCGCCGGGTATCGGCGCGGTCGCCTGATCGTTCAGGTAGGCGTAGACGCCGCTGGCGGCCAGCACGCCCAGGGGCTGTCCCTCCAGCGCGTGCACGCAGACCACGCCCAGGGGACTGCAACTGAGAAAGCTGCCCACCTGGGTCAGGACACCGGTAGCGAAGTCACGCATGGACCGGATTTGGAACAGGGTGGCGGCGCTGTCGATGATGCGTTCCAGCCCGCGCTTGTTCTCCTCCAGCGCCATGATGTGGCCGTAGGACCGCAGGGCGGTGATGATGGTGGTGGTAAGGCGGGCGGCGCTGAGGTCCGCCTTGGGGCGGTAATCGTCAATGTCGTAGTCGACGATGACCTGTTCCTCCGGCGCCATGCCCGGCTGACCGGTGCGCAGGATGATGCGCGTCGCTTCATTGCCCAGGTCGCGGCGGATGCGGCGGGCCAGCACCAGGCCGGCGTCGTCGGTTTCCATCACCACGTCCAGCAGCACGACGGCGATGTCGGGCATCTCCGCCAGTATCCGGAACCCTTCCGCCCCGGAATGGGCGGACAGGATCTCCACCTTGCGGTCGCGGAAGCGCAGGCGGTTCAGGACCATGCGGGTCAGGGCGTGGACTTCGGCGTCGTCGTCGATGACAAGGATCTTCCAGGGGGGCAAGACGTCCGGCCGCCGTGGGTTGGCTCCGCCGTCATCTTCGTCCCGCCACATGGGCTCCTCGTCCATACCCTGCATCGCCCCTCTTCCTCTTGGGGAAACACGCCTTTCTGCCGGCTGTTCCCCCTATGCGCCACCCCTGTATTGCGAAGCGGCTTGTCACATCAGACTAACGCAGATACCCCAATCGGGACATTCCTCTTAAGGTTTCATCAGCGTTCGGCGACAGTTTTTCCACGTTGGCCCGTATATCCGCTTAGCCGGTTCTAGAACGGCGAAGACGAACCTGACGAGGCTTGTAGATCCATGTCCCGCTTCCGTACCCAACTCCTTTCGACCTTGGCGGTCGGTGTCTTTGCCGTCGGCGTGGCGGCAGGCGCTTTCGCCCAGGACACGTCCCATCCGGCTCCGCCCCCGATGGCGATGGCGCATCAGCACCATCGCGGCGGTCCGTGGGAACATGTGGATGGCCGACTGGCCTTCTTGAAGGCCGAACTGAAAATCACTGCCGCCCAGGAAGGGCAGTGGAAGAAATTCGAGGCCGTCGTTCGCGCCGACGCCGAGGAAATGAAACAGAAGGCCGAGAAGTTCGAGGCCGAGCACAAGGCGCGGTGGGAGCAGATCGAGGCCGCCCGGAAGGCTGGCCAGCCGGTCGAGCGCCCCGCCCCGCCCTCGCTGACTGAACGCCTGGACCGCGCCGAGAAGATGGCGGCCGAACACGCCAAGCACATCAGCGAGATGAAGGCCGTGCTGGCGCCGCTGTACGCCAGCTTCACGCCGGAACAGAAGGAAAAGGCCGACACCATGCTGGTGCGGGCCATCGGACCGCATCATGGTCCGCA
The DNA here is from genome assembly GCF_000730165.1 of Nitrospirillum viridazoti CBAmc. Classification (GTDB taxonomy): domain Bacteria; phylum Pseudomonadota; class Alphaproteobacteria; order Azospirillales; family Azospirillaceae; genus Nitrospirillum; species Nitrospirillum viridazoti. The sequence continues at coordinate 1,595,908 of NZ_CP022110.1, read as the reverse complement.
TGGTTTCGGCGGTCATCACGGCTTCGGCGGCGGCCGTTTCGGTGGCCCCGGTCCCGGTGATCAGGGCATGCACGGCGGCCCCGGCCGTCCGGGCCCGGACGGTGATGACGACGGCGACATGCCGCCCCCGCCGGATCTGCCCGACGATGCCAACTGATCCTGACCGAACGGTTGGGACCATGTGAATGAAGACGGTGGCGGATCGTTGGGATCCGCCGCCGTTTTGATTTGTGTGTGGGGCATCTAGGCGCGGTTGGGCACCAGCGACACCAGGCAGGCGACGGCGCCGGGCACCGCCATCAACAGGAACAGCCAGTGGGCGGCCGACTGGCCGCCGATGATGCCGCCCGGGTCGACCAGGCCGGCGCTGTTGGCGATGACGCCGGACAAGGCGGCGCCAAGGGCCCCACCCAGGGACTGCATGGTGGCGATGGCGGCCGATGCCTTGTCCTGCTCCGCCTCCCCCGCCCGCTTCAGGACGCCCGCCACCAAATGGGCCCAGCACAGGCCCACGCCGCCGCCCATGGCCAGCATGGCCAGGATCGCGGGCAGCAGGGCCACCGGGCCGTCCCAGGCCTCGGAAGCTCCCAGCACGGGGGCCAGGGCCAGCGTCGCGCCCACTTCCAGCGCGCAGCCGGCGCTGATGGCCAGCACCGCCCGCCCACCGCTGAGCGTGCCGGTGAAAAAGGCGGTCAGCGTCCAGCCCAGCGCCACCAGCGCCACCAGATAGCCCGAGGCCAGCGGTGCCACGCCGTGCAGGGTCTGTAGGAAATAGGGGATGTAGACATCGCTGGAGACGGTGACGATCAGGCCGAACATGATGAGGTACAGCCGGGCGATAGGCTGGCCCAGCAGCACCGCCCCCTGGGGCAGCAGGCGGAGGGGGGCACGGCGTTCCACCACCAGCATGGCAGCGAACAGCGCCAGCGCCCCCCCCAGCAGCCCCGCCTTCAGGTCGCCGCGCTCTTCCGTTCCCGCTGTGCTGACCAGCAGCACCGCCGCCAGCAGCAGGCCGATTTGCACCAGGGGTGCGCGGGCGTCGGCTCGCTCATCCGCCACCCGGGGCAGCAGGCGCGGGGCGGAAACCGCCATGATCAAGGCTGGCGGTAGCAGGATGAAAAAGCCCCAGCGCCAGGCGGATCCATCGGCGAACAGGCCGCCGGCGGTGGGGCCCAGGAAGGTGGCCACCCCCCAGATGGCGGCATAGAGGGTCGAGGCCTTGCGCCACAGCGGCTCAGGATAGACATGCCGGATGAAGGCGTAGGCGAGTCCGGACAGCATGCCGGCCCCCAGGCCCTGCACCGTGCGCCCCAGCAGCACCACGGGCATGGACGGCGCCAGGCCGCAGACCAGGCTGCCGGCGCTGAACACCAATGCGCCCACGGTATAGACGCCGCGCAGGCCCAACGTCCGGGGCCGCAAGGCCACGAACAAGGAACCCAGCACCGCCGCCGCGACATACAGCGTGGTGACCCAGGCGAACAGTTCCAGCCCACCGATGTCGCGCACGACGGACGGCGCCACCGTGGCGGTGACATAGGTCTCCACCGCGAACAGGGTGACGCCGCCGCCCAGCATGAGGGTGCCGGGCAACAGCCTGGGGGAGAACAGCTGGAAGACCGAGACGGCCGGGGGCTGGGCCGGGGGCTGGGGCGTCTCGGCGGGGTCGGGTCGGGGATTCACGGACATGGGGTGGCTTTCCTCGCGGGCTTATCCTTGACCTGCCGGATGATTTTTTCCAAGTTATTAATTGGAAAATATGCCCGGCCCGGATTTAAGCAAGCTGAAACTTGGAATATGACCCGCCAGTCACCCGTGAACCGCATCCTGCTGCTGTTGAAGACGGAGGGGCCCCAGGCCACCGCGACCTTGGCCGCTGCGCTGGGCATCACCGGCGAGGCGGCGCGCCAGCAACTGTCGCGCATGGCCGAGGATGGCCTGGTGGTCAGCGTCGGCGAAGGGGCGGCTGGCCGGGGCCGTCCGCGCCAGCTATGGCACCTGACGGCGGCGGGTCATAACCAGTTTCCGGATGGCCATGCCGCGCTGACCACCACCCTGCTGTCGACCCTGGTGGCGCAGCTGGGCGCCGGCGCCCTGGATGCCGTCATCGCCGCACGGGAGGCGGAGACCCTCGCCCGCTATCGCGCCGAGCTGGCGGGCGCCCCAGACCTGGCCGAGCGCGTCCGCCGCCTGGCCGCCATCCGCTCGGCGGAAGGCTATATGGCCGACAGCTGGATGCTGGGTGACGGCAGCTGGCTGCTGGTGGAGAACCACTGCCCCATCTGCGCCGCCGCCACGGCCTGCGCCGGCTTCTGCCGGTCGGAACTGGAGACGTTCCGTGCCGTGCTGGGCGCCCAGGTGGAGCGGACGGAACACATCCCGAACGGCGCACGGCGATGCGCGTACCGCGTCGTGGGAAGTTAAGCCTACAGGCTGCTGAATTGAATAACCTTCAATTCACCACCACTGCGAATCTTCAGGTCATTGGTCAAGAACACATCGCATGCCGCCTCAATGGCGGTTGCGACGTGCAGCGCATCCATCAACTTCATCTGATATCCAGCCCCCATGCGGGCTGCGATTTCGATTGTCTGAAGTTTCACCGGCATAAGTTGGAATACATCCAGCTCATGGAAAAGCTGCCTATATCCATCGACGAGGGATTGGTTTTCGGTTTTATGCGCGCCGACCAGGCACTCACCCACCATGATTTCGCTGGTGATCAATGAAATATGGTTGGCACGTGCATGAGAGAAAACTTCGATGGCCTTCTGCTGAAGGGTTCCGCCAGCCTCCACGAAATAGATAATGATATTGGCGTCGACGTAGAGGCGCTGCGCTGTCAGCATGGATCAGCGATCGTCCCGGAAGTTCCGCACGCACGCATCAATGTCAGCCTGTGTCCGTGCACCGGCCGTTCGCACTCCCAACCCGGCAAGAGCCAGGAAGCGAGCTGTCCGCTCCCTCTCGTCAATGGATGAAGTGGCCGAGGAAGAGGATGCCGGCTCAACCGATTCCGTCAGCACGATGGTGAAAGGCTGATCGGGCGCCAGCCCGGCGGCACGTGCGACCTGAGGGAAGGTTCGTACCGTGACGCCCTCCATCACCCGCTTCATGCCGGTTCCTTTCGCCATCGCAACCTCTGAATAACATGGTATGGGGATTCTATGCCTAGGAGTAGGGGGAGTCAAACCTACCTCCCTAAAGGAAGTCGGCATTTTCCTTAAGGGATTTAACGCCGCCCGGCGAACCCTGAGAATACCTTCGCGTAGGCGTTCGGCGCCTGATCCTGGCCGCTGCAGTCGTTGCGCGCCTTGCCGTCGCCGGGGCAGGCGCCGCTGTCCCGGCCGGTCTGCCAGAACGACAGGCCGGCAAGGCCATGCTGGTTGGCGAAGGTGCGCAGCAGGGCGGCGTCGGCCAGGGTAAAGACCTCATCCCCCGCGTCGTTCTGGCCGATCATGGGCGTGGCGGCGATCATGGCCCAGTATTGGGCGTCCGTGCGGCCGGGCAGCAGGGTTGCCAATTGCTGGCGGACGTGAAGCAGCCCCCCCACGGACTGGGGCCCCATGCGGCCGGCGGACTTGCCGTCGCGGTAGTCCATGGTCATCAGGTTGACGACGTCGAAGCGCACACCGGCCGCCACCGCCGATCGCAGCACCGCCAGATCGATGGGGCGCATGCCCAGGTCCGGGCGCACCGCCAGTGTGAAGGACAGGTGCAGCACCTTGCCCGCCGCGTCCCAACGGTCCTGCAGGCGGCGTAATCCTTGAGTGCGTGCCGCGACGATGGCGGGACGCAGATTGTCATGCACGTCGCCATCCTCGGCATCGATGTCCAGATGGTCGATGCCCAGGCGGGTCAGTGCCGCGTCATACTGGTTGGCGATGGCGTCCGTGTCGGCGCAGCGCTCCGCCAGGTCGTCGGCGTTCCAGCCGCCACTGGACAGGATCACCGCGCCCCCGGCGGCGCGAAAGGCGGCCACCCGTTCCATCAGCCGCGCCTCGGGAATGGGCCAGCCGCCCTGGCAGGCGCCTTGGGCGTTGAAGAAGGCCAGCGTCAGGCCCTTCTGGCCGGTGGCCTTGGCCCAGGCGGCCAAGTCGGGGTCGTGGGTGAGATCGACATAGGGGGCGAAGCCCAGACGGGCGTCAGCCGCCTGCGCCGCCCCGGCTGCCAGCGCCAGGAGGATGGACAACGCCTGAGCCGCGCGCCGCGAGAAATGTCCCAACCCCATGCCCTTCCCTCCCGGATGCCCTTGATGGTCGGGCAACCGTAGTGGAGCGCGCGCGGCCCACGGCACCGGATATTCCGGCAATATCGTCATTTGAAGGTAATTGGGGGAAGGTGAAGGCGCCCTCCCCCTTTTACTTGGTACCCGGGGCGCGGAAGGTACCGCCGGCCTGCATGGCCAGCCACAGCACGCTGGCGTAGGCGGCCGTGGACTGGTCGATGGTGGGACGGTCGATCCGGTCCAGCGTGTCGTCGGCGGTGTGGTGGATGTCGAAGTAGGTGGTGGCGTCCAGCGACAGCTCCGCCACCGGCATGCCGGCCTCGGCCATAGGGCCCAGGTCGGAGCTTTCGCCCTCCCCATCGGCACCCTGGATGACGCGCAGGGGCTTCAGCGCCGCGGCCATGGTGGCGATGGCGCCCTCGGCATTGGCGTTGGACTTCAGCTTGAACTGCCAGACGGGGCCGATGCCCAGGTCGGCCTCGGTGCCCAGAACATAATGCGCGGCGTCGGCCGCGTGGGCCTTGCCATAGGCGGCGGCGCCGTAGGTGCCCTCTTCCTCCGCCGCGAACAGCACGATGCGCAGGGTGCGCTTGGGCTTTTCCGGCAGGCCCTTGATCAGCTTGGCGGAGGCCAGGGCGATGGCCACGCCGGCACCGTCGTCGATGGCGCCCGTGCCCAGGTCCCAGCTGTCCAGGTGCGCGCCCATCACCACGATCTCATCCGGCTTGTCCGCGCCCTTCAGGTCACCCACGACGCTGTAGGTGGTGATGGGATCCAGCAGGCCCACATCCAGCACCAGCTTCATCTTCACCGGTCCACGCTCGAGCAGGCGGTCGAGCTGGCCGGCGTCGATGGTGGAGATGGCGCCAGCCGGGATCTTGGCCACGCCGTCCTCATACCGCGTCATGCCGGTGTGGGGCGTGCGGTGGGCGTCGGTGCCGACGGAGCGGATGATGACCGCCGCCGCACCCTTCTTGGCCGCCGCCGCCGGGCCGGCGATGCGCATGGCCACGGCCTCGCCATAGCCGCTGCCGTCCTGAGTGCGGGCCATGGGCAGGGCGATGTAGGCGATCTTGCCGGTCAGCGAGCCGGCGGGCGCGGCCTTCAGGTCCGCCAGGCTGGCGAAGCGCACCACCTCGGCCTCGATGCCCTCCGGCCCGGTGCCCACACTGGCGCCCAGCGCCGCTACGGCCACCGGCTGCGGCATGGGGGCGATGATGCTGGCGCGTTCCAGGCCGCGCCGCCAGCCGGGCATGGGCACGGCCTCGGTGTGGACGTCCTGCAGGCCCATGTCCTTCATGGCCTTGACCGCCCAGGCCACGGCGGCGGCGTCGTTGGGCGTGCCGGGCAGGCGCGGGCCCACCTGGGTGGTCAGCGATTCCACTACCTCATAGGCGCCGCTGCCGGCTAGCGCGCGCTTCTGCAATTCCTTCACGCTGCTGAGCGCCGAGGCGGGAATGGTGGCCGGCCCCGCGTCGGCCCACGCCGCGGTGGCCAGAAGGCCCGCGATAACGCCCAGGGCAACGCCCGTGCTCAAGGCCTTGTTCTTCAATCCCAACACGCCCTTGTCTCCCATCCATCGCACTGTCCCGGGCGCGGCCCCCGCCATCGTCCCGGTCCATCATTGGATAGGAAACTGCCACGGCGTGAGCCCGAAAGGCCACCACCCAGTTGTCACGATGACATGTGTTTTTACAGGCTGGGTTCCAGCACCGGCGGCGCCTCGCTGGGCTGGAAGCTGCCCAGCGCGATGTGAATGCGCGTCCCCTCGCCCGGCAGGCTGTCCAGGGTCAGTTCCCCGCGCAGGGGGCCGGTCACCAGGTTATGCACGATGTGCAGGCCCAGGCCGGACCCGCCCGCCCCCTGCTTGGTGGTGAAGAAGGGCTCGAACGCCTGGGCCGCCAGGTCGGCAGTCATGCCCCGCCCGTTGTCGGACACGGTGACGGTGGCTTGGCCGCCCGGCGTACCCGCCACCTGGATATGGATGGCCGGTTGGTCCACCCCGTCGAAGGCATGGACCACGGCGTTCTGCACCAGGTTGGTCAGCACCTGGGCCAACTGCCCCGGCCGGGTGGGCACGATAAGGCCGGCTGGCCCCTCCACCGTGGCTGTCACCCCGTGGCCCTTCAGCAAGGGATCCAGGCTGACCAGCGTCTCACGCAGGTATTCCGTCAGGGGAATGGCGCGCGCCCGCTCACTGGTCTGGTCCACCGACAGCTGCTTGAAGCTCTGCACCAGGTCGGCGGCGCGGCGCAGGTTGCGGTTCAGGATCTCGCACTCATCCCGGGCCTGGGACAGGAACTCGTCCAGGTCGCCGCGGCGCAGGCGTTTCTCCGCCACGGCGTCGGCAAGGGATTCGACTTCCCCCTGCAGCTGCGAACCCAGGGTGACGGAGACGCCCAGCGGCGTGTTGATCTCATGCGCCACCACCGCCACCAGGTTGCCCAGCGAGGCCAGCTTTTCCTGCTGCACCAGTCGGGTCAGGGCGTTCTCCAGGTTGGCCAGTGTCTGCGCCGTTTCTTCCCGCGCCCGCTCCACCTCGCGGAAGGCGGCGGCGTTGGTGATGGCCACGGCGGCGAAGGCGGCCATGGAGCGCAAGGCCTCGACATGGCGGGGCAGCGCCGCCTCCGGCCGGCTGATACGCACCTCCACCACGCCCAGGCGGCGGCCGCCAACGCGCAAGGGGGCATAGAGCGCGGTATCGTCGGGGCCACTGCTGGTGGAGGCGCCCTCGGCCGCCCGCTGGTACAGCGGATCCTCCGGCGACAGCGGCCCCAAGTCCGTATCGGGCGTGCCGGCGGCGTAGACCAGGGATAGGCTGGAGGCCTCAGGCTCGGTGAACAGGGCCACGCGCAGGGCCGCGGCCGGCATCAGCTCCGCGACATGGGCGTGCAGGGCGCGGCAGATGGCCTCGCGCTCCAGCGAGGCGGACAGGTCGCGGCCGGCGTCGCCCACGCGGCGCAGGGTGGCGGCGGAGGCCGCCAGATCGGCCGTGCGCGCGTCCACCAGTTCCTCCAGCTCGCGCTGGCGGCGGCGGTGCCAGGCCAGGCGGGCCCAGACCGCCAGGGCCACGGCGCCGATGACGCTGGCCCCCGCCAGGATGCGGAACCACCAAGTCTGGTACCAGGCGGGCAGCACCGTCACGGGCAGCGACAGGGTCTGCGGGTTCCACTGCCCGTCCTTGTTGCTGCCCCGCACCAGCAGGCGGTAGTGGCCCGGGGCCAGGTTGGTGTAGACGGCGCGGCGCCGCTGCGCGTCCTTGTCCAGCCAGCCGCTGTCGAAGCCTTCCAGCATGACGGCATAGCGGTTGCGGTCGGGGGCGGAGAAGTCCAGCGCCGTGAACTCCACCTCGAACCCCCGATCGCCGGGATGCAGGATCAGGGGCAACCCCTCGATGGCGGCGGGCGGCACGCTCTGTGCTCCCACCCGCACGTCGGTCACCGCCAGGGGCGGGGCGAAGCGCCAGTCGGCGATGGCGTCGGGCGACACGATGGTCATGCCGCCATCGCCGGCGAACAACAGCTTTCCGTCCGGCGTCACGGCCGAGGCGTTTTCCCAATATCGACGGATCAGGGCGTTTTCCGCCGGGCCCAGCACGCGCACCGCCAAGCTGCCCACGTCGATGCTCACCAGCTCATCCGCGGTGGTGGCCCAGACATGGCCGTGGCCGTCATAGGTCAGGTTGTTGACGCGCAGGCTGGGCAGGCCGTTTTCCCGGTCCAGGGTACGGAAACGCGGCTTTCCGCCGTCATCACGTCCCTCCAGGATGGCGATGCCGCCTTGGGCGGTACCCACCCACAGCCGGCCCCGCCCATCCTCGGCCAGGCTGTTGATATAGTCATGCGGCAGGGAGCCCAGGTCGTTCTTGTCATGGGCCAGACGCTCCACCGTGCCGGTGGCCGGATCCAGGCGGTTCAGCCCGTGTTCCGTGCCGGCCCACACCGCCCCGGTATGGTCGACCGTCAAGGCGATGATGCGGTCGTCCACCAGGCTGGCGGGATTGGCCGGGTCGCGCCGGTACAGCGTCTTGATGCCATCGGCATCGACGCGTACCAGGCCGGAGAAGGTGCCCACCCAGGTGACCCCACCCGCCGTCACCACGCGGGAGATGTAGGGATAGGGGTTGGCGGTGGGCAGCGCCTCCCGATCCACCGTCCCCGTCACCTCGCCCACGCGGTAGAGGCCGCGCGGCGTGCCCGCCCAGATGTACCCTGGCGCGGCGCCGTCCCCGCCCGCGTGCCGGGCCATGGCCAGCACGTCCAGTTGCGGCAGGCTGTGTTCCGGATCGGCTTGCGCGCCGCCGGCCAGGATGCGGCGCACCTGGCGGGTCGCGGGATCGAACACCAGCACGGCGCCATCGCCGCCCAGCCACAGCGTGCCCTGGGGAGCCACGGCCACGCTCTTGATGGTGGGCAGGTCGCCCAGCGGCGGCCGGCCGTTGCCGGTGAACAGCGTCACCAGGGCGGCGTTGGTGGGGTTGTGTATGTCCAGGCCGGAGTCGCCGCCCGTCCAGATCAGGCCGGAGCGGTCCTTGAGGATGGCGCGTAGGGCGTTGCTGGACAGGGTGGCGGGGATGTCCGGCTCATGCCGGATGGTGTGATAGACGCCCTTGGCGACATCCACTTCGGCGATGCCGTTGCCCAGTGTCGCCACCCAGAGCACGCCCGGCCGCACCTCCACGGCACCCCGCATGGTGACGGCCGCCAGCGGCGGCTCCCCCTCGCCTTGCGGGCGGATGACGGTCAGAGCATGGTCGTGCGGGTCGTAGACGCCCAGGCCGCTGCGGTCGCCGCCCAGCCACAGGCGGCCGTCCGCCCCCTCCTCGATCTGCCAGATGCTGTCGGCCAGCAGGGCGCCGGCGGCGGGGGATGGTGTCACCACCGGCGGCGGGGCAAAGCGGTCGCCGCCGGCCGCGCGCACCACCAGCCCCTTGGCGGTCCCGGCCCACAGGGCGCCGGTGCGGTCCTGATGCACGGTGAAGACGGTGCTGTGGGGCAGCGCGTCGTCGCCAGGTGCCTTGCTTCCAGATGCCCCATCGCCGGGGCCTCCGCCCTTCACGCCCCTGTCGGCATGGCGGAAGCGCTCCAGCACCCGACCGTCGCCGTTCAGGTGATCCATGCCGCCGCGGGTGGCGACCCAGACGCCGCCGTCGCCGTCGTCGCTGATGTCATAGATGGTGGCGGCGCTGACGCCCGCAGGGCCGGGGGCGATGGTGCGGAAGCGTTCCGTCACCGGGTCATAGAGGGCCAAGCCGCCCACGTGGGTGCCGATCCACAGCCGGCCGGCGGGATCGACGTGCAGCGCGCGGATGACGCCGTCCGGCAGCGAGCCCGGCACCTCAGGATCCGGCTGGAACACCCGCATGTGATAGCCGTCGAAGCGGGCCAGGCCGTTGGTGGTGCCGATCCAGATGAAGCCGCGCTGGTCCTGCGCCAGGGAGAAGATGGTATCGCTGGGTAAACCGCGGCTGCGGTCGATATGCTCGAATGCCGTCTGTCCCAGCGCCTGCCATGGTCCAGGCTCCGCCCGCGCCGCGCCCCATGGGACGCAGGCGGCCCCCAGGGCGGCCAGCCACACCACAACGAACAAGGACACTACGCGCATCAGCACAACCACCAGGGTGACGGCAATCGCCGGAGTCACCGATACGGGTGGCCCGAACAATCCTGGATTTTATAGGAAAGGCGGCGCCGCGCCACAAAATCAACGATACCGGTTCCAATGGGTCCTGCGGCAAAGGGACTGTGCGAGGGTGGGGAACAGGCCTATTGTGGCGGCAACACAGGCTTGCGCCCCAGGGCGCGCCTACTGCGAGGAGCCGAGGGGCCGACCGTAATGAGTATCCAAAATACCGGCGCCGCAGACGCCATCCCCGGCCTTCGCGTCCTGGTGGCGGAAGACAATCGAGTGAATCGGGAGTTGATCCTGGCTGTCCTGCGCCGCCTGGGGTACCAGGCGACGGGCGCCGCCGATGGGGCGGAGGCCATCGCCCTGTTCGACGCCGCCGAAACACCCTTCGACCTGGTGCTGCTGGATCTCAACATGCCCGGCGTCGGCGGGGCCGAGGCCGCCCGGGAACTGCACGGCCGCCCCATCCCCGCCGGTCGCGATCGGCCCGTGCCCCTGGTGCTGATGACGGCCGAGACCGACGTCATCGACCACCTGACCACCGGCCTGTTCTCAGGCTACGTCGCCAAGCCCCTGGCCTGGAACGACCTGGACGCCCTGATCAAGCGGTTGGTGGCGTTGTCCTGAGGCGCTCCCTCAAGTGCCGGGGCGCCTCCGTCTCTTTTCACCAGACCTCCAATTTCACCAACCCTCTGTGCAACCGTTCCAAAACGGCACGGGCCCCCAGGAATGTCCTGGAGGCCCGCCCGTTTCCAGCGGGTTGGAGGTGCTGGTTCAGTTGACCAGTTCAGGCACCTTCTCTTCCGGCTTTTCCGACTGCGGCGGACGGGTGCCGCCAGCGACGTAGTCGAAGGACAAGGCGTCGTCCTTCACGGTGACGCGGACGGCGCCGCCCTTCACCAGCTTGCCGAACAGCAGTTCCTCCGCCAGGGGCTTCTTGATGTACTCCTGGATGGTGCGGCCCAGGGGGCGCGCGCCGTACAGCGGGTCGTAACCCTTCTTCGCCAGCCACTCGCGGGCCTCGTCCGTCAGTTCGATAGTGACGCCGCGATCGCTCAGCTGCGCCTCCAGCTCCATGACGAACTTGTCCACCACCCGGCCGATGATTTCCGGCGACAGGCCGGAGAAAGCGATGATGGCGTCCAGGCGGTTGCGGAACTCGGGTGTGAATAGGCGGTTGATCGCCTCCTCATCCTCGCCCAGCCGCTGCTCCCGGCCGAAGCCGAAGGCGGGCTTGGCCAAATCGGCGGCACCGGCATTGGTGGTCATGATCAGGATGACGTTGCGGAAGTCGACCGTCTTGCCGTTGTGGTCGGTCAGCTTGCCGTGGTCCATCACCTGCAGCAGGATGTTGTACAGATCCGGGTGCGCCTTCTCGATCTCGTCCAGCAGCAGCACGCAGTGCGGATGCTGGTCGATGGCGTCGGTCAGCAGACCACCCTGGTCGAAGCCGACATAGCCCGGGGGGGCGCCGATCAGGCGGCTCACCGTGTGCCGCTCCATGTACTCCGACATGTCGAAGCGGGTGAGCTCGATGCCCAAGGTGCGCGACAGCTGGCGCGCCACCTCGGTCTTGCCCACGCCGGTGGGGCCGGAGAACAGGTAGTTGCCGATGGGCTTTTCCGGGTCGCGCAGGCCGGCGCGCGCCAGCTTGATGGCGCTGACCAGGGTGTCGATGGCCTTGTCCTGGCCGAACACCATGGTCTTCAGGTCGCGCTCCAGGTTCAGCAACACCTCGCGGTCGTCGCGGCTGACGCTCTTCGGCGGGATGCGGGCGATCTTGGCGACCACCGCCTCCACGTCCTTGACCTGGATGGTCTTCTTGCGCTTTCCCGGCGGCAGCAGCATCTGGGCGGCACCCACCTCGTCGATGATATCGATGGCCTTGTCCGGCAGCTTGCGGTCGCCGATGTACTTGGCCGACAGCTCCACCGCCGAGCGGATGGCCTCACGGGTGTAGCGGACGTTGTGGTGCTTCTCGTAGTAGCTCTTGATCCCTTCCAGGATCTTCACAGCGTCATCCAGCGAGGGCTCGTTGACGTCGATTTTCTGGAAGCGGCGGACCAGGGCGCGGTCCTTCTCGAAGTAGCTGCGGTATTCCTTGTAGGTGGTGGAGCCGATGCAGCGCAGCGCGCCGCTGGCCAGGGCCGGCTTCAGCAGGTTGCTGGCGTCCATGGCGCCGCCCGAGGTGGCGCCGGCGCCGATCACCGTGTGGATCTCGTCGATGAACAGGACGGAGCCCTCGACCGCCTCCAGCTCCGACAGCACGGACTTCAGCCGTTCCTCGAAATCGCCGCGATAGCGGGTGCCGGCCAGCAGCGCGCCCATATCCAGCGCGAAGATGGTGGCGTTCTGCAGCACCTCCGGCACCTCGCCGTGGACGATGCGGCGGGCCAGGCCCTCGGCGATGGCGGTCTTGCCCACACCCGGGTCGCCGACGTACAGCGGGTTGTTCTTGGAGCGACGGCAGAGGATCTGGATGGTGCGGTCAACCTCCTGCCCGCGGCCGATCAGGGGATCGATCTTGCCGCTGAGCGCCTTCTTGTTGAGGTTGACGCAATAGGCCTCCAGCGCCTCGGTGCCCTTCTTGGGCGCCTTTTCACCGGCGGGCGGCTCCTCCTCCGATCCACTGACGCGCTTGGTCTCCGACCGGCCGGGCGACTTGGCGATGCCGTGGGAGATGTAGTTGACCGCGTCGAACCGCGTCATCTCCTGCTCCTGCAGGAAATAGACGGCGTGGCTCTCCCGTTCGGAGAACAGGGCGACCAGCACGTTGGCGCCGGTCACCTCCTCCCGGCCGGAGCTCTGGACGTGGATGGCGGCGCGCTGCAGCACCCGCTGGAAGCCGGCCGTGGGCTTGGCGTCCTCGGACCGGCTGGAGATCAGGTTGCTGAGCTCGTTGTCCAGGTACTCGCCCAGTTCGACGCGCAGCTTCTCCACGGTCACGCCGCAGGCGCGCAGCACGGCCAAGGCGTCCTGGTCTTCGGTGAGAGCCAGCAGCAGGTGTTCCAGGGTCGCGTACTCGTGCCGACGCTCATTGGCGTAAGCTAGGGCCCGGTGCAGCGTCTGCTCGAGATTACGCGAGAGCATGCCTACTAATCCTTCTCCAAGGTGCATTGCAGGGGATGCTGGTTCTGGCGCGCGAAATCCATCACCTGGGTCACTTTCGTTTCCGCCACCTCGTAGGTGAACACGCCGCACACGCCGACGCCGCGGCGATGGACATGCAGCATGATCCGCGTCGCTTCCTCCCGATTCTTCGAGAAGAAACGCTCCAGGATGTGAACGACGAACTCCATGGGAGTGTAGTCGTCATTCAACATCAGGACCTTGTACATGGAGGGCTTCTTGGTCTTGGGCTTGGCCTTGACCACGACACCGGTGTTGGTGCCGTCGCCGCCAGTGCCGCCCTCATTTCCCTGACTATCGAACTCCGTCATGGCCTTCCAGGTACGTGTCTCTCGGGGTGGTCATCCCAGGAATAATATGAGATCGCGGCGGGCCGTTGGAAGACCCCTGGTAACCTTATTCATGCCTGGGGTGCGATTGCCGCACGGAAATCACCCGGACGCAAGCGAACCGTGTGCCCCGCAACGGCGGTGGTCACAGCGGGCAAAATAAAACCCGGTGGGCGCGGGCCCACCGGGTTCGTCAGCATCGGCGATGTCGCCGGGCCGCACGGGCGCGGCCCGGGCCGTCACTCAGGCCGCCAGGCGCGGCTTGCCGAACTTGGTCACGACCGCGTTGACGCGGGCGGAGATGGGCTCGATCGCCTCGTTGGCCAGCTTCACCGACAGCTCGGAGGTCTTGGTGGCCTCGCTGACCAGGGTGTCGAAGCTGGTCTTGGCGAATTCGGACTGCAGGTCCACGGCCTCGCGCAGGGTCTTCACGGCCAGCAGAGCCTTGGTGGCCGACACGCTGCTCTCCAGCGAGGACTGGGCGTAGGCGACGAAGGACTTGGACAGGCTTTCCAGGCCCTTGGCCAGGACGGTGGAGGACAGCACCAGGGCGTCGACCGTCTCCTTGTTGAAGGCGGTCAGTTCCTCATACGCCTCGAAGGCCTTCTTGCTGGCCTTCTCGACCTGCTCCTTGGTGAGGGCGACGGCCTGCTCGTAATTCTTGGTTACGGTGTCCTGCGCGGCGGCCACGGTGGTCTCGGCCGTCTGCTTCGTGGCGGCAGCGGTGTCCACGGCGGCGTCGGTGACGACCTTCTTGGCACGCGCGACGGTAGCGGTGGGGGCGGTAGTATTCGCGGTGGTCATATCAGTGCTCCTTCCAATGATCGCTAATGATCCATCGGCCGCCCGATGCGGCCCGTACCCGGGTCAGGCAAACCGGCATCGGCCGGGTGGCGTGCCTGCGGCGGACAGCCCATTTCGCGGCACCGTCATGTTGCGTCGCAGCACGATGCCTTATCTGGACCCGGAAAAGGAGTTTGTCAACCCGTTTTTGTGCACCGCAAAAATTTCGTCACACGGGATTGGTGCTTCGCATACGGGGGTAATGCGTGGCTTTCAAGCGTGAAATCGACCTTCATAGGCCAAACCGGCTAGTCACCGCCGCGCCGGAAGGCATGTTCATGTTGCGCTGCAATATATCATATGAATGGGCGGGCCTTCCTCGCCCGGGGTAGTGCGCAGCCCGGAGTCGCAGCGTGTCATGTAAAGGCGGCAATCAAGAACCGTGCATCCTTCGTCCTTAACCGTATTTTCAATACTGGACAGCGAATCATCGTGCCTTTACTTTTATCGCCACCAACGACATGGCATCGGCGGAAGGGGCAGTTCACCGTGACCCATTGGAATCGCTCGAACCTGGCACGACGCCCGGGTTTTGCCGCCCGGCGCTTGCGCTGGGCCGCCCTGGCCCTCCTGGCCTGCTGGGCCCTGGCGCCGGTGAGCGCTTTCGCCAAGTACGCCGCCATTGTCGTGGATGCGGAGACCGGCCAGGTCCTGCACGCCGCCGGTGCCGACACCCAGAATTATCCGGCGTCCCTGACCAAGATGATGACGCTGTATTTACTGTTCGACGCGCTGGACGCCGGCCGCGTCACCTTGGATACGCCCTTCAAGGTATCCGCCCACGCGGCCGCCCAGGCGCCCAGCAAGCTGGGCCTGGACGCGGGCGACACCATCCGCGTGCGCGACGCCATCCTGGCGCTGGTCACCAAGTCCGCGAACGACGTGGCGGTGACGGTGGGCGAGAACCTGGGCGGCAGCGAGCCGCGCTTCGCCCAGATGATGACGGCCAAGGCCCGCGCCCTGGGCATGAGCCGCACCACCTTCCGCAACGCCTCCGGCCTGCCCAACACCGGCCAGGTCACCACGGCCCGCGATCTGGCCCGCCTGGCCCAGGCGCTGATCCACGACCACGCCAAGCAGTACACCTATTTCAAGACGGCCAGCTTCACCTACAACGGTGAGACCATGGCCAACCATAACCACCTGATGTCCCGCTACCCGGGCATGGACGGCATCAAGACGGGGTTCATCAACGCCTCCGGCTTCAACCTCGTCGGCTCCGCCGTGCATGACGGCCGCCGCCTGATCGCCGTGGTCATGGGCGGCAGCAGCGCTGTGTGGCGCGACAACCGCATGGCCGACCTTCTGGACGAGGGCTTCGCCACCAAGTCCGGCGAGGTGCTGACGGCCGAGGCGCCCATCCGCGCCCCGCGCGGCCGCGACGCTGTGCAGATGGCCAGCGCCGATACGGCTGATAGCCAGGACAGCGCCACCTCCGAAGGCGACGAGGATGAGGCCGATGAGGCCCCGGCGCCCAAGGCCATGAAGGCGACCACGGGTGTCCGGCTGGCCAGCGCCGCCGGCAAGGCTGCCAAGGCCGTCGGCAAGGCGGCCGAAAGCGTCGCCGACCACACGCTGCTGGCAGCACCGGCCGAGGCGGCGCCCGCCGTGGCCACCGGCGCCAAGGGCAAGACCATCCCGGCGGGATGGAGCATCCAGGTGGGCGCCTACAACGACCGTGCCGCCACCCAGGCCGCCATCGCGCGCGCCACGCAGAAGGGCAAGGGCCTGCTGAACGCCGCCGTGCCCAATGTGGTGGAGGTATCGTCCGCCAAGTCCACGCTGTACCGCGCCCGCCTGGCGGGCCTGAGCGAGAAGAACGCCCGGGCCGCCTGCGTCCAGCTGCGTCGCCAGGGCCAGGGCTGCATCACCATCGCCCCCGGCGCCAGCTGATCCCTTCCCCGGTGTCGCAGGCCCCTCTTGCGGCGGGCGGTGACGCCGCCCCGTCCCCCTTGGCCCCCTCCCTTCTGGCCCTGGCCCGCCAGCGGCGCGAGCCGTGGTGGGCTTTCCTCGGTGGCCTGGTCATCGTGGCCTTGGGCGCCATCCTCATCGCCGTGGTGCTGGTGAAGGTGCCGCAGTGGGCCCACCTGGACCGGGCGATGAAGCGTGATGAGGGGCTGCGCGCCGTCGTCGAACTGCTGACGATGCTGGGCAGCGTTGCCGCTGCTCTGCTCCCCTTGGCCCTGGCGGTGCGCTGGTTGCACGGGCGCCCGCTGCGCAGCCTGCTGTCGCCCCTGCCCGGCCTGGATGTGGGCCTGGCCCTGCGCTCTGCCCTGCTGTGGGGCGGGCTGGTGCTGCTGGCGGTCGTGACCAGCGGCCTGATCGATGTCTGGAACGGGGAGCCCTTCGCCCCTGGCGGCCAGCCCTGGCCCCAGGTGCTGGCCTTCGCGGCCGCCACCGGCTGGATGGTCGTGCTGCAGGTCACGGCGGAGGAGGCGCTGTTCCGCGGCTACATCAGCCAGGGCCTGTACGCCGTGACCGGCAGCGCTTGGGTTACCGCCCTGCCCGTCGCCCTGTTGTTCGCCGGCCTGCACACCCAATCCTGGGGCAACGCCGTGTGGGACCAGCGCGCGCTGTATTTCACCATCTCGCTGCTGCTGTCGGCGGTGACGGCCCGCGCCGGCCGGCTGGAGGCCGCCATCGGCATCCACCTGGGCCAGAACCTGACGGCCATTTACGTCATGGGCGTGCTGGGCCCACCCTTCCCTTCCCTGTTGGGCGTGGGCGCGCCGGAGAGCAAACCGGCGGGCCTGGAAGACGTGGCCGGCGTCCTGATGACCATGGGCGCGCTGGCGGGCCTTTACTGGTATCTGGGCGTGCGCCGGGGCTGGGTGGTGCGGAAATAAACAAAAGGGCCGCGACCCGTCAGGATCGCAGCCCTTCCCTAAACGCGCATGCTTGGGATCAGAAACCTTCCGGCGCCTGGATGCCGCTCTGGCTCAGCTGGTCGCGGATGCTGCCCTTCAGGCGTTCCAGGCCGGCTTCGCTGAAGGCCTCGGCGCGGGCCACCAGCACGTCCTGGGTGTTGGAGGCGCGCAGCAGCCACCAGCCGTCCTCGGTCTTCACGCGGACGCCGTCGATGTCGTTGACCTCGATACCCTTGCCCGCCAGGGCCTTGGCGCGGGCCACGATCTCCTCCACCGCCTTGAACTTGCGTTCCTCATCCACCTGGAAGCGGACTTCCGGGGTATTGAACACGGGCGGCAGGACGGACTTCAGCTTGGCCAGGCTGCCCTCGCGGCTGACGAGGCCGGCCAGGCGCACGCCGCAGTAGGGCGCGTCGTCGAAGCCGTAGTACTTGTCGGCGAAGAAGATGTGGCCGCTCATCTCACCGGCCAGGGGGGAGCCCGTCTCGGCCATCTTGGCCTTCAGCAGGCTATGGCCGGTCTTCCACATCAGGGGCTTGCCGCCGTTCTTGGCGATGTCGTCGTACAGCGTCTGGCTGGACTTGACGTCGGCGATGATGGTGGCGCCCGGGTGGCTTTTCAGCACGTCGGCGGCGTAGATGGCCAGCAGCTGATCACCCCAGATGATGTCGCCATGCTCATCCACGGCGCCGATGCGGTCGCCGTCGCCGTCGAAGCCGATGCCGATGTCCGCCTTATGGGTGTGGACGGCGTGGATCAGGTCTTCAAGGTTCTCCGGCACGGTCGGGTCGGGGTGGTGGTTGGGGAAATTGCCGTCCACCTCCTCGAACAGCAGGATGTGCTTGCCGGGAAGCTTGTCGGTCAGGCGGCGCAGGACATGGCCCACGGCGCCGTTGCCGGCGTCCCACACGATGGTCAGGTCGCGGGTGCCGTCATAGTCGGCTGCCAGGCGGTTGATGTAATCCTCGCTGACGTCCAGCTTGCGGGAGGAGCCGGCGCCCGTCGCCAGATCCTGGCCGTGGACCAGGCGCCCGATCTCCTGGATCTGCTCGCCATACACCGGGCCCTTGCCCAGCATCATCTTGAAGCCGTTGTAGTCCGGCGGGTTGTGCGAGCCGGTGATCATCACGCCGGCGTCCAGTTCCAAGTGCCGCACGGTGAAGTACAGCATGGGCGTGGGGCCGAGCCCAATGCGGATGACCTCCAGGCCGGTGGACATCAGGCCCTCGACGCAGGCCTGCTCCAGCTCCGGCGAGGACAGGCGGCCGTCATAGCCGATGGCCACGCGGGTGCCGCCGGCGCGCACCACCAGGGTGCCGAAGCCTTGCCCGATGGCGCGGGCGTCGTCCGGGCCCAGGGTCTTGCCGATGACGCCGCGGATGTCGTACTCGCGCAGCACCGTGGGGTGGAACCGATGATTAGCGGTCATGACTTGCACCTGCTCCCTTGCTGCTTTGACTTATCGACGCGCCGGACGGCCGATGGACGTGTAGGTGAAACCGGCGGCGCTCATATCGTCAGGATTGTAGATGTTGCGTAGGTCGACCAGGACCGGCGCCTTCATGGACCGGCGAACCCGGTCCAGATCCAGCGCGCGGAATTCGTTCCATTCGGTGATGATGGCCAGGACGTCGGTGTCCTGGATGGCGGCATAGGCGTCGGCGCACCACACCACCCCTGGCAGCAGATGCTCCGCCTCCTGCATGCCGGCGGGGTCGTAGGCCTGGACCGTGGCGCCCAGACGCTGCAGTTCCGGGATGATGTCCAGCGACGGCGCGTCGCGCATGTCGTCGGTGTTCGGCTTGAAGGTCACGCCCAGGATGCCGATGCGCTTGCCCTCCACGGTGCCGTTGGCGGCGGCCACGATGCGGCCGGCCATGGACTTCTTGCGCTTGTCGTTGATGTCGATGACCGTCTCGACGATGCGCAGGGGCGATCCCACGTCGGCCGCCGTGCGGGCCAGCGCCAGCGTGTCCTTGGGGAAGCACGAGCCGCCGTAGCCGGCGCCGGCGTGCAGGAACTTGCGGCCGATGCGGCCGTCCAGGCCGATGCCCTTGGCCACGTCGTGGACGTTGGCGCCCACCTTCTCGCACAGATCCGCCACCTCGTTGATGAAGGTGATCTTGGTGGCAAGGAAGGTGTTGGCCGCGTACTTGATCAGCTCGGACGTTTCCAGGCTGGTCATGACGATGGGCGTCTCGATGAGGTAGAGCGGCCGGTACAGGGCCTTCATCACCGCCCGGGCACGATCCGATTCAGCGCCGATTACCACGCGATCGGGGCGCATGAAGTCGGCGATGGCAGCACCCTCGCGCAGGAACTCGGGGTTGGAACAGACGTCGAAGTCCAGGCCGGACCGCGTCTCCCCGATGATGCGCGCCACCTCGCGGCCGGTGCCCACGGGCACCGTCGACTTGGTCACGATGACCGTGTAGCGGTCGGGATCCAGCGCCAGCGCCACTTCCTGGGCGGCGGCATAGACATAGGACAGGTCGGCGTGGCCGTCGCCCCGGCGCGACGGCGTGCCCACGGCGATGAACACGGCGTCCACGCCCTTGACGGCGGCGGCCAGATCCGTGGTGAAGCTGAGGCGGCCCGCCTTGGCGTTCTTGGCCACCAGATCGTCCAGCCCCGGCTCGAAGATCGGGATCTCGCCCCGGTTCAGGCGCTCGATCTTGCTGGCGTCCTTGTCGACGCAGACCGTGGTCACGCCGAACTCGGAAAAACAGGCGCCCGAGACCAAGCCGACGTAGCCTGTTCCGATCACCGCAATGCGCATACCGATCCCCTATCGTCACGTAGTCCCGTTTCCCGCGCCCAGTATAGGCCGTGTGGGCGTGCCACAGGCAGGGGCATCGGGATCAGGGGCGGCGCCGGCGACTGGGCCGGACCGCGCCCTTATTTAAGGCGACATGGCTGTGTCGCGCATGTGACCTTTTAGGGTCTTTCCGATTTGAATTAAAGCCCCGGGACAGCCCCTAAATTTCTGTCGGGGCGCGTGAATCGGCGGCCCGGGCAATTAACCCGGGCCAGCCCCCGCTCAGAGCATTTCCTTGAGGGCGGCGCGCACCTTGGCCGCCATGTCGGGGCGTTCCAGGGCATAGGCCACGTTGGCGAGGACGAAGCCCAGCTTGTCGCCGCAGTCGAAGCGCTTGCCCTCGAAGCGGAAGCCGTGGAAGGGCTGCGTGCCGATCAGCTTGGCCATGGCGTCGGTCAGCTGGATTTCGCCGCCGGCGCCGGTCTCGAACCGTTCCAGGTGATGGAAGATTTCCGGCTGCAGGATGTAGCGGCCCTGGATGGACAGGGTGGACGGGGCGGCGGCCGGATCCGGCTTTTCCACCAGGCCCTTCACCTCGGCCAGGCGACCATCGTCCTTGCCGATGTCCAGGATGCCGTACTTGTTGGTCTGCTCGCGCGGGACCTCGAACACCGACAGCAGGTTGCCGCCAACCTGGCTGTAGGCGTCCATCATCTGCGCCAGGCAGGGACGGTCGCCCAGCACCTGCTCATCGGGCAGCAGCACGGCGAAGGGCTCGTCGCCGATGAATTCGCGGGCGCACCATACGGCATGGCCCAGGCCCAGCGGTTCGGACTGGCGGACGTAGGCGATCTTGCCGCTGTCGATCTGGATGTCCTCGACCACCTTCAGGAGGTCGAGCTTACCGCGATTCTTCAGCGTCTGGTTCAACTCATAGTTCAGGTCGAAATGGTCCTCCAGCGGGGTCTTGCCGCGGCTGGTGACGAAGCAGAACATTTCGATGCCGGCCGCCTTCGCCTCATCCACCGCGTGCTGGATCAGCGGCTTGTCGGCCAGCGGCAGCATTTCCTTCGGTATGGCCTTGGTCGCCGGCAGGAATCGCGTGCCCAGACCAGCAACCGGAAACACCGCTTTGCGTACGCGCTTGACCATAGACCGACCCCTGGAGTTCAAGCCCCGGATTATCCGGGGGATTATTGGAATTGGTGGGTGGGACGCCCGATTCCGGACAGCCCCGTCCGTTCGGCCCTTCTGCCACATCGACATCCAGACACGCAATCAAGCTGACGAGACTTTCTGACGCTTTCGTGGCAAGAAAAAGCGCCATTCCAGCCCATCATGGCCTATGCCGGTGTCTATATCCATGGTCGGGGTCGGCGCCCGTTGGTTGGATGAATCTCCCCTCCAAACGATAACTTTCGCCTCAATCACACCTAAATCCGTTGCTTAAATTAACCAACCCAAGTCAAATCAGCGTGACAGGGCCGGGCGGAATTTGTAGTAGTTTAGCTTAAAGTTTGGTGCCTCAATATTCCCGAACCGGGTCTGTTCATCCATACGGCGGCTGGTTTCTGTCACCAGGCAGACGCTAAAGCCGTCGCAGACGTGCCTACCGCAGGTAAACAACCCTACCGCACGTAAACAACATAGTCGTCTGGGTTCGCTGGCAACCTTGGTTCCCTACTACCTCTGAACGAGAGTCGGACATGAACATCCTGATCGGTGACGACCACCTGCTGTTCCGCGAAGGCCTTTGCCGGCTGCTGACCCAACTCAGCGCTGATGCCACCTTTACCGAGGCGGGCACGTTCAACGAGGCACTGGAGTTCGCGCAGGGCGAGCAGGAATTCGATCTGATCCTTCTGGACCTGCAAATGCCCAACTGGCCGGGCTTCTCCGGCATCCAGGAAATCTGCGAAATCCAGGCCGGCACGCCGGTGGTGATCGTCTCCGCCTCCGAAAGCCAGGCGGATGTGCGCGCGGCGCTGGACGCCGGCGCGTCCGGTTACATCCCCAAGTCCTCCAGCGTGAAGATCATGCTGAGCGCCCTGAACCTGGTGTTCTCCGGCGGCATCTACGTGCCCCCGGCCGCCATCCACGGTGAGAGCACGGCCCCGGCCGGCGGCGGTGGCGGCGCGTCCAGTGGCGGCGGTGGTGGCGGCAACAGCCCCTCCCTGACCCAGCGCCAGCGGGACGTTCTGCGCTGCCTGCGCGAGGGCAAGTCCAACAAGCAGATCGCTTATGAACTGGGCCTGTCGGAAGGCACCGTGAAGATCCACGTGACCGCCGTCATGCGCTCCCTGGGCGTGCGCAACCGCACCCAGGCGGTTATTGCGTCGGCCGACATTCTGCCCTAAAGGCAGGGTATCGCTTTCCGACCTTTCAGAAGTACCGACATGACCGGTCATCCGGATGGAACCAACGCCCCGGCGAGCGCAGCTCCCGGGGCGCCGTCTTTTGACGGCGGCGAGTCGCCCGCTCCCGGCGCCGCCTACCTCGCCGCCGACGGCTTCCTTGAGCCCTTGCTGGAGGAACTGGCCGATTCGACGGCCACGGTGCATGGCCGCCTGGTGATCACCCAGGCGCCGCCGCGGCCGGCCGCCTGGTCCATCAACACCTGGCTGCAGCCCCGCCGCATCGCCATCGCGTCCATCAAGGACGGCGCCCGCAGCCTGCGGGCCATCCAGCGCAATTGGGCGGTGTATGAGCATGGCCACCATCGCCGAGCCAAGCTGATCCAGGAACAGCTGCCGCACGTCTCGGCCAAGCCGCTGGTCTTCCCCGCCCCCGCGCCCACCGCCCCGCTGGGCGCCTGGACGCTGCTGGATGAGGGCACCATCCTGGCCAGCCCGGTGTGCAGCAGCGCCTTCGCCAACGGCGAGGTGGCGTTCGTGGAGGACAAGGCGACGCCGCCCAACCGCGCCTACCTCAAGCTGTGGGAAGCGCTGACGCTGGCCGGCCGCATGCCGGGCCCGGGCGACCGCTGCCTGGATTTGGGCGCCTGCCCCGGCGGCTGGACCTGGGTGCTGCAGTCGCTGGGCGCGGACGTCACCGCCATCGACAAGGCGCCGCTGGATCCGCGCATCGCCAGCCTGCCCCGCGTCACCGTGCGGCGAGAGAGCGCCTTTGGTCTGGATCCGGTCACGATAGGGCCGGTCGACTGGCTGTGCAGCGATGTCATTTGCTATCCGGAACGATTGCTGCGCCTGGTCCATCAGTGGAAGGACGGGGGCCACGCCCGCAATTTCATCTGCACCCTGAAGTTCCAGGGCGAGACGGATCACGCCAGCGCCCGCGCCTTCGCCGCCATTCCCGGTTCGCGCCTGCTGCATCTGTCGCATAACAAGCATGAGTTGACCTGGATTTATTTGGCGCCCGAAACATCAGCGGTTTAGCCGTTTCCGCTGTGACGCAGACCCTTGCGCCGGGGGCCGGTCTGAGCGCAAAACGATAGCGGGGCGGTCCTGGTCGTATGGGGGATCGGTCTTAAACTGGATCACACCAGAGGCTGGTTTCGCCAGGCCCCGCTGCCGTTCCGCGTCCTCGATGACCATCGGGGCGCCTTGCGATGGGTGACGAATGCGCCGGGTGTTTTCTTGGATCGCGTGGCCGGGGCTGTTGGCCCTGTGCATTGCCGGTTATGCCTATGGGAACGCGCTGGGCCATCCCATCCTGACCTACAACATCACCTATTTCGGCATGGCCGCCGCCCTGCTGCTGCTTGAACGCCTGATGCCCTATGAGGCGGCATGGGCCAAGAGCGATGGCCAGATGCGTCAGGACATCAGCCACACCGCCCTGAACAAGGGTATCGGTCAGTTCCTGGCCAGCCTCGCCGCCGTGATTGGCGCCAATGAGGTGGCGCCGGCCGCCGCCGGGGGACTCTGGCCCGCCCACTGGCCCATGGCCGCCCAGGTGGTTCTGGGCCTGGTGGTGGCGGAGTTCGGCCTCTATTGGGCGCATCGCCTCTGCCATGAGGTGTCGTGGCTGTGGCCCTATCATGCCGTGCACCACAGCGTCACCCGCCTGTGGGTGGTGAACACCGGCCGGTTCCATTTCGTGGACAGCCTGCTCAGCAGCGGGTTCGCCCTGGCGCTGGGCATGCTGGTGGGCGCGCCCAAGGAGGTCATCGTCTGGGTGCTGGTCATCACCACCTATATCGGCTTCCTCACCCACTGCAACGTGGACATGGATTGCCGCGGCCTGAACTGGCTGTTCAACACGCCAGACCTGCACCGCTGGCACCACAGCCGCATCCCGGCCGAGGGCAACACCAACTATGGTGAAAACCTGCTGCTGTGGGACGTGATCTTCCGCACCCGCTACCTGCCGTCGGACCGCCGCCCGCCGGTTGATATCGGCACCGCCGACGCCGTGCCGCTGACCTTCCTGGGCCAGCTGGCCTTCCCCTTCCGCCGCCCTAGGGCCGCCCCCATCCTGGAGGCGCCGGTGGTGATGGAAGCGCGGGCGGAGGCGGGTGGAGACTGAACAGTCTGATGCGCGCTTAGGCTGCCGCCCGCCACCTGAAGGATGCTAAAGAGCCTGTCCGGCGACCCAGCCTGAGGACCAGGCCCACTGGAAATTATAGCCGCCCAGCCAGCCGGTGACGTCCACAGCCTCGCCCACGAAGTGCAGGCCGGGTACGGCCTTGGCCTCCAGCGTCTTGGACGACAGGTCGTTGGTGTCGACGCCGCCCACCGTCACCTCCGCCGTGCGATAGCCCTCGGTACCGGCCGGCACCACGGTCCAGCGCCGCAGCTGCTCCCCCACCGCCGCCAGGGCCTTGTCCGACAGGTCGCGCAAGGGGCGGCTCTCCACCTCTCCCCCGCTGGCGCCGCCCTCCCCGCACAGCCGCTCGGCGAAGCGGCGGGGCAGGACGTCGCCCAGGATGGTCTTCAGCTCCGCATTGGGACGGGCCCGCTTGGTCGCCTTCAGATGCTCGGCCAAATCCAGGTCGGGCGTGAGGTCGACGGTGACGGGCTGCCCCGGCTGCCAATAGCTGGACGCCTGCAGGATGCTGGGGCCGGACAGGCCGCGATGGGTGATCAGCAAGGCTTCGCGGAACGCCGATTTGCCGGCTTTGACGACAGCATCCAGCGCCACGCCGGACAGGCCCTGGGTCCGCGCCAGATCCTGGGGGGTGAAGGTGAAGGGCACCAGGCCGGGGCGCGGGGTCACGACGTTCAGGCCGAATTGCTTTGCCAGGCGATAGGCGAAATCGGTGGCGCCCATCTTGGGAATGGACAGGCCGCCCGTGGCCACCACCAGCTTGGGCGCTGTCATCCGCCCCCGCGCCGTGTCCAGAACGAAGCCGCCTTCCGTGCCCTGGACATCCCGCACCGCGCAGTCCAGCCGCAGGTCCACGCCGGCGTCCGCCGCCTCGGTCAGCAGCATGCCCAGGATGTCCCGGGCGGAGTTGTCGCAGAACAGCTGGCCCAGCTTCTTCTCATGCCAGGCGATGCCGTGGCGCTCCACCAGGTCCAGGAAGTCGCGCGGCGTGTAGCGGCGCAGCGCCGAGATGCAGAAGTGTGGATTGGCCGACAGGTAACGCGCCGGCTGCGCATCCACGTTGGTGAAGTTGCAGCGTCCGCCGCCGGAGATCAGGATCTTGGCGCCAGCCTCGGGGGCGTGGTCGACCACCACCACCCGGCGGCCGCGCTTGCCGGCGGCGATGGCGGTGAACAGGCCGGCGGCGCCGGCGCCGATGACGATGACGTCGGGGTTGCTGGAAACGGTCATGCGGGTTTCTTAATCGATGTCGACGGAACCGCGCAGGCGCTTCACGCCGCTGCGGGTGGCCTTGGCGTCCAGCCGCCGCTTCTGTGAGCCCAGGGTGGGCCGGGTGGCGCGGCGCACAGCCTGGCGCACCGTGGCCTCGCGTATCAGCTCGAACAGCCGCTCGCGCGCGTCCTCACGGTTGCGCTCCTGGGTGCGGTGGCGCTGGGCGGTGATGACGATGACGCCGTCCCCCGTCCACCGGCGGCCGGCCAGGGTCTTCAGCTTGTCCTTCACCCATTGCGGCAGATTGGGCGAGGCGGCCGCGTCGAAGCGCAACTGCACCGCCGTTTCCACCTTGTTCACGTTTTGCCCGCCGGGGCCGCCGGCCCGCAGAAAGCTTTCCTGCAACTCCGTCTCGGCCAGGCGTATCCCCGGCGCGACCAGCACGGTCGGGCCCTGGAATCGCGGCGGGGAGGACGGTGGCAACATGGAACGGAACGAAAGCAAGGGAATGAAGGCTCGCGATCCTAAACGGCCCTGCCCCGCTTGTCTAACGGCGGCCCCGTATGGCTGAGGCGCCGTATTGCCACCGTCACGTGCCGTCAGGGGCCGTCGTCAGGGAATGGGGGCGTCCACGTCCCACATGGCCACGGGCCATTCTTCCGCCTGGCGGCGACGCAGCGGGCCGGGGGTGGCAAGCGCGCGCAGGGCGTCGAAATCCTTGAGCACGGCCGTCGTACCCTCCAGCGCCACGCCGTGGCGGCGCAGGTCGGTGAAGGTCCAGGCCACATCCTCCGGCGTGGCGGCCAGGGCGGCGGCGACGGCCCCCATGTCCAAATCCAGCCGGCCGCCGGCGCGGCGGTCGTTGTGTTCCTTCAGCAAATGAGCAGCGAGGCGCTGGGGCAGCGACAGGTCCTGCAAGGCGGCCACGGTTTCCACCAGAACCCGTTCCCGTGCCGCCTGCCCCGCCATCAGCGACAGGGCCAGGTCAGCCCCATCACCCAGGCGCGCGCGCAACGCCGCCAGCGGCAGGACCAGCAGGCGGACCGCACCCGCCGCACGCAGGGTGACGGGGGCGGCCGCACCGGTCAGGGCCTCCGCCAGCAGGAAGGTGGTTTCCGGTCCCCGGCGCTGCCCGACCTCGGCATTGCCGGCGACCAGCATCATTGTGCCGGACAGCAGGACGTGGATATCGGTGAGGCGACTTCCCTGCCGGACGGCCAGGTCGCCCGTCCCCAGATCCTGGATGTGGCACGCCGCCGCCAAGGCGGACAGCATGTCGGGCGCCAGGCGGGCGAAGGCCGGCACCGACGCCAGTTCATTCACGATCCCCCGGGCCGCCGCACCACCCACGGCACTGCCCTTTGTCACGTCCACAGTCATCCACCCAACCCCATCTTGCCTGTCGGGCCCATCTTGCCTGTCGGGGGGCCGCAGGCGGGCGGCCACCTTATGCCCTACGGCAGACCCCCAACAGTCGAGCCTTTGCCTTAGGTCTTTTGGATACGCACCGTTTGGAAACGTTCCAATATCCTATCCGCCGCGACGATAACGGCGGCGTTCGCGGGCCAAGGCCGCCGACCGCGCCGCCTGCCGCCAGGCGGCGGACAATGCCGGCACCAGGATCGCCCGTATCCCTTTGGCCAAGGCCACGACAGCCCGCCAGGCAGGCAGCGCCTTCAGCCGGTTTATCCATCCGACGATCCAGCCATGCACCCGCGCGAACCAGCGGATGGTCAGCAGTTTATGCCGGCTGCGCTGGAACAGGCGTTCGACCGTCAGCAGCTTCAGCACCTCCGCCGCCACGATCAGCAGGATGCCCAGGCGCGTCTTGCCTTGGGCGATCAGGAAGGCGCCCAGCGGCTTCGCCGGTTCCAGCACCACCAGCGGCACCAGGAACAGCACCAGGGTGGTCCGTGGCCCCAGGCGATCGATGAAGCGGCCCAGTGCCTGGAAGGGCGCCCACCGCCCCATGCGGTTGGCGAATGGTCGCACCAGGGGCAGGAAACAGACGTCGACCAGCACGTACGCCAAGGCCGCGGCCACCGCCAGCGGGGTCAGCAACCGTCGCAGCCACAGGCGGGCCTGCGGGCTGGGCCGCCAGCCCAAGGCGCGGCGCACGCGGCCGTGCGGCTTCTGATCCGGCATCCGTGTATCCTTCTCTGGGCCTGGCCTTCCCTAGGCCCGGCCTTCCCTGGGCCTGAAATGGACCCATGACCCCGCGACGGTGGCCGGAGCCCACCAGATGCGCAAGGTCCACTTGGTGGCATTTTTGTAGAGCCTTCTCGCACGAATGCGCGAAACACCAAAAGGAAAAGGCGCCTTCCCCGGGGGGAAGACGCCTTTCCGTCGCCAGTCGAAACAACTGGGGCCAAACGGCTGAAGGATCAGCGCTTGGAGAACTGGAAGCTACGACGGGCCTTGGCCTTACCGTACTTCTTACGCTCGACCACGCGCGGGTCGCGGGTCAGCAGGCCGGCGACCTTCAGCGGCGGGCGCAGGGCCGGCTCGAAGTAGGTCAGGGCCTTGGAGATGCCGTGGCGCAGGGCGCCGGCCTGGCCGGACAGGCCGCCGCCGGACACGGTGCACACCACGTCGTACTGCTCAACGCGGCCGACGATCTGGAACGGCTGGTTGATCATCATGCGCAGCACGGGGCGGGCGAAGTAGACGGTGATGTCACGGCCGTTGACCGTGACCTGGCCCTTGCCCGGCTTAATCCAGACGCGGGCGACCGCGTCCTTGCGCTTGCCGGTGGCGTAGGAACGGCCCTGGGCGTCGATCTTCGGCTGAGCCGGCTCGGCGGCCTCGGTCGTCACGACGGCGGCGCCCTGCTTCAGGTCGGCCAGGCTGTTGATGGTCTGAGCCATGGATTAGGCCCCCTTGTTCTTGGGATTCAGGGCGCCGACGTCCAGCACCTCGGGGTTCTGCGCTTCGTGAGGATGCGTCGGACCCTTGTAAACGCGCAGGTTACCCATCTGGCGACGGCCCAGCGGGCCGCGGGTGATCATGCGCTCGACGGCCTTCTCGATGACCCGCTCCGGGTACTTGCCGTCCAGGATCTGGCCCAGGCTGCGCTGCTTGATGCCGCCGGCATAACCGGTGTGCCAGTAGAAGATTTCGTCGCTGCGCTTGTTGCCGGTCAGCTTCAC
This sequence comes from Nitrospirillum viridazoti CBAmc, assembly GCF_000730165.1. Taxonomy (GTDB): domain Bacteria; phylum Pseudomonadota; class Alphaproteobacteria; order Azospirillales; family Azospirillaceae; genus Nitrospirillum; species Nitrospirillum viridazoti. The sequence continues at coordinate 1,567,256 of NZ_CP022110.1, read as the reverse complement.
CTTCTCCGCATTGATGACGATGACGTTGTCACCGCAATCCATGTGGGGGGTGTAGGTCGGCTTGTGCTTGCCGCGCAGGCGCATGGAGATGATGCTGGCCAGGCGGCCGAGCACGAGGCCGTCGGCGTCGATGAGAAGCCACTTCTTCTCGATCTCAGACGGCTTGAGAGACAAGGTTTTCATCCGCGCACTCACTCAAAATGAGGTCCGGGCCCAAAGGGGCCCCAGGGGCACCGCTCCTGGGACCGGCACCGAAGTGGGCGGTTTTTATGTCGGTGACGGTCGGGTGTCAACGGGAAAAAGACACCGTCCATCAAATGCTTACCACTGCGGTATCATAATACCCATAGCTCAAACCTATTGATTTTATTGACATTTTTAAGACCGTCGAAACGGCGCCGTTTCCGTTTTCCCCAATAAATCCAGGACATTGGCGGAACCATCCCAGGCGGCCCGCCCGGTGTGCCTCTCAGCCCCGCGGAATCGCATAGGTGCCCGTCGCGTGCGCTACGGGATCGTCCTCGCCCTCGGAATGGATGGTGACCTCGCCATAGGCCAGGCTGCGGCCCATGCGCACGATGCGGGCGTAGGCCAGCAGCGGCTTGGCCGGCGGCCGGCGCAGGAAGGTGATGTTCATGTTGCTGGTGACGGCCAGCACGATGTGCCCCGCCATGCTGAGCACCGCGCCATAGAGCGCCACGTCGGCCAGCGCGAACATGGTCGGGCCGGAGACGGTGCCGCCCGGCCGCAGGAAGTCCTCCGACACCGGCATGGTCAGGGTGATGGTGCCGTGCCCCATCTCCTTCGTCCGGATGCCGGCGCGATGGGCCTGGGGCAATCCCTTTTCCAGCAAGCGGTCGAAATCCACCGGCGTGAAGACGGGCGCCTTGCCCATGGCCGCCAGCCTGTCGTCCGCCTTGGCGTCGGGCGCCAACGCATCGGGGCCCGTGTCCATGTCGTCCGTCATTCCAAAACCCCTCCCCTCATCCCATTTATGGTGTCCGGTATACCCGTCCCCAGGCGCCCTGCACACCCTGCCGTGGCTGCCTATCGTACAAGGATCCCGTGAGCCATGAGCGAGAAGATCACCGATGACATCCTGCGCGACGTCTTCCTGAAAACGAAGACGGTGGCCATCGTCGGCATATCGCCCGACCCGGCCAAGCCCTCGCACTATGTGCCGGCCTTCATGCAGCGGGAATACGGCTACAAGATCATCCCGGTGCACCCGGCCCATGTCGGCACCACCATCCTGGGGGAACCGGTGGTGGCCACCCTGGCCGACCTGCCCAACGGCGTGGACTTCGTGGAGATCTTCCGCGCCGCCCCGGCCATAGCCCCCTTCGTGGTGGAGGCGGCGCAGCGCGGCATTCCCTATATCTGGATGCCGCTGGGGGTGAGCCATGAGGAATCGGCCGCCCAGGCGCGGGCATTGGGCGCCACGGTCATCCAGGACCGCTGCCCCAAGATCGACCTGCCCCGCCTGTTCCCCGGTGGTCTGCCCAACAGGGAACAGGCGCGCGATTGACCCTAGTCGTGGGTGGCGTCGGGTGCCGCCGAGGCGGCGATCCACTCCAGGAAGCCCGGATTGCCCGACACCACCGGCAGGGCGACGATGCAAGGCGTGTCGTAGCTGTGCAGCGCCTTGACCCGCTTGGTCAGCGCCTCGAACCGGTCGGCGCGGGTCTTGGCGATGAAGGCCACCTCCGCCGCCGTTTCCACCCCATCCTTCCAGCGATAGATGGACTGGCTGGCGCCTAGGATGTTGACGCAGGCGGCCAACCGCTCCTCCACCAGCGCCCGGCCGATGGTCTCCGCCTCCTCCCGCGAGGCCGCCGTCATATAGACCAGGAACGCCGCCATCACCCACCTCTCGGTTCGAAGATATTCCGCCCGGATGCCGCCGCCAGCCGTCCGGTGCCGCAAGCACCTGGCGCAGGGGGCCGTTTGACGCCCGGTCCCGTCAGCGTAAGATACCGGCGGGCCCCGCGCCATGCCCAAAGGGCGTGGCGGTTCCGAATGGGCCGATTGACGGGGAGACTGGGCATGGCGCGCGGCAAGGCAGCTGTTCCTGAAACACCCATGCACGAGGCCCCGCCCCCACTTCTTCCCACGCCCGTGCAGAAACGCTGGCTGCGGCGCGGCCTGGACCAGGCCGGCGGCAAGCTGCCCCTGTTCTGGGCGGATGGCAGCAAGGTCACCGCCGCCACGGTGAAATCTTGCCTGGAGGCCGGCTGGGCCACCCCGTGGTTCAGCAACCCGCTGAAGCCCGATTGGCTGGTCTGCCGCCTGACGGATGCCGGCCGCGCCGTGTGCGGCCGGGCCCCGGCGCGCAGGAAGGCGGACGGGAGGGTGGTCACAGGGGAAACAAGTGCCTGAAATGGAAACGGCGCCTGGTCCTTCACGGGACCGGCGCCGTCTTCATGGTTTCGAGAGATGGTCGGAGCGACAGGATTCGAACCTGCGACCCCCAGACCCCCAGTCTGATGCGCTACCAGGCTGCGCTACGCTCCGACCTCTCGAGTGAACCGCGGTAGGCTGCGGTTCGGGCGCGGACTATAGCCACGAGATTCACCAGATGCAACGGCGTTGGACGCCTAAACGTCAAAAAAATGAATTTTCTTATTTTCTATTTTTATATCAACGAGTTACCGACCCGTTTTGGCGCGATCCAAAAGCATTGGACCACCAAAGCGGGCTCGGGAGGCTTATCGGATCACCTTTCCCGGGCGGCTTGACGACGCTGTTCGTTACCCCGCTCGCGCCAGGCACCGGACGACGGGCAGGAACAGCCGCGCGGGCGACACCGCCAAGACGGGATTAATACGGGGGCGCATATAGCGGTGGGGGAGCGCTGCTTACACCACGCGGCGCAGCAGGTCGCGAATCTCTTCCAGGTCCGCCAGCACCTGGCCCAGCGCCTCACGCTTCGGGGCTGACAGGCCCTTCTCCACCTTTTCCGTGGGGGCCCGGCGCAGCTCATGGGCGCGGGGGGCCGCAGGCTCCGGCGCGGATGGCGGCGTGCGCGACCATTCGGGATCCGCCTCGGGATCGTGGTCGAACAGACCGATGATGCGCAGCTTCTCCTCCGGCTGCGCACGGGGCGCGGGCGGCGGGGATGGCGGTGCCGGTTCGACCCAGCTCTCATCCGCAGCCTCGGCGGCCTCTTCAGCGCCGCCGGCGGACTCGCTGATGGGGGCATTAGGGGGCAACGTGCGACCACCGCCGGTGCGCAGCAGACGCTGCACGCCCTTGATGGTGTACCCTTCCTTATAGAGCAGCACCTGGATTCGGCGCAGCAGCTCCACATCGTCCGGGCGGTAATAGCGCCGGCCGCCGCCGCGCTTCAGGGGGCGGATGTGGGGGAACTTGGTTTCCCAGAAGCGCAGCACATGCTGCGGTACGTCCAACTCCGCCGACACCTCGCTGATGGTGCGGAAGGCGGTGGGCGACTTGGTCCCCGCGCGGCCGCGATCAGCCACCGGCATCTCGTTTCCCGCCTCATCCGGACCCATCTCATCCGGGAGGTCGGATTCGATGTCCGTGTCCGCCACCACCCCATCGGCCGCGTCCGTCATGTCGGGCGCGACGAGGTCGTCCCCGGTTTCGACACCATCAGCCGACATGTCTTCAGCCGGTATCCGGGGCTCAGGCGCGGGCATGCCGGACATGACTTAGTGCTCGTTGGCCGACAGGACTTCGTTGATGCGGTTCTTCAGCACGTGGCTGGCGCGGAACACCAGGACGCGGCGGGGCAGGATCGGCACCTCTTCACCCGTCTTGGGGTTGCGGCCGATGCGCTCGCCCTTGGACCGCACGGAGAAGCTCCCGAAGGAGGAAATCTTGACCATTTCCCCCCGCCCCAAGGCGGAAGCGATCTCATCCAGCACGCTTTCCACCAAATCGGCGGACTCATTCCGCGACAGCCCTACCTCTTGGTAGACGGCCTCGCTCAACTGAGCGCGCGTGACGGTGTGATCTCCCATGGGTGCCCTCCCTCAACCAGTGGCCCCTTCGCCAACTGCGGGAACGGTAATGCCAGGCGGGAAAGCCGTCAATTCCAAAGGTTTGCCAAAGTTTTGTCAGATTCGGCTAGACCATCCGTCAGGGCGAAACGGCTGTTGCAGAGCACCCAAGAATGGTGCGCCGCGAAAGCGGAAGGGCTGTCACCGCAATGGCAAAGGGGCGCCCCGGCGGGACGCCCCTTGAATACATCGGTAATCGGATTTGCCGGCCGGCGTGAGTCCGCGGATGAGTGGCCCGGCCTAGAAGCGAACCAGCGCGGCGCCCCAGGTGAAACCGCCGCCCATGGCCTCCAGCAGGACAAGCTCGCCCCGCTGGATGCGACCATCGGCCACGGCCTCGCACAGAGCCAAGGGAATGGACGCGGCCGAGGTGTTGCCGTGGTGGTCCACGGTCATCACCACCTGGGCGGGATCCATCTTCAGCTTGCGGCCGGTGTTCTCGATGATGCGGCGGTTGGCCTGGTGGGGCACCAGCCAGTTCAGGTCGGCGGGTGTCAGGCCGTTGGCCTCCAGCGCCTCACCCACCACCTCGGCCAGGTTGACCACGGCGTGCTTGAACACCTCCTGCCCCGCCATGCGCACATGGCCCACGGTCTGGGTGGAGGACGGACCGCCGTCGACATACAGCAGGTCGTGATGGCGGCCATCGGAATGCAGGTGGGTGGACAGGATGCCGCGGTCGGCGGCCGTGCCCTCGCCTTCCTCGGCGCGCAGCACCACGGCGCCGGCGCCGTCGCCGAACAGCACGCAGGTGGCGCGGTCGTTCCAGTCCAGGATGCGGGAGAAGGTCTCGGCGCCGATCACCAGCACCGTGCGCGCCTGGCCGGCCTTGATGAAGTTGTCGGCCACCGACAGGGCGTAGATGAAGCCGGAGCAGACGGCCTGCACGTCGAAGGCGGCGCCCCGGGTCATGCCCAAGGCCGCCTGCACCTTGGCGGCGGTGGCGGGGAAGGTCTGGTCGGGGGTGGCGGTGGCCAGGACGATCAGGTCCAGCTCATCCACCGCGACGTTGCCATGGGCCAAGGCGGCCTTGGCGGCGGCCAGCGCCAGGTCGGAGGTCATCTCGCCCTCGGCGGCGATGTGGCGGCTGCGGATGCCGGTGCGCTGGGTGATCCACTCGTCCGAGGTGTCGACCATCTTGGCGAGGTCGTCGTTGGTCAAGACGCGGGCGGGCAGGTAAGAGCCGCAGCCCACGATCACGGAGCGCATTACCATCGTTCAACCAGCCGTCAGGGGATAAGCCGTCACTGGGCAACGGCCTGGGGGTCGGAACCGGAAGCGGCGGCGGACGCCGCCTGCAGGCTTTCCTGCAGCAAGGCCAGTTCCTTGCGGATTTTCTCGTTGAAGCCGTGCTGGACCAGGTCCACCGCCACGCAGATGGCGTTGGCGAAGCCCAGCCCGTCGGTGCCGCCGTGGCTTTTCACGCACACGCCTTGCAGACCCAGGAACATCGCGCCGTTGTACCGGCGGGGATCCATGCGCTGGCGCAGCTTGTTGAAGGCGGTGCGGGCCAGCAGATAGCCCAGCTTGGCCAGCAGGGAGGATTGGAAGGTACGGCGCAGGAATTCGCCGAACAGCTTGCCGGTGCCCTCGGCCGTCTTCAGGGCGACGTTGCCGGTGAACCCATCGGTCACGACCACGTCCACCGTGCCGGCGGCGATGTCGGTGCCTTCCACGAAGCCGTGGAAGTTGCGGGCCAGCGGCGTGGCGCGCAGGGCGGAGGCGGCGGTGCGAATGGCCTCATGGCCCTTCTGCTCCTCCGATCCCACATTAAGCAGGCCGATGGTGGGTTCCAGCAGGCCCAGCACCGTCTGGGCGAACACGGTGCCCAGCACCGCGAACTGCACCAGGTTGTCGGCGTCGCATTCCAGGTTGGCGCCCAGATCCAGCATCACGCAGTCGCCCCGCATGGTGGGCAGCATGGACGCGATGGCCGGCCGGTCGATCCCCGGCAGAGTCTTCAGCACGAACTTGGCCATGGCCATCAGCGCGCCGGTGTTGCCGGCGGAAACGACGCTGGCCGCCTCCCCCGACGCCACGGCGTCGATCGCCAGGCGCATGCTGGAGCCGCGCCCAGAACGAAGGGCCACGGACGGTTTCGCGTCCATGGCCACAACGTCAGCTGTATGGCGAACCTGGGAGATCGCCTTCAGTGCCGGCCGGGCGTCAAGCAGCGCGTTGATGCGCTGCTCGTCACCAACGAACAGGAAGTCGACATTCGGGCAGCGTTCGCGCGCGATATCCGCGCCGTCCACCACCATGTCCGGGGCATGATCGCCGCCCATCGCATCCAGGGCGATTCGCAGGCGTGTGCTCACCGGACGGCGACCTCCTCAAGCACCGTGCGAACCGGATCAGGCGGCAGCGGTAGCAGTATCGACGACGACCTCACGGCCGTCGTAGTGGCCGCAGGAGCCACAGACGTGATGCGGGCGGGTCAGCTCACCGCAGTTGCTGCACTCGTGGTGCGCACCGGCGCTGATGGCGTGGTGCGAACGGCGCATGTTGCGGCGAGACTGGGAGGTCTTTTTCTTAGGAACGGCCATGATCGTCTACTCTCTACTCGATTAAGACGACCACTCATGTGCCGTCTTGCTAACCATCGTCAGGCCCCATGCTTTAGCGAAACCGTCATCCTTTTCCCACCCCCAATTTACTGGGGACGGGCTTGCGGAAAACGATATGGGGTCAAACGACAACGAACCCGGCCCAACCCTGGACCGGATCAAACAGGGCGCTTTAAGTACTCGAAATCCCCGGCAAGGGCAAGCGCCAAAGACCAAATTAAGTCTTGGGCCGCAGCTTCGCAAGGGCGGCAAAGGGATTCGGCTTCTCCTCACCGGCGTCCCGGGCCGGAGCCGCCGCGTCGTCGGCTGGCGACTCCACTTCATCCGCACCTTCCATATCCGGGGGCGGTTCATTGGGCGCGTCGGGGAATTCGCCCTCGCCTTCCCAATCCTCCACATGCACGAAGCGCTCGGCATCCGCCTTGCGGGGATAGGGGTCGAGGGCCAGCGACAGGTGCTGGGCGACCAGCTCGCCGATGTCGATGCGGCCGTTCTCGATGGGCTCGGGCGGGTCGGCCTCATCGTCCAGGCCCAAGTTATCCAGCTCGTCCTCGTCCTTGGGCACCAGATGGGCCGGGGCGAACAGGGCCTGGAAGGTGTCGCGCACATGGGCCGGCAGCGGCTCAAGCGTCACCACGCAGCTCTGCACCACCTCGGCCTCCAACTCGCCGGTGACACGCACCATCTGGCCGCCCCGGATACGGCGCAGGCGCACCAGAGCCGTCAGGCTGTCCAGCGTCACGAGATCCAGGCGCTTGGCCAGCGCGGCGCGCTCCGCCGGGGTGGCCGTGATCTTCTCCACGCTCTCGCGGGCGGACACCTTGTCGGCGATAACGGGTCGGGAAAATTCAGGGGCCATGTCGGCCATGACGCGCAACTCCACACTCTTAAGAAGTCAAAACACGGGCGCGGGGGCGAAGGTGGGCCCGCGCGCCAGCAGGTCGGCCGCCGGCAGGGCGCCCAACCGGTCGGCACAGGTTCGGACATATGCCGCCACGGCCGCCACCTCCGGCCCGTCCGGCAGGGTGGAGCCGAAGAGGTTGCGGTCCAGCGCCGCTTCCAGCTTCCCCGCCCCGCCCTTCAAGCCCGATTCGTAGGCGTCGGCCCGGCCATAGAAGTGCGTGCCCAGATCCTTGACCTTCTTGCCCACCACCATCTCGCTGGCGCCCAGCTCCCGCAGGCTGAAGTCCAGGTCGGTGAACATATGATCGAACAGGGCCTGGTTGAGGGCCGCCAGATCCGGCCCCTCGGCCGCCAGCCGGCGCATCACCAGCCAAGCGTGCAAGGCCACCACCTCGAACCGGCCCTCCACCGTGTCGGGCACCCCCCGGGCGTGGCCCGCCGCCGCCGTATAGAATTCCGGCCGGCGCGCCTGGTCGACGATGCCGGCATAGAGACGCAACACGGCCGCCTGGTGGCGGTTGCGGCTGAACAGGGACTTCAGCAAGGCGATCACGGCGCGGAACCCGGCTTTCGTTGACAGGACAAAGCGGCTGGTGCGATTGTCACCGGCCAGATGGGGGGTGGTCGTCCACCGGTCAAGCGTGACGAGGGACGTCACGCCGGACGGGGATGGCCTGGAACCCGGGCCGGTTGGTCCTCAATCTCCGGATTATCGCATCCCCCGCGACGGACGGGCGGTGCCTCAATCGTGGAACGGGGCCGACCCGCGATCAACGTTCTTGGGATTAACGTCTTAGACCATGCCGAACAAGACCCTTAAGTTGCTGTCTCCCGCCGGCCTGATTGGCGTGGGCCTGCTCGGGATCGGGCTGACGGCCTGCACCCCCACGGTGAACAACCGCGGCAATCTGGTGGAAGACCGCCGCTTGGCCGACGTCCATCCGGGGACCAGCACCAAGGAAGATGTGCAGAAGGCGCTGGGGTCGCCCAGCACCACCAGCACGCTGGACGCCAACGTCTGGTACTACATCGGCGCCATCACCGAGAACGAAGCCTTCTTCGATCCCGATGTCGTGCAGCAGCGGGTGTTGCAGGTCAGCTTCAACGACCAGGGTGTGGTCAGCACCGTCGGTGACGTCGACCTGGCCCAGCAGCAGGACATCAGCCCCGAGGACCGCGAGACCCCGACGGCCGGCCACGAGGTCACCTTCCTGGAGCAGTTGATGGGCAACCTCAACCGCGAGAAGAAGAAGGATGACAAGAAGAAGAAGGGTGGCGGCTAAAGCGCCCCCCGATATGGAATAAGGAAAACCCCGGAGCGTTCGCCCCGGGGTTTTTGTTTGGGACTCGAATGGTGCGCGTCAGCCGTGGGCCAGGATGGCCAGCAGCAGCAGCGCCACGATGTTGGTGATCTTGATCATGGGGTTCACGGCGGGGCCGGCCGTGTCCTTGTAGGGGTCGCCCACGGTGTCGCCGGTCACCGCCGCCTTGTGCGCGTCCGAGCCCTTGCCGCCATGGTGGCCCTCCTCGATGTACTTCTTGGCGTTGTCCCAGGCACCGCCGCCCGACGTCATGGAAATGGCGACGAACAGCCCGGTGACGATGACGCCCAGCAGCATGGCGCCCACCGCCGAGAACGCCGCCCCTTTGCCGGCGATGGCGTTGATGATGAAGTACAGCACCACCGGCGCCAGCACCGGCAGCAGCGAGGGGATGATCATCTCCTTGATGGCGGCGCGGGTCAGCAGGTCCACCGCCTGGCCGTAATCGGGCTTGGACGTGCCGGCCATGATGCCGGTGTTCTCGCGGAACTGGCGCCGCACCTCCTCCACCACCGAGCCGGCGGCGCGGCCCACCGCCGTCATGCCCATGGCGCCGAACAGGAAGGGCAGCAGCCCGCCCAGAATCAGGCCCACGACGACGAAGGGGTTGTCCAATCCGAAGTCCAGCTTCCCCGACAGGTCGGCGAAGTAGGGATAGTCGGTGGGATTGGCCATGAAATAATGCAGGTCTTCATTATAGGCGGCGAACAGCACCAGGGCGCCCAGGCCGGCGGAACCGATGGCGTAGCCCTTGGTCACCGCCTTGGTGGTGTTGCCCACGGCGTCCAGCGCGTCGGTGGTCACCCGCACGTCGCCGGGCAGGTCCGCCATCTCCGCGATGCCGCCGCCGTTGTCGGTGACGGGGCCATAGGCGTCCAGCGCCACGATCATGCCGGCGAGCGCCAGCATGCTGGTGACGGCAATGGCGATGCCCATCAGGCCGGCCATCAGGTGCGTCACCAGGATGGCGGCGCAGATGACGATGGCCGGCAGGGCCGTCGACTCCATGGAAATGGCTAGGCCCTGGATGACGTTGGTGCCGTGGCCGGTGGTGGAGCTCTGCGCCACCGACTTCACCGGGCGGTAGTTGGTGCCGGTGTAGTATTCGGTGATCCAGACGATCAGCGCCGTGACAATCAAGCCCACCACGGCGCAGCAGTACAGCGTCTGGCCGGTGAATTCCTTGCCGTTGACGGAGAAGGCGGTCTGCAGATGGTCGGGCAGCACCCAGTAGGTGACGGCCCAGATGCCGGCCAGCGACAGGACGCCGGTGGCGATCAGGCCTTTGTACAGCGCCCCCATGATGTTGCCGCTGGCGCCCAGCCGCACGAAGTAGGTGCCGATGATGGAGGTGATGATGCAGACGCCGCCGATGGCCAGCGGGTACAGCATCAAGGGCGCCAGCAGGTCGGTTCCGGCGAAGAAGATGGAGGCCAGCACCATGGTCGCCACCGTGGTGACAGCATAGGTCTCGAACAGGTCGGCCGCCATGCCGGCGCAGTCGCCCACGTTGTCGCCCACGTTATCGGCGATGACGGCGGGGTTGCGGGGATCATCCTCGGGGATGCCCGCCTCGACCTTGCCCACCAGGTCGGCGCCCACATCCGCCCCCTTGGTGAAGATGCCGCCGCCCAGGCGCGCGAAGATGGAGATGAGCGAGGCGCCGAAGCCCAGCGCCACCAGGGCGTCGATCAGCGGCCGCCCCGTGATCCCCAGTTGGGAAAGCAGTCCGAAATAGCCGGAGACGCCCAGGAGCGCCAGGCCCGCCACCAGCATGCCGGTGACGGCACCGGAGCGGAAGGCGATGGACAGGCCCGCCGCCAGGCCATGGCGCGACGCCTCCGCCGTACGCACATTGGCGCGGACGGAAACGTTCATGCCGATGTAGCCCGCCGCCGCCGACAGCACGGCGCCCAGGACGAAGCCCAGGGCCACGTACCATTTCAGGGTGACGTACAGCAGGATGGCGATGACGATGCCGACCACGGCGATGGTGCGGTATTGCCGGTTGAGATACGCCCCCGCCCCCTCCTGGATGGCCGCGGCGATTTCCAGCATGCGGGCGTTGCCCGGGCTGGCGGAAAGAACGGACCTGGCGGTGAAAAGACCATAGAGCACGGCCAAGGCGCCGCACCCCCACACGAAGGGAAGCACTCCTGTCATGTCGTTTCCTTTTCCCAGACTGGTTTCCCAGAGCCGGCGCCGCCCCAATTCTGAACGCTGGGTGTCGGTCGCCGTTTCAGCCTGAAAAAAGTGACATGGAAACAGGGCTTAAGCAATCGCCCCCGCAAGGTGGCGTCTAAAGGGTCAGAAAGTAAAACCGAGTGTCGACCGCCATGCGTGGAAAGGATGGAGGTAACTCGTCGGGGGTAATCTGGGAAAAACCACATTTCTCATAAAAGCGATGGGCCGCCAGGAACTTAGCGGTTGTGCCCAAATACACGGCCCGCAGCGCCCGATCCCTGGCATGTGCCAGCAAAGTCGCCAGCAGGCCGGCGGCCAGCCGGTGTGGCGCCCCCCGGTGACTGGCCGCCACGAACATCTTGCGCAAGGCGGCCGCGCCGTCGCCGATGTCCTTCAGCGCGATGGTGCCGACGATGCAGTTCCCCTCCACCGCCACCCAGAATTCCCCGGCATCCTGCCGGTAAAAGCCTGGAATATCGCGAAGATCCGGTTGTTCGGCATAGGTGATGGGAATGTCGAACTCTTCCCGCTGGATGGGGACGATGAGTTCGGCGATGCCCGACTCGTCACCGGGACGATAGGGGCGGATGACCACGTCCGCCATCGTCAGTAGGCCGGGTGCTGGTTGACGGCCTGGATCAGCACGTCATCGACCACGCCCTCGCCCATCACCTTGGGTGTGGCCTCGATCAGCCAGCGGCGCACCGCCACCACGTCGATGACCTGCCCGGCCTTGATCTGCTGCTGGCCCAACTTGCCGTACAGTGTCTCGATGTAGGCGTTCTGCAGGATGTAGCGCCGTTCCTTGACCTTGTCCTTGGCCTCGTCGCTGGCCACCTGGATCTGCACCTGCAGCAGCAGGTTCTGCTCGATCTGCTTGTCGCCCATGACGGGCAGGACGAAGGGGCCGATGTCCACGAACTGCGGCGGGCCCACGGGCTTCTTCTTTTCCTCCTCCACCTTGGGCTGACCGTCCTTGTGGACCAGGAAGATGTAGCCGCCCACGCCGGCGCCGATCAGGGCCAGCAGCGCCACCACCAGGAAAAGGATTTTCTTCATCGACAAGAATCCAGGGGACAAGAATCGAGCGGGATAAGCATTCAGAAAAAGGAACGCGACGGGGCGGAGTGCCACCCTCGGGCGCCATCCTGACGCCAGGGCGTTAAAAAACCGTGCCCAGCCAAGGGCAAGGCTCCCCAAAAAGGGCTCCCTCATTTGGCACAATAGACCAGGATCAGAAGTGCTGCCAGCCGGCGGCGCGGGGGGTGATGTCCCGGCCCATGGCGTCCACCAGCCGGGCGGGACCGGTGCCGTCGGTGAAGCCGCCGCCGGCCGCCAGGGGACGTAGGCTGCCGATCTCGGTGATGGTCAGCTTGGCCTTCGCCGCGGCGGCCATGACGGCGGCGCGCTTGGCCGGCGGGACGGTGAACACCACCTCGTAATCCTCGCCGCCCGTGGCCAGGTCGGTGATGGTGCACGCATGCCCGGACAGCATGCGGCGGGCGGGTGGCGACAGGGGAATGCGCCCGGCCTCCACCACCGCCACCAGGCCGCTTTCGCGGACGATGTGCCCCAGATCGGCCAGCAGGCCGTCCGACACGTCGGCTGACGCGGTGGCGCCGGCGCGCAGCACCGGCCCCACGCCCAGGCGCGGCCGGGGGCGATAGAAGCGGTCCAGCAGGAACTGGCGGTCATCCTCGGGCACGGGCCCCTTGCGCTGGCGGACCAGGGCCAGGCCCAGCGTGGCGTCGCCGATGGTGCCGGTGACGAAGACCAGGTCACCCGGCCCGGCGCCGACGCGGCGAACGGCCGTGCCGGCGTCGATCAGGCCCAGCGCGCTGATGGCCAAGGTGATGGGCCCGTCGGTGACGGTGCTGTCCCCGCCCAGCAGGTGGATGCCGAATTCCGCCTGGTCGGCCGCCAGGCCACCGGCGAATCCAGCCAGCCAATCCTCCGGCAGGGTGCGCGGCAGGCTGGTGACCAGGCTGTAGGCCAAGGGCTCCGCCCCCTTGGCCGCCAGGTCGGACAGGTTGGTGCGCAGCAGCTTGCTGGCCACCAGGCCGGGCGCGTCGTCGGGGAAGAAATGGACGCCGGCCACCATGGCGTCGGTGGTGACCACCAGTTCCTTGCCCGGCGGCACGGTGACATAGGCAGCGTCGTCGCGCAGGCCCTGCGCCCCGGGAAAGCCCTGGGCCAACGGACGGAAGTAGCGGGCGATGCGGTCGAATTCCCCCAGCGGCTGGTCGGCGGCCTTGTCCGGCTTGGCGACGGCGGCGAGCGCCGGCGTGCAGGGATCGGTACCCGTGTCCACCATCCGCTGGGTCAACCTCTCACGGTTGGGGCAGGCGTCAGCCCTGGGCGCCCTCAGTGCCGCTGGCGCGGGACGCCAGCTCATCCGGGCGGACGATACGGGCGACCTTGTCCAGAACGCCGTTGATCATGCCGGGTTCCCGGCCGGCGAAGAAGCCGTGGGCCACGTCGATGTAATCGTTGATGACGATGCGGGCGGCGGTGTCGCCGCCGGCCAGCAGTTCCCACGCGCCGGCGCGCAGGATGGCGCGCAGCAGTAGTTCCAGCCGGTCCAGGTGCTGGCGGTCCAGCGCCTGGCTGAGCACCGGGTCGATCTCATGCTGGCGCGAGGTGGCGCCGCGCACGATGGCGGCGAACAGTTCCCCATCCGCCGAGACGTAGCGGTCGCCGTCCAGTTCCTGGCCCAGGCGGAAATTGGCGTACTCGGTGATGATCACCTCGGGCGAGCTTTCCGTCAGCTCGATCTGGTACAGCGCCTGTACGGCGTTCAGACGGGCGGCGCTGCGCCGTGCCTTGGCGGAACCGGCCCGCTTGGGCGTGGGAAGCTTCACTTCCGGCGTGGGCGTGGGGGTGGTGACCTTTTTGCGGGGAGCCATGATGTCGGGAACGCTTTTCGCCAGGAAGGAAGGGGAATCGGAAAGTAGGGAAAGATGCGGCAGCCGGGCCCGCCGGCCAACCGAAAAATCATCCGGCATAGCCGGCCTGCCCGTAAAGCGGCCAATACTACAATTAAAACTAACGGCATTCATGCCGTTGTAGGACGCGACCGCATCCGCCGCAGCGAGCACCGCAGGGCGCAGCGAGGATAGCCAAGGCCGCGGAGGCGGCCGCCCGGCGCCTGAGGAAATCGCGCATCAGCGCGCATTCAATCTGAACTGCCGCTTCAGCTCGATCATGTCGAGGCAGGCGCGGGCCGCCTCCCCGCCCCGGTTCTTCTGCGCCACCGACGCGCGGGCCCAGGCCTGTTCCCGGTTCTCCACCGTCAACACGCCGTAGCCCAGCGCCAGGGTATGGCGCAGCACCAGCTCATTCAGGCCCCGGGCGCATTCGGCGGCCACGGTGTCATACTGCGTGGTCTCGCCCCGGATGAGGCAGCCCAGCGCCACATAGCCGTCGAAGCGGCGGCGGCCGGAGTAGAAGTCCATGGACTTCACGGCGTACTGCAGGGCCGCCGGCAGCTCGAACGTTCCCGGCACCTGGAAATGCTCATACGTGGCACCGGCCCGGCTGATCTCGGCCACGGCCCCGCGCACCAATTCTTCGCCGATGTCCTCATAGAACCGGGCCTCGACGATCATGATGTGGGGGGCTTCGGCCAAGCGGCGGCTCCTTTAGGCGACCGGCGGGCGCGGCGGGATGGCACGCTGGCTGAGGATGGTCAGGCCGTAGCCCTCGACCCCCACCAGGGTCTTGGGATTGTTGGTCAGCAGGTGCAGTTCCTTGACCCCCAGATCCAGCAGGATCTGCGCACCCACACCATAGTCACGCAGTTGACCGCCGTCGGGCGCGCCGGCACCGTCCAGCGCCCGCAGCCGGTCCAGCAGCGAGAAGGGCTGCGCGTCGCGGATGACGACGATGACGCCCCGGCCCTCACGCGCCACGGTGGACATGGCGATGTCCAGGTCGCCGGCGCCCTGGCGCCGCACATCGCCCAGCAGGTCGTGCACCACCTCCAGCGCGTGCATGCGGGCCAGCACCGGCCGGCCGTCAGCGACGTCGCCCATGACCAGGGCCAGATGCTCCGCCCCGGTGATGCGGTTCTTGTAGACATGCACGGTGAAGTGGCCGCCGTGGCGGCTTTCGATGGCGGTGGTGTAGGTGCGCTCCACCAGCGTTTCGGTGCGGCGACGATAGGCGATCAAGTCGGCGATGGTGCCGATCTTCAGGCCGTGTTCGGCGGCGAAGGGCAGCAGGTCCGGCAGGCGGGCCATGGTGCCGTCGTCCTTCATGATCTCGCAGATCACGCCGGCCGGCAGCTTGCCCGCCAGGCGGGCGAAGTCCACCGCCGCTTCCGTATGGCCGGCACGGACCAGCACGCCGCCATCGCGCGCCACCAGCGGGAAGATGTGGCCGGGGCTGGCGATGTCCTGCGGGCCGCTGTTGGGGTCGATGGCCACGGCGATGGTGCGGGCGCGGTCGGGGGCGGAAATACCGGTGGTGACCCCTTCCCGCGCCTCGATCGACACGGTGAAGGCCGTCTGATGGCGCGAGGCGTTGTCCCGCGACATCAGCGGCAGGTTCAGCCGGTTGATCTGGGCCGTGTCCATGGACAGGCAGATCAGGCCGCGGCCGTGGCGGGCCATGAAGTTCACGGCGGCCGCGTCGCAGCATTCCGCCGGGATGACCAGGTCGCCCTCGTTCTCTCGATCCTCGTCATCCACCAGGATGAACATGCGGCCGGCACGGGCCTCCTCGATCAATTCCTCAGGGGTGGACAGGGCCACGGAGACCGGCGTGTTGCTCATCATTTCGTTTCCGCGAGACGGGCGACGTAGCGCGCCAGCATGTCGACTTCCAGATTGATCACCCCGCCAGCCTTCAGGTGCTGGAAGGTGGTCTTTTCCTGGGTGTGGGGGATGATGTTGATGCCGAAGCGCGTGCCCTCGACCGAGTTCACGGTCAGCGACACGCCATCCAGGGCGACGGAGCCCTTGGCGGCGATGAAGCGCGCCAGGTGCGGCGGCGCGTCGAACCACCAGCGCTGGCTGTCGCCGTCCGGCTGCACGTCGACGATGTCGATCACGCCGTCGACATGGCCGTAGACCAGGTGGCCGCCCAACTCATCGCCCAGGCGCAAGGACCGCTCCAGGTTCACGGGCGTGCCGGCCTGCCAGGTGCCGGTGGTGGTCTTGGAATGGGTTTCGGCGGACACGTCCACCTTGAACCAGCCGCGGCCGCCCCCTGGGCCGCCGTCCTGGCCTTTCTCGACCACGGTGAGGCAGACGCCGTTGCAGGCGATGGAGGCGCCGATGGCGACCGTGTCCAGGTCGAACCCGGTGGCGATGGTGAAACGGGTATCGCCACGCCGTTCAACAGCGGTGACCTGCCCGACATCCGTGATGAGTCCAGTAAACATGGGCGACAAACTAGGCCCGGCCGCCCCGGCTGGCGAGTGGAAAATGGCGGCGTTTCTTGCGCAAAACCGCAAACCGGTCACCCGATGCGGCGATAGCTCTCGGCCTTGTCATCACCAGCGGGACGCACGTCCACCAGCGTGAAGCGCGGGGCCGCGTTCAGCCGCTCCAGCCCGAAGCCATGGGCCGCCGCCAGGCCATCGCCGCCGATGACCTTGGCGGCGCGATACCATTCCAGGCGGTCCACCAAGTCATCCTTGAAGAGGGAGGCGGCCAACTGCGCCCCGCCCTCCACCAGCACCCGGGTCAGGCCTCGCGTGCCCAGGGCCGCCAGCACGTCGGCCAGCGGCATGACGCCATCGGCGTCGGCCGGGATCTCGATGACGTCCACCCCGCAATCCTGATAGGCACGGCGGCGGGTGGCATCGCCGCCGGCCAGGGTCGCCACCCACACCGGCACGCGGCGGGCGTCGCACACCAGGCGGCTGGTCAGCGGCAAGCGCAGGCGCCTGTCCACCACGATGCGGATGGGGGATCGGTCCTCCAGCCCCGGCAGGCGGCAGGTCAGCTCCGGATCATCGGCCAGGGCCGTGCCGATGCCCACCATGATGGCGTCGTGGGTGCTGCGCAGGCCATGCCCCCAGGAGCGGGCGACGGGTCCCGTGATCCACTGGCTTTCATGCGCCTTGGTGGCGATGCGGCCGTCCAGCGTGGTGGCCAGCTTCAGGGTCACCATGGGCCGGCCCTCGGTGACGCGGCGCAGGAAGCCCTCCGTCACCAGCCGCGCCTCATCCTCCAGCAGGCCCAATTCCACGGTGATGCCGGCGTCGCGCAGGCGGGTGATGCCCCGGCCGGAGACGCGCGGATCGGGATCGCCGATGGCGACGACGACGCGCTTGATGCCGGCCGCCACCAGCGCGTCGGCGCAGGGCGGCGTCTTGCCGACATGGCTGCAGGGTTCCAGGGTGACGTAAGCGGTGGCCCCTTCCGCCGCGTTGCCGGCCTGGGCCAGGGCCACGGTCTCGGCATGCGGGCGCCCGCCGGGCTGGGTCCAGCCCCGACCCACCACGCGGCCGTCCTTGACGATGACGCAGCCCACCGCCGGGTTGGGCCAGCAGCGCCCCAAGCCGCGCGAGGCGAGCGACAGGGCCGCGCGCATGTGCGCGACGTCGTCAGCGGTAAAGTGGGTGTGGGTCATGCGGCCTCTCCTCAGTCCCGTAGGATGGGCCGGCAGGCGGGGCCTATTCAAGCCCCGCCTGTTATCGCCGTGAAGCCGTCAGACTTCAGGGTCAGTCTTAAGATGACCGACGAACTCATTGAAATCGGCCACTTCGCGGAAATCTTTGTAGACCGACGCATAGCGGATGTAGGCAATCTGGTCCAACTGGGCCAGCGTATCCATCACCATGCTGCCGATCTGCTTGGAAGGGATTTCCGTCTCACCGGACGATTCCAGCTGGCGAACGATGGAGTTCACCACCCGGTCGATGCGGTCGGCGTCCACCGGCCGTTTGCGCAAGGCGACCCGCATCGACCGCAAGACCTTCTCGCGGTCGAAGGGTTCGCGCTGCCCGGTCGCCTTCACCACGGTCAGCTCACGCAGCTGCACGCGCTCGAACGTCGTGAACCGCGCGCCGCAGGAGGGGCAGAAGCGGCGGCGGCGGATGGCGGAGTTATCCTCGGTGGGCCGAGAATCCTTCACCTGGGTGTCGTCGTTACCACAAAACGGGCAGCGCATTACTCCTGGTCCCCCTCCGTGTAAGGCCGTTCAACCAGCCCTGTTTCAGTAAATCGGGAAACGGCGGCAGAGCGCCTGAACCTTTTCCCGCACCCGCGCCTCGGCGGCCGAGTTGTCGCCGTTGGACTTGGCCAGCGCGTCCAGCACCTCGATGATCATCTCGCCGACCTGGCGGAATTCCTCGGTGCCGAAGCCGCGCGTGGTGGCGGCCGGGGTGCCCAGGCGGACGCCGGAGGTCACCATCGGCTTCTCCGGGTCGAAGGGCACGCCGTTCTTGTTGCAGGTCATGCCGGCGTGTTCCAGGCTGACCTCGGCGTCGCGGCCCGTCAGCTTCTTGGGACGCAGGTCGACCAGCACGATGTGGCTGTCGGTGCCGCCGGAGACGATGTCCAAGCCCCCCTTGATCAGCACGTCGGCCAGCACCTGGGCGTTGGCCTTCACCTGGGCGGCGTATTCCTTGAACTCGGGCTTCAGCGCCTCGCCAAAGGCCACGGCCTTGGCGGAGATGACGTGCATCAGCGGGCCGCCCTGCAGGCCGGGGAACACCGCCGAGTTGATCTTCTTGCCCAGGTCCAGGTCGTTGGACAGGATCATGCCGCCACGCGGGCCGCGCAGCGTCTTGTGCGTGGTGGTGGTGACGATGTGGGCGTGCGGCAGCGGGCTGGGATAGACGCCGGCGGCGATCAGGCCCGCGTAATGGGCCATGTCCACCATCAGGTAGGCGCCGATCTCGTCCGCGATGGCGCGGAAGCGGGCGAAGTCGATCTCACGCGGGTAGGCGGAGGCGCCGGCGATGATCAGCTTGGGCTTGTGCTCGCGGGCCTTGGCCTCCATCGCCTCGTAATCGATGCGGTGGTCTTCCGGGCGCACGCCATAGCTGACGACGTTGAACCACTTGCCGGACTGGTTGGCGGCGGACCCGTGGGTCAGGTGGCCGCCATGCGTCAGATCCATGCCCATGAAGGTGTCGCCCGGCTTCAGCAGGGCCATGAACACCGCCTGGTTGGCCTGGGCGCCGGAATGCGGCTGCACGTTGGCGTAGGCGCAGTTGAACAGGGCCTTGGCGCGGTCGATGGCCAGCTGCTCGGCCACGTCGACATACTCGCAGCCGCCGTAGTAGCGCTTGGACGGGTAGCCTTCGGCGTACTTGTTGGTCAGGACGGAGCCCTGGGCCTCGAGCACGGCGCGGGAGACGATGTTCTCCGACGCGATCAGCTCGATCTGATCCTGCTGGCGGCGCAGCTCGTCACCAATGACGCGGGCCAGTTCGGGATCGGCCGCCGCGAGCGTGTCGCTGAAGAAACCGGCGCTTTGAGTAAAAGCCATTCTGACAACCCTCTATGATGCGGATCCACGTCGTCTGGACCCGCGCCGGGGCGCCGGTCCCGGAAAGCGCCTCAGCCCAGCATGGCAACGCGCCGGGCGTGACGTCCCCCTTCATACGGCGTGGACAGGAAAGCCAAGGTGCAATCGCGCGCCACCTCCAGCCCGACGATGCGGGCGCCCAGCACCAGGACGTTGGCGTCGTTGTGCTGGCGGCAGAGGCGGGCGGTGGTGATGTCGTGGCACAGGGCCGCGCGGACATGGCGGTGCCGGTTGGCGGCGATGCTGATGCCGATGCCGGTGCCGCAGATCAACACACCCGCCTCGGCCCGGCCGTCAGCCAGGGCGGCCGCCACGGCATCGGCGTAATTGGGGTAGTCGACGCTGGCGGGGCCATCGGTGCCCAGGTCCAGGACGGTCACGCCCTGCTCTTCCAGCAGCGCCTTCAGTGCGGCCTTCAGCTCGGTGCCGGCGTGATCGGAAGCGATGGCGAACGTCTTGGCGGTCATGAGGCCCAACCCATTTCGTGAACGCGCGAACCGGGGGCGCGCCCGCATGGCCCGCCCCTCCGGCGCCGCCCCCGGGCCCGGGCGCCCGCGAATGGTGCGGCGCCACAAGAAGTGGGGGCTAAAAACCGTGTGGACACTACCAGATGCGCCCCGTCGGCACCAGTTCCGGGATCCGCTGGCGGCGCAGCCAGGATATGCCCGCCACGCCGATCTAAACCCGGCGCCGCGGCTGAACGCGGCGAAGCGCCGGGCCCGTACGCGCTGGTGGTTGTGGCGATCACCCAACAACGTCGAGTAGAACTGCCCGCGTCCTCAATAGCACCCCAATGCAGCAACTCAACGGTGAAGCCCGCAATCCGTCTAAAATTGTCCACATGTGATGGACATCACAATCAATGGGATCCGGCCCAACTATCCCCATTCAAGTCAACACGGCTAAACACTTGATGAAGGGCATGAAGACCAGCCCTACGTCGATAGGACAAGCCGAATTAACATTGACATAACATTATGACTGTGCGAGGTGTACACACACTTCGTTCCAATGTGTCAAGGCAGTTGAAATGATTGAACAACAGGACGGCGACCTGCGCGCGTCTCAACTTCTCCAGATGACGTCGGAAATCGTCTCTGCCTATGTTGGCAAAAATGCCCTGCCGGCCCAGCAGATTCCCGAGATCATCAGCACGGTCTACAGCTCTCTGGCCGGCCTCGACACGCCGCAGGTCGAAGCTCAGCCGGAGCCGCAGCGTCCCGCTGTGCCCGTGCGCAAGTCGGTCACCCCCGAATACATCGTCTGCTTGGAAGACGGCAAGAAGCTGAAGATGCTGAAGCGGCATCTGCGCTCGACCTATAACATGACCCCCGACGAATACCGCGCCAAGTGGGGCCTGCCGGCCGACTACCCCATGGTCGCCCCGAACTACGCCGCCCAGCGGTCGGAATTCGCGAAGAAGATCGGCCTGGGCAAGGCCCCGGCGGACCAGCCGCGCCGCCGCGCGTCCTGAGCCATCGAGTTACGGCCCAGCCCTTCCGGGGCCGGGCCAGCCCAAATGAAAACCGCCGCCCGATGAGGAGCGGCGGTTTTTCATTTATGGCTCAGGACAAAGACTTGGACAAAGACTTGGCTGGTGGTTCAGGCCAGTATCCCGCGCGGCTTGTTACGCCTTTTCGCCAGAACGTATCGCAGCTTGGCCACCACGACACGGCGCAAATGTTCCTGCGGCAGGTTGGCCGGCCCCTGAATCGAAACCTCGACGCCCGTGTTGGCGTCGATGGCGGTCGCCTTCACGATCTGACCGATCCGATGGTATTCGACATAGACTTCGTCGTTCCCGGCCATCATCCGGCACCCTGCTTGGAATAAACGCCGACGTTCAGGCGGCGGAACTGGCAGGATAGTTGGTGTAGTCCAGGGCAGAAGTCCAGAACCGCTCCAGCTTGCGCATCAATTCATTGGCCTTGTTCAGCTCATCCGCCGACAGGCCAGCCTCACCCAGCGCACCCACCTGGCGTTCGAACAGGGTGTTGATCTTGTCGCGCAGCGCGATGCCCTTTTCGGACAGGCGGACGCGCACGGACCGGCGGTCATGGGCCGACCGCTCCTGCGTCAGATAGCCGTTCTCATGCATCTTCTTGACGTTGTAGGAGACGTTCGACCCCAGGTAGTAGCCCCGCGCGGTCAACTCCCCCACCGTCAGTTCATCCTCACCGATATTATAGAGAATCAAGCTCTGGACGTTGTTGATGTCCTGCACACCTTGCCGGTCCAGTTCGACCTTCAGCACTTCCAGAAAGTGCCGATGCAGCCTTTCGATCAACAGGATGCTGTCGTAGTAAGGTTGCTTCAAAGCCCTCTCCTTCATACTGAACCGACGACATAGAGTGTTCGCCGGCAAGTAAACCGGCACGAACCATTTGGGATACGTAGATTCCATTGGACGGACAAGACTTTAACGCATCGTCCCCGGGTAATCGACCCGATAATGTAAGAAATGCTCAGAATCTGGCGGTTAAGGCGATGCTTCCCTACCCCTAAAGGGTAGGTCCGCTATCCGTTTATCCGGCATATCTCTTCCGGAGGGATAGCCGGGCCGATTCCCACCCGGACTACCGCTCCGGCGTACATCAATCGGTGAAGGTGAGATCCCCAGACGGCACCGGCTGGAAGTGCCGCGCCACCTCAGACTCGGATACCTCGGCCAGGGTCGCGGGCCGCCATTTCGGCTGGCGGTCCTTGTCCACCAGCTGCGCTCGAATTCCTTCGTAAAAGTCATGGCCGGCCATCACCGCCTGGGTCATACGGTATTCCATGACCAGCACGTCCTCGATCTCCAGCGCCACGCCTCGGCGCAGCTGGCTCAATGTCACCTTCAGGCTGGTGGGCGACATCTGCGACAGGGTCTTCACCGTGGCCGCCGCCCAGGAATCGTCGAAGCCCTGCGTTTCATCGCACAGGCAGGCCAGGATATCTTCCACGGTTTCGGCGTTGAAGCTGCGGTCGATCGAGGGCGTGTGGGCGGCCAGCGGCGCCTCGCCGGGGAAGGCGGCGTGGCGGGCCAGCACGGTATCGACGGTGGCGTGCGCCTGCGCGCCATAACTCACCGCCGCCAGTTCTTCCAGCAGCGCGCCCAGCTGGGCGGAGGGGACGTGGTGGGTGGCGATTCCGGCATAGGCGGCGTCGGCGGCGCCCAGGCGGGCGCCGGTCAACGCCAAGTAGGTGCCCAGCTCCCCCGGCAGGCGGGACAGGAAGTAGCCGCCGCCCACATCGGGGAACAGGCCGATGCCCGTCTCCGGCATGGCCAGCAGGGTCTTCTCCGTCGTCACCCGGTGACTGCCGTGCACCGACAGGCCCACGCCGCCGCCCATGGTAATGCCGTCCAGCAATGCGATGTAGGGCTTGGGGTAGCGTTTGATGCGGCGGTTCAGCCGGTATTCCTCACGGAAGAAGTCGCGGGCGATGGCGCCGTCCCCCTCCCCGGCCTGCCGGGCCTTGCCGCTGTCCCACACGGCGCGCACGTCGCCGCCGGCGCAGAAGGCGCGATCCCCGGCCCCCTGGATGA
Organism: Nitrospirillum viridazoti CBAmc; assembly: GCF_000730165.1. GTDB lineage: Bacteria > Pseudomonadota > Alphaproteobacteria > Azospirillales > Azospirillaceae > Nitrospirillum > Nitrospirillum viridazoti. The sequence goes on along the minus strand of NZ_CP022110.1, from coordinate 1,544,239 downwards.
CCACCGCCTTGATGGCCGGGTCCCGGGCCCAGGCGGCCAGCTGCGGATCGATGATGCGGATCATGTCCAAGGTCAGCGCGTTCAGCGCCTTGGGCCGGTTCAGCAGCACATGGCCGACGGCGCCGCGCACAGTGCAAATGACGTGGGGCTCCGCCGCACCCAGGTCCACGGTCTCGTTCATTCCCTCATCCCCTGAAGTTTGCCGAGGCCCCTCGGGGCCTTCGGATTTATCTGTGGGGCGGCGGCCAGGAGGCCCGCCCGTTGCCGGTGATCATTTGCCGGAGATCATAAGGAGCGGCACCGGGCAATGCCAGCCCAGCGGCCATCGCCGCCCCCGGCTCCTTCCCTGGCCCCGCCCCCGGCAGGGCAGCGTTGACCTGGGCGGGCGGCCCGCCCCCGTCCGCGCGCTTGAGGGGCGGGGATCCCAGGCGTAGCATTCCCGGCACCGGTTCCTTACCCAACGTCATTCCCAAACGTCTCAAGGACTTGGAGACCTTCCCATGGTTGATCATGCCTCCCTGCCCCGCCGTTTCGGCGGCGACCCCCGCCAGCGTCCGCGCCGCAACCGCGTCGATGCCTGGACGCGCCGGCTGGTGGCGGAAACCCGGCTGTCGGTCGACGACCTGATCTGGCCGGTCTTCGTGGTGGACGGTGAGAACCAGCGGGAGCCCGTGGCCTCCATGCCGGGGGTGGAGCGGCTCAGCATCGACCTGCTGGTGCCGGCCGTGGCCGAAGCGCGCGATCTGGGCATCCCCTGCGTGGCCCTGTTCCCCTGCCTGCCGGCGGACCAGAAGGATCCCATGGGCAGCGAGGCGACCAACCCCGACAACCTGATGTGCCGCGCGCTCCGCGCCATCAAGCGCGAGGTGCCGGATATCGGCACCCTGGGCGACGTGGCACTGGACCCCTATACCAGCCACGGCCACGACGGCATCGTTACCGACGGCCGCATCCTGAACGATGAGACGGTGGCCGTGCTGGTGCAGCAGTCGCTGGTGCAGGCGGCGGCGGGGTGCGACATCATCGCCCCGTCCGACATGATGGACGGGCGCGTCGGCGCCATCCGCGATGCGCTGGACGAGAGCGGGCATGAGCTGACCCGCATATGCGCCTATGCCGCCAAGTACGCCTCCGCCTTCTACGGCCCCTTCCGCGACGCGGTGAAGACCGGTGGCCTGCTGAAGGGCGACAAGCGCACCTACCAGATGGACTCGGCCAACACCAACGAGGCCCTGCGCGAGGTGCAGCTGGACCTGGAGGAAGGTGCCGATATGGTCATGGTGAAGCCGGGCCTGCCCTACCTGGACATCGTCCACCGGGTGAAGGCGGAGTTCGGCGTGCCCACCTTCGCCTACCAGGTCAGCGGCGAGTTTGCCATGATGAAGGCGGCCGCCCGGAACGGCTGGATGGATTACGAGAAGTCACTGCTGGAAACGCTGCTGGCCTTCCGGCGCGCCGGCGCCGACGCCATCCTGACCTATGGCGCCATCGACGCCGCCCGGCTGCTGCGGGCCGGCCACTGACCGGGCACGGCGCGGACCGGACGCGCATCCGGTCCGCGCCGCCCTTTCCGTCATTCGGGATCGTGGCAGACGGCTTCGATATTGTGGCCGTCGGGATCCAGCACGAAGGCCCCGTAGTAATTGGGATGGTAGTGCGGGCGCAGGCCCGGCGCGCCGTTATCCCGCCCGCCGGCAGCGAGGGCCGCGGCATGGAAGGCGTTGACCGTCTTGCGATCCGCCGCGGCGAAGCAGACGTGCAGGGCGCCACCCTGTAGGCGCCGCCCCGTGCCGATCCAGAAATAGGGCTTGCCGTCGCTGCCGTAGCCGGCATGGTCGCCCGCGCCCGTCATCTCCGCGGTGATGTTCATGAGGCGGGTGATGCCCAACGGGGCCAGGGCGTGATCGTAGAAGGCGGAGGAGGTCGCGAAGTCGGCGACCGAGAAGCCAATGTGATCCAGCACAGGAATGACCCTCCCATATGTTTATTATCGCGGCCCCATCATGCCAGCGTTTCCAGAAAACGCACCAGGCATCGATCGAGCCATTCACCACCTAAAATAGCGCCCTGCTCCCTGCGCGCGGCATGAAATCCGACATGCCCCCCTTTGGTCACGATCAGGGGCACCAGCGCCGGATGGGCCGCCCAGTCGAAGGCCAGATAGGGCTCCGGCGCGATCCAGGGATCGTCCAGCGCGTGGATGACCAGGGTGGGACGGGTGATGGCGGGCAGGAACTGGAGCGCGCTGTTGACGCGATAATAATCCTCCGCGTCCCGCCAGCCGTTGGCCGGCGCCACATAGCCGTCGTCGAAGTCGTAGATGGTGCGGGCGCGGCGTACCGCCGCCTGGCGCTCCGCCTCGGCCGTTCCAGGCTCGGCCGGCGTGGCCAGCGTCTCCGCCTTCATCTGGCGCAACAGCCACAGGTGGTAGGGGCGGTTGCGGGCCTTCAGGAAGCGGCGGGAGGTGGCGGACAGATCGATGGGCGCCGACACGGCCACGCCGCCGCGCACCATGGGGGGCAGCGCCCCCACCTCTCCCATCAGCTTCAGCACCATGTTGCCGGCGAGGGAATAGCCCACCACCACCACACCCGCCGCCGCCAGGTCCGGCAGGGTCGTGGCAAGGTGCGCCAGCACGGCGCGGGCATCCTGCGTGCGGCCGGCGTGATAGCGCTGGCGCGTCCGGCCGACGAAGGGACCGGCGCCGCGCAGGTTCAGGCGCAGGACGGCATGGCCGCGCGCCAGCACCGCCCCGGCGGCGGCGCGGATGTAGGGGCTGTCCTCCGACCCCGCCAGGCCATGAATCAGCACCACCAGTGGACGAGCGGCCGCCGGCACCGCCGGGTGATGCAGCGTGCCGGCCAGGCTGTCGCCGCTGCCATCATCCATGGGGAAGATAAGCGCCTCACCCGCCGGCAGGGAATGCCGGGGCCGGCGCAGGGTGTTGCGCAGGGTCTGCAGATCCGGCCCCAGCCATGGCAAGCGGCTCCGGAAGGGCGGATAGCCCGGGGGCAAGGGCGGGAGAGGCACCCTAGCGCAGGAAGTCCCGCACGGCCGCCAGCTGCGCCGGATCCATCAGCGCCGGGGCGTGGCCGGCGTCCGCCACCTCGAACAGCGTGGCCTTGGGTCCCCGCTCCGTCATCGCCTGCGCGATCTCTGCCGTCAGCAGGTCGGATTGCAGGCCGCGGATGGCCAGGACGGGGCAGCGAATCATGCCCCACACCGGCCATAGATCGACATCGGTAATGGGCTGGGTCTGGAAGGCGCGGGCGATGCCGGTGTCATAGGCCAGGCCCAGCGTGCCGTCGGGCCGCGTCCAATAGCCGTGCTCGGCCAGGTGGCGCCACTGCGCGTCCGTCAGGTCGCCGAAGGGGGCGTAGACCAGGCTGAGGTAGCGCTGCACCTCCTCCACCGTACCGAACACCGGGTTGGTGCCGACATAGGTGCCGATGCGTTCCAGCGCCGCCTTGGGCACCAGGGGGCCGACATCGTTCACCACCAGGCGGGTGATGGGGGTATCGCCCTGGGCCGCCAGGATCATGCCGATCAGACCGCCCATGGAGGTGCCGACCCAGTCCACGCTCTCCACATCCAAGCGCGCGATCAGCGCCGCCATGTCGGCCAGGTACTGCGGGTAGCCGTAGAGGTCGGGATTGGCCAGCGTGCCGCTCTTGCCGCGGCCCACCACATCGGGACAGACCACGCGGGCGCCCAGGCTGTCCGCCAGGTCCGCCGCCAGCACGTCGAAGTCGCGGCCGTTGCGGGTGAGGCCATGGCAGCAAACGATGGTGCGTCCGGGGAGCCCACCCTCTGGCATCCACTGCGTGTAGGCCAAGCGGTGGAAGCCCAGGGCGGAGAAACCCCGAAGGGTATGTTCGGTCATGGTCGCCATGGTCAAAGCGATACCATGGGCCCCGGCCCGGGGAAAGCCCGCCCTTGGCCAGCATCGGCGCCATGACCATATGCCGCCCGCGACCAATCGTTCCGGGTATGCCTGGGAGGGGTGTTCATCGCGGCCGGGCCATTTAGGATCTGTCGCGCCGCCCCCGCCCCCGGTTACACTGGTCGCCCACGGAAGGCATGGGGGATACCGGCTTGGCCAGCGCGGGGGGCGATGAGAAGGCGCCCATCATCATCAAGAAGGTGAACAAGGGCGGCGACGGGCACCACGGCGGCGCCTGGAAGGTGGCGTACGCCGACTTCGTCACCGCCATGATGGCCTTCTTCCTGCTGCTGTGGCTGCTGAGCGTGACAACGGCGGAGCAGAAGCTGGGCCTGGCCGACTATTTCAGCCCCGCCACCCCGTCCAAGCAGGAAAGCGGCGCCGGCGGCGTGCTGGGCGGCAAGACCATCACGGTCAACGGCGCGGCCATGAACAACAGCTCCCCCACCTCGGTGGCGGTGCCGCTGCCCTCCCGCCCCCAGGCCTCCAACGCCTTCCAGTCGGTGGAGGACGCCACGGACGAGGCCCAAGGCAAGCCCGACGGCAAGGATGAGAAGACCAGCGGCACCACCGACAGCAACGGCGGGCGCAGCGACGGCAGCAAGTCGGGCGACGGCCGGCTGGACATGGACCAGAACGGCGACGGCAAGGTGGACGAGCAGGAGCTGAAGCAGGCCCTGGCCCAGCACGAGGACCAGCAGTTCAAGGAAATCGAGAAAGAGGTCCGCCAGGCCATCCAGCAGGTGCCGGAACTGAAGGCCCTGCAGCAGAACGTCATCATGCAGCGCACCCCGGAAGGGGAGCGGCTGAACCTGGTGGACCAGGACGGCTACTCCATGTTCCCGTCCGGCAGCGCCAAGATGAACACGCAGACGGCCCAGCTCTTGTCGCTGGTGGCGCAGGCGGTGGCCAAGCTGCCCAACAAGGTGTCCATCACCGGCCACACCGACAACACGCCCTTCGCCAACAACGCCAGCGGCAACTACGGCAATTGGGAACTGTCGTCGGACCGCGCCAATGCCAGCCGACGCGCCCTGGCCGCCGCGGGCGTGGCCGAGGATCGCATCGCCTCCGTCGTGGGGCTGGCCGACCGCGACCCGCTCTTCCCCGAGGATCCCAAGTCGCCGCGCAACCGGCGCATCAGCATCACCGTGCTGCGCGAACATCCCCTGACGGAAACGGCCACGCCACGGGGCGCGGCCACCACGCCCACAGGCATCCCCACCACCCCGGCCGGCCAGCCCGTGCCGCCCCCGCCACCCTCGGTCACCAGCCGGCCGGAAGGCGGCGGGCGCTGAAGAACACGATTACCCCCAAAGGGAATGCCTCTGGTATGGCCCTACATCTCCCGGTAAAGTTCATCCAGTCTCCGACATCGGGTATCGTTCTGGCCGGCATGGTTCTTGAGTAGGCCTAAGTATTCGCTCGCTTGCTCCCGGGGCGGTGTCCCAGGGGCCCTGACCGTTCAAGAAAGGCGCGGATGTCCGTCATCCCCCCCCATTCCCGGCCGTTGCAGCAATTCTACCGCTCCGGCCCCATGCCCTGCCCCTATCTACCCGGGCGCATGGAGCGCAAGCTGTTCACCCGCCTGGTGGGGCAGCAGGCCAGCGGGGTCAATTCCGCCCTGTCCCGCGCGGGCTTCCGCCGCAGCCACGACATCGTCTACCGGCCCGTCTGCAGCGGCTGTGCCGCCTGTGTGCCCGTGCGCATCCCCGTTGCCACCTTCAGCCCCAACAAGACCATGCGCAAGGTCATGCGCGCCAATGCCGACCTGGTGGCGGGCGTACAGCCGGCCAGCGCCACGGCGGAACAGTTCCAGGTCTTCGCCAGCTATCAGGCCGCGCGCCACAGCGACAGCGACATGAGCCGCATGGGCATGACCGACTACGCCGCCATGATCGAGGAAGGCCAGGTCGACAGCCGGCTGTACACCCTGCGCGACGGCGGCGGCACCCTGATGGGGGCGATCCTGACCGACCGGCTGGATGACGGCTTTTCGGCCGTCTACAGCTTCTACAACCCCGACATGCCGGAACGCAGCCTGGGCACCCACCTGATCCTGACCCTGGTGGACCAAGCCCGCCGCGAGGGCCTGCCCCACGTCTATCTCGGCTATTGGATCGAGGGCAGCCGCAAGATGGATTACAAGCGGCGCTTCCAGCCGCTGGAGGCCCTGGGCCGGGACGGCTGGCTGCCGTTGGAGCCGGCGCCCTGACGCCGGCTTTCTGCCGTCACGCGCCGTCACATTTCCAAAATTCATTGCATAATGCAAAGAGCCTCTTTCATTGAGCAAGAGATGCCCGCCCGCGCACGAGTCGGCGCCGTCAAACGGCCGCTGAATTAACGGCATGTATATTGCTACGTTGCGATATGCCTGACAGCGGTACCCATAGGGGGTGTCGCGCCAGGATCTTGAGAAAAGGGTGCCTGCGTTCCATGCGTGCGGTCAGCGGTTTCATCCGCCCTGCGTTCCTGGCCTTGGTTCTGGCGTTGCCGGCGATGAAGCCGGCGATGGCGCTGAACATCGCCGTGAAGGGGGTGGTGGAGTCCAACTGTTTCGTGTCCGTTTCCACCGATGACACCAGCCTGTCGACGGACGGCGGCAGCGTCACGCTGGGCGACCTGGGCGAGCACTGCAACGAGTCCGCGGGCTACACCGTGGTGCTGTCGTCCAACAACGGCGGCGCCCTGGTCGATGCCAGCGGCAATAAAATCCCCTATACCATCTCCTACGATCAGGTGAACGGCAGCCCCCTGAACGAGCCGCAGGTGATCAACCGCCTGGATCCGCAGACGGAACTGCGCACCGGTAGCATCCTGCTGAGCCTGCCGCGCCAGACGGTGCGCCGGGGCGGCTTCTTCAGCGACACCCTCACCATCACGGTTCGCGCCCGTTAAGGCTGGCCAGGCCGCCGCCATTCCACCAGCCGGGGCAGCACCAGCAGGCCGACCCAGTCCGTGGCCAAATGCACGGCGATGGGAACCAGAAGGTTGCCCGCCGCCAGGTAGACCAGGGACAGGAACATCCCCGCGATCGTCGTGGCCGCGCCCCCGCGCCATCCGAGATACAGGTGCGCCAAGCCGAACACCAGGGCCGAGGCGGCCATGCCCAAGGGCGCGTCCCCCACAGCCAGGGTGATCAGCACGACTTTAAGGCGGCGAAGGCGCAGGCGTGCCACGGTGTCCCGACTGCCACCAGCGCCAGCGACACGAAAAGCAGGAAGACGGCCATGCGCAACCCCGGGTTCCACCGCCGGCCGCCCCTGGCCAGCGGATCGGTAACGCAAGTCCGGCCCGGGACGGATGTTCCAGCCCCCTCAGCCGATGGTCGTGGTCGCTTGGGGGTTGTGTCCGCGCCCGCTTTGCCGCACAGTGTCGGCAAAATGGTACCGTTAACATAAAAATGTTAACGCTAACGGGAGGGACATCCATGCGGGCAGTCTGGTTCGCCGCCGCCTTGGCTATTCAGCCATGGCTTATCCAATCATGCCTTGCCGCCACGCCGCCGGCCGTCGCCGGCTCGCCGAAAACGCCCGGGGGGGGACTGACCGTCAGCCCGAACGAGACCTTGGAAATGCAGGGCCTCAGCGTCATCGTCGACCAGATGCACTTCCATCCGGTGTTCCGCGACGAAAAGAACGCCGGCATCCAGATCGTGCTGCATGGTGAGCGCATCGCCACCGATGGCGCCGTGCGCCTGAATCCCACGCCGGAACAGTGGGACCCCGTCCCCGCCTTCGTGAAGCGCGAGCGCGGCCCCGGCCCCGACCAGCTGACGGTGTACAGCAACTTCCCCGAACAGGGCTTCAGCTATCGCCTGGTCATCACGCCGGAGGGCACGGGCTTCCGCGTGGCGGTGAACATGGATCAGCCGCTGCCGGCGGAGTATGTCGGCAAGGCCGCCTTCAGCCTGGACTTCCTGCCCACCAGCTATTTCGGCAAGACCTATGTGCTGGGTGCCAGTTCGGGCCTGTTCCCACGCAACCCCGCCGGCCCCATGGCCAAGGACGGCTCGGGCGACCCGCTGCCCCTGGCCTCCGGCGGCTCTTCCATCGTGCTGGCGCCGGAGGATCCGCTGACGCGGGTGGCCATCACGTCCGACACGTCGCCCCTGGCCCTCTACGACGCCCGCAACCGGGCGCAGAACGGCTGGTTCGTCGTGCGCGCCCTGATCCCGGCGGGCAAGACCACGGACGCCATCGTCTGGCATGTCCATCCCAACGTCATCAAGAACTGGGTGCGCGATCCCGTCGTCGCCTTCAACCAGGCGGGCTACACGCCCGACCGGGCCAAGGTCGCGACCGTCGAACTCGACCCGCACATGAAGGCGCCCAAGGACATCCAGCTGGTGCGCATCGGCGCCGACGGCAGCCAGGCCGTGGCGCTGAAGGGCACCATCAAGCCCTGGGGCAAGTGGCTGCGCTACGACTACGCCACCTTCGACTTCTCCTCGGTGCGCACGCCCGGCATCTACGCCATCTCCTACGCCGGGCACCTGTTCAATCCCTTCCGCATCGCCCCCGATGCCTACGACCACATCTGGCAGCCGTCGCTGGACACCTATCTGGCGGAGCAGATGGACCACATCGCGGTACGCGAGCAGTATCGCGCCTGGCAGGGCCTGTCCCATATCGACGACGCCCGGCAGGCCGCCCCCAACATCCACCATTTCGACGGGTACAAGATGGGGCCGCACCTGGACTCCCCCTTCAAACCGGGTGAGCACATTCCCGGCCTGAATGTGGGCGGGTGGCAGGATGCCGGCGACTATGACATCCAGACCTCCGACAACGCCTGGGTGGTGCGCGACCTGGTGCGGGCGCGGGAGCTGTTCGGCATGGACTGGGACGAGGACACCATCGACGAGGCCGCGCGCCAGGTGGAGATCCGCAAGCCCGACGGCATCCCTGACGTGCTGCAACAGATTCGCCACGGCACTCTGCAGCTGCTGGCGCAGTACAAGGTCTTCGGCCATGCCATTGTCGGCATCATCGAGCCGACCTTGAAGGAGTACACCCACCTGGGCGACGCCGGGTCGCAGACCGACCGCCTGATCTATGATCCCAAGCTGGGTCCCAACGAGAGCAACGGCACCTATTCCGGTGTGCCCGACGACCGCTGGGCCTTCACCTCCGACGTGCCGGCGGACGATTACCATGTGGCCGGTGCCCTGGCCGCCGCCTCACGCGTGCTGGGGGAGATCGATCCCGACCTGGCCGCCCAGGCGCTGGCCGCCGCCAAGGTGATGTGGGCCAACCAGCAGGATCCCAGCGACCGCATGGACCGGCCGGAACGGGGTGACTGGAACCCCGCCGACCTGATCGACATGGCCGCCTTCTCCGCTACGGTGGACCTGGTGATCACCACCAAGGGCGCCGATCCGCTGTACACCAACAAGCTGAAGTCCCTGCTGCCCACCATCAAGCAGCGCTTCGCCTTCCTGGGCGGCATGGCGACGCTGGCCCTGCCCTACATGGATGCCGACTACCGCGCGCAGCTGACCCAGGCGGTGACGGAGGCCAAGGCCGCCATCGACGCCGAGGCCGCCAAAACGCCCTTCGGCGTGCCCGTGGCCATGGGCACCTGGGCCGGTTCGGGCCAGGTGGCCGGTTTCGGCACCAACATGTACCTGCTGCACAAGGCCTTCCCCGGCATCATCGGCACCCAGTACACCCTGGACGCCCTGGACTATGTGCTGGGCCGTCATCCGGCGACCAACCTGTCCCTGGTCTCCACCGTGGGCACGGAGTCCAAGATGATCGCCTACACCCACAACCGCGCGGACTATTCCACCGTGCCGGGCGCCATGGTGCCGGGCGTGCTGGTCATCAAGCCGGACTTCCCGGAGCAGAAGGTGGCCTGGCCCTTCCTGTGGTTCGAAAACGAATCCACCGTGGCCACCACCACCTCCTACATCCTGGCGGCCAACGCCGGGATCATGGTGACCAAGGGGCAGTAAAACCTTATCGCCCCGCCCAAAATGAAAACGCCGGAGTGGTCGCCACTCCGGCGTTTTTCCTTGGGTCCTGACCGGATGGATCAGAAGCGGTTGTTACGCGGGAAGCCATTAGGTGGCAGCTTGCCCTGGGTGCCGCGCGCGCCGCGCCAGGGCGACAGGTCGGTCTCCACCCGGGTGCGGTCCCCAGCACCGCCCATCTTCCACGACAGGCCCTTGGCGCTTTCGAACACGCAGATGTCGGACAGGCTGGCGTCCTTGTACTTCTGCAGGGCGACACCCTTGCCGCGCACCATGACGGGCAGTTCCTCCAGCGCGAAGACCAGCAGTTTGCGGTTGTTGCCGATGACGGCGATGGTGTCGCCCTCCACCGGCACACAGGCCAGCGCCGTGGTGCCGTCGCCCACGTTCAGCACCTGCTTGCCGGCGCGGGTCTGCGCCACCACCTCATCCGCATCCACCTGGAAGCCGCGGCCGTCGCTGGACGCCACCAGCAGGCGCTTGCCCGGGCGGTAGGGCAGCACGGTGACGATGTCAGCGTCGCCCAAATCCACCATCAGGCGCACCGGCTCGCCAAAGCCGCGGCCGCGCGGCAGGCGATCGACGCCAATGGTGTGGAACTTGCCGGTGCTGGAGAACACCAGCAGCTTGTCCGTCGTCTCGGCATGCAGGACGAAGCGCTCGGCATCGCCCTCCTTGTACTTGGCCTCCGCCGTCTCGGTGGGCGGCAGGTGGCCCTTCACGGCACGGATCCAGCCCTTCTCCGACAGGAAGACGGTGACCGACTCACGCTCGATCATGGCCTCCACCGGCACCACCACGTCGGTGGGGGCGTCGCCCACGGCGGTGCGGCGGGCACCCAGCTCGGTCGCCTGGCCAAAGCGCTTCTTGGTGGCGGCGACCTCGGCGGCGATGGCCGTCCAGCGCTTGCCGTCGTCGTCCAGCAGGGACAACAGTTCCGACCTCTCGGCGGTCAGGCCCTCATGCTCCCGGCGAAGCTCCATCTCTTCCAGCTTGCGCAAGGAACGCAGGCGCATGTTCAGGATGGCTTCGGCCTGGACATCGGTCAGGCCGAAGGCGCGCATCAGCTCGGCCTTGGGCTCATCCTCCTCGCGGATGATGCGGATGACCTCGTCCAGGTTCAGGTAGGCGATGAGATAGCCGCCCAGCACCTCCAGCCTATGGTCGATCTTGGCCAGGCGGTGGCGGGACCGCCGCACCAGGACCACGTTGCGGTGGTCCAGATAGGCGCGCAGCACCTCGTGCAGGGTCATGACGCGCGGCACCTGGTCGGCGTCCAGCACGTTCATGTTCAGCGGAATTCTCACTTCCAGGTCGGTGTTGCGGAACAGCTGTTCCATCAGCACCGCCGGGTCGACGTTGCGGCTCTTGGGCACCAGCACCAGCCGCACATCCTCCGCCGACTCGTCGCGCACATCCTCCAGCAGGGGCAGCTTACGCTCCATGAGGAGTTCGGCGATCTTCTCCACCAGGCGGGACTTCTGCACCTGGTAAGGGATCTGGGTGACGACGATCTGCCAGGTGCCCTGGGCCAGCTTTTCGCTTTCCCACTTGGCGCGCAGGCGGAAGCCGCCGCGGCCGGTGCGGTACGCCTCGCGCACGGCATCGCGGCTTTCCACCAGCACGCCGCCGGTGGGGAAGTCGGGGCCGGGCATCAGGGTGACCAGCTCATCCACCGTCACCGGCCGGCGGCGGTCTTCCGGCACCAGCAGTTCCCGGTCGATGATCAGGCTGAGGGCGTCGCAGATCTCGCCGGCGTTGTGCGGCGGGATGCTGGTGGCCATGCCCACGGCGATGCCGGCCGAGCCGTTGGCCAGCAGGTTGGGGAAGGCCGAGGGCAGCACCACCGGCTCCTCGCCGTCGCCGTCGTAGGTAGCGCGGAGGTCGACCGCGTCTTCGTCGATGCCATCCAGCAGGGCCTTGGCCACCTCGGTCAGGCGGGCCTCGGTGTATCGCATGGCGGCGGCGTTATCGCCGTCGATATTGCCGAAATTGCCCTGTCCCTGGACTAGGGGATAGCGGGAGGCGAAGTCCTGGGCCAGGCGCACCAGCGCGTCATAGACCGAGGCGTCGCCATGGGGATGGAACTTGCCGATGACGTCACCCACCACACGAGCCGACTTCTTGGGCGGGGTGGAGGGTTCCAGCTTCAGCTGGCTCATGGCGTAGAGGATGCGGCGATGCACCGGCTTCAGCCCGTCACGCACATCAGGCAGCGACCGCGACACGATGGTCGACAGGGCGTAGGACAGGTAACGCTCGCCCAGCGCGTCGGCCAGGGGCTTGTCAAGGATCTCGGTGGCATCGGTCATGATGGGCGGACACTACCAGATATGGTGGGCCAATTGCCAGCCGTGGTGCAGCCTGTGGGAAACTTAGGTTTCCTGCGGTTCCGCCCCGTCGATCCCGGGGACCGGAAGACCGTTCGCGCGCAAGTAACGCTCCACCAGGCGCTGGCGGGCCGGCGGCACCTCGGCATGGCGCTGGGCGAAGACATGCCGTTCCAGAAAATAGCCGGTCAGGCGCAGGCCGGCCGCCACATCTTCCTCCCCCCCGCCCTGGAAGCCCAGGCCGATGAGGAAGCCCGGCAGGGGCAGCAGCTTGTCGCGGTAGGGCTCCCCCGCCGAGGCCGACACGGCGCGGCCGGTGCGGGGGCTGACGTAGGCCAGCTGGTCGTTCGGGTTGCCCACGGGCTGGCCGGTGCTGGCGCACTGCGTCAGGTCCAGGCCGAAGCCCGCCTCCTCCAGCAGCCCCACCTCCCACCGCACGTAGACGGCCGGCCAGATGTCGAGGTCCAGGGCGGCGAACAGGGCCAGGGTGGCGTCATAAAGGCCGGGGTGGGCCTCCCGCTCCGCCAGCATGGCGTCCATCAAGGCGGTGGCCGCCACGATGGCGGCCAGGCGCAAGGGATCGTCCAGATAGAGACCGGTGGCGGAGCGCACGGGTTCCACCGTCCAGGTGCCCAGCTGGTCTGCGGTGCGGGCGCGCCAGCGGGCGGTGACCTGGGCCCCCGGCTCCAGCGCGCCGCGATAGCGTGACGACTGCCCGCCGTGCAGCACGCCGGCGTGGCGGCCATGCTCCCGCGTCAGCATGACCACCAGCGCGGCGGTGTCGCCGAACGGCCGGGCAGAAAGCACGATGGCGTCGTCAGTCCATTCCATGGAAGCCTTCTAGCAGATTGCGCCCCGGACGGTGTATGCCAATGCTCTCGCGCCGCCGTTTAGGCCAACGGTGTCACTCCTGAGTTTTTTAGTATACCCTGCATTAATAACCCTTGAACCGAGCGCCCGCGTGCACAGCCCATCTACTGGCAATCATTGGATTATGGGGGCTGGTTCACCGCGCGGACTGGTCATGGCGCGTGTCACGCCGCCGGTGTTGACATGAATACCGGCAAGCCCGCCCGCCTGAAGGGTCCCTCCCCCGCCGCCGTACCGGTCTTGAGCGACGATGAGCGCCTGACGCTGGAGCGGTACAGCCTGGCGGCGGCGGCCAGCAATGAGGGGCTGTACGACTGGGATCTGCGCACCGATCGGGTCTATTACGGTGAGACCTGGAAGGCGCTGCTGGGCTATGCCGAGGATGAGATCGGCAGCTCGCCCGACGAATGGCTGAACCGGGTGGACCCGGATGACCTCATCTGGCTGCAGGCCACCCTGGACGCCCAGGCCAGCGCCGGCGGCAAGCCCTTCCAGATCGAATACCGCATCACCCACCGCAACGGCCATGTGCTGTGGATGATGTGCCGCGGCATCGTCGTGCTGGACGACGATGGGGAACCGACCCGCATCGTCGGCGCCCAGCGCGACATCACCGACCGCAAGAACGCCGAGGAACAGCTGCGCCTGAGCGAGGAGCGCTATGCCCTGGCCGCCCAGGGCGCCAACGACGGGCTGTGGGATTGGCACGTGGCCACGGACCAGCTCTACTGCTCCCCCCGCTGGACGGCCATGCTGGGCATCGGCGGCGGGGCGCGCACCAGCACCATGGAGGACTGGTACGCCCAGATCGATGGCGAGGACCGCCCCCGCCTGCGCGCGGCGGTGGATACCCACCTGGCCGGCGGCAGCGCGCATCTGGAGGAAGAGGTGCGCACCCGCCACGCCGGCGGGGCGGAGTTGTGGGTGCTGATCCGTGGCGTGGCCATCCGCGATGAGGAGGGCGAGGCCATCCGCATGGCCGGCTCCATGACCGACATCACGGCGCGCAAGCGGGCGGAACAGCAGCTGCTGTTCGATGCCTTCCACGACGGCCTGACCCGCCTGCCCAACCGCATGCTGCTGCTGGACCGCATCGGCCAGGCGCTGGGCCGCCGGCGCCGGCCGGAAGAGGCGCAGTTCGCCGTCATGATCTTCGACATCGACCACTTCAAGACGGTGAACGACAGCCTGGGCCCCCTGGTGGGGGATGAGGTGCTGTGCGCCGTGGGCCAGCGGCTGGACGGCGCGCGGCGCAGTGGCGACACCGTGGCCCGCCTGTCGGCCGACGAGTACGGCGTGCTGATGGACGGCGTGCTGGACGTGAAGGCGGCGGTGGACGCGGCGGAGCGCCTGGCGTCAGCGGTGGCGGAGCCCCTGACCCTCTCCAACGGGCAGGAGGTGGTGATGAACGTCACCGCCGGCATCGCCCTGTCCGGGTCCGGCTATGCCTCGGCGGGTGACATGCTGCGCGACGCCGGCTTGGCGATGTTCCGCGCCAAGACCAGCGGCCGCAACCGGGTGGAGATGTTCGACGACGCGCTGCGCGAACGCGCGCTGACCCGCCTGCGCCTGGAATCGGACCTGCGCCACGCCGTCGAGGGCCGGCAGTTCCGCCTGTTCTACCAGCCCATCGTGCGCCTGGCGGACGGCACGGTGGCGGGGTTCGAGGCGCTGATGCGCTGGTTCCATCCCGAGCGCGGTATGATCCCGCCCAGCGACTTCGTCCACCTGGCGGAGGAAACGGGCCTGATCCTGAAGATGGGCCGCTGGGCCCTGGTGGAGGCCACGCGCCAGCTGGCGGAATGGCAGGGCCGCTTCAGCCCCGACCTGTTCATGAGCGTCAACGTCTCCGGCCGCCAGCTCATGGAGGACGACCTGGTGGCGGCGGTGACGGAGACGCTGGACACCCACCGCATCACCCCCGGCACCCTGAAGCTGGAGATCACCGAAAGCCTGCTGCTGGACGACCCCGGCCGCTGCCTGGCCATCATGGAGGCCTTAAAGCGCAAGGACGTGAAGCTGTCGCTGGATGATTTCGGCACCGGCTTCTCCTCGCTCAGCTACCTGCACCGCTATCCCATCGGCACCCTGAAGATCGACCGCAGCTTCGTGCGCGCTGCTGGCGAAAGCGACCGCCGCAGCGCCATCGCCCGCATCATCACCCTGCTGGCCCAGGCCCTGGACCTGGAGGTCATCGCCGAGGGCATCGAGAAGGAGGCCGAGGCCGACTTCCTGCGCGGCCTGCACTGCCAGTTCGGCCAAGGCTTCCACTTCGCCCCGCCCCTGCCCAAGGAGGCCGTGGAAGACCTGATGGACGCGCGCCGCCGCAGCCATGAGGTGCTGGAGGGGCTGTCGGCGCTGCGGGGGCTGCCGCCCAAGGGGCGGTGAGCTCGGATCAGCTTGCGTGGTGGTAGCGCCTATTGCTGCTTCCGCCGGTCTAGTGCCTGCTTCATCCGCGCAGCAATATCCATCGACGGGTGTAGGACATTGAGAATTTCCAGACGGTCACGCGCCTCTTGGAAGCGATAGATGATCAAATGCCTGCCAACGCCATAAACCAGGAATGGCCCGGGAACATCGGAACAGCGGCGTCCCAGTTGTGGGTTGCGCGCCAGTTTCTCAAACGCCAGGAATAGCGCTCGAATATAGGATTCCGCTTGGGCATCACCCCATTCGTGGGCGGTGTAGTCTTCGATTTCGGCTAGATCCAATCCGGCTTCATGGGAAAGGACATAGCTCTGCTTCGTCATCAGGATGACTGGCCTTGCCGGCGGGCACGGCCTTCCGCAAGCAAACTTTCGACAGATACGTCCGAGAGGTCATCTTCGTCCAGCTGCTGTGCACTCAAGACCAGGTAGTCTCCCAATAGCTTACGGGTCTGCTCCGCCTGGCGCTTTTGATCTTCGCGGATTAAATGTCTGATGTATTCGCTCGCGCTGTACTGGCCTTCTGCCGCTTGTTTTTCGACATACGCCCGCATTGCCTCTGGCATGGAAACGTTCAGGGTGCTCATCTCAAGGCCGCCTTCCAGATCTAACTACGCCGATGATATGGGAAGGCCAAAGTTTGTCAAACTTTGGCGCCGATCGAGTCGTTTGTCCCGGCTCCTGTCTATCTTCCCCCGTCCGCGCATCGTGCCGCAGCCGACCTGACAGCCCGGCGCAGTGTCGGGCCACCCCGGCGGCGCTATTTCTAGAGGCGCCGCCGCATGTCCCGGTAGGCCGCGGCGATCAGCCCCGTAAGCGCCGCGGTGTCATGCGCCTCGCCCCAGCGCAGCTTCACATGGCGCATGCGCTTGCCGGTGCCCTGCAGCAGGCCGGCGGGGTCGTCCAGGTCGGCGCCGTGGAAAAAGCCTACGCTGGCATGCGCGGTGTAGGCGCCGACATAGGCGAAGGCCGCCTCACCCACGCATGCCGTGGGCTGGCGGTCGTGGATCAATTCCCGCACATCGTCACCGCAGCGCCGCAATTCCTCGAACCACGGCTGGATCATCAGGCGCAGGGGATCGCCCTGGGCGAACCAGGCGTCGATCTCGGGATCGCGCCGCACGGCGCCCGGCAGGAGGAAAAGAGCGTCCATGGGCGCAGTTTGGCAGGCCGGCTGGAAATGTCGAGGCGGTCACGCCGGCGGCCTCCTATCCCTACGCCATTCGGCACGCCGTCCTGATCCGCATCTACAAGGTCGTGTGAGCGGCGCCGCCCAAATCCTCCAGGATGGGGCAGTCGGGGCGGTCGTCGCCGGCGCAGCAATGGGCCAGGTGGCGCAGCGTGTCGGCCATGGCCTGCATCTCGCGGATGCGGGTGTCCAGGTCGGCCAGGTGGCGCTGGGCGATGGCTTTGACCTCACGGCTGGGACGGTCGCGGTCGCGCCACAAGGACAGCAGCTGCGCGATCTCCGCCATGTCGAAGCCCAGGCCCCGCGCCCGCCTGATGAAGCGCAGCTCATTGATCTCGCGGGCGTCGTATTCGCGGTAGTTGCCCTCCGACCGGCCGGAGGGGCGCACCAGGCCGACCTCGTCGTAATAGCGGATCATCTTGACGCTGACGCCGGATGCCTTGGAGGCCTGGCCTATGTTCATGACGCGTGGTCCCCTTTGAAGGTCGCCAGGGCGGTGCTCATGGCCGCCACCACGGGCACCCAATCCCCCAGCGTCGCCTGGCGGAACAGGCGCATGCTGGGGTACCAGGGCGTATCCGCCCGTTGGTCCATCCAGCGCCAGTCCGCGTCGGTGATCACCATGGTCCATACCGGGCGGCCCAGGGCGCCCGCGACATGGGCCGGCCCGGTGTCCGGGGTGATCACCAGATCCAGCAGGGTCATGATGGCGGCGGTGTCCGCCCAGTCGCGCACCTCCGGCGTCAGGTCCAGCAGGTTGGGCGGCGGCGTCAGCCCATCGACGGCGCCCCTGCCCTCCGGCCGCTGCAGGCCGATGAAGGTCACGTCGGGATGTGCCTCCAGCAGGGGCAGCAGCGCCCACAGGCCCGGTGAGCGCCAGGCGTCGACGGGGAATTGGGGATTGCCGGCCCACAGCAGGCCCACCCGGCGGCCGGGCACGTCCGCCAGGCGCGCCCGCCACGCCGCCACCCGCTCCGGCGCCGCCCCCAGATAGGGGCCGTCCCACGGGATGGTATCCACAGTCAGGCCCAGGGCCTCCGGCAGATCCATCATGGCGATCTGATAATCGGGTGCCAGCGGCAAGGGCTGGCCGCGCAGCACCACGTCCCCCGGCCGCTGGCCGGGCCATAGCGCGGGTGGCCAGAGCGCCGAGAGCGCGTGCGGGGATTCGAACAGCAGCCGCCCCACCCGGGCCGCCGCCTGGGGCAGCAGGCGCAGCATGCTGATGGTGTCGCCGGCGCCCTGCTCGTCCCAAACCACCAGGCTCTTGCCGGGAAGGGCGCGGCCGTCCCACTCAGGCACGCCCTGGTGGCGCCGCGGCAGGGGCGTCAAATGCCAGCGCCGGCGATAAAGAGGGAAGCCAGCGCGGTAATCGCCCAGGCGCAGGTGGCAGCACGCCATGCTCATGGCCACCTCCGGATCATCCGGGGTCAGGGTCAGGTGCCGGGCGCCGACCTTCAGCGCGTCGGCCGTATACCCCTGGTAGCGCAGCGCGCGGGCCAGGATGCCGTAGGGCTCAGGCCGGGTGGGGTGGGCGGCGATCAGGCCGCGCGCCGCCTCGGCCGCCGCCGCCATCTCCCCCATCGCCGCATGCAGTTCCGCCCGGCTGGCGGCCGCCTCGAACAGGCCGGGCCGCAACCGCAGGGCATGGTCCAGCAGGCGGGCGGCCTCGGCCTCATGACCGCCCCGCTGGCGCAGCAGATCCCCCAGATTGACCAGCGCCACCACCTCATCCGGCGCCACCGCCAGGACGGCACGGAAGGCGGCCTCCGCCTCCTCCTTCCTGTCCAGCCGCAGCAGGCAGCGGCCCAGGCCCAGCTGGGCCTCGGCCAGCTGGTAGGGCAAGCGGGTCAGCAGCCGGTAGGTGTCGGCGGCCTCCTCCACCCGGCCCAGTTCCTCCAGGATCTGGGCGCAGGCCAGGTGCGCCGGGCCATGGCGCGGCGCCAAGGCCACGATCTGACCATAGGTGGCCAGGGCGGCCATCCGGTCGCCCCGCTGGCGCTGGGCCTGGGCCAGATTGGCGCGATAGTCGACATTGGCCCCGTCCAGCGCGATGGCCTGGGCGATCAGGTTCTCACCCCCCGCGGCGCGGCCGGTCTGGACGAACAGCACGCCTTGCAGGTGCAAGGCGTCGGCACAGTCCGGCATGGCGCGCAGGATCTGGCCGTACAGGTCTTCCGCCTGATCCAGGCGGCCGGACTGGTGATGGTCCAGGGCCACGGCCAAGACCTCTCCCACGGTGGGCATGCGTCGCTTTCCTACGTCATCCAGAGGCTGAAACCATCCCGGGACCGTACACCACAAGACCGGTCCCGCGCACGGGTGCCCATCAGGAGCCGGGCGACCGGAAGCGGCGCAGGCGCAAGGCGTTGGTCAGCACGCTGACGCTGGACAGGGCCATGGCCCCGGCCGCCACCATGGGCGACAGCAGCCAGCCGGTGACGGGGTAGAGCAGGCCGGCGGCCAGGGGGATCAGCACCACGTTGTAGCCGAAGGCCCAGGCCAGGTTCTGGCGGATGTTGCCCAGGACGGCGCGGCTGAGGGCGATGGCCGTGGCCACCCCGCGCAGGTCGCCCCGCACCAGCACCACGTCCGCCGCCTCGATGGCGATGTCGGTGCCGGCGCCCATGGCCAGGCCGACGTCCGCCGTGGCCAGGGCCGGGGCGTCGTTCACGCCATCGCCGGCGAAGGCGACGCGGCCGTGGCGCCGCTGCAATTCCTTCACCGCCGCCACCTTGCCCTCCGGCAGCACCTCCGCCGCCACCTCATCGATACCCAGCGCCTTGGCCACGGCTTCCGCCGTGCGGCGGTTGTCGCCGGTGACCATGATGACCGTCAGACCGGCGCCGTGCAGCGTGCGCACCACCTCGGCCGCCTCGGGCTTCACCGGGTCGGCCACGGCCAGGATGGCGGCCAGCCGGCCGTCGATGGCGGCGTAGAGCGGGCTCTTGCCCTCCCCGCCCAGCCGACCGGCGGCGTCCGCCACCGGCGCCACGCCGATGCCCAGGCGGGTCATGTAGCGGTCGGCGCCCACGGCCACCACGCGGCCCTCGACCGTGGCTTGCGCGCCGAAGCCGGGGTCCGCGCGGAAGCCATCCGCCGCCGGCAGGGTGAGGCCGCGCGCCCGGGCCCCGTCCACGATGGCCTGGGCGATGGGATGCTCGGACCGCCCCTCGACCGCCGCCACCAGGCGCAGCACCTCGTCCTCGGCAAAGCCCTCCACCGCCGCCAGGTCGGTCAGCGTCGGTTGCCCCAGGGTCAGGGTGCCGGTCTTGTCGAAGGCCACGGCGCGCACGTCGCGCAGGCCCTGCAACGCGTCGCCCTGGCGGAACAGGATGCCCAGCTCCGCCGCCTTGCCCGTGCCCACCATGATGGAGGTGGGCGTGGCCAGGCCCATGGCGCAGGGGCAGGCGATGATCAGCACCGCCACGGCATTGACCAGGGCGTAGCTGAGCTGCGGCCCCGGCCCGAAGAAGTACCAGGCGGTGAAGGTCAGCAGGGCGGCCGCCATGACCGCCGGCACGAACCAGGCCGTCACCTGGTCCACCGCCGCCTGGATGGGCAGCTTGGCGCCCTGCGCCGTCTCCACCATGCGCACGATCTGGGACAGCAGGGTGGCCGCCCCCACCTTCTCCGCCCGGAAGCGGAAGGACCCTGCCTTATTGACCGTGCCGCCCACGACGGACGTGCCGGGCCCCTTCTCCACCGGCAGCGGCTCCCCGGTGATCATGCTTTCATCGACAAAGGACGACCCGTCCAGCACGGTGCCGTCCACCGGCACGCGCTCACCGGGGCGCACCAGGACGATGTCGCCCACCACCACGCCCGCGATGGGCAGTTCCAGGGTCTGGCCGTCCCGCTCCACCCGCGCCGTCTTGGCCTGCAGGGTCAGCAGGCGCTTGATGGCCTCGCTGGTGCGCCCTTTGGCCCGCGCCTCGAACAGGCGTCCCACCAGGATCAGGGTGACGATGACGGCCGCCGCCTCGAAATAGACGTTGTCGGTGCCGGCCGGCAAAACCTGCGGTGCCACCGTGGCCACCGTGGAATAGAGGAAGGCAGCACCCGCCCCCAGCACCACCAGGGAATTCATGTCGGGGGTGGCACGCACCAGGTTGGGCACGCCCTTGGCGAAGAAGCGGCCGCCAGGCACGGCCAGGACGAAGGCCGCCAGCACCAGGCTGACCCAGCGCCAGGGCTGCTCCCCCACCGCGCCCACCAGCCAATGGTGGACGCCTGGAATGAAGTGCCGCGCCATCTCCACCGCGAACAGGGGCACGGTGGCGATGGCGGCAAGCGCCACGGCCCGCTTCAGGGCATCGATCTCCGCCACCCGCGCCGCCCGCTCCCGGTCCGTTTGCGCGGCCGCATCCTCCTGAACCAGGGGCTTGGCCTCATAGCCGATCCTGGTGGCCGCAACCGCCACGGCCGCGACATCGGTGCCATCGACCAGCACCACGTTGGCCCGCTCCGTCGCCAGGTTCACGGTGGCCTCGACCACGCCCGGCGCCGCGCGCAGCACCTTCTCCACCCGCGCCACACAGCCGGCGCAGGTCATGCCCTGGATGGCGAGTTCGACGGTATGCGTGCCGGCGTCGTACCCAGCCTTGACGATGGCCTCGACTACGTCAGGCAGGCGCCCGCCGTCGGCCAGTTCCACATGGGCGCGTTCCGCCGCCAGGTTCACGGTGGCGGCGGCCACCCCCGGCACGGCGGCGATCGCCTTCTCCACCCGGCGCACGCAGCCGGCACAGGTCATCCCGCCGATGGGGATGTCAACGGTGCCGGGGGCGGCGGGCGGGACAGCGGCGATATGGGACATTTCAGTCTCCTCGACGAGATGTCCCATATAGATAGACCCTCCCATCATGGGAGGGTCAAGGCATAATCGATCTAGGCAGATTCATTAGAAACAGCCATGTAGGCTTCATGGACTCCTCTAATACACTTCAGTGCATACCCAATAATGGCTTCCTGATCAGGGATCGTTATTATATCGACAGGAATACCCCAATAATCATTATAATAATGTAGGATAATATCCTGGCGACCTCCCGCAGAAATCCAGTTATCTTTCGCTTTATTGGTAAGTAAATTAATATTTTTGCCGAGTGGTATGTTTAACCATAATGGAGACCATCCGTGTTGGGCCCATGCAACCGGATCAAATCCGAACCATCCCGCCCATGGAACTCCATCAAAATACCAACCGACAAAAGGCATTTCATCATACGTTCGAACTTTCTTCAGGCCGAAATGCTCCATTGATTTCTGAAATATCAAATCACTTAACCTCAATATCTGAGCAAATTCCTTTGCCAGAGATTTGTCAATTAACGTATTTGCCCTAATTTCCTCGAACTCAACGAGTTCCATGTCATTGCAATGACTACGTAATTGCTCCACATCATTAGCTATATCAGCATTATCTACCCGACCGATTTCACTCAGAAGAGTGTCCCAATTTATTATAGCCACCCCTGACGTAGATTCATCAGCCTTTCGTAGAATAATTAGCCCCGCTATGCTCCCAGTCTGGATAGAAGAGAGAATTCCTAATTTTTCCTTAATCAGGTCGATCATAACCCGCATACGCGCCCTAGGAACAACATATAAAAGCACACCACCAGCAGCTACTTTTTTACTATACTCTGTAATTTGATTCTCACGTAAGGGCGCGCTTGGGAATTTTGCTTCTAAAACCAATGCTAATTCCTCTGCGCTAGTCTTAGCCACCACGTCAATGCGGCCGACACCTTTAACACAATATTCACTTCTAAATACGGCGTGAGAGAATTTCTTATCAAGACCAACTTCCTGCAATATATTTATGAACCGAGTACGAACGCTCTGATGAGCCTCTAATATTATGCGCAGACTTTCTGTTGCGAGCGCTTCACCACCTTGGCGGAACCCCGGCGCCAGCCTACTTAAAAGTCCTCTATGCCTCCCCATCGCCCCCTCCCTCTAATTAACTAGTAGTAGTAATTTTATATTATAAAACAACTAAAATAGAAATACCATATCGCCCTCCAATGCACATAAAAAAAAACCCGTCGAGATAGCTTCATCTCAACGGGTTCGGCAAAGACACTACCTAGCTCGTCACGCGTTGAAGTCCAGCCCCCACTGGCTGTAGCTGTCGGGCTTCTCGGCCCAGTCCTCGCGCACCTTCACGAACAGCATGACGTGCACGCGGCGGTCCAGGATTTCCTCAAGTTCCACGCGGGCGGCGGCGCCGATGGACTTGATCTTGCTGCCGCCCTTGCCCAGCACGATGGCCTTCTGGTTGGGGCGCTGGACGTAGACGATCTGGGAAATCTTGACGGAGCCGTCCTCGAACTCCTCCCACGCCTCGGTCTCCACCGCCACGGCGTAGGGCAGTTCCTGGTGCAGCTGCAGGAACAGCTTTTCCCGCGTGATCTCGGCGGCCAGCAGGCGCTGCGGCATGTCGGACAGCTGGTCCTCCGGGAACAGCCAGGGGCCTTCCGGCAGGCGGGCGGCCAGCTTGTCCAGGAAGTCCTTCAGGCCGTCGCCAGTCAGGGCGGAAATCATGAAGATGTCGGTGAACACACCCGTCTCGTTGAAGCGCGCCGCCAGTTCCAGCAGCCGCTCATAGGGGATCAGGTCGATCTTGTTCAGGATCAGGATGGCCTGGCGCTTGCTGTCCTTCAGGCGCTGGATGATGCCGTTGGTGTCGTCATCCACGCGGCGCGAGGCGTCGACCAGCACGGCCACCAGGTCCGCCTCCTCCGCCCCCGACCAGGCGGCGGCCACCATGGCGCGCTCCAGCCGCTTCTTGGGCGTGAAGATGCCGGGCAGGTCGACGAACAGGATTTGGGCGCGGTCGTGCATGCCGATGCCCAGCACGCGGGAACGGGTGGTCTGCACCTTGGGGCTGACGATGGACACCTTGCTGCCCACCGCCGCGTTCAGCAGCGTGGACTTGCCGGCGTTGGGCGCGCCAACCAGGGCAACGAAGCCGCAGCGCATGGGCGCGAGCGGCGTGCCGTCGCCCTCTTCCTCGTCATCCTCATAATCGTCTTCATCGTCCAGGTACTCGTCCTCACCCTCGGGCGCCTCCTGCGCCTCGTGCTCGGGGCCCGTGGCACCGGCCACCGTGTCCTCATCGGGGGGAAGGCCGTCCTGGCCGTGTTCGACGTCGCTCATCACTCACATCCTCAAAGGGAACGGCGGGCCCGGACACCCTTTGGCATCCGCCCGCCGCCGCATGCGCGGCTTCATGACACAGACCGCGCGCCGGCACCAGCGGCGGCGCGGCATCCAAGGATTGCGCTGGGGACCGGCGCACAGCACCGCCTCAGAAATTTAACAAGGGCTTAGGGGATGCCCGGGCTATAGCTCGACCGTGCCGGCTTCGGCCGGCTCACGGTCCCAGTCTACCAGGAGCCCGCTTCGATGTCCCTGCCGCACCGTTTGGCGCCCCGTTGGCTGCCCCTGGCCGCCGCGCTCGCCTCCGCTGTCATTCTCCCTGCCCAGGCCCGCGACCTGGATATCGAGGCGCACCGCGGCGGCCGCGCCCTGTGGCCGGAGAACACGCTGCAATCCTTCGCCCACGCCCTGTCGCTGGGCGTGATCACCTTGGAGATGGACATGAACATCACCAAGGACGGCACCGTCATCATCTCGCATGAGCGGCACCTGAACCCCGACCTGGCCAAGGGGCCGGACGGCGCCTACGTCACCGCCCCCACCCCGGCCTTCTTCAGCCTGACGCTGGAGCAGATCAAGAAGTACGACGTGGGCCAGCTGCGCCCCGGCAGCGCCTATGGCAGCCACTTCCCCGACCAGCGCCCCATTCCCGGCACGCCCATCCCTACCCTGAAGGAGGTCATCGACCTGGTGAAGCGGTCGGGCAACAAGACCGTTAAGATGAACATCGAAACCAAGATCGACCCCAGCCATCCCGAGGACAGCCCCACGCCGGAGGTCTTCGTGGACAAAGTGCTGGCCGTGCTGAAGGCCGAGAAGTTCGAGGACCGGGTGATGATCCAGTCCTTCGACTGGCGCACCCTGCAGGTGGTGCAGCAAAAGGCCCCCGCCATCCCCACCGTCTACCTGACGGAGCAGGACCCGCGCGAGCCCTCGGTTAGCCTGACCGCCAAGCTGCCCTGGACCGCCGGCTTCGACCCCGTGGACCATGGCGGCAGCGTGCCCGAGGCGGTGAAGGCCGCCGGCGGCAAGGTCTGGTCGCCGCTCTACACCGACATCGACGCCGCCCTGGTGGCGGAGGCGCACGGCCTGGGCCTGACCGTCATCCCCTGGACGGTGAACAAGCCGGAGGACATGGCCAAGCTGATCGACATGGGCGTGGATGGCATCATCTCCGACCAGCCGGTGCTGCTGCGCGAGGCAGCCGCCGCCAAGGGCATCGCCCTGCCCAAGGCCTTCCCCGTCGAGGCCGTGCCGGGCCAGAAGCATTAGGGTTCCCTCAAACGGCGGGCGCGGGCATCCGCCCGCTTGTCCTTGATTTCCAGTCCGCTGCCGCTCCCCAGAAATCTCTGGGGCCTGCGGTCGCCGGCCTGGACCACTCAGAGACCGCGACGAAACGCCCCGGCCGGGTTCGCCCGCCGGGGCGTTTTCTTTTCAGGCCCCCTCTTGTCGGCTTCATATCGTTCGCTATATCGTACGATATGTTTTCCGATCACACGACATCCCATCCCCTTTACCTGGCCATGGGCGGGCGCGGCGGGTGGCATCATTGGAAGCACGGGGGCGGTTTCGGCGGGGGCGGCGGCTTCTGGGGCGGTGGCGGGGGCGGCATGCCCGGCAGCCGCAAGCTGTCGTCCGCCGACCTGGAACTGCTGCTTCTGGCGCTGCTGGAGCGCAAGCCGGCCCATGGTTATGAGCTGATCCGCGCCGTGGAGGAACAGTCCGGCGGCTTCTACACCCCCAGCCCCGGCGTCATATACCCGGCGCTGACCTTCCTGGCGGAGATCGGGTACGCGGCGGCGGAGCCGGAAGGCAACCGCAAGCTCTACCGCATCACCGACAGCGGACGCGCCCACCTGGAAGGCCACCGCGGCACGGCCGTCGCCATCCTGGAGGGCCTGCGCCGCATCGGCGGCCGCATGGATCAGGTGCGCGAGGCCTTCGCCGGCGTCACTGACGCCGATCCCGAAGCGTCCGAGGACCTGCACCAGGCCCGCCATGCCCTGAAATCCGCCCTTTACGGCAAGCGCGGCTGCGATGCCGCCGAGGCCCGCCGGCTGGCCGCCATCCTGCGGCGCGCCACGGCGGAGATCCTGGCGCCCTCCCCCTCCAAGGACGGCGGGCCAACCGTCCCCGCCCCTCAACCCGACAGACCTGACCTAGGTGACCGAATGACCGACACCCCCCGCCATCAGATCGGCCGCATGCGCTTCGACACTCGGCGGCGCACCTTGACCGTGACCGGCGTGACCCACCTGACGCCCAAAATGCTGCGCATCGTCCTGACCTCGCCCGAGTTGGCGGACTTCGACAGCCGCGGCGCCGATGACCATATCAAGCTGTTCTTCCCCGGCCCGGATGGGCAGGCGCTGATGCGCGACTACACCCCCCGCGCCTTCAGCCAGGCGGACCGCACCCTGACCCTGGACTTCGCCTTGCATGACGCCGGGCCGGCCACGGCCTGGGCCCTGGGCGCCAAGGTGGGCGACACGCTGGAGATCGGCGGCCCGCGCGGTTCCATGATCGTGCCGGACGATTTCGACTGGTACCTGCTGGTCGCCGACGAGACGGGCCTGCCCGCCATCGGCCGCCGGCTGGAGGAGCTGCGCCCGGGCGTACCGGTCCACACCGTGGTGGCCGTCGACAGCGCAGCGGAGATTCAGGCTATCGAGACCAAGGCGCGCTGGACCGCCCACTGGGTCACCCGCGACAGCCAGGGCACGGACGACGCCGCGACCCTGCGCCGGGCGGTCGAGGGTATCCAATTGCCGCCAGGCGACGGCTATGTCTGGATCGCCGCCGAGGCCACCGTGGCCAAGGCCCTGCGCGCCTATGTGCTGGAGGAACGCAAGCACCCGGCGCAATGGATGCGGGCGTCCGGCTATTGGCTGCGTGGCGCGGCTGGCGCGCACGAGAACCTGTAAGACAGCCCGTCAGAAGCCGGTGACCGCGTTTTCCGCCGGCAACTGACCGTGGCGCGGCTGCGGTGCCTGGCTTGGTGTCCAGGCGCCGCCCGCATCGGCCGCCGCCGTATCGGCCACCACCCCCAGCAGGGTGAAGGCGTCGAAGACGAACGGCAGGCCGTCGCTGGCGGCGATATGCCCACCATCGCCCACCTGGAAATGCAGGTGCGGGGCGTCGGACTGACCGGAATTGCCCAGCCGGCCCAGCACCTCGCCCTTGTGCACGGCCTGGCCCGGCCGCACGGGGATGCTGCCCGGGATGAGATGGGCATAGAAGGCGTACGCCCCCCCTTTCATACGCAGGACCACCTGGTTGCCGGCAATGGTGTCCAGCGTGACCTTCTGCGCCGGCGGCCGGCCGGGCACGTTATCCGGAAACCCGTCGCGCACGCTCTCGATGACGCCGTCGGCCACGGCCAGCACCGCCTGGCCATAGCCGGGCCAGGACTCGTTGCGCGCCTGGTCTCCGCCGAACTCCCGCCCGTCCCCGGTCAGCCTCATGAAGTCGATGGCGTAGCGCTCCGGCACCCGCGCCTGCCCGTCCACCACCATCACGGTGGTCCGGTGTATGGAGGTGGCGGACAGGCCGTTGAAGGCCACCCACCCCGTGCCGGCGACGGGGGCGGAGACGACGACGGGCGTCGCCCGGTCCAGCGGGACGGCGACCGCCGTGTTCAGCGTGGTGTCGGGCAAGTCAGGCTTGAACGGCGCGATGGTGAGCGCCAGCCGCAGATCCGCCACCTCGGCATCATCGCCAAGATGCACGTCGAACAGGGCGGCGGCGTAGGTATTGCCCTGTATGATCGTCACCGGCGGCTGGCCGTCACCGGACGGCCGGCCGGGCCGCGACAGCAGAGCCGTCAGGGCCGCGCCCTCGAATCGCGCCAGGGCGGCCGGTTGTGCCACCGTGCCCAACCGCACGGTCGCCAACGTCATGGGCACGGGGGAAAAGTTGCTGATCAGCGCCTCGAACACCAGATGGCGGCCGTCCGTGGCCGGCACCACGCTGGCCGGGCGCAAGATCCGGATGTCCAAGGGGGTGATGGAATGGGCATCCGGCTCCGCCCTGGCACCGGCATTGGCGCCGAAGGCGGCGGCCAGAACTCCGCTGGCGACAAGGACCTGGGCGAGACGGCAGCGAAGCATGGCGGCCCCTGACGGTATGGAATATCCGCAGGATGCCGCACAACGCGTCGCCGTCAACCGCCTGTCGTCAATCGCCCGCGGTCAATCGTCCACCGTCAAACGCCCGGGGGCTCAGCCCAACCGCTTCAGCATCTCCAGCGCGGCGGCCTTCTCGGCGGCCCGCTTGGACGGGCCGCTGGCGGCCTCGCTGCCCTTGCCCTGCACGGCCACGCGCACGGTGAACACGGGCTCATGGTCCAGGCCGGTGCGACCGACCTGCTCATAGACCGGCAGGGGCAGGCCCCGGGCCAGGGCCCATTCCTGCAGGGCGGTCTTGGGTTCCACCGGCGGCAGTTCGGCGGCGTCGATGCGGCCGGCCCAATGCTTGCGGATGAAGGCGCCGGCCACGTCCAGCCCGCCGTCCAGGTACAGGGCGCCAATCACCGCCTCGCAGGCGTCCGCCAGGATGGCGGGCTTGGTGCGCCCGCCCGCGTCCGCCTCGCCTGGGGCCAGGCGCAGGTAGCGGCCCAGATCCAGGCTTTCGGCCACACCCGCCAGGGCTTCGGCCCGCACCAGCGCCGTGTGGCGCTTGGCCAGGCCGCCCTCGTTCTCCTCGGGGAAGCGTTCCAGCAGCCACTGGGCGATCACCAAGCCCAGCACGCGGTCACCCAGGAACTCCAGCCGCTCATAATGCCCGGTGGTGGCGCGGGGGCCGCGACCGATGCCGGCCACGCTGGGATGGGTCACCGCCTCCAGCAGGTGGCGGGCCTCGGTGAAGGTGTGTCCCAGGGCCTCGGCCAGGGTGGCGATGTCGGCGCCGCCGGTGTCCAGCGGGCCAGCGGACGTGGCCATGGCGTCAGTGCGCCTTGCTGAAGATCTGGCCGAAGCGGATGGACGTCGGCCACTTCCAGAATTCCCAGAAGTGCACGCCCTCTTCCAGCGAGAAGAACTTGAACTGGGCCTTGCCCACCACGTTCTCCAGCGGGACGTAGCCGACGACGTTCAGGACGCGGCTGTCCTGGCTGTTGTCGCGGTTGTCGCCCATGCAGAAGATATGGCCCTCGGGCACGGTGTAGACGGGCGTGTTGTCCAGCCCGCCGTCGTCGCCCATAATCTCGATGATGGTGTGCTTCACGCCGTTAGGCAGAGTCTCGATGTAGCGCGGCACGGCGCTCTGGCGGCCGAACGGCGTCTCCATGGTGTAATCCTCGACCCGCTCACGCTTCACCGGCTCGCCATTGATGTGCAGGATGCCGTCGATCATCTGGATGCGGTCGCCGGGCAGGCCGATCACGCGCTTGATGTAGTCCTGGCTGGTGTCCGTGGGCAGGCGGAAGACCACCACGTCCCCCCGCTCCGGCACGCTGCCGAAGATGCGGCCGTGAAACAGCGGCAGGCCCAGCGGCAGCGAGAAGCGGCTGTAGCCGTAGCTGAACTTGGACACGAAGACGTAATCGCCGATGAGCAGCGTCGGGATCATGGAGCCCGAGGGGATGTTGAACGGCTCGAACGCCACGGTCCGCACGCCCAGCGCGATGATCAGGGCGTAGATGACCGTCCGCACCACATCGCCCCAGCTTTCCGCCTGGGGCTGGGGGGCCGCGCGGCTGACGCGATCATTCTGCTGGCTCATGGAACGAAACAACCTCGTGAGAGTGGGTGGCACCGATCTAGCGGGCCTACCGGGATTTTCAAGCAATACCATTGGCGGCGCCACCAGCCGGGGCTGGCGTCGCCGTGATGATGACGAAGGCCTCCGCCATGGGCGGCTCATCCGTCAGCGTCAGATGAATCTGCGCCACCATGCCCGGCGGCGTCATCGCCCGCAACCTCTCCAGGGCGCCGCCGGTGAGACATAGTGTCGGCTGGCCGCTGGGCAGGTTGATGACGCCCATGTCCTTGTGGAACACGCCCTCGCGGAAACCCGTTCCCAGCGCCTTGGAACAGGCCTCCTTGGCGGCATAGCGCTTGGCGTAGCTGGCGGCGCGGCCGTTGGATTTTGCGCGCCGGTCGGACTTCGCCTGCTCCACGTCGGTGAAGACCCGCTCGACGAAGCGCTGGCCGAACCGCGCCAGGGTCTTCTCGATACGGGTGATGTCGATCAGGTCGTTGCCGATGCCCAGGATGACGCTGCCGGGCTGAAAAGCGCCGAAGGACATTATGACGCCGCAGTGCCGGTGGAATGGGCCCCGGCGGGACGGGCCTGGTCCATCAGCGCCCGCATCTGGCGGATGGCGGCCTCCAGCCCGACAAACACCGCCTCGCCCACCAGGAAGTGGCCGATGTTCAGCTCCCGCACCTGCGGCAGCGCCGCGACCGGCACCACGTTGTCGAAGCGCAGGCCGTGGCCGGCATGGCATTCCAGGCCGATCTGGCCCGCATGGGCGGCGGCCTCGGTCAGGCGCGCCAATTCGGCCTCAAGCTCGGCGGCATTCTCGGCATCGGCGTAGCGGCCGGTGTGCAGTTCCACCACCGGGGCGCCGATGCGCCTGGCCGCGTCCAGCTGCGCCCGGTCGGGTGCTATGAACAGTGACACGCGCACGCCGGCGTCGTTCAGGCGGCCGACGATGGGGGCCAGGTGGTCATAGCCGCCCACCACGTCCAGCCCGCCCTCGGTCGTCCGCTCCTGCCTGCGCTCCGGCACCAGGCAGGCGGCGTGCGGGCGGTGGCGCAGCGCGATGGCCAGCATCTCCTCCGTCGCCGCCATCTCCAGGTTCAGGGGCAGCGAGATTTCCGACATCAGGCGGTCGATGTCGCTGTCGCGGATATGGCGGCGGTCTTCGCGCAGATGGGCGGTGATGCCGTCGGCACCGGCGTCGGCGGCCAGGTGGGCGGCGCGCAACACGTCGGGATGGACGCCGCCACGGGCGTTGCGGATGGTGGCCACGTGGTCGATGTTGACGCCCAGGCGCAAGCGCTGGCTCTGGGTTTCAGACGTCATGTCAATCTCCGGCCGGCTTGGGCTCATGGCCCAGAACCGGGTGATGATGGCTGGCGGCGATGCGGTGGTGCTTGTAGCGCGCGATCAGGGGGCGCAGCACCAGGAAAACCAGGGGCCAGGTCAGGGCGGCGGACAGGAAGCCGCCGACGGTCATGGGTGCCACCACCTGCCAGGCGCTGTGGCGCAGCACGCTCCACGACAGCTCCATGGGGCCGTGGCCGGGGTGCATGTGCAGGACGAAGCAGCCCAGACGGTAAGTCGCCAGCCAGATGAAGGGCCAGGTCACCGGGTTGCCGAACAGCGTGCCCAGCAGCGAGGCCGCGATGGAACCGCGCAGCAGCCAGGCCAGACCGATGGACAGGGGGAAGTGCACCCCCATGAAGGGCGTCATGGCCATGGCGACACCACTGGCGAAGCCGGCGGAGATGCCATAGGGCGTGCCGGGCACGCGACCAATGCGGTGCATCCAATAGCGACCGGCGCGGCGCCAGCCCATGCGGGGCCACAAGGTCTGCTTCACAGCTTTGGCGAACGGCCTTTTTTCACGACGGCGGAACATAAGCCTGCTGCCCCTGGGTAAGTCTCTGGGCGATGGGTGTCGGCCCCCCGACAAACTTGCACTGTTCTAGACCTGGGCACGCCGCCACGCCAGCGCCGTATGACCTTCGTCTAGGCCGATCGTGCCGCACGCCCCGCGGATCGACCGGTTCCTCCCCTATGCCAATCTTTAGCACGACATCCGGGGCACCGCGTCAGCGGCCCCGCGCCCGGTCAACGGAATTGATGACCGGCGTGGCCCGCAGCGCGGCGATGATATTGGTCAGATGTTTCACGTCATGCACGTCGATATCGATCAACATCTCGAAAAAGTCGGTCGTGCGGTGGGTGATCTTCAGGTTGGTGATGTTGCCGCCGTTCTTGCCGATCACCGTGGACACGGTGCCCAGGCTACCCGGCTCGTTCGCCACCACCACGGTGATGCGGCCCACCTTCTCATCCGCGCCGTCGGCCTCGTTGTCCCAGGAGACGTCGATCCATCGTTCCGGGCTGTCGTGGAAGCTTTCCAGCGTCTCGCAGTCGATGGTGTGGATGGTGACGCCCTTGCCGGTGGTGACGATGCCGACGATGCGGTCACCCGGCAGGGGGTGGCAGCAGCGGGCGTAGTGCACGGCCATGCCCGGGATCAGGCCCTTGATGGGCAGCGGGCTGTCCTTCCCCTTGGGCTTGCTGGTCTTGCCGCGGGTCAGCTGGATGATCTTCTCGTCCGGCGTGACCTGCTGCACCACCTTGTGGCCGGGGAAGACGGCGTTGAACACGTCGCGGGCGCCGGCCAGGCCGGCACCGATGGCGGCGATCAGGTCATCGGCGGACTGGTACTGGAAGATCTTGAGGACGCCTTCCAGGGCCTTGTCGGAATAGTCGTAGCCTTCCTGCCGGAAGATCTTCTGCACCATGGCCCGGCCCAGCTCGATATGCTGGGCGCGCTGTTGGGTGCGGATGTAGCGGCGGATGCGGGCGCGGGCCTTGCCCGTGACGACGAAGTTTTCCCAGTCGGGCGACGGCGTCTGCGCCTTGCTGGTGACGACCTCGACCTGGTCGCCGTTCTGCAGCTGGCTGCGCAGCGGCTGAATGCGGCCGTTGATCTTGGCGCCGACGCAGGTGTCGCCGATCTGGCTGTGCACGGCGTAGGCGAAATCCACCGGCGTGGCGCCGCGCGGCAGGGCGATCAGGTCGCCCTTGGGCGTGAAGCAGAACACCTGGTCCTGGAACAGCTCCAGCTTGGTGTGCTCCAGGAACTCTTCCGGCCGGACCGCATGCTCCAGGATGTCCAGCAGCTCGCGCAGCCAGCGGTATTGCCGTCCCTCGGTCTTGGGCTGGCTGCTGCCGTCCGACTTGTAGGCCCAGTGGGCGGCGACACCCAGCTCGGAAACCTCGTGCATCTCGGCGGTGCGGATCTGCACCTCGATGCGCTGGCGCTCCGGCCCGATGACGGTGGTGTGCAGCGAGCGATAACCGTTGGGCTTGGGCGTGGAGACGTAGTCCTTGAAGCGCCCCGGCACCACCGGATAGCGGGCGTGGATGACGCCCAGCGCCTGGTAGCACTGCTCGATGGATTCGACGGTGATGCGGAAGGCCATGACGTCGGACAGCTGCTCGAACGTCACGTTCTTGCGCTGCATCTTGCGCCAGATGGAATAGGGCGCCTTGCGCCGGCCCGACACGGTGGCCTGGGGCAGGCCGTTCTCGTGCAGGGTGTCCACCAGCTCATGGATGATGCGGTCGACGCGGCCCGCACCCTGCTCTTCCAAATCCTGCAGGCGCTTGGTGATGCTGTCGTAGGCGTCCGGGTTCAGTTCCTTGAACGACAGCTCTTCCAGCTGATCCTTCCAGCGCTGGATGCCGATGCGCTCCGCCAGCGGCGCGTAGATCTCCAGCGTCTCGCGGGCGATGCGCTTGCGCTTCTCCGGCTTGGACAGGTAGTGCAGCGTCTGCATGTTGTGCAGACGGTCGGCCAGCTTCACCAGCAGGACGCGGATGTCTTCCGACATCGCCAGCACCAGCTTGCGGAAGTTCTCCGCCTGCTTGGACTGGTCGCTTTCCAGGTTCTGCAGCTCGATGCGCGACAGCTTGGTGACGCCGTCCACCAGCCGCGCGATCTCCGGCCCGAACAGGCGCTGCACCTCGTCCAAGGTGGTCAGCGTGTCCTCGACCGTGTCGTGCAGCAGGGCCGTGATGATGGAAGCGCCGTCCAGCTTCAGCTGGGTCAGCAGCCCGGCCACCTCCAACGGGTGGGAAAAGTAGGGGTCGCCCGACGCGCGCTTCTGCGACCCGTGCGCCTTCATGGAGAAGACGTAGGCGCGATTGAGCTTGTCCTCGTCCGCGTTGGGATCGTAGGAGCGGACGCGCTCAACCAGTTCATACTGGCGCATCATGGATGCCCTGCCCGGCCCCAGGCCTGTTGCACACGGGGAACCGCAGCGAGCGCGGCGTGGCCGTTCAGGGCGTTATCCATGAAAAAATAGCCAAGGGGGACGGGTCGCTTACCCACGGCCTGCCCCACCACCGGCTCAGAGGCCCTCGTCGTCGCCGAGGTCGTCACCCTGCGCCGTGTCCTCGGCGACATCCTCAGCGCCCAGATCGTCATCTTCACCGGCGGCGCCCTGCACGGCCCAGGCCTGCTCACCGGCCATCAGCTCGATGATCTCTTCCTCAGGCTCGTCCTGCTCCTGGACGCGCTGATGCCCCTTGATCAGGGAGTTCTTCAGGCTGTCCAGCACCACCGTCTCATCCGCGATCTCGCGCAGGGCGACGACCGGGTTTTTGTCATTGTCGCGATCGACCGACAGCGGCGCGCCGGCCGCCACGTCCCGCGCCCGCTGGGCCGCCATCATCACCAGTTCGAACCGGTTCGGAACCTTCAGGACGCAATCTTCAACGGTAACGCGGGCCATACCTTGCTCACTCCAACAACGAAACGGGTGCCGGGAATAGGGGCACTGAACACCATCCCATAGTTATAAGGGCCTGTTTTCACGGTTGCAAGGAAGGCGACACCCGATCCGCCGCATTCCTGCGTTTCGGTCGTGAAGAACGGCCGGGGACAAGGGTCTGATGCCCCGCCCTCCTCCTAGTCATCGATGCGCTCCGTCACCTGGCCGGGCGGCAAGCCCGCCACCAGGCTGGCCACGTCCATCCCTGTCACCGGATGCCGCCACCCCGGTGCCAGGTCGCGCAGCGGCAGCAGCACGAAGGCGCGCTGGTGCAGGCGGGGATGGGGCAGCACCGGCGCCTCCGCCCGGACGTGGTCATGGTAGGCTAAGAGATCCAGGTCCAGCCCCCGCGCCTCGTTCACCTGCCGCCGCACCCGGCCGAACGCGGTCTCCACCCGGTGCAGGACGGCCAGCAGCGCCGGGGCGTCCAGGTCCGTTTCCACCCGCACCACGCCATTGACGTACCAGGGCTGATCGGACATGGGCACCGGGGCGCTGCGGTACCATGGCGACACCGCCACCACCGTCACCCCTTCGCCAGCCAGCGCCCGCACCGCCGCGGCCACGACATCGCGTGAGCCGCCGACGCCGGGAACCGACAGGTTCGACCCCACGCCCACCAGAATCATTCACCGTACCCCTACTGCGCGCACCGTGCGGGTGGACGTCGCATCTACCCTTAAGGCCTAAATACCGTGCCTGCCCTTGGCCACGACATCCCCAAAAGGCAGATGCGGCTTTAAATACGCTGGCTGCGACCATATCTCGCTTGAACGCGTTAACCCATTCACTTTATGTAGGCGCTTGTCAGCGCGCTATAAAGACGGCACGCTACTGATAATTGAACCCGCTGCATTACTCTCCCAAATAATATTCAAAGGAATATAAAATGTTGCATTATCCCGAGGAACGCCTCGCCCTCTTCATTGATGGGGCCAATTTATTCGCCGCCGCGCGCGCACTAAATTTCGATATCGATTATAAGCGTTTGTTGAATTTCTGCGGGAAGCGTGGACGCCTGATTCGCGCCTTCTATTATACCGCGCTGGTTGAAGACCAGGAATATTCGCCGATTCGGCCGCTGGTCGACTGGCTGGACTATAACGGCTATACCATGGTCACGAAGCCGACCAAGGAATACACCGACGCATCCGGTCGCCGAAAGATCAAGGGCAACATGGACATCGAACTGGCCATCGATGTCATGGAGATGGCGCAGCATTTGGACCACATCATGCTGTTTTCCGGCGACGGCGACTTCCGTCGTCTGGTGGAGGCGGTGCAGCGCAAGGGCGTGCGCGTCTCGGTGATCAGCACCGTGCGCTCCACCCCGCCCATGATCGCCGACGAATTGCGCCGCCAGGCCGACAACTTCATCGAGCTGATGGATCTGGCGCCCGACATTGCCCGCGCCCACGCCCCCCGCCCGCCGGTAGAGCACGCGCAGCTTATCGACACCACGCCGGTGGAATGATATCCGGCGCCCACACGACACGTAACGGGCGCCCTTATCCCATGACACAGAACCCGACGCCGCCGGGGCATGACTGCCCCTTATGTCCCCGGTTGGTGGATTATCGCCTGCGCAACCGCGCGGCCTTCCCTGATAAATTCAACGGGCCGGTGCCGTCCTTCGGCGGCCTGGACGCCCGCCTGCTGGTGGTGGGCCTGGCCCCCGGCCTGCGCGGTGCCAACTTCAGCGGCCGTCCCTTCACCGGCGACTATGCCGGCGACCTGCTGTACGCCACCCTGCTGAAGTTCGGCTTCGCCACGGGCCAGTATCTGGAGCGGCCGGATGACGGCCTGACCCTGGTCGACGCGCGCATCACCAACGCCGTCCGCTGCGTGCCGCCCGAGAACAAGCCTACGCCGGAAGAATCGCACACCTGCCGCCCCTTCCTGGTGGCGGAACTGGAAGCGATGATCAGGCTCAAGGCCGTGGTGGCCCTGGGCTCAGTCTCCCACACCAGCGTCATCCGCACCTTCGGCCTGCGGCAGGCGGCCCACCCCTTCGGCCACGGCGCCCGGCACGACCTGGGCGGCGGGGTGACGCTGTTCGACAGCTATCACTGCTCCCGCTACAACACCAACACCGGCCGCCTGACCGACACCATGTTCGAGGACGTGTTCAAGGCCGTGCGCCAGTACCTGGGCACCTAAAGCGAAAGGCCGGAGTAAAGACCCCGGCCTTTTTTTATGTTCCGTATTAGCCCTTGGCCCGCATCAGGCGCGCCTTGTCGCGCTGCCAATCGCGTTCCTTCTCCGCCTCGCGCTTGTCGCCCTTCTTCTTGCCCTTGGCCACGCCGATCTCGACCTTGGCGTAGCCGCGATCATTGAAATAGATCGACAGGGGAATCAGGGTGACGCCGTCGCGACGGATGGAGGCGAACAGCTTGTCCATCTCGCGGCGGCGGACCAGCAGCTTGCGCGCCCGTTTGGGCTCATGCTGAAAGAAGCGGCCGGCCAACTGGTACTCCGGGAAATGGGCGTTGATCAGGTACAACTCCCCATCCCGCTCGCCGGCGTAGGACTCGGCGATGCTGACGCGGCCGGCGCGAAGCGACTTCACCTCCGTCCCGGTCAGCATGATGCCCGCCTCGATCGTTTCGGTAATGAAAAAATCGAAGCGGGCACGCCGATTTTGCGCGGCGTATTTATGTTCGTCGGCACGTGCCATGGCGGCTACCCGACCCTTTCCCTCAGCTCAGCAGGCCGGCGCCGACCAGGGCCGCGCGCACCAGCTCCTGAGTCGCCGGCGTGGTTTCCACCAGCGGCAGGCGCAGTTCCGGCCGGCATAGGCCCAGCAGGCTGGCGGCGTACTTCACCGGCGCCGGGCTGGTCTCCACAAACATGGCGTGGTGCAGCGGCATCAGCAGGTCGCGGATGCGGGCCATCTCCGCCAGATCGCCGCGCACCCAGGCGTTCTGCATCTCGGCGCACAGGCGCGGCGCCACGTTGGCCGTGACGGAGATGCAGCCGACGCCGCCCTGCGCCAGGAAGGCCGTGGCGGTGGCGTCCTCGCCCGACAGCTGGATGAAGTCGGCGCCCAGTTCCACCCGTGTGCGCAACGGCCGCACCAAATCAGCGGTGGCATCCTTCACGCCAACGATGTTAGGCAACGCCGCAAGGCGGGCCATGGTGGCGATCGACATGTCGATCACGCTGCGGCCGGGAATGTTATAAATGATGATGGGCAGGTCGGCCGCATCATGGATGGCTTTGAAATGCTGGTAGAGACCTTCTTGCGTCGGCTTGTTGTAGTAGGGCGTTACCACCAGGGCGGCGTCGGCGCCCACGGCCTTGGCGTGCTTGGTCAGGCTGATGGCCTCGGCCGTGGAGTTGCTGCCGGTGCCGGCGACCACGGGGACGCGGCGGTCCGCCACCTCGACGCACAGCTCGACCAGGCGGCGGTGCTCCTCATGGCTGAGCGTCGGCGACTCGCCGGTGGTGCCACAGGGGACCAGGCCATGCGTGCCCTCTTTCACCTGCCAGTCCACCAGGGCCTGAAAGGCGCGCTCGTCCACTTTACCGTCGGCGAACGGCGTGATCAGGGCGACGAGGGAACCGGCGAGGGCGGGCGTGGCGGTGGTCATCTCTGCAGTCTCCGTGGGCATTCGACCCGAAAGGCGCGAACCTTAGCGGCCCGGACCCTGGGTGACAAGCGACGAGAAAAGACCCCCTGGCCCCCGTTACGGCGGGGGCTGGCCGCCTTGATCCTACCGCTGTCCCTGCTGTGCGCGCCGATGGCGGCCATGGCCCAGTCTTCCAGCGATATCAGCACCTACCGTGCCGCCTTCAAGGCGGCCGACAGGGGCAAGTGGGCCGACGCCCACAAGCTGGCCGAGCGCGGGCATGACCCGCTGGGCGAAAAGGTCCTGACCTGGATGGATCTCGGCCGCGCCGACACCGATGCCAGCTTCCAGGAGCTGACGGACTTCATCGACAGGAATCCGGACTGGCCCGGCCTGGCGGCCCTGCGCCGCAACGCCGAAATCCGCATGCCCAATTTCGGCGACACGCCGACGCGCGACTGGTTCGACAAGCACCCGCCCCTGACCACCGCCGGCTTCATGCGTTACGCCGACAGCCTGCTGAACCTGGGCGACAGCGAGAAGGCCATCGGCCTGATCCGTGATCGCTACATCAAGGGCAACTTCGGCGTGGTGGACGAGCGGACGTTCCGCACCAAATACGTGGCCATCCTGCGCCCCGCCGACCATTGGGCCCGCCTGGACCGCCTGCTGTGGGAAAATGACGAGGAAGACGCGCGGCGCATGCTGCCCATCGTCGACCCTGGCCACCAGGCGGTGGCCCTGGCCCGCCTGGCCATGGCCGACCTGGACCCGGGCGTGGAGCGCCTGCTGCAGCAGGTGCCCGCCCCGCTGATGAGCGAACCCGGCATCACCTATGAGCGCCTGCGCTGGCGCCGCCGCAAGGAGATGGACGCCGGCGCGCTGGAAATCCTGGAGAACCTGCCCAAGGACGCGGGCCCCAAGAATGCCAATGGCGACCTGGGCCATCCCGAGGCCTGGTGGACGGAACGCCACATCCTGGCGCGCCATCTGATGGACCAGGGTCAGATGCAGCGCGCCTATCGCCTGGCGGCCAACCATGGCGTGACCGACGGCCTGGGCTTCATCCAGGCGGAGTTCCTGGCCGGCTGGCTGTCGCTGCAGTTCCTGAACAAGCCGGAACAGGCGCTGGAGCATTTCACCCGCCTGTATGAGGGGGTATCCTCGCCCGTCGGGCAGTCGCGCGGCGCCTATTGGGCCGGCCGCGCCTGCGAGAAGCTGGGCAACCCGGAACGCGCCCGCCAGTGGTATGAGCTGGGGGCCCGCTACGGCAGCACCTTCTACGGCATGATGGCGCAGGAGAAGCTGGGCCAGGCGGAGGCTATCCCCATCGCCCCCACACCCTCCGTCGAGGCCCGCGCCAAATTCGAGAAGAATGAACTGGTGCGCGCCGCCCGCCTGCTGGACAAGGTGCTGACCGAGGACGACGACCGTGTGGACCTGTTCCTGCGCAAGCTGTCGCAGGACGCCAAGGCGCCGGACGACTTCGTGCTGGTGGCCAAGGCGGCGCTGGAAATGCACCGCCGCGACCTGGGCGTGGGCATCAGCCGGCTGTCGCTGAACAAGGGTATCGTGCTGGCAGACGCCGGATATCCCATCGTCTCCAGCCACCTGCCGGCGCAGCCGGAACCGGCGCTGATCCACGCCCTCATCCGCCAGGAAAGCAGCTTCAAGGTCGACGTGGCCAGCGGTGCCGGCGCCCTGGGCCTGATGCAGCTGATGCCGCCCACGGCGCAGCAACTGGCCAGGCGCGAGGGCATGAAATATACGGTCGCCAAGCTGACCCACGACCCCGACTTCAACATCCGCTTGGGCAGCGTGTTCGTGCAAGATTTGCTGGACCGTTTTGGCGGCTCCTACGTCCTGGCCATCGCCGCGTACAACGCCGGCCCCGGCCGGGTGGCCAACTGGCTGCGCGACTATGGCGACCCGCGCATCGAGGCGGTGGATCCGGTGGACTGGATCGAGACCCTGCCCTTCTACGAAACGCGCAACTATGTCCAGCGCGTGCTGGAGAACCTGCACGTCTACCGCATCCGCATGGGGGGGCGCCAACTGCCCATGACCACGGACTTGAAGCGGGGCACGGCCGGTTGATGTCCAATCGGCAACACTATTTTGGTTAATTCGCGCAAAAGGTTAGGGGGGAAACCCTCAGACCCAATGTTAACTTGCGATTAACGACGAACGCCATATCCTACCCGGGTAAACAGTTCCCGGTAGGTACGCGCTATGGCCTCTGTTCCCCTGGCTCCGCAGCCGCTTCCCGCCGCCCTGCTGCGGGCGGCCGTCATTCATCATCGTCTTGTCGACGCCTTCATCCAGTTGACGCGGACTGAGCTGGCGCGCCAGCGCGATGATTACGCCCGCGACAGCCTTAATGAATTGCTGGACGTGTTGAAGGCCCAACTCGCCGTTTACGGACCGGACGCCGTAGTCCCCTCGCCGGCAGGGGTGCTGACGGGGATGCCCACGGGGCTGGAAGCCGCCAATCTACCCTAACCTACGCGATTAGGAGGCGCCGGGGCTTGGCGCCCACGGGAACAGTGGCGCGAGTCGGCGCGCATACTCGTCTGTGCCTGAACTTTTCAGCCGTGATACCCCTGGCATCACTGCCTCTCCCCGGTGTTCGCGATTGTTTCAGGGACTGAAAGGATGAATACTATTGTATTCTTTCAGCTAAACAGCTCTAAAGAAGGAAACAGCAGGGGAAGGTTGAGTGTGGGAAGACAATGCCAGTTGTCAGCGCCAAGGCGCCTTCATACTCTCGCCCCAATTCAGGCTTCCTACCTTAGTAGGTTATGCTGTCGTCCCATCCGATGATCTCAGATGGCGCGTCATCGACTTGGAGTAGTGCCCATGCCCCGTAGGACTAAGAACACGGTTGTTGCCGAACTTGAAGGCAAAATTGAGAACCACGTTGCCAGCCGCATCCGTTTGCGCCGCGGTCTTCTGGGGATGAGCCAGTCGGATCTGGCCCGCGCCTTAGGCATCACCTTCCAGCAGGTGCAGAAATACGAGCGGGGTTCCAACCGCGTCTCGGTGGGCAAGCTGTATCGCCTGGCCGAAATCCTGGACGTGCCGCTGACCTTCTTCTTCGACGACCTGGAAAGTGGCGCCGACCGCCCCGCCCCCACCACCTTCAGCGCACCGGACGAGGGCTCGCCGCTGCTGTCGCGCCGCGACCTGGACCTGCTGCGCGCCTGGCGCAACGCCCCGGCGGATATCGCCGACTGCGTCGCCGGCCTGCTGCGCGCCGTGTCGCAGGATGAGGACGGTGCCGGAACCGCCCCGGCCGCAGCCTCCACCGCTGCCTCTGGCGACGGCGAGGAAGACACCGGCGGCGACGCCAAACCCGCCCGCCGCCGCCGTGGCGCCGTGTGGGACCCCGCCGACATGTACAAGGCCGCCAAAGCGCCCAAGCGCGGCAAGTCAGCCCCCACGCCGCCGTAAGGCCAGCACACGATCCCTTCATGGGGACGGCTTCAGGTCGAAGACGGGCGCGGCGGGCAACTGCCGCGCCCGTCTCGTCTCAATTCAGGCAATTGGACATGATCGACTTCACTATCGCGTGATCCAAGCCGCCTAACCCTTCCCCCCTTGCGGCCCATCCATCGCCCGGCGTATCCGCTCGTAAAGCGAGGTGCGCGCCAGGGCGGCGTCCAGGCGGTCGAGCATCGACATCACGTCCGCCACCTCGGCGTTGAGTTCCACCGCGACCACGTCCATCGCCGCCCAGACGGGCGCCAGTTGGCGGTACAGCGCTCGCCCCTGATCGGACAGGTCAAGCCGCCGGCTGCGCGCGTCGCGAGGGTCCGCTTGCGCCTGGATGAGGCCCGCCGCCTCCAGGGAGCGGCGCGTCTGGCTGACGGATGGCTGGGTGATGCCCAGGGCCCGCGCCAGTTCCGCCACCGACGCCGGCCCCTGCTCGGCCAGGTGTTCCATCACCCCCCACCACCGCTGTTCGAACACGACCCCCAGGTCGGCGTAAACCCGGCCGGCGTCCTGGTCCATGCGTTCGACCAGGCGGCGCAGACGGCCGCCGATGGCCAGGGGGCCGCGCTTGCGGGTGTGATCCGTCGCCATCGGTTCCTCATTCTTGTATTTACATAGGCGCCTAATTAATATCAGCGCCATCCGGGATTGGATATCACCTGGATGCGAAAACAGCGAAGGGGGGATCATGCGACACGCTTCCGGCATGTTGATGGGGCGCCGTGTTCGGGCCTTGGCGCTTCTTTGTGGCTCGACCTTGGGCGCCTTGGCCTTGGGCGTCTTGACCTCGGGCGTCCTGGCGCTCGTCCCTCCCCCGGCGACCGCGCAGCCCGCCGTCCAGGCCAGTTATTCCCCCGACCAGGTGCTGGCGGACCTGGACATGCTGTATCAGCGGTTGAAGGCCGACGCCTTCGACCTCTACGCCTTCACCCCTGAGGCGGAGATGGACAGCCTCTACCAGACGCTGCGGGCGGGGATCACGGGGCCCATGACGCGCAGCGAGGCCGAGGCGCGCTTCCAACGCCTCGTGGCGATGGCCCACCAGGGGCATGCACGGGTCGAGGGCGTCTACGGCGCCTGGGCGGCCTACCGGAAGGCGGAGGGGCGCGCGTTCCCCTTCATGGTCCGCATCCGCGATGGCCGCCTCCATATCGCCGCCAATCTCAGCGACGTTCCACATCTGCCCCGGGGCGGTGAGATCCTGGCCATCGACGGGGTGCCGGCGGCACGCTGGCTGGAGCGCACGCGCGCTCATGTCTCGGCCGAGACGACGGCGCTGGCGGACAGCATCCTGGAATATGATTTCCCCATGTACCTCTGGGTGGAAGCCGGCGCCCGGTCCGGTTTCAAGGTCCGCGTGAAGACGGCCGACGGCGACGCATTCGACACTGACGTCGCCGCGCGAACGGCATCGGAAATCGCAGCGGTTGCCGGCCGGCAGCCGCCCCGCCTGGACCTGGAGCATCCCCTGCGGGACGCCCGGATCCTGGCCAATGGCGTCGGCTATCTGCGCCCCGGCCCGTTTTATAATGAGGCCGCCAAGACCGGCGCGGACGAGTGGGATGTGACCGCGTTCCGGACGTTCATCAACAACGCCTTCGGCATGTTCGCGGCCAAGGACGTGCACCGTCTGATCATCGACCTTCGCGGCAATCCCGGCGGCGACAGCCTGTTCAGCGACGTCATGGTCTCCTGGATCGCCGACCGGCCCTATCGCTTCTTTTCATCGTTCAAGATACGGGTCAGCGCCGACGCCGTCACGGCGAACCAGGACCGCATCCTGCACGACGCGGTCGCGGCTGGCCCCATCTCCCGCCGCTTCGCCGATTTGTACGCCACGGCCCATCCCGGCGCCGTCGTGGACTTCACCCTTCCGGAAACACAGCCCAATCCGGGCGGACGGTTCCAAGGCACGGTGTACGCCCTGATCGACCGGCACACCTATTCCAACGGGGTGGCCGTCGCCGCCACCATCCAGGACTATGGGTTCGGCAAGGTCCTGGGGGAGGCGACCACCGACATGGCGACTGCCTATGGCGCCATGGAACGGTTCACCCTGCCCGCCACCGGCATCACCGTGGGCTTTCCCAAGGCGCACATCGTGCGGCCCAACGGCGACACGCGGCCCCGGGGGGTGACGCCGGACATCGCCATCCCGGCGCCGTTGATCGAAACGCCCGACGACGCCATGCTTCAGCGCGCGGCGGAGATCGCCGCCACGGGCCCAGCCCGACACTGAAAGTCCGGCTCAACCTTTCTTCACGAACTCCGCCCGCAGCACCAGGCCCTTGATGGTCTCGTGGCGGCAGTCGATCTCCTGCGCGTCGCCGGTCAGGCGGATGGACCGTATGACCGTGCCGCGCTTCAGCACCTGGTTGGCGCCTTTTACCTTCAGGTCCTTGATCAAGGTGACGCTGTCGCCGTCGGCCAGCAGGTTGCCCACGGAATCCCGCACCTCGACTGTACTGGCCGCCGCCGCGTTGGCCGCCGCTTGGCTGGCCGGGATCCATTCGCCGCTGGCTTCGTCGTAAACGAACTCTTCATCGGCCGAACTGTTCATTGGGAACCTCAATCTCTGGGTATGAGCCACCGTCGCCCGGGGACGCCGAGACGGCGCGGGCGCGGTAGCGTGGGTGGGCCTATCGCTTGGCCGGTAGATCAGGGCGCCGGCACGCCGCCGGGAAGGTAGCGGACGGACCGGCGGCCGTCACTCCCGAAAGCCCCGCCGGTGCTATAATGGCGGCACAACGGCGTTGTTTCATTCAGGGGGCCCACCTCATGACCGACCTTCCCCAGGACCTCCAGGGCACGCGTGTGCTGGTTTGCGCGGCGGAGGGGCCGCCGCTGACCGGCGACCAGGACGCAGTGCCCCTGATCGGCCTGGCGTGGGAGCATGGCGCCCGGGTGGTGGCCATCCCCCTCGGCCGCCTGGCCCCCGGCTTCCTGACCCTGGCCACGGGCCAGGCCGGGGCCATCATCCAGAAGTTCGCCAACTACCAGCTGCGCCCCGTCATCGTGGGCGACGTCAGCGCCTGGACGGCCGGCAGCGGGGCCCTGCGCGATTTCATCTATGAGGCCAATCGGGGCCAAGTCGTGTGGTTCGTAGATGATCTGGCGGCGCTGGAACGGCGGCTGGCGGCATGAACGGCCGGCATCGTTACGTGCCCGGAACCAGAAAC
Source organism: Nitrospirillum viridazoti CBAmc (assembly GCF_000730165.1). Classification (GTDB taxonomy): domain Bacteria; phylum Pseudomonadota; class Alphaproteobacteria; order Azospirillales; family Azospirillaceae; genus Nitrospirillum; species Nitrospirillum viridazoti. The sequence goes on along the minus strand of NZ_CP022110.1, from coordinate 1,499,568 downwards.
GACAAAGCCGCCCCGAGGGGCGGCTTGTCCGTTCACTTAGCCCATGATGTGGCTTGCGCTAAGTGATGGCGGAGGGGATGGGATTCGAACCCACGGTACCAGTTTCCCGGTACGACGGTTTAGCAAACCGTTGCCTTCAGCCACTCGGCCACCCCTCCGTCCACCGACTGTCGTCGGCGGTTCGCGTATGTACTCGGGCGGCGGCCCCCTTGTCAACGATAACGGTGAGGAAAAATCGCCGGAAAATGAAAAGGGGGACCGACCGGCCCCCCTGCCCACGCCATCCCCGGGAAAACCCCGGTGCGGCACGCCATTTTTCCTGCCGGACCAAGGCGCAAGGGCCCGGTCCTAACCTTAAGCCTGCGCTTCAGCCCTTCAGCTTGGCGGTCAGGATCTCGTTCACCAGGGCGGGATTCGCCTTGCCCTGGGTGGCCTTCATGACCTGCCCCACGAAGAAGCCGAACAGCTTGTCCTTGCCGCTGCGGAACTCCGCCACCTTGTCGGCGTTGGCCGCCATCACGGCCGCAATGGCCTGGTCGATGGCGCCCGTGTCGGTCACCTGGCGCAGCCCCTTCTCCTCCACGATCTGGGCGGCGGGCTTGCCCGTCTCCAGCATGTCGGCGAACACCTCCTTGGCGATGCGGCCGGAGATGGTGTTGTCGGCGATCAGGTCGATCAGGCCGCCCAGCGCCGCGGCGCTGATGGGCGAACTGTCGATATCGGCACCCGTCTTGTTCAGGGCGCCCAGTAGGTCGCCGATGACGAAGTTGGCAGCCTGCTTGGGATCGCGGCCCCGGGCCACCTCTTCATAGAAGTCGGCGCGCGAGCGCTCGGCCACCAGCACGCCGGCGTCATAGACCGGCAGCTTGTAGTCGGCCATGAAGCGGGCCTTCTTCTCATCCGGCAGTTCCGGCAGGGTGCGCTTGATCTCCTCGACCCAGCCGGCGTCCAGTTCCAGCGGCAGCAGGTCCGGGTCGGGGAAGTAACGGTAGTCGTGCGCCTCTTCCTTGGAGCGCATGGACCGCGTCTCGCCCTTGTTCGGGTCCCACAAGCGGGTTTCCTGCACCACCACGCCGCCATCCTCGATCAGCGCCACCTGGCGCTGGGCCTCGTACTCGATGGCCTGCTGGACATAGCGGATGGAGTTGACGTTCTTCGTCTCCGTCCGGGTGCCATACTTCTCACCCGGCTTGCGCACCGACACGTTGATGTCGCAGCGCATGGAGCCTTCCTCCATGTTGCCGTCGCAGGTGCCGAGATAGCGCAGGATGGTGCGCAGCTTGCGCAGGTAGGCGGCGGCCTCCTCCGGCGTGCGCATGTCGGGTTCCGACACGATTTCCATCAGGGCGACGCCCGACCGGTTCAGGTCGATGTAGGTCTTGGTCGGATTCTGGTCGTGCAGGCTCTTGCCCGCGTCCATCTCCAAATGCAGGCGGGTGATGCCCACCTCGCGGGTGGAGCCGTCCGCCAGGTCCAGCACGATGGTGCCATGGCCGACGATGGGCTGCTGGAACTGGCTGATCTGGTAGCCGGAGGGCAGGTCGGCGTAGAAGTAGTTCTTGCGGTCGAAGACCGAGCGCAGGTTGATCTGCGCCTTCAGGCCCAGGCCCGTGCGCACCGCCTGCTCCACGCAGACCTCGTTGATCACCGGCAGCATGCCGGGGAAGCCCGCGTCCACGAAGCTGACTTGGCTATTGGGCGCGGCACCGAAGGCGGTCGCCGCCCCGCTGAACAACTTGGCATTGGAGACGACCTGGGCGTGGACCTCCAGCCCGATCACCACTTCCCATTCGCCCGTCTCGCCTGCAATCCGATAAGCCATCGTCTTCGCCATCAAGTCCAATCATGGAGTGAGGGGTTTTCATGGCCGGAATCGCGTAAAAACGCAACCGGCTTGGGCGACGGTGCAGCCCGGCGCCCACCAGGGCCGTCCCCATGGTCGCCCCGAATCACCCACTAAAAGTTGCGGCGAGAGAGTCGTTATTTTATTTTCAATGGTGAATAAGTATGGAAATTCGGCGCGGAAATTAAGACATCATCAACCGGTTGCCCATTACCTACGGCTTAACTCTTTCCGTAACAGGATCGTCACGATGCTCCAGTCCCTCAAGATCGCCCACAAGCTGGGCCTGGCCGTCCTGCTTTTCCTGGTTCCCGTGGGCTACCTGCTGTACGCCTTGATCGCACAGCAGCAGATATCCATCGATTTCGCGGCCAAGGAACTGGCCGGCACCGCCTACCTCAGGGGCTTGCAGACCGTGCAGGCCCGCCTGGCCGCCGCGGAAACGGGCGGGGCCGCGGTGGATGCGGCCGGCAGCGCCGCCACCGTGCGCCAGTTGCAGGCCGCCTGGGGCCAGGACATGGAGAGCGCCGCCAAGGCGGATGAGCTGGTGGCGGCCCTGGGCAAGAAGGACGGGGGCAGCAGCCCCGCCACCCGCGCGGCCTTGCGCGCGCTGATCGCCCAGATTGGCGACAAGTCCAACCTGATCCTGGATCCGGACCTGGACAGCTTCTATGTCATGGACATCGTCCTGGTCAAACTGCCCGACCTGCAGGACCAGACCACGGGCCTGCGGGCAGTGACGCATCAGGCGGGGGACAACAAGGTCGACCTGTTCGTCGCCCTGGGCGGGGTCAAGGCCCTGCTGTCCGGCGTCGATTCCTCCGCCACCTCGGCTTACGGCGGCAATGCGGACGGCAGCGTGAAGAAGGCCCTGGAGGCCCCGGTCGCCGCCCTGCAGAAAGCCGCCGGCGCGCTGACCGCCGGCGCCGAGAAGGGCAGCGTCGCCGACGCGGAAACACTGTCGGCGCTGAAGACGCAGGATGCCCTCTACACGGCCGCGTCGGCCGACCTGGAACGCCTGCTGAACGCGCGGATCAGCGGCTTCAAGGCGACGCAGCTGCGCGTGCTGCTGATCTCGCTGGCGCTGTTCGCGGTCGCCGGCGGCGCCGTCTACCTGGTGGTGCGCCGCTTCGTCATCACCCCGCTGAGCGACCTCACCGGCGCCATGTCGGGTCTGGCGCAAGGCCGCCTGGACACCAGCATCGCCCACGCCGACAACGGGGACGAGGTCGGCGCCATGGCCCGCGCCCTGGTCGTCTTCAAGGAAAACGCCCAGCGCACCCACGCGCTGGAAGCAGCACAAACCCTGGAACAGGAAAAGCGGCTGCGCCGCCAGCAGGCGCTGGAAACCCTGACCAAGGATTTCCAGCTGGCCATCAGCGCCGAGTTGCGTGGCATGGCCGCCGCCGCCACGGAACTGGAGGCCACCGCCGGCTCACTGGCCAGCCAGGCCGACAACACCGCCGCCCGCACCCAGGCCGCCGACGACAGCGCCGCCCGCGCCACGGCCAACACCCAGACGGTGGCGGCGGCGACGGAGCAGCTGGCCGCCAGCAGCAACGAGATCGGCGCGCAGGCGGAGCAGACGGCCGCCACCACCAAGACGGCGGTGCAGGAGGCGGACCACGCCCGCAACGTGGTGGATGAACTGGCCACCGTGGCCGAGAGCGTGAACGAGGTGGTGCGCTTCATCCAGACCATCGCCGCGCAAACCAACCTGCTGGCGTTGAACGCCACCATCGAGGCGGCACGCGCCGGCGAGGCCGGCAAGGGATTCGCCGTGGTGGCGACCGAGGTCAAGAGCCTGGCCAACCAAACGGCACAGGCGACGGAAGACATCCAGGCGCGGGTCGGGGGCGTGAAGGCCGCGGCCGACAACGCCATCGGCATCATCAACCGCATCGCCACCACCATCGGCGTTGTCGACGGCAATTCCGGCGCCATCGCCGCCGCCGTCAGCCAGCAGAGTGCCGCCACCAGCGAAATCAGCCGCAACGTCGCGGAGGCCGCGGCCCGTACGCAGGAGGTGACCGAGTCCCTGACCCTGGTACGGGACAGCGCGGAATTCACCAAGGAAGCCTCGGGGCAATTGCTGGTCGCGGCCAACGAGCTGTCGCGGCAGTCGGAGCAGCTGCGCACCGACGTGGAACATTTCCTGGTCGCCATGCAGACGGCCGAGGATCGCCGCCAGTTCGACCGCCACGACATCGACCTGCCGGCCCGCGTGGGGGCGCCGGGGGCCGCCCTTTCCGGTCCCGCGACGCATCACCTGGTCAATATCGGCCGGGGCGGCTGCGCCGTGATCGGCCCCGCCATCGGCGGCGCCGGCCATGAGGTCGAGATCGACCTGGATGGCCGCCGTTTCCGGGGACGCGTCACCGCCCAGGAGGGCGACACCACGCGGGTCCAGTTCCGCTTGACCGATGAAGCCGCCCAGGCGGTGGATGCCCTGGTGGCCCGACACCAGGCCGCAGCCTGATCACGCGCCCTTTCAGGCCGAGGATACCCGTAAAGGTGGGGCGGCCGAACCACTGGATCCGAACAATCGGGAATCCAATACCTATAAGTATAGAGTTGGGGATGTGGGGTTAATCCTAACGATTTCTTCAGGCTAACTGGCGAAGATGGCCGCTGAAGAATCGTGAGGTCGGGATGCGTTCTCAGAATTCGCCGTCATTCTCCAGCAACGGCGATATCCATCCCGCCCCTTTCCCCTGGCGGCTGCCGGGCGCCGATGGCGTGCCTGCCGGCTTCAGCCACCTTGCCCTATTTTTACCCTTGCTGGTCCTGGCATTGGCGCTGGTCGGCGGCGCGATGGTCGCCCGCCTCACCGATGCCCATAACCGCGCCCTGGCCGCGGACAGCCTGTCAGCGCGCGCCGGCGAAATGACGGAAGACCTGCGCCAGCAGCTGACACTGTACCAATACGGCCTGCACGGCGCTCGCGGCGCGGCGGTCGTCGCCGGATTGGATTCCCTGACCGCGGACCAGTTCCGCCGCTACAGCCAAACACGCTCCTTGGAGACAGAATTTCGCGGGGCGACGGGTTTCGGCATCGTGCGGCGGGTGCCCATCGCCGAGGAGGACGCCTTCGTCGAGCGGGAGCGTCTTGACGGCCGTCCGGGATTCCGCATCTGGGAACTCAAGCCCCACGATGGCGAACACGCCGTCATCCAGTTCGTTGAGCCTGAAGGCGTGAACGCCACCGCTGTGGGCCTGGACATCGCCTCGGAACCCGCACGCCATGCGGCCGCCATAGCCGCCATGCGGTCGGGCGAACCCCGCCTGACCGCCCCCATTTCCCTGGTGCAGGCCCCGGGGGACAACGGCGGCTTCCTGCTGCTGTTGCCCATCTACCGGCAGGGGGCGGATCTCGCCACGCCCGGCGCGCGCGAAGCCGCGACGATGGGGTGGGCCTATACCCCCTTCCTGATCAGCAAGATGATCGCCGGATCAGAACTGGTACGGACGGACGTCGGCTTCACCCTGAGCGACGTGACCGACGGCCCGGGCGCTCTCCCCTTCTACCAAACCCCCTTTCCCGCCATAGGCTACGTCGATGCCTTGGTCCACGATGATCGCCTGTCCATATTCGGCCGCCAATGGCTGATCCATTATCAGGCGACGCCCATCCTGCGGCAGGCCCTGAACCTCACGCCGCCCTTGCTGGCGGCGGGCCGCGTTGGTGTCGCCGGCGTCCTGCTGGCCTTGCTGACGCATCTCTACATGGCGAACCATGCCCGCCGGCTGGCGGCTGGCCGGGAGCAGGCACGCCAGACGGACATGCTGGAGCGGGAGGTCAAGGCCCGCACGGCCGACCTGGCACAGCGGGAGGCCCGGTTCAAGACGCTGACGGAGCTGTCCACCGACTGGTACTGGGAAACCGACGGTGAAGGCCGCTTCACCGCCGTGTCGCAAGGCGTCTCCCGCATCGGGCAGGATCACCGGAGCCTGATCGGCAAGACCCGGCGGGAATTGTCAGCCGACGCTACAGACCCGCGCCTTGACCAATATGAGGATTTCGTTCGCCGCGGGCAGTCCTTCCGCGACCTGCGCTATGACCTGAGGGGCAACGACGGCGCCTTGCGCCATATCGTCATCAGCGGCACGCCCATCCTGGACGCCGCAGGCGCCTGCATCGGCTACCGCGGGTCGGGGCGCGACGTCACCGAACAGCTGCGGGCCGAGGAGGCGCTGCGCGCCACCTCATCGCGCCTGGCCTTGGCCACCAAGGCCAGCGGCATCGCCATCTGGGAATACGACGTGGCCACGCGCCGCCTGGATTGGGACGACCAGATGTTCCAACTCTATGGCGCGCGGCGCGGCGATGACGATTGCTTTTCCATCTGGCGGACGCATTGCCAGCCGGACGACGCGGCCCGCCTGGCGGCGGAGTTCCGGCGCGTGCTGGATGGGAGCGCCGACCTGGACACGGAATTCCGGGTGGTGCGGCCCGACAGCGGCATACGCCATGTGAAGGGCGCCTCGATCACCGACAGGGACGCCGACGGCCGGCCCGTCCGCATCATCGGCGTGAACTGGGACATCACCGAGGTGCGCGACCGCGAGGCCGCCCTGGTCGCGGCCCAGGCCGCCGCCGAAGCGGCCAGCCGGGCGAAAACCGATTTCCTGGCCAATATGAGTCATGAAATCCGCACGCCGATGAACGCCGTCCTGGGCCTGACCCAACTGCTGGCGGACTCCCGGCTGGCCGCGCAGCAACGGGACTTCGTCACCAAGATCTCCTCGGCCGGCCGCAGCCTGATGGCGCTGATCAACGACATTCTCGACTTCTCGAAGGTGGAGGCGGGGCAGCTGGATCTTGAGCACGCCCAATTCAAACTGCCCGACCTGGTGGACGGGCTGGTGTCGCTGGTGTCGGTCAACGCCGATGAAAAGAAGCTCGCCCTGGCGGCGGCCATCGCGCCCCACACGCCGGTGATGGTGATGGGTGACCGCCTGCGCTTGCAGCAGGTGCTGCTGAACCTGCTGGGTAACGCCATCAAGTTCACCCAAGCCGGCAGTGTGATGCTGAATGTCCGCGCCGTCGCCTGGCCCCGGTCGGACCGGGTGGCGCTGCGTTTCTCGGTGACCGACAGCGGCATCGGCATTCCCGCCCACGCCATCCCCACCCTGTTCAGCGCCTTCACCCAGGCCGATAGCTCGACCACCCGCCGCTATGGTGGCAGCGGCCTGGGGCTGGCCATCAGCAAGCGCCTGGTCACCCTGATGGGCGGCGAGATCGGGGTGGAAAGCCAGCCCGGCGCCGGCAGCACCTTCTGGTTCATCGTACCCCTGGACTTGGCGTCGCCGGCGCACGCGGCGGGCCAGGCGAACCGCACCGCGCCGCCGCCGGACGCCGCCGCGAGCGCCCCCCGGTCGCACAGGACCAAGCGGCTGAAGGGGCTGCGCCTGCTGATGGTGGAGGACAACAGCATCAACCAGGAGGTGGGCCGGCTGATCCTGGAGCGCGAGGGGGCCAACGTCACCATCGCCGCCGACGGCGCCCAGGCCCTGGCGCGGCTTCGGGCCCGCCCCGATTCCGTGGACCTGGTGCTGATGGACATGCAGATGCCGGTGATGGACGGTTATGAGGCCACCCGCCTGATCCGGCAGGAACCGGGCCTGGGCACGCTGCCCGTCGTGGCGCTGACCGCTGGCGTCCTCGATGCGGAACGTGCCCGCGCCTACGCGGCTGGAATGACCGACTTCATGACCAAGCCATTCGATCTGGAGCAGATGGTCGCCACCATCCTCCGCCACGCGCCGACGATCACGGCGCCTCGCCAAGGCCGCCGCGGCGCGGCCGCGCCGTCGCCCGACCGATTGGCGCGTTTGCGCACCGTCCTGCCTGACCTGGACGAACGCCTTGAGGCCATGGGCCTTGAGGACAATCAGGACCTGTACCTCAGTCTGATCGAGCGTTTCGTACAGGAGTTCGCCGACGTGGCGCCGGAACTGCGCCAGGCAGTGACGGACGACAGGCCCGCCGACGCGGCCCGCCGACTTCACACCTTACGCGGCACGGCCAGCCAGATCGCCGCCCATGGCGTGGTCACGGCCGTAGCGGCGGCGGAACATGCGCTGGCGCACCAGAACTGGGCGGTATGGGACGCCAGCCTCAACATACTGGCGACAGCCATGGGCAAGCTGGCGGCGGCCGTGAGGTGACGACCGCCGCAGCGCCTGAGGCTCAGACCTGCTGGATGGCCGACAGCAGCCAGCGGCCGCCATCCGCCCGCACGAAGGTCCAGAGTTCCTGCACCTCCTCCGCGTGGCGGTCATCGCCGGACACGACGCGGCCGGTGTTCTCATCCACCGTCCAGTCGCGGGCGCGCCAGCGCAGCTGGGCGGTACAATAGGTGCGGCCGTCCTCGTGCCAGCTTTCCACCACGTCGCCCTTCACCAGTTGGACGTCGGCCACCAGATTGCGGATGCCCCGGCTCTGGTTCTCCGTCATTTCCTCGCCGTAATAGGACAGCATCTCCGGCGTCAGGTGGCGGCGCAGGGCCGTCAGGTCGCCCTTGCTCCAGCTGTCCATGATGCCGGTCAGGATCTGCTCGAACGCCGACAGGTCCTGGCCCTGCATCTGCACGCCGATGGCGGGCACCGGCGCGGGCGGCGGCACCGACGCCGACCCGCCGAAGGGCATGGCCTGGTAAGGCGCGTCCTGCGGCGGATACATCTCATAGGTCATGCCAGACGCCGGGGCCGTGCGCGGACCGCTGATGGCCATGCGCACCAGGCGGTAGATCAGGTAGGCGATGCCCAGCATGATCAGCAGGCGCATGAAGCCGCCGAAGGCGCCGCCCGAGCCGCTGCCGTAATCGCCGCCCACGCCATAGCCGTGATGGCCGAACAGCGAGTTGTACAGGCTGGCGCCCAGGAAGCCGCCCATCATGCCGGACAGGAAGGGATGGCGCTGGGTGAAGCTGGGCTGGGCGAATCCCGGCTGGGCGAACGGCTGCTGGAAGGCCGGGCGCGGCTGATAGGCCGGTGCCGCGGGCGCGGCTGCCGGGGGCGGGGTGATGCTGCGCTGGATGGGCTGGCCCGTCACCGAGGGGGTGGCGGGCGTGGTGTAGGTCCGGCTGCCGCGGCTGCCGGAACTGGAACTGCGGCCCGGGCGGGCATCGGCGGCCAAAGGCGCCAAGGCCAGGGACACCGCCAGCACGGCGGCGACCGCACGCGAACCAAACCGACCGAACATTCTCTCTCCCCCTGAAAAAGGGACCGATCTTTCAGTCCCACCCTAATGTGGGCCCCCTTTGCAAATTTGCGAGGGCCACTGTCGTACGCCCGCACCATACCGCTTTTTAGCGGCCTGCGGCGGATGGGACCTTTGCCCACGCGCCCCCCTCATGTCTAGACTGGCGCCCAAGCCCGGGCCGGCACTGCGGGGAAGCGCCGGACGCCGGGCAACAACGAAACCAGGGGTTATGGGGGTTCCTACACATGCCCGCACCGAAGTGGAAGCTGGCGGCCCTGCTGGCCGGCACGGCCATGGTCTTGCTGACCACGCACATGGCCATCACCAGCACGCCCGCCAACGCCGGCGACAAGCCGGCGGCCGACCAGGCCAAGAGCGACGACAAGGCCGACAAGGCCGGGGGCGATAAGGCCGGGGGCGATAAGGATTGGACGCCCAAGCACTTCACCGTCGACCGCAGCGGCACCTTCAACGGCAAGCGCGTGGACTACCAGGTGCTGGCCGGTGAAACCCACCTGGTGAACGACAAGGAAGAGGATGCGGCCACCGTCTTCTCCACCGCCTATGTGAAGAAGGGCATGAAGGATGCGACCCAGCGCCCGCTGATCTTCCTGTTCAACGGCGGCCCCGGCTCGGCCAGCCTGTGGCTGCACATGGGCGCCTGGGGCCCGAAGCGCGTGGACGTGCCCAGCGACGCCACCAGCGCCGGCAGCCCGCCCTATCCCCTGAAGGACAATCCGCAAAGCCTGCTGGACGTGGCCGACCTGGTCTTCATCGACCCGGTGGGTACCGGCTACAGCCGCCTGCTGCCCAAGGGAGAGGAGAAGGACTATTACGGCGTGAAGCAGGACGCCCACTCCATCGCGCAGTTCATGCGCCGCTGGCTGACCGACCACAAGCGCTGGAACTCCCCCGTCTTCATCGGCGGTGAGAGCTATGGCGGCATGCGCATCGGTGCCCTGCTGCCCGAACTGCTGGAGAATGGCGCGCCGGTGGGCCTGAACGGCCTGATCGTCATCTCCGGCGCCGTCGACTATGGCGCGTTCGAATTCAACCGCGGCAACGACGTGCCCTACCCGGCCTTCCTGCCGACCTATGCCGCCGTCGCCTGGTACCACAAGAAGATCGTCGACACCTCCATGGGGTTCGACGCCTTCATGAACCAGGTGCGCAAGTTCGCGGTGGAGGAATATCCGGTGGCCCTGCTGAAGGGCAACCGCATGACCCCGGCGGAGCGCAAGGGCGTGATCGACAAGCTGGCGCGCTTCACCGGCCTGTCGCCGCTGTACCTGGACCGCACCAACCTGCGCATCCGGGACGTGCGCTTCGCCAAGGAACTGCTGCGCGACCAGGGCAAGGTGGTGGGTATCTATGACGGGCGCTATACCGGCCAGGAATACGATTCGGCCGGCGACCAGGCGGAAAGCGATCCCTCCGGCTATAGCGTGGGCGCCGCCTTCGCCACCACGCTGCAGAGCTATTTGCTGAGCGACCTGAACATCAAGATGGACCGGGAGTACCGGACCAGCGGCGACGTGGGCAAGAACTGGGACTGGAAGACCTGGGGCGATGAAGGTGGCGGCTACGCCAACGTGGCGCCCTGGTACGGCGACGCCATGCGTCAGAACCCCAAGCTGAAGGTGTTCATGGCCGGCGGCTGGTACGACATCTGCGTGCCGTTCTTCTCCAACGAGAACGCCATGAACGCCAACGGCGTGCCTACCGACCGGGTGACCTTCAGCTATTACGAGGCCGGGCACATGATGTACCTGAACCGCGCCGCCCTGGATAAACTGACCGACGATGTCCGCCACTTCGTCAAGGCGGCGGCGCCGGGGGCGGGCGAGTAGGACGGGCGACCGGCGGGGGTGGTCAGCGCCGCCCCGCCGGTTTACCGATGGACGTCAGAAGCGATGCACGATGCCTGCCTGCTTCATGACCATGTTGGCCGTGATATGAGACATGGTCTTCTTGTCGACCGGAAAGTTGGCATTGGTGATAGGACTGCGCCAGATTTCGTGGTCCCCTTTGCCCTGCCGGACAAAGACGCAACCATGCTCCCTCAAGATACGAATGATCTCGATATAGAGCTACGCCATTAGCAGTGGGCGTCCGCGATTATGGTCCGACGCGTGACCAGTTCCAGCGGCACCTGGGCCGCAACGCCCTCATCCAAAAGATGAGCGTTCAGTTCCAGCAACTACGGCACCAACTCCCGAAGTTTCGCTTCCAGGTCCTCAATCGTTTCTGCCTCTGCCGCCAGCCCCGGAACGTCGCTGTCCGTGACAGACCACACTTGGGCATCCATATCCCAGGTGGCGAAAACGCGAAAAATCTTCTGCGGCATCATCTCTCCCGCTGTCGTTCAACAGGGCTGATCCCCCGACCGCGTGACTATGGCCCCATAGGTGGTCTCATTGGCGCGCCGGGTCAAGCCACGCCACACCCCAGCGCAGACTGCTCCCCCATCAACTCCAGCGCCCGGCTGAAGTCGAAGCCGCGCACCGACTGGATGAAGTCGTCGGCGCGGGGGGGCGGCAGGGCGGTGCGCAGCAGGTGCAGATTGCTCTCGGCCAGTTCCTCGGCCTCTGGGTCGTTGTCGGCCAGCAAGTCGCGCAGGCGGGCCATCAGGGCCGCCGCCTTGGCCGGGTCGGCGGCCGGCGGGGCCATCGGCGCCGGGACCGGCGCGTCCTGGATCAGCCAGCGCTCGATCCCGGCCGCCACATCCTCCAGCAGCGGGGTCAGGATGGCCACCGTCCGTTCCGGCGCGGCACCGCTGCGCAAGGCGGCCTCCACCGCCGCCGCCGCGCGCTGCACCGCGCCGGCGCCGATGGTGCCGGCGACACCCTTCAAGGTGTGGGCCAGCCGCTCCGCCGTCGCCGTGTCGCCGCTGCGCCAGCGGTCCAGGATGGCGGCGGGGGTGGCCCGCTGGTTGGCGGCGAACTTTTTCAGGATATCGGCATAGAGCGCCCGCTTGCCGCGCACCCGCCGCACCCCCTCCTCCGCATCGATGCCGGGGATGTCGATGGCGCGCTCCGGCACCGGCTCCGGTCGCTGCCCCATGACAAGCGGCAGGGGGACAAGCGGCAGGGCGCGCGGCCCTGCCGCCTCGGTCCTGCCTTGCCCCCAACGCGCCAGGACGGCGAACAGCTGGTCGGGATCGATCGGCTTGGAGACATAGTCGTTCATGCCCGCCGCCAGGCAGCGTTCCCGGTCCGAGGCCATGGCGTTGGCGGTCATGGCGATGATGGGCAGCGCCGTCTCCCCCATCTCCCGGATGCGGCGCGAGGCCGTCAGGCCATCCATGACCGGCATCTGCACATCCATGAGCACGGCGTCGTAGCGCCGTTCCACGATCCTCTCCAGCGCGATGGCGCCGTTCTCCGCCAGGTCGACGCCGACGCCTACGTCGGTCAGCAGCTCGATCGCCACCTGCTGGTTGAAGTCGTTGTCCTCCACCAGCAGGACGGACAGGCCCTGCAAGGCTTCGAAGTCGGCGGGCAGGTCGCCGGCCCTGGCCTTGGGTTCCGCCGTCTCGGTGCCGGCGATGGCGCGGATGACGGCGTCGAACAGGACGGAGGAGTTCACCGGCTTGATCAGCACGTCCTCGATGCCGCTCCGCTCCGCCGCGCGGCGCACATCCTCGCGGCTATAGGCCGTCACCATGATCAGGTGCGGCGGATGGGCCAGGCCCAGCGCGCAGATGCCCCGCGCCGTCTCCATGCCGTCCAGGTCCGGCATCTGCCAGTCCAGGAAAGCCACGTCGTAAGGCGCACCGGCGGCGGCAGCCTCCCTGATGGCGGCGATGGCGGCGCGCCCGTCCCCCGCCCCATCGACGCGGAAGGACATGGAGGTCAGCATGGCCGACATCACCCGGCGGGCGTTGCGGCTGTCGTCCACCACCAGCACGCGGCGGCCGCGCAGGTCGGGCCGGGGCAGCAGCGGCTGGCTGGCCGACACCCGCCCCAGCTTGGCCGTGAACCAGAAACAGGACCCCTTGCCATAGTCGCTGTCGACACCGACGGCGCCGCCCATCAGCTCCGCCAACCGCTTGGAAATGGCCAGGCCCAGGCCCGTGCCGCCGAAGCGCCGGGTGGTGGTGGTGTCCGCCTGTTCAAAGCTGCGGAACAGGCGGCTTTGCTGTTCCGCCGTCATGCCGATGCCGGTGTCCGCCACCTGGAACAGCAGGGTCACCGAGGCCTCATCCTCCTCGATGGCGCGGATGTTGATGGAGATGCGGCCCGTCTCGGTGAACTTCACGGCGTTGCCAGCGAAGTTGATGAGGATCTGCGCCAGGCGCAGCGGATCGCCCATGAGGTTGCCGGGCACCGCCGCGTCCACGTCGAACACGAACTCCAGCCCCTTGGCCGCCGCCCGCTCCGACACCAAGTTGGCGACACCGTCCAGCACCTCGTCCAGCCGGATCTCCACCTGCTCGATGGTCAGCTTGCCGGCGTCGATCTTGGAGAAGTCCAGGATGTCGTTGATGATGCCCAGCAGGTGCTGGCTGGACCGCTGGATCTTCGTCAGGTAATCGCGCTGGCGCGGGGTGAGCTCGGTCTTCAGCGCCAGGTGGCTCATGCCGACGATGGCATTCATCGGCGTGCGGATCTCATGGCTCATGTTGGCCAGGAAGTCCGCCTTGGCCTGCGACGCCGCCTCGGCGGTATGGCGGGCCGCCTCCAGTTCCACCGCGCGGGCGCGGGTCATGGCGACGATGCGGCTCAGCAGCGCCACCCCCGTGCCGACGCCCGCGTACAGGCCCTGGTCGGTGATCAGGAAGCCTTCCGTCAGCGCCTTGGGATGGTCGCTGGCGATCATGGCGCTGACCTCGTCCAACGGAGTCTCGACGTCGATGCACAGATAGGGCCGGCCCAGCAGGAAGGCCACCGGCCGCCGGCGGTACAACTCGGACTTGATCTGATGGGCGAAGGTGGACAGCAGGAACTCACGGGCGATGAGCCCCAACACCCCGCCCCAGTCGTCCACCACGGCCACGCAGGGCAACAGCGGCGCGCCCAGGAAGATCTGCACCACATCGCCACAGGGCGTGCGCTCACCGATGCCCTGGGCGGGCTGCAGGATGTCGCGCGCGCGGTAGACCACCGGCATCGCCACCGTGGCCTCACCCGTCGCCATCCTATCCGCGCCCGCAGTATCCATGTGCAGCCCCTGCCGGAAGCCGGGCCTCCCCGATCCCTTTTTCACTCTTTGTCTTTCACCGGCTTCGTCTTTCACCGGCCCTCGGCCGCCATCGCCAGATAGTCGCGCTTCCCGTCCAGGAAGCCGTCCTGGTCGGCGAAACGCTCGGCGATGGCGCGGAACTCGTCCTCGATCTCCAGGAAGGCCTTGACGATGTCGGGGTCGAAATGGCTGCCCGAGCCGTCGGCGATGATGGCCGCCGCCTGCTCGTGCGGCATGGGATCCTTGTAGACGCGGCGGCTGATCAGGGCGTCGTAAACGTCGGCGACGGCCATCAGCCGGGCGGAAATGGGGATCGCGTCGCCCGAGAGCCCCTCGGGATAGCCGCTGCCGTCCCACTTCTCATGGTGGGAGTAGACGATTTCCTTGATGCAGGTCAGGAACTCCACCGGGGCGCCCAGCGCGTCCTCCGCCGCCTCGATGGCATCGCGGCCCAGCGTGGTGTGCCGCTTCATGATCTCGAATTCTTCCGCCACGTAGCGGCCCGGCTTCAGCAGGATGCGGTCGGGGATGCCGACCTTGCCGATGTCGTGCAGCGGCGCCGACTTGAACAGGGTGTCGATGCGGCTGTCGGTGATGTAGCCGGCGAAGCGGGGATGGTGGCGCAGCCGGATGGCCAGGGCGCGGACGTAGAACTGGGTTCGGCGGATGTGGTTGCCCGTTTCGGTATCGCGGGTTTCCGCCAATGAGGCCAGGGTCATGACGGTGACGTCCTGGATGGCCATGACCTCCCGCGTGCGGCGGGCCACCTCGGCCTCCAGGAAGTCGGCCTTGTCGCGCAGCAGGTCGGCGATGGCCTTCAGCCGCAGGTGGGCGCTGACGCGGGCCAGCACGATGGGCGGGCTGATGGGCTTGGTGATGTAGTCGACGGCGCCCAGGGCCAGGCCCCGCTCCTCATCCGCCACCTCGTTGCGGGCGGTCAGGAAGATGACGGGGATGTCGCGCGTGGCCGGGTTGGCCTTCAGCCGGCGGCAAACCTCATACCCGTCCATGCCGGGCATGACGATGTCCAGCAGGATCAGGTCCAGGCTGGAATGGGCGGCGACCACGGCCAGGGCCCGCTCACCGGAGTTGGCGACCCGGACGTGGTAATCGTCCTTCAGCAGGCCGCTCATGATCTTGAGGTTGTCGGGCGTATCGTCGACGACCAGTATTTGGGGCCGCGTCTTCTCCGCAATCACGGGATTATTGTCTTCCCACATCGGCCGTCGCCCAATTGAGAGGTGCCGGTGCAGCCCATGACGGGCGCGCCGCTGGAAATCTTCCCGCCACACCAAGCCATTGGCGCGCCTGTCGCGATTCCGATAATGGAACGGCGGGCGGTTCTAGCCCAGGTGGCATTCCTCTTTTGTATAGGCGATTTATTTCGCTGATATGACGGTTTGAGAAAGATTACACCCTGATTACTCGTCCGCTTCACATCGGGTTTCTTATCCCCGATGCCACCACCCTCCCCCCAGCGCGACATAGAGGGCGGCCGTGTCGGAGAACCTGGAGGCCATCGCGCTCAGGCGGGCGACGGTGGCGCTTTGATATTGCTCCTCGGCGTTGAGAAGGTCCGCGTAGCCGATCTTGCCGTACTGGTACTGGACTTCCGATATTTCCAGGCTCTGGCGTGCCCGCTCCTCCTGCCGGGTCGTGATCGACAGGTTCTGGGCATCGGCTTCGATCGCCGCCAGGACATCACAGACATTTTGAAGGGCGCTGAGAACGGTCTGGCGATAGGCCGCCGCCGCCGCGTCATAGGCCGCCCTGCTGGCGTCCTCGCGTGCCGCCAGGGCGCCGCCATCGAACAGGGTCTGGGTCACGCTGGCCCCCAGACCGATGACGCCGCCGGAAAACAGGGTCTGAAGCGCGCCCGAATTCGTCGACAGCGCCGCCGTCAGGCCGATGTCCGGAATCCGGGCGGCAACGGCCACGCCGATCGCCGCCGACGCCTGGTGCAGCGCCGCCTCGGCTTGGCGGATGTCGGGCCTCCGCTCCGTGAGCTTGGCGGGCACGCTGGATGGCAAGTCCGTCGGCAGCGTCAGGCCGGAAAGCGTGAGGCCGCCGCCGGCGAAGGTGGCGGGATCGTCGCCCAGATAGACGGCCAGCAGATGGCGTATCTGCGCGCTCTGGGTCCGCAGCGTCGTCAGCGCGGCCTCGGTGCCCAACAGCACGCTTTCCTGCGTCAGCACATTCGCGGGCGATTCCGCGCCACTTTGCTCCCGAATCCGGATGATCTCCAGCTGCTTGGCCTGGCGCGTCCGTATTTCCTCCTCTGCCGCGCTTTCGGCCGAGAGCAACGCCTCCTGCAAGGCGGTGGTGACAACGTTGGATGTGAGGGTGAGATAACTGCTTTCGACGGAGAAACGCTGCTGATCCAGTGCCGCCTGCTGCATTTCAATCATTCTGCGGACGCCGCCGAAGACATCCAGGGTATAGGATGCCCCGACGGACGCGCTGTACTGCGACGCCGTCGATGCATATGGTCCCGTCGTCCTGCTCTTATTCGCCGAAACGGTCAAACTGGCGGCGGGCAGCAAGCCCGCCCTGGCGGCCACAAGGTTGGCGCTCGCGGAGCGGAGTGTCGCCTGGGCCGCCTCCAGCGTCGGGCTTCCTGCGATGGCGTGGGCGATCAGGGCGTCCAGCTTCCGGTCATGGTACAATGTCCACCAATCCCCCTGGACGTCGTCGGTGGCCCCGAAGCCCTGGGCGGCGCCGGCAGGCCCCTGGGAAGCGGCGGTACGGTCCGCATGCGGCGCCGGCGCATACCCATCGGATCGGGGCTTCACGAAATCAGGGCCCACGACGCACCCCGCCAAGGTGGCGGCAAGGGCCAGGGGGAACAGCCTGCGCAGTTTCATGACGGCGGCCATCAGCTTTTCCCCAGGGCATCGACGGGATTGAGCCGGGCGGCGTTGCGCGCCGGGACAAATCCGAAAATGAGGCCGATGCTGGTTGAACTGGCGAAGGCGATCAGGATGGTCACCGGCGAGATCACCATAGCCGTCGCTGGGGCGACCTTTGCCAGCACCTCGCCAATGCCAATCGCGCACAGGACACCCAGCACGCCGCCGATCAGGCACACGAATACCGCCTCCAACAGAAACTGGCTCAGGATATCGCTTTGACGTGCGCCAACGGCCAGGCGCACGCCGATCTCCTGCGTGCGCTCCGTCACCGAAACCAGGGTGATGTTCATGACCCCGATGCCACCGACAATCAGGGAGATGACCGCGATCATCGACGTCAGCAGGGTCATGGTGTAGTTGGCGCCCTCGATCGACTTGCGAATCAGGTCGACATTGTAGGTGTAAAAATCCTTCCGCCCGTGCAGCAGCGCCAGGAGCTTGGTGACGGCCTGCTCGGCGACCTCGGTCGTATAGCCGGCCTTGGGCCGAACCGTGATGCCCTCCAGCCGGGCCGAACCTGTCAGCCTGCCGGATACGACAGTGTAAGGCGCCCAGACGTTCAGGTCGCCCCGGCGGATGGCGCCCAGATTGTCCTCATCGGCGACGCCGATGATCCGGCACGGTACCATGCCCACCAAAATGACTTGGCCGAGGGGATCCATCCCCGGTCCGAAGAACTTGTCGCGGACTTTGGAGTCTATGACGATCACGGGCGCGAGTTGGGAAACCGCGTCGTCGTCAAAAACCGTCCCGGAGGACAGCCGGACGCCGTGGACCCGAAAATATTGGCTTCCCACGCCACTGATGCTGGCGTTCGCGGCCAGGTTGCCAAAGCGCAGCGTGACCTTGCCGGTGACCATGGGGGTGACGCTGTCGATATAATCGTGGCGGCCCAGCGCAGCGACATCGCTTGCCTTCAAGGTCGCGACGGCACCGGCGCGCATGTCGCCCCAACCGGCCCCTGGATAGATATCCAGGGTGTTCGTCCCCAGGGTACTGATGTTGGCGATGACCCGCAGACGGGCGCCTTCGCCCAGCGCCGCCACGGTCACCACGGCCGCGGTGCCGATGATGATGCCCAGCATGGTCAGCAGCGTGCGGAGGCGGTGGGCGTTCAACGATGCCATCGCCATCCGGGCCGCTTCCAGATGGCGCCACAGGCCGATCCAGCCGGATGATCGGGGGCGGAATGAATCTTGCCGGCCCTCATCCTGGATCGCCCGCAGGCCGGAATCCGCGATGATGGAGCCGTCCCGGATCTCGATGATCCTGTCGGCGTGCTGGGCCACCGTCATGTCGTGCGTGACGATGATGACCGTGTGCCCCTTCGCGTGCAGTTCCTTCAGGGCCTGCAACACCTGCTCACCGGTATTCTGGTCCAGCGCCCCGGTGGGCTCGTCGGCCAGAATGACAGGGCCGCCGTTCATCAGCGCCCGCGCTATGCTGACCCGCTGTTGCTGACCACCGGAGAGTTGATGGGGCCTGTGATCGGCCCTGTCCTTCAGCCCAAGCCTTCCCAGCAGCGTTTCCGCCCGGCGTATCCGGTCGCGGCGCGGCAGGCCGTCGTAAATGGCCGGCATGGAAACGTTGTCAACCGCCGTCAGGCTGGACAGCAGGTTGTAATGCTGGAACACGAAGCCGACCCGCTCCCGGCGCAGCCGCGCCAGATCATCGGACGACAGCACGCCCGTTTCCTGGCCGGCCACCCTGTAGCTGCCGGCCGTGGGGCGATCCAGGCAGCCCAGGATATTGAGTAGCGTGGATTTCCCGGAACCGGAGGCCCCGACGATGGCGACCATCTCACCCGGTTCTATGGTCAAAGAAACGTCCCGCAAGGCGGCGATCGTATTCGGCCCGGAGATGTACTCCCGGGTCACGCGCGTCAGTTCGAGCCGCGTGTCGTTCATCGCGGCCCCCTATCGCCGTGTCGGCTTTTGAGATCCGTCGCCGGGCGTCATTTCCCCGACGATCACTTTTTCGCCGGCCTCAAGCCCGCTCAGGATTTCCGCCTGCTCATTATTGTCGATGCCGACGCGCACCGTCCGCACAGAGACGCCTTCCGAGCCAAGGACCCGCACGGTCCGTTCCCCTGGGGTGCCGGCCGGTCCCAGCGCGGCGGACGGAACGATCAGCGCGTTTTCTGCCTTGGCCAGCACGATGAAGACCTCCGCCGTCATGTTGGGCCGCAGTTGCCCATCCGGGTTTTCGACGTCGAAACGGCCGTTGTAGTAAACCGGATTGGCCGTGGCCGCTGAACCGCTGCTGCCGTGGCTGCTCGAGCCCGTGTCCATGGAGGACGCTATATCCTCCGGCGCCGGATCTATGGACCGCAGGGTCGAGTAATAGCGGCGTTCATTGGACGCCAGGATCTTGAAATACACATCCTGGCCGGTCTTCACCTTGACGACGTCCGCTTCGGAGATTTTGGCCTTGACCGTCATGGTCTTCAGGTCGGCCAGCAGGATGATCGTCGGCGCGGTCTGGTTCGCGTTCACGGTCTGGCCTTGCTCCGTCACGACGGAGACGACGGTGCCATCTATGGGGGCGGAGATCTTGGTGTAACGCAGATTGACCTTGGCCAGGTCGACGGCGATCTTGGCCTGGGATATCTGGGCGTTGAGCGAGGCGACATCGGCGCGGGCATTCTCGTAGGCCGCCCGCGCCGTCTCATAATCCAGCCTTGAGTTCGCGTTCCTGGCCGCCATAGCGGCCTCACGCTCAAAATTGAGCTTGGCCTGCTCCAGCGTCGCCTGCCGGCCTCCCAGTTCCGCCTGGACATTTTCCAGCGCCGCCTCGGCGGCGTTCAGGGCATTCACCTGCGGGGCGGAATCGATTTCGGCGATCAACTGCCCCTGGGTTACCTGCTGGCCGAGCGAAACGTTCAGAAGTTTCACCTGGCCGGACACCTGGGCGCCGACGCTCACCAGTTTTTTGGGGAAGAGGACGCCGCTGGCAAGGACCGTCTGCTCGACGGCCCCACGCTTCACCGGCACCGTCACGTACTGTGGCGCGGCGTGCGATGGCCACAATAAAAGCTTCATCAGGACGCCCACCAGCGTCAGAAACCCAGCGGCACTGATGTAGGTTAGTTTTTTCACTTTAAAGTATGCCCGTCATGCCCAGGTCCAGTGCGCGCGTAGGCCGAAGCCCAGCCAGCCTCGCTTACGGCTGCGCCCGGACGAATGATTCTGCCGTATTAAAAATCGCCCTGTTCTTATCAGCGGAGATTTCACTCCCCTGCGTTTCCGGGAAAATGGGACGCTGACTTAAATAAGTCAATCCCGTTCATCTACAGAAATGAAGCTTATGATGGCATAAGCATTATTAATAATGCCCTTATATTTTCCCACTTCAAAAAACAAACACCAGAACATATAGTTTTATCTTGTTTACGAAATCGCCCAATCCTCTCATCTCAATCCCTGAACCGACAAAGGGAAGACGGATTCTCCGAGACCGGAGAGGTAAGGCGTGCTTGGCCGTGGCAGGTTCATATCCCTCTCGCATTTAATGAAGCGGATACCGCAACGGGCGGCGGCTGGGCCGGACGACCAGCAGATGCGTAGCCGTCGCCGGTGAACAGTTGAAGCGGCCCATTTTCGACCGCCCTTCGCCCCAACCCATCCTTGCAGGATACGGCACCATCCCGTGATGGAACGTTTCCGCGAATTAAAATTTAAATATCAAGGAGATTAACTTGGGTCTTTTGCAGATAAACGGAGAAGACTTCGAGGAAAAGGTGCTGGCCGCCAAGGGGCCGATACTGCTCGACTTGTGGGCGGATTGGTGTGCGCCCTGCCATGCCCTGATGCCAACCGTCGAGCGTCTGGCCAAGGCATACGGCACGGCGCTGACGGTCGCGCAAATGGACATGGACGCCAACAAGCCCTTCTGGGACCGCCTGGCGGTCCGCGGCATTCCAACCTTGTTGCTGTTTAGGGATGGTGGTGAAGTAGCGCGCATCACCGGTGTCCATCCTTATGGCAAGCTGGTCGCCTGGCTGGATGCCAATGGCGTCACGCCGGCCGCTGGCCGCCCTCAACCCGTTCAGCAAGACGGGGAGTGGTGCGCCTTTCATGGCGATGCGGAGTTGAAGCGCTTTTTCCTCGACAGGGTCTCGGCCCATGCCGAGGCCGGTGAAATCACCAACGCCCGCATGTCTTATTGGGGCCCCAAGGGGGGCACGATCTCTTCGGCGTTCATGCGACAGGCGAAGCCATCCGTTTTTGAGCGGGCCACGGGTCTGCCGATTTCGTTGGGCTTGGCCATGGAGTTCGCCGGCGTCACCACCGCCGAGCAGGTGGGCCGCGTGCTCGACGCCATTCCGCTTGGCGCCGACCTGGCCGACGTCGCGCGACGCCTGATGCTGGCCTGGCTGGGCAATCCGGCTGCCCTGTCCCCCGCCTACCTTGACGACCCCCGTCTCGATGCGATCCGCATGGACTGGGCACGGCATCTGCGGGCGGCGCTGGCGGGGGAAACGGTCGCCCCCGCCGTATGGGTCGAGCTGCGGCAGCGGGCGGCGAACCTGCGCAAAGAAATGCCGCTGGACCGCTCGGTGCCAAGACATGTCGCCGCGATGCTGGCCGATCTCTCCCCGCCGCCCCAGCCGGATAACGGCGGTGAATGGGCGGGCATCCTTTTGCTTCTGGGCAAATACACGATATCCACCCGTCTCTTATTCGAGGCCGGCTATTCGCACTACCATCTTTCCTTGGAAGATGTCCGCTACCAGTTTTGCGAAAAAGTCGCCAACGGGCGCGACCCCACCCCGGAAGTCATCGCGGAAATCCATCAGAAATGGGAGAGCGAGCACGGGGATCTGCAAAACCTCATCGAGACGATGCAGGCATTCTCCCATGCCAACGGGAATGCGGAAGCCAACCATTTGCTCCCGATGCTCATCGCCGCCATCGAAGACACTGTTTCCCCCTGAAAGAAACAGTGTCATTCAGGTTGACCACCCTGGCCGCTGGAGTGCGATCGCGTCAGCGAAAATGAGGAAAACTCTAGGCCATCGCCCTAGGCCATCGCCCGCTGCGGCCGGGTGACGACGAAGGCCAGCCCCAATGCCGCCACCAGCAGCACGGCCGCCAGCATGAAGGGCGATCCCTGGGGCAGCATGGCGAAGGGGCCGACGCTGTCGGCCAGCACGCTGGTGAACAGCATGGGGCCGATCATGCCGGTGATGCCGCGGATGCTGACCAGGGTGCCTTGCAGCAGCCCCTGTTCCGTCGCCGACACCTGAGCCGACATCATGCTTTGCGCCGAGGGGCCGACCATGCCCCACAGCGCCACCAGGGGAATGCCGCAGAGAAGGCCCGCCCCCACGGGGGAGGCGCCGAAGGTGGTGAAGCCGGCAGCACCCGCCACCAGGCCCACCATCATGGTGCGCCGCGCGCCCAGGCGCTTGACCACGCGGCCCACCAGGCCGCCCTGCACCACCGTGCTGCACACGCCCACGCCCGCCAGGGTCAGGCCCACGGACTCCGGCCCCCAGCCGTAACGGTCGTTGACGTAGATGACGAAGGTGTTGTTCAGCACCTCATGCGCCAGATAATAGAGCCAGACGATGCCCCCCAGGCCCAGCAGGCCGGGCGCGCCGCGCAGCAGGGCGAAGGCGCCCAGCGGGTTGGCCCGCCCCCAGGAGAAGGCGCCGCGCCGGTCGGCCGGCAGTGATTCCGGCAGCACGAACAGGCCATAGCAGGCGTTCAGCAGGCTCAAGCCCCCCGCTACCCAGAACGGCAGGCGCGGCTCGATCCCGCCCAGCAGGCCGCCCGCCGCCGGGCCGACGATGAAGCCCAGGCCGAAGGCGGCCCCCAGCATGCCGAAGGCGCCGGCGCGCTTTTCCGCCGGGGTCACGTCGGCGATGTAGGCCGAGGCGGTGGTGAAGCTGGCGGCGGTGATGCCGGAAAGGATGCGCCCCACCACCAGCCAGCTCAAGGTCGGCGCCAGGGCCATCAGCAGGTAGTCCGCCCCCAGGCCAAAGCAGGAGACCAGCAGGATGGGCCGCCGGCCGAACCGGTCGGACAGGGCGCCGATGAGGGGGGAAAACAGAAACTGCATGGCGGCGAACAGGGTGCCGAACAGGCCCACCATGTGTGCCGCCCGGGCATTGTCGCCACCGACGAAGCCTTTCACCAGATCAGGCAGGACCGGGATCACGATGCCCAGGGCCAGGACGTCCAGCAGTGCCGTCACGAAAACGAAGGCCAGCGCGGCACGGCGCGGCGTGGGGGATGCGGTCATGGTCAGGCCCGGAACTGGAACCCGGCGTTGCGGGCGCCGGGATGAGTTGGTCATTCTTTGCAGGGTCTACCCTTAATCCTTTTGGCCGGCGGCGGGGAGTCCCGAAAACACCGCCGGTCATTCTGTCCAATCCGTCCCCCCTGTCTAACCCGCCCGCATGTTGACGCGCTGGCCTTGGCCGGCCCGCTGCCGGTATGGTGCCTGCCCATCACGAGCTCAGGTTAACGAGGACGAACGATGCGTGAAGTCAGCTGCGTTCTGGACGCCCAGGCCCAGTTGGGCGAATGCCCGCGTTGGGACCCGAACGGAGGGGACGCCGGGGGCGGTGTGCTGTACTGGGTGGACATCCCCGCCAAGACGCTGCACCGCTTCGACCCCGCCACCGGCCAGGACGTGCAGCGCGGCTTCACCCAGCCGGCCGCCTGCCTGGTCCGCCATGGCGATCGCGGCTTCGCCCTGGGCATGAAGGACGGCTTCGCCCTGCTGGCGGATTTCACCGCCGACCCCGTACCCCTGGGCGCCCAGGTGGAGGAGGCGCGCGCCGATAACCGCTTCAACGACGGCCGCTGCGACCGGCTGGGCCGGTTCTGGTCCGGCACCCTGGACGGCACCAAGCAGCACCGCAACGGCACCCTCTACCGCCTGGACGTGGATGGCCAGGTGACGGACGTCGCCACCGGCTTCCTCACCAGCAACGGCATCGCCTTCTCGCCCGACGATCGCACTTTCTACCTGTCGGACACGCCCAACCACGTCATTTACGCCTACGATTTCGACCTGGCATCCGGCCGCATCGCCAACCAGCGCGTCTTCCACCAGTTCCCGCATGGCCTGGGCCGCCCCGACGGCGCCTCGGTGGATGCCGAGGGCTGCTACTGGACGGCGCTGTACGACGGCGGCCGGGTGGTGCGCCTGTCGCCCCAGGGGGACATCCTGGAAGAGGTGGCCATCCCCGCCCGTCTCTGCACCATGATCGCCTTCGGCGGCCCCGACCTGAAGACCGCCTACGTCACCACCGCCCGCCAGAAGCTGGATGAGGCCGAACTGGCCCGCCACCCGCAGTCGGGCGGCATCTTCAGCTTCCGCGTCGACGTGCCGGGCCTGCCGGAGCACAAGTACCGGGGGTGAGCGGAACAGGGGTGCATGAGGCCCCCGACGGCTCAGTCATCCCCGGCCGCGTGCTCCGTCGCCGGCCGTAGCGGGTGGCTGTGGTGGCCGCTCACCTCGGCGCCGGCATCCGGATCCAGGCGGATGAAGAAGAAGAACGAGGCCAGGCCGATCACCATCACGGTCAGGAAGGCCACCATGAAATCGTGCGGCACCAGCTGGGCGCCGCCGTGCAGGGCCAGGGTGGTGTGCAGCAGCAGGGCCCCGGTGGCGACCCCCATGCCCAGCGACACCTGCTGCACCATGGACGACAGGCTGGTGGCCGCGCTCATGCGGGCCGCCGGCACGTCGGCGAAGGCCAGGGTGTTCAGGCCGGTGAACTGCAGGGACCGGAAGAAGCCACCGACCAGCAACACCAGCAGGATCAGCGGCACCGGCGTGTCCGGCCGGAACAGGCCGATGGCGCCGGTCAGCAGGGCGGACAGCACGCTGTTGATCACCAGCGCCTGGCGGAAGCCATAGCGGCGCAGGATGGGACCGGCGGTCATCTTCATCACCAGGGCGCCGGCGGCGGTGGCGAAGGTCAGCAGGCCGGAAACGAAGGCCGTCATGCCGAAGCCCACCTGCAGCATCAGCGGCAGCAGGAAGGGGATGGCACCCATGCAGATGCGGAACAGGGAACCGCCCAGCACGCTGATGCGGAAGGTGGCGGTCTTGAGCAGGTCCAGGTCCACCAGCGGGTGGGGATGGCGGCGCGAGTGGCGCACGGCGACAATGCCCACCAGCACGCCGAAGGCCAGCAGCGACGGCGCCACGCGCCAGTCCACGCCGTCGCGGCCGATGGACTCGAACCCAGCCATCAGGGCCGCCAGGGCCACGCCGGAATTCACGAAGCCCCAGCCGTCCAGCTTGGCCACCGCCTCCTCCCGATGATCGGCGATATAGCGCCAGGAGAGGTAGAGACCCAGGAGGCCGATGGGGATATTGATGAAGAAGATCCAGCGCCAGGACAGGTAGGTGGTCAGCAGGCCGCCGATGGGCGGGCCGATCAGCGGGCCCACCATGGCCGGCGTCGTCAGGTAGTTCATGGCCCGGACCAGCTGGTCCTTGGGCACCGTGCGCAGCAGCACCAGGCGGCCCACCGGCACCATCATGGCGCCGCCCACGCCCTGCAGCAGGCGGGCCAGAGCCAATTGCGGCAGTGACTGGCTGAGCCCGCAGGCGATGGAGCCCAGGGTGAACAGCACGATGGCGGCGCGGAAGACGCGGCTGGAGCCGAAGCGGTCGGCCACCCAGCCGCTGATGGGGATGAAGACCGCCAGGCTGAGGATGTAGGCGGTGATGGCCAGGCTGAGATGGATGGGACTGACGCCCAGGCTCTCCCCCATGGCCGGCAGGGCCGTGGCGAGAACGGTGGCGTCCAGGTTCTCCATGAACAGGGCGCACGATATGATGAGGGCGACGAGCATCGTCGTCACAGTGCCTTTCATCCGGGGGCCGCAAGCGACAGGAAATCGCTACCTGCCGTTCGAGAATCTGGGCAAAGCCGGGCCCCTGACAAGTGCCGCCCGGGCATGGCAGACCGTCATGCATGCACATCTATTCGGCACGCGTAAAAATTCGGCGACCGACGGAATAAGGCCCCGGCCGGGGACGTCAACCGAGCGGTCCCATAAGGACCAATGGCTCGACCACGGGAGGAATCCAGGATGCTGAAACAGATCATCGCCGCCACCCTGCTGACCGCCGGCATCGCCCTTGCGGCGCCCGCCTTCGCGCAAGGTCCAGCGGGTGCCACCGTAGCGGAAACCGCCAAGGGCAAGACCCTGGTGGATGCCAAGGGCATGACCCTCTACACCTTCGACCATGACATGAGCGGCCAATCCAACTGCATCGCCGGCTGCGCCAAGAACTGGCCGGCCCTGCCGGCCGCCGCCGACGCCGGGGCCAAGGGCGACTGGACCGTCATCACCCGCGACGACGGATCCAAGCAGTGGGCCTACAAGGGCAAGCCGCTCTACACCTTCGTGAAGGACGGGAAGCCGGGTGACATCACCGGCGACGGCCTGGCGAACGGCGCCTGGCACGTGGCGACACCGTAAGGATATGCGGGGCGGCGGGGTGTCAGGCCCCCGCCGCCACCTCCTGCACAAAATCCAGGAAGGCCCGCACCTTGGCCGGCGGCAGGTGGCGGCTGGGATGATAGGCGTAGAGGGGGTAGCGCTCCTCCGCCCAGTCGGGCAGGACCTGCACCAGTTGGCCGGACGCCAGCCAGGGGCCCAGGCCCAGCTCAAAGCTTTGGAACACCCCCTGCCCCGCGACGCAGGCCGCGACGGCCACGGACGGGTCGTCCATCACCACCCGGCCGGCCACGGCCACCGTCACCCGCTCCGCGCCGCGATGGAACTCCCATCCGAAGGGCAGGCCCGTCTGCGGGTTGCGGAACAGCACGCCCTCATGCCCCTCCAGGTCCTGGGGCGCTGCCGGCGTGCCGCACCGCGCCAGATAACCCGGCGCGGCGCAGGTCAGCACCCGCGTCTCCAGCAGCTTGCGCGCGATCAGGGAGGCCACGTCCGGCGGGCCGAAACGCACCGCCACGTCCACGCCGGCCATCATCTCCTCCCGGTGATTGCTGACCGTCATGTCCAGGACCAGGCCCGGAAAGCGGGCCGTGAAATCCGGCAGGCGGGGCGCCAGCACCATGCGGGCGAACCAGGGATCGACGGAGACGCGCAGGCGCCCGTCCACCGTGGCCGCCGCCCCGGCCGCGTCCAGCGCCGCCTCCTCCAACCCCGCCAGCAGCGGCGTCACCTGGGCGTGGAAGCGCCGCCCCTCCTCCGTCAGGGTCACGGCCCGGGGGCTGCGGTCGAACAGGCGCACACCCACCCGCGCCTCCAGCCGGGCGACGGCGCGGCTGACGCCGGAGGGCGTCAGGCCCAGCACCTCACCCGCGCGCACGAAGTTTCCCGCCTCCACCACGGCGGCCAGCACGCCGATTCCGGTCAACAGACGCGCGTCGAAGCCCATCGCCTTCCCTCCTTCCCACAGCCCACGCCACGGTGACTATAGATCATCCTTCAGCTGACAAGGATGCGCCTGATTCAAGGCCCTCCCCGCCTTAAAACACGCCCACGGCCCTGCGGCTGGCATTCGATTGAGGAGAAGGATCATGTACGTCATCACCGGCATCACGGGTAAGGTCGGCGGCGCGGTGGCCGAGGCGCTGCTGGCGGCGCGCCAGCCGGTCCGCGCCGTCGTGCGCGACGCCGCCAAGGGGGCGACCTGGGCGGCCAAGGGCTGCGAGGTCGCGCAGGCGGCCATGGAGGATGCCGCCGCCCTGACCCGGGCCTTCCAGGGCGCCACCGCCGTCTTCGTCCTGCTGCCGCCCAACTTCGACCCAGAGCCAGGCTACGCCGCCACCCGGACCATCATCGAGGCGGTGGCCACGGCGCTGGCGGCGGCCCAGCCGCAGCGGGTGGTCAGCCTGTCCACCATCGGCGCCGACGCCCCGCACGACAACCTGCTGAGCCAGCACACGCTGAGTGAGCGGCGCCTGGCGGCCCTGGGCTTGCCCATCACTTTCCTGCGCCCCGGCTGGTTTATGGAGAACGCCGCCTGGGACGCGCCCGCCGCGCGCGAAACCGGCGTGCTGCACAGCCACCTGCAGCCGCTGGACCATCCCTTCCCCATGGTCGCCACCTGGGATGTGGGCCGCACCGCTGCCCGCCTGCTGCAGGAGACGTGGGCCGGCCTGCGCGTGGTGGACCTGGAAGGACCCGCCCGGGTTTCCCCCAACGACCTGGCCCAGGCCTTCGCTCAGGCGCTGGGCCGTCCGGTGACTGCTGTGGCCGTGCCGCGGCCGACCTGGGAGGCGCAGTTCCGCGCCCAAGGCATGCGGCACCCCGGTCCCCGCATGCGCATGCTGGACGGCTTCAACGAGGGGTGGATCGAGTTCCGCGACGCAGGATCCCACGCCCTGAAGGGCGTAACCTCCCTGGACCAAGTCATCGCCGCGCTGGTGGCGGGTGTTTCCGGGCAATAAGGGGGCGGTGAGCGCGGCCATTTCGCCGCTTGGCATCCGGCAACGCCGCCCTTAGGAATGGACCCCCGTGTCACACGTCCCAAGGGCGGCCCTGGACCCAGGGCCCAGAAATGGCAGAGGAAATTCCATGAAGCTCTACTACAAGGCCGGCGCCTGCTCGCTCTCCCCGCACATCGTGGCGCTGGAGGCCGGCCTCGACATCGGCATCGAGGCGGTGGACCTGAAGACCAAGGTGACCGAGACGGGCGCCAACTTCCTGGAAACCAACCCCAAGGGCTCCGTCCCGGCGCTGATCCTGGACGACGGCAGCCTGCTGACCGAGGGTGCTGTGATCGTGCAGTACCTGGCCGACCAGGCTCCCGCCAGCGGCCTGATCCCCGCCGCCGGCAGCGTGACGCGTTACAAGGTGCAGGAGTGGCTGAACTTCATCGCCACGGACCTGCACAAGGGCTTCAGCCCGCTGTTCAACCCGGCCACGCCGGATGACTACAAGGCGATGGCCAAGCAGAACCTGGATCGCCGCTTCGCCCACCTGGAGCGGACGCTGGCCGATGGCCGCAGCTATCTGACCGGCGAAACCTTCACCGTGGCCGACGCCTATGCCTATGTGGTGCTGACCTGGGCGGCCCAGGTGGGCATCGATCTCACCGCCCATCCCAAGGTCGCCGCCTTCGTCACCCGCGTGGGCCAGCGCCCCAAGGTGCAGGCGGCACTGGAGGCCGAGGGCTTGCTGGCCGCCTGAGCTCCCCCCCCCATGAAGAGAAGGGCCGTCTCCGCCGGGCGGCCCTTCCTTACAATGTCAATGATACCGGCGCGGGAAAGAGGCGGCCCCCATGCCGATCCCCATGGAACTGCAGCACGCGTCCCAGGATTTCGAGCGCTTTCTGGCCGATGCCCGCGACCTCGCCGGCCTAGCCACCCGCAACCAGACCTACACCATGGTGCAGGGGGTGTTGCACACCTTCCGCCGCCGGCTTGGCCCCGCCGACGCCATCCGCTTCGCCGGCGTGCTGCCGCCGCTGCTGCGCGCCATCTTCGTTACCGACTGGCCGATCGATGAGCCACCAGTACCCTTCACCGACCGCGCCACCATGACGCGCGAGGTGCAGGCCCTGCGCCGCGATCACAACTTCGCGCCCGATACCGCGATCCGCGACGTGGCAGAGGCCCTGCGCCGCCACGTCTACCTGGATGACTTCGACCGTGTGCTGGCCTCATTGCCGGCGGGGGCAGCAGCGTTCTGGAGCGTGCAGCCTTCCGCCATCCCCGGCGCCATCACCGACAGCGCGGCAGCGGAACGGTGACGGCAGTGCCCGTGTAAACGATGGTCTTGGCGTCCTCCGCCCCCGGCGTGGCACCACAGACGACGCGGAAGCTTATGGACGGGGACATCCCCGGGAAGGCCCCGTCCCGCGCCTGGATTGTCAGCCGGCGCTGCTTGTCCGACCAGGCCATGGGAATGACCGCGCGCTTGCCCGCCTGGTAGCCATAGCCGTCGCCCTCATCGTCATACAGTTCGTACGCGGCGTCGCGGCCGGGGTAGACGCGCAGTTCCAGCGGTTCGTCGCTGGGGGCGTCGGCATAGGCCTTGACGGGACCCAGCGGCACGATGCTGCCCGCGCGCACGAACAGCGGCAGCGTCGCCAGGTCCGCCTTCGCCTCCACCCGCCGCCCGCCCGGCTGGGCCGCGCCCGTCCAGAAGTCGAACCACTTGCCGTTACCAGGCAGGTAGACGCTGCGCGTCACGGCCCCCGCCTGCAGCACGGGCGAGACGAGGAACGCCTTGCCGAACATGTACTGGTCGGTAACGCGCAGGGCGTCGGCATCGTCGGGGAAGTCGAAGGCCAGCGCCCGCATCATGGTCCCGCGATGGCTCAGCACATCCCAGGACAGGGAATAGATGTAGGGCAGCAGGCGATAGCGCAGCGTGACGTCGTCGATCAGGATTTTCTGGATCGCCGGGTCGAAGTTCCAGATCTCCTTGCCCTGCCCCGCGCCATGGACGCGGAACATGGGGTTGAAGACGCCGAACTGGTGCCAACGCACGAACAGCTCGGCATAGGCCTTGTCCTTCGCCGGGTCGGGGCTGAAGAACCCGCCGATGTCCGCCGACCAGTAGGGCTCACCGCTCAGCGAGAAATTGAGCGCGGCCGGGATCTGCTTGGCCAGCGTCTCCCAACTGGCGTGGGTGTCCCCCGACCAGGTGATGACGCCGTTGCGCTGCTGACCGGCGTAGGCGGAGCGGGACAGGATGAACACCCGCTTGTCCGGCTGGTCCCGCCGCATGCCGTCATGGACGCCGCCGGTGTGCAGCAGGGGGAAGCTGTTGTTGACGACGATGCCGGGGCCGGCGGCGGTCAGCTGCTCCCGCATCTCGCCGGTCTGGCCGCCCAGCTCGGCCTCATCCCCGTCCAGCCACCAGCCGTCGAAGCCGAGGACGCCCAGGTTCCGCATGACCTGCGACCAGTAGATCTCCCGGCCCTTGGGATTCCAGGCGTCGTACCAGCGTCCGACGCCGGCCGGGTAGACATTGTTGAAGGAATCCGGGAAGGCAGCCCCCGCCTGGTCCAGTTCCGCGAGGTTGGCGGTGCCCAAATCGAAGCGCGGCCACACCGAGATGATGGTGTGGACGTGCATGTCATGGATCGCCCCGACCATGGACTTGGGGTCGGGATAGCGCGACGCCTCGAACCGATGGCTGCCCCACTGGCCGGCCGCCCAATACTGCCAATCCTGCACCACGGCATCGATGGGCACACCCATGTCGCGATACCGGCGCGGAATGGCGACCAGTTCATCCTGGGTGCTGTAGTGCTCCTTGGACTGCCACATGCCCCAGGTCCAGCGGGCCATCAGGGGTACGTCCCCGGTAAGCGCGCGATAACCCGCGACCACATCGTCCAGCTTGGGGCCCAGGATGAAATGATAGTCGATGCCCGGCCCCGCCTCGGACCGGATGCCCAGCGGCGCCTTGCCGGTGGCGACGTCGACATCGGTGACAGAGGCGTTGTTCCACAGCAAGCCGAAGCCCGTGGGCGACACCAGCATGGGGATGCCCACGTCGGTGTTGGCTTGCTGCAGGTGGATGGTGTGGCCGCTATAGTCCAGCAACCCGTTCTGGTGCTGCCCTAGTCCATAAACCGGCGTCGCGGTCTTGAACCATTGGGTGGCCCCCACCCCGGCGTCACGGTCCCCTTCCTCCAGGATCACATGGTCCTTGGCGTCCAGGAAGGTCACGGCCGCCGTCCGCTTGGCGACGCGGACATGCAGCCGCGCGGTGGTCAGCACATAGGCGTCGGCCGTCTCATTCACCTGGAAGGCGACAGTGCCGGGTTGGGCGATGACGGCCGGATTGTAGTTGCCGCGATAGCCCGGCGTCCCGAACCGGACATGGATGATGCCGTCCTGCCAGGGCTCAAGGGTGAGGACCCCACGCTCGGTGCGCAAGGCCATCGCGCCGGCATCGTCCAGCCTCCGCACCACGGTATCGGCCCGGGCCGCCGACGTGAGCGCCAGCGCCATGCCGACCGCCGGCAGGAAACGCCTGGACATGAAATCCTTCAATGGTGAGCGCATGGCCATCCCTGTCGTTGTTTGTTCATGGGAGACGCGGGGGTTACAGGGGCCGGGGCGCCAGCCCCATGACCGGGCCGTCATAGGACAGCTCGACAATGGCGACGCCATTCCGCAACGCCCCCGGGGGAATGCCGATGTCCGTGCCGCCCTTCCCCTTGTGCACCGTCAAGCTGTCACCCGTCCCGACCAGCCGCGCCCGCAACAGCGCGGGCCCGCCGGGGAACTCTGGAACCGTGATGATCGTGGGAAGGTGGTCGCCCTCCCCACCCAGCAGATGCAGGAACACGGTGCTGTCCACGCGGGTGGACCCCATGGTCGCCGTCGGAAGGAAGGGCCCGCCCCGCGTCCCGTATATGGCCCGGCCATATTTTTGCAGCCACGCGCCCAGTTCCCCCAGACGCGCGATCTGGTCTGGGGGGATGTGCCCATCCGGCGCCGGGCCGACGTTCACCAGAAGGTTGCCGTCACGGGTCGCGGTCTGGACCAGCAGGCGAACCAGCTCATCCAGCGACCGCGGCCTCGCCCCCGGCTGGTATCCCCAGGTGCCGGCCAGGGTTATGCACAACTCCCAGGGCTGGACATCGTCGAAGCCCCCCAGGTTGACGGGGTTTTCACGGGTCCGCCAATCGCCGGGAACCGATGTGCGATCGTTGACCAGGATGTCCGGCTGCAACTGGTGCAGACGCTGGTCGACCTCCTCGTCCCGCCAGGAAAATCGACCCGTGTAGGGCTTGCCCCGGTCGCGTGAGCCCCATTTGGCCCCGTCGAACTCCAGGCCGCCGAAGCCCAGCCACTGCTCGCCGCCGCCATCATACCAAAGCAGATCTATCTTGCCGTAGTCCGTCGCCAGCTGCTCAACCTCGCGGTGATACTGGTCGCGCATGGCCTCCGCCGAATCCAGATAGAGATCCGGCATGAAGTACCCCGGGAATCGCCAATCCAACGGCGAATAATATAGTCCGACACGCAACCCTTCACGGCGGGCCGCATCCGTGTAGCTTTTGACGACGTCCTGCCCGTTGTTGTGGCTGGCAACGTTGAAATCATTCGCTCGCGAGGCGAATAAAGAGAAGCCATCGTGGTGGCGAGCCGTCAGTACCATGTACTTCATGCCCGACTGCCGCGCGACCTTCGCCCACTCGGCGGGAGCCGCGGGATCGGGATGAAAGTCATCCGCCAGCTTCGCATAGTCGTTTCTGGGGATGTGCTCACTGAACATGGCCCATTCGCCATGACCCAGGACCGAATAGACGCCGAAGTGGATGAACATGCCCAGGCGGGCCTGCCGCCACCATGTCACGCGCTGGTCGGCCACGGGCCCGACGCGCACGTCGGACAGGCCAAAGGGCGGCGGCGGCAAGGTCACATCAGCGGCAGCCTCCGCGCCGGCCAGGATGCCGCCACAGAACAAGGACAATGCCAGGAAGCGTCGAATGCGCATGAGCCCCCCTGTTCCCGCCGCCTCAGGGCGCGACGGCGTTTAATGTGACCCGCTGCGGTGACAGCCCCGGGCCGGTGACGTCCACGGTCACGGGGCCGGCCTGCGTCCCGGCCCGCACAGCGGCGACCACCCGCCCGTGGAAGGTACGACGCTGGCCGGACTGGAAGCTGCCGGCATCCCGCGGGTCGCCGTTGCCCATGCCGGCCAGCGCGCCAGCCCCCGCAACATGCACGGTCACCTGGCGATCGGCGTCCCGCGCATAGACGGGCGTCCCACCGGCGTCGGCCAGCTCCACCGTCAGATAGGCCAAATCCGCGCCATTGGCCCGCACCGTCGGCCGGTCCAGCGACAGCCGCGCCAGGACGGGCGCGCCGGCGGTGCGCAGTTCCCACCGCCCCGCCGGCTGGCCGTCGCGATAGCCGACAGCGACCAGACGGCCGGGCGCGTAGGGAACCTGGAAGGTGGTCTTGTATTCGCTGTCCACGCCCACCGGACGACGGCCCAGGCTGCGGTCGTTCAGGAACAGCTCCACCTCCGGGAATTCGGAGTAGACCACCACCTCCAGCGGCTTGCCCTCCTGCCCCGGCCAGGTCCAGCTGGGGTGGACGTCATCCAGCGACCAGTCCAGGTGCGGCGGCTGGATGGGGAAGTAATGCCGGTCGGGCAAATCCTCCGTCCCCGGCGGCTGGCGCACGAAGGCGGAAATGGGGTCGATGCCCGTCTTCCACAGCACCTCGCGGTAATAGGCCGCCGGGCGCTTGCGGCCCGTGGCATCGATCTCGCCGCAATAGGCCAGGGTCCAGGGATAGGGCGCCAGTTTCTGCCAATCCTGGCTGTAGCCCATCCAGCCGATGCCGGCCTCGCCGATATAATCGACCGCCGTCCAGACGAAATCGCCGATCACCCAGGGCATGGTTTCCACCGGCCGCCAATATTGGAAGGCGTCCTTGGGCGTGGACTCGGTGGTCAGCATAACCCGGTCGGCGAACTGGACGTGGTCGGGACCGAACAGATGGGCGCGGTAGTTGTAGCCCGCCACGTCCAGCACGGCGAACTGGCGGGCGTTGTCCGGCCCGTCGATGCTGACCGCCTGGGTCACGGGGCGGGTGGGGTCCAGGCGGCGCACGCGCTCGGCCAACCGCCGGCCCGTCTCCGCCCCCTCCGGCGTGCCTTGCTCCGGTATCTCGTTGCCGATGCTCCAGAACAGCACGCTGGGATGGTTGCGGCCGCTGACCACCAGGCTGTCCAGGTCGGCCGCCCAATCCTGCGCGAAGAAGCGGGCGTAGTCCTGGGCGCGCTTGGGCTTGTCCCAGGCGTCGAACGCCTCGTCGATGACCAGCAAGCCCAGCGCGTCGGCGGCGTCCAGCGTCGCCTGGCTGGCGGGGTTGTGGGCGCTGCGGATGGCGTTGTAGCCGGCGGCCTTCATCAGCGCGACCTTACGCGCGTCCGCGTCGGGCAGGCCGGCGGCCCCGACCATGTAATTGTCGTGGTGGATGTTGCCGCCCTTCAGCACCACCTTTTGACCGTTGATGCGCAGGCCCTGGCGCGCATCGACGGTGATGGTGCGGATGCCGAAGCGGGTACGCCGCTCATCCTTCAGCGCGCCGCCCACGCGCACCTGCTGCACCAGGGTGTAGAGATTGGGCGCGTCGGGGGACCATAGCGCCGGCCGGTCCACCATGAGCGGCTGGTCCAGATCCGCGTGGCCGTTGGCCGGCACCGGCCGTACCTGCCGCGCCTGGGCCACCACGGCGCCGTCGGCCGCCACCACCTGGGACTGCAGTTCGACCGTCGCCGCGTGCGCCGACCGGTTCACCACCGCCGACCGCACCGCCACCTGCCCCCGCTCCGCCGTCGCCACCGGCGTGGTGATGGCCGTGCCCACCGGGTCAAGGTGGACGGGGTCCAGGATGTCCAGGCTGACCGGGCGGATCAGGCCGGTGCCGGCATACCAGCGCGACGACGGATCGGGATGGTTGACCCGCACGGCAATGACATTGTCGCCGGGGCGCACCTTGCCAGTCAGATCGAGGCTGAAGGCGGTGTAGCCATAGCGATGCCGCGCCAGCGGCTGGCCGTTCAGCCAGATGTCGGCATCCATGTAGACGGCTTCGAAATTCAGGCGGATGACGCGGGTCGCCCGCGCCGCGTCCAGCACCAGGTGCCGGCGGTACCAGGCCTGGCCCCCCGGCAGGTAACCGGAGTCCTGCCCGGCGACCGCCTGCGCGTCGAAAGGCGGCGTGCCATCGGCACGATCATCAATGGAAGCGTCGTGGGGAACGGTGACCAGCCGCCAGTCCTTGTCATCGAAGGCCACGGCCTCCGCGCCCGCCGCCTCGCCGCGGTGGACGCGCCAGCCGGATACCAGGGGCAGTTGCTCCGCCCCAGCACCGGTGGACAGGACGGCGAGCAGCGCCGTCAGCGCCAGGACGCGGCCGCAGCTTCGTGGCATCACTCTGACTCCCTGGGTTCTCCCTGGGCCCGCCTCCCGTATCACAACGGGCCCTTGTTTATTCTGGCGCCACCGGTCAGCCACGGCCGCCCAGCCCGCCATGCGGCAGGCCGGGTGGGCCGCGCCTGTGATAGCGCTAACATCCACGCCCATTTGTCTGAGTAATCAGGTTAATGTCAACAGGGCACGGAATGATGGGGGCGAACCGGCACGACGCCCCGCATGACGCCCCCATACGACGCCCCTACCGCACGGGTCACGGCAGGAAGGCCTGGTTATCCCGCATCTGCTTCAGCATGTCCTTGCCGGCGTCGTTCACGACCTGCCCGAAGGCGCCGTACATCATGTCCAGGCTGGCGCGGGCGACGGGACCGCCGGGGTCAGTCTTCTCTGGCGGGATCCAGGGATATTCGCCGCCGTCCTCCTCCCCCGTTCGCGGATTGACCAAGGACACCAGGTGCCGGGTCTCGACATAGCCATGGTCTGTCATGTCCTTGGTCTGTGCCAGGAGGTGCAGGGTGGGGCCGGTCAGGCTGCCACCCGGGAAGCTGGACATGAAGCGCTGCTTATCGACCGTTTTCGTGCCATCCGCGCTCAGCTTTCCAAACAGCGCATTGGCATCGGCCTTGTCGCCCTGGCCGGATGCGACGGCGGCCTCCACCTCTTTGGCACTGAGGACGCCGTCCTTGTCGGTATCGCTGACCTCGAAAATCTGGGTCAGCGCCGACTGCTTAAGGCCGGTATCGTCGCCCGGCGGCCCCAGGTGGTTGATACCGATGGCGACCCCGCGATTGACGACAGGCATTATTTTAATCGTTCCCCTCCCACAAATCTATTGATGGGTGACGAACGACAAACATGCAACTTTTAAGCCAGATCCAAACCCTTGATTCCAGGAACGTCGTCCGCCGGCGACACCGGAAAGGGCGGGTGCCGCCGGTCAAAATCTGCCGAACCGCCCGGCGAAAGATGCCTCACGCCACGAAGGCGTTGTCGACGCCGGCCCAGCCGGGCAGGCCCTCGGCCACCACCAGATGGTCGCGCACCTCCCGCACGCCGGGACCGTTCTCCGCCACCACGCGGAAGGCCTGGGCCACCCGGGCGTCATAGACGGCGCCGGTCAGGGTGACGACGCCGTTTTCCACCACCACGTCCACTCGGCTGTCGGCCCACCAGCGCTTGTCGGCCAATTCCATCAGCAGACGGTAGCGGATTTCGGCGTCCAGCAGCGGCGGCTCCTCCCCCGGAGGGGTGGCCAGGTCGAAGGTGTGCAGCAGGGCCCGCACCACGTCGGCGCGGCTGATGACACCGGCCAGGTGGCCGTGGGCCAGCACCGGCAGCCGCTTCACCTTGCGGCCATCCATCAGGGCGACGGCGGTGGCGATGTCGTCGTCCACTTCCACGGTCAGGACGTCGCGCGTCATCACCTCCGCCACCCGGCGGCCGTGCATCTTGCTGTACTGGTCCGCCTGGTCGCCCGGGGTGGTGAACATGCGCTGCCACCAGCGGTCGTGGACCTCGGTCCCCGTTTCGGCCCGGCGCATCAGGTCGCCCTCGGTCAGGACGCCGACGACGCGGCAGCCGCCACCATCGGCGGCGACGTCATCCTCCACTACGGGCAGGCCGCTGATGCGATTGCGCACCATCAGGCGCAAGGCGTCGACCAGGGGCGTGTCCGGGCGAACGGTCAGGACGCCCGGCGTCATGATCTGGCGAACGGCGGTGGGCTTGAAAATCTCTAAGGTCGGGGCGGGCGCGGTCATGACGGCATCCTCCGGTTGGGATGGGGCCATCATGGGCTCAAGGCCGGAGCGCGTCCTTGATGCGGCTCAATTCAGCGGCCGCATGTGTCCCGAAAAAAAACGGTGACCGAAAAAACGGTGACCTCAGCAGGCGGCCCCGGCATCCAGGATGGGGGCGACCAGGGCGTGCAGGGACAGAGCATCCGGCGCGGCGCGCAGGGTGGCGGCCAGGCCGGGGGTGCGCAGGGCGCGGCTGATGCGGGCCAGGGCCTGCAGATGGGCGTTGCCGCAATGGACGGGGGTGAGCAGGCCGAAGACCAGATCCACGGGCGCACCGTCGATGGCCTCGAACTCCACCGGCTTGGCCAAGCGGACGAAGGCGCCGATGGGGCGGCTGATGCTGCTGAAGCGGGCGTGGGGGATGGCGATGCCGGCGCCCACGCCGGTGGAGCCCAGCGCCTCACGGGCGCGCAGATCGTCCAGGACGGCACCGACATCCAGCGCGCCGGCGGCGGCGATGCGCAGGGCGATTTCCTTCAGGACGGCGTCCTTGGAGGCCGCCGTGACGCCCAGCCCGACGGAGGACGGCGCCAAGGAGGAACCGGCGCCGGTGGGGCCGCTAGTGGGAGCCGATGACGGATCGGATGCGATCGACGCCATGACGTCAGCGACCTTGGGAGCGGCGAAGGCCCATCGGGACGCCACGCTGGAGCGGAGCATGAAAACAACCGTACTGGTGACCGATGGCCGTCAAATAAGCGATCTCGGGGGCTTTGGGAAGCCCCAACTGCGACAGCATAACGCGCCTGCCCGCAGGGTATGGATGCCCGTCCATGATTCGTTTCCTTAAGATCCCTATCGAATCAAAGGGATTCGTCGCTAATGACCAGGCGGTAGCCGATGCCGGGTTCCGTCTGAATGATTCCCGGCGCGTTGGGGTCGCTTTCAATCTTCTGGCGCAGCATGCGGATATAGACCCGCAAGTACTGCACCTCGTCTTCCTTGGCGGCCCCCCAGACTTCCTTGAGGATTTGCCGGTGGGTCAGAATCTTGCCGGCGTGCGCCGCCAGGAAGCGCAGCAGGTCGAACTCCGTGGGCGACAGGTGCAGCTTTTCCTCGCCCCGTGTGACCTGCCGGTTGATGAGGTCGATGGCCAGCCCGCCGGCGGTCACCACCGACCGGCCGCCCTGCTGCTGCACGGCATGGCGCAGGGCCGCGCGGATGCGGGCCATCAGCTCCGCCGTGCCGAAAGGCTTGGTGACATAGTCGTCGGCGCCCAGGTCCAGTGCCGCCACCTTGTCCTCCTCCTGGTCGCGGCTGGACAGGATGATGATGGGCGTGGGGCGCTCGGCCTTCAGCTTGCCCACCAGATCCAGGCCGTCGCCGTCGGGCAGTCCCAGATCCAGCAGGATGAGGTCCACGCCCGGCAGGCGCGCCTGCACCAGCCCCTCCTGCGCCGTCGCCGCCTCCACCAAGGTCCAGCCTTGGGGGGCCAGCACGGCGCGCAGCAGGCGGCGGATGGCCACCTCGTCCTCGATCACCAGGATGCGATGGGGTTTGCTCATGATCTCGACCCTATTCCAACATCCAGGCATCAAGCGCGTCATCGGTGGGCAGCGTCAATTCGAACACGGCGCCGGTCTTGTCCGTGCGGTTGGCGGCCTTGATGGTGCCGCCCAGGGCCGTCATGAAGCCGCGGCAGATGGCCAGGCCCAGGCCGGTGCCGGCCTGGCGGTGGTCCCGCGCCTCCACCCGGTAGAACTTGTCGAAGATGCGCTCCAGGCTGTCGGGCGGGATGCCCACGCCCTCATCCATCACGCGGATGACGACATGGTTGTGCCGGCGCGCCGCGCTCACGCCCACCCTGCCCTCGGGCCCGGAATACTTGGCGGCGTTGTCCAGCAGGTTGAACAGCACCTGTTCCAGCAGCAGGTAGTCGGTGCGCACCAGCGGCAGGTCGGCCGCCAGGTCCAGGTCCAGCGGCCGGCCGGCCAGGATGGGCTTGGCCCGCTGGGTGGCGGTGTGCACCACGTCCACCAGGTCCGTCGGCTCGCGGCGGATGTCCAGCCCGGCCTCCAGCCGCGTCATGTCCAGCAGGTTGCGCACGAAGCGTCCCATGCGCTCCGCTTCCACCAGCAAGTCGCCGGTCAGCTGCGCGCGGGTGGCGGGCTCCAGCCCTTCCCCCTCGCTCTTCAGGGTGGTGGCGGTGCCGATGATGGCGGCCAGCGGCGTGCGCAAATCGTGCGACAGCGAGGTCAGCATGGCGGAGCGCAGGCGTTCCGTCTCCCCCTCCAGCCGGGCCTTGTCGATGTCCTGCACCAGCTTCACGCGCTCGATGGCCACGGCCGCCTGGTCCATGATGGCGTCCAGCAGGCGGCGCTGGTCCGGCGTCAGGATGGGGCCGGGATCGTCGGTGTCCACCCCCACCACCGCCACCACGCCGCGTTCCGTGCGCACGGGCAGGAACAGGCGCTGGGTACCCGGTAGCGTGGGGGCGCCGCGCCCCGCCGGCTTGGCGTTGTCATAGGCCCAGCGCGCGGCGGCCAGATCCATCTCCCCCACCTGGTCCTCCGGCGGGTAGCCCGCCCGCACCTCCAGCGCGCCGTGGTCGTCGGGCATCAGCAGCACGACGCGCACCTTCAGCAGCAGCGCCACCTGGTGGGTGGTGGCCCACAGCAAATCCTCCATCTCGCCGATGCCGGCCAGCTTGCGCGCGAAGGAGAACATCTGCGCGGTGATGCGGGCGCGGTTGGCGGCGATGGTCGCCTGTTCCCGCACCCGCGCCGTCAGGCGGCTGGTGAAGACGGCGACGATGGTGAAGAACACCAGCGCCACCACGTTGGACGGGTCGCGGATGGTGAAGGTGTACAGCGGCGGCAGGAAAAAGAAATTGTAGGCCAGCACGCTGAGGCAGGAGGCGAACAGCGAGGGGCCGTAACCGTGCAGGATGGCGCTGGCCAGGACGGCGGCGATGTAGACGAGCGAGAGATTGCGCACGTCCATGGTGTTGCCCAGCAGGGTGCTGACCACGGTGGCCAGGCCCACCATCAGCGTCGCCACGCCATAGGGCTGCCACGCCAGGCCGCTGGACTCCGGCCGGGTGCGCACCATCTTGGGCGGGATCTCGTCCGCCTCCACCACGTCGCCGGCAATGACGTGGACGGAGATGGTGCCGGCCTTGCGCACCAGCTCGTGCACCACCGAGCCGTGCACGATCTCGAACCAGCGCGGCCGTTCGGACTTGCCGATGATGATGTGGGTGAAGTTGTTGGCGCGGGCGTAGCCCAGCACATCGGCGGCGATGGTGCGGCCGGGCACGGTGATGGCCTCGCCCCCCAGCTGCTCCGCCAGGCGCAGGGTGTCGGCGATGCGGTCGCGCGCCGCCTCCGTCAGGCGCTGGGTGCGCGCGGTCTCCACGTAAAGGGCGGTGAAGCGGGTCTTCAGCCGGTCGGCCAGGCGCTTGGCGTAGCGCACCAGGCCGCCGGCGGTCCTGTCCTCGGACACGCAGACCAGCACGCGGTCGCCCGCCGCCCAGGGGCCCTGGATGGCATGGCGCTGCATGTAGGACAGCATCTGGTCGTCCACCCGCTGCGCCGTGCGCCGCAGCGCCAGTTCGCGCAGGGCCGTCAGGTTGCCGGGGGAGAAATAATGCTTCAGCGCCCGCTGCGCCTGCTCGCGGATATAGACCTTGCCCTCGTTCAGGCGCTTGATCAGGTCCTGCGGCGGCAGGTCGATGACCTCGATCTCGTCCGCCATCTCCAGCACGCTGTCGGGCACCGTCTCGCGCACCCGGATGCGGGTGATCTGCGCCACCACGTCGTTCAGGCTTTCCACATGCTGGATGTTCAGCGTGGTCAGCACGTCGATGCCGGCGGCCAGCAACTCCTCCACATCGGAATAGCGCTTGGCGTGGCGGCTACCCGCCGCGTTGGTGTGGGCCAGTTCATCCACCAGGGCCAGGCGGGGACGGCGGCGCAGCAGGGCGTCGATGTCCATCTCCTCCAGGGTGCGGCCCTTGTACTCCAGCACCCGGCGGGGCACGACCTCCAGCCCGGCCACCATGGCCTCGGTCTCGCGTCGGCCGTGGGTCTCCACCACGCCCACCACCACGTCCACGCCCTCCGCCTTCAGCTGCCGCGCCGTTTCCAGCATCTGGTAGGTTTTGCCCACGCCCGGGGCGGCCCCGAGATAGATGCGCAGTTTGCCCCGACGCTCCTGCATGGCCTGGCTCAGCAAGGCGTCCGGCGACGGGCGGTTGATGTAATCGGCGTTGGTCACGGGTGGTCTTTCAAATGCGCCCTCAAACGGCGGGCGCCGGCATCCGCCGGCTTGCCTTATCCTCGGCTTCCAGTCCGCTGACGCTCCCCGGAAACCTCCAGCGGCTGCGGTCGCAGCCTACAGGGGCATGAGACCATGCCCCTGCTGTAACGGCCCCTACTGTAACGGCAAAAGCCGCCGCCCCGGAACGTCGGCCAACAATAGCGCCAACGGATCCGAAGCGGCGAGCTTTTCCCTTTAAGACAATCAGTTACCGGACGGGTGCGCCGCGTCCAGGGCGCGGTTCAGCGCCAGGACGTTCACATGCGGCTCGCCGATCAGGCCCAGCAGGCGGCCTTCGACATGGGCA
The DNA here is from genome assembly GCF_000730165.1 of Nitrospirillum viridazoti CBAmc. GTDB lineage: Bacteria > Pseudomonadota > Alphaproteobacteria > Azospirillales > Azospirillaceae > Nitrospirillum > Nitrospirillum viridazoti. The sequence continues at coordinate 1,457,186 of NZ_CP022110.1, read as the reverse complement.
TCCACCAGGCCTCGCACGGCGGCCTCGGTCATCCCCCGGGCCTTGGCCACGCGCGCCACCTGGTAATAGGCGCCGGCAGGCGAGATGTCGGGGTCAAGGCCGCTGGCCGAGGCGGTCACCAAGTCCACCGGCACGGGGTGGTCCTTGGTGGCGCCATACTTCTCCGCGTCGCCGGCGATACGGTCGACCAGCGCCTTGGAGGTCGGACCCAGGTTGGAGCCCATGGAGTTGGCCGCGTTGTAGGGGGCGGCCACCGTCTTGGTGCTGTCGTTGGGATCGGTGTCGGTGGTCACCGACGGGCGGCCCCAGAAGTACTTCTCCGACGTGAAGTTCTGCCCGATCAGGGTGGACCCGATGACCGTGCCGTCCTTGGCGGTGATCAGGCTGCCGTTGGCCTGGCGCGGGAACAGGACGCGGGCGATGCCGGTCATGCCCAGGGGATAGATCAGGCCGCAGACGACGGTGAAGAAGACGGCCAGCGAGATGGCCGGACGGATTTGCTTGAGCATGGCTCTCGGGCCTCCTTTAGGCCAGGCCGACGGCGGTCACGACCATGTCGATGGCCTTGATGCCGATGAAGGGAATGATGATGCCGCCCAGGCCATAGACCAGCATGTTGCGCGACAGCAGGCTGGCGGCCGGCAGGGCGCGGTACCGCACGCCCTTCAGGGCCAGCGGGATCAGCGCGATGATGACCAGGGCGTTGAAGATGATGGCCGACAGGATGGCCGACTGCGGTGTGGCCAGGTGCATGATGTTCAGCGCGTTCAGCGCCGGGTACAGGCCCGCGAACATCGCCGGGATGATGGCGAAGTACTTGGCCACGTCGTTGGCGATGGAGAAGGTGGTCAAGGCGCCGCGGGTCATCAGCAGCTGCTTGCCGATGCCCACGATCTCGATCAGCTTCGTCGGGTCGCTGTCCAGGTCCACCATGTTGCCGGCCTCGCGGGCAGCCTGGGTGCCGGTGTTCATGGCCACGCCCACGTCCGCCTGGGCCAGGGCCGGGGCGTCGTTGGTGCCGTCGCCGCACATGGCGACCAGGCGGCCCTCGGCCTGTTCCTTGCGGATCAGGGCCAGCTTGTCCTCTGGCGTGGCCTGGGCCAGGAAGTCGTCCACGCCCGCCTCGGCCGCGATGGCGGCGGCGGTCAGCGGGTTGTCGCCCGTGATCATCACCGTGCGGATGCCCATGCGGCGCAGTTCGGCAAAGCGGTCGCGGATGCCGCCCTTGACGATGTCCTTCAGGTAGATGACGCCCAGCACCCGGTCGTTGCGCACCACCGCCAGCGGCGTGCCGCCGGCCTTGGCGATGCGCTCGGTGATGGCCTCCAGCTCCGGATGGCGCACGGGCTGGCTGCCCCGCAGGGCCGTCACGTGGCGCAGCACGGCGTCAACCGCGCCCTTGCGGATCTGGATGCCGCCCTCCCCGTTTTCATTAGCCAGATCAACGCCGCTCATGCGCGTCTGGGCGGCGAAGGGGACGAAGCGGGCGTTCAGGGCCCCCATGTCCTTGCCGCGCAAGCCGTACTTTTCCTTGGCCAGCACGACGATGGAGCGGCCCTCCGGCGTCTCGTCGCTCAGTGACGACAGCTGGGCGGCCTCCGCCAGTTCCTTGTCGGTGACGCCCGAGACGGGGATGAACTCGGCGGCGTGGCGGTTGCCCAGGGTGATGGTGCCGGTCTTGTCCAGCAGCAGGGTATCGACGTCGCCCGCCGCCTCCACCGCGCGGCCGGACATGGCCAGGACGTTGAAGCGCACCAGGCGGTCCATGCCGGCGATGCCGATGGCGGACAACAGCGCGCCGATGGTGGTGGGGATCAGGGTGACGAACAGCGCCACCAGCACCACCACCGACACCGTGCCGCCGGCGTAGGCCGCGAAGCCCGGGATGGTGACGACCGCCAGGATGAAGATCAGGCTCATGCCCACCAGCAGGATGTTGAGCGCGATCTCGTTGGGGGTCTTCTGCCGCTCCGCCCCCTCGACCAGCGCGATCATGCGGTCGAGGAACGTGGAGCCTTGCGCCGCCGTAATGCGGACGATGATGCGGTCCGACAGCACGCGGGTGCCGCCGGTGACGGCCGAGCGGTCGCCGCCGCTCTCCCGGATCACGGGTGCCGATTCACCGGTGATGGCGGACTCGTCCACGGTCGCGATGCCGTCGACGATCTCACCATCGCTGGGGATGATGTCGCCGGCGTCGACCACCACATGGTCGCCCACCTTCAGGTCGGCGGCCCCCACCGTCTGAAAGCTGGTGACGGCCGCCCCCCTTGCGACCATGGGGCCAGTCAGGCGCTTGGCCACCGTCTCGGTGCGGGTCTTGCGCAGGCTGTCTGCCTGGGCCTTGCCCCGGCCCTCGGCCACCGCCTCGGCGAAGTTGGCGAACAGCACCGTGAACCACAGCCACAGCACGATCTGGAAGGAGAAGCCGGTGCCCTGTGCGCCAGTGGCCAGGTCGCGCGCCAGCAGCACGGTGGTCAGCAGCGCCACCGCCGCCACCAGGAACATGACGGGGTTACGCACCAGGGTGGCGGGGTTCAGCTTGGTGAAGCTGGCCTTGACCGCCGGGCCCAGGATGGCCGGATCCAGCAGCGCGGACTTGGTGCCCCGGCGGGTCGGTGCGTTCGGCTGCTGGGGGGCCGCCGGCTGCTGCCCCGGGTGGAACATGGAAGGGGATGACATCTCAAAATCTCCGAAGAACGGATGACGCCAATGCAAGGCTTCTACCCGGGGGTCAGTAGGTGGTGCCGGCCATCATCTGCAGGTGCTCGACCACCGGCCCCAGCGCCACGGCGGGGAAGTAGGTCAGGCCGCCCACGATCAGGATCACGCCCACCAGCAGGCTGACGAACAGCGGGCCGGTGGTGGGGAAGGTGCCGGCGGAAGCGGGCACGGACTTCTTCGCGGCCAGGGCGCCGGCGATGGCCAGGGCCGGGATGATGATGAAGAAGCGGCCCACGAACATGGTCACGCCCAGGCTCACGTTGTACCAAAGGGTGTTGGCCGACAGGCCGCCGAAGGCGCTGCCGTTGTTCGCCGCACCGGAGGAGAAGGCGTAGAAGATTTCCGAGAAGCCGTGCGGGCCGTTGTTGGCGATACCGGCGACACCCGCCGGAATGGCGGAGGAGATGGCACTGAACACCAGGATGACCAGCGGCATGGCCAGGATAGCCAGCACCGTCATCTTCACCTCCTTCGCCTCCAGCTTCTTGCCGATGTACTCGGGCGTGCGGCCCACCATCAGGCCGGCCACGAACATGGCGATGATGGCCATTAGCAGGATGCCGTAGAGGCCGGCGCCCACGCCGCCGACGATGACCTCGCCCAGCAGCATGTTGACCAGGGGCACCATGCCGCCCAGGGGCATGAAGCTGTCGTGCCAGCCGTTGACGGCGCCGCAGGAGGCGTCGGTGGTGATGGTGGCGAACAGGGCGGTGTTGGCGATGCCGAAGCGCACCTCCTTGCCCTCCATGTTGCCGCCAGGCGATAGGGCGCTGACCGTCTGGTCCACCGGCAGGCCGGCGTACAGCGGGTTGGCCTGGGACTCGGCCCAGTAGCAGACGCCGACGCCGACGATGAACATGGCGCCCATGGCGGCCAGGATGGCCCAGCCCTGGCGCTCGTTGCCCACCATGCGGCCGAACACGTTGGTCAGGCCGGCGCCGATGGCGAAGATGGTCAGCATCTGCACCAGGTTGACCAGGGCGTTGGGGTTCTCGAACGGGTGGGCGGAGTTGGCGTTGAAGAAACCGCCGCCGTTGGTGCCCAGCATCTTGACGGCCAGCTGCGAGGCCACGGGGCCCTGTGCGATGATCTGCTTGGCCCCTTCCAGCGTGGTCGCCTCGGTATAGGCCAGCAGGTTCTGCGGCACGCCCTGCCAGACGTAGAACAGGGTCAGGACCACGCAGGCGGGCAGCAGCACGTAGAGGGTGGCACGGGTCAGGTCGACCCAGAAATTGCCGATGGTGCGGGCGCCGCGGCGGCTGAAGCCGCGCACCAGCGCCAGCGCCAGCACGATGCCCGTGGCGGCGGACATGAAGTTCTGCACCGTCAGGCCCGCCATCTGCACCAGATAGCCCATGGTGGTCTCGCCGCCATAGGACTGCCAGTTGGTGTTCGTCACGAAGCTGATGGCGGTGTTGAAGGACAGGTCCGGCGCCACCGCCGCCTGACCCTGTGGATTGAAGGGCAACAGGGCCTGCAAGCGCATCAGCGCGTACAGCACCAGAGCACCCACCAGATTGAACAGCATCATGGCGACGGCATAGGTCAGCCAGTGCTGCTCCGCTGTCTCATCCACGCCGCAGACGCGGTAGAGGGCGCGCTCGACAGGGCCGAAGACGCGGCCGAACAGGGTGTTCTCGCCGGAGAAGACGCGGGTCATGAAGCCGCCCAGGGGCCGCGTCAGGACCAGGATGATCGCCGCGAACAGCGCGATCTGTAGAATGCCGTTGAAAGTCACGGGGGAAGTCTCCGCATACGCGTATGGGGCCTGCGGACCGCGCTCAGAAGCGCTCGGGCCGGATCAGGACGTAGACGAGGTAAAGGGTCAGGCCGACCGAGACGGCGGCGCCCAGGATCAGGTCGAACATGGCGGTCACAGCCTTTCGCAGGCGTAGGCGTAAGCCACGCCCAGGCCGAAAAGCCCCACCAGCAGGGCGAGCAGGATGACGTCGAGCATGCGGATGTTCCTCACGAACGAAACCCGGAAGGCCCTCGACGGGACGCTTTCCGGGCGGGATGGGTCGATGCTGAGGAGACAGCCGATGGCCATCAAAATTCGATGGCAAAGCCGGGGGCTGGAAATAAAAGGATTTTAACGGCGGCCGGCGCGGAAGGCGCGGGCTGACGGGCAAAACCGCCCCGACCTCAATGGGTTGAGCACCTATTCCGATTGGATGCATGGAAAATCCGGCATGGGGACGAATAAAGGGCGGCGGAACGGAGCTGCCGCAATCCCTTTGGCAATTCCCGGCAAACGGCGGATAAGTTCTCCCTGGAAACGGGAGCGACACCCCGGCGCTGCGGAAAAGAACCCATGACGACACGCTTTCGCTGGCTGGCCGCTTTGACCGCCTTGATGCTGGCCGGCGGCGCGCACGCCGCCGATGCCCCACCCGCCGCCAGCACACCGGCGAGCACCCCCGCCGCCAGGGCCGACCGCCTGGCCCAGGCCGATGCCGCCCGCCAGCGGCAGACGCCGGCCGACGTGAAGGCGGCACGGGCCCTGACGGCGCAGGGGGACCGCGCCTATCGCCGGGGCGAGTATGGCAAGGCCTACGCCGCGTACAGCAGCGCCTACCCCAACAGCCCTCTGGCCTACGCCTATGTCATGGCCAGCGACGCCCATTGGCGCGCCGTGGTGCAGGCTCACGCGGCGGCGCGCAAGAAGGGCGGCAAGCGCTGCGACCCGGTGGGCAGCGACCGCCTGGCGGGCGACTTGGCGCAAAGCCTGGAGCAGGAGCTGGACTTCGGCCTGGCCCTGGCCGCCCACGACAAGGACCGCGCCTTCCTGGACTCGCCCCTGGCCATCCGCGCCGGCGGCATCGCCACTTGCCTGCGCGACCTGACCCAGCGCCTGCGCGCCGGCGCCCCCCGCTGCGACGACACGCGCGCCATCGAGCACTGCCTGGGTGAGCCGCTGCCGGTGGGCGGTGGCTGACAAGCTCAATTGACCATGGGCGCACCCTGCCCTATCGTCCGGTGGTGCGGTCGCCAAGCCGCCACCGGACCCGCGGGAAGGGCTGAGCCCACTGGCCATATCCTGCGCGGTCACACCTGACCTTTGTGCAGCCGGATTTGCGGGTCGTCGGCGCCTCATGCACGGAGGTTCGCTTATGACCCGATCCCTTCCCGACCATCCCCATATCGACCAGTTGAAACGCCAGGCCAAGGAACTGCTGGCGTCCTACCGGCGCGGTGACGCCGACGCCCTCGCCCGCTTCCGGGCCAGCCTGCCGGCGGCCCGAGGCAAGGACGACGCGGCCCTGGCGGCGCTGACGCTGCGCCTGCACGACGCCCAATCCTGCCTGGCGCGCGAATATGGCTTCCCCTCCTGGGCCGAGCTGGATGCCTTCGTCGCCAGTCGCCGGGCCACCTCGGCCAACAGGGCGGAGGCCCGGCTTGAATGGTTGCGCCTGGTGTATCCCGGTGACATCAGCGGCAGCATGCGCCGTCCGCGGCCAGCCGCCGCTTTGCGCCTGCTGGCGGAGAACCCGGATGTGGCGGCGGGCGATCCCATCCTAGCCTGCGCCATCGGCGATGTGGAGCGCGTGCGCCAGGCCATCGCCCAAGACCCCGCATGGGTCAACCGCGCCGGCGGCCCGCTGCGACTGCCGCCCCTGGTGGCGGTCGCCCACTCCAGCCTGGCGCGGGTGCCGGAGGTCGCCGGGCGCCTCCACGCCTGCGCCCAGGCCTTGCTGGCAGCGGGTGCCGATCCCAACCAGGCGGTGGGCAACCGCTGGCCGCCCGCCAGCGTGGCCCAGCCGTCGGAAACGGAGCGGCTGTCGGCCCTTTATGGCGCCGCCGGGCAGAACCATGACCCGGTCCTGACCGCCCTGCTGCTGGATGCCGGGGCCGACCCCAATGACGGGGAGTCCCTGTATCATGCCCTGGAAAGCACGGCCTGCGTGGAATTGCTGCTAAGGGCCGGTGCCGTTGTCGCGGGCACCAATGTCCTGTACCGGGCATTGGACCTGGACAATCTGCCGGTGCTTCGGCTGCTGCTGGCCCATGGCGGCGACGCCAATGAACCGGCGCGCAATCGCCCCATCTCCGACTGGGGATCGCCGCTGCTGTGGGCCATCTACCGGCGCCGCTCCGCCGCGCACATCGCGGCCCTGCTGGCGGCGGGCGCCGACCCGGCCGCCCGCCTGCCGGACGGTACCAGCGCCTACACGGTCGCCCTGCGCTTCGGCATGGCGGATGTGGCGGAGGTGCTGCGCCAGGCGGGCGGAGGTGCTGCGCTGTCGCTGGAGGACCAGTTCGTCGCCGCCTGTGCCGCCGGGGATGAGGCAGCGGCGCGCGCCCTCCAGGCCCAGCGGCCGGACCTGCCCGCCAGCCTGTCGGACCGGCAGCGGCGCCTGCTGCCGGAACTGGCGGCGCAGGGGGGCTGCGACAACGCCATCGCCGTCATGGTCCGATTGGGCTGGCCCCTGACCGTGCTGGCCGGGGACTGGAACGCCACCGCCCTGAACCACGCCGTGTTCCGGGGCGACGCCGCCCTCACCCGCTTCCTGCTGGACCACGGCGCCCGCTGGACGGAGAGGCACGGCTACGGCGACGATGTCAGCGGCACCCTGTCCTGGGCGACGCTCAACCAGCCGGAGGACAGCGGGGATTGGGTGGCCTGCGCCCAGGCCCTGCTGGCCCACGGCATGCCGGTGGCCAAGGCACCGGCAGACGGCCAGGGTGGCGTCCTGATCGATGGCCACAGGAAGTGGTTCTCGGAGGAGGTGACGGAGGCCCTGTTGGCCGCCGCCTGAACCGATGCCCTACTCATCTATGGTCCAATGACCAGGGTTAGGTCGTTATTCGCGCATCCCGATATCAGTCTGTATGGCAATGGTGCGTCCATTAATCACCTGGACCGTACGACTAAGGAACACCCGCGCCTTATCGGCGTGAATGACAAGGGTGTGGGGGTCATCCCAGTGTAAATCTATTCTCACGACATGATCCGCGCGGAAAATAGGCTCCCCCACTACCGGCTTTCCTTCTTCCACTAATATTACAACTGTCGGCGTGGCTACAGTTGCATCCGTTGCCACCTCAGCCACGACCGCATCGATGCCTTTGCCTGGGGTAGTAATGCGTCTTTGCTCGGTATACGACTGGTCTGGAGAACACGCCGTTAACAATAGAGCGGCAGCCAAAGATGAGGGCCATAACCCAAGTTGAGACATTACTCACATCACAGTGAAATCGGAGCATAGGGCATATTGACATTAATATGGGTTATCCGGAATTTGTGTGCATTTTCTCATTAAAAATATTCTGACAAGGGCCGGCACGCGTATTTCCGGCCCTCTCGAGGGTGGGGATCTCTCCGCTTGAGGCGTCAGGGCGATCCCGCCTCCGCCACCAGTTGCGGCACCGCATCGCACGCGCGGTTGGCGGGACAGACGGCGCCGGTGGGGCGGATGTTGACCACGGCCGTGCCGGTGCGATCCAGGCCCAGGACCCGGGCGGCCGCGGCCGACAGGTCCAGCACCCGGCCCTTCACGAAGGGTCCCCGGTCGTTCACCCGCACCTGCACCACCTGGCCATGGGCCGACACCTCGATCACCGTGCCCAGGGGCAGGGTGCGGTGGGCGGCGGTCAGTCCCTCGGGGTCGTAGGCTTCGCCGCTGGCGGTGCGGTGGCCCGCATGCTCCCGCCCGTACCAGCTGGCCTTGCCGACCTGGGTGTGGTCATCCCCTGTCGTGGTGTTCCCCAGGGCCAAGGCCGGCGCAAGCGCCAGCCCGGCACCCAAGGCTAGGCAACCCCATCGCTGCGTCCTCATGGGACTCTCGCCGTCGTTGTTGAAATGGGTCGGGGCTTAGCCGCCGAAGGGAATCAGCACGTCCAGGCCGAAGGTGGTCTGTCCCTGATCACCGGCGAAGGGCCGGGCGTCGCCCAGCGAGCGGTCGTAGCGCACCTCCGGCCGCAGGGCGAGGCCGTCGGGAAGGGCGTCCCAACCCAGGGTGGCCGCCGGCTTCCACGTCACACCCGCGGTCAGCGCCATATAGGTCGCCCCCTGCCCCGCCGACAACACCGGCGCGCGCGTGGGCTGCCCGGCCTCCGCCAGCACATAGTCCTGGTTGCCCTGGAAGGCAGCGACGTAGAAGCCCTGGACGTCGCGGAACAGCTCAGTCCGCAGGGTCAGCGAAACCGCGTCGCTATACTTCCAGGTGGCGTACTGAGCGGCGCCGAACGCCTCCGCCTTCACCAGATCGTCGCGGACATAGTTCAGCTCGGTGATCAGGGTCAGGGCGTCGCTGGCCTTCACCGTCAGCACGGCGTCGTTGATCCAGCGCGCCTCGTCATTGGCGTTCTTAAGTCCCAGGGGAGCCTTGGTGCTGGCGTTCTCCGGCCCGACATGGGTCAGGGCCACCAGGGTGACGGTGCTGTCGGCGTTGGCGTAACCGAAGCCGAAGATGCCGGACCAGGCGTCGTTGTTGTCGCCATCGCGCCCCAGGCTGGTGTTCACGCCGCTGTCGACGCCGCCGTAGAGATCGATGCCGCCCGACAGGTGCAGGGTGGCCAAGGCACCGGTGTGCTTGAACGGCAGGCCGAAGTTGAAGATGTAGCTGTGGCTGTACAGCGGGTTGCTGGACGCCACGATGGTCTCCGCGCCCAGGGGCGAGGCGTACTGCCCCACCTTCAGGTCCAGGCTGCCGCCGGCAACGTCGGGCACGTGAAAAGCCACGTTGGCCTCCACGATGTCCAGCTGCGTGCGCTCGCCGATGGTGCGGTCCAGTTCACCCAGGAAGTGGGTGTAGCGGGCATCGGTGCCGTACATGCCCTGCAGCTTGAAGCCCCAGCCGAAGTCGTCGCCCGAACCGGCATCCTTGGCGATGGTGCCAACGGCCTGGTTCAGCACCAGCTGGTCCGTACGGTCGGTGAACAGGTGGCCATAGTTGGGGCCGCGGTCGGCGCCATGGTCCGCCGCCGTGATGCCGGCCTCCACCAGGCCGCTGACGGTGATGCCGGCGGGCGCCGCAGCGGGCGCGGCAGCGTCCTCATCCGCGCGGGCGGCGGCGGCGCCCAGCATCAGGGCGCAGGCGGCCGTGGCCGAGGCGATGCGCAGCGCGGTGCGGCGGCGGCGGCGGGGAATGGTGGACTGGATGGAATGCGACATGGGAAGGCATCTCTTGATCTTCTTCGCCGGCGGGGTGCCGGCTTGGACGCCAAGAGACGTCAAGGCCGCCTTAAAGTTCGATGTGAAAGCCGGGGGGCGAAAATCAAAAAGCCTTTATTCAACCTGCCGTCCCGGGGCCGCCCTCCCCGGGCTAACCGTTAGCGCCGCCTACCCCCATTGTTGAACAATGTGACCGCGTCATCCGTCACCCTTGGCAAACGCCTACCGCTTGTGAAAGCATAGCGCCGACTAACCCCGCCTCGGCATGAAGGCGGGCGCATAATGGGAGGAGACCAGCGCATGACCATGCTGTGGGAAAAGTCCTATCCGCCGGGCATCGAGTGGAACAGCGAACCGCCCCTGCCCACCTTGGTGGAGGATTTGGACCACGCCGTCGCCACCTGGCCCACCAATCCTTTCCTGATCTGCATGGGCCAGACCATGGACTTCGCCACCTTCGGCGCGCTGTGCGCCCGCGTGGCGGCCAACCTGGCCAAGCTGGGCGTGGGCCCGGGCGTGCATGTCGGCCTGCACCTGCCCAACACCCCTCATTTCGTGCTGGCCTTCTATGCCGTGCTGAAGGCCGGCGGCGTGGTCGTTCCGCTGAGCCCGCTGGATGCGGAGCGGGAGCTGACGCACAAGCAGACCAAGGCCGACATCCGCCTGGTCATCAGCTTCGCCGGCCTGGCGGACAAGCTGCCCCTGGCCGATGGGGTGCGCCTGGTGGTGGCCGGCCCCACCGACTTCGCCGGCCAGGGCGTGCCGGCGGAGGCCCTGCCCAGCGGCGCCCTGCCCTACACCGCCCTGCTGGCGCCGGCGGAACCGCCGGCCGCCGGCTGGCCCAAGCGCGCGCTGGACGACCTGGCCACGCTGCAGTTCTCCGGCGGCACCACCGGCCTGCCCAAGCCCGCCATGCTGACCCACCAGAACCTCAGCGCCTCGGCCGGGGCCTATGACGTGTTCAGCCGCTTCATGGGCCTGACGCCGGGCCAGGAACGCATGATGGTGGTGCTGCCCCTATTCCACATCTACGCGCTGGATACGCTGATGGTGCGGGCCATGCGCAACGGTTACTGCCTGATCCTGCATCCCCGTTGGGACACCGATGCCGTGCTGGACAGCATCCGCGACCACCGGCCCACCCTGTTCGCCGGCGTGCCCACCATGCACCGGGCCATCGCCTCCAGCCCCCGGGTGAAGGACATCGACTTCAGCAGCCTGAAGTTCGTGGGCAGCGGCGGCGCGCCCCTGCCCGTGGAACTGGCCCATGAGTTCGAGGCCGCCACCGGCAAGCCGGTGCTGGAAGGCTGGGGCATGAGCGAGACCAGCCCCGCCGGCACCATCACCCCGCCGCACCGGCGCAAGGTCGGCTCCGCCGGCATCCCCATGCCCGGCATCACCATCGAGATCCGCGACCTGACCGACCCGCACAAGGCCCTGGGCGCGAACGAGAAGGGGGAGATCTGCATCAGGGGCCGGAACGTCACCCAGGGCTATTACAAGCAGCCGGAGGAGACGCGCGACGCCTTCATCGACGGCCTGTTCCGCACCGGCGACATCGGCTACCTGGACGATGACGGCTTCATGTTCATCGTCGACCGGCGCAAGGACATGATCCTGTCCGGCGGCTACAACGTCTATCCCCGCGTGGTGGAGGAGGCGATCTACGAACACCCCGCCGTGGCGGAGGTGATCGTCATCGGCATCCCCGACAGCTATCGCGGCGAAAGCGCCAAGGCCTTCGTCACCCTGCGCCCGGGCGCCGCCGCCTTCAGCCTGGAGGATCTGCGCGCCTTCCTGGCCGACAAGCTGGGCCGACATGAGCTGCCGGCGGCGCTGGAGTTCCGCGACATGCTGCCCAAGACCGCCGTGGGCAAGCTGTGGAAGCAGCCCCTGGTGGCCGAGGAACGCGCGAAAGCCGCCCAGGGGCCTGAAAGGGTGGCGACGTCGGCGGCGGAATAAACGCCAGCCAGCACCTTGAAACGGAACGGCGCCCCGGCAAAACCGATGGCGCCATCGCCGTCTTCGCGGGTATCTCCTAGCGGGCATCCGTCCCCATATTCCCAAGGAAGCCCGCGTCCCATGAGCACCCCGGCCACGAACATTCCGGAAAGCCGCGCCGACTACCGCCACTTCCAGCCCATCACCACCCGCTGGGCCGACAATGACGCCTATGGCCACGTCAACAACGTGGTCTACTACAGCTATTTCGACACGGCGGTGAACCAGCACATGATCGAGAAGGGCGTGCTGGCGCCGGATCGGGGTACCGCCATCGCCCTGGTGGTGGAGACGCAGTGCCGGTATTTCGCACCCATCACCTTCCCCGACCGGGTGACGGTGGGCGTGCGGGTGGCGCACATGGGGCGCAGCAGCGTGCGCTATGAACTGGCGCTGTTCCGCAATGACGAGGACGTGCCGGCCGCCGCCGGGCACTACGTCCATGTCTATGTCGACAACGCCACCCGCCGCCCCACCCCCATCCCGGAGGATGTGGCGGCCGTGCTGCGCACCATGGTGGCGGCGCCGGCGGAAAAGGCTTAAGGCGCGGGGTTGGCCTGGGCGGCCAGGGTCCGGGCGCGGTGGCCGACCAGACCGGTGCTGAAGACAAAGCCCGCGCCGGCCAGGGCCAGCACCAAATCCACCACCAACGCCGCCGCCGGCAAATCCGTGCCATGGCGGGCGGCGTGGGCACCGGCCAGCAGCACCAGGGCGGCCCCCAGAAGCAGGCGCAAGGTCCGCGACGCCCGCTCACCCGTGGGCGCCGCCAAGCTCAACAGCGGCAGGATCGCCACCAGGCCCCAGAAGCTCCAGAGATAGACCGCCTCCCGCGCCAGATCGGGCGCCAGGGTGAAGGCGGCCGAGACGGTCGCCGCCAGGGGCACGCCCCAGGTCACGCCGGCCCAGGCCCGTTCCAGCCGGGGCAGCGGCCGGCCCCGATCGCGCCGCCGGGCCAGGAAGATGGAAAACCCCGTGGCGGTAACGATGCTGAGCGCCAGGCCCAGCACGCCATAGACCAGGCGCACCGGCAGGCCGCCGTAGGTGGCGCAATGCAAGGCCAGCGAGGCGCCATAGACGCGCATGCCCACGGGCCCGTCCAGGAAGCCCAACGGCGCCAGCAGCTTGCCCTCGCCATCGAAATAGTTGCGGTCGCCCTGGGTCAGACCGTCGTGGCGGGTCATGTCCAGCAGGATGCGCTGCCCCTTCGTGCCCGGCCGCTCGACATAATAGAAGCGGGAGATGCGTGCCGCCCCTGGCGTGGGGTCCGCCACCTGGGCCTGCAGCAGGGCGATGGGCGGCAAGGGCCGCGGGCCGGCGTCGGCCGCGACCTGGGCGCCGCTCAAGGGGGCGTAGGCGCGGGCGAGGTCCCCTTTGTAGCCCACCTGGGCCACGGTCAGGATCATCAGGCTGGCCAGCGCGAACAGCGCGCCGGTGACGGTGATGGCGATGTGGAAGGGCAGCCCCCAGACGCTGAGCCGGTTGTGCAGGTCGGCCAGGCCCAGGCGCCGCGCCCCGGTCAGCCGCAGGGCGAAGGCGTCGCGGAAGATGCGCGGATGGGCCAGGATGCCGGAGAAGAGCAGCGACAGCAGCGCGATGCCGACCGTGCCCACGGCCAGGCCCGCCCACACTCCCGGCAGGCTCAGTTCCATGTGGACCTCGCCGATAAAGTCGGTCCAGGCGTCGGACGGCGTGTCGGCCAGCGCGCCGTCGGCGCCGGCCCGCCAGGTGACCGCGCCCGCTGGCGTGTAGGCGCGCACCGCCAGATGGGGCCAGTCCGGCCGGGGCAGCAGGCCGTAAAGGCCGGTCACCTTCTCCGCCCCGCCCGCCTGGGCGGATGCCCGCGCCAAGCCGGCGGCCAGGGCCTGGTCCACCACCTCCGGCGCCAGGGCGGCGGTCTCCGGGGTGCCGGCCCATTCCCAGCGGCTGAGGTCATCGGCGAAGACGGCGACGGCCCCGCTGAGGCAGACGATGTAGATCAGCGCCCCCAGCCCCAGCCCCAGGGCGGAATGCCCGGCCAGGGAGGACTGGACGAAGCCGCCCCGGGCGCGGGACGTGGCGGCGGCGGGGTCGGCCTTGCGGCGGGCCAGGACGCGGGCGGCGATGCGCTTCAGCATGTCTTCCCCCTCCTTCAGACGCGGGACAGCCAGGCGGCCGCCACGGCGGCGCCGGCGGTCAGCGGCAGCAGCAGGCCCACCCGGGCCAGGCGCGCGTCCACCAGCGCCCAGGTCATGGCGATGCCCCAGCCGATAGGGCCGATGAAGCCGGCGGCCACCAGGCGGTCGGTTTCCATCCCGCCGGCGCGCACCGCCACCAGGGCGGCCACCGACATACCGGTGGCGGCGGCCAGCGGGCCGGCCAACAGGGTGCGGGCCGCCCCGCGCAGGAAGACGATCCAGGCCCGCCGGCCCGGTTCCACCGGCATGGCCACCGGCGCCTTGGGGGCGCGATGCGGCCGGCGGCGCCGGTCCCGGCCCAGGATCACCACGCCATAGCCCACCAGGGAGAAGGCCAGGAAGCCGATGACGACGGCCTTGTCTGCGTCGGCCACGGCCACCCAGCCGGCGAAGCCCGCGGCGATCAGCGCCCAGCCCGGCAGGGCATGCCAGCGCGGGGCCGTGGCCGAGGCCCATACCCGCCGCAGCAGGACGATGCCCAGCACCGTCAGGGCCAAGCCCCCCAAAAAGCCCATCGTCGCCGTCATGCCGTCGCCCAAATCCCAAGGATGTCGCGGGCATCCGGCCGATCGTCCCCCGTCCGGCGCCCTCTAGCGTCCGGCACTATAAATAAGAATAATTCGCAATTGCAACTTCGAACATCATTCCCAGATGGCGAGGGCGCTGCCCAGTGGCCCGGCCGGCCGGTTCCAAGCCAGCGGCGCCCCGGCCACCATCACCGGCGGCGCCAGGCGGCGGGCGGGGCCCCAGCCGGTCTGTTCGAGGGCGGGATTGAAGTCGGCGTCGGTCTCCGGCGCCAGGGGTGTCGCGTCCGTCCCCCCCGCCCCGCCGTCCAGCAGCAGGCGGGCGGTGCTGGCCAGGGCGGTGCGGCCCACCGTGCCCTGGCCGGTGCGCGCCCGGTGCGCCAGGCCGCGCAGCGCCATGGCCGCCAGGATGTAGCCGGTGGCGTGATCCAGCGCCTGCACCGGCAGGGGCGTGGGCTTGTCGCGGCCCCGCAGGCGCATGCCGGCCTCGGCGATGCCGGCGCTCATCTGCACCAGGCTGTCAAAGCCGCGCCGCCCGGCCCAGGGCCCGTCCCAGCCATAGGCGTCCAGGCAAACGTCCACCAGGCCGGGATTGAGCGCGCGGCGGCCGTCCGCATCCAGGCCCAGGCGGGCCAAGGCGTCCGGGCGATAGCCATGGACCAGGACGTCGGCCTGGGCCAGCAGGCGCTTCAAGGCCGCCACATCGTCGGCCCGCCGCAGGTCCAGGCGGGCGCAGCGCTTGCCCAGGGTCATGTCCGGTTCCAGGTTGGGTTCCGCCCAGCCGGGCGGATCGATGCGCAGCACCTGGGCGCCGCAGCCGGCCAGGAAGCGCGTGGCCGTGGGCCCGGCCAGGATGCGGGTCAGGTCCAGCACGCGGATGCCGGTTAGGGGCCGGGCCGCATCGGGCCGCCAGTCCCGAGCGCCCTGCCCCGCCGTTTCCAAGGTCAACAGGGGGGAGGCCGCCACGGCCCGGCCCTGGGGGTGTTCGGCCCAGGCCTCGGCGCTGCGCATCTCCGCGGCGCAGCCGCCGGCCGCCACCACCGCCGCCTCAAGGTCGCCCGCCGTCCAGCCCGCCACGGCCCGGGCCACCGCCGCCCGCTCCGCCGGCACGCCCAGAACGGACAAGGCGGCGGCGCGGTGGTGTGGGGCGTTGGTGTGCAGGCGGATCCAGCCGTCGGCGGCGCGGTAGTCGCCCGCCACCGCGTCCCAGGCGGGCGGCAGGTCCCAGCCCTGGGGCCGCAGGGCATAGCCGAACCAGGCGGAGGACAGGCGGCGGTCGGCCACCACCCCGTCCGCGCCCGCCAGCTCGGCCAGGGCCAGGCCGGCGGCGGCCACCGAAGCCACGGCCAGGTCGCTGACGGCGAAGACGGACGGCAGGCTGCCGGCGCCGGTGAAGCGCACCCGGTCCAACGCGTCGGGCGCGCCGCCCAGGGCCTGCCAGATGGTCTTGAGGAAATGATGGCCGGGGGTGCTCATGGTCGGTGTCTCCCTTTAGGAACGGCCCGACGATGAACCGGTGACAATAATCGTCAATGTTGATTAACTGAATCAATATTGATTGAGACGATCAACGAGGGGGCGCCCGATGGCCGACCTGCTAACCGCCGCCCAGGCCGCCACCCGGCTGGGCGTCTCCCGCCAGACGCTGTACGCCTATGTCAGCCGGGGGCTGCTGCGCGCCCAGCCGGACGGGGACACGCGCGAGAGCCGCTACCTGGCGGCGGAGGTCGACCGGCTGGCCCTGACCCGCATCCGCGGCCGCCGGCCCAAGGACATCGCCAAGGCCACGCTGGACTGGGGCCTGCCCGTGCTGGAGTCGGCCATCACCCTGATTCAGGACGGCTACCTCTATTACCGGGGCAGCGACGCGGTGGACCTCGCCGCCCGCGCCAGCGTGGAGGAGGTGGCGGGCCTGCTGTGGCGGGTGGCGCCGGAGGAGGCGTTCGGCGGCCCCCTGCCCCAGCCGGCGCAGGCCTTCGCCGTGGCCCAGGCCGCCTTCCACGGCCGCCGGGCGGAGGAGGCGCTGCTGCCCCTGCTGGCCCTGGCCAGCGAGGACGCCGACACCGCCGCCTGGCAGCGGGCGCCCGGCCGGCTGGCGCAGGGGGCGGCGGCGCTGGTGCGGCTGCTGACGGCCTGCCTGCTGGGCACGGCACCCGGCGCGGCCCCCATCCACAAGCAATGCGCCCAGGCGTGGAAGCTGGACAAGGACGGCGCCGACCTGGTGCGCATGGCCCTGGTGCTGTGCGCCGACCATGAGCTGAACGCCTCCAACTTCACCGCCCGCTGCGTCGCCTCCACCGATGCCAGCCTGCGGGCGGCCGTCATCGGCGGGCTGGCGGCCCTGGGCGGCCCGCGCCATGGCGGCCTGACCGCGCGGGTGGAGGCCCTGTGGGACGAGGTGGGCGCGGATGGCGAGACCGCCGCCCGCCTGCGCCAGCGCCTGGCGCGGGGGGAGGACATCCCCGGCTACGGCCACCCGCTGTACCCCGCCGGCGACCCGCGCGCCGCCGCCCTGCTGGGCCGCATCCTGCCCCTGCGCCCCACCTGGGCCGTGGTGCAGGCGCAGACCCAGCGCCTGGTGGGCCAGCCGCCGGTGATCGACACCGCCCTGGTGGCGCTGCGCCGCCATCTGGACCTGCCCAGGGGTGCCGCCTTCGGCCTGTTCGCCCTGGGCCGCTCGCTGGGCTGGATCGCCCACGCGCTGGAGCAGCGCGCCGACGCCCAGCTCATCCGCCCCCGCGCCCTGTACACGGGCCCCCAGCCCACCGCCTGAGCCGAAGCGATGCACCCCGTGCCGGGTCTCACACCGGCTGGGCCGTGACCTCCAGCATCTTCTTCACCAGGCCGATGCGGTCCACGTCGTGGCGCCGCGCCATCTCCCATTCCCCCACCATGATGGAGCTGTCGACGATGAAGCGGCAGCGCTCATACCGCCGTTCCATATAGCGGGCCAGCAGATCGCCCAGCGGCGCGTCCTGGGGCAGCAGCTCGGCCAGCACCACGGCGTCCTCGATGGCCATGCCCGCACCCTGGCCCAGGTGCGGCGTGGTGGCGTGCACGGCGTCGCCCAGCAGGACCACCCGGCCCCGGTACCAGGGTGCCGGCATCATCAGCACCTCCATGGGCTTGTAGACCACCTGGGCCGGGTCGGTGATCCGGTCGCGCAAGGCCCCGATCAGGCCGCCGAAGCCCTTCATCCGGTCGCGCATCAGGGTGTGCAACTGGTCGGCCGGCATGCGGGGGTTGCCCGGCTCCTCCGACGTCACGAACAGGTACATCAGGTCGTGGGACAGGGGGCAGAGGCCGGCGTTGCCGTCCGGGCCGGTGAAGGCCGCCAGATGGTCGATCTCCGGCGGCCTCGGGAAGTTGTGGCGCCAGACCGACTGGCCGGTGAAACGCGGCCGGTACTCCCCATCCTCCCCTGGCCCGAACAGCAGGCCCCGCACCCTGGAATAGAGCCCGTCCGCCCCGACCACCACGTCATAGCGGCCAGTGGTGCCGTCGCTGAAGGTCACGTCCACGCCGGCGTCGTCCTGGTCCAGCCGCTCCACCGTCGTGCCCAGGCGCACGGCCGTGCCCTTCTCCAGCGCGGCACCGCTCAGCACCGTGTGCAGGGCCAGGCGGCTGATGCCCAGGTTAGCGGGGTACTGCGGCCCCGCCAGGCGCTGGCCCGGTATCTTGGCCAGCAGGCGGCCGTCGGGGGCGTACATGCCCACCGCCTCGAACGGGAAGCCGGCGTCGAGATAGCGGTCCACCAGGCCCAGATCGGCCATGGCGCGCACGACGTTGCATTGCTGGATGATGCCGACGCCGTAGACCGTCCATTCCTTCTGCAGTTCCACCAGGTCCACCGCCAGGCCCCGGTCGCGCAGGGCCGACGCCAGGGACAGGCCGCCGATGCCGCCCCCCACGATCAGCACGCGGCTCACACGCTGCGCCATCATCCTCCCTCCCGTTCGCTTGGTATGGGCGTTTGTTGTGGCGGCAACGGTACGGCGGGCGGCAGCATCGGTTGAGGCGTATTTTCCGATGCGCGTCCATCGGCGTGGCCGATATCAGCACCCGCCTTCGACGGGGCCTTGCGCTCAGCGAACGGCTGGTCCATCTATCGGTTCTGTCGTACCAAAGTGCGGCGAGGTATCACCTCGAACAATAAAATAGGGAGGATGGGCGCCCATGCGCTTCCGCCGTTTCGACCTGAACCTGCTGGTGGCCCTGGACGTGCTGCTGGAGGAGCGCAACGTCTCGCGCGCCGCCCACCGCCTGCACCTCAGCCAATCGGCCATGAGCGGGGCGCTGGCCCGCCTGCGCGATTATTTCGATGACGAAATCATGGTGATGGTGGGCCGCGCCATGGTGCCCACGCCCCTGGCGCTGGCCCTGGTGGAGCCGGTGCGCGACATCCTGATCCGGGTGCAGACCACCATCGAGGCGCGCCCCACCTTCGACCCCGCCACGGCCCAGCGCGTGTTCCGCGTGGTGGCGTCGGACTATGTGACCGAGGTGGTGCTGGCCCGCGCCATCCGCCGCCTGCGGCGCGAGGCGCCGGGCCTGCGGCTGGAGATCAGCGCCGTGGCCGACGGCATTCACGACCGCCTGAACCGGGCCGACGTGGACCTGGTGATCTCCCCCGACGCCTACCTCACCAGCGACCAGCCCAAGGAAGTCCTGTTCGAGGAGACGCACAGCTGCGTCGTCTGGCGCGACAACCCGGCCGTGGGCGACAGCCTGACGTTCGAGCAGTACCTGGACATGGCCCACGTGGTGGTGATCATCGGCGACAAGCGCACGCCGGCCTTCGAGCAATGGTTCCTGGACCGCTACGGCTACGCCCGCAAGGTCGGCGCCGTGGCCCCCGACTTCTCCTCCGTTGCCTCCATCCTGGTGGAGACGGACATGATCAGCACCATGCACACGCGCCTGGCCCGCCTCTACGCCCAGCACCTGCCCCTGCGCGTCCTCCCCGCCCCCATCGAGTTCCCCGTGCTGACCGAGATGATGCAGTGGCACTACCAGTTCGACCGCGATCCGGGGCTGATTTGGTTGCGTGGGTATTTGCGGGAGTGCGCTGGGGAGTGAGGGCGGAGGCACGCCGCTAGAACTGGCGGCGGCGTTTTCAACTGAGTGACAGGCGCGCGCCGGGATGAGCCCTTTGGTGGAGGGAAAAGCGGTCCGACGCTCTACCATTCAGGCAGGGCTTGAAACCGCAGGCCCACTTTTCATTTCCCTGACGTGTACGCGGCGGTACCCGAAGGACGGTACCGGACGCCCACTGGACATTCTTGGAATAAGATCCCCAGGGAAACGACCATGATACTCCCGGCATTGCGAGAGAGGATTAGGGACTTCCTGACCCAATGGGAAGGCGAGATATTATGGATGTATCTCGACAGCGAAGGCTTGGTGACGGTGGGTTGCGGCACCATGCTGCCGACAGCACAAGCCGCCAGCGCCATTCCCTTCTATCACGACAGCAGCAGACAAGCGGCCACCAGCAGCGAGGTCGAAGCCACCTGGCGGGCCCTGGCGGCGGGACGCGACGCCCAAAAGACCGCCGCGCCAAAATCAAAACACATTGCCAAGTACTATAAGGATCAAAGTGACCTGCGCATTACGAGGCCGACCTTAAATAACCTTCTGGACGCGCATTTGGATGCGGATGAGATCCATCTGAAGCTGATCTACCCGAAGTTCGAGGAATTTCCGGACGATGCCAAGGTCGCGCTGTTCGACATGATCTATAACCTGGGCCTCGGCCATGGAAAAGCCCGCCACCATCGCGCCACGGGATTGATGGGCTATCCCACCATGAACCGCGCCATCAACAGCGGGGATTGGGCCGCGGCCGCCAAGGATTGCACCCGGCACGGCATACAGGCTCAGCGCAACCTGGAAACCGCGAAGCTCTTTAAAAACTGCGCCACTGCCCAGAACGGGAGGATGCCTTGAAGCTTGTGATTTTGCGCGCCTTGACGGTCCTGTCCCTGCTATCGACGGGGGCGACCACGGCGTGGGCCGATGACCGCTTCCTAGGGAAGTGGACCGATTCCGCCCCCAAGAACGATCCGATGGGTCCGCTTGACATCACCAGCGACAAGATCAGCGTGGGGAAGGTCACTTATGAGGTGACGCAGGCCGGGCCCTTCGGCGAGGGCGTCCTGTACACGGTCAACGGCCTGAACCGGAAAACCGACCCCAACGGCTGCGGCCCCACCAAGAAGCTCAGCCACATCATCGTGCGGCCCAAGCCCACCATCTCCAACGCCACCTACAGCGCCATCGTGGTGACCTTCTATGCGGCACCGGACGCGCCCAAGCCGGACACCCTCAATGAGATGGCGGTTTGCGGCGAGCATCCCTTCGGTCGGAAAGAATAGGCATCGACGTGCCGCCGAGGCGTGATGGTGGCGCAGTTCAACAAGGCAAGTACAATGCGCCGCCATCCCTTGCCATTATTCTTGCCGGCCCTGTTTTTGCTCGGTGCAACCTCGGCCTACGCCGACGGCCAGGTTCTGGGCAGGTGGACGGACAATTCCCCCCAACGCGCCCCAATCGGCGCCTTGGAGGTGACAAAGGACAAGATCACCCTGGGGAAGGTTACCTATGACGTGGCGCCAGCCGGGGCCTTCGGTACGGGCACCCTCTACGCGGTCAAAGGCCTCAACCAGAAAGCCGATCCCTATGGCTGCGGCCCTACCCGCAAGCTGACCTACATGATCATAGAACCTCTGCCGCCGGATCCCTCCGTCAACCAGGAAGCCCTGTTGGTGATCTTCTACTCCGGCCCCACCGCCCCCAAGCCGGAGACGATCAAGACTGACTTCGGCGTTTGCGGTCAGCATCCCTTTGGGCGGAGCAAGTAACACCTGCGTCGGGTGCGACAACGCGACAGTGAGCGACAGCCTGACGTTCGAGCAGTACCTGGACATGGCCCATGTGGTGGTGATCATCGGCGACAAGCGCACGCCGGCCTTCGAGCAATGGTTCCTGGACCGCTACGGCTACGCCCGCAAGGTCGGCGCCGTCGCCCCCGACTTCTCCTCCGCCGCCTCTCCATCCTGGTGGAGACGGACATGATCAGCACCATGCACACCAGGCTTGCCCGCCTCTACGCCCAGCACCTGCCCCTGCGCGTCCTCCCCGCCCCCATCGAGTTCCCGGTGCTGACCGAGATGATGCAGTGGCACTATCAGTTCGACCGCGATCCCGGGCTGATCTGGCTGCGGGGGTATCTAAGGGAGTGCGCGGGGGAGTGAGGGGACGGTGCCCGTTAAGCATATTCGTACAGGGATCACTTTGCCTAAAAGGCAATATTGGATAGTATAGCGCTCGGCAATCAGTCAGCTCAATGATAGGCAAAATGAGCAATCAAGAATCTCAAGATATTGAAGGAATTGAAACCGAAATTCCAAGCACTAGCTGGGGAGAATACCCACTAGATAGCGTATTTGTGCGGCGCGAGGAACGAACAGTAAATGAAGTTGTTCAGAGAATAAACAAAGGCCGATATCAATTAGATCCAGACTTTCAAAGAACATTTGTTTGGGACCCACTGAAGCAGTCTAAATTAATTGAATCATGCCTAATGCGCATACCATTGCCAGTATTTTATGTTGCAGAAGCAAAAGATGGAAGAATTATTGTAGTTGATGGGTTGCAGCGCCTAACTACACTTCAACGCTATCTAGGCGATAAATTTGTTCTAGACTTTGGATCGGCGGGAGACAACGGCGCACATCCACTGAATGGCAAGCGTTTCACTAAATTGCCTGTCACGCTTCAGGAAAGAATACAGGATACATCTTTAATTTTCTATATTCTTGACTCTAAAGCCCCAGAACGGGCTCGTCTTGACATTTTTGATCGAGTTAATAGCGGAGTGCCTCTCAGCCGGCAACAAATGCGTAATAGCCTTTATAATGGAAAAGCAACGCAATGGCTTCGGGAAGCCTCCGAAAGCGCGGAGTTCGCGAGAGCAACGGGACTTTCACTTGACCGCAAAACCATGCGCGACCGTGAAATTATTAATCGATTTTGTGCGTTTAGAATCTTGGGCTACGAGCAATACACACGAGCAGATATGGATGGCTTCCTAGGTCAGTGTCTTGAAAATATGAACAATAGCTCAGACCAAGAGCTGGCATCTCTCATGTCTGATTTTAAAAAGTCTATGAATCTAAATTATTCCATATTTGGAGATCATGCTTTCCGCAAATCTCTAGCGGAGAATGATGTCAATCAACGACGATCACCCATAAATGTATCGCTATTTGATGTCTGCTCTGTTTTTTTTGCTGATATTTCTGTGAAGGCTGATGGGCGAGCTAGAAAGAAAATTGGAAATATTATTCGCACATTGATTCATGAGGATGAATTTAATTTCTCTATTACGTACTCAACCAATAGCACCAAACAAGTAGCCGATAGATTTGAATTAGCCCTCGAGGCCTTAAAGGAGGAAATCTATGTTTAACAGGATATATATCAAAAACTTCAAATGCTTTGATGACATTGTTCTACCGTTGTCTCCGCTAACCCTGTTGACAGGCGTTAATGCTGGTGGAAAATCGACCACCTTACAGGCCCCGCTATTGCTAGCTCAGAAGCTTAGATGGGCACATGAAAGTAAGCGTGTGGCATTAAATGGACCATTAACTCAATTGGGAACAGTTTCAGAAATATTTCACGGAGATTCTCGAACACTAGATATTGGGGTAGGATTAGATGATTATAGTTTGATTTGGAAACTTGGTGCAGGTCATCGCAATTCGTCGACGGCTCTCGAAGTTCTAGACATTACTCCGCAAGCAAAAGACCATAACCAGGAAAGATTGAATCATTTTTCCAATAAGGAAAATAAAATATTTAAAAATTTATTGAATTCAATTAAGAATATTATATTTATCGGTGCTGCTCGCGGTGCTCTGAAAAGTACTTTCCCATCGCCAGAAGACGTAGATCCAATACATGCGGATGTTGGGCCCATGGGTGAATATGCTCCTTGGTGGTTAGCTCAATTTTTAGATGAAGACGTTGATTTGGAGCGCAGACATCCACAGGAAGAAGGTACAACTCTACGGCGGCAAGTTGGAGCATGGGCCGGTGAGTTATTTCCTGGTGCAGAAGTCAATGCAGGCTTCCTAGACCAAACTGGACTAGTAAGATTGGAAATGCGCCGTTCAACGACAGAGCCTTGGAAGAGACCCGCAAATATCGGATATGGCTTAAGTTATGCGTTGCCGATAATTATAGCCGGCTTGCTTGCAAAGCCTGGACAAGTTCTGATAGTTGATAGTCCGGAAGCTCATTTGCACCCCAGAGCCCAATCAAATATAGCGAAATTCTTCGCTACAATCGCTTCCTCTGGTGTGCACGTAATCCTGGAGACCCATAGCGACCATGTTTTAAATGGCACGAGAA
The DNA here is from genome assembly GCF_000730165.1 of Nitrospirillum viridazoti CBAmc. Lineage (GTDB taxonomy): Bacteria > Pseudomonadota > Alphaproteobacteria > Azospirillales > Azospirillaceae > Nitrospirillum > Nitrospirillum viridazoti. The sequence goes on along the minus strand of NZ_CP022110.1, from coordinate 1,433,226 downwards.
TTTCCGTCAAAGGCGGAGAGAGATTAAAATCTAATCAAGTATCTATTCATTTTTTTACCGGATCAAAAGATGACTTTCCCCAAATTATTTCAACAGAAATAGATGAAGAGGGCGGAGTAAGCAACTGGCCTTCTGGTTTTTTTGACCAGTCCGAAAAAGATCTAGCCACCCTTGCAGGATTAATTTAATTATGACTACGTCAGTGATAAATGATATGTCGATTGACAGACAGTATGCTGATACTTCCCTGTTTTTAGAACACCTAAAGCGTATTCTATCTATAAGAATAAAGGCAATTAAATTTAACCACCATATTTCCTGCTCAAGAAATTTGAGATATCGATTCGCTCATCAGGATAGGACAGTCGTTGATATTATATATCAGATAAAAGATCAGCCGCTTCGCAATCTTGCTTTAGCGTGGATAACTAAAGGTCCTTATTGGGTAAGCCCCGCTGAAGGTGAAGGTATCACGTACTTTCACCTCGAAGATGTAACTGAGCAGGGTCTTGGTGAAGCTGCACGGAGACGATGGCTTGGCGAAGACGCTCGTGCTTTTAGCTTTGAGGGGATACAGAAATTTGAAGTTCCTATTCTGGAAGTTGAATGTATTCGTGATCACGTAGGCACTACTGAAATAACTACAGTTCCCAATGATTGGTCTTTTGATTCGCTAGAAAAAGCCTTACCACAGCCCATAGTTCGCCCCGGCTGGCATCAAATGTTGGACCGAGCGAATTCGGAATTAAACTCTCTCTATATTAACTATCAGCAAGCCATCTCGGAGATGGCACGATATCCCTATGACCAGGGGGCAAGTGACAGAATATTTGGAATTCTAAGGAGGTTGAATGATCTATCCATCGCTTTACGCAACCATGGAGAAAATTCTCCAGCTGTCATAGAGTGGCTTCGAGTAAACGTTATGGCCAAAGGGGCTGATTTTTCTAGCGAAGATCCGGAAAATAAGAAAATATTCTTATTTAGAGATCCGGGCTCTGGTTCCGATATTTATTGTCCGTGGCATGGAAAGGTCCACAACCCACTTCAATATAGAATACATTTTCAGTGGCCCGTCCCTGAGAACCAAGAAAAAATTAAGGTCTTATACATTGGACAAAAGTTAACTAAATCCTAGGATGCCATCACTTCCCCCGATACATCCCTATCCAGCCTATCGATTTGATGAATGCATAATTGCGTTCTACCTTTGCCTGTAGCGGCACAGCAGGCGCCCGGGAACCGGCGCCCCGGCCCTTAGTCCCTTGGAAGAGCACGGGGTTTCCCCCGTGGGGGCTATGGGCCGGTCAACAAGGCCGCGCAGGGAGTGAACACATATGCACCGGATCGTGCGTCCGGCGACGGCTGCCGTCGCCCTTATGCTGACGCCTGGCGTGGGCCTCGCCCTCCTCTCCTCAACCGCCGTGGCGCAGACCGCGGCACCCGCTGCCAAGGGGGCCGGCGCCGGCGTCGCCGCAGCGGCGGACACCGGCCAGCTTGAGGACATCGTCGTCACCGCCGAGCGGCGGGAGCAGAGCCTGCAGAACGCGCCCATCGCCGTGTCGGCCCTGGGCGGGGCGGCGTTGAAGGACGCGGGCGTGGCCGACGTGTCGGACCTGACGCGCAGCGTGCCCTCGGTGGTGATCGCCCCGGCGGCGGGCGGGGTGCCGCAGATCTATGTGCGCGGCATCGGCACCTTCGCCTCCAATCAATATGCCGAGCAGTCGGTGGCGGTGAACCTGGACGGCATCTACATCTCCCGCCCCGCCGGGGCCAACGGCTTCTTCTACGACATCCAGCGGGTGGAGGTGCTGAAGGGCCCGCAGGGCACGCTGTACGGCCGCAACGCCTCGGGTGGGGCGCTGAACGTGCTGCCGGAGACGCCGAAGCTGGACGCGCTGTCGGCCGCCGCCACGCTGGACATCGGCAATTACGACCTGCGCAAGGGCGACGCCTACGTCAACGTGCCGCTGAGCGACAAGGCGGCCTTGCGCGCCTCCGGCATGGTGATCGACCGCAAGGGCTACCTGACCGACGGCTACAACGACGACCAGGGCCAGGCCGGGCGCCTGCAACTGCTGCTGGAGCCGACGGAGGATTGGCGGGTGCGCCTGTCGGGCGACTATTACCACCGGGGCGGCAAGGGCTCCGGTCAGGTGCAGTACCCCTACGCCGACGCCGACAATCCCTGGATCGGCCCGTCCGACCCGCGCGAGGTCGCGGCCTATTACGCCGGCCTGCCGGCGGCCTCCGCCCACAACCCGCTGATCAGCAACGCCAAGGGCGACGGCTTCATCGACGACCAGTTCTGGGGCACGCACGCCGAGATCAACCACGATTTCAGCTTCGCCACCCTGACCGTCATCCCCGCCTATCGCGAGGTGCATGAGGACTACCTGTCCTACATCCCCTCCGCCTTCCGGGTGGAGAGCGACGCCCAGCAGAAATCGGTGGAGGCGCGGCTGGCGTCCCGGGACGGCGGGCCGCTGACCTGGCTGGCCGGCGTCTATTACTTCACCGAGGATGTGGCGGCCAACCAGGACTATGACCACTGGGTCCAGGAAACGGTGATCGACAGCAAGCTGACGGATGAGACGGTGGCCGCCTTCGGCCAGCTGACCTACGCGCTGACCGACAGCCTGCGCCTGACGGCCGGCGGCCGCTTCACCCATGAGGAGAAGACGCAGGACACCCAGTTCGGCACCGCCACGTTCAGCCCGGCCAAGCCCACGCTGGCCACCCGCGCCGACGACCGCATCTGGAACGCCGCCACCTGGAAGGTGGGCGTGGATTACGACCTGGCGCCACAGTCGCTGCTGTACGCTAACATCGGCACCGGCTTCAAGGCGGGCGGCTTCTTCGCCAGCGCCGGGCCCGACACCTTCAACCCCGAGCACCTGACGGCCTATAGCATCGGTGTGAAGAACCGCTTCTGGGACAACCAGGTGCAGCTGAACGTCGAGGCCTTCGACTATGAATACCGCGACCAGCAGATCAGCTATCTGGCGCCCTCGCTGACCGGGGTGTCCAGCTTCCCCTACGCGCCGGTGTTCGTGACGCAGAATGTGGGCCGGTCGCGCATCCGCGGGTTCGAGGTGGAGGGGCGGTGGAAGGCCACGGCGCAGGACCTGCTGACCGCCAACGTGCAGTATATCGCCAGCCGCTACACCAGCTTCACCTACAGTTATTTCTCCAACTTCGGCGCCCCGCCCTCCGTCGGCTGTCCGTCCACGCTGGCCACCGGCACCAACCCGGCGCCCGTCCCGCCCTCCGCCATCTACTCGGTGAACTGCAGCGGCAAGCCCGGCACCAACGCCCCGCGCTGGACCGCCAACCTGGGCTATGAGCATGAGTTCCGCTTCGCCGACGGGTCCGGCCTGACGGCGGCGGCGGACATGTACCTCTCCGCCTCCTACTACACCGCCTACGATTATTTGGCGAAGCAGGTGCAGGGCGGTTACCACATGACCAACCTGCGCCTGACCTACAATGCGGCGGACGACCTGTGGTCCGTCACCGGCTATGTCAACAACGTGGAAAACCAGGCGGTGGTCAGCACCAGCTTCCAGCCCAACCAGGCCTTCGGCAATGGCCTGAACTACGCCAACATCCGCCCGCCGCGCACCTACGGCGTGCGCGCCACGGTGCGGTATTAAGGGCCGGTATTGAACGGCCTGCGCATTAATAAAACCGTGTTTCACAAATACTGATTGAGGGAACGGCGCCGTTTCCGCCCACCAGGCAAGGTCAGGGGGCGGGGCGGCGCCGTTCACCCGTGTGTTCCCACCGCATCAGTGACAAATTCTTATAAAATCGTATTATTATTTCGTTGCGCGGAACGCTTCTTTTCTGTCTCCTGCCCCCCGTCTGCATAGGCACGAACGGCGTCCGCCCAAGCGGCGCCCCGGACCCCCGACCGGGCCCGGCCAACAGCGCCATGCGTTGGGGACACAGATGAACCGACTGTTCCGGCCGGCGACGGCCATGGCCACCCTTTTCCTGGCCGCTTCCCCCTTTGCCGCCGCAGGGGCCACCGCCGAAAGCGCCACTGGCGACGCCGCCCCGGCGGACGTCACGCTGAAGGACATCGTGGTCACGGCGGAACAGCGGATGGAGACGCTGCAGTCCGCCCCCATCGCCGTGCAGGCCGTGACCGGCGACAGCCTGGCGGCCGGCAGCCTGACCAACACCGCCGACCTGGCCCGCGCCCTGCCCGCCCTGGTGGTGGCGCCGGCCGCCGGCGGCACGCCGCAGCTCTACGTGCGCGGCATCGGCAGCTATATCATCAGCAGCTATGCTGAGCCGGCGGTGGCCTTCAACCTGGACGGCGTCTACGTCGCCCGCCCGGCCGGCGCCAGCCTGGCGTTCTATGATCTGCAGCGGCTGGAGCTGCTGCCCGGGCCGCAGGGCACGCTGTACGGCCGCAACGCCTCGGCCGGCGTGCTGAACGTCGTGCCGGAGGTGCCGGTGCTGGGCCAGACCTCGGGCCACGCCTCGCTGGAATTCGGCAACTACAATCTGCGCAAGGGCGAGGGCGCCCTGAACGTGCCGCTCTCGACCAAGGCGGCGCTGCGCGTGGCGGCCCAGGTGGTGGACCGCAAGGGCTATCTCTCCGACGGCTATGACGACGACCAGAGCCAGGCCGGCCGCGTGCAGGTGCTGCTGGAGCCGGCGGACGACCTGCATGTGCGCCTGGCCGCCGACTACGCCCACCGGGGCGGCAAGGGCGACGCCCAGGTGCAGTACCCCTTCGTGAACGGCGACAACCCCTGGGTCGGCCCGTCCGACCCGGCGGCGGTGAAGGCCTATTACGCCGCCCTGCCGCCGGTGGCCCGCCTGAACCCGCTGATCCGCAACGCCCGGAACGACGGCTTCATCGACGACAGGTCCTGGGGCCTGAAGGCCGACATCGTGAAGGAGTTCAGCTTCGCCACCCTGACCCTCACCCCCGCCTATCGCGGCATGGATGAGGATTACCTGGCCTATGTGCCCAGCGCCTTCAGCCTGACCGGCCGCTCCCGCGCCACCTCCGTCGACGCGCGCCTCACCTCTAACGACCGGGGGCCGCTGAGCTGGGTGGGCGGCGTCAGCTATTTCAATGAGCAGCTCTACGCCAACCAGTATTACGACAACTACATTCAGCACGCCGTGGGCAAGGGCGACCTGAACACCGAGTCCGAGGCCGTGTACGGCCAGGTGACCTACGCCGTGGCGCCGGGCCTGCGCCTGACGGCCGGCGGGCGCCTGTCGCATGAGGAAAAGGTGCAGTCCCTCCTGTTCGGCAGCAACACCTTCTCCGCCGCCTTCCCCACCCTGCTGCCGCGCCAGGACAGGCACGACTGGAACGGCGCCAGCTGGAAGGTGGGGGCGGATTACGACGTGGCCCCCGGTTCCCTGCTGTATGCCAGCGTCGCCACCGGCTTCAAGGCGGGGGGCTTCTTCTCCTCCCCCGTCAACCAGCGCGACTATTATGGGCCGGAGCATCTGACCGCCTACACCGTGGGCCTGAAGAACAGCCTTCTGGGCGGCAAGGCCCAGGTGAACCTGGAGGCGTTCGATTACGAATACCGCGACCAGCAGATCACCTACACCGCCCCGGTGCAGACCGGCGTGCCGCTGGCGCCCTACGCCGCCCTGCTGGTGACGCAGAACGCCGGCCGGGCGCACATGCGCGGCCTGGCCGTGGACGGCAAGTGGCAGGTGACGGCGGACGATCTGCTGACCGCCAGCGGCCAGTACCTGGACACCGCCTACGACGATTTCCACTACCGCTACTACAGCGGCCTGGGGGCCTCGCCCGCCGTGGGCTGCGCCTACACCAACGCCTCGGCCACGGCGGTGCCCAAACCCGTCGGCGCCGCCAAGATCTGGGCGGTGGATTGCGCGGGCAAGCCGGCCATCAACGCCCCGCGCTGGACCGCCATCGTCGGCTATCAGCATGACTTCCGCCTGGACGGCGGCGGCACCGTCACGGCGGCGGCGGACGTGCACCTCTCCTCCTCCTACCAGACCGCGTACGACTACGCGCCGCAGCAGCTGCAGGGCGGCTACCACATGACCAACCTGCGCCTGACCTACACCCCGGACCATGCGTGGTGGAGCCTGACGGGCTACATCAACAACGTGGAGAACCAGGCGGTAGTGACCAGCGGCTACCAGCCCGCCCAGGCCCTGGGCGGCGGCTACAACACCGCCAGCATCCGCCCGCCCCGCCTGTATGGCGTGCGGGTGCGGGTGGCATACTAAGGGGCTATACTGCGCCCCGGGGTAACGCTGGGGGGCCCATGATCCTGGTTTTCGTGCACGGCTGGAGCGCCACCAGCACCGCGACCTACGGCGGCCTGCCGGACGCCCTGGCGGTACAGGCGGCGCTGACGGCGCCCGGCCTGAACCTGACGGTGGTGCAAATCCACCTGGGCAGCTACGTCAGCTTTCAGGATGCCGTCACCATGGCCGACGTGGTGCGGGCCTTCGACCGGGCGCTGCGCGACGCGCTGCTGCCGCCCGGCGCCCCGGCAGGGACGCCCCTGCCCGACTTCTCCTGCGTCACCCATTCCACGGGTGGCCCGGTGGTGCGGGAATGGGTGAGCCGGCTGTATGACGGCGGGGCGGGGGGCGGCGCGGGGCTGCGGCGGCCGCCGCTGCGCCACCTGGTCATGCTGGCGCCCGCCAACCACGGCTCCCCCCTCGCCACCCTGGGCAAGGAGCGGGTGGGCCGCATCAAGGCCTTCTTCAACGGCGTGGAACCGGGGGAGCGCATCCTGGACTGGCTGGCCCTGGGCAGCGCCGACCAGTGGCGCCTGAACGGCCGCTGGCTGGACTATGACCCCGTGGCCGTGGACCTCTACCCCTTCGTGCTGACCGGGCAGACCATCGACGCCCACTTCTACGACTTCCTCAATTCCTACCTGGCGGAGGAAGGGTCGGACGGCGTGGTGCGCGTGGCGGGGGCCAACCTGAACTGCCTGTTCCTGAGGCTGGTGGAAACGGCGGCGGCGGTGGTCAACCCGCACCCGCACTTCGACGCGCAGCCGGCCGCCGTGCTCACCCCCGACGGCGGACCCCGGACGCCGCAGCTGCCCCTGGCCTTCGGCGTCATTCCCGACGCCAGCCATTCCGGCGACAGCCTGGGCATCATGGGCAGCGTCACGCCCCAGAACGCCGCCGCCAAGCCGGTGGTGGCGGAAATCCTGCGCTGCCTGCAGGTCGACAGCCCGGCGGCCTATGGTGCCCGCCTGGCAGCACTCTCGGCCCTGACCGACGCCACCCAGCAGGCCGTGGCCCTGGCCAAACCGGACGAAGGGCAACGCCACAGCCAGCTGGTCTTCCGCATCCGCGACGACCAGGGCGACGCGGTGGACGATTTCGACCTCTACCTGCTGGGCGGCCCGGACTACACCCCGGACAACCTGCCCAAGGGCTTCTTCGTCGACCGGCAGCGCAACAGCGTCTCACCCAACTGCCTGGTCTACTATCTGGATTACGACGTCATGGCGCAGCTGCCCGGCGCCCATTTCGGCCTGCGCGTCCAGGCGCGGCCCGCCGCCGGCGACGGCTTCGTCGGCTATGCCCCGGTGGAGTTCCGCACCGATGGCGCCGGCCTGGCCATGGCCCTGCGGCCCAATCAGACGACCTACGTCGACGTGGTGTTGCGGCGCCATGTCGACCGGGCGGTCTTCCGCCTGGGCGCCGTGACGCCCGCCCCGCTGGACTTCAAGGACCGTAAGCCCAGCGGGACGGACGTCGACACGCCCTGACGGATCAGCCGGCCTTGTAGCGGTCGGCGGCGTGGTTGCGCGACAGGTTGGGGCCCAGGGCGTAGCGGGCCTTGTTCACCGCGTCGAAATCCGCCGGGTTGGGCAGCGAGGGGATGGTGACCAGCTCGCCCTGGTCCAGGCCGGCCAGGGCCGCCTCCACCATCTCGCCCACCTCCATGACCATGTTCTGGTCCAGGTCGTCGAAGGACTTGCCGACACGGTCGAAAATCTCCGTCCGCGTCAGGCCGGGCAGCACGGCCTGGAACTTCACGGCCTTGCCGGCCTTGGCGGTCTCGGCCTGCAGCGACTGGGTCAGCGCCAGGACGAAGGCCTTGGTGGCGGCGTAGGTGCCGCTGAACATCTCCGGGATCAGGGCGACGACGGAGGCGACGTTGACCACGGTACCGGCACCCTTGGCGGCGAAGGCGTCGGTGGCGGCGATGGCCAGGCGGTTCACCGCCGTGACGTTCACCGCGATCATGGTGTCCTGGTAGGCGATGTCGCTGCCCAGCGAGCCCTCCTTGGGGCCCAGGCCGGCGTTGTTCACCAGCAGGGTGATGGCGGCGTCGGCGCGCAGGCGGCGTTCCACCGTCTCCACATCGGCCTGGACGGACAGGTCGGCCGGCAGGACCTCAACCTTGACGCCGGTCTCGGCCCGCAGTCGGGCGGCGGCCTCCTCCAGCCGGCCCTGGTTGCGCGCCACCAGGATCAGGTCATAGCCGCGGCGGGCCAGACGGTCGGCATAGGTGGCACCGATGCCGGAAGAGGCGCCGGTGACGAGGGCGGTACCTTTGGTGCTCATGGGAGTTTCCTTTTGGAAGAAGTGGTGGAAGCGGGGCGCCGTCGGCGTCATTGATCACGAAGCTGGTATATGCCACTATCATCATGCAAGTCAATTGGGCTTGTGAACCTCAAGCCCCGCGCCGGGGGCATTGCAGGGCGGGCGCCGTCGCCGGGCTGGCTGGCCCATATGACGACGCGCGGGGACGGGTGCCCCTGTGATGGTGGGAATGGCCCTCGCCGCCAGGGGCGCCTATTCTGGCGCGCTGGTCTTGGAAACGCCGGTTTTGAAAGGATCACGGAATTGGATGAGCCCGCCCCCACAGCCGCCGTCCCCATAGCCGCCGCTCCCATAGCATCTGCCCCGACGGCGACGGCGTCGAATGAAGGCCCATCGGACCGCTGGGGCTGGGACTATTGCACCAACACCGCCGTGCGCCGTGCCGCCCGCCGCTTGGGCCAGCTCTATGGCGACGTGACGGCGCCGGCCGGCCTGATGCCCACCCAGCACACCCTGCTGACCCACCTGAAGCTGGCCGCCGCCGCGTCCGACCCCGCCGCCGGCACGCTGCAGAACCTGGCCGCCGCCATGGTCATGGACCTGTCGGCCCTGGGCCACACCCTGAAGCCGCTGATCCGCGACGGCTATGTCGAGTTGGTGCCCGACGCCAAGGACCGCCGCGTCAAGCGCGCCCGCCTGACGGCGGCGGGCGAGGCCAAGCAGGCCGAGGGGCTGGCGCTGTGGCATGTGGCGCAAAGCCGCTTCGACGCCCTGTTCGGCGCCGAGGAATCCGCCGCCCTGCGCCGCGCCCTGGCCATCGTGGCGTCAGAGGAGTTCGCGGCGGCGTTCAAGAAGAAGGAATAAGCGCGCTATCCCCGCAGCCAGTTTTCCACCCGCAATCCTTCGATACGGGCGAATTCACGCTCGTTGTCAGTCACGAGAATGTAGTCGAGGGCCAGACATTGGGCGGCAATAAGCATGTCATTGGCCCCGATAGGCTGCCCCATCCCCTCCAAGCGCGCCCGTAACTGTGCATAGAATTCATCAGCAGGTGCTTCGAACGGCAAGATATCGAGCATCTCAAGGGCACTTTCGACCCTGGCCGTCAGGGCTGGGAGCCCTTTCTTGGCAACGCCAAAACGCAACTCCGCCGCCACGATGATGCTGGTGCAAAGGGCCGCAGGCTCTACCAAACGAGCCTGTTCCGTCGCCATCCCATCCGGATGGCGGATCATATGGGAAATGATGTTGGTATCCAGCAGGTAGCGCACTATAGCGACACATCTTCGGCTGGCAGATCGTCAATAGCGGGAAAATCCTCGTCCAAAGGTTCCCAGCTATCCAGCAATGCCACGAAGGATTTGAGCTTGACCGGTTCAATGATCAACCGGTTCCCCTCCTTGCGCATAACCGCATCCTCTCCCGGTAATTCGAATTCCCGGGGGATGCGAACGGCTTGATTACGGCCATTCTTGAATAATTTGACGTGACGCTCCGGAAACATGACGCCCTCACGATCTGGCATATGCCATAGCATAGGTCATTCGCTCGCTAATTTCCAGGGCAGCCCTGCCCTCACCTGAAGTTCCGCCCATCCGGAAAGGTCGCGTCCGCGCGGCGGGCGGGGGCCGCACCGGTGGGTTCGTCCAGGCGGGACAGCAGGTCGGAGTAATCGATCAGGCGCTCGGCGCGCACGTGAGTGACGGGGGTGGCGCTGGGCCCCTGGTCCTGGGTGGGGGCGATGACCTTCTCCACCCGCCCCAGGCACAGCAGCAGGCGGCTGCCCAGGATGTGGCGGCGAAAGGCGGTGAAGGTCTCGGGCATCAGCACCAGGTTGGCGATGCCGCTCTCATCCTCCAGCGTGATGAAGATGACGCCCTTGCTGCTGCCCGGCCGCTGGCGCACCAGCACCAGGCCGGCCAGGGCCACGCGGCTGCCATCGGCCAGGGTCTCCAGCGTCTCCATGCGCATCAGGGGATAGCGGCGGACCATCCTCTCCTTGGGCTCCGCCGCGAACCGCTCCAGCCGGGCCACCACGTCGTCGCGCACCAGGCTCATGGGGTGGCGCTTCAGCGACAGGGACAGGCGGGTGTAGTCCTCAACCAAGTGCTCGCCCAGGGTCATGGCCGGCAGGGTGGCGATGGACGGGTCCTCCGCCCAGGGGTCGCCCGTCCCCTCCTCCTCCGCATTCAGCGCCAGGTCCAGCAGGGGCGGCAGCCGTTCGCCCAGGGCGCTGACCGCCCACAGCGCCTGGCGCCGGTCCAGGCCCATGGACTGGAAGGCGTCGGCCTCCGCCAGCAGTTCCAGGGTGCGCGGCGCCAAGCGGGCGCGGCGCCACAGATCATGCGGGCTGGCGTAGGGCTCATGCCCCCGCGCCTCCAGCAGGGGCTGCACCGCCGCCTCGCTCAGGCCCTTGGCCAGGCGCAGGCCCAGGCGCAGGGTCTGGAAACGCTGCCCCCGCCCCGGCGGCTCCAGCCGGCTGTCCCAATCGGAATGGTTCACGTCCGGCGGCAGCACCACCACGTCATGGTCCCGGGCATCGCGCACGATCTGCGCCGGGGCGTAGAAGCCCATGGGCAGGCTGTTCAGCAGGGCGCAGGCGAAGACGTCGGGGTAGTGGCACTTGATCCAGGCGGAGACGTAAACCAGCTTGGCGAAGCTGGCGGCATGGCTTTCCGGAAAGCCGTAGGTGGAGAAACCCTTGATCTGGTTGAAGCAGCGTTCGGCGAATTCCGCCGTATAGCCGTTCTTCAGCATCCCGCTGCGGAACTTTTCCTCGAACGTGTCGATGTCGCCCAGCTTGCGGAAGCTGGCCATGGCCCGACGCAGGGCGTCGGCTTCCGCCCCGGTGAAGCCGGCGCCGACGATGGCGATCTGCATGGCCTGTTCCTGGAACAGGGGCACGCCCAGCGTCTTCTTCAGCACCTTCTTCAGCGCCTCGGACGGATAGTCCACCGGCTCCAGCCCCTGGCGGCGGCGCAGGTAGGGATGGACCATGCCGCCCTGGATGGGCCCGGGACGGACGATTGCCACCTGCACCACCAGGTCATAGAACTCACGGGGGCGCAGGCGGGGCAGCATGGACATCTGCGCCCTGCTCTCCACCTGGAACACCCCCAGGGTATCGGCGGCGCACAGCATGTCGTAAGTCGCAACGTCGTCCTGCGGAACCGTGGCCAGCGTCAAGTCGCGGCCGTAATGATCCCGCAGCAGGGTGAACGCCCGGCGCAGGCAGCTGAGCATCCCTAAGCCCAGGACATCGACCTTCATCAGGCCGGCGGCGTCCAGATCGTCCTTGTCCCATTCGATGTTCTGCCTGTCCTCCATGGCCGCGTTCATGATGGGGCAGAAGGTGGCCAGCGGCTTGGGCGTGATGACGAAGCCGCCGACATGCTGCGACAGGTGGCGGGGAAATTTCGAGATCTGGCCCGTCAGGTCCAGCACCTGGCGCAGCAGCGGATCGTCGGGGTCCAGCCCGGCCTCCCGCGCCCGCTCCTCCTCCGGTGTGCCGGTGCCCCAGCCGGAGATCATGGCCGACAGCTGGCCCACCGTGTCCTGGCTCATGCCCATGGCCTTGCCCACGTCGCGCACCGCCCCGCGCGAGCGGTAGCAGATGACGGTGGCGGCGATGGCGGCGTGATCGCGGCCGTACTTCTCGTAGATGTGCTGGATCACCTCCTCCCGCCGCTCATGCTCGAAATCCACGTCGATGTCCGGCGGCTCGTTGCGCGCGCTGGAGATGAAGCGCTCGAACAGCAGCCCGCTTTCCACCGGGTCGATGGAGGTGATTTCCAGGCAATAGCAGACGGCGGAGTTGGCGGCCGATCCCCGCCCCTGGCAGAGGATGCCCTGCTCGTTGGCGAACCTCACGATCTCATAGACCGTCAGGAAGTAGGAGGCGTAGCCCAGTTCCCCGATCAGGGCCAATTCCTTGTCGATCTGCTTTTCGACATCTTCCGGCACGCCCGCCGGGTACCGTTTGCGGGCCCCCTCCGCCGTCAGCTGGGCCAGGCGTCCTTGTGGGGTCTCACCCCCTTTCACCTCCGACGGGTAGAGGTAATCGGCCCGCAACTCGCCGATGGAGAAGGTGCAGGCCTCCACGATGTCGCGGATGCGCCCCAGGGCGCGGGGATGGCGGTGGAACAGGCGCGCCATCTCCTCCGGCGGTTTCAGGTGGCGCTCGGCATTGGCGGCCAGGCGCCAGCCCGCCGTCTGGATGGTGCAATGCTCGCGGATGCAGGTCATCACGTCCTGCAGCGCCCGCCGGCCGGGGTGGTGGTAATGCACGTCGTTGGTGGCCAGCGGCGACAGGCCGTGCGCCTCCGCCAGCGCCGCCAGCCGGTCCAGCCGCCGGGTGTCGTCGCCCTGGTAGCGATGGGTCAGGCACAGGCTGAGGGTGCGGCCGAAACGGCGGCGGTAATCGGCCAGGTCGGCGGTGAAGTCCGCGTCAAGAGTGTCCGGCGGCACCACCGCCATCATCTGGCCGGCGGCATGGGCCTCGACATCCGCGCGGGCCAGGAAGCATTGCCCCTTGGGCGCCCGGCGCATGCCCACCGTCAGCAGGGTGGACAGGCGGCCATAGGCCGCGCGGTCGGTGGGCCAGCACAGCAGCGAGGGACCATCCGTCAAATCCAGCCGCGCCCCCACCACCAGGCGGAAATCCAGGTCGCGCGCCGCCGCATGCGCCTGCACCACCCCGGCCAGGCTGTTGCGGTCGGTCAAAGCCATGGCGCGATGCCCCAGCGCCTTGGCCGCCGTCACCAGTTCAGCGGCCTTGGAGGCGCCGCGCAGGAAGCTGAAATTGCTGGCGACTTGAAGCTCGGAGTAGCTTTGCATGTTCCCTCAGACGCCGGGCGGGAGTTTGTGTTTCGTATTCTCAAGCGCCGGCGGGCCATCCGGCCCTTGGCTATCCTCCCTTTTCAGTCCGCTAACGCTCCCCGAAAAGGTCCGGCGGCCGCAGTCGCGGCCTAGTCGCTCCGCTCCGGAAGAAATTCTTACACGAGCGGACGTCACCCGAAAAAGCCGTGCAGGAACCAGCGGGGCGGCGGGCCGCCGGCGTGGTAGAGTCCCAGGCGATAGAGCCAGAAGCGCCGGCCCTCGGCATCCTCCACCCGGTAATAGTCGCGGGGCTCGGGGTTCGGGTTGGGGCGGCGCTCCCCCCCTTCCCACCATTCCGGCAGCAGGCGCTCCGGCCCCTCGGCCCGGCCCACGCGATAGGTCTGGTCGCGCCAGCGGAACAGCAGGGGCGGGTCGTCGGGGATGGGGGCCACCACCTCCACCGCCTCCGGCCGGGGCAGCAGGCGGATGGGGCGCGGCCGGTCGGCCGGCCAAGCGACCGGTGCGGCCGCCGGCGGGGCCGCTGGCGGGCTGTTGTCCTGCGCCTCGGCCGGCACCGCCCGCACCGCCTGTTCCGGTATCCAGCTTTGCCGGGGCAGCAGGCGCAGCACCCGGCCATGACCCAGGCGGGCGCCCAGCCGGTCCACCAGTTCCGCGATGGGCGGATCGGCCACCAGGGAGTTGCCGGCACCGGCTGCCGCTCCCGTCTGCGCCGCCGGCAGTCCCGCCAGGTCGGCCAGCCCGTCGCCGCTCAGCACCGCCTGGCCGCCATCGAAGGGGGCGGCGTGGGTGACGGAAATGGCCATGATCTCAAAGCCCGCCCCCGGCTCCAGCTGGTCCATGCGCGGTTCCAGCAGGCGCCAGAGATGGGCGGGGTCGCGGTTGGGGCGGCTGGCGCCCACGCTCAGCACCTGGGGCGGGACGTCGTGGCCGGCGTCGATGCGCCAGGCCTCCAGCTCCAGCGAGCGCGCGCCCTCCCCCGCCGCCGTCAGGCTGGCCGCCACCCGGCCAAGCAGGTGGCGCACCGCCTGGGCCAGGCCTTCGGGCGTGGAGATGGGGTCGACCACCGTCAGGCGGGCGGTGTGGCGGGTGCGCGCGCGGCGGGGCGACAGCGGCTCTTCCACCCAGCCCAGGGCCTGGTCCAGGCGCAGGGCCACCAGGGCGCCGTAGCGCGCCGCCAGCGCCGCCCGATTCTTGGATCCCGCCCCCCCTGCTGTTCCTTGGGCCATGCGCATCAGTTCGCCCACCCGGCGCAGGCCCACGCGGCGCAGGCTGGCCACCAAGTCGGGGCCCAGGCGCAGGGCCGGCAGCGGCAGGTCAGCCAGGGCCTCGGCGGCCCCGCCCGGCGGCACCACCAGCTGGGCGCCGAAGCGGGCCTGCGCCCAGGCGGCGCCGATGCTGTCGGCGATGGCGGCCCGCGCCTCGAACCCCGCCTTGGCCAGCCGGCGCTCCAGGTCCAGCAGCAACTCATGCTCCCCACCCAGCAGATGGGCGCAGCCGGTGATGTCCATGAGTAGACCGGGCCCCCCACCAAGGCCTTTGGGGCCGAAACCCGGCGGATCGCTGGGGTCCACCGCCGTCCAGGGCGTGTAGCGCCGGGCCCAGTCGGCCAGCCGCTCCAAGGCCGCGACATCGCCCTCGGGATCGGCGTCCACCACCCGCACCTGGGGTTCCAGCGCGCGGGCGTCGGCCAGGCCCATGCCCGGCACCAGGCGCTTGGCCCGCGCCGCCGCGTTCACCGCCGCCACGGTCAGGCGCCCCCGGTCCGACAGGCGGGTCACCAGGGCGTCGTCCGCAGGCAGCGGCGGCGTCAGTCCCCGGGCGACACGGTCGGTGGCGAAGGTGGGCAGCCAGAGAGAAAGGATGCGGCGCATGGCTCAGCCCACCGCGCGCCCAGTCGAGGGGAATTGGGTGGAGGTGAAGGGCACAACCGCCGAGGCGGGCGGCGGCATCTCCGGCGCCGGCACGGCCACCTGGCCCGCCGCCTCCAGCCTCAACCCCTCGCGTTCATACAGGGTCCAAGCCCCCGGCCGGCCGCCCCGGCAGCGCAGCAGTTCCACCCGCCAGGCGGGGCCGGTGAAGGCCGAAGCGGCGCTGTCATCAGCGTAGATGGGCGCCGTGCCCACCTGCCAGCGGGTGACGGCGGCGGTGGCCTGGGTGTCGCCCCGCCCGCTGCCCCGCCCGCCGCCCCGCCCAGCCCCCTTCAAGCCCTTCATGGCGCCCCCCTTACCCGCGTTCAGGCGCAGCAGCAGTCCCGGCACGCCGCCCGTTTCCGCCGCCAGGTGCAGGCGGCGGCTGGCCGTCAGGTCCAGCCCGCCAGCCTCCCCCACCACGGCGCCCACGCGCGGGCAGCGCAACGCCTCCTCCATGGCCCACAGCAGGTCGACCTCGCAGGCGGCATGCACCACCACCAGCCGGCCCGGCCCCACGCCCTGGGCGTCCAGGCCGGGGGCGTACAGGTCGGGTGCCCGGGTCATCCACAGGATGGGGCCGCGCACCTGTTCCGCCAGGCGGACGGCCAGCAGGGCGGTGAAGGCCGTGGCGGCACCGGCATCGAGATCGCCCGCCGCCACCACCTCATGCAGGGCGGCGCGCGGCAGGCCGTGGGCGCCACCTTCCCCCGGGCCGGCCGCCGGCAGATGGGCATCCACCGCCGGCACGCCCAGGGGCACGACGCCCCGGCCGGTGCCCGGCGCCTCCACCGCGCGCACCTGTTCCCGCAGCACCGCCAGCAGGCGCTGACGGTCCAGGGCACCCTCAGACTGTCCCTCTTCAGGATAAGTCCCTCTTGGGCAAGCCCCACTTGGACAAGCCGTTGGCCGAACTGCGGAAATGGGGGGAGGAATGGCGGGCATGGGGATGCTGCCTTGGTCTCTCGCGTGCGGGGGATGATGTTCTTGTTATGTTCTAATCCGGAGTCGGCCGCCTGGTCAAGATGAGTCGACACCCCAAAACCGGACTATCCGGAATCGACAGCGCCGGTTGACGTGACGTCACCCCCGATATATGGATCATATACGTTTCGTATATTGGAGAGCCCCATGGGCATCGTGAAGATCGACGACGACCTGCATGAGGAGGTGCGCAAGGCCAGCACCGTGCTGTGCCGGTCCATCAACGCCCAGGCCGAATATTGGATGAAGATCGGCATGCTGGCGGAGGCCAACCCTACCCTGTCGCTGAACGACATCCTGCGCATCCAGCTGAAGATGGCCTCCGTCCATCTGGAACCGGAACCCCGCCCGTTGGAACCCACCTCCTGATGGTCAAGCGCCCCGACGAGATCGAAAAGCTGGGGGAGGCCGGGCGCCTGCTGGCCAGCGTCTTCCAGATGCTGGACGACATGCCCCTGGCCGGCCTCAGCACGCTGGCGGTCAACGACCGGGTCGAGGACTACATCGTCAACCAGTTGCACGCCCGCCCCGCCAGCAAGGGGCAGTATGGCTATGGCTACGTCCTGAACTGTTCCCGCAATGAGGTCGTCTGCCACGGCGTGCCCTCCGCCACCGACATCCTGGCGGACGGCGACATCGTCAACTTCGACATCACGCTGGAGAAGAACGGCTACATCGCCGATTCCAGCAAGACCTACCTGATCGGCGCGGTGGCGCCGGCCGCGCGGCGCCTGGTGCAGACGACGTATGAGGCGCTGTGGCACGGCATCCGCCAGGTGCGCCCCGGCGCCCATTTGGGCGACGTCGGCCATGTCATCGAGCGCCACGCCAAGCGCAACGGCTATGCCGTGGTGCGGGAGTATTGCGGCCACGGCATCGGCCGGGAGATGCACGAGGAACCGCAGGTCCTGCATTTCGGCAAGCCGGGCACGGGCCTGCGCCTGAAGGAGGGCATGGTCTTCACCATCGAGCCCATGCTGAACCAGGGCGGCGCCAAGGTGGAGACCAAGGACGACGGCTGGTCGGTGGTGACGGTGGACGGCAAGCTGTCCGCCCAGTTCGAGCACACCGTGGCCGTCACCGCCACCGGCGTGCGCGTCCTGACCCTGCGGGCGGAAGAGCGCAAGCAGCGGGCCGAGACCCGATGATCTTACCGGGCATTGGCGTCGTGACGGTCGAATTTGAAATCCGCTGGCAGCCGCCCCCGGAAGGAACGCAGACGCATTAACAAATCCTCCCGTCCGGGCTTATGGGTGACAGTGACTTCCCGCCTGTCCGCGACATGGATTTCGACCTCGTCGCCTTCCTGCAACCCAGGGCCTTGACCATCGCCACAGGCAACCGAACGGCCAGGCTGTTCCCCCACATTGCGACCCGCATCGCCCCCTCCCGGCTACAGATCGCCAGCGTGCAGCTGGCCGCTGACGCTGATCAAGCATCTTGAAAGTCATAAGGCTTTTACGCGGCGCAAATTGGATATTATATATTATTTATAAATCGCCGCACCCTGGGGACGCTTGCCATGCCTGATTTGACCCGCCGCCGCCTGCTGGCCACCGCCGCCACGCTGCCCACCCTTGGGACCGCGCTGGGCGTGGCGCCGGCCGGTGTCCCGTCGGCGATGGCGGCGCCAGCACAGGTCGCGGCGGCATCCCCTGCCCCCGTACCCGCCGACCTGACCCCGCGGGAGCGGTTGCGCATGAATGACGGCTGGCGCTTCCACCTGGGTCATGCCGCCGACCCGCTGCAGGATTTCGGCTTCGGCGCCGACCGCAGCACCTACGCCAAGTCCGGCGACCTCAGCGCCCCGGTGGCCAAGGCCGATTTCGATGACAAGGACTGGGCCGCCGTCACCCTGCCGCACGACTGGGCGGTGGACCTGCCCTTCGCCCAGGCGCGGCTGCCGGGCAAGGAGGCGGCGGAAGCCATGGCCTACCAGGGCTTCAAACCCCTGGGCCGGCAGTTTCCCGAGACCAGCGTCGGCTGGTACCGCCGCAGCTTCACCCTGCCCGCCAGCGACGCCGGGCGCCGCCTGTCGCTGGAGTTCGACGGTGTCGCTCGCAACTGCCTGGTGGTGCTGAACGGCTTCATCGTCGCCACCAACGAAAGCGGCTACGCCCCCTTCCGCGTGGACATCACCGATTTCGTCCTCCTGGGCGGCGCCAACACCCTGGTCATCCGCGTGGACGCCACCCTGGGCGAGGCCTGGTCGTATGAGGGCGCCGGCCTCTACCGTCACGTCTGGCTGGTGAAGACCGCGCCCGCCCATGTGCCGCAGTGGGGCACCTTCGTGCGCAGCACGGTGACGCCCAGCGGCGCCGACCTCACCATCACCACCGAGCTGGCCAACGAGGGCCCGGCGGCGGATCTCACGGTCCGCAGCACCGTGCTGGGCCCCGACGGCACGGCCGTCCTGCAATTGGAGGCCCCGCCGGTGACGCTGGGCGCCTGGGACACCGGCGCCGTGACACAGACCGCCACCCTGCCCTCACCCGCCCTGTGGTCGCTGGAGGCGCCCAACCTCCACACCCTGGTGACGGAGGTCAGCGTGGGCGGGGCGGTGGTCGACCGCTATCACACCCCCTTCGGCATCCGCACCCTGCGCTTCGATGCCAACCAGGGCTTTTTCCTGAACGGGCGACCGGTGAAGGTGAAGGGCACCTGCAACCACCAGGACCATGCCGGCGTGGGCTTCGCCGTGCCGGACCGGCTGCATACCTATCGCGTCGAGCGGCTGAAGGAGATGGGCGCCAACGCCTGGCGCACCACCCATCACCCGCCGGCCCCCGCCTTGCTGGATGCCTGCGACCGGCTGGGCATCCTGGTGATGGAGGAAACCCGCCAGATGTCCAGCAACCCGGAGGGCATGAGCCAGCTGGAACGCATGGTGAGGCGCGACCGCAACCGCCCCAGCGTCTTCCTGTGGAGCATCGGCAATGAGGAAATCCACCGCGGCACGGAACAGGGGGCCCGCATCGCCGCCAGCATGAAGCGCGCCGTATACCGCCTGGACGGCACCCGCCCAGTCACGGAGGCGTTCAACGGCAAGTTCGGCCAGGGCGCCAGCCCGGTGCTGGACGTCATGGGCTTCAACTACTACCTGGATGAGATCGACGCCTTCCACGCCCGCTTCCCCAACCAGCCCATGATCGGCACGGAAACGGCCAGCACCGTCTGCACGCGCGGCGTCTATGCCCATGACGACCAGCGCCACTACGTCCCCGCCTATGACACCGAGTATCCCAAGTGGGCCAGCACGGCGGAACAGTGGTGGACCTTCTATGACAGCCGCCCCTTCCTGTCCGGCGGCTTCGCCTGGACGGGCTTCGACTATCGCGGGGAGCCGACGCCCTTCATCGACTGGCCCAACACCGTATCCAACTTCGGCATCCTGGACCTGTGCGGCTTTCCCAAGGACAACTACCACTACTACCGCGCTTGGTGGCGGCCGGATCAGCCGCACCTGCACCTGTTCCCGCACTGGACCTGGCCGGGGCGGGAGGGCCAGGACATCGCTGTCTGGTGCCACAGCAACCTGGACGCGGTGGAGCTGTTCGTGAACGGCCGCAGCCTGGGGCGCAAGGACGTCACGCGCAACCGCCACCTGGAATGGACCGTGCCCTACCAGCCGGGCGCCATCGAGGCCCACGGCTACAAGGACGGCCGCCGCGTCCTGACCCAACGTCAGGAAACCGCCGGCCCGGCCCACGCCCTGACCCTGGCCGCCGACCGCGTCAAACTGCTGGCCGACGGCGACGACGTGGCGGTGCTGTCGGCCAGCGTGGTCGACGCCAAGGGCCGCCTGGTGCCCGACGCGGACAACACCGTCACCTTCACCCTTGAGGGCGGCGCCCGTCTGCTGGGCGTAGGCAACGGCGACCCCACCAGTCTGGAACCCGACCACGCACCCGATCGCAAGGCCTTCAAGGGCCTGTGCGGCGCCATCGTGCAGACGGACAAGAATAAAGGCCGCGTGCGCGTGACCGCCACAGCCCCCGGGCTTAAATCAGCGACGGTGGAACTGGCGCTGGAGCAAGCGATGGCCATCCCCGAGGCGTGACGGGAAGCCCCGCCATTTGAACCCCTTTAAGTAGAAAAATAAATCTAGATATCGCGGTATTGGCGGGAGCACCCGCCAATATTCAAAAAAATCAGATGCATTCCCTTCCCAGCGGCTCGATGAGCTGGTCAATGTGCTTTGACGCGCGCCTCCGCCGCCAGACGCACCACGAGCAGTCCATGATTAACAGGTTCACGGAACGCTTTCCTTTCATTACCTATCTTCAGGCTAGGTAGTTGCTGGGGAGATATTTCTTTACGGTCTATTAACGTTAAATAATCATCCTGGTTTAAATCTATAATAGAATTTGCCCAGGGTTATTCCGTCGTAGGCGACAGGACGATCCTGGCAATCGATACGGGATTGCCAGAGGCGCAGAAATGACCGACCACCGCATCCATGACACGGGCCTTGCCGTCGGTCAGTTCAGCCAAATGATTCATAATATCCAGGAATACGCCATCTTCATGATGGATCCTGAGGGCCGTGTCCGCAGCTGGAACCAGGGGGCGGTCAGCATCAAAGGGTACCAGGAACAGGAAATCCTGGGGCGAAGTTTCGAAATCTTCTTCACCGAGGAAGACCTGGCGCGCGGCGAGCCGGCGCACGAACTGGCGATGGCCACCGCCAACGGCACGCATGAGGGCGAGGGTTGGCGCCGACGCAAGGATGGCTCGACGTTCTGGTCCAGCATCGACGTCACCGCCTTCCGCGACGCAGACGGCGGGCTGAAGGGGTTCATCAAAATCTGCAAGGACCTGACGGAACGGCGGCGGACGGAAGCGCGCTTCCGCCAGGTCGTCGAATCTGCCCCCAATGCCATGGTCATGATCAATGCCCGAGGGCGGATCGAGATGGTCAACACCCAAGCCGAGCGGCTATTCGGCTACACCCGCGACGAGATGCTGGGCCAGTCGGTGGAAATGCTGGTGCCCGATCGCTTCCGTCACGGCCATCCGGAAAAGCGGGCCCTGTTCTTCAGCGATCCGCGATCACGTCCCATGGGGGCGGGACGCGACCTGTTCGGCCGCCGCAAGGACGGAAGCGAATTCCCGGTGGAGATCGGCCTCAACCCCATCGAAACCGATGGCGAGACCATGGTCCTCTCCGCCATCGTCGATATCTCCGACCGCAAACGCATGCAGGAACGCTTCCGCCAGGTCGTCGAATCCGCCCCCAATGCCATGGTCATGATCAATGCCCGAGGGCGAATCGAGATGGTCAACACCCAGGCCGAACGGCTGTTCGGCTACGCCCGCGATGAGCTGCTGGGCCAGTCGGTGGAAATGCTGGTGCCCGACCGCTTCCGTCACGACCATCCGGAAAAGCGGGCCTCGTTCTTCAGCGACCCGCGATCACGTCCCATGGGGGCGGGACGCGACCTCTTCGGCCGCCGCAAGGACGGAAGCGAATTCCCGGTGGAGATCGGCCTCAACCCCATCGAAACCGATGGCGAGACCATGGTCCTCTCCGCCATCGTCGACATCTCCGACCGCAAGCAGAAGGAGGCGCGCATCCAGGCGGCCTTGCAGGAAAAGGACCTGCTGCTGGGTGAGATCCACCATCGCGTCAAAAACAACCTGCAGATTGTGCACAGCTTCATCGACCTGCAGCTCTACAGGATCCAGGACCAGGCCATCCGGGACATGTTGAGTGACACGAAAAATCGCGTCCAGTCGATGTCATTGATTCATCAGATATTATATGAATCCAAGAACTTCTCGGAAGTTGACCTTGGCCTTTTTCTCAAGGGGCTGGCCCCCACGCTGGTGGCGGCCTACGGGCTGGACGCCGGGCGCGTCAGTCTGAAGATCGACGTGGGCGAACTGTTCCTGCCCATAAACGCGGCCATCCCCTGCGGGTTGCTGGTCAACGAACTGATCACCAACGCCCTGAAACACGGTTTCCCCGGCGACCGCCACGGCGAGGTGTCGGTCACCTTCGCCCGCCTGGGCGAGGACCAAGCCATGCTGCGAGTCAGCGACGACGGCGTGGGTATAGGCGGCGATCTGGACATTCAGCTGGCCACCACCATGGGCCTGTCGCTGGTCAACCTGCTGTCGCAACAGCTGATGGGAATCTTGCAGGTCCACCGCCGCGACCCGACCTGCTTCACCCTTGTCTTCCCCATGACTCCCGCCATCGAGAAGGTTCCGGCATGATGAAACCCAAGATCATGGTCGTGGAGGACGAGGCCGTGGTGGCGCTGAACCTGCGCCTCATCCTGTCCCGGCTGGGATATGATGTGCCGTGCGTCGCGGCCTCTTATGACCAGGCATTGCAAGGCGCGCGCGTGACGGCGCCCGACCTTGTGCTGATGGACATCAACATCTCCGGCCACAAGGACGGCATCGACACCGCCGCCGCCATCAACGCCCCGGTGATCTACCTGACCGCCTACGCGGAACAGGGCACCCTGGACAGGGCCAAGGCGACAGGTCCCTACGGCTATCTTCTGAAACCATTTTCCGAGCGCGAACTGCACGCCACCCTGCAAATGGCGTTGGAGCGCCGTCGCATCGAGAAGGAACTGCACCAGAGCCGGGAAAGCCTGGCGGCGGCCTACGCGGAAATCCAAACGGCCAAGGATCAGTTGGAAACGCACGCCACCGAGTTGTTTCATCAGAAGGAACGCCTGCTGGTGACCCTCAACGCCATAGGCGACGGCGTAATCACCACGGACGACCGCGGCTTGGTCAACTTCATCAACCCGGCGGCGACCGAGATGACGGGATGGAGCCAGGCCGACGCCTGCGGACAACCCAGCACAACGGTCATGGACCTGCGCGACGCCGAAACCGGCGCCCACCTCGCCTCCCCCCTGGAGGCGGCCCTGATGACAGGCAAAAGCGTGGGCCTGTCCGCCAACTGCGCGCTGATGGACCGAAGCGGCGGCAACCGGCTGGTGGAGGATTCGGTCGCGCTGATCCGCGATCGCGACGCCAAGGTCATCGGCGCCGTGATGGTTTTCCACGATGTCAGCGTGGCACGCCAACTGGCCGCGGAGATGACCTACCAAGCCACCCATGATTCCCTGACCGGCCTGTTCAACCGGCTGGAGTTCGAACGGCGTCTGGGCAAGGCCATCGCCGCTGCGGAAACGGACCCGCGGCCCAGCGTCCTGGCCTATCTCGACCTCGACCAATTCAAGATCATCAACGACATCTGCGGCCACGCCGCCGGCGACGAGACCCTGCGGCAGGTCGCCAAGCTGCTGCGCGGGCCGTTACGCTCCAGCGACTGCCTCGCCCGCCTGGGCGGGGATGAGTTCGGCGTGCTGCTGGAGGGCTGCCCCCTGGATGCGGCCACCCGCGTGGTCGAGGCGATGAAGAAGCAGATCAACGACTTCCATTTCGTCTGGGGCGACCGGGTCTTCCCTATCGGGGTCAGCGTCGGCCTAGTCAGCTTCGGCGGTGGAGACGAGCGGCTGACCCTGGAGTTGAACGAGATCCTGCGGCTGGCTGACTCCGCCTGCTACACCGCGAAGGAGGCTGGGCGCAACGGCATCCACACCTATGAGCCCGACGACGCCTTGCTGACCAAGATCCATGACGAAATGGATTGGTACGGGCGCATCCATCGCGCGCTCCAGGACGACAGCTTCGTCCTCTACGCCCAGCCCATCGTTGCGCTGGGCCAAACGGAACCCTTTGGGCGCCATGTGGAAATCCTGCTGCGCCTGCGCGACACGGGTGGGAAGATCGTTCCGCCCATGGCCTTCCTTCCCGCCGCCGAGCGCTATGGCCTGATGCGGAACATCGACCGGTGGGTGATCCGAACGGCGTTCGCGGCCATCGCCGAAAGCGGGCAGTTGGAAGGGTCGCTGTTCGCCATCAATCTTTCGGGCTGTTCCCTGAACGACGAAAGCATCCTGCGCTTCATCGACCATCAATTGGACTTCTGGCAGATCCGCCCCGAGGCCATCTGTTTCGAGATCACCGAGACGTCGGCCATCTCCAACATGCTGACCGCCAGCGCCTTCATCGCCATGCTGCGCGCCCGGGGATGCCGTTTCGCGCTCGACGACTTCGGCAGCGGCATGGCGTCGTTCGCCTACCTCAAGCATTTCCAGGTCGACTACCTGAAGATCGACGGCAGCTTCGTCAAGGACATGGTGAACAACCCCGTGGACGCCGCCATGGTCCAGGCCATCAACGGCATCGGGCATGTCATGGGCATCCAGACCATCGCCGAATATGTGGAGAATGACGACATTTCCCGGCTTCTGGCGGCCGTCGGCATCGACTATGGCCAGGGTTACGGTCTGGGCCGCCCCGTGCCGCTGGAAGCGCTGCTGACCAGTCCGCCGGTCGCCACGCTGGCGCATATGTGACCGCACGCCCGGGCGCAGAGCTGTCCGCGCCCGGGCGGTGGTACTGGTCAGAACGGCGCGTCGATGTCGACCACGTCGATCAGCTTGTGGTTCACGAACTCCTTGATGCCCAGGCCCAGCAATTCGCGGCCGTAGCCGGAACGGCGAATGCCGCCGAAGGGCAGGTCGGCCTTCACCATGGTCGGGTGGTTGACGAAGACCATGCCGGTGGAGATGCGGGCCGCCACCGCCGCCCCGCGCTGGGTGTCGCGGGTGAAGACGGAACCGCCCAGGCCGAAGGGGGAGTCGTTGGCGATGCGCACCGCGTCGTCCTCGTCCTTGGCGCGGAACAGCATGGAGACGGGGCCGAAAAATTCCCAGTACCGGGCGGGGTTGTCCTCCCCCACCTCCATCAGGATGGTGGGCTGGACGAAGGCGCCCTGGTTGGGAACCTTGGGGCCCACCTCGATCGCCTTGGCCCCATGGGCGACCGCTTCGCGGATTTTCTGCTTCACCTCATCGGCGGCGCCTTGCGACGACAGGGGCGCCAGGGTGGTCGCGGCGTCGAAGGGATCGCCGGCCTTCAGCCCGGCGACGCCGTTGATGTAGCGGTCCAGGAACTGGTCATAGACCTCATCCACGATGATCATGCGCTTGGAGGAGACGCAGACCTGGCCGCCGTTCCAATGCCGGCCGAACACCGCCCACTTGACGGTCTTGTCCATGTCGGCGTCCGCCAGCACGACGAAGGCGTCGGCCCCGCCCAGTTCCATGGTGGATTTCTTCAGCGCCTTGCCCGCCTGGGCCGCGATCACCGCGCCCGCCGCCTCCGACCCCGTCAGGGCTACGCCGTGAACGCGCGGGTCGTTCAGGATGCGCTCGATCTGGTCCCGGGTGGCGTACAGGTTCCGGAAAGCGCCGTCGGGCAGGCCCGCCTGGCGCATCAGCCCCTCGAACGCGGCGGCGCACTGCGGCACGTTGGAGGCGTGCTTCAGCAGCATCGTGTTCCCGGCGGACAGCTGCGGGGCAATGATGCGGGCGATCTGGTAATAGGGGAAGTTCCACGGCTCGATGGCCAGCAGCACGCCCAGCGGCTCGCACACCAGCACGGCCTCGCCCTCCGCCGGGTCGGCCACCGGCAGTTTCTCCGGCGCCAGCAGCGCCTCCGCCTTCTCGGCGTAATATTCGAAGATGCGGGCGGACAGTTCCACCTCCGCCTTCGCCTCGGTGAACAGCTTGCCCATCTCCAGCGTCAGCAGCCGGGCATAGGCGTCGGCCTCGGCACGCAGGATGTCGGCCGCCTTCTGCATGACGCCGGCGCGATGGGCGAAGGGCGTTTCCCGCCAGGCCAGAAAGGCGGCGTGGGCGTCCGTCAGGGCGCGGTCGATTTCCGCGTCGGTGGCGTCGGGAAAGGTCTTCAGCAATTCGCCGGTATAGGGATTGGTGGTCGCGTACGGCATGGCGTCGTCCTCCGTTGGGGCCGGCGCAGCAGCCCGGCCAGCACCATCGGAGCACCAGCGTCGGCTTGGGGGCCATGAGGTGCATCAAAAGGGTACGCCGGGGCATGGCCACCCCATCCCTAGCGGTCGCCACGCCCCACATCCGCGCGGGGTAGCCCCCCACCCCCACGCCTTGCATTCGACCAGCGGCGCGGCTAGCTTCCGCCCCACAAGACGACGGGTGTTGCGCCGGCTTAGGATCGGTGGGCATCCCGCCTTCCCCGGCCTCCAACGATCGGATTTGCGGCCCCCATGAAGTCCGCCGTCATCGTCTTTCCCGGTTCCAACTGTGAACGGGACATCGCCGTGGCCCTGGAACAGGTTTCCGGCCACAAGACCTTCCACGCCTGGCACCGCGACACCGACCTGCCCGAGGTCGACGTCATCGCCGTTCCCGGCGGCTTTTCCTACGGCGACTATCTGCGCTGCGGCGCCATGGCCGCCAACTCCCCCGTCATGCGGGTGGTGAAGGAACGGGCCGCCCAGGGTGTGAAGGTTATCGGCGTCTGCAACGGCTTCCAGATCCTGACGGAGGCGGGGCTGCTGCCCGGCGCGCTGATCCGCAACCAGTCGCTGAAGTACATCTGCAAGACGGTGGATCTGAAGGTGGAGAACACCGACAGCGCCTTCACCCGCCACTACACCCCGGGCCAGCACATCGGCATTCCGGTGGGCCATGGCGAGGGCAACTACGTGGCGGATGAGGAGACGCTGAAGCGCCTGGAAGGCGAGGGCCGCGTGGCCTTCCGCTACACCGATGCCGCCGGCGTGGTGAACGCGGCCGGCAACCCCAACGGCGCCACCAACAACATCGCCGGCATCTTCAACGAGACGCGCACCGTCCTGGGCATGATGCCCCACCCCGAACGCGCCTTTGACCCGCAGCACGGCAACACCGATGGCCGCGCCCTGTTTACCAGCCTGCTGGAGAGCCTGTCGTGAGCGTCACCCACACCCCTGACCGCGAACCGAAGGTTACCGCCGAGCTGGCGGCCGAGCACGGCCTGAAGCCCGACGAATACGCCAGCATGCTGGAAAGCGTAGGCCGCACGCCCACCCTGACGGAACTGGGCATCTATTCCGTCATGTGGTCGGAGCACTGCTCCTACAAATCTTCGCGCGTGTGGCTGAAGAAGCTGCCGACGACGGCGCCCTGGGTCATCTGCGGCCCCGGTGAGAACGCCGGCGTCATCGACATCGGCGACGGCCAGGCCGCCATCTTCAAGATGGAAAGCCACAACCACCCCAGCTTCATCGAGCCCTACCAGGGTGCGGCGACGGGCGTGGGCGGCATCCTGCGCGACGTCTTCACCATGGGCGCCCGCCCCGTGGCCAACCTGAACGCCCTGCGCTTCGGGGAGCCCGCCAACCCCAAGACCCGTCACCTGGTGGCGGGCGTGGTGGCCGGCATCGGCGGCTACGGCAACTGCGTCGGCGTGCCCACCGTGGGCGGCGAGACCAACTTCCACAAGGCGTACAACGGCAACTGCCTGGTCAACGCCATGACCGTGGGCGTGGCCCAGACGGACAAGATCTTCTATTCCAAGGCCGCCGGCGTGGGTAAGCCCGTCGTCTATGTGGGGTCGAAGACCGGCCGCGACGGCATCCACGGCGCCACCATGTCCTCCGCCGAGTTCACCGAGGACAGCGAGGCCAAGCGCCCGACGGTGCAGGTGGGCGACCCCTTCACCGAGAAGCTGCTGATCGAGGCCTGCCTGGAGCTGATGGCCACCGACGCCATCGTCGCCATCCAGGACATGGGCGCCGCCGGCCTCACCTCCTCCTCCGTCGAGATGGCGGGCAAGGGCGGCCTGGGCATCGACCTGGATCTCGACGCCGTTCCCCAGCGCGAAGCCGGCATGACCCCGTATGAGATCATGCTGTCGGAAAGCCAGGAACGCATGCTCATGATCCTGGAGCCGGGCCGCGAGGAAGAGGCCAAGCGCATCTTCGACAAGTGGGAACTGGACTTCGCCGTCATCGGCAAGCTGACGGACAACGGCCGCATGGTCATCCGCATGCACGGCCACACTTGGTGCGACGTGGAGCTGGCGCCCCTGTTCGACAAGGCGCCGCTGTACAACCGCCCGACGGAGCCGACCCCGCCGCAGGCCGAGATCGCCGCGGCGGACGCCCCGCTGAAGGCATCGGCCCGCGACACCCTGCTGGCCCTGATGGGCACGCCGGACCTCGCCTCCCGCCGCTGGATCTGGGAGCAGTACGACAGCCAGGTGGGTGCCGACACCATGATCGGGCCTGGTGGTGACGCGGCATTGGTGCGGGTGCACGGCACGCCCAAGGCGCTGGCCATGACCACCGACTGCACCCCGCGCTACTGCTACGCCGACCCGGTGCGCGGCGGCGCCCAGGCAGTGGCCGAGGCCTACCGCAACATCATCACCGTGGGCGCCCTGCCCCTGGCCATCACCGACAACATGAACTTCGGCAACCCGGAGAAGCCCCGCATCATGGGGCAGTTCGCCGGCTGCATCGAAGGCATGGCGGAGGCTTGCCGCGTCCTGGACTTCCCCGTCGTGTCGGGCAACGTCAGCCTGTACAATGAGACCAATGGCGAAGGCATCCTGCCCACCCCCGCCATCGGCGGCGTGGGCCTGCTGAAGGACAGCACCCTGGCCATCGGCAGCGGCGTCAAGGCCGAGGGTGACGTGGTCCTGCTGTTCGGTGAGACGAAAGGCCATGTCGGGCAGTCGCTGTACCTGCGCGAGGTGCACGGCCGTGAGGAAGGCGCCCCGCCGCCGGTCGACCTGGCGGCCGAGCGCCGCGCCGGCGACCTGGTGCGCGGCCTGATCGAGGCCCGCACGCTGACCGCCTGCCACGACCTGGCCGACGGCGGCCTGGCCGTGGGCCTGGCGGAAATGGCCCTGCGCGGCAAGAAGGGCATCGCCCTGACTGGCCTGGAGGCGGCAGACGCCGGCCTGCTGTTCGGTGAGGACCAGGGCCGCTATCTGGTCACCGTGGCCGCCGGCGATGTGGCCGCCGTCACCGACGCCGCCAAGGCCGCCGGTGTACCGGTCACCACCCTGGGCACGGTGGGCGGCGACGCCATCACCGGCCTGGGCGGCGGCGCCCTGGCGCTGGCCGACCTGCGCGAGGTGCACGAAGGCTGGCTGCCCGGCTACATGGCCGGTGACGCCTAAGCAGACGGGAGCGCTGGCATGACTTATTCATGCCAGCGTAGCCCGCGACTGCGGGCGCCGGAGCGAGCACCGCAGGGCACAGCGAGGACAAGCCAAGGCCGCGGATGCGGCCGCCCGGCGCCTGAGGGAACATAGAAAGGAAATAACTTATGGCCATGGACGCCTCTGAAATCGAGCGCCTGATCCGGGAAGGCATTCCGGGCGCCGAGGTGCGTATCGAGGATCTGCGGGGCGACGGCGACCATTACGCCGCCTACGTCACCGCGGCGGCCTTCAAGGGCAAGAGCCGGGTGGCGCAGCACCAGATGGTCTACGCGGCCCTGGGCGGCCGCATGGGCAATGAACTGCACGCCCTGGCCCTGACCACGGCGGCCACGCAAGACTGATCCGCGAACATCGCGGGGCGATGCGCCGGCTATTCCCTCTGGACAGACGCCCGGCGCGCGCTCATTTATGACGGGTACACGTTGTTGGGTGAACCAAGCCGCCGCCAGCGGTATCATGGTCGCCAGCGACACCGGCCCCGTTTGGCCGGCTTGGTTAGACCGCCGACCGTCTTCCCCGCGTGAGGAAGGCGGCCCCGGCACCAGAGGATCGATCGTACATGGACAAGACCGTCGAAGAGCGCATCCGCCGCGACATCACCGAAAACGACGTCGTGCTCTACATGAAGGGCACCCCCGTTTTCCCGCAGTGCGGCTTCTCCGCCGCCGTCGTGCAGGTGCTGAGCCACCTGGGCGTGAAGTTCAAGGGCATCGACATCCTGGTCGACCCGGCCCTGCGCCAGGGCATCAAGGAATTCACCAACTGGCCCACCATCCCGCAGCTGTATGTGAAGGGTGAGTTCGTGGGCGGTTGCGACATCATCCGCGACATGTATGAGTCGGGTGAGCTGGTGCAGCTGCTGGCCGAGAAGGGCGTCGCCGCCCAGGCCGCCGCCTGATCACCCAGGGCTGAGAATTGACGAAGGGCCGCCCCGGGATGCCGGGCGCGGCCCTTTCGCTTTGTGCTTTCAGCTCGCTGGGATGCCGCCTGACGCGGTCGCGGCGCACCGTCCCTTCACCGTCCCTTAATGAAACATCAGATAGATGATGATCAGGACGGGTAACGGCACCCCCAGCAGCCATAACAGCCCATATCGCATCGCCGCGATCTCCTTGTTTCTCGGTTCTCGATCTCTCAATTCTTGAGAGCGGCCCCACGAGACTGGGCCAACGCCGACAAGAACCCCGAGGAACCGGATTTTGTTCCAGGTGACGGTAATGGGAGTGTCGGAACAAAGACGGGCCGCGCCCCGTTTAAGTCGGGCTTGCCCCCGATCGCGGAGACACCGATGGCGAAGAACGCCTGGATGCGCAATGGCTTCGACAGTTGGCTGCTGGGCATGGAAGCCTTGCAGGTCATCACCCTGCGCACCATGAAGCTGGCGGCCGGCGGAGCCGCCGCGCAGACGGAGGCGCAGCGGATGGTGAGCGAGAAGATCGCCGCCGGCTTGGACCTGCAGATGCGGGCGCTGACCGGCGGCCTGGGCACCAGCGCCGACGGCGCCGCCGCCAAGGTGCTGGCCCATTACCGCCGCAAGGTGCGCGCCAACCGCCGACGCCTGAGCAAGGCCGCCAGCTGACCCCCCTGCCGTCCTACCGGGGCCATCCTACCCGTGGCGGCGCCCCCGCAGCCGGCTCCAGCCCTTGCCCGCCTCGCGCAGCACGCTGTACCAGCGCTCCCGCAGGCGCCACAACAGCGTGGGCTGGCTAGGCGCCTCCAGATATCCCAGGGACAACAGCGTGGGCTCGATCAGGCGAACCACCTGGCGCCGCTGCCGGCGGTGGCGATGATGCTTGCCGATGGCGCCCTTGCGCACGGAAGCGGACCGCCTCATCAGCGCGGCCTCGTCTGCCACCTGCCCCATGAAGGCCAGGATACGGTGGGAGGTGGGGATGAAGTCCTGGCACAAATCCTCGTACCGCACCTCCAGGTAACGTTCCTGCAGCATGGCGCCGTAGGTACGCCCCACCTCCACCGAATTCATCCAGTGCAGGGCGTTGTAGACGTGCGGCCGGCGGACGTAGGCGCGGTTGGTCATGGACAGGCCGCGCCAGCCCTGGATGTCGCCATTATTGAAATAAACCTTGCGCCAGAAGCGGGCCTGGGGCGGCACATGGTCGCTGAAGGCCACATCCAGCCCGTCGCGCAGCAGGTGGATGAAACGCGCCTCGGGGAAGACGGCGGCGATGATGGGAACGATGTAGGTCGTCTCGCACAGCTTCCAGCCCCAGGGCGAATGCCCGTCATAGCCCGCCAGATGCTCCATCATCGCGGTGACGAACAGGGCCTCAAGGTCGGTGGGCCACTCCCGGTCCCAAAGCGCGTGGTAATCGGGGTAGTAGTCCTCCACCAGC
Source organism: Nitrospirillum viridazoti CBAmc (assembly GCF_000730165.1). Lineage (GTDB taxonomy): Bacteria > Pseudomonadota > Alphaproteobacteria > Azospirillales > Azospirillaceae > Nitrospirillum > Nitrospirillum viridazoti. The sequence continues at coordinate 1,401,530 of NZ_CP022110.1, read as the reverse complement.
CGTTCGACCAGGGGCAGGATGGCCATGGCGTCGTTGGACTCGTTCAGTTTGCCGCCGATGAACACGCCCTGGTCGTCCAGCATCTGGGCCAGCAGCCGGCTGCCGGAATGCGACTTGTTATAGACGATCACCGGTGCCGGCAAATCGGCGAAGCGCCGCCGCAGCCGTTCTATCGTGCCGCCCTGGCTATGGACGGTCCGCGCGGGGCGGGACGCCGGGGTACCGGCGCGACTTTGACTGTCCCAATTCTTGGCATAGGCGTTCGACAAGACCAAATCCCCATTACAGTGATTGGGCGAACGGCAACCTTCTCCGGATCAATCCAGGCTGGGATGCGTCCACAAGTCACAGGTTCTCTCCGTGACTTTCCTGTTACGCAGGGAGATTAAAAATCCTGCTTCATTTATGCTCTAGAAACGGATTCTTCCGTCTAGTAGACCCGTTACCGAGACATCCATTAGATATACCTGATACATGACCATCGTAATAGGTCGCGCTCAATAAAATCATTCATATTTGCAAAAATTATTTAATTCGGCCTAGGCCTTAGCCTGAACTCCGCCACATTCTCCACCCAGGCGTGCAAACATCCCCTGCGCCAAGCGGGCATGTTTCATTTTTTTGGATAGGATATTGGCAGGCAGGGAACTTCCGCCCAGGCATCCCGCAGACGCAGGGCCGGGCTGCCGACAGGCACACGAGGTCCGCCAGCGGGCAGACGGAGCGCGGAGTTAACGGAACGCAGGATTACTTGCCGGGGGGCGGTTCCCACAGCTCGACCCGGTTGCCTTCCGGATCCATGACCCAGCCGAAGCGGCCGAATTCACTCTGCTCCACCCGCTCGTCCACGGCGGCGCCGAAGGCCCGCAGTTGCGCCAGCATGGCATCCAGGTTGTCCACCCGGAAATTGATCATGAAGGGCGCCGTAGACGGGGCGAAGTAAGTGCTGTCCTCAGGGAACAGGCTCCACGCGGTGGTGCCCGGCCGGTCGGGGCGCTGTCCCTCAGGCCAGCTGAATTTGGCGCCGGCGAAATACGGGCTGAGCGGGACACCCAGGGCGTCACGGTACCAGGCGCTCAACGCCTTCACATCCCGCGCCTTCATGAAGACGCCGCCAATGCCCGTGACCCGTTCCATGCCGCTCCCCCGCTGGCCCTGCCGGCCTCTGCTGGTGTGATGGCGCAGCATCGCATTGCCACAACCAAAAGAAAAGGCCACGCCCCGGATGGCCACGCGGCAAAGAGGCGCGGGCATGGCCGCGGATGGCAAGCGTCGGGGGCGTGTCCCGGGCCGACGCCGGGAGATGTCGTCTGATCTGTATCAAAGCCGCCGCACCTACCCCGGGTACACTGCGTTCGCCTGAACACCGTATCCGCCCCCGGGTGCCATGATGCCGCGCGACCCAGTTCCGACCGCCGGATTGTCCGCCACGGAAGCGGCACGGCGGCTGGTGGCCGAGGGCTACAACGAACTGCCCCGGCCGGACAGGCGCCCCTTCCTCCGTATCCTGCTGGGTATCCTGGCCGAACCCATGTTCGGCCTGTTGGTGGCCAGCGCCCTTATCTATCTGGTGCTGGGCGACCTGCGCGAAGGCCTGATGCTGCTGGCCTTCGCCACCGCGTCGGTGGGCATCGCCGCCGCCCAGGAAAGCCGGAGCGAGCGGGTGCTGGACACGCTGCGCACCCTGACCAGCCCCCGGGCCCAGGTGCTGCGCGATGGCGCGCGCGTCCGCATTCCGGGACGGGAGGTGGTGCCCGGCGACATCGTGTTCCTGGAGGAAGGCGACCGGGTGCCGGCCGACATCCACCTCCTGTCCACCCAGGATCTGGAGGTGGACGAATCCCTGCTGACCGGGGAATCCGCGCCGGTGCGCAAACGCCCCGGCGGCCCGGACGACGGTGCCGCCGCCCCAGGGGGCGACGACCTGCCCCTGGCCTTTTCCGGCACCCTGGTGGTGCGCGGCCGCGGTTGCGGCGCCACCATCGCCACGGGCCGTCACAGTGAAATCGGCAAGATCGGGCTGGCCCTTGGGGGAATCCATCCGGAGCCCACCCGGCTGAACCAGCAGACGCGCCGCCTGGTCCGCGGCGTGGCCGTGGCCGGACTGGCCGTCAGCGTCCTGGTCATGGTGCTTTACGGCCTGGCGCGGGGAAGCTGGCTGCAAGGCGCGCTCGCCGGATTGGCCGTGACCATGTCGATGATCCCGGAGGAGTTCCCCCTGGTGCTGACCGTGTTCATGGTCATGGGGGCGTGGCGCCTGTCGCGGGCGCGGGTCCTGACCCGCCGCGCCGCGGCGATCGAGGCACTGGGCGCCGCCACGGTGCTGTGCACGGACAAGACCGGAACCCTGACGCAGAACCGCATGGCCATTGCCGAGATACGGGACGCCGGCGACCTGACGCGACGCCTGACGCCCGGTGATACAGAGGCCGCCGCCATTCGCACGCTGGTGTGGCATGGCATCCTGGCCAGCGCCCCCACCCCGTTCGACCCCATGGAGCGCGCCTTCCACGACCTGGGTCAGCGCCTGGGCCTGCATCCGCCGGAGCCCTCCTGGGTCCTGGCGCGGGAACATGGACTGGAGCCGGGCCTGCCGGCGGTGACCCAGGTCTGGCAGCCGCCGCAGGGCGGAGCCATCGTGGCGGCCAAGGGCGCGCCGGAGGCGGTGGCGGCGCTATGCCGGCTGGACCGGCAGGCGCATGCGGCGATGCTGCGCGCCGTGGACGGCCTGGCCGGCGACGGCATGCGCGTGCTGGCCGTCGCCGGCGGCGAGGCGCAGGGCCCGCTGCCCGCCGACCGCCGCGACTATCCTTGCCACCTGCTGGGCCTGGTGGGCTTCAGCGACCCGCTGCGGGCGGAGGTGCCGGCGGCGGTGCGGGATTGCCTGTCGGCGGGCGTCCGCGTGGTGATGATCACGGGGGATTACCCCATCACCGCCCGCGCCATCGCCGTCCAGGCCGGCCTACCCGACGGCCCCCTGGTCACCGGGGCGGAACTGGATGGCCTGCCGCCCCAGGAACAGGCGGCCCGCGTCCGGGGGGCCGCCCTGTTCGCCCGCACCCGTCCCGCGCACAAGCTGGCGATCGTGAAGGCGCTGCAGGCGGACGGCCAAATCGTGGCCATGACCGGGGACGGCGTGAACGACGCGCCGTCGCTGAAGGCGGCGGACATCGGCATCGCCATGGGCGGCCGTGGCACGGACGTCGCGCGCGAGGCGGCGTCCCTGGTGCTGTTGGACGACGACTTCGGGTCCATCGTCCACACCATCCGGCTGGGACGGCGCATCTATGACAATCTGCGCAAGGCCATGGGGTACATCCTGGCGGTCCATGTGCCCATTGCCGGCCTGGCGCTGCTGCCGCTGGCGCTGGACCTGCCGCTGCTGCTGACCCCCGTGCACATCGCCTTCCTGGAAATGGTGATCGACCCCGTCTGCTCCATCGTCTTCGAAGCGGAACGGTCGGAGGCGGACATCATGCGCCGGCCACCCCGCCCGCCGGGCAGCACCCTGTTTTCCCGCGCGCTGGTGTTGTGGAGCCTGGCCCAAGGCTTCGTCGCCTTCGCCGTCGTGGCGGTGCTGTTCATGGCCGCGTTGAACGGCGGCATGCCGGCCGACCAGGCCCGCGCGCTGGCCTTCGTCGCCCTCATGCTGGTCAATTTCGGTCTGGTGCTGGTCAACCGCTCCTTCGCGGCCTCACCCCTGACGGCGCTGCTGCGGCCCAACACCGCGCTATGGACGGTGCTGGCGGTCATGGGCGCGGTCATGGCGGCCACCCTCGCCTGGCCGCCCGCGGTCGCCCTGTTCGCCTTCGGGCCCCTGCATGCCGACGACCTGGCCGTGGCCTTCGCCGCCGCCGTCGTCATGGTGCTGACCCTGGAGGTGGTGAAGCCCCTTTGGGCCGATCACCTCCGCCGTTGACCTGGGCCATCGACCTGGGGCCGTTGATTTGGAAGGAGTAAACAAATGGATCGCTCACCCTTGGCCGAGTACGGCGGCGCCATGAAGGGGTTCCACTGGCTGGTGGTGGCCCTGCTGGTGGTGCAATACGCGTTGGGCTGGACCATGCCGGAGCTGCGCCGCGGCATGCCGCCGGAAGGCTTGGTCAACCTGCACCTGTCGTTCGGCGTGGCCATCGGCGCGATCATGGCCCTGCGCCTGGCCTGGCGGGTGCTGACGCCCCAGCCGCCGGCCGATCCCAGCCTGCCGGCCTGGCAGCACAAGGCGGCGGCGGCCGTGCACGGCCTGCTGTACCTGCTGGTCTTCGCCCTGGTGCTGACCGGATGGGCCGACGCGTCGCGGCGCGGCTGGCCCGTGACCCTGTTCGGCATCCTGGACCTGCCGGCGCTGGTGGCCACGGGCTCCACCGTCGGCCGGGCCTTGGGCGAAGTGCATGAAACCCTGGTGACCGTGCTGCTGATCGTGGTGGGGGCGCACTTGGCCGCCGTAGCCGTCCACGTCTTCCTGTGGCGCGACCGGATCATGGATCGCATGACGCCCCGCCTCCGCCACCGGAGCTGAAGGCCCGGGCCGCGCCACCCGGGCCGCGCCAAAAGAAAGGTTCATCGCGGATTAGCGGGTAGAGGCGGACAACGGCGCGTTCTGACAGACTGGTAGTCGCCAAACATCACAGACTGCCAGGGGGTGCGCCGTTGCCCGATAGAGAAGCTACGTCATGTCTCGTTGGGTGGGAAGGCTACCGGATTGAGACAGTGGAACGCCGCGCGGGTGAGCAGCCGGCGGTTTGGATATATCTTGGCCGACCGTCCTGTTCGCCGATGATCTGCGACGGTTGTGGCCAGGCGAGCGAGCGTGTTCACGACATTGAGATGCGAGTTGTCCGGGACCTTCCGATCCTGGATGCGGCGACGTGGATATCGGTGCCGCGCCGGCGTGTTCTGTGCGGGCAGTGCGGCCCTCGGCTGGAACGACTGGATTGGCTGGAGCGCCATGCCCGGGTGACACGGCGTTTGGCGGAGAGCGTGGTCCGCCTCTGCCGTGCCCTTCCGGTGAAGCAGGTGGCCGCGTTCTTCGGGCTGGACTGGCACACGGTCAAGGAGATCGACAAACGTGCGTTGCAACGATCCCTCGATCCGGTAGACCTCAGCGGGATCAGCGTGTTGGCGATGGATGAGTTCGCCATCCAGCGCGGCCACCGCTATGCCACGGTGGTAATCGAGCCCCACACCCGGCGGGTGTTATGGGTTGGCCGCGAGCGTTCGCGCGAAGGCATCCGTCCCTTCTTCGACCTGTTGGGGGAGGAAGGCTGCCGCCGCATCAAGGCCGTGGGGACTATCAGGAATTTCGTGCTCGGCGGGGTCATAGTGAGGAAGAAGGAGACCCACCATGGCCCGACGCAAAGAGCCAGTTATCCCTGACGCGATCCTAGACCAGTTGCTTGCCGGGGCGGATGCCAAGACGGCGTTTGACCAGAACGGCCTCCTTGATCAGTTGAAGAAGGCGCTGACGGAACGCGCCTTGAAAGCGGAACTGGATCATCATCTTGCGGATGATGATGGCGGCAACCGGCGCAACGGCTATGGCCGAAAGACGGTGCTGACGGATGGTGGCTCGGTTGAGCTGGCCATACCCCGGGACCGGACAGCGACATTCGATCCGCAATTGATCGGCAAGTACCAACGGCGCTTTCCGGGCTTTGACGAGAAGATCATCTCGATGTACGCGCGGGGCATGTCGACGCGGGAGATCGTGGGGCACCTGCGGGAACTCTACGGCATTGAGGTGTCGGCGGACCTGATCTCGACGGTGACGGACGCGGTGATCGAGGAAGTAACGGCCTGGCAGAACCGGCCGCTGGAGGCGATCTACCCGCTGGTGTTCCTGGATGCTATCCGGGTGAAGATCCGGGATGAGAGCTTGGTGCGCAACAAGGCCATCCACGTTGCCATCGGCGTGCGGGCCGACGGCACCAAGGAGGTCCTGGGCCTTTGGATCGAGCAGAACGAAGGCGCCAAGTTCTGGCTACGCGTCCTGAATGAACTGAAGAACCGGGGCGTTGAAGACATTCTGCTGGCCGTGGTCGATGGCCTGAAGGGCTTCCCCGAGGCGATCGCCGCAGCCTATCCCGAGACCATCGTGCAGACCTGCATTGTGCATCTGCTCCGCCACAGCATGGAGTTCGCCTCCTGGAAAGATCGCAAGGCCGTCGCCGGTGCCCTGAAGACAATTTACGACGCCGTCGATGACAAGGCGGCCGAGGCCGCGTTGACCGCCTTCGAGGTCGGGCCCTGGGGCGAGAAACACGCGGCCATCGGCAAGGCCTGGCGCCGGGCGTGGCAAGAGGTCATTCCGTTCTTCGCGTTCCCGCGCGAGGTCCGGCGGATCCTTTACACTACCAATGCCATCGAGGCACTGAATTCCAAGCTGCGCCGGGCGGTCCGCGCCAGAGGGCACTTCCCCAATGACGAGGCGGCCCTGAAGCTCCTGTTCCTGGTCTTGAACCGCGCGGAGAAAGATTGGAAAATGCCGCCGCGTGAATGGACGGCGGCGAAGGCCCAGATGGCCGTCATGTTCGGCGAGCGGTTCTCGAAGGCGATGAGCGCCTGATCGTGAAACCGACCCCGCCGAGCACGAAATTCCTGATAGTCCCAGGCCGTGGCCATGGACATGAACGCCGCCTACGCCAATGAGGTGCGTGCGCGTTGTCCACAAGCCGAGATCGTCTACGATCTGTTCCACGTCGTCGCCAAATACGGCCATGACGTCATCGACCGCGTCCGGGTCGACGAAGCCAACCGGCTGCGCGACGACAAGAAAGCCCGCAAGGTGATCAAGACTGCCCGGTGGCTGCTGCTGCGCAACCGGGAAAACCTGAAACGCGTCCAGGACGGCGTGCATCTGGATGAACTGCTCGCTGCCAATCAGGCGCTCATGACCGTCTATGTCATGAAAGATGAACTCAAGCAGCTATGGCGCCAGCCTTCTACCCAGGCCGCCCGCACCGCTTGGCAGGCCTGGTTCGACAAGGCCATTGCCAGTGGCATCGACCCGCTGGTCCGCTTCGCCGGAAAATTGGCCGTCTACCTCCAAGGCATCGTCGCCAGCGCCGCATGGCCACTCAACACCAGCATCCTCGAAGGCATCAACAATCGCATCAAGGTCATCAAGCGCATGGCCTACGGCTATCGCGATGACGCCTACTTCTTCCTCAAAATCAGAGCCGCATTCCCCGGGGTTCCGCGATGAACCAAAAGAAAAGGCCGCGTCCCGAGGGGCGCGGCCTGATCTTGTCGGTTCCCGGAGGACCCTGGATTAGCGCGAGTAGTACTCGACCACCAGGTTCGGTTCCATGGTCACCGGGTACGGCACGTCGGCCAGGTTCGGGGCGCGGACGAAGGTGCCCTTCAGCGCGCCGGTGTCGACCTGCACGTACTCGGGAATGTCGCGCTCACCCGAGGCGACGGCCTCCAGGATGATGGCGAACTGCTTGGCCTTCTGACGGACCTCGATGACGTCGCCGTCCTTCACGCGGTAGGAGGCGATGTTCAGGCGCTTGCCGTTCACCAGGATGTGGCCGTGGTTGATGATCTGGCGCGACGCGAACGGCGTCGGCGCGAACTTCATGCGGTAGACCACGGCGTCCAGGCGACGCTCCAGCAGCTGGATCAGGTTCTCGCCAGTGTCGCCACGGCGACGGACGGCTTCCTGGTAGATGCGGCGGAACTGGCGCTCGCCGATGTTGGCGTAGTAGCCCTTCAGCTTCTGCTTGGCCATCAGCTGCAGGCCGAAGTCGGACGGCTTCTTGCGGCGCTGGCCGTGCTGGCCGGGGCCGTATTCGCGGCGGTTGACCGGGCTCTTGGCACGGCCCCACAGGTTGACGCCAAGGCGGCGGTCAATCTTGTACTTGGACTCTAAACGCTTGCTCATCTCTAAGCTCCAGAGTGCCGCTGTCGCGGCTTGTTGTCCCGGTAGTTCCACGGCGCCCCTTTCCGGCAACAATCCGGATTGGAACCCATGGACGGGGACAGGGGGAGAGATCCCCCGGACCCACCTTCCCGGGAAGGGAAGGCCGGCACTATAAGCAGCGCGGAACCGAAGTCAACGGAAACCGCAGACCTCAAACCGCACACGCCCGCAGACGGCCCATGCGGGGACGGTTCAGGGATCGTGCGGGAAGATACCAAGAGGCGCTTGCACCGGACCTTGGGTCCGGTTCTACGCTGGCCTTATGGAACAGAGAAAGCCCCCCGCCACCGCCGGCCTCGGCCCCGGCGACGTCGCCGCCAAACTGGGCGTCACGCCCAAGGCGTTGCGCGTCTATGAACGCGCCGGCCTGCTGACGCCCGAGCGGCGCGCCGGCGGCTGGCGCCGCTATACCCGTGAGGACTTGGCACGGCTGCACCAAATCCTGGCGCTGAAGGGCTTGGGCCTGTCGCTACGCCAGATCGGCGAGGTGCTGGCCGGCGACGGCGCCGACCTGATCCAGACCCTGGGCCTGCAAAGCCGCCATCTGGAGAACCAGATCGCGGCCCTGCGCCAGCGCTTGGACGCCGTGACGCACGCCCGCCAGCGCCTGGCCGCAGGCGAGCCCCTGTCGGTGGATGAACTGATCAACCTGGCCCGCCAGGCCACCGCCCCCCAGACGCTGACCACCGACGACGTGCGCCGCCTGCTGATCGAGTTGGTGGAGAGCCGGGGCCTGGAGCCGGAGATCGCCCGCCTGCGCCTGTCGATGGCGGAACGGCTGAAGGGCACGGGCGTGGATCTGCCCACCTTGCGCCACCGCATCTCCCAGGCGCTGACCACCGCCGAGCGCCTGCGCCAGGCCAAGCACACCGCCGCGTCGCCGGCTGTGCGGGATCTGGTGCGGGAGTGGCGGGAGATCGTTGCGCTGGTGGGGGAAGCCAACGGCGAGGCGCTGTCCGCCACCTTCGGGACCGACATGCGGCAACTGGCCCAGGACTTCCAGACCGCCTCCCCCCTGTCGGCCGCCTTCACCTTCCTGACCGAAGCGTTGGCCACCACGCCACCCACGACCTTGCCGGGAGAGAAAGCATGACCCGACGCAGCCGCCTGGCCTTATCCGCCCTGCAATACCTGCTCGCCTATCTGCTGGCCAGCGGCGCCGACATCTGGACGACGGTGTTGGCATTGCGCGCCTATGGCGTGCATGAGGGCAACAGCTTCCTGGCAGCGCCGGACGGCTTGGCCCTGGCGCGCTCCTGGATCGCCACCGGCCTGGGCGCCGTCTTCCTGACCGCGCTCTATATCTTCGGCATCGCCCACGCCCACAACGTGGAACCGCACTGGTTGCGCCGGCCGCGACGCTCCTTCCTGCGGCTGTACGTCAACCCGTGGCGATGGTTGGACCGCGCCCCCCTGCATGCCATCGCCTATGCTCAGGCCTTCGTGGTGCTGCGTATGGTCGCCGCCGCTAACAACTGGAGCCTGGCGGAGAACGGCCCCGGCCCCCTGGGCGACCTGGTGGGCTGGTGCATGCGGCAGCTGGGCACCATGCCCGGCTACATCCTGGCCATCGGCGGCGTCTATGTGCTGCTGACCCTGGCCGTGACCCCGCTGACCGTCGCCACCGTACGCCTGGCGGTGGAAGATCTGCCGCGCCCGTCACCACGCGGCGACGGGGCGCGCCTGGCCCAAGGATGACGGAAAAGCTTCCTATTCGGCCGCGCGGCGGGCCGCCTCTTCCACCACGACAGCGCGCACGGCATCCAGCACCGGGCCCGGCTCGGTCCTGACCAGCCAGTCGGGACTGACATCGGCGTAGCGCACCACGCCGTCGCGGCCCAGCACCACCACCGTCGGCATGGGTAGGTCCCAGGTGCCGGTGCCCGTGACCTCCCCCAGCGAGGTGCCCTTGGCCAGTTGGCTGACCTGGGAGGCGGCGTTGGCGGTGAAGACGATGCCCAGACGGCGTCCTAGGGCGTTGTCGCGGTCGCTGGCCACGGTGAAGGTCAGGCCGTGGCGGCGCTTGATCTCCACCAGGCGCTCCGGCACCTGCGGGCTGACGGCCACCAGCTGGGCGCCCAGGGCGCGCAGGCCCGGTTCCAGATGGCGCTGGTAATAGGGCAGCGCGATGTTGCAGGCGGGACAGGTGGCGAAGCGGAAGAAGATCAGCACCACCGGCCCCCGCGCCAGCAGGGCGCCCAGGTGCAGCGTGCCGCCCTCCACATCCTGCAGCACCTCACCCACCAGCCGGTCACCCGGCCGGACGAAGGCGGCGCGGTCGGCCCCCTCCACCAGTTCACGCCGCTGGTCGATGTTGATCTGCAGCTGGGCCGGATCCATGGTCGCCACCCGGTGGGCGTGCAGGTCGGCGAACAGCTGGGTCAGGGTGGGTTCGGCGGAATGGGTCATGGACGGGCTCCCAGGTTTGACGGTTGCCGCCACTGTGCCAGCGACAGACTCTTGAGAAATCCGAGTAATCCTTGAGCGTCTTATTGGCCGGGATGAAGAGACCTGATCAGCGGCCTTGGGTCCGTTGGCGCTGAACCTCTTTCAGCTCCATCTCTGCCAGGGCATTGCCGGGCAGCACCTTGAGACAGCGCCGGTAGGTCGCCTCCGCCTCGTCCAGCCGGCCAAGGGCGACATAGGTGCTGCCCAGGCCATAGAAGGCGTCGATGGTCTCCCTCGCCTTGGTCTCCGATGGCGACAGGTCGATCGACTCCACCGCAGCCTGGTAGGCTTCCAGCGCCTGCGGTGTCTTGTTCTGCGCTTTGTATGCGGCCCCTAGTTGCACCAGCACGGCCGCGTTGGCGGGTGAGAGGACGCGCGCCCGCTCCAGCCCGGCCTGCGCCGCCACCGGATCATCCAGTATCATCAGTTCCCGGGCCCGGTAGACATAAGCCAGGACCAGTCCCGCCTCCACCACCCGTGCCGGTTGATGCGCCCGCAGGGCGTCCTTCATGTAGCGGGCAGCCTCTTCCATGCTGCGGGCACAGTACACCCGCCCCGGCACAGCCCGGTAGCGCGCTTCGTAGATGTTGATGACCGGATTGAAGTGGGCGTTCACCGCCCGGCGCGGGTCCCCCGCCCGGACCGCCAGCAGTCCCTCGCGCAGGGCCTTGCCCAAGGCCGGATCAGGGGTCAGGTCGGCGGTGGGCAAGGAAGAGGTGACCAACGGTACTTTGACTGGCGGGGCGGCCGTCTCACCCGCCGGCGGCCCGGCGCAGGCGGCACAAGCCAGCAAGACCAGGATCGGCAAGGGGTGGCTGTTACCGCCCCGCATCTTCAATGAACATGCGCCTGCTTGGCTTTCTGCTGCGTCACATAGTCCAGCTCATGCTGGGCGTAGGCGTCCTGTGGATTCATCGCCAGGCACTGTTTGTAGATGGCCTCGGCCTCATCCAGCTTGCCGGTCTCGGAATAGACGAACGCGATGCCGTGCTGGGCCTTCATTTCATTCGTGGCCTTGGCTTGGGGCAGAGAAAAGGCGGCCGAATGCTCTTTGGCGGCCTGATAGGTTTCCAGCGCCAGGGGCCAGTTCTTTTCGGACTTGTACAGGTTGGCCAGTTCGATCAGGAACTGCGGGTTGTAAGGCGACAGGTCGCGGGCCCGCTCCAGGCTTGCCTTGGCTCCCGGCAAGTCCTGCAGGTCAAACTGGGCAAAGCCCTTCAGGAAATAGGCGACGGCCCAGGTGGGGGCCACGGCGATGGCCGACTGCTTCTGGCTGGCGGCCAGGACCATGTAGGCCAGCGTCTCCGCAGGGGTGCTGCCGCAATAGACCTTTTCCTTGCGATTCTTGTAGCGGGCCTCGTAGGTCGCAATGATCTGGTCGTAGGATGCGATGGCCTGGCGCGGCTGACCGGTGCGCAGCGCCTGCGTCCCTTCCTGCAGCAAACGGAGCATGGCCTGGTCCTCGGCGTTTTCCGCCTCCTTCTTGGGATCGGCCGGCGCCGCCTGGCCTTGGGTCTGGGGCTGGGCCGCCGGCTGATCCTGGGCCCACGCGTGACCGGTCGAAAAAACCAGACCCGACGTCAACAGAACGGCAAGCATCCCAGCGCGCATCATCCCCCCAATCCCCATCGCCGCGATCATCGCAGTATGGCAAGCATACTATCAGGACGATTATGGCGCGCCAGGGGCGCAACCTCGTGGTCGGGCTGAAAATCCTACTTCCCGGCCTCGTACACCTTCCGGCCGTCCACCCAGGTCGACAGTGGCTTGATGTCGGCGATCTGGCGCGGGGGCACGGTCAGGGGGTCAGCGCTGAGGATGACGAAGTCGGCGCGCAGGCCCGGCTTCAGGGCGCCCACCTCCCCCTCCATGAAGCCCGCATAGGCGGCATCGCGGGTGAAGCCGGCCAGCGCCTCCTCCCGCGTCAGCTTCTGGTCGGGCAGCCAGCCGCCCGGGGGTTGGCCGGCCAGGTCCTGGCGGGTGACGGCGGCATAGAGGCCCAGCATGGGGTTCACCTTCTCCACCGGGAAGTCTGAGCCCAGGGCCAGGCGGGCACCCGCCCGGCGCAGGCTCTGCCAGGCATAGGCGCCGGCCAGGCGGTCATGGCCCAGGCGCTTTTCCGCCCACGGCATGTCCGAGGTGGCGTGGGTGGGCTGCATGGAAGCGATGACGCCCAGCTGGGCGAAGCGGGGAATGTCGTCCAGGGTCAGGATCTGCGCATGCTCCACCCGCCAGCGGTGGTCGCTTTTGGCGTCCGCGCCCAGCACCTTGGCGTAGGTGTCCAGCACCATGCGGTTGCCGCCATCGCCGATGGCGTGGGTCGCCACCTGCAGGTGGCAGCCCTTGGCCTTGGCCACGATGCGGGGATAGTCGGCGGGGTTGGTGACGTAGATGCCGCTGTTGCCGGGATCGTCGCTGTAGGGGCGCAGCAGCTTGGCGCCCCGGCTGCCCAGCGCGCCGTCCATGTACAGCTTCACCGCCCGCATGCGCACCCGGCCGCTGGGGTCGGTGTAGCCGCCGTTTTGGGTGCACAACCAGGCCAGCGCCTCATGGTCGCCATCCGCCATGGTGTAGAGGCGCACCGGCACCTCCCCCTTGGCGGCCATGTCCTGCAGCACGCGGAAGGACTGCAGGTCGATGCCCGGCTCATGCGCGCCGGTCAGGCCCAGCGACACCATCTCGGCGAAGGCCAGCTTATAGTTCTGGCGGATCTGGTCATCGGTGCGCGGCGGCAGGGCCTCGGTCAGCAGGTCCATCGCGTTGTCGATCAGCACGCCCGTGGCCTTCTTGCCCTTGCGCACGATACGGCCGCCTTGCGGTTGCCAGCTGCCGTCCAGGCTCTTGGCCTTGGGTTGCGCCGCCATGACACGCAGGGCGGCGCTATTGATCCAGACGGCGTGGCCGTCGATACGCTCCAGCCGCACCGGCCGGTCGGGAAAGGCGGCGTCCAGGTCGGCGGCGGTGGGGAAAGCCTTGTCCGCCCAGCGGTTCTGGTCCCATCCCCAACCCTGCAGCCAGTCGCCGGGCGGCACCTTGGCCGCCTGCGCCTGGAGGCGGGTGAGGATTTCGGCCTTGCTGGTGCTGCCCGACAGGTCGGCGGTCAGCAGCGCTGCCCCCTCCTCCTGCACATGGCCGTGGGCGTCGATCAGACCGGGCACCACGGGGGCGCCGCCGGCATCCACCGTGGCGGCGCCGGGATAGCGCTGCGTCAGGTCCGCCGTCTCCCCCACCGCCAGCAGGATGCCGTTCTCATCCCAGGCCAGCGCGCTGGCCGTGGGGTGGACGGCATCCTCGGTATGGATGAGGGCGTTGACCAGCAGTGTGGGCGCGGCCCAAGCCTGAGCCTCCATCTGGCCCGCCAGCAGCGCCAACGCGGACACCGCCGTCGCGACCCGCCCCATTCGCATCATGATCCCCATCCCCTTGGTTTCATTGCCGCCAAGGGTACAGGGGATTTTCTTGCGGTCAAACGCTGGTCGCATTTCTGCCATCACATGGCGCATCAGCTTTACTTATCTTGGTCTTCGGAAGAAGATAGTGATTATAAAATATAGAAACAACATATATTATATATATTGACAACAATATAGATATCGCGTGATTAATTATAAAATTAATGACCGATACCACGAATTCATTATTTGGCACCGGAGGTGGTGTAAATTGTGTAATGTGCCATTTCCCGCGCAATGCGGCTAAAATTTCCACCGGGAACTTAAAAGCGAACCAACATATAAAAACTGGCACTGACAAAGCAGTTAAGCGGACAGCCACCGCAAGAGGCATTGGGATTAAATTTTTTCTAGCTCCTATATTCAGAGCAGCTCCAAAAATAAGTATGAAGAATCCCACAATCTCCCAGCTTAGCGCAAAAGAGCAAGTCTCTGCCATACTATAAATATCTGTATATATATCTTTTTGAACGTGCCCACCATCAGAATCTATGGAAAATGCGGTCGGAGTAATCGACATTAGAAAACTAATCGTCCCGACAATTACACCAATATGTAGACCTTTCTGGGAATTATCGATTACTTCCCATAATTTCGAAATCATTATTAACAAATTACGACCGAAACTCGCCCACGCCGGATCTGGAGGATTCAAACAAGGAATTGATTTATTATTTATCATGATGCTTTCATCTTTAAGTTGCCATGAATTAACTTAACACAACCAGGTTCTGATAACTAGTGGCTAATGAAGGATTCCACCGCCGCCAGGAAGGCCTTGGGCGTCTCGATCATGGGGGCGTGGCCGCTGTCGGGAATGGTGACCAGCTTGGCCCCCGGAATGCCGTCGGCATAGAACTGGCCATCCGCCGGGGGCAGCAGCTTGTCTTCCGCCCCCCAAACCACCAGGGTGGGGATGGTGATGTCCTTCAGCTTGCCATCCACCGTCTCGTTCAGCAGCGCCGGGTTGCTGTAGACGGCATGGATGGTCCAGGCGTCGCCCTTGGACAGGCTCCAGGCGAAGCCGCGCTTCAGGGCCGCCGGCCCGTTGGACCAGCGCGGGTCATGGAAGATGGCGCCCAGCATGGCCTTCTGCCCCGCCAGCGAGGCGGCGGGGGGCGGGGCGTCGGCGCCCGCAGGCTTCGGGCCGAAGGCCTTGGCCATGGTGTCGTGCCGGCCGGCGGCGTCGCACAGCACCAGCTTGAACGGCTTGGGCAGGGCGAAGGCGGGATCGGCGGCGATGCCGTCCAGGGCCTGGATGGTGTATTGCGCCGAAATCCAGCCGCCCAGGGATTCGCCCATCAGGGTGAAGTCCGTCACCTTCTTCTGGCGCAGGAATTCGCCCAGGAAATCCACCCAGGTCTGGATGGCATAGTCGATCATGGGCTTGTCCGAGGCGCCGAATCCCAGTTGGTCCAGCGCCAGCACGTGGTGGGTCTTGGCGAGGTCGGCCATGACCTTGCCCCAATCGCCCTGCGCGCTGCTGCCCAGGCCATGGACCAGCACCAGCGTCGGGCCCTGCCCCGCCTCGTAATATTTGATGGACGCGCCGAACAGCTGGATGGTCTGGGCCTCGCTCTTCGCCGCCCGTCCGGCGGCGGCGGGTTGCGCAGCCGCGTGCCCGTCCCCCGGCGCCACAAGGGGCGCCATCGCCAAGGCGGCCGCCAGCATCGCCGCCCGTATCATCATCCTTGACCGCATTGGGTTCCCCGCATCGTTGGCCACCCCATCGGGGCCGGTAGGACAACAGGGTGCCTTTCTCTCCCCCAAAACAGCAAGACCGGTCAGGACGGAGATGTCGGCATTGGTCATAGTGCCGGCATGACCCTGCCCCGCCCCGACCGCCTCGCCGACCTCTTGTCCTGGATCGAGGACAATTTGGACCAGCCGCTGACGCTGGACGCCATCGCCGACCGCATGGCGCTATCGCCCTATCATTTCTCCCGCCTGTTCACGGCCCGCATGGGACGCAGCGTCATGGCGTATGTCCGGGGGCGGCGGCTGGTCAAGGCGGCGCGGCGCCTGACCTCCGAGCCGGAGGCGCGCCTGATCGACCTGGCGTTCGATTGCGGCTTCGACTCCCAGGAAGCATTCACCCGCGCCTTCGGGCGCCTGTTCGGTGTCTCGCCCGGCCGGTTCCGGCAAGGCTACTCCGCCACCCCCTTTGAAGGACAATATCCCATGAGCCTGCCCGAAAGCGCCGATGTCGACGTCATCCGACTACCCGACCTGGTCTCCCTGGACGCCTTCACCGTCGCCGGCCCGTCGCGGCGCTTCGACGGCGCCACCAAGGCTACCATCCCCCAGCTCTGGCCGGCGCTGATCGGCGCCCTGCCCTTCGCCGGGCAGGAGCCCAGCTGGGCCACCTACGGCGTGGTGTGGGCGGCGGACCGCTCGGAAGGCAGCTTCGATTACATGGCCGGCGTCCGCGTCGCCCCGGACGCCACACCGCCGGCGGGGTTCACCACCCTGCGCATCCCCGCCGCGACATACGCCGTGTTCCGCATCACGCTGAACGGCGGCCCCCTGCACCCCCAGGTCAAGGCGGCCATGGACCGCATCTGGGGCGAGCTGATGCCGGCATCGGGCCTGAGGGTGGCGGACAGCCCGGACTTCGAGCTTTACGACAGCGAATTCGCCCCCACCCGCCCCGGCGCGGTCATCGATTTCCACGTGCCCGTGGTGGCGTGACGGAAACACGCGGATCGGCCCTACCGGCACGCGTTACAGGGAATTCCGCATCTTGGCGACGGGTTCCAGCAGATAGCCAGTGATGAAGATGGCCAGGAAGAACGGGCGGGCGTGGAACTTGTCCCGTTCCCCCATGCGGACGATGCCCTTGCGCCCGCCCTCGGCATCGGTGGAGAACCACCACAGGGTCAGGCCGCTGACCGCCAGCACCAGCAGGCCCACAACCAGCAGGTAGGCCGAGATCATCTTCAGCCAATTCAGCCCAGGTCATGTCCGGCACAATCCCCTACCCCCGCCAACCATCCCAATCGGCACAAAAGCTTGCCGCAAACCTCCTGGCAGAGGAGCCCCTGAGGAGGGCACCACCCGAAAGAACACGCAAAAAGAGATATTTAACTTCACAACTAACGCTCATTAATATATTTTGGACATATATGCAAATTTATGGGGCAGTCTCATATGATTCGGCTAAACGTCTTTGAGAGTTTTCCCGCCCATCAATATTTTGAAATCATTCGCGATCCCTATTTAAAGATCATCTATGCGCAATTCGCGGAAGATGCCCTGGTTGCCGATATTCTTTTTTACGATATTCAGCGCCCGCATGGCGGTTTCTATGTGGATGTTGGCGCCTTCCATCCACGCCGGCAATCCAATACGCAACTTCTGCGGCATATGAGCTGGCGAGGCATGAACATCGACGCGAACGTCGATGTGATCAACCTCTTCAATCAGGACCGGCCGGACGACATCAACATCTGCACCGGCGTCGGCCCCACCGAGGGCGAACTCGTCTATCACATGTTCGACAGCACCGGCATGAACACCCTGAGCCCGGAAACGGCGGAAGAGTGGACGCGTATGGGGCGCAAGAAGACCGGAACCCGGGTCGTACCGGTCAAGACCATCAATCAGATCCTGGATGAGAACCTGCCTAGCGGCCAAAGCATCGACTATATGAACATCGATCTGGAAGGGTTCGACCGCGCCGTCGTCGCCAGCCTGGACCTGGACCGCTACCGCCCCTCGGTCATCAGCATCGAGATTCACGATATCGACATCCTGAACCTGGGCAACGACCCCACCGTCGCCCGGCTGACGCAGTATGGCTACAAGCTGGCGGCGATCGCACGGGTCACCTACATCTTCGCGCTTAAGAAGCAGGCGGCCTAAACACGAAGGGCGGCCGTGGGGTCGCCCTTTATCCAGAGTCCGGCGACGCGGCCTTACTTGCGCTTTTCCTTCAGGCCCACCAGCGCCTTGATGACGCCATGCAGGGTGCGCACCTCCTGCTCTGTCATGTGGGCGCGCTGCAGCATGTTGCGGATGTTGCGCACCATGCTGGGGCGCTTTTCCTCGCTGGTGTAGAAGCCGGTGGCGTCCAGCTCCAGCTCCAGGTGCTCGAACAGGTTGACCAGTTCTTCCTTGGTCGCGGGGCGGGAGTTGCCGGTGTAGAGCTGCCGCTCCGGCCCCTCATAGCCGGCCTGGAACCATTCGTGCGCCACCAGCAGCACGCACTGCGCCAGGTTCAGGGAGGAGAAGCCCGGGTTCAGTGGGATGGTGATGATGGTGTCGGCCAGCGCGATGTCGTCATTGACCAGGCCCGTGCGCTCCGGCCCGAACAGGATGCCGACGCCGCGGCCCACCTGGGCGTGCGCCCGCATCTCCGTCGCCGCCTCGCGCGCCGTCAGCACGGTCTTGACCATGTAGCGGGGGCGCGCCGTGGTGGCGTAGACCTTCTGCAGGTCGGCGATGGCGTCCTTGGTGCTCTCGTACACGCGGGCCTGGTCCAGCACCAGGGTGGCGCCGGCCGATGCCGACACCGCCTTCTCGTTGGGCCAGCCGTCGCGCGGATTCACTAGGCGCAGGTCGGTCAGGCCATGGTTCAGCATGGCCCGCGCCACGGTGCCGATGTTCTCCCCCAACTGGGGCTCCACCAGGATGACGGCCGGGCCCGCGCCCTCCTCCGTCCCTTCAGCCTGGGATTTGGCGAGCATACGGCGGTCGGTTCCACTCATGGCACTTGGGTCCTGAAACTGCTGGCGTCCCTCAGGCGGTGGGGACGGTGGCCCCCGCGCGGTAGAGACAATAGGTGATGCTGTCAAACAGCGCGTTGAACGACGCGTCGATGACGTTGGCCGATACCCCGACGGTAACCCAAGGGGCGCCGTCCGGCATCCGCGTTTCGATCATGACGCGGGTCACCGCCTTGGTGCCGTCCTGGGGGGTCAGGATGCGGACCTTGTAGTCGACCAGCCGCATCCCGTCCAGATGCGGGTAGGCGGGGATCAGGGCCTTGCGCAACGCCGTGTCCAGGGCGTTCACCGGGCCGTTGCCCTCCGCCACCGTCATCAGGGCATCGGCCACACCCGGCACCTCCAGCTTGGCGGTCGCCTCCGACAGGGTGACCAGCTGCCCCTGGGCGTTCCAGCGCCGCTCATCCAGCACGCGGAAGGAGATCAGGCGGAAATAGTCCGGCAGGGTGCCCAGCGTGCGCCGCGCCAGCAGCTCGAAACTGGCCTCGGCGCCGTCATAGGCGTAGCCCTCGAACTCCCGCCGCTTCACCGCCTCCACCAAGGCACCCACGCGCGGGTCGCCGGGCTCGATGCTGATGCCCACCTCGCGCAGGCGGGCCAGGACGTTGGAGCGGCCGGCCTGGTCCGACACCACGACGTGGCGCCGGTTGCCCACCGCCTCCGGCGGCACATGCTCATAGCTGGTGGGGTCCTTCTCCACCGCCGAGACGTGCAGGCCGCCCTTATGCGCGAAGGCGCTTTCGCCGACATAGGCGGCGTGGCGATTGGGGGCGCGGTTCAGCCGGTCGTCCAGCAGGCGGCTGACATGGACCAGGCGGCGCATCCCCTCCCCGTCCACGCCGGTCTCATACCCCATCTTCAGGGACAGCGTGGGAATAAGGGAGATGAGGTTGGCGTTGCCGCAGCGCTCGCCCAGGCCGTTCAGGGTGCCCTGGATCATGCGGGCACCGGCGCGCACCGCCGCCAGGCTGTTGGCCACGGCGTTCTCGGTGTCGTTGTGGCAATGGATGCCCAGCCGGTCGCCCGGGATGATCCGGGCCACGGCCGCCACGATGGCCTCCACCTCATGCGGCAGGCTGCCACCATTGGTGTCGCACAGCACCACCCAGCGGGCCCCGCCCTCATACGCCGCGCGCACACAGGCCAGGGCGTAGTCCGGGTTTGCCTTGTAGCCGTCGAAGAAATGCTCCGCATCAAACAGCGGCTCGCGCCCCCGGGCCGCCGTCTCCGCCACGCTGTCGCGGATCAGGTCCAGGTTCTCGCCGCGCGGGATGTTCAGGGCCACATCGACATGGAAATCCCAAGTCTTGCCCACCAGGCAAACGCCGGCGCCCGGCACCCCGTCCGTGGCGTTGAACAGGGCGTTCAGTCCCGGGTCGTTGCCGGCGCTGCGCCCCGGGCGGCGGGTCATGCCGAAGGCCGTCAGCCGCGCCCGCTTGAAGCGGGGCGGGTCGGCGAAAAAGGCGTCATCCGTGGGGTTGGCCCCCGGCCAGCCGCCCTCGATATAGTCGATGCCCAACGCATCCAATTCCCGCGCGATAGCCGCCTTGTCGGCCGCGGTGAAGTCCACACCCTGGGTCTGCGCGCCGTCGCGCAGCGTGGTGTCGTACAGGTAGATGCGGGGGCGATCGCTCATAACCAGGCCAGATAACGTAATGGAGTTGCGACAATGGCCCATCGCACGCAACGAAGCAACCTTGGAAGCCCTCAAGGACGGACATGGCGGCCCTGCCGGACGCGGTGCGCCTTGATCCGGCGCCACCGGGAAATGGATCGCGGGACATTGGTAAAAACCGCCAGGCGCTTCCGAATGTGATTGGCTGTGGCATCCGGCGGCGCCTGCCCAGCAGAATTAACCAATCAAATTAATGAAAACCTCCACACAGATGTTGCCTTCTTTTGTTCAGCACCTATACTTTTTGCATAGGGAAGTTCTTGGATCATTCTAGTTAATATCGAAAATTTTATCGAATTTTACTCCCAAGCAACCACACCTCCGCCGGCCTTGCTCTTTATTTTCCCTGTTCCAGCATCCGTTCCCCTTCTCAAGGAAACCGCCCATGACGCTTTGGCTGAACCTGTCGCTGCGCGCCAAGGTCCTCCTCTCCTTCCTGGCCGTCCTGGCCTTCATGGCGGCCCTGGGCGGCACCTCGCTCTGGACGCAGGCCAGCCTGGGGCGGACGACGGACACCCTGGCCGGCCAGGCGCTGCCCAACGCCGTGCGGCTGGGGGAGCTGATGGAAAGCCTGAATCGCTATCGCCGCCTGGAACTGCGCCTGGCGCTGGCCGCCGCCGTGCACGACGCCGGCGATGTCAAAGGAGCGGAGGATGATTTTCCCAAGACCCGGGCGGCGGTGGAAACGGCCATCCGCGATTATGCCGCCAACGTCAACGCCGGCAGCCCGGACGGACACTTCCTGCGCACCTTCACCGAGGCCTGGCAGCGCTACACCGCCGCCACGGCCAAGCTGGTGGGCCTGATCGATGCGCATGACGATGCCGGCATGCAGAGCTTCGCCTCCGGCCCGCTGAAGGACGCCTTCCGCGCCGTCATCAGCCCCCTGACGGACACGCTGGACTGGAACGCCCGCCATGGGCAGGAACTGGCGCGGACGGCGAACGCCACCCGCGAGGCGGCGCGCACCGCCGTGCTGGGGGCGCTGGCCGCCAGCCTGGCTTTGGGGCTGGTGGTCATCCTGGCCATGTCGCGCACCGTGGCCCGGCCCCTGACCGCCATGGCGGACGCGCTGGGCCGACTGGCGCGCGGTGACCTGGAGGGGGCCGTGCTGGCCCAGCAGGAGCGGCGGGACGAGGTCGGCCTATTGGGCCGGGCGCTGTCCGTCTTCCGCGACAATGCCCTGGCCGTGCGGCGGCTGGAACAAGAACAGACGGCCCTGCGCACCCAGGCGGAGCGGGAGCGCAAGGCGGCCCAGGCCGCGGTGGCGGACGCCTTCGAGGCCCAGGTGGCCAGCCTGATCGATGCCCTGGCCGCCGCCGCCCGCGAGATGAAGGACACGGCGGAGTCCATGGCGGAGGCGGCAGGCGTCACCCGCGACCGCTCCAGCGCCGTCGCCGGCACCGCCCTGCAGACCTCGGCCAACGTGCAGATGGTCGCCACCGCGTCGGAGGAACTGGCCGCCACGGTGCAGGAGATCGCGCGTCAGGTCGAACGCTCCCGCCTGCAGGCCCAGGACGCCATCGCCGACTGTGCCGCCTCCACCGAGGTGGTGGGCCAGTTGCGGGACAGCACCAGCCGTATCACCGAGGTGGTTGAGATCATCGCCGGCATCGCCGCGCAGACCAACCTGCTGGCCCTGAACGCCACCATCGAGGCGGCGCGGGCGGGTGAGGCCGGCAAGGGCTTCGCCGTCGTGGCCGGCGAGGTCAAGGCGCTGGCCACGCAGACCGCCAAGGCGACGGAGGACGTGACCGCCCAGGTGCAGCGCATCCAGGGCTTGAGCGAGCGCACGGCCGCCGCCATCGCCGGCATGCAGCGCGCCATCACCGGCATGGCCGACATCGCCATGGCCATCGCGTCGGCCGTGGAGGAACAGACCGCCGCCACCCGTGAGGTGGCCCGCGGCATCAACGAGGCCGCCACCGGCACCGAGGACATGTCGCGCGACATCACCCAAGTCAGCGCCGCGGCCACCACCACCGGCAGCGCCGCCACCCAGATCAAGGGAACGTCCGGCAAGCTGGCGGAACACGCCGACGTGCTGACCGGCGCAGTGGAACGGTTTCTGGGGACGGTGCGGGCGGCGTGAGGGGACGGGAAGATGGGAGGGCGGCATGGACCCGCAGGACCGACGCCGCCCGCCGGCGCTTATTCGACCTGGCAGCCCTGCTGCTCGTAGGCGAAGTCGCCGCCCTGCAGGGAGATCTTCATTTTGCAGGCCGAGGCCTGCACCGGGCGGATGGGGCCCAGGCAAACGGCGCCACTGGGCGTGAACGCCTCCAGATACCAGATGTGGCCGACATAGGTGACGAAGTCTGCCGTCTGCTTGGGCTGCAGGGTGGTGTAATGGGTCAGGACCCCATCGAAGCCCGCCCACAGCACATTGATCTGGCTGTTGGTGGTGTTCTGCAGGCTCAAGCCGGACTTCACGCGCGTCTGGGGCGACGGCTCCTGTTGATTGTCGCATTGCTGCGCACTGGCATACGAGGCGGACAGCAAGGGGAAAGCGAGGGCGCAGAAGAAAGCGAATTTACGCATGATCGATCTCCTCAATACCTGATATTTCATTAGGCGTAAGCAAATAGCGGCCACAGAAACTTTGCTGCCGATCTTTAATCTTTTTAATTACTGAATCCGTTTGAAGCATTGAGCATGCCGAGAAGTCGAGCGAGGTCCCATATAGAACTCACAACGGGGAGTTACTCATATTTCATCGATTTATACATCAGTTCGGGCAACTACGCAAAAACAGCACGCAATACGCCCTCGGCAAACCAGAGGGAGGGCAGGATTCAGCCGCGCCATCCGAGGTATCGGAAATTTTCCATCCAAACAGGTTCTTTATAATTCTAATTTCCGCCTAACGTTCCTTCGTCACATAGGAAACAGCCATGCCGAATCCGTCATTTTTGGGAATGACTCCTTCCAGTCAAAATAAACCGCGCGCTAACGGCTCCACTGGATCGGCACATCGACTTTTTCCTGCACCATCCTCCTAGCCGAATGTTGGCATGATTGGCGACGGATGATGCCGATCCATGCCCTATGCTGGATGGCTTCTTGTCATACCGGGAGGGAGCGGCCGGCGCCATCTCGGCAGCAATGGGAAGAGAGGACAGGGCACCGCGGCGGCGCCCCAGCCTGATCGAAAGGGAATGGACCGCGCGGCGGCTGCAACAACCCCTTGGTCTTTGGTGGGGTGGCGTATGGCGCGCGCCGTATCCCTTCCTCCATAGCCTTGATCCGCCGCCCCTGCCCAGAAGGCCCCCCGCCCCGGCCGCGCGTTGACAGCCCTGGAGGCAGTCCCCACCTTTGGCCGGCCCCCTTCGCAGGAAGCCCCCCTCGCATGCCGGCGCACACAGCAATTCCCTTCGCCGATCCAGCCTTCATGAATCCCGCCTTCCCGGACTCCCGCGGGTTCCATCGGCAGGGGCGCGGCCTGATCGACCAGGGCCGTCCCGAGGACGCGCTGCCCGTCTTCCAGCATGCGGCCCTGTTGGCCCGGCAAGGCGACGGCCAAGGGGTCGTGGATGCGGACCGCCTGGGCCGCATCCTCTATGACGTGGGTTATTGCCTATACGACCTCGGCCGCATCGACGAGGCGCTGGCGGAGTTCCAGGACGCCGTGGCGGCGGCGGAACAGGGCGACGCCCAAGGGCTGGTGCACGGCGACAACCTGGCCGCCTGCCAGCACCTGGTGGGGACCTGCCTGGCCCGCCTGGGCCGGGATACGGAGGCGCTGGCCTGGTTCCAACAGGCGGCGGAGGCTGCCGACCGGGGCGATGCCCAGGGCCGGGTGGACCGCGAGGCCGTAGGCCACAGCCTGCACCAGGCCGCCGCCTGCCTGGCGCGCCAGGGCCAGCCCGACCAGGCCCTGCCCTGGCTGCAGCAAGCCGTGGCCGCCAAGGAGCAAGGCGACGGCACCGCGCGCGTGGACCACGCCAGCCTGGGCGCCAGCCTGCACCTGATGGCGGACTGCCTCTACGCCTTGGGCCTGATCGAGGACGCGCTGGTCTGGTTCCAGCGCAGCGTCCAGGCGCTGGAGCGTGGCGCCCCCGATACCCCCGTCAACCACGACGACGTCGGCCGCGCCCGCCTGCGCGTCAGCCACTGCCTGATGGACCTGAAGCGCCCGGCCGACGCCCTGCCCTGGGCATTGGCCGCCGTCACGGCGGTGGAGGACGGCGATGCCGCCGGGCGGGTGAACCTGGAGGGCCTGTGTCACGCCCTGCAGGCGGTGGGCGACACCCTGGCCAGCATGGGCCGCTTCGACGAGGCCATGGACTGGTACCGCCACGCCGCCGAAACCGCCGAACACGGCGACCCCGCCGGCCTGGCCGCCACCCTCACCGCCGGCGCCGCCTGCCTGCGCAAGCTGGGCCGGACGGAGGAGGCCGCGGCGTGGGAGCTGAGGGCCAGGACGCCGGTGGGCTAGGCTACGCCCGCTTCCAGGTCGTGCCCTGGGGCCCGTCCTCCAGCACCACGCCCTGGTCCAGCAGATCCTTGCGGATGCGGTCGGCCTCGGCAAAGTTCTTCGCCGCGCGGGCGTCCTTGCGCGCCTGGATGGCGGCCTGGATGGCGGCCTCGTCCAGGCCCTCCGCCCCCTTGGGCGTCCAGCGGAACCAGGCCTCGGGGTCCTGGGTCAGCAGGCCCATCAGGTTGGCTGCGGCCTTGAAGCTGGCGGCCACGGCCCGGCGGGCGCCTTCATCCGTCTCCTTGTGGAAGCGGTTGGCCAGCTCGTGCAGCAGGCTGAAGGCCAGCGGCGTGTTCAGGTCGTCCTCCAGCGCCGCCAGAACCTCATCAGGCACTTTGGCCGCCGGCACAGTACCGGCGGCCCGCAGCACGCCGTACCAGCGGTCCAGCGTGGCCCTGGCCTGGCGCAGGCCTTCCTTGGAGAAGTCCAGCGGCTGGCGATAATGGGCCTGCAGCAGGGCCAGGCGCAGGGCCTCGCCCGGCACCTCGTCCAGCAGCTCGGCCACGGTGAAGATGTTGCCCAGCGACTTCGACATCTTGTCGCCGGACATGGTCAGGAAGCCGGCGTGGACCCAATAGTTGGCCATGACCGGGGTGCCGTGGGCGCAGCGGCTTTGCGCGATCTCGTTCTCATGGTGGGGGAAGATCAGGTCCAGCCCGCCGCCGTGCACGTCGAACACCGGGCCCAGGTGGGCGGCGGTCATGGCGCTGCACTCGATATGCCAGCCGGGGCGGCCTCGGCCCCAGGGGCTATCCCAGCCCGGCTGATCCTCGGCCGACGGCTTCCACAGGATGAAGTCGGCCGGGCTTTTCTTGTAGGGCGCCACCTCCACCCGCGCACCGGCGATCATCTCATCCTGGCTGCGCCGCGACAGGCGGCCGTAGTCGGGCATGGACGGCACGTTGAACAGCACGTGGCCCTCGGCGGCATAGGCGTGGCCGCCGGCGATCAGCCGCTCGATCATGGCTATCATGGCGTCGATGTGCCCGGTGGCGCGCGGCTCCACGTCCGGGCGCAGCAGGTTCAGGGCGTCCATGTCGGCATGGAACTGCGCTGTCGTCGTCTCCGTCACCGTCTCGATGGACTGCCCCAACGCCTTGGCCCGGTCCATGATCTTGTCATCGACGTCGGTGATGTTCCGGGCGTAGGTCACGGTCGGGTACAGATGCTTCATCACCCGCGCCAGCAGATCGAAGGCGGTGAAGGTGCGGCCGTTGCCGATATGGGCGTAGCTGTAGACGGTGGGGCCGCAGCAATAGATCCGCACATGGCTGGCGTCGACGGGCACGAAGACTTCCTTCGCGCGGGTGAGCGTATTGTAGAGCTGAAGCGCCATGTGGGGTTAACCTGGGTTGGAAGAAAACGACGATACCGGTTTGATAACATGAACGATTTAGGCGGTCTGGCCGGACAGCCGCGCCAGTGTCCGCTCCCGCCCGATGAGGGGCAGCAGGGTCTTCAGTTCCGGCCCATGCTCCAAGCCTGTCAGCGCCAGGCGCAGGGGCATGAACAGGGCCTTGCCCTTGGCGCCGGTGGCGGCCTTCACCGCGTCCACCCACTGGCCCCAGGTGTCGGGACCCCAGGGGGCGGCGGGCAGCAGGCCGGCAGCGGCCTCCAGGAAGGCGGCGTCGGTCACCACCGGTGCCAGCGGCGCGTGGGTGATGTCCCACCAGCCCTTGGCCTCCGCAACATGGGTGATGTTGGGGCGCACGGCCAGCCAGAAGGCTTCATCCGCCCCCGCCATGCCCAGGGCCGGCAGGCGGTCCGCCACCGCCGCGTAGGGCATGTGGTGCAGGATCTGGGCGTTCAGGCGGTGCAGATCCTCCGCATCGAACTTGGGGGTGCCGCGCCCGACCTTGGCCAGGTCGAAATCGGCCACCAGTTCCTCCAGCGTGCCCCGGGCCTCCACCGCGTCCGACGTGCCGATCTTGGCCAGCAGCGACAGGATGGACAGGGGCTCCAGCCCCGACTCCTCGCGCAGGCTTTTCAGGCTCAGGCTGCCCAGGCGCTTGGACAGGCCAGCCCCGCTGGCGTCGGTGATCAGGGGGAAATGGCCGAAGGCGGGCACGGGGCCGCCCAGCGCTTCACAGAGCTGAATCTGCACGGCGGTGTTGGCCACATGGTCCTCACCCCGGATGACATGGGTGATCCCCAGCTCAATATCGTCCACCACCGAGGCGAAGGTGTACAGCGGCTGGCCATCCTCGCGGATCAGCACCGGGTCGCTGAGGTCCTGGCCCTGGAAGCGCTGGGTGCCCCGCACCAGGTCGTCCCAGACGACGGGTGTGTGCTCCAGCTTCAGCCGCCAATGCGGGCGGCGGCCCTCCGCCTCCAGCCGCGCGCGGTCGGCGTCGGTCAGGCGCAGGGCGGCGCGGTCGTACAGCGGCGGGCGGTGCTGGGCCAGCTGGGCCTTGCGCTTCAGGCCCAGCTCATCCGGCGTCTCATAGCAGGGGTAGAGGCGGCCGGCGGCCTTCAGGCGCTCCGCCGCGGCGGTATAACGGTCCAGCCGGTCGGACTGGCGGGCGTAGCGGTCCCATTCCAGGCCCAGCCAGCGCAGGTCCTCCTCGATGCCGGCGGCATATTCGGCCGTCGACCGCTCCCGGTCCGTGTCGTCCATGCGCAGCATGAAGCTGCCGCCCTGCTTGCGGGCGAACAGCCAGTTCATCACCGCCGCGCGGGCGTTGCCGATGTGCAGGCGGCCGGTAGGGCTGGGCGCGAAACGGACGGCGACAGGGCTCATGGGAAAAGCGGACCTTCAGGAAACGAACGGAAACCAGGGGCGGCAGCGATAGCATAGAAGCGGCGACAAACAAAAGGCGGAGCCGCCGGCCCCGCCCTGTCTTCTGTGAGCCTCTCAAACGGCGGGCGCCGGCCTCTTCGACGCTGCTGGGTCTATGCAGGCCTGTTCAGAACTTCTTGCGGTGGAAGGCGGCGGCCAGCGCCTTGACGGAGGCCGCCTGCTTCACCGTGCCCTCGCTCTTGGGCGGCGGGGCGCCATTCAGGATGGGCGGCTGGTTGGCCAGGCGGGTACCGCCCATGCGGGCGACAATGGCGTCCAACTGGGCCTGGGTCAGGCGCTGAGGGGCCGGGGCACGGCGGCTGGTGGCGCCACTGGGCGCCACGGCGGGCGCCATGGCGGGCACGGCCGGGCCGCCCCGGTATGCGCGCTCGATGGCGGCGCCGGTGATGCCCTTCAGGAAGGGCTTGCACAGGCCGCGCATGAGTTGCTCGTCCGCCAGCGCCCAGGCCATCAGGATGCGCTGCGCCTGGGCGCGGCTGCCCTGGGCCTGGGCCATGGCCTCCCGGATTTTCATGGTGACGTAGGTTTCGCTCATGGAACGGGCCCCCACCGGGCGGCGGTCCACGCCGGACCAGCCTTTCTAAATCGCCGCGCACTCACCATCTGGCGCCATCGACCAAAGCCGGCGGCATGCCCATATATGGCAGAGATAAGAAAAGTTTAGCGCAGGAGGCCTTGAACCGGAATGGAAAAGAAACTGTCCGCATCCGCGGGCCGCCGCCGCGCTGTAACCATCCTTGGTGTATAAACCATCGGATGAGGCTCGGCAGGCCGGCACCACCGCCGTATAGTCCCTCCACGCTCGCGACCTGGCCCCCACCACGACACCCCCATGCTGATCGAGATCGTCGCCGACTTCGTCTGTCCGTGGTGCTACATCGGCAAGCGCCGGCTGGAGCGCGCACTGGCCCAGCGCCCGACACAACAGCCGGAGGTGCGCTGGCTGCCCTTCCAGCTGGACCCCGACACGCCGCCCAGCGGCGTCGACCGCACCATCGACCAACTGGCCAAGTTCGGCAGCGTTGAGCGCATCCGCCAGGTGAACGCCCTGCTGGAACAGACGGCGGCGGCCGAGGGCCTGACCCTGAACCTGGACCGCATCCGCCGGACGCCCAACACGCTGGACGCCCATCGCCTGCTGCGCCACGCCGACGGCCAAGGGGGCGCCCACACCCAGAAGCTGGCCGCCGCGCTGCAGGCCGCCTTCTTCCGCGACGGCCGCGACATCGGCGACCGCGCCGTGCTGGCTGCCATCGCCGGGGAGGCGGGGCTGGACGCCGATGCCGCCGCCGCCTTTCTGCACAGCGATGCCGACCGCGACGCCCTGCGCCAGTCGCTGGCCACCGTGCGCCAGCTGGGCATCCAGGCGGTGCCCTGCTTCATCTTCAACCGCCTCTATTCCCTATCCGGCGCCCAGGAACCGGGCGCCTTCCTGCCCCTGCTGGACCTGGCGGGGGCGGAGGGCGTGGTGGCCAGCGCCGCGGGCTGAACCGGAACCATCGGCAACGTTATTGCAGACTGACCATGTAGAATCCACCCAACAAGGGCGAGACGCAGAGCAACGGCCCGGGCGTCCAATCCGGCATGGCGTCACATCGGGAGCGCACGGTTCGTGCCTTGGCCGGATCATAGATCAGGGTCTTGTCTCTTTCTGGGCCGCCCACTACGCCGAAGGTGCCCCAATGAAATTCCATATGCCGGGGCTGGCCTGGCGGGATATCCGCAACCACCCAGACGTAGTAGGGAACGCACAGGGCGAAGTGCAGGTAGTCGCCTGCGGTCATGGCCAACGCCATCAGCGGCCAGACCACCACCATCATGATCAGCCCGCGCAGCGCATCTTGGAACAGGAACAGACAGAAAAGCCGGCCCAATCCCCACAGCACAATCGGGCCACCGATGAGAAAGGAGAGGCAGACGGGCCCTGGCGTCGGCATCAGGGATACGATGGTGCTGCCGACCAGCACCGCCCCCACCGGCTGAAGCAGGAGCCGCCACCGTCCCGCAGGCCTGCACGCGGCATTATCCCCAATCTTCATTGTTTCCCCATACCCATACGCCTCACCAGCCCCACCTTTATCCAAGGAAGGGCAGCGCCGGGCCGGCAACTTTTCAGCAATTTTCATGCACACGGAGATGCCTGCCCTGTTGGGAACAGGCCTGCGCGCTGCTAGGTTTAATAGCCATGTCGACTACCGAACCCGAGATCGCCCATATCGCCACCCCGCTGCTGGACGTGGCCTACATCACCGGCGGGCCGGCCGACGGGCCGCCGGTGATGCTGCTGCACGGCTGGCCGGACGACGCCCACACCTGGGACCGGGTGGCGCCGGCCCTGTGGGAAGCGGGGTACAAAACGGTGGCGCCCTGGCTGCGCGGCTTCGGCCCCACGCGCTTCCTGTCCAGCCAGACCACCCGCTCCGGCCAGATCGCCGCCCTGGCTCACGACGCTCTGGACCTCGCCAACGCCCTGGACTGGCAGCGCTTCAGCATCATTGGTCACGACTGGGGCGCCCGCATCGCCTATTTCCTGGCCGCCGTGGCGCCCGACCGCCTCTGCCGCATCGCCGCCTTGTCGGTGGGGTGGGAGCCGGGCAGCCTGCCCACTCCACCCCTGCCCCAGGCCCAGCGCTACTGGTACCAGTGGTTCCTGACGACGGAGCGCGGGGCGGAAACCATCTGCCACGACGGCAAGGCGTTCGCCCGCTATCAATGGGACAGCTGGAGCCCCGCCGGGTGGTATGAGGAGGCGGAGTTCGAACGGACGGCGGCGGCCTTCGAGAATCCCGACTGGGCCGCCATCACCCTGCATTCCTACCGCGTGCGCTGGGACGAGGCCAAACCCGACCCGCGCTATACCGAGATGGAAAAGCGCCAGCGCGCCGCCCGCACCCTGGCCGTGCCCACCCTGATGATCCAGGGCGGGGACGACCGCTGCACCCTGCCCGCTACGACGGAGGTCAATGAGGGCCATTTCACCGGCCCCTACCGCCGCGTGGTGCTGCCCGGCGTGGGCCACTTCCCGACGCGCGAGGCGCATGATGAGGTCAGTCGCCTGCTGCTGGATTTCTTGGGGACGGAGATGGCAGGGGCCTGATCCTGATTGCCATGTCCAGCCTCCTCTTCAGAGGCCTCGCACACCCATAAAGTTGTCAGACAGACTCTAAGAAGAAAGCCCGGCCCCTTCGGGAGCCGGGCTCGCTCTGTTGTCGATATCGATGCGCCGAGGATGTTCAATCCGGGCTGCCACCGACGAAGGTGAACGATCCCAGAAACAGTTCGGCCGCATCGCCATCCAGCAACGTCCGATGGTTGCGGGCCGCCAGGACAACGGCTTTGGCATGGTTCGGATTGTCGTCCTGCACCTGCCAGAAGGTGCGGATCTCGACGACAGCTTCCGGGGGCAGCCGTCCGTTGAGGCCCGGCACGTCCAGCGTCACTTCCAGCCTTCCGTCATATTTGGGATTGATTACACCCTCGGCGATGATCACGGCGCTGGCGCTGGAGATGTGGACGGGACCGCTGTTGATTTCCACCCCCCCGTGCTGTTTCTCCTCGGTCCGGAGCTGGACGACGGAGCCAAGGGGCAGGTTGGAGACATGCGCTTCGAAACGAAAGCGCTCCGGCGTATCGTCCCGGTTCGTGAAATACAGGAAGTTCTTGGACTGGGTCGGCTGCGCGACATTGTGCCAGGCTGACGCCAGATCGTTAAGCAACCAGGTGGCGATGCTGAAATTGGCGTCGTCGGGCAGGGGGTTGGTATAATAGGCCGTCTGGGCCAGCACGGAGATGCAATTATGCTCGCCCGGATCGGCGGCGAAGTTAAACAGGAACGGGTCGAAGGTCACGCCGATCTGGCCGGAAGGCAGGACGGGACTGATCGAACTGGCCTTGATCGCGGATGTCGAGCTGCCTGTCTCCGTGCTCAGTGGGTTCCACTTGGACG
Organism: Nitrospirillum viridazoti CBAmc; assembly: GCF_000730165.1. GTDB lineage: Bacteria > Pseudomonadota > Alphaproteobacteria > Azospirillales > Azospirillaceae > Nitrospirillum > Nitrospirillum viridazoti. The sequence continues at coordinate 1,370,081 of NZ_CP022110.1, read as the reverse complement.
GCGGAGTCACTGACCCTTTGTAGTTGTATGCGACGAAATTACCTTCAAGACCACCCGGGTAGAGGTTCTTGGCCCGCAGATAGAGATAGTTCAGGCCACGCACCGGTTGTTCCCATGGATTGGTGCCATAGGATTGGGCGGTCAGGAAGGTGCCGGGGTCGTCCACGCGCTGGCGGCGGGCGATCACGTCCGGGGAGCTGTAATAGTCATTGGTAACGGCCGGATATTTCCCGACGTCTTGCAGGTTCTTGCGGACCAACAGGCCGTGCCAGCTGGCGTAGGTGACATTCGCCGCATTGGTGATCTCGATGTCGGACCAACCGGCGGTAGAGGCACGCAGCCAAGCCTTGATGGAGCCTGCACCGGAAACGCTGTCGGCCCAGACAGCGGCCAGTATTGTGGAAAAATCATCAATCTTTACCTGGGGAAAGCGCTTATAGATCTTAGGGGACGCAACGAACGCAGTGTTGTTCTCATGAAAAAGAGTTTGGGCATATTGCAGTGTGGGCGCCGAAACAGCTTGGGCGAAAGCATTAACCTGCCGGTAGGCGATCATATTCATGGCGTGTCTCCTCGTTTCTGGACAAGGTATCTTGTCCAGCCGCTGGCGGTTGGTCTGCCGTCGGGCTTGGCCCGATCTTTTTAGGTGTGCCACGAGAGACTGGACCCACACGCAATAGGAGTCAATCATAATACGGTTTCTATGAAAGATAGTCGCACTACGCGAAAAACGCGTACTGGGTGCGCGAATGTCATTAACATAAACTTGATATGCGCGATGGTGATGCGGAGATGCAGGACCCCGCCGTTGAACCGAGGTTCAGTTCCGGTTCTGACCCTAATCCTGGACCACCCTGGGCAAGCGCGTGATCGGCTCCAGCGTGATGCGGCGGAAATAGGTTTCCGCTCCTTCGGACTGCAGCTGGATGCGGCCGTGGGTCAGAGGCATCCAGCCCGCGCCCTCCCGCATCCGCAGGTCGCGCACCACCATCACCGGCACGCCGTTCACCACGTGCACCGCCTGGTCGCCCACGACATAGAGGTCCAGCACGTTCCACTCCCCCACCGGCTTTTCGGCGTTGCTGCCGGCCTCCACGTTCCAGGCCGGCTGCTGCACGGTGACCGCCCGGCCGCCCATCATGTAGCGGCGCTGGGGATCGATCAGCGCACGGTCGCGCCCCACCTCGGTCATCGCCGTCACGTTGGGGCCCACGGGCACCACCATGCCGACGGAGCCCAGCATGATCTCGAACTCTGCCGCCGCCATCCAGGTGCCGTAGACGGCGCCCGGCGCGCCATGGCTATGGTACAGCAGGCCGTTGTTCCAGGGCAGGTCCAGGCGCGGGGCGTAGCGGGTCTTGCCCCACTTGTATTCCAGGCGCAGATGATAGTTGGCGTAGTCGCCCCGGTTGACGATGCCGCCCCAGGTCTGCCCGGTGATGAAGATCGCCGGTTCCCCCTCCTCCGTCACCACATGGAAAATCTTGGCGATGGCGGCCTTGTCGGCGCCGATGGAGCTCTGGCCGGGCTGGGCCAGGTAGGTGCGCGCCGGATCGGGATAGCCCAGCCAGGCGTCCCAATCATTCAGGTCGCGGCCGTTGAACAGGCTGACCGCCGGACCGGCTGGGGCCGGCACGTCCACCAGGCGCAGGCTTTGCGGCTGGAACGGCGGATCCCCCGCCAGCACGGCCTCCAGCGCCGGATTGTCCGCCGCCTTGTCCGCCGCCCGGGCCGGGGCCGCGCCGCCCATCCCCATCCCCATCCCTACCGCCAGAACCAGTGCCCACGCCGCCCGCATCGCCATGTCGCCTCCCAAAACCTTGGTGATTGTCTAAATGTTATCGATTTCATAGCAGCGATGCGGGCGAAACGTCAGGGAATTCATTCCGCCGACGCGAAGTGGCCCCACCCCTCCATGCGCGGATGGCCGTTGTCCCCATCACCGGACTCGGCAAGGCTGCGCCCCTCAACCAAGGGGGAGTGGCGGTATGGACGGGGGATGGTGCAGCCGGCGGGCGGTGCTGGGTGGCTTGGCGGGGACGGCGTTCATGGGCGTCACGCCCGCAACAGCCGGCGCGGGGGAGGTTTCCTCGGCCAGGCTGACCGCCCTGCTGGACAGCCGGCGCGATGATCCCCATCCCGACCTCAAGGGCGTGGTGGTGCTGCGGCATGGCCGGGGCATCGCCGAGGCCTATTACAACGGCGATGACGCCACCACCCTGCACGACATCCGCTCCGCCACCAAAAGCCTTACCAGCCTGCTGATGGGCATCGCCATCGATCGCGGCCGGGTGGCAGGCGTGGACGCCCCCATCGCGCGCTACCTGCCAAGCCCCCTACCCTCAGGATGGGAGGCCATCACCATTCGCGACCTGCTGACCATGCGCTCCGGCCTGGCGGCCGACGACACCGACCCCGCCTCGCCCGGCAATGAGGACACGCTGGATGAGGCGGGGGAGAAGACCGGCGACTGGGCCGGCGCCGCCCTGGCCGTGCCGGTGCGCGAGCCGCCGGGCCGCACCTATCAGTACTGTTCCCTCAATGCCTTCCTGGTTGGGCTGATTGTGGAGTGCGCCACGGGCCAAAGCCTTGACAGGCTGGCGCAGGAGGCCCTGTTCGGCCCGCTGGGCATCGCGGCCCACAGCTGGCGCCAGCTTCCCGGCCGCCACGGCACCGGCCAGGGCAACCTGTCGATCACCGCCCGCGACGCCGCCACCATCGGCCAGATGGTCCTGAATCAGGGGACCCATAACGGCCGACGTGTCATCAGCCAACGGTGGCTGAGCGACAGTCTGGCCCGCATCCACCCCATTGCCGCCAGCGACCCCTACGCCGATTTCTATGGCTATATGTGGTACGCCAAGGATGAGCCCCTGGGCGATGGCCGCATCGTGCCCGTCCACTTCGCCTCGGGCAACGGCGGCAACAAGATCTACGTGGTGCCATCGCTGGACTTGGTGGTAGCCGTTACCTCCAGCGCCTACGGCAAGGGCTATGGCCAGCGCCGGTCGCAGGATATTCTGCTGTCCATCCTGAAGGCCATGCCATGAGCAGGCCGCCAACGCGCCGGTAGGCATGGGGGAAACGTTCCCTAAATTTTCCGGTTCATAGGATCGATTAAATCAACCCCTGACTGCGCCAAATCAAGGACAGGGGCTGGGTGGCGGAATAAGCATGCGGAACTCTCCAACAAGGGGGTACCGCCATGCCTCGGTTACTTAGCTTCGTCTTCTTCGGCATCGCCCTTATCACTTGGTCCCCGGCGCGGATGGCCCACGCGCAGGCAACGGCGACCACCACGTTCCAGGTGACGGCAACCGTCCGGGCGACCTGCCAGGTCAGCGCCACAGCCCTCGCCTTCGGCACCTATACCGGGGCCTCGGTGGACGCCACGTCCATCATTTCCGTCACCTGCACCAACACGACGGCCTATAACATCGGGCTGGACGCCGGCAGTGCCCCGGGCGCCACGGTCACCACCCGGCAGATGACGGGCCCGTCCGGCGACATGTTGAACTATGGGCTCTACCGCGATACCGGCCATAGCCAGAACTGGGGCATCACCGTCGGCACCGACACGGTCACCGGCATTGGCTCCGGTTCCCTGCAAACGGTGACTGTCTACGGCCGGCTGCCCGCATCGCAGTTCGTCACGCCGGGGGCCTACTCCGACACCATCACCGCGACCGTCAGCTACTGACCACGGCAGGGCGCAGCATCGCCCGCCACTCCCTATCGGCTCCATCTCTCGAAACGCGTGGGGGCAAAATGAAGGATTCCCGGAACCCGTCTCGACGACGCCCGCATGGCGTGCCCCGTTCCGCCCCCCTCTGGCGATCGCTGTTGGGCGGGGTAGCCCTGGTTGCGGTGGCGGCACTTTCGCCGGCCGCCGGGGCCCAAAGCCTCACGGTGCTGCCGGTGACCATGCAGCTGGCCCCGGGCCAGACGGCGGTGGCCTTCACCGTCATCAACCAGAGCGACACCGAGGCCTCGTACCAGATCCGCGGCTTCCGCTGGAGCCAGGTGGACGGCAACGATCAGTTGACGCCGACCGAGGAATTGCTGGCCAGCCCACCCATCGGTACCATTCCCGCCGCCACCAGCCAAGTGGTCCGCATCGCCGTGCGCCACCCGCCACAGGGCCGGGAAGCCAGCTACCGCATTCTGCTGGACCAGATCCCGCCGCCGGCCGACCCCGGCACCGTCCGCATCGCCCTGCGCCTGTCCATCCCCATCTTTGCCGAACCCAGCACCCGGATCGCATCCCATGTGCGCTGGCAGGTGGAGAATAACGGCGGCGAGGCCTACCTGGTGGCCACCAATGACGGCAACCGGCATGAGACCGTCCGCAATATCGTCCTGACAGCGCCCGACGGTCGCGCCGTGAAGGCGGAAGACAATGTATCGCCCTACATCCTGCCGGGGTCCACGCGCCGCTGGCGCATGCCCGGGCTGGCCGCCCCCGCCGCCGGCAGCACACTGCGCCTGACGGCGCGGGCCGACAGCGGCGCGCTGGATCAGCCGGTCACGGTGGCCGCCGCGCGATGAGCCCGCCCCGATGGCTGCGGCGGGCCTGCGCCGCTGCGGCCATCGCCCTGCTGCCTCAGGCCGTGCTGACGCTGCCTATGGCGATGGCCGATGAACTCCGCCTGCTGGAGATCGTGATCAACGGCTACCCCACGGGCAAGATCGGGGAGTTCGTGATGCGTGACGGTGCCCTTTTCGCCCGTCTGGACCAGCTGCGGGACCTGGGGCTGCGACTACCGCCCGAGACGCCGGCGGATGCCCAAGGACTGGTGCCGTTGGCGGGGACGCCTGGGCTGGATATCCGCATGGAAGCCAGCACCCAGACCCTGTACGTGACGGCGACGGATGAGCGGCTGGTGCCGGCCCTGCTGCTCCCCGCACACCAGCCGCAGCCGCCGGCCGGCACCGTGCAAAGCGCCACCGGCGCCACCTTGAACTATGACCTGGCCGGCAGCACCAGCGGCGGCCCCAGCGGCAGCCAAAGTCTGGCCACGGGCCTGTTCGACCTGCGTGGCTTCTCCCCCTGGGGCGTGATTTCCACCGGCCTGCTGGCGCGCGCTGGCGGCACCACGGGCAGCAACGGCGCCTTCCAGGCGCTGCGTCTGGACAGCGCCTACGTCTATTCCGACCCCGACAGCCTGCGCCGCTATCGCCTGGGCGACTTCGTCGGCGGCGGCACCGCCTGGACCCGGCCCGTGCGCCTTGGCGGCGTGCAGATCAATTCCGACTTCTCAATGCGGCCGGACCTGACCACCTTCCCCGTCCCCTCCGTTCTGGGCTCCGCCGCCGTTCCCTCGACCGTCGATGTCATGGTCAACAGCACGCGCCTGTTCTCCAGCCAGGTGACGGCGGGGCCCTTCCAGGTGCCCACCCTGCCGATGATCACCGGCGCGGGCACGGTGGCCATGACCCTGACCGATGCCCTGGGCCACCAGGTGACCAGTCGCCTGCCCTTTTACGCCAGCAGCAACCTGCTGTCCGCCGGGCTGCAGGCCTATTCGGCGGAGGTGGGGGCGGTGCGCCGCGACTGGGGCCTGCAGAGCAACAATTATGGACGGCTCACGGGGTCGGCCACCTACCGCCGCGGCCTGTCAAACGCGGTCACGGTGGAAGGCCATGTCGAGGGGGCCGGCGGCCTGGCCATGGGCGGCATCGGCGCAGCCGTGAACGTGGCCGACTTCGGCGTGCTGACGCTCAGTGCCGCCGGCAGTGCCGGCAATGGTGCCCAATTCTCCGCCGGGTTCCAGCGCATGGGCGAGGACATCAGCTTCAATGCCTCCATCACCCGCGCCAACCGGGGCTACCGCGACATCGCGGCACTGACCGGCGATGGCGTGGCCCACCAGCAGATCAACGCAGGCCTGAGTTTCGCGCTGGGGCCCTACGGCTCACTGGCGCTCAGCTATACCGGACTGGACCGCGACGCCAGCGCCACGCCGTTGACCTTCTATGCCCGCGACACCTTGCTGTCGGGCACCACCGTGTCGGTGTCGCCGGCCACCCACGCCCATGTGCTGTCGGGCAGCTATTCGGCGCAACTGGGATCACTGACCCTCGCGGCTACCGGCTTCCATGATTTCGCCACCGGACGCAGCACCGGCCTTCTGCTGACGCTGACCCTGCCGCTGGGCAGCCGCAGTTCGGCCAGCGCCAGCCTGGGCGGCGGCTCCAGCGGGCTCTACGGTCAGTTGCAGGCCAATCAATCGGCCAACGAGACAGGGGATTACGGCTATCAGGCCTACGCCGCCGGCGGACAGCAAACCCACGCCTTCGCCGACCTGCAGTACCGCGCGCCCTGGGCCCTGCTGTCGGGCGGCGTGGACCACAGCGGCGAGGAGACCGCCGGTCGGGCCGAGATCCAGGGCGCCCTGTCGCTGCTGGACGGTGCCCTGTTCGCCTCCACCCCCATCAACGACAGCTTCGCCGTGGTGGATGCCGATGGCACCGCCGGCCTGCACGTCCTGGGGGAAAACCGTCCGGTGGGCGTGACCGACGGCGGCGGCCGCCTGCTGGTTCCGGATCTGCGCTCCTTCGATGCCAACCAGCTGGCCATCGATCCCACGGACCTGCCCATCGACATGGATGCCGCCACCACGGCCCAGACGGTGCGGCCGCAGGACCGGTCGGGCGTGGTGGTGCGCTTCCCCCTGCGCCGCGCCCACGGCGCGCTGCTGCGCCTGGTGGATGAGGACGGCCAGCCCCTGCCCATGGGCAGCGAGGCCATACTGGACGCCACCGGGGCGCGGACGCCGGTGGGATATGACGGCCTGGCCTACGTATTGGACCTGTCGGCGCGCAACCGCCTGACGGTGACCCTGCCCAACCGCCGGCGCTGCATGGCCGAATTCGACTATCAGGACCGGCCGGACGACATCCCCACCCTCGGTCCCCTGCTCTGCCGGAAGGAGGTGCCATGACCCGCCGTCCCTTGCCCCAGCGCCGCCGGACGCGCGGCTGGCGCACATGGCTGCCCACCGCCCTGCTGCTGGCGCTGGCCCTTCTGCTGATACCCCACAGGGCCCAGGCCCAGTGCACGGTATCGGTCACCACCCTGAATTATGGCACCTATATCCCCTTCCGTGCCTTCCCCACGAACAGCACGGGCGGCGTTACGGTGGACTGCACGGCGGCCCTGCCGGCCGGCTATACCGTCACGTTGAGCAGCGGCAACAGCGGCAGCTACAGCAGCCGCCGCATGCTGTACGGCGGTTATAACCTGAACTACCAGCTCTTCACCGACTCCCTGCGGTCCAACATATGGGGTGACGGCAGCGGTTCCACCCGTACCGTCGTCGGCGACTGCCTGTCGCCCTGCCATACCGTCCACCCCATCTACGGCAGCATGCCGGCCGGCCAGATCGTCCAGCCGGGGGCCTATTCCGACACGATCACCGTGACCGTCATATACTGAGGATGGCCACCCCCAGGCCGGGGGGCAGCGCGACCATAGCGGACGCGGCGGATGGGCGGCCGGACGGATGGCGGGGGCGGGAGCATATTTGGACACCGTCACGGTCGCCGTGATATTTTGACGGGGTGAACTTTCCGCCGGCTACTCCCGAGCGCGGCGGTCGTACAGGAAGGCGGAACCCCCATGCCTGAACCGATGCAGCCGACGCGACGCGCCCACCGAAAGCTCCTGCCCCTCCTCCTCATGGTGCCGCTGGCCCTGGTCGCCGTTTCGCCCTTCGCCAAGGCCACAGGCATCATGGCGGCGCCCATGGCCGTGACCGTGACTGTGGTCGCGGCGTGCAACATCACCCCCGCCTCGCTGCTGGCGCAGATGCGCACCGGCCCGAGCGCTAACGTCTGCCTGAGCGATCCCGCCACATCCACGGTCGGCGCCCCCCATCCCACCATCACACCCATCCAGGAGGCAGGGCAGGGCATCACCACGCTGGTTATCGAATTCTGAACCGCCGGCGTCCGCCGAGGTCAGCCCGGAACGGCTGTCGGTGAGGAGCAGTCAACGCATGAAATCCTGCCTGCAACCCGGCCTGCGCCACAGCGAAAGCCTGACCGTTGACGCCAGCATGCTGGTGCCCGCCCTGCCCGCGCCGCCTTCGGTGGCTTCCACGACATGCCGCCGGTCTTTGCCACCGCGCAGATGGTGGCCTTCATCGAATGGACCTGCGTGCAGGCGCTGGCGCCCTATCTGGAACCGGGGGAGCGCACCGTCGGCACCCATGTCGACGTCAGCCACGTGGCCGCCACGCCCGTGGGCATGACCGTCACCGCCACCGTGGAATTGATCGCCTTCGACGGCCGCGCCCTGCGCTTCAAGGTCGCCGCCGTTGATGCCACCGGCCTGATCGGCGAAGGCTTCCACAGCCGGGGCGTGATCGACTACGCCCGCTTCATGGCCCGGGTGGAGAAGAAGGCGGCGTGCTGAAGAACCCGACATGGATGCCGGCCGCCCCCACCGAAAGAAAAATTTTCGGGGCCCTGTCGGTTCCGGATGGCCCGGCCCGTCCTTCGGGTACTGCTTCCTGAATGGAGAGGACAATGCCCAAGCAAATCTTCATCAACCTGCCGGTGCGCGACCTGCCCAAGGCGATGGCGTTCTATACCGCCATCGGCGCGGTGAACAATCCGCAGTTCACCGACGAGACCGCCGCCTGCATGGTGTTTTCCGACACCATTTTCGTGATGCTGCTGACCCACGATAAGTGGCGGGTTTTCACCCAGAAGCCCATCACCGACACCCACGCCAGCGGGGCGTTGATGCTGGCGCTGTCCTGCGACGACCGCGCCGCCGTGGACACCATGGCCGAGACCGCAAGCCGGCACGGCGGCAAGGCCGACGTGAACCCCAAGCAGGACCTCGGCTTCATGTACAGCCGCAGCTTCGAAGACCCGGACGGCCATGTCTGGGAGCCGCTTTTCATGGACACTGCCCAACTCCCGCCCCAGTCCTAGCCCCCGCACGGGCGCCCCCGTCTCGACAAGACGGGCGCGCAGAAGGCGCCGGGACCGGATATTGGAAACCGCTTCTCCACGTCCGGTCCCCTATTCCCACGCCCATTAACAAGACCAACCAACCGGCGTACACTTCCCGCGAAAACAGGAGCGGCGCTTAACCGCCCTGCGCGGCCGGACCCTGGCCATTGGGCCTCGGTCGCGGCAAAACATCCCTGCCTTGGGCCCCGCTGATCTCTGGGCCCCTGCCTGAAACCGCAATGCGTTCAGGAGGATCGGGCATGACACAAGAGACCATACGCAATCCCGTGGAATGGACATGGGAACGGCTGGGTGAAGCGGCGGCGGGCGTGGCGTCCGTGGGCCGGGCCATCGGGCATATGGAGGACCTACGGGCGCGGGAGGCGCCCCTGGTGCGGCGCATCGGCGTGGCCGACCTGGGCGAGGCCATCGCCGCCGGCTTCCGCGACTTCGGCGCCTTCCGCACCGACGTCTTCGCGCTGTGCATCATCTACCCCATCCTGGGCTGTGTGCTGGCCCGGGCGGCGGTGAACCTGAACATGCTGCCGATGTTGTTTCCGCTGGCCTCCGGCTTCGTGCTGGTGGGTCCGGTGGCGTCCATCGGCCTCTTGGAGATGAGCCGGCAGCGGGAACGCGGCGCTCAGCCCAGCTGGCGGGAGGCGTTCGGCCCCCTGCGCTCGCCGGCCATCGCCGCCATCGCGGCCCTGGGCTTCCTGCTGACGGTCATCTACTTCGCGTGGCTTTACGCCGCCCAGGGCATTTATGACGCCACGCTGGGCCCGCAGCCGCCGGCCTCGGTGGCGCAATTCGCGGCCGACGTGGCGGGCAGCAGCGCCGGCTGGACCATGATCGCGATGGGCTGCGCCGTGGGCGCCTGTTTCGCGGCAGTGGTGCTGGCCATCGCCGCCATCAGCTTCCCCCTGCTGCTGGACCGCGACGTGCCGCTGCACACCGCCGTCGCCACCTCCATGCGGGCGGTGTGGCGCAACCCGGGCGTCATGACGCTGTGGGGCCTGATCGTGGCCGGCAGCCTGCTGGCGGGCACCCTGCCCGCCTTCGTCGGCCTGATCGTGGTGATGCCGGTGCTGGGCCACAGCACCTGGCATCTCTACCGCCGGCTGGTGGTCTGACTTCCGCCGGGCGCCTGCGCCCGTTAGGCCTGGGCCAGCGCCTGGGTGAGGTCGGCCAGGATGTCGTCGATGTGCTCGATGCCGATGGACAGGCGGACATAGCCGGGGGTGACGCCGGTGGCCGCCTGGTCCTCGGCCGAGAGCTGGGAATGGGTGGTGCTGGCCGGATGGATGGCCAGGCTGCGGGCGTCGCCGATGTTGGCGACGTGGTAGAACAGCTTGAGCGCGTCGATGAAGCGGCGGCCGGCGTCGGCACCACCCTTCAGTTCGAAGCCCACCAGCGCGCCATGGCCGCCCTTCAGCACGGCGTCTGCCCGGCGGCGCAGTTCCCCCGTCTGCCGGCTGGGGTGGATGACGTCCGACACCTTGGGATGGTCCGCCAGGAAGGCGGCGACGGCGCTGGCGTTGCGGTTATGCTCCCGCATGCGCAGCGGCAGGGTCTCCAGCCCCTGGATGGCCTGGAAGGCGTTGAAGGGGCTGAGCGGGGCGCCCACGTCGCGCAACAGGGTAACGCGGGCGCGCAGGATGTAGGCGATGGGGCCCAGCGGCTTCACCGCCTGCGTCCACACCGCCCCGTGATAGCTGGGGTCCGGCTGGTTCAGCAGGGGGAAGCGATCGGCATGCGCCTCCCAATCGAAATTGCCGCCGTCGATGAGGGCGCCGCCGATGCTGGTGCCATGGCCGCCGATGTATTTGGTGGTGGAATAGACGACAACGGCCGCCCCATGGTCCAGCGGGCGGGCGATGATGGGCGTGGCCGTGTTGTCCATGATCAGCGGCACGCCCAAGTCGCGGCCGATGGCCGCCACCTCGGCGATGGGGAAGACGCGCAGCTTGGGATTGGGCAGCGTCTCGGCGTAATAGGCGCGGGTGCGGTCGTCGGTGGCGCGGCGGAAGTTCTCCGGATCCGACGGATCGACGAAGCGCGCCTCGATGCCCAACTGCTTGAAGGTGTTGGCGAACAGGTTCCAGGTGCCGCCGTACAGGTCGGTGGAGGTGACGAAGTTGTCGCCGGCGCTGGCCACGTTCAGGATGGCGAAGGTGCTGGCCGCCTGGCCCGACGCCACCGCCAGGGCCGCCACCCCGCCCTCCAGCGCCGCCAAGCGCTGTTCCAGCACGTCGGTGGTGGGGTTCATGATGCGGGTGTAGATGTTGCCCAGTTCCTTGAGCGCGAACAGGTTGGCGGCGTGCTCCGTGTCGCGGAACTGATAGGATGTCGTCTGGTAGATGGGCACGGCCACGGCGCCCGTGGCGGGATCGGCGCGGTACCCGGCGTGCAGGGCCAGGGTCTCGGGGTGCTTGCTGTCTACGGCCATGGCGGCGTTCTCCCATCTCTTATTGGACTGGCGCCGATTGTGCCGCAAGCTCCAAAAATTGCACCCACAGAGTGCAGCTTATTAAATTATTTCATTTATTTACCTGAATGGTTGGGCAGATGTCCCGCCTCGCTCGATTCCGGGTTGCCTCACGGCGACATGGCGCTCAGCCGGGCAAGGCGGGCCCGCGCCTCCGCGACGCCGGGGTTGTCCGGCAGGCCATAGTCGCGCTGGAACAGATTATCGAGCGCGGCGTAACGGTCGAGCGCCTCCTGCCATCGCACTTCGGCCTCACCCCGGTCCCCGCGCCCCTCCGCATTGCAGGCCAGGGCACGCACGGCGTTGGCCATCTCCAGCGGGGCGGTGTCCGCCGCCTGGTACAAGACCATCATCTCGGCATAGACCGGTGCCGCCTCCGCATGCGCGCCCTGGTCGTCGAGGATGCCACCCAGGTGCCGCAAGGCACTCGCCAGGAGCAGGCCATTATCCGCGCGGCGCAACAGGGCGGCCGCCTCTTCCTGCGCGCTTCGGGCGTCGCCGTAACGCCCCAGGTCGCGCCAGGCCTGCGCCAAGCGCGTCAAAGCGTGGGCCAAATCTCCCGCCGCCCCGGCGGCGCGCAGCAAGGCCACGGCCTGGCCGGCCGCGTCCAGGCTCTCCGGCAGCCTTCCCACCCGGCGGGCGGCGGCGGCTTGGTTCAGCAGTTCCTGCGGATCCGGCGCCTCGGCCATCAAGGCCTCCCTTCAAAAAGCGCTGAACGGAGCCTAACCCGGCCAGGGGGCGACGGGAAGGTCGGACTGGGCGGTACGCCTGCCGGCATAGCCGTATCGCGATACCGGCCACGCCCTTTTCCGGCCACACACCGCCCCTACCCTTCCTTGCAGCCGTAAGACAGTTCAGCTGCCGGAGCGTGAAAATGCCCAAGGTTTCCCTGTTCACCAAGGTCCCCCTGCTCAAGAGTTCCCTGGCCAAGATCGGCCTGTTGGCCACGCTGCTGGCCACGGCGGGCGGCGCCCATGCCGAAGAGATGATCGAACCGGTGTTCGGCCTGATCTATGACCCGCAGACCGTGGTGTTCGAGCAAGCGCCCGACACTCTGCCCGGCCGCTGCCCCGGCCTCGCCCAGGCCGACCTGGGGGATCGCATCCGCGTCTTCGGTCGCACGGACGTGGACGGCACCCAATACTGGGCGCTGGGCGGCGAGGTGGTGGTGCGGCGCAAGGACAAGCCCATCGTGGTGCCCAAGGGCGCGGTCGTGGCGCTGACGGCCGACGGCTGCACCCTGCTGGGCCCCATCCGTGCCTTCTTCCAGTTTCCCAACGGCGTTCCGGCCGACGCCGTGTCCCGCCTGGCGGACGAGGTGGTGGAGCGCTACCAGTCCGCCTACGGCGGCGCGCCCGCCTTCACCGCCGTGCTGAAGAAGCAGGACGCCGTGCCCCAGGCGCCCATGAAGGGCCTGTTGCGCGCGGCATTGGAACGGCATGGAGCCTTATAGCCCTATCGCCGCAGCCCTACCGCCGGCTGCGCGGCGGGGCGGAGAAGCCCGGGCGGTTCAGCTTGCTGGCCGGCAGCGGCGGCTTGTGCCCCCAGGCGGAGACGGGCTTGCCCTGCGGCTTGGGCGGCGGGGGTGGCGGCGGTGGCGGGGGCGGGTCGGTCTTCACCATCTCACCCGCCGCCATCTTGGCCAGGTCGCTCATCAGCTTGCGCACGCCGTCCATGCGCGTCTCCGCGCTGTCCCAGGGGCGCAGCAGCACCAGCTTGTGGTCCGGCCGGATCTTGGCGGTGCCGGCCTGTTGCTGGATGAACCCCACCAGGGCGGCGGGGTTCTTGAACTCGTTGTTGCGGAAGCCGATGACGGCACCCTTGGGGCCCGCGTCCAGGGTCTGCACCCCGGCGTCGCGGCACAGGCGCTTGATCTCCACCAGGCGCAGCAGGTTCTCCACCTCCCCCGGCAGGGTGCCAAAGCGGTCCACCATCTCGGCGGCGAAGGCGTCGATCTCCGCCCGGTCCACCAGGTCGGCCACGCGGCGGTAGAGCGACAGGCGGATGCCGAGATCGGCGACGTAGTCTTCCGGGATCAGCACCGGCATGCCCAGCTGGATCTGCGGCGTCCACTGCTCCTCCGCCGCCTGCGCCTCCGTCAGGCCGCCGCGCGCGGCGGCCACCGCCTCCTCCAGCATCTGCTGGTAGAGTTCCACGCCCACCTCACGGATCTGGCCGGACTGCTCCTCACCCAGCAAGTTGCCGGCACCACGGATGTCCATGTCATGGCTGGCCAGCTGGAAGCCCGCCCCCAGGCTGTCCAGCGTCTCGATGACGTGCAGGCGCTGCTGCGCCGTCTGCGACAGCACCGTCTTGGGCTGATAGGTCAGGTAGGCGTAGCCCCGCACCTTGGACCGGCCCACGCGGCCGCGCACCTGGTACAGCTGCGCCAGGCCGAACATGTCGGCGCGGTGGACGATCAGGGTGTTGGCGCTGGGGATGTCCAGACCGCTTTCGATGATGTTGGTGGCCAGCAGCAGGTCGTACTTGCCCTCATCGAAGGCGGTCATCACCTCCTCCAACTGCGCCGCCGGCATCTGGCCGTGGGCGGTGATCATCTTCACCTCCGGCACCAGCTCGGCCAGCCGTTCCTGCAGCTTGGGCAGATCCTCGATGCGCGGGCAGACGTAGAAGCTCTGCCCGCCGCGATAATGCTCGCGCAGGATGGCCTCGCGGATCACCACCGGGTCATAGGGCAGCACGAAGGTGCGCACGGCCAGGCGGTCCACCGGCGGGGTGGCGATCAGCGACAGCTCCCGCACGCCGCTCAGCGCCAATTGCAGGGTGCGGGGAATGGGCGTGGCGGTCAGGGTCAGGACGTGCACGTCGGTGCGCAGTTCCTTCAGCCGTTCCTTCTGCTTCACGCCGAAATGTTGTTCCTCGTCCACGATGACCAGGCCCAGCCGCTTGAACTGGATGCTCTTGGCCAGCAGGGCGTGGGTGCCGACCACGATGTCGATGGTGCCATCGGCCAGGCCGGCCTTGGTCTGGGCGGATTCCTTCGCCGTCACCAGGCGCGACAAGTGCCCCAGGCGCACGGGCAGGCCGGCGAAGCGCTTCTCGAAGGTGCGGGTGTGCTGGCGGGCCAGCAGGGTGGTGGGCACCACCACCGCCACCTGCAAGCCGCTCATGGCCGCGACGAAGGCGGCGCGCAAGGCCACCTCGGTCTTCCCAAACCCGACGTCGCCGCACACCAGGCGGTCCATGGGTTGGCCGGAATTCAAATCCTCCAGCACGTCCTCGATGGCCTTCAGCTGGTCATCCGTCTCGGCATAGGGGAAGCGGGCGGCGAATTCGTCATAGACGCCGTCCGGCACCTCGATGGGCGGGGCCTTGCGCAGGGCGCGCTCCGCGGCGATGCGCAGCAGCGCGTCGGCCATGTCCTTCAGCCGCTTCTTGACGCGGGCCTTGCGCGACTGCCAGCCGACCCCCCCCAGCTTGTCCAGCTGCGCGCCCGATTCCTCGGACCCGAAGCGGGACAGCACCTCGATATTCTCGACCGGCACGTACAGCTTGTCGCCGCCGTCGTAGAGGATGCGCAGGCAGTCGTGCGGGGCCCCGGTGACGGTCAGCGTCTCCAGACCGTCGTACCGGCCGATGCCGTGATCGACGTGCACCACCAGGTCGCCGGGCGACAGACTGGCGGCCTCCGCGATGAAGTTGGCGGCGCGGCGCTTCTTCTGTGACGGGCGGGCCAGGCGGTCGCCCAGGATGTCCTGTTCGGTGATGACCGCCAGGTCGCCGGTGGTGAAGCCGGTGTCGATGCCCAGCACGATGACGGCGGTGGCCCGCGATTCCTGCGCCCCCACCTCCGCCCAGGTGTCGGCGGTCAGGGCCGGGTCGATGCCGTGTTCCTTCAGCATCTTGGCCAGGCGGTCGCGGGCACCCTGGCTGTAGCCCGCCACCACCACGCGGCGGCCGTCGGCGTGCATCTGGTCGATGTGCTGGCCCAGCGCGCGGAAGACGTTCACGTCCGGGTTGGCGCGGGCGTCGGCGAAGTCCCGCCCCCGGCGGCCGCCGGCGTCGGTCAGGTTGGGGTTGGACCCGCCCTTTTCGTCTTCACGGGCGACAGCGGCGAAGGTCGACAGCTGCGCCACGCAGCGCAGGGCCAGGTGCCGGTCCCAGGCGTCACCATCCAGGAACATGGCGGAGGTCGGCACCGGCTTGTAGACCGGCGTGCCCGACTTCTTCTCCACCTCCTGGAAGGTGCGGCGGGCCTCGTAGAAGTCCGCCACCTGGGACAGGCGGGCGTCGCGCGCCTCCTCCGCCTGGGCGTCCAGGCTGACCACGGCGGCGGGGACATAGTCGAACAGCGTGTCCAGGCCGGCGTGGAACAGGGGCAGCCAATGTTCCATGCCCGGCATCTTGCGCCCGGCGCTGATGCCCTCATACAGCGGGTCGCTGTCGGTGACGGCGCCGAACAGCTCCCGGTACCCGGTGCGGAAACGCTGGACGGAGGGGTCGTCCAGGAACACCTCCGACATGGGTTTGAGGTCCACGCCCGACCGCTTCTCCGTGGTCATCTGGGTCATGGGGTCGAAGGCGCGCACGCCTTCCAGCTCATCCCCGAACAGGTCCAGGCGCAAGGGTTCCGGCGTCGCCGGGGGGAACAGGTCGATGATGCCGCCGCGCACGGCGTACTCGCCCGGCTCACGCACCGTCTGGGCGCGGGTGTAACCGTTGTTGGCCAGGAAGCGCTGCAGCTCATCGACGTTGAGGCGGCCGCCCACCTTGGCGCCGAAGGTGGCGTTGCGGAAGGCCAGGCGCGGCGGCACCTTCTGCAGGGCGGCGTTCAGGGTGGTGAGGACGATGAAGGGGCCTTTCGGCCGCGCGCCCAGCAGGGTCGTCAGCGTCTCGATGCGCCGGGCCACGATGTCGCCGTTGGGCGAGACGCGGTCATAGGGCAGGCAGTCCCACGCCGGGAAAGGCAGCACCGCCACGTCGGGCGCGAAGAAGGCCAAAGCCTCCTGCACCCGGGCCATGCGCGTGTCGTCCAGCGCCACGTGCAGCAGGCCGGAGGCCCCGGCCCGGCGCGCCAGGTCGGCCAGCACGCGCGCGTCATGCCCCTCCGGCGCGCCGGCGACCAGCAGGCGGCGCGGCGTGTCGGGGTTCAGGCCGGAAAGCAGGGCGGACGGCAGGACAGTGTCGGGCATGGGGCAACAGCCAGGCGTAAGCGGTGACGAAAAAAAATCAGGCGACGCGGTGGGCCTGCAGCAGGGCCATCAGGTCCGCATCCAGGTCATCCGGGAAGGGTGCGCGGCCCAGCAGCCAGTCGAAGACGTCCGGGTCGTTCAGATCCAGCAAATGCTCATAGCGGTCCAGCTGTTCCACCGTGAAGGCCGGCACATGCTTTTCGGCGAAGGTACCCATCAGCAGGTCCATCTCCTTCATCCCGCGATGCCAGCTGCGGAAGATCAGGCGCTTGCGCCGCACGGCTAGGGCATTCTGCGAGGCGTCGTCCTCGGTGATATCAGTGGTGATGGACATGGAACAGGGACCTTGAAGATGGTTCTGAAAACGGGGCCTCACCACACCCGCACTAACCTGGCGGGAGCCTCGGCCAACGTTGCCGGCCATGGAGTACCCGCAGAATGGCAATCGTGTCACCCCGTAACCGATAGGCGACCAGATATGGCGTTTTTTGGATGACAAGCTCACGCGTGTTGGCACGACGGCCATTTCGCCCAGCCTGCGGGAAACGCGCTAGCAGATCCGACACGGATGCAATCACGGCCTCGACCTGCTGGGCCGCCGCCAATGGGCTATCCTGGGTGATATAAGCTTGAATGGACGTCAAATCCCTTAAGGCGGGAATGGTCCAAACGATACGCATGCTGGTTTAGTCGGACTTAGGCGCAGGCATGGGCAACTCATGGGATGTGCCCCATGAGCGGACCCATGCCACGACGTCCTCATGGGCCACGACCTCACCGGCATCGGCGGCGCGAATTCCTTCGTCTATCGCCGCGAGCTGCCATTCCTGGAGGGCGACGAAATCCTTGACCGCTTGTTCGACAACCCATGCGGCAGGGCGGTCAAGGGCGGCAGCGACCGCAATGACCTGATCGCTCAGCTCCGGTTCGAGATTGACGGCGACAGGCATCGTTTTCGTCATGACAGTTCCACCGCTTGGAAGGGACGGCATCATACACCACCAGGAACACATCGTAAACATACCCCTCGACACGAGGGTAGCCCGTCGACAAGCCGGCCCGCTAACATATAGGCATATGCCCACGGTTTTGCGTCCTGGAGCCTGCCCCGTTGCGTCCGCCCGTCCTCTATCCCCTGTTCGCGCCCATCACCAGCCTGCCGGGCCTGGGGCCCCGCCTGGGCAAGCTGGCGGAGCGGCTGACCGGTCCGCACGTGGCGGACATCCTGTGGCACCTGCCCACCGGCATCCTGGACCGCGCCAACGCCCCCAGCATTGCCGAGGCGCCGGAGGGCCGCATCGTCACCCTGACGGTGCGGGTGGACGGCCACATGCCGCCGGTGCAGCGCCACCGCCCCTACCGCGTGCGCTGCACCGACCATACCGGGGAGATGGAGCTGGTGTTCTTCCATGTGAAGGGCGACTGGCTGGAGAAGAAGCTGCCCCAGGGGGCCATGGTGGTGGTCAGCGGCAAGGTGGAGCGCTTCAACGGCCTGCTGCAGATGCCCCACCCCGACCATTTCGCCCCGGTGGAGGAAGGCGCCCCACCGCAGGAGGTGGAGGCGGTCTATCCCCTGACCGGCGGCCTGAACCCCAAGCCGCTGCGCACCGCCATCCAGGCCGCCCTCGCCCGCGCGCCGGATCTGGAGGAATGGCAGGATCCGGCCTGGCTGGAGCGCCAGGGCTGGCCCACCTGGAAGGCGGCGTTGGCCGGCGCGCACGACCCCAAGGGGGAAAAGGACGTCAACCCGCTGAGCCCCCTGCGCCAGCGCCTGGCCTATGACGAGCTGCTGGCCAACCAGCTGGCCCTGGCCCTGGTGCGCTGGCACCAGCGGCGGCTGGCCGGCCGCGCCACGGTGGGTGACGGCACCTTGCGCACCCGCATCCAGGCGGCATTGCCCTATCAGCTGACCGGCGCGCAGGCGCAGGCGCTGGTTGAGATCGACGCCGACATGGCGCAGCCGGAGCGCATGCTGCGCCTGCTGCAGGGCGACGTGGGCAGCGGCAAGACCATCGTGGCGCTGATGGCCATGGCGACGGCGGTGGAGGCCGGCGCCCAGGCCGCCCTGATGGCGCCCACGGAAATCCTGGCACGCCAGCACGCCGAAAGCCTGGCCGACCTGGCCGAAACCGCCGGCATCCGCCTGGCCCTGCTGACCGGCCGCGACAAGGGCAAGGCGCGCCAGCAGGTGCTGGATCGCCTGGCGTCGGGGGAGATCGACATCCTGATCGGCACCCACGCCCTGTTCCAGGAGGACGTGGCCTTTCGCGACCTGGCGCTGGCCATCATCGATGAACAGCACAAGTTCGGCGTGCACCAGCGCCTGGCCCTGGCGACCAAGGGCCGCGGCGTCGATACCCTGGTCATGACCGCCACCCCCATCCCGCGTACCTTGACCCTGACCGCCTATGGCGACATGGACGTCAGCCGCCTGATGGAAAAGCCGCCGGGGCGCAAGCCGGTGGTGACCCGCGCCGCTGCCGCGGACCGCATCGAGGAAGTGGTGGAGCGCGTGGCCGCCGCCATCAAGACCGGCCAGCGGGTCTATTGGGTCTGCCCCCTGGTGGACGAGTCGGAAACGGTGGACCTCGCCAACGCCACCCTGCGGCATGCCACGCTGATGGAACGGCTGGGCGGGTGCGTCGGCCTGGTGCACGGCAAGATGAAGGGTGCGGAGAAGGACGCCGTCATGGCCCGCTTCGCCGCCGGCGAGCTGTCCGTGCTGGTGGCCACCACCGTCATCGAGGTGGGGGTGAACGTGCCGGAGGCCACCATCATGGTGGTGGAGCATGCCGAGCGCTTCGGCCTGGCCCAGCTGCACCAGCTGCGCGGCCGCGTGGGGCGCGGCGAGCGCGCGTCCGCCTGCCTGCTGCTGTACACCGCCCCGCTGGGCGAGACCGCCCGCGCCCGCCTGGACGTCATGACGTCAACGGAGGATGGCTTCATCATCGCCGAGAAGGATCTGGAGTTGCGCGGCGCGGGCGAGGTGCTGGGCACCCGCCAGTCCGGCCTGCCGGAGTTCCGCATGGCCGACATCACCGTGCACGCAGACCTGCTGGCCACCGCCCGCGACGACGCCAGCCTGATGGTGGCCCGCGACCCCGACCTGGAAACCCCGCGCGGCCAGGCCCTGCGCGTGCTGCTCTACCTGTTCCAGCGGGATGAGGCGGTCAAGACGCTGCGGTCCGGTTGATCCCTCACGCGGTGCGCACTTCCTGCAGGAAGCTGTCCACCTGCGCCTTCAGCGCGTCACCGCTGCGGCTGAGGTCGCCGGCCGAGGACAGCATCCGGGTGGCGGCGGCGCCGGTCTGACGGGCGGCATCGCTGACGCCGGCGATGTTGGCCGTCACCTCCGCCGTGCCCTGGGCCGCCTGCGCCACATTCTCCGCGATTTCCCGGGTGGCTTCCCCCTGGGCGCCGACGGCGGCCGCGATGGACTGCGTCGTCGCGTTCATCGTGGTGATGGTCTCGGTGATGTCCTGGATGGCGCGGACGGAGATGCCGGTGGCTTGCTGGATGGCCGTGACCTGGGCCTGGATCTCCTCGGTCGCGGCCGCCGTCTGGTTGGCCAGGGCCTTGACCTCCGACGCCACGACGGCGAAGCCCTTGCCGGCCTCCCCCGCCCGTGCGGCCTCGATGGTGGCGTTCAGGGCCAGCAGGTTGGTCTGGCTGGCGATGCCATTGATCAGTTGCACCACCTCGCCGATCTTCTGCGCCGTCATGGCCAGGCCCTGCACCTGGGTGTTCGCGCCGTCGGCCCGGACCACGGCCTGCCCCATCATCTGGGTGGCCTGATCGGTCTGCTGCGCGATCTCCCGCACCGAGGCGGACAGTTCCTCGATCGCGGCGGCGACGGTGGTAACGTTATTCGTGGCCGTTCCCGCCGCCGTGGCCACCGCCGTCGACTGCCGCGCGGTCTCGCTGGCGGTCCCGGCCATGGACTGCGCCGTGCCGTGCAGGTCGGTCGCCTGGGCGCTGACGCTGGTGACGATGGCGCTGATGGATGCCTCGAACCGGGCGGCCAGGGCCATCATCGCGGCCCGGCGATCCTGCTCCGCCTGCTTGACGGCATGGACATCGACCAGCGAGCCGCAAGCGCGCCGGGGCACGCCCCGCTCATCCAGGATCACGCCCCCGGTGGCGCGGAACCAGCGGTAGCTGCCGTCCTTGACCTTCAGGCGATAGGTGACGTCATAGGTGGACCCGCTCTTCAGGGCGGCAGCAAAGGCGGCGAAGGTCGGCCCGGCATCCTCGGGGTGCAGGCGGTCGGACCAGGAGTGCACGACGTTGGGGAATTCCCGCTCGCTGGAGAAGCCGCACAAGCGGCGGAATTCCGGGGACCAGGTCCAGCGCGCCTTTTCATGCATGGCGTCGCCGTTGTACAGAATCGCATCCCACAGCCCGACGCCGGAATGGCCGGCCAGGATGTCTAGCCACTCGACCTTTTCGGCCAGCTTCTTCACAGCGCTACGCAAAACAAACATCACGTCTCCGTTCCGGAACAGGACCACGCCGCCCCATCGCCACTGCCAGGCAGATATCAAGACCAAAAGTCGCCGTGCGGCATTAATATTGGATTAACGAAGCAGGCGCCATTACCTATCCGGAAGGTTAGATGCCGCCACCATTACTGGTGGCGATTCCATTTATACACTCCCCATCCGCGGACTGAGCTGCCTTGAGGGGCCTCAGCCAGTCCGGATGGTGGACTCGCGGCTTATTTCCTCCGTCCAGTTGCGGGGCCGCGGGGCCGCCGTATCTCCCATCGGGTCGCCAACCTTGTTCCGGAGCCATCCCATGGATACCGCGTCCGCCTTCCCCGCCGGCCCGTCGGCCGGCAAGGTCAGCCTGCGCACCCTGACGGTCGTCAAGCACGCCCTGCTCGGCTTGGGTCTTGGCCTCGTTCCCGTGGTCTTCACCGTGATGTCGCACCAGCACCAGCCGATGGGCAGCCGCAGCGCCCTGGTCGGCTCCATCATCGGCGGGGCCTTGGGCGGCATGGCGATCATGATCTTATTCGGCGTCTATCGCGCCCGCTCCATCCCGCCGGACCAGCCCAGCCCCATCGGCCGGCTACGCCTGACCCTGGGCTTGGCGCCGCTGGCCCTTATCCTTCTGGGGTTGATGGTCCTGGCGATGATTTGACCACCTCAGCCCGCAAGCCCAGCCAATAGCCCAGCCCCAGCACACAAGCCCGGGCCCACCCCCGGATGGGGGTGGCCGGCACGATGCCATGGCGGCTGAGCCGTTGGACCGAACGCCCCTCGCGGCGCAGATGCTCCATGGCCTGGCGGACCAGGGGATGGAACAGGTCGACCGCGCCCACAGGGCCGCGGGTACCGTCCAGGTTCTCCCAAGCCTTTAAGGTGGCGTCCGTTTCATCATCATAGCCCCGCACGATCAGGACACGCGGCCCCCCGTCGGAAAAGCGCCAGATGGTGTAGGCATAATAATAATCGTAATATCCGTCCGGTCCGATGTCGGAACAGTCGACATGGTGTGAGGCTTCCACGTTCACCAGCGGGCGTCCTTCGCAGGAATGACCCGCATCGATATAGCGCGGCCGGCCGTTCCGGCACGTCCTGACGAAGCGGCGCCTGGCTTTATTCCAACCGTTGCCGGACGGCCCACCCCGCCAAAGTGGCGGATGTTGGGGGCCCGCCTTCCCCTTAGCATGATGGCGTCCGGGGCATGCCCCGGCAACGCCACATGAACCATCGCCGGTCGGTGGCCTTATTGTAGACTGACACAAGGGGAAGGACACACATGACCATGGCCAGCGCCGCACCCACATCCAATACCCCGCTGCCCACCCCGCCGGCGCCCGCCCGTCTGCTGTCCATCGCCACCGCCCTGCCCCCCTACCGCCTGACGCAGGAGCAGGCGCTGGCCGGTGCCCGCCAGGTCTTCGCCCACCGGCTGCGCGATTTCGACCGGCTGGCGCCCGTCTTCACCCATGCCGGCATCGAGGGCCGCGCCTCCTGCGTGCCGCTGGAATGGTATCTGGAGCCGCACGGCTGGGCGGAGCGCAACAGGCTGTACCTGGAGCACGCGGTCGACGTGCTGGCCCGCGCCACCACCCAGGCGCTGGACCAGGCGGGCCTGAAACCCACAGACGTGGACGCCATCGTCGCCGTCTCCTCCACCGGCATCGCCACGCCCAGCCTGGACGCGCTGATCATGCAGCGCCTGGGCATGAGGGCGGATGTGGAGCGCATGCCCCTGTTCGGCCTGGGCTGCGCCGGCGGCGTGCTGGGCCTGGCGCGGGCCGCCACCTGGGCCACCGCCCGGCCCGGCGCCAATGTCCTGCTGCTGGTGGTGGAGCTGTGCGCCCTCAGCTTCCGCCGGGGCGATTTGTCCAAGGCCAACGTCATCGCAACCGCCCTGTTCGGCGACGGCGGTGCCGCGGCCATCCTGCGCGCGGATCCCAAAGGCCGCGACGCGAACCATGAGGGGGCCCCCGCCTTCCTGGCGTCGGCGGAGCACCGCTGGCCCGACAGCCTGGGCATCATGGGCTGGCAGGTGGAGGACGACGGCATGGGCGTCATCTTCGCCCAGAGCATCCCCACCCTGGTGCGGGAGAAACTGCCCGAGGTGGTGGCCGGCTTCCTGGATCGCCAGCGCATGACGCTGTCCGATCTGGCCGGAACCATCTGCCATCCCGGCGGCACCAAGGTGCTGGACGCGCTGGAGGAGGTTTTGGCCCCGGCCACCGATGGGCTGGCGGACGCCCGCGACGTGCTGCGCCAGCATGGCAATATGTCGGCCGCGACCGTGCTGTTCGTGCTGGAGCGCCGCGTGCGCCAGGGCGCGCGGGGCCTGCACCTCCTGTCCGCCCTGGGGCCCGGCTTCATCGCCGCCCTGGGCCTGATGCGGTTCTAAGCCATGGACGGACTCGCTTTCGGCCCCCCGCAAATCGTGGTCCTGCTGCTGGCCGTGCAGCGCCTGGCGGAGCTGCGGGTGGCCAATCGCAACACCCGCCGCCTGCTGGCCCAGGGCGGCCAGGAGGTGGGGCGGGCGCACTACCCGCTGTTCATCGTGTTGCACAGCGCCTGGCTGGCCGCACTGTTCCTGTTCGTCCCGGCCGACGCGCCCATCGTCTGGCCCCTGGTGGCCCTGCTGATCCCCCTGCAACTGGCGCGCTATTGGGTCATCCGCACCCTGGGCCCTTATTGGACAACCCGCATCATCACACTGCCTCAAGCCCCGCTGATCCAGGGCGGCCCCTTCCGCTGGGTGCGGCATCCCAATTACTGCGTGGTGGTGGCGGAGATCGCGACCGTGCCCCTGGCCTTCGGCGCCTGGCACCTGGCCCTGATCTTCTCTATCGCCAATGCCCTGCTGCTGGCCCACCGCATCCGGGTGGAGGAGACGGCGCTGGCCCCCCGGCGGGGGGCGACGGCGCACCCCTGAGCGCCGGCCCGGCTCCGAGGCCTCCCCCTCTTTGGTTAACAGCCGCCACCAAAAGGCGTGGGGCCGTTTACGGCGGGCGCGCGGATCGTTATTGTCCGGCCAGCCCTTGAGCAAGGCCCCCGGATCTGTGTGGGGGCCGGGCGCGGATGCCGGACCGGCAGCCACGCCGCAAACGCCCCTATCCGGAGCCCACCCCGTGATCGAAGCCGCGTCCCTCGACAGCATCGAACTGCTGGCCCCCCTGACGGCCGACCAGCGCGCCAGCCTGGCCAAGCAATGCAGCTGGCGCCATTTCCACCCGCAGGAACAGGTGATCGACCGCGCGTCGGACAGCCGAGACGTCTGCTTCATCGTCGAGGGCCGGGTGCGGGTGGTAAACTACTCCCTCTCCGGCCGCGAGGTCACCTTCGACGATGTGGAGGCCGGCGGCTATCTGGGTGAACTGTCCGCTATCGACGGCGAGGCGCGATCGGCCAGCATCGTGGCGCTGAGCGAGGTCATGGTCGCCTTCATGTCGCCGCGCCTGTTCCAGCAGGTGGTGACCCAAAACCCCACCATCGCCTGGGGCGTCATGACCCGCCTGGCCAGCATCGTTCGTTCCGCCACCGGACGGATCATGGATTTGTCGACCCTGGGCGCCAACAACCGGGTGCACGCGGAGTTGCTGCGCCTGGCCAAGCCCAACCTGAAGGGCGACAACACCGCCGCCATCTCCCCCATCCCGATTCACAGCGACATCGCCGCCCGGGTCAGCACCACCCGCGAAACGGTCGCCCGCGTGCTGGGCGACCTGTCGCGCGACAAGTTGGTCATCCGCCAGGACAACTCCCTTCTCGTCCGCGACTTCGCCCGATTGGAGGAGATGGTGGAGGAAGTGCGCGGCGACTGAGCCTTTGGGGTTAACCATGAGGTCAGTTTTTTGAAGTGTGACACGCTTGCCACGGTTTTTTAACTTTTCATCAATCAGCGTCGGAGCTATATAGGAGGGGCTTGACCGTGACGGATTTGACACTCTCAAGCCTTCAACCTCCTTATGAGGCTCCCTTCATCTTCGCCGGCTGTCTTCGAGACAGCCGGCGTTTTTTTTGGTCCGCCGGCGGCCGCGGCCGCCGACCATCCCATCCCTTTGCGCCTCTTGCGCGGCACTAAGCCGCCCCGTGCATTCGTGGATGCGAAGCACTACAAAAACGGATACATTCATCCCTTGAATGCAATCCTGTGATTGGCATCGCGTCGCCCGGTCATGGCGACCCCAAAGGGGCGCCGGGGTGATCCGTGTCTCAGTACCTTTTCCCGGGCATCCAGTAGGGGGCGGGGGAAAAGGCGGACGTCATCGCCACCGGTCCGTGGCGACACCCAGAAGGGGTGTGGGTTTACGCCGAATACGAAGCGTCTCAAAGAGATGCGGTCGGAGGTGGGTATGGTTTCGCAGATCGGTCTTCTGACGCCGGCGCAGTTCGCCGCCATCACGACCACGAACATCCAGCGGCTGACGACGCAGGACGTCCAGGCGCTGACGACCGCCCAAATCAAGGCGATGACGACGCAGCAGGCGGCGGCCTTCCAGGTCAGCCAAATGGTGTTCAGCGCGACTCAGCTGCAGGCGTTCAGCGAAGCCGACATCACGGCGTTGGGTACGGACGATTTCAAGGCCCTGAAATCCACCCAGGTCGCCGGCCTCACCTCCAACCAGATACAGGCGCTGACCACGGATCAGCTGTCCGCCCTCACTACTGCCGACATCCAGGAATTCAGCAAGGCGCAGATCGGCGCCCTGACCACCGACCAGTTGGCGGCCCTGTCCACCGCCGACATCCGCGCCCTGACCGTCACGCAGCTGAGCGGCTTGACAACGGCCCAGCTGGCGGGCCTGGGCTCTGACAACCTGTCAGCCCTGAACAGCACGCAGACGACCAGCCTGACCGCCGCCCAGGTCAAGGCCCTGACAACCGACCAGCTAGCGTCGCTGACCACCGCCGACATCCGGGAATTCAGCGCCACCCAGATCGCGTCCCTGAGCACCGGCCAGACCGCCGGCCTGACGACGGACGCCGTGGCCGCCCTCACCACCACGCAGGTGGCGGGCCTGACCACGGCGCAGATCCGCTCGCTCACCTCGGACCAGCTGTCGGCCCTGTCCACGGCCGACGCCAAGGCCCTGTCGGTGACACAGCTGTCGGCGCTAGGCACCGGCCAAGTTCCCTTCCTGACCAGCAATGTGCTGTCGACGCTCAGTTCCATCCAGGTCGCCGCCTTCTCCACCGCCCAGGTCAAGGCGCTGACCACCGATCAGCTGAACAGCCTGACCACGGCCGATGTCCGGGAATTCACCAGCCTGCAGGTGGCGGCCCTCACCACCGCGCAGATCTCGGGCCTCAGCACCGGGAATTTGGCCGCCCTGACTACCATCCAGACGTCGGCGTTGAGCACCGCCCAGGTGGCGGCCCTGGGCACCGACCAGGTCGCGGGACTGACGACGGCGCAGGTGGCGAACCTCTCGGCCAACCAGGTCAAGGCGTTGTCGACCGACCAGCTGGACGCGTTGGGCACGGCCGCGGTGCGAACGCTGTCCAGCATCCAGCTGACCGCCCTGACCACGGCACAGATCGCCGGCCTCAGCACCGGCAACCTGTCAGCCCTGACCAGCGCCCAGGTGCAGAAGCTGTCGACCGCCCAGGTCCGCGCCCTGACGACGGACCAGCTGAACGGCCTGACCACCGCCGATGTGCGGGAATTCGCCGCCACCCAGGTGACGGCGCTCAGCACAGCGCAGATCGCCACGCTGGATACCGACAATGTGGCGGCGCTGACCACAGCGCAGCTGACGGGCCTGACCTCGACCCAGGTGGCGGCGCTGACCACCGACCAGGTCGCGGCCCTGAACACTGCCCAGCTGGCCAGCCTGACGGCCGTGCAGCTGAAGGGCCTGGGTTCGGACCAGTTCAGCGCCCTAGGCACGGCATCGGTGCAGAAGCTGACGCCGGCCCAGGTGGCGGCGCTGACCACGGCGCAGATCGCCGGTCTGTCCACCGACAACCTGTCGGCGCTGAACAGCGCGCAGGTGGCCGTGCTGGGCAGCCTGCAAATCCGCGCCCTGACCACCGACCAGCTGAACGCGCTGAGTTCCGCCGACATCCGCGAATTCACCGCGACGCAGGTGAGCCAGCTGTCCACCAATCAGGTGGCGGGCCTGGGCAGCGACGCGCTGGCGGCGCTCAGCACCAACCAGGTCGCCAACCTGACCACGGCCCAGCTGCGCACCCTCACGTCGGACCAGCTGTCCGCCCTGACCACGGCGGACTTGCGCGCCCTCACCTCTCTCCAGATTCCCGGCCTGACCACGGGGCAGATCGCCACGCTGGGCACCGACGCCCTGTCCGCGCTCAACAGTGCGCAGGTGCAGAAGCTGACCAACGCGCAGGTCCAGTCGCTGACGACCGACCAGCTGAACGCGCTGGGGGCCGCCGACCTCAGGGAATTCGCGCCGGGCCAGATCGCGGCCCTGACCACCGCCCAGGTCGCCGGCCTGCGGACCGACACTCTGGCGGCGCTAAGCACCGCCCAGGTCGCGGCCCTGACCACCGCCCAGGTGCGGGCGCTGACCACGGACCAGCTGGGCACGCTGTCGACCGCCGACGCCCGCGCCCTGACGGCCACCCAGCTGGCGGCCGTGTCCACCGCGCAACTGTCCGCCCTGGGCAGCGACGCCCTTTCGGCGCTGAGCGCCACCCAGGTGACGGGCCTGACCAGCACCCAGGTCAAGGCCCTCACCACCGACCAGCTCAACAGCCTGACCTCCGCCGATATCCGCGAGTTTTCAGCCGCCCAGGTGGCGAGCTTGACGACGGACCAGGTGTCCGGCCTGGGCACCGCCAACCTGTCGGCGCTCAGCAGCACCCAGGTGCCCAGCCTGACCAGCGCCCAGATCCGATCGCTCACCACCGACCAACTGAACGCGCTGACCACCGCCGATGTGCGGGAGCTCAGCGCCACCCAGGTGGGGGCGCTCACCACCGCGCAGCTGTCCGCGCTGGGCACCAGCCAGCTGACGGCGCTGACCTCCCTGCAGCTGACCGGCCTCACCACCGCCCAGGTGGGGGCCCTGACCACCGACCAGGTGGCAGCCCTGAGCACGGCGCAGCTGGTCACCCTGTCGGCCACTCAGGTCAAGGCGCTGACGACCGACCAGCTGTCGGCCCTGCCCACCGCCAACCTGCAGAAGCTGACGGCCACCCAGGTGTCGGCCCTGACCACCACGCAGGTGGCGGGCCTGGCCACCGGCACGCTGACGGCACTGACCACGGCCCAGGTGGTCAGCCTGACGGCGGCCCAGGTGGGCGCCTTGACCACCGACCAGCTGAACACCCTGTCGACGGCGGAAGCACGGGCCCTGACGTCCCTGCAACTGACCAGCCTCAGCACCGCCCAGGTGGCGGCGCTGGGCACCAGCTTCCTGACGGCCTTGAGCAGCACCCAGGTGGCCAGCCTGTCGGCCACCCAGGTCAAGGCCCTGACCACCGATCAGCTGGGCACCCTGCCCACGGCCGACGCCCGCGCCCTGACCGCCACCCAGGTGACGGCCCTGACCACCAACCAGGTGGCGGCGCTCAGCAGCGACGCCCTGTCGGCGCTGAACGCCACGCAGGTGGCCGGCCTGACCTCCGCCCAGATCCGGTCACTGACCACCGACCAGCTGAACAGCCTGTCCACGGCGGATATCCGCGAGCTGTCGGGGACCCAGGTCGGCTTCCTATCGACGGCGCAGATCGCCGCCCTGGGCACCGCCAACCTGGCGGCCTTCAGCAGCGCCCAGGTGCCCAGCCTGAGCAGCGCCCAGATCCAGGCCCTGACCAGCACCCAGCTGAACAGCCTGAGTACCGCCGACATCGGTGAGTTCAGCGCCACCCAGGTGGGGCAGCTGACCACGGCCCAGCTGTCCGCCCTGGGCACGTCCCAGCTGACCGCCCTGTCGGCCACCCAGATCGGCGGCCTGACGACCGCCCAGCTGAACACCCTGACCACCGACCAAGTGGCCACCCTGACGACCGCCCAGGTCTCCAGCCTGACCGCCACCCAGGTCAAGGCCCTGACCACCGACCAGCTGGACGCGCTCAGCACCGACACGGTGCGGACGCTGACGGGCACGCAGGTGGCCGCCCTGTCCACGGCCCAGCTGGCGGGCCTCAGCACCACCAACCTGTCGGCGCTGACCACCGCCCAGGTAGGCAGCCTGACGGCGACGCAGGTGGCCTCGCTGACCACGGACCAGCTGAACACCCTCTCCTCGGCCGACGCCCGCGCCCTGACCGCCACGCAGATCCAGGCCCTGACCACCGCCCAGGTGTCCCAGCTCAGCACCAGCTTCCTGGCGACACTCAGCACCACGCAGATCAGCAACCTGTCGGCCGCGCAGATCAAGGTGCTGACGTCCGACCAGCTGAACACCCTGCCCACCGCCGACGCCCGCGCCCTGACCGCCACCCAGGTCCAGGCCTTGACCACCGCCCAGGTCGCCAGCCTGGGCAGCGACGCCCTGTCGGCGCTCAGCGCCACACAGGTGGGCACCCTGAACAGCGCCCAGGTGCAGGCCCTGACCACCGGCCAGCTGAACAGCCTGACCACCGCCGACGTGCGTGAGTTCTCCGCGGCCCAGGTGGGCCAACTGACCACGGCGCAGCTGTCCGTCCTGGGCACCGACCAGTTGGCCGCCCTGTCAACCAGCCAGGTGCCCAGCCTGACCACGGCCCAGGTCAGCGCCCTGACCACCGGCCAGGTGGGGGTGTTGACGACGGCGCAGGTCACCAGCCTGTCGGCCGCCCAGGTCAAGGTGCTGTCCACCGACCAGATCAACGCGCTGAGCTCCGACACGGTGCGGACGCTGACGGGCACCCAGGTCGCCGCCCTGACCACGGACCAGATCAGTGGCCTCGGCATCTCCTTCCTGTCCACCCTGACCACCAGCCAAGTGGCCAGCCTGACCACCCTGCAGCTGCACGCCCTGGGCACCGACCAGCTGAACGCCCTGCCCACGGCGGACACGCGGGCCCTGACGGCGACGCAACTGAGCAGCCTGGGCACCGATCAGGTAAGCGGCCTGGGCACCGACTTCCTGCAGGCCCTGAGCAGCACCCAGGTGTCCAACCTGACCGCCGCCCAGGTCAAGGTGCTGTCCACCGACCAGCTGGACGCGCTGTCCACCGCCGACGCCCGCGCCCTGACCGCCACCCAGCTGACCGCCCTGTCCACCGACCAGATCGCCGGCTTCAGCACCGACAACCTGTCGGCCTTGAGCGCCACGCAGGTCAACAGCCTGACCAGCGCCCAGCTGCAGTCGCTGGGCACCGGTCAGCTGAACGCCCTGACCACATCGGACGTCACCGAGTTCACGGCGGCCCAGGTCGCCCTGCTGACCACCAGCCAGCTGTCGGCCCTGGACACCACCCACGTCGCGGCCCTGACCACCACCCAGACCGCGGCGCTGACCACGGCGCAGGTCGGCGCCCTGACCACCGCCCAAATCGGCGGTCTGACGACGGCCCAGGTGGCCGGCCTGTCGGCCACCCAGGTCAAGACGCTCAACACCGACCAGTTGAACGCCCTGTCGACCGGCGACGCCCGCGCGCTGTCCGCCACGCAGCTGGCCGCCCTGACGACGGCGCAGCTCTCCGGCCTCAGCACCACGGTGCTGACGGCGCTGAGCAACACGCAGCTGAGCAGCCTGTCGGCCACCCAGATCCAGACGCTCAGCACCGACCAGTTGAACGCGTTGAGCACGTCGCAAATCAGGGGCCTGTCGCCCACCCTCATCGCCGCGCTGACCACGGCGCAAATATCGGGTCTGGATACCGACAACCTGTCGGCATTGAGCGGCCCGCAGGCCACCGTGCTGACCACGGCGCAGATCCAGGCGCTGACCACCAGCCAGTTGATCGCGCTGTCCACCGCCGATATCCGCGAATTGTCCGCCAGCCAGCTGGGCGCGCTGACCACCAGCCAGATATCCGCCCTGACCACGGACGACGTGTCGACCCTGACGGCGACGCAGGTGGCGGGCTTGAGCACGGCGCAGGTCGGGGCCCTCACCACCGCCCAGGCGGCGGCGCTGACCACCACCCAGGTCTCCGGCCTGTCGCTGGCCCAGGTGAAGGCGCTGGGCACGGCGCAGCTGGACGCCCTGGCCACCGACCGCATCGTGAACCTGACGCCGGCGCAGGTGACGGCCTTGACCACGGCGCAGTTGGCGGGCCTCAGCACCGGCAACCTGTCGGCGCTCACCGGCACCCAGGTCGCTCTGCTGAACAGCACCCAGATCGACGCCCTGAGCACGACGCAGATCAGCGCCCTGACCACGGACGACATCCGGGAGTTCACGGTCAGCCAGGTGCCGATGTTTACCACCGACCAAATCCCGGGCTTCAGCACCGATCAGATCGTGGCGATGTCGTCAGACCAGGCCAACGCCTTCAGCGGCGACCAGCTGGGCGTGTTCACCTCGGACCAGACCAACGCGTGGCAGACGGCCCGCACGTCCTGAGCCTGAGGACCGAAAGGGGACGAAGGGCGGCTCTCAGGCGCCGGCCAGGCTCCACAGGGCGGTGCCGGCCACCAGGGGACGGTCGCCGTCGTGGATGCGGACCTCGGTCACCAGCTGGGACCAGTTGCGGCGGATCAGCCGCGCCTCACCCTGCACCAGGGTGCCGCGCGGACCGCTGCCCAGGTGGTTCAGGGTCAGGTTCAGCAGCACCGCCTCCCCCTCCGGCACGCCTTCGTCGCTGATGGCGCGCAGACAGACCAGCTCGGCGAAGGATGAGAGGACGGAGG
Source organism: Nitrospirillum viridazoti CBAmc (assembly GCF_000730165.1). GTDB lineage: Bacteria > Pseudomonadota > Alphaproteobacteria > Azospirillales > Azospirillaceae > Nitrospirillum > Nitrospirillum viridazoti. The sequence continues at coordinate 1,338,242 of NZ_CP022110.1, read as the reverse complement.
TGTGGATCTGGCCCGTGCCGGCCAAATGACGTTCATCCGCCACGAAGGCGCGGACCCAGCCGCCATCCCCGCCGCCGCGAGCCGGCCGGCCCTCCCAGAAGGGGCCGATATGGGCGATGAAGCCGGGGGTCACGGGGCACAGGGCCCAGCCCTCCGTACCTGTCTCCACCGCGCCGCCGTCCGCCATCATGTGCCCCGCCCCTCCCCTGGTTCTCAGGCCCTGGTTCTCAGGTGAACGACATCAGCCGTTCACCCGCGTGAACTCGCGGAAGGTCACGGCGATCTTGTCCTCGACGATGGTGACCTCGCCCCGGCCGACGGTGCGGCCGGAAACGATGATGTCGGACAGGTCGTCGATCTTGCGGTCCAGTTCCACGATGGCGCCGCGGCCCAGCTTCAGCAGGTCGCGCACGCGGATGGTGGAGGTGCCCAGCACCACCGATACCTCCACCACCGTGTCATAGATGGCCGACAGTTCGGGGGCCGATGACATGGTGGCGCCGCCACCGCCGAACATGGCGTCGATATCGTCCTGGTTGCTCATGTCGCCGGATCCCGTATTCGCAAGTCCCGCCCGTGGGATGCCGGATGACATTACCATGGCCCGGCAGCCAAGGGAGCAGCGATTTGGACGGATGCCCCGGCGAGAGCATCCGAGCGGCCGGGGCCTATATCCAGCAGGCCGCGGCCAGTCCGGGGGTTTCCGCGTCGGCGTCCCGTCCCGCCTCACCCCACAGGTGCGCCTCCACCCGGTTGCGGCCGCCGGCCTTGGCGCGGTAGAGCGCCTGGTCGGCGGCATGGACCAGGGCGGCCCAATCCACGCCGGGCGCGAGAGTGGCACGGCCGACACTGACCGTGCATCGCAGCGGCGTTTGCGGGTCCACGACCAGGTCGGCCACCGCCTGGCGGACACGCTCCGCCACGGCGGCTACCGTAGCGGCGTCGGCGTCAGGCAGGGCGACCGCGAATTCCTCGCCCCCGACGCGACCCAGGATGTCCGTCGCACGGATGACGCCGGCGATGGTTTGCGCGACACGGGTGATCACCATGTCCCCCACGCCATGGCCCCACCGGTCGTTGATAGCCTTGAAATGGTCGATGTCGACCATCAGCACCGCCAGCATGCCGCCCCGCTGCTGGGCCCGCGCCACCAAACGCTCCCCCTTTTCCCAAAGGACGCGGCGGTTGGCGATGCCGGTCAAGGGGTCTTGCTCCGCCAGGCGGATCAGGCGCGCCTGCAACCGCTGCCCCACCATCCACAAATAGCCGAGGGTCAGCGTGAAGGTGACGCCGGCCCGCAGCATCAGCCCTATGGAGGTGGTGGAATCACGCACATCACCGATCACCACCTGGCCGTGCGGCAGCACCATCAGCGCTTCCCAACCCATGCGAGTCAGCAGCACCGCCGCCCAAGCCAGGTTGAATCCCGCCATCGTCCAGGCGGCGATCCTCAGGTCGCGCTCCGCATGGCGGAGCAGCAGCCAGGCGCAGCCCGTCGCCAGCAGGAGGCGGCAGCCACAACCCAGGATGACGTTGATGGGCAAGTTCAGACCGACCCCCAGGAAAAGGCCGATCTTGGCGCACGACAGCGCCGCAGCCGGAAGCAACAGCCAGAGGGTCCGCCGGGGCCGGTCCAGGAACGACAGGATGCCGACGTAAGCCAGCATCGTTCCCCAATCCAGCAAGAGGTTGCCGATCAAACTGAACGCCGGTATGGGCCGGTTGGCGTGAGGCGTCAGGACGATCAGCAAGCCAGCGGCATTGAACAGGTTCGAGGAAACCCAGAACCAGACCGCCCTGCCCGCCTTCAGTGTACGACCGACGGGAAACAAGCAGAAGGCGGCGATGACATGCAGCAGAATATTCACGTCGAGAAGTGTCAGGACATGCATTTCACTTCCACCGCCGCGCAATACCGATAACGGCCGGATATTCCCCATGGCATCGACCGGGGCGCCCGCGACAGGACAGCAGGAATAAATCCGTCAACTGAACACCGGAACCCAGCGATGATACTAGCACACAACTGTTACCGGAGTGGACGATGCCCACGCGCTACCTGGAAATGCAGGTCTGCAAAATCAGGGGAGCCCGGCGGAAGCGGCGCGGCGGCCGGCCACAAAGGCCGCCGCCTCCCGCCAGGGGTCCAGCGTGAAGAAGCGCCGCGCCTGGCCGGAGGGGGACGGCAGGACGAACAGGGCGATGCCCTCGAAATCCTGGGCCTGGCGGCCATACACTGGGCTCCCGACCAGGCCGTAATGCCCTGTCAGGAAGACGGACGCCGCCGTCTTGCTGGTGAAGGCCACAGCGCCGGGGCGATGACGTCGCATCTTCTCCACGAAGGCCGCCACGTCATAGGCGGCGGGGTCCAGATCGACGTCGTTGCCGAACTGGGTCTTGTTCAGGTCGGTCAGGCCCAGGCCCAGGCCCGGCAGGCCGGGATATTCCTGGGGCGTCAGGCGCGTGGGCGTGAACCCGGCGGCATGCAGGCTGGGCCAGAAGGCATTGCCGGGCTTGGCGTAATAGGCCTTGGCCGCCATGGACGCGCGGCTGGGCGCCGTACCGCAGAACACCAGGTGAAGGCCGGGAACAAGAACGTCGGGGATCAGCATGGCGCAAAGATAGGGATGCCCCCCACCCCGCGCCAGTGATCATGTCTTTTTTCCCTCAGACGCCGGGAGGCCCCGGTCGGGGCCTATAGCGTCGTGGATCGCCGCTGGCCTCACTCCGCCGGCTGCTGTGCCAGCTCGTCCGTATGCCCGCCGACGGTGCGGGCGATGGTGAAGAAATTGACCAGCACGCCGAAGGCGACGAACAGCAGGCCGTCGATGTAGCCCGCCAAGTCGGTGGACCCAGCGGCGAAAAATAGGCCCAGCACGGCCACGATGATGCCCATGCCATGAACGAAGATCGCCGGCAGGGTGTTGGACGCTTTCATGACTCACTCCATCAGACTAAACGGATCAGGTGTGCCGCTTGGGCAGCGGCGTTTCATCCTCGTACAGGATGCGGGTGGCGGAGCCGTCGAGGTCTTCGAACTGGCCGTCGCGCACCGCCCAGAGGAAGGCGCAGAGCCCCAGCCCGCCCAGCAGCAGGGCGGCGGGGATGAGGAAAAGCAGGCTGTTCATCGGTAACCTCCATCGCGGGGCTTTTTGCTTCCCAGGCGCAGGGCATTGGCCATGACCGCCAGGGATGATCCCGACATGGCGGCGGCGGCCACGAACGGCGTGGCGAAGCCGGCGATGGCCACCGGCACGGCGCACAGGTTGTACAGCAGGGTGAAGGCCAGGTTCTGGCGCACCAGGGCGCGGGCCCGCCGGGCCACGGCCAGCGTCTCCGCCACCGCCGCCAGGCCGTCGCCCTGGAACACCACGTCGGCTGCGGTCTGGGTCACGTCCACGGCGCTGGCGGGGCTGAGCGAGACATCGGCGGCGGCCAGGGCCGCGGCGTCGTTCAGCCCGTCGCCCACCATCAGCACCTTCCGCCCTTCCGCCCGCAGCGCCGCCAGGTGCGCGCACTTTTCGGCCGGCCGGGCGTCGGCGCGCACGATATCGATGCCGACCTCCGCCGCCAGGGCCTGGGCGGTGACGGCGCGGTCGCCGGACAGCAGCTCCACCCGGTAGCCGGCGGCCTTCAGCTCCGCCACCACGGCGGCGGCGTCGCGGCGGGGCCGGTCGGTGAACAGGAAGCGCCGGGGCGGCTGGCCACAGCGGCTGAACCACAGCTCCGGCCCCGCCCGCCCCTCGTCGGTATCCCCATTGGCAAAGTCTGGCACGCCGCAGAAGGCGCGCGATCCCAGGCGGACGAAGCCCTGCGGCCCCAGCCAGCGCAGGCCGCCGCCCGGCACCTCCACCACGCCCTCGGCCACGGGACCGGGACCGGCGGCGCGGGCCAGCGCCCGCGACAGGGGGTGGCGCGAGGCGCGGGCCAGGCGGGCGGCCAGTTCCAGTTCCTCCACCGCCAGGGTGGGATCGGCCACCAGGTCGGGCCGGCCCAGGGTCAGGGTTCCGGTCTTGTCGAACACCACGGTGTCGATGGGGGCCAGACGCTCCAGGGCGGTGGCGGACTTCAGCAGGATGCCCTGCCGCATCAGCCGGCCGCTGGCCGCCACCTGCACCGCCGGCACCGCCAGCGCCAGGGCGCAGGGGCAGGTGATGATCAGGACGGACACGGCGATCAGCAGCGCCTGGTACCAGACGGCATGGCCCAGGAAAACCCAGGCCAGGAAGGTGGCCAGCGCCGTCAGGTGCACCACGGGCGTGTAGGCCCGGGCAACACGGTCCGCCAGCAGGACATGGCGCGCCCGCCCCTGCTCCGCCGCCTCCAGCAGGCGCACCATCTCGGCCAGCAGCGTGCCCTCGCCACTGGCCGTGGCGGTCAGGCGCAAGGGGGCGGTGCGGTTGATCATGCCGGCGAAGACCTGGGTGCCGGGCGCCACCGCCAGGGGCAGCGTCTCGCCCGTCACCAGGCTGGCGTCCAGGTCGGACACGCCCTCGGCCACCGTGCCGTCCACGCCGATGCGCTCCCCCGCTGCCACCAGCACCGTGCCGCCCAGGGGCACACGGGCGGGGGGCAGGACCTGGGGCAGGCCGTCGGCACCCAGCACCGACACGGGCGCTTGGTTCAGCGCCAGCAGGTGAGCGGCGGCGGACCGGGCTCGGCCGCGGGCCCGGCTGTCCAGGTAGCGGCCCACCAGCAGGAAGAACAGCAGCATAACGGCGCCGTCGAAATAGGCGTGCTCCCCATGCTGGGCCGTCATCACCACGCTCATGCCCGTGGTCAGCAGCACGCCCACGGAAATGGGCACGTCCATGTTGGTGCGGCCGGCGCGCAGCGCCGCCAGCGCCGACTGGAAGAAGGGCTGGCCGGCAATGGCCACCGTGGGCAGGGCGATCAGCGCCGACACCCAATGCAGCAGCGTGCGGGTGGCGTCGCCCATGGCATCGGCGCCGGACCAGACCGACACGGACAGCAGCATGACGTTGGCGGCGGCGAAACCCGCCAGCGCCAGACGGCGCAGCAGCGCCCGTTCCTGCGCCGCCGCCGGGTCGGCCCCCGCGCCGGCGCCGCCGAAGGGCGCCACGCGATACCCCAGGCCCGTCACCAGCCGGGCGTACTCCACAGCCTGGGCGGGCGTGCCCGTCCAGCGCAGGGTCAGGCAGCGCGTGGTCAGGTTGGCTCGGGCGGATTGCACCTCGGGATGGTGCTTGGTCACCGCCGCCTCGATCAGCCACAGGCAGGCACCGCAGTGCAAGCCGTCGACGCTGAGGCGCAGCAGGCAGCTGCCGTCCGGGGCCACCGCCACCGCGTCGGGCAGGCCCAGCAGGGGATCGGCGCCATCCCCGTCATCCGCCACGGCGGGAGCGGCGGCCTCCGCCGGCCGGCGGTCGTAATAGGCATCCAGCCCCAGGTCATGGATCAGGGTGTAGGCGCCGGCACAGCCCTGGCAGCAGAAAGCGCCCCGCTCCGTCGCCGCCCCCAGCAGGGGCTGGCCGCAATGCCGGCAGTGCGTCGTCAGGCTGTCCAAGGGCATGGGTCGCGTCCTATCCGCCTTACTTCACGAACAGCCGGCGGGTCAGGTGGTACCAGTGGGGGCCCTTCTCCGCCTTCAGCTTCAGGTCCCACTGCCCATGCTTGGGCAGGGCGACCGTGGCCGTGTAGCGGCCGTTGCCGCTGGCGGTGAAGGTCAGCGGCACGTCGGGCATGATGTCGATGGGCCGGACCAGGCGGCCGGTCAGGGCCATCCCGTCCAGGACGGCGCCGTCGCGGTCGGTGATGCGCACGGTCAGCACACCCGTCCCCTTCGCGCTGTCGGCGGCCGGCTCGATATCCGCGTCGAACACCCAGCCCAGGGCGTCCTGCTGGGCCTGCGCCTCCAGCACCTTGTTGTACTCGATGCCCCGCTCATAGGGCTTGGCGGTGACGATGCCGGTCCAGCTGTGCATGGCGTAGTAGATCAGGATGCTATTCACCACGATCACCACGCCCATGCCGCCCACGAAGATCCAGGGGATGAGGGAGCGCTTGGGCTTGAGCGGCTGGCGGCGGGGCATGTCGATGACGGTCATGACGGTCATTCCTCGGATTCGGGGCCTCAGATCAGGGCTTGGCGCCGGGGCCCATGAAGACGCCCTCGTAGAAGGTGGGGCGGGCGGGGGCCGGCCCCTGCTCCGTCAGGCTGAACACCAGGGGGATGGAACCTTGGGCGCCGCCGTCGCGCGTCATCGACTGGCGCGGCAGGCTGACGAAGACGCGGAAGGTGGCGACGGCGTCGCCGTGCACCGGCAGCGTCACGCCGTCGCTGCCATGGGCCTCGCCCACATCCTGTACGACCAGGGTCGCGCCCGGCTGGCCGACCACGCCCAATTGGAAGGCGCTTTCGCCCCGCCGCTTGTTGATGACCTTGATGGTGTAGCCGTTGCGCAAGGAGCCGTCCGACAGGGTGACATACAGCGGCGCCCGGTCGCGCAGCACGCTGATGCCCATGGTGGCGCGCGTTTCCAGGGCGGTCAGCATCACCCCCGCCACGATCGCCAGCACCAGGGTGTAGATCACCACGCGCGGCCGCAGCAGGCGATAGCGATTGGCCTGCCCGCCCGCCTTTGTCTCCTGGTTGGCCAGGGTGTCGAAGCGGATCAGGTTGGGCGGACGGCCCACTTTGGTCATGATCTCGTTGCAGCTGTCGATGCACAGGCCACAGCCGATGCACTCAAGTTGCTGGCCGTCGCGGATGTCGATGCCGGTGGGGCAGACGGCGATGCACTGGCCGCAATCGATGCAGTCGCCCCGGCCTTCCCAGCTGGTGCCGGCCTTGTGCGGCCCGCGCCGCTCGCCGCGCCAGGCCTCATAGGTCACCACCAGGGAATGCACGTCCAGCATCGAGCTCTGGAAACGGGGCCATGGGCACATATAGGTGCAGACCTGCTCGCGTGCCCAACCGGCCAGGACATAGGTTGTGGTGGTGAAAAGGCCGACGAAGAAATATTCACGCATGGTGGCGTGACCGGTCAGCAGCGCCTTCAGCGCCGTGGGCGCATCGTCGAAGTACAACACCCAGGCCCCACCGGTGGCCAGGGAGATGGCCAGCCAGGCGGCGTGCTTGGCCGTCTTGCGCAGCAGCTTTTCCCGGTTCAAAGGCTGGTTATCCAGACGGATGCGGGCGCCGCGGTCACCCTCGATCCAGCGCTCCACCGCCATGAACAGGTCGGTCCACACTGTCTGTGGGCAGGTGTAGCCGCACCAGACACGCCCGGCCAGCGAGGTCACCAGGAACAGGCCCACGGCCCCCAACACCAGCAGGCCGGTGATGTAGTAGACCTCCTGCGGCCAAATCTCGATGCCAAAGAAATAGGCGCGCGGGGCGGCGAGGTCGATGAGGATCGCTTGGTTGGGCGCCCCGGGCCCGCGGTCCCACCGCACCCAGGGAACGGTGTAATAGACCGCCAGGCACAAGACCAAAATCGCCCATTTCAGCGTGCGGAAGGGCCCGGAAACCGCCTTGGGGTACACCTTGACCCGCTCGGCATACAGGCCGCCTTCCTGGCTGTCACGGCTGGCCTTGATCGACTGCGGGCGGCCGTCACGCGGCGGCGCCTTGCGTTGTTCGACCGGGCGTTCCAGTAAGCCGCCGTCCTGGGGATTGGTTTCCATGGGATCCATCCTAGTAACCATACGCGGGCCAGCCCCAATGGTTGGGCCACCAACGCGGATATGGACGGACCCTATGCCCGCGCCGCGTCCCTCGCCTTGCGATAGATCAACCGCCCGCCGGCCGTTGCCGCGCCGCGACGGCAGGTCACAGGCGTGAAAACAACCGCTTGCAAAGCGCCGCAACTGTGATCCGGGCAAAGAAAAACCCCCGCCGGATGGGGACGCGGCGGGGGTTCTCTCGTGCGGACCCTGGGCGGGGTCCCTTGGAAGCGGGTCGTCGGGGAATGGGGGGAAGGATGGTCCCACCCCCCGCCGGCCTTACTTCCCACCACCCAGGGTGTGCACGTAGGCGGCCAGCAGCTTGACAGTGGCGGGATCCAGACGCTCGCTCCACGCCGGCATGCTGCCGCGCCGGGCGTAGGTGATGGTCTGGACGACCGTGGCCTTGTCCCCGCCATAGAGCCAGATGGCGTCGTTCAGGCGGGGGGCGCCCACGTCGGGGTTGCCGTCGCCCTTGTCACCATGGCAGGCGGCGCAGTTGTCCGCGAACACCTGGGCGCCGCGGCCGGCGGCCGCCTTGTCCGTACCGGTGTTCGACAGGCTCAGCACGTATTCCGCCACGTCGTTGATCTGCTCCTTGGTCAGCAGGCCGTCCGCGCCAAAGCGGGGCATGTCCGACACGCGGGAGTCCGGGTTGGAATTGCGCACGCCGTAGGTGACGGTCTGCAGGATTTGCTCCGGCGTGCCACCCCACAGCCAATCGTCGTCGGCCAGGTTGGGGAAGCCTTTGCCCCCGGCGCCGCCGGCGCCGTGGCAAGCGGCGCAGTTCTCGGCGAAGGCGATGTGGCCGGCGGCCTGCACGTAGCCGCGCAGTTCCGGATCCTTCTCGACGTCGCCGATGGGCGTGGCCAGCAGCTTGGCCTTCAAGGGCGCCAGCGCCTGCTGGCGGGTGTCCAGCTCGGACTTCACCGTGTCGCGCCGGGTCCAGCCCAGCACGCCCTTGGTGTGGGAGTGCAGGCTGGGCCAGGCGGGATAGAGCACGGTGTAGACCAGGGCGAAGGCGATGCAGGCGTAGAAGGTGTACAGCCACCACTTGGGCAGCGGCGTGTTCAACTCCTTGATGCCGTCCCATTCATGGCCGGTGGTCTCCCGGCCCGTGTGGGCGTCTCTTTCCGTGCCCGCATGGGCATGGTTGTCAGTGTTGGTCGACATGGGGGACCTCAGCCTTTCATAGTCGGCATTGTCCGCCGTAGGGGCCGCCGCCGCTCGGGCAGCGGGTGGTCGGCGTCATCCAGCAGCGGGATACGGGCGCACTCGTCCAGGCGGCGCCGGCGCGAGGGCCAATAGGCCCAGATGCCGATACCGCTGAACAAGGCCACGAACCACAGCAGCCAAACCTGCGAGATCAGGGCGTGGAACTCTTCCATGGCATCCCCCTCACTGGTGCAGGTCTTCGGGCTGCAGCTTGCTGAACTCGACCAGCGTGCCCAGCATCTGCAGGTAGGCCACCAGGGCGTCCATCTCCGTCAGCTCGGGGCTTTCGGTGTTGAACTTGCCCACCACCGCCTTCGGGTACCGCTTCAGCAAGCCGCTGGTGTCGGCGTCCGGGTCGGCCTGGGCCTTCAGGTCGGCGGCGGCATTGGCGATCATGTCGTCCGTGTAGGGAACGCCCACGGTGCGCAGGGTCTTCAGGTGATCCTGGATGTTGGGCACCGACAGCGGACGGCTGGCCAGGAAGGCGTAGGTCGGCATGATCGATTCCGGCACCACGGCGCGCGGGTCCTTCAGGTGGGCGACGTGCCAGTCGTTGGAATACTTGCCGCCGACGCGGGCCAGATCCGGACCGATACGCTTGGACCCCCACTGGAAGGGATGGTCGTACATGCTTTCCGCCGCCAGGCTGTAGGGACCATAGCGCTCCACCTCATCGCGGAAGGTGCGGATCTGCTGGCTGTGGCAGACGTAGCAGCCCTCGCGGATGTAGATGTTGCGGCCCATCTGCTCCAGCGGGGTGTAGGGGCGCACCCCGCCCACCCGCTCAATCGTGGTTTCGATGGAGAACAGGGGCACGATCTGCACCAGGCCACCGATGGACACGGTGATCAGGGTCAGCAGCGCCAGGATGACGACGTTCTTTTCGACGATGGCGTGAGAGAATTTCATTTTCGGTCCCTCCGCTCACTCGGCCGCGACCAGGCCCGCGGGCCGGTCTTCCGCCAGCGGCTGGCCATGCTTCACGGTGCGGATCAGGTTGAAGGCCATGATGATGGCGCCGGTCAGGAACAGGACGCCGCCCATGCCGCGGATGATGTAGTAGGGGTGCATGGCGGCCACCGTCTCGACGAACGAGTACTGCAGGAAGCCCATGTCGTCGTAGGCGCGCCACATCAGGCCCTGCATGATGCCCGACACCCACATGGAGGTAATGTAGAGCACGATGCCCAGGGTGGCGGTCCAGAAGTGCCATTCCACCAGCGTCTGGCTCCACAGCCCCTTACGCCGCCACAGCACCGGCACCAGGTAGTACATGGCGCCGAAGGTGACGAAGGCGACCCAGCCCAGGGCACCGGAGTGCACATGGCCGATGGTCCAGTCGGTGTAGTGGCTGAGCGCGTTCACCGGCTTCACCGACATGACGGGGCCTTCGAAGGTGCTCATGCCGTAGAAGGCGACGGCGGTGACCGTGAAGCGCAGCGACGGGTTGGTGCGCAGTTTGTCCCAGGCGCCCGACAGGGTCATGATGCCGTTGATCATGCCGCCCCAGCTGGGCATCCACAGCATGATGGAGAACACCATGCCCAGGGTCTGCGTCCAGTCCGGCAGCGCCGTGTAGTGCAGGTGGTGCGGGCCGGCCCAGATGTAGAGGAAGATCAGGGCCCAGAAGTGGATGATGGACAGGCGGTAGGAGTAAACCGGCCGCTCCGCCGCCTTGGGGATGAAGTAGTACATCATGCCCAGGAAGCCGGCGGTCAGGAAGAAGCCCACCGCGTTGTGGCCGTACCACCACTGGATCATCGCGTCCTGCACGCCGGCGAAGGCGCCGTAGCTCTTCGTGCCGGTGAAGCTGACGGGCACCGCCAGGTTGTTGACGATGTGCAGCATGGCGATGGTGATGATGAACGCCAGGTAGAACCAGTTGGCCACGTAGATGTGCGGCTCACGCCGCTTGATCAGCGTGCCGGCGAACACGATCAGGTAGGCGACCCAGACGATGGTCAGCCACAGGTCGGTGTACCACTCGGGCTCGGCATATTCCTTGCCCTGGGTGATGCCCATCAGGTAGCCCGTGCCGGCCAGCACGATGAACAGCTGATAGCCCCAGAAGATGAACCAGGCCGGCAGCGCGCCGCCGAACAGGGGGGCGCGGCAGGTGCGCTGGACCACGAAGAAGGAGGTGCCCAGCAGCGCGTTGCCGCCGAAGGCGAAGATGGCCGCGGACGTGTGCAGCGGCCGCACGCGGCCGAAGCTGGTCCATTCCAAACCGAAATTCAGCGCGGGAAACGCCAACTGAAAGGCAATGAGGACGCCGACCGTGAAGGCGGCGATGCCCCAGAACATGGTCGCGATGGTGAACGCGCGGACCACATCCTCCACATAGGCTTCCCGGCTGGCGGGACGGGCCGCCGTGATGGGCACCCCCCCGGAAACCGCTACACTCATGACACCCCCCGAATATGGGCTCAAGCGGCAGGGACCCGGGTTGAACCCCCGGATCTCGTCTCTTAAGACAACGATTGCGGGCATCGGCGGGCCTGGCTTCCCAGGCGGTGTCCGTCGGGCGACGGGGCCGATGCTCCTCAGCGTCGGCACTGTGATGGTGGGCACACCCTGCCGCATTGACCTGCGTCAAGCCGCCATCCATCAACCTGGCGTATGGTTGGGTGAGTGACGGAAGGCCCGGCAAGAAGGCCTCCGGGACGCGGTTGGCATTGCAACCCCTGGGCGGAGCGGCACAAGGCCATGACGGCGATGACGGACGGGACCCTGATCCCGGTTTTCACCCACCCCTCACCCGCGGTGCGGCGGGTGCCGATGGACCGGCCCTGGCACTGGCTGCGGCTGGGGTGGGCCGACATGGCGGCGACGCCCCCCATCAGCCTGGGCTACGGCCTGATACTGGCGGCGGTGGGCTTCTTCGCCACGGCGGTGGCCATCCTGGACGGCTGGCTGGCCCTGCTGCTGCCGCTGACCGGCGGTTTCATGCTGCTGGCGCCCTTGCTGTCCGTCACCTTCTACGAGGCGTCGCGCCGGCGCGAGCGGGGCCTGCCGCCCGACGCCGCCGCCTGCCTGAACGCCTGGCGCGGCAACCTGTCCGGCATCGGCGCCTTCGGCGTGGTGCTGCTGCTGATGCACCTGTTCTGGGTGCGGCTGGCCACCCTGCTCTATGCCCTGATGCTGGGCGATGTGCATGTGCCGCCGGACGGCCTGCCCGCCGTGCTGCTGACTCCGGCGGCCCTGCCCTTCCTGATCGTCGGCACCCTGCTGGGCGCCGCCCTGGCGCTGGCCACCTTCACCATCAGCGTGGTGACCCTGCCCCTGTTGCTGGACCGCAACGTCGGCGTCCTCACCGCCGTCGCCACCAGCATCACGGCGGTGCGCGCCAGCCCCCGCGCCATGCTGCTGTGGGCCGCCCTGATCGCGGGGGCCGTGGCACTGGGCATGGTCACGCTGTTCATCGGCCTGGTGCCGCTGCTGCCCCTGATCGGGCACGCCAGCTGGCACGCCTACCGCGACGTGGTGCGCTTACCCGCCGCAATCACGTCAATCCCATCGGAGGCCTGAGAAAGAACCGCATGCCTCCATAGGATGCGACCGCATCCGCCGGACCTTTTCGGGGAGCGGCAACGGACTGAAAAGGGCGGATAGCCAAGGCGGCGGATGCCGCCGCCCGGCGATTGAGGGAAAACTTAACTGAACTGCAGCATGGACGGCGCCTTGTCGATGATCTCTTCCAGGATCATCTCGGCCGTCTCCAGCTCGCTGCGGATGGATTCGTTCAGGCGGCTGGCGTATTCGGGCTTGCGCAGTTTTTCACTGGCCTCATAAAGGCTGCGCAACTCCGTCACGAAGATCTCGCGGGCGCCCAGGGGCAGCACGGTTTTGGCCGACAGCACAAAGAAAAAGCGCATGCTGGCCCGCACCAGCAGGCTCAGCATCAGGGTGTCCAGCTGGGCGTAGCGCTCGCGCACATCATCCACCGGGCCGTCCATGCTGCGCAGGCGGCCTTCCACCAAGATGCACAGGGCGCGGAACTCCCCCACCTTGTTGCGGAAGGCGTTGTAGGCCTCGAAGCTGTCGCGGGCGGCGGCGGCTTCGGCCTGCTTGGCCAGCTGGGTGGATTCGCGCGCCTGACGCTCCAACGCGTCCAGCAGGCCCACCACTTCCTTGCGGGAATAGACACGTCTGACCACCGGTATGCCATCCTGTCGCTAGGGCACCGCACCCCTCCTGTATACCCAGGCTACCCGGCGGATCAAAGCGCCGCCGATGGACGGGCGGCATGCGCCGAAGGGGGCAGAAGGGGGCAGAAGGGGATGGATCCGCCTGGACAGCACTCATCACGGCGCCGGCGACAAGGTCCCCTCGGTGAACAGCGTGAAGGACGGCTGCGGCCCCGGCGGCGCGATCTCGAACCGGACAGCCAGGCGGCCGCCCGCCAGCCCCTCATATGTCAGGCGGAAGGTGGGGGCCGCCGGCGCCGGATCGCTGGTGAACTGGACGCGCCGGCCCGGCGCCAATTCCGTCACATGATAGTGGATGACGTGCCCAGCCGTGTCGAAGAAATCGGCGCGCAGGTGCCCGCCTTCCACATACATGGTCATGACCATGTCCAGGTCGCCGCCCTCGGCCATGTGGGTGCGGTCGCGGCGCACCAGCAGGCTGCCGTTCAGGTCGGGCCTGATTTCCGACGTGCCCCCCTGATTGGGCCGCGCACCAGGAGCGGAGTCGGCGACGCGTTCGCCCACCAGGAATGAGAGGGCCGCCAGCGACTCCGCCGCCTTCGCGGGGGGCATCAACGCCGCCACCATCAGCGCGGCCGCAGCCAGGCCGCGCTCAAACCGCCTCATCGTACGCCTCCTTCAGCCAGCCCAGCACTTCGGCATCCACGTCGGCCACGGCCTCCAGCCTCACCCGGTGGGTGAACATGGCGTTGAAACTGCCCGACGCCTCCAGCCGGCCTTGCGGCGGACGGGCCTTCAACACCAGGCCGAGGTCGAGGCGGGTGCGCGTCGACGGCTGGATCAGGGCGAACTGCTTGCGCCGGCGGATGCTGACATTGGCCTTCTTGGGCGCCACCTCGACGTCGGGCCCGACAGCCGTCACCGCCGCTACCAGCGCGTCATAAAGGGGGCGCAGCCCCGCCTTGCCCTCGAACAAGTGCGCCACGGGATCGTCGGCCGAGCGCGGTGTCGCGTCAGCCAAGGCACGCTTGGCGACATGGTTGGCATAGCCGTGGCCGAAGCCATGTTCCGCTTTCAGCCAAGTCACCATTTCCCCGTGCTTGGTCAGGCCCTGCGCCCGGATGCGCGCCACCCACACGGCCACCGGCTGCCCCGACGCCGCCTCGATGTTCCGTTCCATAGTCGCGATCGCGTCTTCCACCGACGCCATGGCTGCCCCCATTCCTGTTCCCTGCTTCGGCACCCGCACCGTCTTCCCGAGAGCCAGCGCCGTCATGCATTCTATGGTCAGCCTGTTGACAGCATGGTGGCAAGATGGCGCGTCGCGCGGAAAGGTTGTTGATCCTGCTGGACCTGCTGCGAGGCCGCCCGGTGGTGACGGCGGCCACCCTGGCGGAGGCCCTGGAGGTTTCCGCCCGCACGGTCTATCGCGACATCGAGGCGCTGCTGGCCGCCGGCGTCCCCATCCGGGGAGAGGCCGGTGTCGGCTTCAGTCTGGGCCAGGGCTATTTCCTGCCGCCCCTGACCCTGACCGAGGACGAAGCGGAGATCCTGGCCTTCGGCGCCCGGGTGCTGAGCATCTGGAGCGACGGCGCCCTGGCGGCGCAGGCGGAGATGGCGCTGACCAAGATCCGGGCCGTGCTGCCCAAGGCTGCCCGCGACAGCGCGGCGCGGGAGATCCTGTGGGCGCCCCCTTGGGTGACCCGCCACCCGCCGGCGGTGGACCTGCTGCAGTTGAAGCGGGCTGCCCAGCGGCGGCAGTACCTGCGCATCACCTATGAAACCCTGAACGGCACCCTGAGCGAGCGATCGGTCCGCCCCCTGTCGCTCAGCTTCTTCGGGCCTGTGTGGCTGCTGATCGCCTGGTGCGAATTGAAGGCGGACTTCCGCTGCTTCCGCTTGGACCGCCTGCGGGCTTCGGAGGTGCTGGACCAGACCTTCCGGGATGAGCCGGGCAAGCGCCTGGTCGACTTCCGCCGCGCCAAAGGCGAGGCGGTGGCGCGGGAGATGGCCGGCAGCAGGGTTTAGTCCAGCGCCGCCAGCCGCACCGGCCGCTCCTGGCGCGACACCGGCAGTTGCGACAGGGTCAGCGCGATGCGCCGCCGCAGGAAGGGGGTGCCGATGACCAGGGGCAGAATGTGCCGGCGCAGCAGCCGGCCCCACCAACCGTCGGCCAGCAGGCCCACGCGGGAAATCAGGTCGGTGCCCCGCAGTACGCCCCGCGCCACGGGCAGGCGGTCCTGGGCGTAGCGGTCCAGCACGCCCTCGTCCTTCCGCCCTCTCCCACCCCGGCGCAGCGCCTCCGTCAGGCGGGCGCCCAGGTTCAGGGCATCCTGGATGCCGGTGTTCATGCCCTGGCCGCCGGCCGGGCTGTGGATATGGGCGGCGTCGCCGGCCAGGAACACCCGGCCGTGGCGCAGCCGCCGCACCATGCGGTGGTGGATGGTGAAGCGGGTCAGCCAGGTGGCCTCCCCCAGCACCAAGGGCAGGCCGGACACGGCGCGGGCAAGCGTGCTGAAGGCGGCCAGGTCGATCTCCGCCTCCGGCACCGGCGGGTCGCCCTTGGGAATCACCACCAGGCGGCACAGCGTGGGATGGTCCGCATCCTTCAGGGGGAAGAAGGCCATGGCGCCCACCTCCGTACTGAAGAAGCGCACGGAGTCGTGGCCCAGATCCGCGTGGACCGGGCCCCAGTCCAGCGTCACGTCGGCCAGCAGGAAGGTGCCGGGATAGGAGCCACCGGCGAAACCGGCGCCCACCTGGTGGCGCACCACGCTGTGGGCGCCGTCGCAACCGGCGACATAGGCGGCGCGCACCAGCTCTATGCCGCCATCGGGCCGGCGCACCTCGCACTGCACGCCGTCGCCGTCCTGCCGCAGGCCGGCCAACTCATGGTTCCAGTCGACAGCCACGTTGAAGGCCGCCGCTTGCTCCGCCAGCAGGCGCTCCGTCTCTCCCTGCGGCAGCACCAGGACGAAGTTGTAGGGGCTGGGCAGGCCACCCAGATCCACCGGGATGGGCCGTTGGTCGCCCAGGTGGAAATGCACGGTGCGCACCGGCTGGCCCGTGGCCACCATGCGGGCCGGCAGGCCCACGCCGAATACATCCGACAGGGCCTCCAGCGTGCCGGCATGCACGCCCAGCGCCTTCGATTTCTGGGAGCGGCCCACCGCCTTGTCGATCACCCGAACGGGCACGCCAGTGCGGCCCAGCATGGCCGCCAGCGCCAGGCCCGTGGGACCGGCCCCCACCACCAGGACCGCCACATCCATATCGCTGCTCAAGTCCGCGTCCTCCCACCCGGTTCCCAGGAACTGGCCGCTTACTTCTTGTTAGTTCTCTGCCGATATGCTCCCGCTTCACGCGCGCCGCAATGCGCACCTTGGCAATAGGGCGCCTTCATTAAGTTCACAAAGGCGCCCGGGATTAAGGTGGACGGCCAACGGCGCCTGAGGGTAAGCATGATGCCGGTTTGTTCTGCTGCCGAACCGGCGCTAAAAGCATTGAGAGGGCGTTCAGTCAATGGAACAGGCGATCGTCACCGTCCAGAACCTCGCCGGCTTGGCGCAAAGCGCCCAGGCGGGCCTGCCGCTGGGCAAGGACGCCCTGCTGTTCGGCGAGGATGGCACGGTTCGCCTCAACCGCGACCGTTCGCCCTCACGCCATCATTTCTGTCTGGACGGCCTGCTGTTCCACGTCTCGATCACGCCGCAGGATGAAAGCACCCTGTTCCAGATTTGGGCCGAGGTCGGCTTCCTGCCCTATACCATCGAGGCGCCGGAGAAGCGCGCCAAGCTGCAGTCCATCCTGCGTGCCACGGCCAGCCTGCGCACCGCCCGCTTCATCGTCGACGAACAACAGAAGGTGCTGGTGCTGAGCCAGCAGGATGTGCCGGGCCATGTCAGCCTGACCGACCTGATGTACGAGACGGTGCAGTTCATTCAGGAGGCGCGGCCCTACCTGCGCATCTTCGGCAGCTATTTGTAGCACCGGCTTGTGACACCGGCGCCCAGCGCCCGAGCAAAAACGCCTCGGAGATCGGTCCCCGGGGCGTTTTCTTTTGCGGCACGCTCAGTGATGCCCGCCGGCACCCGCCTGCCCGCCGTTCGCCTGGCCGCCCCCCGCTTGGCCGTTGGTCGGCAGGATGAAGATCTGGCCGGGGTAGATCAGGTTGGGGTCGCGGATCTGGTCCTGGTTGGCGTCGAAGATGGTGGTGTACTGGATGCCCTCGCCATAGAGGTGGCGGGCCAGGGTCCACAGGTTGTTGCCAGCCACCACCACCACGGCGCGGCTGTCGCTGTCGGCGATGGGCTGGCGTTCGAAGGTCACCTCGGCGCGGGCCGCCACCTTGCCGTCGGCCCCCACCTGATCGACGCGCAGGGTGTAGCGGCCGGGGTCGACCAGGCGTTCCGGGGTGATGGACCAGCGGCCCTGCAGGTCGGCCGTGGCGTGGCCCACCAGCGTGTTGTCCAGGTACAGCTGCACCTCCGCCTTGGCCGGCGCGTCGCCGCCCACGGTGACGGCGCCGGCGCGGTTGTAGTCGATGGTGTCAATGGCGACGGTCAGCGACTTGTCGGTCTTGACCGGGCTTTGCAGCACGCGGCTGCCGCCCCGGCGCGGGGTGACGACGGCCAGGGCGCCGCCGGTCTCGTTCTGCTTGCGGCCGGCGATGTCGCGCTTGGCGTCCGGCACCACCAGGGTCACCGTCTCATCCGCCGTGACCTCGGCGCCTTCCGCCGTCTTCATCTTCAGGGACAGGGTGCGGGAGCCTGGGGTCAGCGCCTGGGTGGGGGTCAGCACCCACTCGCCGCGCTTGTCGGCGGTGACGGTACCCAATTCCTTGTCGCCGTCGGAGATGGTGACGGCAGCGCCCGGCATGGCACGGCCGGCGATGACCGCCGTGCCGTCGGGGCTGACGCGTACCACATCGAAGGTGGGAACCGCGCTGGGGCCGGACGGGGCCTCGGCCACGGCCGGGGCGGCGGTTTGCGTCGTGCCGGCGGTGCGGTCGGCCTGCATGTGGGACAAGCCCCAGACCAGCAGCGCCAGCGCGCCCACGCCGACGACGGCGGCAATGACCTTGTTCTGCGTCACAGTCGGTTCCTTTGTCATTGTCCCGGCGGCTGACCCCCGGCCGCCGGTTCATGAGCCCCCCAGTTGACCCTGGGTGCCGTCCCGGAATAGCCCGGTGGCACCCGCGCGATCAAGCCTGGAAGATCGCCGCGTCAGGCGAAAACGACCAAACCCGCCACCAAACCCGCCGCCACCGCGGCCAATAGGCCCGCCCGCCACAGCGGAACCCAGCCGTGGCCCACGTCGCTCTCCCCCGCCCCATCGCCGGGCAGGAAGGTAAGGCGTTTCCACCCCGTGACCATGGGGCGCACCAGGTTCTCGCGCTTGACCAGCAGATAGAACAGCACCGCCGCCACGTGGACGGCGACCACAATCTGGATCAGGCTGAAGTTGGCGTGGTGCAGCCGCCGCGCCAGCTTGGTGGCCGACGCGCCGACGCGGTGGGCCAGCGGCCCCTCCTCCATCCCGTCGTCATCCACGGCGAACAGGCCGGTGCCCACCTGGGCCAGCAGCACCAGCAACAGGACTACCACGGCCCAGCCGCCCAGCGCGTTGTGCCCGCGCTGCGGTGGCAGCGGGCCGGGGCTGGCCACGTGCCGCACGTGGCTCAGCACCGCCGCCGGCCCCTTCAGGAAGCGGGCGAAGCGCGCCTGGTCGCTGCCCATCACCCCCCAGAGCAGGCGGAACAGCAGCAGGGCCAGGGCGGCGTAGCCCAGCTTGAAATGCAGGGCCAAATCGTCGTGGGTGGCCGTCCACCACAGCCCGGCCAAATCGGCGACCAACAGCCAGTGGAACAGCCGGATGGGCAGGTCCCAGATGGGGATGCGCTCCCCCAGGCCCCCACCCTGATCCTCGGGCGCCACGCCCGGCTTACTTCTTCTGCCGGTAGGTCTCGTGGCATTGCTTGCAGGTGCCGCCCACGGCCTGCACCACCTGGCCGATGGCGGCCTTATCGGCGGTGGCCGGCAGGGCCAGGATCTTGTCCAGCGCCTGGGCCAGGTCGGTGAAGCCCTGGCGGAACTTGGCGTTCTCCTGCCAGATCACGGGCAGGGCCTCGCTTTCGCCCACGCCCACGGCCGTACCCTCGGTGAACTGGTCGGGCAGGCCCTTGGTCACGGCCTGCATGGCGGCGGCGGCGGCGGCCACGTCCTGGGCGGTGCCCTTGTCGTCCTTCAGGTAGCCCATGAAGACCTTCATGCCGCCGCCCAGCTTCTTCATGTCCTGCTGGCGGGCCTTGACGATTTCCGCCGGGTCCAGCGCGGCGTGGGCGACGCTGCCGCCCAGAAGGGCGGCGGCCAGGGCCAGGCCGGCGGCGACACGCACGGCGGAACCGGCGCGAAAGGCTTGCGGGACATCACGAAAAGCACGCGGCATTCTTCTCTCCTGCCCTGATTGTAACCACTTATCTCTATGGCCTTGCCCGCCACCCGTCCGGGTCGCCTAATGCCATCCGCCGCCTTGCACGGCCTGCCGGATGGCTTGCAGTCGGCTCGCAAGGATGGTGTAACGGGCCGTCACCCGTCCGGCAAGCCCCGCTGGCGGTCATCGGGACGGCGGCCCCCGGGCGGGGATCAGGTGGGTAAAGCCCATCCCGCCCGTTCCATAAGGATGAGAGGAATGTCCAAGGTGCGTAGCGTCTGTGTCTATTGCGGGTCCTCGGGCCAGGTGTCGGAGGAATACAAGAAGGCCGCCCACGACCTGGGCACTCTGATCGGCAGCGCCGGCCTGCGGCTGGTCTATGGCGGCGGCCGCGTGGGCCTGATGGGCATCACCGCCGACGCCGCCCTGGCGGCCGGCGGCGAGGTGGTGGGCATCATCCCCGACCACATCCAGGTGCGCGAGGTCGACCACGGCGGCCTGACCGAGCTGCACGTCGTGGACAGCATGCACACGCGCAAGCGCATGATGGTGGAGAAGTCCGACGCCTTCATCGTCATGCCCGGCGGCCTGGGCACCCTGGACGAGGCGTTCGAGATCATCACCTGGCGCCAGCTGGGCCTGCACGACAAGCCGGTGGTCATCGCCAACATCGACGGCTACTGGGATCCGCTGCGCGACCTGCTGACTCACATCCGCGCCACCGGTTTCGGCCGGGGCGAGATCGAGAGCTATTTCACCTTCGTCGACAGCGTCCACGCCATATTGCCGGCCCTGCGCCGCGCGCCGGACGCCCTGCAGAAGATCGCGGTGGAACGGCTGTAGCCGGTTTCAAGGGCGGCCGGCCCCGGTTCCATCGGGGGGACACCGTTGCGGGGACCGCACGCCGGTTCCCCGCCCCGCTTGCTTGATCGCCGGGCCCGAATGGGCTCTTATACCGGCCGTCCGATATACTGGCCGCCAATCGCGGTCGTTTCTTACCCGGGAAACGGTTCTGGCATATCGAGGCGCGCTCAAACGCGGCGCCGGTTGTCATAAAAATTACCTATACGCAGAAGGCATTGAGAATGCAGAAGATCAAGGTTGCCAATCCCGTCGTCGAGCTTGATGGCGATGAGATGACCCGCATCATTTGGCAGTTCATCAAAGACAAGCTGATCCTGCCCTACCTCGACATCGACCTGAAGTACTTCGACCTCGGCATCGAGCATCGCGACGCCACCAACGACCAGGTGACCGTGGACGCGGCCGAGGCCATCAAGAAGTACGGCGTGGGCGTGAAGTGCGCGACCATCACCCCGGACGAGGCCCGCGTGGTCGAGTTCAGCCTGAAGAAGATGTGGAAGTCGCCCAACGGCACCATCCGCAACATCCTGGGCGGCACCGTCTTCCGTGAGCCCATCATCTGCAAGAACGTGCCGCGCCTGGTGCCGGGCTGGACCAAGCCCATCGTCATCGGCCGCCACGCCTTCGGCGACCAGTACCGCGCCACCGACTTCAAGGTGCCCGGCGCCGGCAAGCTGACCATGACCTTCACGCCCGACGACGGCGGCGAGGCCATCACCTACGACGTGTTCAAGTTCCCCGAGGCCGGCGTGGCCATGGGCATGTACAACCTGGACGAATCGATCGCCGGCTTCGCCCGCGCCTGCTTCAACTACGGCCTGCAGCGCGGCTATCCGGTGTACCTGTCCACGAAGAACACGATCCTCAAGGCCTATGACGGCCGCTTCAAGGACATCTTCCAGGAAATCTTCGACGCCGAGTTCGCCGAGCGCTTCAAGGCCAAGGGCATCGTCTACGAGCACCGCCTGATCGACGACATGGTCGCCTCCGCCCTGAAGTGGGACGGCGCCTTCGTCTGGGCCTGCAAGAACTACGACGGCGACGTGCAGTCCGACACCGTGGCCCAGGGTTTCGGCTCTCTGGGCCTGATGACCTCGGTACTGCTGACCCCCGATGGCAAGACCGTGGAGGCCGAGGCCGCCCACGGCACGGTGACCCGCCACTATCGTGAGCACCAGAAGGGCCGCCCCACCTCCACCAACCCCATCGCCTCGATCTTCGCGTGGACGCAGGGCCTGGCCTATCGCGGCCAGTTCGACGGCACGCCGGAGGTCACCAACTTCGCCAAGACGCTGGAGAAGGTGTGCGTGGAGACGGTCGAGTCCGGCTTCATGACCAAGGACCTGGCCATCCTGATCGGCCCTGACCAGCCGTGGCTGACTACCCAGGACTTCCTGGCCAAGCTGGACGAGAACCTGCGCAAGGCCATGGGCTTCGCCGCCTGAGGCTTGCCAACGGTTGCGATGTGACAGAGACGCCGGGCGGCACCCACCGCCCGGCGTTTTCTTTTGGCTGGCGCGTATTCGGATCTCGCGATGTTCCACCAGCGCCAAAAGCAAAACCCCCGCCGTCGCCGGCGGGGGTTCGCTTAATTCCGTGCGAGGACCAGTGCCTCAGGCCATGACCAACTTGCGTTCGTCATCCCGCTTCTTGGCGGGCTGGTAAGCCATCTGCGCGTGCTCACGGCAGTAGGGCATGCCAGGCAGCGAGGGGCAGCCGCAGAAATGGAAATCGGCGTGCTTGGGATCGCCCACCGGCCATTTGCACATGCGCTCGTTCAGCGACAGGATGGTGGCGCCGCGCGTGGGCTTCTTCTTGATGGGCGACGGCCGGCCCGAGAGGCCCAGCCGGTGCGCCTTGCCGATCACCGCGTTGCGGGTCACATTGCCCAGCAGGTCGGCGATCTCGCTGGCGCTCATGCCCTGGCCCCACAGCTGGCGCAGGCGCTCGATACGCTCGTCAGTCCAACTCATCGACGCTTTTTCTTCTTCCATCGAAGCCCTCGCTCCTTAGCCCCCGAGATCGGCGGGCGCGCAAAAACATGCCGTCACCGCCGAGCGTCCCGCTCCAGCAGTCGATACCGGGAAATTTCCCATCAACAAGATTTGGTATCGAGATGCGTGTGACACTACCAAACTTGCCAAAGCCTGAACAGGTGATTCCGACTCGTTTTTGGGCCGTGGATACAGAATCCACACCCAAGATCCGCAGGCAGCCTAGGGAAACCCACCGCCCCTCTCCTTAGTGGGTATATCCCAGGCACAGCCACTATTCCTAGCGGGGCCACTCTCGTTCATCCCCTATTAAAGGGGAGTTAAGAGGGAACGGGCGCCCCCTAAAATGGCGACGGGCATGGGATCACTCCCATGCCCGTGCCGTTTCACGCAACCTTACTGGCCGGCGGCGGCGGAGAAGCCGTTGGCGCCGTCGAAGGTGTAGAGGTTGGAGCTCTGGACGAAGTCCAGGCCCTCCTTGGCGACGCGGGCCAGCAGCTCGGCCACCTGGCCGTGCTTCAGCTCATCGGCGCCGTCGGCCATGACACGGCAGCGCCAATGGTCGGTGCAGAAGGTTTCCGGCGCGCCGTCCGGCCACACCTTCTGGCCGCGGTTGGACACCATCACCAGCTTCAGGCCGGCGGGGATCAAAGGCTGGAACAGCGCGGCCATATCGTCGCCGGTGCCGCCCTTGCGCTCCAGGAACACGTCCACGCCCACCAGCTTCTTGGTCTGGGCCGGGGCGCCCTTCAGGGCGATGCCGCTGAAGCTGCTGGCGACGCCGGCGGGATAGCTGGCGGGCACCAGGGTGGCCGGGCGCTCGCCCAGGCGATCGACCAGGTTGGCGGCGAAATCGCGGGTGCCGATGCGGGCCTTGCTGACGCCGCGCTTGAAGATGTCGACGGTGTGGATGCCGTCCTCGATCATCTTAAGCCAGGCGTTATGGATGCGCTCGGCCGCTTCCGACTGGCCGATGTGGACCAGCATCATGACCGAGGCCAGCAGCAGGCCCGACGGGTTGGCGATGCCCTTGCCGGCGATGGTGGGGGCGGAGCCGTGGATGGCCTCGAACATGGCGCACTGGTCACCGATGTTGGAGGAGCCGGCCAGGCCGACCGAGCCGGTGATCTGCGCGGCGATGTCGGAGATGATGTCGCCGTACAGGTTCAGGGTGACGATGACGTCGAAGTGCTCCGGCGTGTCCGCCAGGCGGGCGGCGCCGATGTCGACGATCATGCTCTCCGCCTCGATGTCCGGGTACTCGGCGGCGATCTCGTCGAAGACCCGATGGAACAGCCCATCGGAGATCTTCATGATGTTGTCCTTCACGAAGGCCGTCACCTTGCGGCGATGGTTGGCCCGCGCGTATTCGAAGGCGTAGCGGATGATCTTCTCCGACCCGGGGCGGGAGATCAGTTTCACGGCCTGGGTCACGTCCTGCGTCTGGCGGTATTCGATGCCGGCGTACAGGTCTTCCTCGTTCTCGCGCACGATGACCACGTCCATGGACGGGTGCTTGGTGGCGACGAAGGGGGAGTAGGAGACGCAGGGGCGGATGTTGGCGTACAGGCCCAGGGCGCCGCGGATGGTCACGTTCAGCGACTTGTAGCCGCCGCCCTGCGGGGTGGTGATGGGGGCCTTCAGGAACACCTTGGTGCGGCGCAGGCTGTCCCAGGCGCTGGGCTCCATGCCGTTCATGATGCCCCGGCGATAGACGCTCTCGCCGATCTGGATTTCCTCATACTCAAGGTTGGCGCCGCTGGCGGCCAACACCTCAAGGGTGGCGTCCATGATCTCGGGGCCGATACCGTCGCCGCGCGCGATGGTGATCTTGGTCGGAGAATTCATCTTCTCTTTCATCCTTGGCACTAGCACCTTTCCCCAACCATCGGGGGACATGGCGCGGTTTTGGGGGCGCGGTTTGGGGCACGGTCTGGGAAGGCCGCCCGCGTCCGGCTCAAAATTTTTGAGCCCGCGCGGACACTATGCCGGGATGCCCGGCGCGGCAACTGTGCTTTGGGCGTCCCTGCCCCCCTGCACTTGCGTGGGTGGGCGCCAAGAAACGTTAATAAATCAATGGCTAAGTTCCCGCATGCCCGCCTCCAGCCCCTGCAGGGTCAAGGGATACATGCGGCCTTCCATCAAATTTTTAATCAGGCCGATGCTGGCGGTGTAAGGCCAATAGCCTTCGCTGACCGGGTTCAGCCAGATGGCGCGGCGGTAGACGTCCAGCAGACGCCGCAGCCACACCTGCCCCGCCTCCTGGTTCCAATGCTCCACCGCCCCGCCGGCGTGGGTGATCTCATAGGGGCTCATGCTGGCGTCGCCCACGAAGATCAGCTTGTAGTCCGCCGGGTAGGTGTGCAGCACGTCGAAGGTCGACATCTGTTCCGTGCGGCGGCGGCGGTTGTCCTTCCACACGCCCTCATAGACGCAATTGTGGAAGTAGAAATACTCCAGGTGCTTGAACTCGCCCTTGGCGGCGGAGAACAGCTCCTCGCACAGGCGGATGTGGTCGTCCATGGAACCGCCCACATCCAGGAACAGCAGCACCTTGACCGCGTTGTGCCGTTCGGGGCGCAGCTTCAGGTCCAGGTGGCCGGCGTTGGCCGCCGTGGCGCGTATGGTGTCGGGTAGGTCCAGCACCTCGGCCGCACCCGTGCGGGCGAACTTGCGCAGGCGGCGCAGCGCCACCTTGATGTTGCGGGTGCCCAGCTCCACCGTGTCGTCCAGGTTGCGGAACTCGCGCCGGTCCCAGACCTTCACCGCGCGACGGTGGCGGCTACCCTCTTGCCCGATGCGCACGCCCTCCGGATTGTAGCCATAGGCGCCGAAGGGCGAGGTGCCGGCCGTGCCGATCCATTTGGACCCACCCTGGTGGCGGCCATGCTGTTCCTTTAGGCGCTGGGCCAATGTCTCCATCAGCTTTTCCCAGCCGCCCAGGGCCTGGATTTGCGCCTTCTCCTCCTCCGTCAGGTGCCGCTCGGCCAGCTTGCGCAGCCATTCCTCGGGCAGGTCGCGCGCGGCGACATCGCTGCCCTCTCCGCCCGCCGCCCCTTCCAGTCCCTTGAAGACTTGGCCGAAGACGACGTCGAAGCGGTCAAGGTTGCGCTCATCCTTCACCAGGATGGTGCGGGACAGGTGGTAGAAGTCCTCCACGCTGTAGCCTGCGACATGCGCGGACATGGCCTCCATCAGGGCCAGATACTCCCGCAGGGTCACGGGAATGCGGGCCTGGCGCAGCTGGAAGAAGAAGGTGCTGAACATGGGGGCCAGTCTACGCGACGCCGGGCCTGGGGGCCAGGGGCGCCGGGCGGCCTAATTCCACCCGGATTTCTATGTAGGATTGGCCGCACCCATACCGTATAGGTAGCATCCCTTCCCCGGCCTCGCGCTCCGGTCCCAGTTCGCGGCCAAAAAGTCCCCTGCCCAAAGTTCCCCTGTCCAAGGTTATCCAGCATGATATCGAAATGGCACAGGACAGGCGGGGCGGGGGCCGTTGGATGGTAGCGGTCACGCGCCGGCAGGGCCGGGGGCCGGACGGCGCCGCGGGCCTTCTTCTCTGTCTGGTCCTGGTCCTTTGCCTGGCTTGCCCGGCACGGGCCGGCCACCTGACCATCGACATGATGGTGGGCAGCCGGGACAAGCACACCGCCTGGGCCGCCCTGCTGGACCACTTCGCCGCCGCCAACCCGGACATCCAGATCACCCATCGCGAAGTGCCCATGGACCTCTATTGGCAGCGGGCCGGCGCCAAGGCCGGCGGGCCCGACGCGCCGGATGTCGCGTTCTGGGATTCGGGCAAGGCGCTGCGTGACGGCTATGCCCAGCGGGTGGTGGCGCCCCTGCCCCCGGATCTGGCCCGGCTGGTGCGCGACCGGTTCAGCCCGCCGGCGGTCGACGCCGTCACCGTGGGCGCCAAGGTCGTGGCCGTGCCCCTGTCGACCTACCCCTGGGGCTTCTTTTACCGCAAATCCCTGTTCCGGCGCCTGAACCTGGCGCCGCCCCGCACCTGGGAGGATCTGCTGGCCGTGGCAGCGCGCCTGAAGGCCGCGGGGGTCACCCCCTTCGCCTATGGCGCGCAGGAAAACTGGCCGCTGTTCGCCTGGTTCGACTACCTGGACCTGCGCCTGAACGGACTGGACTTCCATCGCCGCCTGCTGGCGGGCCACATCCCCTTCACCGACCCGGCCGCGCGCGCGGTGATGGCGCGGTGGCAGCTGCTGCTGAACCGGGGTTACTTCCACGCGCCCCAGCCCGGGGACAGTTGGCGTGAGACCCTGCCCTACTTCTATCACCAGCAGGTCGGCATGCTGTTGCTGGGCGGGTTCGCTGCCATGCACTTCTCCCCCCTGGTGCGCGACGATGTGGGCTTCTTTCCCTTCCCCACGCTGACCTCCGGCATGCCCCGCTACGAGGACGTGCCGCAGGACGTGCTGGTGGTGGCGCCCCGGGCGGCCGCGCGGCCCGAGGTTCAGCGCTTCGTGCGCTTCCTAGCGGAGACGGCGGAACTGGACCGCTTCAACACCGATCTCGCCATGGTGTCACCGCTGCGCGATGGGCAGGGGGAGACGGGGTCCGCATCGGCGGGCGCCGGCACCTTCTTCGAGAACGCGGGGCGCCAGGTGCTGGAGGAGGCGGCCGGGTTCGCCGCCTACTTCGACCGCGACGCCACAACGCCGCTGGCCGCGGCGGCCGGCGGCGTCTTCCGCCGCTTCATGGCCCCGCCACACGACATCGACGCGGCCCTGGCAGAGCTGGAACACGCGAGGACGGAGGAGACCGGGGTGGTGCTGTTGGGCGGGCACTGAGATCGCCAAGGGCGCGGTCCCCTCAAGGCCGCGCCGCCGGCATCCAGACTCCAAACCTGTCGTCAGCGCACGAGCACCTGGGCCGCCTCCTTGGTCTTGTCCACGGCGGCGGCGACCTGGCTGATGGCAGCGGAAATGGCCGTGACGTTGGTCGTCACCGTGGAGACGGCGCTGGAGGCGCTGTGCATGTTGGTGGACATGCTGCGGGTGACGGCGCTCTGCTCCTCCACGGCGGCGGCCGTCCCGGACACATGCTCACGCACGATGGAAACGGCGTCGCGAATGGCGTTCAGGGCTCCGGCCACCTCGGCGGAGGTGGACTGTATCCCCTCGATTTCACCCGAAATCTGCTCGGTGGCCTTGGCCGACTGGTTGGCCAGGTTCTTGACCTCGCTTGCCACGACGGCGAAGCCCTTGCCCGCCTCACCGGCGCGGGCCGCCTCGATGGTGGCGTTCAGGGCCAGCAGGTTGATCTGGCCGGCGATGTTGTTGATCAGCCCGACGATACCGTTCATGGCCTGGGCCGCCGCCGCCAGCCGGTCGGTGCTTTCGCCCACCTGGATGGTGCGGTCGAAGGCACTGTCGGTGGCGGTGCGGGCGCGCGACATGCTCTGCGAAATCTCGGCGATGGAGGCCGCCAACTCCTCGGCGCTGGCCGCCACCATCTGCACGCTGTTGGCCGTGGTGCCCGCCGCGGCCCCGGCCGACGAGGTCTCATGCGTCGACTTTTCCAGCGCGCGTTCAATCTCGCCGAAGTTCTGGTCGATCAGGACCTTCAGGTTGTTCAGGAGGTTGACCTGGGCCGTCACGTCCACGGCGAATTTCACGACCTTGGTCACCTGGCCCTTTTCATCGAAGATCGGGTTGTAGGCACCCTCGATCCAGACGGCCTTGCCGGACTTGGAGACGCGCTTGAACTGCGCGGCCTTGAACTCGCCGCGTTTCAGCGCTTCCCAGAACTGGCGGTACTCCGCCGTGGCGCCGTAGTCGCGGTCTACGAACATCTGATGGTGCTTGCCCACGACCTCGTCCAGTCGATAGCCCATGACCGTCAGGAAATTGTCGTTGGCCTTGGTGATGATGCCGTCGGTGGTGAATTCGATGACCGCCTGCGACCGCCGGATGGCGGCGATCTGCCCGGCGTAATCCAGGTTCTCCAGCCGCTCCTTGGCGTCCGCCCATTCGACCACGAAGCCGATGCGCCGGCCGCCGTCGTTCAGCGGCGTGACCAGCAGGTCGAACTGGTGGCTGGCCACCTTGATGGTGGCGGCGTGGGGCTTGGCCAACTTGGCCAGCATGCCCCGCTGGTGCGCCGGGTTCTTATGGAAGATGTCGATGTTGCTGCCGACCAGGCGGTCCACGTTGAGACGCGGCAATTCCTTGCGCAGGTCCTGCTCCACGTCCCGCAGCAAGGCGACCACGGATGGATTCACGTAGACGATATTGAGATCAACGTCCGCCACCATCACCTTGGCGCGCAGCGCGCTGAGCGCCGAAATCTGGCGGTTGATGGCATCATTGTTTTTAGAAAATCCGAACATCTCTATCCCCGCTTTCCTGTTATGCCGCCGTGTTCCCGCCCAAGAAGTCCGGCATCGTGGTAGTTCATGGCACCCGGGGCGGGCCGCGTTCATTCAGGAACGCCGCCCACCCCAGGCCCTGGTTCAAGTCATTCCCCGCCTTACGCGGCGCGGATCTCCCGCAGGAAGGTGTCGACCTGCTGTTTCAGCAGTTCGCCGTTCTTGCTGAGATCGTTGGCCGCCGTGTGCACCTCCCCGGCGGCGCCGCCGGTCTCTTGCGCCGCATCGCTGACGCGCGAGATGGTCTGGCTGACATCGTTGGTTCCCTGGGCCGCCTGCTGGACGTTGCGCGTGATCTCATTGGTGGTGGCGGCCTGTTCCTCCACTGCCGAGGCGATGGTGGTGGCGGCCTGGTCCACCTGGTTGATGATCTCGACGATACCTTGGATGGACTTGGCCGAGGTTTCGGTCGCCGCCTGCATGCCGGCGATCTGCGCCCGGATTTCCTCCGTGGCCTGGGCCGTCTGGGTGGCCAGGGACTTGACCTCGGACGCGACGATGGCGAAGCCCTTGCCGGCATCGCCCGCCCGGGCCGCCTCGATGGTGGCGTTCAGGGCCAGAAGATTGGTGCGGCTGGCGATGTCGTTGATCAGGGTCACGACTTCGCCGATGCGCTGGGCCGACTGCATCAGGCCCTGCACCTCCTCATTGGTCCGCCCCGCCTGGCCGACGGCGCTGGAGATCATCTGGCTGGACCGCGAGACCTGCAGGGTGATTTCCTGGATGGAGGCGGACAGTTCTTCCGTCGCCGCCGCCACCGTTTGCACATTCTGCGTCGCCTGCATGGAGGCGGCGGCAACGGTGCCCGCCTCACGCGCCACATGGCCGGATGAGGAATTCAAGGTCTGCGCCGTGGCCAGCAATTCCGTGGCCTGGGCCGTCACGCCGTTGACGATGCCACCCACCCGGCTTTCGAAGGCGCCGGCCAAGTCCAGCATCGCCTGCCGGCGTTCCTTCTCCGCGCGCTGCTTCAGCGCCTCCTGCTCCGTCCGCAGCCGGTCCGCCTCCTGCATGTTGTCCTTGAAGACAGCGACGGCCCGGGCCATGCCGCCGACCTCATCCTCGCGGTCCCGGGCCGGCACCTCCACCCGCGTGTCGCCATCCGCCAAGCGCTGCATCACGGCGGTCATGCCGACGATGGGTGCAGCCACCAACCGGGTCAGTCCCCAAGCCATGACGACGGCGAGAAGGATGGACAGGCCGCTGCTGACCAGCGCGACGGTCATGGCCGTCGTGAGCGCGTCGGCCTGGACCGTCGCCCGCTGTCCCAGCAGGTCGCGCTCCACCTTGTCGATCTCCGCCACCTTGGCGCGGATGGGGTCCATGTGCACCTTGCCGATGCCGCTGGCCGCCAGCTTGCGCGCCTGCTCGATGGTTTCCGGCTTGGCCATCAGCCCGATTTCCTGGTTGGCCACCTCCTGTAGCCAGGACTGCTCCAACCGGCGCAGGTCATCCAGGCGCGCCTGCTGCACGGGGTTGTCCGCGGTCAGGGACTTGACCTCCGCAAACGCTGCCTCGAACGCCACCTGGCCCTTCTGGTACGGCTCCAGGAACTTGGCGTCGGCGCCGATCAGATAGCCGCGCAGGCCCGATTCCCGATCGACCATGGCCGCCATGGCATGGCCAAGCCGTTCCAGCACCTTGTAGGTATGGTCGGTCCACTGCGTCGTGTCGCGAATGGTGGACAGCGCCCGGTAGTTGATGCCCGAAGCGATCAAGGTGATGGCGACGATGATCGTGAAAGCGGCCGCCAGCTTGCGCCCGACTTTCATGCTGGAAAGGAAGTTCATCATCTCTAGCCTGAGGAGTTAATATCTTAGGCCGGATGATCACCTAAGCCGCATTAACAAAGTGCTAACAGCCCGCTTCAATCCAAGTACATCCAGCATATACCAAAGCATAGCATGGGGTATCCGCACCGGCAACTCAGGAAAATTATTGAAATCATGAGCACAATATTCTGATCATATACTTGATAGCATACAATAGTAATTATACAACCGATTGCATCTCCTGAGTATTCAGCGGCCTGCGTTCGCAGTAAAAATTGCATATTGGATAAATTAGCCAGCGGGCATGCTACCGCATCGAAACGGGCACGACCCGCTCAAGCTCCCGCGCCGCGCTGGGGCCGGCTCGCCACCCAGCGCACAGCCCTATGCTTTGCTTTCAGGGGCTCTGCGTGTCCGCCTCGGGACGCAGCAGACGGGCCATGCGCGCGGGTGATGGTTCCGTGGGGTCGCGATAGGCGCGGTGCAGGGCTGCGACCGGGCGGTAAGCGCTTGCGGCCAGGCTCTGGCCGATGACGATCAGCCGGGCGACGGCGGCGGTCCGCATCCGATCCCCCCGCACCGCCAGGTCAGCCGGCAGCCCCGCCAGCAGGGCACCGGCATAGTGGGTGTAAAGCCCCAGATCGCGCGCCCCGGCCAGGCCATCGAAGGCCTGCGGCCTCCAGGCGGTATCGCGCGTGGGCCCAGCCGCGACCGGCGTTTCAGGGGCAGGCACCGACTTGCGCGTCCACAGCGCCTGGTACCCCGCCGCGCAGGCGGCCGTGGGCACCGGCGCGGGGTGCGCCGGCATCAGGCCCAGCATGCGGGCGAAGGGGGGAAGCCGGTCCACCACCGGGGCGGCGTTCACGGCGTCGGCGCACACCATCTCCAGTCCCAGACCGGCGCCGGCCTGGGCGACCCGCGGCACCGCCGCCAGCCCGCCCAACACCAAGGCCACCATCCACCGCCGCACGATACCGGCACCCATGACCGCAACCCTTCGCCCGCTGTTGAGACATCAACAGTGTTAGCGCAAACAGGCGGGATGCGCTGTGACGAATGTTGCAGCGCACACAAGCTTCGGCGCGGCATCTGGAAGCGCGCCATGTCAGTCACCTGATTTTTCTCGCCTCCGTCCCTTCAACCCACAGGCCGTGCTGGGAGGTCTGCTGCGAACGCAATGGCGGGCCGGTCAGTGGGCGGCTTTGTCCGGCGGCATCCGGGTATAGAAGCCGGAAAACCGGACGTTCATGCCACCACATCCACTGTTATCGGAAAGGATGATGTGGTCCCCATAGGTGATCAAACGGACACTGCAGTCATAAGTGTCCCGGTCCTTCACCCCATAGTCCACGGTATTGCCGACGGGCACGCCGGTGTCGTCCAATTCTCCGGTGTGGGGGACATCGTCGCCCTCCCAGACGGCTTGCCCCGTGATCCTCAGCGTATCCCCTTCCCAGCGGAGGGTGATCTCGGCATCGGCATCGCTCGTCCGCCAAGTTCCTTCCCAGAACTTCCTCGGCACCGGCATCGTTTGAGGTGGCACTACCTCCACCTGCTCCATCGGAAGCCACCCAATGATGAGCTGAAATTTGCGCGGCACGTAGAAGCCAGCGCACACGAAGCCCGGCTTCTGGTTGAAGAGAACGACGTGGTCGCCTGGAATGACGTAGGACTGACCTGGTAAACGGCAGGCCGGCGATGGGCCCGGACAGTGCCCTCCAGCGCCCACGTCATTTTGGAAAAATGCCTTGTCATGGCCAATGATTCGTCCGTTCGCCATAGCTGGCGCCGGTTGCTCCCTATCCGTTCCCTGCACCCCGAAACAGTAGTCCTTGTCTTCCCCGGCATAGGCCGGAACAATGGCGGCCAAGACGACCCACAGGCCAAGCGTCATGGCCAGCAGGAAAGCAAGCCGAGGAGCCGACGGCCACACTGCCGCCGTGACGCGGCTCAATCCCGTTCCCGCCGCGCCAGGAAGGCCAGGCGCTCGAACAGATGCACGTCCTGCTCATTCTTCAACAGGGCGCCGTGCAGCGGCGGGATGGCCTTCTTGGGGTCGCGCTGGCGCAGCACCGCCGGGTCGATATCCTCGATCATCAGCAGCTTGATCCAGTCCAGCAGTTCGGAGGTGGAGGGCTTTTTCTTCAGGCCCGGCACCTCGCGCACCTCATAGAACAGGGTCAGGGCGTCGCGCAGCAGGTCTTGCTTCAGATTGGGGAAGTGCACATCGACGATGCGGGCCATGGTTTCCGCATCGGGGAAGCGGATGTAATGGAAGAAACAACGGCGCAGGAAAGCGTCCGGCAGTTCCTTCTCGTTGTTGGAGGTGATGATGACCACCGGCCGCTGCCGCGCCGTGATGGTCTGCCCCGTCTCGTAGACGAAGAATTCCATGCGGTCGAGTTCCTGCAGCAGGTCGTTGGGGAACTCGATGTCCGCCTTGTCGATCTCATCGATCAGCAGCACGGGGGCCATTTCGGCCTCGAACGCCTCCCACAGCTTGCCCTTGCGGATGTAGTTGGCGATGTCGTTGACGCGGGCGTCGCCCAACTGGCCGTCGCGCAGGCGGCTGACGGCGTCGTACTCGTACAGGCCCTGCTGCGCCTTGGTGGTGGACTTCACATGCCATTGCAGCAGCGGCCGGCCCAGGGCGTTCGCCACCTCCTGCGCCAGCACGGTCTTGCCCGTGCCCGGCTCCCCCTTCACCAGCAGGGGGCGCTGCAAGGTGACGGCGGCGTTGACGGCGACCCGCAGGTCATCGGTCGCGACGTAGTTTTCCGTCCCCTGAAATTTCATATTCGTGTTCCCTCAGGCGCCGGGCGGGCGCATCCGCGCCCTTGGCTTATCCTCGATTTCCAGTCCACTGCGTTCCCCGGAAATCTCCGGCGGACGCGGTCGCGTCCTAGGGTAAAGAGCGCGAGAGGATAGAGCCAGGAACAAGATCGGCGTGAGGTCACCCCCACGCCGATGACTTGTTTCGAACCTAGCCGGCGATGGCGGCCTCGACCGCCGCCACGGCGGCGTCGGCCTTGTCGGGCTCGCTGCCGCCGGCCTGGGCCATGTCGGGGCGGCCGCCGCCGCCCTTGCCGCCCACGGCCGCTGCCGCGACCTTCACCAGGTCCACGGCGTTGAAGCGGCCCGTAAGGTCGGCGGTCACGCCGGCCACCAGGGTGACTTTACCTTCGCCCTTGGCCACCAGCAGGACGATGCCGCTACCGATCTGGCCCTTGATCTCGTCGGCCAGGGGCTTCAGGTCCTTGGCATCGATGCCGTCCAGCACGCGGGCCGACAGTTTCACGCCGTTGATCACCTTCTCCGGCGTGGCGGCGGCACCGCCGCCCCCGCCCAGGGCCAGCTGGCGCTTCAGGTCAGCCACTTCCTTTTCCAGGCGGCGGCGTTCCTCCACCAGGGTGGCGACGCGGGCCGGCACCTCGGCCGCGGAAACCTTCAGGGCGCCGGCGGCGGCCAGCAGGCGGCCCTCCTGCCCTTCCAGGTATTCGAACGCACCCCGGCCGGTCAGCGCCTCGATACGGCGCACGCCGGCGGAGACCGCACCCTCCGACACGATCTTGAACAGGCCGATGTCACCGGTACGGCGCACATGGGTGCCGCCGCACAGCTCAACGGAGTACTGGCGGTTCAGGCCTTCGTCCTGCCCGCCCATGCTGACGACGCGGACCTCGTCGCCGTACTTCTCGCCGAACAGCGCCATGGCGCCCTGCTCGATGGCCTCGGCCGGGGTCATCAGGCGGGTGACGACCTCGCTGTTGCCCAGGATGCGGGCGTTCACCGCCGCCTCAACCACGCGCACGTCGTCATCCGACAGCGGCGTCGGCTGGCTGATGTCGAAGCGCAGGCGCTCCGCCGACACCAGCGAGCCCTTCTGCGTGACATGCTCGCCCAGGCGCTGGCGCAGGGCCTCGTGCAGCAGGTGGGTGGCGGAGTGGTTGGCGCGGATGTCGCCGCGACGGCGGCCGTTCACGCGCAGTTCCACCAACTGTCCGGGCGAAAGCGTGCCGTGGGTGACGGTGCCGATGTGGGCGAAGACGGCGCCCAGCTTCTTCTGCGTGTCGCTGACGGCCACCTCGACGCCACCGGCGCCGAAGATCACGCCGCTGTCGCCCACCTGGCCGCCGGACTCGCCATAGAACGGCGTCTGGTTCACCAGCACGATGACATCCTGGCCGGCGGTCGCCTTGCTCAGCTTGTTGCCTTGGCGATCCAGCACGGCCGTGACCTTGCCCTCGGCGTTCTCGGTGTCGTAGCCCAGGAACTCGGTGGCGCCCAGCTCATCCTTCAGCTCGAACCACACGCGCTCGGTCGCCGCCTCGCCGCTGCCGGCCCAGGCCTTGCGCGCCTCGGCCCGCTGGCGCTCCATGGCAGCGGTGAAGCCATCGACCTCGACGGTGCGGTTGCGGCCGCGCAGCACGTCCTGCGTCAGATCCAGGGGGAAGCCGTAGGTGTCGTACAGCTTGAACGCCACCTCGCCGGCCAAGGGCTGACCGGCACCCAGCTTTTCCTCTTCCTCGTCCAGCAGCTTCAGGCCGCGGTCCAGCGTCTGCTTGAACCGGGTTTCCTCCAGCCGCAGGGTCTCGGTGATCAGGGCCTGGGCGCGCTGCAGCTCGGTGTAGTGGCCGCCCATCTCGCGCACCAGCGCCGGCACCAGCTTGTGCATCACCGGGTCACGGGCGCCGATCATGTGGGCGTGGCGCATGGCGCGGCGCATGATGCGGCGCAGGACATAGCCGCGCCCCTCGTTCGCCGGCAGCACGCCGTCGGCGATCAGGAAGGAGGAGGCGCGCAAATGGTCGGCGATCACGCGGTGCGACACGGCGTGCGCGCCCGACGGGTCGCTGTTGGTGGCATCGGCCGACGCCTCGATCAGCGCCCGCATCAGGTCGGTGTCGTAATTGTCGTGCACGCCCTGCAGCACCGCCGCCAGACGCTCCAGCCCCATGCCGGTGTCGATGGAGGGCCGGGGCAAGGACACCCGCTCCTCCTTCGTCACCTGCTCATACTGCATGAACACCAGGTTCCAGATTTCGATGAAGCGATCACCGTCCTGGTCCGGGCTGCCGGGGGGGCCGCCGGGGATGCCCTCGCCATGGTCGTAGAAAATCTCGGAGCACGGGCCGCAAGGGCCGGTGTCACCCATGGCCCAGAAATTGTCGGCCGTGGGGATGCGGATGATGCGGTCGTCCGACAGGCCGGCCACCTTCTTCCACAGGCCATGCGCCTCGTCATCGGTGTGGTAGACCGTGACCAGCAGCTTGTCCTTCGGCAGGGCGAAGGTCTTGGTGATCAGGTTCCAGGCCAGCTCGATCGCGTCGGCCTTGAAATAGTCGCCGAAGGAGAAGTTGCCCAGCATCTCGAAGAAGGTGTGGTGCCGGGCGGTGTAGCCCACATTCTCCAGGTCGTTATGCTTGCCGCCAGCGCGCACGCACTTCTGCGAGGTGGTGGCGCGGGTGTAGGGGCGCACCTCGTTGCCGGTGAAGACGTTCTTGAACTGCACCATGCCGGCGTTGGTGAACATCAACGTCGGGTCGTTGCGCGGCACCAGCGGGCTGGACTCCACCTCCGTGTGGCCGTTCTTCACGAAGTAGTCCAGGAAAGCGGAGCGGATCTCGTTGGCGGTCTTCATCGGGCAACAGCCTTAAGCATGCGAAGGAACATCCCCTGGCGCGAAACACCAGGACAGGGTTTGTAGCGTGCGGATGCGGGGGCTGTCCATGGGATGGGGGCGATGAAATGCCCTGGGCGCGCGGCTTTTCACCGCTTTCCATTCCAGATGAGCCCCGGCGCCCCTGTCGATTGAACGATCGACGGGCGGACTGACTGATCCTGACCGATCGATTGGCGCGACGGCCCCGTCAGACCAACAGCAGGGTGTTGTTGGGCGTGGCGATGACCGTGGGCGCCGTGGGCACGGTGGGGGTGGTGCCGGCGGCCAAGTCCTGGTCGGCGGCGTCCACCTGCTTGGCGGCGTCGGCGATGTCCTGGCCGCTGTGGTCGGGGTCCTGGGGATCGCCGGGCTTGCGCTCCAGGATGTGCTTGGCCTGGGCGTAGACGCTGCGCGCCTGGTCCATCAGGGTGCGGACGTTGCCCATGAAATCCATGCGTTCCTTGCGGGCCGCCGTGTCCTTCTCGCTGTCGGGCACCTGAATGATGCCGGCCTTGTCGGTCTTGCCCTCATTGGCCGCAGCCTGGGCGTCGCCCGTCTGCAAGGTGGCGTCGGCGCCGGCTGCGGTGGCGGCTTGCGCCGATGCGGCCTGGGTGGAAGTGGTCGGGGCCTGGCCGGTGCCGGCGGCGGTGGCCTGGATTTGGGCGGCGTCGCTGCCCACGCCGGCGATGTCGGTAGCGGCGCCACCGGTGCCGGCCCCGCTGGTGCCCGCGGCACCGGAGGCGACGGAAGAATCGCCGCCGCTGGCGCCGACCGTGGCGCCGTTCTTCACGGCGCCGGCATACTCCTGCGCGGCAGAGCCCAGGGACTTGGCCACGTCCGCCGCCTCGCGCGCGATGCGGGCGGCTGCCTGCTTGTCGCCCATGGCGGCGGCCAGCTGGGCGCGCATGCGCAGGGCCTTCAGTTGGCGCTTGGCGTTGTCGACCTTGTCCTGGGCGGCCTTCTTGTCGTTGTCGGCGGACTTCTGCTTGATCTGCTTATCCAACTGCGTGGCGTCGGCCTGCAGCTTGGTCAGCTTCTTCAGGGTCTTTTCATCGACGAAGGCGCCGATGGCGCCAGCGGTGTCGCCCTTTTGCAGGGCGGCGGCGACCTTTTCAGCGGTGGTCTTGGGGGCGTTGGCGGTGGACGCGCCACCGAACAGCGACGTCTGCTGCGTCACCGAGGAAGCCAGGCTTTGCGCCTGGGAATAGCCGTACGCGCCTGTGGTCGAAACCATCATCCGCCCCCCATTTTGGGTCCATGATCTTCGCATTCATGCGATCGGTGCGGATGATACGCTTTTGATCTCAGTTCTGCAATTAAGTGGCGTTACGCCTTTGGGGGTGGCGGGTCGGGATGGCGGGGATAAGATGCGCGCGGCCTGCGAGGGAGCCCGCCATGACCGTGCACGAAACCGCCTCCCGTGAAGTCGCCCCCCAGGAGGTCGCACCGGCCCCTGACACCTGGGCCCTGCTGCCCGGCGCCCAGTTCGCCGATGCCTTCCGCCTGACGCTGCCGCCCACCGGGACACCTGCCGATGTCCGCCCCCTGGACGCCCTGACCGCGGCACAGCGCATGATGGGCACCTCCCCCACCTGGGTGCGGCGGCTGATGGCCCTGCGCAACGCCATCGTAGCGCCCCTGGGCCTGAAGGCCCCCCGGCCACCGGCGGCAGAGGCCTCGCGCGCCGGCCATATCGGCATCTTCCCCATCCTCAGCTGCGGGCCGGACCGGGTGGTGCTGGGCATGGCGGACAAGCACCTGGATTTCCGCGCCGTGGTCGACGTGCGCCAGGAAACGGGTGGCTGCCAGGTCACCGCCACCACGGTGGTGCGCACCCACAACTGGCTGGGCCGCGCCTACCTTACCCTGATCATGCCCTTTCACCGCCAGGTGGTGCGCACCATGCTGAGCCAAGTGGTATCCCCATAAAAGGTCAGGGGGCAGTACCGTCCAGCACCAAGCCGTCCATCTCGCGGGCGATGAAGTGCGTCATGCGCCGCCAGGCCTCGTCATTGTCGCCGCGAAAGGACAGGAAGCGGTCCAGCAGCAGCCTGTTGGTCTGGAGGTCCAGGACCTGAACCTTGGTGCTGAGCAGCAGGGTGCTGGTCTTGTGCACATCCCCCAGCACCAGCACCCGGGCGCCGGCCCGGCGGGCAGCCTCCGCCAAGGCGGCGGGATCGGCGGCACGGCAGTCCACCCCGTTGCCCGCCCCGCCGCAGGCCAGAGGCAGCACCCGATAGCGGCCGCCGCTTCCCAGGTCGGCCCTCAGGCCCCGGGTCAGTTCCGCCAGCCGCGCCGCGTGCGCCGCCTGCTGGTCCCCCGCCTCACCCGAGGTGTCGACGAAGCCGAAGTCGGGGATGGCGATGGCCGTGGGCGCCGCCGCCCGGCCGATGGGGACCAGCGCCAATACGGCCAGCAGGACGATGAGTCCGACGCTTCCGAGAGGCCTTGCCATTCCATCCTCCGCCCTTTGGCCCCGTCCTTTGGCTGGGGTCAGGATAAGCCCGTGATCCTGGCGAATCGACAGCCCCTACCTCCCCCAGGCCTAAAGAATGAGAACAGGTATGAAAAAGGCGGACCGTCACCGGCCCGCCTTGCTCATTCTCATTGCTCAGACGCGGTCAGGGCATCCGCCCTTTGGCCACGACGAAGGCATCACTCGGGGCTGTCGGCGTCGCCGTCGGCCTCGGGGGAGCCCACCATCAT
The DNA here is from genome assembly GCF_000730165.1 of Nitrospirillum viridazoti CBAmc. GTDB lineage: Bacteria > Pseudomonadota > Alphaproteobacteria > Azospirillales > Azospirillaceae > Nitrospirillum > Nitrospirillum viridazoti. Next base: position 1,299,369 of record NZ_CP022110.1, on the reverse strand, counting down.
GGCGCCGGCCACCAGGCCGGCGTTGGCGCGGACCTTTTCCTCGATGGCCTTGGCGATGGCCGGGTTGGTGCGCAGGAACTGCTTGGCGTTCTCGCGGCCCTGGCCCACGCGCTGACCGTCGTAGGAGAACCAGGCGCCCGACTTCTCGACCACGCCGGCCTGAATGCCCAGGTCGATCAGCTCGCCCACCTTGGACACACCCTCGCCGTACATGATGTCGAACTCGACCACGCGGAACGGCGGGGCCAGCTTGTTCTTCACCACCTTCACGCGGGTCTGGTTGCCGACGACGTTGTCGCGGTCCTTGATGGCGCCGATGCGGCGGATGTCCAGGCGGACGGAGGCGTAGAACTTCAGCGCGTTACCGCCGGTCGTCGTCTCCGGGTTGCCGAACATCACGCCGATCTTCAGGCGGATCTGGTTGATGAAGATGACCAGGCAGTTGGACTTGGAGATGGACGAGGTCAGCTTGCGCAGCGCCTGGCTCATCAGGCGGGCCTGCAGGCCGACGTGGCTGTCGCCCATCTCGCCTTCCAGTTCGGCGCGCGGCACCAGGGCCGCCACCGAGTCCACCACCAGCACGTCGATGGCGCCGGAACGCACCAGCGTGTCGGTGATCTCCAGGGCCTGTTCACCGGCGTCGGGCTGGGAGACCAGCAGGTCGTCCACATTCACACCCAGCTTGCGGGCGTAGGACGGGTCCAGCGCGTGCTCGGCATCGACGAAAGCGCAGGTGCCGCCGCTCTTCTGCGCCTCGGCGATGGCGTGCAGCGCCAGCGTGGTCTTGCCCGAGCTTTCCGGCCCGTAGATCTCGATGATGCGACCGCGCGGCAGGCCGCCGATGCCCAGCGCGATGTCCAGGCCCAGGGAGCCGGTGGAGATGGCATCCACCTCCATCGACGCCTCCTTGGCGCCGAGCTTCATGATAGAGCCCTTGCCGAACGCGCGTTCGATCTGGCCGAGAGCGGCGTCGAGGGCCTTTTGCTTATCCATGGGTGTTTCTACCAGACGAAGTGGTGCCGACATCTTGCTGTCCCCCTCTTGTCGCATACGGCCAACGGGCGTTCAACGGCTGCGGTAAAGGGGAATGTACCCTCTACGTTCTCATTCGCCAAGCTCGAAAGTTTGCCATTTGTTCTTTTTTGTTCTTGTTATGATGCCCTCAGGCGCCGGGTGCCGGCATCCGCCGGCTGGGCTTCCTCGCTTTCCAGTCCACTGCGTTCCCCGGAAAGCTGCGGCGGCCGCGGTCGCGGCCTAGTGGGCGTGTTCTGGATTCGCCTGCAGTCAACCGGGCCTTCACGCCCCCGTGCGCGGGGCGCCTTCCATCACTTCTTTCACCTTGGCCGCCAGCTGTTTCAGGCTGAAGGGCTTGGGCAGGAAGTCGACCACGGCGCCGTCCTTCAGCGAATGGCGGAAGCGGTCCTCGGCATAGCCGGAGATGAAGATGACCTTCACGTCGGGGCGGAAGCGGCGCACCTGTTCGATCATGGTGGGGCCGTCCATCTGGGGCATGACCACGTCGGTGACGATGAGGTCCACGTCGCCGCCCCGTTCCCCCTGCAGCAGGTCCAACGCCTCCTCGCCGCTGCGGGCCTCCAGCACGGTGTAGCCCTTGTTGCGCAGGGCGCGGGCGCCGAAGACGCGCACGGCATCCTCATCCTCCACCAGCAGCACGGTGCCCATGCCGGTGAGGTCGGCGGCAGCCTTGTCCTTGGACTCCTCCGCCGGGGCCGCCTGGGCCAGCGCCTTCTCGTCCAGGCGCGGCAGGTGGATGGAGAATTTGGCCCCCTCCCCCGGCTTGCTCTCCACGAAGACGAAGCCGCCGGTCTGGCGCACGATGCCATAGACGGTGGACAGGCCCAGCCCCGTGCCCGACCCCACCTCCTTGGTGGAGAAGAAGGGCTCGAAGATGCGCTGCAGGTTCTCCGGCGGGATGCCGATACCGGTATCGATCACCTCCACCACCACCCAGTCGCCGGGCGGCATCTCCTCCGTCTCATGGCGGATGGGCTCGGTCGTGTGCAGGTTGCCGGTGACGATGGTCAGCCGCCCGCCCTTGGGCATGGCGTCGCGGGCGTTCACCACCAGGTTGATGATGACCTGTTCCAGCTGGCCCTGGTCCACCCGCACCAGGCCGGTGTCGCGGCCGTGCAGCATGCGCAGCTCGATGTTCTCGCCGATCAGGCGCCGCAGCAGGTTGGACAGTTCCGCCAGCACGTCGGTGATGCTCAGCACCCGGGGCTGCAGCGTCTGCTGGCGGGAGAAGGCCAGCAGCTGGCGCACCAGGTTGGCGGCGCGGTTGGCGTTCTGCTTGATCTGCATGATGTCGCTGAACGACTGGTCGCCCGGCTTGTGCCGCAGCAGCAGCAGGTCGCAGAAGCCGATCATGGCCGTCAGCAGGTTGTTGAAGTCGTGCGCCACGCCGCCGGCCAGTTGCCCGATGGCCTGCATCTTCTGCGACTGGACGAACTGCGCCTCCAGGTTCTTCTGGGCGGTCATGTCCACCAGATGCAGGATCAGGCCGCGGTCGCCGTCGCCCTCGCCATCGAAGCGGCGGGAATAGACGTGCACCACGGCACCGGAGGTCCCACGCAGCCGCGCCTCCACCGGCGTGCCCATGCCCCCGCCCATCCCCCCGCCGGCACCCGCCGACGGCCGGCCCTCCAGCACCTCACCCAGGCGGGCCAGCAGGTTGGCGCGGTGTTCCGGCTGGAACAGGCTGGCGATGGGCTCGCCCTGCACGTCACCCAGCCGCAGGTCAGCCATGGTGAGGAAGGTGGGGTTGCACTCCGCCAGGCGGAATTCCCCATCCACGAAGGCGAAGCCGGTGGGCGCGAACTGGAAGAAGCGCTGGAAGCGCTGTTCCGCCCGGCGCAGCTCCTCCTCCCGCGCGGTTTCGCGGGTGAGGTCGCCCAGGAAGATCAGGCTGCCGCCGGACGACGACGCCACGTGCAGCACGCTGGCGCGCAAGGGGGCGGCGCGGGCCGCCGCCAGCTCCACCTCCGCCATGCCGGCCAGGCGCCCGGGAAACAGCTCTCCCAATGGCGGCGTGGCCAGCAGGTCGCGCAGGTGGCGGCTGCCATCCTCCAGCAGGTCGCGGGTATGGCCCAGCCAATCGGCCAGCGTGAGGTTCACGCGCAGCAAGGTGCCGGCGCCGTCGACCAGCATGACGCCCAGGGGCGCCAGATCCCACAGCTCGCGCCAGGGATGGCTGCCCGGCACGGGGATGGCGCCACCGCTGCGCACCCGCCATTCCGACAAGCTGGCCTGGCCCGCGGCGACCAGGGGCCGCGCCACCACCAAGCGCGGCGCCGGCCTGCCCACCCCGCCGGAGGGATGCCCCCCGCCAGCCTGGCCCGACGTGTCATCGACGAAGACGACGAAGGCCTCGCCCCCCTCGCCCCGGCGCACCGCCTCCTCCAGCTCGCGCAGGCGTTGGCTGTCGGCCCCCTCCCGGCAATGGTGGGCCAGGATATCGACCACCCGCCTGCCATCGACGGCATTGGCCAGCGCGGCGAAGGCGCCGTTGGCGGCCAGCAGGCGCCCATCCGCCCCCGCCACGGCCAGGGCGTCGGGCACCGCCTCCACCACCGCGCGCAGCACGGCGGTGCGCGCCGCCACCTGTCGTAGCCACAGGACGCCCAGCAAAGCCATCAGCAGAAAGGCGCCGGCGGCGGCGATGGCCGCCAAGCTGGCGGTGCGGTCCGGCAATCCCCACCAGGACAGGGACGCGGCCAGGAACAGCGCCGCCGCGAGCAGCGGCACCCCGGTCACCAGCGCCAAGCCCGCCCGCGCCACCCCGCCAGCCAGGTTTTCCGGCGGCGTCGCGGACGGGGCGGAGGACGGGCGGGAGGGGAAAACGGCCACCGGCAGGCACCTCGGGATCGGGGGCCCCGATCCTATCAGCACCGGCCGCGCGGGACGAGATGCCAAGAACGAAATAAAACGGAGGCGCCGGCACCCTTCCGGCAGAGCGCTTTAGGTCAGCGCTTGGGAAATGTCTTCTTCTTCAACTTGAAGACATAGGAAATGACCTGGGCCACGGCCTTGTAATGCTCCGCCGGGATTTCGTCGTCCACCTCGGCGGTGGCGTACAGGGCGCGGGCCAGCGGCGGGTTGGGCACCAGGGGGATGCCGTGCTCCTCCGCCAGCTCGCGGATGCGGGCGGCGATGAAGTCCACGCCCTTGGCCACCACCATGGGCGCGGTCATGCTCAGCGGGTCGTACTTCAGCGCGATGGCGTAGTGGGTGGGGTTGGTCACCACCACGTCGGCCTTGGGCACATTCTCCATCATGCGGCTGCGGGCACGCTGGATGCGCAGGGCGCGGATCTTGCCCTTGATCAGCGGGTCGCCTTCCGTCTGCTTATGCTCGTCCTTCACTTCCTGCTTGGTCATGCGCATGTCGCGCATGAACTTCCAGCGCTGATACCACCAGTCGGCGCCGGCCAGCAGGCCCAGGGCAATGAGCACGCGGAAGATCAGGCCCACCGCCTGGCTCTTGGTCTCATTCACCAGGCCCATTAGCGGCAGGCCGATGAAATGGTCCACCGCGTGGCCCAGGGGGATGAGGCCCGGCAGCACGATGACCGACACCACCGTCAGCTTGATGACGGACTTGGCGAACTCGATCAGGTTGCTGACCTTGAACTTGTTCGGCAGGTTGGTGACGGGGTTGAAGCGGTTGAGGTCGAAGCTCAACACCCGTTCGGCGCTGAAGACGAAACCCACCTGCAGGACGGAGCCGAGGAAGGCCGCGACCACCAGCAGGGCGAAGGGCACGGACATGGCGACGGCCACCTGGCCCAGCAACTCGGTCATCAGGTGGCCCAGCCCCCCCCTGTCCACCGGCATGGTCTCCGGCCGTTCTATGAAGGGGACCAGCACGCCGTGGATGCGCCCGAACGTCCAGGGCAGCACGGCCACCACCAGCACCAGGATGGCGCCCAGCATGAAGAGGTGCGGCACCTCCTGCGACTTGGGGATGTTGCCCTTGTCCCGGGCCTCGGACAGCCGTTTGCCTGAGGGATCTTCCGTTTTGGAATCTGGATCCTGGTCTTCCGACATGGCTCCCTTCCCCTTACGACGACAGGAAGGGCATCATCTGCCCCTGGAAGGCGCGCAACCAATAGACCATCAGGCCCGACAGGCTGCCCCCCAGCAGCACCAGGCCCAGGGCGATCTGCAGCGGCTGGGTCACGAAGAACACCTGGATGGACGGCACCAGCCGCGCCACCAGGCCCATGCCCAGGAAGAACAGCAGGCCGATGACGACGAAGGGCGCCGACATCTGCAGGCCGATCATGAAGCTTTCCGAGAAGATGCGCGTCAGATGCTCGGTGAAGTCGCCCAGCGGCATGGCCCCGCCGGGCGGGAACAGGCCATAGCTGCGCACGGCGGCCAGGATCAGCATGTGGTGCATGTCGGTGGCGAACAGCAGCAGGATGCCCAGGATGCCCAGGATGGAGTTCACCACCGTCGTCTGCTGCGACATGGCGGGGTTGAAGGCCTGGGCGGAACTGAGGCCGACATGGTTGGCGATCAGACTGCCCGCCGTTTCCAGCGCCCCCATCATGGTGCGGGCGATGGTGCCGATGAAGATACCGATCAAAGCCTCACCGATGATCAGCACGGCCATGTCGGCGGGCTGCGCCGGCTCCGGCGGCAGGGTGCCGCCCACGGCCGGCGTCACCGCCAGCGCGACCATGACGCCGAACAACAGGCGGATGCGGGTGGAGACGAAGGTTTCGCCCACGGTGGGCATGATCAGGAAGGCTGCGCCCAGCCGCACGAACACCATGAGATAGGCGTAGAACTGGCTGACGAGGAAGGTCTGCAACATCACTCGCTGCCCGTTCCGACCCCGACGATCTTGTCCATGATGCCTTCGGTGAAGGTCACCATGTGGTGCATCATGAAGGGGGCCAGGAACACCAGGGCCACGAACATGGCGATGATCTTGGGCACGAAGGTCAGCGTCTGTTCCTGGATCTGGGTCAGCGCCTGGAACAGCGAGACGGCCAGGCCCACCACCATGGACACGGCCATGATGGGCCCGCTGACGATAATGACCGTCAGCAGCGACTGGCGCACGATCTCGATGATTTCCTGTTCGTTCATGCGCGGGTCCACAGACGCGAAAGGGGCGGCGGACGCCCCGTCGGGGCCAGCTTGCCCCAGAACCATCCGTCCCACAAATGTGAAACAGGGCCAGCCCGGAGGGTGCCCCTCCGGAACCGGCGTCACATCGGCATGCGCATGATTTCCTGGTAGGCGGAGATGACCTTGTCGCGCACGGCTGTCACGGCCTGCAGCGTCACCTCGGCGTTGCTGACGGCGTTCACCACGTCGGTCAGGTCGGCCTTGCCCACCACACCGGCGGCGGTCATGCGCTCGCCCTGGTGCATGGTGTCGATGGCGTCCACCGCCGCCTGCTTCATCAGCTCGCCAAAGCTGGGGCCGCTGGCGGGGGCTGCCATGCCGGGGCCGGAGCCCTGGCGGGCGGTGTTGGCGTAGGCCGCGATCGCGTTCGGAATGGGAATGGCCATCTTGGTAACTCAGCTCCGGTTCGCGGCTCAGTTGCGCAGCAGGTCGATGGTCTTGGTCAGCATGGTCCGCGTGGCGTCGATGACGCCCAGGTTGGCCTCATACGACCGCTGGGCCTCGCGCATGTCCATCGATTCCACCAGGCCGTTGACATTGGGCATCAGCACATAGCCCTCGCTGTCGGCGCTGGGATGGCCGGGGTCGAACTTGCGCTGGAAGTCGCTGCGGTCGACGTCGACCTTCTTCACGTTGACGGTGTTGATGCCCAGCGCCTTGTCCAGGCTGTTGGCGAACAGCACCACCTTGCGGCGGTAGGGCAGGTCACCCGGGCTGGCGGCCGTGCTGTCGGTGTTGGCCAGGTTCTCGGCGATGACGCGCAGGCGGGTGCCCTGCGCCTTCATGCCGGCGGTGGACAAGTTCAGCGCGTTCATCAAATCCATCGGAACCCTCGCCCGCAACCCATTAAGAAGATACAGAACCAACCATCAAGAAGACGTTAACCAGAATCGGTCAGCCGGAGCCCTTGCCCAAGGCCATCTTCAGCATGCCGATCTGCTTGCGGTAGAGGTTGGTCAGCGCCTGGAAGTCGATGGCGTTCTGACCGATCTTGGTCATCTGATCCTCCAGCACCACGGCGTTACCGGTAGGCGAAGTTTCATAGGCCGTGCGTTCCTTGGCGGAGCGGAAGCCGCCCGCCCCCGTGCTGCTGGCCGACAGGTGGGCCGGATCGGTCGACACCAGGTCCAGATGGCCCGCCTCGCGCAGTTGGTGCTTGAAATCGAAAGGCACCAGGTCCTGCGCCTGGTAGTTCGGCGTGTCGGAATTGGAGACGTTCTGTGCCAGGACCTCCTGGCGCTGGTTATCCCAGGCCATCTTGTCCGACATCAGCTTGAAGATACCCAGCCTGTTCAGGTCCATGATCCGTACTCACCTACCCATAAGGGTCAAACCGGGGGTCGCCGTCCCCAAAAGCACCAAACGCCAGGCCCAGGCACCTCTATCGCCATAGATGGGTCATATGCAATCTGCAAGCCATTGCCTAGAGAATCGCTCTAAACCAAATGGGATTCCAGCATTTTTTGCCGGCTCCCCTGCCCCGGGTCCGGACACCGCTCCGGCACCCCCTGCATTTTCCAACGGCAGCGCCCCAATCGGCGGCACCCCCATCGCCGGCACCCTCGGGCGGCTGTCCATTTGCGTCCGGCGCCGGGGAGTTATACCCTGGCCCCGTCCCTGCATGTTCCGCCCCATGCGCCGCCCAGGGTCCCATATGGCCGGCCGGCGCCGGTTTTCAATTCAACGAAGGACTCATCCGCCTTTGGCCCCCCCGACCTCCGGCCCGACGCCCCCAGACCCCAGGGGTGACTCCGTGGGCGACCAAAGGGGTGAAAGCGACAAGCCCCGCCGCCAGGTGGCCGTGGCCTTGCAGCACATGGCCGAGGGCCTGCCCCGCATCGTCGCCACCGGCCAAGGTGCCGTGGCCGAGCAGATCCTGGAACTGGCCTTCGCCAACGGCGTGAAGGTTCGGCAGGATGCAGACTTGGCGGAAATCCTGTCGGTCATCGACATCGACAGCGAAATTCCCATCGAGGCGCTGGCGGCGGTGGCGGAAATCCTGGCCCACGTCTACCGTGCCAACGGCCGCCTCAGCAGCGGCGTCCCGCTGGATGCAACCTCCGCCGGGGCCGTCCAGCGCCCCAACCCTTATGGCCAGGCCCCCGGTCCGGGACCCGCCACCACGTCCGGAACACCGCCGCTCAGATGACCCCGCCCCTTTCCCCTCAAGCGGATGCCTTGGCCACGGCCATGGACGACCTGCTGGCCATCCTGAACCGCACCGCCGACCTTGTTGCAGCCGGCGACGCGGTGGAGTTCGCCGGCCTGGAGGATGAAGCCACTGCATTATGCAATGCAGTTGTCCAATTACCGCCGCAGGAAGCCCGATCCTTCCTGCCACGGCTGGAGGGCGTGCTGGCGGCCCTGGAGAGGCTGGAAGCGGTGGTGAGGAAGGCCAATGAGCTGACGCAGGGCAAGGCCACAGTGGGCCGGGCGGCCGCCGCCTACCGCCGGGCCGAAGACCCGGATGTCGGCTGACCTCATGGCCACCTCCGCTGCCTATTACATCTACGCCGCCCTGATGCTGGGCCTGGTGCTTGGCTTCATCCTGGTCACCGGCTGGCTGGTGCGCCGCTTCGGCGGCGGCGCCCTCATGCGCCTGCCCGGCCGGGCCCAGCGCCGCCTGGGCGTGGTGGAGGCCATGGCCCTGGACCCGCGCCGCCGCCTGGTGCTGATCCGGCGCGATGGGGTGGAGCATCTGCTGCTGCTGGGCGGCACCCAGGACCTGCACCTGGAGGGCCCCATCCCGCCGGCGGGCGCCGCCGCCCCCACCTTCGAGACCGTTCTGAACGAGGCCGCCGCCCCGACGGCGCACGCCCCGGGGCCTGTACCATGAGCACCACCCCCAGTCGCCCCTCCCGCCTGTTCCGCTGGGGCGTGCCCGTCCTGGCCGTCCTGCTGACGGTGGCAGCCTCGCTGCTGGCCGGCGCCGCCTACGCGCAAAGCCTGAACCTGGACCTGGGCTCGCAGGGGGGCAGTTCCACCAGCCGCATCATCCAACTGGTGGTGCTGATCAGCGTGCTGTCGGTGGCGCCCAGCATCCTGGTGATGATGACCAGCTTCGTGCGCATCATCATCGTGCTGGGCTTCCTGCGCTCCGCTTTGGGCACGCAGCAGGTGCCGCCCAACCAGGTGATGCTGAGCCTGGCCCTGTTCCTCACCTTCTTCATCATGGCGCCCACCTTCCAGGCGTCCTACGACGCGGGCATCAAGCCCATGATCGACGAACAGGTGGATGAACTGACAGGCCTGAAGTACGCCGTCGTGCCCTTCCAGGACTTCATGCTGAAGCACACGCGGGAACGCGACCTGCAACTGTTCACCGACATCGCGAAGATCGACAAGGTGACGACGGCCAAAGATCTGCCCATCCAGGTGGTCATCCCGGCCTTCATGCTGTCCGAGCTCAAGCGCTCGTTCGAGATCGGCTTCCTGGTATTCGTGCCCTTCCTGGTCATCGACATGGTGGTGTCGTCGGTGCTGCAGTCCATGGGCATGATGATGCTGCCGCCGGCCATGATCTCCCTGCCGTTCAAGATCATCTTCTTCGTGCTGGTGGACGGCTGGTACCTGATCGTGGGCAGCCTGGTGAAAAGCTTCGGGTAACGCGGTTATCGGTGCTGACGCAACGAAGTCTAGGGCGCTTTGCCGCTGTTCAGCAGGCTCTTCCCATCTAAATTCGTAGAAGGCGTTAGGATCAACGCCTTGCCCCACACGCCACACGACCTGAGTGAGGAAAATGAAGAAGGTTCTGACCAGCGGTCTGCTGTCCCTGTTCGCCGTCACCGCCGTCACCGGGTTGGGGGCCGGCCAGGCCGCCGCCCAGGCCGGCCCGCAGTGCCCCAAGACTCTGCCGGTGACCGAGACGGTCAAGGACGTGCCGGCCGGCTTCAAGGCCTATCAGGACGGCACCCCGCCCAAGGCGCCGGACGGAAGCGCCCTACCCCTGCCGCTGGCCGCCATCCTGTTCTGGAACGGCGAACCCGGCGGCCAGCCGCCCCTGCCCCCGGCCACCCAGTCGCGCACGGCGCTGACCTGGCAGTTCACGCCGGCCCAGGCCCAGAACCTGTGGATGGCCTGCGCCTATGATGCCACCGCCATCATGATCGCGTCCAAGATGCCGGCCAGCGTCCACACCTGCACCGTGACCCTGTCACCCGACGGCAACATGGCCGCCGGCCTGAACTGTCAGTAAGGGCCATCGCTCGATACACCCGGCCCTGGTGACGCCACCAGGGCCGGGACATACCCGTCAATCCGGCGGCCTCGAAAGGCTTAAACCCAACCACGCGGAGCCGTACTTAAGAAAAATGGCAAAAACCTGAGGCAGCGCTAATTCAGAAGCGAAATTGCACGCGCTGATTTAGGAAGGCGATTCATGCCATATGTCTACGATAACGTGCTGTCCATCTTGACCCAGCCACCGAAACCAAACGTGGGAACGGGACAGTGTGTCGCCCTGATCGAAGCCTACACGTCCGTTCCGAAACCAGCGTCCGTCTTCTGGAAGGAAGGGGCCGCCGTCCGGGGAAATACGTCGCTGAAAACAGGAACGGCCATCGCCACATTCGTGAATGGCAAATACCCCAGCCATAGCCATGGCAACCATGCCGCCTTCTACGTAAGCCAAGATTCAACGGGCATCTGGGTCGTGGATCAGTATTCCCACAGCGGCGGGATCTTCAAACGCCATCTTTCCTTCAAAGGAAAGAATGAAGACGGCACCTATAAGAACCCAAGCAACAACGGCGACGCCTTCTCGGTGATCGAGTGAGAAAAATGAAAACCCTTATCGTTCTCGGCACCCTCGCGTTTTCCGTTGGCAGGGCTCTGGCCGCAGAGACTGCGCCCCAATGCCCCAAGACATTCGCTGTGACCGAGGCACCCGCCTCAGTGCCGGCGGGCTTTACCGCCTACTCTGACGGCAATCCGCCGACAACGGTAAGCGCGACACCGATCGCTCACCCCCTGGCCACTGTCCGCTTCTCCGATGGGCCACCGACCGAACAGGCGATCCTGGCCCCAGACGCATCGACCAAGACCGGCGCCAGCTGGAAATTTGAGCCGGCACCGGGCAAGGATATCTGGATGTCATGCGCCTATGTCGCGACGGACGTCATCATCGCAACCAAACTGCCCGCCACCATCAAAAGTTGCCGCCTCACCTTCGATAAGGGTGGCAACCTGATGGAAAGCATGAGCTGCCACTGAGCTCGCGCTCAGCGCCGCTGACTGGCTGGCGCGGGCGGGGCCGCAGCGCCGTTGGAGGGCGCGTTGGACGCCGTCGGTGGCGACGCCGCCGGTGGCGCGGACGAAGTGGCCGGGGGTGCCGCGGCGCTGGGCGCCCCCTCGCCGGCGGGCGCGGCGGCGGCCGGTGTTTCACCCGGCACGGCCGCCCCCTGGGTCTGGCGGGTGCGGTAGCTGTCCAGGAAGCTCTTGAACAGGTCGATTTCCTTGACCTGGTTCTGGATGGTGGCGGCGTCCAGCAGGCCGTTGGCCTCGGTCGGGCGGGTCATCACCTGGAACATGTTGGAATCCGGCCCCTTGTCCATGGACGGGCCGAAGTCGGCGCGCAGCTTTTGCAGGCCCGGCAGGTCCTGGGCCAGCGACAGGGCAACGGCCCGGTTCACCACCAGGCGCGAAATGGTGGGGTCGATGGGCTGGCCGGCGGCCGGCGGCGGGCCGATGACGTCGGCCAGGGCCTGGGCCGCCAGCGGCCATTGCTTGGCATGCCAGGCGATATCGATGCGCATCAGGTTGGCGGGGCGGGAATTGTCCTGCTTCAGCAGGGCCACGGCCTCCGGCCCCTTGTCGGTGCGCGACAGGGCGCGGGCCCGCAGCAACCGGCGTTCCGCGGCCATGGTCTCGGAAATGCCCGGCACCTCCGACTGGTCCAGGGCCGCCAGCGCCTTGTCCGGCTGGTTGTTCAGCAGGCGGATGGCCGCCTCGCGCGTGCCCACCTGGGCCTTCTGCTCCCCTTGCAGGCGGTACTGCACCTGGCGGTCCAGCAGTTCGGCCGCACGGTCCAGCAGGTCCACGTCCACCAATCGTTCCGCCAGCACGCGGATGACGGTGTCGCCGTCGGGCCCCGGGGGCGTCAGTTCCTTGTACTGCTCATACAGCGACAGCGCTTCCAAGGGCGGCATCTTGTCGGCACCGTTGCGCACGAACAGGCCGGTGAAGGTGTCCGTCATCTGCTTGGTGATCAGCGGCGCCTCGGGGCTGTTGGGGAACAGGGTGATGGCGCGCTTCATGGTGTCGAAGGCCTGGGGGAAGTTGCCGGCCTTGATATGCAGGTCGGCCAGGCGGCGCAGGATGTGCAGTTCCAGGTCGTCGCCCGTCCAGGCGAAGCGCATCTTCTCCATCTGCTCCGCCGCCTTGGCGGGGGTCAGCTTGCCGGCGGCCAGTTCCTCGTCCACCAGGGCCATGCGGGCCTTGGTGCGGTACAGGCGATCCGTCCCCTCCGTCGCCGCGCGGTAGGACTCGATGGCCTTCTCGTGATCCCCGGCCAGGCGCGCCGCCTCGCCGCGCAGATAGTTGATGGCGGTCTCGGCCGGCCCCTTGTTGGCGCCGCGCTTCACCAGCCGGTCCAGCAGGGTGTTGGCCGTGTCCACGTCGCCCTTGGCCAGCGCCGCCTCCGTGGCGGCCAGGCTGAAGCGGGTGTTGAACGGCTCCGGATATGTCCGCAGCAGTTCCCGGCGGCTCTGGAACAGGCGATAGGCGGTGTCGTCGTCGCCGGTGGTGTGGGCGGCGTAGGCGCGCCACAGAGCCACGTCCGGCTCGTTCTGCAGGGCGGGGGCCGTCAGGTCGTCCAGGCCGCCCTTGGCATCGCCCGTCAGGATGCGGGCGGTGCCGCGCACGGCGGCGAATTCCGCCCGCTTCTCCAAATCCGGCTGGTCCTTGCGCGCCATCTCCAGCAGGCCCAGCGCCTCCTGCCCGAAGCCGTTGCCGGCGTAGAAGCGAGCCAGATCCAGGCGCAGCTTGGGCCGATCGTCCGGTGGGGCCTTGACGATCTCGTTCATCACGTGCTCGCGCCCGGCCACAAACCCGTTGGGGTCCACCTTGGCCCAGCGCTGGAAGTCGAAGAAGCGGTCGGGCTCCACCACCGGCGGCGGCGGGGCCGCGGTGGCGATGTCGGTGGAGGGGGAGAGGCGCAGACCGCCCGGCACCGTCAGTTCAACACCCTCCTTGGCCGGCTGCACCAGCAAGCGTTCATCGATGGGGCGGACCACCACCCCCTGGGCCGTGGGCAGGAACTGCGCCTCGGCATAACGCAGCGTCACCGGCATCAACTGCGGCGCCGGACTCATGGGGATGACCTTCAGCGTATCGCCCACCACCGGGTCGGAGAAGGTGAAGACCTTCACCGGCTTGGGCGTCTTCACCACCAGGCGCGGGCCCAAGGCGAAGTCGGGGTCGGTCACCACCGGCACGCCCGCCGGCGCGCCGTCCGCCGGCGCGGTCGGGGCGTGGTCGAAGGTGATGCGATAGCCGGTGGCGCCCTCGCCCGTCACCTTGGGCTCCAGCACGGCCGGCGCCGGCAGGCGGAAGCCGGTGCCGCCGGTGAAGGCCACCGGCTCCACCTGCCCCAGTACGGCCGGCTGGTTGGCGGGTTGCGTGGGTGCGGTCGTGGGCGGCACCGCGCGGTCGAACAGCACGTAGAGCCAGCCGGCGCGGGCGAACACCGCGACCGCCGAGGGCTGGCCGGGGTCGAACACCAGAGTGGGCGGTGGTGCCGGCGGGGCGTCGACGCCGGGCGAGGCGGCCACCTCGGAAGCCGGCGCCGCCTCGGGCGCCGAGGCGCCAGGCGGATGCGCCGCCACGGCGGGCGCGGGCTTGGCCTCGGGTGTCCTCGCTTCCGGTGCTTTGGCGGACGGGGCCACCTGCGCCGCGGCCTTGGCGGCAGCCTCTTTCGCGGCGGCATCCTTGGCAGCCTGCTGCTGCTGGATCAGGTACAGCGGCTGGCCTTCCTTGACCGCGCGCGGATCGGCCGGTGGTGCTGCCACCGAGGGCGGGGCGCCACTGGCGGCCGAGCCAGCCGGCGGCCCGCTGGTCGGGCCATTTGGCGGCAGGGCGGCAGCTTGGGTGGGCGCGGGAGCGGGTGCTACCACCGGCATCCTGGCGGCGGGGGTCGCCTTCTCCGCCGGGGGCGCCGAGGTGGTGGTGCTGGCTGGGGCCGGCGGGGCGCCGGGCTTGCCGTCGCCCACGTCGATGACGACCTTGTCGCCGGAGCGGGACTGTTCGACCGTCGCGTTGGCGGGGATGGTCAGGGCGATGGTCAGGCCGGGACCGCCCGCCACCGCCTCCACCCCCGAAATGCGGGGGGAGCCGGCCTTGCGGGCGGCACCCAGATCGGCCTTGGCCGGCTTGTCGAAATGGATCAGCAGCTTGGCGCCGTCGCGCTCCAGCGTCGACTTGACCGGTCCCGCCCAGTCGAACACCAGGCGGCTGCGGCCGGGATGTTCACCGGCGCGCACCGCCACCGTGGGCAGGGCGGCGCCTGCCTCCGCCGGTTGCGCGGCGGCGGGCTGTGAGGCGGGCTGGGGAGGCACCTGCGCCGGGCCGGCGGCGGGCGACGCCTCCTTGGTCTCCTGGCGAGCGGCCAGGGCGGGGGTCGCCGCCAGCGCCAGAGCGACGCCCATCAGCAGGGAGCGGAAAAGCGGGGCGTAAGCGGTCATGACGGGGGCTTGCCGTCCCGGGCGGCGTATTCACGGATGACGATGTCGATGCGGCGGTCGGCACTGGCCCGCTCGGCGTCGGTCGCGGCGCCCAGGGCGGCCGGACCGGCGCCGTCGGCCTGGCCACGCACGGTGATGGGCTCGGCATAGCCCGCGCGGGCCAGCGCCAGGGCGATGGTGCGGCCGCGCGCCAGCGACAGTTCCCATTTGGATGGATAGGCGGCGTTGGCGATGGTGCCGGGCGCGACGGGGCTAGGGCCAATCGGGCCGGGATCGGTATGGCCCACGACCTCCACCGCGTTGGCGACGTTGCTGACCACCCCGCCCAGCGCGAACAGGATGGCTGACCCGGCGGAGGACAGGGTGGTGCCCCCGGGGGCGAACAGCGCCTCCTCCGGCAGGGCGGCCACCAGACGGTCGCCCGCGTGGATGACGCGGACGGCCGCCAAGGCCGGGTCGCTGGAGAGCTGGCGTTCCATTACCCTGCCCAGATAGCCCAGGTCGGTGGCCTTGCCCCGGTCCAGGTTGCCGTTGCCGTGCTGCTCGGCAGGGGAGCCGCCGAAGATGGCCTGCAACACCTGGTCCCGCCGCGCGTCGGGGGCCGTCATGCCGTACAGCATCACGAAGAACGACAGCATCAGGCAGACGAAATCGGTGAAGGAGATCAGCCAGATGCGCTTGGGTGCCTGGACCTTGGGCGCCAGGGACGGCAGGAAGCCCGGGATGGGCGGCGGCAGGGCGTCCGGCTCGGTCATGGCCGCGTCTCCGCCGCCGGCGTCACCGGAACCGCCGGCAGGCCGGCACGCGGCAGCCGGGCGCGGAACAGGAAGCGCACCGTGTCCGCCCTGCCCTTCTCCACCCCCACGGTCATGGCGCGCAGGGGCACGCCGGCCGCGGCCAGGGTGCGGGCCATGGCGCCGGCCTGGAACACGGGCAGGCTGGCACCGGGGTTGCCTCCGTCGCCCACCAGGAACTCCAGGTCGATCTCCAGCCCCGTCTCCTCATCCGGGCGTACGGCCTCGACCATCTGGTGCCACACGCCCTCGCGGCCGGGCAGGATGGTGACGATGGTGCCGCCCCCCTCCGCCGCCGTCGTGGCGAACAGGCTGGATGTCGGCATGGTCGCGGCCAGGGTGCCGCCCTTGCCGCCCTGGTCGATGACGGCGTCGGGCATCACGGCCACCAGGCGGCGGCCCACGGCCCCCAGGCGCTCATCCGCGCGGGCCAGCGCGGCCTGCGCCGCCGGCCCCTGGGTGAGGGTGACGCCGAACGCGTCCTGCACGGCCTGCACGACGGCGTCGAACTTGCGGTTCTCGAAGGTGGACAGCGAGGTCAGCAGGATGAAGAACGCCAGCAGCAGAAAGAATACCGATAGGTAGAGGACGAAGACCCCGCCCTCTTCCTGGGCGATCTTCCGTCCCCCCGACATCAGCCCCGCCATGGGCCGGTTCCTGGACGCCCCAACCGTCATACCCGTCGCCTTTGGGCCCATCGCCTCTGGAGACTCAGTCGAAGCTCGCCAGCAGGCGGTCGATCTCATCCTGGTCGATGGCCCGGCCGGGCAACTGGGGCCCATGCAGCAGGAAGTCATCATCGGACGCGCCGCCGGCGGGCGTGTCGGCGGCGGGCGGGCCGTCGGGGTGACGGCGCTGCACGTCTTCGCCGAAGGCGACCAGCATGGCCTCCACCTTGGCCTCGATATGCTTCAGCGCCTTCACCACCTTGGTGATGCGCTGGCCGGTGATGTCCTGGAAGTTGCAAGCCTCATAGATGCCGGTGGTGATGTCCATCATCTTGGACGACACCTCCGGCGTCACATCGCCGGCCATGCCCATCAGCTGGTCGCAGGCGTCCATGATGCGGTTGGTGGCATCCTCCGTGGCGCCCACCACGGCGTCCAGCTCATCCGTGGCGCGGGGAATGTGCTCGGCATGGATGTCACTGGGCTGCAGCGCCGCGATTTCCTTCTTGGCGTTGTGGATGAAACGGGCCAGGCCCTCCAGCTCGCCATAAAGCTTGATGTCGTGCTGGCTCACGTCGCCGCCCATGGAGGCGACGACGGTGGAGACGATCTGGGCGACCTCTTCCCGCGACAGCGGCTGGCGGGCCAGGGAGCGGGCGGCATCCAGCCGGTCCTGAAGGATCGGGTCGGCGGCGGGGCGGATCATGGCGGCTCTCGTCTCGTCAAATGGGGCCGGTTATCGGGCCTGGTGGCAGCTGGGTTGGGGTTGAGTGCGGTTGGCGGGCGCGCTCATTGCGGCACGCTGGGCAGTCGTTTGCGATCAGCCAGCATGGTGGTCACCTGCTCCGCCCGCTTGGGCGTCATGGCGGCCAGCACCGGGGCCGCCTTGGCTTCCTTCATGCGGCTGATCACGTTCAGCAGCACCTTGTCATCCATGGCCTCGAAGATGCGGGCGGCCTCGGCCGGCTTCATCGTCTCGTAAATCTTCACCAGGCTGTCCAACTGCTGCGCCTGGTCGGCGTTGACCTGGTTGACCAGGCCGTCCAGCTGCTTTTTCAGCGCCTGCATCTCCGCCAGCTTCTGGTCCAGCCGCTGGGTTGCCACCTGCAGCATGGCCTCGCGCTGGTCCAGGTCGCGCTCGCGGCTGTCCAGGGCCTCGCGCCGTTCCGCCAGGCGCTGCAGCAGCTCCACATCCTTGGGCGTGAACGTCTGGCCGTCGGTGGGGCTGCCGGAAGGCTCGGGCTTGCCGCCCTCCGCCTTGGCCTCGCCTTTTGCGGCGCCCTCGGCAGGCTTGGCGGCCGGGGCTTCCGCCGGCTTCGCCGGGGCGGCGGCGGGCGTCTGGCCAGCGGGCGTTTGCGAGGCGGGCTTCTCCGGCGCTGGGCTCTGCGCCTTGGCGGCTGGCACGTCGGGCGGCGCGGCGCCCACGGTCAGCGTCCACCACATGTCCCCCGCCCGCGCCCCCAGCAGCAGCACGGCGGCGAAGATCGTGACCGGCAGCAGGCGCACGCGCAGGCGGCGCCACAGCGGAACCTTGGGGGCCTCGTCCTTCCTGGCCACGCGGCCACCCTTGCCCGCAGGCGCGCGCGTCCCCGCGGGGCGCGTCCCCGCCGGCGCCGGACGCTGGGTCCGGGGCGCTTGGGGGGCGACGGCCTTGGGGACGGCCCCGGTGAGGGTTGCTCCTGAGGCAGCCGTGGGCCGGCCTTGCCGGGGAGCCGAAGGTTCAGCCGTCATTGACGCATGTTCTCCAAGGCCTGGAGCAATTCACGCTCCGCGCGCGAGCGGGCCTCGGGCAGGGTGCCTCCCGCCTGGCTGCCGGCGGCCTCGCCCCCGGCGGCGGCGGCACCCGGTGCTGGCAGGCGCGCGGGCGCCGGGCGCGGCGCGGGGCGGTTGTCATCCAGGCCGGCATCGTTGTCATAGCGGTCGCCCGGCCGCTCGGGCCGAGGGGCGCGTTCGGGCATGCGCCCACCACTCAATGGGTCGCCGGCGGCCCGTTCCCCGGCCAGACGTTCGGCCATTTGCCGCTCGGCGATCTGGCGTTCCGCCGCCATGCGTTCGGCCAGCTGGCGTTCGGCGATGGAGCGTTCAGCGGGCCGTTCCGGACCGCCACGCTCCCCCCCAGCCGTGCCGGCAGCGGGCGCGGGTCGGGGCGGATGCCATCTGGGCGAATGCCGGCGGCGCGCGGCGCCTCGGACCGGTGGCCGTTCACGCCGCCCACCATGCCCCCACTGGCCATGCCCCCGCTGGCGACGCTGCCGCGCAGGGCTTCCGCCCGGGGCAGGTCGCGGGGTTCGGGCCGGCTGTCGCGCGCCGGCTCCGGTGGCGCGGCGTTGGCGCGGGCCCGTCCGGCGGCGCCCTCAAGGCGCGCAGCCAGGGCGTCGGCCGCCTGGGTCATCTGCTCCAGCTCTTCTCGCATCTTGTCGGCGCGGCCGATCAGGTATTGCAGCGCCTCGCCTGACTCGGCGGCGGCCTTGCGCATGCCCTTCACCCCGGCATCGGCCTGGGCCGTGGCCTCGCTGAACTCCCGCACCAGGGCCTCCATCTCGCCCCGGCTGTCGCGCAGCTGGGCGATCTGGCGGTTCAGGCGCAGGGCGTAAACGATGGTGGCGACCAACAGGCCGCCGACCACCACATCCAAGGCCAGGGAAAGCAGGATGGTCAGGCTCATGTCGGCGCGGTCTCCGGCTTGGGCGCCTCACGGTCGATGCGGACCGCGATGTTGCCGCCCTTGCGCCCCATGCGGCCCAGGAACATGGGCACGTCGCCGCACCGCAGCTCGATGGTGTCATCCGGCGCCACGTTCAGCAGCACGCGCGACCCCACCTTCCAGTTCAGCACGTCGTAGAGCGACAGCGTGATCTCATCCAGCACCGCCGACAGGTGCACGTCGGTCATCCACAGCTCGCTGGCCAAGTGGGTTTCCCAGATGCTGTCGCGACCGAACTTTTCACCCATGAACATCTGCAGCAGCAGTTCGCGCACGGGTTCCAGGGTGGCGTAGGGGATCAGCAGTTCCAGGCGGCCGCCGCGATCCTCCATGTCGATGCGCAGCTTCACCAGCACGGCGGCGTTGGCCTGGCGGGCGATGGTGGCGAAACGCGGGTTGGTTTCCAGCCGGTCGAAACGGAAGGTGACGGGCGACAGGGGGTCGAAGGCGGCCGACAGGTCGGACAGCACCACGTGCACCATGCGCTCCACCAGGTTGCGCTCGATGGTGGTGTAGGGGCGGCCCTCGATGCGCATGGCCGCCGTGCCGCGCCGGCCGCCCAACAGCACGTCGACAATGGAGTAGATCAGCGCCGAATCGATGACCATCAGGCCATAGTTGTCCCATTCCTCCGCCTTGCAGACGGCCAGCATGGCGGGCAGCGGAATGGAATTGAGATAGTCGCCGAAACGGACCGAGGAGATCTGGTCCAGGCTGACTTCCACGTTGTCGGAAGTGAAGTTGCGCAGGGAGGTCGACATCATGCGGACCAGGCGGTCGAACACCACCTCCAGCATGGGAAGGCGTTCGTAGTTGACCAGCGCCGAGTTGACCAGCGCCATGATGCCGGAATTGTCGCCGTCGCCGGCGCCATCCTTGTCGAAGCCCAGCAGGCTGTCGATTTCATCCTGGTTCAGGACGCGGGTGGCCCCGCCGCCCATGTCGCCAAAGCCACTGTCGCCGGCGCCCTCGTCCGCCAAGGCCGCCCATTCGGCGGCCATGCGTTCCTCTTCACTCAGCTCCTGCGGATCCGGCATCGGTCAGCGCTCCAGCGTCCAAAACGCGCATGCGGGGCCCCGGCCCCCCAAGAACCACCCATCAGGAAACCAGGCGGGGCGCCGAATGTTCAGAAACATGCACGTACCAGGCCATATTACGATCAGCGGGCGGCAACATCCATGCCAGGAAGCCGGCGCCCCAACCACTCAAACCCCAATCACCCAAACGGTGACACGGCCGTTTAAGGCCCCGTCTCATCTCACTGTGATTGTACCAGAATTTCCTCAAACAGCACGTCCCTCACCCGCACCGGGGCGGCCGACGCGTTTACCCGCTGCAGCAACTCCTCGCGCAGGCGGTAGATGCCGGCGGATCCCTTCAGATCGTCCAGCCGCAGCTCCCGCAGATAGGTCTGGAAGGTGTCGACGATGCGCGGCGTGGCCAGGGTCAGCTTGGGCCGGTCCTCTTCCTTATAGATCTCCAGTTGGATCTTCAGCTTCAGGAAGGCCGGACGGCGCTCATTGGTCTGCAGGTTGATCAGCAATTCGCCCAGCGGGAAGAACACCGGGGGCGCCTTGGGATCGAACGCCTCCTCCGCGGCGGCGGGCTTTTCCTCCGCCTCCTCCGCCTTCTTCTTGCCCAGCAGGCCGTCCAGCAGGCCGCTGAAGATCAGGCCGCCGGCAATGAGTGCTATGAGCAGCAGCGGCACCACCACGAACATGACGATCTTCTTGCCGCTGAATTTCTTTCGCGGCAGTTCCTGTTCGCCCCCACCATCCGTTTCGATGGCCGTCATGCTACCCCGCAACGCTCGTGCACCGGGCCCCGTTCGAACACCGTCCGGGTAGGGCCCACCGTCCCGCCCCAGTACGGGGCAGGTTCATATAATCATGAAGGCGTTAACCCTTCCTTTCAACAAAATCGGGGGAAGGCGCCCCGCCTCGCTCCCCCCTCAGCTGCGGGGACGGCCGAAAAACAGGGTGTAGCCGTCGGGATCCCTCAGCTCAAAGCCACGCAGGCCATCGTCCGTGTCTTGCAAGGGCACGGAAAAGACGACGCCGCGCGCCTGGAATTCAATGGCCAGGGCATCCGGTTCGTCGGTGTTGACGTACGAGTCCCACCGCGCGTCCGCGGCGCGGGCGGGATTGGGCAGCGGCGCCACCCCCACCGACTTCAGGAACAGCATGGCGCCGTCGCGCGCGACGATGGCGAAAAAGGGCGCCTCCTCCGGTGCCAGATGCGTGACCGTGAAGCCCAGCGCGTCGCGGTAAAAGGCGGCTGACGCCTCCACGCCGCGCACGATGAAGAACGGCGCCATCCCGTTCAGGACGGCCCGCCCGGTCATGACGGCAGGGCCAGCACGCGCTGGGCGGCGGCCACCCCCGTCTCATAGGCCCCCGGCAGCCAGCCGGGCCAGGTGAGCGAACAGGCCTCACCGGCGAAGCACAGCCGGTCGCCCACGGGTTCCGACAGGATGCGGCGCGCCTCAGCATGGCCCGGCTTGGCCGCGGTCATGGCGCCCAGGGAATAAGGGTCGGCGCCCCAGCGGCTGACGTGCCAGGCGGTGGCCTGCCGGCGGGTGAGCGATCCGAAGACGTCGGCCACCGCGTCGCGCACCAGATCCACCGCTTCCTGGTCCTTGGCCGCCTCCAGCTGTCGGGCCAGGTCGCCGCCCACCGTGGCGATGGCCAATTCCCGGCCGAAGGGCCGCAGGCACAAATCCAGCACACGGCCGTCGCCGCGCACCTGGTCCAGGGCGGTGAAGGGGTCGCAGTCCAGGCTGTCGGGCTTGTAGCCCAGGGCGATGCGGTTGACCAAGCCGGTGGTCAGCCCGTCGAAGGCGGTGCGCACCCCCTCCGGCAAGGGCGGGTCGAAGGTGACGCCGCCGGAGGCCAGCACCGAAATGGGCACGGTGATGATGGCGGCATCGGCGCTGACCACGCCTTTGGGCGTGGTGACCCGCACGCCGCTGCCCGACCAATCGATGCGGCTGACGGGGCTGGACAGGGTGATCTTGACGTCGCGTGCCATATCCTTGGCCAGGCTGGCGACGGCGGTGCCGATGCCCCGCGGAAACCACAGCGCCGCTTCCGCGTCCGGTCGGCGTGCCGCGTCGAGGCTGGACAGGTCCTTGAGCTCGACGCCGAAGTCCAGGGGCCCCACCAGGGCGGTGGCCAATTGGCCCAGGTTCCCCAGGTCAGGCACCAGTTCGGCGGCCGAGCGGTCGATCTGGGCGCGGCCGGCCTCCTTCACCGCCCGCTCCAGCCGGTCGATGGCGTCGGCGGCCGCCGCGTCGGTGTCGGCGTCGGCCTCCTTGGTGTCGAAGAACAGCAGGTCGTCGGCGCCGTCGTCCGGCACGGTTTCCATGCCCCGCTCATCCAGCAGGCGGCGCAGGGGGTTGTCGGCTGTGGCCTCCAGCGAGCCGCAGCCGATATCGTAGGGGAAACCGAAGGGCTTGGACTCCGTCCAGGCCCTGCCGCCCGCGCGGCCGCGGGCCTCCAGCACGGTGACCTCCGCCCCGGCCTGGCGCAGGACGCTGGCGGCGGCCAGCCCGGCCAGCCCGGCCCCGATGACCACCACCGTGCGGCCGGGACGGATGGGTGCTGGACGGCTGGCTACCGCTCCCGCCAAGCCGGGCAGGCCGCCCGTCAGCAAGGGCGCCAGCGCCAGGCCGCCAACCAGGCCGCGCCGCGACAGCCCGGCACCCGCCAAGAAACCCGATGATCGGGAAGAACCCGACATGTCACGCCTTCCGACTTACCATCTTCGGCAGGGATGATACCGCCCAGGACGCGGCCCTGTCATCGCGCCATCCGGCGGATGCGCCATTTCGTCCTTTTAGGATAAGGGCTTCGTCCTCAAGCGCAGGGCGCCACCATCACCCGAGGGCGGAGGTGGTGACGGCGCGGTTCTGCTCACGTGTCTTCTGGAAGCGGATCTTGGGATAATCTTCCTGCGCGCGGTTCAACTGCCAGCCGTTGCGCGCCAGGAAGACCAGGGCCCCGTCGTGATCCTCCGCCAGGGCGGAGCGGTTGCTGTCCAGGAAGGACTTCAGCACCACCGGGTCATCGCATTCGATCCAGCGGGCCGAATCATACCCACATGATTCGAACTTGGCCTTGATATCGTATTCGGCATCGATGCGGGCGGCCAGCACCTCGAACTGCAGCGGGCCGACCACGCCCACCACCCAGTCGGCACCGATCAGCGGCTTGAACACCTGGCTGGCGCCCTCCTCCGCGAAGTGTTCCAGCGCCTTGCGCAAGTGCTTCATCTTCATGGGGTCGTCCAGCTTCACGCGCTGCAGCAGTTCCGGCGCGAAGCTGGGCACGCCGGTGTAGCGCAGATCCTCGCCCTCGGTCAGCGTGTCGCCGATGCGCAGCGTGCCGTGGTTGGGAATGCCGATGATGTCGCCGGGATAGGCGTCCTCCGCCAGTTCCCGGTCGCGGGCCAGAAACAGCACGGCGTTGTTCACCGCCAGCAGCTTGCCCGAGCGCATGTGCTTCAGCTTCACACCCCGGCGGAAATGGCCGGAGCACAGGCGGAAGAAGGCGATGCGGTCACGGTGGTTAGGGTCCATGTTGGCCTGGACCTTGAACACGAAGCCGGTGACCTTGGGCTCCTCCGGCTGCACCGTGCGGCTGTCGGCCTGCTGCGGCCGAGGCGACGGCGCGTAGGCGGCCAGGCCCAGCAGCAGCTCGCGCACACCGAAGTTATTGATGGCGCTGCCGAAGAACACCGGGGTCTGGTGGCCTTCGCGATAGGTTTCCAGGTCGAAGGGCGGGCATAGCTCCCGCACCATGGCCACGTCCTCGCGCAGCTTGGCCACCTGGTCGGCGGGCAGCAGCTCATCCAGCTTGGGATCGTCCAGGCCGTCGCACTGGATGCCCTCGCTGGCGATGTCGCCCTGGCGGCGGTCCAGCAGGACCAGCCGGTCGCGGATCAGGTCATAGCAGCCGCGGAAGTCCGGGCCGGAACCGATGGGCCAGGAACCGGGCGTCACCTCCAGCTGCAGGTCGCGCTCCACCTCGTCCATCAGGTCGAAGGGGTCGCGGGCCTCGCGGTCCATCTTGTTGACGAAGGTGATGATGGGCACGTTGCGCAGGCGGCAGACCTCGAACAGCTTGCGGGTCTGCGCCTCAATGCCCTTGGCGGCGTCGATGACCATGACCGCGCTGTCGACGGCCGTCAGCGTGCGATAGGTGTCTTCGGAAAAGTCTTCGTGGCCCGGCGTGTCCACCAGGTTGAAGGTGCGGTCGGCATAGTCGAAGTTCATCACCGACGCGGTGACGGAGATGCCGCGTTCCCGCTCCACCTTCATCCAGTCCGACCGGGCGCGCCGCTGCTCGCCGCGCGCCTTCACCGCACCCGCCATCTGGATGGCGCCGCCGAACAGCAGCAGCTTTTCCGTCAGCGTGGTCTTGCCGGCGTCGGGGTGCGCGATGATGGCGAACGTCCGACGGTTATGGACTTCCTGGGGGAGCGCGCTCATGGGACCAAACGTAAGGCTGAAGTCTTAAAAGGCGAAAACGGGGCCGTCCGGTGCTGGACGGCCCCGTCATCAAACGCGGGACTTAATTGGCGGAAGAACGCGGGCGGCGCAAGCCCCCCGTCCCGCCCTCACCCTGCACCCGGGCCGGGCGCGGGCCGTTGCCGTGCTTGCGGGCCCCATCGCGGGCCGGCTTGGCGCCATCCAGCGGGTGGTACCCGCCGCCGTTGCCGCCGCCGTGGCCGGCGCCATGGGCGCGGGCCGGGCGGTCCTGGCGGTGCTGGCCTTCGGGACGGGGATGACCGTCCCGGGGGCCACCGAACTTCTTGAAGCCGCCTTCCGGACGGTCGCCGCGCTCACCGCGCGGGCCTTCGCCCCGCGGACCGTCGGCGCGGAAACCACCTTCCGGCTTCCGGTCTCCACCGAAGCCACCCTGCTTGAAGCCACCCTGCTTGAAACCGCCGCCATGGCCGCCGAACGACTTGCGCGGACGGCCGCCGGGGGCGCCGCCGGGACCACCGGCCGGGCGCTTGGGCATCTCACGCGGCTCCAGGCCCGGGATGACGTGTTCGATGGCGCGGGTCTGGGTGTAGCCCTCGATGCCGCGCACCAGGCCCCACTCATGGCGGGTGTACAGGCTGAAGGCGTTGCCGGTGTTGCCGGCGCGGCCGGTGCGGCCGATGCGGTGCACATAGTCCTCGGCCTGGCGCGGCAGATCGAAGTTGATGACATGGGTCACGTCCGGCACGTCGATGCCGCGGGCCGCCACGTCGGTGGCCACCAGCAGACGGACGCGGCCGTTGCGCAGGGCCTGGACGGTGCGGTTACGCTCCTGCTGGCGCATGTCGCCGTGCAGCGGGGCGGCGGCGTAGCCCATCTCCGACAGGCTGTCGGCCAGACGGTCCGCGTCGCGCTTGGTGGCAGCGAAGACGATGCCCTTGTTCATGGACGGGTCGGCCACCAGATGGGCCAGCAGCTTTTCCTTATGCTCCAGGCCATCGGCCCGCAGGAAGCGCTGCTCGATGGCGCTGACGTTGACGCTGCCGCCGGCGACGTCCACGCGCTCCGGGTTCTTCAGCAGGTTGCCGGCCAGGCGCACCATGGCCTTGTCCACCGTGGCGGTGAACAGCAGGGTCTGGCGGTTTTCCGGGCAGGCGTTGGCGATCATTTCCACGGGCTCCAGGAAGCCCATGTCCAGCATGCGGTCGGCCTCGTCCAGCACCAGCATCTCGACGGTGGAGAGATCCAGGCGGCCACGCTCCAGATGGTCGATCAGGCGGCCGGGAGTGGCGACCACCAGGTCGACCCGGCGGCGCAGCATCTCCAGCTGCTGGCGGTAGGGCATGCCGCCCAGGATGGCCAGGGTGTGGATGCGGCTGTACTTGGAATAGCCGCGGACGGCGTCCATCACCTGGGTCGCCAGCTCACGCGTGGGGGTCAGCACCAGCAGGCGGGGCCCGAAGGTCTGCAGGCCCTCGGCGCTCAGCGGCCGGGGCGTGGTGGCCATGCGGTGCAGCGCCGGCAGCACGAAGGCCGCGGTCTTGCCGGTGCCGGTGTTGGCGGACGCGATCAGGTCGCGGCCAGCCAGGGCGACGGGGATGGCCCGTTCCTGGATGGGGGTGGGGTACTGGTAGCCGACTTCTTCCAGCGCCTTGGTCAGGGCGGAGGCCAGGCCAAGGTCGGCAAAGGTGGTGCGGCCGTCGTCGACCGCGTCGACCTCGGCGGTTTCCAGGATTTCAGTCTCGATCACATCATTCTCAGCGGAAACGGGCAAATCCAAGGGACTTTCCTTCACATAGCAAAACAGCGCCGCGCCCCTCCCGCCCGGGAAAGGCACGCGAACAAACAAGCCGGCACCGCGCCCGCCGAACAAACGGCAGGCGGCACCAGCCAACGAAAGAGCGGCGCAACGTCGGAACGTGTGGAAAGCCGGACCACTCCGGCAGACACAACCCCGAAAGAAGCGGGGCTATGGAAGCGGCGCTGGCGTCGCCCCCTGGAAAGCGGAGACGACCTTAACCATGCGCCAGGGGCCCCTCGGCCACTCAGGCGAGGCGGACCATACGGGGGCGGTTGGCAAAAGCCAAGGATTCCGTGACATGCCGCAACGCAACGCAGCGTGGCGTCCCACGCACAGGGCCGCCCCTTATAAATCAGGCCCCTGCCGCAGCAAACGCGCCGCCACCTTTTTCACCGCCGCCTTCGCGGTATCGGTCGCGGTGGCGTTGGTCAGGATAGTGACACCCTGGCGGTGCTCGGGATCCAGGTAGGCGACGGTGAAGATGCCCTCCGCCCCGCCCCAATGCTCCCACCGGTCCGTGCCGTCCAGCGGCCCCAGCATCCAGCCCAGGCCCTGGCCGCTCAACCACGCGGGCAGCTTGGGCGCCGGTTGGCGCGTCAGCATCTGGCCCATCATGCCGCCGGGCAGGACGCGCACGCCTTCTGCCGCACCATCGTTGGCGCAGGCGGCAATGTAGCGGGTGAAATCGGCGACGGAGGATTGCAGCATGCCGGCCGACCAGTCGGGGAAGCCCATGGTGGCAACGGGCCTGCCGTCCTCATACGGTGTGGCGGCCAGGGCGGGCGGCACCTCGCCCAAGGTCCAATAGCTGTGGTGCAGGCCCAAGGGCGCCGTCAGGAACTGGCGTATGGCCATGCGGGCGTCGAAGCCGCCGACGCGGCCGGCGACATAGCCCAGCAGCGCGAAGCCGACATTGGAATAGTCCCAGGCCTCCCCCGGGGCGGCGGCGTAGCAGCCGTTCGCATCATAATAAGTGCCGCCCGGCACCAGATAGCCCACCAGCATGTCGCGCAGCGCCAGCGGCGTGTCGCCGCCCCGGTGCCGGAAATCCACCGCGTAATACTTCTCGTCCGAAATGCCGGAGGTGTGGGTCAGCAGGTGGCGCAGCGTGATGACGGCATCGGGGTGGTGCGGGTTCACGACGGGAAAGTCGAGATGGGCCGCCACCGGGTCATCGAGGGTCAGGCGCCCCTGCCCCGCCAGGCGCAGGATGGCCGCCGCCGTGATGGTCTTGGTGATGGAGGCGATGGCGAACACCGTGTCCGGCGTCACCGGCCGGCGGCGGGCCTCGTCGGCATAGCCGTAGCCGCGCACAAATCGTACCCGCCCCTCCCGGGCGTAGCCCACCGCGGCCCCAGGAATGCCGGCCTGAGCCAAGGTGATGCGGATGTCGTGGTCCAGGTGGGCAGGGGTTTGGGCCCCTGCCCCGCGTGCCATCAGGGCCCAGGCCCCAGCGGCGATCACATGACGGCGCGTCAGTTCCATATCTTCCCCTACCCTGATTCTGGACATCCCGGTCCCGCACCCCTATAATCAGTAGGTACCTACATATCTGTCAAGGGACCTGTCGCCGTGCCGCCATCCGATGAGATCACACCGCCGGAGGATTATTCCCGCCGCCTGGGCGGGGCGGCGCTGGGCGCCCGCTTGCGCCGCCTGTCGGAAACGATAGACGGCGACGCCACCCGTACCTACGACACCCTGGGCGTCACGTTCGAGCAGCGCTGGTTCGGCGTGCTGAACCAGCTGGTGCTGAATGGTCCCCTGACGGTGGGGGAGTTGGCCAGCCGCCTGCGCATCACCCACGTCTCCGTCAGTCAGACGCGCGCGTCACTGGAGAAGGCGGGCCTGGCGCAGACCACCGCCGATCCTGACGATGCGCGCCGCCGGCGCCTGGCCCTGACCCCGGCGGGGGTGGCGCTGGTGGAACGGCTGCGCCCCCTGTGGCGGGCGCTGGAGACGGCGGCGCTGGAACTGGATGCCGAGGCGCAGGCCGTGACCGCGGCCCTTGACCGGCTGGAGGACGCGCTGGCCCGCCGCAGCCTCTACCAAAGGGTTTTGGACCACCTGAGGGATGATCACCCGGGTGACGAGACGGCATGACGGGACGGCATAAGGTATAGACGGGCCGCTACACCCTTGCGCCGGCCGGGCCCTGTCGTCCATGGTCCGCCGCCATGAAACGCCGCGCCTCCACTCCCCGACGGCCCGCCCAGCCCGCGCTGCTGCTGGGGCCCTTGCTGCTGGCCCGGGGCGGCCAGGGCGACCGCTGGCGCATCAGCACCGTGATCGTCACGGACGGTGAGGATGAACCGCCAGACTTGACGGTCGGCGGCGTGGGCCTGCCCGTGCCGCCCCGCTGGCTGGGCACGCTGCCCGAGGGCAAGGGCGCCGCCTGGCGTTACGACTTCGCCGTGCCCCGGGGCGCGCAGGACGGGCGGGCGGACTATGGCTTCCTGGACTTCGGTTCCCCCTGGTCCTTCGCCGTGCCCGGCATGGCGGTGCCGCCGCGCGTGGCGCTGGCCGATGTTGGCGGCGACGCCCCATTTGGCCCTCCCCACTCTGGCCCATCCCCCTGGTCCGCCCTGTTGTCCCGCCACCGGGTGCAGCCCTTCCACCTGTTCGTGCTCAGTGGCCTGGTGCCGCGCGGCCTGGCGACGGACGGCACGCTGGCCGGCCCCGCCCAGGCGGAACGCCGCGCCCTGATGGCCAGCGTGCCCCACCTGGCGGCCTGGACCGGCCCGGGGACGCACCATGGCAAGGCGGCCGGGCCCCGCGCCCTGCACCGCCTGCTGGCCCAGGGGCTGGGGACGGAGGACAAGGCGGAGAACGCCTGGGCCGGTACCGACGATCTGGTGCAGGGCCTGACGCTGAACCGCCTGGGCGTGCTGGCGCTGGATGCCGCCGCCGACCCGGACATGCTGGCGGAGCGGCTGGACCGGTTGCGCGGCTGCCGCGCAGCCTTGGTGCTGACGCGCGGCCCCCGCGCCCCCATCACCGGCTGGCGCGCCCACCTGGCCCGCTTGCGTCCCGGCAGCAGCGCCAGGGACACCCTGACGCCGGCGCTGGACCGCTTCCGCGATGTCGCCGCCATGGAGATCGTGCATCTGCGTCCCGGCGCGCCGCCAACGGCGGAGGAAGCTTGCCGCCTGCTGCCCGCCCTGGCGACGGATGCCCGCTGGCTGGAGGCGCGGCTGGGTGCCCGAGGCCTGGAACTGACGACGCAGGAGGCGCGGCCGGCCGTCTTGCCGGCGGGCCTCACCGACGCCGCCCCCGACACCGGTCCCGACACCGGCGGCGGCCGGTAGAAATCGCGGGCCACGCCTGCGCCCATGCCGGTTGACCCCGGTGGCGCGCAGGGTCCAGCTTGGCGGCGCGATAATCCACATCCACCAAACCCACCGCGTCAGGCGTCCCAAGGCTTTCCGCCGCCGGGGACCGCCTCACATGACGGAGTTCGCCATGGTCGGCGCCCTTGCCATGCTGGTGGTCTGCCAGCTCATCGGGGAAATCGTGGTGCATGGCCTGCACCTGCCCGTCCCGGGACCCGTGCTGGGCCTGCTGCTGCTGGTTGCCTGGTTCGCCTGGCGCGGCGGCCCGACCCAGACCATGGGCACCACCGCCGACGTTATCCTCAGCAACCTGTCACTGCTGTTCGTGCCGGCGGCCGTAGGCATCGTGCAGCATGGCCAGCGCTTCCTGACCCAGGGGCCGGCCATCGTGATCGCCCTGTTCGCCAGCTCCATCCTGACAATCGCCGTCACGGCCTACGCCTTCCTGTGGGCGGACAGGCGCTTTGGTGGCGCGGGGGCGGCACCGGCGGACCCCGCCGTCCGCCATGACCCTTTCGACACCGATACGAATAGCGGCACCGGGGGTGCCCCATGATGAGCAAGAAGGGCCTGGGCGACATCTGGGTCTACCTGTCGGCCAGCCCGCTGCTGTGGCTGGCGGCGACGCTGGTGGCCTATCTGATTGGCGTGCAGATCTACACCCGCACCAACCGCAACCCCTTCGCCAACCCGGTGGCGCTGGCGGCCCTGTTCCTGGTCATCCTGCTGGTGGTCACGGACACGCCCTACACTACCTATTTCAATGGCGCGCAGTTCATCCATTTCCTGCTGGGCCCCGCGACGGTGGCCCTGGCCGTGCCGCTGTGGCGCCACCGTGCCGACGTGCGCCGGGGCGCCCTGCCGCTGACCATCGCCATGGTGGCCGGCTCCATCACCGCCGCCGCCTCGGCCGTCTTCGTCGCCCACGTGCTGGGGGCGGACAGGGAAACGGTGCTGTCGCTGGCGCCCAAGTCGGTCACCACGCCCATCGCCATGGGCATTTCAGAGAGCATCGGCGGCATCCCCTCGCTGACGGCCGCCATGGTCATGGTGACCGGCATCATTGGCGCGGTGTTCGGCCCGCTGCTGTTGCGCTGGCTGAAGATACGCGATGACCGGGCCAAGGGCCTGTCCATGGGCATGGCGGCCCACGGCGTGGGCACCGCCATCTCCTACACCATGAGCCCGCTGGCCGGCAGTTTCGCCGGCATCGCCATGGCCCTGAACGGCCTGATCACCGCCCTCGCGGTACCGCTGCTGCTGGCCTTGCTGCTCTGAGCCTCAGGCGCCCCCTCGGACGCTCTTGCGCAGGATGAACAGCAGGCCGTCCACCGGCCGCCCCTTCTCCCAGCGCGGCGCCACCGGCGCCAGGTGCTCCACATCCAAGCCCGCCCCCCTGGCGGCCGCCAGCACATGCTCCTGCGCGTGGGCATAGCGGCGGCTTTCCCGCAGGGCGTAGGGCCCCTCACCCGACCAGCGCTCCACCGTGGCGGCGAACAGGCCGCCGGGCTTGAGCGCCCCGGCCGCCGCCTGGAATACCGGCGCCAGGTCGCCGAGGTAGACCAGCACGTCGGCCGCCAGCACCAGGTCCCAGGCGTCCGGCGCCTCCGCCAGGGCGCCCATCAGGTCGGCGTCCCACAGCCGGTCGTACAGGCCGCGGGCGCGGGCGTGCTCCACCATGCGCGGCGACAGGTCGACACCGGCCAGGAACCGGGCCAGCGGCTTGACTTCCACACCCCCCAGGCCCGTGCCGCACCCGATGTCCAGGACGTCCAGCCCCGCTCCCACGTTCACCGTGTCCAGCGCCTGGCGCAGCAACTGTGGCGCCTGATAGCGCAGTTTCTGCGTCAGGTCGGTGTCGAAACGGTCGGCGTAGCGGTCGAACAGCGCCTTCACATAGGTGGGCGTCAGGCCGGCATCCCCGGTGGCCGTGGCGGCTTCCAGCGCCGCCAGCAGACGGGCGGCGCCACCGGCATCCTCGGGATCGGCCTCCAGCGCCTGGTGCCAGCAGCGCGCCGCCTTTTCCCCCTCCGCCAAGGCGGCCCAGGCCCGGCCCTGCAGCACCAGAGCGGCGGCGCGGGCGGGGTCGGCCGGATGGGCGTGGGCTAGCAGCGGCTCCAGCATCTCCGCCGCCGCCAGCGGGTCGCCGGCATCCACCAGCACCTGCCCCACCTCGGCGGCCCCGTCCAAATCGTGGGGCGCCAGGAAACGGGCCTCGCGCGCATGGGCCAGCGCGGCCTCCTTCGCCCCACGCGCCAACAGCAGTCGGGCGGCGAGGCGGTGACCGGCGGCATCATCGGCCCGGCGGGCCAGCGCGGCCGACACCAGGGCCCAGGCGGCGTCATGGTCACCGGCATCGGCCAGGCAGCCCGCCTGGTCCAATGCCCACGAGGTGCGCTCCGGCTCCGCGGCGGCAGCGGCGGCGAACTGGGTGCCGGCGTCCTGAAAGCGCCCCTGGCGACGCAGCAGTGCGCCCAGGGCACCGCGCGCCTCGGCCGCATTGGGCAGCAGGGCTACGGCCGCCATCAGTGCCGCCTCCGCCGCCGCCTCGTCCACCGCGTCCAGGGCTTCATAGGCCTGGACCATCCGCTGTTCATAATCGGGAAAGCTGTCGGCGGTCATAGTCGGACTCGGGTTCCAGGGAACGGGGTGTGAAAGCCCCTTATGGCCCCTCCATTCCTGGGGGGCAACCTATGGCGTGACGCTATTTGTAGAGGGTCCCGCAGTTCACACGGGGGCAACATGACGCACGCTAAGGGCTTGGAATCCTGAGCCGCATGGGGCATGGTGGCCCCGCTGACAGGGGCGCAGCGTGGCGCGGTTGCCACACTCCGGTCATATTTTTTATTGACCTGCTGCGTTTTGTCTGCAATTGCTATGCGGCCGTTGCATGGATATAGGCCTTACGGACAGACGGCAACGGCAGTTCGACCCATTCGGTTAGGGAGCGGTCACCGCACTGAGTATCGGTGATCTGATGGAATACCCCGCCCGCGAGCGGGGATGTGCTTTGGGGAACCAGCACAGACGCCAGATGGATGTCGCGACGCGAGGTCGTCGACGCCAGTGACGATAGATGGAGGACTCTCATGCAGATCGCGCGCCGCCGGAGCGACGCCCTTCTAGGCCGGGAGTCCGAATCCGAGTCCGCAGGCGCCCTCCGCTCCACCACCCGCCTCTTCAAGACCGCCATCGCCGGACTGTTCTTCAGCCTGGGCTTGGTTGCCGCCGTGCCCGCCGCCCACGCCGCCTGCCTGGATCACATCCTGCAGGCTGAAAAGGAAGCCGGTGTGCCGTCCGGCCTGCTCCTGGCCGTTGCCCTGGTGGAAAGCGGCCAGTCCATTTCGTCGGAGGCCTACGCCGTCAACGTGAAGGGCACCGCCCATTTCGTGTCGACGCCGACCGCCGCCGCCAAGTATCTGCGCGACCCCAAGGGCAACCTGCGCCAGGACGTGACCGCCGGCTGCATGCAGCTGTCGCTGTCCGACCACAAGGCGGCCTTCCACCCGGTGGAAAAGATCGTCGATCCCAAGGAGAACGTGCAGTACGCGGCCCGTATGCTGGCCCGTCTGCGCGCCACCGCCGGCAGCTGGGCCGCTGCGGTCGCCCGCTACAACGGCAGCAGCGGCAAGACCGCCCATGCCTACGCGTGCAAGGTCCGCAGCAACCTGGTCAGCCTGAACTCCGTCAACGCCTCGCTGATCGATGGCAACGGCTGCAGCGACGAGGAAAGCACGGCCGTGACCCCACGCACCCGCCGGGTCTACCAGAGCGCCACGACCGAGCCGGTGGGCTGATCCCTCTCCCGTTTGATCCCCCCCCCCATTTTGCCTCACCGCTGAACAGGCCGCCTCCAACCGGGCGGCCTTTCGCTTTCCTGGGTCGCGGCCACGGCGATTGCCGGTGCCGGCCCTTGCTGGCATGCTCCAGCCCCATGAACTACCGCCATGCTTTTCACGCCGGCAACGCGGCCGACGTCATGAAGCACGCCATTCTGGCGCTGCTGATGACCCGCCTGACTGCCAAGCCCGCCCCCTTCGCCGTGCTGGATACCCATGCCGGCATCGGACGCTATGACCTGACCGGGGACGAGGCCACGCGCACCGGTGAGGCCGCCCTGGGCATCCAGCGGCTGCTCCAGGCCGCCGAGATGGGAACCTTGGGCGCCACCCCGGCCGAAGCGCTGGACCCGTACCTGGATGCCGTGCGCGCTGCGGCCGGCCAGCCCACCGGCCCTGTCAGCAGCTATCCGGGTTCCCCTTGCCTGGCGCGCACCTTCCTGCGGGAGAACGACCGGCTGATCCTGGCTGAACTGCATCCGGAAGACGCGCAGACCTTGAAGGGTGTGTTCCGGGGCGACCGCCAGGTGGCGGTGCACCACATGGACGGCTGGACGGCGTTGAAAGCCCACCTGCCGCCCAAGGAAAAACGCGGCCTGGTGCTGATCGACCCGCCCTTCGAAGCGGCGGACGATTTCGACCGCCTGGTGGCCGGCCTGGCCTTGGCGCACAGCCGCTGGCCCACCGGCATCTACGCCCTGTGGTATCCCATCAAGGACCGCGCCGTAAGCTGGCGCCTGCACCAGCGGCTGGAAGACAGCGGCATACCGAAAATCCTGATCGCCGAATTGACCTGGAACGACGACGCCCGTATGGACCGCCTGAACGGCTCCGGCATGATTTTGGTTAATCCGCCTTGGCAATTGGATGAAACTTTGCGGCAAATGCTGCCGGCCCTGCACGAGGCCCTTGGCTTCACCAAAGGTATCGCCCATGTTGAATGGGTCGCCGGCGAACATATTGCCTAAGGGCATAACCTTTCGGTTAGGTTCGCTGTGAGTGACATCAGTGGATACGGCGGGGAAAGAGGATCCAGCGGATGGCGCAGAACGGTCAGCGGCCTTTCATGGCGGAGATTCAACGGCAGCGGCGGGCACAGGACCAACCCGGCACCGTTGACGCCTTGTCGCTGTCGGCCACCACGCTGAGCCCGGCCGCCTTGGCCCCGCTGACCCCGGCGCAGGAAATCCGCCTGGACACGTCGGAAGTGATGGAGGCCATCCAGCATCTAGGCCAGAAGCTGGACCGTTTCCTGAACACCGACCACACCCAGATCGAGGCGATCCATGTGGAGATCGCCGACATCGCCGGCCGCATCAAGGCGACCAAGTTGGAAATGGCGGCCCTGCGCCATCCGTTGGCCAAGGACGACACGTTCATGGAGGCCAGCCAGCAGCTGACCGCCGTTGTCGCCTCCACCGAAGCCGCCACCAACAGCATCATCCAGGCGGCTGAAGAGATCGACGACATCGCCAACGAGGTCCGCTCACAGCTGCCGGAAGGCTACCAGAACTCTCGCCTCAAGGACCTGAATGAGGTCACGCTGCGCATTTTCGAGGCCTGCAACTTCCAGGACCTCACGGGCCAGCGAATCACCAAGGTCGTCCAGGCCCTGAGCTTCATCGAAGAGCGGGTCGAGGCCATGATGTCGGTCTGGAACACCAAGGAGTTCGAGACCATGCCCCTACCCCCCTCCATCCACAAGCATGACGAGGGCCTGGAACTGCACGGGCCCGTCAAGGACGGCGGCCAGACCATCTCGCAGGCGGACATCGACGCGCTGTTTGATTGAGCGGCCCCTCGGACACCCTGCTCCGGTACCGGCTTGAGCCGACGCTCATGCCGGTCGGTGCTCATTTCCCGCATTCACGGCATAGACAAACGGTGAAGCACCAGCCCTGAAACGGCAACAGGGGCCCGAAGGCCCCTGCACCGTGCACAGGCCCCCTGGGGGCCGGAACATGTCGCCGATTTAATTGGTCAGGGTGCCGGCCATGAAGGCCATGCTGCCGAAGCCACTGCGCGCGGCGGCAACGGCCACCTGCGTGCGGTTCTTGGCGCCCAGCTTCTGCATCACCGCGCGGACATGAACCTTGACCGTGCCTTCCAGCACGCCGAGTTCGCGGGCGATTTCCTTGTTGGAGCAGCCGGCCAGGATCAGGCGGAAAATATCCTGCTGGCGTTCCGTCAGACGGTCCGCCAAAGCGGCCTCACGGTTGGCCGGGACCTGGCCCATGGCCGGGCCCGAAGCACCGCGTACGCCCGCCAAGGCGGCGGTGAGCGCCTGGCGCGGCATGGCCACGTAATTCTCACCCGACAGGATCAGGGTCAGCGTACGCTCCAGCACCTCGGTCGGGCCCGTCTTCAGCACATAAGCGCGGGCGCCGGCGCGGATGGAGGCGATGACCTCGTCCCCTTCCTGCACGGCGGACACCGCCACCACGGGCACAGAGCCCAGGGCGGAGGTCAGCTGCGCGATGGCCTCGACCCGGCTGCCGGACAGGCTGTCCAGGTCGAGCAGGACAAGATCAATCCCCGGCGCCGACATGGCCTGCGTCAGCGCTTCCTCCACGGTGCCGGCCTCAAGCGCCGACGCACCCGGAAACTGGGTGGTCAGCATCAGGGCGGCGCCGCGGCGCACCAGGGCCTGGCCATCCACGACGAGAAAAGTGCGGTGGCGGGGCGAAGCGCCCACACCGGCAATTCCGTTTTCCAAACCATCCTCGGCTAGACTGCTGACAGTCCCGGGAAAACGCGCGGTCATGCTCATCATCTGAAACCCCACGTTCGAGTCCGGCCACTTCCGGCCCAGGCCATCTAAAACGCTTCATCCGCATCGGGCCCCGCGTGGCAGGTCCCTGATGATCGCCCATCGGTTCCGGCACCTTTGGCCGCCGGACCGACACTTTCGATGAACGCGTGACCCTGACTGGTTAGCGACACCTTCACCATTATGACCATTCGATCACGGCCAAAATGGGGCAGGCTAACCTTTTTTCCCCAGGAACCCCATTTCCGCCGTGGTACCCCCTAGGCGGCTTCCGATTTTCCCGGGTGGCCAAACGATCCACCTCACGATGTGACAGACTGTGACCCGTTTTCAGACATGCCGCAACAGAAACATGGCGTTCGGGGCCACTTTCCCATAGGATTGTCGCAATAGAACTGGCGATCTATTACCTGGCCATGGGGCAAATAGGGCGTTAACAGGTTAGCGTCGACATTTCACGAGTATCCACGACAATGTTAGTAAAATTTTTAATAAACAGTCTCCGGTGGGGGAGACCGCAATCACAATGGGGGAATAGGCAATGACAGGCCGCAGCGTTCTTCTGATCGACCAGGATCAGTTGTTCGGGGCGGCACTGGGTACATTGCTGGGGGAAGATAGCTTTCAGCTGTTACCGCCCGTCCCTTCGGTTGAGGAAGCAATGAAGGTGCTGCGAGACATCGCGGCGCCCGATTTGATCATGGTCGACCCTTGGGGCATAGACCCGCCGCGCGTGGCCAGCGAGCTGCGGCGCCTGCGCGCGTCCGCCCCCCAGACCCGCATCGCGGTGCTGACCTCCGACACCAGCGATTCGGTGCTGAAGGCCAGCCTGTTCGCCGGCATGGACGGCCACCTGTCCAAATCATCCGGCGTCGCCACCCTGCGCGACGCGCTGGAACTGATCCTGGCCGGCGATGCCGTGTTTCCGCCGCGCGCCGCCGCCCTGGTGGCCCAGGCGCAGCAGCCCCAGGGGCCCACGCCGGCCGATCTGGTGGCGGCCACCGCCGACCTGTCGCGGCGCGAGATTCAAATCCTGGGCTGCCTGCTGGCGGGCCAGTCCAACAAATCCATCGCCCGCCGGCTGGAAATCACCGAGTCCACGGTGAAGATGCATTTCAAAAACGTCATGCGCAAAATCGGCGCGCAGAATCGCACCCAAGCCGCCGTCTGGGCCATCCAGCGCGGCATCGGTCCGCTTAGTTAATTAGTCCCTTAGCCTGCGGCGGTCGCGGGCGCGCCCACAGCGGCATGAACATGCCGCTGATATGGCCCCAAGCCGCCCGGGAAACCTTCGGCATAAAAGAAAAGGGGCGCCGCCCAGGCTGGGCGGCGCCCCTTTCTTATTTCCACCGTCCGGACCAGACCCTCCGGCGGGAGCCAAAGGTCGGATGCTCGGCAAGGCGTCGTCCTCATTTGGCCGGAAAGCCGGACCTGGGTTCGCCCAGGTCCGGCTACCGGTCCCCTGATTGGATCAGGGGAAAATGATGACGGCGCGACGGTTGGACGGCTCACGCACGCCGTCCGCGGTCGGGACCAGCGGATCGGACTCGCCCTTGCCGTCGGTGGCGATGGAGGCACCGACGCCCTTGGACGTCAGGTAAGCCTTCACGGCCTCGGCGCGGCGCATGGAGAGCTTCAGGTTGTAAGCGTCCGTACCGGAACGGTCGGTATAGCCCGTCACGTTGATCTTCGTGATGTGGCCGGTACCAGCGTCCTTGGCAGCGTTGTCCAGAACGGTCTTGGCGTCAGCCGACAGGTCCGTCTTGTCCCAGTCGAAGAACACCGTGAAGTTCCGCGAAATGGACGGAGCCGGCGGCGGGGGCGGCGGGGGCGGCGGCGGCGGGGGAGCCGGCGGAGCCACGGCCGGGGTCGGCTTGGGCGCCGGAGCCGGCGGGGCACCGAAGGTGTAGCGCAGACCAACCAGGACCGAGTGGTTCTGGTAGCCGGCCTTGAACTTCGGAGCGTTCGACGGCTCGTAGGTGGTGTCCGGCGTGCCCATGAAGCGGTAGCCGACCGTGAAGTCCAGGTTGTCGCTCAGCGCGTAGGCGACGCCGGCGGCCAGCTGGTAGGTGAAGGCGGTGGTGGAGGTCTCCACCGACAGGCCCGGCGTGTACAGGTCGCCCACGCCGTCGAACTTGTAGCGGCCGAAACCGATACCGGCGCCGACATAGGGACGCAGCGGGCTGTCGACGTTGAACTCGTAGTAGGTGACGGCCATGAAGGTCAGGGCGGTCAGGTCGCCAGCGCCACCGGCGCGGCCCGGGCCGCCGCCGGTGATGTCGCCGACGGTGCTGCCACCGTAACCGATTTCCGCACCGACGCGGACGCCGTTGCCGAACTTGTAGCCACCCTCGACCAGGCCGGTGGGCGAGGTCGTGAAGTCGGCCTTGTCGGTGTAGACCGGGCCCTTCAGGTCGGTCTTGTCAGCCCAGTTCACACCGGCCTGGGCACCGAGGTAGTAGCCCTCGTTGGTCTGGGCCAGCGCGGTGGCCGGCAGACCGAGCGCGAACACCGCGCACAGTAATGAATGACGGAGTTTCATTCGTCGTTTCTCCTCCTTCTGACCGAGGGGTACGTCTCCCCAAAGGAACCCTCGGTTGAATTAAGACTACCCTTCGCGCCAGGACGTGGCGCCTTTGATTGTCCCGCCAGACGGCAGGGTTAGACAACGTCCTGAGTTAATTCAATCCTTCAACACCGAACGGGGAGCAACCCAGCCTTGTGAGCTACGCCGTTCGGCCCGTCAGGACAAGCCGTTAATCGGATGGAAATGAGGTGAAACTGAGGCAGGGATTTTCAAGGGGCGCGGTTTGCATAAGTAGCGGGGCCCCCATCCGCCATTCGCATATTGCACGGTTCTAGGGCTTTAGTTAGCCCCAATGTCACTCACGACCGTAAAATGCCGATTCTGCCGCAGCGCGGGCCGCCGCCGCGTCGGCGAAGACTTGCCCGTCGAGGGCTTGGGCGCGCATGTGAACCGCGTGGAACGCCATGCCCTCGGGATGCACGGTCACCAGCCCCACCGCTTCCTCGTCGATTTCAATGACATATGCCATCGGATCAGGCAGCGCCGAGGCCGTTTGGCGGGCCGGGCGCGCGACGTTGGCCGCTTGGTTACGCATGGGCGAAAATTCAATAGGCTCACCACCGGCGGGCATAATATCCAGAGCCTCGTGGAGAGCTATTCTATTGGGCATAACCCATTCTCCTTTCATCAGGCGCACCTCACGGGAAGGGCGCCGACTTGCGGAGCGGATTAAACAATCCCCAGCATTACGATTTCCACCACGCTTATGGGCATAGCGTTACTTTGTCACCAGCCCTTTGTCATCCCCCGCCTGGGCTGGACCTTAGGCCCATACCCGGACATTCGGGCATGGGCCTTATGACCTGTGGCGCTGACGTTAGTGGGACGCGCCACTGGCGGCACCGCCGGTGTCCTTCATGGCGGCGGCGGTGGGAGTCGCGACCGCGGGGGTGGGGCCGGTGATACGGTCACCAGCCGTGGCGGCGGTCATGACCGGCGGCGGCAGGTCGCAGCGCGGCAGCTCCGACACGCGGACGACGGCATCGTTGGTGACGGTCTTCACCACGTCGGCGTCGCTCATCAGTTCAGCCTGGGCCAGCATGTCGGCATGCTGGGCGCAGTAGATGTCCGTGGAAACAGCCGCGATGTGCTGCGACATCTCGTTGGCCAAGTGGGTGCGCAAGGTGTCCAGCGCGCGGTTGGGGTTGCCCTTGGCCGTCTTGCGGTAGCGGGCGATCAGCGAGTCTTCCCAAGCGATGATCTGCGTCCTGTGCGCCAGCGTGAACTTCTTGTAGCGCACATAGAGGCCTTCGTAGTTCCCGCCCAGCTGCTGGCAGGTCAGGCCGATCACCATCAGGCGGGTGTGGTAGCGGATGGCCTGTTCGGCATCAAACTCCGCCGGGGAATAGCAGGGGCCGGAGACCTTGGCCGCCTTGGGGGGTGTCTTGGCGGCCTTTTCCGGTGCGGCCTTCTTGGATGCCGCGGCCTTCTTGGCCGGGGTCGTCTTGTCGGCGGCGAAAGCCGGCGCGCTTACGGCGGCGGCCAGCGCAAGGGACAGGAGGGGGGCGGCGAGCAAACGGGCACGCGTCATGGCGCGGGTATCCATATCAGTATAGGAACGATCGGCATCGTGGTGGCGGCGCGGCACATCCCCATGAAGACATCCCCCACGCCGGTCAAGGCCAGGGAGAACGCCCGCGATCAGGCCCCCGCATCCACCACATCTTGTACTTTTAGCCCCGCATGCCCACCATGAGCAAGAGTCGGGCGCGACCTAGCCCATAAGGGCGGGGTCCTGGCATCACCGTTCCATGAAAATGAGGAAACGCCATGGCCCGGATTGGCATCGACCTGGGTGGAACGAAGATCGAAGGGCTGGCCCTGAGTGACCAGGGAGAGGCGTTGGCCCGCCGCCGCATTTCCGCCCCCCGTGACGATTACGGCGCCACCCTGGCCGCGGTGGCCGGGCTTGTCGCCTGGCTGGATGCCGAGATCGGGGCACCGGCCCCCGCCAGCGTGGGCGTGGGCATACCCGGCGTTCTGTCCCCCCTCACCGGCCTGGTGAAGAACGCCAATTCCACCTGGCTGAACGGCCATGCGCTGGACCGTGACCTTACGGCAGCCATAGGCCGGCCTGTGCGGCTGCAAAACGACGCCAACTGCCTGGCCCTGTCGGAAGCCGCCGATGGGGCTGGTGCCGGCTGCCGCACCGTCTTCGCCGCCATCCTGGGTACCGGCTGTGGCGGGGGCGTGGTGGTGGACGGACGCATCATCACAGGCCGGCACGCCGCCGCGGGCGAATGGGGCCACAGTCCCCTGCCCTGGCCGCAGCTGTCGGAAGCGCCTGGTGAGGAGCCCGGAGTGGGGACTCGGATGGAGGACGAACGGCCGGGCCCTGCCTGCTACTGCGGCCGTCGGGGCTGCCTGGAAACCTGGATCTCCGGGCCCGGGCTGGCCGACGACTACACCCGCGCCACCGGCCGCGTCCTGACGGCGGTGGAGGTGGCCGCCCTGGCCGCGAGCGGCGACGGCCCGGCGCAAGCGGCCCTGGACCGCCATGTCGACCGGCTGGCGCGCGGGCTGGCCGGTGTGGTCAATTTGTTGGATCCGGACGTCATCATCCTGGGCGGCGGCCTGTCCAACATGCCCCATCTTTATGAGCGCCTGCCGCGGCGGCTGGCGGCTTGGTGTTTCTCCCCCGATGTCGCCACACCCATCCGCCCGGCGCGGCACGGTGACTCCAGCGGCGTTCGCGGCGCCGCCTGGCTCTGGCCCATCCAGCGCTGACCTTAACGGTGAGTGACCCGACCTGGGGCATCTTGGGGGCCCGTCCTGGAGAGGGTGGTCAAGCCTGGCGGCGGGCCCAGATCAGGGTGCCGGCCGCCGTCGCGAACAGCAGAAGGGCGACGATGGCCGCCCACAGCGCGGGCGAGGCCAAGATGAGTACCGCACCGGCGATCACCTGTGCCGCCGCCGCCATGTGCCAGCGGGCCCGGGGCGTGATGCGAACGGACACCGGCGGGGGCGCGGCCGGCACCTTGCGCGCTGAGCCTGCCGTGCGGCGGGTACTCTTGGGACGGCTGCCGCTTTGACGGGAGGATGCAGCTGAACGGGAGGGTGCGGATCGCTTGGCCATGGCCTATGGGCATAGCAGCGCCACCCCCGGACGGCAAGGTAAGCCGGAATAGGGATCCTGAGTCGCGGGGAGGATGGGCTTCAAGGAAGACGGTGGCGGCAATGCATAGGCCCCCGGCACCAGAATGCCCAGGGACTCTGGCCTTCCGGGGGAGCCGCCCTCCATTCCGCCTAGGCCGAGGGCCTGCCGACACGGC
Source organism: Nitrospirillum viridazoti CBAmc (assembly GCF_000730165.1). Lineage (GTDB taxonomy): Bacteria > Pseudomonadota > Alphaproteobacteria > Azospirillales > Azospirillaceae > Nitrospirillum > Nitrospirillum viridazoti. Next base: position 1,257,275 of record NZ_CP022110.1, on the reverse strand, counting down.
CGTCAGCACGGCCATCCGGGCGGCTGCGGGCGAGTCGGCGAATGAGGTTTTTAAAAAAGAGCGATGACGATGGAATCAGCGCTTGCAGTCCAAGGATTTTCTTTTAAATAAAGGTCAGGACTTGGGTGTCACCGGCCAGCCCTGGCGGACATTCGCAACGGCGACCCGGCACTTCAGTTCAATTGGATTTTCATAAACCTTGCGTCGTCGCCCTTCGGGCGTAGATCCGTGTGGCGCCGCGTCGGTATCCTGGTCTTTGCTTAAAAAGACGTCGGAATACTTAGGGGTTTTGAATATCGCTTTTAAAAGGTGTGGTCCGTCGTTGTAAAAACGGCGACGACATCAGGAGTGCCGCCACGGCGGGCTTTGGCCCGTGTCGACGGCGCGCCTTGCACACACCCGTCCGTGACCGCCGGGTCAGCCCCCATCGTTCGGCTGCCGGCCTTTTGAATGATGTGTGACAGACATGACCCAAGAGCCCCTGTGGCAGCCTAGCGATATCCAGAACCAGGAAGGCGTGGAGAAGGAAGCCGACGGCGACGCCCCCAAGCGGCGTGGCCGCATTCCGCAATCGGCTTGGCCGTCCATTCTGGAACGGTATCGCGCCGGCGCCACGCTGTCGGCCATCGCCCGCGAGTTCGACTGCACGCCCAGCGCCATTTCCTACATCGTGCGCAAGGCCGAGACGGCGCAGCCTGGTGAAGGTGGCGACGCCCCCGCGCCAGCCGTGGAGGCGGCCCCCGCGCCCAAGCCGGCCCGCGCGCCCAAAGCGGAGACGCCCGCCGCCCCTGCCCCTGCTCTGCCGCTGGAGCAGCCGGTGGTGACGGAGGCGCCGGCAGCCCCCCAGGCGGCCCCCGCCATCGTGGAAGCCGCCCCCGTGGCAGCCGCTCCCGTCGCCGAGCAGCCGCAGCGCGCTCCGCGCGCCACAGGTGAGCGCGGCCCCCGTGGCGAACGCCCCGTTCGTTCCCATGAGGGCCGTTCCCATGAGGGCCGTTCGCAAGAGGGCCGCTCCCAGGAAGGTCGTTCCCATGAGGGTCGCGAGGGCCGTCCGGAGCGTGAGCCGCGGGCCGACCGCGCCGAAGGGGAGCAGCCCCGGGGCGACCGGTTCGGTGATCGTCCGCAGCGGGGCGAGCGCCGCACCCTGACCGGCGCCGCCGTGGCCAATGCCGCCCAGGAACGCAGCCAGCCGCCGGCCGTCAGCCAGGGCCAGCGCCCCTATGGCGACCGCCAGGGCAACCGCGCCCCGGTCGACACCGACAGCATGGACCAGTTGCTGGACCGCCCCTACAACAGCGACCGTCCGGTGGGTTCGGAATATCCCTACCGCCAGCAGCAGCGCAACGCCGCCCGCCTGGAAGCGGCCGAGACGCCGACGGAACCGGCCGACCAGCGCATGATCGCGGCCGCGCAACGCAGCGCCGAGGCCTATACCGCCTGGAAGGCCAATCCCGAAGGCGGCATGCAGGGCCTGACCGACGCGCTGCACGAGCTGCGCAAGGTGATCGCCCGCATGGAGATCGAGATGTCGGCCAGCCGCAAGGAAGAGCATGCGGCCCGGCCCATCCCCATCCCCTACCACCGGGCTCAGCGCCGCTGAATTGCTGGGGCTTATGCCCCGGCTTTCAGCACTCGCTTGCACTGAATGCGAAAACACCCCGCCCGGGTCTCCTCGGGCGGGGTGTTTGCATTTGGACCGCCGCAAGGAGCAGCAGCCCGAAAGGGGTTGCAGCGTCAGCCGCCCATGGTGGCGCCCAGGATCAGCACGGCGCCGTAAAGGGTGGCGAACAGGCTGGCCAGCGCCAGGAAGTCCCGCACCAGGCGCCCGCCATTCGCACCGGCCCGGCCCAAGGCGCGGCGGCTCAGCAGCGTGGATTTCGGGGCAAAGCCGACACCGTGCATCGTGTCGTGGACCGCAATGTACGCCATTTACCCCTCCACCGTTTGTCTATCCGGAGCCGGCATACTCTCACGTCCGGCTGTTCATGGGCTTAGTGTTGCCAGAACGTTCCAGGAACTACAAGCGGAAATGTTCTCATCATGTTCCTTTTTTGGACTCGCCGTAAGAACATTCAATCCCTGGGGGCTGGATTATGTCCAAGCCCCCAGGAATGGGTTCAGCGCCCAACGCGGGCGAACGCCTCTTCATACCGCTCGGGTTTGAAACCGGCCATCAGCCCACCGTCCAGGTCCAGAATCGGGCGCTTGATCATGGACGGCTGGGCCGCCATCAGGGACACCGCCTTGGCGGCGTCGAGGTCTTGGCGGTCGGCGTCGGGCAGCGCCCGGAAGGTGGTGCCGGCACGGTTCAGCACCGTTTCCCAGCCCAGCGCGGCGCACCACGCCTGTAGCCGGTCCGGATCGATGCCCATGGCCTTGTAGTCATGGAAAGCGTAGTCGATGCCGCGCCGGGCCAGCCAGTCGCGGGCCTTCTTCATGGTGTCGCAGTTCTTGATGCCATAGAGGGTGACGGCCACGGCCCAGGTTTCCTTTATTGATGCAGTAATGCCAAATTCTTTTAGCTTAATACAGGCGTTCCCAAGGTGAACCAGGCGCGGCTGATGCGGCCACCCGTCACCTCATAGATGCCGATGACCTCCACCGTGCCGGGTCCTTCCGGAAACGTGCGGGTCACCACCTCATGGTCCACCACGGTGGCGCCCACCGCCACGCGGTGCAGCAGCCGGCCGTGCAGGTTCGGTTCCTGGAACCGGACGATGTGGCGTGCCCGTATCGCCTCCACACCGCTGGCCAGCAGGGTGTCGGGATGCTGGTAAATGCGCGCGTCCTCGGCCCAATAGGCCATGAAGGTGTCGATATCCTTGGCGTTGTAGGCGCGCAACTGGCCCTCCACCACCTGCTCGGGCGTCAGGGGCGAAGATGGAACGATCGGGGGCATGGCGGCACTCCTCAAGGCAAAGGACGGATGCCCCTTATCGGATATGATGCCGCCCGGTCGTCCCTCGTATTTGGCATGCCCGCCTATTCCCCGCCGCCTCTGGGCGCGCGCCAACCTGCTGGAGGAGCCCGCACGGAAGGAATTGCGCGAGATGCTGGGGCGGTACGGGCCTGGTCATGCTGGCTGTGCCGCCGGCAGCCTGCTGCTGCAGGGGAAACGCTAGCCGGCGCGCCGGCGAGAGGTGGCGCGGGGCTTAAGGGCGTCCAGCGCGTCGGCGTTGCGGCGGCCCCAGTCGTACAGCATCTCCACCGGTTCCACGAAGCGGCGGCCCAGCGCTGTCAAACCGTAGTCCACGCTGGGCGGCAGGGTGTCGTGCACCCGCCGCTCCAGCAGCCCGCTTTCCTCCATCTCGCGCAGGGTCTGCGTCAACATCTTCTTGGAAATGCCGGGCAGGCTGCGGTGCAGCACGCCGGCGCGGGCACGACCGTCGTGCAGGGCGTACAGCGTGTGCAGGACCATGCTCGTCCATTTGGTGGCGAAGATTTCGATCACGCGGCGGGGCGCGCAATCTTCCCGCCAGTCATCCTCTGAAGTCCCACTCATCATCTCTGGATACCTTCTGGTGCCTATGTCCCCATTTGGTGCCGTCTGGACGCCCTGGGCGCATCGGCCTAGCCTGCCTTCCGTTAACAGGAAACGCGCCAACAGGAAACGGAGCTTGGGATATGACACAGTCGGCATTGGTGGTCGGCGTCACCGGCATCGTGGGTAGGGCGCTGGCGTCCCTGCTGGTAAAGGAAGGGTGGCAGGTGGCCGGCCTGTCACGCCATGCGACAACCCAGCTCGGCGTGACGCCGGTGACGGCGGACCTGCGGGATGTAGACGGCCTGGCCCGGACACTCGCCCCCGTCCGCCCTTCCCACGTCTTCCTCTGCACCTGGAGCCGACAGGCGACGGAAGCGGAGAATATCCGCGTCAACGGCACCATGGTGCGCGCCGTGCTGGACGCCGTGCGTCCCGCCGGGACGGTGCGGCACGTAGGCCTGGTGACGGGGCTGAAGCACTACCTGGGGCCGTTCGAGGCCTACGGCAAGGGCACCCTGCCCCAGACGCCCTTCCGGGAAGATCAGGGCCGGCTGGACGTGGACAACTTCTATTACGCCCAGGAGGATGCGGTGTTCGCTGCCGCCGCGCGCGACGGCTTCCGCTGGAGCGTGCATCGCCCGCACACCATCATCGGCCAGGCGGTGGGGAACGCCATGAATATGGGCACCACCCTGGCGGCCTATGCCACCCTGTGTCGCGAGACGGGACGGCCCTTCCACTTCCCCGGGTCGCCCGTGCAGTGGCACGGCCTGACCGATATGACGGATGCCCGCCTTCTGGCCCGCCACCTGCTGTGGGCGGCCACCACGCCGGGAGCCTTCGACCAAGCCTTCAACGTTGTCAACGGCGACATTTTCCGCTGGAAATGGATGTGGGCCCGCATTGCCCAATGGTTTGGGCTGGAACCCGCGCCCTTTACGGCGGAGGACGCGGGCGGCATCCTACCCCTGGAACGGCAGATGGCGGACGACGCGCCCCTGTGGGCCGCGCTGGCCCGGCGCCTCGGCTTGGTGGAGCCCGACCTCGCCCGCCTGGCAAGTCCCTGGCACACGGACGCCGACCTGGGCCGTCCCATCGAGGTGGTGACCGACATGTCCAAAAGCCGCCGCCTGGGCTTCACCGCCTATCAGGCCACGGACGACGCCTTTTTCGATCTGTTCGGCGAGCTGCGGGCCCACCGGCTGATCCCCTGATCAGGGCCCTTGTGACGCGCCCGCCGCGGCCGCGCCGCCTCCCATAGTCACCCGGCCCACCACGCGCGTGCCATCCTCGCCCGGCTTCAGCTCGATCTGCATCACCCGCACCTCCTCCGCCGCCCGCTGGTAGTTGCGGTAGAGATGGGCGCGCACGGTGATGGGCCCGTTCGGGTTCAGGCGGTCGGTGCGATAGATGTTGGCGCTGATGGTGTATTCGCCATTCGGCGCCCGGCGCAGCAGATACTCCTCCGGCCCATAGCCCTGGGTCATGTCATGCGACAGCCGTCCACCGATGGCGGTGCGGGGATGGCTGTAGATGGCGCGCTCGCCCGAGGGCTCATCCACCCACAAGTCCATGTCCGTGGCGTCCACGTTCCATTCCAGGACCACGCGCAGATCCACGTCCAGCTTGTCCCGCAGGCGCGGGTCCAGCGGGATGTCGCGCACGCCCAGCTTTTCCAGGCGCGGCAGGATGCGGTTGGCCTCCATCAGGGCCACCATCTCGATGCCGGTGTAGGCCGGCGACCAGGTGCGGGTGATGACCTCGTTCAGCAGCCGCATGGCCCGTTCGTAATCCGCCCGCACCGACGCCGCCGGGGCGCCACGCTTGGCCGCCCGTTCCGCGCGCTCGATAAGCGCCAGGGCCAGGCTGCGCCGGGGCTGCGGCCGGTCGCCATCCAGGTACAGCACCTTCTCATACAGCCAGATGGCGCGGTCCTCTTGCCCGAAGCGCATCAGGTCGTCGGCCACGATGATCAGGGTGCCGGTGTCGGCACTGGGCAGTTCCAGGGCGCTCAGCGCCATGGACGCCGCCTCGGCCGCCTTGCCGTTGCGGAACAGCAGCTCCGCCACGTCCAGGTAAAATGCCGGCAGGCTGCCGTAACGGGCGGCCTGGGCAGTGACCGCCGCCCGGAACTCCTCGGCATCGGCCAGATGCTCCTTGATCTCGCGAATATACGGACGGTTGGGGTCCCACGGCGCGACCTCGATGACGCCGGCGCTGTCGCCACCGGATTGGCCATTCGCGCGGCTGCCGGTAACGACCACCTGGTCCGCCGCGCGGCCGGCAATGGGTGCCCTGGGCGCGGGCCCAGCCGACGAGGAGGACGCCACCACCGGCGGCGGCGGGGTTTCGATGTTGACCTCCACCGGCGGTGCGAAAGCCGGTGGTCGCACCGCCTGTGGTGGTGGGGCAGGTGGCGCCACGATGGGGGCCGGCGGCGGCGCCACAATCGGAGGCTTGGCCGTGGTTATCGAGTTCGCCACGGGCGGCGGCGGAGTGTCTCGGCGGGATGGCGCCGGCGCCGGCGGAGGGGCGGGCGGCGGCGCGGGCTTGCGGCCGGCCCACCAGTCCTTCTGCTCCTGCCAGGCGGTGACCACCTGCCCTAGCCGGTTGGCGGCGGCGATGTCCTTGATCTGCTGGGCGCGGGCCTGTGCCGCGGCGAACTGGTTCTGCAGATCCTTGCCCAGGCTGTCGGGCGGGGCGATGTCGGCGTCGACATAGTCCTGCAGCCGCTCCAGCACCAGGAAGACGGCACCGCCGCCGGCGACGCCGTAGCGCCGGGCGAAGCCCACGGCCGCCTTCTGGTCCGGCCGGTCGGACGCCGTCATCTCCGCCACGCGGTCGGCGGCCCACAGCGCGCCCAGGGCGTCATCCGCCGCCGTTGGCAAATCGTCCAGGTCGAAGGACAGGCCGCGCCCATCGGCCAGCGTCACCTTGACGGCGCCCAGCGACGGCGGGGCACGGCCGACGACGCGCACCCAATCGGGTGCCGCCGGCAGCACCGTGAAGTCCAGCGCCGTGCCGTCCGCCGCCTTCACGTCGATGGCGCGGCTGGCCGGGCTGCTCAGGCGGGCCAGCACGGCGTCCGCCCCCCGCGCCCGCAAATCGAGATGCTCCCCGCCCGACTTGCGGGCCAGCGCCGCCAGGAAGCCATGGTCGGCATCGGCACCGCTGGACAGGGTGAATAGTGGGCAGTTCACCCGCTCCGCCTGATAGGTATCCAGGGTCACCCGCCCATCGGAGAAGAACAGACAGGCGTCGGCCGGCGCGGGCGCGGCCTTCAGCACCCCTTGCAGGGAGGTGGCGCCGCCGTAGCTCACGGCCCGCAGGGCGCCCACCGCCTCGTCCGCCGCCGTGGCGCTGCCAAAGGACAGCACGCGCGGCGTGTCGTCGGCGAACAGCACCACATCCACCACCTTGGGGCCCACCGCCGCCAGATAGCGCTGCAACAGCTCCAGTTCCGCCGGCGCCGCCTCCTGCCGCGACAGCGACCGATCCCAATAGACGCGTACACGCCCGGTGGGCTTGGCGCCGCCGGTGCCGCCGGGCACGGCTGCGTTCACCTCGAAGAAGGTGTCGCCGGCGTGATGGCGGGTCAGCACCACCGGGGCCGCTGGCGGCATGCCCCCTATGGTCAGGGCACCGCCTAGGGTGACGCCGCTGGCGTTGGCCCGCGCCTCCACCCCACCCGTGCCGGGGACCCAGCGCAGGTCCAGCCCGTCCGGCCCCGCCAGGGCCGGCGCGGCTGCGGCATCGACATCGATGACCAGCAGGTTGACCTTGGCCACCGGGTCCAAGGTCACCAGCGGCAGGGTATAGGGCTGGTCCGTGCCGATGGGGGTGGCGAACTCAACCCGCACGGTGCGGCCCCGGTTGGGGAAGATGGGAAAGACATGGGTGCGGAAGGCGTTGTCGCGCGTCACCTCCGCCAAGCCGGGATCGACGCCGCGCCGTACCTGCTTCTGATAGGCCAGCGTGGCGGCGCGCTTGGCCACCAGCACGCCGTCGGCCATCTGGCCGTTCACGTCCAGCGCATAACCGGTGACGACGGAGCCCGCCGGCAGGTCCAGGGTGAAATCGCCCTCCACGGCCGCCGTGGTGGGGTTGGCGAAAGTGGCCGACAGCGTGGTGTGCGCCACCCCGCCGATGATCTTCACCGTGATGTCCAGGTTGCCGATGGTCAGCGCATGGGTGGGCTGGGCGCCCCCGGGCGCCATATAATTGCGGGCGACCAATTCGGGACTATAGGACCGGGCCGGCGCTGGTGTTGCCCCACCTGTGCGCGCCCAGAACAGCAGGCCCAGGAAGACCGCCAGCGTCAGCAGCACCCAGACCGCACGACCCATGCCCCAGCGCCCGATCAGCCTGTCGCGCATTTCATCCCCCATTTATGCAATACTGTAACGGTCCCGCGCCCCACCGCGCAAGGCCGCCACCCCGGGGCTTGGCACCCGGAATCGTGGAACAGGATTGCCAGGATCATGCGCGCCGGAATGTGGCGGACATAAGGCCCCTTCGCCCCTTCGTTGAAAAAGGCTAAGCCCTCTACCCTACCCCGCCCGCAGTGCCAGGCGGCACAGCGCCCGCAGGTCCGTCACGGCCCCGATGCCGGCCACCTGGTCGGCCAGGCGCTGCGCGTACCCGTCCGGTAGCGTGCCCGCCAGATGCAGGAACTTGGCGCGCAGGCGGTCGTCATCGGCGCCGATCAAGCTGGTGTCGCAGCGCGCCTCGCGGCGCGATCCGTCGGCCAGCGTGACATCCACCGCCGTCAGGTCGGCCGGCCAGTCCCGGGGCCCGAACACTACCGTCACCCGGTCCCGCAGGGCGACCAGGTCCGGCCGGGCCGTCACGGCATCGGTGAACAGCCCGGGCCTGCTGGTGTCCGCCCCCAACAGGGCCAGGGCCGCGACGAAACGCAGGCTGAACTTCGCCTCCGTCCCCGTCATGGGGGCGGCGAGGTTGCACATGCGGTCGGCGCCGGCATCCACGGTCAGGCACACCTGCCGCACATCCGTTGGCTCCAGACCCTGGGCGCGCAGCGCCGCGATCGCCTCGATGGCGCCATGGGTGCCGAAGCAGGAGGCGTGGTACTTGAAGGAATTGCGGTCCAGCTCATGGCCGTCCCAGGTGATGGGGCCGGTGGGGATGGCGGATTGGGTGGCGGCGTAGCCCTGAGGCGCCTCCAGGATGTCGGTGCGGCTGGAAATGCCTGCCTCAGCCCACAAAGCGGCGCACAGCCCGGCCTCGGCTGCCCGGCCGGCGTGGATGGGCTTGGCCATGGTGCCGAATTGCGCCTTCAGCCCCGCCGCTTGCGACGCCGCCAGCCCGTAGGCGCGGGCAGTCGCCTCCTCATCCAGGCCCAGCAGGTGCGCGCAGGCGGCGGCGGCTCCCAGGGCGCCCAGGGTGCCGGTCATATGGAACCCACGATCGTAGGGACCCGCCCCCAGCCAGCGCCCGATCATGCCCGCCGCCTCATATCCGGCGACAAAGGCCGCCATCACCGCCCTACCCCCCAGCCCACGCTCCTCCGCCAGCGCCAGCAGCGGCGGCAGGATGACGGTGGTGGGGTGGACATGCATGGCCAGCGAGACGTCGTCATAATCCAGCGCATGCCCCGCCACGGCGTTGAGGAAGGCCGCCTGGCGGACGCTCACCTCCTCGCCCCCGCCGATGGCGGTGGCGGCAGGCCGCCCGCCTTCCGCGAGGGCGATGGCCCGCAACGTGCGGGAGACAGGTTCGTTCGCCCCCGCGATCGCCAGGCCGAACCAGTCCAGGATGCAGCGGCAGACCATCGCCGCCGTCGCGGTCGACACCGACGCGGCGGCGGCCCGGCTGAGGCGGATGACCTGGAGGGTGGCGCCGGTCATAAGGCCGAAGGTTCCCAATCCAGCCCCGCCGCCAGGGTGTCGAACAGCGCCGGCCACTGGACGCGCCAGGCGGACCGCTGCCCGGCATCGGCCCAGCTGCCGGCGATGCCGGCGGTCATCATGTTCCGCAGGTCGGGAATGCCGAAGCCCAGGTGGCTGTACATCAGCTCCCACGCCCCGGCCGGGCTCACCCGGTGCAGGGTCGGGTCGTCGGTGTTGGGGTGGATGGCCAGGCCGGCGGCGGCCATGCGGCGGATGGGATGCTCGGCCGCCCACCGCTCCCGCGGCAGGGTGCGCAGGTAGTAGGAGTTGGTCGGCACCACCGTGAAGACCATGCGGCGGTCGGCGTACCGGCGCATCAGGTCGGGATTGTCGATGATGCTGTAGCCGTGGTCGACCCGGTCCACGCCCAGGCGGTCGACCACGGTTTCCACGTTGTGCCAGGGCGTGCCGAACTCCCCCGCGTGGGCGGTCAGGCGCAAGCCCTGGCGGCGGGCCAAGGCATAGGCCTCGGCGAACAGCTCAGGCGGCCGGTCCGTCTCGCGATAATCGATGCCGATGCCGGGTACCAGCGGATGGCGGGCAGCCGCCATCAGTTCCACCATCTCCAGCGCCGCGGCCGGATCGGCCTCACGGTCGATGGATGGGATCAGCAGGCCGCTGATGCCGTGGTCGGCCGCCGCCTCGGCGATACCGGCGACCAAGGCCGCCTGCACCTCACCATAGACCAGGCCGGTGTCGCGCAGGGTGGCGGTGGGGTTCCAGAAGAACTCGGCATGGCGCACGTTCTCCGCCGCCGCATCCTCAAGATATTCATAGGCGATGCGGCGGAAGTCGTCCGGCTCCAGCAGCAGGTGGCGTTCCAGGGCGCGCAGCACGTGCAGCACGCCCACCGGCTTAGCCCCGCGCCGGTAGAACGCCTCGATCTCCGCCCCGTTCATGGGCGCGCCGTGCTTGGCGGCCAGGTCAGCGAAGGTTTGGGGCCGCACCGCCCCCAACAGGTGGCAATGCAGCTCCACCTTGGGCATGGCGCGGAAGAAGGCACGCTGCGCCTCGGTGACCGTGCGGCCGGTCTGCGCCGGCGGCACGGTGGCAAGCGTGTCGGTGATGGGAATGGTCATGAAAGGCCCATGATAAGCGCCGCGGCGGCTTAATGCCGGGTCGCAGCGACATAGAAGTAATAGCCGAGCGGAACGGACAGGATCAGCAGCCCGACGGGCACGCGGGCCACCCGCCCGGCAAGGATCTGCACCAGGACGTAAGCCAGGATGCCGGCGGCGATGCCGGTGCCGAAATTGTTGGCAACCAGGGTGACCAGCACCATGACCAGGGCCGGCAGCAGGTCGGCGATCTCATCGGCCACCAGGTGGCGGATGGTGCCGAACATGGACAGGCCGGTCAGGATCAGGGCCGGCGCCGTCGCCTGCCGGGGCACCGCCATCACCAGGGGGGTCACCAGCAGGGTGGCGAGGAAGCACAGCGCCGCCCAGGCCGAGGTCAGGCCGGTGCGCCCGCCCGCCTCCACCCCGGCGGCGGACTCGACCAAGGCCGTGCCCGACGGGATGCCGATCAGCGGCCCCAGCGTCGCCATCACGGAATCCACCAGGAAGGGCCGCTCGATGCCCGGCAGGTTGCCGTGCTCATCGGTCAGCGACGCCTTGGCGCCCACGGCCAGCGTGGTGCCCAGGGTGGAGAAGAACTCCCCCGCGAAGAAGGCGAACAGGTAGGGCAAGGCCGCCAGGGAAAAGGCGCTGCCGATATCGATATGGAACGAAATCGGCTGGAAGGACCGGGGCAAGGCCACGAGGGAGGACGGCAGCACCGTCAGCCCCAGCGGGATGCCCGCCAGCGTCGCCGCCACGATGCCCGCCAGCATGGCGCCCGGCAGCCGGCGCGCCTGCAGGGCCACGGCGACACCCAGGCCGATCAGGGCCACGATGGGCCCGGGCTGGCTGAAATCCCCCAGCGAGAGCGCCACGCTCTTGGTGTTCAGCGCCACCATGCCGGCGTCGCGGCAGCCCAGCAGGGCGATAAACAGGCCCAGCGACGCCCCCAAGCCCAGCTTGATGGGGGCCGGCACCAGCCGCATCACCAGGGTGCGCGCACCCGTCAGGGTCATCACCAGGAACAGGACACCCGACAGCAGGGCGATGCCCAGGCCCGCCGGCCAGGGAATGTGCTCGGTCTGCGCCAGGGTGATGCCCAGAATGGCCGACCCGCCCAGGCCCGGCCCGACGATGAAGGGCAGGTTGCCGTAAAACCCCATGAACAGGCTGCCCACCGCCATGACGACGATGGCGGCGGTGGTGGCGGCCCCGCGATCCATGCCGCCGCTGGCCAGCAGCGACGGGATCACCACGATCAGGTAGGCCGCCGCCATGAAGGCGGTGAGGCCGGCGACGCCCTCGCGCCCCACGCTGGTGCCGCGCTCCGCCAGGTGGAAGCGGCGGTCGAGCAGCACCCTCATCGCCGGGGTCCTCATTGCCGAGCCTGGGCCGTGAACGTGGACAGGAAACGTGCGGTGTCCACCTTCTGCACGATGTGCACCGTCTGCTCGCCCTGGTGCGGGGCGAATTCGTCCTTCCAGATCTGCGCGGTGCCATAGGCCGGCCCCGGCAGCAGGTCGATGTCCATACGGGCCACCAACTCCTCCGTGACCAGGGAGCGGTCGATGGCGACGGCGGCGGTCAGCTCATCCCACAGCGGCTGGCCGACCTTGGCGTAGTCATGGAAATAGCGGGCCAGCGGCGTGCCGGCGGATGCCACCTGCCCCACCAACTCCGGCGTCACCTTCACACTGCCGGTGACGTTGCCCATGACGGTGATCTTCTTCCACGGCGCGGTCAGCACGATGTGCGCCGCCTCGGGATCGAACAGGAAGTTGAAGTCGGTGGCGTAGTCGGTGTTGCCGGTGACCCGGGCCACGGCCAGGTCCAGCCCACCGCCCTCGACCACGATCTCCTTGGCCAGGGCCGGCAGGTCGGGCGCCAGGCGCAGCGCCAGGGCGATGTTGGTCAGCGGCCCGGCGGTGATGACGGTGACCTCGCCCGGGTGGGCCCGCACCAGGCTGATCAGCAGGTGCGCCGCGTCTTCCGGCACCGCCGCGACCTGGGGTTCGCCCTCGCGCATGGCCGGCACCAGCGCCGGGTCGTCGGGATGATAGCTCCGGCCCGGGCGCGGCGCGTTCCACGCCCCCTTCCAGGGGATGGCGCCGTAGCGCTGTTCCCAGGCCCGCATCTCGCCCTGGGTGCGCAGCAGGGGCATCTCCGCCCCCTTGGCCACCGGAACGTCCGGCCGGCCGGCGATCTCCAGGAAACGCAGCAGGTGCCGCGTCTCCTCTTGCAGCCAGGCGTCGCCAGTGACGACGCCCACCCCCAGCAGCTCGACCTTGGGGTCCCGCAGCAGCGGGATCATGGCCTGGATGTTGCTCTGGCCAGGCCCCAGGAAATCATTGTCGAAATAGACCAGGGTCTTGTCGGACGCGGCGGCGGGAACCGCCGCGCCCCCAGAGGCCGCGCCCAGGAAGAGGACCAGCGCGGCGGCGCGCGCGGCATGAACGAGCTTCATCACCGTTCCCCCTTGGCCCATCAGAACCGCGCGCTGACGTTCGTGAAGACATAGCGCCCCAGGGCATCGTAGATGCCGCTGTAGAAAGCGCCATTGGAAACCTGGCCGCCGGTGCTGGCGGTCACGGGCGGGTCCTTATCGAACACGTTATTGACGCCCACCCGCAGGCTGATGTCGTCGGTCAGGGCCAGCGACACGCCCAGGTCCAGGTAGCTGACGCTGGGCAGCGTGGCGTCATAGGGCTGGTAGGCGCCCGCCAGGTAGACGGCGCTGCTGGACTTGTCGTTGCGGGTGCCGCCGATGTAGCGCCAGGTCGCCATCAGGTCCACGCCGTCCGGCAGGATCCAGTCGACCACCATGCGGTGGCGCCATTTGGGGATGGGCATGCCGCAGGTGACGCCGAAGTAGCCCTCGCACCGGTAGGACGGCGTGTTGGGCAGCACCTGGATTTCATACTTGTCGGTGAAGGTGCCAGAGAAGTTCAGCCCCACCCGGCCCAGGCCGTTCACCCCGATCAGGTCGGCCACGTCGTACTTGGCCGAGAGCGAGAAATCGACGCCCGAGGTGTCGAGGTAGCCGGCGTTGATGTAGGTGGTGACGACATAGCCGCTGGTAACCAGCGAGCCGGTGGTGGGGTTGCGGACCACCAGGTTGCAGAAGGTACCGGTGGCGATGCACTGGCTGAGTTCGATCGTGGCCGGTACGGTCGAGATCAGCTTTTTCACATCGATATCGAAATAATCGGCGGTAAGCGTCACGCCCGGCAGGAAGGACGGGGTGATCTGGGTCCCGAACGACACCGTGTTGGACTCTTCCGGCTTCAGGCCCGGGTTGCCGCCGATCATGGCGCCGGACTTCTGCCCCGCCGCGGGGGCGATGTTGCCATACTGCGTGACCGTCACGCCGGAGGCCTGGCAGGCCGCCAGGCTGGCGGTGGGATGGGCGCCTTCGCAGGGATCGGTCAGGTTGGCGGTGGTGATCTGCTGCGGCCCGTACAGTTCCACCAGGTTGGGGGCGCGCACCGCGCGCTGGAAGCTGCCACGGAAACGGATGTCGGTGTCCGGCGCCCACTCGCCACCGGCCTTGTAGGCGGTGGTGTCGCCGGCGGTGCTGTAGTCGGAATAGCGGGCGCCGGCGTTCAGGGACAGGCTGTGGAAGAAAGGCCGGTCCTGGACCAGCGGCGCGGTCACCTCGGCGAACAGCTCCTTCACGTCGAAGGCGCCGGAGATGGGGAACTCACCGCCCGAATTTCCCGCCACGTCCTTGGAGGAATAGTGGCTGTCCGGCGTCAGGCCAATCGACTCCCGGCGGTATTCCGTGCCGAAGGCCATGCCGAGGGGGCTGTGGGCCAGGGGGCTGGTGAGGGCCGACAGCTGGCCGGTGACGGCGCCGCTGGCCACCACTTCCTGAGTGAAGCCGGTGCGGTAGAAATCCTGCTGCACATAGCCCAACGCCGCCGGCGTGATGCCGCCGATGGCGAAGATGTTGATGGGCACGCAGCCGGCAGCGCCGGTCTTGCACACGATCTGGCCGCTGGAATTGGTCACGGCCTGCAGCGCGTTGGCGAAGTTGGACAGCGAAATGTCGCCGGTCAGCCGCGAGTCATAATTGGTGCGACCGTACTGGGCGTAGACGTCGTACTGCCAGTCGTCACTGATGTCGCCCTTGGCCCCCAGCACGCCGCGATAGGCGGTGTGGGTGGTGTAGTCGTGGCGCGAGCCGGCCTGCACGTCGCGTTCCGACACCACCACGTTGGCGGTCTGGGCGGCGGTCAGCCCCGCCGTAGTGCAGAAGACGCTGACCTCCTGCGCCGACAGGTAGGGATTGTTGCAGTTGACCTTCTCCGCCACGCTGAACACGGCGGTGGGCGACAGGCGGATGTCCGCCTCGTCCCGCATGAACATGAACTCGCCATAGACCTGGTGGCCGGGCGCGTATTCATAGTGGCCGAACAGGTCCAGGTTATAGCGCTGGTCCGGCGACTGCAGATCGTAGGTGGGACCGTTGTTGAAGCCGTCCGACGTCTTGTAGGTGCGCAGGGTGTTGCCGGTGGTGCCGTCCAGCGTGTAGGTGCCGCGCGCCGCCCCCGTGGTCGGGTTCAGCGGCTGGAACTGGGCCGGGTATGTGGCGCTGGAAAGCGAGCAGGAATAGCCGCTGGCGCCGGCCGACAGGCCGCAGATGGAGAAGTCGCGGTCCGACGTCCCCACCCCTTCGGCATGGCGGTAGCTGAAGAAGCCCGTGATGTTGCCGCGCCCGCCGGCGAAATTCTTGCCCGCGGTGATGGAGATGTCGTTCTGCGGGCCGTCGAAGGTGGCACCACCAGGATAGGCCTGCTTGGCCGCCGCCGAAACGGCGCGGATAGGGTTGTTATTGGTATGGCTGTAGAAGCCGTTGGTGGTGTCGACCTGGACGCCGTCGAAGTCCTTCTTGAGGACGAAGTTGACGACGCCGGCCAGGGCGTCCGAGCCGTAGACGGCGGAGGCGCCGCCGGTGACCACGTCGATGCGCTCGATCAGCGCCGCCGGAACGTTGTTGATATCCGGCGCCTGCGCCGCCGTGCGGTCCGGGTCGCCCTGCATCAGGCGGCGGCCGTCGATCAGCACCAGGGTGCGCTGGTTGCCCAGGTTGCGCAGGTTGATGGTGGCGGTGCCGCTGGCGCCCACCGTGCCGCCGCGATTGCCGGCGCCCTGGTCGGCGTAGGCCTGCGGCAGGGTGTTGATCAGGTCCTCGACCCGGGTCACGCCGCGCTGCTGCAACTCCTCGCCATTGATCGTACTGATGGGGCTGACGCTGGTGGCGTCGGGGCTGCGGATGCGCGAGCCGGTGACGATGATCTCGGTCAGCGCCGTGTCGCTGGACGCGGTTTGCGCCGCTGCCTGGCCGACGGCCAGCGGCCCGGCGGTGATGGCGACGATGGTCGCGGTGAAACGCCCGGCGCGCGCACGCGCCTTCCTGCTGATTGACATGGAGCCCCCGTCTGATTTTTTCGCGCCCGACACTTGCCCGGTCGGCGGCTCCTCCCCCGAGGTGGCGCGCGGCTTGCTGCCCGTCGCCCGTCCAGTTCGCGCAGCCCCCGGTGGCTGCCCGCCACCCTACTTGCCCTGCTTGGGCCCGCCCGCATCTGGACTATGCCTGTAGTATGACGCGGCCAGGTTCAGAGGGGAAAGTTTTTACATTTATGTTTTTATAAGTTTGCCTTATTACAAAACCGCCATGTCCCGGACCATCGACGCGCCCCCCGCCTGGAAGAATCCCGTCTCGCTACGCCAGCTCCGCTTCTTCGTGGAACTGGCGCGCACGGGGAACTTCTGCCGCGCGGCGGAGGAGATGTCGGTGTCCCAGCCGGCGATCAGCGCCGGCATCCGCCAGATCGAGGCGCATCTGGGCGTACGCCTGTTCGACCGGACGACGCACAAGGTGACGCTGACCGATGCCGGCATCTCGCTGCTGCCGCACGCCCAACGCCTGCTGACGACGGCGGCCAACGCCTTCAGCGACATGCATGAGGTCGCGGGGCGGGAAATCGCCACGGTGCGCATCGGCGCCATCCCCACGGCGATGGAGGCGGTGGCCGCCTCGCTGGCGGAGTTGGCGGGCGACATGCCGGGCGTCGTTCCCCACCTGCATGACGGGCGCGCCGACCAGCTGATCCGCGGCCTGCGCGGCGGCACCTATGACCTGGTGGTGACGGTGCAGGCCCTGCCCGACGACGATCTGGAAGGCGTGCCGCTGTTCGAGGATGAGATGCTGCTGGTGGCCCGCGCCGACCATCCCCTGGCCGCTCACGACCGCCTGCCGTGGCGCGCCCTGGCCGGCCAGGAGATCGTGCATTTCGCCGGCGGCAGCATCGGCGAGCTGACGTCGGCCGCTCTGCAGCAGAACGATCTGGCGCCATCCACCCGCTACCGCGTGGACCAGGTCAACTCCCTCTACGGCTTGGTGCTGAGCGGCCTGGCCATCGGGGTCATGCCCTGGCTGTACACCCTGGGCTTCCCCGAGGACCGCCTGCGGCGCATCCGCCTGGACGGCCCCACCGTGCGCCGCCAGTTGCGCCTGCTGCACCGCCCGCAACTGCGGGAGGAGCATCCGCGCGGCGTGGAATTCGCGCAGAGGCTGACCGCCAAGCTGCGCGACAAACTGTCGGCCAACCGCCTGCCCTGAGCCGGGCCCGCCTTCGCGTCAGTCGCTCTCGGCGATGGAATCCACCCGGTCCGGATAGAAGGCGAGATGGTCCTTGATCGCCCCGACGGCGGCGTGCGGCGCCTCATAGGTCCAGATCGCGTTCACCGCCCGCGCGCCGCCGGCGGGGATGCTGAAGTAGGAGGCATCGCCCTTGTAGGGGCAGTGGGTAGTGTGGTCGGTGCGCTCCAGCGCCGCCATGTCCACGTCCTTGCGCGGGATGTACTGGACGGCGGGATAACGCGCCTCCCGCAGGCTGAGTGCCTCACGCGTGTCGGCGATCACCTTGCCACCCAGCGTCACGACCACCCGCCTGGGGTTGCGCTCAATGGTGATGGGATGATCGGGGCCTGGAATCTTGATCGTCTTCTCGGTCATGGCGCTGCCTCCTGCGATCGCTGCCAGGGATATGGGGTCGAGGGGCCCAGGCGTCGAGAGCCGCTTGACAGCCCCTACCATCGCGACCAATCATCAGATGTCAGACCAATTTAGGGGCGGCGTCGGGACAACGCTGAAGCCCCGAGCGACATCGAGGTGCCGTGGTTCCGCCCGCCGCCCCCCTTCCCGCCAGCACGGCCCTGCAGCCGCTGCCCAGCGCCGACCGCATCGCGGCGGTCAGCGCCGCCCTGGCGGCCTTCATCGCCGAGGGCGCCTTGCAGCCGGGCGACCGTCTGCCGACGGAGCGGGAGCTGATGGCCCGCCTGGCCGTGGGCCGGTCCACGGTGCGGGAGGTCATCCGCCAATTCCAGGCGCGGGGCCTGGTGGAGACGCGCAAGGGCAGCGGCACCTATCTGCTGCGGGCCATCACGCCCGGCGCCATTCATGTCTCGCTGACAATAGATGCCGGGCTGCTGCGCGACCGGCTGTTGCAGACCCTGGAGATCCGCCGGGGGCTGGAGGTCGCGGCCAGCGAGGCCGCCGCCCGCCGCGCCACCCCGGCCGACCTAGTTGTCCTGGAGGAAAAGCTGGTGGCCATGGAACGCGTGCACCTGGACCAGGGCACCGCCGGGCCGGAGGATTTGCAGTTCCACCTGGCGATCTACGACGCCACCCATAACCCGCTGTTCCGCCAGTTGCTGGAGCAGTTCCGCGAGACGTTCGAGCATTTCTTCGAAAAGCCGTTCGACCGCCCCGACTTCGCCCGCCGATCCTTCGCCCTACACCGCGAGCTGTTCGACGCCATCCGCGCCGGCGATCCGGAAGCCGCACGGCTGAAAACCCTGGGCATCCTCGCCATCGTCGAAGAAGACATCCAGGCCATGTCCCCCACAACCGGTTCCCCGCAATGACCGACCGTACCGAAGACCCCGTGGCCCTCGCCCAGCGCCTGGTGGCGCATGACGAGATGACCCACGCCTATGAGGCGGTGGTGCCCGGCATCATCCAGACCTCGCTGTTCACCTTCCCCAATTTCCAGGAGATGGCGGACACCTATGCCGGCAAGCGCGCGCGCAACGTCTATTCCCGTACCACCAACCCCACGGTGACGGAGTTCGAGCGCAAGATGGCGGCGCTGGAGGGGACGGAGGACGCCATCGGCTTCCCCAGTGGCATGGCCGCCATCTCCGGCGCTGTGCTGGCGCTGGTGCAGCCGGGCGACCGCATCGTCTGCGTCCGTCATGTCTATCCGGACGCCTACCGCCTGTTCGAGACGCTGCTGAAGAAATGGGGCGTCACCACCACCTACGTCGATGGCGCCGACCTGGCCGCCGTGGACGCCGCCTTGCCCGGCGCCCGCCTGCTGTACCTGGAAAGCCCCAACAGCTGGATGATGGAGGCGCATGACGTGGCCGCCCTGGCCGCCCTGGCCAGGAAGCACGGCGCCATCAGCCTGATCGACAATTCCTGGGCGACACCCGTCTTCCAGCGGCCGGCGACGCTGGGTGTGGATCTCGTCTTGCACTCCGCCTCCAAATACATCGGCGGGCACAGCGACACGGTGGCGGGCGTGGTGGCCGGGCGGCTGGAGCTGACCGGCCTCATCCGCCGTACCATCTGCCCCTATATCGGCGCCAAGCTGGGGCCGTTCGAAGCCTGGCTGCTGCTGCGCGGTTTGCGCACCCTGCCCATCCGCATGAAAGCGCATGAGGCGTCGGCCCTGACCCTGGCGCGGCGGCTGGCCGAGCATCCCAACGTCACCAAGGTGCACCATCCGGCGCTGATGGGCGCCCTGCCGCCGGGCCTGACCGGCACCTCGGGCCTGTTCTCCTTCACCGTGGACGACGGCATCGACATCCCCGCCCTGTGCGACGCGCTGGCGTTCTTCCATTTGGGCGTCAGCTGGGGCGGACATGAAAGCCTGGTGGTGCCGGCGCTGGTCACCCACGTCCAGGCCGCCGGCCCCAACTCCGCCCTTGATTTCGGCGTGCCCGCCACGATGATCCGTCTGCATGTCGGGTTGGAGGGGACGGAGGCGCTGTGGGCCGACCTGGACCAAGCCTTGACGGCAGCCAAACGCTGATGATGCTGAAGCGGCTGCTCCTCACCCTGGCTCTCGCGCTGTCCGCGCTGCCGGCCCGCGCCGATGAACTGCGGCTGGTGGAGGTGTTGAGCAGCCCGGAGCGGACGGAGACGCTGAAGCGGCTGGTCGCGGGGTTCGAGGCCCGCCACCCCGGCACCCATGTGGAGATCACCTCCCTGGCATGGGGATCGGCGTTTGAGAAGCTGGCCACCATGGTGGCGGCGGGCGACATCCCCGACGTGGTGGAGATGCCGGACCGCTGGCTGTCCCTCTACGCCGGCAACGGCCAGCTGGAGAGCCTGGAGCCTTATCTCGCGCGCTGGCCGGAGACCCAGGGCCTGAACGAGCGGGCCCTGACCGTGGCGCGCTCGGTGGCCGACACCGCCTACATGCTGCCCTACGGCTTTTATCTGCGGGCGCTCTACTACAACAAGGCGGTGTTCCGGCAGGCGGACATCGCCGAACCGCCGAAGACGCTGGAAGAGTTGCGGACCGACGCCGCCAGGATCGCCCAGTTGCCGGGCAAGTCCGGCTATTGCCTGCGCGGCGGGCCGGGCGGCCTGAACGGCTGGGTCATGTTCGGGGCCAGCATCGCTGGCGGCAACGCCTTCTTCCATGAGGATGGCACCAGCACCCTGAACGATCCCGGCTGGGTGGCCGGCACCAGCTGGCTGATCGACCTGTACCAGAAGGGCCTGGCGCCTAAGGACAGCGTCAACTGGGGCTTCAACGAGGTGGTGGCCGGCTTCTACACCGGCACCTGCGCCATGGTCGACCAGGACCCCGACGCCCTGATCGCGCTGAAGGCCCGCATGAAGGCGGAGGACTTCGGCGTGGCGCCCTGGCCCAAGGGCCCCAACGGCAAGGCCTATCCCACCCTGGGCTTCGCCGGCTGGTCCATCTTCAAGCGGTCCGAGCGCAAGGATCTGGCCTGGGATCTGGTGGTGGCCCTGAACGACCCGGCCGGCAACCTGGCCTGGAACCAGCAGACGGGCGCCCTGCCCGTCTACACCGCCGCCGCGCACGACCCGCTATATGCCGGCGCCATCTACCAGGGCTGGTTCGCCGAACTGGCGGACCCGGACGTGGTGCCCACCCTCATGCCCACCTACCTGCCGGGCTTCGCCTATTTCGCCGACAGCCTGGTGGTGCGCAGCAGCCAGCAGGCCCTGCTGGGCCAGATCAGCCCCGCCACCATGAACAAGCAATGGGCCGCCTACCTGACCAAGGCCCGGCGCAAGCAGGCCTCTTCAAGTCAGTTGGGGGGCGTGAAGCCATGAGCCGCGCCCTGGCCCTGAGGCTGGAACCCTATCTCTACGCGGCACCGTCGCTGCTACTGATCGCCGCCATCATGCTGGTGCCGCTGGTCACCGGCCTATCCTACGCCTTCCATGACCTGATCCTGCTGGACCCCCTGAGCGGCGACTTCGTCGGCCTGGATCATTTCCGGGAGATGCTGGACGATGACGGCTTCTGGACGGCGCTGCGCAACACGGTGGTGTGGACGGCGGTATCGGTGGCCCTGCAGTTCGGCTTTGGCCTCATCCTGGCGCTGCTGCTGGACCGGCCGTTCCCCGGGCGCGGCCTGGTGCAGGCCCTGGTCTTCCTGCCCTGGGCGGTGCCGGGCTTCCTGTCCGGCCTCACCTGGGCCTGGCTGTTCAACCCGGTGATCGGCCCGCTGCCCCATTGGCTGCACGGGCTGGGCCTGCTGGCCACGCCGGAGAACATCCTGTCCGACCCGCACCTGGCGTTGTGGGGGCCCATCGCCGCCAACGTCTGGTGGGGCATCCCCTTCTTCGCCATCACGCTGCTGGCGGCCCTGCAGTCCATTCCCAAGGACATCTATGAGGCGGCGGCCATGGACGGCGCCGGGCCGCTGCTGCGCTTCCGCCGCGTCACCCTGCCCCTGCTGGCGCCCACCATCGCCATAACCGTCATGTTGCGCACCGTGTGGGTGGCCAATTTCGCCGAATTGATCGTGGTCATGACCAAGGGCGGGCCGGCCGACGCCACACAGATCCTGTCCAGCTATATCTTCACCCTGGCCTTCCAGCGCCTGGACTTCGGCTACGCCTCCGCCGTGGCCGCCGTGCTGCTGGTGTTGCTGCTGGCCTATGCCGCCGCCGTCATGGTGCTGCGCCACGCAATGACGGAGCGGGCATGAACAAGACCGCCACCCACATTATTGGGGCCCGCCTGCTGCATGCCCTGGCGCTGGCGGCGTTCGTCGCCTTCGCCCTGTTTCCCCTGTTCTGGCTGCTGAAGGTGTCGCTGACGCCCGACGATCTGATGTATGGCGAGGGCGTGCGGCTGTGGCCCTCCCGCGTGACGCTGGACCATTACGGATCCGTCCTGCGCCACAGCCAGTTCCCGCTGTTCTTCCGCAACAGCCTGATCGTTTCCGCCGCGACCGGCCTGCTGGCCACCGCCGCCGCATCGGCCGCCGGCTACGCCTTCTCGCGCTTCCGCTTCCGGGGCAAGGCCTGGGTGATGGGGGTGATGCTGGTCAGCCAGATGTTCCCCCTGGTCATCATCGTGGCGCCCATCTTCCGCTTGCTGTCCCCGTTGGGCCTGACCAACAGCCTGAGCGGCCTGGTGGTGGTCTATACCGCCTTCAACACCCCCTTCGCCGCCTTCCTCATGCAATCCTTCTTCGAGGCCATCCCGAAGGATTTGGAGGAGGCGGCGATGATGGACGGCGCCACCCGTTTCCAGGCCCTGCGGCGGGTCATCCTGCCCCTGACCCTGCCGGGTCTGGCGGCCACCGGCGGCTTCGTCTTCACCGCGGCGTGGAGCGAGCTGCTGTTCAGCCTGATGCTGAACTCCTCCGCCGCCGTCAGCACCTTCCCCGCTGGGCTGCTGGGCTTCGTCTCCAAATTCTCGGTCGATTTCGGGCAGATGATGGCGGCCGGCGTGCTGGCCCTGCTGCCGGTCGGCGCCTTCTTCCTGCTGATCCAACGCTATCTGGTGCAGGGCCTCACGGCCGGCGCCGTGAAAGGCTGACCCAACCCCATGGCCACCATCACGCTTTCCAACCTCAGCAAGGATTACGGCGGCGGCCCGGTGCTGCGCGGCATTGACCTGGAGATCCGCGAGGGGGAGTTCGTAGCCCTGATGGGGCCGTCGGGCTGCGGCAAGTCCACCCTGCTGCGCCTGATCGCCGGGCTGGAGGAGCCCAGTGGCGGCGAGATTCGCATCGACGGCCGGCGGGTGAACGAGGTGGCGCCCAAGGACCGGGACCTGGCCATGGTGTTCCAGTCCTACGCCCTCTACCCGCACATGACGGTGCGGGAAAACATGAGCTTCGCCCTGAAGCAACGCCGCCTGCCGCAGGCTGAAATCACTCGGGCGGTGGAGGGTGCTGCCGCCAAGCTGGGCTTGACCAATCTGCTGGAGCGCAAGCCCAAAGCCCTGTCGGGCGGCCAGCGCCAGCGCGTGGCCATGGGCCGCGCCATCGTACGCAACCCCAAGGCCTTCCTGTTCGATGAGCCCCTATCCAACCTGGACGCCCGCCTGCGCGAGCAGATGCGCTATGAGATCCGCAAGCTGCACCGCGAGCTGGGCGCCACCAGCGTCTATGTCACCCACGACCAGGTGGAGGCCATGACCATGGCCGACCGCATCGTGGCCCTGAACGACGGCGCCATCCAGCAGGTGGGCGCTCCGCAAGAGCTGTACGACCAGCCCGCCAATCTGTTCGTGGCGGGCTTCCTGGGCTCTCCGCCCATGAACTTCGTGGACGCGACGCTGGCGCCCGATGGCGCCCTGGTGGCGGAGGGCCAGACGCTGGCCCGCGTCTCCCCGCCCGCCGGCCTGGCGGCCGGGACCACCCTCACCCTGGGCCTGCGACCGGAGCGCCTGGCCCTGACCGATCCAACCAAGGGCTCGGCTGTTCGCGTTGACGTGGTAGAGACCACGGGCACCGGCCGGGTGGTGCACCTGGCCCTTGGCCCGCAACGCCTGAAGCTGTTCACCATGGACCCGCGCCCACTGGCGCCAGGTGACGTTGTGGGCCTGGTCGTGCCGCCGGGCGCGCCGCTGCTGTTCGATCCGGTGAGCGGCGCCCGCCTGTCTTAGTGATACGGCCCGCTTTCGACACTCATGGCCAGGAGTCGGCTCAGTGCCGTCAGATCGCGGCCGGTCTCCGCCGACCACGTGTTGAACGCCTGCTGCACCTTGGCCATGTCGCCCTTGCCGCCCGGCGCCTTGGTCAGCACGCCTTCGCGGATCAGGGCCGTCACCACGTCCTGGGTGAGAATGAAGGCGGGCTTGCCCAGGGTGCGCAGGAAGCGCATGCCGGTCTCGCCGCCCAGGCGGCTGGCGCGTTTCTTCAGCACCTCCAGCAAACCCACAAAGTCGGCGTCGGGCCAGCCGGCGAAGAAGCGGGCCGCACTGCCGTGTTCAGCCGCCAGGTCCAGCAGGAACTGGGCGTTCACCTGCACCGCCCGCACCTTGGCGGCGTTGCGGATGATGCGCGTGTCCTTCAACAGCGCGTCGAACCACTCTTCCGACATGGCAGCGCAGCGGTGGACGTCGAAGCCTTCGAACGCCTCTTCGAAGCCGGGCCATTTGGCGTTGATGACCTTCCAGGAGAAGCCGCCCTGGAACAGGTGGCGCGTCATCTCCGCCAGGATGCGGGCGTCGGGGATGGCGGCGATGGCATCAGCAGTGCGCGACCGGTGCTCGGCCAGCTTGGCCTCCAGCGCCTCGGGCCCACCATGGCGAGCCGCCGCCAGCGCCACGACCGCATCGAAATCCGACATGCGCATCTCCCCAAATGAAAAGCCGGCCGGGAGCGTGTCCCGGCCGGCGATCACTTTACCTCAGGTTCAATCTCACTTGGCGTCGTACATCGCCATCACGTCCTTGCGGAAGGCGGCGCCGCTGTCGGGGCGGGCGTAGAACATGTGGCCGCCGGGGTACATGCGCAGCTTCACCCGCTCCGCGACGCCGTAGGTCGGCATCTGGTCGATCAGCATGCGCGAGCCGAAGTAGGGGCAGGACAGGTCGTTCCAGCCGTGGACGATGGTCACCGCCATCTTGGGGTCGTTGGCGATGGCCTTGCGCAGGTCGGTGACGGGGTTGTCGGTGTCGTCCCGGTCCCACAGCTTGTTGACCTCATACGACAGGGCGTTGTAGCGCGCCTCCACCTTCCAGCCGACCTGGTTGGTGACGAAGTCCGCCATAGCCGACGTGGTGGGGGCGATCAGGCCGTCCAGCAGCGGGTCGTTGTACCGGGCCTCGGCGCTGGAGGGGAACGGGTCGAAGGCGGTGACGTTGCTGTCGTAGACCGAGCCCACCTTGCCGTCGGCGCGGTGGATTTCACGCAGGTAGGTGCCGATGTCCACCCGGCCGTTCATGCGGCGCACCAGCTTGGGGTCCAGGCCGGTCAGCTCCGCCACCTTGGCGGACAGGCGGTCGGTGGCGGCCTTGTCGCGCGGGCCGGCCATCAGGTCCTGCATGAACTCGGTGCGGTCATACTTCTCGACCGGGCCCATGGTGGTCTCGTTCAGGGGCTTGCCCTGGCGCTCGAAATTGCCGGCGGCCATGGCCGTCAGGTTGATCATCCACGGCAGGGGCGACAGGGCGTCGGCCTCACCGATGGCCGGCGGGTCCAGGTAGGGCGACACCAGGGTCATGCCCGACACGCCCACGCCGATGCGGCTCTGCAGGTAATAGGCCAGGCGCGGCAGGCGATAGCCGCCGTAGCTCTCGCCCACCAGGTACTTCTTGCTGGTCAGGCGGTTGTTGGTCAGCAGCCAGTCATAGATGATGCGGCTGAGGTAATGGATGTCGGAATCGGCCGTGTAGAAGGCCTTCTTCGTCTGTTCCTCATCCACCTTGGTGCGGGAGAAGCCGGTGCCGATGGGGTCGATGAAGACCAGGTCGGTGAAGTCCAGCCAGCTGTTGGCGTTGTCCTTCAGGATGGCCGGGTCGGACGGGCTGTCGCCGGCCTTGCCGAAGGCCACCTGCTTCGGCCCAATGGCGCCCAGGTTCAGATAGACGGAGGAGGCGCCAGGGCCGCCGTTGAAGGCGAAGGTCACCGGGCGCGCGGCGGCGCCGGAACCGGCGACGGTGTAGGCGGTGTACACCACCTCGCCAATGGTCTTGCCCTTCTCATCCTTCACCGGCAGGGAGCCGACGGTGGCCGTGTACTCGACGCGCTTGCCGGCGATGGTGGCCGTCTGCTTGACCGACTTCGGGGCCGGGAACGGCGCCAGCTCGCCATCATCTTTCGGCGCTTCCTTGCCCGGCTTGTCGGCGGGCTTGTCAGCGGCATAGGTGGGCGCGCCCATGGCCATCAACAGGGCGAAGCACGAGACGAAAGTGGTGATGCGCATGAAGGATGGTCCCCCTGATCGGTCGGCATCTTTGTGCCTGATGGCGACTTTTAGACCATGGTCGCCACCGCCCCGCAAGCCCGTGGCACCCCCTGCGGCATCGGGGTGCCATTTGGGCCGGACCTTGGGTTGATGAATGGCCCCATGACGGCCCTGAGCGCAACCGGTGGGGCCCCGACCCGCCGGCATGCAGGATATCGTATCCGAAAATAGCTCGTGTGAGTCGCGGCCGCCCGGTCTCAGAAGCCACGCGGATAGGGCACGGTGCGCAGCCAGTCGCGGATGGTCGCCAGTTCATCGGCGGTGGCATGGCGCCGCGCCGTGGCGGGGCTCAGCACCGGCATGCGGGCCGGCGTCTTGCCATCGGCACTGGGCGACAGCATGCGCACCAGCGCGCACTTCTGGGTGATGTCGGCGTCGCTCATGGTGGCATAGGGCAGATCGGGGATCAGCGGCGTGTCGCTGCTGGCCTGCCCGCCGCCATAGGGGTTGGCGATGGAGGTCAGCAGTTCCCGCTCCGTCTCCCAGCTGTAGCGGCCCTGGGCGTCGTGGCGGCCGTAAATCTCATAGCGCGCCTGGACGTCGTCCTGCGAGGCGGTGATGGTGAACAGGATAGTCTGCACATCGGTGAAGGTCGGTGGATTGGCCATGGGGACTTTCCTTGGGGCAAGGACCGGACGGCGGGGCATGCGGGCCACGACGCCGTCCGGCGGACGGAGTGAACGGGGTCAGCCGGCCGCCAGCGTCAGCATGCGCCGCGCCGTCTTCAGCGCCGCCTGCTCCGCCGGCGAGGCCGCCGACAGGGTGTCCAGCAGGTGGGCCAGGCGGGCGCGCTGGTCCGGCGGCAGGTCGCGGCCATGGTCCTGGACATAGGCGCCGACGGCGGCGATGGCCTGGGCCTTCAGTTCCGCCGGGGCCGTCCGGTCCCGGTCCAGGCCACCCACCACGCCCTCGAAGGCCGCCTCGTTCATATGGCGCAGGCTGTTGACGGCCGCCGCACGGGACTCCACCGTGGCCTTGGCGTCCGCCGCCAGGCCCTTGACCAGGCTGATGGTGGCCGCGTCGCCGTTGTGGGACAGCACGGTGGCGGCCAGCGCCTTGGTCTTCCACCAATCGACGCCCACGCTGGTGGGCGTGGTGGCACTCGCCTTCAGAAGGCGGCGCATGGTGTCCAGCGTCACGGCCCTGTTGAACGGGGTGGCGCAGCTGGCGATGGCCCGGCCATGCACATGGCGGCTGTTGGCCGCCGGCACCGCCTCGAACAGGTTGGTGGAGGCGACGAAGGCCGCGGCATCCTGCGGGAAGATGCGCACCGCGTCGGTCGGCTTCGCCAGGAAGCGCTGCAGCTCCACCGTCAGGCCGCCCACGACGCAGGGGTCGTTTTCAGGCACGCCGTTGCGGGCGGCGGTGTACAGGCCCTTGTCCAACACAGACATCGTCTTGGGCACGGGCATCGGCTGTGGCGCTGCCTCCGCCGGCATGTCTACCGGGCGGTTGGCGAACATCTCCATGGCCCGCACCCGTTCCACCGCGTGGGCCAGCGTGGGATGCTTGGCGTCGCCCTCTACCTTGTAGGCCGTCTCCACCGCCGTGGCGGTATCGACGCGGGCCAGAATGTCCAGGGCGGCCGCGCGCACCTCCGGATCCTCGGCGGTCGCCAGGGCCACGCCCTGGAGGGCGCTCTTGGCACCGGTGTCGGACGCCGCCGCCAGATCCACCTGTGCCGCCTGCTCCACCCGGTCGGCCGCCGGGCGATCCTTGGCCAGGAAGGCGGCCAGGGCCGTGGCGGTGGAGGGCGCGTCGCCCTGGAAGGGCAGGCTCTGCTGCCTGGGCGACCACGGCAGGTTGTCATAGCCGACGCCGGCGTCGGTGTCGGGCGTGACATAGCCGGCATAGTCGATCAGCTCACCCGGCGTGGGCCTGGCCGGCGCCTGCGGCCACAGGCCCGGCACGCCGGAGGGTGCGAAGGGGCCGCCCACGGTCTGCGGCGGCCGGCGGGCGCTGAAGGTTTCCACCGGCTTGGGCTGGATCTCCTCATTCCACGGCCACATGGTATCGCGCAGGTGATGGCCCAGCGGGTTGGTCTTGTTGCTGGGCTTGCCGTCGGCATAGGCGTCGTTGGGCCAGTACTGCGCGGGATCGGCGCCGTCGGAGCGGAAGCGGTCGTAATGCTGCTGCCAAGCCGCCCACAGCCAGTCGAAATAGGTGTGGAAGGGCCAGAACATCGGATCGCTGGGCGAGATCATGCAGTTGGACATCCACACGCCGGACCAGCCGTGGCCGATGTTGTGGGGATTGGCCTCCACCGAGCCGGCCATGAAGGAATAGTTGGACTTCAGCCCCGCCTTGGATGTGTCCAGCAGCATGCCCGGCGTGTTGAACAGCTTGATGTTGTTGCGATCCTGCCGCCAGCGCATCAGCGGCCCGCGGCCCGGCATGTTCCAGCCGTACAGCGGGTTGCCGGCGTCGAAACGGATCAGTTCCGTCGCCATGAAGTCCGGGTCGCCGGCCACCGTGTTGGCGCCGGTGAAGTCGGCATGGAACACCGTCGCCCCATCCTTGCCCGGCGAATAGTACATGGGCCAGTAGGGCAACGTGACCGAAGGGTCCACCTTCTGCAGCGCCCGCTCCAGCTCCAGCAGGAAGGCGCGGTGCCAGGCGACGAAGGCTGCGGCCTTGTGTTCCTGGTCCGGATAGCCGATGTCCGCCGGTTCCGCGAAGCCACGGGCGCCGATGTCGTGCATGTCCACCAGGAAGGTGTAGGTGTCGCGCCAGCGGGGATCCGGCGACTTCTGGAAGCGCAGCGCCGCCAACGCCCAGAGGAAGCGGCTGCGCTCCTCGGCGCTCAGCGTCTCCTCATTGCGGCGCACGCGCACCATGACCTGGGCGCCGCCGACCACCGGCCCAGTGGCGCTGCCCTGGTGGGCAACGATGGCCGTGTCCTTGTCGTCGCGGCTGAAGTGCGGGAAGTCGCCGGCCACGACGATGGGCTGGGGCGTGCCGTCGGCCTTCAGCGTCAGGGTGATCTGGTCCTTGGCGCCGCCACCCTCCACCGCCTTCCTGTAGTCGTCCGCCGTCAGGGCGAAATTGACATGGCCCTTGCCCTCGGCCGGGGCGGCGCCGTTGGTCAGCACCACGGTGACGGTGGCCCCCGGCGGCAGGGCGGAGCCGGGACGGACCCGCACCAGCGTCGGGCTGGGCGCCCAGGTGACATAGTCGAAGTGCGTACCCGTCTGGGCATCGCCATGGACCAGGATTTCCACCTGCGCGCCGGCGGCGGCGGCCGGGGCTTGGGCGGCCGCCCCCGCCGCCAGCCCCACGCCCAGCGCCACGGCGGCGCATAGGCCGCCCCACCAGGCCCTTGCCGTCACCGGCCGCCGCATTCCATCCCCCATCCGTTCATCCCCCGCAAGGCGCCTTGGCGACTTGCTCGCCATGAACGCATTAATTAAAAGATCAACAACCTGGAGTATGAGCGTATCGGGGTAAGGGCGCCAAGGGCCTATTCGTATGCGGGTGGTGATTAAATTGTTTTACAACTTAAGTTGCCACCCATCACGCCGCCGCCCGTCCCCGCAGGAACTGCGCCGTGACCTCGGCCACCCGCCGGCCCAGATGGCGGGCGGTGGCCAAGTCCGAGGGTGGTGGTGCCAGGTCGGGCCCCTGGTCGGCGTTGGACTGGGCGGCGGCGCCCAGGAAAAAGCCCAGGCGGTTCAGGTCTTCCGCCGAGCCGGTGGAGGTGTTGTTGCCCGGCGGCAGGCCCAGGTTGACCCAGTGCATGCCGTGCTGGGCAGCGAACAGGGCCATCTGCATCAGTGTCGACAGCTTGTCCCCCGATTGCCCGCCGGAATTGGTGAAGCCCGCCGCGATCTTGTCCCGCCAGACGAAACCTTTGGTCATGACCAAGCGGGACGTGGCGTCCTGGAAGGCTTTGAAGGCGGCGGAGGCCGAGGCCATGTAGGTGGGCGCACCAAAGATCAGCGCGTCGGCCACCAGCAGGTCGTTCCAGCGGCCATCCACCTCTTCCACCCCCAGCAGCAGGACCTCGGTCCCCGCCACTTGGCCGGCGCCCTCCGCCACCGCCGCCGCCTGGCGGGCGGTGTGGCCATAGCCGCTGTGGTACACCACGGCGATGCGTGCGTGCGTCATGTCGTTCTCCGTCGCTTTAAGGATGGTCAGGGGCTGGTCGCCAAGTGGCGCAGCTTGTCGGGGTTGCGCGTCACGTAGACGGCGCGGATGCGGCCGTCCCGGATGTCCAGCGCCGTGGTCTGCAGGGTGCCGCCTTGTTCCACCGTGACGAATCCGGGCAGGCCGCTGATGAGGGCGTAGCGCAGCAGGCGCGACGGCGTGCGCGTGAACAGCCGGGCCAGCCCCGCCAGCAGCTTCATGGCCGCGTCGATGCCCAGCACGGGCTCCAGCGTTGCCCGCACCCGGCCGCCACCGTCGGCATAGGCCGCCACATCCTCCGCCAGCAGGGTGCGCAGCCGCGCCAGGTCCCCCTCGCGCGACGCGGTAAAGAAGGCGGCTGCCAGACGCATTCCCTCCTCCCGCGCCACTGGAAAACGGGGCCGGGCGGCCTGGATATGGACCCGGGCACGGCTGGCCAGTTGGCGGCAGGTGGCGACCTCCCGCCCGATGGCCGGGGCCACCTCGGCGAAAGGCAGGCCAAAGACGTCGTGCAGCAGGAAGGCCGCGCGTTCCGGCGGCGACAGCCGCTCCAAGGCCAGCATCAGCGGCAGGGTCAGGGCGTCGGCGGCATCCTCGCCCAAATCGTCCGGCGCCTGCACCACCGGATCGGGCAGCCAGGGGCCGATATAGGACTCACGGGAGTGTCGGGCGGACTTCAGTTGGTCCAGGCACAGCCGGGTCACCACCCGCAGCAGGAAGCCGGCCGCGTCCCGCACGCCCGCCCGGTCGGTCATCACCCAGCGCAGGAAAGCCTCCTGCGCCACATCCTCCGCATCCGCGACCGAGCCCAGCATGCGATAGGCCAGGCGGGTCAGGCGCGGGCGCAGCGGTTCGAAGGTGGCGGCGGCGTCCTCAAGGACATCCGGTGGCATGTCGTTGGCAGGCATGGCCCTGATTCCCGGCGAGGCCAGCATCATGATCGTCTTTCCCATCGCGGTCATTCCTGACGACAGGACGAGCGGATGGACCGAAACGTGACAGCCGGCGCCGTAAAACATATGTTTTTATTGAAACATGTGTTTATAACGTCGAAAGACGTCCCAGCGGATACCCCATGACCGACCTCAGCGACCAGGAACGCGCGGTATTAGCCGCCATCGAGGCCAACCCCTTCGTCAGCCAGCAGGACATGGCCGACGCCCTGGGCCTGGCCCGCTCCACCGTCGCCGCCCACGTGGTCAGTCTGACGCGGAAGGGCCGGCTGCTGGGCCGGGGCTATATCCTGCCGGCCGGGCGCCGCGTGGTCTGCCTGGGCGGGGCGGTGCTGGACCGCAAGTACCAGGCGCTGGCCCCCCTGGTCCCGGCCACCTCCAACCCGGTGACCGGCGTGCGCAGCCCCGGCGGCGTCGCCCGCAATGTGGCGGAGAACCTGGCCCGCCTGGCGGTGCCCACCGCCCTGGTCTCCCTGGTGGGGGAGGATGAGGCCGGCCGCGAAATCCTGAACCATCTGCGCGCCCTCGGCGTCGACGTCAGCCAGGCGGCGGCGACGGCGGAAGCGCCCACTGCAGAATACGCCGCCATCCTGGGCCCGGACGGCGACCTGGCGGTGGCAGCCGCCGACATGCGCATCTTCGACCTGTTCACCCCCGCCTTGCTGGATCGCGCCTGGCCACACTTGGCGGCGGCCAGCTGGGTCTTCGCCGACTGCAACTTGCCGGCGGAAACCGTGGCGGCCCTGGTCACGCGGCGGCGGGGCGCCGGCTTCCACCTGGCCGTCGACGCCGTCTCCATCCCCAAGCTGGCGCGCCTGCCCCGGGACCTGACCGGCATCGACCTGCTGTTCATGAATCTGGATGAGGCCAACGCCCTGCTAGGCACCCGCCATGCGGGGCTGGAGGGCGCCCAGGCGGCCGCCCACGGATTGCGCGCCCACGGTGCGGCCGGCGCCGTCGTCACCCTGGGCGCCCAGGGCACAGCCGTCGCCGGCGACGACACAACCGCCACCTTCGCGGCCGTACCCGCCCAGGCCCTCGACACCACCGGCGCCGGCGACGCCATGATCGCCGGCACCCTGCACCGCCTGGTGGCCGGCGATAGCCTGCTGGCCGCCGCCAGGATGGGCGCCCTGGTGGGGGCCCTGACCACCGAAAGCAAAGCCAGCGTCCATCCCGGCCTGTCGCCGCAATTGCTGGCCGCCAACCTGCACCGCCTGACGATTTGAGGTTCCCGATGTCCCTCCTGAAGCCCGTCCTCAACCCCGAGGTCGCCGACGCGCTGGCCGCCGGCCGCCCGGTGGTGGCGCTGGAATCCACCATCATTACCCACGGCATGCCCTACCCTGCCAACCTGGAAACGGCGCTGGCGGTGGAGGATGTGGTGCGGGCCAACGGCGCCGTGCCCGCCACCATCGCCGTGGTGCGGGGCGTGGCTCGCGCCGGCCTGACGGCGGCGGAGCTTGAGGATTTGGCCCAGGCCAAGGGTGTCGTGAAGGCGTCCAGCCGGGATCTCGCCGCCGTCATGGTGCGGCGAGGCAGCGCCGGCACCACCGTGTCCGCCACCATGCGCCTCGCCGACCTGGCCGGCATCCCCCTGTTCGCCACCGGCGGCGTGGGCGGCGTGCACCGGGGGGCGGAGGCCACCTTCGACATCTCCGCCGACCTGACGGAGCTGGGCCGCACGCCCACCACCGTGGTCTGCGCCGGGGTGAAGTCCATCCTGGACATCCCCAAGACGCTGGAGTTCCTGGAGACCCAGCGCGTGCCCGTCATCGCCTATGGCAGCGATGACTTCCCCGCCTTCTTCACCCGCAGCAGCGGCCACAAGGCCGACCATCGCCTGGACAGCGCTGAGGAGATCGCCGCCGCCATGCGCCTGCACCGCGATCTGGGCTGCGGCACCGGCATCCTGATCGCCAACCCCATCCCCGAGGCCGACGCCCTGGACCCGGCCTTCATCGACGGCACCATCACGGACGCGGTGGCGGAGGCCGAAGCCCGGGGCATCAGCCGCAAGGACCTGACGCCCTTCCTGCTGGCCCGCATCAACGAATTGTCGGGCGGCCGCAGCCTGACGGCCAACATCGCCCTGGTGAAGAACAACGCCGCCCTGGCCGCCCGCATCGCCGTGGCCTACGCCGCCAGCTGACAGCGGGCCAACTTGACAGCGGGGGTGGCCCCGGCGGACCTTCATGGCGACTGGTCCGATCAGCCTGAAGGAAAGCCATGCGCCGTCGCCTGTTGCCGCAGCGAATGCGGGCGGCGCTCCAGCGCCGGGCGGACTGGCTGCCGGCCGCGCGGCGCGTGGTGCTCTACGGCCTGGCGCTGGCCGCGGGCACGGCGGTCCTGCAGTGGCTGGATTACCAGCGCCTGGCCCGCGCCCATTCCGACGACATCTATATCCTCCTGATCGCGGCGGCCTTCCTGGCCCTGGGCGTGATGGTGGGCATGCGGCTCATGCGCCCCGCCCCGCCGCTGCCGGCCGAGGGCAACGTCCAGGCCCAGGCCGGCCTGGGCATCAGCGCGCGCGAGATGGCCGTATTGCGTGAGCTGGCGGCCGGGCGCTCCAACAAGGAGATCGCGCTGGTGCTGGACATCTCGCCCAACACGGTGAAGACGCACCTGGCCCGCCTGTTCGAGAAGCTGGGCGCCCAACGCCGCACCGACGCCGTCAACCGCGCCCGCGAGTTGGGTCTAGTGCCCTGAATAAAGGGTGATTCCGGCCAAATCACCCGTTCGGGCGATTGCCCGCAGCCGGGTTTGCGGGCCAGTGAGGGGCACGGATCACACGGAACCAAAGGGGCGTTCGCATGCTGCGCAAAATCCTCACCTACGGCCTGGCCGCGGGCCTCATCTCCGGCCTGGCTATGGGGGTCCTGACCACGGTCCCACACGGGCACCTGCCCATGGCCGTGGAGATGGCCCTGGGCTACGCCACCATGCTGGTGGCGCTCAGCACCATCTTCCTGGCGGTGAAGCGCCACCGCGACACCGCCCTGGGCGGCGTCATCCGTTTCTGGCCCGCCCTGTTCCTGGGCCTGGGTATCAGCGTCGTCGGCGGGGTGATCTACGCCCTGGCGTGGGAGGTGACGCAGGCCCTGAACCACATGGACTATGTCAACGACTACGCCCAGGCCATGATCAGCCAGGAAAAGGCCAAGGGCGCCTCGGACGAGGCCCTGGCCGCCCTGACGGCGGAAATGGACAAGATGAGGGCGAAGTACGCCAACCCCTTCTACCGCCTGTCCTTGACCTTCAATGAGATCTTCCCCGTGGGCGTGCTGGTGTCGCTGGCTTCCGCCGGCCTGCTGCGCAACAGCCGCTTCTGGCCCGCCCGGCGCACGCCGGTCTTGGCCTGATCAGAAGGCGCAGACATCCGGGTGCAGCAGCGGCCCGGCCTTCAGCCAGACGCGGGCGCCCTGCCCGCCGGTATGGACCATCAGGTCCTGGCCGGCGGGCAGGCGCAGCCAGGACTGGGGGTGGAACGTCTCTTCCCTTTCGATAAAGCCGCCGGCCAGGACCAGCAGTTCCAGGCCCTGCGGATTGGCCACACGCACCTCGGCGTCCGGCCGCCAGTCCTCCAGCCGCACGTCCTCATGCCCGTCGGCGAACAGGCGCAGGGCCCGTTCAACGCCGGGGCGGACCGGCAGCGCCTCCCCCTCGCCAGGGAGCAGGACGACGCGGGCCTGGTCATCGGCCCGGAACTGCCACAGCTTCACGAAGATGACGCAGCCGGGGACGGAACCGGGGGCATGGGCCGTGCCGGGCGGGTTGCGGACATAGGTGCCGGCGGGGAAATCGCCCGTTTCATCCTGGAACATGCCGTCCAGCACCAGGAACTCCTCCCCGCCCGGATGGCCATGGGTGGGGAAGCGGCTGCCGGCGGCATAGCGGACGATGGAGGTGGCGCGCGCCTTCTCATCCCCGATGCGCGACAGCATGCGGCGGTCCACGCCCGGCGACGGGCTGGGCACCCAATCCATGCCACCGGCATGCACCGCCGTACGCACGGTCAGATCGTCGTTCAGCCGCATCATCGCCCCTCTTCCTTCATCTCAGGGGCGCCTCAACCCACGGGCCCAATCACGGGCCGTCCACCTCCGGCGCCACGTCGCCCACGGCCGCCGCCAGCGGCCGGGCGTCCTGCACCAGATGGACTAGCACCCGGCCCGGTTCCTCGCCATACATCATATGGGCGGAGTTCTCGAACCAGACGAAGCGCTTGGACGGGGCTGACAGCTTGCGGAACCAGGCCTGCACCGGTTCCGACGGCGTGGTGTAGTCATGCCGGCCGGCGAAGATGATGACGGGGCAGTCCAGCTTCGTCAGTCCGGTGAAGTTGGCCCCAGCCAGGTCGGGCAGCAGCTTGGGCAGGGAAAAGCCGCTGCCCTGGTCGATGGCCTTGAAGTCGGCATCGGAATAGTCCGGCGAAATCTTTTCGGCGTTTTCCCAATAGTCGTAATTGTCGCGGCCAAAGGTCAGGCCGCCGAACTTCACGGACCACTTGCGCTCCGTCCCCAGCTTGTCGATGGGCAGGCTGCCGTCCTTTTCCGGGTAGGGAGCGATGCTCTGCAGCTCGCGCACCGCCTGGGCGTCACCCCGCCGCTTCGCCTGATCCAGCACCCAGGCGTAGTTGACCTTCTCCGCCGCCACCGTGTCGATGATCTGGCCGGCGCCGATATAGGCGTACAGCCAGTCGGGCCGCCGGGCGGCCAGGTTCAGGCCGATGATGGTGCCCCAGGAGTGGCCGATGGCGAAAACCTTCTGCTTGCCATAGGTGGCGCGCAGATAGCCCACCAGTTCCTCCGCGTCGCGCACGATGCGGTCGGCGCTCAAGGTGGGCGCGATCTTGGCCGGGTCGTTCAGCAGATAGGTCTTGCCCGACCCGCGCTGGTCCCACTCCACCACGGTGAAATAGTCGGTCCACGGCGCCTCGAACAGATAGCGGGTGGGCAGCTCGGGCGCCGCCGGGCCACCGTGGATCACCAGCAGGATGGGGTTGCGCCTGTCCTTGCCGCGCACGGTGACCCATTGCTGGATGCCGCCGATCTCCACCGCCTTGGCCTCGTCGATGCCATTGGCGGAGACCACCTTGCCCACCGTGCCTAGGATGGCGCGGGTGTCGGGCGGCGGGGACGCCAAGGCCGGTACCGCGAGGGTGGCGATGGCCACCGCGATGGCGACGGATTTCAGGCTCGGACCACGCATGCACTTCCCCTCCGTTCAAAGATTTGGGGTGCAGGCTAGCGGCCGGTCCCGGTCAGGGCAAATCCATCCAGTCGCTTTCCCCGCCGATGGGGTCGCCCGGCGGCACCTCCACCGAGCGCGGATGGTCGGCCAGCAGTTTGTCCGCCTGCTGCGGGTCCAGCAGCTGGCGCGACAGGCTGAGGGCCCAGGCGCGCTCGTCGGCGTCGCCCCGGCCTTTCGCCAGGGTCTCCGCCACCTCGTGCACCCGCTGGTCCAGCAGGGCCGCCACCTCCGGCGTGGTGCCGGGACGGCGGGCCACCTGGGCCATGGTGACGATGGCGCGATAGGCGACGCGGCGGCTGACGGCATCGCTCCTGTCCGGCAGCACAGCGGCCGTCAGCCGTTCCAGCACCTCACCGACGCCCAGGGCCTGCGGATCGGCGGCGTGCTGTGCCGCCAGCCGGGCGAGACGCGTGGGCGCCAGCAGGGTGTTGAGCGTGATGGAGGCCGCGACGTCCGCCGCCACCAGCGGGTCAAACACCGGGCCGCCGGCGGTGGCGAACAGCTCGATATCGAACTGACGGTTGTCGCTGCCGTTGCGGGCGGCGGACAGCAGGGGCAACAGGCCGGCCGGCACGCGCAGCTGGTCGGCCGACAGGGTGGAGAGCAGGGCCGACAGGGCGGCACGCTGGGCGGCGGCGGCCACGGGCGCAGACGCCTCCCGCCCGTCGCCCTTCACCGAATAGGCGAAGGTGACGCCGCCCACCGACTTGGCAGCGGCGTTGACCTGATAACGATGCAGCAGCCAGATGGGCACGAAGCGGCGGCGCAGTTCAGCCACCGCCTCACCCGGCGCCAACGCCTTAAGGCCGAACTGGTCGATGGCGGCGCGGCGCACGGCCATCAGGCGGGTCAGCTCCGCCACCGGGTCGGCGCCGTCGTCCCACAGACCGCCCCAGGGCTGGGCCGTGTCCGGCCGGCGGGCGTTGTCGTCCTGGACATAGCGCAGGCCGGCGGCCACCGCTGCCGCGGCCTTGGCGTCGGCCGCCGCCTGGTCATCCTGGCCGGCGGGCGCAGTCCCGTACAGCCAGTCCACCGTCGCCCTATCCCAGGCGCCCACGCCGGTACCGTAGGCGTCCGACAGATCGGGATGACCATCGACCAGGCCGATGCGCGGGGCGGGATAGTCCATGACCGAGGCGCGGCCCTGCGTGCTGGCGGCGAAATTGTGGGCGAAGCCCAGGGCATGGCCCACTTCATGCGCGCCCAGCTGGCGCAGCCGGGCCAGCGCCACCTGGACGGGGTCGTTGGGCCCGCCGGCCCCCACCTTGTCCGCCCCCACCAGGCCTTCGAAGATCAGGATATCCTGCCGCACCCGTTCGGAGCCCAGGACCACCATGCCCTTCACGATCTCGCCCGTGCGCGGGTCCACGATCTCCTGCCCGTAGGACCAGCCGCGGGTGGCGCGGTCCACCCAGTTGACGATGTTATAGCGCACGTCCATGGGGTCCACACCCTCGGGCAGCGGCTCCGCCCGGAAGGCGTCGATGTAGCCGGCGGCCTCGAAGGCCTGGGCCCACCAGTTGATGCCCTCCAGCAGGGCGGTGCGCATCGGCTCCGGCACCGTGCGGTCCAGGTAGAAGACGATGGGCTTCTTGACGCGGGAGCGGGCGGCGGCCGGATCCACCTTTTCCAGGCGGAAGCGGTTGGCCACGTCATGCACCACGTCCTGGCCCAGGGGCCGGCCATAATCCACCGCCTGGGTGGAAAAGCCGCCCATGCGGGGGTCGAAGGCGCGCGGGGTGAAGCCGGGGGCCGGCAGGCGTACGAAACTGTGATGGACGGTGAAGCTGACCTGGCGGGCGTCCGGGGCAATGTTCTCCACCTCCGCCCCCGGATGGTCGGAGGTGTAGGTCTGGATGGCGTCGACCTCCAGGTTGTCGGGGAACAGCTTGAGCGAGGCGGGGTCGGCGGCGCTGAGGCCCCCATCCAGCCTGAAGCCCTTGCCCGCCCCCTGCGGTGCGCCACCGGTGCCGATGGCGTCGCCCTCCTGCCCAAGCGACTTGGCGATGCCCAGCATGTCGGCGGTCAGGAACTTGGCGATGTCCACCGCAACCCGCCCGTCAGGCAAGGGCACGGCGTCCCCCATCCACACGATGGAGGTGGCGAAGTCGGCGCTGGGGCCGGACGCCGTGGGGTTGCGGAAGCGCGGGTTTTCGAACTGGACGGCGACCTTGGCGCCCAGCAGGCGGAAGGCCAGCACCTGCGTCTGCCCGATGCGCCCCCGGTCCAGGAAGGTGGGGGCTGAACCCAGGCCGGTGCGCAGT
Organism: Nitrospirillum viridazoti CBAmc; assembly: GCF_000730165.1. Classification (GTDB taxonomy): domain Bacteria; phylum Pseudomonadota; class Alphaproteobacteria; order Azospirillales; family Azospirillaceae; genus Nitrospirillum; species Nitrospirillum viridazoti. The sequence continues at coordinate 1,218,742 of NZ_CP022110.1, read as the reverse complement.
GCCGGTGTGTAGAGGTAGCGCGCCATCACGCCGTCGGCAGCAGGCGCCGGCAGGGTCAGGAAGATCTTGCCGGCGGCCTTGTCGACCCGCACCGGCAACAGGCCGTCCTGCGCCGGCAGGTCACGCAGGGCCCCGGCTGGCCCCGACGGCGGCCCGGCAGGAGCCGCCGCCAAGGCGACGGGTGCTGTGGAAAAGACCAGCGCGGCAGCCCACACGGCCAACGATGACGAGCGCAACGGATGTCCCCCATGATCCCCTGTTTGGACGCACGATGTGCCGAAATCCCGCCTCCGCACAAGGGGCGGCTGAATTAGTCCCTTGAAAAACCTTTCCGTATCCGACGGACATCCATTATCCCTGACCAGAAGATAGCGTGTTGGTAGCGACACACCGGTGCTAAGACACGTCACACCTGTTATGGTTCCTACGTCAAACGGGCGATGGGCGGCAGCATCTTGAGCGTGAAGCGGGTAAGTGGGATGGTCCTCAGGGGATTGCGGCTGTGCCGTATCATCTTCCTGCTTGGACTCGTCGCCCTGCCGTCGCTGGCCCGCGCGGCGCCGGCGGATCGCTGGTCCGGCCTGGCCGAAACGGTGTTCCAGAATTATGGCCGTGACCAGGGCCTGCCCCATCCCGTGCCCACCGCCCTGGCGCAGGACCGTGACGGCTTCATCTGGGTGGGAACCCAGGGCGGCCTCGCCCGCTGGGACGGCTACCGCTTCAAAAGCTACGCCGCCAGCCCGGACGTGCCGGGCAGCCTGCCCAGCGACTTCATCAAAAGCCTGTTCATCGACCCCAAGGGACGGTTGTGGGTGGGTTCCAACAGCCTGTCGTTGTACGACGCCGCCGGCGACCGGTTTGAGACCATCCCCCTGGGCGCCATCAACGGGCGGCCGGACATCGGAGCCATCACCGACGATGGTGCCGGCGGATTGTGGATCGGCACCGATGACGGGCTGCGCCACCTGGACATCGACAGCCGCGCGGTGACCGTGCTGCGCGCCGGGACGCCGGAAGCGGGCGGCCTGCCCGCTGGCCGGGTGCAGGCGGTGCTGCGCGACGGTGCCGGCGGCCTGTGGGTGGGCACGGCGCAGGGCCTGGCCTACCGCAAGCCCGGCGGCGACGGCTTCACGGCCGTGGCACTGGGCGAGACGCCGCAAACGAACGTCTCGGTCCTGTTCCAGGACGGCGAGGGCCGCATCTGGGTCGGCACCATCCGATACGGGCTGTACGCCATAGACCAGCCGGGCGCCACCCCACGGGCGGTCAACCCCGCCGCCACCGACCTGACGGGCTGGATCTCCGCCATCTGCGCCTCGGGCCCGCATGAAATCTGGGTGGGCCTGCGCAACCGCAGCATCATCGCCATCGACACCCGGTCCGGCGCCATGCGCCCCATACGCCACGACCGCGCCCAGCCCAACAGCCTGGCCCATGACGACATCTGGGCCCTGCTGCGCGACAGCGCCGGCTCGATCTGGGTGGGCGGCACCGGTGGCCTCAGCTATCACCCCCACGACGCCGGCCTGGTCGCCACCGTCTTCGGCGGCAGCCGGCGGGAAGGCTTGAGCGCCAGCGACGTGTTCGCCCTGCTGTCCGCGCGGGATGGCCGGGCCTGGCTGGGCTATTTCGACGGCGGCATCGATGTCGTCGACCCGGCGGGGGGCCGGGTGGCGGCCCTGCGCCCCGATCCCAGCCGGCCGGAAGACGCCCTGCCGCCCGACATCGTCTTCTCCCTGGCCCAGGATGAGGCGGGCCGCGTCTATATCGCCACGCGGCGGGGCTTGTACCGCGCCGACCCCGCGGCCAGTGCCGTTCGTCGCGTCACCCTGCCCGGCGGCCGCGATCCGGCAGCCGCCACCATGTCGCTCATCGTCCGCGACGGCATGCTGTGGGTGGGCGGGGAGGAGGACGGGCTGCGCGGCTACACGCTGGACGGTCCCGGCGGCACGCCCGGCCGCCTGGTGTTCGGCGCCACGCCGGCCGACCAGGCCCAGCTATCCGACCGCACCATCCGCGCCCTGCTGTCCGGCGCCGGGCGGGACCTCTGGGTCGGCACGCGCAATGGCCTGAACCACATCGACATCGCCACCGGCGCCGTGGAACGCATCCCCCCAGCCCCCGGCGACCCCCAGGGCCTGCCGGACCCCTATGTCAGCAGCCTGTTGGTGGATCGTCAAGGCCGCCTCTGGGTCGGCACCTTCGGCGGCGGCCTGGCGCTGATGACTGGCCGGGACGCTGATGGCAGGCCGCGCTTCCGCCACTTCGGCCTGGCCCAGGGCATGCCCCACGCCAATGTCTGCAGCCTGGCGATGGACGGCGACGGCGTCATCTGGGCCGGCACCGACGACGGCTTGGCCCGCATCGACCCCGACACGCTGGAGGTGCGCGCGGTGCGCCGCGCCGACGGTTCCGCCCTGGTCGACTATTTCGTGGGCGCCAGCGCCGCCACCCCGGCGGGGGAGGCGCTGTTCGGATCCAAGGGCGGCATGACCGTGGTGCGCCCGGGCACCCTGCCCGCTTGGCGGTTTCCCGCCCCGGTGGTCATCACCGACCTGCGGGTGGGCGGCCACCCCATGCCCGTGGCCAGGGTGGGCGCGGCCGGTCCCCTGGTGCTGACGCCCGAAACCAACAGCCTGGCGGTGGAATTCGCCGCCCTGGACTACACCGCCCCCGCCCGCAACCGCTACGCCTATCGGCTGGAGGGGTATGACGCCGATTGGATCGAGGCGGACGTGAACCGCCGCCTGGCCGTCTACACCAACCTGCCGCCCGGCGACTACACCCTGCGCCTACGGGGCAGCAACCGCGACGGCGTGTGGGCGGAGCGGGACTTGACCCTGCCCCTGCGCGTGATGCCGGCCTGGTACCAGCGCCTGTGGCTGCGCCTGCTGGCGGCGGCGCTGGCAGTGGTGGCGGTGACGCTGCTGGTGCGCTGGCGCACCAGCTATCTGCGCCGGCGGCAGGCGGAACTGGAAAACCAGATCGCCGACCGCACCGCGGACCTGCGCGCCGCCAACGACCGCCTGACTCACCTGGCGACCACCGACCCGTTGACGGGCTGCGCCAACCGCCACCATTTCATGGAGCGGGCGCGCGACATGATCGCGCTGGCCAACCGCCACGGCACCCCCCTGGCCCTGGCCATCCTGGACCTCGACGAGTTCAAGCGCGTGAACGACACCTACGGCCATCCCGGCGGCGACGCCGTGCTGGCCCTCACGGGACGCGTCATCGCCAGCCATGTGCGCTCCACCGACCTGGTGGGCCGCATCGGCGGGGAGGAGTTCGCGCTGCTGATGCCCCACACCGCCGCCCATGGCGCCCGCCTGCTGGCCGACCGCCTGCGCCAGGCCATCAGCGACGAATGCGTGGCGATCGATGGCGGCACAACGATCCGCGTCACCGCCAGCCTGGGCCTGGCCGAACTGCGCGACGGCGAGGATCTGGACGCCCTCTACGTCCGCGCCGACGCCGCCCTCTACGTCGCCAAGCAATCCGGCCGCAACCGGGTGGAGATGACACGCTCGGCGCAGTGAGAGCCGAGCTCAGCCCAGGGCGATGGCCGAACCGGTGAAGGGCAGGACCACCTCATAGCCGGGCGGCGGCGGGGTGACCGGCGTGGCGGCGGCGGTGCCGAACTGGGTGATGCCCCGGCCAATGTGATGCGCCAGGTCATGGCGGACCCCAGCGAAGTCGAACGGGACGCTGGCCACCAGGCGCGCGGAAAACACGTTGGTGGCGAACACCGGCGCCGGCGTGGCGCCGACGGTAACCGCCACGGTGGTGCCCACCGCCAGGCTGGTGCGGCGAAACGTGGCGATACGCTCGCCCTCCATGAAAGAGGCCGGCTTGTCGAAGGTGGCCGCCGGGCGGCGCTGCAGATACAGCGAGAACTCGCCCACCGGATCCAGCCCCAGCGTCAGCACCCCGTTGTCGATCTGCGCCGCCTTGAACGGCCGGGCAGCGAAGGTGAAATGCGCCGTCTTCTCCGATGGCGTGCCGTCGAACAGCGGCACCCCGTCGAACGGAAGGTGCAGGAAATAGCCATAGTCGGCCAGTTCCCCGTCCGTGGTGCCGTAGAAGCGGCCGGTGGCGTACCAGGCAAGCTCAGTGGGAAGCAGGGCGGTCATGGGCGGTCCTTGCAGGATGGTCGATCTGGCTCCAGCCTGGCACAGGCCACACTGGCCCGGAATCTCCCTTGACGAGATAATCCGGGCCAGCATGCCCGCCTAACGTACCTTCCCGCTCGCATTCTCCAGCATCACCCGGGACAGCACCGCTGTGTCCGTTGTGGTCGGCAGGTGGGAGACGAAGCCGATGCCGGCGTAGAAGGGCTCGGTTAGTTTCAGGGAAATGGGGGCGCCGTAGGAGTGCATGGGCTCCCCCTGCTCGCTGACCCACAGGGTGAAGGCGTCGCCCTTCTTCTCGATGCCGATGCGCTGGGGATGCAGGGTGACCAGGCCGGCGACGGCCTCCCCCTTCAGGGCGCCGCGGCTGCCGACCTTGTATTCCATGTCCACCATCTCCGCCCCCTTGGCCGGACGCCAGGCGATGTGGAACATGCCGGTGCCGTGCAGGCCCACCACCATCTCCGGCGCGTCGTCGTCCAGGCTCTGGCGGATGACCAGCAGGGCCTTGCGGTCGCCGTAGCCCACGGGGTTGGGGAATGCGACATCCGCCGCCAGCGACACGTCGCCGGATATCTTCTTCCACAGGAAACGGAACTCATCCCGGCCGTACCACATGTTGTAGCCGGCCGAGGTGATGGTGTAGCGGCCGTCCTGGACCGTTCCCTGCCCCGGCACCAGGGCGCCGCCCACGTCCGCCTGGCCGTCGAACAGGCCAATGGGCGTGTCCTCAACGCGCGATGGGCGGTGGAAGCCCGCCGGCGGGGCCACTTGGCGGTGGCCGGGATAGTCGGGATAGGCCCAGTCCGGCGCCGTGGGCGTGCCGGGCGCGCTGTTGGCGGGCGAAGTGCCGGGCACCTCTTGCGCCCAGGCCGGCGTGGTGGCCAGAGCCATCAGAACGGCCAGCGCGGTCATGCGATGCTTCATCTCGTTCTTCCCAATCTTGAGGACGCCGCTCACTTCTCCGGATCCGGCGCGCCGAACGGGGTGCAGCAGGGCGTGCCGATGGCGTGCAGTTCCATCAGTTCCGCCCGGGTGCCGTCGGGGTCGATCAGGTTCATCTGCCACTTCGCGTCGCGCCCGATCTTGGGCAGGTTGTCCTGGCCCTTCAGCCGGTCGCCATTCCACAGCAGGGTGTAGGCGGCCTCCGCGTTGGGGATGGCCAGGGCGAAATGGTTGAAGACACCCAGGGTGGCCTGCGACAGGTCCGGCGGAATGCCTTTCGTGTCCGGCGTGCCCACCACCATGTATTCGATCCAGTCGCGGCCATCGGGCAGCTGCAGGGAAATCCAGGTGGGCTTGTCATCCTCCATCCCGCCGGCCCAATAGGGATGCAGGCCCAGAATCTGCTGGTAGAAGCCGTCTTCCAGCGCCCGGTTATGGACGATGAAGCCGAAATGCATCATGTGGCTGGAGAGGGCGTTGGCCGGGATGCTGGGCGGCGTGGCCGGCGCCTGCACGAACTGCATCACCGTGCCCTCGGGATCGGTCACGTCGAACCAGCGGCTGCCGTCCGACCCCTGCTGCACCTTGCCCGGCACCGCGATCTTCCTGGCGATCAGATAGTCGCGCATGGCGGCGACGTCGGGGGTGTTGAAGGCGCCATGGGCCAGGCGGTTTATGCCGGTGTACCCCGCCGGCAGGGGCAGCACCTCCACGAACTGCGTGGGGCTGAAGTAATAGCGCACGCCGGCCGGATTCTCTGGATCCGGCAGCTTGGTGGCGCCCAGGTCGTGGACGTAGAACGCCTCCGACTTCGCCATGTCCGCCGCGTAGATCGCCAGATGCGAGACGGCGACGATGGGCGGCCGCGCCGGGGTGGCCGCCTGCGCCATGCCGCACAAACCCGCAAGCACCAGCGTGCCGATGATCGTTCCTTTCATGGTTCCTCCCTGTTTTGTTTTACGTTGAAGATCAGATTTCCAGCGCCACCACTTCGTATTCGTCCAGGCTGGGCACGGTGAATTCCACCACCGCGCCCTCCTGCCGAAGGGGCAGCGGCTGGCCGGCGCGCAGCAGGCTCGCCTGCCGGATGGGCCTTGGTGACGGCAGGGTCATGCGCACCAATTGCGGCCCCAGCGGGCTCAACCCGCGGGCGGCGGTGGCGCGGAAACCGGGGTTGGTGTGGTTGACCAGGTGCAGGGCGTAGCCCGGCTCCGTCTCCCACCCGAACACCTCCACCAGGCCCGGGCCCTGAACGGTGATGGGCGGCGCCGGGGCCAGCCAGCGCAGGGCATTGGTGACAAGATCGCCCAGGTCGGCGGCGCCGGAGCGCCAGTAGCCGGCCTCCACATCCGCCGCCAGGTAGACCAGACGCGCCCCACCCGCCTCGCGCACCGCGAGGGTGGGCTGGCCGGTATGCGGCTGGCGGCTGTAGACCCCCTCCGTCGGGTACCAGGGATACTGCGCCACATGGGTCAGCAGGGGCGGGCCGTCGATGGTGATGGGCACGCGGCAGCTGGAGCCCTGAATCCAATCCGTCTCCTCGAACCCCGCCAGGATGGGATGGCGCCGCTCGATGCGCTGTATAGCGCTGGACCCGGGGAAGCGCGGCTGATTGGGCGTGGCCGCCTGGCCGAAACTCTCGCGCTTGCCCGCCCGGCGCATGCCGAACAGGGCGCCCAAGGCGAAATCGTCACGGGGGCGGCCGCCCTCGTCGTACAGCCCGGTCTCGAAGGTCGCCAACACGCCGCCGCCCGCCTTGGCGAAGGCCGTCACGGCGGCGGCCTGGGCGTCGCCCATCAGTGCGATGTTGGGCAGCACCAGGCTCTGGTATCGGCCCAGCGTGGCCGCGTTCAGGTCACGGTCCAGCACCACGTCGAAGGGGATGCGCGCCTCGGTCAGCAGTTGGTACATGCCCTGGACGGCGTCTAGCGTGTCCGTGCCCACCGGCGGGTCGTACAGGCGGTTGCCGCGCTGGGACACTACCAGGGCCACGCTGGCGATCGAACGACGGTTGTGGAAATGACGGTCGTTGGCGGCCTGCCAGGCCAGCACCTCCCGCCCCACCTTCTGCCAGCGCCGGTCTTCGATGAAGCCCTGCTGATAGCCCAGCCAGTGGTAGTGGACCACCCCGCCCGCCGCCAGCGTCTGGTGGATGCGCGAGCGCACCTCTACCGCGTTGCCGGTGACGTTGCGCCAGCGGATGTCGCCGGCGATCTCATACCCCGCCGTGATGTTGGTGACGGGGCGGTCACCCCCTTTTCCACCAGGGGAATTGCCAACGATCGCCTTGCCGATGCGGGTCTGCTGGCTGGCATCCCAGGCGGGGGCGCCGATGCCACCCCGACCCTGGTTGTCGGCCATGAACCAGGGTGCCGTGGCAGCCAGGGCCGACAGGTCCAGGGTGCCGCCCCGGAAGCCGCCGCCCAGGTTGCCGGTGAAGATCAGCCGGGCGTCATGCTTCTTCACCAGGGCGTCGTAGCGGCCCCACAGCTCCACCGCCCGCTTCAGGAAAGCATCCTCATACGCCCGGCTGTGCGGGTCGCCGATGGTGCGGCAGATGGGGCAATAGCAGACGACGGCGTCCGGGCTGGGCCAACCGTTGCTGTAGATGCCGTCGATGGGGTAGCGGCTGAGCACCTCATCGAACAGGGCCGGCACGAAAGTGGTGTAATAGTCGCTGAACTGGCAGGTGGGCGCGAACTCCGACGAGGCCGACGGGTCGTCCGGCGCCCCCACAAGGGAGCGGCGGACCAGGGCGCCATCCTGGGTGCGGCAAAACCAGTCGGGATGCCTGTCCGCCAGCTGGCTCTTGGCGATATCGATGCTGAAGCGGCCCATGACGCGGATGCCCCGCGCCTTGGCCGCCGCCACACATTCCCCGAACACGTCCCGGCCCTTCAGCCAGGCGCTGACCGGCAGGTCCGGCAGGCCCGTGGGATAAAAGGCCACCACGTTGGTGCCGCTGAGATAGGTCATCTGCGCTTGGCAGGAGGCCAGGTAGTCCGCCCACTTCCCGACGTCGAAGGTCTCGGGGTCACGCTCGTTGAAATTGACGTGGACGATGCGCTTCATGCGCTGGTGCCAGGCATCGGGCGGATAGGCGCCGACGCCCGGCCTGGGCGCGGCGCTGGCCGTCCCCGTGCCGGCGGCGGCCAGCGCCGCCCCGGCCATCAGGGCGAACTCACGGCGGGTGGGTTCCATGCCATTGATCAAGGTCATGGGTCCTCACTCCGCCACGGGCGCCGTGCCGGCGATGGTGAAGCCCGCCGTGGCGCCGGGGACGCCGGTGCCGGGCTGGCCGCCGCCCACGGTCAGGGTATAGCGGCCTCCCGCCACGACCCGGTCGCCCGCCTCCGTCACGCTGGACAGGTCGCGGGGGTCGAGGTCGAAGTGGACCTTCTTGCTCTCACCCGGCGCCAGGTGGACGCGGGTGAAGGCGCGCAGGGCCCGGATGGGGGCGCCCGGAATCCGCGGGAAGCCCAGGTACAGCTGCACCACCTCATCCCCCGCCACCGCGCCGGTGTTGCGCACCTGGGCATCCACGCCCAGCGTCTCGCCCGCCTTCAGCGTGGCGGCGGACAGGGCCGGAGGGGTGTAGGCGAAGGTGGTGTAGCTCAGGCCGTGGCCGAAGGCGTATAGCGGCTTGCCGGTGAAGTAGCGGTAGGTCCGCCCCCTCATGCTGTAATCCTCGAAGGGCGGCAGGCCGTCCACGCCCTTGTAGAAGGTCACCGGCAGGCGGCCGGAGGGGTTGTTGACGCCCGACAGCGTCTGACCGATGGCCATGCCGCCCTGTTCGCCCGGGTACCAGGCGTCGATGATGGCATCGACGTGCGCCACGGCCCAGTTCACCGACAGGGCGGACCCGTTCATCAGCACCAGGGCCATGGGCTTGCCCGTGGCCTTCACCGCCTTCAACAGGTTCTCCTCTTCCGCCGGCATGTCCAGGCTGGTGCGGTCGCCGCCCTTGAAGCCGGGAACGGTCACCGTCATCTCCTCCCCCTCCAGGGCGGAGCTGATACCGGCCACGGCCACCACCAGGTCGGCCGCCTTGGCCGCCGCCACGGCGCGGTTCAGCGGGTCGGCCACCACCGGGTTCCACACCAGGCGGATGACGGGGCCCTTGGCCGGCGTCTGGTCGATGCGGATGGCGTAGCGGCGCCCGGCCTCGAAATGCAGGGCCTTCATCTGCGGCGTGCGCTGGCGGTCACCGTTCTTCACCGCCTCGGCCCCCTCCACCCACAGGGTGGCGTTGGCGCCGCTGAGGCCAATGTTGTACTCACCCGTCGCCGGCACGGTGACGAAGCCTGTCCAGCGGGCGGAGATGGCGGCGCCCTCCACCACCGGGGTCATGTCGCGGTCCAGGTTCAGGATGCCGTCGGTGCGGGTCACGGCCGGGGCGCCGCTGAAGTCACGGTTGCCCCAGTACTCCCCCTTCAGGCCGGGCTTGCCATCCGGACCGCTGAGGGCGCTGGCCGGAATGGTGGACGCGGAGCGCAGGAAATTGCTGCCCGGCTCATAGACGATCTGGGCGTTGGGGAAGGCGGCGCGGATACCGTCCAGCGCCGTCACCGGGTGGATGGGCTGGCCGTTGTAGTTGCCCAGCAGCACGTCCACTTGGTCGGCCAGCGGACCGATCACGGCGATCTTCTTCACCGCCGGCTTCACCGGCAGCACACCGTTGTTCTTCAGCAGCACCATGGACTCATTGGCCAGGCGCAGGGCCAGCGCCACATGCTCCGGCGAGTTCAACTGCGCGTCATCCACCTGGGCGTAGGGCACGCTGGCCGGCGGGTCGAACAGGCCCAGGCGCATGCGGGCCGTGAACAGGCGGCGCAGGCTGGTGTCCACCACGTCCTGCGACACCAGCCCCTGGGCGATGGCGTCACGGTAGAGGTCGAAATCGTCCGGCTCGTCCGGCGGCCGGTTGTACTGGGTGCAGTCGTTGTCCACGCCCAGCTTCAGCGACACGGCCGCCGCCTCCGCCAGGGTCTTGGTGTAGCGGTGGCCGCGCTGGATGTCGGCGATGGCGTCGCAGTCGGACACGACATAGCCGGTGAAGCCCCAGCGCTTGCGCAACTGGTCGGTCAGCAGGAAGTCGCTGGCGCAGGCCGGCTGCCCGTTCACGCGGTTGTAGGCGCACATGACCGAGGCCACCTTGCCCGCCGTCACCAGTTCGCGGAAGGCCGGCAGGTAGGTGTCCACCATGTCATGCCGACTGGCGGCCACGTCCACCTCGTGGCGCGTCGGCTCCGGCCCGCTGTGCACGGCGTAATGCTTGGCGGTGGCGATCACCCGGTAATATTTGGGATCGTCGCCCTGCATGCCCTGGACGAAGGCAGTCCCCAGCTTGCCGGTCAGGTACGGGTCCTCGCCATAGGTCTCCTGCCCCCGGCCCCAGCGCGGGTCGCGGAAGATGTTGATGTTGGGCGACCAGAAATCCAGGCCCTGGTAGATGCGGTGCTCCGCCCCCGCCTTTTCCACGCGGTTGAACTTAACCCGCGCCTCGGTGCCGATGGCGATGCCCATCTGGCGGATGGCGGCGGGGTCGAAGGTGGCGGCCAGACCGATGGGCTCGGGGAACACCGTGGCCTCGCCGTTGCGGGCGACGCCATGCAGCGCCTCGCTCCACCAATTGTAGGCGGGGATGTTCAGGCGCGGGATGGCCCGGGCCTGGTTGGTCAGCTGCGCCGCCTTTTCCTCCGGCGTCAGGCGGCCGACCAGGTCATCCACCCGGCGCTCCACCGGCAGGCTGGGGTCCAGGTAGGTCGGCTTGGCCGCCTCCTGTGCATGAACGCTCCCCGCGCCCGCCACCACAGACAGGGCCGCCAGCATGGCGACCCCGAATACAGAACGACCCATCCGCCCCTCCCATTGTTAGCGTTATCATTTTAAGTCCGGAACGGCCCGGGGATGTGACCGCGCCATCAAGACAGCTGTGCTTTACAATCGCCGGTCAGGCCGGCACGTCGACGACCTTGGCCGGGTCGACCGCGCGGGTGTAGCCGAAGGCGGTGGACACGGTGGCGCCCCCCTGGGCGACCGAGTCCAGGATGGCCTTCATCAGCCGCATGTCCTGCAGTCCTTCCTCGCCGGTGGAGACCAGCGGCGCCTTGCCCCGCACCACATCGGCCATCCAGTCCATCTCGCGCGCGAACTGGTCGATCTCGTGGATCGCCTGCACCTGCGACTGGTACCCGGTCTGCACCGTCAGGCGGTTGCCGTTGTAGAAGGCGCCGGGGTCGGCCACCAGCCGCCCCTGCGTGCACTCCACCTGGTAGGACATGGTGGGGGCGTAGTCGAAACTGGTGGACCCGTTGGCGATGGCGCCGCTGGGGAAGCGGAACTGCCAGGCGATCAGGTCCTCCACCTCGCGGAAACGCGGGTCCTTGCGGTCGGTCTGCGCCCAGGCGCGCACCTCCACCGGTTCCTCATTCAGCAGGTAGCGTGCGCCGTTGATGCCGTAGATGCCCATGTCGGCCAGGGCGCCGCCGCCGGACATCTTCATGTCCAGCCGCCACACGTCCGCCGGATCGCTGAGCGAGGCCTGGCGCCCCATCTGGGTGACCACCATGCGGGGCTTGCCCAGCTTGCCCGAGCGGATCAGGCGCATGGCCGCCAAGTTCAGCGGCTCGTAATGGCAGCGGTAGGCGATCATCAGCTTTCGGTCGGCGGCCTTGGCGGCGGCGATCATCGCCTCCGCGTCCGCCACGCTGGTCGCCATGGGCTTCTCGCACAGCACATGCTTGCCAGCCTTCAGCGCGCGGATGGTGAACTCCGCATGCATGGCATTGGGCAGGACGATGTAGACGACCTGGATGCGCGGGTCGTCCACGATGCGATCGTAATTCTCGTAGGTGTAGATCGCGTCCCTGGCCACGCCGTATTTGGCGGCGAGTCGCGTGGCCTTGTCAGGGTGGCCGCTGACCAGGGCGGTCAGTTTCGCCCGCTTGGCGCTGTGGAAACCGGGCAGGATCTGCCCCTGCGACAAGAGGCCCAGGCCGACGACGGCGAAGCCCACCCCCTCCCCTTCCGCCGGACCGGCGGCGGGTGACGCGAAGGCCGGGCGCATCAGCAGCGTGCCGGCACCGGCAGCCCCCAAGCCCATGAGAAGACGGCGGGAAATACCATTTTCGCCGCTGCCCGAACTGCCATCGGTCGCGGCGCTGTCGAGGGAAATGGGATCGGTCCCGGCCGCCGGAATGCGCGCAGGCATCCCCAGCCCTGTCCTCCGGACGCTCATTGTTCCTCCCGGTTTTTATGTTACCGTTATCAGAGACTCATACGCCGATTGCCCCGCGTTGAAAAGGGACCGGCTGGCGGCATCCCCTGCCCCGGCCGGCCATGTCCCCTCGACGCGGCCCTCGCGCCCAGGTCGCACAAGAATAAAACCGGGAGGAAAATCATGACCCTATCCCTCAACCGCCGCACCCTGTTGCAGGCTGGTGCCGCCGCCGTCGCAGCCCCCTATTTCTGGGTTCCCGCCCGCGCCGACGATGGCGTCTGGTTCACGCAAACCGTGGGGCCCTTCGTGGAAGTCGAGACATCGGCCGGCCGACTCCGGGGTGGACACGACCGTGGCGCCCTGGCCTTCAAGGGCATCCCCTACGCCGGCCCGGCCTCGGGCAAGAACCGTTTCAAGGCCCCGCCCAAGGTGACGCCGTGGACCGGCGTGCGCGACGCCACCCGCCTGGGTCCGCCCGCCATGCAGGGCCCCGGCACCACCTATGGCGAGCATGAACCGGCCTACAGCGAAGACTGCCTGGTGCTGAACGTCTGGACCCCGGCGGTCAACGACGGGGCCAAGCGGCCGGTCATGGTTTACTGCCACGGCGGCGGCTTCACCACCGGCAGCGGCGGCCAGCGCATCCAGGACGGTGCCCGCCTGGCCGCCACCTACGATGTGGTGGTGGTGGCGACCAACCACCGCCTGGGCCTGCTGGGCTATCTCTACCTGGGCGACCTGGGCGGGGCGGACTACGCCACCTCCGGCAACCAGGGCATCCTGGACATCATCGCGGCACTCGGCTGGATCAAGGAGAACATCGCCACCTTCGGCGGCGACCCCGGCAACGTCATGGTGTTCGGCGAGTCCGGCGGCAGCGCCAAGACCTGCGCCGTCATGGGCATGCCCGCCGCCCAGGGCCTGTACCACAAGGCGGGGATGCAGAGCGGGCCCATGCTGCGCGGACTTCCCAAGGAGGTGGCGACGGAGACGGCGCGCCGCGTGCTGGCCGCCTTCGACATCCATCCGAAAGATTTCGCCAAGCTGCACGACGTGCCGGCGCAGAAGTTCATCGACCTGCAGCTGGCGGCAGAGAAGGGCCAGGGCCCCCTGACCGTGGCCACCAAGGAGTGGCAGGCCGGCCACCCCCCGCCCAAGCCCAGCCTGGCGGCCAACCGCGCGCCCAAGCCCGGCGGCTGGGGCCCGGTGGTGGACGGCACCGTCCTGCCCCACCACCCCTTCGACCCGGCGGCCCCCGCCCTGGTGGCCGGCATCCCCCTGCTGATCGGCAACATGCGCGACGAGGCCGCCTTCTTCGAGCGCGACCATCCGGAGTTCTTCCACATGGACGCGGCTAGCCTGACCGCGCGGGCCCAGCAGGCCTTCGGTCCGGACGCGGAGCGCATCCTGGCCACCTACCGCCAAACCCGCCCCAACGCCACCCCAGTGGAACAGGGCATCGCCATCGAAACCGCCCTGTCCATGGGCGCCGGCACCGCCACCCTGGCCGACCGCAAGGCGGCACAGAGCGCGCCCGTCTATCGCTACCGTAACGACTTCCAGTCCAACATCCCGATCAAGGGCACGGACTGGACCCTGCGGGCCGGCCACGCCATCGACATCTCCATCACTTTCCTGAACACGGAGATGCCGGACCTGCAGGGCGACGGCCCCGGCCTGGTGGAAACCGCCAAGGCCGTCAGCGGTTATTTCACCAGCTTCGCCCGAAGCGGCGTGCCCAGCGCCGCCGGCCAGCCGGCCTGGCCCCGCTATGACACCAAGGACCGTGCCGTCATGCTGCTGAACAGCCAGTGCCAGGTGGCCATGGACCCAGATGGGCAAGAGCGGGAGATGTGGCAGGCGCTGGGGGTGTGAGCGCCGGCCTCAGGGATTGGGGAAATCGGCGGACAGCGCCCGCTCGCGCTGGCCCTCGATTTCCGCCAGCCGCTGGCGCAGCCGCGTCACCACCGCATCCTGGCCCCAGGCACCCAGCACCACATGGCGCGGCGGGGTCGCCTGTTGCGTGATCTCGATCATGATGTCGCTGGCCCGCACGGGGTCCCCCGCTTGGGTGCCGCTGATGTCCTTGGTGGCGGCCAGGCGCTTGGCCGCCGTGTCGGCGTAATCCGGGATGCGGCTGGCTGTCTGGCGCAGGGAACGGCCGGCCCAGTCGGTGCGGAAGGGACCCGGCTCGACACAGGTGACGCCGATGCCCAGCGGCTCCACCTCCGCCCGCAGGCTGTCGGACCAGCCCTCCACCGCGTGCTTGGACGCGGCGTAGTAGCCGGAACCGGGGTAGCCCACCAGGCCGGCGACCGAGGTGATGTTGAGGATGTGCCCGCCGCCCTGCGCCCGCATCAGGGGCAGAACCGCGCGCGTCATGGCGAACAGGCCGAAGACGTTGGTGTCGAACTGGGCGCGGATTTCAGCCTCCACCCCCTCCTCGATCGCGCTCTGGTAGCCGTAGCCGGCGTTGTTCACCAACACGTCGATGCGGCCGAACCGCTCCTGCGCCGCCGCCACCACGGCGTCGATCTGGTCATACTGGGTGACGTCCAGCGCCGCCGGCATGGCCCGCTCATCCGCCGTCGCCACGATGTCGATCACCTGGGCGGCGTCACGCGCCGTGACCACCACCCGCCAGCCGCGCGCCAGCACCCTTTGGGCCAGGATGCGGCCGAAGCCGGTGGAACAGCCGGTGATAAGCCAGACGGGGGTTTCCAAGGCGGGGGTGTCAGCCATGAACGTTGCTCCGGAATGGGATCGCTACCAGAAGGCGCCACCCTAAAGCAGCGCGCCGGTTCCCGTCCAACCGGCAAGGCGACATAGGCCTGTGGAACTTCGTTGCCTCCGGGGCTGCGCCCTGGACCCCGACGCGGTTCGCGAGACTCAACTCAACTGTGATTGCTTCCGTCCGCCGGGCCGGAGTGACGGCCGTCAGCGACTGTGGAATGGAGGGGCGTGTGTTCTCCCCGGCCGACGAACTGCACAGGGGGATCCAATGACGAACCCAATCACCATCCGACCGTCAGAAGCCCGCGACGGGGTCCGGGTCCTCGGCATCTGGCGCCGGGCCGTCGACGCCACGCATGACTTCCTGACACCCGCCGACAGGGCGGCAATCGATGCCGAGGTGGCGGATTTCCTGCCCACGGCCCCGCTGTGGCTGGGGGGCGACGCCGCCGACCGGCCCATCGGCTTCATGCTGCTGAACGGCGCGCATATGGAGGCGCTGTTCGTCGATCCCAGCCACAGGGGGACTGGGGTCGGGCGCCGGCTGGTCGCCCATGCCCTGACCCTGCACCCCGTCCTCACCACCGACGTGAACGAGCAGAACGGCCAGGCCGTGGGCTTTTATGAGCGGCTGGGCTTCCATCCCACCGGGCGCTCCGCCCTCGACGGCCAGGGGCGGAGCTATCCGCTGATTCATTTGCGATCGGGCGGTTGACGGCCAAGATCACGCTCCGACGTCACACCTTGGCGTCCAGGAAGGCGCGGATGGCGGCGACCGTCGCCGCCGGCTGTTCCTCCATCAGCCAATGGCCGGATTGAGGAATGACCAGCTCCTGCACATTGCTGGCGGCGGCGCGCGCCACCACCGCCATGGTGGGCCCGAAGGAATGGTCGCCGCCAATGGCCAGGACCGGCATGGTGAGCGGCCCCTGGGCCAGGAAGGCCTGGTCGTCCTTCACATCCTGGTCGAAGGCCTTGAACTGTTCGAACCCGGCGTGCATGGCGCCGGGGCGGGCGTAGAGGGCGGCGTAGTGCTGGCGCGACGCCTCGTCGAACCGGCGCGGGTCGGCGGAGAACTCGTTCCAGAAACGGTCGAGATAGATGCGCTCCCGCCCCGCCACCAGCCGCTCCATATCCGGTCCGCCGAAGCGGAAATGCCAGAGCAAGGGGCTTTTCAGGATCTCATCCCAAGGGCCAACGCCGGGAATGGGCGCGTCCATCAGCACAAAACGCGTGACGCGGTCACGGTTCTGGGCCGCGAAGGCGTAGCCCACCATGTTGCCGATGTCGTGGGTGACCAGATCGACCTTGCCGATACCCAGCGCGTCCAGCACGCCCGCGATATCCTGGCCTTGCGTCTTCTTGTCGAAACCGCTGGTGGCGCGCGCGGACAGGCCCATGCCGCGCAGGTCGGGCACGATCACGGTGTGATCGCGCATCAGGTCGGCGGCCAGCGGCGCCCACATGTCGCCAGTCTCCCCATAGCCATGCACCAGGACGACGGCGGGGCCGCTGCCGCAGACGCGGACGTGCAGGGTGGTGCCGTTGGCCGGGACCTGCCGCGCGTGGCAAGTGGACGGGAACGGCATGACCTTGGCGCTGGCGGCACCGACGCCAAGGCACCACAAGGCGGCCACGGTCGCGGCCAGCAGTTTCAGCATGGGGACGGTCCTCGCGAAACGGAGGGGCCCGAACCCCTCGCCTGGTTGTTTCGCCATCCCTATACCGTCTTGCGACACGTTTGATTGTAGATGCATGTCCCGTTTGGACGATAACGGGGGTTTTTGTCGGCGGGATCGGCGGCCCAGGACGCGGCCGTCATGAGACGGCGGCCTTGCCCTGCCGGCGCAGGAAGAGGATCTGGGCGGCCACGCCGATGACCAGCAGGACGAAAAGGGCCGCCTGGGCGCCGAGCAGAAGCGGCGACTTCAGGTCGGTGACCAGGGGGTGGCCATCGGGGACACGGCGCAGGGTTTCGCTGACCGTCGGCACCATCAGCAGGAAGGTCGTCAGGCTGAGGAAAATCGTCTCCAGATACCTGCCGGCGCGACCCAGGCCAGGGACGCGCCCGACCCCATATCCGGCGAGCAGCAGCAGGATGGTCACCACCGCGATGCCATAACTGACGGGTTGGTGGGCGACCAGGAACACCGTGACGCCCCCGATCAGCATCGACACGAAATAGACGGCGCCAGGTCCCGACCGCGGCACGATCCGCCCGTGGCGGGCGAACATGTACAGGGCCAGAGGAATGGCGGGCAGGCTGCCCAGCGTGTGCACCCAGCCCAGGGGCGAAATTCCAAACATGTCGATCTCCATTAGTTCGCAAAGGGGAAATACAGATGCTGCAACAACATCCGACTAGTAGGTAGGTAGCTTGGGCGCGCGAAGACGCCGCCCAGCGTCAGGCGGCGTCCCTATCAGGCAGAAAGCCGGTCCAGCAGGGGTGTCATGACCACCCCAAACATCTTGGGGTCGCCATAGGCCCTGGCGGACAGCATGGCCCCATGAACGGCGGCCAAGAACGCCTCCGCCTCCGCCCGCGCCGTGCCGCTGAGACGAAGCAGGCCCTGCTGCGCCCCCCGTTCGAACACCGAGGCCAGCCAAGCCGCCAGGAAGCGGAAATGGGCCCTGACCTCCAGTGCCACCTCTTCCGGCAGGATGGGCAACTCACTGGCCAGCATGGCGCAAATGCAGAAGGACGCGCTGGCGTCGGTGATGCACCCCTCCCAATACCCCGCGTAGCTGCGGAGTTGCGCGAGCGGATCGGGGACATGGCGCTCAAGCTCCGCTATTCCGGTGCGCGCCTCCTCGCGATAGCGGGCGACCAGCGTGCGGACCAGATCCACCTTGTTGGGGAAATGGTGGTGGATGCTGGCCTTGCGGATGCCGACGACCGCGGCGATATCGGCGTAGCTGAAGCCATTATAGCCGCCCGCCATGACCAGCGACCGGGCGCAGGCTAAAATCTCATCGGCGGTGGAGGATGGGGCGGTGGATGGAGTGCTCATGCGCCGAACCTACCTTCTAGTAGGTTACCTTGTCAAGCCTCGCGGTAGCCCGCATCAGGCGCCCGATGCGGCGGTGAAGACCGCCAACTGGGCGGCGAAGGCACGCTGGTAGGCCGGGCGGGCCTCCCCCCGGGCGACGTAGGCGGCGAGGTTGGGATACTCATCCAGGATGCCGGCCGCCTTCACCCGAAGCAGTACGGACACCATCAGCAGGTCGCCGACGCTGAATCCACCGTCCAGCCAGTCGGCATCGCGCAGGTGGCCGGAGAGTTCCGCCAGCCGCCGCCGGATGGCATCCTTGACCATGGCCCGGCGTTCCTCGAACCAGCTCTTGTCCCGTTCCAGGAACAGGACGGTCTGGAGGTCCAGGATGGGCGGCTCCACCGTGTTGAGGGCGGCGAACATCCAGCTGATTGCCCGCGCCCGGGCGACGGGATCCTGTGGCAGCAGGCCGGCCTGGCTTTCCGCGATATGGAGCACGATCGCCCCGGACTCGAACAGGGCGAGATCCCCGTCCTCATAGGTGGGGATTTGCCCGAAGGGATGCCGCGCGCGGTGCGCGGGTTCCTTCATGGCACTGAACGAGAGCAGCCGGACGTCATATGGCTGCCCCGCCTCCTCCAGCGCCCAGCGCACGCGCATGTCCCGCGCCAAGCCCCTGCCGCGATCGGGCGACAGCTCAAAGGCGGTGATGGTGGGATTCATGGGACAACCTCCCCTGTGACTGTACGATATCTTCCGTCAGGCGACGCGAAGTTCCGGACGCCGTTGGGTGCCGTCACCGGAACGACGAACGCCGCCGCCGCGCGCCGACACCCCGTTCCTTATTTTTCTTCCACGCGGCGCCCCGCGCGTCACTGGGCCGGCAGGGCATCCTGCAGATGGGCCAGGAAGGCGCGCACCGCCGGGTTGGCCCGACGGCTTTCCGGCCAGACGGCGGTGATGTTGTGCCGCTCGACCGCATAGTCGGACAGCACCGGCACAAGCTCCCCGCGCGCCACATAGGGGGCGGCGACAAAGTCGGCGCTGATGCCGATGCCGCCACCGGCGACAAGCGCCGCTATCAGCGCCTCACTGGCGTCCATGACGATGCCGGACGCGGGCACGATCTCGATTTCGCGATCCCCGATCAGAAAGGGCCAGCGCAACATCTGCCCGGAGCTTTGATAGCGGAGAGCGGCGGTGTCGTGCCGCGCCAAGTCGTCCGGATGCGACGGCGTTCCCCGGGCGGCCAGGTAGGCGGGCGATGCGTAGCAGCAGAACCGGTGCGGCGCTAGCCGCCGCGACAGCAGCCGCGTATCCGGCAGGTCACCGATCCGCACGGCCAGGTCGATCCCTTGCTCGATCAGGTCGACGAACTGGTCGCTCAACCGCAGGTCCACCACCACCTGGGGATGGCGCGCCCGAAACGCCGGCAGCGCCGGCGCAATCACATGGATGCCGATGGGCAGGGACGCGGCGATGCGCAGGGTTCCCGACGGCGCCGACCGCGCGGACTTCGCCGCCTGCTCGATCTCCTCCGCATCCCGCAGCAGCCGCAGAGCCCGCTCGTGCAGGTCACGGCCCTCCGGCGTCAGGGTCAGCGAGCGTGTCGTCCGGGTGATCAGGGCGACGCCCAGGTTTTGCTCCAGCCGCTGGACGCTCTTGCTCACCGCCGATGGGGAAATCGACAGCGAGCGGGCGGCCGCGGTGAAGCTGCCCAGCGAGCCGACGCGGGCGAAGGCGATCAGCCCGGTGAGCCTTTCAAGTCCGATTTGTTCCTTCATGGAAATACTGAAGCCACTTCCAGCCGAATTGTCAATTCGTGCTCAGAAGCCAAACTATGTCTCAGCTTCGAAAGCACGAAAGGAATGCATCATGAGCGACACGATGAAAGCGGTGCGGCTGCACGAATTCGGCGGCCCCGAGGTGCTGCGCTATGAGGACGCGCCCCGCCCTACCCCCGCGCCCGGCGAGGCTCTGGTCAAGGTCCATGCCGTCGGCCTCAACCCACCGGATTGGTACCTGCGGGACGGCTATCGTTCGCTTCCCCCCGAATGGCAACCGCACCCGACCTTCCCCTTGACCCTCGGGTCGGACATATCGGGCGTCATCGCGGCCGTTGCCGGCGATGTCGGTGATTTCGGCGTGGGCGATGAGGTCTATGCCATGGTGCGCTTCCCCCACCATGTCATGGAGGGCAGCAAGGCCTATGCCGATTATGTCAGCGTCCCGGTATCAGACTTAGCCCGCAAGCCGGCCGGCATCGATCACATCCACGCGGCCGGCGCGCCCATGTCCCTGCTCACCGCCTGGCAGTTCCTGATCGAGCTGGGGCACGACGCGCCGAACCCGTTTCAACCTTACAGGCATGAGCCGGTGCCGTTGCGCGGCCGGAAGGTGCTCGTCAACGGGGCCGGCGGCGGTGTCGGCCACTTGGCCGTGCAACTGGCGAAGTGGCAGGGCGCGCGCGTCATCGCCGTGGCATCCGGAAAGAATGAAGGCCTGATGCGCGACCTGGGCGTCGACCAGTTCATAGACTACACCCGGATGGCCGCCGAGGAGATGGTGCGCGACGCGGACCTGGTGCTCGACACCGTCGGCGGGCCCGATACCGGCCGCTTCCTGCGCACCCTGAAACGGGGCGGCGCGCTTTTCCCCGTCTATCCCCTGGGCTTCACCGGCCATGGCGAGGCGGAGACGCTGGGCATCACGGTATCGACGACGCAGGTCCGGTCCAGCGGCGCGCAGCTGGCCCAGGCTGCCCGTCTGCTCGACAACGGTACCGTCCGCGTCGTGATCGACAGCACCTTCCCGCTCGCCCTGGCCTCCCAGGCGCACCAGCGTGCCGCCCGCGGCAACATCCAGGGCAAGATCGCCCTCACCGTTGCCTGACCGGAAAAGCGAATCCCAGGAGTGTGCGATCATGCTTATCGTGATGGGCCATGTTCAGGTCGATCCCTCCGCGGTGGAGGAGTTCGCCGCCGATATCCAGGCGCTCGCGCGGTCCGTCCGGCAGCGCGAGGGCAACCTGACCTACGCCGTCGCGGTGGATGACCAAAGCAAAGGCCGGTTGCTGGTCGCTGAGCGCTGGCGCGACCAGGCCTCCCTCTCCGCCCACCTAGACGCTCCCGACACGAGGGCCTTCGTAGGGAAGTGGCAGGGCCGGATGACAGGCGATGTCCGGAAATACGACGCCGCGAACGAGCGGTCCCTGCTGGACGGATAATGCCCGGCCATAGGGACCGAATCGCAAGGAAACGGCCCAGATCGGTCCTGGCGGATTGAGCTGGGCCGTTCTCCATATATCCCCACCGACGTAGGCGCAGCCTTTCAGAAAACCGACTTGTTATAAATATGCTTAATCGATAAAGTTAGCGCTAACTGCCGCGCGAAACAGGCCTAAAGGGCTGCACCGGCACACCGTGGGGAGAGGCGCGCATCTTGACCGCCCGCATGAAAGACATCGCGCTGGAACTGGGGCTGTCTGTCGTCACAGTGTCCAAGGCCTTGCGCGCCCACCCGGATATCGGGGAAGCGACACGCCGCCGCGTGCTGGAGCGGGTGGCGGAGCTGGGATACCAGCCGAACCTGATGGCTCGGTCGCTGGTCACGGGCCAAACCTGGACCATCGGCCTGATCGTCCCCGACCTTCTCCACCCCTTCTTCGCGGGCATCGCCAAGGCCATCGCCAACGACATCCGGGCCCACGGATACGGGCTGCTGATCTCTTCCTCCGATGAGGAACCGGATGCGGAGCGGCAGCAGATCCGGAATCTGCTGGCCCGGCAGGTGGATGTCATCGTGCTGGCCTCCACCCAGACGACGATGGATGGCCTGCGGGAGATCGAGCGGCGGGGCACGCCCCACATTTTGCTGGATAGGCGGTTCGCGGACGCCGAGGCCCATTTCGTCGGCAATGACGATGAGGCGGTGGGGGCGCTGGCCACCGCGCATCTCATCGCGCAAGGATGCCGGCGTATCGCCCATCTTCGCGGGCCGGAGGTGAGCACAGCGGCGGGGCGCCTGTCCGGTTACCGACAGGCCCTGGCCCAGCACGGGTTGGCGCCGGCGCCGGATCTGGTGATGGACCTGGGGCCGTCGGGCGACCACCGGGGCGAGGAAGCCGGCTATGCCGCGACACGGCGCCTGCTGGCGCTGTCTCCCCGCCCGGACGGGCTGTTCTGCTACAACGACCCCTCCGCCCTGGGTGCCATGCGCGCCGTGCTGGAGGCGGGACTGCGCATCCCGGACGACATCGCCATCATCGGCTGCGGCAATCTTTCCTACGCCGACTTCCTGCGCATCCCCCTTTCCTCCGTCGACCAGGGCGCCGAAGCCATCGGCCGGCGCGTGGCCCAGCTGGCCACCAGCCTGGCCGGCACCAAGAACGCGGCGCTGCCGCCCCATGTCGATCTCGTGCCGCCGCGCCTGGTGGCGCGCGCCTCCACCATCCGGTCCCCGAAGGAATAGCAGCTTATGGTAAGCCCGACGCGTCGTGACCTCGTCCGCTATGCCGGCGCGGTCTCAGCCCTCACCTTGTCCACCGCGCCTGTCGCCGCCAGGGCGCGCGCCGACGCCGGCCCGTTCCAGCCCACCTGGGACTCCCTGGCCGCCGGGTACCAGGCGCCGGCCTGGTTTCGCGACGCCAAGTTCGGCATCTGGGCCCACTGGGGACCGCAGTGCGCGCCGGAGTTTGGCGACTGGTACGCCCGCCGCATGTACATGCAGGGGGACCCCAGCTACGAACATCATGTCAAAACCTACGGCCACCCCACGCAATTCGGCTTCATGGAGCTGATCAACCGCTGGAAGGCGGAGCGGTGGGACCCGGAGGAGCTGACCAAGCTCTATAAGGCGGCGGGCGCCAAGTACCTGGTGTCCATGGCCTGCCACCACGACAATTTCGACAACTTCGACTCCCGCCACCACGCCTGGAACGCCACGCGGGTGGGCCCGGGCAAGGACATCGTCGGCGGCTGGGCGGCCGCGGCGCGCAAGCACGGCCTGCGCTTCGGCGTCAGCAACCACGCGAGCCATGCCTGGCACTGGTACCAGACGGCCTACGGCTACGACGCCACCGGCCCCCACGCGGGCCAGCGCTACGACGCCTTCCGCCTGACCAAGGCTGATGGGGCCGGGAAATGGTGGCAGGGACTGGACCCCCAGAACCTTTACACGGGACGTAACATGGTGATCCCGGATGGGATCACCGACCTGGCCGCCATGAACGCCTGGCACGAGTCCCACGACGGCATCTGGAACGAGTCCGTGCCCCCCAACCGGGCCTTCGCCGAGACTTGGCTGAAACGGTGCCAGGACCTGATGGACCGCTATCAGCCGGACCTGGTCTATTTCGACGATACCGGCCTGCCCCTGGGCGACTACGGCCTGCGCGCCACCGCCCATTATTACAATCAGAGCGTGGCCCGGAAGGGCGCTGTGGACGTGGTCGTGAACTGCAAGGAACTGACGGACCTGCAGCGCCGCGCCGTGGTGGCCGACATCGAGCGGGGATTTGCCGACCACATCGTCGCCGAACCCTGGCAGACCGACACCTGCCTGGGTGACTGGCACTACAGCCGCCCCCTGTACGAACGCAAGGGCTACCTCAGCGCGCATCAGGTGGTGCAGCGCCTGGTGGATGTGGTCAGCAAGAACGGCTGCCTGCTGTTGAACGTCCCGGTCCGCAGTGACGGCACCATCGATGAGCTGGAACGCGGCATCCTGGAGGAACTGGTCGGCTGGATGGCCGTCAACAGCGAGGGGATTTTCGACTCCCGCCCCTGGAAAACCTACGGCGAAGGACCGACGGAGGTGGCGGCCGGCAAGTTCAACGAGGCCAAGCTGCGCCCCTTCACGGCGGAAGACATCCGCTTCACGGTCAAGGGCGATACCCTCTACGCCTACGCCCAGGAATGGCCGGCCGGGAAGTCCCTGACCATCCGAACCCTGACGCCGGCGGCCCACCCCGTCCAGCGCATCGACCTGCTGGGCGGCGGCGCCCTGGAGTTCAAGCAGACCGACGACGGCGTCAGCGTGACCCTGCCGGACCAGCGGCCGACCTTCACCCCCGCCTTCCGCATCCGATAAGCGCCGACCCGACGGCACGGGCGCCAGAACAGATCGTGTGAGACAGATATGGCATCGCGTTTTCCAGCCGGTTTCCGGCGCCAGGGGCTGCGCACGCTGCTGGCCGCCCTGTTATGCACCGCATCGATGGACGCGGCCGGCGCGCGGGAGGCCCAGGTGCCCGCCAGCTGGCCGGGCCCGGACCAGCTGTTCGTCGGCGCCTGCTACCAGCCGATCGACCGCACGCCGGCGCAGATCGACCAGGACATCGCCATCATGAAGCACGCAGGCTTCACCGTGGTGCGCATGGGCGACCTGTCATGGGATTCGTTCGAGCCGGCGCAGGGCAAGTTCACCTTCGACTGGTTCGACGCCGTGCTGAACAAGATGCACACCGCCGGCATCCGGGTGATCCTGGACATCCCCGGGACGCCCGCCCCCATCTGGCTGCACCGCGCCTATCCCGGGGTCGATATCGTCAACCAGGCGGGTGCGCGGCTGCCGCCGGCGGAACGCTACATGGACAACATCGGCGATCCGGACTATGTGCGCGAGGCCGGCATCCTGGCCGAGGCGATGACCAAGCGCTATGCCCACCACCCAGCGGTGATCGCTGTGGGCTACGACAATGAGATCGGCAACGGCTTCATGTCGTATTCTGAGGCCGACCGCCAGCGCTTCATCACCTGGCTGCGCACCAAGTACGGCACTATCGACGCGCTGAACAAGGCCTGGGCGACGCAGCGCTGGTCGCGCCGCCTCAACGATTTCTCGGATGTGGACCTGCCCCTGGCCGACGGCCCCGGCCCGGCGGAACGCTTCCTGGACCTGCACCGCTATTGGTCCGACGTCACCGTGGACCGCCTCCGGGAGCTGGACGCGATCCGCCGCCGGACCATGCCGGACCTCCCCACCATCTCCAACCTCTGGGACTATGCGCCGCGGCGCGGCTTCGATTATCTGGCGACCTACAAATCCTACGTCTCCTACGGCGCGGAGGGGTTCTACCCCGCCGACCCCATAAGCGGGGCGTTCAACGCGCTGATGACCAAGGGCGACCTGCCCACACCCATCTGGTTCAATGAGTTCACCGCCGGCGGGGGCGGCGACTACGGCACGCCGGGCCGCAGCCGCATGTACGCCTATCTGGGGTTGCTGCTGGGCGCGCAGGGCATCCTGGCCTGGACCTTCAACAGCCATTTGGGCGGGGAGGAGCAGGCCCTGTTCGGCCTGGTCGACCATGACGGCACGCCGTCCTGGAAGGTGGATGAGTTCGGCCGCATCGCCGGGGAGTTCAAACAGCTCTCCCGCTATGGCTTTCCGCGCCACACCCGTCCTGAGGTGGCCATCGCCTATTCCTTCGAATCCGCCATCGCCTCCCACCCCAACGGGCCATCCAGCACCACCCGGCAGTATTTCCAGGGCGCCTACGGCGACATGGTGCAAGCGGCGTTCGAGCCCCTGTTCAAGGCCAACATCGATACCGCCATCATCAACGTCGGGCACGACACGCTGGCGCCCTACAAGCTGGTGGTCATTCCCGCCGACTATGTGATGGACCCGGCCAGCGCGAAGGCCGTGCGGGACTATGTCCAGAACGGCGGCACGGTGCTGATGACCGGCTATTCGGCCAAGGTGGACGAGCATGCGCAATGGTTCGACACGCCCCTGCCGGGCCGCCTGTCCGATGTGTTCGGGCTGAAGACCAACGCCTTCTATCGGTCGGAGGCGCCGCTGAGCTACAGCCTGGGGTCGTCGTCGACGGCAGCCACCACTCATTATTATGAAGTGCTGGCGCCGACGACGGCGACGGTGCTGGCGACCTTCGACAACACGCCCGACCATACGCCGGCCATCACCATCAACAAATTTGGCAAGGGCACCGCCCTGTACCTGGCGACGGAGCCCGCCCCTGCCGCCATGGCGCCGGTCCTGGCCTACGCCTCTGGCTTGGCGGGTGTTCACCAGGGGCCGCAGACCCCGGACGGGGTTTACGCCCGCGTCGTGGACGGGCGGACGCTGTATGTGAACACGACGCGGGAGGCGCAACGCATTGCCATCACCGGCGTCAAGACCGGGCTCGTCAGCAATCGTCGCTACGACGGCAGCCTGGTTCTGGGCCCCTGGGAAGCCGAGCTGCTGCCCTAACGTGGAGAGGGCGCCGGCGAGGCCAGCCGCCCGGCGCCTACCGGGCGGCGGCCGTGATTTCAGCCCTGGGCGGCCATGCGGCGGGCGACGTCGGCGGCGCTGATGCCTTCGAGGGCCAAGCCATAGGCGGTGCCTTCATCGATCAGGCGGCGGAGCTGCTGGGTCAGCGCCATACGGGTGTAACGGCCGGTCAGCGGCGGCAGCGCGGCGATGCCGTCGGCGATCTCATGGGCGCGGGCGAGCAGGCGGTCCGCCGGCACGATCTCGTTGACCACCCCCCACTCCTTCGCCGTCTGGGCGTCCAGCACCTGGCGGGTCAGCAGGAAGTAGCGCCCTCGGACCGAGCCGATCACGTGCGGCCACAGCAGGTGCATGCCGTCGCCGGGCACGATGCCGAACTCGAAGTGCGGCTTGTCCTGGAACACGGTGTCCGGCGTCGCCAGGATGATGTCGGTCAGCAGCGCGTATTCGCTGTGCAGCAGGACCGGACCGTTCAGCGCGGTGATCATCGGCACCTCGATGTCGAGGATGTTGGACAGCACCTTGCGGCCCTCGCGCAGGATCTTGTCGTAGCCCCGGGGCGTGAAGAAATCGAAGCCCTCGGGATTGATCATGTCCATGAAGGCGTCGCCCGTGCCGGTCAGGATCACGGCGCGATTGTCCCGGTCCTCGCCGATCTGGTGGAACAGCTCGACGAATTGCTCGTGCGTATGCCCGTTGAAGACGAGCTTGCCGCCATCGGTATGCAGGGCGACTTCCAGGACGCCATTGTCCTTGCGGGTCAGCCGGGCGTTGGGGAAAGCGTCGCGATAGGTCTCGAACTTGGCCATGGTGCTCATCCTTGATCTCAAGCCGTCCGGAAGCGGCGGCCTGACGGATTAGCTAAGCCATCCAACGGCGGGACGGACGAAGGCGCGGGGCGATATGGCTTATTCCAACGCGGAATACGGGTGGGCCATCACCGCTTCCACGAAGCGGGTGAATTCGCGCGCCTTGGCGCTGGCCATGCGCCCCCCGGGGAAGACCGCCCACAGGTCGAGGGCCGGCAGGGCCCAGTCCCCCAGCACCCGGCGCACCCCGCCGCTGGCCAGTTCAGGCGCGAACATCCAGTCCGAGGCAATCGTCAGCCCCATGTCGGCCAGCACCGCCGCCCGCTGCCCCTCGGCCGCGCTGACCTTGACGCGCCCGCGCATGGAAACCGACGCTTCGGTGCCGTCGTGGGTAAAGCACCACACGTTGGGCAACTGGCTGTGGATCACGGCATCATGCCCGGCCAGGTCGGCGGGGCTCTGCGGTTCCCCCCGGCGCGCCAAATAGGCCGGCGTGGCCAATACGGAGCGCGGGCCCGTCGCCAGCTTGCGCGCGACCGCGGCTGAGTCAGGCAGCGCGCCCATCCGAAGCGACACATCGACGCCCTCGGCCACCAGGTCGATGACGCGGTCGTCGAGGATCACGTCGATCTCCAACTCGGGATGCTGTTCAAGGAAGCGCGGCAGCACCGGCACGATATGCAGGCGGGCGAAGGTGGTCGCGGCCGAAACGCGCAAGACACCGGACAGTCCCGCCCCCGCGCCGCGGGCGGCCAAGTCCGCTTCGTCGGCTTCCCGGATGGCAGCCTTGGCCCGCTCATAGAAGCGCTGGCCCGCCTCGGTCGGGCTCAGCCCGTGGGTCGAGCGGATCAGCAGGTTGACCTGAAGCCGGTCTTCCAGTTGGGCGACCGTTTTCGAGACGGCGGGCTGACCGACATTCAACTGCCGCGCCGCCGCCGAGAAGGAGCCCGTCTCCACCACACGCACAAACGCCGCCATCGCTTGATATCGGTCCACGTCATTCCTCCTTGGAATGAGCTTTATCGCCCAGAGCCCACTGCCCCGTCGAGTGTGGAACGGGCACCTATTGGCGTGCCTTCGGATGGGCCGAGGGGGGTGAGGAGATCGAGATGATGGTTCGTTGGCTGATGGGAAGCGCCGCCGCGCCGTCCCTGCTGGAGGGGATCCTCACCTTTCAAATTACCGGCAGCCCGGTTCCAGCACTGGTCGCGCTGGCCGCGCCCATCCTGCGCGCCGGGCTGCGTTACCCGGGCTGCGTTACAAAGGAAGCTCACCATGCTTGAGGTTTATGCCTTCGCCACGCCCAACAGCATCAAGGTGCCGATCGCGCTGGAGGAGCTGGGGCTTGATTACGAGCTGCATAGCGTCAACGTCCGCCAGGGCGCGCAGAAGGCGCCCGATTTCGTGGCACTCAACCCGAACGCCAAGGTGCCCGTGCTGGTCGATGGCGATCTGGTCCTGACCGAGTCCGCCGCCATCCTGGTCCATCTCGCCGAAAAGACCGGCCGCCTGCTGCCGGCCTCCGGTGAAGGCCGGGCCCGGGTGTTCGAGCAGCTGTTCTTCCATGCCTCGGGGCTGGGTCCCGCATTCGGCCAGTCAGGTTTCTTCCAGCGCTTCACGGCCGAGCCGCAGCCGATCGCGATTGAACGCTTCCTGGGTGAGGCCAAACGCACCGTGTCCGTACTGGACGGGGTGCTGTCGCGGCATCGCTACGCCGCCGGCGACGCGTTCACCATCGCCGACATCGCCCATTTCGGCTGGCTGTGGCGGCGCGAGTTCGCCGGCGTCGGGCTGGAGGACACGCCCCATGTCGCCCGCTGGTACGCCGATGTCGCGGCGCGCCCCGCCGTTCAGCGCGCCCTCTCCCGCATCAACGCGCTGCTGCCGTCCGCCTGACCCTCAATTCCGGCGGGGAATGAGCCCCGCCCCCTTCACGGAGATGTTCCATGTCCCTGCAATCCAAGCTCGACGCCTTCAAGGCGGACTTCGAAGCCGGCAAGCCGCCCTACAGCGTGCCGCCGTCGGTGATCGAGACCATGCACCGCGCGACCGCCGAGCTGATCGCCAGCGGCGCCGCCACCCGTGCGCTTAAGGCTGGTGATCAGGCGCCCCCCTTCACGCTGAACGATCCCGATGGCAAGCCGGTCTCATCGGCGGCGTTGCTGGCCAGGGGACCGCTGGTGGTGAGCTTCTATCGCGGCGTGTGGTGCCCCTCAATATGGAGCTGCAGGCGCTTCAGGCCGCCCTGCCGGCGTTCGAGGCGCTGGGCGCAAGCCTCGTCGCCATCTCTCCGCAGTTGCCGGTGAACAGCCGCAAGTCCGTCCGCCAGAACGCGCTCAGTTTCCCCATCCTGTCCGACACGCGCAACGACGTGGCCGCCGCCTTCGGCCTTCGCTTTGAACTGCCCGGCTATCTCGTCGATCTTTATAAGAGCCTGAAGAACGACCTTCCGGCCTTCAACGGCGACCAGAGTTGGACGTTGCCGATGCCGGCCCGCTATGTCATCGCGCCGGATGGGACGATCCTCTATGCCGAGGTCAATCCCGATTACACCCGCCGGCCGGAGCCCGAGGACATGATGCCGGCCCTGCGCCGCGCCGCAGGCACCTGAACATACGCCGGCCGGGTCGAAGGCAACCTGGCCCCAGCGCGGTCCTAGTCGAGCGTCTGCAGCAATTTGAGCCGGATCAGGCTTTCTGCGCTGGCGATAATCGCTTCCTTGCCCGACCGCGGCGACCAGCCGAGCCTTTGCCTGGCCTTGGCGCCGCTGGAACGCCGACGGTTCGCGTTGGGAGAGGGAGGCGCGCCGCGGCTGGGTATCCGGGCGGCTAAGTCCCCAAGACCTTCACGCAAGATGGTGGCGACCTCCAGCAGGGACAGCGGTTCGCCGCTCACCGCAATGAAGCGCTCACCAGCCGCGGCTGGCTGGGTCATGGCCCGAAGGTGCAGGTCGGCGACGTCACGCACATCCACCACGCCGAACCACATATCCGGCAATTCAGGCGGAAAGGCGCCATCCAGCAATCCTCTGATGATATTCATCGACGTGGAGAGCTGAGGCCCAAGCGCCGGTCCAAATATTCCGGTCGGGTTGACGACGCTCAGTTCCGGGGTGCCGCCCTCCCTCACAAAGTCCCATGCCGCGCGCTCCGCAATGGTTTTGGACAGAATGTAAGGTTGGTTTGGTGCGTCAACGGGGGTCCAATCCTCCTCCGTATAGACATGGCTTGCCTGTGCCGGGCCGTATCCAACCGCGGCAAAAGAGGAGGTGAGGACAACGCGCCTCACTCCGGCGCGGCCGGCCGCGCGCAGCACGCGCAACGTTCCGTCGCGCGCCGGTATGATCAGATCATTGGGGTCCTCCGGCTGAACGGGCGGAAAGGGCGACGCGGTGTGCAGGACATAGTCGCAGCCTGCCGCGGCGTCGCCCCAACCATTGTCACGCCCCAGATCGGCGGCATGAAAGGTGACCCCATGATCGGGATCCACACCCGCCGCCACCATCATGGCGCGGACCTGCGGAACCTTGTCGAGATTGCGCAGTGTCGCGCAAACCTCGTGCCCCGCCGCCAGCGCCGCCGCTATGCAGTGGCCGGCGAGGAATCCCGAACCACCCGTGACAAGAATCTTGCTCATTTCGCCTTCTCCTTGCCCTCACATTCGGCCAGACAGATGAAAGAGGACAAGTAGGATGGATTTTGAGAGGTAATATGGAAAAGCAGACTATCGAGCCGCGCACATACGGTGACGAATGCGATGGGTGCACGGGGCCGGAACGTATCGAGGTTATGCGCTTCCAGCGGGCGATCAGGGCCATTACCGGCAAATGGAAAATCGAGATCGTATGCAGCCTGGTCGCCGGCCCGATGCGTTTTGGCGAACTGCGCCGCGCGCTGCCGGGCATCACGCAGCATATGCTGACCGAGCAGCTTCGTGACTTGGCGCGCAACGGCATCGTTATTCGCACCGCCTACCCCGAGGTGCCTCCACGGGTGGAGTATGCGCTGTCGCAAGCCGGCATCGATCTCATGCCGACCTTCGGCGCGTTGCACGACTGGGCCTTGCGCTACCAGAACCGATTGGCGGACTAGACCGATAGTTTCCACGCGCGCCATTGTTCTATTCATGGAACAGTGGGTGCTAAATTACCGTACTACAGGTCATGTCGTTCCATTGGTATCTATTAGTGGCACCAGCGCACGCCCGATACGACTGCGAAGGGTGTCCTGGCCGAGGTTCGGTCGCCCTCTCAAGGAAACATGCCATGTTGCAATCCAGTGAATCCGAGGAGCGCATCCGCGAGTTGCTCCACCGCAACCTTGAGGAGGTCTTCGGCGAAGGCGACGACACGCGCCGCCGCGCCGCAATCGACGAGCTCTGGGCACAGGATGGGGTGCTTCATGTGCCACCGGGTGTGATCGTCGGGCGCCAGGCGATCAACAAATTCGCCGGTGATCTACGGGCGACGCATCCGCACTATGTCTACACACCGCAGGGCAAGGCGCAGGTGCTGCACGATGCCGGGCGGCTCGCCTGGGGCTCAGGGCCGCGCGGCGAAACACCCGAATATACCGGCTGGGATGTCATCACGGTCCGCGATGGCCAAATCATGGCGCTGTACGTCTTTCTCGACGAAGCATCCGAAGAGTTTCGGCGGTCTGCCGGAACACCCTAGATTTTAACGCCCCTCCCGGACCCTGCCCCTGCGCCGCGTAGATCGGGGGATGCCTCCTACACCAATCCCAGTTCCAGGCGCGCGCTTTCGGTCATGCGGTCCCGGGTCCAGGGCGGGTCCCAGACCATG
Organism: Nitrospirillum viridazoti CBAmc; assembly: GCF_000730165.1. GTDB lineage: Bacteria > Pseudomonadota > Alphaproteobacteria > Azospirillales > Azospirillaceae > Nitrospirillum > Nitrospirillum viridazoti. Next base: position 1,186,868 of record NZ_CP022110.1, on the reverse strand, counting down.
TCGACCAGCACCACGCTGACCCCCGGCACCAGCGAGACCAGGTTCTGGACCTGACCCGGCAGCGTGGTGGCCACGGGACAGGCCGGTGTGGTCAGGGTCATGTCGATATGGACCAGGCCGTCACGGCGGCCCCGCACCCGATAGATCAGGCCAAGGTCCACCAGGTTGACCGGTATCTCCGGATCGCGGACGGTGCGCAGCGCCTCGAACACCGCCTCCGTCAAGGCGGGGTCGCCATCGTCCGCCGTCACGTTGGCCAGCAGTGGTTCCTCCTGGAAGACACGCATGGATGCCGCCCCCTATTCCGTCTTCACCGGCACGGGCAGGCCGCCGCCTTTCACCGCCGCCTCCAGCGTGTGCCAGGCCAAGGTCGCGCACTTCACCCGCGTGGGGTAGGCCTTGACCCCCGTCAGGGGCTGCAGCCGCTCCCCCTCCTCCGCCAGGGCGTCGGGCAAATCACCACCGCCCCCTGTCACGGTGCCATGAAAGTGGCCGAACAGAGCCTCAGCCTCCGCCAGCGTCTTGTTCAAGACAACCTCCGTCATCAGCGAGGCGGAGGCGGTGGAGATGGCGCAGCCCTTGCCCTCGAAACTGACTTCCACGATGCGGTCGCCCTCCAGGCGCAGGAAGATGGTGACCTTGTCGCCGCACAGCGGGTTGTGGCCGTGGGCGAAGTGGCTGGGCGCGGCCAAGGCCCGGAAATTGCGGGGGGAACGGCCGTGATCCAGGATGATGTCCTGGTAGAGATCGCGCAAATCCATGGGGGTGCCCTTTCCTATCGCGCCGCGACGCCGAACAGCTTCTGCGCCGCGCGGATGGCCTCGGCCAGGCGCTCCACATCAGCCTCCGTGCTGTAGACCCCAAACGAGGCGCGGGCCGTCGCCGGCAGGTCCAGCCGGTCCATCAGGGGTTGGGCGCAATGGTGGCCGGCGCGCACCGCGACGTCATGCTGGTCGAAAATGGTGGCCAGATCGTGCGGGTGGATGCCGTCCACCAGGAAGGACAGGGCACCCAGCCGGCTGCCGCCCGCCGCCACCAGGCCGACCCCCGGGATTTCCGTCAGCAGCGCCTCGGCATAACGGGTCAGGGCGGCCTCATGGTCACGGATGGCAGCGCGGCCCAGCCCGTCCATGAAGTCCAGCGCCAGGGCCAGGCCGATGGCGCCGGCGATGTCGGGCGTCCCGGCCTCGAACCGCTGGGGGGCGTCCTGGTAGGTGGTCTCAGCGAAGCTGACGGTGCGGATCATGTCGCCGCCGCCCTGCCAGGGGGGCATGGCGTCCAGCAGCGCGCGCTTGGCGTACAGCACGCCGATGCCGGTGGGGCCATAGCATTTGTGGCCGGAGAAGACGTAGAAGTCGCAATCCAGCGCCCGCACGTCCACCGGCAGGCGCGGCACCGCCTGGCATCCGTCCAGCAGGACCAGGGCGCCGTGGGCGTGGGCCAGGCGCACCACAGCCTCCACCGCCACGACATGGCCGGTGACGTTGGCCAGGTGGGTCATGGCCACCAGCCGGGTGCGCGGCCCCAGCAGTCCCTGGAATGCTACCAGATCCAGGGCGCCATCGGCGCCGATGGGCGCCACCACCAGCTCTATCCCCAGGCGTTGGCGCAGCATCTGCCACGGCACGATATTGGAATGGTGCTCCAACTCCGACACCACCACCTGGTCACCGGGGCGCAGGAAGGCCGGCCCCCAGCTTTGCGCCACCAAGTTGATGCCCTCCGTGGCACCGCGCACGAAGACGATCTCCGACGCGTCGGTGGCGTTCAGGAAACGCGCCACCGTTTCCCGCGCCGCCTCGAACCGGGCGGTGGAGCGGGCGCTCAGGCCATAGACGCCGCGATGCACGTTGGCGTAGTCGGTACGGTAGAACTCGGCCATGCCGTCGATCACGGCGCGCGGCTTCTGCGCGCTGGCGGCCGTGTCCAGGAAGGTCAGGCCGGGATTGCGCCCGAAGATGGGAAACTGGCGGCGGACGGCCATCGGATCGAACGCGGCGCCATCGGGCCGGCTCGCGGCCCGGTCTTCCAGCAGCAGGGTCATGACGCACCCCCATCCAGCCAGCGCCGCAGGTGCCGGCGGGCCAGGGCGGCCAGCGCATCCGGCAGGCCGGCGGCATCGATGGCATCTACGGCGAAGGCCTCCACCAGCATGCGGCGGGCGGTTTCCGGATCGATCCCGCGGGCCTGGAGATAGAACAGCGACGCCTCGTCCAGGCTGCCGACCGTGGCGCCGTGGCTGCATTTCACGTCGTCGGCCAGGATTTCCAGTTCCGGCTTGGTGTCCACCCGCGCCTGGGGGCTGAGCAGCAGGTTGCGGTTCAGCTGGCGCGCGTCGGTGCCATCGGCGCCCGGTGCCACGGCCACGGTACCCAGGAACACGCCGTGGGAAGCCCCCGCCAGCACGCCCTTCACCACCTCCTCCGTGCGGCAGCCCAGGCCCAGATGATCGGCCCGGACCGACAGGGTGGCCTCCTGCTCGCCGTCCAGCAGATAGGCGCCGTGCAGGCGGAACTGTGCCCCGTCGCCCGCCAGGGTGACCGCCATGTCCCGCCGGGACAGGCGCCCGCCGGTGATCAGGGCGCAGGCCTCATACCGGGCCTGGTCCGCCAGCGCGGCCCGCACCGCCGCCGTGTGGCAGGCGGCCGGGTCCTCCGCCTGGATGTGCAGGTGGGTCAGCACGGCACCCGCGCCCAGGCTGATGACGCCGACGGTGTTGCCCCAGCCGCCCCCCGTGCCCATCGCCGTTTCCACCACCGTGGCCTGGGCGCCGGCCCCGAGGGCAATGTGCAGACGGGCGTGGGCGGCGGACATGGTGTGGTGGATGATCTCCACCGGCGTTTCCAGCACCACGCCCGGTTCCAGCGCCAGGACCACCCCGTCGGTGAACAGCGCGGCGTTCAGGGCGGCAAATGCCTCCTCACCATCCCCGAAGGCGCCTTCCAGCATGTCCGGGCGGCGGCGCAGCGTCTCCGCCACCGGGGCCAGCCACACACCGGTCGGCAGGGCCCCACCGGCCGACAGCGCGGGCGCGAACCGGCCGTCCACCAGCACCAGCCGGTGGGTGGGGGCGGGCAGCAACCAGGGCGCCAGCGACGCCGGTGCCGGTCCATCGCCGCCGCCCGCCGCCGGCAAGGGTGGCGCCGGCAGGGGTGGCGCCGCGATGAGCGGTTCCAGGTCGGTGAACCGCCAGGCTTCCTGACGCCGGGTGGGAAAGCCCAGCAGGGCGAAGCGGTCCATCTCCGCCCGCCGGCGGGTGGTGAGCCAGGCGGGTTCCGCCACCGTGGCCAGCACCTGGTCGAAGGCGTCGCGGAACGGCGCGCTGTCGTCTGTCATCAGCATGGCATCGCCCCCGCTCACGCCGCGTCGCCCAGATAGGCGTAGCCGGTGCGCTCCAATTCGGCGGCGAAGGTCTTGTCACCGGATGCGACGATGCGGCCATCGGCCAGCACATGCACCCGATCGGGCACGATATAGTCCAGCAGCCGCTGGTAATGGGTGATCATGACGATGGCGCGGGCCGGATCGCGCAGGCGGTTGACACCGTCCGACACGGCGCGCAGGGCGTCGATGTCCAGGCCGCTGTCGGTTTCATCCAGGATGGCCAGATTCGGCTCCAGCATGGCCATCTGGAAAATCTCGTTCCGCTTCTTCTCCCCGCCCGAGAAGCCGACATTGACCGCGCGCCGCAGCAGGTCGTCGCCGATGTCCAGCAGCTTCAGCCGCTCCCGCACGGCCTTCAGGAACTGCTGCGCGTCCAGTTCCGCCTGACCGCGCTGGCGGCGCCCGGCGTTCAGGGCCGCGCGCAGGAAGTACATGTTGTTCACGCCCGGTATCTCCACCGGGTACTGGAAGGCCAGGAACACCCCTTCCCGCGCCCGCTCGTCCGCCGGCATGGCCAGCAGATCCTGGCCCAGGTAGCGCACCGTGCCCCCGGTCACCTCATACCCCGGCTTGCCCGCCAGCACGCTGGACAGGGTACTTTTGCCCGCACCGTTGGGGCCCATGATGGCGTGCACCTCCCCCGCCGCCACGTCCAGGTCGATGCCCTTCAGCACCTCCCGCCCATTGGCGATGCGGGCCCGCAGTCCACGGATTTCCAGAAGCTTGCTCATGATGGTTCCCTTCGCTGGGTCGGGGTTGCGGGGGTATCAGGCGGCCTAGCCCACGCTGCCTTCCAGGCTGACGGCCAGCAGCTTCTGCGCCTCGACCGCGAACTCCATGGGCAGTTCGTTCAGCACTTCCTTGCAGAAGCCGTTCACGATTAGCGACAGGGCGTCCTCCGCCGTCAGGCCGCGCTGCTGGCAATAAAACATCTGGTCTTCGCTGATCTTCGACGTCGTCGCCTCATGCTCCACCTTGGCGCCCGGATGGCGCACGTCGATGTAGGGCACGGTGTGGGCGCCGCAGCGCTTGCCGATCAGCAGGCTGTCGCACTGGGTGTAGTTGCGGGCGCCGTCGGCGTTGGACAGCACCTTGACCTGGCCGCGATAGGTGTTCTGTCCCCGGCCGGCCGAGATGCCCTTGGAAATGACGGTCGAGCTGGTGTCGCGCCCGATGTGGATCATCTTGGTGCCGGTATCGGCCTGCTGACGGTTGTTGGTGATGGCCACGGAATAGAAGGCGCCGGTCGATCCTTCCCCTTCCAGCAGGCAGCTGGGGTATTTCCAGGTGATGGCCGACCCCGTCTCCACCTGCGCCCAACTGATCTTGGACCGGGCGCCCCGGCAGGCGCCGCGCTTGGTGACGAAGTTGTAGATGCCACCCTTGCCGTTCTCATCCCCGGGATACCAGTTCTGGACGGTGGCGTACTTGATCTCCGCATCCTCCAGCGCCACCAGTTCCACCACGGCGGCATGCAGCTGGTTTTCGTCCCGCTGCGGCGCCGTGCAACCCTCCAGATAGCTGACGTAGGCGCCCCGGTCGGCGACCAGTAGCGTGCGCTCAAACTGCCCCGTCTTGGCGGCGTTGATGCGGAAGTAGGTGGACAGTTCCATGGGACAGCGCACGCCCGCCGGCACATAGACGAAGGACCCGTCGCTGAACACGGCCGAATTAAGCGCCGCGAAGAAATTGTCACCCTGGGGGACGACGGAACCCAGGTAGCGCCGCACCAGTTCCGGATGCTCCCGCACCGCCTCACCAAAGGAGCAGAAGATGATGCCCAGGTCGGCCAGCTTGTCCTTGAAGGTGGTGGCGACGGACACGCTGTCGAACACGGCATCCACCGCCACCCCGGCCAGGGCCGCGCGCTCCCCCAGGGGGATGCCCAGCTTCTCGTAGGTTTTCAGCAGCTCGGGATCGACCTCGTCCAGGCTTTTGGGGCCGGACGCAGCCTTGGGCGCCGAATAATAGCTGGCGGCTTGATAGTCGATGGGGGCGATGTCCAGCTTGGCCCAATCCGGCGGCGCCATCGTCTGCCAGCGGCGGAAGGCCTTCAGCCGCCATTCCAGCAGCCACGCCGGTTCCCCCTTCTTGGCGGAGATGAAGCGGACGGTGTCCTCGTTCAGGCCGGGCGGCGCGTCTTCCGTCTCCACATCGGTGATGAAGCCGTACTTGTAGCCCTCCGCCTGGACGATACCCTCCAACAGGCCGGCGGATGGGGCGTTGCTGGCGGGGCGGTTCGCGGTCGCGCTGTCCGACATGGCGGTCCATCCGATCGTGGCTGGGTCTTGGCTAAGCAGGATGATCAGCAACGGCCGTGCCAGCCGCTTGAAGCCAGGATTCCTGGGCCTTTCCAAGGGATTGGCCACGTCGGCAACCGGACGTTTGTTGCAATCCCGACAGGGGGATTTGGAACGAACGCCGCCGCCGCCCGTGCTTTCCGCCGCCACCGCCAGCGGCATGTTTCCTGCAGAACCGGCCTGCGACAGGACCAGGAACAGAGGCGGCGCCATGATCACCGAAGCGGTTTCCCAGCGAGCGATCTTCGAGGCCATCGGCGGCCAGGCGGCCGTCGACCGGCTGGTGGAGGCGTTCTACCATCAGATGGACACCCTGCCGGAGGTGCGCGGCCTGCGCGCGATGCACGCGCCCGACCTGACGGAAACCAAGCGCGTGCTGAAGCTCTATCTGGCCCAATGGATGGGCGGCCCCGCCGACTATTCGGCGGAGCGCGGGCACCCGCGCCTGCGGGCGCGGCACCTGGGCTTCACGGTGGGGGTGGCGGAGCGTGACGCCTGGCTGCTGTGCATGAGCCGGGCGCTGATGACCACCGTGCCCGACGCGGATTTGCGCGGGGCCATTCTGCAGGCGCTGACGCCCTTGGCCGACTGGATGCGCAACCAACCGGGACAATAATGCCCTCAGCCACTGTAGGACGCGACCGCGTCCTACAGTGGCTGAGGGCCAAATAAAACAGACGCCGCGGCCAGCATGGTGATGGCCGCGGCGTCTCCGGAAAGGGGCGACCTAGGCGGCGACCTCCCCCTTCAGGCTCTCGATTTCCGATCTCGCCAGGCGGAACACACCCCGCCCGCCGGCGAGGGCCTGGTAGGGGCCGGTGGCTTTCAGGCTCAGCAGGTTGAACCAGGCCTGGGCCGGAACGGCGGCCGGCCGCTCCCCTATCTCCGTCACCGTGCCGTCCGGCGCGAAGCGGACGTGGATCATCACCGTCTCGACGTGCATCCCTGTTCCCCTTGTCAGAAGCCGGAACCGAAGCCCAGCAGTTCAACCTTGATGGGTTCGGTCCCCAGCACCTTGGCCTGGCAGGCCAGGCGCGATTTCGATCCCACCCCGACCATGGCGTCCAGCCGCTCATTCTCCTCCCGCGCGATGCGGGACAGGCCCTTGCGCCCTTCCTGGACAAAGACGTGGCAGGTCCCGCACGAGGCCTTGCCGTCGCATTTGTGGGTCAGGGTCTCGTCCGCCGCCAGGATGGCGGCCAGCAGGGTCATGCCCTCGGCGGCGTCTACGGTCTTGCCGGACGGCAGGATGGTAAGCAGCGACATTTCCAAAAGCTCCCTCAAGGTCTTGGTCAGTGGTCAGTAAATCGCCGCCCCGGCGCCGACGTTGACCGACGCGTCCTTCATCGTCTCGACGATGTGGGCGATCTGGTCCTCGCTGAGGTGCGTGTGGAACGGCAGGGCGATGGCGCGGTCCGCCACCTTCTCCGTGACGAAGTAGTCGCCCCGGCGGTAACCCAGGTCGAAGTAATGCCGCTGCAGATGCAGGGGCTGGCCGAAGGCGGCGGCCTCGACCTCGGCCAGCCGCAGATCGTCCACGATGGCGTCACGGCTGGAGCGGGAAAAGCGCGTGCCCAGATGTACCTGGTACAGGAACCAGTTCACCTCGGTGACGTCCGGCCCGACATAGGGGTCCTTGATGCCTTCGAACGACTGGAGGTACTTGAAATACAGGTGCTGCACGCCCCGGCGTTTCTCCAAGATCTCATCCAGGCGGCGCAGTTGCGCCAGGCCCAGGGCGGACGCCAGGTCGCTCAAGGCCGCCTGATAAGGGGGCGTGCCGCCCACCACCACGGAGGTACGCTCGGCCAGGCGATGGCGGCATTGCCGGCGCAGGGCCATGGCGACGTCCACGTCATCGGTCACCACCATGCCGCCCTCGCCACAGCACAGCGCGCCGGGCTGGGAGAAATCGAACACGGCGGTGTCGCCGAAGGTCCCGACCAGGGCGCCCTGGTAACGGGAGCCGATGGCCTCGGTGCTGTCCTCGATCAGCACCAGGCCGTGCCGGTTGGCCAAATCCCGCAACCCCGCCCAGGCGGCCGGGTGGCCATTGGTGTTGGCGGCCACTATGGCGCGCGTGTCGGGCGTGATGCGAACGGCCACCTTGTCCGGCGCCAGCGTCCCCGCCCAATAGTCGATGTCGGCGAAGACCGGGCGGGCGCCGGACAGGCTGACGGCATGCTGGGTCTCGCGGAAACCGTAGGGGGAGAGGATGACCTCCTGCCCCGGTCCGATGCCGTGGGCGCGCAGCGCCATCAGCAGGCCCAGCGTGCCGCTGGCCACCGCCACCGCGTAGCGCCGGCCAAGATATGCCGCGAACGCCTCCTCGAACGCCTCCGTCACAGCGCCGGCGGCCAGGTTGGGGGTGCGCAGCACCCGCTCCACCGCCGCCAGTTCCGCCGGCGTGATGTCCGGATCGCTGAGGCGGATCAGGTCCGCCGTCACCGGCACCTCGGCCAGCGCGGTCATGATCCCACCCGCCGGGCCAGCAGCACGCCGGTGGCATCGGCGGGTTCCGCCGTCAGGCGCACGCAATGCCCGCTGCCGTCCAGCAAATGCACGTCAAAACCGCTGTAGCGGCGGAAGGGATCCTCCGCCACGTCCGACGCGTCGCAGCGCGTCCAAGCCAGATGGGGCAACTGGCGGCGCAGGGTGGCGAAGGCATCCTCGGATGCGGCGGCCAGGACCGCATCCGACAGAACCGCATCCAACGTTCCCAGGTCTTCCACGCTCAGCGCCATGTCGTCCCCCGTCATTGCCAGAACTGGCGGTCGGCATCCACATTCAGCAGGTCCAGCAGGTCGCCCAGCCGGCCGAAGGCGCCATGCGGTTCCCAGGTCCCCTGGGCGTGATCCTTGCGATAAAGCCGCCAATACCCCTGGCTGAACTGGATCAGCGCCACGTCGATGACCCCGCCCTCGCGATCCACGTTGCGGGAACAGCAGGGGCTTTCGATGCGATAGCCGCCCTGGGCCGGCACGACGCTGGGCCGGACGTAGAGGTAGCGCTGGCGCGCCTGCAACGCGCGCTCGATGCGCTTGCGGTCCACATCGTTGGGATGCCCCGCCACGGTGAGACCTTGCGATGCCGCCATCATGCACATACCTCCTCCCGTGAGGCCCTCCGTGGCCCTCTCATAACAGCCGTCGCAGGCTATAGCGGCACGAGCCGCTGTCCCGTGCCGCTGGTATCAGACAGGAACAATCTCTTCCTCCAGGCAGCCGATCACCCGCCGGTCGGGGAATTCGACCAGATAGATGGGCGTGCCGCTGTCCACATGGGTCCCGACCTGCACGATCTCCCCCATCGTCCCGGACGCTGCCAGCAGGGCGTCGGCCGGCATGTCGGGATAGCTGCCGTCGTTGATCAGGTCGATGACGGCGCGCATGCGCTGTCCCCATTGGTACAGGGGTTGGCGGGGTTCGATCATGGTCGCCCCCCGGCGGCCCGGCCCGGCACCGGCAGGGCGGTGGGCAGGGGCAGGTCGTCCTCGTCGGCCACGGCCCGCACGGCCTCCAGCTCCTTGCGCTTCATGCCCACGCGGTTGCCGCTGCCCAGGAATTCGACGCCGTAGATGTAGAATTGCTGCAGGAAGGTGCCGATGCTGACGACGTAGCCCTCCTCCCCCTTCTTGGCGAGGATGTCGCCAATCTCCTTGCCGGCGTAGGTGCCGTCGTTGCGGACGGTACGCCGGGACCGCACCTTTTCCCCGTAGGTGAAGGTGGGGGGATCGACGATCTCCACCACGTCGCTGTCACGGACGATGTTGCTCATGACACAACCTCCAATATGGGGGGCTCCAGCATCAGGGGTGTCGTTGACGGCGACAGGCGCGACGCCACCATTTCCCGCACCAGGATGTCCTCATCCCGGGCCAGGTCGGCGATTTGCGCCACGGGCAGGCGGCTGGCGACCTCGAACCGCACCCGCCAGTCGGGGTCGCGCTTCAGGCGGGCCAGCAGATCGCCCGGCAGGCGCTTGGACACCTCGTATCGCACGTCGGCGTCGGCATCGGCGGCCATGCGGATCAGCCACTCGACCGGCGCGCGGGCGGCGACCATGCGGCGCACCTCCGGCTCCTTGTCCTCGATCATGCGGGCCAGCAGGCCGGGACCGACGCGGCGCGCCACCATCAGACGCACGTAGTAATCGGGGTCGCGGACCATGGGGATCAGGTCGGCTTCGTCCAGCAGGGCGGCGATGCGGATGCGCACCTCGCGGTGGGGATCGTCGCGCAGGCGCAGGGCATAGCGTCGGGGCAGGCGTCGCACCGCGTTCCAACGCACCGCCTCCTCCGGATCGTCCAGCATGGGCGGCAGCAGGAAGATGTCGGCGTACTTGGCCGCGATCGCCCGCACCTCGAAATGCGGATGGCGCACATGGGTGTCCGCCAGGGTGGGATTCCAGGTGAAGAAGCGGTCGATGCGGCGGGCGTAGCGGTCGTTGACGCAGGCGTGCTTGAGCCGGCACCGGCCGGCCGCCGCCAGGCCGGCATAACCGCAGGCATCGCAGGAAATGGCATTGCCCCGCCAGTCCACGGCCTCGTCAATGTCAGTCATGGTCGTCCTCTCCCATGCGCTGGATGACGTTCAGCAGCACCTGGGCGCCGACCTTGTCGCTGGGGTCCAATTCCAGCAGCTTCAGGACGGCCGCCAAGCCCTCATCCAGGCCACCCATGCGCATGTGCAGGTAGGCGTAGCCCTTGAGGGTAAAAAGGAAGAAGCGGGGCAGCGGCGCGTCGAAGCGGCCGAAGTCCGCGTCCGTGGCCACCACCTGGCGCCAATCGGCCGGCAGCTTGTTGTCCTGCGCCGCCTTGGCTAGGCAAAGGCGGGCGATGTCCAGCGCGTCCTTCAGCCGGCCCTTGTAGAAATAGAAGCGGTACAGGGCGATCAGGGTGGCGGCATGCCAGGGCGCCAGCAGGCGTGCCTGCCGCAGGTGGCGCTCCGCCACCTCCTCCACATCATAGGACTGGGCGGCGGCCGACAGGTGGTGGTGCACATCCGGCGGCAAACCGCCGCCCAACACGGCGGCGGACAGCCATTCGTCATCGGGGATGGGCGGCAGCCCGCTTTCCCCGAATGGCGTCGCAGCTGCCGTTTGCCCTGCCCCCATGGCCCCATCCCCTCCCCTCTGGCTCCCGCCTATTGCAGCCGCACGATGGGCGTGGGCGCCGTGGCGCAGGAGGTGGCAGCCTTGGGGTCGCGGAACACCAGGCCGCTCTGCGCGGTGCCGTCCGCGAAGTCGATGGTGACGCCGGCCAGCAGCAGGCGGCTTTCCGTGGGCAGGAACAGACGCAGGCCGTAGCACTCCACCACCGCGTCGCCAGGCTCAGGCGCCGCGCGGACGCTCATGTCGGCCGACAGGCCGGAACAGCCGCCGGGGCTCAGGACCAGGCGGAACCCGGCCTCGGGCCCGCCATCGGCCCGCAGCATGAAGCGGATGAAACGCTCGGCCGCCGGGGTGATCGTGAAGGTCATCGCCATCCCCCTCAGCCGGCCGCCTGATAGCGGGGATAGCCGGTGTCGATGACGCAGGTGTTGTCCACCGGGCAGACGGCGACACACTGCGGCACATCGAAATACCCGATGCATTCCGTGCACTTCTTCGGATTGATGACGAAGGTGCCGCCCTTTTCCGAAATCGCCACGTTCGGGCACTCCGCCTCGCAGGCGGAGCAGCTGGTGCATTGCGAGGCGATGATCTTGTAGGCCATGCTTCGTATTCTCCTTTGGGTGGATGGGTCCGGGGCCGGATGCGGCCCACCCCGGCCCAGATGGAACGCGCGTCAGGCGGCGACGATCAGGGCGCCCTGGCGGATGGCGGCATCGCCGCGCGGGGTGTGGACCAGCTCACCGGCCGCCACCTTCCCCAGGTAGCCCTTGAACCAGGCGATGGCGGATTTCTCGATGAACTCATGGGCGTACTGGTCCACGGGCTCGATGCCCGCCCCCAGCAGGTCCGCCTTGGGACAGCCGCCGATCTTGGCGACGAAGACGGCGTGACAGTCGTTGATGGCGCGGATGACGGTCTGCAGGCTGTCCTCATCGCCAAAGCCGCCCTGGCAATAGAGGTCGACGCGCCGGTGGCCCACGAACTTGGCCCCGGCGGTGGACAGCTCGTACACCTGGAATTCCTTGGCGTGGCCGAAGTGCTCGTTGATCAGGCCCGAGCCCTTGGTCGCCACCGCCACCAGCAGGGTGATGTCGCTTTGCGCCCCGGCCAGCGTGGCCAGTTCCTCCTGCTTGGCGGCCACCTTGGCCACCCGCTCCTCCTCCACCCGCGCCTGATAGGCCTGGCGACCCTCCAGGTCGTAGTCGACCTCCATCTCCATGATCTTTTCGGTGGTGAATTCGGCGCTGCGGTCCTCGCCAAGCAGGCCGACGGCGTCGGCCCGGCACTGGCGGCAGTGCCGCATCATGTTCATCTCGCCCTCGCAGTCATCCTGCAGGGCCTTCAGTTCCTGGGCGGTGGGGCCGCGCTGGCCCGTCAGGCCGAAAACGGTGCCGTGCTCGGGCGCGGAGATCAGGGGCATGATGTTGTGCAGGAAGGCGCCACGCGACTTCACCGCGCGGTTCACCTCCACCAGGTGCCGGTCGTTGACGCCCGGGATCATGACGGAGTTGACCTTGCACAGGATCCCGCGCTCGGTCAGCATTTCCAGCCCGCGCAACTGGCGCTCGGTCAGCAGCCGTGCCGCCTCCACGCCCGTGTAGCGCTTGTGGTTCCAATAGACCCAGGGATAAATCTTCGCCCCCACCTCCGGATCCACCATGTTGATGGTGATGGTGACGTGGTCGACGTTGTAGCGCGCGATGGTGTCGACATGGTCGGGCAGCGCCAGGCCGTTGGTGGACAGGCACAGCTTGATGTCCGGCGCGGTCTGGGAGATCAGCTCGAAGGTCTTGAACGTCTTGGCCGGATTGGCCAGCGGGTCGCCCGGCCCGGCGATGCCCAGCACGGTCATCTGCGGGATGGTGGAGGCGACGGCCAGCACCTTCCTGGCCGCCTGCTCCGGCGTCAGCCGCTCGCTCACCACGCCGGGGCGGGATTCGTTGGCGCAATCGTACTTGCGATTGCAGTAATTGCACTGGATGTTGCAGGCGGGCGCCACGGCCACATGCATGCGGGCATAGTGGTGGTGCGCCTCCTCGCTGTAGCAGGGGTGGTTCTTCACCTTCTCCCAAATCTCGGTGGGCAGGTCGCCCTGGCCGGCGGCGGAACCGCAGCTGGCCTTGCCGCTGCCGCCCTGCGTGCCACACCCCTTGTGCTCGGCCACCTGCTGCATCACGGCGTCGATGGTGACCAGACGGCCGGCGGCCCCGTCCTGCGTTGTGGATGCGTGCATGTCCGTTCCTCAATGTTGGGCCGGGCGCGCGGGCGCGGCGATTTCAATAGGAAAGCTTGCTTGACACCGTATGGCGAGGCCTGCTTGGAACCCATCCCCACACTCAGCAAAGGCCGTGCCACGTTCTTGAATCCCGGAGAACGGCGCGAACCTTGGATTTCATGCCGTCATCCCTGGCTGTGCGGTTATCGACAAACCGCGCTGAAGCCGGACACCGGCGTCCGTTACGCGACAGTCCCGCACAGGATTTCGACCGCCCGCGACAGCGGCACGGCAACGGGCGTCAGGCCCTGCGCGGCGAAGAACTTGACCTCATTGCGGGTCAGCGTCGCCGGTTCCACCACCACGTAGTGCCGGTCACCCGATCGCTTGGAAACCTGGCGGGCGTAGGTGCGCAGCAGCTGGTCGTGGAAACGGCAGCCCACGAACAGGAAACCCCGGCCATGCCGCCGTTCCTTCACGATGTCGGGAATGGGCGTCTGGATGTCGATTTCCGTCAGCACCTCGACATAATCGGCGTCGGTGATCAGGAAATTGCGCACCGGGTCCACGCCGCCGTGCGGCTTGTACAGCACGGTTTCCCAGGCCCCGGCGGCGTCGCGCGTGGTCTCTTGCCCGCCGGCGTCATAGAAGCGGTACCAGCGATCCTCACCGATGCCGGCGCGGGTGATGCCCTGCACCTCCCCCCAATTGGCCGGGGAGGCCGCCAGGGCGGCGCGCATGGCGCCGTCGTACCAGGTGTCGACGATCAGGGGCACGCCCCAGGCCGCCAGATGGCGATGCAGGGCCGTGGGCGCCACCGGCGGCCGGAACGCCTCCGCCATCAGGGTGGAGACGGTGGAGCGGTGGCGCGTGCTTTCGATGTGCTGGGCCGCCGCCCAGGCGTTGCCCTTGGCGCGGCGGGGCAGCGCCACCTTGGCGGCGAAGAAATCGGCCAGCGCCTCATGCGTGGTTGGGGCCGCCACCGGGGCCAGGCAGGCCAGCGCCGGCCCCAGATAGGGGACCAGTCCACCGGCGCGCAACTGCGCGGCCAGGTCGGCCAGCAGGCGCTCGGCCTCAAGGCCATCGGGCATGACGGAAGCGGTGGTCGCCAAGGCTGTCATCTTACTCCTCCTCCCCCCGCTTGCGGGCGTTGACCGTCACCGGCAGGCGCGTGTCGGCCGCCATCTCCGGCAGGTCCAGGACCCAGCCGTTGGCGATGCGGATCCAGCCCCCCCACAGATCCTCCCGCTCCGCCTCCACCACCGGCTCTTCCAGATCCTTCTTCGGCACATAGACGGAAAGGCCGATCTCGGGTGAGCGGCGGATCATCACTTTCATCGGGGCCGGTCCTTTCCATTGGGAAGCCGTCCCCAGTTCAGCAAGGGCCGTGCCACGGCGGAAGGCGCCGAAACCGGCGCTTTCCCACGCGTCGTCGCGTTGGGAACCCGACAAGGCCTGTCGCATCCCATACCGTCCGTGCGCGCTTTCCCCAGAAAAGCAGCCCCTGGCCGGCGCCCCGACATGGCATGCGGGGTGCAAGGCCCCCTTGACCTGGCAGCCACGCCGGAAACACGTCCCCCAGACAGGAGGTCCCCCATGCCCGACAGCGTCGCCTATACCGACAACCTGTTGAACCTGGCCGCCGTGATCTATCAGCCGGAAGACGACGTGGACACCCTGCTGGCCGACTTCGCGCTGGGCCTGCGCGACCGCGGCTGCCGGGTGGGCGGCATCGTCCAGCGCAACCACAAGGGCGACTGCGGCCCGGTGAAGCTGATGGAGGTGATGGATCTGAACACCGGCCGTGTCATCCCCATCTGCCAGAACCTGGGCCCCGGTTCCGTGGCCTGCCGCCTGGACACGGGCGGGCTGGCGGATGCGGCCCTGGCGGTGGCCCAGGCCGTGGCTGACCGGGTCGAGCTGGTCCTGGTCAACAAGTTCGGCAAGACGGAGGCCGAGGGTCGCGGCCTGAGGGGGGAAATCGCGGCCGCCATCGACGCCGGATTGCCCGTGCTGACCGCCGTGCCCTGGCGTTTCTACGAGGCGTGGATGGCCTTCACCGGCGGCTATGGCACCACCCTGGTGTGCGATACGGGCGTGATCACCACTTGGTGGGAAGACTGGGCGCGCCGGGCCGATTGGCGGCGGGCCAATTGACGGTGGGCCAATTGACGGTGGGGAGAGTGCCGGGCGCACCGCGCACTGATGGTGGAGGGGCCGGTGCCCGGCACCGGCCCCCGCAGCGCCTATTCCTTGCCTATGATCACGTCGGACGACTTGATGATGGCGGAGACGGTGTCCCCCACCTTCAGGCCCAGATCATCGACCGACTCATTGGTGATCGATGAGGTGATGACGCTGCCGGCGGCGATCTCGATCTTCACATGGGCGGTGGTCACCCCCTTGGTGACAGCCACGACCTTACCGGCGATGACGTTGCGGGCACTCAGCTTCATTCCTGTCTCATCCTCAAGTCTGCGGTCCACCGGTACTTCCATTGGGACCACGCGCACCCGCTCTTAGCCTTGGCGGGAATTCAGAACTTCTTCACCGGGATGTTGTGCTTGATCAGGGCATAGCCCACCTGGCGCGGCGTCAGGTTCAGCAGCCTTGCGGCCTTGGCCTGCACCCATCCCGCCGTCTCCATCGCCTGGATCAGGCGGTCCCGCTCCGACAGGCCATCGCCCTGAGCCGCGGCACAGGTTCCCGCCTGCGGGCAGGTGGCCGGAGGACCATCCCCGTCCCCCAACGCCGCGGCCGGCTCGACCGGCACCGGCTGGCGGAGCGGCAGGGGCGTAGGCGCCGTTGGCCGCGACATGATCTTGAAGGCGCTGCCCGGACCGATGGCCCCCTTCCACAGGGTGGAGGACAAGCACTCGTCATGCCGGCAGGCGAAGTCGTCCGCGATGATGCCGGAGTCCCGCGACAGGGTGGCCGTCCGGCGCACGCAGTTCTCAAGCTCCCGCACGTTGCCGGGAAAGTAGCAGCTTTCCAGGACGGCGTAAGCCGACGCCGTCAGGCTCTTGCGGGTGCCATGCTCCTCATTGAAGCGCTTCAGGAACTCGCAGGCCAGCAGGGTGATGTCTTCCCTGCGGTCGCGCACCGCCGGCAGGAAGATGGAAACCACGTTGATGCGGTAATAGAGGTCGGCACGAAATTCGCCCCGCGCCACCGCCTCCTCTAGGTTCTTGTTGGTGGCGGCAACCAGCCGCACATCCACCTTAAGGGTGTTCGTTCCGCCGACGCGCTCGAATTCCCCTTCCTGCAGCACGCGTAGCAGCTTGGCCTGGAAGGATGCCGAAATCTCCCCGATCTCATCCAGGAACAGCGTGCCGCGATGCGCCAGTTCGAACCGCCCCTTGCGCTGGCTCAGCGCGCCGGTGAAAGCCCCCTTCTCATGGCCGAACAGCTCGGATTCCAGCATGCTTTCGGGCAGGGCGGCGCAGTTCAGCTTCACGAACGGGCCGGTCCGCCGGGGCGACAGATCGTGCGTCGCCCGCGCGAACAGTTCCTTGCCGGTGCCGGATTCCCCGCGCAGCAGCACGGTGGAATGGCTGCGTGCCACGATCTTGATCTTGTCGATGACCGAGCGGATGGCCGGGCTGTTGCCGACGATGCCCTGGGGCCTGACCTCGCGTTCCGGCCGCGCGGTTTCGATCAGCTCCTTTTCCAGGCGGCGCTGCGTGCTCATCAGCCGGTCGCGGTCCCGGCCGATCAGGTCGTGCAGGCGCACCGTCTGGCCCACCAGGTTGGCGATCATGACCAGGAAGCGCACATCCTCATCCAGGCGGAAGGTCGCCTTGCCCTCCCATGTGCGGTCCAGCGTCAAGGTCCCGATGACCCGGTCCCTTTCCTTGATGGGGACGCCGATGAAGGACACGCGCGAGCCGGCACCCCATTCCACGGCCGACCAATCGTCGAACAGCGGATTGTCGGCCACGTTCTCCACCACGACCGGCATCTGCGTCGTGACGATCTGGCCGATGGCCCGTTCGGGCAGCCGGTCGAAATGGCTCTTGGCGTTCTTCTCCGTCCAGCCCAGGCCCACCACCACCTGGGGCGAGCCATCGTCGCCCAGCAGGGCGATGATGCCGTGATGCATCTCCAGGAAGCTGGAGAGCAGCGCCAGGACATTGGACAGCGTCGTTTCCAGGCGGGTCGGCACCGCCAGGATCTTGGAAATCTCATACACCCCGTGCAACGCTATTTCCGCGCGGGAGGAGAATTCACCGGCACGCGACCGATCGGCCGCCGAGGGCGGGCTGGATGTCGCGGACGCGTGAGAGGCGGAACCAGTCATAGGCATCGCACGAATCCTTTCGTGTCCCGAGGCCTACCGATGCGGCGGTGCGGCCCCCGCCAACTGCCAGTCCAGTCAAGTACCTGCAAGCAAGCTTCGCAGGTGCAACACGAGACCGCAAGTGAATTCATAATATTCAATCAGCAAAATATTATGTTCATTCAGCAAACTATTCTTTGAGATCCACTTGATTCATAAGGCCGTTATAGTCACCTGTATATCGCGCGGCTTGGCGAAGAAGGGAGCCGAGGTAACCAGCGTGTCGGCACCCGCCTTCGCATATGCACCCGCGTTCTGGGCAGTGACGCCACCGGCCGCGGCGACGACTGGCCGGCCGTCCACGCGCCGGGGCAACCGGCGCACCAGCCGGTGCACCGCCTCGGGCGGAAACTTTTCCAGTTGGATGACATCGACGTGCGCGGCGGCGGCGGCCAGGGCATCCTCCTCGCTGGTCACCTCCACCATGACCGCGCGCTCCGGCGCCGTCCGCTTCAGCCGGGCGATCGCCGCCGCCAAGTCATGCGGCGGATCGAAAAAGACCTGATGTTCCGGGAACAGCAGGATGGTGTCGGAAAGTCCCAGGCGGTGAATGTCCCCACCCCCCGCCAACACCGCCTTGCATGCCAGCTGGCGCGTATAGGGAACGGATTTGCGGGTGCACAGCACTGCGATGTCGGGGTTGACCACCCGGGCGGCATCGACGATGGCGCGGGTCTCGCTGGCCACGCCCGACGCCCATTCCATCAAGGTCTGCGCCACCTTCCAGCCGGCGTGCAGGGCGGCGGCGGAACCGGTGGCCTCCAGAAGCACGGCATCCCCGCCATAACGGCATCCGGCGGGTGCCCTGGCGGTCACCGCGGCGCCCAGCCGGACCAGCAGGCGGGCGGCCTCGTCCACGCCGGACAGCACCATGTCCGCGCGGGCCTGGAAGCGCATGCGGCCTGGCCGGCCACCGATGCCCAAGGCACGGGTGGTCAGATCGCCAAAGCGCACATCCTCTTCCAGCAGCCGTTCGACGGCCTCCTCGGAGAGATGAAGCGGGTCACCGGTGCCCGCGTCGATGGCCATCAGCCGAACTTGAACAGGACGCCGAAGCCGCCGCGGGGATAGTTCCACTCCACCTCCCCGGTCTTGGCGGTCAGCACGCGGCAGGTGCCGCATTCCACGCAGCCGTCCACCACCGCCTCGACCTGGCCCTTGTCGTTCTGGCTGTAACAGCCGGCGGGACACAGGTGGGTCAGCGCCATCAGCGCCTTGGAGGGTTCGGTGTGGGGCTTGATCCTGATGTGCGGGCGCCCGGCATCCACCAGGTAGCGGTTCTGGAACAGCCGCTCCTCCACCTTCACGATCGGCGCGCCGGGGGCGCCCGCCCCCACCTCAGTCGTGTTCATCATCGCCATGACCTCGCCAGTTTGAGGGCGTCCCCGATCAGGCCGGGCAGGGTCCGGCCGCTGCGGAACGATTGGAAGATCTGCTTTTCCTTGGCGCGCTTGTCGACGCCATCCACCCGGAACCAGGTCTGGGCGGCAGCGCTCAGCAGCTTGGGATAGACGCCGAAGATGTGCTTGTTGCGGTGCAGGAAATCCGGGATGCGCCGGTACTTCCTCAGGTCCTTCATGACGAAGGTTTCCTCCAGCCGGCGCTGGTATTCGGCCAGGTTGGCCTTGGTCGCCATCTCCCGCCGCCGCTTCAGCCACACCACCGTCTCGCCGGCGACGCGACCGGTGGTCATGGCCAGGTTGGAGCCTTCGCGGTGGACGGCGTTCACGAACTGCCCGGCGTCGCCCACCACGATCCAGCCGTCCCCAAACAGCTCCGGCATGGCGTTGTAGCCGCCCTCCGGGATCAGATGGGCCGCATACTCCTTGCATTCCGAGCCTTCCA
Organism: Nitrospirillum viridazoti CBAmc; assembly: GCF_000730165.1. GTDB lineage: Bacteria > Pseudomonadota > Alphaproteobacteria > Azospirillales > Azospirillaceae > Nitrospirillum > Nitrospirillum viridazoti. The sequence continues at coordinate 1,167,670 of NZ_CP022110.1, read as the reverse complement.
GCAGGGGGCGGACGCTGGGGTGGCGCTTGAACGCCTCCAGCAGGCCATAGGGCGTGCGGCCGCTTTCCGCGAAGTCCGAGACGATGCAGCCGATGCCGATCGAGATGGATTCCTGGTTGGTGTAGATGAAGCCGGTACCGGTCATGCCGTCGGTGATGGTGCCCATGGCCTCGATCACCACGCCCTCGTTGCCCGCCAGGTTGAAGCGGCTTTCGATCACCTCGCGCGGCAGGAAATGCATTTCCTTGACGGCCAGCGCCACCGTGTCCGGCTTCAGTTCAGGCCGCAGGCCGGAGCGCTGGCCCACCAGGCCGTTCACCCCTTCGCCCAGGATGACGACGTCGGCGAAGGCGGTGCCGCCGTCACGGTCGGTGCGCACACCAATCACCCGGCCCTGCGGATCGCGCAGCAGTTCCGTCACCGTCGTCTCGCACAGCAGGACCGCGCCGGCCTCCCGCACCTTGCCGCTGAACCACCTGTCGAACTGGGCGCGGATGATGGTGTAGCGGTTGGGCTTTTCCTCATTGAAGTCGTCGGAACGGTAGTGCATGCCAACATAGGACGTGTCGTCCATGGTCCACAGCCGCTGCTCGATCACATGGCGTTCCAGCGGCGCGTCCTCGCGGAAATCCGGGATGATCTTTTCCAACGCGTCGGCGTAGAGGATGGCGCCCTGCACGTTCTTGGAGCCTGGGTATTCCCCCCGTTCCAGCTGCAGGACCTTCAGCCCTTCCTTGGCCATGGTATAGGCGGCGGCGTTGCCCGAGGGGCCGGCCCCCACGACGATGGCGTCGAACTTGTCCCTGATCATGACGAGACCCTCCTTCAGCCGGCAAGGCGGTTGACGGACAGATGCGCCTGGAAGGCCCGGGTCAGGGCCGGCAGCAGCTCTATCGCGTCGGCGACCACGCCCAGGTGGGCGAAGTCGAAGATGGGCGCGTTGGGGTCGGTGTTGATGGCGACGATGGTGTCCGCCCCCTCCACCCCCACGCGGTGCTGGATGGCGCCGGAGATGCCGGCGGCAATGTACAGCTTGGGCCGGATGGTCTTGCCCGTCTGGCCGATCTGGCGGTCGGCGGTGATCCAGCCCTTTTGCACAAGGGGACGCGACCCGCCGTAATCGCCGCCCAGCACCTCCGCCAGCGCGCGGACCAGCTGGAAATTCTCCGCCGAGCGCAGGCCCAGGCCGCCGGCCACCACGATGTCGGCATAGGCCAGCTGCGCCTTGTCGCTTTCCCGGTCGGCGATGAAGCGCAGCACCTTGGTGACCACGTCCTCTTCCGCGAAGTCCAGCGGGTGCTCGATGATGCGACCCCAGCGCCCCGGCTCCCGCGCCGGCATGGCCATGACGCGCGGGCGCACGGTGGCCATCTGCGGCCGGTAGTTCAGGGTCAGGATGGTGCACAGCAGGGAGCCGCCGAAGGTCGGCCGCGTCGCCGCCAATGAACCCTCGTCATCGATGGCCAGTTCGGTGCAGTCGGCCGTCAGGCCGGTTTGCAGCGTGGTCGCCACCGATCCCGCCAGGTCGCGTCCCAGGTTGGTGGCGCCCAGCAGCAGGATTTCCGGCTGGTGGGCGTTGACCAGGTCGGTCATGGCCCGGGTGTAGGTCTCGTTGCGGTAGTGCGCCAGGATGGGCGCCGTCACGGTGTAGACCAGGTCGGCGCCATGCTCGAACGCGGCCGCAGCCGTCTGGGCCGCCGTCAGGCTGTCGCCCGCCAGCACCACGCCCGCCAGGTCGACGCCGCGCTTGTCCGCCAGCTTGCGCCCCTCCCCTAGGAGCTCCAGCGACACCGGGTGGACGACGCCGTGCTCGCACTCGACCACCACCCAGACGTGGCGGTAAGCCTTGAACCGCTCCGGCAGTTCGCGCTTGGTGCCGGCACGGCCGGCGGCGGGAGGCTTGGGGGCGTTGGAGGGGGCATCGCTCATCGTCTTCTACTCCCTAGGGGGGGTGTCACTGGCCGGCGGCGAACCGCAGCAGATCGTCTTCCAGCGGTGGCTGGGTCCGGAAAATCGCGGCGATGACGTCGACCGCCAGCTCGTCGGCGGACCGGTCGGCGGTCGGCACCTGGCGAACCTTTTCCGCCCGACCCTGGGGCGCGAACACCTTCTTCACGATGGTGGGCGACCCCTTCAGGCCGCAGCGCGCCAGTTCCGTGATGCCGGCGTCGGCGGCACTCCACCGCACAACCTGGGCCCGGGCCGCGCGGTAGGCGTCATCCAGGCTGCCCCGGCGGATCTCGTTCACGCCTTCCAGCATGGTGATCAGCACGGGCAGGCGGGTTTGCAGCACCTGCAGGCCCCCCTCCGCCCGCCGCTCCACCGTGATGGTGCCGGCGGCGGGATCCAGGTCGGCGATGCGGGCGACATAGGTCAGCTGGTTCAGGCCCAGGCGCTTCGCGATGCCGGGCCCCACCTGGGCCGTGTCGCCGTCGATGGTCTGCTTGCCGGTGAAGACGATGGGCGGCTCCCCGAACTCCTGACCGATCTTGTTCAGGGCAGCGGCCAGAGCGAAGCTGGTGGCCAGGGTGTCCGAGCCCGCGAAGGCCCGGTCGGTCAGCAGCACGGCACGGTCGGCACCGAAGGTCAGCGCCTTGCGCAGCGACTCCTCCGCCATGGGCGGTCCCATGGTCAGCACCGTCACCTCGCCCCCCAGCCGGTCGCGCAGGTGCAAGGCCTCCTCCAACGCGAACAAATCATAGGGGTTGATGATGGTGGGCACGCCCTGGCGCATGATGGTGTTGGTCACGGGATGGACCCGGATCTGCGCGCTGTCAGGGACCTGCTTCATGCAGACGACGATGTGCATTTCCCTATTCCTTTCCCTCACCCGATCCGGTCACAGTCCTTAATTGGCAAGGGCCATGCCAACTAAGGCGCCCCGCTAAGCCATTGAATTACCTTCACCTAGCCTTCCGCCCGTAAGCGACGCTTTGTCGGATAGGCGACAGGCCCTGTCGGCTCTCGGCCTCACGGCCCCTTGGCGCCGTCCAATGCCGCCAGCGGCACGAAGGGCTTGGGCGCCGGCTGCTTGGGCGCCACCGCGTCGCGGTGCACCTTGAACAGCCGTTCCGCGATGGGGGTGGAAGCGACGAAATCCTGATAGGCCTGTTCCAGGTGGCTACGACAGAGCGTCCGGATTTCGCCCTCATCCAGGCCGGCGAACACGCCCTCCACCTCACTGCCGCGCAGGTACTGGCCCATGCGGCGCAGGATGTGCAAGCGCGCGACGCGGACCACCGCCGCATCGAACGGCACCTCCAGGAACACGAAGAAGTCCTCGGCCGACGACAGCCGCGACAGTTCATCCAACACGCCCATGATCCCTGCCCTTTGCTTCGGGTTCGTACAAAAGCGCCGCCAGCCGGCCCTGCGTGTGGGCCAGGCGCGCCTCAAGAAAGGCGATGCGGTCCAACATCAGGGTCAGCGCATCCCCCACCGGATCGGGGATCAGGTGGTGGTCCAGATCGATACGGCCGGCCGTGCCCCGCCGGGCGCGGGGGTCGCGCACCACCCGGCCGGGAATGCCCACCACCGTCATCCCCGGCGGCACGTCCTCCACCACCACGGAATTGGCGCCGATACGGGCGCCGGTCCCCACGCTGATGGGCCCCAGCACCTTGGCCCCGGCGCCGATCAGCACGCCGGACCCCACGGTGGGATGGCGCTTGCCGGGCGACCAGCTGGTCCCGCCCAGGGTGACGCCGTGATACAGGGTCACGTCGTCCCCGATCTCCGCCGTTTCCCCGATGACCACGCCGGCGCCATGGTCAATGAAGAAGCGCCGGCCGATGCGGGCACCGGGGTGAATGTCGACATTGGTCACCAGCCGCGCGAACCAGGACAGCAACCGGGCAGGAAAGCGCAGGCCGCGCCGCCACAGCCGGTGGGCGATACGGTGGTGGATGACGGCGTGCAGCCCCGGATAGGTCAGCGCGATCTCCATCGTGTGCCGGGCCGCCGGGTCGCGCGCCTTCACGCAGGCGATGTCCTCACCCACCAGCCCCCACAGTCCGCGTTCCCGTGCCATGGCCGCCCCCATCCCGCCGGTCCGTCACCCTGGTCAGTCGCCAGCGGCCTCGTAGAACTTCAGCAGCTCGCCCTCATTGATGGGGCGCTTCCAGGCGACGGCGCAGTTGCGCACCTCATCCAGCACGCGGCGCGCGCGGCCCTCATCCGGGGACAGGCCCAACGATTTCAGGGCGTTGTTGATGGCGGCCATGCCGGAATGCTTGCCCAGCACGATGGAGCGCACGCGGCCGAACCAGGCGGGGTGGATGGCTTCATAGGTTTCCGGGTCACGCAGCAGGCCGGACACGTGGATGCCGGACTCGTGGGCGAAGACGGCCGAGCCGACGATGGACTTGGCCACCGGGATGGGCCGGCCGGCGGCTGCGGCCACCAGTTCGGCCAGGCCCGTCAGCTGGGTAAGGTCCACGCCCGTCCGCCGTTGGGCGATGGGGCCCAAGGCCGCCACCACCTCCTCCAGCGCCGCGTTGCCCGCCCGCTCACCCAGGCCCAGGACGCAGACGCTGGCATGGGTGGCGCCACCGCGCACCGCCGCCAGGGTGTTGGCGGTGGCCAGGCCCAGATCGTCGTGGCCGTGGAATTCCAGTTCCAAATCCGTCTCCGCGCACAGCTGGCGGAAGATCTCATGGGTGCGGAAGGGATCCAGGATGCCCACGGTGTCGGCGAAGCGGAAACGATGGGCGCCCGCCTCCTCCACCGCGGCGACGACGCGCAGCAGGAAGTCCATCTCCGCCCGGCTGGAGTCCTCGCCGCCGACCGCCACGGCCAGGCCCCGGTCCCGCGCGTAGGACACCACGCGGCGGATGCGGGGGATGATGTCCTGCCGGCTGGTCTGCAGCTTCACCCGGATCTGCCGGTCGGACACCGGCACGGACAGGTTCACCCGTGTCAGGCCGGTGCGCAGGGCGGCGTCCACATCGGCCTCAGTCAGGCGGCACCAGGCGATGGCCTCGGCCCGTTCCAGGGACGCCCCCACGGCGGCCATGGCCTCGATCTCCTCGGCGCCCATGGCGGGGATGCCGGCCTCGATCTCATCCACGCCGGCAGCCTCCAGCTTGCGGGCGATGGCCACCTTTTCCGCCGTGGTGAAGGCGACGCCGGGCGCCTGTTCACCATCGCGCAACGTGCTGTCATTGATGACGATGGGCGGTGCCTTGAGCATGCTGCGTCTCCTTGAGCGAAGGGTCAGGCGAAGGTGGGGGCACGGTCCCGCCACAGGGGCGAACTGGACCGCAGGCGGCCGACGATGTCGGGCAGGACATCGAGGACCCGGTCGATGTCGGGAACGGCCGTGTCACGGGAAAGTGAGAAGCGCAAGGCGCCCCGAATGGCGCCGGCCGGCACGCGCATGGCGCGCAGCACATGCGACGGCTCCGTCCCGCCGGACGCGCACGCCGAGCCGGAGGACACGGCAATGCCCGCCCGGTCCAGCATCAGCAGCAGGGCGTCGGCATCGACATAATCAAAGGCGATGCAGGCGGTGTTGGCCAGGCGGTTGCCCCGATCGCCCAGAACGTAGGCCTGGCCGATCCGCGCCTGCACGCCTTGCTCCAGCCGGTCGCGCAGACGGCCGATCCAGCCGCGTTCCGTTTCCAGATAGCGCGCCGCCAGGTCGGCCGCGGCGCCTAAGCCAACGATGCCGGGTACGTTTTCCGTTCCGCCGCGCCGGCCCCGTTCCTGCCGGCCGCCGCGCAGCAGCGGACGGAAGGCGGTGCCCTTGCGCAGGTACAGCGCGCCGATACCCTTGGGACCGTGCAGCTTGTGTCCCGACAGCGACAGCATGTCGATGTCCGTGTCCCGCAGGCTCAGGGGCACCCGGCCTACGGCCTGGACGGCGTCGGTGTGGAACAGAGCGCCGGCAGCGTGGGCCTGACGCGCCAAATCCGTCACCGGAAACAGGGTCCCCGTCTCGTTATTCGCCCACATGACGGAGACCAGGGCCGTGCGGGGCCCCAGCGCCCGTTCGAAATCCTCCATGTCCAGGCGGCCGTCGCCGTCCACCCCGACCGTATGCACCTTGATGCCGCGCGTCTTTTCCAGGTGCGCCGCCAGCGCCAGGACGGCGGGGTGTTCCACCGCCGTGGTCACGATCTCATCCCGGCCGGGCTGGCTGTCCAGGGCCGACAGGATGGCGGTGTTGTTGGCCTCCGTCCCGCCGGAGGTGAAGACGATCTCATGGTCGTGGGCGGCGCCCAGCAGGGCCTGCACCTGGCGCCGCGCCAGCCGGACGCCGTCCGCCGCCGCCGCGCCCACGGCGTGGGCGGAGGACGGGTTGCCGAACCGCTCCGTGAACCAGGGCAACATGGCGGCCACCACGCTGGCGTCGGTGGCGGTCGTCGCATTGTTGTCGAGGTAGACGGGGCGCATGAGATGGTTCCCCCTGCCGGATCAGTGCGGGCCCGGCGCCCGGCCGAGGACGGGTACCAGGCGGACGAAGGTCCCCAGGCGCTCCACCACCCGGGCCTGGATGCCCTCCAGCGTGGCGCTGCTGAGGCGGCACATGACGCAGGCCCCGGTCAGCCGGACGCGCACGATGTCGCCATCCACGTCCAGCAACTCACAATCCCCGCCGTCCCGTTGCAGGCCGGGGCGGATTTCGGCAATGGCGGCGCGGATGACCTGGACGCGGCGGTCCTCCGTCCCATCCGGCACCGCCCGGTCAACCGTCTGTTCTTCAAGCGTGGGGATCAGCATGGCCGGCCTCCTCAACCGAAGGACTTGCCGCAGCCGCAGGCGGACTTGGCGTTGGGGTTGTCGAAGGTGAAGCCCGAGCCTTCCAGCGCCACGACGAAGTCGATGGTGGTGCCGTCCAGCAGCTCATGACTCTTGGTGTCGACGAAGACCTTGACGCCGTCCTGGTCGATGACGGTGTCCTCCGGCCCCGCCTCGCCGGCCAGGCCCATCATGTATTTGTAGCCGGCGCATCCGCCGGCATCGACGCTGATGCGTAGCCCGCCCGTGGGGTTGGCGGCACCGGCGATGGCGCTGCGGACGGCGTTCAGGGCGCTGGGGGTCAAGTTGATCATGGGGCACCTGCAAGGGTTGGTGACCTGTGATCCTCCGCAAGGGGCATGCCACAGCCGAGTTCATTGGAAAATATGGGTTTTCCCGCCGAACCCTGTTGCCTTCGCACCTCAATGTCGGGTTTGCGACAGGGGTGTTTGCTGCAATCGACGGGGCGGAACGCGCCAAAATCCCGCAAATCCAAGGCCGGCGGCCCGGTTGCCCCAACCGGCAAAGCCTTTGCAAAGGGGGGCGCTTGAGGCTCCGCACCCGCGGGCCTCCCACGAACAGGAGCCGCACCCGATGACGACCATCGCGACGACGATCGAGAAAACCGCCCTGGCCCGCCTGGCCCAGGAAGACCGCCTGATGAACGCCGTGCTGAAGGCGCCCACGACCAAGCCCGGCCGCTTCGGCTTTCGCGGCGACATCGCCTTGAAGTTCCAGCCGCACATCGCGGATGAAAAGCGCCCGCCGGAGTACAAGCTGGAACAGGTGCTGACCTACGCGCAGGAGGGAGAGGCGACGATCCCCGTGCTGGCGGGCTACATCCATTCCTTCGCCTACCTCAAGGACGTGTCGGAGGTGCTGTCCGGCCTGCTGCGATCCGGCGGCAAGTACTTCATCTTCTGCAACAACATCGACCTGCTGGCCGGTTACCAGGTCACCCTGAACGGCATCACCTTCATCGTCCTGCCCTGCGATGAATCCACCGTGTGGAAGGAGATGATGGACCTGATGGGCGTCGACAAGAACGACATCAAGAAGCTGGACACCGCCGGCAAGCTGGACGTGCTGCTGGATGTCGCCCGGCGCTTCGACCGAAGCTATCCGGCCATAAGCTATGAGGATGGCGTGGCGCAGATGCTGCCGGTGAAGAACCGCAACGAGAACCGGCCGGTCTGATAACGCCCTTTGGCCCTTCACCCGGGGCCGGCCATCGGGGCCGCGTCGTCCAAAGCGAGTTGCCCCGAGAACCCCATTGGTAGAGTTTTTCAATTATTGATTGTTGATCCGGGTCCTTTCATTTCCTCGCTGCCATGCTAATGATTTACAACTTATAAGCTGCATAACCCACACGGAAGCGGCCAGTGGCGACCAGGCGGTGCATTGGGGGCCTTGGTACTCAGCGGCTGGCATCAAATTCTGGGGAATATTGCCATGGCCGCATTCAAAATTACGCTTTTGCTCGCCGCTGTAATGACCGCGTCTGTTGGACACGCGGCTGTCGGGCAGGCCGCAGGTGAACCTGCCAAACCCGCCCAGTGCACAGTCGATACCGAACAGATGATGCAACTGGAACCCAGGGCGTTCGATCAGGACATGAATGGGGGCTGGCGAACGCTGGCATCCCAAGATGGCTGTAAGAAAGCGGCCGCCGACCTGATCAAGACCTATATCGACCGTAACTGGCAAAAGCTGGACCCGAGCAGCCTACACGCCCTGTATTGGCATGAAGGCCAGATGGAGGCCCTGGTGGGTGATTACCGCGCCGCCAAGCCTTTGATGATGGCTGGAGTCAATCCCGACAAGAGGGGGATGGAGTTGGGTTTCCATGAATACGCCTTGGGAACCATCGCCTTCCTGAACAGGGATTTGGCGGGGCTGAAGGCAGCACGGCGACGTCTCGCCGCCTTGCCCGAACCGGCCTGGTTCGAGGAAGAATTCAAGGACATGGGGCTAAAATGGCCCGCCAACCTGAAGGTGCTGGATGGGCTGATCAGATGTTTCAATTCACCCTATGCCATCGCTTATGGGGACACGTGCCCCAGGGGGAACAAGGCCCCGCAACGCTAAACCACGCATGCTAAGCCGGTTTCACCGCCGATTCTAAACCCCTTCCGCCTCACAGGGTGGCAGGTCACCGTCCAATTCCTCATCCTCCACCAGCGTGACGCCGGTGATGCAGATGTCCCCCTCCTCGAGGGACAGCGCCACCGGTTCAAGTCCGGCGCCCCGGCAGGGGCCGTCCACGCACAGGCCGGTGCCCAGGTCGAACAGGGCGCCGTGCTTGCCGCACATCAGCCGTGTGCCGTCCGGGTCCAGGAACTGGTTGCGTTCCCAGTCCAGGTGCACGCCGTTGTGCGGGCAGCGGTTGACGTAGCCCACCACCTGCCGGCCCCAGCGGATGACGATGATGCCCCAGGGCCGATGCTCCCCCTCGTCATCAACGCGCAACAGCTGAAAGCCCCGGGCCTTGCGGCTGGGGATGTCGTCCAGGCGGCACAGGACATAGGTGGCGGACATGGGCATGCGCCTCGCGCGGCGGTCAGGGAATAGGCGGCGGCCGGCCGGAGCGGAGGTGGGCCATCATGGCCTCGCCATCCTCCGCCCCAAAGCAATGGTCGAAGTCATCGCACTCGGTACAGACGGGGGCGGTGCACAGGGTGAAGCCCTCCGCCCGGCAGATCATGCGGAACAGGAACTTCTTCCATTTCATGTCCTGGCTGTTGCGGCGGGCGAGGCCGCCGAAGTGGCGCTGCATCAACGATGACAGCTCGCCCCGGTTGCGCAGACCCAGATCCTGCCAAAGGTGGTTGGGTCGGCTGCACCGTCGGGCGATCATGGTCGCCAGGTCGCGCTGCAGCGGGGTGCCGCCATCGGCATACATCCACAGCAGGTCACGCACCGCCTGCTCATCCTCCTCCAACGCGGCGGGGCCGTCCGCCAGCGCAGCCATGCCGGCCCAGGCGTCCGGGAACAGGCGCAGGGCCAGATCCTCAAGGGCGATGCCATCCAGGCCGGCGCAGAGCGGCAAAGACCCCCGCCCGGTCGCCGCCTCGGCCCAGGCCAGCGACAGGATGGCGGCGGCGACGTGCAGATCGAAGGGATCGGCCTTCCCCCCGGCCCGGTCCATCAGCCAGCGATAACAGGCGTCGGCGCTGCGCATCGTTTCCCCCCTCCTCACGCCGCGTCCGCCGCCAGGGGCGCATGGGTCTGGCAGTTGGCGGGGCAGACCCGGGCGCAAGCGCGGCAGCCGACGCAGGCACCCGCATCGTCCATGACCATCACCTTCTTCTCGATCTCATCATCGTCATCATCATTGCCGAGATCGACCAGGTCGCCCTCCTCGGTCAGGCCCTTCAGGACCATGACCCCACGGCCGCAGACCTTGAAGCAGCGGCCGCAACCGATGCAGCGCTTGGCATCGATGGCGATCAGGAAATCCGGCTGCCAGGACCGGCCGTCGCGGGTGAGCGAGGACATAGGGGCGAACTCCTTCTAGGGCGCGACGGACAGCTGCGCGGCGGTGGCCCCGGCGGTTTCCAGCGTCTTCAGGTCGGCGCGCTTGCGCTCCAGCGCCGCGAAGGCGTCGTGGGCGCGCTGGGCCACCTCCAGGATGGAGGTCCAGTTGACGGGCAGTTCCTCCGACAGGTCATGCAGGTCCATCTTGGCCTGCATCGCCCGGGCCGACTGCTTCTTGATCTCGTTCTTCAGTGCCTCGACATCGCTCATGGCAATACCTTCCATCCGCTCAATAACGGGCGACGTCGGGAAAGCGCCCGATCATGTCCACGCCCGCCTGGACGTACTTGCCCCCCTCCTCCGCCAGCTTGGCCAGGGTGTCGAAACCGAAGCGATGGACATCGCGCAGTTGCTTGTTCACCACCACCAGACGGCCGCCGATCAGCACCATGCGGCCGAAACCCTCGTGGCTCATCTTCAGCATGGGCGACACCATCACGCCCGTCGCCTGCTCGATGCTGAGCGCCACGGCGTTGAAGAACAGCTCCAGCCGCCAGATGGTCTCCGGATCCGGATCGCCCAGGATGGGCAGCTGCCGCCGCTTCTCCTTGTCGACGATGTAGGGTTCCAGCAAATCCAGGTCGGCCTTGCCCTCCCAGGTGCCGTGGGTGTCCTGGGCGCGCCAGATCACGATCAGCTGGCGGATGAAGGGGCTTTGCGCCGCCACCGTTTCGGGCGGCAGGTCCAGAACGTCGGACATGGGTTTCAATCCTCGAAATCCAGGGTGCGGGGGGCCCCCTTGGCCATGGCCTTGCGCAGCCAGGGCGGCGGCGTGCCGTTCAGCACGGCGCGCAGGCGCTCCAGCAGATCCTCGATGGGTTCCGGCTGGGTGACCTTCATGGGGTGGATGTTGCTGGCGACGACGCGGGCGGCGCCCGAGCCGCCGATGGCGGCGACATAGAGGATGGCGCAGTCCTTGATCGCCTCGATCTTGGGCGCAAGCTTGTCCTCGTTGCCGTCCTCCTGCAAATCACCGGCGAACTCCACCGCTTGCAGCAGGCGATAGCCGTCGGGATCCAGTTCGTAGATGGCGATGTTGCGGGCCCAGCCGAAATGGGCGTCGACCCGCTTCATGTCCTGCGTGGCGAAAGCGACCTTCATGCGGCTTCCCCTTTCGATTGAGCGCCGTCCCCATCCACCACCCGCCAGGTGTCGGGGGTGGCCTCGTGATGCTGTTCGGTGTCGGCCATCACCAGGTTGCTGAGGGCGAAGATCAAATCCCGCGCCCCGCAGTAGCCGACGGAAACCAGGTGCCCGGCCCCCAGCCGGTCGAACAGGGGCAGGCCCATGCGGAAGAACGGGATGCCCAGGCGGGCCGCCGCCTGGCGCCCATGGGAATGGGTGATCAGCAGGTCGCACCCCCGCTCCCGCGCCCGCCGTTCCAGATCCTCCAGGTCGCCGATCAGCACCTCGTCCGTCTCCACCCCGGCCAGCACGGGCGAATGGGTGGTGGTGACGGCGGCGGTGATGTGGGCGCCCATGGCATGCAGCATGCCGCCGACATGGGCCAGCAGGTCGGGCTCCGCCCCGATGGCCACCTTGCGGCCGCCAATGTGGAAGTGTCCGTCCAGCATGGCGTCCACCAGCTGTCCGCGCTGCCGCCGGTATTTGACGGGCACCGGCCGGCCGCTGATCTCCGACAGGAACATGATGAAGGCGTCGGTCGCCTCCAGCCCGCACAGGCGGGGGAACAGGCGGAAGGGCACGCCCGTCCTGTCCCGCAAGGCTTCCGCCGCCGGGCGCATCTGCTCACCAATGGCGATGGCCCAGGACGAGGCGCCCAGGCCCGCCACGTCATCCACGCCGATGCCGCCGATGGTGGTGGGGGTGAAGTCTTCTGGAATGTGGCCATCCAGCGACCCCGCCAGGTCGGGCAGGAAGCTCGGCTTCAGCCCGAAATCCTCCAGGATGGTGCGCAACTCATCCAAATCACCCGGCGTCATGTGGCAGCCGGGCAGTATGGTGACCCTGGCCGGGTCGCGCACAGCATCGGCCGGAGGGGCTGCCACCAGTTCCTGCACCATGCGGGTCACGGCCTTGCCCCACCCATCCTGGAACGCGTCCTTGAAATCGGGGGTGGAGACGTAGACCAGCGGCAGGTCCGCCACCTCCGCATGGCGTTCCCGCACCAGGCGGATATAGCCCTCCACATCGTCGCCCTTGGTCTCGGTGACGCCGGTGGAACAGATGCCGATGATCTCCGGCTTGGTGCGCTTGTGAATGTTCAGGATGGCCTGTTCGACATTGTCGTAACCGCCCAGCACGGTGGCGACCTCGCTCATCGCCGTCGTCTGCAAGGGGATGGCCTCCTTGAAGTGGCGGACGAACAGCACCAGCCCGAAGGAGGTGCAGCCCTGCGACCCGTGCAGTAGGGGCATGGCGCCGCGCAGGCCCATAAAGGCCAGGGCGGCGCCGATGGGCTGGCTCATCTTCAGCGGGTTGACCGTGCAGGCCTTCTTGACGTGGGTGACCGTCGCCATGGCCCTACTCCGCCGCCAGGGCCGGCAGGGCGGCCAGCACATCTTCCACCCGGCTGGCGCAGGCGCCACAGCCGGTGCCCGCCGCGGTGTGCCGGCGCACATCGTCAAGCGATGTCAGCCCATGGGCGCGGACCGCGTCCTCGATGGTGCCGAGGTCCACACCCTTGCAGGTGCAGATGGCACCAGCCCGCCGCGCCTGTTCAACCTTCTCCGGATCGGCGGCCTCCGCCGCCAGCTGGGCGTCGGCGCGGGCCTGCCAGGTATTGGCCGGGTCGTCCCAGGGGGCCGGGCGCCGCACCTGCTCCCACACCGGGTTGAACAGGGTGCGCGCGATCTGTTCCATCAGCGTCACCATGCCGACATAGCCCATGTAGGCGTGGTGGCGTTCCTGGTTGATGTCCAGCCAGGGCATGGCGGCCTTCAGCGCCACGAACTGCGACCGGCCGCCCGACAGCATGATGTCCGCCTTGGCGTCCTTCAGCAGGCGGTACATCTCGCGCGGGGTCATGTCCTCGATCATGTGGGCGTCCTGGCCCAGCAGTTCCTTGATGCGCTCCTTGTCCTCCTTGGTGGATTTCTTGACGCTGGTGCCCACCAGCTCCAGCCCCGCCTCCTGCAGGGCCGCGACCACTGACCAGGATTTCACCCCGCCGGTGATCAGCAGCACCTTCTTGCCGGCAAAGCGCGGCTTGAGCGGCGCGATGGCGGCCCAGGCCCGCGCCTCCTCCCGCGCGATCAACGCCTCCGTCCGGTCCAGCAGGTCGGACGGCGCCCCCCGGTCGACCAGCAGCCGGGCGATCTGGCGCAGGCTGTCGCTGGTGTCGCCGATGCCGTAGAACGACCCTTCGAAGAAGGGGATGCCGTAGCGTTCCTCCATCTTGCGGGCCACGTTGATCATGGCCTTGGAGCACACCATCATCGCCGCGCGGGCGCGGTGGGAATAGGCCACCTCGCGATAGCGCCCATCGCCGGAGATGCAGGACAGGATGCGGATGCCCAGCTCATCCAGCAGGGGCTTCACTTGCCACAGCTCGCCCGACAGATTGTATTCACCGATGATGTTGATGTCGTAGGGCGTCGTCTCGTCCGGTTCCTCGGTGCCGATGACGTGGTCCAGCAGGGCCTCGCCCGCCAGCTTGTTGCCCAGGTTCTTGGGTCCGACGAAGCCCGGGGAATTGACGGGGATGACCGGCTTGCCGAACTTCTCCCGCGCCGCCTTGCACACGGCGTTGATGTCGTCGCCGGTCATGGCCGGGATACAGGTCTGGTAGACGAAGACCGCCGGCGGGTCATACTTCTCGATGATCTCGCGGATGGCCTTGAACAGGCGCTTCTCCCCGCCGAAAACGATGTCCGTCTCATTGATGTCGGTGGTGAAGCCGGTGCGCCACAGGGTCGGGCCGGAGGATTTGGCACCCCGGTTGTCCCAGGAATTGCCCTCGCAGGCGATGGGGCCGTGGACTAGGTGGGCCACGTCGGTCAGCGGCTGCAGGGCGATCTTGGCGCCGTCGAAGGCGCACCCACCGGCCGCCCCGCCCGGCTGCAGCTGCTTGGTGCAGCCCTTCTTGCGGTCAGCCGCCGACTTGGTGGCGTTCTTGGCGCAACCGGGCTCGTTGAAGACGTCCTGGATGGTGGCCGACAGCGAACTCATTTCCGTGTTCCTCACCTGAACGGGTCAAGAAGCGCCGCGCCGCCAGCCCCGATGGGAAACCCCAGGGGGGCAAGCGGCGCGGCCAGGATGCGAGCGCCGTTGGGGAAGGCGCCACGGAGAGGCCAAGCCCGCCGTCAGCGGATGATGTCGAAGCTGTAGTCCGTCTTGGACGGGACGTTGGTGTTGAGGTCGATCGTGTCGAAAATCTTGTCCAGGATGGTCACCAGCACGTTCAGCCCGCCCTGATACCCCCACAGCGGGAAGCGGTGATGGTGGTGCCGGTCGAAGATGGGGAAACCGATGCGGATCAGCGGCGTGCCCGTGTCACGCTCCAGGTACTTGCCGTAGGTGTTGCCGATCAGGAAATCCACCGGCTCCGTGAACAGCAGGGACCGCAGGTGCCACAGGTCGCGGCCGGGATGGACGTGGCAGTTCTTCCCGAAGGGGGAGCTGTCGAACAGTTCCTGCACCTTCGCCGCCCAGGCCTTGCTGCCGTTGGTGGCCAGCACGTGCGTCGGTTCCGCCCCCAGTTCCAGCAGGAAGCCAGCCAGGCCCAGGCACAGGTCGGGATCGCCGTAGATGGCGAACTTCTTGCCGTGGATGTGGGCGCTGGAGTCCGCGATGGCGTCGACCAGCCGGCCACGTTCCCGCTCCAGCTCCACCGGGATCTCCGCGCCCGTCAGGCGGGCCAACGCCATCAGGAAGCGGTCGGTGCCGGCGACACCCACCGGGTGGTTGAAGGCGGCGACCTCCTGCCCATGCGCCGCGATGAACGGCAGGGTCTTTTCCGTGCAGTATTCCTGCATGGAAACGGTGGCCTTGGCATGGATGGCGTTGGCCGCCTCCTCCAGGGTGGTGCCGCCGTCGTACATGCGGAATTCGCCGTCCGTGGGGGTGTCCCAGATGTCGCTGGTGTCGCCCAGGATGGTATAGTCGATGCCCATCAGCCCGAAGATGCGCTTGATCTCCCGCAGGTTGCCAACGGTGTAGCCGTCGAAGCCGCCGATGAAGTTGATCTTGCCGTTGGGCACGCGCTCCAGCTTGGGCGCGGTGCCGGCCTTGCCGTCCCAGAAATGGTCCAGGATGCCCTTCATGACGTTGTCGTAGCCGGTGACGTGGCTGCCGACGAAGGCGGGGGTGTGGGCGAAGGGCACGTCATATTCGGCGGGGACGGAGCCCTTCTCCTTCGCCGTCTTGATGAAGGCGTTCAGGTCGTCGCCGATCACCTCCGCCATGCAGGTGGTGGAAACGGCGATCATCTTGGGCTTGTACATGGAATAGGCATTGGCCAAGCCGTCGATCATGTTGTTCAGCCCGCCGAACACCGCCGCGTCCTCGGTCATCGACGACGACACGCAGGAGGACGGCTCCTTGAAATGGCGGGAGAAATGGCTGCGGTAATAGGCGACGCAGCCCTGGGAGCCGTGCACGAAGGGCAGCGTGCTTTCAAAGCCGACGGCGGCGAAGACGGCGCCCAGGGGCTGGCAGGCCTTGGCCGGATTGATGGTCAGCGCCTCGCGGGCGAAGTTCTTTTCCTGGTACTCGGGCGTCTTGGCCCATTCCCGCACCCGCTCCACCTCCGCCGGATCGCGGCGGTTCTCGAACTGCTGGCGCTTGTTGACCAGCATTTCCTGGTATTCCGGGCCACGGAACAGCTCGAAATGGTCGAGCACGTTTTCGGCACTCTGCGTCATGATGGAAACCTTTCCGAAGAACGTCGTACGGGGGCGCCTTATTCGGCGGCCAGCAGGCGGGGTTGCGCCGCGCCCTTCCAGGGGGCCTTGGCCATCTTCCAGACGGGGGCGTTGATGGCCATGTCCATGTCCCGTGCGAAGATGGCGAAGCCGTCATAGCCGTGGTACGGGCCGGAATAGTCCCAGGAATGCATCTGGCGGAAGGGCACGCCCATCTTCTGGAAGACGTACTTTTCCTTGATGCCCGACCCGACCAGGTCGGGCTGGATGCGTTCCACGAACTTCTCGAACTCATAGCCGGTCACGTCGTCGTAGATCAGCGTGCCGTCCTTGACGTAGTGCTGGGCCGTGCGCTGGTAGTCGTCGTTGTGGCCGAACTCATAGCCGGTACCCACCACCTCCATGCCCAGGTCCTCATAGGCGCCGATGACGTGGCGGGGGCGCAGGCCGCCCACGAACAGCATCACCGTCTTGCCTTCCAGGCGCGGGCGGTACTTGGTGATGACGGCGTCCGTCAGCGCCTGGTACTTGGCGATGACGCGCTCGGCTCCCTCCTTGATCTTGTCATCGAAGTAACTGGCGATCTTGCGCAGGGATTCGGCGATCTTGCTGGGGCCGAAGAAATTGTACTCGCACCAGGGAATGCCGTACTTCTCTTCCATGTGCCGCGAGATGTAGTTCATCGAACGGTAGCAGTGCAGGACGTTCAGCTTGGCCTTGGGCGTGTTCTCCAGCTCCGCCAGGGTACCGTCACCCGACCATTGGGCGATGACGCGCAGGCCCATCTCCTCCAGCAGGATGCGGGATGACCAGGCGTCGCCGCCGATGTTGTAATCGCCGATGATGGCCACGTCGTAGGGGCTGGCCTCGAACGCCGCGGGCTTGGCCGCACTCTTGTCGAAAACCCAGTCGCGGATGGCGTCGTTGGCAACGTGGTGGCCCAGGGACTGCGACACGCCACGAAAGCCCTCGCAGCGCACGGGCACGATGGTCTTGCCCTCGTATTCCTTGGACTTGGCCTTCGACACCGCCTCGATGTCGTCACCGATCAGGCCGATGGGGCATTCCGACTGGATGCTGATGCCATTGTTCAGCGGGAACAGTTCCTGGATTTCATCGATGATCTTGGCCAGCTTCTTGTCGCCGCCGAAAACGATGTCCTTTTCCTGGAAGTCGGAGGTGAACTGCATGGTCACGAAGGTGTCGATGCCCGTCGTGCCGATGTAGTAGTTGCGCCGCGCCGCCCAGGAATACTGGCCGCAGCCCACAGGGCCGTGGCTGATGTGGATCATGTCCTTGATCGGGCCCCACACCACGCCCTTGGATCCGGCGTAGGCGCAGCCGCGGATGGTCATGACGCCCGGAATGGACTTCAGGTTGGACTTCACGCCGCAATCGGACTTGCCGGCCTCATGCACGTTCAGGTGCTTGGCGCGCCGTTTCGCGGTCTTCTCCGGGTAAACCTGCAAGACCTCGGCAATCAGTTCCTTGTTGCGTTCCTTGATCTCCGCAACGCTCTGCGTCTCCGACATACTCATTTCGCTGCCCTCATGTTCCCCGGTGAAGAAAGCCCGCTGGCGCGCGCCCGGCCCCCATGCGGAGGGACCGGGCGGCACCGGCGGCCGTCGCCGATCAGGCCAGTTCCAGCTCGGCGGCTGTCCGGCCGACCATGCTTTCGTCCACGGCCTTCATGATCCCGTGCTCCATCAGCATGTCCTCAAGCTCATCCATGGTGATGGGGGTGGGGATGATGCCCTTGCCGGCGTTGTTGTGAATGCGGTTAGCCAGGTTGCGGTAGTGGTTGGCCTGGACGCTGTCCGGCGCGTATTCCAGCACCGTCATGCGGCGCAGTTCCGCGTGCTGCACGATGTTGTCGCGCGGCACAAAGTAGATCAGCTGGGTGCCCAGCTTCTTGGCCAGGTTTTCCGCCAGTTCCAGTTCCTTGTCGGTCTGGCGCTCGTTGCAGATCAGGCCGCCCAGGCGCACGCCGCCGGACACGGCGTACTTCAGGATGCCCTTGGAGATGTTGTTGGCCGCATACATGGCCATCATCTCGCCGGACATGACGATGTAGATTTCCTGCGCCTTGTTCTCGCGAATGGGCATGGCGAAGCCGCCGCACACCACGTCGCCCAGCACGTCGTAGGAAACGTAGTCGATGTCCTCATAGGCGCCGTTCTCCTCCAGGAAATTGATGGAGGTGATGACACCGCGGCCAGCGCAACCCACGCCCGGTTCCGGGCCGCCGGATTCCACGCAGCGGATGTCCTGGTAGCCGACCTTCATGACATCCTCGATCTCCAGATCCTCCACGCTGCCGGCGGCGGCGGCCAGGCTGAGGATGGTGTCCTGGGCCTTGGCGTGCAGGATCAGGCGGGTGGAATCCGCCTTGGGATCGCAGCCGACGATCAGGATGCGGTGGCCCATTTCAGCCAGGGCCGCCAGGGTGTTCTGGGAGGTGGTGGACTTGCCGATGCCACCCTTGCCGTAAAACGCGATCTGTCGCAGTGCCGACATTCAAGGTCTCCTTGAACCGATTGTTGAGCCGATTGCCAATGCCCCGGTTGAGGTCGGGGCGATCCTCGTTCGCAGAAGCTGGCCCGCGGATTTCGGGAAGGAGCACATCGCTCGACAACGCGTAGGCGTGCACTCAGCCCTCACTAGCCGACCGGTATTTCAGCAACCGGTGTGCCAAGTGGAGGATTTATGATAAGATATTGATATTGTTATATTTACATCGGCCGCCTCGCTCCCGACAAAGATGTGCCGAACCCGACAGGCGGTGTGCGGCTGTCGCAAACGGAACAAGGCCGGCGCCGCCCGTCCACCCGGGAAAAGCCCGGCCCCGCTGCTTCCCGGGGCATGAGCGCCAGCGGAACGGAAATTGCTGTGGACACCCCGATGCCCGGGACGGGGCAGCCCATTATTGGAAAGGGCGCGCCATGCAGATTGGTGTCGAGACCGCCAAGGCCGTGGACCAAAGGCGGGTTTTCGTCGTGGACCAGGATGAGATCACCCGCGCCGCCTTGCAGTTCATGCTGCATGACGAGATCGAGGCGCATGAACTGGCGACGCCGGAGGAGGCCTACGCCAAGGGCGTGGACTGGCTGAAACCCGACGTGGTGCTGCTGGGCGCCGCCTTCCTAGCGGAACGGGGCGTGGGCCTGGTGGGCGACCTGCTCCGCACCTTCCCCGGCGTGCGGGTGCTGATCGTCTGCGCCAAGGCGGAGGAGGCGCTGGCGCTGCAGGCTCTGGCGGCCGGCGCCCACGGCGCACTGGTCAAGCCGCTGTCCCTGGCCGACGTGCGCCGCAAGGTGGACACCGTGCTGGGCCGCGCCGGCGGTGCCGCCCTGGTGCAACTGGCATGAGTGCCATTCTCTTCTATGAAAAGCCCGGCTGCCGCACCAACGCCCGCCAGCGCCGCGCGCTTGAGGCGGCGGGGCATACGGTGCTGGTCCGCAACCTGCTGGCCGAGCCCTGGACGGCGGAACGGCTGCGCGGCTTTTTCGGCCACGCGCCCGTCGCCACCTGGTTCAACCCGGCGGCACCCGCCGTGAAGGCGGGAACCGTCGATCCGTCCGCCCTGGACGCGGCAACCGCCCTGAGCCTCATGCTGGCCGATCCGCTGCTGATCCGCCGGCCGCTGGCGGAGGTGGACGGCCAGCGCCATGCCGGGTTCGAAAGCTTGCGCGACCGGTTGGGCCTGACGGTCGACTTGGAGGCCGTCGCCACCGGCTGCTCCCACCCGCACCACCCCTGCCCCACCCCCAAGAGCACTGGAACGCCGTGATGACCCATCGTGCGCCCTACGCCATCATCCTGGGCACCAATGAGATCGCCTCCGCCGTGGCGATCCGGCTTCACCAGCAGGGTTACGGCGTGGTCATGTCCCATGACCCGTCGCCCCCCGTCATCCGCCGCAAGATGGCCTTCCACGACGCGCTGTTCGACGATCCGGTGACCCTGGCGGGCATCGCCGCGGAACGGGTGGACGATGGCATGGCCGCGGCGGCGGCCCTGGCCCGCCGCCAGGGCGTGGTCATCACCGAACTGGGCTTGCTGGACTTGATCGTCATCCGAACGCTGGATCTGCTGGTCGATGCCCGGCTGCAGAAATACAGCACCACCCCCGACCTGCGCCGCCTGGCCAAGGTCACCGTCGGCCTCGGCCCCGGCTTCACCGCCGGCGAGAATTGCGACTTCGCCATCGAGACCAAGCCCGGCAAGCAGGGCGCCCTGGTGCGCGAGGGTGCAACGGAACCCGCGGACGGCATCGTCCGTCCCCTGGGTAACCGGGGGGCGGAACGCTTCGCCTATTCCGCCTTCCCCGGCCGTTGGCACACGGCGATGGAGATCGGCTCCCGCGTCTTCAAGGACTATGTCATCGGCTATCTGGGCGCCGCCGCCGTCCAGGCCCCTTTTGACGGCATCCTGCGCGGCGTGGTGCGGGACGGAACGGAGGTGCCGGCCCGCGTCAAGCTGCTGGAGATCGATCCCCGTGTCCGGGGCGCCGTCTGGGCCGGCGTCGACGACCGCGCCCACGCCATAGCCCAGGCCGTGGGAACGGCGCTGACCATGCACAAGGCCAGGCAGCCGTTCCGCCCAGTACCGGTCCGCTGAGCGTCGTCCCAAGGCGCGCTGCTATGCGGCCGCCGACAACCAAACCTTGGCGGCATGACTCACGACATGGCGATGACCGCCACGCAATTTCCCGTGAACGTCCTTACGCAGCGAATCTGAAAGGTGGCGGCGCAGTAAATCTGAAATATTCCCGCCGGGACGCGCCCTTACCATTCGGGTATCCACCTATGAAGCTCCTGTGGCTGGGCAAAGATCTGCTGTGGAAAATCAGCCGATCTGCTAAAACTCGACAGCGGTTGCGAGAAATCAGGACTTGCAATGCCATCGATTGGCGCCCATGTTAATCAGGTCGATTTTGCTTCTGGGCTATTGACCGGCTGATGCCGGCCGTTTTCCCCGTCGTGATTTTTGATGCCCGTGCCGCACCATCGCGCCAGGCAATTGCGATTGGGACAACCCCGGGAGATCCGCCCATGGCCACTGGCACCGTCAAGTGGTTTAACAGCACCAAGGGCTTCGGCTTTATCCAGCCGGACGACGGTTCCGCCGATGTTTTCGTTCATATTTCTGCCGTGGAGCGCTCCGGCATCGGCAACTTGGCCGAAGGCCAGAAAGTGATCTTCGACGCCGTCAACGACCCCCGTAAGGGCAAGCCCTCCGCTGAAAACCTGCGCGTCGCGTAAGCTTTCCATAAAGGCGTTCAAGAGTGGCGGCAGGTCCCCTTGCCGCCGCTGACAGCACGCCGGCGATGGGCGCTACGAAGTGGTTCCCTGATGCCATTGCAGGGGCTGGGGCTTCTGAACCGGATCCGCAGCACCGCCAGCGGACAGGAACAGAGGGCGTGAAACACAGCTTCAGGAGCCGTGACACGGCCTTGACCGGACAGGAGCGAACGTGATGACCACCGCCGTCTTACGGAAGGGCAGCAACTCCGTCCCGCGCTACACCGGTTGGGAATACAAGGCCGATGCCACCGTGCATGCCGCCGGCGTCACCGCCGCTCTGGTCGGTGGCGTCTGGCTTCTCGCGTCGCGAGCACCATCCGGTCCCATGGCGGACGCCTTGGGTCTGGCCGCCTACGCGGTCGCCATGGCGGCCATGCTGGCCTCTTCCGCCGCTTACAATTTGAACCGGCACCGCCGCCATAGGGAATGGCTGCGGCGGTTGGACCACGCCGGCATCTTCCTCGCCATCGCCGGCACCTATACACCCCTGCTATTGCGTCTTCCGGCCGCGCATGCCATCGCGCGCCCTACGGTCGCCCTGGCCGTGGTCTGGATGATCGCCGCGGCCGGCATCACCTTGAAACTTTCAGCACCCCGCCGGTACGAACGGCTGGGCCTGGCTCTGTATCTGTGCCTCGGCTGGATCGGCCTGCCGCTCATTCCCATCCTATCGGGGCGGCTTCAGCCCGACACGGGCGCGCTGATCGGCCTCGGCGCGTTGATTTACACGGTGGGCGTCGGGGCGTACCTGCTGGAGCGACTGCGGTATCACAACGTGGTCTGGCACCTCATGGTGCTGGTGGCCGCAGGCTGCCATTACCTGGCGATGTTGGTCGAATTCCGCCCCGGCCCCTCGTAGAGCGGATCGCGCAAAAGCCAATTGCCTTGGAGCGCGCATCCGCTCGTTAAACAAATGCCTGGAGCGGAGCGCGTCGCCGGTTAAACGCGTTCCCCTCTCATTTCGCCGCGCGACACAACGGCCAACGGGCGTGCCGCCCCCTTCGGAGATCTGAATGCTTTCGCACAAGTTTAAAGTCGGCCAGAACGCGTTCATGCGGCCAGCCGTGGCCGAAAAACGCCCTGCCAGCACCCCCGTCAGCATCACGCGCCTACTGCCGGTCGAAGGCGGGGAACCGCTGTATCGCATCAGGGTCGACCTGGGTGGCCAGGAAAGGGTGGTCCGCGAAAGTCAGTTGAACGCGGCGGGGACCGTCGGCGCGTCGGAACGGCCACCGGCCGCCATGACGCCAATGCCGATCATTAAGGAAGCACACTCCAAAGCCGGTCGGAAAAAATCCTGAACCTCCCGCGCCATTCCCGATCACTCCGTTCCCCTGAGCCATTGGGTGACACCATGAGCGAGACTGATCCGTCCAAGAATAGCAACGACGCCGTAGCACCCTTATCCGAAGCACCCCAGCCTCCGGCGGTTCGGCACCTGAAGGAGTCCGATTTATCGGAAGAAGCGCGGCGGCGGATTTTCGATTGCCTGGCGGCTCCGCCCTCCCCTTACCGGTCCAACGGCGGCAGACCGCAGCTGCCAGCATGGAAGAAGGCCAAACCTGGCTGACCACCGACGTCTACGAAAATATTCGACGCGCCTAACCGCCGGCCTTTTTCAAGGCCGCCCGCTGTCGGCCGGGCAGCCGACGTAGGAGACGCGCATGGCGGACACCAAGGAAGCTCACGCCCTGGCTGAGAAACTTTATGAAGCCAGCAATACGACGGGCATTCCCTGGAACCGCCGCGGGAGACTGATCCACGACGCCTGGCTGGTCGCCGCGACACGCCAGCTCGCCTTTCCGGGTGGATCCCATGAGCTCCCAATCTCCGCAAAAACGGACACCCCGGCGCAGCCATCGCACGACCTTGTGGCAAGTGTCGCGTTTCCCACCGGGGCCGGAACCAAGCCGTAAGGATGAGCGGGCGCCTTGCAGGGCGCCATCCTCAGCGGCCCGCCCTTTCAACCGACAAACAACGGCGGCTTTTGATACCGCCCCACAAGGATCAACCGTAAGCGTCAGCGGATCGGCGAGCAGTTCAAGGGTTGACGGCCTTCTTCATTCTTGAAGCGCTGGCGATCCGCTTAAGAGTAATGCGGATCTGCTCTTCATCGATATCGTCGGGGTCGTAGGGGCCGCCGTACCAGTCGAGGGCTTCCTTCTTCTTTTTGCTGCCTCTGCCCTTGTCGGGCCCGGCGATGTCATCGAGGAAGTCGTAGTAGCCGGGAACTCCGCCGCAATCCTCGGGCGGGCAGCGCCGCTCGCCACCAAGGAACTGGGGATAGGGCTGGTCCGGCTGAGCGGCCTCGACGCGCTCGATGATGATCTGGTGTTCCCAGTTGTCGCCCATGTCGTAGACGTAGCCGAACGTCTCGACACCGGCATCGAGCAACTTTTGTAGCTTGATCGTGCTGGCGCGCTTGATAGTGCGCCCCCAGTCCATGCCATCGGGATCGGGAAGGCCGTAGGTGGCCCCCTCGACCTCGAACTCCCACAGATGGTAGTCGAGCCAGCCCATGGCGGCCTGGATGATCTTGTGGAGCGCCGCGAGGCTGGTGGTGCCGCGCACGGCAACGCGGCGCCAGACCAGGGGTTCGGTATGGAGCAGTTCGATGCGCAGGATGGCAAGGGTGTCGGCGGTCATGCCGCGAGTTTGTCAGCCCGGCGCATCCAGTTCCAGGGCAGAAGTTCGGCCAGCCGGTTGATCGGATGCCCCTTGGCCATGCGGTCCAGGACATCCGCCAGATAGGCCTCGGGGTCGAGCCCGTTCAGCTTCGCCGTCTCCAGGACGGAGTAGAGGAGTGCCGCCCGGTCGCCGCCCGCCTCGGAGCCCAGGAACAGGAAGTTCTTCCTGGTGATTGCGATGCCGCGCAGGGAGCGTTCGGCGGGGTTGTTGTCGATGGCGATACGGCCATCGGCGACATAGAGGGTGAGCGCCTCCCAGCGGTTCAGCGCATACCCGATCGCCTTGCCCAGCGTGTTCTTGGCCGACAGGCGCCGTTGCTGCGCCTCCAGCCATGGCTTGAGGTCGTCGAGGATGGGAACGGCGAGTTGCCGCCGGGCGTCCCGGCGCTGTTCAGCCGACAGGCCGGTGATCGCGGCCTCGACCTCGTAGAGCCGCCCGATCCGGCGCAAGGCCTCCTCGGCGATGGGTGACCTGGTCTTCTCGTACTGGTCGTAGAGATGCCGCCGCGCATGCGCCCAGCAGGCAGCATGAACGATGCCCGATGGGATGATGCCGGGCTGGACCAGGCTCGATGGCCGGGTCAGTGCCTCATAACCCGTATAGGCGTCCGCCTGGATCACCCCGCTGAACCCGGAGAGATGCTCACGGGGCCGTTCGCCCTTGCGATCCGGGCTGAAACGATAGAACGCCGCTGGCGCACGCTCCCCGCACCAGGGCCGCTCATCGACCAGGTAGGTCCAAAGCCGACCGAGCCGGGTCTGGCCGTTGCCGGGGGCCAGCACCTTGATCGGCGTGTCGTCGGTGTGGATGACTGGCGCCGCCATTACATGGGCACCGATCAGACCGGCCAGGGGGGCCACCCACCAGGCGGCATGGCCGACCCAATCGGCCAAGGTCGCGCGCTCGATCGCGATGCCCTCGCGCGCCAGGATCGCCGACTGCCGGTAGAGCGGCAGCCCGTCCAGGTACTTCGACACCACGACATTGGCCAGCAGGCCGGGCCCGGGGCGGCCCTTCTCCACCGGCAGGTCTGGGGCAGGCGCCTGGAGGATGACCTCGCACGCCCGGCAGGAGAGCTTCGGCCGGATGTGGCGGATCACCTTGAGGCGGGCCGGGATCTTCTCCAGCACCTCGGTCACGTCCTCGCCCAGCTTGGAGAAATGCGTGCCGCCGCAGCCGGGGCAGACGTCACCGGGGGAATGGACGACCTCCTCCCGCGGCAGATGCTCCGGCAAGGGATGGCGCACCGGATGGCGCTGGTCCCGCTGGCGCCGTTCCGGGGCCGCGTTCCCGGCATCCAGCGACGGCGCCGTCCGGGCGGCTTCGCCTTCCTCCAGGTCTTCCAGCATCAGTTCCAGTTGCGCGATCTGCCGGTCGAGCTTCTCCGATGAGCGGCCGAACTGCATCCGGCGGAGCTTGGCCAGTTGGGCCTTGTACTGCTCGATCAGGAGGCGCGCGCCAGTCAGTTCCGCCCGCGCCGTGGCCAGTTCGGCCTCGCGTTCGGCGAGCCGGGCACGGAGCTCGGCGATCTCTGCGGCGGCGGCGGTCATGGGGCGGATTCTACCCGAAAACGCCGCCGTCGGCAGCGTGGTGGACAGCATCCGAGTCACTATGACGCGCCGGGGGCCGCACGGGACCGAGCGCGCTCAGCAGGCCGCGTCCGGCTGCCAGGTTCGCACCGGCGTCCGCCAATCGATCCCTTCCAGCAGCATGGAAACCTGGGCGGCGGTAAGCGCGACCGAGCCCTCCCGGGCCTGTGGCCAGACGAACCGGCCACGCTCCAGCCGCTTGGAGAACAGGCAGAGGCCCTGGCCGTCCCACCATAAAATCTTGATCAGGTCACCCCGCCGCCCCCGGAAGGCGTAAAGCGCGCCGTCGTGGGGATCAAGCCTCAGCATCGTCTGCACCTGAGCGGCCAGGCTGTCGAACCCACGGCGCATGTCGGTCGCGCCGCACGCCAGGTAGAGGCGGACATTGCCCGGAAGGCCGATCACGACAATGCCGCCAAAACCCGGCGCAAGGCCGCCTCACCGACATCGCCGGTGATCCGCAGGCGCACGCCGGTCGGCAGCTCGACCTCGACCACGCCGACGGCAACGGGCGTCTGCTCCGCCACTTCAGGTACGACAGCCGGTGCGGGCAACGCCGCATCGGCAACAACCGAGACCGGCACGAACCCCGTCAGCTCACCCGACCGGAACTGCTTGCGCCACGTCGATAGCTGACCGGTGCTGATACCGTGCATGCGGCACGTCAGGCTCGGCGACGACCCCGGCGCCACGCTCTGCGCCAGAACCCGCAGCTTCTCTTCGGTACTCCAGCGCCGCCGACGCTCCGGCCCGCTCAAAACTTCGCCGTGCAACTCCGAAGCGCTCGTATGAGCACTTCGAAGCGCCTCCTTGCCGATCACCGTCACGTCATCCATGCGTCCACCACTCAAGCCGAGCGGCAAGCATGCCCATCAATAACGCCATGGGAAGGCGGGGCTGCGCTGACGCTTACGATCAACCCATGACCACCACAAATTCTCACCAACCAGGTGGCAGCTCCCGCTTTCGTGGCCCAGCGGCACATCTCTTTGCGGTAGGACAACTCGTCCATCTGAAGTTCAGGTTCGGGCAACCGCTGCGGTTCGCGGATGTCTATCGCGTCACGGAAAAACTTCCGGCACGGGACGATTCACCGCAATACCGTATCCGAAACGACAGCGAGCCCCATGAGCGCATGGTCGCGCAAAGCAGCCTCCTGCTGGCTGGCCTCGCCTTGTCCAAGGAAAAGAGGCGCGGCAATCGCGAAATCCGCAAACCCAAGCAACAGGAGACGCCTCCGCCCGCGCCGGAGAGGGCCGCGGGTAAACCGAATGCGGCACCCAAAGTCCCCGACGCCCCGTCCCGTAAGGGCACATATCGTCCGGCATGACGGGTTCGCAGCGACCGCAGGAAACCGCCATGAAAGCCATCATCGAATTTTACCGCACCCGGCCCCAGGACGACGCCCATGCGGTGGTCGGCCGGGAAGTGGTCGACGTGGTCGACCTTAATGACGCGGTCAAATTGGCTTGGTCCATGGCGCACACCCTCGATATGCCCCAGCACCCCGACTTTCTGGCGATCAGCGACGCGGACGGGAGGACCCTTTATTCCCGCCCCATTCCCCTTCCTCCGACAGCGGAGAATGGATATCCGCAATGAGTGATCGCGACAGCATGGGACGCGCGTCAACCGATCCGTCCCGGCGGCACCTTCTCACCATTTTTCCGATCGTTGCCGCCGCGATGGCATCAACGTGGGCGCCTGCGGCCATCGCGCTCACGAAAGCCGACCTCGACAGGGACGCGGACCTGGCCCTGCGCCGCCTGTGCAAAGCGAGCCCGGCGGCAGACACCCTGTCCCGGAAGGCCCGGTCCGTGCTGATTTTCCCCAGTATGCTGAAGACCGCCAAGCCGGGCGGCCAGATGAGGGGCGAAGGCATCCTGAAACGGGGAACCCTGGTGGAGGGCTACTACGAGTCCGAGGCTTCTTCCCGACAATCGCCGGTCCCCGCCTACGGCTACGTGGTTTTCCTGATGACGGCAAAGGCGGAGACATATGCCTATGACGGCAAGGGCTGGGAATTCGGCATAGGACCGACCCCCGTGGTGGTGAACGAGGATACGGCCCCGAGCCCTTCCGTAGACCCGGCGGACGACGCCTACGCCTTCGTCTTCGACCGGCACGGCGCCACGGTCCGCGTCGGTATCGAGGGGACAAGGATATATAAGACCGGCTGGCAGCCCAACTGAGCGTATCCTGAACCGACCAGGTCGCGTGAAACCTTCCGGAACTCAGGTCGCGTGTGGATCGTGGGACGCCACGACCTCTTCGACCGTCACCTGGAAGCCCGCGAGGGTATGCTGGCCGAAGGTAAGCGACAGCGGCACATCCGCCGCGTCGCGGCCCCGGGCCATCAATATGCGGCCGATGCGGGGATCGTTGTTGCGCGGATCGAAGACATGCCAACGTCCGCCGGACGGGCCCTCCAGAAAGACTTCAATCCAGGCCGCGAAATCCTGGGGAGCATGGGGCTGCGGCAAGCCGATATCGCTGATGTAGCCCGTGCAGTACCGTGCGGGGATGTTGAGGCAGCGGCAGAAGGTCAGTGCCAGGTGCGCATAATCGCGACAGACTCCGTGCTTTTCCTTGAAAACCTCGGCCGCCGTGCGTGTGGCCCGCGAATGCTCATAGCCGAAGGTAATGTGGTCATGCACGTAATCGCAAATGGCCTGTACCCGCGCCCAGCCGGGTGGCGACTGCCCGAACAACGACCAGGCAGTCTCCGATAGAAGATCGGTTTCGCAGTAGCGGCTGCCCAGCAGGAAAACCAGCGTATCCGGAGTGAGATCCGGGATCGCGACTTGGCGGGCATCGATATGGGGGGTTTCCCATTGGCCGCTATCACGGATCACGCCATCAGTCCGGATGACGAAACGGCCGGCCGGCGCCACCAGCCGCGTGCACCAGTTGCCGAAGCCGTCGTGGTATCCAGCCATGGGCACCGGCGGAATCGTCACCACCGTGTCCGGTTGCGCCAAGTCTGCCACCCGCGACGCATGGACATTCAGCATAAGGATTATGGGCGTGGCCTGCGCCAGTTCATAGGTCATCAGACAACCGACGCGAATTTCCATCAATACCTCCGGCCGGACTGCTGATCACCGTTGAAGGGAACGAATTCCCGCTGGTGTCGCCATGAGCATGGGGTGTCCCCCCCTCCCATGCAACGCCTATTCCGGCCCTTTGTTGCAGCGCACCCATCATTGGTGGCGCTATGGCGCGATTTCCCAGCCGGCGTGCCTGCTTCGTCATCTAAAGGGCGGCCGCTCGGGGCCCTGGGCGCGATGAGGACCGGGAACGGATGGTACCAGACCGTCGACCAGGACATCCACGACCTGGAAGCTTATCCCAAGCTGCCCGTGCCGGTGGTCGGCGCCAGCGGGATCAGCATACCGTTCCTCAAGGCCTTCCTTGATCGCTAAGCGCAGCATGCGACCCTGATCGAATTCCAGGCAACCGGCACTGCATGACCGAAGAGCAACCGGCTGAGACCACTACAGCGATCTTGGTGTTTCTCCGGGGACCTTGGGTCATTTCCCGGCCGCACATCATGCGGTCGCGTTCACGAGGTGGTCCAATACCATCGAGATGAACGCGCGGAGACGCTGAAGACGCCGTAGGTCCCGATGGTATCCCATCCAAATGTCTCGCGCTGGCGGCGGCGTCGGCAGTTCCAGTCTGCGGATACCCGGGATCTGATTGCCGACCACGCGCGGCAGGACAGCGATGCCGACGCCTTGCCTGCACATGCGCCCCTGGACGTTGCGGTTGTTCGATCGCAGGACCGGTCTCGCATTGGGGAAACTCTCGATGAGCCACGCGATATCAGGAAAGTGGCCCGTGGATGTGTCATGGGTGATCAGCCGAAAACCAGTCCCATCGCCATATTTGGGATCCGGCGCCTCCTCAGCGATGTAAACGCCGTATTCGAGCCTGAAGAGCCGCCGCTGAACGACATCGGCAGTGTCGAACGGAACGATACGAAAAGCGACGTCGGCCTCCCGCTGGGCGAGGTTGAACAAGCGTGTGCCGGTCAGGATTTCGACGTCCACGTTGGGATAGGCTTTCGAGAAATCCGCCAGGATCGGAGGCAGCACATAGGCCCCGAACCAGTCCGCTGATGAAATGCGCAGACTGCCTTTGAGATTCTGTTCCTGCCCCGCAAGCCGGCGCTCCATGGCCAGCGCGCCTTCTTCCATCTGCTCCGCCAGCGCGATGATCCCATGGCCTTCTTCAGTCAGAACAAGGCCGTCCGCAGTCCGCTGAAAAAGCGTGTGACCGATCGCCTGCTCAAGGGCGCGGAGGCGCCGGCCGACGGTCGGATGGCTTGTCTGAAGAGAACGCGCGGCGCCGCCGAGCGTGCCGGATCGTGCAATGGCGAGGAAGATTCTGACGTCACTCCATTCCATCGCCACCACCCGCACAAAACTGAACGACGAGAGTACATTTATGTCAGTCCAAAGAACAAATCTAAACACCTAGATACTTGTTGTCGTCTGGAGGTGCGTCCCTCCGTGGATTCCCCGCCCCATGAGGGCGGCCGCTTGGGTCGCCCCGGCTGTGGAACCCAAGGGAAGTTCGTCCGGACTGAGCAGAGAGATTTTCCGAAGCGGTAGCAGAACGCGGCGCCCCCGCTGCGATGCTCGCAAATGAGGACTTCGATGATGATCACGATGCTGGTGACCTATGCGGGCGACGAGCAAACGCCGTTCGACCGCGATCATTGGATCAACGCGCACTTCCCGCTCGTGCGGGAAAGCTGGGGGCCTTATGGGCTTGTCAGTGCCGGCGGGTTCTTTCCGCAAGGTGATGGCGCCGGGCTAATCGCGGTTGGCGTCGTCAACTTCCGCGACGAGGCCGCCATGGAAACGGCGCTTAATTCGTCGGAAACCGCCCAGGTCATGGCGGATGTCGACACCGTCACCGCCGTCAAACCGCAGCGCAGCATCGTGAAGCCGCTCTGAGCAGCGCATCGGCCCGGGTCTCGGCCTGACGGCCGCCCGGCAGCCCGCGTCCGACTCTGTGCCGGCTCTCATCTGAGCAACAGGAGACAGACCATGCAGATCGGATTTATCGGACTCGGCGGTATGGGCTCGGCAATGGCCCTGAACCTGGCGAAGGCCGGCCAGGACGTGCGGGCCTGGAACCGGAGCAAGGTCGCCCAGGAAAGCGTTCCCGGAGTAACGCTGGTCAGGCTCGCGGCGGATGCATTCGAGGCTGACGCAGTCTTCACGATGCTGTCCGGCGGTTCATAACGGCGACAGCTTGGCGTCGTCTGAAAACACTTCGGAGAAAATATAATGAAAACCTGGCTCATCACCGGCTGCTCAAGCGGCTTTGGCCAGCGGCTCGCGCTCGCTGCGGCACAGCGGGGCGATCGCGTCATCGCCACGGCCCGCGATGTCAAAACGATCGAAGAAATGGCTGAGCCTTTCGGCGGCCGTATGATCACTTTACCGCTCGACGTGACGGATGCGGCGGCAGCCAAAGCCGCGGTCGCAAAGGCAGTCGAGACATTCGGCGGCTTTGACGTGCTCGTGAACAATGCCGGCTACGGACTGTTCGGCGCCATCGAGGAAGGTTCGCCCGAAGAATATCGGCCGATGTTCGAGGTGAACGTCTTCGGTCTGATCGAAACCACCAGAGCAGCCCTGCCCGTCCTGCGAGGTTCGGGCGGGACGATCGTCAACATGTCGTCCGGCGCAGGTATCGCGGGCGGCGGCGGTGGCGGATATTACAATGCCGCCAAGTTCGCCGTGGAAGGGATTTCCGAAGCGCTCGCCGGCGAACTAAAGCCGTTTGGCATCCGCGTGCTGATCGTCGAGCCTGGGCCTTTTCGCACAGATTTCCTTGGCCGTTCGATCACGATGGCGGCCAACAAGATGCCAGAATACGCCGCGAGCTCGCGCGAGCACTATCGCGAAACCAACAACGGCAATCAAGCGGGCGATCCCGACAAGGCGATCGCGGTGATCCTGCAAGCAGTGGATGCCGATGACGCCCCGCTTCATCTGCCGCTCGGCCCGATCGCACATTCGATCGCTGAGCGAAAGCTCGCTTCCTTCCGCAGCGATATCGACGCCTGGCGCGACATCACGATCGCCACCGATTTCGGCCAGCCCTGAGCACCGGCCGCGGGCCCTGGTTGAACGTCAACATCGACTGGAAAGCGATCATGATCGCAACCTTGAAAGGGTTTTCCCAGCAGCTGGTGCCGGTCAATGGCATCAAGATCAACGCCGTCACGGGGGGCTCAGGCCCGCCTATCCTTCTGCTTCATGGTTGGCCGGAAACATGGTGGGAATGGCACCATGTGATGCCGCTGCTGGCCGAGCATTTCAGCGTGGTGGCCATGGATCTGCGCGGCGCGGGCTTTTCCGACTGCCCGCTCGACGGCTATGACAAGGCGACGATGGCGCGCGACGCGCACGAGGTCATGGTTGCCCTTGGGCATGAACGCTATGCCGTGTGCGGCCATGACATTGGCGGAATGGTGGCGTTGCCGCAGGCCGCCATTTATCGGGAGGCTGTCACCCACCTGGCCGTCCTCGACGTTCCGCTTCCCGGCTGGACCGGATGGGAGGCGACGACCGCAAGGCTCTGGCACTTCAGCTTCCATATGAACCGGGACCTACCCGAACGCCTGATTCATGGCCGTGAATATGACTATGTTTCAACCTTCATGGCAGAGCGGTTCTACGATCACAGCACCTTCAATCCGGTGGACATCGAGATCTACGCCAAGGCGATGGCGCTTCCTGGCCGCACCCGCGGCGGCATGGAGTGGTACCGCACCCTCGCCGCCGATCATGCAACCGCGCTCGAATACAAGAAGCAACCGCTCGAGATCCCGGTGCTTGGCCTGGGTGGGGACCAGCGGTTCGGTGCGCAGATGGTGCCGATGCTCAAGGAGTTCGCCACCCATGTGACGGGCGGGTCGATCGCGCGGTGCAGCCACTATGTCGCGGACGAGCGGCCGGATGACGTCGCCGCCGCCCTGATCGAGTTCCTCAAGGCCAATTGAAACTCGGCGCCCGCGTCGTCGTGGGCCTGGCGATGAATCGAATAAATAGCCAAGGAGACCGTCATGACCGCACCCGTCATTCGCGGCGTCAACCATATCGGCATCACGGTGCCCGACATCGAAGCCGCAAAATCGTTCCTGGTCGAAGCTTTCGGCGGCCAGGTGATCTACCAGTCCTTCGGGCCGCGGGATCCGCCGCGCCAGGGACCGGAATTCGAGCGGGCCGTCGGCGCTTTCCCCGGAACGGTCGTGCGTGCGCAGGCGATGGTCAAGATCGGGACCGGACCCGATATCGAGCTCTTCGAAATGCACGGTCCCGAGCAAGCCCAGCCGATCCGGGCGAGCGATTTCGGCATCACGCACTTCGCTCTCTACACCGATGACATCGACGCATCAGTCGAGCGCTTCGAGAGGGCGGGAGGCACCCCCCTCACCGCGCCGCGCGCCATTCCCTATGCAACCGAAAAAGGTCCTGGAAACAAGGTTTGCTACTGCCGCATGCCGTGGGGCACGACGATGGAATTCATCACCACGCCCGACCGCATGGCCTATCATGAGCAGACGGATCTGCGCAGGTGGCAGGACGAGGACTGAGCAGGGCGCGAAAAGGGATTCGCATCAGTCAAGTCGCGGCGATGCTGATGCAGTCGTTACGGACCGACCGCGCTGCGGTCGGTCCATCAGGGAGAACCTGACCTTCGCCCCTCATTCCTCCCAATGATTAACAGAACCGGCAACAAATTGATTTCATTGATATAAATATTCTCCAACCATTAAAATGCCGCCAGCTATGGCACTCACGGTCCCGGCTCTTGAAAGAAGGCAGCTTTTCCGGCCAGGGCAAAAACTTGCGCCCACCATCTATCGCCGGGCAACGCGGGAACACTGCTCCGCGCGATGCCTACACGCCCTAGATTTTGGCCTCCCGTAACAAGCGCACAGCGGCATCACAGGCCCGGGCTGTCAACGCCATATAGGTGAGCGACGGGTTCTGGCAGGCTGACGAGGCCATGGCGGCGCCGTCGCTGACGAAGACGTTGGGCACATCGTGCAGTTGGTTCCAGCGGTTGGTGACGGAGGTGCGCGGGTTGTCACCCATCATGGCGCCACCCATTTCGTGAATGGCGCTGCCGCCCGCACCGGGCCGGTCCAGCGACAGGACGACCTTGCCCCCCGCCGCCGTCAGCATGGCGCTGGCCTCCCGCCCCGCGTCCGCCAGCGCCTTCCGCTCGTTCTCGCCGTGGCTGAAATCGATCTTCAGCAGCGGCGCGCCCACGGCGTCGGTCTTGCTCAGGTCCAGGGTCAGGCGGTTGGTGGGTCGCGGCAGGCTTTCCGCGAAGGAAACCAGGACCATGCGCCAGCCGCCGGGGCCGCGCATCGCGGCCTTGAAGTCCGCGCCCACACCCGCCTCACGCTTGGCCCGCGTCCAGGTGCTGCGCAAGGCGCCGCCTTGGAAGCTGTAGCCCCGCAGGAAATCACCCTCCTGACGATCCAGGTTGCGGAAGCGCGGGATGACCACCCCCGTGGGCCGGTTGCCATAGGTCGTGCGGTCCTGGAAGCGGTCGAACAGCGCGACGGCACCCACCGTGGTCGCGTGGTCCATGATGTGGGTGCCCAGCAGGCCGCTGGAATTGCCCAACCCGGTGGGGAAGGCGTCGGACCCTGAACGCAACAGCAGGTGGTTGGTGTTGAAGGCGCCGGCGTTAAGGAAAACGATGCGGGCGGTATGCCGCCGCCGTTCCCCCGTCTTCACATTCAGGACCGAGACGCCGGTCGCCCGCCGCGTCCGGGCGTCGTAGTCCACCCGCTCCACCACCGTGTCGGTGATCAGGGTCAGGTTGCCGGTCCTCTGCGCCGCCGGCAGGGTGGAACTCTGGGTGCTGAAATAAGCGCCGTAGGAGCAGCCGCGCGCGCAGATGGAGCGATATTGGCAAGCGGACCGCCCCTCCTTCTCTTGCGTCAGGTTGGCGGTGCGCCCGATGGTCAGGCGCCGGTCGGGCCAGCGCTGCTCGATGATCCCCTTGGCGTAGCGTTCCAGCACGTTCAGGGCCATGGGCGGCTGGTAGACACCATCGGGCAGGGAGGCCACGCCCTCCGCCTGGCCGGACACGCCGATGAAGCGTTCCACATGATCATACCAGGGCGCCAGGTCGGCATAGCGGATGGGCCAATCACTGCCGTGGCCATCCTTCTTATTGGCGCCGAAGTCATAATCGCTCATGCGGTAGGATTGCCGCCCCCAGGTCAGGGAGCGCCCGCCCAGCTGGTAGCCACGCCACCAATTGAACTCCGTGCCCTCGGCCACTGAATAGGGGTTGTCCCTGTCGTTCACGAAATGGTTCTGCGTGAACTCGGTGAAATGCCGGTTCTTGGACTGAACGGCGAAATCGCGGGCGTAGAGCGCCGCGTCGCCCTCCCCCCGGAAGGGCATTTCCCAGGGCGCCAGCGTTTCGGTCACATAGCCGCTGCCGTGCTCAATCATGCGGCCGCGTTCGACCATCAGGACCTTCAGGCCCTTCTCCGTCAGTTCCTTGGCGGCCCAGCCCCCGGTGATGCCGGAACCGACCACGATCGCGTCAAACTCAGTGCTCATCCGAAGTCCACCGCCGTCCAATCGTTAGACCAAGCCCGCGCGTGGGGCCCCACCGGTACATCCGGGTCCCAATGTCCCGGTACCAGTTCGTATTGCAGCTCCTGCGAGGCGCCAGCCTCGGAGGTGTAGTAGCCGGTGACG
Source organism: Nitrospirillum viridazoti CBAmc (assembly GCF_000730165.1). GTDB lineage: Bacteria > Pseudomonadota > Alphaproteobacteria > Azospirillales > Azospirillaceae > Nitrospirillum > Nitrospirillum viridazoti. The sequence goes on along the minus strand of NZ_CP022110.1, from coordinate 1,132,223 downwards.
ATCAGCCCTTTCAGCACACGCCAGGGCGACGCGTCGCCACCAGGTGGGCCGCCGGGCGCATAGGCCGCACCGTCCAGGGCCGCCAGCGCCTGCGCCTGGGCAGCGGGTGCCGCCGCCAGAAAGGCGCCCCCCGTCTTCAGGTCCAGCTCGAACGTCAGCCAATCCAGCACGGTGGCGCCCTCCGGAGCCGCGCCGCCGGTGAAACGGGCCGCAGGAACGGGCGCGCCGGCGCCCTCCAGGCCATGAGCAAGCGCCAGGGCGACGAAGGCCGGCACGCCAACCGCCAGCGCGCCGGGCGTGTCGCTGTCCGGTATCGTCAAATCGGCCACCCGATCCAGCAGCGCCTGCTGCGAGGGCGCCAGGGCCTTGGCGGCGGGCGCGTCCGCACCGGTCCTCACCTGGGCCCAGAGGGCGACGGGCGTCAGCGCAGCGCCGGCGGCCGCCATGGCCATCAGGAACTGGCGCCGCCCGGCGCCCCCTGCATCCCGAGTACGATTATCCATGGGCTATCCTCTCAACAGGTCCAGCTTCAGAACTTGGCTTCCGCCTGTATGCCCACCAGCCGGCGCGCGTTGGGATCGATCGCCTGCCACAGCCCGCCCTGGGCGAACGCCGTGGTGGGGTACAGCTGGGTCGGATAAACCTTGTCGCCCAGATTGCGGCCAAACAAGCCCACAGACCAGCCGTCCTCGGACTTCAGGGTCAGCCGGGCGTTGAAGATGGTCTGACCCGGCACGACGTAGACCGGGTCGGCCGACAGATACATGGATTGCTTGGTCCGGATGGTGGCATCCGCCCCCAGGACCAGGCTGTAGGTGTCGGACAGGGTGAACTGCCGCTCGGCCGAGATGGTCATCTTGAACTTGGGCGCGTAGTTCAGCTGCTTGTTGGACATGTCCGACCCGTCGGCGCCGATGAAGCCCTGCGGGTATTCGGCGATATTGACGATACCGGAAACGTTGACGGTCGTATCCGCGAAGGGATGGCCGAAGATTTCCCACTCGAAACCCTTGGTGACGACCTTCGACACGTTGATGTTGGAGCAGTTCAGCCCGCTGATGCCTGAAACGCACGACTGCGTCTGGAAGTCCTTCACGTCGGTATAGAACAGGTCAGCGTCGACGTAGAGCCGGCCGTCGAACATGGTCTTCTTCACCCCCACCTCGAACCCGATGGGGCGTTCCGCCTTGATGGGGTCCAGGGCATGGTCGGTGGTGGTCAGCTGGTCGTTGATCTGCGGCGCCTTGTAACCGGTGGAGACCGTCGCGTAGACCATCATGTCCCGGTCGAAATCGTGCTGTACGCCAGCGCGCCAGGTGGCGGCGTTGGCGTAGCCGGTCGCGGCGAAGGTGTCCGGCACGCCAGCGTTGATGAGGTCCGACTCTTCCTCATGGACGCGGGAATGCGTGAAGCGCAGGCCGCCGATCAGCCGGGTTTCCGGTTCCAGGTACCAGGTCGCGTTGCCAAAGGCGGCATAGTCCTCGCTATCCGCGTGGATACGCTGCGTGCCCTCCGCGGCTGTCAGATCCATGCCCACGGCCGCCGGGTGGATGATCAGCAACCCCGGCTTGGAATTGGCGAAGGCGGTGCGCTGGTAATACAAGCCGCCGACCCATTCCAGGTCGCGGTTGTCCGACGAAGTCAGGCGCAGTTCCTGCGAGAAGAGGGAATGATTGGTCACCTGCGGGGTGGTCGTGGTGCCGGCATAGAGCGCCACCACCGGGAAGCAGTCCGCGAAATTGCAGTTCTGCATGTACTGGCGCGCCACCGACGGCGTGATGCCGATGAGGTCCACAGCGGTGGTGTCGTGCAAACGGCGCCCGGCGGTGATGGAGGTCAGCGTCATGCCGTCGAGGTCGAGGTCGAATTGGCCCGACACGCCGCCGACCTGCGCCCGGTCGTACAGCCCCTGCTCGTTGCACTGGCTGGTGTTGGAGGCGGAGGCCACGATGCCGCACGCGCCCAGCGCCTGGGCCAGCGGCGAGCCGGCGGTGGCCGCCCGATAGATCAGGCCGCCCGGGTCCCTGTCGTCGGTCTTGTTGTAATCGCCGATCAGGTTGAACGTCAGCTTGTCGGACAGCTGGGCCAGATAGCGGGCGCGGAGGCCGTAGTTGCTCTGGTCCTCATCCTTGCCTGTGATCGTGTCGTTGGTCAGGCCGGAGTTGTCATAGAAGTGCGCGGCCAGTCGCAGGGCCGAATTGCTGGTGACCGGCACGTTCAGCGCGGCGCGCACGACATCGCGTGAATAGCCCGAGCCCAGGCCGGTAAGGCCGAATTCCGTGGTCACATAGCCCGACGTTTCGCCCAGGACGGGCGCCTTGGTGGTGATGTTGACCAAGCCGGCCGACACCGAACTGCCGAACAGCGTGCCTTGCGGCCCCTTCAGCACCTCCACCCGTTCGGTGTCGAAAATGTCGGAAACCGGCACATTGCCCAGCACGACGCCGTCCAGCACGATGCTGACGGAGCTGGCGGCCGTGGCGTTACCCACTTGGTTGGTGCCGATGCCGCGGACGAAACCGCCGCCGCCAGGCGCGGCCGCGGGCGCCGTGAATTCCAAGGAGGCGCTGGCCTGTGAGAGATCCTGCACCGACTGCACGCCCCGCCGGGCCAGCTGGTCGGCGCCGATCACCGTCACGGAAATCGGCACCTGCTGCACGCTTTCGCTGCGCTTCTGGGCCGTAACCACGATTTCCATAAGGGAGGTGTCGGCGGCGTTGGCGCTGGTGGATGCCGGTGCGGTCTGCGCCGTGGCGGCCCCAGTCGCCAGGAACAGCGCCGTCGACGCGCGGAGCAGCAATTTGATCGATGGTTTCATGGACACCCTCCCCTGTGATTTCAGGAAGGTGACCGACGGTTTACCGGCCCATCCATTCCTCCCCGCATTTGTTGGAGATAATTAGAACCTGTATTATTGTTCTTGTCTAGGGCCAATACGCCCATGCCCTACGCTAGGCTGCCCACTGGCGCACACGGCGGCGCCGGGCGGGCAAAAGGACGAAAACCCAGGGAAAGTTTTGCAATTAGCGCCATGCCCCCAACCCACTGGTTCAAAGAGCCGCAGGCTTTCCGCCATGCGACGGCCCGCCCCATCGCATGATAAAGGGCTGGAAATCATGCGCCCATGCCGAACTATCGGAATCGCCGTTATATTATGAAACGACTGTTGCGGGCCTTGGCCAGCCCCGTTCGGTGCGCCACGCGACGAAGGCGGGCACGCCAAAGTCGGGCGTGTACCCCACCCACGCGATTGCAGTTCTCCAGCCGATAGCCCAAAATGGTATCAGTGCTATAATTTCGAGCCGCCACGAGCTGTCGATATATTTGGGAAAGCGGAGCTTATGAGTGAACGAAGAGCGGTGAAGCCAGGCCCACAACGAGAGCCCGTGCAAAGTCGCAGCAAGGCCTCGTACGAACGAATGCTAGCGGCGGCGCAAGATCTGCTGAAAATTCACGGCAACGATGAGTTCACCCTCACTGATGTCAGCCGTGTCGGCAAGGTCTCGGTCGGCTCCATCTATTGTCGTTTCGACAGTAAAGACGACTTGATCCGCGCCGTGCAGGATCGTGTTCAAGCGAACATCCAGCAGGAGCAGCAGCAGTTGATCGCCCGGGTGGCCTTGGAGACGGGCAACCTGCATGACCTGGTCGCGGCGCTGACCGCGGGCATGGCGGAGCACCTGCGCCATCACGCGGACATACTCAGGGCCATGATGCTGCGCGCCAACCATGACCCCGTAGTGGCCCAGTTGGGCAAGACGTCCCATCAGGCGGCCATCGCCGACATCAAACTCGCGATTTTAAGATACCGCGAGGATATCGCGCACCCTGATCCCGAACGCGCCGTGCAGGCGGGATTCAATATCATGTACGCAGCCTTGGCCCGCGTCTTGGGGCTGGGCTCGGTGCGGGAAGAGGGGGATATGTGGGAATGGGAGCAACTGAAACGCGACCTCACGCATTCCTTCGCGGCCTATCTCATGACCAAGCCTTATGTCGCCCAGGCGGCGTCCCACGATGGCGGTCGGCCTCACTCCGCGTCCCCCTCCGAACCGCGGGCCGGCATCCCGCGCGGCACCGACGCCGCCGGGCTTGAGGAGGACGCCGACCAGGACAGGCAACCCGACACGACCGCCGCCGCGCCCCAACGCCGGCCGAGGGGCAGGCCCAGCACCAAGGCGAAGGCGGGCTAACGGCCCGCCGCCCGCTCGACGATCAGCCGTAACGGCAGATCCAGGCTGCTCCACCCCAGCAGCACTTCGTGCCGGGCCGGTGCCGTCCGCCAGCCGCCGGCCGATGTGTCCCAGTGGGCGAAGGCGCGCGACGGCAGCGTGAGGCGAACGGGCACCTCCTCCCCCGCCGGCACGGCGATGCTGACGAAGCCGCGCAAGTGGCGGATACCGTCCGGCCCGGCGACATAGGCCTGGAGCACCGCCTTACCCGGACGCGGCCCGATATTGCGCACCCGCGCCGACACCACGGCGGCACCGTCCGCCGCCTCGGTCAGGCAGGGATCGGACACCGCGAAGCGGGTATAGCCGAAACCGGCGCCGAAGGCATGCAAGGGCGCTGTGCCGGCGGCCTGCATCCCCTTGTAGCCAATGAGGTGCCCCTCCCGGTAGGGCACGTCGCCCGACATGTCCGGCTTCAGGCTGAAGGCGGGATAATCCCCGTCCTGACGGGCGATGCTCAAGGGCAAGCGACCGCCAGGCTCGCGGTCCCCAGCCAAGACCTGGGCCAAGGCGGGTCCATACTGTTCGCCGGGATACCAGGTGATCATCAAGCCCTTCACCTTGTCCTGCCATGACAGGTCGAAGGCGTGGGCCACATTGCAGATGGCCACGATGTTGGGATTCACCCCCTGCAGGCGATGGAGCAGATCAACCTGCGCGGCCGGCAGAGACGTACCGGGGCGGTCCTTGCTTTCCACGCCGGCGTCCGCCGTCTCCCCCACCATCAGCAAAACAACATCGGCGGCGGCCGCGGCGGCCAGGGCGCGTTCCAGCATCTCAGCCGGCAGGTCCGGGCCTGCCATGCCATACCACAGGCCTTGAGCCCGGGCCGGGGTGTAGGCCAGTTCGAAGGACAGCAGCACGGGTGTGGCGGCGGCCAGGTCCACCTCCACCGACTGGCTGTCGCCGCCCTTGAGCGTGCCCATGAGATCGGACGGCGCCACCGGACCACCGCCGCTGAACACCTCGCGGCCATCCACCATCAGGCGCAGCGTGCCCGTGCCGCCGATGTGGACGCGGTGCGCGCCCCCCCGCTCCGGCACATACCATCCGCTGGCCCGGATGCGCCCGGCTTGTTTCAGGTGGTCCGTCCCCGGCAGGCCAACGAACCATGTCAGCGAGTTGGTGTCGCGGGTCTCCGCGAACACGGGTTCGCCGTCACCATCGCCGACAAAGAACTCCACGGTCATGCCGCGCGACGCCCCATCGCCCAGGTCCCGGGCGGGCGTAACGCTCAGGGGCGGCAGGCGATATTCCGGCGCCACGCCCTGCTCATAGACCACCTGCATGGCGTCACCGAAGCGCTCACGGATGGCCTGCAGCGGCGTGACGAAATCGGGACGCACCGCGATCTTGGCGAATGTGCCGCCCTGCAGGCAGGGGCTGGCCGCATTGGGACCGATGATGGCCAACCGCCGCACGGCCGCCGGCGCCAGCGGCAACAGCCCGCCCTCGTTCTTCAGCAGCACGAAGCCGGCGGCGGCGGCCTCGGTCAGCACAGCATCCGGGTCGGCCACGGCCGTGCCGACCGGCAACCCGTCGATGGCCCGCACGCCCCCGGCCACGCGCCCCGCCGCATCGGCTAGGCGGTCCGCCGACACCGTGCCCGCCGTCACCGCGGCGGCGAACTTCGTCCCCAGCACCCGGTCGGGACCCGGCATGTCCAGGTCCAATCCCGCCAAGGCGGAGCGCACGGTGTCGCGGCCCCCGAACCAGTCGGAGACGATGAAACCGGGGTAACGCCAATCACCCTTGACGATCTCCGTCAGCAGCTGGCGATGTTCCACGCAATAATGGCCATTCAGGCGGTTGTAGGCCGCCAGGATGCCGACGCAGCCCGCGGTCGCCGCCATCTCGAACGGCAGCAGGTAAACCTCCCGTAGGGCGCGGTCATCGACCACGGCGTTCATGCTGTCCCGATCGGTCTCGCTGTCATTGCACACCAGGTGCTTGGCGACGGATCCCACCCCTTGGCTTTGCAGGCCGCCGATCCAGGCGGCCCCCAGGGCACCGGCGAGATAGGGATCCTCACCGAACAGCTCGAACGCGCGACCGCAGAGGGGACTGCGTTGCAGGTTCAGGTTTGGTGCCAGGACGGCGTCGACGCCCAGGCGCCGCGCCTCGCCACCGACAATGGCGCCCACGCGGGCCACCAGGTCGGGATCGAAACTGGCACCCAGGGCGGTGCCGCATGGGGTGAGAACGGCGACGTCCCGCTCGTCCACCCGGCCCGAGGCGATACCCATGGGGCCATCCGCCATCTTGATGGAACGGATGCCGGGCAGTTCGGCCGTCGACCACATGTCACGACCACTCGTCAACGGGGCGATGGCAAAGGGATCGTCGGGCAAATCGACAGACATTCGGGAATTCCCCCTAAGACGCTGGCGATCAGAGGTCGGCCAGCAGCATGATTTGTTGGGCTTGAACCTGGACCTGTTCCAGGATACCGGCGTCGATCAGACGCCCCTCGGCATCAAAGGGCTTCTGCGCCACGGTGTTCACGGCGATACCCAGCGGGGTGGGCCAGCCCCGCATCGCATGGACGATCCCGCGCAGCGCCGTCAGGGTCACGCCGCCCGCCTGCCAGCCCGCCGCCGTGACCGCCAGCCCGACCGGCAGCCCGTCAAAATAGACGCGGTCGTCGTCGCGCAAATCCTCCAGCAGATCGATGGCGTTCTTCACCAGGCCGGAGACGCCGCCATGATAACCGGGCGACCCGATGACCAAGCCGTTCGCGGCGCGTACCGCGTCCACGAACTCGCGCTGCTCCGCCGTACGCTGGCGGTTTTCGGGTGCGAAATGCGGCAGGACCGCCAGGTCGGCGCCGCCGAACAGCCGGGTTTCGGCCCCCAGGGCGGCGGCGGCCGACAGTACGGCCGCCACCATGCGCTCTCCCGATGACCCCGGACGGGTGGTGCCGCCGAAGCCGACGATCAGCGGCCGGCTCATCTCCCCCCCTCCCTGAGGGCCGGGATGACCTTCCGGGCCATGAGGTCCAGCGTCTGGTTGGCGTAGGCCATGCGCTGTTCCGTCAAGGGGCCGGTCAACATGCCGCAAAGGATGTTGCCGATGCCCAGTTCCTGGTAGGGCCGCAGATGCTCGATCACCGTCTCGGGGCTGCCGTAAAGGCACCAGGTGCCGATCCAGTCTTCCGTCAGGGCGTTGGGGGTCCGGTCCGTCTTCTTGTTGGCTTCCGTCGCCTCGGCCTTGGCGTTGAAAGCCGCCTCGCGGTCAACGGCCTCCTGGTAGACGGTCAGGATGTCCTCCAGTTCCCGGCGGGCCTGCGCGTCGGTTTCCGCCACATGCACACACTGATAGGTGTGCGTCGACCAGGACAGGGCGTCGGCGACCACGTCGGACGGATGGCCGGCCGCCATCAGCATGTCCCGATACGCGGTGAAATATTTGCGGACGTGGACCATGGGCTCCGTCCCGCCGATCCGGGGCGGGGTGAAGGCCGGAATGAAGGCGGGCCAGCCATGGTCCGCCGCGCGCCGCGCGCTGCTTTCCTTCATTGCCACCGGCATCAATTTGGCATGGCCCGCGCTGTAGGCCACCGGCGCGATACGCTGCACCACCTCGCCCTTGTAATGGCCGTTGTCAAAAGTGACCGGCGCGTCATGCGGGGCCTTGGCCCATAAGGTTTCGGCGATGGCCAGGTTCTCCTCCGCCAGGCGGGAGGCTTCCTTGTAGTTCACGCCGAAGCCGATCATCTCTTCCGGCGTCGTGCCACTGCCCACGCCGACCAGTATCCGACCCTGGGTCAGTTGATCCAGGATGTTGATGCGCTCGACGAACCGCACGGGATGGTGCAGCGGCACCGTGGTGACCGAGAAGCCGAAATGCACCCGCTTCAGACGCGACGCTAGGTACGCCGCGAACATGAAGGGATCGGACGCCATGGGCATATAGCCGGTGAAATGGTGGTCCGGCAGGAAGACGGCGTCGAAACCGGCCGCTTCCGCCCGTTCCGCATGATCGATCATGCCCAGCATCACAGCACGGTCTTGCTCCGGCCCCATGGAGCGAGCGTTCAGAAAGGTCGAGAAGCGCACTGTTTCCTCCGTTAGGTCGCCCTGTTCCGGCCCCGGCCCGTTCTATGGCGGTCCAGCCGGCCGCATCACGCCGGACTCGGCAAGCAAATTAGAATTGATATTCTTAATTTGTAACCAGCCAAACCGATTGGCGTCAACCGAAACCCACCAGCGGCGTCAGAAATCGCTTTTCTTCGGGAAAATCTACGGCTCCGCCCCTGGGCCACCGACTCCCGCGTTGACAAAACAGTTCCCCCATCCTCATTATTTTCAAAATAATTATTCTGTTACGGCGCACGACGCCGGAGGGAGGATATTCATGGTGGATCGGGCGATCGACGCTCCGACTCAGGGCGCCCAACGCAAGGCCGGTTTGGGACAGGGGATCATCCTGGTGATCAGCGGATTCCTGCCCATTCTGGCGATCATCTCGCTGGCCCCGGCCGTACCGACCATCCTGGACCATTTCCACGATGTCGCGAACGCATCGCTGCTGGTGCCGGTGCTGGTCTCAGCGCCTGGCTTGGCCATCGCCGTGCTGGCGCCCTTCGCCGGGCTGGCTGTTGACCGGTTCGGCCGGCGGCCACTGCTGGTCTGGTCGACGCTGCTCTATGGCATCGCGGGCGCCCTGCCCTATTTCCTGGACAGCCTGTATTCCGTCATCGCGTCCCGGCTGTTGCTCGGGGTGACGGAGGCAGCGATCCTGACCATCGTCAACACCCTCATCGCCGACTATTACGACCCGGCGGGCCGCCGCAAATGGCTGGTCATCCAAGGCGTGACCGGCTCAGCGCTGGCCCCCGCCGTGATCGCGGCCTCCGGCCTGCTGACCGAACTGCGCTGGAACGGCGTTTTCCTCATCTACCTCATCGCCCTGCCCATTTTCGCGGGCATGTACGCCCTGATCTTCGAGCCTGGGAAATCCACCACGGCAGATTCAAGCGCCGGCGGCCGCACTCCCGCCTTCCCGCTGCAGGCCGTGGCCTTGTATGGCGCGGTCACCCTTCTGGCCTCCACGATTTATTACGTCTTCATCATCCAAGGCGGTTTGGTGTTCCGCGAAGTCGGGATCGACAGCCCCAGCCGGGTGGGCACCTTGATCTCCGTGGCCAGCATCGGCGTTCCCATCGGCACGCTGCTGTTCGGCTATCTCGGCAAACGGACCACGGCACTGCAGTTGGCGGGCGTCTTCGCCTTGCTGGGCGTGGGCCTCACGGGCGTGGGGCTGTCCAGCGACTACAAGATCATGGTGGCCCTTCTGCTGCTGCAGCAAATGGGCGCCGGCCTGACGGTGCCATCCCTGATCGCCTGGGCGCAGGGCGTGCTGCCCTTCGCCCATCGCGGGCGCGGCATGGGCATCTGGGCGTCCTGCTTCTTTCTCGGCCAATTCACCAGCCCCTTCTTCGTCGCCGGCGCCAGGGCGCTGACGAACGGAACGGTACAGGCGGCCTTCGTCACCATGGGCCTCGTAGCCCTGGCCGCCGGCATCGTGGCGCTGACGGCCCTGCTCAAGGCCAAGCCGTCCCCCGCCGACGTCCTTCCCTGAGCCGGCGACGGCCCCAACACCCCTTTTCCATCCAGGAGTTTCCCCATGTACCTCGCAGCGTGCATCGAGTGGCTGTTCGCCGCCGAGCATCCGTCCTTCCCTGATCGCATCCACGCCGCCAAGGCCGCCGGACTGAAGGCGGTGGAATTCCACCTGTGGCGGGACAAGCCGCTGGACGACGTCCGCCGCGCCCTGGATGAGACCGGGGTGCAGTTGGCCAGCATGGTGGTCGAACCACGGCGTAGCCTGGTCGATCCCGCCCAGCATGAGGAATTCCTGGCGGCAGTGCGCGACAGCCTGCAGGCCGCGCAGCGGACCGGGGCGCGGGCCCTGGTGGTGGCGTCCGGCTTCACCCGGCCGGAGGTGTCACGCCAGGAACAGCACGAAGCCGCCGTCGGTGTCCTTAAGCGGGCGGCGGCGTTGGCCGAGCAGGCCGGCATCCCGCTGGTGCTGGAACCGCTCAACACCCGCGTCGAACATCCGGGCATGTTCCTCGACAGCACGGCCGAAGGGCTGGACATGGTGGAGGAGGTTGGCAGCCCCAACCTGCGCCTGCTCTATGACATGTACCACTCCACCGTCATGGAGGAAGACCCGGCCCAGGTTCTGGCCGGACGGTTCCACCTGGTGGGGCATGTCCAGGTGGCCGACGTGCCGGGCCGGCATCAGCCGGGCAGCGGCTCGGTGGATTGGGCGCGCTACATCGGCATCCTGCGGGAGCTGGGATACACCGGCGCCGTGGGCCTGGAATACAAGCCCCAGGGCCCGACCTTGGAAACGCTGGCGACGGCCCGTGCCGCGCTGGGCCTGTAACCTCACAGCGGAGTCTGCGGCGATGTCCACGCGAAATGGGGGTGGCATCGCCCTCCCCACCTCTCCCCACCCATCCACCACCGCCATCGGGGGGGACGCCAGCGCGTCTCCACCCGGCGGCCGTCTTCCCTGGAAGGCCAAGATCAGCTACGGCGCCGGCGACTTCGCCTTCGGCCTCTGCTGGAACATGGTCGGGGCCTTCCTGCTCTATTTCTATACCGATGTGGCGCTGCTGCCGGTGGGCGTGGTCGGCACCCTGTTCCTGCTGTCGCGGCTGCTGGATGCCGGCATCGACCCCGTGGTCGGGGTGCTGGTGGACCGCACACGCAGCCGCTGGGGACGGACCCGCCCCTATTTCCTCTACGGCGCGGTGCCCTTCGGCCTGTTTTCGGTGGCCGTCTTCTACGTGCCGCCCCTTGGGGACACGGGCAAGCTGGTCTGGGCCGGCGCCACCTTCATCATCCTGGGCCTGCTGTTTTCCATCGTGAACATTCCTTACAGCGCCCTGCTGCCCATGATGACGGGCCGCCAGGAGGAACGGGTGCAGGTCAGCAGCCTGCGTTCCGCCGGCACGGCCCTGTCCGTCATCTTCGCCACCGCCGGCACCATGCCCCTGGTGACGGCGCTGGGCGGCGGGGACAAGGCCCAGGGCTTCCTGCTGACGGCCCTGCTGGCGGCCGGCGTCTCGGTGGCGCTGATCCTGAACCTCTTCGCCAACTGCCGCGAAGTCATCCACGACGGGGGCGAGGAGCCGCCGGCCACCTTGTCGGCCATCTCGAATATGGTCCGCAACCGGGCCTGGCTGGTGGTGTTCGTGTTCACCACCCTGAACTTCATCCGCTTCGGCGCCGTGCTGGCGGTGACGGCTTATTTCGCCCTGAATGTCCTGCATCAGCCGTGGATGATCTCCATCCTGCTGCCGGCGATCTCCGGCACGCTGCTGATCGGATCGGCGATCGCGCCGCCCTATCTGCGCCGCTTCGGCATGCGCCAGGGCAACCGCCTGGTGCTGATCCTTGCCACCGGGCTGTACCTGGTCCTCCCCCTGGCGGAGGGCCAGCCCTGGCTGTTCCTGACGATCTATGTCCTGGCCTCGGTCCTCATCAGCGTGACCATGACGGCGATCTTCGCCATGGCGGCCGAAACCGTGGACTATCACGAGGCCCGTTTCGGCGTCCGGCATGAGGGCTTGCTGTCGGCGGGCATCAGCCTGTCGACCAAGATCGGCATGGCCCTGGGCGGCGCCGTCATCGCCTATGGCCTGGCATGGGTCGATTATAATCCGGCCGCCGTCAGCGATGGCGCCGTCCACATGGTGCACGCGCTTTATTACGTGCCCGCGGTCGTGGTGCTGCTCCTGCAAACCCTCTGCATCAGCTTCTATCCCGCGATACCCAAGCGCCCCCAGGCCTGAAAGCGGCATAAGAAAAGGGCGCGGCGATCAGGCCGCCGCGCCCCCAGTACCGGCATGGAAAGGAAGAGTCACGCCGGGATGTCGAGTTCCTTCGCGTCCCGCGTGGTCGGCACGAAGGGCAGGTAGGAGACACGGATACGCTCCGACAGCTGCAGACGGTGCCGGCCGGGCGCCAGGCCGTTGGGGCGCCGCACCGTCACCGCCGCCTTCTCGCCGAAGTTCCAGCGTTCGGTGTATTCCGTCTCCATCTCGTCCAGCGTCCAGGTGCGCCCGCGCACGGTGAAGCGGACATCCTGGCGGGAAACCGGTTCACCATCGATGACGACGCCGATGTCCTCCACCATGGAAAGGCCGATGCCGCGGTAGTAGGGAAGCCGCGCCAGGAAGGTGAACCCCACCACCTGGCCGTCCTCGACCACATTGCCGAAGCCTTCTTCGCAGATCATATACTTGTCGAACATTGCGGCCTCTCCCCTCAGGCGGCGCTGACGGCGGCCTGCGGCTCGCCGATCAGCTTCTTGAACATTTCCTGCTGGCGGCGGACCTGCTCGATGGAATCAACCGGGAAGGCGTCCTGGATCCAGCGGTTGCCTTCGTATTCCGAGCAGATGTAACCCTTGTAACCGCCCTGCTTCAGCACGCGGATGATCTCGTCATACGGGATGGACGGTTCCACCAAATCTTCCGTCATCTCGTAGAACTTGGCGTGGATGTTCCAGATGCGGTCCATGTGGTCCAGCATGCGCTTGGGCTCGAACGCCGCGTTGTGGCGCAGGGTGGTGGCCATGCCGATGGCGGGCCCGACGCCGCCCATCTTCTCCACCTCCAGGATCACATACTCGCTCAGGACGCGATCCTCGTAGGCCTTGCAGATGTAGTCGGCGATGTGCGGGGGCACGCCGTCGCGCATGAACTTCTCCTTCCACACGGGCGGGAAGGCGAACAGGAACATGCCCATGTCCGGCAGGAAGCCGAGATAGTCGGAGCCCGACTTCTCGAACGCCTCGGCATGGCGGATGATCCAGGGATGATCGAAATGCAGCGGCGCATGCACCTCGATCAGGATGCGCACGTTGCGGCTTTCCGCATAGTCGGCGCACGCCACCAGCACCTTGGGGTCGATGGAGACCAGGGCACGGGTGTAGGGACAGCCGAGCCGGGCCGCATGGTCGATATCGACCTTGCAGGAGGCCACCTGCTCCTCGAACGGCATCGGCCGGTCCTTGTATTTCTTATAGTCCAGCATGAAGTCGTGGCAGACCGGCGTCGTGCCGTACTTGGCCATCAGGGCGTGCCAGTTGTCGTAGACCGACGGGTCCAGCGGATTGGGATAGTCGGGAAACGTCTGCTCGCTGATGAGTTCGATGCCCTTGGCGCCCATCTCGGCGGAGACCTTGATCAGGTCCTCCAGCGACTTCTGCCGCAGGAAATATTCTTCCTGGTAACTGTAGAGGCTGACGCCCCGCTTGATGTCGTACGTCGACATGGAAGCTGTCCTTGTCAGATGCGGCCCCGCCGGGAGCCGGTTTGGACGGCGGTCTCAGGCTTGAGCCCGATCTCTTGGATTCCGGAGAGCGAACCCGCGCCTCCCTGCGCGCGTCGCCCGGTAATGGCGGCCGTGTGCGCCGGGAAACCGGCAGGGGCCGCCATGACATTATATCGATATCAATATTATTATTCTTGTTCTTGAAAATCAATCGTCCTGCAAATGATGCGCTCCAGTCACAGCCCAAGCAGCCTGCGGTTCAGCGCCGTGTCGCCCCCGGCATCGGCGAAATCGTCGAACGCCCGCTCCGTCACACGGATGATGTGGTCCTGGATGAACCGGGCCCCTTCGCGGGCGCCATCCTCAGGATGCTTCAAGGCGCATTCCCACTCCAGCACGGCCCAGTTGGGATAGTCGTAGGCCGCCATCTTGGAGAAGACGGCTTTGAAATCCACCTGGCCATCCCCCAGCGACCGGAACCGTCCAGGCCGGTCGATCCAGTTTTGGTAACCGCCATAGACACCTGACCGGCCATTGGGCCGGAACTCCGCATCCTTCACATGGAAGGCGCGAATCCGCTCATGATAGATGTCGATGAAGGCCAGATAGTCCAACTGCTGCAACACGAAGTGGCTGGGATCGAACAGGATGTTGGCGCGGCGGTGCTGACCAACGGCATCCAGGAAGCGTTCGAAGGTGGCGCCATCGTGCAGATCCTCCCCCGGATGCAGCTCGAAGCAGACATCGACGCCAGCGTCGTCGAACGCGTCCAGAATGGGCCGCCAGCGCCGGGCCAGCTCGGCGAACGCCTCCTCCACCAGGCCCGACGGCCGCTGCGGCCAGGGATAGAGGTAGGGCCAGGCCAGCGCACCGGAGAAGGTGGCGTGCCCCGCGAGCCCCAGGTTGGCGCTGGCCCGGGCGGCCAGCCGCATCTGCTCCACCGCCCAGACCTGCCGCGCCGCCGGATCGCCCCGCACGGACGGGTCGGCGAACCCGTCGAACTGCGCGTCATAGGCGGGATGGACGGCGACCAGTTGTCCCTGCAAGTGCGTGGACAGTTCGGTGACCGCCAAGCCGTGGGTGGCAAGCGTGCCCGTGACCTCCTGCGCGTAGTCGCGGCTTTCCGCCGCCAGGCGCAGGTTGAAAAGGCGGGCGTCCCAGCTGGGGATCTGCACCCCCTTAAAGCCCAGGTCCGCAGCCCAGGCGGCGATGTTGGCCAGGCTGTTGAAGGGGGCGGCATCGCCGGCGAATTGCGCCAGGAAGATGCCCGGCCCTTTGATCGTGCGCATGGGTTTTCCTTTCCTGTCAGATCGGGCCTTCAGACGGCCAACTGAACCCAGCCGCCACCGGTGGCGCTGTTGGCGACGGCGGTTTCGATGAAGGCCATGCCCCGCAAGCCGGCGTCCACGCCCGGCAACGCGCCATCCGGGGGCATGCGGCCGGCATGGATGGCGGCGGCGAAATCGCGATACAGGTTGGCGAAGGCCTCGATATAGCCCTCGGGATGGCCGATGGGCAGGCGCGTGGCGGCCCGCGCCGCCGCCCCCAGGGCCCCGCCGCCGGCATGCAGCACCTCGGTCCGGCCGTCCAATCCATTGATGGTCAGGGTATTAGGGGTCTCCTGCGACCAGTCGATCCCGGCTTCGGTGCCGAAGACCCGCAGGCGCAAACCGTTCCGGTCACCCGCGGCGATCTGGGAGGCATGCAGCACCCCGGGCACACCCGCGGGCGTGCCGTCATCGAACCGCAGCAGGATGTTGCAGTCGTCATCCAGGCGCCGGCCCGGCACCAGGGTGGAAAGGTCGGCGCACAGGCGGGCGACCGGCTTGCCGGTGACGAACTCCGCCAGGTTGAACGCATGGACACCGATGTCGCCGATACAGCCGCCGGCGCCGGAGCGGCTGGGGTCGGTACGCCAGCCCGCCTGCTTCAGGCCCGTGGTTTCCAGCGGGGTGGACAGCCAGCCCTGGCTGTATTCCACCACCACCTTGCGCAGGCGGCCGATACGGCCCGCCGCCACCAGCGCCCGGGCCTCGCGAACCAGGGGATAGCCGGTATAGGTATGGGTCAGGGCATAAAGGCCGCGCGCGCCAGCGGCAACATCCGCCAGGTCGCGCATCTCCGCCAGGGAGAGGGCGGCGGGCTTATCGCACATGACATGCAGGCCCGCCCGCAGGGCGTGGGTGCTGGCCGGCCCGTGGACATGGTTGGGGGTGACGATGGCCACCGCGTCGATGCCATCGGCCCGTTCCCGCTCGGCGGCGATCATGGCCGCGTAGCTGGGATAGGCCCGGTCGGGATCGACACCATAGCTGGCGCCCCCCTGGCGCGACCGCTCAGGGTCGCTGCTGAACGCGCCGGCGACCAGGCGGAACCGGCCATCCAACTCCGCCGCCATGCGATGAACGGGCCCGATGAAACTGCCAGGGCCCCCACCGATGAGGCCAAGGCGCAGAACGGGACTTGGCATCCCTTCCTCCCTAAAGGTCATATTTTGCGGAAAATCCGCAGGTCCTTGGGCAGGCGCGTGACCAGCCCCCCCACAACCAGCAGCAAGCCCGCCACCACGGGCAGGGTCGTCAGGAAACTTTGGCGCGCGTGAACGGAATCAAGGTCGGGGGCCAGGGCGAAGTAGAGGCTGCCGATCAGCGCGGCGCCGGTCGCGGCCCCCAACTGCTGAAGGGCCTTCATGGTACCCGATGCCGCCCCGGCATGCGCCACGTCGACATCCGACAAGGTCACAGGCCCCAGCGGGCCACCGGTCAACCCCATGCCCGTACCTGTCACCAGCAACGCGCCGCCAATCACCATCAGGGGCGCTTGCGCCAGGATCAAGGCGAACAGCGCCACCAGGCCGGCCAACATGATCCCCACGCCGATGCCGATGAGACGCAGACCGATGCGCGGCAGCGCCCGCCGGGCGACGACGCCGATCGCCACCGAGGCGCCCACGGCATAGGGCACATGCACCAGGGCCGTCTCCAAGGCTGAACAACCCAAACCGTATTGCAGCGTCAAGGTCAGGATGAACAACAGCCCCGCCGTCACCGCCTGGAAACAGAGGGAGATGCAAACCCCAACGGTGAAACCCCGGTTGGCGAACAGCTCGGGATCCACCAGGGCGGTGCCCGTGACCGACCGCCGCCGAACATGGCGCAGGAACAGCAAGCCCAGAACAGGGGCCGCGGCCAAGGACGCCAGACACCACCAGGGCCAGCCGGCCTCCCTCCCCTGCATCAGCGGCAGGATGACGGCCAGCAAGGTCGCGGCGATCAGCAGCGTGCCCGGCACATCCACGCCGCTGGCCCGAGACGAGCGGCCGGACGGCAGGACGCGCCATGCGCCAATAAGGCCGGCCACGCCCAGCGGGCCATTAATCAGGAAGATCGGGCGCCAGCCGAGCCCGAACAGGTCCGCCTCGATCAACAGGCCCCCCAGGATGGGCCCGAGAACGGCCGCGAGCCCACCCAGCACGCCGAAAATGGCCAGCGCGCCAATGCGCTCCGCCGGTGGGTACATCACCTGGATCAGCGACATCACCTGGGGCAGCATCAAGGCGGCCGCAGCACCCTGCGCCAGCCGCGACAGCACCAGCATAACCGGGCTGGCCGCAGCACCGCATAGCAGTGAGGTGGCGGTGAAACCGGCCACCCCCACCATGAACAGGCGGCGGTAGCCATGGGTATCCCCCAGCCGGCCGCCCGTTATCAGCAGCACGGCGAAGGCGACGGCGTAACCGGCCACCATCCATTGCATGGCCGCCGGCCCGGCCCCGAGATCCCGCTGGATGGAGGGCAAGGCGACGTTGACGATGGTGAGGTCGATCAAGTCCATCATGAACGCGCCGGCAACGATGACCAGGGCCGACTTCCGCCGACCGGGGGACATCGCGGCAGCCTGGTCGATGGCGGATATCGCCACGGGCCGTGGGCCCGCCGAAGCCTCGCCGATCATTTGGCCCCCGCGCTGAACTCCGCCCATTCCTCCACGATCTTGCCGCAGCGCAGCCGATCGTGCTGGGTGATGACGGCGCCCGCCTCCCCGGCCTTGAGCTGGCCATGGAAATGGACCACCCCGACGTCGCCCTCCATGGTCACCGTCTCGATGACGAAGCGCGCGCCCGGCAGGCCTGTCATCTTTTCCCACTGGGCGATGGTGCTGTCGCGGGTAGCGCCGAAGGGTGGGTTGCGCTGGACCATGTCGGCGGCGGCGAAGGTCTCATAGGCGCCGCGGGCATCCTTGCGCACCAGCAGCTGGGTCGCGAAGTCCTGGAACAGTTTCGGGGACTCACCCTGCCTCGCGGCCTGCCCCGGGGGACAACCACCCCCATCCGCCGCCTGTGCCGTCGCCGTGGCGCCCAAGATCCCCATCCCGCAGAGCACGGCGGCCCGGTACCAACGCATGTCGCTCCTCCCCTTTATTGTCCTGGCGGCGCTCAGCAGCGCTTCGCAAGCCATAACATGAATTCAGATTATAATTCTATATGACATGCGCTACAATGGTCCGGCTGGCGACATTCACTCCCATCCCAGCATTCCCCCGCCGCCCCTCCCCAATGGGAGGTGGCGGCTTTTTTCAACCGCTCCTGCTCGCGCTTTCCAAGGGGCCTGAGTCCATGCAAGGGTCGAACTTTTAATAATAAGTATTTTTATTCTCATTGATTGCCGCGAAGGCCGCTTTGTTGTAAGCCATCACCATTATAAAAATCGGGAGGCGCTACTCGTGAGGGCGTTCAAGATGTTGGCGGGCGCGGCCGTCGCCCTGTTCCTGTTGCCGGCCGCCGCGTCGGCGCAGCCGACCGTCCAGCTCAGCTCCGGTGAAATCCGCGGCGCCGAAAAAGGCGCGGTCGACGAATTCCTGGGCATTCCCTACGCCCAGGCCCCGGTGGGCCCGCTGCGTTGGCATGATCCCTTGCCGGTCAAGGCGTGGCAGGGAGTGCGCGACGCCACCCAGGCGTCGCCGGCCTGCTACCAGGGCCCGCCTGGCAAATTCGGCCCCTTCACGTCGGAGTTCCTGATCCAAGGCCCGGTTTCGGAGGACTGCCTCTACCTGAATGTCTGGAAGCCGCGCCAGGCCCACGGCAAACTGCCGGTGTTCGTCTACATCCACGGGGGCGGCTTTGGCAGCGGGTCCGGCACCATCCCGGTTTACGAAGGCGGCGGCCTGGCAGCCAAGGGAGCGGTCGTCGTCACCATAAACTACCGGCTTGGCGTGTTCGGCTTCCTGGCCCACCCCGAACTCACCCAGGAATCGGCCCTGCATAGTTCAGGCAACTACAGCCTGCTCGACATGATCGAAGCGCTGAAATGGGTCCGCGCCAACATTGCCAAGTTCGGCGGCGACCCCGACACACTGACCATCGCCGGCCAGTCCGCCGGCGCCGCCGCGGTCAATGACCTGATCATGTCGCCGCTTGCCAAAGGCCTGTTTCAGCGCGCGGTGGCACAGAGTGGCTCGGCCATGGGCATCCACATGCCGTCGCTGGCCGAAGCGGAGGCGACGGGCGTCACGTTCGCGGAGAAGGTGGGCGCCAAGTCGTTGGCCGAATTGCGCGCCATACCAGCCGACGCGCTGCAGCAGGCCGCCAACGTCCCGCCACCAACCCCTGGCGCCAAGCCCGTAAGGCCGACCATTGTGTTCGCCCCGAACCTGGACGCCGTCATCGTCACCGGGGACCCTGAAGATCCAGCGGCCCCGGTGGCGAGCAGGGTGCCGCTCATGACCGGCTTCAATGCCGATGAGGGCACCCTGTTCGGCAATAGCGAGCTGACCGCCACCGACTTCACCGCCCTGGTTCGGGAGCGCTATGGTCAATCCGCCGACCGCTTGCTGGCGGTGTACCCCCACGCCACCGATGCCGAGGCCCGCGCCTCATACAAGCTGTTGGCGCAAGACCGTTACATGGCCGGCCTGGTCTTGTGGGCCCAGACACGGACGGCCGCCAGCGGGCAGGCCGTCTACATCTACCTTTACGATCATCCGTATCCAGCCACCGGCGATGGCCAGGATTTCGGCGCTTTCCATACCGCCGAGGTGCCTTACGTGATGGGCGCCCTGGACAAGGGCGGCCGTGTCTTCACCGACCGGGACCGCGCCGTTTCGCGCGCGCTCCAAACCCACTGGCTGGCCTTCATGAAGAAGGGCGATCCCACCCTCCCCGGTGACGCATGGCCTAGGGTGGCCACCGGCGCCCCCATGGTTATGGGCTTGGGCGATACCACCGGCCCGCGCCAGGGCGTTTCCAGCGAAGCGCGCTTCGAGGCGTTCAGGGACTACGTCGCCTCCGGTGGCAAGCTTTCGCTTTTTTAGAGGGTTGGTGCCGCAAAAATAGCGGCGGGAAATTCCAAATGGCCCGGCCCATTAAAATTCACCTTGGGGGCCGCATGGGGACATCGGGAGCCGCCGAGCTCAAACCCGGTTACCTCCGTCAATCCCGATAGGGATCAATCTGCCGCAACCTCGCCAGGTGAGGCGCCTGGGCCGCCTCATCCAGGAAAGACCCGGTGATGCTGTTGCGGGCCAGCCGCGCCAGCTGCGCCCGGTCCAGGCCCAGGGCCGCCGCCACGCGCACATAGTTGTCCAGCAGATAGCCGCCGAAATAAGCCGGGTCGTCGGCGTTGACCGTGGCCTTCAGCCCCAGGTCCAGCATGCGCCGCAGGGGATGCGCCTCCAGGCTGGGCACGACGCAGAGCTTGAGGTTGGACAGCGGGCACACCGTCAGCGTCGTGCCCTGGTCAACTAGGCGGCGGGTCAGTGCCTCGTCCTCCAGCGCGCGGTTGCCATGGTCCAGGCGATCCACGCCCAGGATGTCCAGCGCCTGCCAGACATAGTCGGGCGGCCCCTCCTCCCCCGCGTGGGCCACCAACCTCAGCCCCCGCTCCCGCGAGGCCTGGAACACCCTGGCGAACTTCGACGGGGGGTTGCCGACCTCGGATGAATCAAGGCCAACGCCCTTGATGCGGTCCAGATAGGGCTCCGCCGCCTTCAGCGTGGCGAAGGCCGACTCCTCATCCAGGTGGCGCAGATAGCAGAGGATGAGATGGGAGGTGACGCCCAGTTCATCCTTCGCTGCCACCATGCCGGCCAGCAGACCATCGGCCACGACCCGGAAGGGGATGCCCCGGTCGGTATGGGTCTGGGGGTCGAAGAAGATCTCGGCATGTACGCCGCCGTCCGCCGCCAGCCGGCGGAAATAGGCCAGCGCCAGGTCGTGGAAATCCTCCTCCGTGCGCAGCACCTGGGCGCCCTGGTAATAGATATCCAGGAAGTCCTGGAGGTTGGTGAAGGCGTAGGCGGCCCGCACCTCCTCCACCGTGCGGAAGGGCAGCGCCACGCGGTTGCGGCGGGCGAACGCGAACATCTGCTCCGGTTCCAGGCTGCCTTCTATGTGCAGGTGCAGCTCCGCCTTGGGCAGGCCGCGGATGAAATCGGCCAAGGGTGGGGCAAGGGTATCGGTCATGGTCGCTCCTGATCCCCGGGGAACCGCCCCCAGGGATCGCTGGTCTTCAGAAATGGGTGGACAGTTCCAAGCCGTAGGTGCGCGGGTTGGTGAATACGCCGGCGTAGCCGTTGACGTTCACGGCGCTGGTCAGGACGGAGGCGTCGGTGATGTTGCGCACCCAGGCCGCGACCTGCGTGCGGCCGAAGCGATAGCCCGCCCGGGCCCCGCCCTCCCAATACCCCTGCCCCCGGAATTGCGGCTGGACGAAGCTGGTCAGCTGAAAATTCTCATCGCCGCGATAGGTCCAGTCGGTACCCAGGAACAGCTCCCGCCCGCCGCCCAGCGGATAGGTGTAGTCGGCCGTCAACGAGGCGGTCCATCGCGGGGCGAAGGGAAAGGGCTGGCCGGCGATGTCCAGGGGGTGGCCGGGATTGCGGGGGTCGTCCACCTCCGTCGGGCCCTGGATCTCAGTCTTCACAAAGCCGAGATTGGCGCCCAGCAGCAGGCCGTCCGTCACCTGCAGCTTGCTCTCCAGCTCAAAGCCGGTGCCGACACCGCCCTTGGCGTTGATCAGGCGGATGATTTCCTGCCCCGCCCCCAGGGTGCTGTAGGCCACCAGTTGCTGGTTGCGGTAGACGTAGTGGAAGACCGACAGGTCGGTACGCAAGCGCCGGCCGAAGAAGTCGCCCTTCACCCCAGCCTCGTACGAGGTCACCGTTTCGGGATCGGCCTTCTGCAACGGGTCGAACATGGCCTGCCCCGTGATCACGCCGGCGTGGTACCCCTCCGCCACGCGGGCGTAGAGGTTGATCTGGTCATCCAGGCGGTAGGCCACGCTGCCATCGTAGGTGAATTTGCCCCAGCGGCCGTCGGTGCTGGAAAACCGGGGCAGGAACCAGGGGCCGGGGCCCCGACCCGCCACCTTGTAAAACGGATCGGTGGCGAAGTTGGGGAAGGCCGCGAGGTCGGTGGGCTTGGGCGTGAAGGAGGATGAGTCCTGCCAGAAGTCCACCGCGTCGACAGTGTAGCGCAGGCCGGCCGTCAGGGTCAGGCGCTCGGTGGGGGAATAGTTGGCCTGGCCGAAGGCCGCACCGCTGTGGCTGCGCTGGCGCGCCCGCTGATAGGCGCCGAAGCCAGGCATGCCATCCGCCGTCTGGAAGCTGTTGTTGGCGGTGGTGTTCCAGTAGTTCAAATCCTCGGAGAAATAGTAGAGGCCACCCTGCCAGCCAAAGGGCCCGCCGGGGTTGGAGGCGAGACGCAGCTCCTGCGTCACCTGGGTCAGCCCGTCGACGTCGGACGCGTTGACCAGCGCAGGCCGGGGGGAACCATCCACGTCGCCGACACTGAACATGCTGCCGGTCAGCCAGGCGGTGATGGAGGTCAGGGTGACGTCGTCGAATTCATAGGCGGCGTTCAGGGTGACACCGCGCGTGGTCACCTTCTGCCGGTTGTTGTTATCGCTCTCCTCCGCGATGTCATACTTGTCGAAGGGCAGGATGCCGACGGTCGCATCGGTGCCGGCGCCGTGGAACAGCGTGGAGGTGCCGTCCAGTGAGCGGCCGAAGGCCTGGACCAGGGCGGTGAAGCGCTCGCCGGGCTTCCACTGCACCTGCACCCGGCCCGCCAAATCGTCATAGCCGTCCAGCTTGTTCCCCGTGACCACATTGCGCACCCACGGGTCGCGGTGCTGATACAGGACGGACGCCCGGGCCGTGAGGCCGTCGCCCAGGCTGCCACCCACCGCCGATTCCGCGGTGTAGCTGCTGAAATTGCCATAGGTGACGTCGGCATAACCCTCGGTCGCGTCCGTGGGCTTGCGGGACACCAGATGCACGGCGCCCGCCGTGGTGTTCTTGCCCCACAGCGTGCCCTGGGGACCGCGCAGCACCTCGACCCGTTCCAGGTCGAAAGCGGGCATGCCCTTCAGTACCGGGTTCTCCAGCACCACGTCGTCATAGTACAGCGCCACCGGCTGCGAGGCGTTCAGGGTGAAGTCCTCGTTGCCCAGCCCCCGGATGTAGAAGCGTGGATAGACGCGGCCAAAGGTGGACTCGGCGTTCAAGTTGGCCACGCGCCCGGACAGCACGCGGATATCATCACCCGACACCGCCAGGCCGCGCATGTCGTCGCCGTTCATGACGCTGACGGACAGCGGCACCTGCTGCAGATCCTCCGTCCGTTTCTGCGCCGTGACCACGATCTCCTCCAAGGCGGGCGGGCCGTCCGCCGTCTCTGCCGCCCGCGCGACCGCCGGCCCTTCCCCCGCCGCCAACGCCACCAGCGCCGCCGCCGTCGTCACCCTCATGAGTCTCATCATTTTAACTCCCATCGTTCATGCCCTGTCCGCTGCCGCCACGCCATCACCCTGGCGGTGCAGTCCATTTTAATTAAACGTTTCATTTTTTAGGCACAAAAAGGCGCACTCAACGGCTCAGCGCCGCCGAACTGATCCCCTGTATTTCCCATGCTCGCCTGGAGTTTTTCGCTCGTCAAGGTGAGATTATGCTTTTTTAAACGATTCATAATTGTCCAGCACTTGACGAGTTGTCCTCGCCCTCATCAACTGGCCCCAGCCATGCCCCTTCCCATTTCCACCGGGATTCGGCTGAAATACGCCACAAACGTTTAACCAGCCCGTCACCCCAGAGACCTCGATGACCAAAGATGAAAACAGCGGCAAACGCCCCACCCTGAAGGACGTGGCGCTGGCGGCGGGCGTGTCGGTGGCCACGGCGTCGTACGCCCTGAACGACGTCGGTTCCGTGGGCGGTGACACGCGCCGCCATGTGCTGGAGGTCGCGGCGCGCCTGGGCTATCGCCCCAACCTGAGCGCCAAGGCCATGCGCACAGGCAAGACCAGCGCCATCGGCCTGATCCTGCCCGACCTCACCAACCCGTTCTTTCCGGCCCTGGCGCAGAATGTCGTCCACGCGGCGCGCGAAAGCGCCTACAGCGTCTTCGTCACCGACACGCAAGGTTCGCACGAGGCCGAGCGCGCCGCCGCCCAGGCCCTGATCCAGCGCGGGGTGGACGGCCTGATCTGGTTTCCCATCAATGACGAGGACACGCTGGCCGACCTGACCGGCAGCCTGCCCGTGCTTGTGCTGGACCGCGACAATCCCCGCCACGACCTGATCCAGATCGACGTCGATTCCGGGGGGCGCATGGCGGCCGAGCGGCTGATCCGGGCGGGGCACCAGCGCATCGGCGTCATTTCCGGCCCGACCGACGTGCGCAGTTCCCGCCAACGGTCCGAAAGCAGCGCCGAGGTGCTGCGCCGGCACGACGCCCTGGCCTGGCACCTGCACAACGCCTATTCCTTCGATTTGGAGCCGGCGGTGGCCGCCGCCGTGGCGGACGGGTCAGCCACCGCGCTGTGCGTGGGCGCCGACCTGATCGCGCTGGGCGCCATCAACACCCTGCGCCAGCGGGGCCTGCGCGTGCCGGAGGATGTTTCCATCATCGGGTTCGACAACATTCCCTACGGCGCGCTGGCCTTCCCCGGCCTCTCCACCATCAACATCCCGGTGGAGGAGATGGGAATCGAGGCGGTGAACACGCTGCTGCGGCGCATCGCCAAGCCAACGGAATCCCGGCGCCGCCTGGTGTTCGACGTGACCTACGTCGAACGCGGCACCGTGGCGCCCCCACCCGCCGCCTGACCCCTGCCGCCCATCCCTTCCCGTTGGCGCATCGGGTGGAAGCCCTCTTCGTGACATTTAAGTGAAACGTATAAGTTGACATTGCGCACGTGCCGCGCTTTAAATATGAAACGTTTCATCACGGACCCACAACGGATCGAGGCACTGCGGCGGGGCCGCAGGGATCACGCAGGGGCCGAAACCAAGAAGGGGTATTGGGGCATGAAGCGGATGATGGGGCGCCGGACGGCGAAGCGGGGAAATGGACTGACCAGGGCGGCCTTGGCGGGCGCCTCGCTCTGGATACTGGCCGGAGTGATGCCTGGAACGGCCGGGGCGGTGGATGTGGCTGGGGCTGACGACGCCCTGGATGAGATCGTCATCACCGCCCACAAGCTGGGCATCGGCGAAACGCGGGCCAACAGCATCGTCGACGCAGAGGCCATCAAGGAACTGCCGCCCGGCCTGGATCCCCTGAAGATGATCAACCGGGTGCCCGGCGTGCTGGTGGGGTCCAGCGACGCCATGACCGGCAGCTTTTCCATGCGCCTCAGTATGCGCGGGCTGAACAAGGAGCAGATCGGCGTTTCCGTCGACGGCATCCCCAACGGCTCCACCCTGTCCAACGGCGGCACCATGCCGTCACGCCTGGTCGATGGCGGCAACCTGGAACGCATCTCCGTTTCCCAATCGGCGGGTGAAATCGGCACACCGTCCAACCAGGCCCTGGGCGGCTACATCGATTTCCAGAGCCGCGACCCCGCCGCCACCGCCGGCGGCGCGGCGGAGTTGTCGGGCGGCGATGTCGGCTACCGCCGCGCCTTCGCCCGCCTGGACACGGGCGAGATCGCACGCGGCCTGACGGCCTATGTCAGCTATTCGCATGAGCAGCTGAACACCTGGCCCGGCGCCCAATCGGGCGAGAGCAAGCGCGACCATGTCGATTTCAAGATGGTGAAGGAGTTCGACAACGGCGCCAAGGTGAAGGCCAGCTTCAGCTACAACAACCTGTCGGATAACGATTACGACGCCGTGGCCCTGCGCGCCGTCAGCGCGCCCTTCTACAAGGCGAACTTCGAGACCAATCCCAACACCGACGGCCTGACCGACGCCTGGACCGGCGACCCCAATATCGACCAGAACAACCGCAAGACACGCGGCATCGACAGCCGCGAATACTTCAGCCACATCGATATTTCGACACCCCTGACGGACACCATCTCCTTCTCCGTCAAGCCCTACTACCATCATGAGGAGGGGGCGGGCTGGTTCTATGTGCCCTACGTCCAGCTACCGGCCAACGGCCAGCTGTACAGCGCGGTGGCACCCGGCGGCAAGGCCACCGGCACGGTGCAGGAATGCTATGCCAACCAGTACGCCCACACCGCCAGCGGCGCCCTGATCCCGGTGGCGGCCGTCACCTACCCCGGCGGCACCAGCGCCGCGTCCTTGAAGGCCGCCGGCTGCCCGGCCGCCGCCAAATACCAGATGAACCCCGCCAGCCAATGGGGCGCCCGCGAAGCCTCCCGCCGCAAAGGCGGCTATGAGATGGATCGCGAGGGCGGCCTGAGCGAGCTGAAGGGCACCATCGGCGATAACCAGGAACTGCGCGCCGGCATCTGGGTGGAGCATATCGACCGCGCCAAGACCCGCAATTGGTACAAGGTCACCGATCCCAAGATCAGCGACGACTACAGCGACAGCGGCCTGTACTCCATCACCCAGGATCGCCACTACGCGTCCGACACGCACATGTATTACGGCCAGTACAAGCTGCGCTTCCTGGACAGCAAGGCGGAGGTGTCGGCCGGCCTGACCTACCAGGATTTCGATGAGACCTACCGCTCGCCCGTGGAGTTCGCCGGCACGCGGGAACTGAGCGTTCATTCCGACGTGCTGCCCAAGGTGGGCCTTCTGTACCACCTGACCGACAGCCTGGAACTGTTCGCCAGCGGGTCGCAGAATTTCAGCGCCCTGCCCGACAGCGTGTTCGAGGGCACCGCCGCCATCGACAGCAAGAAGGGCATCCAGCCTGAGACCTCCACCAACTACGACGTGGGCGCCCGCTGGGCCCTGGGCAATTTCGGCGTCTCCGTCCAGGGCTACTGGATCGATTACGACAATCGCATCTCCATCCAGAACGGCAACCCGGACGGCGACATCTTCAGCCGCGACGCCACCACCACCTTCCTGAACCAGGGCGGCATCACCTCACGCGGTGTGGAACTGACCGCCACCGCCCAGTTCGGCAGCGTCGACCTCTACGGCAACTACGCCTTCAACGACGCCTTCTACAAGGTCGCGACCCCGGCGGAGGGCATTGCCAAGGGCGATCCGGTGCTGGGCCAGCCGCGTCACAGCCTGTATGGCGAGGTGGGTTGGCGCCCCATCGACCCGCTGCGCCTGATGGTCAACGCCCGCTATGTCGGGCGGCAGGCCGGGACCTACGGCGCGGTGCAGAACACGGTGGTGGCCGGCGGCCCGGCCTATTACCCCCGGGAATACATGCCAGCCTATACCCTGGTGGGCCTGTCGGCGACCTATCGCCTGGATGACAGCTGGACGGGCCCGCTTCACGACACCGAGATCGCGGTGAACATCGACAACCTGTTCGACCAGCACTACCTGGCCGGCATCGGCATGGAACTGACCACCAGCAATCCGCTGACGTCCGGCCGCTATTTCCTGGGTAGCCCCCGCACCTTCGTCGTGACGCTGCGTACCAAGTACTGAGCCTGACACGTAAAGCCTGACCCGGCCCCGCCGTCACCGGCGGGGCCCTTCACCCCCAGGGGGCCCGATGTTCAACCGCCGTTCCCTGCTGGCCGCCACGGGCGCCACGCTGCTGACCCGCCTGGGACGGGCCGCCCCGGCGCCGCGTGTGGCCGGGGAACGCCTGACGCGCATCGCCTTCGGCTGCTGCGATCATCCGGAAATGGCGCAGGACATCTGGCCGGCCATCGCCGCGACCGACCCCGACCTGTTCCTGTTCCTGGGCGACACCGTCTATGCCGACGACGCCGTGACGGCCAAGGCGGGGATCATCCCGGCCCTGGCCGAGATGTACCAGCGGCTTGACGCCTCCCCCGAATTCCGGGCCTTCCGCGCCCAGGTGCCCATCGAGGCAACCTGGGACGACCACGATTATGGCGTCCATGACGGCGGCGCCGATTTTCCCGGGAAGGAGGCCACCCGCGCGCTGTTCCTGGACTTCTTCCAGGTGCCCGCGAACGACCCAAGGCGGACGCGCCCCGATGGCGTCTACCATGCGCTGGAACTGGGCCCGCCGGAGCGGCGCGTGCAGATCCTGTTGCTGGACCTGCGCTACAACCGCAGCCCCTTGCTGCGCCACGACGAGCCGGAACGCACGGCCAAGAGCGGCTTCGGCCCCTATCTGCCCAACCTGGATCCGGCGGCCACCATGCTGGGGCCCGCGCAATGGCGCTGGCTGGAGGCGCAGCTGCGGCGACCGGCCCAGGTTCGCCTGATCGGGTCCAGCGTCCCCTATGCCGCCGGCCACCGGGGCTATGAGGCCTGGACCAACTTTCCCCTGGAGCGCCAGCGCCTGGCCGACCTGATCGCAGGCACCGGCGCCGGCGGCGTCCTGTTCCTGAGCGGCGAGGTCCATTACGGCGAGATCAGCGTCCTGACGCGGGGCACGCCCTATCCCCTCTATGACGTCACCAGCAGCGGCCTGACCCACTTCTGGCCCCTGCCCGGCCCCAACCTCAACCGCCTGCCCGTCGGCACCGTGGCCCAGCGCAATTTCGGCATGATCCACATCCTGTGGGAGGCGCCGGAACCCCAGGTGGTGATGGAGGTGCGGACGGCCAATGGCGGCCTCGGCATCCAGCACGCGGTGGCCTTGGACAGCCTGCACTCCTGAAACACGCTTTTGCTATTTCCCAAGAAAGACGTTCATGACTGCGGTTCTGATTGACTGTGATCCCGGCATCGACGATGCCCTGGCCCTGGCCTTGGCGGTCGCCTCCCCCGAACTGGACGTGCGCGCGGTGACCTGCGTGGCCGGCAACCGGCCGGTGGCCGTCACCGCCGCCAACGCCCGACGCCTGCTGGACCTGTTCGGTCGGCCGGACATTCCCGTCCACGCCGGGGCCGCCCGGCCGTTGCTGTATCCCCAGGCCCGGACCAACCTGGTGCATGGCGAGGATGGGCTGGGCGGGGTGAGCCTGGGCGGCGATGCGCGGCCGGTAGCGGCCCCGGGGGTGGACCCGGGGGTGGCCCTGGAAGCGGCGGACCATGCGGCCGACGTCCTGGCCCACCTGCTGCTCTCGCCGCTGGGGGCGGACATGGTGATTGTGGCCATGGGACCGCTGACCAACCTGGCCCTGGTGGAGATACGGCATCCCGGCCTGCTGGCGCGGGCCCGCTCCATCCATATCATGGGCGGGGCCGCCCATTGCCCCGGCAATGTCACCCCGGCGGCGGAGTTCAATTTCTGGGCGGACCCGGCGGCCGCCCATGTGGTCATGACCGCAGGCGCCAGGCTGGAGGTCTTCCCGCTGGACGTGACCAGCCAGGCAGCGATGACCCCCGCCTGGCTGGCGTCCTTAGCCACCCAACCCAAGCGATCCGCCCAGGCCCTGGCCGCCATGCTGGCGGTGTACGGCGAACAGGACCCCCTACTGCACGACGCCTGTCCTGTGGCGGCCCTGCTGCGGCCCCAGCTGTTCAGCGGACAGGCCGGCCGGCTGGAGGTGGACTGGCGTCCGGGCCCCGACGAGGGGCGCAGCCACCTTCACCAGGAGGGCGAGGTCAACGCCGCGCTGTACACCGGGCTGGATACGGATGGCCTGCTGTCCCTGATGGCCGAGCGCCTGGCCCTGCTGCCATGAGAGCACCGGCGCTCGCCCTGATGCTGATGGTGATGGCGGGGTTGGCGCCAGCCGGCGCGCGGGCGGCGGAGGGCGGGTCGCCGCGCGTGGCCTTCTTCGTCAACGGGGCGCTGGGCGACAAGTCCTTCTTCGATTCCGCGGCCCGGGGCCTGCGCCAGGCGGAGGCCGACCTACACCTGGCCACCCGCACCATCGAGGGCGGCTACGACCCCACACGGTGGGAGAGCGGCCTGGTGGATCTGGCCGACAGCGGCGACTTCCCCATCATCGTGACCGGCACCTACACCATGGGGCCGCTGGTGCAGAAGGTGGCCCCCGACTATCCGGACGTCACCTTCATCCTGTTCGACGGCGTGGTCGACTACGCCCACTGCGCCTGCGGCAACGTCTATTCCATGCGCTTCCGCCAGAACGAGGGCGGCTATCTGGCCGGCGTGCTGGCGGCTGGCCTGGCGCGGGCGGGGACGATACCCGGGGCCGGAGAAATGGTGGGATTGGTGGGCGCCATGCCCATCCCCGTCATCAACGATTTCGCCGCCGGCTACGGGGCCGGGGCGCAGGACGCAGCACCCGGCATCACCGTGCTGCGCCAGTTCGCCAATTCCTTCTCCGACCCCGCGACGGGCAAGGAGATCGCCGAGGCCCAGTATGGCCAGGGAGCCGGCGTCATCTTCCAGGTGGCGGGGGCCACCGGCCAAGGCGTCATCGAGGCGGCCGAGGAAACCGGCCGCTACGTCATCGGCGTGGATTCCGACCAGGCGGCCCTCTACCGCGCGTCCAGCCCCCGCCGCGCCGCCCGCATCCTGACCTCCGTCATGAAGAATGTGGACGCCGCCATCCTGCGCGCCCTGCGGCTGTGGCAACAAGGCCGCCTGCCGCTGGGCCGGACGGAGTCCCTGGGCCTGAAAGAGGGTGCCATCGGCCTGGCGGACAATCCGGAGGCCGCCCTGACGGTGCCGCCCACCGTGCGTGCCGCGGTGGCGGCCGCGCGCCAGCGCATCATCGACGGCACCCTGACCGTGCCCACCGCCTTCGCAGGGGGACAGCCATGACCCCCGCTATCGCCCCACCCTTGTTGGCCATCGCCTTGGAGGATGTGGAGAAGCGCTACCCCAACGGCACCTTGGCCAACAGCGGTGTCAGCTTCACCGTGGCGGCCGGCGAGATCCACGCCCTGGTGGGTGAGAACGGCGCCGGCAAGTCCACGGTGATGAAGATGCTGTACGGGCTGGAGCGGCCGACGGCCGGCATCCTGCGCATTCATGGCCGGCCGGTGGACTTCCGCCACCCCGGCGACGCCATCGCCGCCGGGGTCGGCCTGGTCGCGCAGCACCTGAATCTGGTGCCGTCGCTGACGGTGGCGGAAAACGTGGTGCTGGGGCATGAGCCGCGCCGGGCTGGCGGCCGGCTGGACCGGGCGGCGGCGGCGGCCCGCGTCCGGGCGCTGGTGGAGCAATCCGGGCTGGCCGTGGACCCGGCGGCAACGGTGGCCAGCCTGCCGGTCGGCGTGCGCCAGCGGGTGGAAATCCTGAAGGTGCTGCACCGGGGCGCGCGCACCCTGTTGCTGGATGAGCCCACGGCCGTCCTGACCCCGCCGGAGACGGCAACCCTGTTCGCCACCCTGCGCCAACTGGCCGCCGCCGGTCGCACCATCCTGGTCATCACCCACAAGCTGGATGAGGTGAAGGCCCTGGCCGGCGGCGTGACCGTCCTGTGCCAGGGCCGCGTCACCGGCAGCGCCCGCATGGCGGAGTTGGATGAGGGCGCGCTGTCCCACCTGATGGTGGGCGGGGACCTGCCACCCCCGCCGCCCCGGCGCACAGCCCGCACCCGCCCAGCCCCGCGTGTCGTCGCCCGTGGCCTGGGCTATGTCGACGATGACGGGGCCATCCGGCTGCGCGACGTCGGCTTCGACGTGGCACCCGGCGAGATCCTGGGCATCGCCGGGGTGGAGGGCAACGGCCAGGACGTGCTGGCGCGCCTGCTGTCCGGCGCCGCCATCCCCGGCGCCGGCGACGCCCGCCTGGATGGCCGGGTCTTCACCGGCCTATCCCCCCGCGCCGTCCGCGCCCAGGGCGTGGCGGTGGTGACGGAGGACCGGCTGCATGACGGCGCCGCCCCGACACTCAGCATCCTCGACAATCTGCTGGCCACCCGCTACGCCCACCCACCCCTGTCGCAACGGGGCCTGATCGATCGCGGGACCGCGCGACGCTGGGCGCAGGCGGTGATCGACGGGTTCGGCGTGCGCGCGGCCGGGCCGCACCAGCCCATGGGCGCGCTGTCCGGCGGCAACATGCAGAAGCTGATCCTGGCGCGTGAGATCGCCGACGCCCCCGCCTTCCTGGTCGCCAGCCAGCCGACCCGGGGCGTGGATATCGCCGCCGCATCCGCCTTGCATTCCCGCCTGGCCGCGTTGCGGGATCAGGGTGCCGCCATCCTGCTGATTTCGGCTGACCTGGATGAACTGCTGGCCCTGTCGGACCGCATCGCCGTGCTGTACCGGGGGCGGATTGTCGCCCGGTTCGCGGCCGGGGCCGTCGACGCCCAGACCCTGGGCCTGCATATGACGGGGCTGGGGCCCTCGGTGGACGGGGGCGACCATGACGCCGTCGCGTGAAGGGGCCCGCATCGCCCTGGCCGTGGGTGCCGCCCTGGCCCTGGGCTTCGCCGTCATGGCCTGTGTCAGCGACCACCCCTGGGCCGCCTTCCGCGCGCTGCTGACCGGCCCCCTGCCCTCGATCGAGCGCGCCGCCGATGGCCGCATGGTGGTGCATCGGCTGGTGCGCTTCGGCGCCTGGCTGCAGGACGCCACCACCCTGACCCTGGTGGGGCTGGCCATCGCCATCCCCTTCCGCGCGCGGCAGTTCTCCTTGGGGGCTGACGGCCAGCTGTTCATGGGCGCGCTGGCGGCCGCGGCCGTCAGCCTGGGTCTGGGGGATACGCCGACCGCCCTGCCGCTCGCCTTCCTGGCGGCGGCGGCGGCCGGCGCAGGCTGGGGCCTGGTGGCAGGGCTGTTGAAAACCCGGTTCGAGGCCAATGAGATCGTGACCACCCTGATGCTAAACGTGGTGGCGGTGCAGGTTTACCGCCTGGTGGTGGGCCGGGTACTGAATGACCCCACTGCCGGCTTCATCACCACGCCCCCGCTGCCCGAGGCCGCGACCCTGGCGCCGTTGATCGCCCGCACCACCGTGACGGCCATGGTGCTGGTGGCGCCGGCGGCGGTGGCGGCGGCCCTGTTCCTGCTGCGGCGGACGACCCTGGGGTATGAGATCGACCTGGCCGGCGCCAACCCCTGGTTCGCGGTCCGTGCCGGGGTGCCAGTGGCCCGGGCCACGGCGCTGGCGTTCGCGCTGAGTGGCGCGTTCGCCGGATTGGCAGGTTTCCACGTGTCGAACGCCCTGCTGAAGCGTCTGCCCGTCGACCTCACCCCCGGTATCGGGCTGGAGGGCATCGTGGTGGCGCTGCTGGCGCGCGGGCGGGTGGGCGCCCTGCCCCTGGCAGCCCTGGGCTACGCCTACCTGCGGGTGGGCGCCCAGGCCATGGAGCGCGCCACCGATGTCCCGCGCGAGGTGGTTCTGGTCATCCAGGCGCTGATCATCCTGTTCGTGGTGTCGGACCGCCTGGCGCCCCTGGCCCTGGGGTTGATGCGCCGCGTCCGCACAAACCTCGGTGGGAGGGCGGCATGAGCCTGGACCTTATCGCGGCCGGCACCGTGGCCGCCGTGGTGGCGGCCGCCACCCTGCGCGCCGCCACCCCCATCATCTTCGCCAGCCTGGGCGGCCTGGTCTCCGAACTGGCCGGCTGCATCAACGTGGCGCTGGAGGGTGTGATGCTGGTGGCCGCCTTCGCCGGCGTCATCACCTCCGCCTATTCCGCCCTGTGGTTCCCGGACGCCCCCCTGTGGCTGCACCCGTGGCTGGGTTGTGCCGCCGGCCTGCTGGCCGGCACGGCGCTGGCGGGCCTGCTGGCCGTGTTCCATCTGGAGTTGGGGGCCGACCTGATCGTCGCCGGCATCGGACTGAACATCCTGGCCCAGGGATTGACGGTGCTGCTGATGGCCCACCTGACGGGCGACAAGGGTTCGACCGCCAGCCTGACCAGCTTCGCCCTGCCCAGTCTGCGCTGGCCTGGCATGGGCGGCGTGCCGGTGCTGGGCGTCCTGCTGAACGGGGACGGGAACGCCGGGCACAACGTGCTGGTCTACGGCGCCCTGGCCGCCACCGGCTGGGTCGCGTGGGCGCTGCGCCACACGGTCTTCGGCCTGCGCCTCAGGGCGGCGGGGGAAAACGCGGAGGCGGCGCTGGCCGCCGGTCTGCCGGTGAGGCGGCTGCGCTATGCCGGCCTGCTGCTGAGTGGCCTGCTGACCAGCGGCGGCGGCGTCTTCCTCGGCATGGGCTACCTGACGCTGTTCCAGGCCGACATGGCGGCGGGGCGGGGATACCTGGCCCTGGCCGCCGTGTTCCTGGGCGGCCGCCGGCCCCTGGGCACGGTGGCGGCGGCGCTGGTCTTCGGGGGCGCCACCGTCATGGCCGCCCGCCTGGGCCTGCTGGCCGTGCCGGCCGAGGTGGTTTTCATGATCCCGCCCCTGGTCACCATCGCCGCCCTGGTCCTGGTCAAGCAGCACCAACGCCTGGCCGCCCGTCGCCGCGCCGCGGCCGGCCGGGCCGCCCTTCTTTCCTCCTGACGGACATGACATCCATGATCACATCCTCCCTGCATAACCGGATCGCCGGTTCGCTGCTGCTGGCCGGCATGGGCGACGCGCTGGGCGCGCCTACCGAGCAATGGTCCATGGCCGAGATACTGGCCGCCCATGGCGGGCTGGTTACCGGTTTCGTGACGCCCACGGCCGACACCTTCGCCGGCGCCAACGCCGGCAAGAGGGCTGAGGTGACGGACGACGCCAGCCAGATGTACTACCTGGCCCGCGCCCTGGTGCGCGGCGGGGGCAGGCTGGACGCGGCCGGCTGGGTCGCCTGCCTGCTGGACTGGGCCGACACCTCGCCCAAGGCCGGCTTCATGGGGCCCAGCACGGTGGGCATCGTGGCGGCCCTGCGTGCCGGCACCGACCCGGCCCTGGTGGGGGTCATCGGCCAGTCGCGGCGCAAGATGACGACCATAGGCACCACCAATGGCGCCGCCATGCGGGTGGCGCCCGCCGGTCTGGTCCATCCTGGCGACCTGGACGCCGCCTGCGCCCAGGCGCTGGTGACCTGCCTGCCCTCGCACGACACCGATGTCGCCATCGCCGCCGCCTGCGCCATCGCCGCCGGCACGGCCCGGGCCCTGGTGACGGACGACATCGCCGACGTCATCATCGCCTGCATCGAGGGGGGACGCCAGGGCGCCACCCTGGCCGCCCGGCATGCCCGCGTGGGCCCCGGCCCCCGCTTTCAGGCGCGCCTGGACCTGGCGTTGGAGATCGCCGCGCGGGCCACGGATGACCTGACCTTTCTTGAGGCCTTGGACGCGCAGGTCGGCGCCTCGGTCCTGGCGGCGGAATCGGTGCCGGCGGCCATCGCCATCCTGGCCCACGCCAAGGGCGACCCGTTGCGCACCATCGCCCTGTCGGCCACCATCGGCAACGACACCGATTCCATCGCCACCATGGCGGGAGCGCTGGCCGGCGCCCTGTGCGGCGCCTCCGCCCTGCCGGCCGGCCTCACCGCCGAATTCAGGGCGGTGAACGCGGTGGACTACGACCTGGATGCCCTGGCGGCCGAGCTGGCCGCCATCGCCCAGCGGCGGCTGGCGGCATGACGGAGGCCGACACCTTGATGCCCCTGCCCGCCACGGCACGGGAGCGGGCGGACACCCCCACCGCCGTGGACAGGGCGCTAACCCGCTTGGCCGCACCAGTGCGGGACCTGGCGGCGGCGCTGACCACCCGGGGGATCGGCCGCCTGCTGGTGGCCGGGTCCGGCGACAGCCTGTCCGTCGGGCTGATGGCCACACCGGCTTTCGCCGCCTATGCCGGCATTCCCTGCCAGGCGGTCCAGGCCTTCGAACTGGCGCGATACGGCCACCCCGACCTGGGAGCCCATACCGCCGTGGCGGTGATCAGTTCCAGCGGGCGTCCGTCGCCGGCCCATGACGCCCTGGCCCGCGCCCGGGAGAGTGGCGCCCTGGTCATCGGCATCTGCGATCGGGAGGGCACGCCCTTCCTGGCCCCGCCGGTTTGGGGCCTGTGCCCCGGTGCCAGCAAGGACGGCATGCCCACGCAATCGACCACCGCCACGCTGGCCGTCCTGATCCTGCTGGCGCTGGAATGGGGCGAGGTGCTGCGGCGGCCGATGGCGGGCCCCCGCCGGGAGGTCGCCGCCCTGCCGGCCACCCTGGAGAGGGTCCTGCGATCCGACACCGCAATCCACGCCCTGGGCGCCACGCTGGCCACCCGGCGCCATCTGCACATCGTCGGCGCCGGCCCCAACACCGGCACCGCCCGCTGCATCGCCGACCTGCTGACGGCGGCGGCGGGGCTGGCGGCCCTACCCCATGCAGTGGAGGAGTTTCATCACGCCCTGCGCCTGCAGGCCCTGACCCCCACAGACCTGGTGCTGGTCCTGGCGCCCCCCGGCGCGCGCGCGGCGGACCACCTGGCTGAGACCGCCGCCGCCGCCCACGCGCGCGGTGCGGCGGCGGCGGTGCTGGGCGGGCCGGACTTCCCCATGCCCGGGATGGATGAGCCCATGACGCCCCTGCCGTTGCTGATGCAGGGTCAGGCGCTGGCGTTGGCCGCCGGTGACGCCGCCGCCCGGGCTGGCCGCTTCCGGATGATCGCCAGCACAGGGACCACCCGATGATCCCGCCCGGCGCCCGCCGCTTTGGCCTGCTGGCCTATGGCGACCCCAATATCGACCTGGTCTTCGCCGTGGACCGCGCGCCGGCGGCGGATGAGAAGGTCCTGGGCCGGCACCTGGGACGCCATGCCGGCGGCACGGCGGCCAATGTGGCCTGCGCCGCCGCCCGCCTGGGCCTGCCCACCGCAGCCTACGGCCGGGTCGGCCGCGATGATGGCGATGGCGACCACCTGGTGGCGGAATTCCAACGCTTCGGCGTCGCCCCGCAGTGGGTGCGGCGGGTGGCGGGGCCTTGTGCCACGGCGCTGATCCTGGTGCAGGGGGATGGGGAGAAGGCGCTGGTCTACGCGCCGCTGCCCGGCTGGCCGCTGGATACGGCCACCCTGGCCCCGGCCCTGGAACAGTCCCGCGTCGTCTACGCCATGCCGTACGACCTGGCGGAGTTCGAGGTCGTGAGCCGGTTGGCCCGCGCCGCCGGCACCCTGGTCGCCATCGATGTGGAGGCGGCGGTGGCCCCGGGCCCGGAACGGCTGGCGGCGCTGCTGCCCCTGAGCGACATCGTGTTCTTCAACGAAGGCGGGTTCCGCGCCGCGACCGGCCAGCCGCCGACGCCGGAGCATGCACGGGCGCTGCTGAACCAGGGGCCAGGGTTGGTGGTGGTGACCTTGGGCGCCCGGGGGGCCATCGCCGTGCGGGGTGAGGAGAGCGTGATCCAGCCCGCGTTCCCGGCACGTCTGGTGGACGCGACCGGAGCCGGCGACTGCTTCAACGCCGCCGTGCTGGCCCGCCTGCTCCACGGCGACAGCCTGGCCGACGCCCTGCGCTTCGCCGCCGCCGCCGCCAGCCTGGCCATCACCGCCATCGGTGCCCGGGCGGGCTTCCCCGACCATGCCGCTGTGGCCTCGGTATTGGATACTGCAGACCCGGAGCCGAACAACACCGGGCGGGTCCATGGCGGCATTTCCACCCCATGACGCCGGCGACACGCAGGCGATATGGTGGCATGGCCGGATCCCGGAGCCCACGCCCCATCGCTGGCCCCATTTGACGACACGAGACCGGGCATTGACACGAGCGTCTTATTTTCTGTCTTTGCTTTGATGGGTCACAAGGAAGCCGCCCTTGCACGTCGACGCCGTATTTGCCAGCGTTGATCACGGGCCGGGGGGCAGGTCCTTGCTGGTGGGATCCCAATGTTCGTCTGCCTTCCCATCCTTGAACCGCCACATGTCGAACCAGGTGGTCGTATAGGTTTTGGAGGGGTCCTTCGGCTCCTTCAGGACACGGCGGAGAACCACCGTCACCAGATCACCCTCCGCCAGCACGGCGACAACGGGGGTAGCCATCTTTTCCGGGACAGGCCGCGGCGTCCGCTTGAGCACCTTGGTGAAGAAGTCCACGACATGGTCGCGGCCGGAGGGAACCATGGGATTATGCTGATGATAGTCGGCCGTGAGCCAACGGTCGGCCTCTTCCCAGTGATTGGCTTCAAGCAAATCCTTCAGGATGTGGTAGGCAGCCTGCTTGTTGCGATTGAGGACTGGGTCCGGGCTGGTGAACAGCGCATCCACGTCCTCGGCAGCCATCACGGCCTCCTGCGCCTCGGCGACCCCGAGGAAGCCGCTTGCGGACAGAACAGTGCCGAGAAGCAGAACGGCCATATTCCGATGCATGAAGAGGTTCCCAAGCTCGATTATTGAAGGTTGACGAAAGCGCCACCGTCCACCAGCAGGGCAGCGCCGGTGACATAACGCGCCATGTCGCTGGCCAGAAAGACGATGGGGCCGGCCAAATCCTCCGGCACGCCCAGGCGGCCCAGCGGAATGCGTGCGGCCATGCGGGCGCGCTTCTCCGGATCGGCCAGGTCGTCCTGGTTGATGGCGGTCTGGATGGTGCCGGGCAGAACGGAATTGCAGCGAATGCCGTGGCGACCGAGCGCAATGGCGCAGGACTGCATCAGCGAATGCACGCCCGCTTTGGTGGGGGTGTAGTGGGTTTGATATTCGCCCCCGACCAGCGCGCTGATGGAACTGACGGCGATGATGGCCCCACCCCGCCCCTGTTCCACCATGCGCTGGGCTGCGGCCTGCACCATGAAATAGGCGCCATGCAGATTGACCCGCATGGTGCGTTCCAAGACATCCACCGGCATGTCCAGAAAGGCGTGGAAGGGGCAGATGCCGGCGTTGCTGACGAAGACGTCGACGCCCCCAAGCGCCGCCACCGCCGCCTGGACGAAGGCGGGAGCCGCCTCCGGATCGGCCACGTCGGAGCGCACGGCGATGGCGCGGCGGCCCAGGGCGGTGATGGCGGCCACCACCTCCGCCGCCTCTCCCTCATCCCCCAGGTAATTGATAGCGACATCGGCACCGGCACGGGCACAGTCGATGGCGGCGGCCCGCCCGATCCCCTGCGACCC
This sequence comes from Nitrospirillum viridazoti CBAmc, assembly GCF_000730165.1. GTDB lineage: Bacteria > Pseudomonadota > Alphaproteobacteria > Azospirillales > Azospirillaceae > Nitrospirillum > Nitrospirillum viridazoti. The sequence continues at coordinate 1,093,532 of NZ_CP022110.1, read as the reverse complement.
GCCGGTGATCAGGACCGTCTTCCCTTGAAGCAGCATGGCTTCTCCTTCTCTGGACGTGAAGCCGCCCTAGGCCTTGGATTTACGCGGCCGGCGCTGGCCCACCCGCTCGCTCCACCCCAATTCGCGGCTGATATCCTGCGCCACGCCCATGACCTGGGCGGTCAGCCCCTCCATGCGGGCGTCGCTCATGTATTGGGCGGCGCTGGAGACGCTGATGGCGGCCACAATCTCGCCACCCGCCCCCCGGATGGGGGCGGCGACGCAGCGGATCTGGTCCTCGTTCTCCTCCAGGTCGAAGGCGTAGCCCTTGCCGGCATAGGCGCGCATGCGCTCCAGCCAGATGGCCAAGCCGACGCTGGAGCCTTGCGCCTCGTAGAATTCGCGCCAGGCGGCCTCGTCATGGTCCAGGATCAAGGCCTTCCCCAAGCCCGTGGAGGCGATGGGGTGGCGTTCCCCCACGCGCGACCCGATCACAACCCGGCGCCGGCCCGGCACCTTGTCCAGGTACAACGCCTGGAAGCCGTCCAGGATGCCCAGGTGGACCGTGTCCTCCGTCGCGGCCGCCAAGCTTTCCAGGTGGGGCCGCGCCAGGCTGGGCAGGTGCATCTGCTGCTGTGCCAGCCAGCCCAGTTCCAGCAGCTTGGGCCCCAGGCTGTAGCCACCGCGCGCCACGAAGGTAAGGTAGCCCCGCTCCACCAGGGCAGAAGCCAGGCGATGGGTGGTGGACTTGGTCAGGCCCAGGCGCTCCGACAACGCCGGCAGGGCGATGCTCCCCTCCGCCACCACGTCGATGACGTCCAGCCCACGGAACAGGGTTTGGCTGCCGGACGGCGCTCCCTTGATCTCATCATCGGGGTCCATGTCGCTGGATTTCCTAGGTTGTGCCATATTCACGGTTCCAGTATCGCATAATGGAATTTCTTTCAAGGCCTGGCCCGAACGATGGACAGGCTGGCCGCCAATTCCAGATTCATCCCGGAATCTGAAGCATATCTTCGCCACTCACGGTCGCACGCCCCGCCTAGCATAGGCGGTAAATGTACGCGCAACATCAAAAAACTAGGGGAAGTCGCATCACGGTGGGCCGATGCCAACTATTCACCGTCGGGTCATGGCGTCCCTGCCCTCGGCCCGCCATCAGACCGACGGGCATTAATTTCATATTATGTCAGTACGCTGCATAATATGGTTTGACTCCCCCTGCCGAGGGCGATAGCATTCCGGCACATAATGAATAAGACAGGGACAGAACGCTTAAGCGCCTCAAGAACTTGGGGCTTTCGGCGCGTGCCGGTCACGCGCACCGCAACTCACATCACCACTATGCGGGTGGCAGCCCAACCGGCCTTCCCCATCGGGATCGCCGGCGATGGGGACCGCTTGTCCAGCCCGCGACACGAACGACAACGAAAATACAAAGGGAGACGCTCAAATGGGACACCGCTGTCACCTACCATGCCGACCGGCCGCCACACCACTGGCCGCGCCCTTGGCCAAGCCCTTGGCCGCGGCGCTGGCCCTGCTGCTGGGCACCGCCAGCGTCCCGGCCCTGGCCCAGGTGGCCCCCGCGACCGCCCAGGGCGGGACGGCGGCCGACACGGGCGAGCCGCTTGAGGAAATCATCGTCACCGGCACCAGCATCCGTGGCATCCAGGCCCCGTCCTCCGCCGTCAGCACGGTGACGCGCGACGACATCGTCGCCACCGGATCGACCACGGCGACGGAACTGCTGCGCTCCCTTCCGCAGGTGGGCAACTTCAATTCCACCGGCAGCAACACCGGCTTCGGCCAAGCCAACTTCGTCGACCAGCCCGCCATCCACGGCGTGGGCGTGGGCAATGGCGGCGGCGGCCTGACCCTGGTGCTGTTCGACGGCCTGCGCCTGCCCGGCGCCGGCATCAACCAGACGGCCCCCGACCCGTCGGCCATCCCCGTCTCCGCCCTGGAACGGGTGGAGGTCATCGCTGACGGCGCCTCCTCCATCTATGGGTCGGACGCGGTGGCCGGCGTCATCAACTTCATCCCCCGCCGCAACTACGACGGGGCCGAGACCCACCTGCAGGCGGGCTTCGGCAATTCCTACGACACGCAGAACTTCAGCCAGCTGTTCGGCAAGACCTGGGATGGCGGCTCCATCCTGCTGGACTATGAGCATTCCGGGAATTCGGAGCTGAAGCCCAGCAGCCGCTCCTACATGTCGGACAACGCCACGTCCAAGGGCTGGGGCGACAACCGGGTGCAGAACTGCCCCGTCGCCAACGTCACGGCCGGCGGCGTCACCTACGGCCTGACGGCCACCGGCGCCCTGAAGGCGGGCCAGCCCAACAAGTGCGAAGGCCGGCTGGATGACGACCTCTACCCCGACCAGCATCGCGACCAGGGCCTGATCTCCATCCGCCAGGCCATCACCGACGGCATCGAGCTGTTCGCCAACGAGATCTATAGCCGGCGCGTCATGACCACGCGCATGAGTTCCACCTCCGCCCAGGCCTCGCCCAACAACAGCGGCTTCTCCGTCACCGTTCCTGGCAGCAGCCCGTACTATGTCGCTGTCCCCGGCCTGGGCGGTGGGAATGAGACGGTCACCTACTACCCCGGCGGCTCCTTCCTGAACCACACCACCACCAGCACCCAGGTGGCCAATGTCGGTGCCGACATCGACCTGACCCACGGCTGGCAGGGCAAGGTGGTGGGCAACTTCGGGTTCGAGCGCGACGACGTGCGCCAGAACGGCCTGAACCAGACCCTGGCCACCGACCTGGCCGCCGCCGGCACCCTGAACCCCACCGGCATCGGTGCCGCCAACAGCCCCGCCGTGACCAGCGCCCTGCGCGACTATCAGACCCGCTACAGTGGCGAGCAGTTCCTGGAAGAAGGGCTGTTCAAGGCGGACGGCCCCCTGTTCGACCTGCCCGGCGGCACCATCAAGGCGGCCGTGGGCGCCGACATCCGGCATGAGCGCTTCGCCGCCAGCAACAGCGTGGGCCCGACCAATCCCGCCAGCTGGCTGACCGCCAGCGAAGCCGCCGTCTCCTCCTTCTCCTCCATCGGGGAACGGGACGTGAAGTCGGTGTTCGGCGAATTGTCGGTGCCCATCGTGGGCGAGGACAACGCCGTGCCCGGCATCCGCGCCGTCAACCTGTCTCTGGCCACCCGCTACGACAGCTACAGCGACGTGGGCGACACCACCAATCCCAAGGTGGGCCTGACCTACACCCCCTTCGACGGCCTGACCCTGCGCGGCAGCTTCGGTTCCAGCTTCCACGCGCCCAGCCTGGCGGACGCCGGCACCGCCATCGACACCCGGGCCATCCGCTTCAGCGACTTCGTCAGCTTCGACCCCAACAAGTATTCGATCATCCTGGCGGGCGGCAACAAGCTGAAGCCGGAAACCGCGGACACCTATTCCGCCGGCTTCGACTACAAGCCCAAGGAACTGCCAGGCCTGAAGGTCAGCTCCAGCTATTTCCGCATCGACTATTACAACGTCATCACCTTCCCCACCTTCAACCCCGTCACCCAGCCGCAGAACCCGGTGTATGACGCCTATCGCGTTTACAATCCGACGCTGGCCCAGGCCCTGGCGCTGACCAACGGCTTCCGCCACGACGGCAACTTCGACCTGTCGGCGCAGCTGCCCACCGCCATCTACGACCTGCGGCGCCAGAACTTCGCCGACGAGTTCATCCAGGGTGTCGACTTCGACATCAGCTATGGCTGGGACGCCGGCCGGGTGGGCGCCTTCACCGCCGGCCTCGCCGGCACCTGGCTGTGGCAGTTCGATCAGAAGGTGAAGGGCGCCACATCCATCAACACCCTGCTGAACACCGACTACGCCATCGACTTCAAGGCCCGCGCCAGCCTGATGTGGACGCTGGACGCCTACACCGCCGGTGTCTTCGTGAACTACACCAACGGCTACAGCAACGCCAGCACGGGCGGCCTGGGGGTCCAGAAGGTGGACAGCTTCACCACCGCCGACCTGCACCTGGCCTGGAACGTCCCCGGCCAAGGCATGATGGGCGGCATCCAGGCGACGCTGGACGTGAACAACGTCTTCGATACCGACCCGCCTTATTACTACAACACCAACGGCATCTCCGGTGTCGACCTGACCGCCGCGTCCCCCCTGGGCCGCGTCATCTCCATCGGCCTGACCAAGAAGTGGTGAGGCCGATCGCCGGGTGGGGCGCCCCCGCCCCGCCCGGCATCTGGTACCCGTACGGTCTTATCTCCGTATTACTCCTTCCTCCCCTGGCAGGTGTCGCGGCCGATGGTGCGAACGATCCTCCGCGGCACCTGCACTTTTCCTTTCCACCCGGGGCCGGGCATTGCCACCCTCTGGATCCCATAGAATCAAAAGCCTGCTAGGGAGCGCGCGCCGAACCATGAATCGCCGGGAAATGCTGTTGGTGGTGGGGGGCGCCGCCGTGGCGGCCGCCGCCTCTTCCGTGGTGGCGCCCAAGGCCGCCCAGGCCCAACCTAAGGAGTTCGAGCCCGCCGTAGCCGGCGAGCCCAACGCCGCCTGGGGTGCCAAGGCCGACGCGCTGACGCCGGCGCTGACCGAGACGGCCCAGCCGCCGCTGGCCGTGGTGCGCGCCGTCGCCGATCCTGCCGCCCCCTTGCGCTGGCGCATGGAGCCGGAGGGCGACAGCCTGGCCGGCCGCACCTTCAAGAAGGGCGATAGCTTCATCCTGGACTTCGGCGGGCACCGCACCGGCCACCTGGCCTTCCGCCTGGAAACCGTTGGGCGCGAGCCCGATGCCCCCGCCCGTCTGCGCCTGACCTTCGGCGAGGTGCCCAGCGACGTGGCAGAGCCGCTGTATCCCTACAACGGCATGTTGAGCAGCGCCTGGCTACCCGATGAAATCGTCAACATTGACTATTTGCCCCAGGCCGTGCAGTTGCCCCGCCGTTACGCCTTCCGCTATGTGAAGGTGGAGGTCATCGACACTTCCTCCGGCTTCAGCATCCGGTTCGAGGATGTGAAGGCGATCGGCCTGACCTCCGCCAAGGCGGCACCGGCGCCGCTGCCGCCCAAATATTCCGACCTGGCGCGCCGCATCGACGCCGTGGCCCTGGCCACCCTGCGCGACTGCATGCAGACGACGTTCGAGGATGGCCCCCGCCGCGACCAGCGCCTGTGGGTGGGCGACCTGCGGCTGCAGGCCCTGGCCAATTACGCCACCTTCAAGCAGAACGATTTGGTGAAGCGCTGCCTCTACCTGTTCGCGGCCTACCGCCGGCAGGACGGGCTGGTCGCGGCCTGCGTTTATGAGAAGCCCAAGGCGCGCTACGGCGGCATTCACATCGTCGACTACGCCGCCCTGTTCAACGTCGCCCTGGCCGATTACCTGGAGGCCACGGGCGATGAGGCGACGGCGCGGGAGCTGTGGCCCGTTGCCAAGCGCCAGCTGGAGATCATCGGCCAGCGCATCAACACCGACGGCCGCTATGTCGACCCCGGCAACGTCTGGATCTTCATCGACTGGGCGCCTGACCTGCATAAGGACGCAGCCGTCCAGGGCCTGCTGGTCTTCGCCCACAAGCGCACGCTGGATCTGGCGCGCAAACTGGGCGTACAGGCGGAGGTGGCGGACTACCCCGCCCTGATCGAGCGCATGACCAAAGCCGCCCGCGGCTATTGGGACGCATCGGCCAAGGCCTTCGTCAGCGGGCCTAACCGCCAGGTGTCCTGGGCCTCGCAGGCCTGGATGGCCATCGGCGGCGTGATGCCGGCCAGGGACTGCGCCACCGCGCTGAAGACCGCGTTCAGCCGCGCCGACGCGGTCAAGCCGGTGACCCCCTACCTCTACCATTACATGGTGGAGGCCATGCTGGACAGCGGTCTGGACAAGGAGGCCAAGGCCCTCGTGGAAAGCTATTGGGGTGGCATGGTCAAGGCAGGCGCCGACACCTTCTGGGAGGTCTATGACCCGGCCAAGCCGCTGAGCTCCCCCTACGGCGACATCCACATCAACAGCTACTGCCACGCCTGGAGCTGCACGCCCACCTACTTCTACCGCGCCCGCGGCATGGTGGCCTAAGCCCCATCCCGACGTCCTTCGATCATGCCTAGGAGCAGCGTTCACATGACCCTCCCCACCATCAAACAGGTGCGTGCCTATGTGGTGCGCGGCGGCGGTGCGGACTATCACGACCAGGGCGACGGCCACTGGATCGACGACCATATCGCAACACCCATGGCCAAGTACCCGGAATACCGGCAGAGCCGGCAGAGCTTCGGCATCAATGTGCTGGGTACCCTGGTGGTGGAGATCGAGGCCAGCGATGGCACCGTCGGCTTCGCCGTCACCACGGGCGGCGAGCCCGCCGCCTATATCGTGGAAAAGCACCTGGCCCGCTTCCTGGAGGGCCGCAGCCCCACCGACTACGAGAAGATCTGGGACCAGATGTACTTCGGGACCCAGTATTACGGCCGCAAGGGTCTGGTGGTGAACGCCATCTCCGGCGTCGACCTGGCCCTGTGGGACCTCTTGGGCAAGCTGCGGCAGGAGCCTGTCTACCACCTGCTGGGTGGGGCCGTGCGCGATGAGCTCAGCTTCTACGCCACCGGCGCGCGGCCGGACTTGGCCAAGGGCATGGGTTTCATCGGTGGCAAGATGCCCCTGCACCACGGCCCGGCCGAGGGCGAGGAGGGCCTGAAGAAGAATATCCAGGAACTGGCCACCATGCGCGAGCGCTGCGGCGATGATTTCTGGCTGATGTTCGATTGCTGGATGGCGCTGGACCTGAACTACGCCACCCGCCTGGCCCACAAGGCCAAGGAATATGGCCTGAAGTGGATCGAGGAGGCGCTGAGCCCCGACGATTACTGGGGCTATGCCGCCCTGAAGAAGGCCGCCCCCGCCGGCATGCTGGTGACCACCGGCGAGCATGAGGCCACCCGCTGGGGCTTCCGCATGCTGATGGAGATGGAGTGCTGCGACATCATCCAGCCCGACGTGGGCTGGTGCGGCGGCGTTACCGAGCTGCTGAAGATCTCCGCCATGGCCGACAGCCGGGGTGTGATGGTCATCCCCCATGGCTCCAGCGTCTACAGCTACCACTTCGTCATCACCCGGCATAACAGCCCGTTCGCCGAGTTCCTGATGATGGCGCCGAAGGCCGACCAGGTTCAGCCCATGTTCCACCCCCAGCTGCTGGGTGAGCCGGTGCCGGAGAACGGCCGCCTCAAGGCCACGGCCCTGGACAAGCCCGGTTTCGGTGTGGAGCTCAACCCCGCCGTCACCCTGCACCGCCCCTATACGCATTGAACATATTGCAAGGTCATATCCCATGAAACTCTTGCGCTACGGCCCTCAGGGCCAGGAGCGGCCCGGCCTGCTGGACGCGGACGGCCGCATCCGCGACCTGTCCGGTGCCATCGCCGACATCACGCCCGAGGCCCTGTCCCCCGCCGGGCTCGACCGGCTGCGCGCCCTCGACCCCACCACCCTGCCCTTGGTCGACGGCGATCCCCGCCTGGGTGTCCCCCTGGCCCGGGTGGGCAAGTTCCTGGCCATCGGCCTGAACTATGCCGACCACGCCAAGGAAGCCAACCTGCCCATTCCCAGCGAACCCATCCTGTTCACCAAGGCCACCAGCTGCCTGAACGGGCCGGACGACGATGTCATGCTGCCCCAGGACAGCGCCAAGTCGGATTGGGAGGTGGAATTGGGCGTGGTCTTCGGCCGCACCGCCCGCTATGTGCCCCAGGACCAGGCGCTGGACTATGTCGCCGGCTATGTCCTGGTCAACGACGTCTCGGAACGCTTCAACCAGAAGGAACGCGGCAGCCAGTGGGACAAGGGCAAGGGCCACGACACCTTCGGCCCCGTGGGCCCCTGGCTGGTCACCGCCGATGAGGTGGGCGATCCGCAGGACCTGGACATGTGGCTGGACCTCAACGGCCGGCGCATGCAGACCGGCAACACCCGCACCATGATCTTCGGCGTGGCCGAACTGATCGCCTATGTCAGCCGCTTCATCACCCTGGAGCCGGGCGACATCCTGACCACCGGCACGCCCCCGGGCGTGGGGGAGGGCCAGAAGCCCGACATGGTGTTCCTGAAGGCCGGGGATGTCATGACCCTGGGCATCGCCAAGCTGGGGACGCAGCGGCAGAAGGTGGTGGCATGGTTCAACCGGGAGGATCAGGCGTGACGACAGTGTTTCAAGGCCGCTTCGACGGCCGCACGGCCATTATCACCGGTGGCGCCTCCGGCCTGGGCAAGGAGACCGCCCGCCGCCTGGTGGCGGAGGGGGCCAAGGTCGCCCTGTGGGACGTGCAGGAAGACCGGCTGGCGGCAGCAGCGGCCGACGTGGGCGCCATCCACACCGTGGCCCTCGACGTGACCGACGCCACGGCGGTGGAAGCCGCCGCCAAGGCCAGCCACCAGGCTCTGGGCGGCCGGGTGGACATCCTGGTGGCCTCGGCCGGCATCACCGGCGCCACCGTGCCGGTGCATGAGTTCCCGCTGGACAACTGGCGCCGCACCATCGACATCAACCTCAACGGCCTGTTCTACTGCTGCCGCGCCGTCGTGCCGCTGATGCTGGCCCAGGGCTATGGCCGCATCGTCAACGTCGCCTCCGTCGCCGGCAAGGAAGGCAACCCCAACGCGTCGGCCTATTCCGCCAGCAAGGCCGGGGTGATCGGCCTGACCAAGTCCCTGGGCAAGGAACTGGCCGGCAAGGGCGTGATGGTCAACAGCATCACCCCCGCCACCTTCGACAGCCCCATCCTGGACCAGCTGCCGCAAAGCCAGGTGGACTATATGCGCTCGAAAATCCCCATGGGCCGCCTGGGCCATGTGGAAGAAAGCGCCGCGATGGTCTGTTTCATGGCGTCGGAAGAATGTTCTTTCACCACCGCGTCGACGTTCGATACCTCCGGGGGCAGAACGACTTATTGAATGTATGAATACCGGCCGGGCCTGCAATGGGTCCGGCCGTTTAAGAATGAACGAATACGGGAGGAACACGCGGACCATGGCTGACGCGCTGATCCTGGTCGACCCCCACATGCACCTGTGGGACCTGGCCCATATCCGCTATCCCTGGCTGACGCCGCCGTTGGGCGACGGCGGGGTCAATGGCGATGTCACACCCATCGCCCATGACCAGGGCGTGGACGACTATCTGGCCGCCGCCGGTGAGTTGCCCGAGGGCTGGACCTTGGGCAAGAGCGTGCACATCGACGCCGGCGCCCACCCAGACGACGCCTTGAAGGAAAGCGCCTGGCTGCAAGGCCTGGCCGACAGGACCGGCTTCCCCCACGGCATCGTCGGCTATGCCGCGCTGGAGGCGCCTGACGCGGAGCGGGTGTTAGCCGCCCACGCCCAATCCCGCAATATACGCGGCATTCGTCAAATTCTGAATTGGCACCCCGACCCGGCCAAGACCTACACGCCGCGCGACCTGCTGCCGGATGCCGCCTGGCAGGCGGGCTTCGGCCTGCTGGCCAAGTATGGCTTGTCCTTCGACCTGCAAATCTATCCCGGGCAAATGGCGGCAGCCGCCGACCTCGCCGCCCGCCATCCCGGTACCACCCTGATCCTGAACCATACCGGCATGCCGGTGGACAAGGACGCGGACGGCCTGGCGCTGTGGCGCGCAGGCATGGCGGCGCTGGCCCGCCACCCTAACGTCCAGGTCAAAATCTCCGGCCTGGGTATGCTGGACCGGGCCTGGACCCCGGACAGCATCCGCCCCTTCATCCTGCACACCATCGAGCTGTTCGGGGTGGAACGCTGCATGGTGGCCAGCAATTTCCCGGTCGACGGCCTGGGCGGCCGCTTCGGCGCCTATTTCCAGGCCTACGACCATATCACCCGCGATTTCTCACGCGACGAGCGCGCCGCTCTGTTCGGCGGCACCGCCACGCGCGTCTATCGCCTGAACTGACAAGAAGAGCATCGGGGAGGAGAGAATACAGATGGGTGCCAATCCCGTATTGGGCGTGTTCTTCCACTGGCTGGGCGGTCTCGCCTCCGCCAGTTTCTATGTGCCCTACCGGGGCGTGCGCAACTGGTCCTGGCCCGTGTTCTGGCTGGTGGGCGGGGTGTTCAGCTGGATCCTGGCCCCCTGGCTGTTCGCGCTGATCAAGACGGAGAATCTGGGGACCGTGCTGGCCGCCACGCCCGCCCGCACCCTGTTCCTGTGCTATCTCTTCGGCGCCCTATGGGGCCTGGGCGGCCTGACCTTCGGCCTCACCCTGCGCTATCTTGGCATGTCCTTGGGCATGGCGGTGGCGCTGGGCCTGACCGCCGCCTTCGGCACCCTGATCCCGCCGCTGGTGAGCGGGGAGCTGATCACCCTGGCCGGGACCAGCCACGGCCTGGTCATCCTGGGCGGTGTCAGCCTGTGCCTGGTGGGCATCGCCATCGTCGGCTGGGCCGGCCGGCTGAAGGAGGGCGATGGGGTGGAACAGCAGGGCGTGGCCGAGTTCGACTTCCGGCGCGGCATCCTGATCGCCCTCTTCTCCGGCATCATGAGCAGCTGCTTCGCCTACGGCCTGGCGGCGGGCGAACCCATCCGCCAGCTGACCCTGGCCCAGGGTACCGATCCGCTGTCCCAAGGCCTGCCGGTGCTGGTGGTGGTGCTGTCCGGCGGCTTCACCAGCAATTTCATCTGGTGCCTTTACCTCATCCTGCGCGACGGCTGCCTGCCGGAGTTCACCGGCCGCCGAGGCCACACCGCGGCGGCCCCGCCTCCCCTGCTGCGCAACTACGCCCTGTGCGCGGTGGCCGGCATCGCCTGGTATCTGCAGTTTTTCTTCTACACCATGGGTGAAAGCCAGATGGGCCGCTTCGGCTTCTCCAGCTGGACCCTGCACATGGCCAGCATCATCATCTTCGCCACCCTATGGGGTTTCATGCTGCAGGAATGGGCCGGCTCCAGCCGCCGCACCCGCGCCGTGTTGGGCGTGGGCATCGCCATGCTGGTGCTGTCCACCTGCGTCATCGGCCTGGGTAACTACCTGGGATCGCTATAACCGAAGCGGCTACTCCCACTCGATTGCTCGGGGCCGAACCAACCATCTGAATTCATTGCAGAAAATATTTTCGGACCAGTTATTACCGGCCCAGGACCCGTCAGAAAGCTACACTATTGATATCACCAAGGAATTTCCGCCGACCTCCGCAGGTCATCTATCGACTACTATCGGCTTTTCCACATCCTTTTCCGGCTCTGACGTCCGAACTCAAGCGCGACCAATAGTACCGTCAGCGTTGGCAGAATCAGTCCGTTTCTGCGACCTTTGCGCTAATGGCAGGAAGCTCAGAACGCCTCGGTATATGGAGCCAATCCAGCCACCTTGAGCTCGTCGCGATCGAGGAGCGAGACAGAAGCCGGTTTCAATTACTCGGTGCGCGCATGGCAGCAGCCATCCTCAAGGCTGTGCGAGCCGTCCGGCGGCGAAGTCGCGTGCGAGGGCGATAAAGGCCTGGAAAGCCGCGGAGGAATTGCGCCGATTAGAATAGTAAAGGCATAGTGGCACCAGCGGCGGCGTCCAGTCTTCGAGGACGCGGACGAGCCGACCTGCCGCGATGTCCTCGCGGACATCGGTGTCCATGAAATAGCCGATCCCCACGCCGTTCGTCACCGCGATCCGGGCCAGAGACGCTTCGTCAAGAGTGATCGGGCCCTCGACGTCGAGCTGTAGCTCTTCGCCCCCCTTCTCGAACCGCCATCGGAACAATGCGCCACTGGGAAGCCGCACGCGAACGCAGGGATAGGTGAGCAATTCCTGCGGCACTTGCGGGATCGCCCTGCTTTGAAAAAAGTCGGGGGATGCGGCAATCGCCATGCGCCGCATCTGACCCAGCGGTATGGCGATCGCGTCGGTGGGCACCAGATCGGCGCTGCGCACCCCCAGATCGAAACCCGCCGCCACGACATCGACAAGGCGTCCCTCGGTGACGAGGTCGATATGAACCTGCGGATAGCGTTGCAGATAGGTCAGGACCAGCGGCGCCATGATCTCGCGCGCCGCCGTCGCGAAGGCATTGATGCGCAAGGTGCCGGACGGCGTCTCCTGCTGGGATCGCGCCGTATTCATCGCTTTCTGAATGTCCTCGAGCGCTGGTTTGATTTGCGCCACGAAGATCCGCCCCGCATAGGTGAGCGAGACGCTGCGCGTCGTGCGATTGAACAGTCGCACCGCAAGTTCCCTCTCGAGCTTGCCCACCGCGTTGCTGATGGCCGTGGTCGACATGCCGAGTTCGAGCGCCGCCGCTCGAAACGAGCCGCACCGCACGATGGCGAGAACCGCCTCCAGCTCTATCAGTGAATGGCGAGTCATTATTCCGATTTCCGTGACACCCTATGCCGGTTTGTCTCGATTATCAGGCGAACAGTCCATCGCTAAATGAGCCTCATCACCGTTGAGGAGATGAGCATGTCAATAGACCTACCCAAGCCGATCGCCGACTATGTCGAAGCAAACGCCCGTCTCGATATCGACGGCATGCTGAAGCCCTTCCTGCGCGATGCCGTATTCATCGATAACGGCAAGCATTTCGAGGGGCATGCCGCGATCCGCCAGTTGTTCGAGGAAGAAGTGATCCCGGTGAAAGCGATCTTCACGCCCGATACTGTTCGGGAAGAAGAAGGCGATGTCATTGTCGAGGGTCCCGCACACGGTGACTTCCCGGGCAGCCCGCTCCGCTTCACCTATCGCTTCACGCTGGTAAACGGCGCCATCAAGACGCTGGAGACGACCGTATGAGCATCAAGGTTGATCCCACCGAGTTCGCCGGCAAGCGCGTGCTCGTCAGCGGTGGCACCAAGGGCCTGGGCCGCGCCACGGTCGAGCGCTTCCTCGCTGGCGGCGCGCGAGTCATTACCGCTGCCCGCTCGATCAAGGGTCCCATCAAGGGCGTTGAATACGTCGAAGCCGACCTAACCACGGTGGAGGGCGGCGAAGCGCTCGCCAAGGCGGCGGTTGAGCGGCTTGGCGGGATCGACATCCTCGCCCATGTCGTCGGCGGTTCGGAAATGCCACCCGGCGGCTTTGTCGCGCTGACAGACGACATCTGGCTCTCGGAACTCAATTTGAACCTGCTGGCGACAGTTCGCCTTGATCGCCTTCTGATCCCGCAGATGATTGAGCGAGGCAGCGGCGCAGTGGTACACGTCACCTCGACCCAGTCGGTGCTGCCTCTCCCCGAGTCCACTACCGCCTACGCCGCCGCCAAGGGGGCGCTGAGAACCTACAGCAAATCCATTTCCAAGGAGCTGGGGCCAAAGGGGGTCCGGGTCAACATCGTCTGTCCCGGATGGATCATGACCGAGGGCGCCGTCGACCTCGTCAAGGGCATGCAGTTTAGCAATGGCGGTACGTTCGAGGAAGCACGGCAGGCTGTCATGGCCTGGATAGGTGGGATCCCGATCGGACGCGGCGCCGAGCCGGCAGAGGTCGCCGACCTTATCGCCTTCTTGGCCTCAGATCGGGCCGCCGCCATCCATGGCTCCGAGTTCGTCATCGACGGCGGGACTGTTCCGACCGTCTGAGATTCTGCCCGAACGTTCGCCCTCCCTCTGTGGAGGGCGATTGTCGGAACGCGGACAAAAGCTATTGATCGCCGCCGAGGCAGGTATATCCCAATCTACGGCATCATTCAGGATATATCGCAACAGCAAAATCGCCGAGCTTACGACGCAGTATCCGACGCTATCCGAACGTACGACCCGTCACTCCCACTCGATTGTTCGGGGTCGAATTAACCGATTGAATTCATTGAAGAAAAATATTTCTTCGCCCAAATACTACCGGCCTAGGACCCGTCAAAAAGCTACACTGCTGATATCGTTAAGGAATTTCCGACGACGTCCGCAAGCCATCTATCGGCTACTATCGGTTCTTCCTGATCCTGTACAGCTCTGACGCCCAAACCCAGATTGCGGCGAAAAGTACCGTCAGCGTTGGCACAACCCGGCGCCTACGCGAACAGGCAAAGTCTGGCTTGCATCGGATCCGACGCCTACCGGAATGACCACCAAGTCGTTGCCTAGCGTATCGTTCGGCATTGCCACTGGCGAGATGCGCCTCCGACGCAGCAAATTGGCCAACAGCTTTCTCGGCCTGGTCCATATCGCCACCGCTCGATACTGGCTCAAATTTGTCCACACACGCCTTAGCTTGCATCATACCGGACGCGAGCGTCCTGGATGTTCTCCTGACTGGCGTATGCCCACGTGACGAGACCCATTACCGGCGCAAGAAGCGTCCGCCCCACCTCCGTCAGCTCATAATCCACGCGCGGCGGAATAGTGGGGAACAATGTCCGCTTCACCAACCCGTCGCGTTCCAGTCCGCGCAAGGTGATCGTCAACATCCGCTGCGAGATGCCGTCGATCCGACGCCGCAGCTCATTGAACCGAACTGGTCCATCTTTGAGCGTTGCGATGATGTACAGGCTCCATTTGTCGCCGACGAGATCAAGGATTTCCCGAACCATCCGACAGTCGTCCCCTTTGCTGGGGGTGGGAAAATCAATGTCACTAAGTGTCATTGGAGTGCCTTCTTGCGAGGGACAGGGCAGTCACCTTAATAGTGTTGGTATCAAGAGTTTACTACCCTGTTCACGTCGGAGCAACCATGTCCAACATCCTCCTCGTTACATCGAGCCCTCGTGGCGCCGAGAGCCTGTCCACCCGTTTCGCGACCGAGATCGCCGAAGGCTTCAAGGTTCGCTTGGGCGGCACCGTTTTGACGCGCGATCTGGCGGCTAACCCGCTCCCGCATATCGGCCAAGCGTACATTCAAGGCCGCGTCGCGGCCCCCGAGGCGCGCACACCCGAGCAGCTCAAGGCGGTCGGCCTTGCGCAGGAGCTCGTCGATGAGGTGAAGGCTGCTGACGTGATCGTCTTGGGTTCAGGCATGATCAATTTCGGTCTGTCGTCGCAGTTGAAGGCCTGGTTCGATCACATCACTTGGCCGCGCGTGACCTTTGGTTATAACGAAGCCGGCAGGCCGCAGGGATTGTTGACCGGCAAGAAGGTCTATGTCGTCACGGCCGCAGGCGGCGTCTTCTCAGAAGGCGACTGGGCCGCCTTTGATTTCCAGACCGGCTATCTGCGCCACCTCCTGGGCTTCATAGGCCTGACCGACATCGAAATCGTCCGCGTGGAGGGAACCGTCTTCGGGCCTGAGGCGGCCAAGGCCGCCATCGCCGCCACCGAAGCTCAGGTTCGTTCGGTCTTGGAAAAGGCCGCCTGAAAGCGGAGCGGCCGGCTGCTCAGGCGACCATGCATGTCAGCAGCTAGAGCAGTCGATCCAAGCCAAAGACCACGAGGAAGATGAGATGAAAATTGCTCTCTTTGGAGGGACCGGACCAACCGGAAGACACATTATCGAAGAGGCGCTCCGACAAGGATATAAGCTGTCCGTCTACACGCGCGACGCCGGAAAACTTTCGGCCTTTGGTAGCAAGATTGAGGTCATCGTCGGTGACCTGAACAATCGCGAAGCGATCAAGGCGTGCGTCGCGGGCTCTGACGCGGTGATCAGCGCCTTGGGCCCCAACAGTCTGAAAGCGCGCGAGAAACGGCCGATCATGCGCGGCGTCGGTACGATCATCTCTGTCATGGAAGAGCTGAACGTTCGTCGCCTCATCCAGATCTCGACGGCCGCCTATCGTGATCCGAAGGATGGTTTCGACCTCAAGTCGCAAGCATTCGTCATGCTGTTCAAGGTCATCGTTCGCAACGCCTATGACGACATCAAGGCGACCGCTGAACTGGTGAGCAACTCACGCCTCGATTGGACGCTGGTTCGGATTCCCAACCTCAAGGATGGGTCCGCAACAGGCCAAGTGGACATTGGCTGGTACGGCAGGACGAAGCTCGGCACGAAGCTGTCGCGCGGGAACCTTGCGAAATTCCTGGTCGATCAGGTCGCAGCCAAGGAGTTCGTGAACGCAGCGCCGGGGATAGCCAATCGTAGCTGAGGGCAAAGGGTATCCGCGATCTGCGGGACAGACCCAGGCGCTCGTCAAACGGAAGGAGAAACCTATGCCATCCGAGGGGTTCACGACGGCTGATGTGCCCGATCAGTCAGGCAAGTGCTTCATCGTTACGGGGGCCAATACCGGCATAGGCTTTGAAGTGGCGAGCGCGCTGGCGGCGCGGCGTGCGCGAGTGCTGCTCGCATGCCGCGACGAGGCGAAGGCGAGAGCCGCGATGAGCCGGATTCGTCAAAAGACTTCGGGAGCTGAGCTCGCGTTCCTACCACTTGACCTGGCGGATTTGGCGAGCGTGCGACGGGCGGCTGAACTGGCCGCCAAGGAGCCGTGTGTCGACGTGCTGATCAACAATGCCGGCGTGCAGGGACCGACGCTCAAGCACACAGCGCAGGGCTTCGAGCAGACGTTCGGCGTCAATCATCTTGGCTGCTTCGCGTTCAGCGCGCTCATGCTGCCGAAACTCATGGAAACGCCCGGATCGCGCATCGTCATCACGAGCAGCGGGCAGCATAAGGGCGCGAAGATCGAATGGGACGACCTTAGCGCTCAGAAGAGCTACAGGTGGCTTCCACGCTATGGCGCCAGCAAGCTCGCGAACCTGCTCTTCGTCTTCGAGTTGGATCGGCGGCTGAGGGCGGCAGGAGCGCCGGTAACGGCGGTGGCCTGCCACCCGGGTCTTGTCGGGACAAACCTCGCCCGCGGCAGCCGGTGGGGCAACATAGTGATGTCGCTGATCGGCTTGCTATTCGCCACGCCCGCCATGGGCGCCTGGGGCGCGCTGCACGCAGCGACCGGACGAGTAAAGCCAGGCGGTTACTACGGGCCGACGGGACTCTCCGGGCTGCGCGGTCCTTCCGGTGAAGGTGTTCCCTCCAAGGACGCGAGGAATCCGCAGCTCGCCAAGCGACTGTGGGATGTGTCCGTCAAAATGACCAGGATCGACCCTGACTTGCCCTCCGTCGATGGCCCGTCCTGACTTATGGATGGAAGGCGCTGCAGTCGACGCGAAATGGCTCAATTAATCCAAGACTGTCGGTTCAACGACCAGAAGAATGAGATAATGCTGCAAATCGATCTTTACATCGAGGTCACCTGCCCCTGGTGCATCATCGGGCATCACCGTCTCGACAAGGTCCTGGCGGAACGCTTCCCCGATCTGGACGTGGACATCCGCCAACATCCGGTCCTTCTGCTTCCCGATGCACCGGCCGAGGGCCTCTACATTCCCGATCTTCTCCTCTCGCGCTATGGCGTGACGGATCCGAAGGCGTCGTTCGCCCGGCCGGAGGCGGAAGCGCGGGCATCTGGCCTTGATCTCGACCTGAGCCGTCAGCCCTGGACCTACAGGACGCAGGCAGCGCACGGGTTGATCCTTGCGGCGCGAGTAAAAGGAACGCAGCATCAGTTCGCGGTCGCGATCACCGATGCCCATTTCCTGAAAGCAAGGAACATCTCAGACGCCGATGTCCTCGCGGACATTGCCGTGGCCTATGGGTTCGAACGCGAAGAAGCTCGTGCGATAGCGCTCGACCGCGAGCAACACAGACGTGTCGAGCAGGAGGCGGCCAAATCGATGGCGGCCGGGGTCAGGTCAGTGCCCCACTTTGTATTTGGCGGACGCATCGCCATCAACGGAGGACGCAGCGAAGACGAGATTGCATCGGCTATCCGTGAGGCTGCTGGTGTCGCCGCGTCCGCCTAGCAGCGACCGGGTCACCATCGCAGCGAAACACTCAGGGTTGCGCTCCAATGCAAAAGCGGCCTGCAACTTCCGCTCCATCGTCGGCCACAGGGCCATGCTTGCTCAAAGTCGTTTACACGCCTAGCCGAGTGGCGGCTGAAGGCCTACGCTCCGGGTGTCATTAGGTTGCGGTCGCGAGGACAAATTGTAAGCGTCGTCTGTGGGCTGCCTTGTTGGATCGGGGGCTGTTGTGCTGAAAGCTATGTGTCGGCGGCGCGTGGGTGTGTGGCCGGCTTGGCATCATGGCAAGCAGTGTGGTTTGCACCGTGGCAGTCCAACGTATCGAGGTCATCACCGGGGCCGGTGGGCGTCGCGCCTATTCGGCGGAGGAGAAGATTCGCCTCGTGGGCGAGGCGCGTGGTGGTCGCGGCGCCGTGGCGGCGGTGGCACGGCGCCATGGGGTGTGCAGCAGCCTGATCTACCGATGGCGCCGGCAGATCCGGAGCGGCGAACTCTCCCCTGAGGCGGCGTCCTTTGTGCCGGTGCATCTGGTTGACGCGGCGCCCCCTGCCGGCGTGGGGTCCCCCGCCGTGCTGCCCTCCCAACCACCGGGGCCGCCCGTTGAGCGGCAGGCCGCCCTGGTCGAGGTGGTGCTCACCAACGGCCGGGTACTGCGTGTCGGCGAGGACATCGCCCCCGCCACGCTCCGTCGGCTGGCCGATGTGCTGGACGGCCGGTGATCACGGTTCCCGCCGGCGTGCGGATTTACCTGGCGATGGGCGCCACCGACATGCGCAAGGGCATGGACGGGTTGGCCATGCTGGCCCAGGAGGTTCTGAAGCAGGACCCGTTCGCCGGCCATCTCTTCGTCTTCCGTGGCCGGCAAGGGCACCTGGTGAAGGTGCTGTACTGGGATGGCCAGGGTTATTGCCTGTTCGCCAAGCGCCTGGAGAAAGGCCGCTTCGTGTGGCCGATCAGCCGCGAGGGAGTGGCGGCTCTCACCCCGGCCCAACTCGGGATGCTTCTTGAAGGCATGGACTGGCGGGCTCCGCAGCGACCCTGGCGTCCGGAGACGGCGGGGTGAGTCCGGGCTGCCACGCTCGCCGGTGATCGGCGCGATGACGGTGATCGGTCCTCCTCGTGGTGGCGCCCTTCCTGTAGAATCGGCCCATGTCGTCCATCGCCGATCCACTGCCCGCTCCATTGCCCAATGAGGTCGAGGCGTTGCGCGCGATCATCGCCGCGCAGGCTGCGGAGTTGGAGGCTGAGCGCCGGCGCCGTGAGGCCAGCGAGACCGAACTGGCGGCCGCCAAGGCGGGCCTGGTGGCCAAGGCGCTGGAGATGGAGAAGCTCAAGATCCAACTGGCCCGTCTGCGGCGGATGCAGTTCGGTTCGTCTTCCGAGAAGATCGCCCGCGAGATCGAGCAGCTTGAGCTGTCGCTGGAGGACCTGGAGGCCACAACCGCCGCCGAAGCGACGATGGCTGGTGCCGAGCTGTTGCCGACGGCACCGCTGGAGGGGGCGCCCGAGGCCCGCGCCAGGGCTGGCCGGCGCAAGCTGCCGGAACACTTGCCGCGTACCGAGATCGTGCATGCGCCGCACGACGCCTGTCCCTCGTGCGGCGGCACCTTGCGCAAGGTGGGCGAGGACGTCACCGAGGTGCTCGACTACATCCCGGCGCGCTTCACCGTGATCCGCCACGTCCGCCCGGCGCTGTCGTGCCAGTGCTGCGAGGGTATGGTGCAGGCGCCGATGCCGTCGCTGCCCATCGAGCGCGGCCTGCCGTCCGCCGGGCTGCTGGCGCATGTGCTGATCGCCAAATACTGCGATCACCTGCCGCTGTACCGGCAATCCGCCATCTACGCCCGCGAGGGGGTGGAACTGGAACGCTCGCTGCTGGCCGACTGGGTGGGCAAGGCGGCAGCCCTGATGGCCCCCTTGGCCAATGCGATTGCCCAGCACGTGCTGGCCGGATCGGTGCTGCACGCCGACGACACGCCGGTTCCCGTGCTTGAGCCCGGGCGAGGCAAGACCAAGACGGGACGGTTGTGGGTCTACCTGCGTGACGAGCGCCCCCATGCCGGACAAGGCCCGCCGGCGGTGCTGTACCGCTACACGCCCGACCGCAAGGGCGAGCATCCGCAACGGGAACTGGCCGGCTTCCGTGGGTACCTGCATGCCGATGGCTATGGCGGGTTCGATGCCCTGTACGACGGCAGCCGGATCGCCGAAGTGGCCTGCATGGCGCATGTGCGCCGCAAGTTCTTCGACGAACACGTCGAAACCGGCTCTCCCTTGGCCGCGGAGGTGCTCAAGCGCATCGGGGTGCTGTTCGACATCGAACGTTCCCTGGTCGGCCTGTCGGCCGAGGAACGCAGCCTGCTTCGCCAAGCCAAGGCTCGGCCAGCCCTGGACGAACTGGCCGCCTTCCTCGATGCCACGCTGCTGCGCATCCCCGGCAAAGGCGACCTGGCCAAGGCCATCCGCTACGCCCGCTCGCGGTGGACGGCGCTGACGCGCTATGTGGACGACGGCCGGCTGGAGCTCTCCAACAACGCCGCCGAACGGGCGATCAGGCCCCTGGCCATCGGAAGACGCAACTGGATGTTCGCCGGTTCCGACGCCGGTGGGGAACGGGCCGCCGCGATCTACACCATCACCCAGACCGCCAAGCTCAACGGCCTCGATCCCCAGGCCTATCTGCACGACGTGCTCGACCGTATCGCCGACCACCCCATCAACCGCATCACCGACCTGCTGCCCTGGAACATCGTCCAAATGCCCTGAGCCGCGCGCGGATCAACTGGAACCGGCCGCAGCCGTCAGACGACGCTTACGACAAATTTGGGGATAACGCTAGTTCGTGAATTGTGAGCTACGAGCTTTCGACAGCTATCGAAACGCCTACCTCGCCGAGACCCCGACGCACTATCCTTGAATATCCAAAAGCACGCCCCGTCACTCCCACTCGATGATTAACCGGAGCGGTAAGTATTTGAATTTTCTATGAGTGTAAAACGGAGAAATCGACGACTACCGTCATATATACCGTCAGATTCATACGCAATTGTTCTTCAACAATAAATGTGGCGCGGTGCGCGGCGTCGATCTGTGCGTTTGCATTATATACGAAGCGCGGGAGAAATAGCTAGATCCGATCACAACAGTTCGCGATTGACTGTGATAGATGGCGAAGCCGCGTGCGCGTTCCGCGTTGCTCTGCAGGCTATGCATTCGATGCCCTCCAGCCTTCGCCAGGCTTCCAACGCTCATCCTTTTCAGCAGGCTCGATCAGGGGAAGCAGAAATCCGGCGAGGTCGGAGACGACGACAGCCAGGTCGGCCGGCGCCGCGGCCATTCGCTCTCGTCCCAGAAAGGCCTGCCACTGGCGCCCCCAAGCCTCCACGTAAGCATCGCTCAGACCGATCGGATTTTCGGTTGGAAGCATGGTCTCGCGCCGTGCAAAGGTCTGACGGACGGCCTCTTCAAGGGATGCGCGGTCAAACTCGAATGTCTGCGCGATCAGCCAGAGGTCGTAGAAATCCTTCAGCCGGCTGTTCGCGATGCCGAGCTGGACGAGCGCCTGGAATTTTTCGGCAACCACTGTCGTCACCGGATAAGCGCGCAGGCGGGGCGCCGGCGCGTCGAGCAGCGGCGGATAGACGATTTCGACGGGTCCCGGAGTTACAGCGTCACCAAAACCGATGTCGACCTGAATCGGAACGCGGGCACCGGCGATCGTCGCGGAGGTGCGTACGCGAATGCCGCCGTATTCAACGTCCTCTCGGATCGGAACAGCCGTGATCGCGACGATATCGAACTCCACGCCATCATCATCGACCGGTTGCCCGCAGATCTCGCGAAAGGCCCCGCCGATCGACTCAGGGCTGTTTTCGCCATAGCCGAGGAAATCGAGATCGCGTGTCGGCCGGAACGGGTCTTCTACCCAGGTCACGAACAGCATCGCTCCCTTCAGAACAAAGCGGTCGCGGTGGGGTGACTGGCTCAGCCGGTAGAGAAGCCGTTCCAGCGCGTAGCGCGTCAGCAAAATCTGGAAGTCCGTGCGTTCGACGCGAGACCGGTCGAGCAGACGAGCCCGGACCGAAGCACCGACATTTTTCCTGGGCTCACGCGCCATCGGCTACCATTGCCTCCACATAGGGTTTCATGGTCGTCCAAACCTTGCCTTTGGTCCCATAAGTCCAGAGCTGGTCGCTTGTGACTTTCCGTTGTCGAAGCCCCTCACGCAGACCTTCCAGAGCGACATCCAGACCGACCTTTGCCCGATAGCGGAAGCAATCGACGATCGTGCGCGCCGGATTTGTGATCGCCACCTCGATGCCATCGATGGCGTGCCGCTCGACACCTTCTGTCAGCGAGGCGCCGGTGAAGCGCACGAAGCGAATGGGTGGATAGTCGATCTTGGGACGCCAGGCGGTACGATCGATGGCCATCCAAACGGCCGACGGCATTTGCAGCGTCAGCTCGTGGAACTGCAGCGCCGAGGTCAGACAGATGATGCCTTTGGGAACGAGCAGCGATGCTTCGGCCAGGACGCGCGCCGCATCGCCCGAGCTATCTGCGAGCTGGTAGATCCCGCGCGCGGGACGAACAACCTCGCCGTCCCGGACAAGACGCGCCAGGGTTTCGGGCGCGATGCCGCGGGCGGCAAAGTCCTTCAGCCGCATTATGGGACACGCCTTCAGCAGCTTGAGCGCTTGGGCGCGTTGCGAGTCCATGGCCGTAGCGATGTGATGTTTCCTTGGCAGTTTTCAAAAACAGCAGAGGTTTTATCACAACACCAAGAAAAGACAATGAGGCACTTATCCCTCTGCGCTCGCAAGCCCTTTCAATGTGGTTTGCCTGTATCTCGACGCCAGAAGCCCCACCAAACTGGATCACGCCGATACCACTCAAATAGCTCCCCTGCAATTTCGCGAACTGAAGGGGCAAACCTGTCATTGTCACGAATAACGGAAAGAATTCGCGGGCTTTCAGAGCTCTGACCAAAGAGCGGCATTAAGCTGTAACCAATGCTAGGCCGATCGAAGTCACCGTCGGGCAACATCGAAAGTAGTTTGGAAATTTCGTCAACGTTAAAGGTCAAAACCTTTGCGATCGCTGGAGCACGAACTTCCTCGGGAATCTCGTTTGAATAATAACCGATATCGTCGTGACCTAGCAGCTTTGCTAGGGCAATGGGAAGGCTGAGTGTCAGTTGTTCAACGGGCTTCGACTTAAATGCCTCGATCAGACATTCCCATGCCGCAGCCTCGCGATAGTAGCGCGCTCGGATGGCGCGAACACCAATGTCATGTGTCTCAATGTCCCCGTCC
This sequence comes from Nitrospirillum viridazoti CBAmc, assembly GCF_000730165.1. Lineage (GTDB taxonomy): Bacteria > Pseudomonadota > Alphaproteobacteria > Azospirillales > Azospirillaceae > Nitrospirillum > Nitrospirillum viridazoti. The sequence continues at coordinate 1,070,541 of NZ_CP022110.1, read as the reverse complement.
ATGACCCACGTGCATAATCGTTCAAGGGGAACGCTCGGCGGCTCCCCAAGAAGCGTCGGAACCAAAATCGATGCGAAATCTGTCTGGTTAAACTGATTCCAAAGTCCCTTTGCGAACGTAAATGTGGTCCCCTTCTTGGGATTTGCCACTCGAAATTCCCGAGCGGCGGTTTGCAAATCTATCCACCAGGCCGATTTTTCAGCTGGGTCATAGACCACGCCAAGCGTTACAAGGTCATGTTCAGCCCAGAAATAGATGTGAGAGGCTGTCGCAGGCAAACCACAGGTCGTTGGCGAAACATAGCTAACGCCGGACTTGATCTGAAGCGCGACTTCGCGTGGGCGAACCTCACCATTCACAACCAGCATCATGGTGGCGTCATGTCCAAAATCGTGCTGCAGGTTGATTTCTTTCAGCAGGCAGCCCGCTCCCTCCACGACATCGCGCACATAGTTTACCCCGGCACGCTCAGTAACGAGGTTCCCGCGCGTTCTCATTGGACATACCGAACGGTCGTTATTAGCAAACCAGTTTCCTTTTTCGATTTGGGGCGAACTAGCGCCATAAAGCCGCCCACGGTTTTACATGCGCCCACCACTCTTCTGGCGTTAAAATTCGCAAAGGTACTTGTCGTAGCCGATCTCGCTTCTTCACGATCGTTGCCCTGTCACAAGTACAGAAAACATCGCAACCAAATCCAATTGCATTCCCTATTAACTCGCGGTCGGCTTTGTCTGGCAAAGCAGCTACAAAAGGCGCTTCGATTAACTTGCGCCCAAAATCGGCAGCATATCTGTGATCATCGTCATCAAGGTTTTGGTTTACGATCCCGAATGCGTATTCCAAAAGCTCGGCTCGCAGCGAACAGTCTCTCGTGAGTGACAATTCATCGAGTGTCTTCCGCGACCCCAAAATGTCCCAGTCCGCCCGTGCGCCGACATAGAACACGTGCATAAGCGCCTCTATGTCTACCGCCAGCGTAGCGTCTACTTCTTGCGGGATTGGTGAATGGTCAAAAATCACCTCGCAGTATTTCACAAGTACATTTATTACGTTCGTATCTAGGAACACTCGTTTCGGAATTCTCTCAAAGGGAAAGCGCTTACAATCCTCGCTGTGCTCCTCAGCCATACGGTAAAAAACATACCTTCCCGTACTCCGGTCCCAGCTCTCGAGCGTCATAGCGCCACCACCGTCTTTTGCGGTTGGACCTTCTCCTCCGAACCATCATGTGGCCAGCGCTCGCAAGCAGCCGGGCGCGCCTCCAGCTTAATCGTCTCCAGAAGCCTCACCGAGATTGACGCTGAACCGCATACACGATCGAGAGCAGCACTGACCGCAGCCTTGTTCAGCGCCTCCGCCAAGGACTCTGGTGATGCCGCGTCAGGGGCGTCTGGCACAAGTAGGATGACATGATTTTCACCGATGATGCCGCCATTCTTCTTGATAAAAGCTTTGGAGATCGAAGCCGCATTGAGCCTCCGCTTCTGACCTCGCGACGAAGTTCGCTGAACAGCTACGCATTCTGTGCGAACCAGGTAGGGTGCATCTGCCGGAGCATCAGCCCAACCGTAGCCTTTGAAGGCGGCCCCTCTTTCAAAATCGAAGGTACCTTCGGGAGTAATCGACTTAGCCCATATAAGCGGATACCGCCCCTTAGCTGCTTGTTTGTGCATGCGCGTTGGTTGACGGTTAGCCACGAGATAGCCGACAGTCGCCCGGTACCCCCAATCCTTGAGCGTGGAGGAACGTGCTAGCTCCACTCCAGGCAATTGCCAAGGCGCTCCGTCAGTCTCAATGTGTGCAGCATCTTTGGAAATGAAGTTTCCGTCTCGACGGAAGACACCGCTTGCCGCCACACCTGCAGGCGGCTCAATCAACGCTTCCACTCGCCGCCGCAGAACAATGAAGCAAGCGTCTTGGATAGCATCAAGGAAAACATCGCTCCGCTTTTCGACAAGATCCACGACCAGAACCTCGGCAAGCTGCAGGACTCGCCTACGAAAAGATTCGAATTCAGGACCACCCAAAAATGACGCAGGAATTACGTAGCCGATCATGCCGCCTATTGGCACTTCCTCAAGCGCCCGCCTTACAAATAGCGCATAAAGATTGACCCTGCCGGACGCGATTTCGCCAAAGATCGACCTTGATAGACGTCTGTCACAACCACCTAGACGAAGAAACGGCGGATTGCCTACCTCATGATCGATATCGTCGTCCGAAGAAATCCTGGAGTCGAGACTATCGCCAACCTTAACCAACCTTAGATGCGCAACAGACTTCGGAGTAAATCCAAACTCGCACACTAACATTCGCCTTATTAGAGCATTAGCGATTGCAGCGAGATCCGGTTCGATCTCCCGACCAATCAAGTGAACAGGCAGCCGGCGCACAATATCGTCGTCGGTCAGCCCCAACTTCTTCCAAGCCGAAACCTTGATGCGAGCAAGCGGCACAAGGAAAGCCGCCCCGCCAGCAGCGGGATCCCGGAGCCGGTGCCCGACGAGGTCCACGCCACAGGACGCAAGGCGGGAGACTAGGTGATCTACCAGATGTGGTGGAGTGAAATATGCCCCCAGCCTCTTGCGACGATCCGCCGGAATCAACGTTGCGTAAGCGCTAGCGACAGCGTGATCGGCCCAAGCGGCCGGAAGCGCGTCGATGAGCTCAAGAAGATCACCATGCTCGCGCTTGATCAGGCTGAGACACGCCCGCAATGCTTCTGACTGGTTCAGCTTCTTTCTGCGAAATGCGGCAAGAAATCTATCGAACGATGGGATCGCGTCTACCGATTGGAGTGACGCAATAGTATCGATCGATGGCTCAAGTGCGCTGACATTGCTTCGAGTAATAGCCACGATGTTGAGCGCCCCTTCCTAGATATATCGGATTAAGGACGGCGCCCGAAGCGGCACAGCAATGCGCTCAACGCCCCTAACGATACTAGCGACGACACGCGCCGCGCGACCGTCTGTAAGGATTCCGAGCTCCATCGAATGTCGAGAAAATGCGGTCATGTTAGCACTTCCAACATAGGCGAGATCTTGGTCCGCCAGCAGGATCTTTGCGTGAAAAGTCTCGTACCCCCCCTCGACTGGCAACGTGTAGTTCAAAACCTCGACATCCAGCTGACGAAGGTCAGCCCAGTGGTGATCGACGGCAGCACGAGCCGATCCCGCTCTTCGAATGATGAGGCGTCGTCGATGCGCGTGTGTCCGGCGAAATAAATCAAGTGCGATGACTAGCCCTTCGTTGTTCAAGAATGGTGTCATAATTGTAAAACTGTTCGCCGCAGCATCAGCCAACTTTTCAAACGCGTCGTTGGTTGGTAGCAGCGCGGCATATGCCAATCCCGTCGCGGGCAACACCGACCAGATAACACTCGGTGACGGCGGCATCGTCACTACAGCGGTCGCCATGCCCCCATCCGGCATGATTGCCCGCATCGCGGCTGCGCCATCAAGGAATGACGCGAGGCCTGATGGCATCTGTCTCGGTCCCACCAACCAACCGGCTTCCAAGCGGCTCAACCAACCGCGGGTAACAAAATCAGAAGTGACCCGCAGGATCGAGCCAGTTGGCCAATTAGCAAGGCTATAGACATCGACTACGTTGCCTTGTCGGTCCTCCATCGCGCGCGCGAGCGCTGCTGCGGTAGGACAATCCGCACCGAGCCCGAGCACCAGAGAGCGAGCCAAGTCAACACCAATTGCGGCGGTCGCAGTCATGGCCTCTCCACATCCGCGCGTACCGGATGCTCCGCGCGACGTTCCGCAACGGTGTAGTATCCGCTCAATTCCGCCCCCACCACGTCCCAACGGGGTGCTCCGCGTCCGATGAGCACTGACCGCGACAACAGCTCGTTCCGCGTTAGGCAAGCACTTTCCGGGATGAGCACGCAGTCAGGACACGCTCCTCCACGGTGGTTGCACACGCTTTCGGAGCCGCATCGAAGACTGGCCGGATTGACCATGCGGTCGAGGACTTCATTGCCAAATGCTGGGTCCCCGCGGTCGCGCCACATGGACGACAGGTTGCCTAAATCCATGGTCATGCCACGGCGGTAAACCAGAAATGCCAAATCCGGAACAAACAGGTGCTCGCCGAACGAGCCGAGATCGAGGCCCGACATAGAAGCGGAAACTCCAATGAGATGGTGCGCCATCGTGTGCAAGAGCGTGTAGACGAATGGATAAGCCTGGCGCGGCACTGTTCTTTCGCGCCGATATTCATCGAGAAAGCGTGAAAACCGGGAGTTCGGATCGTTCTCGATCGCGGAAAACTCTTCTATAAGGCTTCCACCAAGTCGAACGCCCGGAACCGCGGGCGCGACAGCAACTCCGTTTTCCGCGAGCCATTCCCGCACGGTGTCTTCGTCTAGCCGCACATAGAAGCCTTCGTTCGACTGTAACAAACAAAGGACCGGATGGCAGGCGGCCTCGCCGACTTCCACGCGGTCGAACAATCGCAGCCGCACAGGCATCTCCGCATCACCCGCCTTGTCGCGCTTGACCGTGGGCGAGGACGATGTTCTCGTATAGGCAAATGTATATTCGCAAATTCGGACATCCCGGATCAGGCGCATTTCCGAAATGCCAAGGAGGTCTCTCCGGCGCCGCACTTCCGTTCTCAACCGATCGACTTCGCGTTCAGACAACCCGTCAGGGATTAGGAACGGGTCAAGAATCGTCACATCGACGGAGACTTCCTTGCCGTCATTGAGCTGCCCCCCACGCAGCTTCTCTTGCAATAGCGTTTCATGCTCAACGGCCATACGAATAGGATCGAAGCGCCGTACAAAGCGTTGGCGCTCTCGGCACGCAGTCGCGATCCCAGGTGTTGCTTGCTGGCGGCCTGCGAACACTGAAGCGTTCCAGTCTTCGTCTTGGCGGGTCAACGCCGATCGCGATGCGTCGATCATTTCGCGTGGCGTTGTGCCTCCTGCCTCGAGCATTTCGACCAACGCCCGCATGTGAACGTAATTCTCCCACTCCGCCCCCCGGCCGGCTGCTTGTAATAGCGCGGCCTTTTCCGCGTCAGCTAGATGGGTTGGCGGATAGCCATAGGTGGTGGCAATAAAGCTTTCGAGCTGGTTGATCTGAGTAGCGCCAAGCAGCGAGGCATACATGTCTTGGTCGAAGACCAGAAGTCGGTCGCCATGCGGATAGTAGGCCGCCGACGCGCGATAGGAGACTGGCTCCATGTTGATTTCGGCGATCAGCGCCTGGTTCTGATCAAGGAGCGGACCGAGACTCTCTAACGTTCGCAGATCTCGCTGGAGGATCGGACGCACCGTGTGACAAGCGACGCACTCGAAATGCCATCCTGCGAGGGGGCCTGGAGGTCGTCGCAGATAGAACCGATCGGACTCGCACGAACCACATCGCGCGATGTCTCGCACCTCTCGGTTTACAGAGTCCCAATACCGATAGCTTGGGCTTATCGCCTCGATCTCGCCAGACCAGTGGGTGAGGACAACGTCGATCTGTTGCCAATCGTCGGCGCATCCTCCCGCACCAGTTGGACAGGCCTGACGGAACCGCGCGGCTTCCTCTGCGACCCTGTCCAGCCGACGGGCCTCACGGTGCAGCCCGCAGCGCGTACAGGTAAACGCCAACGGGAACGGCACATACCCAACGAGATCTGGAATTTGAAAGACGAGATCGCCGAGCCGGACGCGGACCGCTTGATCGCTCAGGACGCGATTGTCTACCGCGAGCGAAGGCGGGACAGGATGGCGAAGATTTAGTCCGCGCATGGCACGGTCCGCCCAAGCCTCGAAATATTCTTGGATCTGTTCGCCGATCATGCGCAGTGTAATCGGTCGGAGTTCGGCAGTCCGATTGCCCGATGCAGACAGTGCCATGCAGGCGCCCGAGCCTCCTTCAAACGTAAAGAGGCTATGCGGGGCGTAGCTGGTGGCAAGCTGGCCACGCGAACGCTGCATCGTTGGAGGGTTGGTCATCGTCAGGCTTCTCCGTCCAATTCGCTCGACGCAGTTCGGCGACCGCGTGAGACACCGCGGTTGCGCACCATCGCCATGGCCTCGCCGACCTCCTCCCAGGAAAGCGGCTGGTTGCGTTGCGTCCGTTGCGACGCGCGGATGCGGCCTGCGGCGTCGACATCTCGTAGGCTCGTCATCGGTCGCTGCAGTCCGCTCAGCGGATTGCTCCAAAAATCGTTGAGCCGCCCTGTGAAGTCGCCGCTGGCAATGACCGCTTGAATCCGTGCCGCCGCAGCTCGCACAAGGTCGCTGTAGTAGATCGGATTGGTCGGCGCTCCGGTGGTTGCGCCGATGCCTACCGCCTCAACGACAAATGCGACACAATCGTCGAAAGCCCTCGCGTCTCGGAGAAGTCGTTCGACCTGCTCGACGGTCGTTGGCAGAGTGATCTGCGCTTTGTGCTCCAGCGCCGCGGCAAGAAAACGTTCCTGATGCCGCACCCCCGCGAGCCACATCTGCACAAGCGACGGTATCGTTCGGCTGATGGCGCGATCTGCCCATCGCTCCACCGCTGGAGGCGCAATCATTCGCTCCAGCAGGCGATGAAATGACTCGTGGACTTCGACCACAAATCTATCCCTCCGCGTCTGCGGCGTCGGGATGAGCAATGAAAATCCCACGTGCGTACGCCCAACTCGCGAGGAGGCTTGGATATACTCGGCGATATCGGACGGCATTCCGGCAAACGCCATTGCATTGAAGGACTCGACGTCCACACCGTGCGAGATCGCAGAGGTCGCGACGATGCCTCGCAAAGCGGTGCCGATGTCATCATGCATGGGATCGAAAGGCCGCTCTGCCGCACGGATTACCGACTGGATGCCGCCAATATCGACGCCACCCGAGATCAGCTCCATTGTGAACGAGGACAACGCATATTCCGGTCCCATGGCCGCATGCGCTTCGCGTACTTCCGTCTCCAACGCTGAGAGGATCTGGTCGCCACCCTTCTTGTTCGTCACATATGTGAGCTCAATCCGGTGTAGATCGACCAAGGCCGCCAGCCTGTCGAACCTTCCCTCCCTCGCTGCCGTCCGCACGGCGGCGCGGCGCGTATCAAACCATCTCGCATCCGACACGCATTCTTCGATTTCTGTAGCAGCCCGCGCCTGGCGCGCCGCATCAGAAGACGCCAAGTCCCGTTCCCATCGCGTGACGGTGGCTGCGTGCGCAGCGAGCACCGACAATGTCGTAACCGTGTGTAGACGCCCGTTGGTCATCAAGCTCGCATACACTCGACCCCACGGAGCAGCCGCCTCCCTGCCGCGAGGTGTGCCAAGCGCCGCTTGACGTTCTGTCGCCGCAGCGCCGCCTGGCTGGAAACTTGCTATTCGCGTGTAGAAGCCACCGTGAAGACTTGGTCCGGGATGCGGGAATTGTATGACCCGTCTTTGATAGAGCGCACGGGTATGTTTGGCGGCATCCGCCGCGGTCGCAGTCGCACCAATGACGTGCGGCAGCCGTGGGCGATCAGGAGCACCGGGAACCCGACACACCCGCTGGCCGAGTAGCTGCGACAATCGCGAAAGCCAGGCAAATAAGCCGGTTTCGAAAATACCGCCAAAGGTTCCCAGACTCTCTTCCAGGAGATGCATCTCGTCCTGGACAATTAAGCTCGGGAACGGGTCGAAGAAAACCTCTACTCCATCAGGATATGCTGGGGCCACACGCTGATGGCCCGGCGGTGGGGCAGCGCTGGTGGCCGTCCCGCTGGGCATATGCAGCAAGCCGCCGCCGGCGTTCTCGATCCACCGCGCAAGCCCAAACATTCCCGCGATCCGATCGACTGTCGTGGTGCTCTGGCCAAGAAGCGCCAGCTTGTCGATTGTGCCCAACAGCACAGCGGGCGCGCGCCGATAAATGTCGGTGTCGGCAATCAAGAATGGCAGAGGTTCGAGCCCGTCGGTTCGATGACTCCGGTTCCAATCGCAAGAACCGTGCAGACAGACGATTCCGAGCTGGTGATGCCTTTCCGGAAAGAGGCGCAGGCCCGTTCCTCGGTCTGACCCGCAGAAGGGACAAACCGGGAGCTTGTTCCAAGCGGTCTTGGCCGCGACATACTCGCGGTCGATCCGCTCCTGGCTCGCCATCAACGCGTCTTCGTCTCTCGCGCGCGCGTCGGTCGACACAGGCACACAACGAAGCGCGTCGGCGATTTCGCCAGGACGCTTCTCCGTTGAGTTGGGCGTGTTGGTGCCTCCCACCCAAAAGCCGATCTCGAAAGCACTTCCGTCTATGTGCTCGGCTCGGCGCACCATCTCCGCCCGAGCCAGGAGACGTGCGAGCCTCTGCGCTTGTTGCACCGTCAGCAGCCGCAGCGGGTAGTGCATCATAGCTGTGACGCCGCGGTGCTTCCCTCTCATCCTGTCGAGGAACAACGCAAAGACCAGCGTGCCGAAGAACGCCTCAGTCTTGCCGCCGCCTGTCGCCATGTAGAGCAGGCTCGCCGCATCTTCGTCGAACACAGCATTGAAGTGACCCGCGTACTCGGGCAGTCGCGACGCGAAAGTTGGAACATGTGCCAAGACAAATGCGAGCTGAAAGAGTCTCCAACCGGGTGGCGGCTCGCCCTCGCGCGGCGGCGATGCGGCTGCGAACGTCCTGTTAAGAAGCAACCAAGCGCGATAAGGAACACCCGCGGCGGCGTTTCGGTCATGGCGCCATGCTTCCTGAGCCTCCGCCAATAGAGCCACACCCGCGCTTATTCTGGCCGCTTCGTTTCGCCATGATTGCAGATCGTCCTGGAATCTCGTCTGCTGCGCCGCTTCGTCCTCGGCGGTACCCTCTTCGCCAGCAACGGAAAGCTGTGTCTCGCGTGCGACCAGGTCGATCCAATCTCGCAGCGCCTGCGGCAATGCAGCGAGATCGCTCAACTCAGTCGTCTCTAGCCCCAATTGTCCATAAGACGTGGGAACGGCCGCGACCTCGGTAGCTTGTGCGCGCGGCAGCACATAGCGCGGCATCCATGTCGTTCTCAGTGACCGGGCGCCCTCGTGCATTCCGAGATCAGATACACCGCCGTTCACGCCGATGGCTGGCATCGTCATGAAGCCGGCCAAATGATAGCTGCGCCTCACACGCTCCAAGCGCATCGGGCCGAGCGCGTCATTCGGCAGCTCGACCGTCAGACTGGCATTGAAGAGGCCGCACTCCATCGCTGAGTCGCCCTCACGCAAATTCTCGAGCGCGATGCGAACCGAAAAACTCCCCTGTTCGAGTGGGTCGCGTAGCGGTTGAACAAGAATTTGCACATCAAAATTCGGGACTAGATCGGACGTACTCGGTGTCGCCGCACGAGCAGTTGCGAGAAATCGGTCCCAAGACTCAGGATCCCAGAATGCCTCCGAGGGAGGGTGAAGCTTTCGCCATGCTTCACTTTGGCCCACCGGCGAGGCGATCCAATCCAAATACGCCGCGCGGATCGAAGTCAGCAGCTGCGTCTTGTATCCAGCAGTCAGCCGCTGCCACTCCTCAGGATCACATGGCAGCGGAAACGTGAGTGCCGGCGCGTCCACGCGCAGACGGATCCATTTCTGAGGAATGTCGTATCGCCGCGACAGCCCGTCGGGTATGCGAAGCCGCCCACTAAGCACCTTTGACGGCGGCATTCCCTCTTCGATCGCCGTATCATCGCGTTCGTCTCCGCCCGGAAGACGGGCGGCGGGCGGCACCCCGACGCCCATGGCGATGTATATCTCGCGCGAGATTGCGGCGCGGCGCACAGCGCGCTCTCCTGAGGGTGTCCCGCGGGGAATTTCTGCGGCCGCTCGCCGATTGATCTGATCCTTGGCATGCTGACGTGCGGCATCGTTGAAATCCGCGCGCGGAATCAACCTCCCCTCGCGCGCGAACAGCTCTGCCGCAGTCGGAAGCGCTCGAACGTAGACGGCCAAATTTGGCAGAACGCGCAATACTCCACCGCAGGGCCGCACGCGCAAATCCATTCCGTGTGCCGGTATCTTGATGTCGCTTGACTCGTCATCTCCGTCTTCATTCAGCCGCGGAAGAATGAACCCGCTGGACAGAACACGAGACGGCTTTTCGCCAAGAATGGCGGCTCCATGTACGCCCTCGCCAGAAACAACACGCCTCGTTCGCTCCAACACGGCATCGCAAACCGCTTCTTTCAATTGCTGGCGGTCATCCCATCGCATCCCGTCGAGCGCACGCGGTTCAACCATGGACGTTCTCCCCTCCGCCAGTAGTCACACCTATCTCCGCAACCTCGTCCAGCGCATCGAGCACGAGCTGCCACAAGCCCGGCATCGCCTTCCACGCTGCAGCTCCCGCGGAAGTCCCCTCGGGATCGAGAATGAATTGAACAACGCGCTGATTGAAGAGATACCCTTCGTGCACTCTATAAGATCGCGCCGGAACAATCGCCGCTCGCCAATACATATCGGCAGAATGGGTATCGACGCCGACAGCCTGCATGAACGTGCGAAAACGTGGCCAATCGCGTGCTGCGCGGGGCTGTCTGCTACCATCGGCTTCGCCCGAAGCCTTGTCGGCTGTCAGCCAGCGAACGACGTTCTGAAGTTCGTGAGACCCAATGGCCGGGTCAAAGGTGTGCATAGCAGCAAGCACGTGACGTGCTTTTTCTTGATCCGATGTACCGACCGCAGCCGCCCTAATGGCCGCGATCCTGCTGTGGTAAAGTCCAAGTTGCTTTAGGTTCTCCCTCGATCCTGCGATCGCGCGGCGAATGGGCTCGCGAACCGATGCGTCGAGCACAAGAATGCGGTCACCCCGTTTGATGTCCCGCGCATGCGTGCGTTCGAAAGGTCTTGTTTCACCCGGGGAATACTCAAGGACGTCGCTTGTTGGACGATAAGCAAGACGATGTCCGCGGGCCGTTGTGAAATGCAGTATCTCGCCTTTGTAGGCTTCGCCGGAGCGCGTGAAATCGATCTCGCCCTCAGGAATGGCGGCAGCAACGCGAAACTCGGCCTCGGCAAGATCCAACCTCTCATTCGCACCACCGTGCTGCAGCGCCGCCGACATCGCACAAGCGCGCTCGGCTATCGCTGCAAACCCCGGAATCCGACTGATCGGTGCGATCTCGGCCAAAAGCAACGCTATTCCAGCGGCATCGCCCAGGAGCAAAACCCGTTGCGGAGCGACTGGCGCGGGCAGCAAAGCACGAATAACATCGGGTGTCGTCCCGACGACAACGATGCGGGTGGGCAACTTGGATGTGAGCCGCTCCGTCAGACCACGCACATCGAGAATTTGACAGCGAACGCCCAACGCGCGATCTGAACTTAAGTAGATGTCCGCCGTACGGCGGTCAGGAATGATCAGTGTCGTCGTTATGCTGTTCCAGGCGTTATCCTTAAGAATACTCGCGAGCTTCGCCGAAATCGGCGTTTCCTCATCCCACGCTGTCACGCGCGTCTTGATTTCGCGGATAAGTCGTCTGGCTTCATCACCGAACTCCGGCACTAAATCAGCAGCGGCGGCAAGCGGACCGAGCGCCATGTTTGGCCGAAACAAGGCCCGCACCGACAGGTCGACTTCATCGTCACCATCGTGAAGAATATCGGCAATCTCGCGGGCTTCTCGGACACCGACTGGCAAAGAGGCGGACCTCCGCACGAACGCAAGCGCCCGCGAAACCGCGTCTGCGGCGACTGCTTGGCCAACATTACGAAAATTTCGACCGAGAGCCAGTAGGTCATTGCGTACGGTTGCCAAGGCGGCATCCTTGATATCCGCCTCGAATGCGATGGGAGCAACATCGACCGGAAAGACACTCGCGAGGCCGAAAAGGCCCGGCTCTTGCAAATAGGCTCCGACCTCGAGCGGTGCTCGACGCAAGGGTCGCAGCCCTGCATTGACTGTTCGAAGGGCACGAACTGCCTTGCGCAGCGTAAAAGCGTCGTCCGATAGAACCACGACTGGAGGCCGCCGGCCAGGAACGTGTTCGAGGGACTGCAGGACGGTTATGAATCTCCCCTCCCAGTCGTCCGGAAGCTCGGATCGGCCGGTCCGAGTCACGTCAACGATCAAGGTATCCAGTGATTTCGCGACGAAGCGAGAAAACTTGAGACAACGGAGGAGCGGCTCCAGCTTCGTCGCAGCTGGTAGGCCGAAGATGGCGAATGGTGTCTTGGTCGGATCGCCAACAGCAGCGATATGTCCTTCTATGCCCGCGTTCTTGTCGCCAATGTGTGTGTAATCACGGACACGTCGGAGCACCTGCTCCCCGTCGGCGACATAGGCTGGACCGCGGGGTCCTCCGACTGGCGCAAATACAGAAGTTGATTCCAGCAACGTCGGACTGCGCACAATAACGTTCGAGCGTGTCGCAACGGCTTGCTCGTTCAACGGTACGCCCATTGTAGTCAGATCACGCAGCCGCATTTCCAGAAGACAGAGGGAATCGTGCGCGAGATCTGGTTGTGCCCATGCCGCACCTTTGCGCATTTCATCAGCAGCCCGCGCCGCAGCCTGCGCAACATCTCCTGGATGAACAAGGATCGAGCGGGCCGCCCACGTCGCCCCGCTTCGCCACGGCCAAAAGGCGACGGTGGCATATGCCAGCCGCCCGCTTGTTCGCGCCTCTCGTATAGCAACCGCAGCTGCAGAAAAGCCACCGCCAGGTCTCGCCGGCCAGGCCATGATGGCGCGGTCAGCCCCATCTTCAATCGAATCAAGTATCGCGTCGATTATCGGCCGCCCGCGATCTGAAGGCACCCAATCGGCTGGGGCACTCGTCAATGCAAAGCGGACCGTGGTCGCGCTCGAAATTCCTCGCCTTGAGAGCCGAGCAGATGCCTGAGCAGACTGACGCGTTGCCAGAAGAGCTTGGACCCTTTCGGCTTGGCGGCGTCGGCTTTCGTTAATGCGTTCTATTTGGTCAGTCTGATCCCAGTTCCGACCGCGCCCCCGCTTCTTCGACACTTGCTTGGTTCGCCCCTCGGTCCTCTCGTATATGCCCTCGACGGCTAAGTCTTATACTTCCTTATTGCTAGTTATCGAGCAGCCTCCCGGCAGCCTGTCCCCTTTGGCAACACTACAACCTATGATACTTTTCCTCGGATGAAAGCTCAAGGGATCCAAGGAACTGTATCAGAAAAGCCCCGCCTCCAACGGGAACAGCTCGCTGCATTCTTGCACGCACGCGGCATGCCCGCCTATCGCGATACCTTGATCGCATCACCCCGTGATCGGAGTGCCCCGTGCCCCCCTCCGCGCCTTCGCGAACCCCCGGTCCGTTGCCATGAACCGCTCCAACATGGGCACGATCAGGCGGACGGGATCGGAGGCGGCTTGCCCCGCCTCCCGGCTGAGGATTTCCGCATAAGCGGTCAGGTCGCGATGCAGGCTCGCCGGCAATTCCAGCGTGACCTTCACCGGCTTGTCGTCGGCGATCGGACCGAGTTTCAGCTTTGCCATGTCAGCCTCCGTAGGACTCAAGAACGAGATCGCGGGTGACGATCACGCGGACGGGGAAACCCGGCCGGATGGTCAGCGTCGGGGCGATGTTGAGCTGGCGCTGCACGATCTGTTGGCCGGTCTGGTTGATGCTGTCGGAGGCACCGTTGCGCAGCGCGCGGATGATGTCGCTGTCATTGCTCGACGAGCCGGATTGAGCGCCGACGCTGAGCAGCGTCGACAGCGCCGCGGCCTTGAACAGCTCGCCCCAGTGATAGTCGACGCCGTCTTCGAGTCCGGCATGGCCCTCGGCGTCTGCACCTGGCTGACGCTCCAACACGATCGAGCGGCCATTGGGGAAGATCAGCCGGTTCCATACCAGCAACACGCGGCGCTGACCGAAGCCGACGCCATTGTCGTACTGACCGATGATCCGCGTGCCCTGCGGCACGAGCAGGATGCGCCCGGTCCGGCTGTCATAGACGTTCTCCGTCACCTGGGCGGTGATCTGACCGGGGAGATCGGAGCGGATACCGGTGATGAGTGCCGCCGCGATCACCGCCCCGGCCTGAAGCACATTGGCCGACGCGGGAGCGGCGATACGATCTGGCGAGACCGTGCGCTTGTCGGGTGCCTGGTTCAGGAATGCGAGCTGACGGTCCTGCGCGGAAGGTGTCGCGGGCGGTGGCGCGAGCCCGAGGCTGGCAAGGTCCGCCTGCGGCGAGACCGTAGCTTGCGGCTGCGGCGCAGCGGTGTTGGCTGGCCGCGTCTCGGTCGAAGCAAAGAGACGGGCCGTCCGCGCGGCTTCTAACTCCTGAATGCGGCGCTGCTCTTCCTGGCTGATCCCCGGATTGGGCGTCGCGATCCCCGGTGTCGGCACCGGCTGGCCGGCATTCTGGGCGCTGAGGATCGGCCGGCCGAGGTCGCCCGGCAGCGGCGGGCCGAGCTTTGGGACACCGGCATAGTCCTTCGGCAAGGCGGCAAGGCCGTCAGGCGTCGTCCGGTTGTCGGTCGAATAGAGCTCCTCGTTCGTCTTGCCGCCGTGCCGGGTTTGAAGCGCGTAGATCAACGTGCCGCCGATACCGGTGCCGGCGAGCAGGCCGAGGAGGATCAGCACCTTTCGCGAGAGGCGCGTCACGCGCGGCGGTTCGGGCCGCAGCCGCATCGGCGCGACCGGCTCTCCGGTCAGCGGTCGGGCATCGTCCTCCGCGTCCGGCTTCTGACGATCGGGGTCGATCTCGCTCACGACGCCGGCCTCCCGTCGGTTCGGGAGATGCGAACGCGCTTCTGGTTCTTGTCTGCGCCGAAGCGTAGCTCGGCGGCGGCAAACAGCCGGTCGACGATCATGTAGTTGTCGCGGACGCGATAGTTCACCAGTTCCGAGGTGTCGCCCTCCGGACCGACGACGAAGAGCGGCGGCATCTCGCCCTGGCCGATACCGCGCGGGAACTCTATGAACACCTGCTTGCCGTCGTCGAAGGCGCGGAGCGGCCGCCATGGCGCGCGATCGCCGGTCACCTCGTAGCGGAAGTTGACGCGAGTGAGATCGATGCCAGTCGCCACCGGCTGGACAGCTTGAGCCTCGGCGTTCTGCCGACGCAGCGCGATGAGCTGATCCTGCGGATACTGCCAGGACACCGAGGCCATATAGGTCTTCTCGGTCGAGCGCAGCTCCATGTGGTAGGTGCGCGCATTGGTGTTGATGACGAGATTGGTCATCAGCTCGGGTCGCGTCGGCTTGACGAGAATATGAACCTGCTTGGCGGCGCCAGTCCCGCTCTCGGTGTCGCCGATGATCCAGCGCACCGTGTCGCCGGCGGCGACTGGACCGGCGCCCACCAGCGTTTCGCCGGGCTGCAAGGCGATGTCGGTGATCTGGCCGGGCGCGGTGTAGACTTGATAGAGCGCGCCATCGACGAAGGGATAGACTTGGATGGCGTTGATGAAGCCGTTCCGGACCGGCTGCATCCGCGCGGCGGCGTTGGCCTCATTCACCCGCGCGGCGGGGTCCGGCAGCTCGGGCGTCGCCTTGCCGTCCTTGCCGACTGGCTTCAGTTGACCGGGCAGCGGCAGCGGCTTCGGCAATTCCACCACCCGAACCGGCGCCGGGGGATCGGCGGTCTGAACCGCAGGCATCGCATCGTCATAGGAGATATCCGGCGGCTTCTGCGCCGTGGCGCATCCCGCGAGCACGGACGTGCAAGCCAAGAGAAGCGGCAAGGCGGATCTACCGAAAGCCTGAGAACTGCAGGTGAGGAAAGCCGGACGTTCCGCTTGTCCGGGGGCGGCTTCACGGAAGGTCGGCGTCATTGGGTCAGCTCCTTCGACCAGTTGATCGCGGTGACGTAGATTCCGAGCGGGTTGGCCCGGAGCTTTTCGGCGTCACGCGGCATCTGCACCACAACGGTCAGAATGGCGGTCCAGCGCTCGGTGGAGGCGAGCGAGCCGTCCTGATAGGTCCGCTGAACCCAGGCGACGCGGAAGCTGTCGGGCGACGCGCGGATGACGCTCGAGACGTCGACGGCGATCTGCATCTTGCCGACCTTGGTGAAGGGGTCGTTGGCGCGGGCGTAGTCGTTCAGCGCCAATGCTCCGGCCTGCGTGGTGAAATCGTAGGCCCTGAGCCAGTTCTGACGGACGATGATCGCGTCGGCCGGGATCGAGCGAACCTCTTCGATGAAGCGCGCGAGATGGAAGGCGATCTGCGGATCGGTTGGCCGATAATCGGCGGTTGCCGGCGCGACGGCCTGCGCCTGACCGAGTTTGTCGACCTGCACCACCCACGGCACGACCGAGCCGCTCAGCGATTGCAAGACCAACGCCGCCGAGAACCCCGCCGACAAGGCCAATGATCCGAAGGCCATCAGGCGCCAGTTCTTCGCCTGCACGCGGACCGAGCCGATACGGTCGTCCCAGACCTGCGCGGCGCGCTGATAGGGCGTCTCGGGTTCGGGAGACTTGCCGTAGTGGGTGGAGGGTCGTTTGAACATCAGTGGTCGCTTTCGGAGAGATGGACGGACGAGCCGCCGCCATGGCTGTCACCGGACTTGACTGCGTGGGCGGCGGCCTGAACGCCGTGCGACATCGCTTGCGAACGCTTCATGCGCTTGGCCCAAGCGGGCGCGCCGTCGGTGGTTGCGGATGAGGACGCGGCGGCATCGGAGGCGCCGCCTTCACCGGCGACCGATCGGCCACCCGCCTCGAAGCTCTCCTTCATCGACGTAGCGGCGCGCCGGAATGGACTGGCGATGGCCGAGCCGAGTTTGGAAGCACCGGTGCCGGCGACATTGCCGAGACCCGCTGCGACGCCTGTCGCGCCAGTGCGTCCGGCCGCACCGAGGCTGTAGGCAGACGATGCTCCGCCTGCGAGTGCCGCCCCACCGCGCGCTGCTGCGGCAGCGCCTCCTGCCAATGCCGCGCCACCAGAGGCGACAGCGCCGACCGCCGCAGCACCCGCCATCGCCATGCCGCCGACGGCGAGCCCGGTTCCGATCGCTGCGCCGGCGCCGAGTTGGGGCCCTCCCGAGACGAGGCCGTTGGCGATACCGGGACCGAAGATGCCGAGACCGAGCAGCGACAGCGCCGCCAGCACGATCGCCATGGCGTCGTCGATGGTCGGCGTCGCGCCGTTGAAGCCGGCGGTGAACTCGGAGAAGAGGGTCGAGCCGATGCCGATGATGACGGCGAGCACCATCACCTTGATGCCGGACGAGATCACGTTGCCGAGCACCCGTTCGGCCATGAAGGCGGATTTGCCGAAGAGGCCGAAGGGGATCAGCACGAAACCGGCGAGCGTCGTCAGCTTGAACTCGATCAGGGTGACGAAGAGCTGGACGGCGAGGATGAAGAAGGCGAGCAGGATCAGCGCCCAGGCGAACAGCAGGCAGGCGATCTGAATGAAGTTCTCGAAGAACGACACCCAGCCCATCAGGTCGGAGATGGAGTCGAGCAGTGGCCGTCCGGCATCGAGACCGGTCTGCGCCACCTTGCCGGGACGCATGAGATCGCTGACCGAGAAGCCCGTGCCCGACGCTTTCAGGCCGAGCCCCGCAAAACTTTCGAAGACGATGCGCGCGAGGTTGTTCCAGTTGCCGATGATGTAGGCGAAGACCCCGACGAACAGGGTCTTCTTGATCAGCCGCGCGAAGATGTCGTTGTCGGCACCCCACGACCAGAACAGCGCGGCCAGTGTCACGTCGATGACGATCAACGTCGTGGCGATGAAGGCCACCTCGCTCTGCAACAGGCCGAAGCCGCTGTCGATGTAGCGGGTGAAGACCTCTAGGAAATGGTCGATGACGCCCGAGCCGCCCATGGTCAATGCGCCTCCGGTGACGTGGTGCCGAGGAACCGGTCGCGGTTCTCCGCCCATGCCTTGAGGCAGGTCGCATCGCGGCTGGCGGCCTCGCCCATGTCGCGACAATGCCGGAGCGTGGCGCGCAGCGGCTCGGGATCACCGACGTGAGGACGGCTGAGGGTACGGATCTCGGTCACCTCGTCGGTGCGCATCAGTTCGATCACCGTGGCGGTGATCGCCACCGCGACGAAGGCGACGGCGCCGATGCGTGCGAGGGTCTTGCCGTCCATCGCCGCGCCCTCAGTTGCTGCCGTAGAACATCTTGGCCGAGCCGGGCTGATAGCCCGTGCTCGGCGTCAGGAAGCGGCGGCGCTGTTCACGACCCTGCTCGGCCGCGGCCGCCCGCTCGGCATCGGTGAGCGCCTGCGCCCGGCCGTTCGCCGCAACGACAGCCGTGAGGTCCGCGAGCTGCTGCGCCTGGAGCGCGAGAAGCTGATTGCCGGCCTGCGTCGCCTGGAGCGCGCCGGTCGCCGACTGGCTGGCGCCGACCAGCGTCGACATCTGCGCGCGGTTAGTGTCGATGTTGCCGACGACGCCGGCCTGCACGCGCATGGCGTCCTGCAAGCCGCCGACCGTGTTCTGCCAGCGCGAGCGGGCATCGGCGACGAGCTGCAGGTCCGACGCCGACATCGAAGCGGTCGAGTACTTCTGCTGGAAGGCCCGGTCGATCTGCTGAACGTCAAAGGCGATGTTCTGCGCTTGGCCGAGAAGCAGCTGCGTCCGTTGCACGGACTGTTGAAGCTGCTGGAGCGACGAATACGGCAGGCTCGCCAGATTGCGGGCCTGGTTGATCAGCATCTGCGCTTCGTTCTGCAGCGAGGTGATCTGATTGGTGATCTGCTGGAGCGCACGGGCCGCCTGAAGGACGTTCTGCGCATAGTTCGAGGGATCGAAGACGATGATGGCGTGCGCGGGCATCGGCAGCACCGGTGCGATGGCGGCAGAGGCGGAAAGCAAGGCAGCGGCGAAGTGCGCCGCGCGCAGACGGCGCAGGGTCATGGGCGTGTCTCCAGATTGGTGAGGTCGGGAATGAGGTCGGCGGCCCAGCCGGCGCCGCGATGGCGCAGCCAGGCGTCGAGGAAGCCATCGCGGCCATGTTCGGCGACGATCTTCGCGATGGCCGCCTGATCGGTCTTCGAGGACGCGGCGCAGAGCGCCAGCGCCACGTCCGACAGACCCAGCTCGAACAGCCGATTGCCGCGCCGGGACTGGCAGTAGTAGTCGCGCTTCGGCATGGCCCGCGCGATGATCTCGATTTGACGGTCGTTGAGGCCGAAGCGGCGATAGATGGCGGTGATCTGCGGCTCGATCGCCCGCTCGTTCGGCAGCAGCAACCGCGTCTGGCAACTCTCGATGATGGCGGGCGCGATGGCGCTGCCGTCGATGTCGCTGAGTGACTGCGTGGCGAAGATGACGCTGGCGTTCTTCTTCCGGAGCGTCTTCAGCCATTCGCGAAGCTGGCCGGTGAAGCCCTCGTCGTTGAGCGCCAGCCAGCCTTCATCGACGATGATGAGCGTCGGAGATCCGTCGAGTCGGTCTTCGATCCGGTGGAAGAGATAAGCGAGCACCGCCGGAGCGGCTTCTGTGCCGATCAGCCCTTCGGTTTCGAACGCCTGAACGGTTGCCGTGCCCAAATGCTCGCTCTCGGCATCGAGCAACCGACCCCAGGCCCCACCGATGCAGTAAGGCCGGAGTGCCTGCTTCAGGTCGTTCGACTGCAACAGGACGCACAGGCCGGTGATCGTGCGTTCCTCGATCGGTGCCGAGGCGAGCGAGGTCAGCGCCGTCCAGATGTGCTCTTTGACCTCCGGCGTGATAGCGACGCCTTCCCGGATGAGGATGGCGACGATCCAATCCCCGGCCCAAGCGCGTTCTGCGGTCTCTTCGATGCGGGCGAGCGGCTGGAGGCTGACGGAGGCTTCCGATCCGTCGGTCAGACCGCCGCCGAGATCGTGCCAGTCACCAAGCATGCCGAGCGCGACGGCGCGGATCGAACCACCAAAATCGAAGGCGAAGACCTGAGCCCCGGCATAACGGCGAAACTGCAGAGCCATTAGCGCCAACAGCACCGACTTGCCGGCGCCGGTCGGGCCGACCACCAGGGTATGGCCGACATCGCCGACGTGAAGGGAAAACCGGAACGGGGTCGAGCCCTCGGTCTTGCCAAAGAGCAAGGGGGCGGCACCGAAGTGCTCGTCCCGTTCCGGCCCCGCCCACACGGCACTGAGGGGGATCATGTGGGCGAGATTGAGTGTGGAAATCGGCGGCTGGCGAACGTTGGCGTAGACATGGCCCGGCAGGCTGCCGAGCCAGGCGTCCACGGCGTTGATGGTCTCCACCATCGCGGTGAAGTCGCGGCCCTGGATGACCTTTTCGACCAGCCGCAGCTTCTCGTCGGCAGCGCGCGGATCGGTGTCCCACACCGTCACCGTGGCGGTGACGTAGGCGATGCCGGCATAGTCGGCGCCGAGTTCCTGGAGCGCGAGATCGGCGTCAGCCGCCTTGTTCGATGCATCCGTGTCCAACAGTATGGATTGCTCGTTGGTCATCACCTCCTTCAGGATCGCGGCAATCGACTTGCGCTTGGCGAACCACTGACGGCGGATTTTGGTGAGCAACTTCGTCGCGTCGGTCTTGTCGAGCAGGATCGCGCGGGTGGACCAGCGATACGGGAAGGCGAGCCGATTCAACTCGTCGAGCAGGCCCGGCGTGGTCGCGGTCGGAAAACCGGTGATGGTCAGGACGCGCAGGTGCTGCGCTCCCAGCCGCGGTTCCAGCCCGCCGGTGAGCGGCTGATCGGCCAAGAGCCCATCGAGATACATCGGCGTCTCGGGCACGCGGACGCGATGGCGATGCGTGGAGACGCAGCCGTGCAGATAAGTCAGTGTCTCGCCGTCATCGAGCCAGTGGCATTCCGGCATGAAGGCTTCGATGAGATGCAGCAGCCGGTCGGTGCGGTCGGCAAAGCCGACCATCACTTCGTGCGCATCGATGCCGGTCTTCTCGCGCCCCTCGTAGAGCCATGTTTCGGCACGCGCTGCATCCTCGGCCGGTGGCAGATAGGCGAAGGTCAGGAAGTAGCTGGATTCGAAATGGCTCCCCGCTTCTTCGAAGTCGGCTTTCCGTTCGGCATCGACCAAGGCTGAGGCGGCATCAGGGAAACGGTTCGCAGGATAGATGCCTGCTGCATGGCGTTGCGCCTCGACGAAGATCGCCCAACCGCTCCCGAGACGGCGGAAGGCATTGTTGAGGCGACCGGCGATGGCGACCAGTTCGGCGGGCACGGCCGAATCCAGATCGGGACCACGGAAGCTCGCTGTGCGTTGGAAACTGCCATCTTTGTTGAGCACGATGCCGGTGCCGACCAAGGCCGCCCAAGGCAGGAAATCGGCGAGCCGGCGATTGCGGTTGCGATATTCGGCGAGGTTCATCATGGCCGCGTCCCCTCAGACCGAAAGGTGCGCTGGGATGCGCAGATGGCGGCGGCCGACCTCGACAAAGAGCGGGTCGCGCTTCGCGGCCCACACCGCCGCCAAGTGCCCGATCGCCCAGATGGCGATGCCGACCAGCCAGAGACGCAAACCAAGGCCCACCGCGCCGGCCAGCGTGCCGTTCATAATCGCGATGGCGCGCGGCGCGCCGCCGAGCAGGATCGGCTCGGTCAACGCCCGGTGAACCGGCACGGTGAAACCCGGCACTTCGCCGCTCTGGTCGCCGACGCCCGCCATCAGACCAGCGCTCCGCCGCCAAACGAGAAGAAGCTGAGGAAGAACGAGCTGGCGGCAAACGCGATCGACAGGCCGAAGACGATCTGGATCAGGCGGCGGAAGCCACCCGAGGTGTCGCCGAACGCGAGCGCCAAGCCAGTGGTGATGATGATGATCACGGCGATGATCTTGGCGACCGGACCTTCGATCGACTGAAGGATCTGCTGCAGCGGCTGTTCCCACGGCATTGATGAGCCGGAGGCATAGGCGGGTGCCGTCACCGCCACGCTGAGCGCGACGATGGAGACGGTTAGGGCGAAACGTTGGCGCGCGAGGCGTGCGACTTGGATCACGGAGTCTCTCCTTCCGGGTTGGTGCTGATCGCGCTCGATGCACCGCCGACGGCGGGCACGACGCGGTAATCGCCGTCCGGGCCAAGGCCATCGACGCGGGCGAGTTCGGCGAGCCGGCGCGCTGCTCCACGGCCGGAAAGCACGGCCACGAGGTCGATGGTCTCGGCGATCAGCGCGCGCGGAACGGTGACGACGGCTTCCTGAATGAGCTGTTCCATCCGTCTGAGCGCGCCGATGGCGCTGCCGGCATGGATGGTGCCGACGCCACCCGGATGGCCCGTACCCCAAGCCTTCAGAAGGTCGAGCGCCTCCGCACCGCGTACTTCGCCGATCGGGATGCGATCGGGGCGCAGACGTAAGGATGAGCGGACGAGATCGGACAGCGAGGCGACGCCATCCTTCGTCCGCATCGCGACGAGGTTGGGCGCGGCACATTGCAGTTCGCGCGTATCCTCGATGATGACGACGCGATCGGATGTCTTCGCGACCTCCGCCAACAGCGCGTTGGTCAACGTCGTCTTGCCGGTCGAGGTGCCGCCAGCGACGAGGATATTGGCGCGAGACGCGACGCCCCAACATAGCGCCTCGGCCTGTGCAGCGGACATGATCCCCGCGCGCACGTAGTCGTCGAGTGTGAACACGGCGACGGCTGGTTTGCGGATGGCGAAGGCCGGGGCCGCGACCACGGGCGGCAACAGCCCCTCGAACCGTTCGCCGGTCTCGGGCAGCTCCGCCGAGACACGCGGGCGACCTGCATGAACCTCGGCGCCAACATGGTGCGCGACCAGGCGCACGATGCGCTCGCCGTCCGCCGGCGCCAGTCGCTCGCCCGTGTCGGATAGTCCTTCGGAGAGCCGATCGATCCAGATGCGCCCGTCCGGGTTCAGCATCACCTCGACGACGGCGGCGTCTTCGAGAAACCGGGCGATGGCGGACCCAAGCGCCGTGCGCAGCATCCGCGCACCACGAGCCAAGCCTTCCGTATTATGATGTGAAACCGCCATCTGATCCCCGATCTCGCCAGGGAGAAGTCAGACGATCCCCAGACGGGGTCGATTAAAAGAGCCGGAAATTGGGCTGATTCAACAAGGATTTGATGACGCGCGGCCCTGGCGAAGAAAAGGCGGGGATCGGCGGAATCCCGTATTCGCCTTGAGACCGATCGGCGCAACTCGATGTCGATTGCTCCTTGATCGATTTGCCCTTGACCCTGACATTGATGTCAGGGGTTACGAGATGCAGCAGGAGGGCGGATGAAGATCGGAGACGTTGCAAAAAGGACGGGGGCGAGCGTGCGCTCCATCCGTCACTACGAGAAGGTCGGCCTGATCCGCGCCACCCGCGAGGAGAACGGCTATCGCGATTTCGATGAAGCCGACGTGCTTCTGGTGCGCCGCATCGGCCGGATGATCCGGCTCGGCTTCACCACCGAGGAAATCGCGACCTTTCTCAATTGCATCGTCGATGATCCCGCCACGGTCACCACCTGTCCGAAGGTGGCCGCTGCTCATCGGTTGAAGCTCGCGGCGATCGAACGGCAGATGGCCGATCTCGAAACCCGTCGCCAGAAGCTTCTCATCACCCTGAAGGCCGCCTCCGGTCAGGACGACACCAGCGTACCGGAGACGCTCGCCCATGCCGAAACCAACCCCATCGCCCTCGCTCATCCTCGCCACCCTGGCGCTCGCGGTCTATTTCGTCGGCGCGGTTGAATTCATGCTCGCGCCGATGCTGACGCCGCTGGCATTGGCCTTCGCCGCGAAACCCGCCGATGTCGCCTGGCTCGTCTCTGCCTATGCGGTATCCTATGCCGTGCTCGCCCCGCTCATCGGCCTCCTCAGCGACCGGATCGGCCGTCGCCGCCTGCTCCTGCCGGCACTGGCGCTCTTCGCCGCCGATGCGCTGGCCATCGCCTTCGCTCCCTCGCTCACCTTCGCGATCATCGCCCGCATTCTCGGCGGTGCAGCGGGCGCGGCCCTGACGCCGACCGCCTTCGCCCTCATCGCCGAAACCGTTCCCGAAGACCGCCAAGCCGGCGCCATGGGCCTCGTCCTTTTCGGCCTGACCCTCGGCATTGCCACCGGGCCGACCTTCGCGGGGCTTCTCACCGATGCCTTCGATTGGCAGGCGCCGTTCGTCGCCGTCGCCTGCGGCTGCCTCGCCGTTCTCATACTGACCGCGCGTATCCTGCCGCCGTCTGTTGCACGGCAGGGCCAACCGCTCAAAACCTCGGCGGCGCGCCTGCTCGACGGCGCCATTCTCCGGCCCAATCTCTCCAAAGGATTCTGGCTCGGCGCAACCATTGCCGGCTTCCTGATCTCCGGTGAGGTGCTGCGCAACCGCTACGGTCTTTCGACCAGCATGGTCGGGCTCTCGGTCACCGCCTTCGGGGTCGGTCTCGCGACCGGCAATCTCGCCATCGGGCGCTTCACCATCTGGGTCGGAAGGCCAGAGACTGTCCTCATCTTCGCCATCGCGCTCATCTTCGTAACGCAGAGCGCCTTTCTGGCGACGGACCCGAGCCTCGGTTTGGCGATCGGACTACTGGCTCTCTGGGGCTTTGCATCGGGCCTTGCCGCACCCGCTAACACCGCCATTCAGGCGAGCCGGGCCGGCTCGAACGCCGGCTTCGTGCTGGCATCGTCGGAATCGATGAACAACGGCGCGCTGCTCGTGCTGGCGCCGATCGTCGCGAGTTGGATCGGAGGCGGGGACACCATCAATGCAGCCATTCTGCTCGGCGTCTGCACGCTCGCGGCGCTAGGGGTCAATCTCGCCGACCGAAAGTCCCAAACAAAGACTCTACCATGCCTCAATCCATAAACGTATCCTCGCTCGAATGTTCTGATTGTGTCCCCCGTCGTGGTGTAAGGACCGGGAGTCGCTCGTGGTCTCCGGCGGGTGAGGCAGGGACATTCGCTAGAAGGAACTTCCGGCATTGACCAGTTTCAAGTCCGTCCTCGGGAATCTGCTGGGTGTTCTGCCGCACGACATCGCGATGATCACGGATGGCGTGAACAAGAATCTTCGTGTTGCGACAGATGATCTGGACCTGTTTGCGAGGTTCTCACCCGGGTTCTTACACAGCAAGAGTGAGCTCGAGAATGAAGTTGAGTTGCTAAATTCCTTGAACGCCGTGGGCGCCCCTTGCTGCAAGCCGGTGAGTATGAAAGGGCGGTTCATCACGGGTCCATTTCATATCGAGGGAGTCGAGTATCACCTGTTTCTTAACGAGACGATTGCCGGAGACGTCCTGGGTCCGCAGCTTGCAGACGCCCGGCAGTTCGGGCGATCTCTGGCGACGGTCCACCGGACACGTGTCGAAAAATGGGACGCATCAGAGGCGCCGAGGAACCGGATGGTCCGAGGGGCGAAAAATATCAATCCCGTGTTCCAAGAGCTGAAACAACTGCTCGCAGCGCAAGAAGATCGCGATGGAGAGTGCCTGATCGGGATTTGCCATGGCGACGCGTGGCTGGGCAATGCGAAGTGGTCTGACGGACGGGCTGTTCTGTTTGATTTTGAGTATGCGCGGGTTGGGCCGGTTGTCTACGACATCGCGAGCTTCATTTGGTCTCTTCAAGAAGTGCGGGATAACGATCTGCAGCTCGCCCTCTTCAAGAATTTCGTCCAGGGATATCGCTCGGTCTACGATGTGTCATTTGATGAAGGGGCTCTCAAAGCCAATGTCTTGCGGCGAGAGATCCACAACATCGAGTTTCTGAGCACGCACATCGCGATGTCGAGCGAAGTCCAGGTCGCCGCTACCGAACTTGCAAAAGCGACTTGTGCGCTTGTGCAGAGCGACCGCTTTTTAGAATTTTCGTGGCATTGAATGACAAGTATTGCGGTAGTCAATTCTCGTTCGGTCACTCGGCTTCCCATGGGAGGCAATTTAGATTCTCGCTTTCACCTCCTCTTGGTTCGCGTCAACATCCCGCGATAGTTCCTTCAGGAACCGATCACCCGTTGCGAGCCTTCGTCCAAGCGTTTGCAGAAAGCTCTCGAAGCGCTCTGCGCCTTTCGCCCTTGCAGATGCCTGCGCGCTGTCGGGCAACGGCGGCGTGATGGTTAGCCAGAAGCGGATGAACAACGAGAGCGTCTCTCCGACGATGGCGATGTCTTCGTCGAGCCCATCGATCTGGCGGCCTATGCGATCCATGCGGCGGGCGAACACGGCCTCAAGTCGCTCGGACGCATCCGCCGACAGGAAGGAGGCGACGGCGGCTTCAATGACGGCGGATTTGGAGATGTTGCGACGAAGCGCTAACGCCTCGACCTTTTTCAGGAGGTCAGGGCCAAAATAGACGTTCATGCGGGTCTTGGTCTGCATGGCCATCCTCACAAGTCGAGGCCATCGGCCGGGTCCATCGTCGCCTGCCGGGCATTCGATGTGACCTGCTGGCGAAGACGGCTGGCCCGGGCGGCGTCCACACCGGGATCGTCATCGAGAACATCGAACTCGCTGAGGGGCGATCGTTCGGGCGGCGCGATCTCCTCATGCTCGGGCAATTCCGGCTCACGGCGAATACCGGCATTGGCCGGATCGACGCTCACGCCATTCCCGTGGCCCGATGCGGCTCCAGCCGATGCCGCCGGGATCGCCAGCGCCGACCAATCATCCGCGGACTGCACTGCCGGCGCCGCCGCTGTCGTCGCGTTCGGCGGCGGCAGGATGCGTTCCTTGAAGCGAGCATCCTCGTAATAGCGCGCCTTCTTCGCCCGGACCGGCGGCACGCCCGCGACCAGCAGCAGTTCGTCAGTGGGCGGAAGCTGCATCACCTCGCCGGGGGTCAGCAGCGTAAGCGTCAGCGGATCGGCGAGCAGTTCAAGGGTTGACGGCCTTCTTCATTCTTGAAGCGCTGGCGATCCGCTTAAGAGTAATGCGGATCTGCTCTTCATCGATATCGTCGGGGTCGTAGGGGCCGCCGTACCAGTCGAGGGCTTCCTTCTTCTTTTTGCTGCCTCTGCCCTTGTCGGGCCCGGCGATGTCATCGAGGAAGTCGTAGTAGCCGGGAACTCCGCCGCAATCCTCGGGCGGGCAGCGCCGCTCGCCACCAAGGAACTGGGGATAGGGCTGGTCCGGCTGAGCGGCCTCGACGCGCTCGATGATGATCTGGTGTTCCCAGTTGTCGCCCATGTCGTAGACGTAGCCGAACGTCTCGACACCGGCATCGAGCAACTTTTGTAGCTTGATCGTGCTGGCGCGCTTGATAGTGCGCCCCCAGTCCATGCCATCGGGATCGGGAAGGCCGTAGGTGGCCCCCTCGACCTCGAACTCCCACAGATGGTAGTCGAGCCAGCCCATGGCGGCCTGGATGATCTTGTGGAGCGCCGCGAGGCTGGTGGTGCCGCGCACGGCAACGCGGCGCCAGACCAGGGGTTCGGTATGGAGCAGTTCGATGCGCAGGATGGCAAGGGTGTCGGCGGTCATGCCGCGAGTTTGTCAGCCCGGCGCATCCAGTTCCAGGGCAGAAGTTCGGCCAGCCGGTTGATCGGATGCCCCTTGGCCATGCGGTCCAGGACATCCGCCAGATAGGCCTCGGGGTCGAGCCCGTTCAGCTTCGCCGTCTCCAGGACGGAGTAGAGGAGTGCCGCCCGGTCGCCGCCCGCCTCGGAGCCCAGGAACAGGAAGTTCTTCCTGGTGATTGCGATGCCGCGCAGGGAGCGTTCGGCGGGGTTGTTGTCGATGGCGATACGGCCATCGGCGACATAGAGGGTGAGCGCCTCCCAGCGGTTCAGCGCATACCCGATCGCCTTGCCCAGCGTGTTCTTGGCCGACAGGCGCCGTTGCTGCGCCTCCAGCCATGGCTTGAGGTCGTCGAGGATGGGAACGGCGAGTTGCCGCCGGGCGTCCCGGCGCTGTTCAGCCGACAGGCCGGTGATCGCGGCCTCGACCTCGTAGAGCCGCCCGATCCGGCGCAAGGCCTCCTCGGCGATGGGTGACCTGGTCTTCTCGTACTGGTCGTAGAGATGCCGCCGCGCATGCGCCCAGCAGGCAGCATGAACGATGCCCGATGGGATGATGCCGGGCTGGACCAGGCTCGATGGCCGGGTCAGTGCCTCATAACCCGTATAGGCGTCCGCCTGGATCACCCCGCTGAACCCGGAGAGATGCTCACGGGGCCGTTCGCCCTTGCGATCCGGGCTGAAACGATAGAACGCCGCTGGCGCACGCTCCCCGCACCAGGGCCGCTCATCGACCAGGTAGGTCCAAAGCCGACCGAGCCGGGTCTGGCCGTTGCCGGGGGCCAGCACCTTGATCGGCGTGTCGTCGGTGTGGATGACTGGCGCCGCCATTACATGGGCACCGATCAGACCGGCCAGGGGGGCCACCCACCAGGCGGCATGGCCGACCCAATCGGCCAAGGTCGCGCGCTCGATCGCGATGCCCTCGCGCGCCAGGATCGCCGACTGCCGGTAGAGCGGCAGCCCGTCCAGGTACTTCGACACCACGACATTGGCCAGCAGGCCGGGCCCGGGGCGGCCCTTCTCCACCGGCAGGTCTGGGGCAGGCGCCTGGAGGATGACCTCGCACGCCCGGCAGGAGAGCTTCGGCCGGATGTGGCGGATCACCTTGAGGCGGGCCGGGATCTTCTCCAGCACCTCGGTCACGTCCTCGCCCAGCTTGGAGAAATGCGTGCCGCCGCAGCCGGGGCAGACGTCACCGGGGGAATGGACGACCTCCTCCCGCGGCAGATGCTCCGGCAAGGGATGGCGCACCGGATGGCGCTGGTCCCGCTGGCGCCGTTCCGGGGCCGCGTTCCCGGCATCCAGCGACGGCGCCGTCCGGGCGGCTTCGCCTTCCTCCAGGTCTTCCAGCATCAGTTCCAGTTGCGCGATCTGCCGGTCGAGCTTCTCCGATGAGCGGCCGAACTGCATCCGGCGGAGCTTGGCCAGTTGGGCCTTGTACTGCTCGATCAGGAGGCGCGCGCCAGTCAGTTCCGCCCGCGCCGTGGCCAGTTCGGCCTCGCGTTCGGCGAGCCGGGCACGGAGCTCGGCGATCTCTGCGGCGGCGGCGGTCATGGGGCGGATTCTACCCGAAAACGCCGCCGTCGGCAGCGTGGTGGACAGCATCCGAGTCACTATGACGCGCCGGGGGCCGCACGGGACCGAGCGCGCTCAGCAGGCCGCGTCCGGCTGCCAGGTTCGCACCGGCGTCCGCCAATCGATCCCTTCCAGCAGCATGGAAACCTGGGCGGCGGTAAGCGCGACCGAGCCCTCCCGGGCCTGTGGCCAGACGAACCGGCCACGCTCCAGCCGCTTGGAGAACAGGCAGAGGCCCTGGCCGTCCCACCATAAAATCTTGATCAGGTCACCCCGCCGCCCCCGGAAGGCGTAAAGCGCGCCGTCGTGGGGATCAAGCCTCAGCATCGTCTGCACCTGAGCGGCCAGGCTGTCGAACCCACGGCGCATGTCGGTCGCGCCGCACGCCAGGTAGAGGCGGACATTGCCCGGAAGGCCGATCACGACAATGCCGCCAAAACCCGGCGCAAGGCCGCCTCACCGACATCGCCGGTGATCCGCAGGCGCACGCCGGTCGGCAGCTCGACCTCGACCACGCCGACGGCAACGGGCGTCTGCTCCGCCACTTCAGGTACGACAGCCGGTGCGGGCAACGCCGCATCGGCAACAACCGAGACCGGCACGAACCCCGTCAGCTCACCCGACCGGAACTGCTTGCGCCACGTCGATAGCTGACCGGTGCTGATACCGTGCATGCGGCACGTCAGGCTCGGCGACGACCCCGGCGCCACGCTCTGCGCCAGAACCCGCAGCTTCTCTTCGGTACTCCAGCGCCGCCGACGCTCCGGCCCGCTCAAAACTTCGCCGTGCAACTCCGAAGCGCTCGTATGAGCACTTCGAAGCGCCTCCTTGCCGATCACCGTCACGTCATCCATGCGTCCACCACTCAAGCCGAGCGGCAAGCATGCCCATCAATAACGCCATGGGAAGGCGGGGCTGCGCTGACGCTTACTCAGCAGCGGCCTAGCCGTCTCCTGCCGCGACACCATGAGATGGCCGAGCCAGGGCGACAGCCGGTGGCCGGCATAGTTGGTGGAATCGCGCATCTCGGTCGCGGTGCCGAGCGCGTCCGACACCCGCTTGGCGGTGCGCTCGTCGTTGGTGGCGAAGGCGACGCGCACATGGCAATTGTCGAGCACGCTGTTGTTCGCGCCGTAAGCTTTCTCGATCTGATTGAGGCTCTGGGCGATCAGGAAACTCTTGATGCCGTAACCCGCCATGAAGGCGAGTGCGCTCTCGAAGAAATCGAGGCGACCGAGCGCCGGAAACTCATCCAGCATCAACAGGAGGCGATGCCGGTTGGCGGAGGTCTTCAGGTCTTCGGTCAGACGCCGTCCGACCTGATTGAGGAGCAGGCGGATCAGCGGCTTGGTGCGGTTGATGTCGGAGGGCGGGACGACGAGATAGAGGCTGACCGGCCTCTCCCCCGTTACCAGATCGGCGATGCGCCAGTCGCAGCGCGCCGTCACCTTCGCCACCACGGGGTCGCGGTACAGACCGAGGAACGACATTGCGGTGGAGAGCACGCCCGATCGCTCGTTGTCGGACTTGTTCAGCAGCTCGCGTGCCGAAGATGCGATGACGGGGTGGACGCCGGCCTCGCCGAGATGTGGCGTGTTCATCATGGCACGCAGCGTCGTCTCGACGGGCCGTTTCGGGTCGGAGAGGAAATTGGCGACGCCGGCGAGCGTCTTGTCGGCTTCGGCGTAGAGGACGTGGAGGATCGCCCCGACCAGTAGCGAATGGCTGGTCTTTTCCCAATGGTTGCGCTTGTCGAGCGCGCCTTCCGGATCGACGAGGATGTCGGCGATGTTCTGCACGTCGCGGACTTCCTTGTCGCCGCGGCGCACCTCCAGCAGCGGATTGTAAGCCGACGACGCCGGATTGGTCGGATCGAACAGCAGCACGCGGCCATGCTTCGACCGGAAGCCGGCGGTCAGGCCCCAGTTCTCGCCCTTGATGTCATGGATGATCGAGCTTCCCGGCCAGGTCAGCAGCGTCGGCACGACAAGGCCGACGCCTTTGCCGGATCGGGTTGGCGCGAAGCACAGCACATGCTCGGGACCGTTATGGCGCAGATAGTCGTCGTCGAGCCGGCCGAGCAGGACACCATCGGGGCCGAGCAGACCGGCGGCCTTGAGCTCTTGCGCGTCGGCCCAGCGCGCCGAGCCGTAGGTGGCGACGTTCTTCGCTTCCCGCGCGCGGATCACCGATAGTGAAATCGCGACGACGATCGCGACCAACGCCCCCGATACCGCAATGCCAGCACCTTCAATGAAGATCGATGGGGCATAGGCGTCGTAGCAATACCACCACCAAAAGAAGAGCGGCGGATAATAGATCGGCCAGCCGGCCACCTCGAACCACACCCCGCCGAGCTGCGCCTGAAAGCCGAGCCGCCACGCCGTCCATTCCGTCGCGCACCAGACGGCGGTGAGCACGATCACGAGAACGACGGCGACTTGTCCCCACAGGACGCGACTTCCGGACATTGAGGCTCCAATCGGCAAAAGAGACGGAGCCGATCAGAGAATGCCAGCTACGGCGACAAGCAATGGAAAAGACTTGCCCTCGCGCTATCGGATACAGCAGCGAAGAATCGGCGGACGACATCATGCATCAAGGCTCTCGTGCATCGTCAGTCGTCGTGCCGAATGACAACCTTGCCGAAGTGAGACCGGCTCTGGAAATGGCGATAGGCTTGTCGCGCCTCGGCGAAGGGGAAGACACGATCGATGACGGGCTGCAGCCGATGAACCGCGATGGCACGATTCATCGCCTCGAAATCGGCCCGGCTGCCAACCGAAGCCCAGCGGATCGTGACGATATTTCGTGCGAACGCTGCCGCGTCGAGACTACCGCCGCCGGCGAGCGTGCCGACCAGTTCAATGTGACCGGCCATCGCCGCCGCCTGGATCGATCGCTCCAGCGTGCCTGTGCCACCGATCTCAATGACATGGTCTGCTCCGCGACCGCCGGTCGCCTCCCGCACGGCCAGATGCCATTCGGGCTCACGCTGATAGTTCACGACCGTGTCGACGCCGAGCACCTTCAGACGTTCGGCTTTCTCGTCGCTGGAGGTGGTCGCGATCACGCGTGCGCCGGCGTTTTTGGCGAACAGGAGCGCGAACAGCGAAACACCACCCGTGCCCTGGACCAATACGGTCTCGCCGGGGCGAACATGGCCCACAGCAACCCAGGCGGTGACAGCGGCACCGGGAAGTGTCGCGGCTTCCTCGAATGACAGGGATTCAGGGAGCGCGACCAACGCGTCCTCCTGCACGATCTTGATGTCGGAAAGCACGCCGGGGCGGTTGGCACCCGGCTGATTGATCAGAACCTCCGGCGTGATCTTTCCGGCCAGCCAGCCCGGCAAAGCCGTCAGCGCCACGCGGTCGCCGGAACGGAAACGCGTGACGGCCTCTCCGACAGCGACCACCTCGCCCGCAGCGTCGGACAGCGGGATCAGCCCCGGAATGAATGGGACGCGGCCGTACCGGCCTTCGAGGATCATGATGTCACGATAGTTCAGCGAGGAGGCCCGCACGCGAACCAGAACCTCGCCTTTGCCAGGTGTTGGGTCGGCGTGAACTTCGCGCTCAAGCCTATCGATGTCGCCTTGCCGGCCGAGATGAAAGGACTGCATCGCAACGCTCCCGTTATTCGCTGTCCAATATGGGAGCTTTTGATTGGACGATCGATGGCGTATCGTCCACCAAATATGTTCAATCGTCCAAGTTGGAACGTCGCGTGGACTTTCTCACCAGCATCGTCTCGGCCATGCATTTGCGGAGCGCGCTCTACGCCCGGTTCGAGGTCCGCGCACCTTGGGCTGTGGAATTTGCGCCGGGCAAGGAGCGAGCCCGCTTCGGCCTCGTCACCGAAGGCGTTTGCTGGCTCAAGCGCGAGACTCATCCTCCGCTACGGCTACACACCGGGGACCTCTTTCTGATCCTCGATCCCGATACGTTTGCGCTCGGCGACGAGAACGACACGCCAACGAGAACCTGCGCCAGTTTGATGACTGAAACGCGCGCGGACGATGGGATCATCAGGTTTGGCGGATCAGGGGTTTCGGCGTCGTTCGTCACCGGCTGGTTCGGCTTCAATGCGTCGACCGGCAGACCTCTGGTGGAGTTATTGCCTGAGCTCCTTCACTTCCGGCTGGATGAAGAGCGGAATGAGGCGCTTCGCGCGACATTCAGTCTGTTGGCCCGCGAGACGGTCCAAAGAGATGCCGGAAGCGATGTGGTCGTTCGCGGTCTCGCCGATGTCCTCTTTGTGCAAGCTGTGCGCGCCTATATGGCGTCCGCTCCCGAGCCGAGGCACGGGCTGCTTGCGGCCTTGGCGAACCCACGGCTCAGCCGGGCCATTCACGCCGTGCATGCGGCGCCTGAGAAACCCTGGAAGGTCGAGAGCCTCGCGTCGGTCGCCGGCATGTCGCGTTCGGCCTTCGCCGCAGCATTCCGTTCGACCCTCGAACAAACTCCGCTCGAATATCTGGCGCGCTGGCGGGTGCATGTCGCCAAACGGCTGCTCATAGAGACGGAACAACCGCTTGCCACGATAGCGCACGACCTCGGCTATGGCAGCGACAACGCGTTTGCCAAGGTGTTTTGCCGGATCGTCGGTGTGACGCCTGCCGTGTTCCGGCGAAAGAAGACAAAGCTGATGACGTACGAACGAGGCATCGGCCGAGAGGAGACGGGGGTCTAGCCCCAGGATCGTCAGCGGAACGTGCTTGATCGCGCTTGATCGGCGGCCTGCTCGAGTATTTTGCGATAGCCGGTCTTCGTCATCCATTGCGCGCGTGAGAGATGGCTTTGCCAGCACGTGCGGGTACGCTCTGCGGCCGGATCACGATGCAAAACGATGCGAGCCACTTCTGTCCAGTCAGCGCTATCCGCTTCCGCGTCGAGCAAGCGCAGGTAGGTAACGAAGTGTGCTTCGTCATAAAGCGTCACCTGTGGCTCGGTGGGAGCCAAGTCGTCAACTTCGGGATCGAGTTCGGGGCGCATCCGCATCAGATGGTCCTCCTTTCGACAGTACAGCGATCCGCAAAGAATAGTTCAACAGCTCTTCAATTTTGAGACAACCGGCTTCGTGAACTACGGCTCTGTGGAGCAACGGATAGGAATTCATCGTTTGGTCGAGCGGACCTATAACACGTTTCAGCACGAATCGGAATGATCGTTCCTGGAACGATCATTCCGATGCAGGCTCTCATTTCGCCATGGATCTCAAGGAGGTTATGGCGGTCAATCTGCGTCGGCTGCGCCATGACAAGCAAATGACGCAGGAAGAGTTGGCCGACCAGTCCGGCTTGAGCGCGCGCTATATTGGCGCGATCGAGCGCGCCGACGTTTCCGCCAGCGTCACTGTTCTTGGGCAGATTGCTGAGGCGCTTGGAATTGAGCCGGGCGAGCTTCTGAAGGAATCATCCCGATTGCGCTGATCTGGTTTGTAACCCAGCCAGTAAGAGAGCAATACCTATTGCTGGAATGCACTCTCTATACGTGCTGCAACTGCAATGCAGCACAACATTCTGGGATGCTGACACCATTTAGTCTCCGGCAAAGTCGGCCCGGTTAAGTGGCATGAGAACTCTGCAGTCACCATCGTGGCTCAGGCTGGTAAGCCAGCAATTTCAGCGCTTTGGAGGCATCGCCTCGCGTGCGGTATGTTCCGATTAGCTTACCTGCATCCTCGATGCGCTCGATGCGATACATGTCCCACCGCCGGTCCCTGGTAGGGGCTAACCGATATGCGCGACCATTCTTGCGTGCAAAAATTCCGACAGAGCCGCAGATTGTCGTCCAACTGCAATCCGCTCCCCCGATGAAGCGAGCTTCGAGCGCTTGCTTTTCGGCCTCGCGGCGTTCCTTCCATTCCCGGTCTCGCCGCTCGCGACGCTGGCGTTCTGCCTCATCGACGAAATCCCGGATGGCACCCGCAATGGCGATCATCTCCGTTCCGATCTCTCGCTCGCGAAGATAGAGGTTGAGGCAGTCGGCGCGGAAAGCTTCATCCGGCCAATGTCCTTCTTCTTCATGGATCGCGTTCAGGCGCTGGGTTACGTCGGTCAGGGTCAGAGGCGGTCCGGGATACTGGTTCAGCGAAGCACGGAGGTCTTCGACTGGAATCCAAGTCATGGACGCTGTTCTTATCATATCCTCTCGCAGGGGAGGCCATTTGCTCCAGAGCCCCGGTGGACGATGGACACAATCGGTGATGCGCCGGGCCAAGGCCCCAATAGCATCCTTGTCACGGATGTGCCGCACCGAAGGGCTGGCGACATGCTCAATGATCAGGCGACAAATTTCATGGAATTCATCGTGGACCATGTGTCAGTCTCCGCGGCGGATAAAATTGCCGCCAATCGAAACGGTCCATAGAGATACTTCTGCAGATCACTACTACTGCCAAATGGCGGTCGTAGTGAGTATGGGCGCGCCTGCTGTCACGGAGTCTAGCCTACCGACCGTCACAAGGCTTGTCTGATAACGAATGCCCGAGTTGACACGCATTCGGTCATTTGCCCGTTATCGGCGCGAGACACCGATTGCTCGACATGTCGTCGGTGGTGCCTTAACGGGACGGGCACAAGCGGCTTATCTCGTTGGCGAGATCGAGCAGATGCCTGAGGGCCGGATCGCGATTGTGCGGCGACCAGACCGCGCTGAATCTGGCACGGTCCGGCTCATCGGCGATAGGTCGGAACAGGACACCGGGAAATGGGACGTGAGACGCGGCTTCGCTCGTCAGTGTGATCCCCTCGCCATCTGCAACCATGTGCATCAGCGTGTCTCGACCGACATCGCACCGACGAATGCGCGGCGTCTTCTCTCGTTCGACGAGCCTGCGAACGATGTGGTCCAGAACTTGGGGACCGGCACCGGCTTGCCGGACCAGGAAGGTTTCTGAGGCAAGGTCGTGCCACACAAGATGCTCCGCACACGCCAATGAATGGCCCTGCGGTAGCACGGCCATTAAGGCTTCCGACCAGAGCTGCCGCGAATGGCAATCGGGTACGTCCACGGCACCCACCACGAAGGCGATATCGAGCTTGGCCTCGCGGACCTGACGAATGATTTCGTCCGAGCGTCCTTCGAAGAGGGCGAGTTCGATTTCCGGATGTTCGTCCCGATACCTACGACGCAGATCGGCCAGGAACCCCAGCCCGATCGATGACAAGAGCCCAATCGACAGGTGACCAACCGAGCCGTTCATGACGGACCCTGCGGTCTTGATCGCAAGATCGAGATGGCCGATCCCCGCAGCTACTTCCGTGATGAAGCTTCTGCCTGCATCTGTCAGGCGGACACCACGGTGGCGACGCTCGAACAGAACAACACCGAGATCCTCTTCCAACGCCTTGATCCTGGTGCTCACACTCGACTGACTGACGCCGAGAGCATTCGCGGCGTGTCTGAAATTCAGATACTCGGCAACGGACAGCGTCTGGATCAGCGCCACGAGCGGGATCCGGCCTCTCAACAGTGCATTCTGTTGATCGACAACCTCCTGGCCATTGTGCGCTCGTCGCCGCATTACGCCTCCGGTCCCGATAGGTCTTCGGCCAAGCAACGTCGTTGCTTTCGTAAAGCGAAGGGCGTGGACTCAATTCCGTGATCGACGCGGCGGAGGATGTGCCCCTGGCCGGATAGCCGCTGCCCCGCCTCATGCAGCATCTTGGACATCTTTCCTCCTCCCGAAGGTGAGGAAGCTGAGCGCGGCCAGTACCCAGACGCCGATGGCGCCGTAGAGCATCACCTCACCGAAGCCGCCGGCGAGTGCCGCAGAACCGATCACCTTCGACGATTCCAGGGCGGACGGATCAAGAGCGGAGACGTTTCCGGCGGCGACCTGTTCGGCGACGTGCCGAAGACGCGTGGCGTCGAACGATCCGGACACCGCACTCAGGCGCTCCAGAACGCCGTCGACCAAGACAAAGCCCATCAGCGCGATGTTGATGGCGAGCGAGATCATCCGTGCGCTCATGTCGATGCCGGATGCCATGCCGGCCCTGTCGCTTGAGACCGATCCGGTCGTGGTGTTGGTGACCGGCGTGTTGGTCGCACCGAGGCCGATCCCGGCCAAGAGCGCGCCGATCAACGTGGTCGCCAGGGCCAACGAACCGCCGCCTGTTCCAAGCTTCAGGAGGAAAAAGCCGAGACCGATCACGAACAGTCCCGCCGGGATGACGGTGCCGGCGCCAAGGCGTAGCGAGAGGCGTTCGGCAAAGGGCGGGACGACGAGCGTCGGCAGGGTGTAGGCGAGCAGTGCGAGGCCTGCGGTCAGACCATCGAGTCCGAGCCCAGCCTGAAACCAGATCGGCAGATAGATCATGAACGGCCAGAAGCTGAAATTCATGCCCATCGAGCCGAACAGCGCTCCGGAAAAGGGCCGGATCCGGAACACCGAGAAATCGAACATCGGGTGCGGCGTGATCTGCTCGACAATGACGAAGGCGATGAGGCTGAGGGTGGCCGTGGCGATGATCGCCAGCGCGATCGGACTGGTGAAGCCGAGATCGCTCCCCTGAGTGATGATGTAGGCGACGCAAAAGACGGCCAGTGACAGCGTGGCAATACCGGCGAGATCCAGGCGCCGGGCCTCGGGGTCTTTCGATTCCCGGATAGCGCTCCAAGCCAGGGCGACGGTCAGCACGGCGATGAAACCGTGGATCAGAAACACCCAGGCCCAGCCCATCAGAGCGGCGATCCCACTGCCGATCACCGGACCGAAGCCGAGACCAAAGCCGGTAACGATGCCCCACCAGCCGAAAGCCCGGGCTCGATCGGCCGCCGTGCTGAACTGATGCGAGAGCACGGCGATCCCGCAAATCAGCATGGCGCCGCCGCTCGCGCCCTGGAGCGCGCGGCCGACGATGAGGATCATCATGTTGGGAGCCAGGCCGCACAGCAGGGACGTTGCGCCGAACGCAATGATGGCGATGATGAGGAGACGCTTGCGCCCGAAGCGATCGGCCAGCGTGCCGGCTGCCATGAGGACCGTCGCCACGGCGATGGTGTAGGCGTTCATCGTCCACTGGAGCTCTTGAAAATCGGCGTGAAGAACTTTCTCCAGCGTCGGCAGGATCGCCGGAACGCTTGATATTTCGAAGCCGAACATCAAAGCCGACAAACAGATGGCGGCCAGGGCAAGGTTACCTTGCCGCGAGGAAGCAAAGGACATGATCAGGCCTTTCAGCGCCGAGATCACTCGGCGTCCCGCGTGCGGCCGTAACCCCTCGGCGGCTGAAGCCGGGGTGGCACGGCAGTCTTGCGAGCGACTGTTGTTGATGGACCTGATCGTAGGCGAAACTTGACGATATAAGAATGATATGACTGAGTATTTCAGAGACAACAAATCTGGATTATTAAAATGGCATCCCTCGATGTCGAGTCGGTCCAGGCTTTCGTGGCCATCGCCGACCTGCAGAGTTTCACGCGCGCGGCGGAAGCCCTTGGCACCACGCAAGGGGCGATCAGCGTCAAGCTGCGACGCCTGGAAGAGCGGATCGGCCAGCGCCTGATCGAGCGTACACCGCGCCATGTCCGGCTCTCCGCCCACGGCGCCGTTTTTCTCGACCGGGCTCGCGACTTTCTTGCCGCGCACGAAGCGGCGCTGTCGGCGCTCACTTCCACGACCCCGCGCCGCTTCGGTCTTGGCATCGCCGCGCATGTGGCCGGACCGGAGCTTCCGACCCTTCTGGCGCAACTCAACGCGCATGATCCGGGCCTGCGCATCGAGGTCCGCCTGGAGAATTCGCGCACGCTGCTCGACGCTTTCGATCGTGGAGAGCTGGACGCCTGTATCATTCGTCGCGAAGACGACCGACGCGATGGCGAGGTTCTCGGGCCGGAGGACTTTGGATGGTTCGCCGCGCCGAATTTCGAGCATCGGCAGGGCGAGCCCCTGCGGCTGGCCGCCCTGTCGCCATCCTGCGGCGTGCGCGATATCGCAACCCGCGCCCTCGACGAGGCGGGCATCACCTGGACGGAAGTGTTCCTCGGCGGTGGCTCGTCGGCGGTGACGGCAGCCGTCTCCGCCGGACTCGCCATGGCCGTCTTTTCCTGTCGCCTTGCTCCGCCCGGCACCATCGAAATCGGCGAGCGCTTCAGGCTGCCGCGCCTGCCGTCGTCCGAAATCGTGCTGCACTCGACGCTCACCGATCCCAAGTCGCGCGCTGCATTGCGCACATTGGCTGCGGCCTTTCGGGAGCACCGCGCGATGGCCGGATAACGGGCGCAGGTTAAACGCCCTCAGCCGGTTACGTTGGTCGCACAGCGTCACCGGCCCCCTCATGACGTTCTCGATGCCCGTTCAGGCGCGAGCTGATCGATGACGGTGAAGGTCAGGCCAGTCCAATACTCGCTCGCGTCGGCGATCGCGATGGATCGTTCCGCCTCATCGATCGCGGCATGGCCGTCGGACAGCAGGAAGCTCTCGACATCCTTCATGGAAGCGAAGGCCATGAGCGTCACGCCATCGATCCGGCTGGCTACGGGGTGGAAGAACGGCAAACCCTCTGTGATGGGACCAATGTTGTGCAGTTGGACGTAGCGCTTTACGAGGCGCTGCGTATCGGCCTGGCCGACCACCAGCTCGGCATGGTCGTGCAACCAGCGGCGCTGGAAGGTCTCGCGGTCGAGATCATCGCGCCGGATGTGCGTCTTGATCAGGACGATCGAGTCATCGCCAGCCGCGTTCGGCATGATGATGAACTGGCGGGCCAGTACCGGCCCGAGATCCCGGAAGATGGCCTGATCCTCGGGAAGGATCTTGCGGCGAACACGCTCGGCACCGAGAACCGCGCCGAGATCGTCGAGCCCCCCGAAGTTGAGATACGCGACCCCATCCCACTGCGGACGTCGGTAGGGCTCGACGTGACCGACGATAGTCTCGAACAGGCGACCGTCCGCGTCGAGCGGTGGCCGGTAAGGCGGCGGGTTCAAGCTCGTCGGTCCCGACGCCACGCGGTGAATCTGATCGTAACGCAGCAGGCGACTGATCGTCGTGCGATCGTCCGCCTCGTCGGGATGGAGGAAGCGCGGGCCATGCACCTTGCGCCAGTAGTCACCCCATGTTTCGATACTGAGATTGGGGTCGGGTTCGGACGCGTTGGTCGCTGGATCGGCGCGCGACAGAAACGAGAACAATACCGTCAGCGGCGCAGCGCCTGCGTCAGGCTCGGTTGACGTGAATGGTGCGACAGAGGCGGTCATCAGGCGTACTCCTTTGCAGCGAATGGAATGGATGGTGGAAGGAGAGACCGCAGCAACGCGGCGAGGCCGCAGGCGGCACCTGTGAGGCACACACCGGCCCAGCCGTAGCGGCTCCAGGCCCAGCCCCCGGCGAGCGCGCCGACCGCCATGCCGATCATGGCGGCGGTCATCAACAAGCCGTTCAGCCGGCTGCGCGCGGCAGGGTCAATCGTCGTGACGATGGTCTGGTGCGACACCAGCGCGGCCATGACGCCGAGGTCGAACAGCACCGCGCCCGCGATCAGCGCGATGATCGAATGCGGCGACACCAGCATCAGGGTGAAGGCAAGAGCGACCAGCAGACAACCGAAGCGGATCGCGATGGCAGGCCCGCGGGCGTCGGCGAGGCGTCCGAACAGAGGGGCACCGAAGGCCCCAGCGGCTCCGGCCAATCCGAAGGCGCCGGCCGCACCCGCACCAAGATGGAGCGGTGGCTCCGCCAGCATCAACGCCAGTGTGGACCAGAAGGCGCCGAGGGTTGCCGCCAGCAAGCCTTGGGTCAGAAGAGCCTTGCGCAGCACCGCGTACCGCCCGGCCAAGGTGGCGAGGCTCAAGAGAAGAGCGCCATAGGAACCGTTGGCGGTCGCCGGCTGGAACGGCAACCAGCGCCAGACCGCAACGCCGACCAGCGCCACCATGGCGGCGGCCAACGCGTAGATCGCTCGCCAGCCGAAGAGATCGCCGACGACACCACCAAAGGTGCGAGACAACAGGATGCCGCAGAGCAGGCCCGTGGTCACAAGCCCGATGGTGCGCCCCCGCTCTTCGGCCGTCGCGAGTTGCGCCGCCATGGGCACGAAGTCCTGGCCGAGGCTGCCGAGCAGTCCGACGCCGAGGCTGACGGCAAGAAGCACGGAAAAATTCGGTGCGAGAGCCGTCGCCGACAGGGCAAGCACGAGCAGGATCGACTTGGCGAGGACGAGCCGCTTGCGGTCGATGAGATCGCCGAGCGGGGCCAGCAGCAGCATTCCGAGGGCATAGCCGGCTTGGCTCACCGCCGGGACGAGGCTCGCCGGTTCCGATCCGATGCCGAATGTCTCGCGTACCAGCGGGACCACCGGTTGAATGTAATAGACATTGGCGACGCCAACGCCGGCTCCGATCGCCAGAAGCCAGATCAGAGCCGGCGGGATCGAACGCCTTCCTTCGTCTTCATGGGTGGAATGCGATGGTCCTGGCATGGCGCCGCTCCGTGGGATGCGGGCCGGACGACCCTACCCGGAGCATTTTATTGGCGACTGTAGTGGCGATAAATCGGCTCATATGGCAATATGAGTTGACTGATAGTCGTCAATAGGTCGCGATGATTTCCGCCGAACACCTCAGTGGCATAACAGCCTTCGTCCAGGCCGCCGACGCAGGCGGATTCACACTGGCGGCGGAGAGGCTCGGCCTTTCGAAATCCGGTATCGCCAAGAGCGTGGCGCGGCTCGAGGATCGGCTTGGGGTTCGATTGTTCAACCGAACAACACGCCGCTTCGCGCTGACGGCCGAAGGCCAATCTTTCTACGAGACCTGCGTGCGCGTCCTGACCGACCTGGAAAACGCCGAGACGGCACTCAACGCCCATCGCCTGCGGCCGCGCGGGCGACTGCGGGTCGATCTGCCTGTGGTGTTCGGCCGACGCTGGGTGCTGCCGGTGCTCCTCGACATTGGCGCGCTGTATCCGGAACTGTCGCTGGAAGTCTCTTTGACTGATAGGCGCATTGATCCGATTGACGAAGGCATCGACCTGGTGATCCGCATCGGCGATCTCGATGACAGCACCACACTCGTCGCCAGAAGACTGGGTGTGCAGCAATCGGTGCTCTGCGCCAGCCCCGATTATCTCGACCGGCACGGGAGCCCCACCTCGCTCGATGATCTCAGCGCTCATGCCTGCATCGTCTTCGGCCGGGGCGGACAGTCCTTGCCGTGGTGGTTCCTCGATGGGAGGGGCGCACCCGTGGCGAAGCCCGTCTCCGGACGGCTCTCGTTCAACCACAGCGACGCCATCTGTGACGCGGCCCTCGCCGGCCAAGGCATCGCGCTTCTCTCGACCTGGCTGATTGCCGACCACTTACGCGACCGGCGACTTGCACAGGTGCTGCCGGAGGTGACGACGCGAGGCTTTCCGATCCACGCTCTCTGGCCGCAAACTCGGCAGATGAGCCCAAAGGTGCGTGTTGTGGTCGACGAACTGGTGAACCGCTTCCTGCCTGAGCCGCCGTGGGATCGCGATAGATGAGCCTTCGCTCCAGCTTTCCCGGTGTTGAGATCAGATCTCCAATCCCTTCTGCCGCCCCAATTGCCACGACACCGATCCGCCACGGACGATGCCCGATACCTCGCGACCAAGCTGGCGGTCGATGACCGGCCGCCACGGGATAAGGGTGAACTCGTGGGACTTCTCGACGATCGCGAACTTACCGCTGGATAGCTGCGTGGTCCCGGTGAAGGTGCCGGTGACGGTTTCACCGTCGGCAGCGGCACGGAACGGCAGCGATTTCTTGGCCGCCAGCTCCTCGCCCGCGCGGGCGACTTCGCGCTCCTGAAGCGTGGCGATCAAGTTGCGCCGATAGGCGATCCTGCCATCCGGCTGAGGAGCGGCATCGCCATGCTCGATATGATGTTCACGGCGGCGATCCATCGCCTCGCGCACCTGTTCGCCGAACCCTGACGCTGACAGGTCCGATCCGCCCGCGCTGACAAGCCGCCGGTCGAGCCAGGTCGCACCGTCCGCTCCGATCTGGCGTTCGAGGTCGAAGGTCGAAAGGATGCGGATATTGGCGCGGGCACTACGCCCGGCATCATACGCGGCCGCGCGCGCCTCGAAATCTGCCGGGATGCGCCATTGGTCGGCGTCGATCCGCTCGGCGATCCCGGCGCGACGCAATGCCTCCAGCCGACGGACATGGGCGTCCACGAACCCCTCGTAGTCGCCGCCCAGCACGCGACCTTCGAACTGGGCCTGCTCCAGATGACGGCTCGGCCGATAGAGGCCGTCTTCGGCCATGCCGACAATGGCGCGATCAGATGGACGGCCAGCGCTGTCTGGCGGCCCGATCTCGATGACGCTGCCGATGCGGGCGTCCTCGACCCGCGCCGGGTCGACGCCGGAGACATGGTGCGTGCGTCCGTCGATGCCATCGACCAGCAGCGTCAGGTTCTCGCCCAACTCGTCGCTGAGATGCTTGTCGATGACGCGGCCGACGATCAGCGTCGCGGGCGCGTCATCGTGAATCTGAAAGCTCATCGGGTCGCGCTCGGCTCCCTCGGACCGGAGTGCCTTCTGCATGGTGCGGATGATGTCGCCGCGCTCGCCCATCTCGCGCAAGGTCGGCTCCAGCCTCTCGCTCAACTCCCAGACGCCCGGCGCATGCTCCGTGGCAAGGCCCATGTCGCCGAGCTTGCCAAGACGGCGCAGGCGCATCGTCCGGTCAGACTGGCCGCGCTGATCGTCCGGCTCGTATCGAAGGTCAAGCAAACGATCCTCGGCCTCGGCGATCATCGCCCGGTCGATGCGGGTCAAGCGGTCCTGGTCGATCTCCGACATCAGCTTGCGGCGCTGTTCGATCTCGGTGACGGGGCCGAGTTCCAGCGTCGCCAGTTCGGTTGCCCGCTCGCGGACACCATTGGCGAGATAGTCGCCGTTGATGACGAGATCTTCGCCGAGCGCATCACGACCGTTGACGATGACATGGACATGGGGATGGCCGGTGTTGTGATGATTGACGGCGACCCAATCGAGCTTCGTGCCAAGGTCGTTTTCGAGCCTCCCCATCAGTTCGCGGGTGTAGCCGGTGAGATCGGCAAGATCGGTGGCGTCTTCGGGCGAGACGATGAAGCGGAACTGGTGGCGATCATCCTGGCCACGATCGAGGAAAGCGTCGCCATCGGCTCGATCCTCCGTCGCCGAATAAAGCTGCCCGCGCTCGCCATCGCGAGATGTGCCGTCGCGCTGGATATAGCGCAGGTGCGCGGCGGCCTTTCCGCTCTTGCCTGCACCCCGGACGGAACGGGATTTGACGATGACACGGCGGTTGCCGGGCTGGCGGTGGCTCCAACCGTTCGACAGGTTGCGGGCGCGCACAAAGGCTGCGCCGCGACCGCGTTGCACGCCCCGGCCGGAGGCGACAACACGCGAGCCCTTCTTCGCCGCGTGTCCGGAACCGCCACCCTTCGCGGATCGGCTTCGGCCGGACGCCGCCTGCTGCTGGCGCGTGACCTTCCGCACCTTGCTGAGGAAGCTCTTGGCCTGTCCGGCTTTCGCGCCGTCAGATCGGACGCGGCCAGGCTTCGGCCGGAAGCGATCTTCGTCATCGCCGCTCATGGCCGATCCGCCTGAAACCGCCGATTCCGGACAGGAGTGCCACGAGAAACGCAGGAAATGCTGGCTTTGCCGCGCCTCGCGGCACCATGCCGGCCCGACGAGGGTGCCGCCCTAAACAGTGTGCAGACAAGGGCTTGCCCTGCGGATCGGACCCATGGGGTGCCGTCCGCTTTAATCTTGCCCTCCCGCCTGCC
This sequence comes from Nitrospirillum viridazoti CBAmc, assembly GCF_000730165.1. Classification (GTDB taxonomy): domain Bacteria; phylum Pseudomonadota; class Alphaproteobacteria; order Azospirillales; family Azospirillaceae; genus Nitrospirillum; species Nitrospirillum viridazoti. The sequence continues at coordinate 1,025,935 of NZ_CP022110.1, read as the reverse complement.
TTTCCGTTCCGCCCCCCCTCTCCAAAGATGTGGCTGACGCCGGCCCCATCCTCTGCACACTGAAGTCGCTTGCGCATCCGGCTCGACCGCGAGCCTCATGGCTGCCGTCCCGTGCCCACTCGTGCAACGAACAGACCGACCGACTGCGGCACGATGGCGGAGAGATCGCGCACGACGACCGCCTGTGGCATGTCGTCCTTGTGCTCGTCCGACTGCACGGGAGGGACCGTCGCCTTGCTCAAAGGCTGCACGACGAAAAGCGGCGCATGGGTCCAGGAGAGCGGATCGGCGGACGCGACGACGACCGCGCCAGAAGTCTCGCTGCGGCTGATGATCGGCGCGAGGGCGGCGACATAAGCGCGGGTCTCTGGCGGAAGCGGTCGGCCCTTCAGCGCCTCCTCGTAGCGCCCGGGACCGGCGTTGTAGGCCGAGATCCACTCCGGCGAACCGTAGCGGTCGAACAATTCTCGGATGTAGGCCGTTCCCGCCACGATGTTGTCGTGCGGGTCATAGGGATCGTCGCCTAATCGGTAGCGCACGCGCAGCTCGGCCCAGGTCTCCGGCATGATCTGCATCAGCCCGATCGCCCCTTTGGGCGAGGTGGCACGTGGATCACCGTCACTCTCGGCGCGCATCACCGCGCGAATCCAGATGGCGGGAAGCTCGAAGCGCTGCGCCGCCTCGGCGATGTGATCGCCATAGGGATCGCGCGATGACGGTTGGACGACAGGCAGAGGCTGCGCCAGCGCCATCGCCGGGATCGCAGCGCCACAAAGCATGCCCGAGAGAAGAATGACCGCCATTCGAACAGGCGCACCTTCTCCGCTGCGACACCAGTCTGCCAGCGTGCTCGCTGCCGTCAAGGGTACGCGCAATGCGCCGATCTTCGATCGCCCTTGACCTCCGCTGCGCGCGCCGGCCGACCGGTCGTCGAGCGGGACGAAGGGATGAGACGGCTTTACCGCGAACAAAGGGATGACCGATCGCAATAGGATCGCGCTCGCGCGCCGGCTGACGGGTCGCATGTTGTCACTCCCGCTCGCCGCGCTTTGGGGCACGGCTCCAATGCAGCGACCAGGACGCGCCACCGTCGTCACGAAACAGGTTCGCGCGGATCGGCTGCGGCAAGGCGGGATCGTCGATGACCAGCGCGATGTAGTCTCCGGCTCGTTCGCCGGTGCGCTTCCAGCCCGCACCGATCTCCGGCCCTTCCTCGTTGCCGTTGTGGACGCGGTAGTCCGGCGCGTTGTCGGCGTCGGACGGCTCTGCCGGAACGATGGTGATCTCGCGGAAGAGCGTGAAGGTGTGGACGCGCCCGATAAAGCCGGTGGTCTCGCGTGTGAACTCGCCGATTTGTGGCATTGGAACCTCCTTTAGCTGGTTGTGGGATGAACGGTGGTGCGGCACTCACCGTGTCGGGGCACGCCAGGCGAAATGGCCGTCGCCCTCCTCGTCGGTGTAGACCGGTGTCGCCGTGCCGATGACGGTGCGCGCCGGGATCGGGCCGAAGTAGCGGCCGTCCAAGCTGTCGGGAACGTTCGGGTTCATCAGGAAGAACTCGTCTTGCGCGACCGTCCGACACCCTTGCCAGACCGGCAGATCTCGGCCCGCGCGGTCGCGATCGAGCGCGTCACCGAGCGGCACATGATCGACCGTAATGGTGCGCCCGGTGCGACAGACTTCATGTCCCGGCAGGGCCATGACGCGCTTCAATAGCGGTACACCGCGGCCGATGTAGCCGCGCTCCACTATGAAGTCGGCGAGCGGTTTGTCAGGAAGCACAGCAACGAGATCGCCGACCTCCAGGTCCGGCGCCGGAGCAAGAGTGTAGAGGCCGATCGGAACACTCGCGGATTCGTTCCAGACGAGGCGCAACGGTGTGGGAATGAACGATGCGACGGCAACGCCCATCACGGAGAAGTACGTCACCATGAAGTAGCCGAACCGGGTCATGGTTCGACCCTCCGGCGCAACAGAAACGCCTGGTGCTGATCGACGGTGTAGGCGCGCGGCTCGTGTCCAACGGTCAAACGGTTGTGGGCGTGTCGCCAGTGATCGGGCGACACCTCGGTCGCGTCGAGGCCGATCGCCTCGATGGCGTCGATGTGCTGAAGGACGCGTTCGACCTTCGACCAGCCCTCGATCCTGAGCAGGATCTCGCCGCCGGGACGCACGAAGGGCAGCGTCTGGAACGGTTCGCCCGGCGCCACCGCACGCACGATGTCGATCCGTGACGTGATCGTGCCGAAATCGTTCGACGCCCACCGCACGAAGGCGAAAACGCTGCCGGGTCGATAGAAAAAGACACTCCGACGGCGGTCGAGCACCTGTTCGCGCACCTTGTGGCCGAACCTGATCCAGTTCTCGAGCCGCTTCTCAATGTGCGTCAGTTCGACTTGCGTGAAAGCGTCGGCGGACTGGGTGCGCGGTGCGGCACCGCCATGTGAACGGGAAGCGTTGGCGCCGGTCATGGGCGATCTCCATCGGTGGTCGGCGGAAATTCGCGCGCGAGCAGATCGCGCAGCATGTCGGCCACGGTGATGCCGCGCTGAAAGGCGACGATCTTGATGCGGCCGCGCAGGTCGGGCGTGATATCGATGGTCAGCCGCGCGGTGAAGCGGGCCGCCTCGTCGTTGCGCGGTGCATCGGCTGCCTTGATCCAATTTTCCGGATCGGCGGGCCGGGCCGCAAAGCGGCGACGGATCGGGTGCGCGCTCATGGCAGTGCCTTTCCCGTGATCAGCCGTCCGATCTCTGCAGCGAGTGCCGCGATCTCTTGCGCGGCCTGACTGTCGGGGTCGATTTCGGAGGCGAGCCGACCGGACTGTGCGGCATCGGCGAAAACGACGCGCTGGCCGATGGTTGTCGACAGCACCGGCGGGTCATGATCGGCGAGCGTCTCGGCGGTCTCGCGGGCGATGATGGTGCGAGCGCCACAGCGGTTGAGAACGAAGCGTGCCATCAAAGCTGGCCGGTAGATGCGCGCTTCGGCGAGGAGCCCCAGCATCTCGGCCGAGGCCCAGCCGTCGAACGGCGATGGCTGCACCGGGATCAGCACAAGGTCGGCGGCCAGCAGCGCGGACCGCATCAGCCCGGCAATGCGTGGCGGCCCGTCGATGACGATGTGATCGGCATCGCGCGCCAGTTCCGGCGCTTCCCGGTGCAAGGTGTCGCGCGCCAAGCCCACGACGCCGAACAGCCGGACACCATTCTCGCGCACACGCTGCTGCGACCAATCCAGCGCCGAACCCTGCGGATCGGCGTCGATGAGGGTCACGCGCTTGCCTCTCCCGGCCCATTCGCCGGCGAGATGCAGCGCCAGCGTCGTCTTGCCGACGCCACCCTTCTGATTGAGGAGCGCGATGATCATGGCATCCGCCTTCCGGCGGCACCGGCACCAGGGCCGCGTTTCGCGCGCGCCAACAAGGAAGAGTTAGATTCTCTGTTAGAGTCTAAGTTAGCGGTCGGATTTCGCGTTTCAGGCCAGAGTGTTAACTGCGGTCCGTGCGCCCGATCTGCCGATAGGCCTGCGCCTGATGTGCCGACACCCGTTGCGCCCGATCTGCCGATGCCGTTCACAGGCTCATCCACAGGCACTGTGAATTGTTGGATGGGCCGTACGCGGAGCAACTCACGCCGCCCCTCGCGTTCGATCGACAGGCGATATCCGGGCAAGGGCTGGCGAAGGGCAATGCGGCGTAGATCGAGCGCAAAATCGGAAATGCGCGCGAGGCTGCCGGATTTGGCGTGGAGGTGGCCGATCTCGAACAGCCAGCCGTGTTGCTGATGGCCGGCGTGCTTGCGCGCGACGCGATAGAGCCAGCGCTCGATGCCGCCGGTCAGCCGGAAATAGTCCGGGTCGATGGTCAGCACCAACGAACGGTCGACGACCCCGTTGTAGAACCACTCGGGCAGGACGAATTCCATACCCTCGACGCGGCCCTCGCGCGTCGTCATCTCCTCCCATTCGTTGATCCAGGAGAATTGTCGGCGGCGCCATTGCGCGCCGTTCCGGATCGTCGTGGCGATGACGGTCGATTGCAGCCGTGCGAGCGACGCCTTTAGCAGAAGATATTGCTGATTTCCGGTCGGGCGGCCGACGCCGCGTAAGAGCTGGTAGGGCGTGAAGCGGAAGAAGCGCGAGGTGCGTAGGCCGTGGTTCTCGGCCGCGACGATCTGCGAGGCGGCCCAGATGAGCACATCGGCATCCCAGATCGTCGCCATGCCGTGCTCGGGCATGCCCAGCACCTGCACCTCGACATCGGCGGCCTTGTAGAGGATCGGCTTGATACGCGGCGTCTTCGATAGCGAGAAGAACGGCCGTTCCATGAGATCGCGCTGATCGCGCGGACTGGCATCGCCGGTGGCCACCACGAAGGGATCGAGCCGCTGGCGCTCGCTACCGTGCTTGCCGTCTGGTCGAGAAGCGCCGCTCATTCAGCGCGCTCCCCGCTCGGCGGGCGTCAGAGGTCGCGCCGGAAAGACTCGGCTGGCAGTCTGGTCCGTGGTGGATTTGCGCGCACCGATGGCCGTCCAGGCCTGCAGGTCTTCGAGCGCATAGATGACGCGGCCGCCGATCTTGCGATAGGTCGGGCCGGTGCCATAGGTGCGGTGCTTCTCCAGCGTCCTGAGCGAGATGCCGAGGAAACGCGCGGCGTCGGGTGTGCGCAGGAAGCGCGGCGGCAATCCCGTCTTCGGGTCGAGCATGATCGGGCCTCCGGGGTGGTTCGGATGGCTGCCGGTGACGGCAGCGAGTCATGGCGAACCGTGGCGGAGGAACGGCGGCTTGCAGCGTGCCGGAATCAGGGGGGTGCGATTCCGGCACCCCAAGAAAGCGAGAATGATGATGATGATGATCGAACGGGAGCGTTCAGCGGGGCGGCAGACGCGTGGGATAATGCAGTAGTTCGCGATATCCGCCGCGCATGTAGTGGGTGCCATCGGCAACAAGGCGGCGCGTCTGGTTCTTACGAGGGTCGCTTTCCCAATCGGTTTTGTTTCCGCGAAAGCCCAGCAGAGCTTCCGCAATCTTGCGATAGCTGGCACCATCGGTGCGACCGTCAAGGGCGCGCAGGATCAGGATATGCCGGTCTCGGGTCTGCGCGGGTAACGCGCGATGGTGTTCGCCGACCGCCCGCCCCATCAGCGCACGCCAGAAGCGCAACACCGCTTCGGCGCGATGCTCCAGCGAAGCATCGAGCGGCAGGATGACGACATAGGCCGTCTTGGTGCCGGGCGGTGGATCTGCGAGCCAGAACTGGTGGTCCGCCTCCACCGACCGCCAGATACCGTGCCACGTCCCATCCTCCGCCACACGAGCATCAAGACCCGACAACGTCGGCAGGCCGATCGTCATGGCCGGATCGTCCACGCTCGCTGGAATAGGTTGAAGCTCAAAGGCGTCAGGCAGCAGAGACGGCATCCAGAACAGCGCGGCCCGGTCGGCGGAGAGAGCCGGGTCCGCCGGGAAATCGCAACCCCCAGCGTTCCGAGAACGCCGTCTGCGCATCGCTGTCGTGGCGAAGCAATCGCCTCACGCGATGGAAGTCGCGGTGATAATCTTCATCGCGACGAAGATACTCCCAGGCAAAGCCGGCGGCAGAAATGCTCTTGGCATGTGCATAGGCAGCCGGCGAGCGCCAATCTGTACTCGGCATGGCGTCACCTCTCGTCCAGCATTTACGCGTTGCTGGAAGGAGGAACTGTTCGCGATGTGAGGCTCACGTTGAAGTCACTGTTGCCCGATATGTTGATCGCATTGGCCGATCAATATTTGGATATAATTCGGATCGTTTTTGAAGTTCCTTCGCGAGCCGGGCCATGCCCGGCGAGCAGCGTATTTCCGGCTCAGCGGAAACCCGCCGATCCGTAAAGACGGATCGGCGCGAAATCTGATCCACGCTTCTGCGGGAAGCCGTGAAGCCGGATTTCCGGCTCCACGGCTCTGCGGATGTCAGGCGCTCTTCAGCCGCTGCATTCCCTCGGCCAGCGTCCACAGGGCGCGGTTCAGCCCGACATTCTGGTCGATACCGTTGATGGGCCGCGTGGTGCTACGACGGATGCGGCCATCCGAAGTCTGCCGCCGTCCATTCAGCCCGCCCCGAATGAGGTTTTCCTGAATGACGTTGAACGTCTGCCACAGGCTTTGCCCGGCATCTTCGCGGCGGCGCGGGGCGATGATCTGATCCGGGCGGACCGGGCTTTCCTCCTCGCCATAGCGCGCGACGAGGCTCGCCTCCGCCAACACCTGCTGTTCATCCCGCGAAAGGCACGTGTCCTTCATGGTTTCCGTCGCATCGATCAGGCGCGGAAAGTCCTCCGCGACGGTGTAGACGCCCTCGATGATCTGGTCCTGAATGCCGCCCTTGTGGGGCACGCGGACTTCCTCGAACCGCTCGCCAGCAATCATGCTGTTGGTGCAGACGAAGCGCAGCATTCCGGCGAACATCTGATAGGCGCTGGTCCCGTCATGGCTGTTGACGATGATGACTTCCGCCGCCTCGGGTTTGCCGATGCCGTCATCCCGGCGCAGGCGCAGCATGTGCTTGGCATGGCCGTGGCGGCTGCCGTCGCGCGGAACCGCCCGCACGGCGAAAAACGGAAACCAACCTTCCCGGCGCAGCCCCTCCACGATCTCAATGGTGGGAACGTAGACGTAACGCTCCGACCGGCTGTCATGCGCTTCACGCGCGAACACCGAAGGGACGTGACGGTGAAGTGCCTCGTTGTCGAGCGCATCGCGCCCGCTGATCTGGTGAGAGTGGCGGCCGAACCGGGTGGCGAGATGATGATACATGGTCTGTCTCCGTGGGGCTGGGTTGGAGCGCAGCGCTGCGCTGCAACCCTGGCCGTCGCCGAGACCGGGGGGCGCAAGGTGCAAGGGCGTCGGGGCCGGAGGGGGATCGCCCGGCCTGCACGGAACGAAGTGAAGGAAGACCGGGGACACCGGCTCGGACGAGCGCCAGCGTCCCCTTGCGCCGCGCTCGGGGGCAGCGCCCCCAAGAAACCCGCCTGGCGTGAGCGCCAGCGGGAGCCTGGGAGAAGGTCTGACCGGGATACGTAAAAACTTAGAACCGGAAAACCGCGTATCTCGATTTCCGTGTTTTCTAAAAGAAGACTACGAAGAGTGGGCGTTATGCCTCGCGATCATCGCCATGATGGCCGCAAAAAGCTCTTCCTTTGCCTCTTCCGGCGTGATTTCCCCGAGGGCCGCAGCATTGGATAAAGAATCTGCAGCTCCGAGCATCGCCCAGAAACTGGCTATCTTAACATCTGATGATCTTGTAAACGGGGCGAGAACCCTCCGGCATTTCTCGAAAAAGACGAGTTGATAGTCTCGTTTGACCCGCTCCAGTTCTGGGGACCCGGCTAGGGCGGCTAGCACGCTGGGTATCTCGCGGCCCTGGGTCAGAACACAATCGACATAGCATGATGCGATGATCGAAGCTCTGCTCTGCAAGGTCGGTGTGCCTTGTTCAAGTGCGGCGTCCATCACGGCCGTCTGCCGCGCGTCGAAATCCCGATAGAGCGCTGTCAGCAATCCCTCGCGGGTGGCGAAGTGGTCGTAAACGACGGGCTTTGCCACGCCAGCGTCTTGAGCAAGTCGCGGCAAGGTCAGCGCATCGGCACCCTCCTTGCGTATTAGCTGCCAGGACACGTCCAGCAGTTGCCTCATTCTCTCGGTGCGGCTGAGACGAAGGCGCTTCGGCGGCGCTGCAACTGATCCAGGCTGGGCCATTGACATCACTATATACGAAAAGTAACTTACTAAAAGTATATATCTAGGCAGGCGAGCCTGCAACCCGAACACTGAGACATGTATGCACGCGCTCATCGTTGTCGCGCATCCCGACCGCGCTTCCCTCACACATGCTGTTGTGCAAAAGGTGTCGGAAGGAATTGCGGCATCTGATATGGCGCGCTCCTTCGAAATCGCCGACCTTATCGCCGAGGGATTCGACCCGCGTTTCACGGAACAGGACTTTGCCGCTTTTGGCGGCGGGCACGCGCTACCGGCGGATGTCTTGTCCGAGCAGTCCAGGCTTGAGCGTGCCGATGCGCTCGTGGTGATTTATCCCGTTTACTGGTGGTCGATGCCAGCCATCCTGAAAGGATGGTTTGATCGGGTCTTCACCAACGGTTGGGCCTATGATGATCGGTCGGGGCCTGACATCGTTAAAATGCTGGGTCGGCTTCCTATTCATCTCATCGCCGTCGGCGGAGCCGATCAGCGCACCTATACCAAGCATGGCTATTTCGAGGCCATGAGAACGCAGATCGATCACGGCATTTTCGGTTATTGCGGCGCGCCCGTCGAGACATCGGAATTCCTGCTGCCGTCGGAATCGGGTTTTCCCGGTTCCCTTCTCGAAAAAGCGCGAGCGATCGGGCACTCGATCTTCGCTTCTGGCGGAGAACCGCGTTTTCTGAGAAGCGGCGACCATAAACAGAAAGATGCCCTGCTCGGGTGAGCAGGGCATTCTCGACGTGGCCGGCTTCAGTCGCCGCTGCGGCGGGACCAGATGAGATTGTGGGCTTCGCCGCCCTCATCCTCGACCAGGCTGGCGTAGATCGGAGCCGGGAAGCTCGGATCGTCCAGCTTGACCGAGAGATAGTCGCGGCCGGTCTCGCGGGCGGTCTTCTTCCACGCCGCGCCGAACTCGGTGGTGCCGGCGACGATTCGATAGTCCGGGCCGCGCTCGCTGTCGCCCTCGGTGGGGACGAACTTGGCCTTGACGTTGAGGGTCAGGGTCTTGACCGTGCCGGTGATGTCGCCGTTCGCGGTCTTGGTGAAGGTGCCGATGGTCGCCATTGTCGTGTCTCCGTTGCTCGGGCCGCGCCTATCGCGACCTCGATGGTGGTCGTGCGACCGGGGACGATCAGCCCGCACCCGGAGGGCTGAAACGCAGTGGAAGGCGGCCGGAGACGGCTTTTTTGCTTCGCGATGCAAAGCGCGGTCACGCGCAGCGGAAAAAAGCTGGCGACGGACGTTGCAGGAAGATGATCGAGGCGAAGCCGCTCTTCGGTCAGACCCAATCCATTCGAGGACGCCGTGGGTGCGGTTCGACAGAACGATGGAGATGCGAGGATGCAGTCCGGCCGCCTTTGAGCTTTGAGATCGAGAGACAGGGCCACTGGCATAGCTGACCCCATTTCCAAACGATCAGCCTCTATCGACCCTTGGAGAAAAGCGACTGAAGCGCCGCCCTTCGCGGACAACGAGCCGGCGGTTTGCGGAGTCGTTCCGAGGAAAACCGGAACGAGCGGGACCGCCATGTAGCCCAGCGGTGCGTAGATCGAGGTCTCGCGCGCGGCTGGAAAATGACTGTCGCCAGGAGCAACATGGGCGAATTCACGCCGACGCCGAGAGTAAGGACCGAGAATTGACCTTGATCGAACACTTCCTGCCAAGGCACCAATTCAGCGAGCGGCATGCTTGCGCCATTACCGCACCTCCCGATCGCATACTCGATGCGGTCGCTGCCTATCGACCGGAGACCGACCCGCTTTTCCGCGCCATGATTGGACTTCGTGAACTGCCGATGCGGCTGTTCGGTAAGCCGGACCATCGGCGGGCGCCATTCGGCATCGACGATTTCACGCTGCTGGGGCGGGACGAAACCTCGATCGTCTATGGGCTGGTTGGACAATTCTGGAAGCCGAACTACGGGCTTGTTTCGGTCTCGGATGGCGCGGCCTTTCTGGCTATCGATGTAGACAATGTTGCCAAGCTTGTGCTCGCGTTCACGGTCAATCGCGACCGGGAGGGACAAACGCGGCTTGTCACAGAAACACGTGTCTATTGCCCGAACCATGCGACCCGTCTGAAGTTCACGCCTTACTGGCTTCTGATCCGTCCTGTCAGCGGCCTTTTGCGTCGTCGGATTCTCTCCTCGGTCAGGAAAACGAGCGAGCAAGGCGAATTGCATTCATAGGGGGTAGCTTCAGCGCTAGCGACCTCCATTACAGCAGGCGACTGTTTACTGAAGAAAGGGAAAAGCATTTTGAGGCATGGACTTGTCGTGATTTCCGGCTGTTCGGGCGGTGGAAAATCTACCCTACTCGCCGAACTGAAAGCGCGAGGTCATGCGGTTGTTGAGGAGCCCGGCCGACGCATCATAGCCGAAGAGACCGCACGTGGCGGATTGGCTCTGCCTTGGGTCGATCTTGCGGCCTTTCTACACCGCGCGATCGAGATGGCGCTGGCGGATCGTGCGGCTGCCGCGGAACATGACGGTTGGGTGTTTTTCGATCGCGGCCTTGTCGATGCGGCGTCCGCGCTGGAGGTTTTGACCGGAGAACCTGTCTTGCGCCGGGTCTGTACAGCGCATCGCTATCATCCCCGGATGTTCTTGGCGCCGCCATGGCCGGAAATCTACGCGACTGACGCGGATCGCAAGCACGGATTCGACGCGGCGGTGGCGGAATATCATCACCTGACGGCGGCGTCTGCCGCCTTAGGATATGAAATAGTCACATTACCGAAGATTTCGACGTTAGCGCGGGCGGACTTCGTCTTGACCTCTCTCGGGGAAGATATAGCGCAGGTCTGATGTATGAATCACCACCGCATCGAAAACTCGACCGATCCATTTGCTACGTGTGAGAAGTTGCCTTCTAGGCACGGCTCGGAGACCGGAGCACGAATTCGACGATGAGGGGAACGTCGGGGCCACGCTTAAACACTTTTTCGGGAACTGGACCATCGAAGTCACGCGGCCGCCACTCCCTACACTCCGCAATGTGTAGCCCGCTTTCGTCCGCGGCATTCAAATAATCGGAAAAACCGTGAGGAAAGGTCGGCATCGTGACAACCGTTCCCTCATCACGAAAATGCGCCGCGACATTTGACAGCGTCAAGAAGGGATGAATTTCGATCAGCACGATCTTGCCATCGTTGGACAAAAGCCGCTTCGCTTCGCGCAGCGGCGGCGTCAGGACCGCGACGTGTTCGAGCGCCAGCGAGAACAGCACGAGATCGGCCGCCCCGTCCGCAAGCGGCAACGGTTGCGCCATATCCTGATGGAAAAGCACCAGCGCAGGGTCGTGCTCGCGCGCTCGCGCCAGCATTCCGGCCGAGAGGTCGCAGCCGGCCACGCTCCTGGCTCCCGACTGCTTCAGAAGCTGGAGATTGCGTCCCGTCCCGCAACCGAACTCGACTACCGCTTGTCCGGCGACGCGTTCGGCAATTCCTCGTACGATCTGCCGGGCGCCGAACACCATCGGGTTGTCGTATCGGTCATAGAATGCCGACCAGCGATCATAGGCGTCCACGAGCGGCAAGAAGACTGTGGTTTCAGGCATCGCAAATCTCCGCCGCCGCCACATTGAGGACGCCAGCCAAAGTCGTGATGAATTCTGAAATATGGAGGCCATCCACGAGACCATGATGGGCCTGTATCGCGATTGGAAACGATACATCTTCTCCTTCGCGCTTGAATCGCCCCACCGCGATATTGGGAATGGAGCAGTCTCCGAAGCGCGCGATGGGATGCTGGATCGCCGTGAACGCGAGCCACGGCAGGCATGTTACGAACAGGTAGTCGCGATTCTCCATCGATGCACGCCGCAGGTAAGTGGCTTGCCGTGCCTCTTCGCGATCCGCGAGGTAGCACGCCAGAAATTGCGCAAATGGTTCATGGAATTGGAAAGTCGAGAAGTTCACGTTGTTGTCCGCTCCGATCACGGTGTAGGACACATTCAAGTGTTCGACACGTGTCAGGCGCCCCCCCATCAGCCGGCGCCGAAAGGGTTCGACCAGCATGCTCGTGGTGGCCAAGGCGTGCAGGAGTACTGCGAAGGGTGGCACTCTCTGCGTTTTGGCAGATGCCACGAAATCATGGCAACGGCAGTCGGCCGTTATGTTCACGATCGGAGAGTCGTAGGAGGCGAAGAAATCGAGGTGGGATTGGCGGCTGAGCATCATACTTCCCCCGCGAGAGCCCGTCTCGCTTTCGGGGCAAGTAGTTTTCCGGTTTGCACCGTTCAGCTCCGCCAGAGCGACTGTTATCTAGTCAGCAAGCCGGTATTGCGTCAAGCATCGGTTTACCGGTTGGCATGACGTTCCCGCTTCTGATCTCTGATCTACAGGCCGGTCACACGGGATCTCCCCCGCACAACCGCGTACTTTCGGTGGCGAAAGGCAGGAAGACCGGGACCGCTCGCGCGATCCCGGCTTGTCCTCACTCGGCAGCTTGCGCGATGGCTTCCGCCTCCGACTCCGTGTCTCGCGACAGAGGCCTTGCGGTGCGCAACACGGACGGCAGCCAGCCGGTTTCGGCGAGAAGCTGTTCGGCTACCTGCGCCATTTCCGTCTTCTTCAAGCCCGCGATCCGCTCGGCGGCTTCATCACCGACACCCTCCCGCACGGCGGCGAGTATGTGCGCCTTGGTGACACGCCCGAGATAGCTCCGCACGGTCGGGGTCCAGTGCGCCGCCATGTCCAGCGCCACCGCGCTCGCTAGCGTCTCCATCGTCGCGCGGGTATTGGGCTTCTGCTCCCACGGTATCCTGACCGCGTTGACGGTCAGCGCGGCGCAATGGGCAAGCAAGGCCATGACGCTTGCATGGTCCAGACCGGCGACGAAGGTCCACAGGTCCGCCACATCGCGCGGCATGTCCGACGCCCATCCCGCATGACGATCCGCCAGCGCCTTCGCCGCAGGCGTGTCTTCGATCCTGTCCGCGTGGGAGGCGAGCGTGGCGCTGATCAACCGGATTTCGAGGCAGGAGGCTTCCCCGCCGCGATAGAAGGTCTGTGACGCCAGCGCATGAACCACGGCGACAAGCGCCATATCCGGCTGCTCGCCAAGGGCGAGGCGCAGACCCAGGGTGCGATGGGCGGTCAGGTCGCGGATGAGAAGGTCCGATAGCGGCTTCCCCGCATCCTCGGCCTCCTCGTCGTCCGGCTGTGGTTCGGCATCCTCGCCGTTTCCCTCGTCCCCGACGATTTCGCCATCTTCCGTGATGGTCGCCCCCTCCACGTCCGCCGATTTCGGGGCCTCGTCTTCGGCGCGAATGAAGCCGCGTTCGATACGGGCCGTACCGTCGTGGTTCAGAATGACGAACACACCACCGCGCGCGATGTCGTCGGTGTCATAGGCGTGGCGCTTGGCGTCGATCCGCTCGATCTCCGCTTCAAGCTCGCCGAACCGCCGATCCGCCTCATCCGGCAGTTCTTCGTAACCCTCGTATTCCGACGACAGGCGGTCGTAGTCCTGCTGCGCCGCGCCATAGGCTGCAGCGTCTTCCTCCGACAGCTCCACCGGATGCGGATAGCTGCGGCGCATCCCGTGCGCGTGGGGGAAGTCGATGTGAACGGAAGCCCACTTCCATCCCTCGGCTGCCTGTACTCGCGCCGCGAGGCCTTCCAACTTGTCGATGACGAGCCGATCTAGCAGCGTGGCGTCCTCGAAATAGCCGCCCCGGTCCTCGGTGAAGAGGTCGCGGATGATGGTGCCGCCCGCTTCGGCGTAGGCGTCCGCACCGACGAAGATCGCCCGCCGGTCGGTCGCCGCGACATTCATTCTGGTCAGGTCGCGCCGGATGGTGGATGGGTCGCGGTTCCACGACAGGTTCTCGTAGACCTGCTCCTGCCGGTCATGGTCCTCGGTGATGGCGAAGGCCATCAACTGGTCCAGCGACAAGCCGCCGTCCCGATAGGCCTGCATCAGCTTCGGGCTGACGGCACCAAGGCGAAGCCGCTGCCTGACGACATGGGCGGTCACGCCAAACCGGGCGGCGATTTCCTCCGCACCCCACCCGCGATTTTCAGCCAGCTCGCGGAAGCGTTCGAACTGGTCGGCGGGATGCATGGCCTCGCGGGTGACGTTTTCGTCGAGGCTGATCTCTGTCGCATCGTTCTCGATATCCAGAACGCAGCGGATGGCTTCCGTCTTCTTGATCTGCTTGCGCTTTACCCGCAGCATCTGCGCCAGCCTGCGGCCTTCGCCGATGGTGACGAAATAGAAGCCGGTCGGTTCGCCGCCCGCGTTCGTCTCCGGCTCCACCACCAGATTTTGCAACATTCCCTTGGCGGCGATGCTCGCCGCCAGCGCCTCGATATGGGCTTCGCTGTGCGGGGTCTTGCGGGCGTTGCGGGGCGACTTCTTCAACTTGTTCAACGGCACGAATAGCTCCGCCCCGTTCTCGGCGGCGGCTTCGGAAGCCGTGGCGTTCGTTTCGATGGTGTCGGTCATGGTCTTGATCCTTTGGCTTGGGTTGGAGCGCAGCGCTGCGCTGCAACCCTGGCCGTCGCCGAGACCGGGGGGTGCAAGGTGCAAGGGCGGCCGGGATGGAGGGGGATCACCCGGCCTGCACGAAATGAAATGGAGGAAGGCTGGGGAGACCATCTCGGCTGAGCATCAGCGATCCCTTGCGCCGCGCCAGGGGGCAGCGCCCCCAAGCAAAGTCGCTGTTCTGAGCGCCGGTTGGCGTGTGTGTTGCTTATGGACGGGCCAATCCGGGCAGTATAGGCGGCGTTCGTTTGTTCCTCGGGGACCGTTACGACATCAGCGCGTCAGCCAGCAAGCGTGCATGTGTGATCATCGCGTCGTGGCCTGCGTCAATCTCGATATAGCGCCAGCCTTGACCTTCTCGCGCGCGTGCTACCGACTTCCCGAGAAGCTCGCCGTTGCCCTGCGAACAGCGGATATAGGTCTTGCGCGCCACCGCAAGCGTGCCGCGCAAGCCAGCGGGCTGAAAATAGCTGCCGACAGGCTGCGGAGTCAGAAGGCTATCGACCCACGGCTGGTCTTCTTTTCCGACCCCGAAAATAGCCGACGGCAATGGCGGAATGTGCCAGTCAGGATCGGCCACGGAGGAAGCGCGATAGGACTCGGTAAGGTGCGACGCATGGTCGAGCAGGATTTCGCCGTCTTCCGGCAGGAAGGCATCGAGCAGCACAAGATGGGACACGAGATCGCCGAGGCGGTCTGCGGCGACTGTTGCAGGAAAGCCGCCGTAAGAGTGCCCAACGAGAGTGATGTTGGGGCGTGCGAGGCGCTGCACATGATCCACGATATCGGCGACATGCGTTTCGAGCGTGATGTCGCGCGAGAGCTGCGGCGCCCGCTCGGCGAGCCCGGTCAGCGTCGGCGACGAAGCTGCATGTCCTGCACCTTCGAGCAAAGGCACAACGCGCTGCCAGCACCATCCACCATGCCATGCGCCGTGGACCAGCACGAAAGTCGTCATTCCGAAGGCTCCCTTGCCTTGGCGCAGATGTCAGGTCCTAGACGCTTGGCCCGAAAAGGGTTGAGTGGTTTCAGTCCGTTGTGACTGGCGCTTGGCTGCGAAGCCAGATGATATGCGCTGAAATCACCTGAGAACAGTATCGGCGTAAAGGGCTGGGGTATTCAAGCGACATGACAGACGGGGCGCTGGCTGTGATCGAGCCGTTGCTTCCGGCGGTTTTGCGCTTGGAACGGCCACGCATTTCCGGTGCGTACGGCTGTAGCCATGTGCCCCGCCGGAAGACGGGACACAATCGCGATCGTCAATCGATAACGATCCTGCCGGATTGGCGGGCGCGTCCGGCATACCAGCTCAGCGGATGCTCGGCCTTGAAGTGGAGGTCGCGTTCGACCGGAAGCCGGAGCCGTCCGCGCACAGAGCGTATTTCGGCAAGGCTGACATAACCGAGTTCGGGTTCGCCAAGGCCGAGATCGCAAAGACCGAACAGGCGGTCAGGATCTTCGGGATCGGCTTCGGTGAGAAGCCAGGTGGCGCCGGCATCCGGTGTGAAAAGCTTGACGACGGGACGTGGATCGATGTCCTCGCCGGCGGCGCTGCGAGCACCATTGGCGAGAAGCCGGGCGTAGAGTTCGTCGGTGATGAGCGCTGCGGCCATGTTGGCCTCCATTCGATGTCACCCTCCGATCGAGGGCGAGGAGGCGTTCGGCCGGCGCAATCGAGCGGCGTGGTCAGGCCCTACACGGTCTGGTGCGGGCCGGGCTTGAGCGCGCCGCGGCGGCGGCCAGCGTTACCGGAGCTCGTTGAGAGGGGAAGATCGAAGGCCACAGGCACATTGCGCTCAGGAAAGGACGCGCCGAGCTTTGGGGAATGCGGGGTGAAGTGTCGCTCGCGATTGCCTTCCGATTCCCGCGCGATGGCCGCCGTTTCCCGCACGTCGACGCTCGATGCCTTCAATGAACGAGCGACATGCATCACCTTGGTCGCAGTCATTCCACTGCGATCGAAGGCGATCGAGATGAAACGCGAACAGACGATTTCTCAAGAAGATCCGGCCTTGGCCTCAGACATCGTGCAGCCACCCGCCAGCGAGCCTGCCGAGAGCGGCTCCAAGCGGTTTCAGCCGCCCGCAGCCATATTCAAGCGCGTGATCCGTCGCCCCGAGCTTCGCAAGATCGTGCCACTCGCTGACACGACGATCTACGAGATGGAACAGCGCGGCGAGTTCCCGAAGCGCTTCTTCCTGACGCCGCGCTGCGTGGTGTGGGATTTGACCGAGGTTGAGACCTGGCTCGACGAACGGCGTCGCGCATCGGATGCAGATGTCGTGCGCAGGGCACCGGCGCCGGATGTTCGTCGACGGCGCGCACGGCCGGTCAGGATATTGCTACAGGGGCATTGAAAGGCGCCAGCGCGGAAGCCTTCGGTCATGTCGGCTGCACTGCTTGAACGCTGCCTAGCCTCGCGCTGTCGCCCTAGTTCGGGGCAACAACTTGCCTGACTTTTGCAGCAAGCGCCTGGGCCTCTGGTTCGGTGTTCAGGGTCAAAAGGAACCCCTGTGCCCGCACCGGATCGAGTATTTTCGGGGTCATGAGTATCTTACCGTCTACGATGATCGCCAGCGTTCTCCCTACGTTTTCGGTAGAAATCCGCTCATACTTCTCCGCGCCGGCCGGCGTGAGCACGACATTGAAACCTGGCTTCCCTTCGACCCATTCGACTTGGCTCACGCTCACGAAGTCAGAAGGCCCTAGTAGCGTCTCTGGTTCGACTTCAAGCTTTCGATCGTCTCCCGCGACAACGGCTGTGGGGCCGCCTCTAGGCTCCTGTGCGACAAGCCTGACTTCGATAGGATCAAACCCCGAAGCTGCCTGCGAAATCGCGGGTCCCGCGAGAAACGCAACCAGCATGAGAATAATGCCAAAAGCTCTAGTTAGTCGCACGCGCCTGCCCTTTATGTTGTTCGTAGGCGAAATAGGTTCTGCGGCCCCGTCTTACAAGTTTCGTTCTGCAATGGGTTATCCCGGCCGCCTCTACTCCGCTGGCGCGCCTAATCGCAAAGGGCCCCGGCTGGACGTTGCATGAGTTTGCGCGCGAAAGCCCGTTCGCCCCCTCGGCATGGGATCGACCGAATGGGCGACCGGCCGTGATGGCGAACCCTTCGCGGCGTCTGGCGCACGCATGTCGGTGCGTGATTTCGCGCGTATCGGTGAGATGATGATGCACGCTGGAAAGGTCGGAGAGCGCACTTTTGTCCCTGCTGACTGGCCCGCCATTAGCCACCGATTGCCCTCTATGGCGCGATATAGCCGCCGACTACCGTACGCCCATCAAGAGATTGTATTAAGACCTATGATCCGCGAGCGGAAGCCATTGATTTTGCTTCCTGTCGGCTGGTTTTGATCCGCGCTCTAAACGGTGCGGAAAACCGCCGATTTGCCGATTTTCCGCTACTGCTAGCTACACTTTGGCAATTAGCAACGTCAGCAAGCGATCCCGTCACAACTTTTCCGCTGACTACCTGGGCGA
The DNA here is from genome assembly GCF_000730165.1 of Nitrospirillum viridazoti CBAmc. GTDB lineage: Bacteria > Pseudomonadota > Alphaproteobacteria > Azospirillales > Azospirillaceae > Nitrospirillum > Nitrospirillum viridazoti. The sequence continues at coordinate 1,008,215 of NZ_CP022110.1, read as the reverse complement.
TCTCGAAAGCGGACGGCGAACAAAGTTGCTATTTCAAGGCGATGAGTCCGGCGTCGGTAGGGCTGAAGCCGCAAGCGTCGAAATAAAACCGCCGGAGCTGCGGTTCAAAATCCACATGGAGCCACTCGCAACCGGTTTGTTTCGCACGGTCAACCGCCTCCACTATCAGGGCCTTTGCAATGCCCTGGCGTTGGAAAGCAGGCGGCACCATCGTATCCAGAACAAATGCGTGAACCCCGCCGTCCCACGCGACGTTAACGAACCCAACCAGCTTTCCCGAACGACGGGTGCACACCCAGCCGAGGCTGAAGTGGTTGACTCGTGACCACCAATCATCAACAAAGACTCGATGCCCAAAACACTGGGCATGAAGTGCATTGACCTCAGCGTTCTCGAACGCTCCACGCCACTCGGTCATGTACTCGGAAGGTCTAGAGTCTGGAGCCATTCGCCCGTAACTCAATTTTGTAGGGTTGTGGCGTAGACTTAGTTTTCCGTTTCATCGTCTTCGGCCCGCCAAATACCGTCGATTTCGCTCTTTGGTGCGACAGAGCCGCCGACTGCCGCGAAGGCAGTAGCATCGCCAATCAATATAGCGCCAGACATCCACTCGCGGCGCAGGATGGCGTATTGCATGGTGTTTTCGTAGATCGGATTGCCCGCATCGTCATTGGTGAACGACACGAACTCGATGAACACGCCTTCCCTGCGCATCCCCAGCCTCTCGCACAGGCGCTGTGACGCGAGGTTGTCATCCTCGACATAGGCATAAAGCCGCCGGGCCTCTTTCACCCTGAACAAGTGGTCGAACAGCGCCCGCGCCGCCTCGGAGGCGTATCCGACCCCGCCGAAATTCGCGTTGAAATTCCAACCGACCGAGTATGTATCGGGAGGCTCGTGGACACAAAACAGGTCGCCGATCAGTCTATCGGAGCCGCGCAGGCATACGGCGACATGCTCATCGCTGCCGCTGCGTGTCTCCACTTCGGCTTGAGCGGCACTGAGATCGGCGAGCTTGAGAGAAGCAAAGCAACTCGACCTGGGTTGGTGCAAATATGCAAACAGATCAGCAGCGTCACCCTGCCGGAAATTTCGGAGAATCAGCCGGTCCGTTTCGACGACGTTCACTTGAACTTCCTCTCAGGTTTTATCCGTTCTTCTCGCCCATGAATGCCATCGCCGGCGGCAACAGCGTCGGCATGCGCTTCTGGCCGTTGACCCAGGCATCGATCATATCGGCCCATTCCTGGAGCATGTGGCGGCGCTGCGGTTCGTACTCTGCCTTGTTATAGACGCCGCGCGACGAGCGCCCGTCCTCGTGAGCGAGGCATTTCTCGATCCAGTCGCTGTTGAAGCCCATTTCGTTCAGGAGCGTCGAGCCGGTCCGGCGCAGGTCGTGGACCGTGAAGGGCTCCAGCGGCAGCCCTTCCTTCTTCGCCCGCACAACGACGGCCGTGGTCACGCGATTGAAGGTGGCGCGCGACATGGGCGCATCGGCGTCATAACGGGACGGCAGCAGGTACCGCGAATTGCCGGCGCAGGTCTTGAGCGCAATCAGGATGTCGAGCGACTGTTGCGACAGGTAGACGTTGTGCGCCTTGGACCGCTTCATGCGCTCCTTCGGAATGGTCCAGACGGCGCTCTCGAAATCCACCTCGTCCCAGACTGCGTCCTGCAGCTCGCTCTTGCGCACCATGGTGAGCAAGATCAGGCGCAGGCCGAGACGGATGGTCGGCAGGGTCGGCACATGCTCGATCTGCTGCAGCATGATCTTGATCTCGGCCGGCGACAGCGCCCGGTCCTTCGGCTGGAAGGTCGCGATCGAGGCCGGCCCGACCTCGTCTGCCGGGTTCGGCACCTTCTCCCCATGCAGGATGGCGAAGGCGAAGATCTGTTTGACGATGTCGCGGGCGTGGATGGCCGTCGCCGGAGCGCCGCGCTCCTTCACCTTGGCGCAGAGCTGCCGCAGATCGTCCGGCGTCACCTCGGTCAGAAGGCGGTTCTTCCAGGCTGGGAGAATGTCGCGATCGAGGATGGCCTTGCGCATCGAGCGGGTGCTTTCCGCCATGCGCGCCTCCTTGATCCATAAGGCGCTCACCGCACCGAAGCTGCGCTCCATGGCCTTGCGCCGCTTGTCGCGCTTTTTCTCGTGGGCAGGGGATAGCCCCTCCGCCACCAGCTTGCGGGCCGCGATGCAGCGCTCCCGAGCCTCGGCGAGCGTGAGGCCGTCGGCGCCATAGCGGCCGATCGTCAGCGTCTCCCGGCGACCGTTCAGACGGTAGTCGTATCGGAAGGTGATTTGGCCTGTCGTGGCGACGGAAACGTACATACCGTCACGGTCGGCCACCTTGTATAATTTTTCTTTTGGTTTCAGCCTCTTAATGGCCATGTCGGTGAGCATGGAGACGGCCTCGTTGACGATCGGAAACGCCTTTTCGACCCCCAATTTTACCGTCAAATCCGATACCGTCAATCAACACGAATAACCGTTATAGAACAGTGTACTAACTTGGTTTTCCATGGGCCACTTGCGTTTTCGACCTGACGGTATGGCAAAAATCCGGCGGACGGCGAAAAACGCATACCGTCGCGCACACCGTCAGAGCCTATCGCTTGAAGGCGATAGGCTCCGATAGCGAGTGATTGACTTTTTGTTTAATTTCCGCTAGTTATGAGGATGTGACGATAGTTCGCGAAACGCCGCGAACCACATCATTTCATTCCCACTCGATCGTGCCGGGCGGCTTGCTGGTGATGTCGTAGGTCACGCGGTTGATGCCGCGCACCTCGTTGATGATGCGGGTGGCGACGCGGCCCAGGAACTCGTGGCTGAAGGGGTAGTAGTCGGCGGTCATGCCGTCGACCGAGGTCACGGCGCGCAGCGCGCAGGCGTAGTCGTAGGAGCGGCCGTCGCCCATCACGCCGACGGTGCGCACCGGCAGCAGCACGGCGAAGGCCTGCCAGATGGCGTCGTAGAGGCCGGCGTTGCGGATTTCCTCCAGGTAGACCGTGTCGGCCTTGCGCAGGATATCCAGCTTCTCCGGCGTGATCTCGCCGGGGATGCGGATGGCCAGGCCGGGGCCCGGGAAGGGATGGCGGCCGATGAAGGCCGGGGGCAGGCCCAGTTCCACGCCCAGGCGGCGCACCTCATCCTTGAACAGCTCGCGCAGCGGTTCCACCAGCTTCAGGTTCATGCGCTCCGGCAGGCCGCCCACATTGTGGTGCGACTTGATGGTGACGCTGGGGCCGCCGGTGAAGCTGACGCTTTCGATCACGTCGGGGTACAGCGTGCCCTGGGCCAGGAAGCCGGCGCCGCCGATCTTCTTGGCCTCGGCATCGAAGATCTCGATGAAGGTGGCGCCGATGGTCTTGCGCTTCACCTCCGGGTCGCTGACGCCGGCCAGCTTGCCCAGGAACAGGTCGGCCGCGTCCACATGCACCAGCGGGATGTTGTAGTGGTCGCGGAACAGCGTCACCACCTCATCCGCCTCGCCGGCGCGCATCAGGCCGGTGTCGACGAAGATGCAGGTCAGCTGGTCGCCGATGGCCTCATGGATCAGCACGGCGGCGACGGAGCTGTCGACGCCGCCGGACAGGCCGCAGATGACCTTGCCGGTGCCGACCTGGGCGCGGATCTTCTCGATGGCCTGAGCCTTGAAGGCGGCCATGGTCCAGCTGCCCGACAGGCTGGAGACGGAGAACAGGAAATTGCGGATCAGCGCGTCGCCGTGCGGGGTATGCACCACCTCCGGATGGAACTGCACGGCATAGAAGCGGCGGCTGTCGTCGGCGATGATGGCATAGGGCGCGCCCTCGCTGGTCGCCACGATGCGGAAGCCTTCCGGCAGCTTGGCGACGCGGTCGCCATGGCTCATCCACACCTGCTCACGGGCGCCCACCTGCCACACGCCCTCGAACAGGGCGCAAGGCTCCTTCACATCGACGAAGGCGCGGCCGAACTCACGGGTCTCACCCGGCTCGACCTTGCCGCCCAGCTGCTCGCACATCGTCTGCTGGCCATAGCAGATGCCCAGCACGGGCACGCCAGCGGTGAAGACGATGCCGGGCGCGCGCGGGCTGGCCTCTTCCGTCACCGAGGCCGGGCTGCCCGACAGGATGATGGCCTTGGGCCCATAGGCCTGGATGGCCGCCTCGCTCATGGAATAGGGGTGGATCTCGCAGTACACCCCCGCCTCGCGCACCCGCCGGGCGATGAGCTGGGTCACCTGCGACCCGAAATCGAGAATGAGGACCCGATCGGACGTCGTCTCTGTGGCCATGGGCTTATCCCTATCATTGGGGGTTGCGAGGGTGGCCGCACGCTAGTCCAAGGCACCCCGGCACGGCAAGCGTTGGACAGGCAAGGGGCCCCCGCGCCGAACGCGGGAGAACGGACCGGCCGGATTTTGGATCGGCTGGACTCTGCTTTGTTATTTTGCTAAATAACGAATTACAGCCTTTCCCGTGGAGCATCCATGCGTCCCCTCCTCCGCCGTTTGCTGGCCGCCGCCCTGATCCTCACGGCGCCGACAGCATTGGCCCAAGCCCCCGACACGTCCGATACCGAGGTCAGCCTGGTGGGTGGCGGCGGTTCATTCCTATATGGCTCCCTGATGCGGCCAGCGGACTGGAAAGGCGGGGTGGCGGTGCTGATGCACGCGGGGTCCGGCCCCTCGGACCGCGACGGCAATTCCACCCTGCTGACGGTGCGCGGCAATGTGCTGAAGCTGATTGCCCAAGGGCTGGCCGCCGGCGGTGTCGCCAGCCTGCGGATGGACAAGCGCTGCATCGCCAAGAGTGCCGCCGCCTGCCCCGGCGAGGACAAGCTGCGTTTCTCGACCTACGTCAATGACATGGCGGCCTGGGCCCGCTATCTCGCGCGCCAACCCCAGGTGCGCTGCGTCATGCTGCTCGGCCATTCGGAGGGGGCGACCATCGCCACCCTGGCCGCCGCCCAGCTGGCCAAGGAGAAGGTACCGGTTTGCGGCGTGCTGTCGCTGTCCGGCGCCGGCCGGCCCTTCGGCGACATCCGCCTGCAGCAGATCCGCGACCGGGGCGCCCCGCCGGCCGTCCTGGACAAGGTGGCGGCGATCGAGGCGGCGCTGAAGGAAGGCCACACGGTGGATGACGTGCCGCCGGCCCTGCAGGTGCTCTACCGCCCCGCCATACAGCCTTATGTCATCTCGCAGGGGGCCGTCAGCCCGACGCAAGCCGCCGCCGCCCTGACGGTACCCCTGTTGGTGCTGCAGGGCGACACCGACCTGCAGGTGACGGTCGAGGACGCCCGCCTGCTGGCGCAGGCGCAGCCGGCCGCCACCCTGGCCCTCATCCCCGGCGCCAACCACATGCTGAAGGCAGCACCGGCCGAGCCCAAGGCCAACATCGCCACCTACGCCGACCCTACGCTCCCCCTGGCGCCCGGCGTCATGGACGCCATCACCGGCTTCATCCACAAGGCGGCACCGGGGAATTAGCAACCGCCCCTTGCACCCAGGCGGGCCTATCCCCATCCATAGCGAAACCGATTGGGGGATACGCCTTGGCCGACCTGAGCCTGCTCGACAATCCCGTCTGGAACGCGCTGACCACCGCCCACCGGTCCCTGGGGCAGGTCCATGGCCTGGCCGCGCGCTATCAGGATGACATCTCCCCCCTCGCCGGCCTGGGCGAGCCCTCCCCGGCGGCGCTGGCCGACCTGGCGGCCCTGGTGCCGGCGGGCCGGGGCATTGGCCTGGTCAGCCCGGCGGCCCTCGACATCCCGCCCGGCGACTGGCAGGTGCTGCGCGCGCGGGAGGTGGACCAGATGGTGTGCGAGACCCTGACACCGCAGCCCGCGATACCTCTGATCCGCCTGACCACCGACGACGTGCCCGACATGGTGGATTTGGCCAAGCGGACGGAGCCCGGGCCCTTCCTGGACGGCACCATCCGCATGGGCGCCTACTACGGCCTGCGCAGCCCGGACGGGCGGCTGATGGCCATGACCGGCCAGCGCATGCGCCTGCCCGGCTTGCGCGAGGTCAGCGCCGTCTGCACCGATCCGGATTTCCGGGGCCGGGGCCTGGCCTTGGCCCTGGTCAGCGCCGTGGCCGCCGGTATCGTCGCGGAGGGCGAGACACCCTTCCTGCACGTCAAGACCGAGAACGAGGGCGCCAAGCGCGTCTATGAAAAGCTGGGCTTCCGGGTGCGGCGGGCTGTGCACTTCATCGTATTGCGGCGACTCTGATCCTACCCGCTCACCCTTCGCTGTACGACGACAGCCGGGCCAGGGGCGCCAGGTCCAGCCAGCCGTAGGCGACCTCGGTCAGGCGGGCGCCGGCGAATGTGATGGGCTGTTCCGCCAAACGACTTCCCCCTAAGCGCTCATAGAACCAGCGGGCGGGGTTGTCGCGCAGCACCCAGACGCAGGCGGAGCGCATACCGGAACTCATCAGTTCGGTCGCCATGGCGGCCATCAGGCGGCGGCCGTGGCCCTGGTTCTGGGCGTGGTCGTAAAGGTAGATGGCGTAGAATTCACCCTCATACCCCCGCATGTCGGTACGCTGGGGGCCGCAGGTGGCGAAGCCCACCACGCCCGTGGCCGGCAGGCCGTCGGCGGCGATGTTCTCCCCCATGGCGACGAAGGTGCGACGCTGGCGCCCGGCCAGCAAGCCCCGCCAGCGCTGGGCATGCGCCTCGGGCGACAAGCCCACCAGGTAATCGTCAGGCAATTGCCCCGGATAGGTCGTGCGCCAGCTGGCGACATGGACGCGGGCGATGGCCGCGGCGTCCGCCACCGTGGCAGGCCGCACCAAACCGATTTCCGCCGGACCGTGAGCCATGCGCCGCCCCTCGTTCCCGTTACCGTCCCCACCATCCTGCCGCAGAAGCGCGCGCCCCGCCAGAGGGGGACGCGCCAAACGGAACCCAAATGGAACAAGGATGGTGGCGGGAGGACGGTACCGGGCGGCTGGTCAGGCCTCGGCGGCGTCCTCGCCCGCCTCTTCCACCCCTTCCGGCTCGTCGGCGGTGGCGGTCCCGGCGGCGGCCTCCTTGCGCACCATGACGGCGGCGAAGAAGCCGTCGGTGTCATGGCGGGCCGGGGACAGCGACAGCATGCCGTTGGTGCTGGGCGGGGTGCCCATGCCCTCGGGCCAAGCCTCGGTGATGGGCAGCAGGGTGAAGTCCGGATGGCTGGCCAGGAAGCCGGTCACCTGGTCCTGGTTCTCCTCCGGCAGCAGGGAGCAGGTGGCGTAGACCAGGCGGCCGCCGGGGCGCACCAGGCGGGCGGCGCTGTCCAGGATTTCCGCCTGCAGGGGCAGCAGTTCCGACAGGCCAGGGCCCAGCTGGCGCCAGCGGGCGTCGGGGTTGCGGCGCCAGGTGCCGGTGCCGCTGCACGGCGCGTCCACCACCACGCGGTCGAAGCGGCCCTTGTGCCGCTTCACCCAGGGATCGCGGGCGGACTTGATGGGCCGCGTCTCGATGTTGTGCAGGCCGGCCCGGCGGAACCGCTCCTGCGCCCGCTTCAGCCGGCCGTCCAGCACGTCGCAGGCGACGACACGGCCCTTGTTGTTCATCATGGCGGCGATGGCCAGCGTCTTGCCGCCGGCGCCGGCGCAGAAGTCCACCACCTGTTGGCCCGGCTGCGGGTTGGCGGCGAAGGCCACCAGCTGCGAGCCCTCGTCCTGGATTTCCAGCAGGCCGTCCTGGAAGGCCTTCAGCGTGGCGATAGGGAAGCGGTTGCGTACCCGGATGCCCAGGGCGGAGATCTTGGTCGGCTCCGCCTGCACGCCGGCCTTGGCCAAGGCCGCCAGCGCCTGCTCCCGCGTGCCCTTTACCGGGTTGACCCGCAGATCCATGGGGGCCGCCCCCAGCATGGCCTGCATCTCCGGCACGAAACGCTCGCCCAGGGCGTTGCGCAGGGTATCCGCCGCCCAGTCCGGCACCTCCGCCACCACGGCGTCGGGCTGCTGCGGATGAGCCAGCGTGTGGGTCTCCAGCGCCTGGATCAGGGCGCGCTCATGCGCCTCCAGCGGTGCCGGCGCGAACTTGCCGCCGTTGAAATGCTCCGCCACGGAAGAGGCGCTGCGGCCCCGGGTCAGCAGCTCGTCGGCGATCAGCAGAGCGCGCGCGTCCACCGCCGGCTGGGGCGTTCCATCCGCATTGGCACCGCCATACCCCGCGCGGTTCAGCCACCAGTGCAGGCGCGCCCAGCGCCGCAGGATGCCGTAGACCTTTTCCGCCACGTCGGTACGGTCCTTGGCGCCGATATAGCGGCGGGCGCGAAAGAAGGCACTGGCCACGGCATCGGCGGGGCGCGGCGTGGCCAGAACTTCCGTCAGAAGGTCGATGGCCGCCTGCAGGCGAGCAGTCGGGGTCATAAGTACGTTTTCCTCAAACGCCGGCGGGCCATCCGGCCCTTGGCTTATCCTCGGTTCCCAGTCCGCTTCGCTCCCCGGAAACCTCCGGCGGCTGCGGTCGCAGCCTACAGCGGCATGTGTCTCTCATGCCGCTGCACAGCGGGCGGGAACGCCGGCCGAAATCAACCCGGACGGTAGTTCGGCGACTCATTGGTGATCTGGATGTCGTGGACATGGCTTTCGCGCAGGCCCGCGTTGGTGATGCGCACGAAGCGGCAGTTCTGCTGCATCTCCGGCAAGGTGGCATTGCCGGTGTAGCCCATGGCCGCGCGCAGGCCGCCCACCAGCTGGTGAATGACGCTGCCCACGGGCCCCTTGTACGGAACGCGGCCTTCCACGCCCTCGGGCACCAGCTTCAGGGTGTTGGTGACCTCGGCCTGGAAGTAGCGGTCAGCGGAGCCGCGGGCCATGGCGCCCACCGAACCCATGCCGCGATAGCTCTTGTAGCTGCGGCCCTGGTACAGGATGACCTCGCCCGGGCTTTCGTCTGTGCCGGCGAACATGCTGCCCAGCATGGCGACATCGGCGCCGGCGGCGATGGCCTTGGCCAGATCGCCGGAATACTTGATGCCGCCGTCGGCGATGACGGGGATGCCGCGCTCACGGCAGGCGTCCACCACGTCCATCACGGCGGTCAGCTGAGGCACGCCCACGCCAGCCACGATGCGGGTGGTGCAGATGGACCCCGGGCCGATGCCCACCTTGACGGCATCGGCGCCGGCGTCGATCAGGGCGCGGGCGGCATCACCGGTGGCGACGTTGCCGGCGATGACCTGGGTGTAGTTGCTGAGCTTGCGGGCGGCCGTCACCTGGTCCAGCACCTTGGCGGAATGGCCATGCGCGGTGTCGACCACCAGCACGTCCACGCCGGCGTCGAACAGGGCCTCGGCGCGGGCCAGGCCGTCCGGGCCGGTGCCGGTGGCGGCGGCCACGCGCAGGCGGCCCTTTTCATCCTTGCAGGCGTTGGGATGCGACTGCGCCTTCTCGATATCCTTCACCGTGATCAGGCCGATGCAGCGGTAGCTGTCGTCCACCACCAGCAGCTTTTCGATGCGGTTGGTGTGCAGCAGGCGCTTGGCCTCGTCCTTGCCCACCCCCTCGCGCACCGTGATCAGGTTCTGGTGCGTCATCAGCTCCGACACCGGCTGGTGCGGGTTGGTGGCAAAGCGCACGTCGCGGTTGGTGAGGATGCCGACCAGCTTGCCCGCACCACCGTTCTCCACCACCGGAATGCCGGAGATGCGGTAGCGGGCCATCAGGCCCAGGGCGTCGGCCAGGGTGGCGTCGGCCGCGATGGTGATGGGGTTGACCACCATGCCGGACTCGAAACGCTTCACCTTGCGCACTTCCTCGGCCTGGCGCTCGATGTCCATGTTGCGATGGATGACGCCCATGCCGCCGGCCTGGGCCATGGCGATGGCCAGCGCCGCCTCGGTCACCGTGTCCATGGCGGAGGACAGCAAGGGAATGCCCAACTCGATGGTCTTGGTCAGCCGCGTGCGGGTGTCCACCTCGGCCGGCATCACACTGGACGCCGCGGGCTCCAGCAGGACGTCGTCGAAGGTCAGGGCTTCGCGGATTTGGAGCGCACGGGTCATGAACCATCTCCCTAGGCGGGCCGGCCATGGGACTTAGGCGGGCCCGGGCGTCAGATACGGGTATGGGACGACCCGTCCGCCCCCACACATGGGGCCGGCCGCGTCATCCAGGGCTTAAGGTTCGATGCACTATACACGCGCTTGCCCGCTTGTGAACCCACCACATATGGGTCAAATCCGCCATGGCAGACTTGCGCGGGCCTCACCCCTCGCGGGGTGGAAACTGCCCTCAAACGCCGAGCGGTACCAGTCGCAGCCGACACTGGCAGAAGGTGTGCCGCTGGGCTTAGTCTTCTTCACCCTCGCCGACGTCATCGTCGCGCCGGGCGGTGCTGCCCCGGAAGCCGGTGGCGACGACATAGGTTTCCGAGCTGTCGGCCCGGCTGGCCGGCGGCTTGGCGTGGCGCACCACGGCGAAGTCGCGCTTCAGCAGGTCCAGCAGGCTGCGCTCCGCCCCGCCCTGGAACAGCTTGGCCACAAAGGCGCCGCCGGGGGCCAGCACCTCGGCCGCGAAGGCATAGGCGGCGTCGGCCAGGGCCATGATGCGCAGGTGGTCGGTTTTGGGATGGCCGGTGGTGGGCGCCGCCATGTCGGACAGCACCACGTCGGCGGGGCCGCCCAGGGCCGCCTTCAGCTGGTCCGGCGCTTCGGGCAGCAGGAAGTCCATCTGCATGGTGATGGCGCCGGGCACGTCCTCCATGCCCAGGATGTCCAGGCCCACGACCTTGGCGCCGCGCACCTTCTCCACCGCCACCTGGGTCCAGCCGCCGGGCGCGGCGCCCAGATCCACCACGCGGGTGCCGGGCTTCAGCAGATGATACTTCTCATCCAGTTGCAGCAGCTTGAAGGCCGCGCGCGAGCGATAGCCGCGCTTCTTGGCCTCCGCCACATAGGGATCGTTCAGCTGGCGCTCCAGCCAGCGGGCGGAGGAGACGGAGCGCTTGGCCGCCGTCTTCACGCGCACGGTCAGGCCGCGACCGCTGAGTTGGCTACCCGTGCCTTTGGACTTGGTCATGGTGAACACCCGGTTTGGCGGACCGGGCCCACGGCCCCGTCATCTCTCGACATCGATTCGAAGCGGCGCATATTGGTGCCGGCGCCGCCAAAGGCAAGTGAAACCTCAGCCCCTTCCGCGCGTGGCTGCCATCAACTCCGTCAGGATCCCCTCGCGCACGCCCCGGTCGGCGATGCGCAAATTCTCCACCGGCCAGCGCTCCCAGATGGCTTCCAGCACGGCGCAGCCGGCGATGACCAGGTCGGCGCGGTCGTGGCCGATGCAGGGATGGGCGGAGCGGCCGGCATAATCCAGGCACAGCAGCGACTTGCTGATGGCCCGCGCCTCGTCCAGCCCCAGCCAGGAACCGTCCACCTGCGACCGGTCATAGCGGGTCAGGCCCAGGCGGATGCCGGCCAGGGTGGTGACGGTGCCGGACGTGCCCAGCATCTGCACTCGGCCGGCCGCCACCTCGCGCCGGATGTCGTTGCGGGCGTCGAAATCGGCCAGCGCGGCGCCCACCGTGTCCACCATGCCGCGATAGGCCTCCGGCAGCACGCGATCGCCGCCGAAGGTCTCCGTCAGGCTGACGACGCCCTGGGGCACGGAGACTTGATCGATCAGGGTGGGGCGGCCCCGGTTGAAGGACAGCCACATGATTTCGGTGGAGCCGCCGCCGATGTCGAACACCAGGGCGCGGGGGATGCGGCGGTTCAGCAGCGCGGCGCAGCCAGCCAGCGCCAGCCGCGCCTCCTCCTCCGCCGAGATGATCTCGATGCGGATGCCGGTCTCTTCCGCCACGCGGTCGATGAAGGTGCCGCAGTTGGCGGCGCGGCGGCAGGCCTCCGTCGCCACGGCACGCACGTCGGTGACGCCGCGCCGGCGCATCTTGTTGCCGCAGATCTTCAGCGCCGCCACGGTGCGGGCCATGGCCTCGTCCGACAGGGCGTTGGTGCGGCTGAGCCCCTCTCCCAGCCGCACGATGCGGGAGAAGGCGTCGATGATGCGAAAGCCCTCGCGCCCCGGGCGGGCGATCAACAGGCGGCAGTTGTTGGTGCCCAGGTCCAACGCGGCCAGAACCGGCCGCCGCACAGGCTCACCCGGGCCAGCACCCCGGGGGGGGCGGGTTTCCGGTAGGGGCTGAACGCCCGTCTCACTCATCGCCGAACCAGCCTTTTCCTTCACACCCAACGGACATGCCCATCAGGCACGGCCATTGGGTACGCCCCTCGGGGGCATCACCGCCGCCAGGCCGGTACCCGGTCAGCCGCCCTGGACCGGATGGTCTTCGGGGGCGCCCCGGCGCCGCTGCGGCACACGGGTATTACTCTAGACTATGAGAGCGTCGCCGCACCACCACCCTCGCGCACGCGTCTGCGCCCCGCAATTCGACCATGGATGGGCCTTGCATCCCCCCGCCGCCTCACCGTTCCCGGTCGCCTGCTCCCGGTTGCCGCACGCCACGCCCCTTGCCTCCCTGCCCCGCCCCTTGTCCGGACCGTCAAAAAATTTCCAAGAAAGGGCTACCCATCCCCAAAGAGGGGTGTTATAAGCCGCGCCGTCCGACGGACATGGTGGCCAGCGCCGCCGCGTTCGTTCTGCTGGGGGATCGTCTAGCGGTAGGACTACGGACTCTGACTCCGTCAACCTTGGTTCGAATCCAAGTCCCCCAGCCAATTTCTTCCGCGACAGCTCCGCTTGCCTGAGCACCGGCGCCGATCCAGGCGCCATCGCGGCCCGTCCTGCTGGGGGATCGTCTAGCGGTAGGACTACGGACTCTGACTCCGTCAACCTTGGTTCGAATCCAAGTCCCCCAGCCAAACGGCCTTTAATCCGGTACTTTCAACAAATCCACGGCGCCGTCCGGCGTCGCGCGACGGCGTGCGGATGCCCAACCCACATTGCGGCCCTCCTGATTGCGGCCCTGCGGGGGATATGCCAGGCTATCCCCGCCAAGCCATTCTGGAAAGAGCCACGCCATGTCACACAGCGTCGTCGGCAAATGGGGGAAAAACCTCGCCATCCGCGTGCCCATGGACGTGGCGCGCGCCACCGGTCTGATCGATGGCGAGAAAGTGGACGTCGAGGTTCAAGACGGTGACCTGATCATCCGCCGCCAAGCTGCCCACATCCGCGCCCGGGACGATGCCGCCGCCGCCGCCGCCGAAATCATGGCTGAAAGCCGCCACCATTCCTTGGGGATCGCATCGATACGGGAACTGCTTGAAGAAGGCAGAAGGGGATGAGCATCGTCCTGGATGCCTCCATGGCCGTCGCCTGGCTCTTTGACGACGAACGGACGGCATCGGCACATACGGTCATGCTGCGCGTGGTGGCCGAAGGCGCCTTTGTTCCCACCCTTTGGCGGCTTGAGGTCGCCAATGTTCTGCGGAACGCCGTAAGGCGGGGCCGGTGTGATGAGGCGTATGTCGACCGGTCGCTCACCCGGCTGGGCCGCATGGCCATTCAGAGCGATGAAGAAACGGACAGCCAGGCATGGATCGCGACGCGGCGGCTGGCGCGGGAAGAGGATTTGACGCTGTATGACGCGGCTTATCTAGAACTGGCCCTGCGGCGGGGTATTCCATTGGCGTCGTGTGATGCCGCCTTGATCGTCGCCGCGAAGCGCCGCGGCCTTGAGGTCCTCTCGGCCTAACGCACCGTTGACAGCGCCCGGCCGTTCGTCGTTTCCTCAACCCCAGTGCGCATTGGGGCGCCACCTGTCCGCGGCAAGGGGGCCTGGCCTCCACCCATTCGGCTTCGTCCGTACCCCCCATATCCCTTCTTCCGGCCCTTTGCAGCGGACATCGGGCGTCTTTCGGAAGGAAGGTTCATGTCCCGCACTCTTTCCACCCGCACCACCGTCGACGGCCTGCGCCGCGAGGCCAAGCGCTGGCTGAAGGCCATGGGCGCCGGCGAGGCCGATGCCATCGCCCGCTTCCTCATCGTGTTCCCCGGGCATGCCACGGCGCCCAAGCTGCGCGAGGTGCAGCACGCGCTGGCGCGGGAGCATGGCTTCCCCACCTGGGCCGCCCTGACGCAGGAACTGGCGGACCGCACCCGCACCATGGAACAGCGCGTGCACCTGTTCCTGGAGAAGGCGGTCAACCGCTACGGCACCGACCCCGCCACGCGGAAGTGGGGCGATTATGAGCGCGACGGCGGCAACCGGGGGGCTGTCGCCGCCCGCCTGCTGGCGCGGCATCCCGAGATCGCGCGCGCCAACATCCATACCGCCGTGGTGGCGCATGACCTGGACGCGGTGCGCGGGTTTCTCGCCAAGGATCCGGGCCTGGTCCATGACCGCAGCGACTTCGACGGCTGGACACCGCTGGCCCATTTGGCCTATGCGCGCCTACCCCAGGGGAACGCCATCGGGGAGGCCGACGCGCTGGCCATGGCCACCCTGCTGCTGGACGTCGGCGCCGATCCGGACGCCGGCTGGTCGGACAGCCCCGAGTTCACGCCCCTGGTCGGGGTCATCGGCGACGGTGAGGGTGGGCAGGCGCCGCATCCACAGGCCGAGGCGTTCGCCCGCCTGCTGATCGATCGCGGCGCCGACCCGCTGGCCGCGCAGGCGCTGTACAACACTTCGCTGCGGGAGGATTCCACGGCCTGGCTGGAGTTCCTGTGGGCGCAATCGGCCAAGCGGGGGGAGACGGCCAAATGGACTGGCCCCGCGCCCCAAGCCCTGGGCGGGGAAAAATCCCGCAGCGCCGTCGCCTATCTGCTGGGCAACGCGGTGGCCAGCAACCACCTGCGCCGCGCGGAATGGCTGCTGGAGCATGGCGCCAGGGCAGACGATATCAACTTCTACTCCCGCCAGCCGGTCATGAAGCATGCCGTCATGGGTGGCCATGGCGCCATGGTGGACCTGCTGGTGCGGTACGGCGCGCCGCGTCCTGATTTGACCGAGGACGAGGTGTTCGTGGCCGCCGTCGCCACCGGCGATACCGCCACCCTGCGCCGGCTAGCCACGGCGCATCCGGAGTTCCTGCGGGCCATCGCCCCGGTGAAGGTCGCCCTCGATACCGGCCGCACCGACATGGTGGAGGTCCTGCTGGACCTGGGCCTGTCGCCCGACGTGGCCGACGACCACAATTGCCGCGCCCTGCATTTCGCCGCCCATGCCGGTGCGGTGGCGGTGGCGCGGCTACTGGTCGCCCGGGGCGCGGAGGTCGATCCCTTCGACGGGCGCTATGGCGGCAGCCCCCTCACCCACGCCGTCTATCACGAGCAATGGGAGATGGTGGATTTCCTGGCCGGGCACAGCCGTAATTTCCGGGGGCTATGCTTCGCCGGCAAGGTCGATCGGCTGCGGACGCTGCTGACCGAGGAGCCCGACCGCGCCAACCGGCAGGACCGGCCAGGCGAGCCCGCCCTGTTCTGCCTACCGGATAACCAGGAGACGGCGGTGGAGCTGGCGGAATTGCTGCTGTCCTTCGGCGCCGACCCCACCTTCCGTAATCCCCTGGGCCAGACGCCGGCCGAGGCCGCCCGCCGCCAGGGCCTGGATGACGCCGCCGATGTGATCGAGATGGCGGCGGAAGAATGGACCGCTCGCTAGAATGGTGCTCTCTTCCCGCTGGTGGTGGCAGCCGATGCGCCTTCCCGTTGTTGTCCTCTGCCTGGTCATGGCGATGCCCGCGGAGACAGTCGCCCGTCCGTCGCCCTGGCCGGGCGGCGCGCCCGAGGTCGACCCGGGGCAGGATTTCTTCCGCCACGCCAATGGCGGCTGGCTGGATGAGGTGGCCATACCGCCGGACCGCCCCGGCTATTCCACCGCCACCCAGCTGACCGAAACCGCCGAAGCCCGGGTGCACGAGCTGCTGGAGGGCGCCGCCCAGGCGGGGGCGTCGGCGGACGGCGAGACGGCGCAGGTGGGCGCCTACTATGCCGCCTTCATGGATGAGGCGCGGGTGCAATCGCTGGGCGGGCGCCCCCTGCGCCCAGACCTGATGCGGCTGCGCCTGGCCGCCACCCGCCCGGCGCTGGCGGAGGTGATGGGCCAGGCCAACGCCAGCTTGCACGGTTCGTGGTTCCAGCTGTCGGTGGATCGGGACAGCCGCGACGCCACGCGCCATGCCCTGTACCTGGGCCAGGGCGGGCTGGGTGGCCTGGACCGGGCCTTTTACATGGAGGCTGGCAACGCGCCCCGGCGCGAGGCCTATCGCGCCTACATCGCGCGGCTGCTGACCCTGGCGGAGTGGCCGCAGGCGGATTCGCGGGCCGAGGACGTCCTGGCGCTGGAAACGAAGATCGCCGCCGCCAGCTGGACCCCGGCGCAACAGCGGGACGAACGTGCCATCTACAACCCCATGGCGCCGGCGCAGCTGGCACGCATGGCGCCCGGCTTCCCCTGGACGGCGTATCTCGCGGCTGCCGGCCTGGCCGGCGTGGATCGCATCGTGGTGGTCGAGCGGACCGCCGTGCCGGTCCTGGCACACCTGTTCGCCGTCACGCCCCTGCCGGTGCTGCGCGCCTGGGCCGCCTTCCATCTGGTGGACAACGCGGCGCCGTTCCTGGCCAAGGAGTATGCCGACGCCTGGTTCGACCTGCATGGCCGTACGGTGGAGGGCAAGAAGGCACCGCCGCCCCGCTGGCGCCAGGCCTTGGCCCAGGTGTCGGGCGGCGGCTGGAAGGACATGGCCCACAGCCGGGGCGCCCTGGGCGACGCGGTGGGGCGGCTTTACACCGCGCGCTGGTTCGATCACGCGGCGCAGGCGACGCTGGCCGCGCTGGTCAACCGGATCAAGGCCACGGTGAAGGAGCGCATCGCCGCCTCCGCCTGGATGTCGGGGCAAGCCAAGGCCGAGGCGACGCGCAAGGTGGACGCCTACCGCGTCCTGATCGGCGCGCCGGCCACGGGCGACCGGTACGACGGTCTGGTCATGCGCAGGGACGACCTGTACGGCGATGTGGTGCGGGCCACGGCCTTCACCTGGGAGCAGGACCGGCGCCGGTTGGCACAGCCGGTGGACCCGCAGGCATGGGCCATCACACCGCAGACGGTGAACGCCTACAACGACGGCGCGGCCATGACGGTGGTGTTCACCGCCGCCCTGCTGCAGCCGCCCGCCTTTGACGCCAAGGCCGACCTCGCGGTCATTTACGGTGGCATCGGGGCCATCATCGGGCATGAGCTGACCCATGCCTTCGACGACCAGGGCCGCCTGTTCGACGCGGCCGGTCATGCCCGGGATTGGTGGACCAAGGCGGATACCGCCCGCTTCACGGCGCTGGCCGACCGCCTGGTCAGCCTTTACGGTGCCTGCCAGGTGGCGCCCGGACTGACAGTCAATGGCCGCCTGACCCTGGGGGAAAACCTGGCGGACGTGGGCGGCCTGCAGCTGGCCTTTGAGGCCTACCACGCCGCCCTGGCGGAGGGGGAGGCACCCGTGGTCAACGGCCTGACGGGTGACCAGCGCTTCTTCCTGGGGTTCGCGCAGCTGCGCCGGAGCAAGCGCCGGCCGGAAGCCTTGCGCAACGACGTCGCCAACGATCCCCACACCCCGGACGCCTGCCGCGTGAACCAGGCCGTGCGCAACCTCGACGGCTGGTACCAGGCCTTTGGCGTGGGGCCGGGCGCCCCCTTGTATCTGCGGCCGGAAGACAGGGTGCGGATCTGGTAGGCGCTCACAGCCGCGAGAAATCGAAGCGCGGGCGGAAGCCCAGCACGGTGGCGGCGCGGCCGGCGTCGTACACCCGGTCCAGCCGCGCCGGCAGCGGCCAGCCCCGGCGGTCGAACAGGGCCGCCACCCGGGGCAGGCGGGCGCGGATCAGGCCCGCCGCATCCGTCGCCAGCGCCCCGGCATCCTCCCGCCGGAAAGGCGTCAGGGCGGAGATGAGGAAGGTGCCGGGGACGGTGCCCGCCGCCGCGTGCACATGGGCCGCCGCCGCGTCGGCCATGCTGAGCCCCCGGTGCAGGCGATGGGCGGCACGCACCGGCGCGGCCTCGCGGAAACAGCGGGCGATGCGCAGGATCGCCAGGCCCCGGGCGAAGCGGGGACTGGCCTGCGCGCACAGATCCTCAGCCGCCCGCTTGGTCTCGTCATAGATGTCGCGCGGCCGAACGGGCGCCTGCTCATCCACCCAGACCAGGCCGCCCGGCGGCGGCACCAAGCTATGACCGTAGAGGGAGGTGGTGGAGGTGTAGACGACGCGCCCCACCCCGGCCTCGGCCGCCAGGCGCAGCAGCGTCGCCGTCGCCTGGACGTTCACCCGGTGGAAGTCGGCGTCCGGCAGCCGCCCCACCTGGGGCGCGTGCAGCGCCGCGACGTGGATGACGGCGTCCTGGCCCTCCACCGCCCGTGCCAGCACGTCGGCATCCGCCACGTCGGCCTGGATGTGTGTGGTGGCGCCCGCCCGGATGTCCAGCCCCGTCACCGCCCAACCGTGCGCCTGCCCCTGGCGCACGACGGCGGCGCCCAGCGGGCCGGAGGAACCTGTGACCAGGATGCGCATGGGCCCCTCACAGCAAAGCGGGGGACAGGTTTCCCCGTCCCCCGCTTTTACACCAATTGTGCCGGACGCGCTCAGCGCCGCCAGGCGATGACCGTCTGTTGCTGCGTGCCCAGCAGGTCGGAACCCAGGCGCATGACGTCGCCAGCCTTCAGGAACACCGGCTCCGGCTTCACGCCCATGCCCACGCCCGGCGGGGTGCCGGTGGTGATCAGGTCGCCCGGCTGCAGGGTGACGAAGCGGCTGATGTAGCTGACCAGCGTCGCCACGCCGAAGATCATGGTGCCGGTGTTGCCGGTCTGGCGGCGGGCGCCGTTCACGTCCAGCCACAGGTCGATGTTCTGCGGATCGGCGATCTCATCGGCCGTCACCAGCCAGGGGCCGACGGGGCCGAAGGTGTCGCAGCCCTTGCCCTTGTCCCAGGTGCCGCCCCGCTCGATCTGGTACTCACGCTCCGACACGTCGTTGACCAGGACATAGCCGGCGACGTGGCTGAGCGCGTCGGCCTCGTCGACATAGCGGGCGGTCTTGCCGATGACGATGCCCAGTTCCACCTCCCAATCGCTCTTCACGCTGTCCTGGGGCAGCATGACGTCGTCATTGGGGCCGTTCAGGCAGCTGATGGCCTTGGTGAACAGCACCGGCTCCTTGGGCAGGGGCAGGTTGGATTCGGCGGCATGGTCGGCGTAGTTCAGGCCCACGGCCAGGAACTTGGGCGTCCCGGTGTAGGGCACGCCCAGGCGCGGGCTGCCGGACACGACGGGCAGGCTGGCGATGTCCAGCGCCGCCAGGGCGGCCAAGCCCTCGGCCGACAGCTGGGCGGGGCCGATGTCGGCCACATGGCCCGAGAGGTCGCGGATCTGGCCGGCGGCATCCAGCAGGCCGGGTTTCTCCTGGCCCACCGGGCCGTAACGCAGCAGCTTCATGGGGAAAGTCCTGTCCCTGATTAGAAAGGCGCTCTGTTAGCGGTCGCAGTTTTCTTCCAATCTGACACCGCTGGCAATGCCGATCCTTTCATGGCGCCCCCCGCGTTACTGGCCGTTGCGGATATAATCCGCCAAACCCAGCGCCAGATGATCGTACAGCAGACGCACGCGCCGGCTGGACTTCAGGTCCGGATGCATGACCAACCAGGTATCGAGGTCGAAGCCCAGGGTGCCGGGCAGCAGGTGCACCAGGTCAGGATCGCGGCGCCCCAGCCCCACCTGGCAAATGCCGATGCCGAAACCGGCGCGGATGGCGGCCAGCTGGGCCACGTCGCTGTCGGCGCGGAAGGCGAAATGCTCACGGCCGAAATACCGCCCCCGGGCGCGCAGGCTGCGGATGACAGCCGTTTCGGTATCGAAACCGATCAGGCTGTGGTTGGCCAGATCGTCCCAGCTGGCCGGGGTGCCGTGCGTTTCCAGATAACGGCGGTGCGCGTGAAGCCCCAGCGCGATGACGCCCAGGTGCCGGGCCACCAGCGCCCCCTGCGTGGGGCGCACCATGCGGACGGCAATGTCGGCGTCGCGCCGCAGCAGGTCCTCCGTCTCGTTGGACAGGGACAGCTCAATCGCCACCTTGGGATGGTCGCGGCGAAAGGCGGCCAGAATGGGGGGCAGCACCTCCACCCCCACCACCACGCTGGCCGTGACGCGCACGCTGCCCGCCACCTCATCGGCCGGGCCCGACGCTGCGCGCAGCAGGGCGGCCGCGGCGGCGGCCATCACCTCGGCATGGGCGCGAAGCTCCAGTGCCGTTTCGGTCGGCGTCAGTCCCTGGGGGGAGCGGGTGAACAGGGTGGCGCCCAGCGCGCGCTCCAGCTCCTCCACATGGCGGCCCACGCTGGGCTGGGTCAGCCCCAGCGCGCGCCCCGCCGCCGACAGGCTGCCCTCGCGCAGCACCGCCAGGAAGGAGCGGTAGAGTTCCCAGCCGGGTTCCTGCTTAGTCATAAATTTATGTATATCTATTCAACGTCATTACGCAATTCCGTTTAACACCTCGACCCGTCACCTTCCCGGCATCGCAATGACGCCGACGGAGGAAAAGATGGCGAAGACGAACGGCAAGACGGTCCTGGTGGTCGGGGCCAAGGGTGGGGTGGGTGGTGCCGTGGCGGCCCGCTTGCTGGCCGATGGGTGGACGGTGAAGGCTCTGGCCAGGGGACGGGGCAGCCGCGCCGACCTGGCCACCGCCCAGTGGATCCAGGGCGACGCCATGAACGCCGCCGACGTGGCCCGGGCCGCCGCCGGCGCCGATGTCATCGTCCATGCCGTGAACCCGCCGGGCTACAAGGACTGGGACAAGCTGGTGCTGCCCATGATGGACAACACCATCGCCGCCGCCAAGGCCGTGGGCGCCCGCATCGTCCTGCCGGGCACGGTGTACAACTACGGCCCCGACGCCCAGCCCGACCTGACCGAGGAGTCGCCGCAGAACCCCGTCACGGTGAAGGGCGGCATCCGCGTGGCCATGGAGCGGCGGCTGCGCCAGGCATCGACCGAGGGTGCCCGCGTCCTGATCCTGCGCTGTGGCGACTTCTTCGGGCCCCACGCCGGCAACAACTGGTTCGGCCAGGGGCTGGTGAAACCGGGCAAGGCGGTGACCTCCATTTCCTACCCCGGGCCGCATGCGGTCGGCCACGCCTGGGCCTACCTGCCCGACGTGGCGGAAACGGTGGCCCGCCTGCTGGCGCGGGAAAGCGAGCTGGCCGCGTTCGAGACCTTCCACTTCGGCGGCCACTGGCTGGAGCGGGGCGTGGACATGGCCCGCGCCATCCAGCGCGTGGTGGTGGCACGGGGCGGAAGGCAGCCGACGATCACCACCTTCCCCTGGTGGCTGGTGACCCTGGCGTCGCCCTTCGTCACCATGTTCCGCGAGCTACGCGAGATGCGCTATCTGTGGCAGCGGCCGGTGCGGCTGGAGAACGCCAAGCTCAAGGCCTTCCTCGGGTCGGAACCGCACACGCCGCTGGACCAGGCGGTGGCCACCACGCTGACGGACGCGGGTTGCCTGCCGGCCTGACGCAGGGTCCGGGCTGGACAAACGTACCTGCTTCCACCATCAAATTTTTATTGGATACAAAATCCATGGGCAGGAGCAGGGAATGAAAAAGATGGCTGGAGCGAAATGGGCAACGGCGGCGCTGGCCGCCGTGCTGATGACCGGCGCAGCGACCCAAGGCTGGGCCGAGGACAAGAAGGACAAAGGCGGCGAGGACGGGTCCAAGGCGAACAAGATCGCGGAGCAGATTGACGCCGCCACCGCCCGCGCCCCCATTGCCGAAACGGCCAAGAGCAGCGCCCACAGCGTCACCATCCGTGGCAAGAGCATCCGCTACCAGGCGACCGCCGGCACCCTGACCATCCGGGACGACAACGGCAAGCCCACGGCCAGCGTGTTTTATGTCGCCTACACCGCCGAGGGCGCGCCGGCGACCAAGCGGCCCGTGACCTTCCTCTACAACGGCGGCCCAGGCTCGGCCAGCCTGTGGATGCACATGGGGCTGGGGCCGGTGCGCGTGCGCACCAGCGCGCCGGACAACACGCCGCCGGCGCCCTATGTCTATTCCGCCAATGAGGACAGCATCCTGGACAAGACCGACCTGGTCTTCATCGATGCCGTCGGCACCGGCTATTCCCGCCCGCTGGGCGACGCCAAGGACAAGGACTTCTGGGGCGTGGACCAGGACGTGGATGCCTTCGCCCGCGCCATCAACCGCTACGTCACCATCAACAACCGTTGGAACTCGCCCAAATTCCTGTTCGGCGAGTCCTACGGCACCACCCGCTCGTCCGCCCTGGCCAACCGGCTGCAGCAGGACGGCATGGACCTGAACGGCGTCGTGCTGCTGTCGTCCATCCTGAACTACGGCATCCGCCAGCCGGGCTTCGACAACATCTTCATCTCCTACCTGCCCAGCTACGCCGCCACCGCCTGGTACCACAACCGCATCGCCAACAAGCCCGCCGACCTGGCCGCCTTCCTGCAAAAGGTGCGGGACTACGCGCGCGGCCCCTACACCGTGGCGCTGGCCAAGGGCCAGGACATCACCCCGGAGGAAGAGGACGCTGTCGCCAAGCAGTTGTCGGCCTACACCGGCCTGCCGGTCCCCTTCCTGAAGCAGGCCAAGCTGCGCGTCAGCCTGCAGCGCTTCCGCAAGGAACTGCTGCGTGACGAGGCCAAGACGGTGGGCCGCCTGGACAGCCGCTTCCTGGGCGTGGACATCGATTCCGCCGGCGAGGGACCGGAGTACGACGCCTCCTCCAACGCGGTCACCAGCGCCTTCATCTCCAGCCAGCGCGCCTACATCAGCGGTGACCTGGGCTACAAGACCGACCTGGACTACCGCCGCAGCGCCGACGGCGCCATCGGCCAGTGGGACTGGCACCACAAGATCGAGAACCGGCGGATGGAAATGCCGGACGTGGCCCTGGACCTGGCGCAGGCCATGCGCCAGAACCCGCACCTGCAGCTGCTGTCGCTGAATGGCTGGTACGACATGGCCACCCCGTTCTTCGGCACCGAATACGACATCGGCCACATGCAGCTGGAACCGGCCCAGCGCCGAAACGTGACCTTCAAGTACTACCCCTCCGGCCACATGGTCTACCTGAATCCCGACGCCTTGAAGCAGATGGTGGCCGACCTGGACGCCTTCTACGACAAGGCGGCGCCGGCCGCGCCGTAAGGCTTCCCAAGAGGCGCCGGGACCAGCCAGCGGCATGGGAGCCATGCCGCTGGTAGCCCGCGACTGCGGGCGCCGGAGCGAGCACCGCAGGGCGCAGCGAGGAAGCCAAGCCAGCGGATGCTGGCGCCCGGCGCATGAGGGAACACTAAAATAAGGTCACGATGTCGCTCCCCAGCGCAATGGGCTGGACAGCGGGCTTGTCATCAAACATCAAACAATTTGATGACAACCCGCAACAGGGAGCTGGGGATGCGTAAGACGATCGTGGCGTTGACGGCGGTGCTGCTAACTTCCGTCGCCGTGGCCGGGTGGGCTGCAAATGGGCCGGACGACAAGAAGGACAAGGGCGGCGACGACGACACGCCCAAGGGCAAGGTGGCGGAACAGATCGAGGCGGCCACCGCCCGCGCACCCGTGACCGAGACGGCCAAGACCACGTCGCACACCGTCACCATCAAGGGCAAGAGCATCCGCTATCAGGCGACGGCCGGCACCCTGACCATCCGCGACAATGACGGCAAGCCCACGGCCAGCGTCTTCTACGTCGCCTACACGGCCGAGGGCGCGCCGGCGGCCAAGCGGCCGGTGACCTTCCTCTATAACGGCGGCCCCGGCTCGGCCAGCCTGTGGCTGCACATGGGCTCCTTCGGGCCCATCCGCGTGCGCACGGCCAGCCCGGACAGCAACGCCCCGGCGCCCTACAACTTCGCCGCCAACGACGACAGCCTGCTGGACAAGACCGATCTGGTGTTCATCGACGCCATCGGTACCGGCTATTCCCGCCCCCTGGGCGAGGCCAAGGGCAAGGACTTCTGGGGCGTGGACCAGGACGTGGACGGCTTCGCCCGCGCCATCAGCCGCTATGTCAGCCTCAACAACCGCTGGAACTCCCCCAAATTCCTGTTCGGGGAGTCCTACGGCACCACGCGGTCGGCGGCCCTGTCCAACCGGCTGCAGCAGGACGGCATGGACCTGAACGGCGTCATCCTGCTGTCGTCCATCCTGAATTACGGCATCCTGCAGCCGGGCTATGACGAGGGCTACATCGCCTTCCTGCCCAGCTACGCCGCCACCGCCTGGTACCACAACCGCATCCCCAACAAGCCGGCCGACCTGGCCGCCTTCGTGCAGCAGGCGCGTGTCTTCGCGCGCGGCCCCTATGCCGCCGCGCTGGCCAAGGGCCAGACCATATCGGCGGAGGAAGAGGATGCGGTGGCCAAGCAGCTGGCCACCTTCACCGGCCTGTCCGCGGAGTACCTGAAGCGGGCCAAGCTGCGCATCGACCTGTTCCGCTTTCAGAAGGAGCTGCTGCGCGACAAGCGGCAGACGGTGGGCCGCTTCGACAGCCGCTTCCTGGGCGTGGACACGGATGCCGCCGGCGAGGGACCGGAGTACGACCCGTCCGACAGCGCCATCAACAGCGCCTTCATCTCCAGCCTGCGCGCCTACCTGGCCGGCGACCTGGGCTATAAGACGGACCTGGAGTATCGCGCCGGGTCCGACGACGCCAACGAGCAGTGGGATTGGCACCACAAGGTGCCGAACGTCGGCAAGCTGGAGGTGCCGGACGTGGCCTTGGACCTCAGCCTGGCCATGCGCCAGAACCCGCACCTGCAACTGCTGTCGCTGAACGGCTATTACGACATGGCGACGCCGTTCTTCAACACGGAGTACGACATCAACCACATGGCACTGGAACCGGCGCAGCGGAAGAACGTGACGTTCAAGTACTATCCGTCCGGGCACATGATCTACCTGAACCCGGACGCCCTGAAGCAGCTGGTCGTCGACCTGGACGCCTTCTACGATAAGGCTACCTCGGGCGGCGCATAAGAGCGGACCGCTTTACCCTGGTCCAACAGGCACTTGCCCGGTGATGGGCTTGGCCCCATCTTCGGTCCATTCCGCCGCCGGCGTCCCCCGGGATGCCGGCGGCCAACAACGATGGGGTAAGCGATGCGCGCTGCCGTTCTGGCGTTGACCGTGATCCTGGGCACGACCTCTCTCACGGCGGCGGCCCCGCCCCCGCCGGCCACCAGCCCGGCCGCCCCCCTGATCGAGCGCGCCAAATTCTTCGGCAACCCCAGCCGCACCCAAGGCAAGCTGAGCCCCGACGGCAAGTGGCTGTCGTGGATCGCGCCGCGCGACGGCGTGCTGAACATCTGGGTGGCCCCCGCCAGCGACCCCACCAAGGCCAAAGCCCTGACAGCGGAGAAGACCCGCCCCATCCGCCAGCATTTCTGGTCCCCCGACGGTAAGATGATCCTGTTCGTCAACGACAAGGGCGGGGACGAGAATTTCGTGTTGTACGGCGTCAACGTCGCCACGGGCGAGCAGCGCACCCTGACGCCGCAGGAAAAGACGCGCGTCGACATCATCGGCACCAGCCATCACATCAAGGACCGCATCCTGGTTGGCCTGAACAACCGCGATCCCAAATGGTTCGACGTCTACAGCCTGGACTTGGCCAAGGGCAAACTGACCCTGGTGTTCAAGAACGAGGGCTATGCCGGCTTCGTCGCGGACGAGTCCCTGAAGCTGCGCCTGGCGGCCAAGTCGCGGCCCGACGGCGGAACCGACTTCTTCCGCGTGGCTGACAATAAGGTTGAAGCCCAGCCGCTGGGTGCGGTCGGGCTGGATGACAGCCTGACCACCAACCCCCTGGGCTATACCGAGGACGGCAAGACGCTGTACTGGATCGACAGCCGCGGCCGCGACACCGCCGCCCTGATCGCCCAGGACGCCGCCACCGGCGCCACACGGGTGGTGGGCCAGAGCGACAAGGCCGATGTGGGCGACATCCTGGCCGATCCCAAGACGGGGGTGGTCCAGGCCTATGGCGTCGATTACCTGCGCACGGAATGGACGGCGCTGGATCCCAAGATCGGCGCGGAGTTGGACTTCCTGAAGACCCAGCTGAAGGGCGATATACACGTCACCAGCCGCACCGACGACGACGGCGCCTGGACCGTGGTGGTAGATCCGGTCACGGCGCCGGCGGCGACATACCGCTTCGACCGCAAGGCCCATACCCTGACCAAGCTGTTCGTGAACCGGCCGGAGCTGGAGGGCGCCGACCTGGCCGCCATGCACCCGGTGGAGATCAAGGCGCGCGACGGTCTGACGCTGGTGTCCTACCTCACCCTGCCGGCGGGCGCCGACGGCAAGGGCGATGGGCATCCCGACCAGCCCCTGCCCATGGTGCTGTTCGTCCATGGCGGCCCCTGGGCGCGCGACGGTTACGGCTACAACGGCTATCACCAGTGGCTGGCCAACCGGGGCTATGCCGTGCTGTCGGTCAACTATCGCGGCTCCACCGGCTTCGGGAAGAACTTCATCACCGCCGGCAACCTGCAATGGGGCCGCAAGATGCATGACGACCTGATCGACGCCGTCGACTGGGCCGTCAAGCAGGGCATCACCACCAAGGACAAGGTGGCCATCATGGGCGGGTCCTACGGCGGCTATGCCACCCTGGCCGGCCTGACCTTCACCCCCGACGCCTTCGCCTGCGGCGTGGACATCGTCGGCCCCAGCAACCTGGCCACCCTGCTGAAGACCATCCCGCCCTATTGGGAGGCGGGCAAGCAGCAGTTCTACAAGCGCATGGGCGACCCGACGACGGAGGACGGCCGCCAGCTGCTGCACGACGCTTCCCCCCTGTTCAAGGCGGCGGATATCAAAAAGCCGCTGCTGATCGGCCAGGGCGCCAACGACCCCCGCGTCAACCAGGCGGAGTCGGACCAGATCGTGAAGGCGATGAAGGAGAAGAACATCCCCGTCACCTACATCCTGTTCCCCGACGAGGGCCACGGCTTCGCCCGGCCGGAGAACAGCATCGCCTTCAACGCCGCCGCCGAACAGTTCCTGGGCGCCTGCCTGGGCGGCCGGGCGGAGCCCTTCGGCGCCGCCTTCAAGGGCTCCAGCATCACCGTGCCCGACGGGGCGCAGTTCACGCCGGGGCTGCAGGCGGCGCTGGCGGCCAAATAGCGTGTAACGGAACAAGGGGAATGATGGGTATGACGGCGGGGCGGGCACGGGCACATCGGGTAGGCATGGCGGCGGCCCTGCTTCTTTTCCTGTCCCTGCCGGCCCTATCCCTGCTGGCGGCGGCGCAAACCGCCGCCGACACGCCGGCCGCCACCGACAGCCCACCCACCGTCACCATTACCGGAAACCGCTTCACCGTCGAGACGCTGACGCGGGCGACGGAAGGTTTCGTTCAGGACCACGGCCACCCCTCCCCTCGGTTGAACCAGCTGACCCGGTGGGAACGTCCCGTCTGTCCGCAGGCGATCAATGTGCCGGCCGACGTGGCCGCCTTCCTCACCACCCGCATCAAGACCGTGGCGGGCCAAGTGGGCGCGCCGACGCGGGACGGCTGCAAGCGTGATATCGAGATCATCTTCTCCGACGCGCCCCAGGCCGTGATGGACGCCGTCGCGGACAAACGCTCATTCCTGCTGGGCTATCACTTCGTCAACCAGACCAAAACCGTGAGCAAGGTCACCCAGGCCATCCAGGCATGGTACGTGACGGCCGTGCGCGACGGCGCCACCACGGTGGTGGACGATCCCTATTACGTCCCGGGCCCGAACGATCCCCTGAAAGACCAGTTCCACGGCAACGGCGGCAGCCGGCTTTCCCACGACATGACGAGCGTCTTCGACAATATCGTCGTCATCGTGGACACCACCAAGATCGAGGGGGAGACATTCGGCAGCCTGGCCGACTATCTGGCCATGCTGGTTCTGGCCCAGCCCGCCAGCGCCGTGGGCCAGTGCAACCCCCTGCCCAGCATCCTAAGCCTGTTCACCGACGCCTGCCCATCGGCACAACGGGTCCGGACACTGAGCCCGGCGGACAAGGCCTACCTGGAAGGGCTCTATTCCGTCGCCCCGGACGCGGTCGGCAGCCTGCAGCGCGCCACCATCGCCACCCACATGCTGGACAGCCTCAAGACCAGCGTCCTCGCCCCGGACGGCGGGACACCCGCGGCGAAATAATCCACGCCGATTCACCCCCGCATCCGGCGCATCCTTGAGCCAAACGAATTTGGCCTCGTCAGCGGGTTGACGCTGGATAGATGGCGATCGAGCTGAACGCACGACCGTCATGCGCGGGAACGGCCGTGATCTCGGGATAGCGCGTGGTTGCGGCGCGGATGCGCGCGATGGCTGTCTGTATTTCGGAGCGGTCTTCGCCAATCAGGAACCGCATCATCCAAGGCTTCTCCGCCGGCCGCGTCAGCCCTTCCATCTGCCAAACGAGGTCACCGACAAAGGCATAACGCTTGCCCGAGGGCAGGTTGACGAAGACGACGACCGAGTCCGGTGTATGGCCGGGTGCCGGCACGATCACAACCGAGCCGTCGCCGTAGACGTCGTGGCTGCTTGGGAAACCAAGATAGGGGCCGCCATCGAAGTGATAGGCCTGATAGGTAACCTCATGGAAGCTGTTGAGCACCTCGGTGCCCTCACCATGCGAGCCGATAAAGCGCTGGCCGGCATCGTCCACCAGTACGGGTATGCCGTGGAAATCATCCATGCCGCTGATGTGGTCCCAGTGTGCATGGGTTGGAATAATCGCGGTAATCGTGTCGGCAGGCCCCCTGGCCAACTGATCGATGATGGGCGTGCCAAGGTGATGAGGCGACTGTTGGAGCGAGGGGAGCAGTTTGAGTTGCTGCTCGACATTCCGCCCGAACCCGGTGTCGATCAGCAGGTTCCCCTTGGGATGCCGCACGAGGACGCCGCTCGCGGCGAATGCGCGCTTCTCGCTCCACGAACCGCCCCGAAATGCCAACGCCGCGGGGGTTTCGTATGTTCCTGTCGGCATCGCGCTGATCGACATGGCGGCCGGAGGTGTGGCTGGCGGCAGCGCCCCGACATCGACTTGCGGCACATCGAGCCGGACCGGTGCGAAAGTCCAGGCGAACCAGAGCAGCGCCCCCAAGAGCGGTATCGCGAGCCCGATCAGCGTGCTGTTGATCGGGCGGCGACGCATCCGCGCCAAGAGCGGGTTCCCGCCTTCGATAGCCTGGGCCATTGATCTGCCTTTCGTGTAACAATAACGTACATTATCGCCATAACGATAATGACGACTATCGTTAGGAGTCAACACGCATGAGGGATTGGTCCCCCGATCATCCGAGAGCGAAAGTGATGGCGCGTAAGCGCGCCGCGATCGTGGCGGCCGCCGAGCAGGCGTTCGTGCGGGACGGCTATGCCGGCAGCGGAATGGAGAGCATCGCCCGTGAGGCCGGCGTTTCAATCATGACGCTGTACCGCCATGCTCGAACCAAAGACGATCTCTTTGCAGCGGTAATGGAAAGCGCGTGCCATCCGGTCGATATGGAAGAGTCGGTCAAGATCGAGGAGGTTTTGAAGAAGCCGCTCGCGGACATTCTTCTCTTTGTCGGCGTGATGTTCCAGGAGCGCATTCGCGGCGCGAAGACGACCAACCTGCTCCGGGTCGTCATGACCGAGATACGGCGATTTCCGCACCTTGGTGCGTTGGCGTACGATGGCCTGATCAACGCGCACGTCGAAAGGCTGGACTCTTTTCTGTCAACTCGGGCCGGTACATCCGGGATGCCGGCGGAGCGACGGCGCCAGATCGGCCATGATTTCTTCGAGCGGTTGGTCGGTCTCGATGACTATCGTGTGCTACTTGGCCTGCCAGCTCCGTCGGAGCAGGACATACGCAGGCGGGCGGAACTGGCCGCTCGGGAAGCTGTTGCGGCGTTGGAGAGGGATCAGCCCGTTCCCAATCTGCACGAACTTTGAGGCGCTGACCTGTTCCTGACCTGATCGATCCGGGCGTCGGTCCAGGCCCGCCCCTGTCAAAAGCGCCTAACGATCTTGTTAAAATCGATGTTGCGATCGTTTCTCATTATCAGTATCAGGATGCCAACCGATCCTGACTGAATAATGGAAACACGATGAAAAAGTGCGCCGTGTCGATGCTTGCCCTGTTGGCGGCGATGCAGGCCCCCTTGCGGGCCCAGGCCACGGAAGCGATGGCCACGGAAGCGATGGACGCCGCCGTGGACACGACGGCCTCCACCACGGACGCCGGCCAGGAAAAGGCCCTGGACGACATTATCGTGAGCGGCACGCAGGCCCCCTCCTTCAAGGCGGAGGTAGTGCAGGTCGGCGCCTTCCGGAACCAGTCGCTGCTGGACACGCCCTTGACCGTCGCCATCCTGCCGCGCGCCCTGCTGGACGCGCAGGGGGCGCAGGGGCTGGACGACGCGCTGCGCAACACGCCCGGCGTGACGCAGCAATCCACCAGCCCCCTGACCAGCAACAACTTCGTCTCGCGCGGCGTGCTGATGAACGCGCGCACCAATTATCGCCTTAACGGGTCCTTGCCCATCATCAACCTGGGCCCCATCCCCATCGAGAACAAGCAGCGGGTTGAGTTGCTGAAGGGCGTGTCGGCCCTTTACTACGGCATCAGCACGCCGTCGGGCATCGTCAACGTGGTGACCAAGCGGGCGGGGTCCGACCCCGTCACCTCCTTCACCCTGAACGGCGACAACAACGGCAGTTTCGGCAGCGGCTTCGACATCGGGCGGGAGTTCGGCGACCACAACGAATACGGCGCGCGCGTCAACGGCTACGCCTCACGTATCGGCACGCCGGTCAACGACGTGGACGGTCGCCGCTGGCTGATGAGCGGCGCCTTCGACTGGCGCGCCAGCGAGCGCCTGACCTTCAAGCTGGACGCCGAATACTACCGCCGTGAGATGGATGAGCCCGGTGGCATCACCCTGCCCACCGCCGTGGGCGCCAAAGGCGGCAACGGCGGCACCATCATCCTGCCGTCCATCCCGGACCCCAGCCTGCGCTTCGCCCCGCTGAACGCACCCTACAACACCTGGGCCACCAACGTGGTGGGCCGCGCCGATTACGCCATCACCGACGACTGGTCGGCCCGCGCGGAGTTCGGCGTCGCCTCCACCCGCCGGCAGCGCACCATCGCCAACCTGGGCGGCGTCAACCTGGCCACCGGCTCCGGCACGGTGACCGGCACCTACACGCCCGACCAGGAATATCGCAACCAGAACCTGCGGCTGGAAGTGTCCGGCAAGCTTGACACCGGCCCCATCAGCCATGAGCTGCTGATCGGCTTCAGCCGCAACCGCCAGACGCAGGAGGACCAGCACCAGCAGTCCTACACCGCGATCAAGCAGAACCTGTACGATCCCGTGGATGTCGCCTACGACACGCTGAAGTTCACCACCACCCGCCTGCTGGCCGGCAGCGTGAACATCGACACCGGCGGCTATGTCATGGACATGGCGCACCTGGGCGAAAGCTGGCTGCTGATCGCCGGCGCCCGTTATGTCGACTATGACACCAGCTCGGCCGCCAGCAATTATGCCGTCCAGACCGTCACCCCCACGGCCGGCCTGGTCTATAAGCTGACGCCCAAGTCCAGCCTGTACGCGACCTATATCGAGGGGCTGGAGAGCGCCGGCACCGCGCCGGACGGCACCACCAACGCCGGCAGCATCCTAAACCCCATCGTCAGCAAGCAGGTGGAGGTGGGCGGCCGCATGGAAGTGGCCGGCGCCATGATGTCGCTGGCCTGGTTCCATATCGACCGGGGCCTGGCCTACACCGACATCCACAACACCTACGTCCTGAACGGCCAGGCCATCCACCAGGGCGTCGAAGCCTCCGTCCAGGGGGAGGTGCTGCCCGACCTGTCGATCATGGTCAGCGGCCAGTACCTGAACGCCCTTCAGGAGAACACCGGCAGCATCTACCAGGATGGCAGGCGGGTGGAGAACACGCCGCGCTGGTCCGGTTCCGTCTTCGCGGAATACCATCCGGACTTCCTGGACGGCGTGGGCCTGAACGCCGGCGTCTACTACACCGGCGATCGCGCGGCGGATGCGCAGAACCGCGCCACCCTGCCCGCCTACACGACGCTGAGCCTGGGGGCCAGCTACAAGACCCAGGTGCAGGGCAATGGCCTGACCCTGCGCGTCAACGCCGACAACGTGACCAATGAGCGGTACTGGGCCACCGGCGGCCCCACGCTCTACTCGGGCATGCCGGCCACCGTGCGCTTCTCAGCCACGCTTGATTTGTGAGTTCCTCAGGCGCCGACAGGCCCGTCCGGGCCTTTGGCTGTCCTCGTTCCGCTCCTACGGTGCTCACTCCGGCACCCGCGGTCGCGGGCTACGGTGGCACGAGTCTTTATCTCGTGCCACCGACATTAGGCTGAGCGACCAAAGATTGTCGCCAGTAGCCCGGCATCGACCCTTTGATGCCGGGGCATGGCCGCCATTGAAATTTCGTGAGCATGTTCGCTTGACACGCCCGCCGGATGCCGCTTTTATCCTGCCCATCATGACCGACTTCGCGACCACCCTGCTGCTTCTTATGAACCCGGCCTCCTGAGAGGACCGGGGATTTCGTCATAAGTTTGCGCAAGGTTCGCTGAGTTTCCAAATGTCGTGTCACGCCGCCCCCAGGGGCTTCTCTGCCAAGGCCAGCATCGCCGCCGCCAGCGCCCAGCCGCTGACCTTCGCCGCGCGCCTGCTCCTTACCGGCGGTCGCCGGGCCTGACGGCCATCCGGCGGCTGTACCCCTGGCCGTATTCACCTCCCCGACTGAATACACATAGAGCAGAGACGCCCTGATCATGTTGCGCGATCCGTCCACCAAGTACCGCCCCTTCGCCCACGCCGACCTGCCCGACCGCACCTGGCCGTCCCGCGCCATCACCCAGGCGCCGCGCTGGTTGTCCACCGACCTGCGCGACGGCAACCAGGCCCTGATCGATCCCATGGACGCGGAGAAGAAACAGCGCTTCTTCGACATGCTGGTGAAGATCGGCTTCAAGGAGATCGAGGTCGGCTTCCCCTCCGCCTCGCAGACGGAATTCGATTTCGTCCGCAGCCTGGTGGAAGGCGGCAAGGTCCCCGACGATGTCACCGTCCAGGTGCTGACCCAGGCGCGGCGCGACCTGATCGAGCGCACGTTCGAGAGCCTGCGGGGCGCCCCCCGCGCCATCGTCCACATGTACAACGCCATCTCCCCCGCCTGGCGCCGCATCGTCTTCGGCATGGACCGGGCCGGCATCAAGGACATCGCCGTCAAGGGCGTGACCATCATGCGCGAGCAGGCGGAGAAGTATCCTGAGACCGACTGGATCTTCGAATACTCGCCCGAGACTTTCAGCACGGCGGAGCCCGACTTCGCCCTGGAAGTATGCGAGGCGGTGCTGGACGTGCTGCAACCCACGCCGGACAAGCCCGTCATCCTGAACCTGCCGGCCACGGTGGAGGCCGCCGGCCCCCACATCTATGCCGACCAGATCGAACGCTTCTGCCGCCAGATCAGCCGCCGCGACAGCGTCATCATCAGCGTCCACCCCCATAACGACCGGGGCACCGGCGTGGCCGCGGCGGAACTGGCGGTGCAGGCCGGCGCCGACCGTGTCGAAGGCTGCCTGTTCGGCAATGGCGAGCGCACGGGCAATGTCGACCTGGTGACCCTGGGCCTGAACCTATACACCCAGGGCGTGGACCCGGGCCTGGACTTCTCCGACATCCAGTCGGTCGTCCAGACGGTCCAGTACTGCAACCAGATCCCGGTGCACCCCCGCCACCCCTATGCCGGTGAGCTGGTGTTCACCGCCTTCTCCGGATCGCACCAGGACGCCATCAAGAAGGGCTTCGCGGCGCAGGCCGGCCGCAACGACCAAGTCTGGGACGTACCCTACCTGCCCATCGATCCCACCGACCTGGGCTGCGGCTATGAAGCGGTGATCCGCGTCAACAGCCAGTCGGGCAAGGGCGGGATCGCCTGGGTCATGGAACAGGACAAGGGCCTGAAGCTGCCCCGCCCCCTGCAGATCGATTTCAGCCGCGTGGTCCAGGGCTATGCCGATGAGACCAGCCGCGAGCTGACCGCCGCCGACATCTGGTCCATCTTCCAGGACACCTACTGCCTGACCGGCCTGCAGCGTTTCGAGCTGATCGACTATCAGGAGACGGGCACCGCCGGCAGCAAGGAGCGCATGTTCGCCGGCCGGGTCAGCGTCGGCCGCGAGGAACGCAGCATCAGCGGCCGGGGCAACGGCCTGCTGTCCAGCGTGCTGGCCGCCCTGAAGGTCGATTGCGGCGTGGACCTGGACATCGTCGATTACCAGGAACACGCCATCGGCCACGGCGGTGACGCCCGCGCCGCGGCCTATGTCGAGTGCCGCACCGGCGACGGCCGCAAGGTCTTCGGCGTGGGCATCGACACCGACGTCGCCACCGCCTCCGTCCGCGCCGTGCTCAGCGCCGCCAACGGGGCGGGCTGAGCAACCAGGGTTCAGGGCCGTCTCGCCTGCGGACGGCCCTGCCCCGGCGCCCGCGCGAAATCGATGAAGGCGCGCAGGGCGGCGGGCAGGTGCCGGCGGCTGGGGTAGTAGAGGAACAGGCCGGGGTAATAGGGGCACCAGTCTTCCAGCACCCGCACCAGGCGGCCCGACGCGACCAGCTCGGTTACCCGGACGTCGAACACATAGGCCAGGCCCGTGCCGGCCAAGGCCGCGTCCACCATCAGATCCTGGTCGCTGAGGGTCAGGGGGCCGTCGACCTCCACATCCAGCGCCACGCCCGCCCGCTCGAATTCCCAGCGATAGAGCACGCCGCTGAGGAAGCGGTAGCGGATGCAAGGTAGGCCGCGCAGATCGTGCGGGGTGGCCGGCACCGGATGGCGTTCGAAATAGGTGGGCGATCCCACCACGGCGAAGCGCTGGCGGGGGCCTAAAGGTACCGCGATCATGTCGCCGGCGATGCTCTCGCCGAAGCGCACGCCGGCGTCGAAGCCGCCGGCCACCACATCGACCAGTGCGTCATCCACTACCATCTCCACCCGCACGTCGGGGAAGGCCGCCAGGAAGCGCAGCACGAGGGGCAGCAGCACCAGCCGCGCCGCCGCCTGCGAGGCATTCAGGCGCAAGGTGCCCACGGGCTGGCCACGCAAGCTGTTCAAATCCTCGATGGCGTCATGGATGTCCAGGAAGGCCGGGCGGATGCGGCCGTACAGCCGCTCTCCCGCCTCGGTCAGGGCGACGCTGCGCGTGGTGCGGTTGACCAGGCGCAGATCCAGCCGTTCCTCGATGGCGCGCAAGGCGTGGCTGAGGGCGGATGGCGTCACGCCGAGTTCCACCGCCGCCTTGCGAAAGCTGCGATGGGTGGCGATGGCCAGGAAGACGGACAGCTCCGCCGGATCGATGCGTTTCATAGGTCGGTATTATTGATGAAGTTGTCTCATCAGGCTAACGCAAATTCCTTGGATTAATTCATCAGATGCGCGGCGCTAGCTTTCCCTTCGTCAGCCGGCGGCAATGGGCCCCGGCCCCCAAGCAAAGGAGAGCATCATGCGTGTCTGGTTCATCACCGGGGCGTCCCGGGGTTTCGGCGCCCTGATCACCGAGCAGGCCCTGGCCGCCGGCGACGCCGTGGTCGCCACCGCCCGCGACCCGTCCACCGTCACCGCCCGCTTCGGATCCCTTCCCCGCCTGTTGGCCGCCAAGCTGGACGTGACCGACGAGGTGCAGGCCCAGGCGGCGGTGGAACAGGCCGTCAAGACCTTCGGCCGCATCGACATCCTGGTGAACAACGCCGGCTACGGGCTGCTGGGCGGCGTGGAGGAAGCCAGCGGGGCGGAGGTGGAACGCCTGTTCGCCACCAACGTCTTCGGCCTGCTGGCCGTGACCCGCGCCGTGCTGCCGCATATGCGCCGCCAGCGCGCCGGTCACATCATCAACCTGTCGTCCATCGGCGGCTATCAGTCCTTCATCGGCTGGGGCCCCTATTGCGCCACCAAGTTCGCGGTGGAAGGCCTGACCGAGGCGCTGGCGCTGGAGGTCGCCCCCCTGGGCATTCATGCAACCGTGGTGGAGCCCGGCTTCTTCCGCACCGACTTCCTGGATGACCAGTCGCTGTCGCGCACCAAGGCGCAGATCGAGGATTATCACGCCACGGTGGGCGGCATGCGCGACTTCGCCGCTGGCGCCAACCATGCCCAGCCGGGCGACCCGGCCCGCCTGGCCCAGGCCTTCATCGCCCTGGTGAACACGCCGCAGCCGCCCGTGCGCCTGCCACTGGGCAGCGACACGGTGGCCGCCATCGAGAAGAAGAACGCCTTCGTGGCCGGCGAACTGGCGCAGTGGCGGGAGGTGGCGCTGTCCACCGACTTTCCAGCCGGCGCGTGAGGAGACGGGGCGGCCCTTCGAGAAGGGCCGTCCCGTCCTTATTGCGCCTGATCGCGCGCGAACTGCTGCGCGCACAGCCCTTGCGGCTGCCAATCCTGGATCAGGGTGGTCGGCGGCCGGGCGGCATCGTGCAGGATGAGGGCGAAGCCATGGCGCGGCGCCGTGCCGATGGCCATGAGCAGCATCGGCGGGCCGCCCTCGATGACTAGGCTGTTGCCCGGTCTCCGCTCCTGCCGCGCGCCGGCCGGCGTCTCCAGGCACGTATCCCCGGTCAGCGCATAGAAGGCCTCCGGCCCTGAATGCACGTGCAGGGGTGCCGTCATGCCGGGCGTGAAGACCGAACGCAGATATTCCGCCGAATAGGAGGCGGCGGAGGTCACCGGCAGGGGCCCGATGTCTGCCACATGCGTACCGCCCTGCGGGGGCCGCCATCCCCTCCCTTCAATGGTGAACAGCCAGACCTTGCCGAAGGCGGCGACGACGCTGCCCGTCTTGCTGGCCGCCGCTTCCGCCGCCGCCTTGGAGGGGAAGGTGTCCAGGTGCCAATAAATGTCGCCCTCCGGCAAGACGGCGATGTTCTGGTGGGCCATCAGGCAAGCGGGGCCGGCCGCCGCCTCCACGCCGCAAGGCCGGGCGGTCGCCTGTCCGAAGGCGGGACCGGCCACCAGCACGGCGGCGGCAACGGCCCCGACAGCATATGCTTTTCCCATAATCCACTCCCCTCTATGGATGGCGCAGCATGTCCATCCCAAGAGCGGCGGCGCAATGTCTCCGGGTAGATACAACTTTTCGTGAGGCCATGAATCGTGTGAAGGGGATGGGCAGGCGGTGCCGTGCCCACTGCCCCTTCTGCCCGGCGCCCCCTTTTGCTCGCAGCCTACGCCGCGCCCTTTTCCGCCTTGCGCGCGGTGAAGCGGTTGACCGGCACCTCCAGCCCCAGATTGTCGCGGAAGGTCTCGCCCTCATACTCCCGGCGCAGCAGGCCGCGGTCCTGGAGGATGGGCACCACCGTCTCCACGAACACGTCCAACTGCTTGGGCAGCGCCTCGAAGAAGACGAAGCCGTCGGCGGCCTTGGCCTCCAGCCAGTGCTGGAACTTGTCGGCAATCTGTTCCGGCGTGCCGACGAAATTGCCGCGCGGGGTGGCGAAGCGCTGGGCCACCTGGCGCAGGGTCAGGTTGTCCGCCTTGGCGGCCGCCACGATCTTCAGCACCGCACTTTGGGTGCTGTTGTACGCATCCGCCCCGACCTCGGGGAAAGGCGCGTCCAGGTCGTACTGGCTGAAGTCATGGTCGTTGAACGGCCGGCCCAGCATGGACAGGGCGTTCTCGATGGATACCAGGTTGGCCAATTCCTGGTACTTCGCCTCGGCCTCCGCTTCCGTGGCGCCCACCACCGGCGCCACGCCCGGCAGGATGAACACCTTCTCCGGATCACGACCGAAGCCGGCGGCCCGCGCCTTCACGTCGGCATAGTAGGCCTGCGCCTCCGCCAGATCGTCCTGGCCGACGAAGATGGCGTCGGCGTGCTTGGCGGCGAAGTTCTTGCCATCCTCCGACGCGCCGGCCTGGAAGATCACCGGCTGGCCCTGCGGGCTACGGGCGATGTTTAGGGGGCCCTTCACCTGGAAGAACTCCCCCTTATGGTCCAGGGTGTTGAGCTTCTTGGGGTCGAAGAAGACGCCGCTTTCCTTGTCATGGACCAGGGCGTCATCCTCCCAGCTGTCCCACAGGCCCTGGACCACATCCAGGTATTCGGCCGCCAGGCGATAGCGCTGGTCATGGGCCAGGTGCTGGGGCTTGCTGTAGTTGGCGGCGCTGCCCTCCAGCCAGCTGGTGACCACGTTCCAACCCGCCCGGCCGCCGCTGATATGGTCCAGCGAGGCGAATTGGCGCGCCACGTTATAGGGCTCGCTGTAGCTGACGGTCAGGGTGCCGACCAGGCCGATATGGCTGGTGGCGCCGGCCAGGGCCGACAGGATGGTCAGCGGCTCGAACCGGTTCAAATAGTGGGGACTGGATTTCTCGGTGATGTAGACGCTGTCGGCCACGAACAGGAAGTCGAAGCGCCCCTTCTCCGCCACCTGCGCCTGGCGCTTGTAGAAGGCGAAGTTGGTG
This sequence comes from Nitrospirillum viridazoti CBAmc, assembly GCF_000730165.1. Taxonomy (GTDB): domain Bacteria; phylum Pseudomonadota; class Alphaproteobacteria; order Azospirillales; family Azospirillaceae; genus Nitrospirillum; species Nitrospirillum viridazoti. Next base: position 969,744 of record NZ_CP022110.1, on the reverse strand, counting down.
CTGGCGTCGGGCTGGGCGTCCGGGTGGCGCCAATCACCCCAGGTGCGGCCAACGCCGTGAAGGATGAAGCCCAGTTTCAACTGCTTGCCCGCACTCATGATCGCCTCCGCTGAAATCGAGGCGGTCAGCATCCGGGCGGGACCGGCGCCACACAAACGAGTCTTCTCAATGAGACCGTTGAGTGGCGCCGGGAATGGTTGATCGTCAGAACTTCTCCACCCACGGGCGCAGTTCCACCTCCCAGGTCCAGGCGCTGCGGTGCTGATTGTGGATATGCAGGTATTCCCGGGCGATGGCGTCGGGATCCAGCCACTTGTCCTCCGGCCCGTCTTCGCCGGGTTTGGACCAGCTGCTGGCGACACCGCCGTCGATGACGAAGTGCGCGATGTGGATGTTCTGCGGCGCCAGCTCGCGCGCCAGGCTTTGCGCCATGCCGCGTAAAGCGAACTTGCCCATAGCGAAGGGGGTTGAGCCCGCCAGGCCCTTCACGCTGGCGGTGGCGCCGGTCAGCAGGATGCTGCCCCGGCCCAGCAGGCGCATGCGCACCGCCGCCGCCTGGGCCACCAGGAAACCGGCGTAGGCGGAGATGCGCAAGGACTCCAGCACCTGGGCGGGGTCCAGGTCCTGCACCGGCCCCCGTGCGCGGGCGCTGGCGTTGAACACCACCAATTCCGGCACGCCCAGGTCGGTGTCGACCTGTTCGAAAAGGCGGGCCACCGCCTCGGGCTCGGCGGCGTCGACGGCATAGGCCTGGGCCCCCGTTTCCGCCACCAGGTCGGCCAGCTTGTCCGTGTTGCGCGCGGCCAGGGCCACACGGTAACCCTCATGGGTCAGCAGGCGGGCCAAAGAGGCGCTGATGCCCTTGCCCGCGCCAACGATCAGCGCTGATTTCTGGGTCATTTCCGTTTCTCCTCAGGCGCCGGCGGTCGCCGGCCAGGGGCGCCATCGGGGCGGCCGGCGCCCCATTTTCCTTGGATCACGCGTATTGCGCTTCGCCGTTGCCGAAGGACCAGTTCTCCTTGGGCACCTCGACCAGGTTGATGAACACGTCCTCGCGCCGCAGCCCCAACCGGGCGTGCAGGCCATCGGCCACCGCCTTGTAGAAGGCCTTCTTCACCTCCAGCGTGCGGCCCTGGTTCAGGGTGATTTGGATGATCACCGTGTCGCGGGTGCGGTGGATGCCCAGATAGGTCGGATCGGCCACGAAGTCGCTGTCACCATGTTCGGTGATGATCTGGAAACGGTCGTCCTTGGGCACGTTCAGGGTGCTGAGCATGGCCTCATAGATCACCTCGCCGATGGTGTGGCGGTATTCGGCGGACTTGCCTTTGATCAGGTCGATACGGGCGAGCGGCATTGGGGGTTTCCTCCGGTTGTGGGCGGCCCCGAACGGGATACCTGAACACGAGCATGCCGCATTTACGGGTAATTGCCCATATGGTCGTTGACAGCGCCACCACAGGCGCGCCTGATATGCTGGCGCCCGTTTCCACCAGGACCATTCATGCCTGACACCGCCCCTCTTGCCGCCGACCTGTCCGAACCCACGCAGTGCAACTGCGCCGCCTTGCGTCAGGCCTCCCGCCGCCTGACCAAGTTCTACGACGCGGCCTTGGCGCCTACAGGGCTGGGCATCAACCAGTATTCCATCTTGTCCCGCCTCAACCGCCATGGACCCAACGGCATCCAGGACCTGGCGGCCCTGCTGGCCATGGACCGCTCCACCCTGGGGCACCTGCTGCGCCCCTTGGAAAAGCGCAACCTGGTGCGTCTGACCATCACGCCGGCGGATAAGCGCCGCCGGGTGCTGGTGCTGACGGCGGAGGGGCAGGATCTGATCGCCCAGGCCCAGCCGCTGTGGTCGGCGGCGCAAGCGCGGTTCGAACACGCCTTCGGCAGCGACAACGCCCTGACCCTGCGCGCCGTGCTGCGCCAGGTGGAAACAGCGGAACTGGCGGAGCCCGTCTAAGTAAAGCGCCAGCTCTGACCAATCCTAATTAAATAAAATTCTATGCAATTGATAGCAAGATAGCGGCAGAACGCCGCATCCCGCCAGCGTGCGACAGGATACGAGGTTAACGGGGGTGGCAATCGGACAGGTGCACCCCATGTCCTCTTCCTACAATGGGGTATCTCTTGTGGGAAAGGGATAGGGGCCCCAGCGCAACCCGCTTCAGGAGCCGCCATGCCGCGTCTTGTCGATCTTTCCTTGCGCACCCGTATATTCTCAGCCTTCGCCTCGGTTCTGCTGGTGACCTTGGGCCTCGGGCTTTTCGCATTGGAGCGCCTTTCCCGCATCGAGGCGGCCGCCGCCGACCTAGGAACCGACGCCCTGCCCTCCATCGTCGCCAGCAATGAATTGCTGCAGGGCGTGCTGGAGGCCCGCCGCTTCCAGCAAGGCATGCTGCTGTCCACCGATGACGCGGCGCGGGCGGAACAGGAAAAGACGGTGACCCAGGAACTGGACCGCGTGGCCAAGGGCCGCCGGGCCTACGACCCGCTGATCACCATCGAGCGGTCGCAGATGGACCAGTTCGACACGCTGTGGCCGCGGTTCCTCGCCTCCTCCACTCAGGTCATCGACGCCCTGCACAAGGGCGACCGGGAAACAGCATTGAAGCTGTACGCCGGTGAGAACCGGGACCAGACCCGCGCCCTGGTCAAGGTGCTGACGGAAACGGCGGACCTGAACTACCGCGCCGGCCAGCAGGCTTATGCGCTGCTGAGCCACACCACCGGCATCTCGCGTCTGGGCACGCTGCTGGCGCTGGCCGTGGCACTGGCTGTGGCCTTTGCCGCCGGCGCCGTCATGGTGCTGACCACCGGCCGGCCCACCCGTCAGCTGACGGCGGTCATGACGCGTCTGAGCCAACGCCAGCTGGACACCGCCATCCCCGGCGCCGACCGCCAGGATGAGATCGGCGCCATGGCGCGCGCCGTCCAGGTGTTCCGCGACGGCCTGGTGGAGGCCGAGCGCCTGGCCGCCGTCCAGCGGGAGGCTGACGCCGCCAAGGCCCGCCGCGTGGCCGCCATCGACAGCCTGGTCAGCGATTTCGACCACCAATCCTCCCACATCCTGCACCAGTTCAGCGGGGCGGCGGCCGAGTTGGACATCGCCGCGCAGAGCATGTCCGGCGTGGCGGAGGAGACCAACCGCCAGTCGGCCAGCGCCGCCGCCGCCGCGGACCAGACCACCGCCAACGTCCAGACCGTGGCCGCCGCAGCGGAGGAGATGGCGGCCAGCATCGCGGAGATCAACCGCCAAGTGGTACACGCCCAAGCCATCGCCAGCCGCGCCAGCATGGATGCGCGCGAAACCATGGCCACCGTCGCCGGGCTGACCGACGCCACCCAGCGCATCGGCGAAGTGGTGACCCTGATCCAGACCATCGCCGAACAGACCAACCTGCTGGCGCTGAACGCCACCATCGAGGCCGCGCGCGCCGGGGAGGCCGGCAAGGGCTTCGCCGTCGTGGCGGCGGAGGTGAAGGGCCTGGCGAACCAGACGGCCAAGGCGACGGAGGACATCGCCGCCCAGATCACGGCGGTGCAGCAGGTGTCATCCCGCACCTCCACCGCCATCCAGGCCATCGGCGCGGTGATCGAGGAGGTGAACAGCATCTCCACCTCCATCGCCGCCGCCATGGAACAGCAGGGCGCCTCGACCACGGAGATCAGCCGCAACGTGGGCCAGGCCGCCACCGGCACCCAAGGCGTGGCGGATGCGCTCGGCGCCGTGACGGAGGCCGCCGGCCAAGCCGGTGCCGCCGCCACCCAGGTGCTGGGCGCCGCCCACGACCTGTCGGAACAGTCCGGCGTACTGCGGACCCACGTCAGCCGCTTCCTGGCCGCCATCAAAGCGGCCTGAGATCTTCTACCGTTGAAATGAAAAGCGCCGACGCGAGGTTGTCTCGCGCCGGCGCTTTTCATTTAGGGAGGTCAGGGCAGCGGCACCACGTTGTTGGCCAGTGTCAGTTCCGGCTGGTCCAGCCCCACCCGAACGGTGGCACCCTGCGCCTTGAAGCCCTTGGGCAAGGGCAGCGTCACCTCCGCCGTGCGGGGTATCAGGTCCACCGGTGCTGCCAGCGCCGGCACGGGGGCCGTAGCCACCACCGCGCCGGAGGCGTCCACCAGCGACAGGGTGCCGGCCGGTGCGTCCATCCCGCCCAGGCTGTGCACGATGGCATGAAGCACGCCCTTTTCCACCCGCACGTCGTCACGGCCGATGCCCAGGTCCGCCCGGCTTTCCACCGGCGTGGTCGCCTGGTCCAGCGTGAACTCCAGCACCGTGGTCTGGTGCGGTTGGAACACCACGTCCACGCCGGCGCTGCGTTCCAGGTCCACGGATTTGGCCGCAGCGGCGCCGGCGATGGAATCGCCGCCCTCCGTCGCGGTACCGCTGGCCATGCCCCAATGGCCGGCGGTGACGTTCCAGGTGGTCATGCGCGCCGCCTGCGGCCGGTCGGACAGGTTGTAGGCCACCACCTTGAAATGGTCGCGCGTGGCGCCGGGCAATAGGATGGCCACCTGCTCCGCCCCGTCCGGTTCGGCGAAGCGCCAGCTGACGGTGTGGCCGGGGTAGAGATAGTTGCGACGCAGCGCCACGCCGCCCAGGCGCTCCCGCTGCAGGACGTCGTTGGGCAGGTCCACCCGGTCGGACCACCAGTGCCCTTCGGTGTTCATGTACATCGTCTGCGACTTGGACTGGATGGCGGCGGCGTGCAACTCCTCCAGCCAGCGCTTGTCACCCGTCATCTGCCAGGCAATGTAGGGCGCGAACCCGCTGTCGCCCCTGAGTGCCACGGGACCGGCCCTGTCGGCCTGGGCGGTCATGGCCCGCCCCCAGTCGTCACGGCGGCCCAGCACGTCGATGGCGTTCTCGTTCAGCTCATCAATGGCGCGGGGACCCGCCTGTGCCACGCGCGACAGGATGGGCCCCAGGTACTTGGCGTCGCCGGTCCAGCGGTAGCTGGCCCAGAAGGCCTGCATCGCCCCCACCTCCCCCACCGCCTTGGCGAGGTCCCCATCCCGTTCCGCGTCCGTGCGCCAGTTGATCTCGGCGGGAAAGGACAGGGTACCGTCCTTCCCGCCCGGCTTGCCATGGGCCAGGTAACCGTCGGCCAGGCCCTGGACCAGGGCGCGGGCCTTGGGGTTGGCGTTGTAGACGCCCATGAGGATGGCGGGGTGGGTGATCATGAAGGAATGAGGCTTCTGCCACTCCCACGGCCCCTCACGGTAAGCCAGGGTGCCGCTGAACCAGTTGGTGGCGAAGTGCATGTGACCATTGGGGTTGGGCAGGATGATGCGCTCCGCCAGCGCCTTGGTGGTGACCATCAGCCGCTCCACCGTGCGCGGCTCGCCCCAGTTCAGGTATAGCGCCTCGCTGTTGCTGTTGATGCCTTCCTCATAGGAATGCAGCTCGTCGGTGGCGATGGTGCCCAGGCCATTGGTGATCATGCCATTGCGGTACTGCGCGTCGATCAGGGCGCGCAGGGAGGCGTTGATCTTGTCCGGCTCCACCCCCATCAGGGCCAGGCCGGGCCACTGCTCCGTCAGGTCGGTGTCGTCGGAGATGCCGCCGCCGAAATCGCCGTAGGGCACCTGGCGCTCATCGATCCACCAGTCGACGAAACGGCGGATCAACTTCATGTCCTCCACCTGGCGGAAGGCCCATAGGGGCACACCGGCCGGTGCCTGCGGCTGGGTGAAGGCGGGCCAGCCCTGCGCGCCATAGCTCATGTCCGCCCAGTAATAGCGGCCCAGCAGGTTGTCCGGATCCACGCGCAGCAGGTCGCTGACATCACCGAAGAGGCGGCGGTACAGGCGCTGGCGCTTGGAGGTGGTGTGCTCCTCCACCAGGAAGCCCCAGTTGTCCTTCACCTGGTTCAGGCGGTCGGCGATATGCTCCACCTTCGCCTGCTCCCGATCCTTGAACACTAGGCGAATGCGGGCGCCGTCCAGGCTGCGGGCGGTGAAGTCGGGGGCGGCAGAGGCGACGGTCAGGTAAAGGCTGTCGTTGGTCAGGATGCGATCGCGCGTGTCCAGCCACAGGGTGCGCGCCTGTCCCGGCTTGACCGAGACCGACACATCGATCAAGTCGCGGTCCGGCCAGATAGGGTCCTTGATCTGGATGTTCAGCGGGATCAGCCCGTCCTTGCCCGGGGTGACGCTCAGCGCCGGCAGGTCGATGGCGATGCCGTCCAGGCCGTCGTGCATATTCTCCCAGCCATAGGCCCAAGCGCGCATCAGCGGCTGCGCCACCGGCGGATCACCAAAGCCCGAAGGGATGAGGACATGCACGATGGGCAGGGTTGGCGCCGTGTCGGCGGTTCGCTTGCGCATCGGCGCCTCGTTGGGCAGGGCTACGACCGTGCTGCGTTCATTGGTTGGATAGCGCCCAGCGATGTAGCCGCGCAAGGCCGCCAGATTGTCGTAATCGGGGGCGGCGTCGCTGCGAATGGTGTAGCTCAGCTTCACCGTGCCCTGCGGTTCCACCCCCTCGGTCACGTTGTAGGCCCAGATCTCCTGGATGGGGGTTTCCTGGGCAACGTTGGTGAAGCGCAGGCGCCCGCCCCGCCGGGTGTCGAACTGGTCCACCGTACGCACCGGCCCCTGGCGGCGCTTGGCCAGCGGCTTGAACGCGCCGTCCGCGCCGGCGTAGTCCAGGCCGCCGTACGCGGCCCCCCTTATCTCCACGCGGTTGAAAGGCTCATCGGGGAGCGCCAGGTCCAGCGCCTGCCCACCCTCCACATAGGTGTTCCAGTCCGGCAGGGTGAAATAGTCATTGCGGCCGGGCAGGCGGGACCGGTTGTAGACACCCGGCCAGGTCGTCTCACTGATGCCGTCGGTGGCCTTCCACATCCATTCCTTCTTGTCCTTGGCGTCAGCGAACTCGACCTTGCGGATGGCTGTCACCGGCGCCGCCAGCGCGGGTGGTGCCTTGTCCTCCCAGCCGTAGCGGCGCAGCCAGGCTCGGCGCGTGGCCGCGTCGGGCCCAGTGCCGGGTGCCGCGCCCGGCATCTCGTTGCGCGCCAACGCCGCCATGTCGGCCGGCGCCAGCATGTGGTCGTAGACGCGAATCTCGTCGAAGTCGCCGCCGCGCATGAAGCTGTAGCGGCTCTGCACCTGATGGGGGGAGATGGTACGGCCGGCCAGGCCGAACTGGTCCAACCCCACGTCGTAATCGCCCTTGGCGGCCTGGCGCGCCACCTCCTTGCCATTCAGATACAGGCGCACGCCCGCCGTCTCATCCCAGGCGAAGGCGATGTGGGTCCAGGCGTCAGGCGCCGGCGGCGCGTCCAGTTTGAAGGAGACGCGGGTGCGCACCAGGTTGGCGTCGGTGACGAAGGCGTCGAAGCCGTGGCCGTTCCAGTCGATGCGCAGCCACGCCATATCCCAGCTGGTGTGGTCGGAAAAGCCCACGCGAAAGAGGACGAAAGGCGCCACGCCCACGGGATAGCGTGACCGCCAGAAGAAGGAGAGCGTACCCCGCTGCGCATAGATATTGCCTGGCGCGTCCCAGGCCAGCACCCCGTCGTCCTGCCATTCGATGGCGCCGCCGGACACGCCCGTCGGCACGATCCGCACCTTGTCCTGGAAGTTGGGCACCGCCTGCCCGCCAGCCACGTCAGCGACGAAATCCCTATCCGCCGACACGCGGAACAGCAGGCCACCGGCCTCGGCGGCCGCCCCCGCCGACGGCGGCAAGATGGTGGCCGACAGCAGGCACGCGGCCAGCGCCCGGCCGGCCTTGGTCATCCCGGACATGATCCCTCCCCTGGGTCCCGGTCGCGTCAGGGCGCCGGCTTCTTCTGGTCTAAAGGAAGGCTAAGTCATAATTGACACCGGTGGCAATTATCGATTTCGGACCACAGTAGGCCGACTCATCAAAGGGAAGTTGGGAGTCGTCTCCGGTCCCGGTACCCTGCATAGCTTTCCAAGAAAAAGATTCGCCTGTCGGGGTAATCAGGAAGAAACAGTGGCGCGCCACCGCAAACGGGAAACATTAATACGTTAATTAATCAAAGCTTAAGGCCACCTTCCAATACTTTGCATCATCTTGACCGCCCGGAGGCCCTTGATGTTTTCCAACATCCGAATCCTGTGGAAGATCGTCATTATCGTCGCAGCCATGGCCCTGGCTGCCGGCGGCATCGCCGCCGCCGGGCTGATCGGGCTGCGCACCATGGCGGACAACGCCACCGAGATTCAGGCCGCCGGCAACGCCGCCACCCTGGGCGCCCGCATGAGCCGGGAGCTGTCGACCGTCAACCGGCTGGAATATCGGGTGCTGGCCCTGCCTGAGGAATGGGACGACGCGGCCAAGGCCAAGGACGTGGCCACGACCACCCTGTTGGGCCGGCTGGACGCCCTGGAAAAGCTGGTGACCCCGGATGAGCGGCCACAGTTGGACGCAGTGCGCGCGGCCTATGCCGACTACACCCCAGTGATGGCGGCGCTGTTCGACAAGGTGCGCCAAGCCCGCGACCGTGGCGGTGACTCCCGCGCCGGCCTGGTGGACGCCATCCACGACTCGCGCGCCCATGTCGCCGCCTTGCAGGACAAGATGAAAGCGTTGGTGGACACGCTGGAGCAGCGCTCCGTCGCCGTGAACGAGCGGGCCCAGCGCGCGGCCCGCATGGCCACCCGCCTGATGATGCTGTTCGCGGCAGTGGGCATCACCGCCGGCCTGGTGGTGGGCTTGCTGGTGGCCCGCCACGGCCTGCTGCGTCCCATCACGCTGGTGGTGGGCAGCCTGCGCGCGCTGGCCGACGGCAAGCTGGAGGCCGATGTGCCCTGTGCCGACCGGGGGGATGAGATCGGCGACATCGGTCGCGCCGCGCTGGTGTTCCGCAACAACGCGCGGGAAGCCGACCGCCTGCGCGCCGCCCAGGCCGCCGAGCAGCAGGCCAAAGCCCGCCGGGCCGAAGCGCTGGAGGGCCTGGTCGCCCATTTCGAGGCGCGGTCGGCCGACCTGGTGCACATGCTGGCCAGCGCCGCGACGGAGATGGAGGCGACGGCCACCTCCATGGCCGGCTTGGCCAACCAGACCAACCAGCGCTCCGGCGCCGTGGCCAACGCCTCGCACCAGGCGGCCCTGAACGTGCAGACGGTGGCCGCCGCGACGGAGGAGCTGGCCCTGTCGGTGAAGGAGATCGCGCAGCAGGTCAGCCATTCCCGCGACATCGCCGACAAGGCGCAGGTGGACGCGGAGGATACGCGCACCACCGTGGCCCAACTGGCCGGCGCCACCCAGCGCATCGGGGGCATCGCGCAGCTGATCGCAGGCATCGCGGCCCAGACCAACCTGCTGGCGCTGAACGCCACCATCGAGGCAGCCCGCGCCGGCGACGCCGGCCGGGGCTTCGTCATCGTCGCCAACGAGGTGAAGTCGCTGGCGACGCAAACATCCCGGGCCACGGATGAGATCGCCAGCCAGATTGGCGAGATTCAGGCCCTGACCGGTCGCACCGTGGGCGCTATTGACCACATCAACGGCACCATCGCCCAATTGTCGGAAATCGCCGTGGTCATCGCCTCCGCCGTGGAGGAACAGACCGCCGCCACCAGCGAAATCGCCCGCAATGTCAACGAAGCGGCGCGTGGCGTGGGCGACGTCTCCACCACCATCACCGACGTCAACCACGCCGCCATCACCACTGGTGACGCCGCCGGCCAGATCGTCGACGCCTCCGGCCAGCTATCTCGCCGGGCGGAAACCCTGAACCGTGAAATCGCCAGTTTCATAAGCGGGGTGAAGGCGGCTTAGTCCACCTTCAATCGCCGCGTGGCCGCGGTCGCGGCCCAGGTTTTCCGTCTTCGCTTGCGGCCAAGTGGCCTTAACCAACTCCCGCCTTGGAGGGCGCCGGCGATACCCGTATGGTGCCACCGGTTACCGCCCCTTTGCAGGAGCCCATAGGAATGCAGTCCCTTTACCGCGCCGCCGACGACCGTTACGAGACCATGCCCTACCGCCGCTGCGGACGCAGCGGCCTGGACCTGCCCGCCATCTCGCTGGGCCTGTGGCATAATTTCGGCGGCGCCGACGTTTTCGAGACTGGCCGCGCCATCCTGCGCCGCGCCTTCGACCGCGGCGTCACCCACTTCGACCTGGCCAACAACTACGGCCCGCCCTATGGCTCCGCCGAGGAGAATTTCGGCCGCGTCATGGCCGGGGACTTCAAGCCCTACCGGGATGAGATGATCATCTCCACCAAGGCCGGCTACGACATGTGGCCCGGCCCCTACGGCATCGGCGGATCGCGCAAGTATCTGATCGCCAGCCTGGACCAGAGCCTGCGCCGTATGGGCCTGGACTATGTCGACATCTTCTATTCCCACCGCGTGGATCCGACCACGCCGCTGGAAGAGACCATGGGCGCGCTGGCCCAGGTGGTGCGCCAGGGCAAGGCGCTGTACGTCGGCATCTCCTCCTATTCAGCCGATATGACGGCCAAGGCCGCCGCCCTGCTGAAGGAGATGGGCGCGCCCTGCCTGATCCATCAGCCCAGCTATTCCATGCTGAACCGCTGGATCGAGGGCGGCCTGTTGGAGACGCTGGAGGGCAGCGGCATCGGCTGCATCGCCTTCTCCCCGCTGGCGCAGGGTCTCCTGTCCAAAAAGTACCTGAACGGCGTGCCGGCCGACGCCCGCGCCGCCAAGGGCGGGTCGTTCAAGGAAGATCTGCTGACGCCCGAGGCGCTGGACCATGTGCGTGCCCTGAACGCCATCGCCGAGCGGCGGGGCCAGACGCTGGCCCAGATGGCGATCGCCTGGGTGTTGCGCGACGCCCGTGTCACCTCCGCCCTCATCGGTGCCCGGACCGTGGCCCAATTGGACGACAGCCTGGACGCCCTGAACAACCTGGCGTTCACGGACGCGGAACTGGCAGAAATCGACGCCCACGCCGTCGACACCGGCCTGAACATCTGGCAGCGCTCCTCCGACGCCAGCACGCCGGAGTGAGCGAACAAAGAAATGCCCGCGCCTCGGACGGGGCGCGGGCATCCAGTATGGCGGTGCGGGCGGGGGGCCGCAGGTACCGCCCATGGGGAGGAAAGCGACGGGTGATGGGGAGTGGGGGACATCCCGTCGCCGCAAGGGAAAGCTACCCCAGGTGGCGGGGGGTGTTCTTGCATGCCTCAGGGATATTTTGTCTGAAAGGGGCGCCATGTCGGACCCGCGGGGTCAGGCCAGGAGGCGCGCCATTTCCACCCTCACGGCCGGCGCGTGGTGCAACAGCGTCCGGTCCTCTTCGTCGTTCAGATCCTGGCGGCGAAAATACTCGTCATCCAACTGTTCCCGCTTGTGCGGATGGCCATCGGCCACCGGCGCGCGTCCCCGCGCCCGCTTGCGCTCGAACTCGGCCCGCGACTTGACGGAATAGTGGTGGATGTAGAGCCGGTCATGGGAAATGGCGGGGGTGAACCCGTCGTCGCGCAATGTGATCGGCTGCCCTCCATCGTCGACATAATGGAAACCATCCCGCAGGCGGCCGGAATGGATGATCATGCGATCCAGCGCCGCGGTTCGCACCAGGCTCTTCATATGGACATGGCCGTGGTAGGTCGCCGGAGCGCAGCGGGTGAAGCGCTCGATCACCAGGCGCCCGTCGGGTTCCTGATGGCCGCTGGATCCGAAATACCGCCAGTTGAGCGCCACCGCCCCCACGGCTGGATCCCGGCCGTATGAGGCCGCCAGCGTCGGCAAGGGTAGCCCCGCCCGGCTGACGACGAATTCATCGGCATCGATGAACAGGGCCCAGTCCGTCTCCGCCGCGTAGTAGGTCACGAAATGATTGTAGGCCCGCAACTGCGGCCCCACCATCATGTCGCCCCACCAGTTGAAATCCCGCAGATCGGGAAGCGACAGGACCAGGTCCCGTGCCTCAAAGAAGGCCAGCGCACCGCTGCTGGGCGCGGACGGCCAGTCAATGACGGTGATGCCCGCCCTGCCGGCGATGCGGTCCAGCACGGCACGCGTATCGTCGGTGCTGCCATTGTTGTAGATGACGAAACGCTCGATGCCCATCAGGCGATAGTACGCCACCCATTCCAACAGAAAGGCGCCTTCGTTCTTGACGATGGCGCAGATGGTAACGCGAGGCGGGTTTGCATCCGCCCCTTGTCCTATCCCAGCCGCCTGCCCACGCCACTGCCAATCATCAGCAAATTTTATTGTTTGCATATTGTTCGTAAAGCGGCCGCGCCGCGCCTGGATTATTCCAGGCATTTTATAGGTCGCCTCCGAATGGTGTGGCCACCGCCCCTTCGCCCTAGCCCACATTGCATAATAATGACAAAATTGCGACGAGCCACCCTTTGGCCAGGCCCCGACTTAGCGCTCGATGCGATAGACGAAGGCGTAGTCACCCGGTGCCCGCTTCGGCACCGCCAGGTGCAAGCCATCCTCATCCTGATGGAAGGACAGAGCCTGCCCGGCCCCGCCGTCCAGCAGGGTGACGACCTTCACCGCCACCCCCGCCGGCAGGGCGTGGATGGTGGCCTCCCCGCCTTCGGGCCAGCCCAGCTCGATGGCGTAGAGGATGTCGCCCTTGGTGGTGAAGCGGAAGTCCTCGGGTCCGAAAGGCCTGTCGGTCTGCCCTTCCTTGAATGAGCCGCTGGCCATCCGGGCGGGCCCCTCACCGAACTGGCGCCAGGGCCGCGTACCGTAGATCGCCTCGCCATTGGTCTTCAGCCAGGCCCCTATGGCCAACAGCCTGTCCTGCGCCTCCTGCGGAATGGTGCCATCGGCGCGGGGACCGATGTTCAGCAGCAGGTTGCCGTTCTTGGACACGATGTCGGCCAGCAGGTGGATGATCCGCTCCGGCGACTTGTATTGCTCGCCCTCGATATAGCCCCAGCTGTAGTCGCCCAGCGAGGTGCAGGTCTGCCAGACGCGGGGCTGGATGTCCGGCATCAGACCCCGTTCCACGTCGGCGACGCCGCTGCCCGCCGCCAGCGCCCCCTCCTTGTAATTCACCACCGCCGAGGCGCCGCGCCGCCCTTGGGTATTGTAATAATAAGCCAGGAACTTGGGCAGGGTGGCGCGGAAGGCCGGGTGGCTGATCCACCAGTCGAAATAGATGAGGTCGGGGTGGTAGTCCTCCACCAGCTCCGCCGTGCGCGCCGTCCAGTCGTCCAGCCACGCCTGCGAGACATAGGTGAAGTCACCCGTCAGCTGGGTGTCGCCCGTGTCCTCCGCCGTCAGCCGCGCCTCCGCCGGGCCATAGAGGTCGGCATAGCGCGGGTCGTTCACGTCGGAAGGGATCTTGCGTCCCTCACCGAAGAACCAGTCGTGCTCCGCCCGGTGGGACGACAGGCCCAGGTGCAGGCCCTGCGCCCGCACCGCCCGCACCAGATCGCCGATGAGGTCGCGCTTGGGGCCCATGCGCAGGGCCGACCAGTCGGACAAGCGCGTGGCGTACATGGCGAAGCCGTCATGATGTTCCGCCACCGGCACCACGTAGCGGGCGCCGGATGCCCGGAACAGGGCAGCCCAGGCGCGGGGGTCGTACTTCTCCGCCTTGAAAAGGGGAATGAAATCCTTGTAGCCGAACTTGTCCGGGGTGCCGTAAACGGCCAGGTGATGCTGGTATTCCTTGCTGCCCTGGATGTACATGCGGCGCGAATACCATTCGCTGCCGAAGGCGGGCACGGAATAGACGCCCCAGTGGATAAAGATGCCGAACTTGGCATCCGCATACCATTCCGGTACCCGCCAGGTCCGCAGGGATTCCCAGTCCGGGCGGAAGGGCCCGGCGGCGTCGCCCGCCGCCACCTTCCGCAGCAGAACCTCGCGCTCATGCGCCGCCTTGGCGGAGCCCTGGCGCCAGGCGGCGTCCATCTGCGCCGGGGTCAGCGCGGCGGCGGTGGGGGACACACCCTGGGCAAGGGCCGGGGCCGGCAGGCAGATCATCGCCAACAGGCCGATGGCGCGCCAGGGGCGGCGCCAGCGGATGGAAGGGCGCGTCATGGGTCGGTGGTCCTCCTGCGTCATCAACGGGCCTTCATCACCAAGGGGACCAGCCTCGCACATCCGCGCCGCTCAGCGAACCCGGACCGTCGCCTTGGCCCGTTGGCCGGCGGCGTCGATGACGGCGATGTCGGCGAAACCGATGCCATCGGGAATCCAATCCGCCCCCTCCCCGCTCGCGCTGTCCGGAAGCGGCAGGCCATTGCCCAGCCAGTGCAGCGGTGGCCGGCCGCCCAGAGCCTCCAGCGGCACCGGCACGGGCGCGCCGTCGCGGCCGGGCGTGCGCTCGACCTCCGCCCCATCCGGCGGGAAGGCGATGCGCAGCGGGGCGGCGGCCGCGGCCAGGCTGCCACCGGGCGTCCCCCGATCGAACAGGGCCAGGGCCGGCGGCAGGGCGTGGCCGGGCCCGGCCTCCAGCACCCCGGGTGGCGGCTCGGGCGGCGTGCCCCAGTCGGGCAGCAGGTCCACCAGGCGGAACAGCAGGGGGGCCGCCATGTCGCGGCCGGCGGCGCCGGGCCGGGGCGTGCCGTCCGGCCGCCCCACCCACACCCCCACCACATGGGTCGAGGTGAAGCCGACTGCCCAAGCATCGCGGAACCCGTAGGACGTGCCCGTCTTGTAGGCGACCCAGCGCCCGCCCACCGCCGCCCGCCCATCCGGCCGGGGCGTGCCCGACAGGATCTCCGCCACGTACCAGGCGGCCACCGCGCCCATAAGCCGCTTGGCCGGCCGTTTGGGCCCCGGCGCCTCCGACGGCGTCAGCAGCAGCGGCCGGGCCTGGCCGCCATCCCCCAGGTCGGCGTAGAGATTGGTCAGATCGGCCAGGCTGAGCCCCAGGCCACCCAGCGCCAGGGGCAGGCCGGGGGCCGCGTCCGGCCGGGGCAACACCACCTGCGCGCCCACCTCCCGCAGGCGGCCCAAGAAGCGGGCGGGCCCCAGCCGATCCAGCACCTTCACCGCCGGCACGTTCAGCGACTGCTGCAGGGCTTCGCGCACCGTGACCAGGCCATGGAAACCGCCGTCGAAATTGCGCGGCGCGTAGTCGCCGAACACGGTGGGCACGTCGTTGATGCGCGTCTCGGGATGCAGGGGCAGCGCCTCGAACCCCAGGCCGTAAAGGAAGGGCTTCAGCGCCGACCCCGGGGAGCGCGGCGCCGCCGCCATGTCCACCTGGCCGAAGGGGCCGGAGAAGCTGCCGCCGACATAGGCGCGCACCTTGCGGCTGCCGATCTCCATCACCAGGACCGCCACCTCCGCCGCCGGCTCCAGCGTATCCTGGGTCCCGCGCACCGTGGCCTCCACCCGCCGCTGCAGGCCGGCATCCAGCGTGCTGGCGATGACGCTACCCGGTGGCGCGGCGCGGCGCAGGCGGTCGGCCAAGTGGGGAGCGAGGAAGGGCAGCGGGCGGCGGTCCGTCGGCAGCGGCTCCGACATGCCTTCGCGCGCCGCCTGCCGGCTCAGCACACCCTTGGCCGCCATGCGGCGCAGCAGGGCATCGCGCCCGGCACGGGCCGCCGCCGGCGCCAGATCCGGCCGGCGCTTGGTGGGCGATTGCGGCAGGGTCACCAGCAAAGCCGCCTGCCCGGGGGTCAGCGCCGCCGGCGGCCGGCCGAAATAGGCCAATGATGCCGCCCGCGCGCCTTCCAGATTGCCGCCGAAGGGCGCCAAGGTCAGGTACATGCCCAGGATGTCGCTCTTGGAATAGCGCGCCTCCAACTGCAGGGCCCGGGCCATCTCCAACAGCTTGGACGCCACGGTTCGAGGACGCGGTTCCAGCAGGCGCGCCACCTGCATGGTGAGGGTGGACCCGCCGGAGACGATGCGGCCGTGGCGCAGGGCCTGGCCCGCCGCCCGCGCCAGGGCCAGCGGATCGACACCGGGATGGTGATAGAAGCGATGGTCCTCATAGGCCAGCAGCATCGCCAAATAGGTGGGGTTGGCCTCGGTGGCACTCATGGGCAGCCGCCAGGCGCCGTCCGCAGTGATGAAGGCGCGCAGCACCTCCCCGCCCTCGTCCGTCACCAGGGTGGACCGCTCCTGCCAGCGCCGCAGGTCCGGCGGGAACAGCCGGTCCAGCGCCACGACCAGCAGGGCGAGCGCCAGCACCCCGGCGCCCAGGCGTGTCCCCCAGGGGACGAAGCCCTGGCGGGCCAGCCCCCAGCGGGTCAATCGGGCACGCCATTCCGGCGTCACGGCACGGCGTCCACCACCGTCCGGCCGGCCGCGGTGCGGGCGATGGCCGCCGGGTCGTACATGTCCTGGGTGGAGGCCGGCGGCAGGGCGAACTGCCCCGGGGTCACCGCCCGCACCACATAGGCGAAGCGGAAGTTCTGGCTGGGCCCGGTATCCTCGTCCGCCTCGCCCCCGCCATCCTCGTCCTCATCCTCGTCCCGGTAGATCCAGGAGGGCTGGCCCGCGTCCAACACGCCGACGAAGCGGTCGTCGCGCGCTTCCGCCACGGCGGCGCGGCTGAGGTTCTTCAGCCAGTCCAGCGCCTTCGCGCCCTTCTTGGCCGGGCGCAGAACGCTCTCGATCTCCCATCCCGCCGGCAGGGGATCGACCGTCACCAGGGTGCGCTTCACATGCTGCTGCTGCACACCCGTCAGCACCACCACCAGCCGCGTGTTGCGGGCAACGTGGTCCGTGCCGGCGGGCTTGCCGTCCATGGTGTAGACCTCCTTGGTCAGGCTGATGCCCTCCGACACCGGGCCCGGGCTTTCCTTGGGCACGCCGCGCATCTGCACCGTGCGCCACACGGCGGCCGTGCCGCTGTTGACGACGCCGAAGCCGGCGGCCAGCTGTGCCGGGGTGGGGCTGTAGCTGAGCGCACGGCCGGTGGCGGCCTTGGCATAGCCGGTGGTGGTCAGGGAGATGGGCTGCCCCTTGGCCAGGATGGCCTGCGAGGCCAGCAGCAGCCAGCTTTTTTGATTGGTGTTGTAATACCAGGGCTCCTTCAGGCCCGTCAGCGCCAGGTGCAGCGCCGCCTCCTGCAGGGGGGCGTTGCCCGCCTCGGCCGCCACCGCCAGGGTGGCGGCGGCGTCGCGCAGCGGACTGCTGTAATAGTCGTGAGAGCCCTGGCCCAGGCGCTTGCGCGCCCGCTCGAACGCCACCTCCGCCCGCGCCTTGTCACCGGCCGCCAGCAGGGCGGCGCCCAGCTGGGCGTAGGCCAGCGGGCCGTTGGACAGCTGCTCCGCCGTCACATCGTGGATGTAGCGCAGGTTGGCCGGGGTGGCGTGGCCGCCCCGGGCCAGCAGGTACTGGCCGTAGACCACCGCCTCCCCGTCCGCCCCACGCGCGTCCACGCCCCGGTCGGTCGCTTGCGTCACCCAGTCGGCCAGGGACTGCATGGCCACGTCCGGCACGAAATAGCCGGCCGCCCGCGCGCGGGTCAGGAAGTCGAACACATACATCTGCAGCCAGGGTCCGCCCAGGCCGTCGCCCGCGGACCACAGCCCGAACTCTCCGGTGCTGTCCTGCCGCTGCAGCAGCCGGTCGATGGCCGTGTTCACCCGGTTGTCCGGATCCTTGACGTTGCCGTCCAGACCCAGCTGACGCGCCAGGTCGCGGAAGGCCACCAGCGGCAGGGCGCGACTGGTGGTCTGCTCGGTGCAGCCATAGGGGTAGAGGTCCAGATCCTTCATCAGGCCCGGCACGTCGATGCCGGGCAGGTTGGAATAGGACAGGGCGACGCTGCCCGTGCCGGGCAGGAACAGGTCCAGCAGGTTGGGCGGCAGGGTATAGGCCTCGCCCGGGGCCTGCTGGCGCTGCTCGGCCATGACGATGGGCGCCTCCGCCGGGCGGATGGTGATGGGCCAGGACCGTTCCAGCCTCAACCCGCCCGGCCCCTCAACCGACAGGGTCAGGCCGCCGATGCCGGCCGGGCCGCCCGCCAGGGCCACCGGCTGCACCACCCGCTGGCCGGAGGCCAGCGTGACGGTGCGCTTCGCATCCCCCGCCAGCTTCAGGGCGCCGTCCGCCGTCAGGGTGACGCGGTAGTCGCCCGCCGCCCCTTCCAGGTTGTGCAGCAGCAGCGTGCCGGCGGCGGTGTCGTTGGGCGCCAGGAAGCGCGGCAGGATGACCTCCGCCACCACGGGGTCGCGCACCGTCATGGCGCCCTCGGCCATGCCCATGCGGTCCTTGTCCAGGGCCACCGCCATCAGGCGCAGGCTGCCGTTGAAGTCGGGGATATCCAGCGTGACCTTGGCGTGGCCTTTGTCATCCAGCGCCACCAGGCCCGAGAACAGGGCCACGGTGCGGGTGGGCACCACCGGCAGGCCCACTCCGCCGGGAGAACCGCCGTCACCACCCTGGCGCAGCACGCCGGTCTGCCCCGCCTGGCTTTCCAGAAGGCGGCCGTAATCATCGCGCATCTCCGCCCCCAGCTTGCGCTTGGCGAAGAAATGGGCCAGCGGGTCGGGGCTGCGGAAACGGGTCAGTTGCAGGATGCCTTCATCCACCGCCGCCACGGTTACGTGGGCACCGGCCTTGGCCCCCGCCGCCGTCACCTGCACGTCGACCTTCTGCCGGGGGCGCAGGGTCTTGGGCGTGTCGATGCTGACCGCCAGCGCCTTGGCCCCGGAATCCACCGGAATCCAAGCCAGGCCCACGGCCCGCACCGGCTGATGGCCCACATCCTTGTCCGCCGGCCGGATGAAGGAGATGAGGGCGTAGGCGCCGGCCCCCCATTCCGCCTTCACGGGAATGTCCACCGTCACCGGCTCCGCGCCCGTGGCGCGCGTGGCCAGGATGCGGACCTCCTGTCCGGCGACGGCCACCTGCATCTGGCCGGCGAAGGGCGGCTCGATACGCAGGTGCGCCGTCTCACCCGCCGCGTAGGCCGCCTTGTCCAGGGCGGAGGGCACCACGTCCGGCGCGTCGGTGCTGGCCCCCGCCATGTACCAGCCGCTGTAGAAGGATTGGGTGGTGACGGCACCGGTGGCCGGATTCTCCACCAGCAGGCGATATTCGCCCCACTCCAGGCGCTGGCTGATGCGCGCCGGCTTGGCACCGTCCAAGTCCAGCGTGCCGTTGGCCACCGGGCGGTACTGGACACTGGTCTTGTACGACCACTGGAAGCCGCTGCGATACCAGGTGTAGTGGCGGTCGGCCTGCGCCAGGACATAGCGCACGCCCTTGGCCGCCTGCGGCACGCCGGTGGCATCCACCGCGAGGATGTCGAAATCGGCGCTGCCCCCTTCCCGCACCCGGTGGTTGGCGAACAGGGGGCGGATGCCCACGAAGCCGGCGCGATAGGTGACCGGCAGGGCCATCTGGTCGCGCGTCACCCGCCCGCCCGGCTCCACCACCGCGGCGGTGATGACGGCGTGCAGGGGGGCCGTGGCGGTCCCGGCCTCCGGCACCGGGAATTCCACCGCCGCCTTGCCGGCGCCGTCGGTGTGGGTGTCGACCGCCGGGGCTGTCTGCGGCTCGAACTTGTCATCGTCGCGGCCGAAGGCGAAGTCGGACCATTTGGCGAAAGGCTTGGGGTCGCGTTCCAGCCGCACCTCGCCCCCTACCGGCAGATCGCCGGCGGCGGCGCCATAGAGGAAGCGCGCCTCCACCGGCATCGTGGCCGGCTGGCCCGCCGCCAGCGCCGGCGTCGCGGGCTTGCCGATGGCGACCTTCAGCCGCTCCGGCACGAAATCTTGCACGTCGAAGGTCCCGCTGCCCACCACCGCGTCGCCGCCGGCGACGTACAGGTTGATGGTCCATTCGCCGCGCGGGGCGGCGGCGCTGATGGGAATGTCGACCGTGCCCGCGCCGCTGCTCAACTTGGCCGTCAGGTGGGCGGCCTCCACTCCGTCACTGCGGCGGACCACGGCGGCCACCATGTCCACAGCGGCGGTGCGGATCTGGGCGTCGCGCAGCACGAAGGCGGCGTGCACGGTCTCGCCCGGCCGATAAACGCCACGCTCGGTATAGACATAGGCGTCCAACGGGCCTGGGTCCGGGCGGCCGTCGGCCCCCCGGGCGCTGAAGTCGAAAGCGGCCCGCTCCAGCGACAGGGCTGCGAAGTCGGCCGGCGTGCTGGCGAAGGGGATCAGCGAGGGGCCGCCGGCGAAGGCCTCCACCAGCGCCGGGCGCGCCCCGCCCTTGCCCCGCAGCAGCCCGATGGGGAAACGGGCGATGCCGTCGCCGTCGGTCTTGGCCTCGCCCAAGGTGCCGGAATCGTGCGCCAGCAGCACCACCCGGGCGCCGGCAAGCGGTGTGGCCTTGGCCAGGGAGCGGGCGACGACCGTCAGGCCGTCACCCCCGGTCAACGCCGTCAGCGCCATGTCCGTCTCGACCAGCCAACGGGCGGCGGTGCGGGCCTCACGCTGGTCATAGGTCGTATTGTCGCGATCCTTCGCCAGCTTCTCATCCTCGACCACCAGCAGATAGGCGCCGGGCTGGCGGTCCTTCAGCACCTGGTCCAGGGGGAAGTTGGTGATGGTCCGCTTATTCTGCGCGCCCTTGGTCTCCATGGTGCCGGTCCAGACGGGCCGCACCTTGTCATTCACCAGGCTTTCCACGCTCCAGCCCGTCGGGTCCTGGTTCAGGGACAGGTTGGCCAGCGCCGTTTCCGGCGCGCGATAGAGGCCCAGCGTCACCCGGGCGATGTTGACAGTCTCCACGGCCACGCCGGCGTTGCCCACGCGCGGCAGGACATAGCCCGTGCCGGCGATGCGCACGCTGCCCGGCAGGTCATGCATCGTCAGGTGGAAGGTGAGGTTCCTGGGCAGGGTGTTGCCGTCGGCGGCGGGCAGGCCGGCGCGGACGGTGACGGTGTAGGCCTTGCCCGGCTCCAGCCCGCTGACGCACAGCTGGCGGTCATTGGCGGTGACGGCCACGTCCCCCGCCGGCTCCACCGCCACGAAGCCCGACAGGTCGCCGTGGTTTTCGGCCAGCGCGCCGTTGAACCAGACGCAAGCGCCGGTGGCGTCGGTGTCGCTTTGCGCCAAATTGCCCGAGGGTGCCAGGGGCCCGGCGGCCAGCGCCGTCGGGCACACGAAGGGGACGGCCAAGGCCAGGACGGCGGTGACCAGGCGGGCGACGAACGCGACGCAGCGTCTCATGCGAGACCCCGGGATATGAGGGAGGGTGCGGGCGGCGGAAGTGCCGCGCCGGTCGATCGTTGCGGCGGCTTTGTGGCGGCGTCAAGGCGGATCCGCAATCATAGCGTTCATCGCCATCAGGGTTATGACGCGCAGCCAGCTTGCCATTCCGCAGGCCGCGATCCTAACCGCGTGAAAGCCGCCCGGAGGGGTCGGAAAGCGGGCTTGTGCGGGTGGGATGGGTGACGGTGGCGGCCTTCCCCACCCCGGATTCCAGGGCGGAGTCGCGGCGAGCGGCCCCGATGTGGGCATCTTAAAAATGCGCATTGTGTCCGGACGGGCGATGCCCCACCATCCCGGCCCATAAACTTGTAAATTTAAATAAGGAATTGCCCGGATGTCCGCGCTCGTGCCCCCCCGCACCGCCGACCTGCACCCATCGCTGGGCGCCAGCCTGTCGGGCACGAACCTGGAACGGGCGGGGGACCACAACCAGCGGGTCATGCTGCAGGCCATCCGTGTCAGCGGCCCCATCACCCGGGCGGAGCTGGCCACCATCACCGGCCTGACGGCGCCGGCCATCGCCAACATCACCAAGCGCCTGCTGAACGACGGCCTGATCATGGAAGTGGGGCGCCTGCACGGCGCGCGCGGCCAGCCGGCCATGCGCCTGGCCATCAACCCCGACGGCTGCTACTCCATCGGTGTCAATATCGACCGCGACCATGTCACCGTGCTCGTGCTGGACCTGCTGGGCCAGGTGCGCCATCGCGCCACCCTGGACGTGGACTTTCCCCTGCCCGACACCGTGGCCGCCTTTTTCAAGGAACAGGTGGAGGCCTTTCAGGCCGCGGGCACCTTCCCGCAGGACCGCATCGTCGGCATCGGGGTCGCCATGCCCGACGACCTGGGGCGGGTGAACCTGCCCAACCGCCCCGCCAGCTATGAAGCCTGGAACACCGTCAACGTCGCCCGGCTGTTCTCCGCCATCCTGCCCCTGCCGGTGTTCCTGGAGAACGATGCGGCGGCGGCGGCCCTGGGTGAGCTGCAGTTCGGGCACGGCCTGCACGATCCCAGCTTCTTCTACATCCTGATCAGCCGGGGCCTGGGTGGCGGTATGGTCATCGATGGGCAGTATTTCCGCGGCGCCCAGGGCCGCAGCGGTGAGATCGGCTTCCTGCCCGTCTCCTCCCCCCGCACGCCGGCGACCTCCTTGCAGGAGGCGGTGTCGCTGTCGGCCCTGTTCAGCTTCCTCAAGGCCAACGGCTATCCGCTGTGCCAGCCGGACGAGTTGGCCGGCCTGGACGCCGCCGGCCAGTCCCTGGTCGCCCAGTGGCTGGACCTGGCGGCGGAACTGCTGACCGTGCCCATCATCGCCGTCAGCTGCCTGGTGAACCCGGAAGCCGTCTTCCTGGGCGGGCGCCTGCCCACCACCCAGCTGGATCGCCTGGCCCAGCTGATCACCGACCGGCTGCAGGCCCATGCCGGTACCATCCCCGTCATCGCCCCGGTCTACCGGGCCGCCACCGCCATGGACGCGCCGGCGGTGGGGGCCGCCATTCTGCCCTTCAACGACCGCCTGCTGCCGTCGCGCACCGCCCTGATGAAAACGGCTGCCGCCTGATGGGCGCTTGCGGGGGGCAGTCTGAACCTTCAAAAGATTAATATTTCAATTTTAATTTCTAATTGCCGACTTTATGGTCCCTCTCACTGGCCGGCCATATCGATTGCCGCGTGCGAGACAACGGCAGAAGAAATAAAAGGCCGCATACCAAAGGGTGTTCGCATGCCATCAGCCGCTCTCCTCGATGCCGCCGCGGTGCGCGGCCAGCTTAAGGCCTGGCTGGTGGAGCAAGCCTACCCCCTGTGGTGGGAGGTGGGGGCGGACCGGGTGAATGGCGGCTTCCATGAGAAGCTGGGCCTGGACGGCAAGCCGACCAACGATGCCCGCCGCGCCCGGGTGCAGGCCCGCCAGGTCTATTCCTATTCCGTCGCCGCCAAGTCCGGATGGAACGGCCCGGTGCGCGAGGCGGCGGAGCATGGCCTGACCTTCTTCCTGAACCATTACCGCCGACCCGACGGCCTGTTCCGCACCAAGGTGGCGCCGGACGGCACCGCCCTGGACGATACCGTGGTGCTGTACGACCAGGCCTTCGCCCTGTTCGCGCTCGCCGCCGCGCAGAGCGCCACGCCGGAGAACCGCAGGGCGGAGGAGATGGCCGTGGCCCTGCGCCAGCGCCTGCTGGACACCCTGCACCACGCCCAGGGCGGCTTCGAGGAGAGCCATCCCCGCACCCTGCCCCTGCTGTCCAACCCGCACATGCACATGCTGGAGGCATCGCTGGCCTGGATGGAGCAGGGCGGCGACGGCGGCTGGCGCGACCTGGCGGAAGAGATCGTGGGCCTGGCGCTCACCCGCTTCATCGACGACGACATGGGCGGGCTGAAGGAGTTCTTCGACGGCGACTGGCGGCCCCAGGCCGGCACGTCCGGCCGCATCGTCGAGCCGGGACACCAGTTCGAATGGTCGTGGCTGATGCTGCGCTGGGCGGCGCTGACCGGCAACAAGGCGGCCGCCGACGCCGCCTGGCGCATGATCGCTGTGGGCGAGGGGCCGGGCGTGGACCCGGCGCGCGGGGTGGCCATGAACGCCCTGCTGGACGACCTGACCCCCCACGACCCCGTCGCCCGCCTGTGGCCGCAGACGGAACGCATCAAGTGCGCCGTGCTGGCCGCCCTGGCCACCCGCGACGACGCCGACCGCAGCGACACCTACTGGACCATGGCCGCCAACGGCGGGCGCGGCCTGATGAAATACTTCGACACGCCGGTGAAGGGCCTGTGGCGCGACCGCCTGAACCCGGACGGCACCTTCGTCGAAGAGGCCGCACCCGCCAGCAGCTTCTACCACATCGTCTGCGCCATCCAGGAACTGGACCAGGCCCTGGGCACGGCGGGCCATCCCGGTTGATCCCGGCCCGGCGCCGCATTAGCCTCGCCCCACAAACAATAACAGGGGCAGTGACAATGCGGCATTTGATCGTCCTGATGGGGCTGCTGACGGCCACGCCCGCCCTGGCGGCGGTGGAGCGGGTGGAGATCACGGAGCGCACGGTGCTGGCCGACGGCGTCGCCTTCGGCACCGTGGGTCCCTACGAGAAGATCCGGGGTACGGCCTGGATCGCGCTGGACCCCGCCCTACCCGCCAACGCGCGCATCACCGATCTGGGCCTGGCGCCCAAGGACGGCCACGGCCATGTCGTCTTCGCCACCGACTTCCTGATGCTGCGTCCCACCAACGCGGCCGGCCGTAACGGCGCCCTGTTCTATGACGTCAACAACCGGGGCGGCATCGCGGCCCTGGGCCAGGTTAATGGTCACGTTCCGGCGCACAACGACCCCACCACCCTGGCCGATACCGGCAACGGCTTTTTCTTCAAGCGCGGCTATACCCTGCTGTGGTCCGCCTGGACCTGGGACGTGCAGCCAGGCGGCCCCGGTGACAAGCCCTTTATCCTGAAACCGCCCGTGGCCCGGGAAAAGGACGGCAAGCCCATCCTGGGCAAGGCGGCCTATGAGTTCATCGTCGATAAGCCGGCCGAGACCGCAGCTTACGTCGGCATGAAGGGCGTCCCCTACCCCTTCGCGACCGAAGGCGCCCCCGACGCCGTGCTGACCGAGCGGGACGCCCCGGACGCGCCGCGCCATCCCATCGCACGCGGCGCCTGGACCTTCGTGGAAAACCCCGACGGCGGCCTGCCGGTGGAGGTGCGCATGGAGGGCGGCTTCCAGACCGGCAAAATCTATGAGGTGGTCGTCCCCTCCCGCGATCCTTACGTGGTAGGCGTGGGCTTGGCCGGCATCCGCGACCTGCTGTCCTTCTTCAAGACCCAGCCCTTCGCCGGGCAGCAGCCGCTGGACCGCGCCCTGATCTTCGGCATTTCACAGTCCGGGCGCGTCATCGACACCATGCTTTACAATGGCTGGAACCGGGATGAGGAGGGCCGCCCGGCCTTCGACGGCGCCTATGCCCAGGTACCCGGCGCCGGCAAGGGCGCCTTCAACCAGCGCTTCGGCATGGCCACCCGCCACTTCAGCCCGCTGGTGGAGCAGATCTATTTCTCCGACGCCTTCCCCTTCACCACCACGCCCTCCACCGACCCGGTGACGAAACAGACCGGCTCCCTGCTGGACGGCGCGCGGGCGGCCGGTCCGCTGCCCAAGATGATCTTCGCCAACACCTCGGCGGAGTACTGGAACCGTTCCGCCTCCCTGCTGCACATCACGCCGGACGGCAGGGCGGACGCCGCCATCGACCCCTCCGCCCGCATCTACATGCTGGCGGGATCGCAGCACTATGTCGGCCGCAGCCATGAGCGCTGGCCCTACACCGCCTGCGTCAACACCACCAACCATTATCCGGTGGAGCGCGCGCTGGTGGTGGCGCTGGATAACTGGGTGCAGGGCAAAGCGGCGCCGCCGGACAGCGCCGTGCCCAAGCTGGCGGACGGCACCCTGATCAGCGCCGACGCCTACAAGGCCGCCTTCGCCAAGGTGCCCGGCCTCACCCCGCCGCTCAGCCCCCTGATGCCGCCGCGCCTGGATTTCGGTCCGCGCTATGCGCAGGGCATCGCCGACACCGTGCCCCCGGCGCGGGGCCAGCCCTACCCCACCCGCGTGCCGGCGCCTGACGCCGACGGCAACGACCGGGGCGGCATCCGGCAGGTGGAGCTGGAAGTGCCGCTGGGCACCCACACCGGCTGGAACCTGCGGGTGCCGGAGACCGGCTTCGACGCCTACCAAGGCCGCTTCGACGGGTCCTTCGTACCCTTCGCCCGCACGGAGGCGGAACGGGCGGCGGCCCATGATCCCCGGCCGTCGCTGGCCGCCCGCTATCCCACCCGCCAGGATTTCCTGGACAAGGCGAAGGCCGCCATCGCCCGCGAGGTGGCCGCCGGCTGGGTGCTGGCGGAGGAGGCGGACAGCCTACTGGCCGACCAGGGCGCGCTCTACGATCGCATCATGGCCCACGACCCGGCCGATACCGGCTGCGGCTATCTCTTTCCCAGCTGAGCCGCCACTTGGTCATGACATGAACGCTAGCGGAACGACGGGAAAAATCGCTTCGCCGGGCGCAACGCTCATTCCCGGAACAATATAGGATTTCAATATTCCCACCGGGATATGGTGGACAATTGCCGCTGTTCACCGGGAAGGGATATCCATGTCGATGACCGCCAAGACCAATTGGCCCCACATCGAGGCGGCGCTGGACCAGTTGCTGGATTTGCCCACGAGCAGCCGCTCGGCCGCCCTGTTGCGCCTGGCCGGGGACGACGCCATCGTCCTGGCTGAATTGCGCACCCTGCTGGCGCAGGTGGAGCGGAATGAAACGTGGCTGGACCGGCCGGCCGGCCTTGGCCCGGTCGACGGCATCGCGCCGCCCCCCTTCCACGGGCTGTCGCCGGGTCAGCGTATCGGCGCCTATCGGGTGATCGCGCCCATCGGCCGGGGTGGCATGGGCGAGGTCTATCGCGCGGAACGCGCCGACGGCCATTTCGAGCAGCAGGTAGCCCTGAAGCTTATCCGACGCGAGGCGGTTGAGCACATCGACCGTTTCCAGGCGGAACGGCAGATCCTCGCGCGCCTGGACCACCCGGCCATCACCCGCATCCTGGACGGCGGACTGCATGACAGCCAGCCTTACATGGTCATGGAACTGGCGGAGGGGCAGTCCATCACGGCCTGGTGCCGCGATCGCGGGATGGGGCTGGACGGCCGCCTGACGCTGTTCCTGGCTGTCTGCGACGCGGTGGCCTATGCCCACCGCAACCTGATCGTCCACCGGGATCTGAAGCCCGGCAACGTCCTGGTGACGCCCGAGGGGCAGGTGAAACTGCTGGATTTCGGCATCGCCAAGCGCATCGTCACCGGCGACGGGGGCGCCCCCGAGACCCTGCTGGCGCCCCTCACGCCCGGCTATGCAGCGCCGGAGCAGCTTCTGGGCGGCCCGGTGAGCACGGCCACCGACGCCTATGCGCTGGGCATGCTGCTTTACGAATTGCTGGCGGGCGCGCGGCCCTGGACGCTGGAAGGCATGCCCCTGGCGCTGGCCGTCCGCGCCGCCCTGCAGGAGGTGCCGCCACCCCTGTCCCAGTTCGCCGCGCGATCCGATGGCGCCCCGCCGGTCCCCGTGAAGGAGTTGACGGGCGACCTGGACGCCATCGTCGCCAAGGCCCTGCGCAAGGAGCCCAGCCAGCGGTACCAGACCGTCGATGACCTGATCCGCGATGTCCAGCGCATGCGCCAGGGGTGGCCGGTCTCCGCGCGCGCCGGTTCCCGGCTGTATGTCATGGGCCGCTTCGCCAAGCGCCACCGCTTGCCCATCGCGGCGGCCGGCCTGCTCACCCTGGCCATCCTGGGGGGCCTGGGCGGCGTCACTTGGCAATATTTGCGCGCCCAGCGGCAGGCTACCCGGGCGGAGACCATCAAGGCCTTCGTCGTCAGCCTCTATGCCGGCCGTGACCCTGGCTTCCCCAAGGACAGACAGCGCCGCGACGTCACGGCGGAAAAGCTGCTGGATCTGGGCGTCGGCCGCATCGAGCGGGAATTCGCGCAGGACCCCGAACTGGCGCTGGAGCTATATGGCATCACCAGCGACCTTTACACCGCGCTCAGCGATCCGGAGCGCACGGCGCAGATGGTGGAGAAGCGGGCCGCCCTGGCGCGAACGGTTTATGGCGAGAGCCATCCGCTGGTCATCGAGATGATGCTGCGGCAGGCCTGGAACGCCATCATGGCCGGCGACCTGCCCCAGGCGAACGGCTTGCTGGACAAGACGGACGCGCTGCTGCGCACCTCCGGCCAGGACAAGACGGCGGTGCGCGCCTATTGGCTGTTGTGCAAGGCGGAAGCGCTGCATGGCGATCCTGGCACCATCGCCATTCGCCGCGCGGATGTCGACCAGGCGGTCGCGCTGTATGAACGCTACGCCCCCGACCACCCTTTTTATCCCTCCGCCCTGCAAAACGCCGCCATCCTGCACAAGCGGATGGGGGAGTATGCCGGCGCCGTAGCCCTCTATGACAAGGCCCTGGCCCGCTTCAGCCAGAGCGGCGATGACGTGACACAGGTCTACATCCTGATTAATCGTGCCAACGCCCTGGAGCCGGCGGGCCGGCTGGAAGAGGCCCGGCAGAGCTATGAGCGGGCCGCCGCTGTAGCGCTGGAGGTCGTCGGCCAAGGCGGACTTTATTGGACCGCCCAAGCCCGCCTGGCCACCCTGTTGCACAAGCAAGGGCGACGGGCGGAGAGCATGGTCCTGTTCGAGGAACTGGCCAGGACAGTGCCGCAAGAGGCCAGCGCCGACCAGATAACGGAAATGGTATGGCAAGCCTATGCCGATGCCCTGACCAATGAGGGGCGGCCCAGCGAGGCCATTCCCATCCTGGAACGCCTGCGCACCATTTTTGAGAAGCGCCTAACGGACGAAAGCACGCTGCGCCTGCTGCGCGCCCAACTGGGCACGGCCTATGGCATGGCGGGGCGCAGCAGCGAGGCCCGGACGCTGCTGACTCAGGCCGCCGCCGACTATGCCAAAGCCCAGCCTGGCAGTTTCGACTGGGTGGAAGCGGAAGGGCGGCTGGGCTGGTTCCTGCTGAATGATGGGGACAAGGAGGACGCCACCCACGCCTTCGACACCATCCTGGCAATGCAGGGGCGGGTGCAGCCGACCTCGCCCACCATGGCCCTGGCCTGGGCCGGCCGTGCCCGCCTGGCCCTGAGCCGGGGCGACATACCAGCAGCGGCGCAGGCGGCGGAGCAGGCCTTCACCGCCTACGGCCAAGTGCAGGCGGCGCACGACATCCCCATCCATACCCGCCTGCTGCTGACCCGCAGCGCCGTGCGCCTGGCCGCAGGCGACAAGGCGGGGGCGGGGCAAGACGCGGCCCTGGCGCTGGCCGACGCCCAGCGCACCGACGCGCCGGGCAGCCCCGTCATCCGCCAGGCGCGCGACGCCGCGGCCGCGGCCGGGGCGTGAGGGGGAGCGGATACCTATGGACATGTCGACGAACGCGACCCAGGACTGGGGGCGCATAGAGGCGGCGCTGGACCATCTGCTGGACCTCCCCGCCACCGAGCAACCGATGGCCCTGCTGCATCTGGCCGGGGGCGACGCCGGGCTGCTGGCCAAGTTGCGGCGGCTGCTGGATCAGATGGCCCGCGAGGAAACCTGGCTGGACCGGCCCGCGCTTCAGGACCCGGGGCCCCTCGACTCACCCGGGAATGCCCCGGCCGCCCCCTTCGCCAGCCTGGCGCCGGGCCAGCGGGTCGGCGCCTACCGCGTCATCGGCGTCATCGGCCGGGGCGGCATGGGGGAGGTCTACCGGGCGGAACGGGCCGATGGCCATTTCGAGCAACAGGTGGCCCTGAAGCTCATCCGGCGGGAGGCCATCGACCATGTCGACCGCTTCCAGGCGGAGCGACAGATCCTCGCCACCCTGGAGCATCCGGCCATCACCCGCATCCTGGATGGCGGGATGTATGACGGCCAGGCTTACATGGTGATGGAACTGGTGGAGGGGCAGCCCATCACCGCCTGGTGCCGTGACCACAATGTGGGCTTGGATGGCCGCCTCACCCTGTTCCTGGCCGTCTGCGACGCGGTGGCCTGCGCCCACCGCAACCTGATCGTCCATCGCGACCTGAAGCCCGGCAACGTCCTGGTGACGCCCCAGGGACAGGTGAAGCTGCTGGACTTCGGCATCGCCAAGCGCATCGTCAGCGGCGAGGAAGGCGACCCCGAGACCCTGCTGGCGCCGCTCACGCCCGGCTATGCCGCACCGGAGCAGCTTCTGGGCGGCCCGGTCAGCACGGCCACCGACGCCTACGCCCTGGGCATGCTGCTTTATGAGTTGCTGGCCGGCGCGCGGCCGTGGACGCTGGAGGGCATGCCGCTGGCGCTGGCCGTCCGCGCGGCCCTGCAGGAGGTGCCGCCCCCCTTGTCGCAATTCGCGGCGCGGACCGACGGTCCGCCGCCGGTGCCGGTGAGGAAGCTGGTGGGCGACCTGGACGCCATCGTCGCCAAGGCCTTGCGCAAGGAGCCGGCCCAGCGCTACGGGACCGTCGACGCCCTGGCGCGCGATGTGGAGCGCATGCGCGACGGCCTGCCGGTCTCCGCCCGGTCGGGGTCCCGGCGCTACGTCCTGGGCCGCTTCATGAAGCGCCATCGCCTGCCCCTGATGGCCGCCGGACTGCTGACCCTGGCCGTGCTGGGCGGCTTGGGCGGGGTCACCTGGCAGTATTCGCGCGCTCAAAAGGCCGTGGCCCGGGCGGAGACCATCAAGGCCTTCGTCGTCAGCCTGTTCGGCGCCACCGACGCGGGTTTCCCCACCGACCGGAGCCGACGCGACGTGCCGGCGGAAAAGCTGGTGGATCTGGGGGCGCGCCGGGTGGAGCAGGAATTCGCGCAAGACCCCGGCCTGGCCCTGGAGCTGTATGGCATCACCCGTCAGCTATATCAGTCACTGGACGACGCCGAAAGCGCCACCCGGATCGCCACCCAGCGAACCGACCTGGCTCGCAAGCTTTACGGCGATGATCATCCGATCGTTATCGACTCCCTGTTTGACGAGGCCTGGGGCGCCATCACCGCTTACGACATGGGCAAGGCGCGCCAGGTGATGGCGACCCTGGACGCCGTGCTGCGCGCCTCCGGCCGTGACGAGACGGCGTATCGCGCCCAGTGGTGGATGGCGCAGGCGGCCCTGCTGAAAAGCGGGCCCGACAGCCAGTCGGCCCGGCGGCAGGCGCTGGACCAGGCGATCGCGCTCTATGAACGTCATGCCCCGGATGACCCGGACTATATCCGGGCCCTGCAGAACGCGGCGATCCTGCGCGTGCAGACGGGTGATTATGCCGTGGCGGCAGCGCTGTATCAGAAAGCCCTTGATCATCGGTTGGCGACCGACGGGGCGGACGGCGTCGGACTCGCCCCCATCCTGGTCAACCAGGCCGTCGTTTTCGAGCGCCTGGGACGCACCGCGGAGGCGGTGCGGAATTATGAGCGCGCCGCACCCCTGGCCTTGGCGGCTGACGGCGTCGGTCCCTCTTACTGGTTTGCCTTGGCCCAACGCGCGAAATTATTGCACAAGCTGGGCCGGCGCGCTGAGGCATTGGCGCTGTACGACACCCTGCTGGCGCAGATCCGCGACAACCCCACGCCGGGTTCACCCCACATCCGCACCACCGCCGCCCAGGTCCAGCTGCTGTACGCCAACAGCCTGACGGCGGAAGGCCGCGCGGCCGACGCGCTACCCATCCTGGAACGGCTACGGCCCATCTTTGAAAGCCAGCCCGACGATCCGCGCGACATGCGGCGGTTGAGATTGGCGCTGGCACTGGCCAGCGCCCAGCTGGGCCGGGACGATGCGCGCGTGCTGCTGTCCCAGCTGCTGACGGAGAACATGGCCAAGGAACCCGATGGGCAGGACACGCAGGACCTGCGCGGCCAGTGGGGATGGTACCTGCTGTCCCAGGGAAACACGGCGGACGCGGCGCAGGTGTTCGACGGCGCCATTCGTGATGAGGCGCGATTGCGCCTCACATCCATCACGCCGACCCTGGCCTGGACCGGACGGGCGCGACTGATGCTGGGCCAAGGGAAGGTCACGGAGGCGGAGGCCGACATCGAACACGCCAAGGCCGCCTATGACGGCCTGCGCGCGGCACACGATGTCCGCATCCACACCCGCCTGCTGCTGACGCGCAGCGCGGTGCGCCTGGCCGCGGGCGACCGGGCCGGCGCCGTGCACGACGCGGCCACGGCGCTGGCCGAGGCCCAGCGCACCGACGCACCGGACAGCCCGCTCATCCGCCAGGCCCGCGATGCGGTGGCCGCTGCCGAGGAGAAAAACCAGGCGCATTAAAAAATTTATATGCCCCCCTGTCCGGTTTGATCCGGCGACCGGGTTTTCCTTCGGGTGTGTTCACCCGCCGAACAGAGTGCCCAGCAAAGAAACCTCGGCGCCATCTGGAAGGAAGTCCCGGACATGTCGTATCCCGCCCTTCAGGCCGACTATCCAGCGGCCCCCTTGAGCTTGCCCCGTGCCTTTCCCGCCGACGATGCCGCGGACATGTCCGTCAGCGACAGCGCCGGCCTCGGGGGCCACAAGACCAGCGGCCAGATCGCCCAGTTGGCGCGGCGCTTTCATCTGCCGGTGGGGCCCCGCCTGTC
>NZ_CP022110.1:612500-930000 GCF_000730165.1 Nitrospirillum viridazoti CBAmc | reverse complement strand
GGAAACCATCCCAAAGCCCGCAGGCCAACAGGAGAAGCAGCGGTTTAGGCCAGACCCAACTGGCGCAGTTCCGCCAATATATGGGGCGGCAGGTCCTGCCCCCCGCCACCCGCCTGGTCCAGATCGGGCGGCGCGTCCTCCGGCTTCAGATAGCGCCACCCCTGGAAGGGGCGCTTGGGCTGGGGCACGGTTTCCACGAGTTCGGTATCCAACAGCATGCGGCAGACCTCATCCCCCTCGGGCGAGCGCATGAGATCGAAACCGACGAAACGGGCGCGGCAGCACAGGATGCCCTTCACCACCCAATAGAGGGAGCCGCCGTCCAGCAGCTCCGCCGTGCGCGTGGGCATGCGGCGGGTATAGGTGGGCACCACCCGGTGGCCGTGCCAGTCCATCTGGTTGCGGTTGCGCCAGTCGCGCATGTCGGCAAGGTCGGGGGCGCCCACGGCAAGGCGCAGCATATGTAAGGGCATGGTCTCAACAAGGCCGGTGTCTATCGGGGGGTTGAGACTACGAGCTTAAGCCTGAGGGTCAAGGCGCCCCGTCACAGGGGCGGTCCTCAAGGGGTGATACTCAAGCGGATCATAAGCGGGGCCTAAGCCCGACATCCAAGGAACAACTACGCCCCGACCGAGGCGTTCAGGGCGCGGCACTTGGCCTCGAAACCGTCGGAGATGAATTCCGGCCGCTTGAACATGCCCTTCAGCCACGCGGCCAGCAGGCACAGCTCTTCCAGTTTCAGCACCTCATCCAGGGTGCCCTGGGGGAAGCGGATGGCGAAGCTGTCGGCGACGGTGTCCAGCACCTCTTCCACCTGCTCGATGCTGAGGCCGCAGTCGGTCTCCAGCACGGCGGTGCGGGTCAGGATTTTCTCGTCGACGCCGTAGTCGTCGCGGATCAGCTTCACGATCCAACGGAATAGGTGCATCCAGTTGGTGACGCCCTCGATCGACCGGCTCACGGCATCCCGCCCCTCAAGTTAGGCCCGCGCTGGGGTGGCCCCGGAAGCGATATACTCCCGCCCCACACGGCTGTCAGGTCCCACCCCTATCAGAGAAGCGTTAAGACTTTTTTGACGTCGGCACCAGCGATGTTTCTTCCGTGATAACGGCCGGGCCCTGGACCAAACCCGGTTGTCAGCGGTCGGGCGGCCGGCGGCTGCTGGAATAGCTGAAGATGGCGTTGAATCCGAACAGCAACAGCAACATGCCGACGATGACCTCGGCCGCCACGACTAGACGGATGAAGCTGCCCACCGGCACGATGTCGCCATAGCCGACGGTCGACAGGGTGACGACGGAGAAATAAAGGCTTTCCGCGAATCCGATCTTCTGCGGCGCGCCGCCGATCATGAACTGGCTGACGGGGGAAAAGCGGTCCACCACCGTGTAGAGGGCGGCGAAGACGATCACCAGCAGGGAGTAGAAGGTGAAGAAGGCGAAGGCCGGCTCCGCCAGGCCGGCCACCTGCTCGAAAAACTCCTCGAACAGCAGGCCCGTCTCCAACAGCAGCACCACCACATCGTAGCTGACCAGCAGCACGATGAAGGCGATGAAGCCCATGGCGGCAAAGAAGGCGTCGCGCACCACGGGCTGGGGCGTTTCGGGGGTCAGCAGGAAAGTGGCCACCCCCACCAGGCCCAGCGGCACCACCCAGCCGAAGGCGCGGCCGAAGCGGCGCAGGTCGCGCCGCCTGGCGTTGCCGTCCGGCCGCGCCTGGACAATGGCGCGAATGCCTTCGCGCCGAATCACCACGCCGGCCAGGAAAGCGGCCAATGGCAGGACGAAACCCAGCCCCAGCAGGCCCGGCGGCAACTGCGAAAAGTGCGCCTCGACGAAGAACTCGAAGATGATGGCGTAGATGCCGACGAAGTTGGCCAAGCCGATGGTGAAGAAGCGGCTGCCGGGGAACAGCAGGTGGCAGGCGCCCACCACCACGACCACCGCCCCCAACAGCGCCAGCATCAGGCCCGGATCCGCCCCCTGGATGGTAAGCGAGATCAAGGCCAGCAGGCCCACCGTCAGGACGATGGGCGTCACCAGGGTGCGCTTGCGCCGCCGCCGGGACGGAACGGGCCGGGGTGTGGTCGCGTTCATCACCAGCCGCCCTGCGCCAGCCAGCGTTCCACCTGCACCAGGCGGTCCGCCCCCCAAAACCCCTCCCCATCCACGAAGATGAAGGGGGAGCCGAAGACGCCCCGGGCCATGGCGGCATCAGTGGCGACGCGGAGCGCGTCCTTCACCGCCGGCTCCTGCATGCCGGCCTTGAGGCTATCCGCATCCATGCCGATGCCGGTGGCGACATCCGCCACCACGTCCACCCCGGAAATGTCCCGCCCCTCCTGCCAGTGGGCACGGTACAGCGCCTTCGCCAAGCTCCGCGCCAGACCGATATCCCGGGCGGCCGTCCAGTAATAGGCGCGGGAGGACGCCACGGCATTGATCGGCATTACCTGCGGCCACACCAGCGGCAGGCCGTAATAGCGGGCGGAGCGCATTACGTCATGCCGCAGGTAATCACCCTGCAAGGGGCGCAGCACCGTGGCCGTGACGCCCGTGCTCTTGAACACCGCCCCCAGCAGGATGGGGTGCCAGGCGACGGTGCGGCCATGGCGGGCCGCCAGTTCATCGATCGCCATGGCGGCGAAATAGCCGTAGGGCGAGGCGAAGTCGAAATAAAAGTCCAAGGGCTGCGCTGCCATCACAGGTCCCCCTCCCCCCAATGTTATTCGGCCAATGTTATTCGGGCGGCTGCACCCCTCGGCACAGCCGCCCGTCAGTATGCCCACTCGCCGGACCAGGTCCAGCGTGGATGGGTGTCAGTTGAGACGTTCAATGGCCACGGCCGTGGCTTCGCCGCCGCCGATGCACAGGCTGGCCACGCCCCGGGTCTGGCCGTAGCGCTGCAGTGCTGCCAGCAAGGTCACCAGGATGCGGGCGCCCGAGGCGCCGATGGGGTGGCCCAGGGCGCAGGCGCCGCCATGGACGTTGACCTTCTCGTGGGGAATGTCGAATTCCCGCATCGCCGCCATGGGCACCACGGCGAAGGCCTCGTTGATCTCGAACAGGTCGACATCGCGGGCGGACCAGCCGGTCTTGGCGAACAGGGTCTCGATGGCGCCGATGGGGGCGGTGGTGAACCAGTTGGGGGCGCGGGCGTGGCTGGCATGGCCGACGATGCGGGCCAGCGGCGTGAGGCCGCGCTTCTCCGCCACGCTGGCGCGGGTCAGCACCAAGGCGGCGGCACCGTCGCTGATGCTGGCGCTGCTGGCCGCCGTCACCGTGCCGTCCTTGCGGAACGGGGTCTTCAGGGTGGGGATCTTCTCCGGCTTGCCCTTCAGCGGCTGCTCATCCCGGCTGATGACGACGTCGCCGGCCTTGCCCTTCACCGTGACGCCCACCGTCTCGCCGTCGAACCAGCCGCCTTCCACCGCGGCCTTGGCCCGGCGCAGGCTTTCGATGGCGTAGGCGTCCTGCATCTCGCGGGTGAACTGGTAATGGCTGGCCGTGTCCTCGGCGAAGGTGCCCATGGCGCGGCCGCGGTCGTAGGCGTCTTCCAGCCCGTCCAGCGCCATGTGGTCGTAGATGGTGGCATGGCCGTAGCGATAGCCGCCGCGGGCGCGGTCCAGCAGATAGGGGGCGTTGGACATGCTTTCCATGCCGCCGGCCAGCGCGATGTCGACGCTACCCGCCACCAGCAGGTCATGGGCGACCATGGCCGCCTTCATGCCGCTGCCGCACATTTTGTTCAGGGTGCTGCACGGCACGGACTGCGGCAGGCCCGCGGCAAGCGCCGCCTGGCGGCCGGGCGCCTGGCCCTGGCCGGCCTGCAGCACGCAACCCATCACCACCTCATCGATGGCCTCAGGCGCGAGGCCGGCGCGTTCCACCGCCGTCTTCACGGCAGCCGCCCCCAACTGGGCGGCCGGCAGGCTGGACAGGTCGCCCATCATGCCGCCCATGGCGGTGCGGGCGGCGCTGACGATGACAATCGGATCACTCGACATGGTTCATCTCTCCCGTTTGATTCTGTGTGGTGCCCAAAGCGCCGTCCACCTGGAGGCGCCAGGCACGGCGGACGAAATCCAGGCCCTCCGGCTCACCCAGCAGGCGGCAGGTCATGGTCTGGGCGAAGGCGATACCCACCATCTGGAACGCGAACAGGGTGCAATCGAGACCGGGGCGGAAATGCCCCGCGGCCACCGCCATGGCGGCCCCCTGCCGGATGAAGGCGCGCAAGCGGCGCTGGGCGCCGGCGATCTCATCCCGCAGCGGTCCTGGCCGGTCATCCAGTTCCAGGCTGGCCGCCTGGATGGGACAGCCGCCGGGAAAGGGGGGTGAGCGGTTCCACGCCCACCAGCCCTCGGCGAAAGCCTCCAGCCGCGGCAGGCCGCGCGGCAGATCCAGCACCGGCCGGATGACATGGGTGGTGAAGCAGGCCTGGGCCTCCTGCAACACCGCCACCTGCAGCTGTTCCTTGGACCCGAAATGGGCGAACAGCCCGCTTTTCGACAAGCCGGTACGCTCCGCCAACAGGCCGATGGTGAGACCTGACAGTCCATCCGTGCTCATGAGGCTCAAGGCCTCACCCAGGATGGCGGCGCGCGTGCGGACACCCTTGCTCATGGGACGCAAATAAACGAACGATCGTGCTATTGTCAAGGCAAAGCCCTGCGCCGAAAAGCGAAGACCCGCCCCGGATCGCTCCGGGACGGGTCTTTACCGCTGTCAGTCAAGGGGCGCCCCGAGGGGGGCTGGATCAAGCGTCCTCGCCCGCCTCATGCATCTGGGCATCGACCACGGCCAGGGCCGACATGTTGACGATGCCGCGCACGGTGACTGAGGGGGTGAGGATGTGCACCGGCTGGGCGGCGCCCAGCAGCACCGGGCCCACCGGCTGTCCCTCGCCCAGGGTCTTCAGCAGGTTAAAGGCGATGTTGGCCGCGTCGCGGCTGGGCATGATCAGAAGATTGGCCATGCCCTTCAGGCGGCTGTTGGGGAAAACCCGATTGCGGATGTCCTCGGAAATGGCGCTGTCGGCATGCATCTCGCCCTCGACCTCCAGCGTCGGGCACTGCTGCTCGATCTTGGCCAGGGCGGCCCGCATGGTCAGGGCCGAAGCATCACCGTGGCTGCCGAAGTTGGAGTGCGACAGCAGGGCCACCTTGGGCACCACGCCGAAGCGCCGCACCTCTTCCGCCGCCAGGGCCGTCATGGCGGCGATCTGGTCGGCCGTGGGTTCCGGCGTCACATAGGCGTCGGCCAGGAAGAAGGTGCCCTTGGGCAGGATCAGCACCGACAGGGCGGCGGGAATGGTGGTGCCCGGCTTCAGCCCGATGACGTCCAGCACATGCTTCAGGTGCCAGTCATAAAGACCGACCGTGCCGCCGATCATGGCGTCGGCGTCGCCCTTGCGCACCATCATCAGGCCGATGACGGTGGTGTTGTTGCGCACCACCTGGCGAGCGCGGTCCGGGCTGACGCCCCGGCGCTCCATGATGGCGTGGTAGCTCTGCCAGTAGTCGGCATAGCGCGGATCGTTCTGTGGGTCGACCAGCTCGACATCGCGGTCCAGCTGGATGCGCAGGCCCAACTTCTCGATACGGCGGGCCACCACGTCGCGACGGCCGATGAGGATGGGCTTGGCCAGGCCGTCGTCCACCACGAACTGCACGGCGCGCAGCACCCGCTCCTCCTCGCCCTCGCAGTAGACCAGGCGCTTGGGCGCCTGCTTGGCGCGGGAGAACACCGGCTTCATCAACAGGCCGGAGCGGAAGACGAACTGCGACAGCCGCTCGCGGTAGGCGTCGAAATCGGTGATGGGCCGGGTGGCCACGCCGCTGTCCATGGCGGCCTTGGCCACCGCCGGCGCGATCTCCAGGATCAGCCGTGGGTCGAAGGGCTTGGGGATGATGTTGTCGGGGCCGAAACCGGCCTGCTGGTCGCCATAGGCGGCAGCCACCACGTCATGCTGTTCCGCCATGGCCAGACGGGCGATGGCCTCCACCGCGGCGATCTTCATCGCCTCGTTGATCTGGGTGGCGCCCACGTCCAAGGCACCCCGGAAGATGAAGGGGAAGCAGAGGACGTTGTTGACCTGGTTAGGATAGTCGGACCGCCCGGTGGCGATGATGGCGTCGGGCTGCGCTTCCCGCGCTTCTTCCGGCATGATTTCCGGAGTGGGGTTGGCCAGCGCCAGGATGACCGGCTGCCCCGCCATCTTGGACACCATGGGCTTGGTCAGCACGCGCGGGGCGGACAGGCCCAGGAAGATGTCCGCCCCATCGATGATGTCATCCAGGGTGCGGGCGTTGGTCTTCTTGGCGTAGCGCGCCTTGCGCGGGTCCATCAGCTCGGTGCGGCCATCATAGACCACGCCCTTGATGTCGCTGACCCAGATGTTGTCCACGGGCATGCCCATATCCACCAGCAGATCCAGGCAGGCCAGCGCGGCGGCGCCGGCGCCGCTGGCCACCAGCTTGACCTCGTCGATCTTGCGGCCGCGCAGCTTCAGCGCGTTGGTGATGGCGGCGGCGACGATGATGGCGGTGCCGTGCTGGTCGTCATGGAAGACCGGGATCTTCATGCGCTCGCGCAGCTTGCTTTCCACGTAGAAGCATTCCGGCGCCTTGATGTCCTCAAGGTTGATTCCGCCGAACGTCGGCTCCAGCGCG
This sequence comes from Nitrospirillum viridazoti CBAmc, assembly GCF_000730165.1. Lineage (GTDB taxonomy): Bacteria > Pseudomonadota > Alphaproteobacteria > Azospirillales > Azospirillaceae > Nitrospirillum > Nitrospirillum viridazoti. The sequence goes on along the minus strand of NZ_CP022110.1, from coordinate 923,327 downwards.
GCGATGACCTCGACCAGCTTGTCGGGGTCCTTCTGGTCGATCTCGATGTCGAAGACGTCGATGCCGGCGAACTTCTTGAACAGGACGCCCTTGCCCTCCATCACCGGCTTGGCGGCCAGCGGACCGATGTCGCCCAGGCCCAGCACGGCGGTGCCGTTGGTGATGACGGCCACCAGGTTGCCGCGCGAGGTCATCTGGCTGGCCTCGGCCGGGTCGGCCACGATGGCCTCGCAGGCGAAGGCCACGCCGGGCGAATAGGCCAAGGCCAGGTCGCGCTGTGTCGCCAGGGGCTTGGTCGGCGTGACGGCGATCTTACCCGGCGTCGGCAGCCGGTGATAGTCAAGGGCGGCTTCGCGAAACTCGTCGGACATGGGGCCGGTCTCTTCTGCGGGGGACTGGGTCGCGAGCGGCGTCACGGGGCGCCGATGCTGCCACGGGCGTCGTAAACCGTTCGGTCTGCCTCCTGCTTAAGGCGGGGGGGCCGGCATTGTCCAGAGGCCATGGGCACTATGGTGCCATTCGGCGTCGGCGCGCCCACCTGCCATGCGCGGAACCGACGGGAAGCGACCATCCGCAAACGCGAAAGGCCGACCCCAAGGGGCCGGCCTTTCAGGTGATGGTGCGGTCAAGAAGACTCGAACTTCCACGGGTTGCCCCACAGCGACCTCAACGCTGCGCGTCTACCAATTCCGCCATGACCGCATCATGTCAGAACCTCGTCGGCAAGGGCTTGCCAACGGGTGAACGGGGGAATAGCAAATCGCCGATCCCATAGCAAGCCCTCGTGTGGCCCCATCGGGATCGGGACACACTATATAAAGGTGTGACCCTGGAAAGACCCCGGCGCCGCACCCGCCGGAACCGCCTTAGCACGACAGGTAAGCAACCGCGATGTCCCTGCCCCTGACCGAAACCGACGCCGTTCCCGCCTCCCCTCCCTTGGCCGGCCCCGAATGGCGCATCAGCGACCAGCCGGTGCCCTATCTCGAGGCGGTGGCCGCCATGGAGGAACGCGTGGCCGCCATCCGCGCCGGGACGGCGCCCGAACTGGTGTGGCTGCTGGAACACCCGCCGCTGTACACCGCCGGCACCAGCGCCAAGGCGGAGGACCTGCTGGACCATGGCCGCTTCCCCGTGTTCCAGACCGGGCGCGGGGGCCAATACACCTATCATGGTCCCGGCCAGCGCGTGGCCTATGTCATGCTGGACCTGGTGAAGCGCGGGCCTGACGTGCACCGCTATGTCACCAACCTAGAGGAATGGATCATCCGCACCCTAGCCCTGTTCAACATCAAGGGTGAGCGGCGCTGCGGCCGGGTGGGCATCTGGGTGGACAAGCAGCCCTATGGCGGGCTGCCGGGCCAGGAGGACAAGATCGGCGCCATCGGCGTGCGGGTGCGCCGCGGCGTCACCTTCCACGGCATTTCCCTGAACGTGGATCCGGATCTCAGCCACTTCGGCGGCATCGTGCCCTGCGGCATCACCCAGTTCGGCGTCACCTCCATGCATGCCCTGGGGCACCTGGTCAGCCTGCACGAGGTGGATGCGGCAATGCGCGACGCCTGGGACGGCGTGTTCGAGACCCCCAGCGCGGCTGTGGAGACGTGTACCCGGTAAGGGGTGCCCCGACTACCTATTTAGGGTCTAAACCTGCGATAGTTGGACCTGCAACCCGCCGCCACGCATAATTGAAGCGGTATGGCAACGGCGGGGGGACGCCATGGAAACCGCGATCGCTTCTGGGCCTGTCGCAACGGCCAATCGGCACACCTTCTATGTGGCCATGGCCGCCGTCTTCCTGGCCATCGCCTTCGGCGGGTTCACGCCGACCTATTGGCGGCCGGTGATCAGCGGCACCTTCCACCGGCCGGCCATCGTCCATATCCACGGCTTCGTCCTGTTTTCCTGGTGCCTGTTCTATTTCGCGCAGACGCTGCTGGCGGCGCGGGGCCGGACGCCCGACCACCGCAGCTGGGGCTTGGCCGGCATCGCCCTGTTCAGCGTGATGATCTGCACCATCCTGGCCAGCCAGGTGGCCGTGCTGAACCTGTACGCCCAGTTGGGGTACGGCGACGCGGCCAAGCGCTTCGCCGCCGTCTCGCTGACGGCGCTGCCCCTGTTCATCGCCGTCTTCGTGCTGGCCATCGTCATGGTCCGCCGGCCGGAGGTGCACAAGCGGCTCATGATCCTGCTCATGGCCCTGCTGATGCAGCCGGCCATCGCCCGCGTTTTCGTGGCCCTGCTGGCCCCGCCCTCCGGCGCGGCGGCGGAGGGTCCGCCCCCGCCGCCCTTCGTGGCGATCCCCCCGGGCCTGGTCGCCGACCTGCTGCTGGTCGTCGCCCTGGTCCATGACTGGCGGACACGGGGACGGCCTCATCCCGTCTATGCCTATGGCTTGCCGCTGGCCATCTTGAACCAGGTGGTCATGGTGCCTATCGCCGGCAGCGCCACCTGGATGACCCTTATGGATGGTTACACGAAGCTGTTCGGATAAGTGCCGGCCGGGGGCCCGGGGCCCAGGGGATAGTTCCCGGGTCAGTTCCTGGCCTTCAGCAGGTCGCGGATTTCCTCCAGCAGCACCTCCTGCCGGGGCGGGGCGGAAACCGCCTTGGTGCGGAAGCGGTTGACCTGCTTCACCAGCAGGAACACGGCACCGGCGACGATGAAGAAGCGGATGACGACGTTGATGAAGACGCCATAGTTGACGGTGGCCGCCCCGGCGTCCTGCGCCGCCTTCAGATTGGCGTAGTGCTCCCCGTTCAAGGCCAGGAAATAGCTGGAGAAGTCGATGCCGCCCATGAGATAGCCGATGGGGGGCATGATCAGGTCATTGACCAGCGAATTGACGATGCCGGTGAAGGCGGCGCCGACGATGATGCCGACGGCCAGGTCGATGACGCTGCCCCGGCTGATGAACGACTTGAATTCTTCCCACATCCTCGCATCCCCTTTATTCGCACGGTCCCGGTTGCGCGGGCCGCTTCATGGGTTGGTGGATGTAGTATGCAGGCAGCGGGCCGCCAGGGTCACTACCCACAGGATGTAGGCGGCCCCCGCGAAAAGCCCGGTCAAGGAAAGGGCCGGTCCCGTCGCCGGGCCGGCCCCTGCCGTAAATCGATATCTCCGGCCCTCAGGCCCCGCCCTCAGGGCAGGACGTACAGGCCGCGCTGGCCTTCCATGGGCTTGAACCTGTCGGTGATGCCCAGCACGGTCTCGGCACCGCCCAGGTACAGCACGCCGTCGGATGGCATCTGCTTGGCGATGGCCTCCAGCACCTTGGTCTTGGTCGGCTGGTCGAAGTAGATCAGCACGTTGCGGCAGAACACCACGTCGAACTGGCCCAGCGGCGACAGGTCGGTCAGCAGGTTGTATTCCCGGAAGGTGGCCATCTGCCGGATTTGCGGGGACAGCTGCCATTTGTCGCCGGTCTGCTTGAAATACTTCACCAGCATGGTGATGGGCAGGCCGCGCTGCACCTCGAACTGGGTGTAGATGCCGGCGCGCGACTTCTCCACCATCTCCGACGACAGGTCGGTGCCCACGATCTCGATGCGCCAGCCGTTCAGGCGGACGGAGTCCTCCGACAACATCATGGCCAGTGAATAGGCTTCCTGCCCGCTGGAACAGGCGGCCGACCAGATTCGGATGGATTTCTTGGTAGCCCGGCTTTCCAGCAGGGCCGGCAGAACCACCTGCTTGAACTGGTCGAAGGGCTTCTGGTCACGGAAGAAGGACGACTCGTTGGTCGTCATCGCCTCCGTGATGTCCTTCAGCAGATTTTCGTCCTTGCGGGCGCGAACCGTGGCCGCCAGCTCGTCCAGCGTTTTCAGGTTCCACTTCCGCGCTACGGGCATGAGGCGCGATTCCAGCAGGTAGGCCTTGTCCTTGGTCAGGACCAAGCCCGAACGCTGCTTCAGCATCGTGCAGAACATGTCGAAGTCTTCGACCTTCATGCCGCCGTCCTCAGTGCGATCTTGCGGATAAACGGACCGATCTCCTTCAAGGGCAGGATGGAACTGCACAAGCCCGCCGTTGCCACGGCGCCCGGCATGCCCCACACCACGCTGCTGGCCTCGTCCTGGCCAACAACCATACCCCCGGCCTGGACCACCTGGTCGCAGCCGCCGCGACCGTCATGCCCCATGCCGGTGAGGATGACCGCCAACACCTTACGCCCATAAATCTTAACAATACTGCGCAACATCGGATCGACCGCCGGCCGGCAAAAATTTTCCGGCGGGTCCTTGGTCAGTTGCGCGGTGGTCACGCCGTTGCGCGACACCAGCAGGAAGTGGTTGTCGCCCGGTGCCACATAGGCACGGCCGCCGACGATGGGCTCCCCATCCTTGGCCTCCGCGCACTCGATCCCGCACTGGCGGGTGATGTGCTCGGCCAGAATGGTGGTGAAGGTCGCCGGCATATGCTGAGTGATGACGATGGGTTGGTGCAGCCCGCCACGGAAATTGGCCATCACCTCGAACAGGGCCTGGGGCCCGCCGGGGGACCTGCCGATGGCGATGATGTCCGGCCGGATGTCGGGCGCCGGGCGCAGCACCACCGGACCGTGGTCCAGCAAGCGGCTGCGGATGGGCGACGGTGCCGCGGTACCGGTGGGGGCGGCCGCCGGTGCGGCGCCGGGAGCGGGCGCCGCGACGGGACGCGGGGCCAGCGGTCGTGAGGGCGCACCCTTGGACGGGTCGGCCCGGCGGGCGGCCTCGCCCAGCGCCTGGACCTTGCTGACCAGTTCCGCCTTGAAGCTTTCCGCGCCCGTCAGCTCCCGCGTCGAGGACGGCTTGGTGACATAGTCGGAGGCGCCGGCGCGCAGGGCCCGCAGCGAGATGTCGGCGTTCTTGGCCGTCAGGGTCGAGGCCATGATGACCTTGACCGCCGGATCCGCGGCGATCAGCTGCGGCAGGGCCGTCAGCCCATCCATCACCGGCATCTCGATATCCAGGACAATGACGTCCAGGGTCTGGCGCTGCAGGGTGTTGATGGCCATCTGGCCGTTGGCCACGGAAGCGACGACACGGATGGTGCCGTCACCCTCCAAGGTACGCGTCAGCAAGCCACGGATGACCGCCGAATCGTCCACGACCATAACCCGGTACGGCTCGGTCGTGGAGGCCGCCGAAGACGCGGCCTGAGGTCGTCCGGGGATATCGTTCATGATCTTATGGTTCCCGGGCGTCAGAGAAGCCCGACCTGCTGGAACTTGGTTTGGATGATCTCGCTGTCGAAGGGCTTCATGATGTACTCGTTGGCCCCTGCCGACAGCGCCTCCTGGATGTGGGCCAGATCGTTCTCGGTGGTGCAGAACACCACCTTGGGCGTCTGGCCCCCCGACATCTTGCGCAGACGCCGCAGGAACTCGATGCCGGTCATGACCGGCATGTTCCAGTCCAACAGGATGGCGTCCGGCATGGCCGCCGCGCACGCTTCCATCGCCTGCTTGCCATCCTCGGCTTCTGAACAGGTGAAGTTCAGCTCTTCCAGGATCTTGCGCGCGACCTTGCGGACGACGCGGCTGTCATCGACGACCAGGCAGGACTTCATGCAAAGGACCTCGGGTTGCTAAGCGCTCGAAAGCACCGGTGGTTTAAGCCCAGGCTCAGGCGGCTTCGGTATTAGCGAAATTCAACAACCGCGACACGTCAAGCACAACGAGAAGATTTTCCCGCAGACGATAAATACCCGTGGACACTTCACGCCAACGCGCGTCCATCGTGGACGGCTGGCGTTCGAAGTCATCCGAGGTCAGGCTCAAGACTTCACCGACGCTGTCGACCATCAGGGAATAAAGCTCACCCTTGTGGTCCACGACGATGCTCATGCCGGGCTTGTCCGCCGCACGCGGCGGCAGGCCCAGGCGCAGGCGCACGTCGATGGCGGTGACGATGCGGCCGCGCAGGTTCAGCGAACCGGCAACCTCCGGCGGCGCCAGGGGGATGCGGGTGATGCGCTGCGGCCCCAGTACATCCTGCACCTGCAGGACCGGGATGCCGAACACCTGATCGGCGATGGTCATGGTGACGAAGTCTTCGTTCTTGACGACCGCGACTTCGGTGCTGGCGGTGCGCTTGGCGGGCAGGTTCGTACTCATGCGGCACCCTTGGTCTCGGAGATGGTCTGCTGCAGCGTGAAGAGAAGCGCGTCGCGGTCGAACTTCGCCACATAGTCGGTGAAGCCGGCCTGGCGGCCGCGGTCAAGGTCGCGCGGGGTGGCGTGGCTGGACAGGGCCACCAGCGGCACGTTCTGCCAGCGGCTGTTGCCACGGACGGCCTGGGCGAACTCCAGCCCGCTCATGCCCGGCATCTCGATGTCGCTGACGATGACGTCGAAATCCTCGCCGGATTCACAGAGGCCCAGGGCCTCATCCGCGCTCTGCACCGCCGTGACGTCGTAACCCGACACGGTCAGCAGCGGGGTCAGCAGGTTGCGGAAGAAGGGGCTGTCGTCGACCAGCAGCACCTTGTGCAGGCGCTCGTCCTCGAAGCGATCGGTGGCGTTGCCGAACCAGTCGCGGAAGGCCTGGGTCAGGTAGAAGCCGGCGTCGATGACGTCCGTCGCCTTGTCGGCGATGATGGCGCTGCCCATGAAGCCGGCGCGTTCCGTGCCCAGTTCCACCTGCAGGCGGTCTTCGACGATGTCGATGATCTCGTCCACCACCAGACCCATCGAGCGGTCGCCGTCAGCGAACACCAGGACCGGCTGGCGCTTGTCGCGCTGGACCTGCCAGGACGGGTCGATGGGCACCAACGGCATCAGCTTGCCGCGGTACTGCACCACCGGCTGGCCGTTGGAGGCCTCGACCTGGTTGAGGTCGATGTCTTCCAGGCGGGCCACCAGCGACAGCGGGACGGCCTTGGGGGCGCCATCGCCGGCGCGGAACAGCAACAGGGCCATGCGGTCGTCCTTGCGGGCGGCCTGCTTCTCCTCCGCGGCGGCGGCGGCGGTGTCGTGCACGCCCCCCGCGATCTCGCCGGAGAAGCTGGCGATACCGTTGGGATCCAGGATCATGATGACGGAGCCGTCACCCAGGATGGTGTTGCCCGAGAACAGCTCGATATGGCGCAGGATGGGGGCCACCGGCTTCACCACGATTTCTTCCGTGTCGAAGACGCGGTCGACGATGATGCCGAAGGTATAGTTGCCGACCTGGGCCACCACGATGAAGGTTTCGCGGTTGTCCTGGTCGCCGTCGCCCAGCTTCAGCAGCCGTTCCAGGCTGACCAGCGGCAGCAGGCGGTTGCGCAGGCGCAGGACCGGCGTGCCGTTGATCCGCTCGATCTTATGCTCGCTGTCGTTGGCGGCGCGCACCAGCTCGATCACGCTGATCTGCGGAATGGCGAAGCGCTCGCCGCCGCATTCGACCACCAGGGCCGAGACGATGGCCAGGGTCAGCGGGATCTTGATGGTGAAGGTGGTGCCGCGGCCCTCGACGGACTTCAGCTCGATGGTGCCGCCGATCTTCTCGATGTTGGTCTTCACCACGTCCATGCCGACGCCGCGGCCGGAGACGCTGGTGACCTTGGCGGCGGTGGAGAAACCGGCCTTGAAGATGAACTGCTGGATCTGCTGGTCCGACATGCTGGCCAGCTCGGCCTCGGTGGCCAGGCCGTTCTGCAGGATCTTGCGCTTGATGGCCTCGATCGCCAGGCCCTTACCATCGTCGGAGATCTCGATGATGATGTGGCCGCCCTCATGGAAGGCGTTCAGCGTGACGCGGCCGGTCTCGGACTTGCCCTTGGCCACGCGCTCCGCCGGCAGCTCCAGACCGTGGTCGGCGGAGTTGCGGACCATGTGGGTCAGCGGGTCCTTGATCAGCTCCAGCACCTGACGGTCCAGTTCCGTCTCGGCGCCCAGCATCTGCAGGTCGATCTTCTTGTGCAGTTCGTGCGCCAGATCGCGCACCAGGCGCGGCAGCTTGGCCCAGGCGTTGCCGATGGGCTGCATACGCGTCTTCATGACGCCTTCCTGCAGCTCTGACGTCACGTGGTTCAGGCGCTGCAGCGGGACCGCGAACTCGCTTTCCTTCTGGCTGCGCAGGATCTGCAGCAACTGGTTGCGGGTCAGCACCAGCTCGGAAACCATGGTCATCAGGTTTTCGAGCAGGTCGACGTTGACGCGGATGGTCTGGTTGGCCAGGGACGATTCGCCACCATCACCGCCACCGGCGGCGGGAGGCGGCGGCGGGGGCGCCTGGGTGGCGGCCGGGGCCGGGGCCGGCGGGGCGGCCTCCGCCACGGGCGCCACTTCGCGGGTGGTGGTGGCGGCCGGCACCGACGGGGCGGCGACCACGGGCGCCGGCGGCGGGGCCACGGGTTCCGGCACGGGCTCGGGCGCCGGCGGCGGGGGTGGCGGTGCGGCGGCGACAGGGGCGGCCGCGGCGGGCGCCTCCCGACCTTCGGCCAGCGCGTTCAGGCGGTTGATCAGGTCTTCGTCATTGCCGGCCGGCTCGGCCTCGGTCTTTTCCAGAACCAGCAGGATCGACTTGATGGCGTCCAGGGATTCCAGGATCAGCGTGACCGCGTAGGGGCTGACGTTCAGCTCGCCATCGCGGAAGCGGCCCAGCACGTTCTCCGACGCATGGGCCACCGCTTCCAGCCGCGGCAGGCCGAGGAAGCCGCACGTGCCCTTGATGGTGTGTACCAGCCGGAAGATGTTGCTCAGCAGGCTGGGGTCATTCGGGTTCTGCTCAAGCCGCACCAACTCAACGTCCAAGACCGCGATGTTTTCATTGGTCTCGGTCAGAAATTCGCTCAGCAGATCATCCATGGTCCACGTCCCGTTGCCATGCGCGTATCGAAGCCGTCCCGACGGGCGGCCCCGTTTGGAATAAGGTTTAAGCCCCCGACCCCGCCCCACATCAAAACACCCGGCCAAACCCCTTCGGCCGTGATGGGTGTCCTAATAGTGACAGGGGGCGCCACTCCCTACACCCATCTTTTCCAGAAAGACGATTAAGAACACGTTACTCCTGCGAGATTGATGGCGTGCCCTGTGCGACAAGACAAGCGATAAACGCGTTAAGGTTCGCTATCGGCGTGAAACGGCCCCCGGGCCCCGTCAGCCGGCCCGTCTGTCCAGCCAGAAACGCAATGCTTCCGCACCTTTGGCCTCGGTGATGATGCCCCAGCCGCACTGTTCGGCGAAGCGGCCGGTGACATAGGCCTGCACGCTGCGCGGGGTCAGGTCGGCTTGCGCCACCGCCCCGTCCAGGGCCTCGCGCACCTCGTCGCGCAAGCTGACGGTGCGCCCCTCCGCCGTCACCGAGAGCGCCGCGCCGCCAGCCCCGGCGGCGACGGTCACCACCCCGCCGTAAGGCATGGCCTCCTCCGCCAGCAAACCCAGGTTCAGCGCCAGTTTCAGCACGCCGCCATCAGACCCGGGCATGACGTCGGCCGGCCAATCCAGGCGCGTGCGCCCCCCCCGGAACCAGGCGCCCAGCACCGTCCGCGCCTCGGCCGCGGTGAAGGCGCCGCTGTTGCCGGCCGCCCCGTAGGCCAGGCGGAACAGGCGCAGGCGCCGCGCCGCCTGGTCGGCGCTGTCCGCGATCAGGGACATGGCCTCCTCGGCCATGGATTGGCCCATCTCCTCAATAAGTTCGACGCCATTGCCGATGGCGCCCACCGGGCTGATCAAATCGTGGCAAAGGCGGGAGCAAAGCAGCTCGACAACGTGCAGTTCCAGGGAGACCGTCATTCGTATGGGCCTTGTTTTGGGGCCTTGTCCGGGCGGCGTGGCGGTTCATAGTGGGCACGGCGCAGCATAGTGGACGTCCGCCCCGATAGCAGGGATTTAGCGAAGCGCCTGCCCAAGAACAAACGGATAAGGGCAAAAGGATAGGTGATGCTTTTTTCGCTGCTGCCGGTGTCCACCCAACCCTCTAGCCCTAGGATATACGCCCCATGCCTCCCTTCACCCCCGAATCAGGCGCGGCCGCGGCACTGCTGACCCCCGGCACCTATGTCGTGCATGCCGGCCAGCCGGACTGGGGCCTGGGACAGGTGCAGTCGGCCGTGGGCGTGCGGGTCACCGTCAACTTCCCCCACGCCGGCAAGCAGCTGATCGATGCCAGCGTCGTGCCCCTGCGGGTGGTGGAACCGGAAGATTGGATGCCCTGACCGCCGCCCACCCTGCCATGGCCCCTCATCGCGGCCCCCATCGCACCGTTGCCGCCGTCACAGCGTCCCCCTCGACGCTAAGAGGGGGCTGCATTGTTATGGTTGCCGCACCATATTTGCCGTAGATGAGGGTGGGGATGCGCCGCCGCCGGGCGGACGGCTCCCTGAGCAGCATGGTTGAGGACGGTTGAGACGATGGCGGACGGCGCCCTGATACCCATGGCCAACGGCACCTCCGGCACGACGATGCCGGCGAGCGGCCAGCCGCCGCTGGTTGACCCCTTCGGCCGGTCCATCCGGTACCTGCGCGTTTCCGTGACCGACCGCTGCGACTTCCGCTGCGTCTACTGCATGGCGGAGGAGATGACCTTCCTGCCCAAGGCGGAAGTGCTGTCGCTGGAAGAGCTGGAGCGGCTGTGCGGCGCCTTCATCCAGACGGGCGTGCGCAAGCTGCGCCTGACGGGGGGCGAGCCCCTGGTACGCCGCGGCATCATGGACCTGATCCGCCGCTTGGGTCGCCACCTGGACACAGGATCCCTGGATGAGTTGACCCTGACCACCAACGGCAGCCAGCTGGCCAAGTACGCGGCCGAGCTGTACGCGGCCGGCGTGCGCCGGGTGAACGTCAGCCTGGACACGCTGGACCCCGACCGCTTCCAGGCCATCACCCGCTGGGGCAAGCTGGCCCCCGTGCTGGATGGCATCAAGGCCGCCAAGGAGGCCGGGCTATCCGTGAAGATCAACTGCGTGGCCCTGCGCGGGGTGAATGATGGCGAGGTGCACGATCTGGTCGCCTGGTGCGGGCGCGAGGGTCACGACCTGACCTTCATCGAGGTCATGCCCCTGGGTGACATGGACAGCGGTGACGCCGGGGGGACCAACCAGGGCGGCACGGTGCGGGCCGACCAGTATTGGCCCCTGTCCATGCTGCGCGCCGAGCTGGCCAAGCGCTGGACCCTGACCGACCTGCCCATCAGCACCGGCGGCCCTGCCCGCTATGCCCGAGTGGCCGAGACGGGCGGCCGCGTCGGCTTCATCACGCCCATGACCCATAATTTCTGCGAAAGCTGCAACCGCGTGCGGCTGACCTGCACCGGCATGCTGTACATGTGCCTGGGCCAGGACGACGCCGCCGATCTGCGCGCCGTCATGCGCGGCGCGCCCGGTGACGACGACACCCTGCTGGCCGCAATCAAGGAGGCCATCGCCCGCAAGCCCAAGGGACATGACTTCATCATCGACCGCCGGCAGAAGGCGCCGGCCGTCTCCCGGCACATGAGCGTCACCGGCGGCTGAGGCCGGCACCACCGCGATCCATTCTCAAAGACACCGGTTTCCGGGGCAGCTGGGCATTTCCTTTACTCGGATCAATCCGTTAAGGTGTGCGTCCATTTCGGTCAAAAGGCCCGCCCTTCCCTCCCCCGAGTCCTGGACCCAGGCGAAAGCGCCATGCTCGACGAACCCACACGCCCCGCCGCCCCCCCGCCAGGCCCAGCCGGCCAGGCGTCCATCCCGGCGGAGGCGGCCGCGCAATGCGCCCCGGTGCCCCTGCCCGCCAAGCCGGCCTTCTGCATCGTCGCGGCGGAGACGCCAGAAGCGGAGGCCGCCCGCACCACATTGTCGGAGCGCTATCGCACCGTGCGGGCGGAGGATGCGGACGTCATCATCGCGCTGGGTGGCGACGGCTTCCTGCTGGAAACGCTGCACCGCCATCTGCCCCTGTGCAAACCCGTCTACGGCATGAACCGCGGCTCCGTCGGCTTCCTGCTGAACAACTTCAGCCCCCGGGGTCTGACCGACCGCGTGCGCCGGGCGCAGCGCGTGGCGCTGAACCCGCTGCGCATGGTGGCCGTCAATGCCCAGGGCCGGCATGAGGCGCTGGCCTTCAACGAGGTGTCGCTGCTGCGTGAGACGCGCCAGGCCGCCAAGCTGCGCATCAGCGTCGATGGGGTGGAGCGCCTGCCGGAACTGGCCTGCGACGGCGCCCTGGTGTCCACCCCCGCCGGCAGCACCGCCTACAACCTGTCTGCCCACGGCCCCATCGTGCCCCTGGGCGCCGGCATCCTGGCGCTGACGCCCATCAGCGCCTTCCGCCCCCGCCGCTGGCGCGGCGCTTTGCTGCCCCACACCGCCAAGCTGCAGTTCGACATCCTGGAAGGCGCCAAGCGCCCCGTCAGCGCCGTGGCGGACTTCACCGAAATCCGCGACGTGGCCCGGGTGGAGGTCTGCGAGGACCGTAGCGTGGCGTCCATCCTACTGTTCGATCCGGAGATGAACCTGGAGGAACGGATTTTGAAGGAACAGTTCACGCCTTAGCTGCACCCGGACCTGCCCCATGACATCCATGCCCGGCACCGTGATCCGGATGAGGCGCGCGCTTGAGGGGCCGTTGCCCGCCCCGGCTTGGCCGGAAGGTGTACGGCTTACTTCCTTCACCCCCCTGGATGCCCGGGAGGCGCATGCCCTCTTCACCGCTGGTTACGCCAACGGCGGAGGCGACGTGGGCGGCTTCGACGATTGGTGGACCGACCTTTCCACGGATGGCGAGTACGATCCCACGCTGTTTTTCCTGGTGAGGGATTCAGAGGACCGGTTGGTCGGGGCCGCGCAATGCTGGACCAGCGCCTTTGTGAAAGATCTGGTGGTTCATCCGCTGTGGCACCGTCGCGGTATCGGCCTCGCGCTGCTGTTCCATGTCTTCGCCTCCTTCCGCGAACGGGGGGCCACGGCGGTGGAGCTGAAGGTGCTGCGCGACAATCCCGGCGCCCTCAGCCTTTATGGCCACGCCGGAATGACCGTCGGGGACTGACACCCCGATTTTCCCCGTGGCAGTCCGTGCTACTCCGCCGCCAGGCGCCGGTCGCCCACCCGGGCCAGGGCAAAGGCGTGGATGGCGCGCATCAGGTCTTCCAGGTCGTGGGACAGGCGCCAGTAGCCGTCGTGGCGCTCCAGCGTTTCCTCGTCCATGTACAGGCGCCGGTCTATTTCCAACTGCAGGCTGTTGCGGCCCCGGGTGGGGATACCGTAGCGGCGCACCAGTTCCACGCCCTTGTAGGGGTCGTTGTGGCGCACACGATAGCCCATGCCGCGCAGGGTGGCGGCCACGAAGCGGGTGAAGGACGGGTCGCAGCAGGCGCCGTCCCGGTCGCCCAGCACGAAATCGGCGCCGGCGTCGCCGGTACCCAGGGTCGGCATGGAGTGGCAGTTGATGTGCCAGACCTGGCCGAAGCGGGCGTGCAAGCCGTCCAGCGCCGCCTTCAATTGGGCGTGATAGGGCCGCCAGTAGCGCTCAATGCGGGCCTGCACCTCCCTCACCGTCAGCTTGGCGGCGTACAGCGCCTCCCCCGGGCGGCTGACGGTGCGTATCAGACCCATGCCGTGGCGGCTTTTCTCCGATGGGTTCAACGGGCCCGGCCAGGAGTCCGCCAGGCAGGCCGGGTCGATGTCGTCTTCCGCCCGATTGACGTCGATGTAGCTGCGCGGGAACAGGGCCTGCAGCAACGTTGCGCCCAGGACCGGGGCACGGGCGAACAGCTCGTCCACATGCGCGTCTTCCGACTGGCGCAACAGCATGAGCGGGCAGCGGGGGCTGAAGCCCAGGGGATAGGCGGACCCGCTGTGGGGCGAGTCATAGACGACGGGAATGGGCGTGCCTTCCGGGTCATGGCGCACCAGCACATCATCTATGATGAATTTCATGCCAACCTCACAACCGCCGATGACGGCGGCAACAAAGCCAGCCGTCATAAGCTTTTACCATAGCGCAGGCTGGGGCATCCCGTCCCTTTCCTTGACGCGTCGGACCCGTCACTATTGCTCAACCAGCCCAATAGGGAAAAGACGGCGATGGTTCCAAGGGGTTCGGGCCCGACAGTCAGGGATGGATGCTCGTGATGTGGGACCGGTTCAGCCAGCCCCCCGGCCCCGCCGCGCCCGAGCCGCCGCTGGCCATGCCGGACCTGCGCGCCCACCGCACGGGCAACACCGGCGTTCCCTATGTCTGGCGGTTCGAAGCCAAGGGCGAGGGCCCCCACGTCGCCGTCGTCGCCCTGATGCATGGCAACGAGCCTTGCGGCGCCGTGGCCCTGGATCGGCTGTTGCGCCGGGGGTTGCGGCCGGCGCGCGGCACCTGGACCCTGGCCTTCGCCAACACGGACGCCGCGGCGGGCGGCCGCCTGTTCGGGCCGGCGGGGACGCCGGCGCGCTATCTGGACCGCGACATGAACCGCCTGTGGGCCGGCGTCAGGGCGGAGGTGCCCGCCCGGGGCCCGCCGCCGGTCTACCCCCAGGGCCGGGAACAGGCGCGGGTGGCGGCCATCGCCCCTTGGATCCTGACGGCGGACCTATTGCTGGACCTGCATTCCATGCAGGTGCCGTCCCCTGCGCTGACCCTGTGCGGCCGCTCACCCCGCGCCCGTGCCCTGGCGGTGGCGCTGGCCGATCCCGGCTGGGTGGTGGCGGACGACGGGCATGCCGATGGCATGCGCCTGATCGACCATCCTCGTTTCTCCGCCCCGGGCAGTAGCGCCGCCGCCATCCTTATGGAATGCGGCCAGCATTCGGCCCCGGCCGCCGGCGTCCAGGCCTGGCGCGGCCTGATCCGTTTCCTGGCGCAGTCGGAAACCCTGGATGCCGCCACCGCCCGCACCTTGCTGGCGGAGGCCAACGCCCCCGCCTCGCCGGCGAAGCCCACCGTGGTGGACGTGACCCACGTCATCCGGGCGGAAACGGATGAGTTCGCCTTCGTGAAGCAATTCCAGGGGCTGGAGCGCATCGCCGCCGCCGGCACACTGCTGGCCCTGGACGGCAAGCGCGCCGTCCACACGCCCTATGACAACTGTGTCCTGGTCATGCCCACGCGCACCCCGCGCCGGGGACAGACCACGGTGCGGCTGGGGCGGATTGTGTGATGCGGTAGCAGATCACATGAATTGGGCGCGGTTCAGCAGATCATAGAAATTGCGCAGCACGGCGGCCTTTTCGGCCTCCGTCGCCAGGCCCTCGACGAACTTGGTGTCGAAATTGGGCTGGCGCAAATGGCTGATGATCTGGTCGCGCACGATGCGCCGGGCCTTCGGGCTGGCCAGCACCTCCGCCCCCGCGAACTGCACCAGGCGGGTGGCGCGCACCCGCAGGCTGGCGGACGGGTCGTCCAACCGTTCGATCACCCGACCGTCGACGATATAGGTTGCCACCAGGTCATCCAGGCGCGCACCCAGCTTTTCGCCCATGTCGCCCGGCAAGGCGTCACCCTCCGTCACCAGGCGATAGAGCGCGGCGCTGGCCTCCATCTTCGGCTTCAGCGGCAGGGTGCGGTCGACCAGATCGTTCAGGCCGCCCACGCGGTTGGCGATCTCCAGGGCCTGGGCGGCGATGCTGGCACCGTCCTTGGCGCCCACGTCCGATCGCGCGAGGCAGGCCAGATAGACCAGCCTCTCCGCCCCCGTGGGCAGCAGTTGCAGCACCGATTCCAGTGCCAGCCGGCGCCCCTCGGCCCCGCCCTGCTCGATAAAGCGGTGATAGCCCATCAGCACCGCCTCGGCCATGGCCGGACCGCCCAGCAGACCGTCGGGCCGCAGCAGGCGGGTGACCAGGTTGCGATACTTGGCGATCTGCTGCAACGGCTCGCCATGCGACAGGCGCTGGGTGCCCCGCACCTGACGGCGCAGGAAATCCAGCAGCACCGCGCGGGTCTCGTTGCCATGGGGCCCCGCCACCCAGCGGCTGATGGCGGCCGTGCAGGGCGGCGACATCTCGATCGCCTGGGGCTCGAACGTGCCGCCGATCAGGTCGATCATGCGGTTCAGGGCCGTCATCAGGTCCGGCTGGCGGCCGAGCATGTCGCGCACCATGTCAGGCGCGCCCAGCACGTCGGCCAGCAGTTGGTCCAGCAGGGCCGCGTCGTCGGCCGGCAGGCTGTCGTCCGACGCCAGGTCGATCAACAGCTCCGCCTTGCCCAGCAGGCCGCGGATGTTCACCAGGTCACGGCAGACGATGACCTTTCCCAGGTAGGCCGCCTCTTCCGCCGCCACGTCCGGGCTGGCGGCCGTGGCCGTGCCCAGGATTTCGTCCACCTGGCGCATGGTGGCGGCGAAGCCGATCTCCTTGGGATACGGGAGGGCGCGGTTGGCCACCGCCTTCTCCGCCCGCTGGCGCAATTCCTCCAGCACGCCCAGGATGACGTCGCGGCGGGCGCGGCTATCCTCACCCGTCTCCTTGCTCTGCAGGACGGCGATGCGGCTGACGGCGTTGGGGACCAGCGCCTCGAAGTTCAGGACGCGCTTGGCCTCGCCGGCGTTATGCAGCAACTCGGACGCGGTGACGCCTTTCTCATCCAGATACTGGCGCAGCACGCGGGAGATCAGCACCCGGCTGTCGAAGGCCAGGTACTCCTGCGGCATCTTGCAATAGTGCGCCTCCTCCACCGGAACCGGGGCGATGGGGCGCTTGGGTTCCTGTCGGTATTCCGTGTGGATGATGGTGTCGACGGTTTCCCCGCCACGGCCGGGGCGCACGAATTCGCGGATGATACGCACACCGGTGCGGTTGGGCAGGATGCGCGCGGCCAGCGCCCGGGCATCCTCCTCCTTGCGGCAGATCTGCTCGGTGATCCAATGGTCGTCCTTCAGGTATTGCACCTCGAAGGAAACGCCACGCGGCTCACTCAATGGCGGCGGTCTGTCCGCCTTGTCCCGCAGCAATCCCAAGACCATCGCCCGCCCCGACCGGCAATAGCGCCCGCGGGACGGGGAAGCCCCTTCCCCGTCCGCGCCAGGCCATCTTCCGGCCCGTTGGCAGCCCCGCCACTAAGCCGAACGCACCACCGATGTATGGATGCTGTGCGTCAGGGTGACGCGGCCCAATCAGGTAGTCAACCGAATGATGTATGCCGAGTGGGTGAGGGAACGCTTTTTTTCCCCGATTGAACAGGGCGTTAACGCTCCGGCTTGCCCTTCGTCCAGGTGGGGTTGGCGTTGAACAGCGGCACCGTGGAAATGGCCATCTTGGCTGACGCGTCCTTCACCTGGCGGCTGTAGACGACGTAGATCAGGGTGTCGTTGGCCCGGTCATAGATGCGCCGGACGGCGATGGACTTGAAGATGAGGCTCTTGCGCTCGGAAAACACCTCCTCGCCATGCTTGGAGGTGTCGATCTTGCCGATGACGATGGGGCCCGTCTGCCGGCAGGCGATGGAGGTGTTGGACGGGTCCTCGAACCAGTTGCCCTTGCGCAGCCGGTCGATGACGCTGCGCGAGAAGCTGACGATGTGGCAGGTCACGCCCTGGATGTCGGGGTCGGGCACCGCCTCCACCGTCAGCTCGTTGCCCGTCCAGTCGTTGCTGAACGACCCCACCTCGTCGGCGCGGGCGGCCCCCGCCGCCAAGCCGGCGAGCGTCAGGGCCGCGGCGAGCAACAGGCGCCTCAATTGGTCAGGTCTTCCATGGTCTGGCGGACGATCTGCACGATCTGCCCGCCACGGCCGGCCACGTCGAAGCCGGCAGCGCTGCTGATGACCGACAGCTCGATCTCCGTCGTGGGAGCGTAACGGGCGATCTCCGCCGTAACCGCGTTGGACAGAACCTCTTCCCTGTCGATGCCCAGCGATTTGGCGACCTCGGTCCGCCAGCTGTTGAGGGCGGAGATGATGGCCGATTCGATCTGGGCGGTTTCCTCCTTGCGGCGCAGGTCCCGGTACTGGACCAGCACGCGCCAGGCCCCGTCGGCATAGGCGGTGTCGATGCGCGAAACCTCCACCGTGCGCAGGAACGAGGCCAGGCGGGTCTCGTCCTCGTCATGCGTGGCGTCACGGATGGAGAAGGTGCGGATTTCCAAGGTCATGCGCTATCCCGGTCAGAGGGCCCGGAGGGGTCCGCCCGGCACCGGGCCGGCGGGCCACATCCATGGATATCCGGCAATATAACCGAGGCACGGGCGCTTGACAGGGGGCTGAGGCACCGCCGCGATGGTTTTTCGGGGTGGACTTGCGGATTTTCGCCTCGCGCGCGCCTGTGGATTTCACTATCACCAGCCCGATCGTTCGCTGGCCGACGGGTCCCCACAGGCCCCGGCGTCCCAGCGGACGGTCCCCTTCCGTCGCCGCTGCCAAGGAAAACGACCCATGCCCACGATCCACGTTATCGATGCCGATGGCGCGGAGCACGTCATCGAGGGGGATATGAAGGCCTCCGTGATGGAAAACCTGTGCGATCACGCCCTGCCGCTGGACGCCGACTGCGGCGGTTCCTGCGCCTGCGCCACCTGCCACGTCCTGGTGGACGCCGATTGGGCCGCCCGCCTGCCCGAACCCAGCCTGGATGAGCAGGCCCTGCTGGAGGAGGAGCCGACCTACCAGCCCGGCCGCTCGCGCCTGTCCTGCCAGATCGACTTCAGGTCCGAGCTGGATGGCTTGCGCCTGACCTTGCTGCCGCGCCGTTGAGGTCGGTGACCGCGTAAAGACAAAGGGCGCTGGTGATCCCTCACCAGCGCCCTTCGCATTCATGGGGTCGGTCGACCTCAGGCCTTCTTGGCCAGCACCCGCTCAGACGCCAGTTCCGCCAGGATGCTCCAGCGGGACAGCGAGATGAAGTGGGAATAGACCAGGCCCAGGTAGCCGCGCTTGCGCCAGTCCAGGAAGACGTCGTCCGGCAGCTCGTTGAACTTCTTCTCATCGATGATGGTGAAGCCCGTGAGGGTCATGCGGCTGTTGTCGTGCGACAGCGTCAGGTCCAGGCGCTGTTCCACCAGCAGGCCGCGGTCGTGCAGTTCCTTGCAGAAGGCGCTGGTGGCAACGGCGGACTGGTTGAAGGTGGCGCAGAAGTTCAGGGCGTCGTTGCCGGCGGCACCGGCCTTGTCGCCCTCGAACAGGGGGACGTCGCCGTCCGGCCCCACCAGGTTGGCATCCTCTTCCAGGCACAGCACCAGGCGCTCGCGGTCCGGCGTCTCCATCATCAGGAAGGGGTAGCGGCGGACATAGGCCGGGATCGGCGTGTTCTTGCGCCAATTGCCCTCGCCGTCCACGAACAGGTTCTCGTCCGGGCGCACGCCGGTCAGAACCACTGCGGCCGGGTTGTTGCCCAGGGTGAAGACGATGGGGTAGTGGCCGTTGAGGGAGATAAACTCCTCGCCCACAATCGGGATGGCGTTGGCGTTGGCGGCGTAAGAGAATGTCCGCTGCTGCTTAAGCTTCCAGTCCCCGTGACGGCTGATATCGACGGGAACGGGCTCCCGGTAGAACGGAGGCATCTGGCCGGCTTCGGAATTGGCGGCGGCGGCGTCGGTCATGGCGAAAGGTCCTGGTTTACCGGTTAAATTCAAACTGACCGGGAATTGGACCCTGATGTGTGCGCCCTCTCCCCCGACAGGATGGGCTCTGGAGTGCCGGAATTGTATGCGTGAGTCAACAGCCCCGCGACCCAGCCATGACTTGGACGCGTGACGAACTGTGACAAGTCCGGCTTTGCGCCGCCCCTGTCAGCGATTGCGCAGCGTGGCTTTCTTGCGCTGGGCGCCCACTTCCTGCTCGCCCAGCCAGATGACCAGCGTGGCGGCGCCGGAAATGATCTGCAGCACCTTCTCGGCTTTGGCCGGCATGCGGATCTTGCGCGTCATGCAATAGCTCACCAGCGCCGCGGCCACCTCCATCTCGGCGAAGGTCGCTTCGTGCATCTTGCCGTAATCGTCCTCGATGGGAAGCTGCACGGTGATGGGCGGCCCCTCGACGATGACGGGATCCTTCACCATGCCCACGGGCAGCTTGCGATTCAGGCGCCCCGTGAATTCCACGATCGCCGTCATCAGCTCCCGTTCGGTGAAGCTGATCGCGCGCAGCTCCTGCATGCCCCGTCCCCTCGGATACCCCTGCCCCTGATTGGGGCAGGCGGCATCATATAGGCGGGCCGACACCCAAGTCACCCCCACCGTAAGGATCATAATCATCCTGATTCACAACGAAAAAGGCCGGTCGCCCACCCGGGCGCCGGCCTTTTCCGTCATGGTCTTCGAGACCTCAGGCGACCTTGGCCATGCCCTTGGCGCGGCCGGCGGCCAGGCGTTCCCGCGCCATCTGGTCCGCCACCTCGTTGGTGGGGCGGTCCTCGGCGTCGGCGCGGCGGAAGATGTCCGCCAGCGTGCCATGGATGGCCTCCACCTTCGCCAGGATGGCTTCCTTGCTGTAGGTGCCCCCGACCTCGCCTGCGACGTTGATGATGCCGCCGCCGTTGATGACGTAATCGGGGGCGTAGAGCACACCCAGGGTCCGCAGCTGCCGGCCGATGGCGTCCACCGCCAGCTGGTTGTTGGCGCCGCCGGCCACCACCTTGGCCTTCAGCTGGGGCAGCGACTGTTCGTTCAGCACGCCGCCCAGGGCGCAGGGGGCGAAGACGTCGACGTCCTGGGCATGGATGACGGAGGGGTCCACGGCCGTGGCGCCGTGGCGGTCGACCACCTGCTTCGCCTGGTCGGCGAAGATGTCGCTGACGACCAGGACGGCGCCGTCATCGGCCAGGCGCTGGCACAGGTGGCTGCCGACATTGCCCAGGCCCTGCACGGCGACGCGCACACCCTTCAGGCTGTCGGTGCCCAGGCGGTGCTTCACGGCGGCTTTGATGCCCAGATAGACGCCATAGGCGGTGAAGGGCGACGGGTCGCCGCTGGCGGCGGCGCCGTGGTTCAGGCCGGCTACATGCTTGGTCTCGCGGCCCATGACCTGCACGTCGGCCACGGTGATGCCCACGTCCTCCGCCGCGATGTAACGGCCGCCCAGGCTTTCCACCATACGGCCGAAGGCGCGGAACAGGGCGTCGGACTTGGCGGTCTTGGGGTCGCCGATCAGCACCGACTTGCCGCCGCCCAGGGGCAGGCCGGCCATGACGTTCTTGTAGCTCATGCCGCGCGACAGGCGCAGGACGTCCTTCACGGCGTCGGCCTCGGTCGCGTAAGGCCACATGCGGCAGCCGCCGCAGGCGGGCCCCATGGTGGTATCGTGGACGGCGATGATGGCCTTGAGGCCACTCTCCGGGTCACGGCCGAACAGGACCAGCTCGTGATTGTCGAAATCCGGAGCGTCGAACAACATGGGGGCACTCTCCTGCCTGGGGCCCGGGACCATGGCGCCGGGCCGGTGATCCGGCCCGTTCGCATGCGGCGGGGGCGGAACTGTCTGCAGGACGAAGCTTAGGGGCGGGACCTGGGCCGGGTCGATTTCGTTGTTTTATTGCGCAGCGCAGCTTTGGCGAACGCTGGGGCGTCCGCCGTGCAATGTCCTGTCGCGCCGCTGGTGCCGCGACTGGAATTCCGCCGGAATCGGGTCGCGGTGGGCTGGAAATTGCCGGCTCAGCGCCCGACGCGCAAGCCCGGCGGACGGCTGGGGCGGGCGGCGGTCTCCCCCAGGCGGGGCATGACGCGGCCATCGGGCAGGCGCGTGTCCTCCCCGCCCAGCGACGGCTCACGCCGGACATCGCCCGGCCGGCCGCGCTTGGCCGCCTTGCGGCTGGGGCGGCGGCCGCTCCACCACCAGATGCCGGCCATCAGGGCCAGCAGGGCGCCGACGAAACCCAGCAGGGCGTTGCGCGCCCAGTCCGGCGCAGTGATCTCGGTCGGCGCCTGCTCCGGCGTGTCGCCGGTGGACTGTGTCTCCACCGCGATGCGGCCGGCGCCGGTGGTGCTGGTGGCGTCCTGGCCCGGGGCCGGCTGAGCATTCGACGTCCCGCCAGGGCGCTGGGTGACGGACGGCGGGGACAGATCGGCCGGCGTCCCCGACGATGCCGCGGGGCCCGGGTTGCGCGAAACGCTCAGCACTGTGCTTTCCTGGGCCTGGCCGCCTTTCTCCACCCCCACGGCGGAGCGGGCGGCCTTGGGCTGCACATCCTCTTCCTTCAGGCGCGGCTGCGAGGCCCTGGCGCGGCTGGTGGGGTCGGCCAGGTTGCCGACCGTCTTGTCCACCGGGCGGCCTTCCATCATGCGGGCGATGGTGTCCTGGTCCAGCTTGCCGGTGACCTTCAGTCCCTCGGCCTTCTGGTATTGCCGCAGTGCCGCAATGGTAGGCGGGTCCATGCGCGAGGAGGCGCGGCCCTCATACAGCTCTTTTTCCTTCAGGATGTTCTGAGCCCACTGGATGGTGGCGCTGTTGGGCTCGCCACCGTTGGTGTCAGCCGGAGCGGCCAGCGCCAGGCCGGCGCCCGCCGTGGTCAGCATCACCGCCGCGATGGCAGAGGCGAACAAGGGCCGGCGGGCGTCGAACATCGTGAAACTATCCTCTTTCCAGGTCACGTCACGGCAGGGGAAACTTCGGATCAGCGTGTTACAATTCACGCCACTTTGCCATGCGCATTTTAGCCGCCGGCCCCCGTGCATGCTGCATTGCGTCCAAACGAAGTGGGTATCTCTGACGGCGACTTTGGAGGCGCCTGGCGACAACCGCCCCAAAATCATCCGCCATTGTGTGAAAATAAAGGCATCGGGGACCATAACGTTCCCCGGTCGGAAGCCAGACAAGACAACGAACCAAGACAACAAACGGAAAACGCCGATGACTGCGCACCCAGAGGCCGAGAGCTGGCCACTTGAAGACACGCCCACCCTGGACCGTGGCGTGCTGACCGCCCACATCAACGACTTGGGGGCGGACCTGGTGCGCCAGATTGCGGAGAAGTACCTGGACGACGCGCCGGCCAGCGTGGCGGCGGTGCGTGCGGCCCTGGAGGCGCAGGACCTGCCCCTGCTGCAGAAGCTGATCCACCGCCTGGGTGGCGGCGCGCAGACCGTGGGGCTGGCCGCCCTGTCGGCCCAGGCCCGCAAGGCGGAGCACGCGTTGCGCCAGGGCCACAACGACGAAGGCATCCGCGAGGCCACCCGCCTGCTGGCCCGGGTGGGCAGCGACCTGGCCGTGCTGGACGAATTTCGTGCCAGTCTGAAGGACTGATGCGTGCGGCATTTGATCGTAACCGCTCAAATGCCCCCTCAGGTGCCGGGCGGCCACATCCGTGGCCTTGGCTTATCCTCGATTTCCAGTCCGCCTTCGGCTCCCCGGAAATCTCCGGCACCCGCAGTCGCGGGCTACAGCGGCGCGAGGCGCATCTCGTGCCGCTGGCATCACAGCTCCGTCGCAGCCTCATAACGAAACGGGCCCGATCCAGCCGGATCGGGCCCGTGGCGTTTCAGACTCCGTCGCGGGGATTACGCCGGGCCGGTCACGTCGGCGCCCAGGCGATAGCCCAGGCCCTTTTCCGTCAGGATCAGGCGCGGCTGGGCGCCGCCGTCGTTCATCTTGCGGCGCAGGCGGCTGACCAGCACGTCGATGGTGCGGTCGCTGGGATTGCGGTCAGTGCCGCTGACCGCGTCGATCAGCTGGTCGCGCGTCACCACCCGGCCGCCGGAACGGACCAGCAGGGCCAGCAGTTCGAACTCGCCCCGCGTCACCCGTACCTCGACACCCTGAGTGTCGATCAGGCGGCGACGGGCGAGGTCGATGGTCCAGCCGCCGAAACGGCGCACGGTACCCTCGGCCCGGCGCATCTTGCTGGGATGGGTGCGGCGCAGCAGGTTGCGCGCCCGGGCCAGCAGCTCACGCGGGTTGGGCGGCTTGGTCACATAGTCATCGCCACCGGTTTCCAAACCGAAGACACGGTCGTCCTCGTTGGCGCGCCGGGTGACGATGATGATGCCGACGTTGGAAATCTCGCGTATGTCGCGGGCGATGGAGAAACCATCCTCGTCCGGCAGTTCGATGTCCAGCAGCACCAGATCGGGGGGTTGCCGGATGATGGCTTCCCGCGTCTGCTTGCCATTGGCCGCCTCGGCGATCATGAAACCGGCCTGATGAAAGTATCCCGCCAGCAAGGCCCTGGTCGCCGGCTCGTCCTCAACGATCAGGACCAGCGGCGCTTCCACACTCTCCGTCATGACTCTTCCAACCCCCCTGCCGGCCATTGCCCCAAATGCACCGCCGGACGTTGGCGACAGAATGTCCCTCACGGGCCGCCAACGCAAGTCCCTGGCGAACCAAGGCTGTGCGGCGTTCCTATAGGGAAAATGGCCAGGGCGGAATCGGGAAAACCTCCCCCAAAAGAGCGAGGCGGACACTCATGGCCAGTCGCCACAAGTGCCCGCCCCGCCCGAACCCCGTCATCCAAGGGTAATCAGGACCCGAGTCTTGGCCCGAGTCTTGACTATCCGGCGCCGTGACTGGTCAGCCGCCCAGGCCCAGCAGGTCGGCGTTGCCACCGAAGGCGGTGATGTTCACGGTCAGCGTCTTCTCGGTGGCGAAGCGCAGCAGATAGTGCGGGCCGCCGGCCTTGGGACCCGTGCCGGACAGGCCGTGGCCGCCGAAGGGCTGCACGCCGACGACGGCGCCCACCATGTTGCGGTTGATGTAGGTGTTGCCGCAGTTCAGGCGCTTGAAGATCTCCTGCGCCCGGCCTTCCAGGCGGCTGTGCACGCCCAGGGTCAGGCCGTAGCCGGTGGCATCGATGTCGGCCAGCACCTGGTCCAGGCTGTCGGCCTTCCACCGCACCAGGTGCAGGATGGGGCCGAACACCTCGCGCGGCAGCCGCTTCAGGCTGTCGATCTCATAGAGGCGCGGCCCAAAGAAGGTGCCGTTGGGGAGGTCCGCGCCCGTGGGGCAGGCGTGGACCAGCTTGGCCTCGCGGTCCATGCGCTCGCCATGGGCCACCAGAATCTTGCGGGCGTCCTCATCGATGATGGGGCCGACGTCGGTGGCGAGATCCAGCGGGTCGCCCAGGGTGATCAACTGCATGGCGCCCTTCAGCAGGTGCGCCATCTGGTCGGCCACGTCGTCCTGCACGAACAGGACGCGCATGGCGGAGCAGCGCTGGCCCGCCGATTGGAAGGCCGAGGTGATGCAGTCGTCCACCACCTGCTCCAGCAGGGCGGTGCTGTCGACGATCATGGCGTTCTGGCCGCCGGTCTCGGCGATCAGGGGGACGATGGCGCCGTCCCGGGCGGCCAAGGCCCGGTTGATCAGGCGCGCGGTTTCGGTGGACCCGGTGAAGGCCACGCCGCCGATGCGGGCGTCGGCCACCAGGGCCGCACCCACCGTCTCGCCATCGCCCGGCAGCAGGTGCAGGATGTCACCCGGCACGCCGGCCGTGTGGAACAGGCGCACGGCGCGGGCGCCCACCAGGGTGGTCTGCTCCGCCGGCTTGGCCGCCACGGCGTTGCCGGCGGCCAGGGCGGCCGCCACCTGACCGGTGAAGATGGCCAGCGGGAAGTTCCACGGGCTGATGCAGACGAAGGTGCCGCGGCCATGCAGCGACAGCTCGTTGCTTTCGCCCGTCGGACCCGGCAGGCGGGTGGGCGCGCCGAACTGCTTGCGGGCGAGATCGGCGTAGTAGCGGCAGAAATCCACCGCCTCGCGCACCTCGGCCACGGCGTCGCCCCAGGTCTTGCCCGCCTCGCGGATCAGGATGCCCAGCAGGGCCGGCGTGTCGGCCTCCAGCGCGTCGCCCATGGCGTCCAGGATGCGGGCGCGCCCCTCGCCGCCCAGCGCGTCCCAGCCCGGCTGGGCCTGGGCGGCCAGCGCCAGGGCGCGGTCGATATGCTCGGCCGTGGCGTCGGCGGTGGTGCCCACGGTGCGGGTGTGGTCGGACGGGTCCAGCACCGGGCGGGCCTTCTGGCCGGCCAGATCCTGGCCGCCGACGATGGGGCCGGCCGTCCAGGCCTGGGCCAGGGCGGCGTCGATGCCGGCGCGCAAGCTGCGCACCGTGGCCTCGTCCGTCAGGTCGACACCGCGGGAGTTGGCGCGGTCGTCACCATAGAGCTTGTCGGGGGTCGGGATACCGGCATGGCGCAGCACGGGCAAAGCCTCCAAAAGGGCGATCGGGTCGGCAACCACCTGGCTCACCGGAATGGCCGGGTCCATGTAGGCGTTGACGAAGTTGCTGTTGGCGCCGTTCTCCAGGAGACGGCGGACGAGATAGGGCAGCAGGTCCTCATGCGTGCCGACGGGTGCGTAAATGCGCACGCGCGGCACGTCCTTCAGACGGTCGCGGGCGGCGGCGTACAGCAGGTCGCCCATGCCGTGCAGGCGCTGGAACTCCAGGTCGCGGTTGTCGCCCGCCAGGTGCAGGATGGCGGCGATGGTGTAGGCGTTGTGGGTGGCGAACTGCGGGTAGATCGCGTCCTTGGCCGCCAGCATCCGCCGCGCGCACACCAGGTAGCTGAGGTCCGTCGCCGCCTTCTTGGTGTAGACGGGATAGTCGGCGTGGCCCTGGGTCTGGGAGAACTTGATCTCCGTGTCCCAATAGGCGCCCTTCACCAGGCGCACCATCAGCCGGCGCCCGGCGGAACGGGCCAGCGCCGCCAGCCAGTCCACCAGATGGGCGGTGCGCTTCTGATAGGCCTGGATGGCCAGGCCCAGGCCATTCCAGCCGGCGAGGTCGCCATCGCGCGCCAGGGCCTCCAGCAGGTCCAGCGAGATGTCCAGGCGGTCCGCCTCTTCCGCATCGATGGTCAGGTTGATGTCCCAGCGCTTGGCGGCCAGGCACAGATCCTTCACGCGCGGCAGCAGCTGGGCCATGACGTCGGCGCGCTTGGCGAAGACATAGCGCGGATGCAGGGCCGACAGCTTGATGGAGACGCCGGGGGCGGCGTAAGGGCCACGGCCCGCCGCCGCCTTGCCCACCGTGTCGATGGCGTTGAGGTAGGAGGCCTGGTAGCGGTCCGCCTGTTCCCAGGTGCGCGCCCCCTCGCCCAGCATGTCATAGGAATGGACGGTGCCTTCCGGCTTCGCCTTCTTCGCTTCCGCCACCGCCTCGGCAATAGTGCGGCCCATGACGAAGTGTTCGCCCATGACCCGCATGGCCTTCATCATGGCGGCGCGGATGACGGGCTCGCCCGAGCGCTGAACCAGGCGGCGCAGCAGGCCGGGCGCGTCACCCTGCTTCTTGGTGTCGACCTCCACCACCCGGCCGGTCAGCATCAGGCCCCAGGCGGCGGCATTGACGAAGGCGCTGTCCGACTGGCCCAGATGCTGGTCCCACTGCCCCTTCATGATCTTCTCGGCGATCAGCCGGTCGGCCGTGGCCGGATCGGCGATGCGCAGCAGGCATTCGGCGATGCACATGAGGGCGATGCCCTCCTGGTTGGACAGGCCGAACTCCTGCATGAAAGCGTCCAGGGGCCCCAGTTCCGACCGGCGGGCGCGGGCGGCGTTGACCACGTCCACCGCCTGGGCGTCAATCGCCCGGCGTTCCTCCGCCGTCAGGCCGTGCGCCGCCAGCAGGGCGCGCACCGCCGTCTCCTCATTCAGATGTTTGGCCCGGCGCAGGGCCGCGCGGGGACCGTCAAGGTCGGGCGTGGCCGGGGAGGGAGAGCTGGACGGGGCGGTCGCCTGGTACATGACACTGCCTGGGGCTTGGGTGGGGCGATAATGTCGCGGATTATGGCGAGATCACCGGCATATTTCCCGCCGATTTGCGCAATTTTTCAGTATATCATCCGGCGAAGACGCCCTTCGGACGATGAAAATATGACCCGCCAAACCGCCGACCAGTTGGACCGCATCGACCTGAACATCCTGCGCATTCTGCAGGAGGATGGGCGCCTGTCGAATGTGGAGCTGTCCCGCCGCGTGAACCTGTCCCCCACCCCCTGTCTGGAGCGGGTGCGGCGCCTGGAACGCGACGGCTATATCCAGGGCTACGCGGCACGGCTGGACCCCGAACGGCTGGGCCGCAGCCTGATGGCCTTCATCGAGGTGCGGCTGGACCGGACCAGCCCCGACGTCTTCAAAATCTTCGCCGACGCCATCGCCCCCATGGACGAGATCCAGGAATGCCACATGGTGGCCGGCGGCTTCGACTACCTGATCAAGGTGCGGGTGGCCGACATGGCGGCCTACCGCGCCTTCCTGGGCGACAAGCTGTCCAGCATCCCGGGCGTGGCCCAGACCCACACCTATATGGTGATGGAGGAGGTGAAGTCGACGGCGGCCATACCCGTGCCGGTGCGGTAGGGTGATGGCATGTATCCATTAAGCCTTCAGGGGCGCGTGACGCACCAGCGAAGGGCGGCGGACATTGAACAAGAAGCCTTCAGGCAGGTGACAATCAGCCTGGAGACCCGGAAAATGGCCGTGACCAGGGAAGGCGCCACGCTTTCCTTCTTCAGCATTCCAGCTTTGCGGTGGAACACCGATCTTTTCAGCGGCTTCGAGAATGGTACGGTCAGCTTGCATGAGGTTGCGGACAACCGACTGATCCTCCGCTATGCCCTTCAGGCTTGTTGAGGGCTGGCTTCCTCTTCAAGGTTTCAGCAGCCCTGTCCATGGCGACCCACGCCCCGTTCTTCCTTTTAACGGCCATTTTGTATGGTCTCAATTATCTGAGCACGCGTATTCGCCTGCGGCTGTTCCTCAAGAGAGCGTTCAAAACGTTGTGAGGATTATAGCTTCCCCAACTTTGCCAGCACATGGACGCGCGTCCCGACGGTTCATGGTCTGGCGAGATAATTGTCTTTGGTTGTATTTTCCTTGATGGCGCCAATGCATAACGGCATTTTTGGCAAATAAATCATATGTGGGGTAGCGAAGATGGCGTTGATCCAGTGCGAGGATTGTGGCCGCGATGTCTCCGACCGGGCACCAGCTTGCCCCAATTGTGGTTGCCCCATCGCCGCTGCGGATATCGCCGCCACCGAAGCCCCGACCACGGTCACCGTTTCTGGCGATAAGTTCATCGGCACCAAGGCCTTGCTCATCAAATTGTCGGTCAAAGCGATCCAGTCATTGAACTATAAAGTCGATGCCGCGGACGAGACATCAGGCTTGGTATCGTTCACGACGGGGATGACCTGGGGTTCCTGGAGCGGTGTTTCAGGCTCCATTTATTTCGACGAAGTGGAACCGTTCCATTTCGAAGCCTCGGGCAACGCCAAACAGAACGTGAAAGGGCGGCAGATCGCCGCCTTCGACATTGGGGGCGAAGCAAAAGGCAAGGTGGATAAGGTTATCCAGGAAATGCGCCTACTCGCCAGTCGTTGAGCCACCCCGCCATTCCCTCCGCCGCCGCCACCGCCCCGCTGAAGCAGGCTTGCAGCAGATAGCCGCCGGTGGGCGCTTCCCAGTCCAGCATTTCCCCCACGGCGAAGACACCCGGCAGGCGGCGCAGCATCAGGTGATCGTCCAGTTCGGTCAGCGTGATGCCGCCGGCGGTGGAGATGGCCCGATCCATAGGGCGGATGGCGGCCAGGGTGATGGGCAGGGCCTTGAGGCGCTGGGCCAGCGCGGACGGGGTGGCGAGATCGGCGGGCGGGACGCCTTCCCGCAGCAGGGCGGGGATCACGCCCTCCAGCCCCAGGGCCTTGCGCAGGCGGTTCTTCAGGCTTTCCGACGGCGGCGCCTTGGCCAAACGCGCCGTAATGGCGGCCAGGTCCAGGTCGGGCTTGAGGTCGATATGCAGCACCGCCTGGCCGTCGCGGGCGATCGCCTCCCGCAGCGGCGCGCCCAGGGCGTAGAGGGCGCCGCCCTCCAGGCCGGTGCGGGTCACCACCGCCTCCCCCCGGCTGGTCTGGCCGGCGAAGGACAGGGCGATGCGCTTCAGGGGCTGCCCCTCCGCCCGCTCGATGAAGGCGGGGGACCAGGCGACGTCGAAGCCGGCGTTGGCGGCGCGGAAGGGGGCGAGGTCGATGCCCTTCGCCGCCAACAAGGGCGCCCAGCCGCCGTCGGAGCCCAGGCGCGGCCAACTGGCGCCCCCCAGGGCCAGCAGGGTGGCGTCCGCCGCCACCGCCAGCGGCCCCTCCGGCGTGTCGAAGGCCAGCGCGCCGTCGTCGGTCCATCCGGTCCAGCGGTGACGGGCCTTCAGCGTCACGCCCAGCCCATCCAGCCGGCGCAGCCAGGCGCGCAGCAGGGGGGAGGCCTTGAGGCCTACGGGGAAGACGCGGCCGCTGCTGCCCACGAAAGTTTCGATACCCAGGCCGTGCACCCAGGCGCGCAGGTCGTCCGGCGTGAAGCGCCTGATCCACGGCGCCACCACCGCCGCCGCCGCGCCATAGCGGGTGAGAAAGCGGTCCAGCGGTTCGGAATGGGTGATGTTCAGGCCGCCGCGCCCGGCCATCAGGAACTTGCGCGCCGGTGAGGGCATGGCGTCATAGACGGTAACGGCGATGCCCTTCCCGGCCAGCGCCTCAGCCGCCATGAGGCCGGCGGGGCCGGCACCGATGATGGCCACCGCCGGGCGCCCCCGCCCCTCTTGCCCTGCCGTCTGCGGCACCGCTCAACCCTTCCATAATGATCTCAGGCGCTTCTAGGCATGGGCGCCCGCCGCCGTCAATCCGCACCACCACAAAAGCACATGGCGCCTGCACTCGACGCATCACATAAAGACATCTTTATGTTTGCATCTGTATCCCCAGATGACTAGGGTGGCGAACATTGTTACCTGGAACATACCCGGCGCCCTTATGCCGGTGGAGTACGCGATCATGGCCCTGACCCGTTCCGAACGTTTGGCCCGCCTGCCGGACCTGCTGAAGCAGCGCATCCTGGTGCTGGACGGCGCCATGGGCACCATGATCCAAGGTTACAAGCTGGATGAGGCCGGCTATCGCGGGGAGCGGTTCAAGGACTGGCACCGCGACGTGCGCGGCAACAACGACCTGCTGAACCTGACGCAGCCGCAGATCGTGCGGGAAATCCACCAGCAGTATTTCGACGCCGGTGCCGACATCGTCGAGACCAACACCTTCAACTCCACCAGCATCAGCCTGGCCGATTACGGCATGGAGGATCTGGCGTACGAGTTCAACAAGGCCGGCGCCGCCCTGGCCCGCGCCGCCGGCGACGCGCTGGAGGATGCGGACCCCACGCGCCCGCGCTACGTCGCCGGTGCCATCGGCCCCACCAACCGCACCGCGTCCATCAGCCCGGTGGTGACCGACCCCGGCTTCCGCAATGTCGACTTCGATGAGCTGCGCACCGCCTACCGCACCCAGGTGGAGGGCCTGATCGACGGCGGCGTCGACATGCTGTTGGTCGAGACGATCTTCGACACGCTGAACGCCAAGGCCGCCCTGTTCGCCGTCGACGAGGTGCTTGAGGAAAAGGGGCTAGAACTGCCGGTCATGATCTCCGGCACCATCACCGACCGCTCCGGCCGCACCCTGTCCGGCCAGACGACGGAGGCCTTCTGGAACAGCCTGCGCCATGTGAAGCCGCTGAGCATCGGCCTGAACTGCGCGCTGGGTGCCGACCTGATGCGCCCCTATGTTCAGGAACTGAGCCGCGTCGCCGACACTTACGTCAGCGCCCATCCGAATGCCGGCCTGCCCAACGAGTTCGGCGGCTATGACGAGACGCCGGAGCAGATGGCCGACGCGCTGGGCCACTGGGCCAGCGACGGACTGGTGAACATCGTCGGCGGCTGCTGCGGCACCACCCCCGTGCATATCCGCGCCATCGCCGAGGCGGTGAAGGGTATCACCCCGCGCCCGCCCGCCGACCGCCCGGCGCGCATGCGCCTGGCCGGGCTGGAGCCGTTCGAGATGCCGGCATTCTAAACCACCCATCCAGACCCAGGCGCCCCGCCCCTCGTTTCGCTTCCGGAATCAGCCGCCATGACCCAGCCCCGCACCGCCATCTTCATCAATGTGGGTGAGCGCACCAACGTCACCGGATCGGCCAGGTTCAAGAAGCTGATCCTGAACGGCGACTATGAGGCGGCCCTGGCCGTCGCCCGCCAGCAGGTGGAGGGCGGCGCCCAGATCATCGACGTGAACATGGACGAGGCCATGCTGGACAGCGAGGCCGCCATGGTCCGCTTCCTGCGCCTGATCGCCTCGGAACCGGACATCGCCCGCGTGCCGGTGATGATCGACAGTTCCAAATGGAGCGTGATCGAGGCGGGGCTGAAGAACGTCCAGGGCAAGGCCATCGTCAATTCCATCAGCCTGAAGGAAGGCGAAGAGGCCTTCATCGCCCAGGCCAGAAAGGTGCGCCGCTATGGCGCCGCCGTGGTGGTCATGGCCTTCGACGAGAAGGGCCAGGCCGACACCGAGGCGCGCAAGGTGGAAATCTGCCGCCGCAGCTATGACGTGCTGGTGAACAAGGTGGGCTTCCCGCCGGAAGACATCATCTTCGACCCCAACATCTTCGCCGTCGCCACGGGCATCGAGGAACACAACAACTACGCCGTCGACTTCATCAACGCCACGCGCCGCATCCGCGCCGAGCTGCCGGGCGCCCACGTCTCCGGCGGCCTGTCCAACGTCTCGTTCAGCTTCCGCGGCAACGAAACGGTGCGCCAGGCGATGCATGCCGTGTTCCTGTACCACGCCATCGCCGCCGGCATGGACATGGGCATCGTCAACGCCGGCGAGCTGCCGGTGTACGAGGATATTCCGGCCGAGCTGCGCGAGCGGGTGGAGGATGTCATCCTCAACCGCCGCGAGGACGCCACCGACCGCCTGCTGGAAGTGGCGGAGAAGTACAAGGGCGGCGGCGCCAGGAAGGAGGCTGACCTCAGCTGGCGCCAGGCGCCGGTGAACCAGCGCCTGACCCACGCCCTGGTCCACGGCCTGACCGACTGGATCGACGAGGATGTGGAGGAGGCGCGCCAAGCCGCCGACCGCCCCCTGTCGGTCATCGAAGGCCCGCTGATGGACGGCATGAACGTGGTGGGTGACCTGTTCGGCGCCGGCAAGATGTTCCTGCCCCAGGTGGTGAAGTCGGCCCGCGTCATGAAAAAGGCCGTGGCCTACCTGCTGCCCTACATCGAGGCGGAGAAGGACGGGGCCGCCAGCCGCAGCAATGGCAAGGTGCTGCTGGCCACGGTGAAGGGCGATGTGCACGACATCGGCAAGAACATCGTCGGCGTCGTTCTGCAATGTAACAACTACGAGGTCGTGGACCTGGGCGTCATGGTGCCCTGCGCCAAGATCCTGGAGACGGCCAAGCAGGAGAAGGCCGACATCATCGGCCTGTCCGGCCTGATCACCCCGTCGCTGGACGAGATGGTGTTCGTGGCCAAGGAGATGCAGCGCGAGGGCTTCGACCTGCCGCTGCTGATCGGCGGCGCCACCACCAGCAAGGTGCACACGGCGGTGAAGATCGACCCGGCCTACCAGGGCCCCGTCGTCCACGTCATCGATGCCAGCCGCGCGGTGGGCGTGGCCGGCAACCTGATCAGCCTGGCGGCCAAGGGCGACTACACCCAGGGCGTGAAGGGCGATTACGCCCGCATGCGCGAGGCCCACGCCCGCGCCCAGGCTGGCCGCGCCCGGCTGCCCATCGCGGACGCCCGCGCCAACCGCGCCAAGTTGGACTGGGCCGCGTATGAGGCGCCGCAGCCGCTGAAGCCCGGCCTGACGGTGTTCGAGGATTACGACCTGGCGGAGCTGGTGTCGCGCATCGACTGGCGCCCCTTCTTCCAGGCCTGGGAACTGGCCGGCACCTTCCCCGCCATCCTGGAGGACGCCGTGGTGGGCGAGGCGGCGCGCAACCTCTACGCCGACGCCCAGGCCATGTTGCAGCGGATCGTCGGCGAGAAGTGGCTGACGGCCCGCGCCGTGGTCGGCCTGTGGCCCGCCCACACCGTGGGCGACGACATCGAGGTCTATGCCGACACCAACCGCACGACGGTGACGGCCACGCTACATACCTTGCGCCAGCAGATGGCGCGCGAGGCCGGCCGTGATCGCCCGCATCTGGCCCTGGCCGACTTCGTGGCGCCCAAGGAAACGGGCGTGGCCGACTGGATCGGCGGCTTCGCCGTCACCGCCGGCATCGGGCTGGAGGAACGCGCCAAGGCCTTCGAGGCGGCGCATGACGATTACAGCGCCATCCTGCTGAAGGCCCTGGGTGACCGCCTGGCCGAAGCCCTGTCGGAACGCCTGCACGAGCGCGTGCGCACCGAACTGTGGGGCTATGCCGCCGGCGAGGACCTGAGCAATGAGGACCTGATCGCGGAGAAGTACCGGGGCATCCGCCCGGCCCCGGGCTACCCCGCCTGCCCCGACCATACGGAGAAGGGCATCCTGTGGCAGCTGCTGGACGCGGAGAAGAATGCCGGCATCACGCTGACCGAGAGCTACGCCATGACCCCCACCGCCGCCGTCAGCGGCCTGTATTTCGCCCACCCCGACGCCAAGTATTTCGGCCTGGGCAAGGTGGAGCGCGACCAGGTGGCGGACTATGCCGCGCGCAAGGGCATGGACATGGCCACCATGGAACGCTGGCTGGCCCCCAACCTGAACTATGAGCCCACCGCCGCCGGAGACGTGGCGGCGGCGTGAGGCTGCGCCCCTTGTCCGGCTAACCCTCCGGCCAAATGTCGGTTTGGCGGTAGGCGCAGTTATAGCCCCACACCTTGCCGTCCCAGGTGAGGCGCCCGTCACTTGGGCCGCCGTCGAAATCACCCTCACCGGCGGAGTCGAAGCGTTGGGCGAAGGCCGCACGGATATCGGGCCGGCAGTCGCCCGCGCTGGTGAGGGACCATAGGGTCGCCGGCCGTCTGGTGTTCCACACGATGGGTGAACCGGTGCCGGTGGTCGCCGCCGGTTCCGGCGCCGGCCGGTCAATCCGGCGTACGGAGGAAATGGCCTGGTCCAGGCCGATGCGGGACAGGTCGTTGACCACGTCCCAAGCCCTGACCGTCTCACAGTCACGATAGCCGGCGTGGCGGCACACCTCCCACGTTCCGCCCGTGACCGCCAGGGACCGCGCCCGGTCGTTCCAACCGTCGCCGGCCAGGTTCTCGGTATCCTCTTCAATATCGAGGGTACTTCCGCCCCGGTCCTGTCCCGAATACAGGATGACCATGGCGTCGTATGCCCATGCGGTCCCGGGCAGGGTGGCACCCAACATCAGGCCCGCGGAAATCAGCAGCCGCGCGGTGACCCCTGCCATTCCCATCCCCCATCATCACTGCCAGATGTTGATCTGCTCCGGCGTGCAGCGATAGTGCCAGCGATCCCCATTCCAGAAGATGCGGCCTTCCCACTCCTCACCCCGGAAATTGACGTCGCCCGGCGGGCCGAAGCGCTGGACGAAGGCGTCATAGATGCGGCGGCGGCAGTCGCCCATGGGCGGGGGGCCGTCCCGCCGGTCGTCATTCCAGGTGACGCCACCACCATAACTGGGCGGTGGGGGCGGTGGCTGGTCATAGGCCGGCGGGCCCGAGGGAGCATTGTTCCAGGTGATGCCGCCGCCATAACCGGGCGGTGGGCCGTATGAGGGCGGGGGCGGCGGGTCGTAGACGGGCGGCGGAGGCGGTTCCGGCTGGTAGTAGCGGCCATCGATCTGCCGGGCGGAGGAGACGGCGTTGTACAGCCCGATCTCGCCCAAATCGCCGATCCGGGTGCCGCGCCCCACGCGCTTGCAGTTGCGGAAGCCGGAGTCCTTGCACACCTCCCACTCGCCCGAGCGCACGATCATGGATTTGGCGCGGTCGTTCCAGCGCCCCATGTCGGCCAGGTTTTCCACGCCGTCGCGGATGGTCAGCGCCTCGCCCCGGAAGAAGGCTTCGGAGTACAGGGTGATTTCCCCCGCCAGCGCACCGCCAGCGGTCATCAGGGTGCCGGCCAGCACGGCCGCCCCCATCACTCGGTGCATCAATCGTGTCATGACGGTCCACCCTGTCGTCCGGACCAGCGGGCGTGCCCGCCGGATCAAGTCAGTACCGGCCCAATTCCTTGCAATCATCGTTTGCAAGAATGCCTGCCGGCGGATTTAACCTAAAGCCACGAGAATGGCGAGCCCGTGGCGACGCGGTGGCATCATCCGGATTTTGGGACCGCGACTGCGGGTTCGCGATTTCGGGCACGCTCAGACGGCCTTAGGCGCCCGTACCCCCAGCATATGGCAGATGGCGACCGTCAGGTCGGCGCGGTTGAGGGTGTAGAAATGGAAGTCCCGCACCCCTTCCCGTTCCAGCCGCAGGCACTGCTGCACGGCCACGGTGGCGGCCACCAGTTGGCGGGTTTCCGGTTCCGCGTCCAGGCCGCCGAACAGCTCATCCATCCAGGCGGGCACGGCGCAGTTGCATTTGGCCCCCAGTTCCACGGCGCGGCCGAAGTTGGTGATGGGCAGGATGCCCGGCACGATGGGGATGTCGATGCCGGCCGCCGCCACCGTGTCGCGGAAGCGCAGGAACCGGTCGGTGTCGAAAAAGAACTGGCTGATGGCGCGGGTGGCGCCGGCGTCCACCTTGCGGCGCAGATTGTCGATGTCGGCGGCGGCGCTGGCGGCCTCGGGATGGGTTTCGGGGAAGCAGGCCACGGAGATTTCGAAGTCCGCCACCCGCTTCAGCCCGGCCACCAGGTCGGTGGCGTAGGCGTAGCCGCCGGGATGGGGCTGGTAGCCGCTGCCGCCCAGGCCGCCACTGCCGTCCGCCGCCTGGGGCGGGTCACCACGCAGCGCCACGATGTGGCGGATGCCGGCGTCCCAATAGGCGCGCGCGATGGTGTCGATCTCTTCCTTGGTGGCCGCGACGCAAGTCAAATGGGCGGCGGCCGGAATGCCCGTCTGCTGCTGGATGGCGGTGACGGTAGCGTGCGTGCGTTCACGCGTGGAGCCACCGGCACCGTAGGTGACCGAGACGAAGGCCGGTGACAGCGGTGCCAGGCGGCGGATGGCCTGCCACAGCGTCTGTTCCATCTTTTCCGTCTTGGGCGGAAAGAATTCGAAGCTGACGCGCAGGTCCCGCGGCACTGTCACCAGTGGCTCCCCCCCGCCCAGTTGGCGGGCCAGGGGCGTATCGGCGGCGGTCTCGGTCACGGCGGTCTCATTCGCGGTGGTCATGGCTTTTCTCAGCGTCTTCGGGGCAATCAGGCGGGCCGCTGGCCGGACCACAGGGTCACGGTCAAGGGGGTGCCGGGCAGGTGCACAGGTTGGGCCGGCGTCAGGCCGGCATGGCCGAACCACTGCGCCATTTCGGCGTCCGTGAAGCCCAGGCGGCGGTGGGCATGATCGGTCCGCAGGTTCTCCAGGTCATGGCTGGTGAAGTCGACCACCACCACACGGCCGCCGGGGCGCAGCACGCGCGCGGCCTCCACCAGCACCTCCTGCGGGTCCTCGGCATAGTGGAGCACCTGGTGGACGATCACCATGTCTTGGCTGCCGCTGGGGACGGGCACCTGGTACATGTCGGCCAGCCGCACCTGCACATGGCGCAGGCCCGCCTTTTCCAGATTGGCCCGCGCCACCGCCAGCATTTCCCGCGAAGCGTCAATGCCCAGGGCGCGGGTGACATGGGGGGCGAACAGCTCCAGCATGCGGCCGGTGCCGGTACCGATGTCCAGCAGGTCGCCGATGCCGCCGCCCGGCACCAGGGCCAGCAGCGCCTGTTCCACCTCGCGCTCGGGCACGTGCAGGCTGCGCACCTCATGCCAGCGGGCGGCGTTGTCGCGGAAATACTGGGCCGCCGTTTCCTGCCGCGCGCGTTTGATCTGGTCCAGCCGCTCCAGGTCCAGCGCCAAGCCGGGGTCGTCCGCCGGGATGGCGTCCACCAGAGTCCGCGCCAGTTCTGCCACCGCCCCCCGCTCCGCCAAGCGATAGTAGGCCCAGATACCTTCGCGGAAGCGGTCCAGCAGCCCCGCATCGCACAGCAGCTTCAGATGCCGCGACACGCGCGGCTGGCTCTGCCCCAGGATCTGCGTCAGTTCGCTGACCGTCAGTTCGCCATGGGCGCACAGGGCCAGCAAGCGCAGGCGCGTCGGCTCAGCCGCCGCCTTCAGGGCCCCCAGCAGAAAATCCATGGTCCAACGATCCCCATGCCACCGCAGTCTAGGGGATCATTTGTACATATAAAGATGTCTTTATGCGAGAGAATAATGACAACGATACGAGACGACCAACGCGCCACACGGGTGACGGGCAAGGCGGTATAATGGCCTACATCCCAGCGCCGGCCCGAAAACGTGGGTGCGCCACCCCGCTCGTCCGCCCCACTCGTTCGATGGCCGACCCCTATATCGAAGGTCAGATAGAAAATGGCCCCACCTTGGCCCACCTCTTAGTGGCGCCTGGATTTGGCCACAAAGTATGCCAATCATTCATCAATAACCAACTTAACCGTGGGTTGACGCATGCGCCTGATGTCGCCGATCCCGCAGGGCGGGCCCTTGGTTTCTTTCATGCCGACATGGCTCCTTGCGAACCGGCGGCGGCGATTGGCCCCCGCATTACTTGCGGTGGGGATGCTACTGGGCGTCTCGGCCTGTGCCCACAATCCCGATGGCACGCCCCAGCACCCGGCCCTCGCGGGGCCCGAGGCTAACGACCCGTTGGAAGGCATGAACCGGGGCATCTTCTGGTTCAACGACCAGGTGGACCAAGCCGTGCTGCGCCCCGTGGCCCAGGCCTACCGCTGGGCCATCCCGCCGGCGCTGCGCGACGCCGTGTCCAACGTGCTGAACAACGTGCGCTCCCCCCTCACCCTGGCCAACAACCTGCTGCAGGGCGACTGGGATGGCGCCGGCGTGACCGTGGAACGCTTCGTCATCAACTCCACGGTAGGCATCGGCGGCCTGGTGGACGTGGCCGCGGCCAATGGCATCCCCTATCATTACGAGAGCCTGAGCCAGACCTTCGCCGTCTGGGGCATAGACGAGGGGCCCTACCTGGTGTTGCCCTTCCTGGGCGCCTCATCCGTCCGCGACGCCGTGGGCTTCGGCCTTGAAGCATGGGGTGACCCGGTCACCCGCGTGTCCAGCAACACCAACAATGACTGGGCCAACTATACCCGCGTGGGCCTGACGGTGCTGGACGTGCGTTCGACCTATTTCGAGGCGCTGGACGATTTGCGCAAGAACAGCGTCGACTATTACGCCGCCATACGCGCCGCCTACCGGCAGCAGCGTGATGGCTATGTCCTGAACGGCAAGGCAGATCCGCGCCAATACCCCAGCATTCCCGACTACTCCCAGAACCCTGACCCGTAATAGAAAGGCGCCGGGCTCCGGGGATCACCGGCATCGGTCGGGTGTTGAAACTGTACTGCCCCGCCGTGACACCCATCACTGCATCCGTTCCCGTCCCCGACAGACTGTCCTGACACACGAAGAGATCAACAAGGCCATGACCAACATGCTGACGCGCCGCACCCTTTTGCTCGGCACCGCCACGATGGGCCTTGCCCTGTCCCTGGGCTTGCCGCTCGCCACCCCCGCCCAGGCCGCCGCGGATGCCGGTGCCGCCGTGAAGTTCGTCCAGGGCCTGGGCGACAAGGCCATCGGCGTCCTGTCCAAGCCTGGCGCCTCGAAGGCGGAGGTCCAGTCCACCTTCACCCAACTGCTGCAGCAGAACTTCGACCTGCAGACCATCGGCCGCTTCGTCCTGGGCCGCTACTGGAACGTCGCCAATGACGCCCAGCGCCAGGAATACATGAAGCTGTTCCAGACCATGATCGTCTCGGTCTATTCAGAGCGCTTCAGCCAGTACGCGGGCGAGACCTTCAAGGTCGGCGCCGCGCAGCCGGATGGCGAGAAGGATGCCATCGTCAACAGCCAGGTGGTCCGTTCCAACGGACCGGCGGTGAACGTCGATTGGCGCCTGCGGTCCAAGGATGGCAGCTTCCGCATCATCGACGTGGTGGTGGAAAACGTCAGCATGAGCCTGACCCAGCGGTCGGAGTTCGCGTCGGTGATCGAAAGCCATGGCGGCGACTTCAACGCCCTGCTGGAAGCCCTGCGCGACCGGATTCAGAAGGCCAACGCCGGCGTGGCCCAGTAAAGGCCGGCATCCGAGAGAATTGGCAGTTGGAATGGCGTCCCGAGGCAACGACCCCGGGGCGCCATTTTCTTTTGGCGCGGGGCGCCGTAGCCTTCCGTCATGCTTAGGGAATGGATCGCCAGCCGGCTGACGCTCTGCTCACCCGCCGCCCGGCGGCTGGGCTATCATCACGAGTCCGCCGCCATCACGGCGCGGGCCCGGCGCCAGCGCGTCGCGTGGGCGTCCCATCTGGCCAACAGCCACCGCGCGGTGGCGCAGGCGGCACAGCGCTTCGGCCGGGGCGGCACCCTGCTGGTGCTGGGGTCCGGGCCATTGCTGGACCTGCCGCTGGACATCCTGACGCCCCGCTTCGGCCGCATCATCCTGGCCGACATCGCCCACGGGCCGGAAGCCCGGTGGCGCGCCTGGCGCGATCCCAAAATCACGCTGGACCTGGTGGATCTGACGGGGACGGTGGCCGACATCGTTGCCGGCCGGCCACTGAATCCCTATTGCGACGCGTACGCCGACACAGCACCGGACCTGGTTCTTTCCCTGAATCTGGCCTCGCAGTTGCCGCTGGCGGCGCGCAGCCTGGTGGCGGCGCAGGACGGGGAAACGGCGGCCGATGTCCTGGCGGCGGACATCGTGCGGGCGCACCTGGACCATGTCGCGCGCCTGGCCGCACCGTGCCTGATCCTGGCGGATGTGGAGCGGCGGTGGCTGGACGGCCAAGGCCGCATCCAAAGGGTCGAGGACCCCTTGTTCGGCCTGACACTGCCGGGGGAGCCGCTGGCCACCTGGCCATGGACCGTCGCGCCCGCCGGTGAAATCGCCCGAGACCAAGGCTTCGAAACCACCGTCGCGGCCCACCTGCTGCCGGCGCCCCCTCCGCCTTAAGGTGAGGTGCCGGTCATGAGAATGTCACGCGCCGGAGGTCGCAATTGGTGGCGGTTGGTGATAGAGGCCGCGCCATCGAAGGCCAAAGGCGCACGCCATGACCGAGGATTCGCTTCCAGAACGTACCAGCCTTTACCGGTTCATCATGCGCCGCGTGGGGGATCCCTGGGTCAGCGAAGACCTGGTGCAGGAAACCTTCATCCGTCTGTTCACCTACCGGCTGAAAAGCACGGTGGGCGACAGCGCCGCCCTATGCTTCCGCATCGCCCAGAATCTGGTGCGCGATCATTTCCGCGCCAGCCGCCGGGCGTCCACCGAGGAGTTGGGCAACGACCTGCCCTGCGAAGCGCCCCGGGCGGAAGAGGTGATCATGCATCGTCAGCGCGTCGCCGCCTTTCAACGGGCGCTGGATGCCATGCCGCCCCTGCGCCGCGAGGTCTTCGTCCGCCGCCGGCTGAAAGGGGAAAGCCTGCGCGACATCGCCCAGACGCTGGACATCAGCGAGGCGGCGGCTGAAAAGCATGTGGTGCGCGCCTTGGAATGGCTGCACCAGGAGATGTCCCGCAGTGAGCGCGCCCGCCCCCGCGCCACGCGGCAGGAGGAATTGCCGTGATGGCCGAGCGTCGCGTTGTCTGGAACCCCAGCCCGGTGGAAGAGGCGGCCCGCTGGGCGCTGCGCCGTGCCGACGCGCCCCTGACGCCCGAGGAGGAAGCCGCCTTCCAGGCCTGGCTGGCGGCCGACCCTGGCCATCGCGACAGCTATCAGGCGCTGCACGCCACCCTGGAGGACCCCGCCCTGGCCGAGGCGATGGCCGGGCTGAACGCCGCGCCGCGCGCAGCCCGCCGGCCCGCGTCCCGTGCAGTCCCCCGGACGATCCCCCGGGCGCGGCGCCTGCTGCCCGGCCTGGCCCTGGCGGCCTGCGCCGCGTTGGCGCTGATTGTCGTCTGGCCCAACGTCGACCGCTACATGGCGACACCGCTGCGCTATGAGACGGCCGGCGGCCAAGGCCGCACCGTCACCCTGCCCGATGGCACGGCCCTCAACCTCAACGGCGACACGGTGGTTGAGGCGCGCCTGGGCCACGGCCATCGCTGGCTGACCCTGAGCCGGGGGGAGGCCTATTTCGACGTGGCGCATGACAGCGACCGGCCCTTCGAAATCGAGGCTGGCGGCCGCGCCGCCATCACCGTGCTGGGCACCGCCTTCGACGTCGACCTGACGCGCGACGTGGTGGAACTGTCGGTTTACCGCGGCCGAGTGCGCTTCACCGCCGCCGGCGCCGGCACGGGCCGGGAATTGACGGCTGGCCAGCGCGCCGCCGTGCACAACGGCCAGCTCCAGTCCCTGGCGGACTTCAACCCCGCCGCCGAGGACTGGCGCCAAGGCTGGCTGGAGACGGAGGGCATCACCCTGGGCCGCTTGGCGGAAAGGTTGAGCCGCCGCAGCGCGCTGCCCATCGTGCTGACCGACAGCCGCCTGGCGACGCGGCAGATCTCCGGCCGCTTCCGCCTGGATAATCCCGCGCGGCTGCTGGCCACGCTGGGCCGGGTGCATGGCTTCACCGTGGACCGGCAGGCCGACCGGCTGCTGCTGGTTCCCGCGGCCTGAGCCCCGAGCCCCGTCTTATAAGCTTCATAAAATTCGATGTCCGGTTTCCGGACCGCCGGTCGTCTTCCGGCCCGAGGTCGCGTCCACGGGGGGACGTGGCCACGGGATTTGGGGACAAGAATGAAGAACCTGGACACGCCGCTCAATCGCGCCCTGCGCCGCCTGCGCGCATCGGCCTCCGCCCTGGCCCTGGCCACGGCCGCCCTCACCGCCACGGCGCCGGCCGCCCCGGCGGCGCAAAACGTGACGCAGTTCACCATCGCCGCCGGCGACCTGCGTGCCGCCCTCAACGCCTTTTCCCGCGCCACCGGCATGCAGGTGCTGGCCGACCCGGTGCTGCTGGACGGCAAGCGCACCGGCGGCCTCACCGGCGCCTTCAGCACGCCGGACGCGCTGGACCGCCTGCTGGCCGGTACCGGGCTGGACTACACGCTGGATGGCGACAGCGTCGTGCTGAAGGTCGGGGCCGCCAAGGCCGCGACCGCCGCCCCGGCGGCGACGGCCGCCAGCAGCCTGGCGACCGCCGACGCCAGCCCGCTGGAAGAGATCATCGTCACCGGCTTCGCCGGCAGCGTCACCCGCGCCTTGGACACCAAGCGCCAGGCGGACAACGTGGTGGACGCCATCTCGGCGGAGGATATCGGCAAGTTCCCCAGCCAGAACGTGGCCGAGGCCATGCAGCACATCCCGGGCGTCACCATCTCCCGCGACCGGGGCGAGGGCCTGTTCGTTCGCATCCGCGGCCTGGGGCCCGATTTCGAGGTCACCACCCTGAACGGCCGCAGCATGGCGGTGAACGAGAACGTGCGCGACAGCGGCCAGTCGGGGCGCAACTTCCGCTTCGATACCCTGCCGTCGGAGCTGGTGTCGGGCATCGAGGTGGTGAAAAGCCCCCTGGCCAGCCAGGATGAGGGCGCCATCGGCGGCCTGGTGAACATCCGCACCTTTCGCCCCCTGGAGTTGGGCGACCTGACCTTCACCGGTTCCGCCAGCGGCAGCTATGCCCAGCTGGCCGACGCCGCCGATCCCCACGTCTCCGGTCTGACCAGCTGGAACAACGACGCCAGGACCTTCGGCGTCCTGCTGGCCGCCGTGTATGACGAGCGCACGGTGCGCCAGGATCGCGTGCTGGGCAGCAACTGGACCCTTTACCCCAACGGCATCGACACGAACGGCGACGGCAAGGCCGACAGCGGCGCGGTCATCGATGCCAGCGGCGTGCGCCCGACCCTGGAGATGCAGCACAGCCGCCGGGTGGGCATGAACGCGGCGGCGCAATGGGCGCCGAACGACAATCTGGAAGTCGGGCTGGACGTGCTGTTCACCCGGCTGAACATGCACTACGACGAGAAGACCTACTCCGCCGACTGGACCATATCCAAGGCGGTGCCGGGCAGCGTGTCCATCCGGGATGGCGCTGTCGTGGCGGCGACCGCGCCGGTCAGCGTGCAGATCGGGCGCGAGGAGTCCGACCTGCTGCACACCAACTACCAGGTGGGGCTGAACGGCAAATACCGCATCGCCGGCTGGACCCTGTCGGCCGACGGCGCCTACAACCGAGCCGACAGCGGCACGCCCACGCCCATCCGCCGGTCCCGCATCCTGGGGTCCGCCGGCCAGGTCAGCTTCAGCATGCCGTCGTCGGACGATGGCGTGCCCAGCCTGAACTATCTGACCGCCGACCTGAACTCCATCACCCTGCTGCCGGGCCGCCGCCTGGAATGGCGTACCGAGAACGCCAAGGACACGGAAGGCGCCATCCAGTTCGACGCGGCGCATGAACTGGACTGGGGCCCCTTTTCCAAAATCCAGATGGGCGCCAAGTACCGCGATCGGGGCCGCGACTACGACCGCCGCGACCTGACCATCACCCAGAACATCGCCGGCCAGTACTTCCCCGCCAGCTATTACGACAGCTTCCCGGTCAGCGGCTTCCTGGCCGACGCCTCCGGCACCCTGCCCCGCACCTGGCTGGTGCCGGACACCAACGCCTTCTACAGCCGCATGGACCCTGCTGTGGTGAACCAGCCGCTGACGGCCGCCGATCAGCGCAATTCCTACAAGGTGACGGAAACCATCGGCGCCGGCTACGTCATGACCAGCCTGTCCACCACCCTGTTCGGTTTGCCCCTGCGCGGCGACGCCGGCGTGCGCGTCACCAACACCGACCAGACGTCCAGCGGCAGCGCCACCAGCGGCACCAAGGCCATCCCGGTGCGGTACGAGCGCATCTACACCAACGCCCTGCCCTCGGCCAACCTGGTGCTGGAGCTGCAGCCCGACGTGCAGTTGCACCTGGCGGCCTCCAAGGTCATCACCCGGCCGTCGCTGTCCAGCCTGGGCCCGCAGATCACGCTGAACTCCTCCAACACCATCTTCACCGCCAGCGGCGGCAACCCGCAGCTGCGCCCCTACGAGGCCTGGCAGTACGACGCCTCGGCCGAGTGGTACTTCACCCGCAGCAGCGCGCTGATCGCCGACTTCTTCTACAAGGACATCAGTACCTTCACCTTCAACCAGGTGACCCCGCTGGTGGTGGACGGGCAGAGCTATCTGCTCACCGCGCCCGTCAACGGCGGCGGCGCCCATGTCATCGGCGGCGAACTG
Organism: Nitrospirillum viridazoti CBAmc; assembly: GCF_000730165.1. GTDB lineage: Bacteria > Pseudomonadota > Alphaproteobacteria > Azospirillales > Azospirillaceae > Nitrospirillum > Nitrospirillum viridazoti. Next base: position 878,429 of record NZ_CP022110.1, on the reverse strand, counting down.
GCCTATCAGCAGCTGTTCACCTTTCTGCCCGCCCCCTTCGACGGCCTGGGCTTCCTGGCCAACCTCACCATCACCAACTCCGGGGCGACCTACCACGACATCACCACCGGCCGCTTCTTCGAGGCCGACCTGGCCGGCGTGGCCCGCCACAGCTACAACCTGACCGCCTTCTATGAGAAAGGCCCCATCGGCGTGCGCGCCGCCTACAGCTGGACGGGCAACATCCTGAACCAGGTGGGCACCAACGGCCTGTCCTCGGTCAACGATCGGGCCTTCGGCACCCTGGACCTGAACGCGACCTACGCGGTGGACGACCACCTGACGCTGACGGCGGAGGCCATCAACGTCACCGGTGCGGCCCAGAGCCAGTATGTGAACAACGGCATCTTCGCGACCTACACCGACTTCGGCCGCACCTTCCGGTTCGGCGTGCGGGCAAAGTATTGATGCGCGGCAAGGCCCTGCTGCGGGGGCTGGCGGCGGCGATGCTGCTGCTGGCCCTCCCCACCCGGCCGGAGGCGGCCGGGGCGCCGGCGGACCATCTGGAGCGGGTGGTCATCCTCACCCGGCATGGCATCCGCGCCGCCATGTCGGCGCCGGAGGAGCTGGGCCGCTGGACGGCGGAGGCCTGGCCGACCTTCGCCGTGCCGCCGGGGCATCTGACGGCCCACGGCTTCCAGGCGGCCAGCCTGTTCGGCGCCTATTACCGGGAGCATTACCGGGCGTTGGGCCTGCTGCCGGCCGGGGACTGCGCCGCCGCCCAGGTGCACGCCAACCTGCCCCAGCGCACGGTGGAGACGGGGCGGGCGCTGGCCGAACAGCTGTTGCCCGGCTGCCCCGCCCGCGTCGACACCGTGGCGACCAAGGCCGATCCGCTGTTCGACCCGGTGCCGGCAGGGGTCACGCATCTGGATCCCGACCTGGCCCTGGCCGCAGTGCGCGGGCGCATCGGTGACGCCACGGCCTGGACGGCGGCGCATGCCGACACGGTGGAGGCCCTGCAGCGCCTGTTGCTGAACTGCGCCCCGGTGGAGTGCCGCGCGCAGGTCCAGCCCGGCGGCAGGCTGGCCGGCCGCCGGCTGCTGACCGACGTGCCGTCGTCGCTGGATCGGGGCCAAGGCGAGGACTGGCTGAGGCTGCAAAGCCCGCTGGCCACGGCGTCAGGCCTGACGGAAAGCCTGATCATGGCCTATGCTGATGGGGCACCGTTGGACGGCCTGCTGGGTGGGCGGGTGAACCCCGACGCGCTGAACCGCGCCGGGGCCGCGCATGCCGCCGATCTGGACGCCCGGCTGCGCACGCCCTACATCGCCCGCGTGGGCGCCGGGCCGCTCGCCCGGCATCTGGCGGACCTGTTGGCCGGCGACGGCCCCGCCGTCACCGTGCTGGTGGGTCACGACGGCACCCTCCTGCTGCTGGCCGGCCTGCTGCGCCTGGATTGGGTGCTGCCGGGCTATCAGCCCGATCAGGTGCCCCCCGGATCGGCGCTGGTGCTGGAGCGCTGGCGCCGGGCGGACGGCCAAACCGTCATCCGGGCCCGCTTCACGGCGCAAAGCCTGGACCAGCTGCGCGCCCTGAGCCCGCTGACCGAAGCCCAGCCGCCCCTGTCGACACCCGTCTTCATTCCCGGGTGCAGCCAAGCGGGCCCGGCGATGGACTGCCCGGTGGAACAGTTCCGACGGGTGGTGGAAGGCGCCACACGGGACGAATGAGTCACCAATGAAAACGGGGAGCGCCATCACCGCTCCCCGTTCCCCATTTCACTGACTCTGGCGCTCAGTTGCGCACCAGCGGGCGGTACTTGATGCGGTGCGGCTGGTCGGCCGCGGCACCCAGGCGCCGCTTGCGGTCGGCTTCGTAGTCCTGGTAGTTGCCCTCGAACCAGACCACCTGGCTTTCACCCTCGAAGGCCAGGATGTGGGTGGCGATGCGGTCCAGGAACCAGCGATCGTGGCTGATGACCACGGCGCAGCCGGCGAAGCTGACCAGCGCCTCTTCCAGGGCGCGCAGGGTTTCCACGTCCAGGTCGTTGGTCGGTTCGTCGAGCAGCAGGACGTTGGCGCCGGACTTCAGCATCATGGCCAGGTGCACGCGGTTGCGCTCACCACCCGACAGCTGCCCCACCTTCTTCTGCTGGTCGGAGCCACGGAAGTTGAAGGCGGAGACATAGGCGCGGCTGGGCATGGACTTCTTGCCCAGCTCGATGATGTCCAGGCCGCCGGAGATCTCTTCCCACACCGTCTTGTTGGGGTTGAGGGCGTCGCGGCTCTGGTCGACATAGCCCAGCTTCACCGTCTCACCCACCTTGAAGGTGCCGGCGTCCGGCGTGTCCTGGTTGGTGATCATGCGGAACAGGGTAGTCTTGCCGGCGCCGTTGGGGCCGATGATGCCCACGATGCCGCCCGGCGGCAGGCGGAAGGACAGGTCGTCGATCAGCAGGCGGTCGCCGAAGCCCTTCTTCAGGTGATCGGCCTCGATGACCACGTTGCCCAGGCGGGGCGGCACGGGGATGACGATCTGGGTGTCGGTGATCGCCTCCTTCGTGCTCTGGGCCAACAATTCCTCGTAGGCCTGGATACGAGCCTTGGACTTGGCCTGGCGGGCGCGCGGGCTCTGCCGCACCCACTCCAGTTCCTGGGCCAGCTGCTTCTGGCGGGCGTCCTCGGTGCGGCCTTCCTGGGCCAAGCGCTTTTCCTTCTGCTCCAGCCAGCTGGAGTAGTTGCCCTCGTAGGGGATGCCCGAGCCGCGGTCCAGTTCCAGGATCCAGCCGGTGACGTTGTCTAGGAAGTAACGGTCGTGGGTGACCATCACCACCGTGCCCTTGTAGTCGGCCAGGAAGCGCTGCAGCCAGGCGACGCTCTCGGCGTCCAGATGGTTGGTCGGTTCGTCCAGCAGCAGCATGTCGGGCTTGGACAGCAGCAGCTTGCACAGCGCCACGCGGCGCTTCTCACCACCCGACAGCTTGGTCACATCGGCGTCACCCGGAGGGCAGCGCAGGGCGTCCATGGCGATGTCCACGGTGCGCTCGATATCCCAGGCGTCGGCGGCGTCGATCTTCTCCTGCAGCTCCGCCTGCTCGGCGATCAGCGCGTCGAAGTCGGCGTCCGGATCCGCCATGGCGTTGCTGACCTCGTTGAACCGGTCCAGCAGGCCCTTGGTGGCGCCCAGGGCGTCCATGACGTTTTCCTGGACGTTCTTGTTGGGGTCCAGCTGCGGTTCCTGCGGCAGGTAGCCGACGGACACGCCGTCGGCGGCCCAGGCCTCGCCGTTGTAGTCCTTGTCCAGACCGGCCATGATCTTCAGCAGGGTGGACTTACCCGAGCCGTTCACGCCCAGCACGCCGATCTTGGCGCCGGGGTAGAAGCTCAGCCAGATGTTCTCGAAAACCTTGCGGCCGCCGGGGTAGACCTTGGTCACACCCTTCATCACATAAACATATTGGTACGACGCCATGGGCTGTCTCTTCACAAAGGGTGGCAACAAGGGCAGGGTCGCAACCCAGCCGGCGACGCCTTTTACCCCACCATCCCACCCGCGCGCAACGCGGGCGGCACGCATTCGAAAGCCTTAAACCCTATGCTGGAGATCTATGTCGACGCCGACGCCTGCCCCGTGAAGGAAGAGGTGTTCAAGGTGGCGGAACGCTATCAGCTGAAGACCTACCTGGTCTCCAACGGCCCGCTGCGGGTACCGCCCGGCGGCCTGGTGCAGCTGGTGGTGGTCAGCGACGGGTTCGACGCCGCCGACGATTGGATCGCCACCCATTGCGGCGTCGGCGACATCGTCATCACCGCCGACATCCCCCTGGCCGACCGCAGCCTTAAGGCCGGCAGCAGGGTCATCGGCCCCACCGGGCGCCCCTTCACCCCGCAATCCATCGGCACGGCCATCGCCACCCGCGCCCTGATGAGCGACCTGCGCGCCATGGGCGTGGTCCAGGGCGGCAACGCCCCCATGGCCAAGCGCGACAAGTCGCAGTTCCTGCAGGCCCTGGACCAGGCGGTGAACGCCGTCAAGAAGATGGGTAAATAAGCTCGACACTCGATCGCATGTCACAGCCTGGTCACAGGGCATCCCTTCCCCTGCCCCTTTCCCGCCCCAATGGCTGCCCACGCTGATGCTGACGTACAGCGTGGGCCTTGTTGGGGCCGCAGCGATTGGAGGGTTTGGGCATGCAACATGGTTCCTGGCGCAAATCCGCCGTGCTAGCGGCCACCCTGCTGCCCCTGTGCGCCGCTCTGGCTGGCGGGGTCGCCTTAGCCAACACACAGAAAGGCGTCGGCGCGTTCGAGCGCAAGGATTACCCCACCGCCCTGGCCGACCTCGCGCCCGCCGCCGACAAGGGCGATGCCGAGGCTCAAACTTATCTCGGCTGGATGTATGAAAAGGGGCTGGGCGTGCCGGTGGATTACGCCCGCGCCCAGGCCTGGTATCGGAAGGCGGCCGATAAGGGCCACGCCCACGCCCTGAACAACTTGGGCTCCCTCTACTATCTGGGCAACGGTGTTCCGAAGGACGCGGCCAAGGGCATCAGCCTGTTCCGCAAGGCCGCCAAGAAGGGCGACGCCCAGGCCCAGATGAACCTGGCGATGATCTATTATCTTGGTCAGGACGCGCCCAAGGATGATGCGGAGGCCGCCCACTGGGCCCGCGCCGCCGCCCGCCAGGGCAACCCGCACGCCCAGACCCTGCTGGCCCGCCTCTACGACACCGGCGCCGGACTGCCGCGCAACCCCGTGCTGGCCTACACCCTGACCATGCTGTCCGGCGACAACCCCGACGCCCAGGCCCTGCGCACCCGCCTGGACGGTGAACTGACGACCGCCCAAAAGGCGGAGGCGCAGACCCTGGCCAAGTCCTGGCAGCCGGGCCAACCGCTGCCGACGGCGACGCGGACGTGAGACGCCCGCCATTGTCCCGCCTTAGTTGTTTAACATTCTTCCCTAACACGCCTGGTAACGGGCGAATGGAGGGGAATGTCAGATGGGGAACAACAGGGTGGGGTGGCCGTGCGCGTCGCGCGCCTTAATCGTGGCGGCGTGGGCCGTCGCCGGACTGACCATGGCGGTGGGACCAGCCGGTGCCGCGACAATGCAGGCCGACACGCCACCGACATCCGGCATGCCAGCCGTACAACCCGCCGCAACATCCACACTGGACCAGGGTATCGCGGCCTTTGAGGCGGGGAAAGAGACCGAAGCCGTGGCCCTGCTGACGCCGCTGGCGGAAAAGGGCGACGCCGAGGCGCAAACTTATCTCGGCTGGATTTATGAGGAACCGCCGGTGAAGATCGAGCCGGCCTCGGGCCAGGGCGCGCCGCCCCCGTTCCTCCATGACAACGCCAAGGCCCGCGCCTGGTATGAGGAGGCCGCCGCGCAGGGCCAAGCCCATGCCCTGAACAACCTGGGCTCGCTCTATTTCCTGGGGCGCGGCGTGCCGGAAGACCAGGCAAGGGGCATCACCTTGTTCCGGCAGGCGGCGGCCAAGGGTGACCTGCAGGCCCAGGACAACCTGACCATGATCTACTACAACGGCGTGGGCGTGGCGAAGGACACCCAGGCGGCGCTGATGTGGTGCGAGCGCGCCGCCACTCAAGGCGATCCCGAAGCCCTGCGTTTCCTGGCCGTCCAGACCCTGGCCGGCGAGGGCGCGCCGCACGACCCGACACGGGCCTACATCCTGGTGCTGCTGAGCCCCAGCGATGACCCCGACATCGCCAAGATGCGGGCCGCGCTGGAACAGCAACTGCCGGCCAACGTCCAGCAACGTTCCCATGAGCTGGCCGCCGCCTGGCACCCTGGCCAGCCTCTGCCCACGGCGGATCAGACCAGAGGCGCCATACATCCGCTGTGACGCCGCGCCGGAATGAGAAAAGGGCCGCATCCCGGCAGGGATGCGGCCCTTCACTTTACTCAGACAGTCGGTCGCCTCAGGCGGCCGGCTGTTCCGTCGAGACGTCCGCCGGCAGGGCCGGATCCTCGCCCGCCTGCAAGGCGGAGAGTTCGCGGTCGCGCTCGGCGGCGATCTGCTTCAGGCGGTTCACGACACTGCCGGTACCGGCCGGGATCAGACGGCCGACGATGACGTTTTCCTTCAGGCCTTCCAGGTTGTCCGACTTGCCCTGGACGGCGGCTTCCGTCAGGACGCGGGTCGTTTCCTGGAACGAGGCGGCCGAGATGAAGGAACGCGTCTGCAGGCTGGCCTTGGTGATGCCCTGCAGCACCGGACGGCCGCGGGCGAACCGCAGACCACCCTCGCCTTCGTCCATGCGGGCCTGAACCTTGCGGTTCTCGGCCTCGAACTCGGCGCGGTCGACCTGTTCGGCGATCAGCAGCGTGGTGTCACCCGGCTCGTCGATCTCGACCTTCTGCAGCATCTGGCGAACGATCACCTCGATGTGCTTGTCGTTGATCTTCACGCCCTGCAGACGATAGACGTCCTGGATTTCGTTGGTGAGGTAGGAGGCCAGAGCCTCCACGCCCATAACGGCCAGGATGTCGTGCGGGACGGGGTTGCCGTCCATCAGCAGGTCGCCCTTCTGGACATAGTCACCCTCCTGCACGGAGATGTGCTTGCCCTTCGGGATCAGGTACTCACGCGGCGTCTCGTTCTCGTCGTTGGGGACGACGACGATGCGGCGCTTCGTCTTGTAGTCCTTGCCGAACTCAACCCGTCCGTCGATGTCCGAGATGATGGCGAAGTCCTTGGGACGACGGGCTTCGAACAGCTCGGCCACGCGCGGCAGACCGCCGGTGATGTCACGCGTCTTGGAGCTTTCACGCGGGATACGGGCCAGCACGTCACCGGCCTTCACATGCGCGCCGTTCTCCACCGACAGGATGGCGTCCACGCTCAGGTAGTAGCGGGCTTCCACGCCGTTCGGCAGCTTGATGACATCGCCGTTGGCGTCGCGCAGGGTCACGCGGGGGCGGAGATCCGCACCGCGCGGCTGCTGGCGCCAATCGACCACCACCTTGGACGAGATGCCGGTGGCCTCGTCGACCACCTCGCGCATGGACACGCCCTCGACCAGGTCGACGTAGTTGGCGACACCCTCCCGCTCGGTGATGATCGGCAGGGTGTAGGGGTCCCACTCCGCCAGGCGATCGCCCTTCTTCACCAGCACGCCGTCCTCGACCAGCAGCTTGTTCAGCTTGGCGCCGTAGGGGACGCGGTGACGGGCGCGCTCGCGGCCCTGGCTGTCGAACAGCGCCAGTTCCACGTTGCGGCCCATGATGACGGGAACGCCCTCGCCGTTCAGAACCATGTTGCGGTTCTTCACGACGACCTTGGCGTCAAGGCTGCTGTCCACGGACGACTGCTCGGCACCACGCTGGGCCGCACCGCCGATGTGGAAGGTACGCATCGTCAGCTGCGTGCCGGGCTCACCGATCGACTGCGCGGCGATGACGCCGACGGCCTCACCGATGTTCACGGTGGTGCCGCGGGCCAGGTCGCGGCCATAGCAGCAACCGCAGACACCCTCGCGGGTCTCGCAGGTCAGCACCGAGCGGATCAGCACGGTGTCGATGCCGGCGCGCTCGATCAGCTCCACGGCCTGCTCGTCGATCAGGCCGGCGGCCGGAACGAGAACCTTGCCGCTCAGCGGATCGACCACGTCAACCGAGGCGCAACGGCCCAGGATGCGTTCCGACAGGGGCGAGATGACCTCGCCGCCGTCGATGACGGCGCGCATGGTCAGGCCCTTGGTGGTGCCGCAATCGTTTTCCACGACGATGGCGTCCTGGGCGACGTCGACCAGACGACGCGTCAGGTAACCGGAGTTCGCCGTCTTCAAGGCGGTATCGGCCAGACCCTTACGGGCGCCGTGGGTGGAGTTGAAGTACTCCAGCACGGTCAGGCCTTCCTTGAAGTTGGAAATGATGGGCGTCTCGATGATCTCGCCCGAGGGCTTGGCCATCAGGCCGCGCATGCCGGCCAGCTGCTTGATCTGGGCGGCGGAGCCACGGGCACCGGAGTGCGCCATCATGTACACCGAGTTGACGCCCACGCCGGGGCGCGGCTGCTCGATGACCTTCATCATGGCGCCGGCGACCTTTTCGGTCGTTTCCGACCAGACGTCGACCACCTTGTTGTACTTTTCGCCCTGGGTAATCAGGCCGTCCAGGTACTGCTGCTCGTACTCCTTGACGCGCTCCTGCGCCTCATGGATCAGCGTCTCCTTCTCGGCCGGGATGACCATGTCATCCTTGCCGAAGGAGATGCCGGCGCGGCAGGCGTGGCTGAAGCCCAGCTTCATCAGGCGGTCGGCGAAAATCACCGTCTCCTTCTGACCGCAATGGCGGTAGACGGCGTCGATGATGTTGCCCACGTCCTTCTTGGTCAGCAGCCGGTTGATCATCGAGAAGCCGATGGCCGGGTGACGGGGAAGGATTTCCGACAGCAGCATGCGGCCGGGGGTGCTCTCCACGCGGGTGATGATGGGGTTACCATCCTGGTCCACGGTGTGGTAGCGGGCCTTCACCTTGGAGTGCAGGGTGACGACCTTGGCCGCGAGCGCCTGCTCGATCTCGCCGATGTCGGTGAAGGCCATGCCCTCGCCCACGGAGCCCGGCAGTTCCATCGTGATGTAGTACAGGCCCAGGACGATGTCCTGGCTGGGCACGATGATGGGCTTGCCGTTGGCGGGCGACAGGATGTTGTTGGTCGACATCATCAGGACGCGCGCTTCCAGCTGGGCCTCAAGGCTCAGCGGAACGTGCACGGCCATCTGGTCACCGTCGAAGTCCGCGTTGAAGGCGGTGCAGACCAGCGGGTGCAGCTGGATGGCCTTGCCTTCGATCAGGGTCGGCTCGAAGGCCTGGATGCCCAGGCGGTGCAGCGTGGGCGCCCGGTTCAGCATGACCGGATGCTCGCGGATGACCTCTTCCAGGATGTCCCAGACCTCGGGCCGCTCCTTCTCCACCATGCGCTTGGCCGCCTTGATGGTGGAGGCCATGCCGTACAGTTCCAGCTTGGCGTAGATGAAAGGCTTGAACAGCTCCAGCGCCATCTTCTTGGGCAGGCCGCACTGGTGCAGCTTCAGCTCCGGGCCCACCACGATGACCGAACGGCCGGAGTAGTCGACGCGCTTGCCCAGCAGGTTCTGACGGAAGCGGCCCTGCTTGCCCTTCAGCATGTCGCTGATGGACTTCAGCGGACGCTTGTTGGCGCCGGTGATGACGCGGCCGCGGCGGCCGTTGTCAAACAGGGCGTCGACGGCCTCCTGCAGCATGCGCTTCTCGTTGCGCACGATGATGTCCGGCGCGCGCAGCTCGATCAGCCGCTTCAGGCGGTTGTTACGGTTGATGACGCGGCGGTACAGGTCGTTCAGGTCGGACGTGGCGAAACGGCCGCCGTCCAGCGGGACCAGCGGGCGCAGTTCCGGCGGAATGACCGGGACGACGTCCAGGATCATCCATTCCGGACGCGAGCCGGATTCCAGGAAGGCTTCGATGAGCTTCAGGCGCTTGACCAGCTTCTTGCGCTTGGCCTCGCTGGAAGTCTCCTTCAGCTCCTCGCGGACGGTCTTCATCTCCTCTTCCATGTCGATGGCGGAGAGAAGGACCTTGATGGCCTCGGCGCCGATGGACGCGGTGAAGGCGTCCTCGCCGTACTCGTCCTGGGCCTGGATGTACTCCTCCTCCGACAAAAGCTGGTGCAGCTTCAGCGGGGTCAGGCCGGGCTCGGTGACGACGTAGTTTTCGAAGTACAGGACCCGTTCCAGATCCTTCAGCGTCATGTCCATGAGCAGGCCGATGCGGCTCGGCAGGCTCTTCAGGAACCAGATGTGGGCGACGGGCGAGGCCAGTTCGATATGGCCCATGCGCTCACGCCGGACCTTGGCCAGCGTCACCTCGACGCCGCACTTCTCGCAGATGATGCCGCGGTACTTCATGCGCTTGTACTTGCCGCACAAGCACTCGTAGTCCTTGATCGGGCCGAAGATGCGGGCGCAGAACAGGCCGTCGCGCTCCGGCTTGAAGGTACGGTAGTTGATGGTCTCGGGCTTCTTGATCTCGCCGAACGACCACGACCGGATGCGCTCAGGGCTGGCGATCGAGATGCGGATCTGATCGAAGCTCTGCGGCCCCTGCACCTGGCCGATAATGTTCATCAACTCATTCATAAGCCGTCTCCCCTGGGAAGGGCTGGGAATTCAATTGGCTGCGAACCGGGACGGACGAGCGCCCCCGGGGGAATCCCCCCGAGGGCGCCGCCCAAGCTCAACCGGTGATCAGTAGGACCGCTCGTTCAGCTCGACGTTCAGGCCCAGGGACCGCAGTTCCTTGACCAGCACGTTGAAGCTTTCCGGAATGCCGGCCTCGAAGTTGTCGTCGCCACGGACGATGGCTTCGTAGACCTTGGTGCGGCCGGACACGTCGTCCGACTTCACCGTCAGCATTTCCTGCAGCGTGTAGGCGGCGCCGTAAGCTTCCAGCGCCCAGACCTCCATTTCACCGAAGCGCTGGCCACCGAACTGGGCCTTGCCGCCCAGCGGCTGCTGGGTGACCAGGCTGTACGGGCCGATGGAGCGCGCGTGGATCTTGTCGTCCACCAGGTGGTGCAGCTTCAGCATGTAGATGTAGCCGACGGTGACCTTGCGATCGAACGCCTCGCCGGTACGGCCGTCGGTCAGCACCATCTGGCCCGAGCTGTCGATGCCGGCTTCCGTCAGCATGCGGACGATGTCGTCCTCCCGCGCGCCGTCGAAGACGGGGGTCGCGAATGGGATGCCGCGGCGCAGGTTGCCCGCCAGTTCCAGAACCTCACCATCGGTCAGGTCGCTCACCTCCTCGGTGTAGGCGGCCTCGCCGTAGATATGCTTCATGCGGCCCTTGATGTTCTCAAGGACGGGGGCCTTGGCCTCCGGCTCGGCATGGCGCATCTGGTCCAGCATCTGGCCGATCTGCTTGCCGAGGTTGGCCGACGCCCAGCCCAGGTGGGTCTCCAGGATCTGACCGACGTTCATGCGCGAGGGCACGCCCAGCGGGTTCAGAACGATGTCGACCGCCTGGCCGTCGGCCAGGTAGGGCATGTCCTCGATGGGCAGGATGCGGCTGATCACACCCTTGTTGCCGTGACGGCCGGCCATCTTGTCGCCGGGCTGCAGCTTGCGCTTCACCGCCACGAAGACCTTGACCATCTTCATGACGCCGGGCGGCAGCTCGTCACCGCGCTGCAGCTTCTCGACCTTGTTCTCGAACCGCTCCTGCAGCTTCTGGATGCTCTCGTCGAACACCCGGCCGTAGGCCTCCACGTTCTCCATGATCTGGTCGTTGGCGACCGCGATCTGGCGCCACTGGCCGCGCGACAGGCCGGACAGCAGCTCTTCCGTGATGACCTCGCCCGACTTGATGCCGCGCGGGGCGGACAGGACGGACTGGCCGACCAGCGTTTCCTTCAGGCGGGTGTAGAAGCTGCGCTCCAGGATCCCCTTCTCGTCGTCGCGGTCCTTGGCCAGCTTCTCGATCTCGGCCCGCTCGATCGCCAGCGCGCGCTCGTCCTTGTCGACGCCGCGGCGGGAGAAGACGCGGACCTCGACCACCGTGCCGGTGACGCCCGGCGGCAGGCGCATGGACGTGTCGCGCACGTCGCTGGCCTTTTCACCGAAGATGGCGCGCAGCAGCTTCTCTTCCGGGGTCATCGGGCTTTCGCCCTTCGGCGTCACCTTGCCGACCAGGATGTCGCCCGGCTTTACCTCGGCACCGATGTAGACGATGCCCGCCTCGTCGAGGTTCTTCAGAGCCTCTTCGCCGACGTTGGGGATGTCGCGGGTGATTTCTTCCTGGCCCAGCTTGGTGTCGCGGGCCATGACTTCGAACTCCTCGATGTGGATCGAGGTGAAGACGTCATCGCGCACGATGCGCTCGGAGATCAGGATCGAGTCTTCGAAGTTGTAGCCGTTCCAGGGCATGAACGCGACCAGCACGTTGCGGCCCAGGGCCAGCTCGCCCAGGTCGGTCGAGGGACCGTCGGCGATGATGTCGCCCTTCTCCACCCGGTCGCCCACCTTCACCAGCGGACGCTGGTTGATGCAGGTGTTCTGGTTGGAGCGCTGGAACTTCAGCAGGTTGTAGATGTCGACGCCGGGGGCCGCCGCATCGGTGTCGCCGGTGGCGCGCACGACGATGCGGGTGGCGTCGATCTGGTCGATCACGCCGGCGCGGCGCGCGGCGATGGCCACGCCCGAGTCACGGGCGACCGTCGCTTCCATGCCGGTGCCGACCAGGGGCGAGTCCGCCTTGATCAGCGGCACGGCCTGACGCTGCATGTTCGAGCCCATCAGCGCGCGGTTGGCGTCGTCGTTCTCCAGGAACGGGATCAGCGCCGCGGCGACGGACACCAGCTGCTTCGGCGACACGTCGATCAGGTCAATCATGTCCGAGCGGGTCATCATGTACTCGCCGCCCTTACGGCAGCTGATGAGCTCGTCCATGAAGCGGTTGTCGGCGTCCAGCGTGGCGTTGGCCTGCGCCACCATGTAGCGGCCTTCCTCCATGGCGGAGAGATAGACCACCTCGTTGGTAACGCGCTTGTCCACCACCTTGCGGTAGGGGCTTTCGATGAAGCCGTACTGGTTCACGCGGGCATAGGTCGCCAGCGAGTTGATCAGGCCAATGTTCGGACCTTCGGGGGTCTCAATCGGGCAGATGCGGCCGTAGTGCGTCGGGTGCACGTCGCGGACTTCGAAGCCCGCGCGCTCACGGGTCAGACCGCCCGGCCCGAGGGCCGAGAGACGACGCTTGTGGGTGATTTCCGACAGCGGGTTGGTCTGGTCCATGAACTGCGACAGCTGCGAGGAGCCGAAGAATTCACGCACCGCGGCCGCGGCCGGCTTGGCGTTGATCAGGTCGTGCGGCATGACCGTGTCGATCTCGACCGAGCTCATGCGCTCGCGGATCGCGCGCTCCATGCGCAGCAGGCCGACGCGGTACTGGTTCTCCATCAGCTCGCCGACGGAGCGGACGCGACGGTTGCCCAGGTGGTCGATGTCGTCGATCTCGCCGCGGCCGTCCTTCAGCTCGACCAGGAGCTTCAGGATGGCCAGGATGTCGTCCTTGCGCAGGACGCGCATCTGGTCGTCGGTCTGGAAGCCCAGGCGCGCGTTCATCTTCACGCGACCCACGGCCGACAGGTCGTAGCGCTCGCTGTCGAAGAACAGGCCGCTAAACAGGGCCTCAGCACTTTCCAGCGTGGGCGGCTCGCCCGGGCGCATGACGCGGTAGATGTCGATCAGCGCGTCCTCACGGCTGGCGTTACGGTCAGCCGCCATGGTGTTGCGGATGTAGGCGCCGACGTTCAGATGGTCGATGGCCAGGACCGGCACCTCGTCCACGCCGAACTTCTCCAGCTTCTCCAGGGCGGCGGTGGTGATCTCGTCACCCGCCTCGAAGATCACTTCGCCGGTCAGCTCATTGATGATGTCGATGGCGAGGTAGCGGCCAGCCAGCTCCTCGGTCGGCACCTTCACCTCTTCCAGGCCACCCTCCTGCAGCTTCTTCAGCACGCGGGGGGTCATCTTGGTCTCGCGCTGCAGCAGGACCTCGCCCGTGCGGGCGTCGATCAGGTCGGAGGCCAGCTTCACGCCCTTCATACGCTCGGCGACGAAGGGGGTCTTCCAGCCGTCGCCGGCGCGGGAATAGGTGATGGTGTCGTAGAAGGCGGAGAGCATCTCCTCCTTCGACATGCCCTGGGCCTCATACGGGGCCAGGCCCTGACCGGCCTTGGCGCGCTGGGCCCGCAGCTGCTGCGTCTCGGCGCCGTCCAGCGCGAACAGCAGGGTGGTGGCGGGCAGCTTGCGACGGCGGTCGATGCGGACGTACACGAGGTCCTTGGCGTCGAACTCGAAGTCCAGCCAGGAGCCGCGGTAGGGGATCACGCGGGCGGCGAACAGGTACTTGCCCGACGAATGGGTCTTGCCCTTGTCGTGGTCGAAGAACACGCCCGGCGACCGGTGCATCTGGCTGACGATGACGCGCTCGGTGCCATTGATGACGAAGGTGCCGTTGGCCGTCATCAGGGGCATGTCGCCCATGTAGACGTCCTGTTCCTTGATGTCGCGGATGGACTTCAGGCCGGTGTCCTCGTCCATGTCGAAGACGGTCAGGCGCAGGGTCACCTTCAGGGGCGCGGCGAAGGTCATGCCGCGCTGCTGGCATTCCTCGACATCGTACTTGGGCTGTTCAAGCTCGTACTTAACGAAGTCGAGCACGGCACGGTCGGAAAAGTCCTTGATCGGGAAAACCGACTTGAACACTTCCTGAAGGCCCAGATTGGCGCGCTTCTCGGGCGCCGTGTCCATCTGAAGGAAGTGGTCGTAGGAACTCCGTTGAACCTCGATGAGGTTCGGCATGCGGGTCACTTCGGGGATGCGTCCGAAGCTCTTACGAATACGCTTACGTCCCGTGAACGACTTGGCCATGAAATGCGCCTCTCGTGAACTAGGCCCGGGTCAACTGCGCCGGCCGATTTGGATGCGACGGCAAGCGAAACAAACACAAATAGGCGCGTCCGGCCCCGCCCCCTTCGGAAGCGGCCGCCGTCCGGCGCCAAACACTCAAACTGCCCTTCCCGCCCCAAATTCCATCGCGGAACCTTCTTCGGGAAGAAACTGGAGGATCACCATACGACATCCTCCAGAAAAAGGCGACAGCGCCGGGCGGCGGTCCCCCATATGGGGAGTGCCACCGTCCAGCGCCATCTTTTTTTCAGAAACGCCCACAGGGGATCGTTTCTTACTTCACCTCGACCTTCGCGCCGGCGTCTTCCAGCTGCTTCTTAATCTTAGCAGCTTCGTCCTTCGTGGCGCCTTCCTTCACGGTCTTCGGCGCACCCTCGACCAGGTCCTTGGCTTCCTTCAGGCCGAGGCTGGTGATGGCGCGGATTTCCTTAATCACGTTGATCTTCTTGTCGCCGGCGTCGGCGAGGATCACGGTGAATTCGGTCTGCTCTTCGGCGGGAGCGGCGGCTTCAGCGGCCGGGCCGGCAACGGCGGCAACGGCGACGGGAGCAGCGGCGGAAACGCCCCACTTCTCTTCCAGCAGCTTCGACAGCTCGGCGGCCTCGATGACGGTCAGAGCGGACAGCTCTTCAACCAGCTTTTCCAGCTTGGACATGGATGTTCTCCTAAATCAGGTCTTGTCTTGAGATTTACGAAAAGTACGCGAGGCTCAGGCCGCCTCGCCCTTCTTGGCATAAGCCGACAGCACGCGCGCCACCTGGCCGCCCGGAGCCTGCAGCACACCGGCGATGCGGGTGGCGGGCGTCTGGAGCATGCCAAGCAGGCGACCACGCAGTTCTTCGATGGACGGGAGCTTCGAGAGAGCCTCGATGCCCTTGTCGTCCAGGACGGTAGCGCCCATGCCGCCGCCAATGATCTTGAACTTGTCATTGGCCTTGGCATAAGCGATCGCAACCTTGGCCGCCGCGACCGGATCGCTCGAGTAAGCGATGGCGGTCACGCCGACGAATAGGTCGTCCAGCTTTTCGAACTGGGTGCCCTTCAGGGCGATACGGGCGAGCCGGTTCTTGGTCACCTTGAAGCTCGCGCCAGCGGCCCGCATCTTACGGCGCAGGTCCGTCACCTCGGCGACCGTCATGCCCGACTGGCGGGTCACGACGACCAGGGAAGTGGCGGAGAGCGCCTGATGCAGAGCCGCGATAGTCGCTTGCTTTTCTGTGCGATCCACGGTTCGCCTCCTAACAACTGGGACAGACGGGCGGGTCACGCCCTTCTTCCCGGTCCAAATGTAGCCTCAGCCTCCACCCACGAATGGGTTTCACCCGAAACCGGTGAACCTGCCCCAGAAGCGACAAGCCATCCAATCCAAGCGGGGGGGGGAACCGTCCACCTGCAAAACGCTTGTTACTCCCGTCTATGCCGGCGTTCATTAAGCCGCCCCGGTCGTCACGCCCCCGAAGGGATGATCGGTTCCGGCTTGGCGCCCGCAGTCTTGGACAGGGTTGGAAGGACGGATCGCTCCGGCCCTCCGGCCGCCCTCACCGTCCGCCCCCTTACGGAAACGGACGGCTTGGACGGAAACTCTCTGCAGCCTTAGGCCGAGATCGAGGCGACCAGGGCGGCAACGTCGAGCTTCAGGCCCGGGCCCATGGACGAGCTCAGGCTGACCTTCTCGATGTAGGTGCCCTTAGCACCCGTCGGCTTGGCGCGGTTGATGGCACCAACGAAGGCCTTGATGTTCTCGGCCAGGGCTTCCTGGCTGAAGCTGGCCTTGCCCACGCCGGCGTGCACGATACCGGTCTTCTCGGCGCGGAACTCGACCGAGCCACCCTTGGCGGACTTCACGGCTTCGCCGACGTTCATCGTCACGGTGCCCAGCTTCGGGTTCGGCATCAGGCCGCGCGGGCCCAGCACCTTGCCCAGACGGCCGACCAGCGCCATCAGGTCCGGGGTGGCGATGCAGCGGTCGAAGTTCATCTCGCCCGCCTGGATCTTCTCGGCCAGGTCTTCCGCACCCACCAGCTCGGCGCCGGCGGCCAGGGCTTCGTCAGCCTTGGCGCCGCGAGCGAAGACGGCGACGCGAACGGTCTTGCCGGTGCCGTTGGGCAGCTGGACCATGCCGCGGACCATCTGGTCGGCATGACGCGGGTCGATGCCCAGGTTCATGGCGATCTCGACGGTCTCGTCGAACTTGGCGGTGGCGTTGCCCTTCACCGACTGGACGGCCTCGTCCAGGGCGTAGAACTTGTTCCGGTCGACGGTGGCGTTAGCCTTCTTGAGACGCTTGCCGGCCATGATCAATCCTCCACCACTTCCAGGCCCATGGAACGGGCCGAGCCGACCAGCATGCTGGCAGCCGCCTCGATGTCGTTCGCGTTCAGGTCCGGCATCTTCGTCTTGGCGATTTCGCGGATCTGCGACATCTTCACCTTGCCCACCGCGGCGCCCTTGCCCACCTGGACGGCGCCCTTGGTGATGCCGGCGGCCTTCTTCAGGAAGTAGGTGTTCGGCGGGGTCTTGGTGACGAACGTGAAGGTACGGTCACCGTAGGCGGTGATCACGACCGGGATGGGCATGCCCTGCTCCAGGTCGGCCGTCTTCGCGTTGAAGGCCTTCACGAATTCCATAATGTTCAGGCCGCGCTGACCCAGGGCCGGACCGATGGGCGGCGACGGGTTGGCCTTGCCGGCCGGCACCTGCAACTTGATATAACCGACGATCTTCTTCGCCATGATACGTCCTCAACAACAATCCGGACGGAACCCCGATTAAGGGGCGCCACCCGGATCTGCGGGATGCGTGGTTCGGCTTGCCCCATGGACTTTGGCCCCGTTGCCGGGACCTTCGGGCTTGCCTCCCACGCGGGGAATGGGAAGACGCCCCGGTTTCCGAAGAACCGGGGCGCCGTCCCGCTTAAATCTTTTCGACCTGCGCGTACTCGAGCTCGACGGGGGTCGCACGGCCGAAGATGGACACCGCCACCTTGACCCGCGCCTTGTCCTCGTCGACCTCTTCGATGAGGCCGGTGAACGAGGTGAAGGGGCCGTCGGTGACACGCACGTTCTCGCCCACTTCGAAGTGGATGGAGGGCTTGGGCCGCTCGATCCCTTCCTGCACCTGGTTCATGATGCGCAAGGCTTCCGCCTCGCTGATGGGCTGCGGCTTGCCGCCGCCACCCAGGAAACCCGTCACCTTCGGTGCGTTCTTCACCAGGTGCCAGCTCTCGTCCGTCAGTTCCATCTTCACCAGCACATAGCCGGGAAAGAACTTGCGTTCGGAGTTCACCTTGGCGCCGCGACGCACCTCCACGACCTCTTCGGTCGGGACCAGGATTTCCTCGAACTGATCTTCCAGACCCTTCTGGGCGGCCTTCTCACGAATCGACTGAGAGACCTTCTTTTCGAATCCGGAATAAACGTGAACAACGTACCAACGCGCGGCCATGACCTTAGCCTCCGATACCGAAAACGAGGCGGACAGCGAACGCGATGATCTGATCGACCGCCAGGAAGAACAGAGACGCGACGATGACCATGAGGAACACCATCCAGGTGGAGATGACCGTTTCCTTGCGGGTCGGCCACGTCACCTTGGCGATCTCACGGCGCACTTCGCGCGCGAACTGGGCAGGACTGGTCTTCGCCATAAGGGCTACGCCACCACGTTCAGAGCTACTCGTCATACTGTTTCGGCATCGCTGCCGCCACCGGCCCGCTTGGCCGTCCGGGCGCGATCTTCAGCGGGGCGACGTGGCAGGAGTGGAGGGGATCGAACCCCCAACCCCCGGTTTTGGAGACCGGTGCTCTACCAATTGAGCTACACTCCTACGTCGCCGGCCGCAGTTTCCCGCGTCTCGGAGGGCCGGTTTATTCACCATTCGGAACCGCTTGTCCAGATAAAACAGCATACCCCTCGTATGCGGGGCAGATCTGCGTCTGTGCATGCGGCCGGTGGGCCGGCAACACCTTTCCCCGACAGGCCCAGGGCCCCGAAAAGAATGGTGTTTTCAGGGGTTTGACCGTCGGCGCCCAGGAAATCCCAAGCAGCCGCCGGAGGGCCTCCGACGGCCCTCCCCTACTTAAAGGCAAGGGGCGCCACCGGCGGACCGGGGCACCCCTCACCAAATCGCATGGGTGCGGGTGGCCTTCAGGGAAGACCACCCGCGCGACCCAAACGTCCCTTAGGCGATGATCTTCGCGACCACGCCGGCGCCGACGGTGCGGCCGCCCTCGCGGATGGCGAAGCGCAGGCCTTCGTCCATGGCGATCGGGGCGATCAGCTCCACGGTCACCTGCACGTTGTCGCCCGGCATCACCATCTCGGTGCCTTCCGGCAGCGAGACCATGCCCGTCACGTCCGTGGTGCGGAAGTAGAACTGGGGACGGTAGTTGGTGAAGAACGGGGTGTGACGGCCGCCTTCTTCCTTCGTCAGGATGTAGGCTTCGGCCACGAACTTGGTGTGCGGGGTGATCGAGCCGGGCTTAGCCAGAACCTGGCCGCGCTCGACGTCTTCACGCTTCGTGCCGCGCAGCAGCGCGCCGATGTTGTCGCCAGCCTGGCCCTGATCCAGCAGCTTGCGGAACATTTCCACGCCGGTCACGGTCGTCTTGACCGTCGCCTTCAGGCCGACGATCTCGATTTCCTCGCCCACCTTCACGATGCCGCGCTCGACACGGCCGGTCACCACGGTGCCGCGGCCCGAGATCGAGAACACGTCTTCGATCGGCATCAGGAAGGGCTTGTCAACCGGACGCTCCGGCTGCGGGATGTAGGCGTCGACCTGCTTCATCAGCTCCAGGATGGCTTCCTTGCCGATCTCGGGGCTGCGGTCTTCCAGGGCGCACAGGGCGGAGCCCTTCACGATCGGAATGTCGTCGCCAGGGAAGTCGTAGCTGCTCAGCAGCTCGCGCACTTCCAGCTCCACCAGCTCCAAGAGCTCGGGATCGTCGACCATGTCGACCTTGTTCATGAACACCACCAGCGCGGGCACGCCGACCTGGCGGGCCAGCAGGATGTGCTCACGGGTCTGCGGCATCGGGCCGTCGGCGGCGGACACCACCAGGATCGCGCCGTCCATCTGCGCCGCGCCGGTGATCATGTTCTTCACATAGTCGGCGTGGCCGGGGCAGTCGACGTGGGCGTAGTGACGGTTGGCCGTCTCATACTCGACGTGCGCCGTCGAGATCGTGATGCCGCGCGCCTTCTCTTCCGGCGCCTTGTCGATCTGGTCGTACGCGGTGAACGTCGCGCCACCGGTCTCAGCCAGCACCTTGGTGATCGCAGCCGTCAGCGACGTCTTGCCATGGTCAACGTGACCGATCGTGCCGATGTTGCAGTGCGGCTTGGTGCGCTCGAATTTCGCCTTGGCCATGGTCTTATCCGCCTTTGCCTGACAGTCTGAAGTTAAGCTTTAGGATTTCGCGTGGAGCTTTGTACTGGAGCGGGTGAGGGGAATCGAACCCCCGTCGTAAGCTTGGAAGGCTTCTGCTCTACCATTGAGCTACACCCGCCTAAGTCTCTACCGCCCCATACCCCGGAACTGCTTCGCGCACGCGGGGAGCCAGTAAACCCACCCCTCATCACTGGGGGGCGGTTTTACCGGCAAAGTGGTGGAAGGGGTAGGATTCGAACCTACGTACGCTAACGCGGGCAGATTTACAGTCTGCTGCCTTTAACCACTCGGCCACCCTTCCGTCGCCGCGTGTCCGACCGGGGTCGAAAACGGTGGACAGGTGGGTAGGCGTTTCGACCCCCTCCTGTCAACGGGGAAATGTTGGTCGGACGAAAAGACTTGGCGGCAACCGTGCCATGCCCTGCGGAAACCAGTGGCAACCCTGCACCGCTTGGCGCTAAGGATGGCACCATGAAGCGATCTGGATTTTCCAACCAGGGTGGTTCCCGCGCCGGCGGCAACGGCCCCTCCTCCCCCAATTCGCCCCGCCCGCCCCGCGATGGCGGCCGTCCGGGTGCGTCCACGCCGCGCACCCAGGGTGCCCGCGTCCAGGGGGGCCACGGCCAGGGTGCCCACGTTTCGGGTGAACGCCCGCGCGCGCAGGATGGCCGTGCGGACGGCGCGCCGCGCGCCGAGAGACAGGCCGAGGGGCGAAGTGAGCCGCGGGGCGGCGCCAAGAAGCCCACGGGCCCCAAAGCCACGCCCAAGCCCGGCATGCTCTATGGCCAGCACCCCGTCGTGGCGGCCTGGACCAATCCCGAGCGGCGCTGCAAGGCCCTGCTGGCCACGCCGGCCGGCCTGGAGCTGATGACCGAGGCCTTCGCCCAGGCCAAGGCCGCCGGCCTGGCCCGGCCCGAGCCCACGGTGGTGGAACGCGAGGCGCTGGACCGACTGCTGCCGGCCGGCGCCGTGCACCAGGGGCTGGTGCTGGACGCCAGCCCCCTGCCCGAGCTGGACATCGCCGACGTCGCCCGCGCCTGCGGGGAGACGGATATGGTGGTGGTGCTGGACCAGGTGACCGATCCGCACAACGTGGGCGCCATCCTGCGCTCCGCCGCCGCCTTCGGCGCCAAGGCCGTCATCGTCCAGGACCGGCACGCGCCGGAGGTGACGGGCGTGCTGGCCAAGACGGCCTCGGGCGCCCTGGAAGTGGTCCCCCTGGTGCGGGTGACCAACCTGTCCCGGGCCCTGACCGAATTGCAGGACAGTGGATTCTTCTGCGTCGGCCTGGCCGAATCGGGGCCGAAGCCCCTGCACGCGCTGGATTTCCCGGGCCGCGTGGCCGTGGTCATGGGGTCGGAGGGTGATGGGCTGCGCCGCCTGACCATGGAACGCTGCGACGCGCTGGCTCATCTGCCGACCCAGCCCCCCATCGGCAGCCTGAATGTGTCGAACGCGGCCGCCGTGGCGCTTTACGAGGTCGCGCGGCGACGCTAAGGTCTGCCCGCGTTCGACGCCCCGGGCTACCCCGGGGGTCCTGGGAGCCGGCTTAGCTCAGTTGGTAGAGCAACCGCCTTGTAAGCGGTAGGTCGCGAGTTCAAGTCTCGCAGCCGGCACCATTTTCCAGCCGCCCGCCGCCGGAGCGAGCGGCGTCACCTGATCACATACGGCTTGTGGCCCAGATCCAGCCCGACATTACCCTCGGGCACGTCGTTGAAGCTGCGGTAGCGGGTGCCGGGGCCGCCGACATATTCGGCCAGCGCGTCGTCGTTCACGTAGTAGATCGCCTGCGAGCGGTAGATGTAGTAGCCGTCCCGGCTGATGGAGACGGTCAGCATCAGCTCGGTCGAGGTCTCCTCCACCGTGGCGCGGGCGGTATCCAGCGCCAGGCCGCCCGCTGCCGCCGTGATCCCCCAGGGCATGGCGTCCAGCATGAGCTTGCCCACGGCGACGCCGGCGCCGAGGGCCGTCAGCGGGCCGGGCACGGTGTGGTTGGCGTTGGTGAACTTGGGATGGGCGATGGCGTTGGCGTCGATGGCCACCGCCACCACGTCGGGCTTGGGCTCCATGGCCACGGCGTGGCCGTTCTGGACGAAGGCCGTGGTCAGCGCCTGCTGGAAGGCATCGGCGAAAGTGGTGTCGCTGTGCCGCGTCAGATAGATCTGCACCGGCGGTTTTTGCCCCGTCTGCTCCTGCAGATAGGCGGAAACTGCCGAGGCCACGTCCTTGGCCACGATCACCCAATGGGCCGCCGTTTCCATCTTGTACTGCGGCGGCGTCAGGAAGGCTGCCGCCATGGGCCGTTCCGAACAGCCGGACACCAGGCCACCCGCCAGCAGCAGACCGCCAAGCGCCGCCGCAGGCAGGGCGCGCAGGTGGGGGGAAAGGCGGGACCGAAGCGCGGCGCGGGGCATGGGGCGGTTCATCTCTGGCGTCTCGATTCTTGGGGGAGGAGCCGCCACCGGACGGTCCCCCACCAGTCACAAGAGCAAACCACGTGCCAGGTTTATGCCTGGTTTCCTGCGCGCCCCCCGGGCCGTCACGCCGGGGGCGTGAGGATGGTCAGCGCGGTGTCGTCACCCTTGGCGCGTTCCGCGTCGGGGGCCTGGCCCAGGACCTGGAAGCACAGCGTCTCGGCGATGTTGGTCGCGTGGTCGCCGATACGCTCCAGGTTCTTGGCAGCGAACATCAGGTGGGTGCAGGCAGTGATGCGCTGCGGCGCTTCCATCATATAGGTCAGCAGTTCGCGGAACAGGGCGGTGTAGGCCAGGTCCACCTCGTTGTCCGCCTCGCGCACGGCCAGCGCCGCCGCCGCGTCGCCATCGGCGTAGGCCGTCACCACCTGGGTCAGCATGTCGTTGGCCGCATCGCCGATGCGGCGCAGCGAGCGGGTCAGTTCCACCTCCGGCATCTGGTTCAGGGCGAGCGAGCGCTTGGCCACGTTGGCGGCGAAATCGCCGATGCGTTCCAGGTTGTTGGCGATCTTCAGCGCCGCCACCACCTCACGCAGGTCACGGCCCACCGGGGCCCGCAGCGCCAGCAGCTTCAGCGTCTGGTTCTCGATCTGCTGTTCCAGGGCGTCGACCTGGGCATCGTCGGCCATGACCGCCGCAGCCAAGTCGCCGTCACGCTCCAGAGTCGCCTTCAACGCCCGGCTCAGCTGTGTGGAGGCCAACCGTCCCATATGAGTGATGGTGCGGTGCAGCTGGGCCAGTTCCTCGTCATAGGACGCCACGATATGGCCGGTCGACATTGGCTCTTGTTCCTTAAAAGCGATAGACGGCGAAAACGATGAACCGAGGCATGCCCGGAAGGAGCCGCCCAGGATCGATCTTACCAGGACCTTAAAGGACCACGGCCCCCGATTCCGCCCGGGTCCCGCCCCCCTTTACCCGCGGCGCGGGCTGCAGATTCACGACCTAGCTTGTCCAATGTGCCGCCAGCGTCAATGTTTTCTTAGCAAAGGGATAGGATGTTTAGTTGTAACCAGCCCGAAAGAAATACAGACTGCCCGCAAATTTGTGAACGCTGCTGAGGGGCCCAATCGGGGCATGACACCGCACGAACTGATCGCCGTACTGGAAAAGCACGATCGCTGGCTGAAGCGGAAGACCGGCGGCGCGCGCGCCATGCTGCCCCTGGTCGATCTGCAGGGCGCCAGCTTCGTCGGCATGAACCTGCAGTCGGCCAAGCTGTCCGGCGCCAACCTCACCGGCTGCGACTTCACCACCGCCAACCTCAGCATGGCCGACCTGTTCGCCGCCAAGCTGACCCGCGCCGTCCTGATCAACGCCAACCTGTACCGCGCCGACCTGCGCGGCGCCCACATGCGCGGCGCCCGCCTGAAGGGCGCCATCCTGCGTGAGGCCGACTTGCGCGGCGGCGCGCTGCTGGATCGCCGGGGGCCCGGCCAGGTCAGCATGCAGCAATCCGACCTGCGCGGCGCGGACATGGATGACGCCCTGCTGTCCAGCGCCAACCTAGCCGGCGCCGACCTCAGCGAGACCAGCATGGTGGGTGCCGACTGCTCGGGCGCACAGCTGTCGGGCTGCAACCTGGCCAAGTCGGTGCTGAAGTCGGCCAACTTCACCAATTGCGATATGCGCGGCGTGAACCTGTCGGGCAGCAACCTGACGGGCGCTGTGCTGCGGGACTGCCGCCTGACCGGCGCCAGCCTGGCCGGCGCTATCCTGATGAACGCCGACCTGACGGGCGCCAACCTGGACGGCGTCGACCTGACGGGTGTGGACACCACCGGCGCCAACCTGGCGCGCGGGTCGGAAAACTTCTCGGAGAAGATCCAGAAGGCGCTGGGCCACCACCGCACCTGGATACTCAGCAACGGCGCCAAGGGCATCCGGGCGGAACTGGCGGCCGAGGATCTGAGCCACATCGACCTGAAGGGCGTGAACCTCAGCGGCGCCGACCTCAAGGGCGCCAAGATGGTGGGCGCCAAGCTGCGCGATTCCATGTTCATCATGTCGGACCTCGCCGGGGCCGACCTGCGCGGCGCCGACCTGACGGGCGCCACCCTGGATGGCGTCAGCCTGCGCGGCACCGACCTGACGGGCGCCAAACTGGACGGGGCAGAGATCGGCTCCGTCGACATCAAGGGGCCGGACGGCCGCCCCATCGGCCGGCTGTGGCCCGCCAACCTGGCCGACGCCCTGTTGCTGAAGGCCAGCCTGCAGCGCGCCAACCTGCGCAGCGCCAACCTGTCGGGCGCCGACCTGCGCGGCGCGGACTTGTCCGGCGCCAACCTGATCGACGCCAACCTGCGCGGCGCCCAGTTGGAGGGCGCCATCCTGGATGGCGCCGCCATGCCGGCCCAGATCGACGACGACGACGAATAAGCACCGCCTTCAGAGCAATGACCTACCGCTGTAGTACAGGCGGGGTGAAGCCGCGGCCGTCGCCGTGACGGGCCGCCGCCCTGCCGGCCCTGCGCCCACCATGCGAATCGGCCGTGCGCTGGAACCGGCCCCAACCCGCACCATTTAGGACGCGACGGCACGCTAGTGCCTGTCACGAACACGGCTATGATGGGCCCGGTTTCAGGATCGGCTTCTGAAGGAAGGGAGTGCGCGATGCGACAGGTGACGGTAGCGGCCACCCAAACGTGGTGCGACTGGAACAAGGAGGGCAACGTCGACCGGGTGGAGGCGCTGGTGCGCCGTGCCGCGGCCCAGGGCGCCCAGATCATCCTGCCGCAGGAACTGTTCGAGACGCCCTACTTCTGCATCAACCAGAAGGCCGCGCACTTCGCCCACGCGGCCCCGGCAGAGGGCCATCCCGTGCTGGCCCGCTTCAGCGCCCTGGCTCGCGAGCTGCAGGTGGTCCTGCCCACCAGCTTCTTCGAGCGGGCGGGCAACGCCTACTTCAACTCCCTGGCCATGATCGACGCCGACGGCGGTATCCTGGGCATTTATCGCAAGAGCCACATCCCCGACGGCCCCGGCTATCAGGAGAAGTTCTACTTCAGCCCCGGCGACACCGGCTTCCAGGTCTACAAGACCCGCTACGCGACCATCGGGACCGCCATCTGCTGGGACCAATGGTTCCCGGAGGCCGCACGCGTCATGGCCCTGCAGGGGGCGGAGATCCTGTTCTACCCCACCGCCATCGGGTCGGAGCCGCAAGACCCCACCCTGGACAGCCGCGATCACTGGCAGCGGGTGATGCAGGGCCATGCCGGTGCCAACCTGGTGCCGCTGGTGGCCAGCAACCGCGTGGGCACCGAGCCGGACGACGACCGCTCCATCACCTTCTACGGCTCCTCCTTCATCGCCGGCCCCAAGGGCGAGAAGGTGGCGGAAGCGAATCGCGAGGAGGAGACGGTGCTGACCGCCACCTTCGACTTGGACGAAATCGCGAAGGTCCGTTCCTCCTGGGGGGTGTTCCGCGACCGCCGGCCGGAGCTCTATGCGCCCCTGTTGACCCTGGATGGACGCACACGCAGGGGTTGACGGCAAATCATTGCCAATTCGGTAGGCAAATGACGCGTTAACCAACAATAACCATTACAAATATGTCATGCATTGGCCTCAACTGCCGCATCCTCAGATAAATCCTTTTGCCAAGGGCGATTCTGCGATAAATGAGGGACGGCAGTTGTTAAATCGAGGTCAATACAAATGGGTGCTCAAAAGAGCTCTGTGACCGGTACCCTTGCGTCCGCGTACTCACTTTCCAAGCGTGGCGAGGGTCCCAATCCTATCGATATCCATGTCGGCAATCGCTTGCGCTTGCGCCGTACTTTGCTGGGCCTGAGCCAGGAAATCCTGGGTGAGGCCGTGGGCATCACGTTCCAGCAGCTGCAAAAGTACGAGCGGGGCATGAACCGCATCAGCGCCAGCCGGCTGTTCAACCTTTCCCAGGTGCTGGGCGTGCCCGTCGGGTACTTCTTCGAAGACCTGCCGGCGACCGAGCAGGCCACGCGCATCGCGCTGGGCAGCGAGGAAGGCGAGACCATGGCCCGGCGTGAGACGCTGGAGCTGGTGCGCGCCTATTACCGCGTGCCGGACGGCGCCGTGCGCCGCCGCGCCTTCGATCTGCTGAAGGCCCTGGGCGGCGACGTTCGGGAAGCCGAAGACGCCTAAAGCCTGAAAGCGTCACGTTTTTTCAGGTATAGTGCCGACCGCCGGATGGCCCCCATCCGGCGGTTGCCTTTTGGGCCCCCTCACCCGCGGATGCCGGAATGCCGCTAACTACCGAAGAGATCATCCTGGACCATGGCTTTCCGGGCACCCACCGGGCCGTGACCGTCCATCGCTTCGGCCCGGCACGCACCGACGCGGCCCCCCGCCCCAAGGCGTACATCCAGGCGGCCCTGCACGCCGACGAGATCCCCGGGCTGTTGGTGGCGCAGCATCTGCTGGCTCGGCTGAAGGCCGCCGACGCGGAAGGCCGCGTGCGGGGCGACATCATCCTGGTGCCCTACGCCAACCCCATTGGCCTGTCGCAAGCCGTGCTGGGCACGGCCATCGGCCGCTTCGCCCTCAGCAGCGGCGTCAACTTCAACCGCGACTTCCCCGACCTGGCCGCCCCGGTGGCCGACCAGGTGCTGGGCCGTCTGGGATCTGACGCCGCCGCCAACGTGGCCCTGGTGCGCCGCGCCGCCCTGGCCGCCATCACGGCATGGGAAACGGCGACCGAGGCCGACAGCCTGCGCAAGATCCTGATGGGTCTGGCCATCGACGCCGACCTGGTGCTGGACCTGCATTGCGACAGCGAAGCCCTGGTCCATGCCTACACCGGCACCGAATCCTGGCCCGACGCCGCCGACGTGATGGCGGAGCTGGGCTGCCGCGCCGTCTTCCTGGCGCTGGAGTCGGGCGGCAATCCATTCGACGAGGCCTGTTCCGGCCTGTGGTGGCGCCTGCGCAACCGCCTGACCGCCGGCCTGTCGGGCGCGGTGCCGCCCCTGCCCGCCGCCTGCCTGGCCGCCACCATCGAGCTGCGCGGCCGCCGCGACGTGGATGATGCCCTGGCCGCCGCCGACGCCGACGCGCTGGTGCGCGTGCTGACCCGGCGCGGCCTGCTGGCGGGCGACGCTAGCGAGCAGCCCGCCCCCGCCTGCCAGGCGACGCCGCTGGCCGGGGTGGACCGTGTGCGGGCCCCCGTGGCCGGGGTGGTCCTCTACACGGTGGCGCTGGGCGACACCGTCACCGTGGGCCAAACGGTCGCGGAGGTGGTGGACCCCGCCACCGGCGCCCGCCACCCCGCGCGCGCGCGCACCCCGGGCATCGTCTGGGCCCGGGCGGAACAGCGCTACACCGCCGCCGGCGCCATCATCACCAGCATCGCCGGCGACCGCCCCCTGGCGGAAGAAGGCAGCGGGCTGCTGACCGCGCGCTGATTTACATCTCCTCAAGCGCCGGGCCCGCATCCGCGGGCTCGGCTATCCTTGTAACTTGAATGAGGCCGGGTCCGGTAAGCTACCGGACGCGGTGGCAGGCAAGAGACCGCGTCTCATGCCGGTGCTAAGGGCACCATCCCTTTCATCCCCCCGTCATAATGGCCCCCTTCCCGTCCACGCGGGCGGCCCTTGCCCCTGGGCCAGGTTCCAGGGAAAGTGACGGTGGGAGAAGCCCCGTCGCGAAAGCGAAGGGATTGAGTCAACGCGGGGATATCATGGTGCGGGGATTTCGGGCGGCGCTGGCCGCCTTCATGTTGGCTGGGCTGATGGCGGTACTGCCGGCGCCGGCCGATGCCGCCTGGTACACGGGGCGCAATGTCACGGTGGACCAGGCAGCCGACGATACGGTCATCGCCTTGGGACGCAACGTCCAGCTCAACAGCACGGTGGCCGGCAGCGCCATCCTGATCAGTTCCACCGCCACGGTCAGCGGCACGGTGGCCGACAGCCTGATCGTGGTGTCGGGCAGCACCACCCTGACGGGCCAGGTGGGCGGGGACGTCGTGCTGGTGGCCGGCAACATCGACATGCAGAAGGGTTCCGTCGTGTCCGGCGACGCCACGCTGCTGGGCGGTGAGGTCACGCTGAACGGTACGGTGGCCGGCGACGTGGCGGTCAAGGGCGGCGAGTTGACCGTGGCCGGCACCATCATGGGCGACGTCGACGCCACCTCCGGCAAGCTGATCCTGCAGCCCGGCGCCCACATCATGGGTGACGTCACCTTCAGCGGCGGCCACGCGCTGGAGCTGCCGGCCGGCGCCCATATCGAAGGCAAGGTGCAGTACAAGGGCGACGGCATGGAACACCACCGCCACCGGGACCGGGATGAAGACGCCGACACGGATGGCGGCAACGACACCCGCGGCCACCACCACAGCGGCTGGCACATCTGGATGCCCTGGTTCGGCGGCATCGGCATGATCAGCTTCGCCGTCGGCATGCTGCTGGTGGGCGCTGTGCTCTACATCTTGTTCCCCGGGACCGTCACCAACGTGGCCGCCGGGATCGCCGGCGACCCCGGCCCGGCGGCGGTGAAGGGCCTGGTGCTGCTGGTCCTGGTGCCGCTGTTCAGCCTGTTCTGCCTGATCACCATCATCGGCATCCCCGTGGCCCTGGTGCTGGGCTTCGCCTACATCCTGGCGCTGATGGTGGCGATGCCGCTGGCCGGCTTCGCCCTGGCCGACATGGTGACCCAGCGGCGCGGCCCGCCGGTCAGCCCGGGGGACCGCATCCGCCGCTATGCCCTGGTGGTGCTGATCCTGGCCGTGCTGCAGCTGATCCCCTTCGTGGGCGGGCTGGTGAAGTTCGGCCTGCTGATGATGGGCCTGGGCGGCCTGGTCAGCCACCTGCGCCGCCGGGGGCCGGTGGCGGCCTACTGAGCCGCCACCGCGTTAGGGCATTGATGCTGCGAGCGGCTGTGGTCCATCGCCGCCCGCAGCGCCTGTCCCTCCGCCAGGATGTCGGATAGGCGCACCTGGCCCAGCGCTGCTTCCAGCGCCGCGCTGGCCTGGTCGAGGGCACCGGTGATGGCCTGGTTGGCCAAATTCTCCACCGGGCACGCCGCGTGGTCGTCGCTGGGGCCGATGGTGAAGACCGACGCCGTCTCCAGCGCCCGGTGCACATCCAGCAGGGTGAGCTCTTCCAAGCGCCGCGTCAGGCGCCAGCCGCCGCGCGGCCCCTTTTCCGAGGCGACATAGCCCCGGTCGCGCAGGCCCGCTATGGTCCGACGCACCACCACGGGGTTGGTGTTCAACATGCGCGCAATGGTTTCCGACGTGGCCACCCCCTCGTGGCAGGCCATGTGGACCAGGACATGCGCCATGCGCGCCAATCGGGAATCCCTGCTCACAGCCCCTAACCTTTCCTGGTGACGGCCCAGCTTAACGGCCCCTGCCGTCATTCGCAACTGTGACAGTGGCGAATCCCTTGACGGCTTCGATTGAATCGTAATAGTCAAAGTTACGATTAATCCACCGGAGGCCATCATGCCCTACGACATCCTGATCATCGGCGGCAGCTATGCCGGCCTGTCGGCTGCCCTGCAGCTGGGCCGCGCCCGTCGCCGCGTGCTGGTGATCGACGCCGGCCAGCGCCGCAACCGCTTCGCCCACGCCTCTCATGGCTTCCTGGGCCAGGACGGCGTGGCGCCCGCCGACATCATCGCCACCGCCCGGGCGCAGCTGGCGCGCTACGCCACCGTGGAGATCCGCGAGGCGGCCGCCATCGCCGCCGCCCGGACCGAGGACGGCGTCTTCAGGGTGGAAGCCACCGCCGGTCCCGTCAGCGGCGCCCGCCTGATCCTGGCCAGCGGCGTGACCGATACCCTGCCCGAGGTGCCGGGCCTGGCGGAGCGCTGGGGCAAACACGTGTTCCACTGCCCTTACTGCCATGGCTATGAGCTGAACCAGGGCCCCATTGGGGTGCTGGCGACGGGGCCCATGTCCCTGCACCACGCCCAGATGCTGCCCGACTGGGGCCCGACCACCCTGTTCCTGAACGGCGCGTTCGAGCCCGACGCCGACCAACTGGCCGACCTGGAGCGACGCGGCGTGACGGTGGAACGCATCCCCGTCGCCGGTTTCTTCGGCAAGGCCGCCGATATCCGCCTGGCCGACGGCCGCACCGTGCCCCTGGCGGGCGTCTTCACCCTGGCCCCCACCCGCATCACCGGCCCGCTGGCAGCGGAACTGGGCGTGGCCATCGAGGATGGCCCCCTAGGTCAGTTCGTGAAGGTGGATGAGCTGCAGCAGACCAGCGTGCCCGGCGTGTTCGCCTGCGGGGACGTGTCGCGCATGATGGCCTCGGTGGCCCTTGCGGTCGCCAGCGGCGCCATGGCCGGCGTCGCCGCGCACCGCTCGCTGCTGTTTCCAACCTGATGGGTTTCCCGAACGCCGCGAGTAGGCTGCACAGCGGACGGGAGAAGCGGGGGCGGATGCGCCGCTATCCTCAGTACAGCGCCCGCTTGCCCGGCGGGCGGCGCGGCAACGTCGTTTCCCGGCGCAGGGTGGCGTAGGCGACAGCGATCTGGGCCGCCACGGCGGCGTTGTTCAGCAGCAGGGCACGGTTGGCCACCAGGCTGGCACCTTCCGTCAACTGCTCCAGGCGGGCCAGCAGGAAGGGCGTCAGTTCCTTGCCGCGCACGCCCTGCCCCTCGGCCTCCGCCACCGCCAGGCGGATGGCCTGCTCGATGGCCTCGGCGTCCAGGGCCGCCTCTTCCGGGATGGGCACGGCGATGATGGCGCCGCCGCTCAGGCCCAGCTGCCACTTGGCGCGCAGGATGCGGGCCACGTCGTCCGCCGAATCACAGCGGCTGTCGACCGGCAGGTTGCACTGGGCGGTGTAGAAGGCGGGGAAGTTGTCGGTGCCGTAGCCGACCACCGGCACGCCCCGTGTCTCCAGGTACTCCAGCGTCTTGGGCAGGTCCAGGATGGCCTTGGCGCCGGCGCAGACCACGGCCACGTCGGTGCGGGCCAGTTCCTCCAAGTCGGCGGAGATGTCCAGCGTGGTCTCCGCTCCCCGGTGCACGCCGCCGATGCCGCCGGTGGCGAAGACGGAAATGCCGGCCAGGCGCGCGGCGATCATGGTGGCGGCGACGGTCGTGGCGCCATCGCCGCCGGCCGCCAGCACCAGCGGCAGGTCGCGCCGGCTCACCTTGCGGATGCCGCCCGCGGCCAGGCGCTCAAAATCCTCCGCCTCCAGGCCGATGCGGATGCGGCCGTCCAGGATGGCGATGGTGGCGGGCACGGCGCCGTTGGCCCGCACTGTCGCCTCCATGGCCTTGGCGGCCTCGATATTGGCGGGATAGGGCAGCCCGTGACTGATCACCGTGGATTCCAGGGCCACGACGGCGCGCCCGGCCTTGATGGCGGCCGCGATCTCCCCCTTGATCACGCAATAGTCCAGCATGCCCGCCCCCTTTATCGATGCCCTCAAGCGCCGGGCGCGGCCATCCGGCCGCTTGGCTTCCTCAGTTTCCAGTCCGCTACGCTCCCCGGAAACTTCCGGCGGATGCAGTCGCATCCTAGCAGCGGCAGGCGAAAAGTCTCATGCCGCCGCAGTTGCCTTGATGCCCTCAAGCGCCGGGCGTTACAGTACCGCCGCCAGGCGCCGGATCAATTCGGCGGCACCGGCCGCCGCCGCCTGGCAGAAGGCGGGGAAGTCCATGTGGCTATCAGCCCCGGCCAGGTCGCTGAGGCTGCGCACCACCAGATAGGGCACGCCCCAGCGCGTCGCCACCTGGGCCACCGACGCGCCCTCCATCTCCACCGCCTGGGCGGCGAAGGTGCGGAACAGCCGGTCGCGCGAGGTCTCGCAGTTCAGGAACTGGTCGCCCGTCAGCACGGTTCCGAAATGGATGCCAGGCATCCGCGCCTCCCCGCCCGTGGCTTCCGCCGACAGGGCGGGCAGCGTCAGGCCCGACAAAGCGGCGCGCGCCTTGGCCTCCAGACCCTTGTCCAGCTCATAGCCGTGGGCTTCGTCGAAGCCCGGCAGGGGCGGCACCCCCGGCTGGTAAACTTTCAATTCGCCATCCGCCAGGGCGCCATAGTCATGCTGCACCAGGCGGGTGGCCACCACCACGTCGCCGATGGCCAGGGCCGGGTCCACGCCGCCGGCCACGCCAGAGAACAGCAGGGCGCGGGCGCCGAACACCTGCAGCAGCAGGGTGGAGACGACGGCGGCGTTGACCTTGCCGATGCCGGCCTCCACCAGCACCACCTGGCGGCCGTCCATGCTGCCCTGCTGGAAGGTGAAGCCGGCGATGTCGCGCGTGCTCTCCGCCCGGAAATGCGCGCCGAAATGGGCGATTTCCTCGGGAATGGCGCAAATCAGCCCCAGCGGGCCGCCCTTCTGCTCGGTCATGTCGGACTTGATCCCATTATTCGCACTGGAGCCCGGCAGCATCCTATTGGGCGCCGGGCCTGAACCTCATATATCCTGAGGGCATGCCGCCTGTCGCGCCAATCTCTGTTCCAGGGCCAGATCCAGAGCTGTTGCCCGCCAACATCGCGGGGTGGTTCGCCCATCGCGGCTGGACGCCGCACGCCCATCAGCTGGAGATGCTGCGCACCGCCCAGCGGGGGGACCATACCCTGCTGATCGCCCCCACCGGCGGCGGCAAGACGCTAGCGGGATTCCTGCCCAGCCTGATCGACCTGTCGGAACGCCCGCGCGAGGGGCTGCACACCCTCTACATCTCCCCCCTCAAGGCGCTGGCGGTGGACATCGCCCGCAACCTGGAACAGCCGGTGGCGGAGCTGCGCCTGCCCATCCGGGTGGAGACGCGCACCGGAGATACGCCGGAGGCCAAGCGCCGCCGCCAGCGCGCCCACCCGCCGCAGATCCTGATGACCACGGTGGAAAGCCTGGCGCTGCTGCTGTCGTATCCCGAGGCGGCGACGCTGTTCGGCACCCTGCGCACCGTCATCGTGGATGAGCTGCACGCCCTGGCCGGGTCGAAGCGCGGCGATCTGCTGGCCCTGCACCTGGCGCGGCTGGCCAGCCTGGCACCCAGCGCCCGTCGCGTCGGCCTGTCCGCCACCGTGGCCCATCCCCAGGCCCTGGCCGATTACCTGGCCCTGCCCAACCATCCTGCGGCACCGACCACGCCCGTCGGTCCACGTGGGGTTAAAATCGTCCGCGGCGCCCCCGGCGCCCCGGCGGAGGTGGGCATCCTGCTGACCATGGAGATCCCCTGGGGCGGGCACATGGCCCTGCAGACCATGCCGGACGTCTATGAACAGGTGAAGGCCTGCGGCACCACCCTGATCTTCGTCAACACCCGCGCCCAGGCCGAGCTGGTGTTCCAGGAGCTGTGGCGCGTGAACGCCGACGCCCTGCCCATCGCCCTGCACCACGGCAGCCTGTCGACTGAGCAGCGCCGCAAGGTCGAGGCGGCCATGGCCCGTGGCGCCCTGCGCGCCGTGGTCGCCACCAGCTCTCTGGACCTGGGCATCGACTGGGCCGCCGTGGACCTGGTGGTGCAGATCGGCGCACCCAAGGGCGTGAGCCGCCTGCTGCAGCGTATCGGCCGCGCCAACCACCGCATCGACCTGACCTCCCGCGCTTTGCTCGTTCCCGCCAACCGGTTCGAGGTGCTGGAGTGCAAGGCCGCCATCGACGCCGTCCATGCCGGCACCCTGGACGGCGACCCGCCGCGCCCCGGCGGGCTGGAGGTGCTGGCCCAGCACGTGGTGGGCACCGCCTGCGCCGGGCCCTTCGACGCCGACCACCTGTTCGCCGAGGTCACCAGCTGCGCGCCTTATGCCCATCTGACTCGGGAGCGGTTCGAGCAGGTCATGGATTTCGTCGCCACCGGCGGCTATGCCCTGCGCGCCTATGAACGCTTCCAGCGCCTGCGCCGGCGGGAGGATGGGCTGTGGCAGCTGGCCAACTACCAGGTAGCGCGACAGTACCGCCTGAACGTCGGCACCATCGTGGAGGAGCCGACGGTCAAGGTCCGCATGTCCAATGGCGGCTCCATCGGCGATGTGGAGGAATATTTCATCCAGGGCCTGGTGCCGGGCGACACCTTCATCTTCGGCGGCCAGCTACTGCGCTTCGTCGGCATGCGCGATAACGCCGCCATCGTGGTCAAGGGCGGCCAGGGCCAGCCCAAGGTGCCGGTCTATGCCGGCGGCCGCCTGCCCCTGACCACCCACCTGGCGGACCGGGTGCGCGCCATGCTGGCCGACCCCGGCCAATGGCGCGAGCTGCCGGCGGAGGTGGCGGAGTGGCTGCGCATCCAGCGCTATGTCTCGGCCCTGCCCGACCGCACCGGCCTGCTGGTGGAAACCTTCCCGCGCGGCGGCAAGGAGTTCCTGGTGGCCTACACCTTCGAGGGCCGCAACGCCCACCAGACCCTGGGCATGCTGCTGACCCGCCGCATGGAACGGCTGGGCCTGCACCCGCTGGGCTTCGTGGCCACCGACTATGTGCTGGCCATCTGGTCGCTGAGCACCGCCACCGACATGGATGCCCTGTTCGCCGAGGACATGCTGGGCGACGACCTGGAGGAGTGGATGGACGAGTCCAGCATGCTGCGCCGGACCTTCCAGACCGTGGCCACCATCGCCGGCACGCTGGAGCGCCGCCACCCGGGGGAGGAAAAGACCAAGCGCCAGATGACGGTCAGCGCCGACCTGATCTACGACGTGCTGCGCCGCCACGATCCCGGCCACCTGCTGCTGCAGGCCACCCGGGCCGAGGCCGCCGCCGGCCTGACCGACGTGCGCCGCCTGGCTGACATGCTGGCCCGCGTGAAGGGGCACATCCGCCACATGGCGCTGGACCGCATCTCCCCCCTGGCGGTGCCCGTGCTGCTGGAGATCGGCCGCGTCATGGTGGGCGGCCGGGCGGACGAGGTGCTGTTGCAGGAGGCGGCCGAGGAGCTAGCGGCCGAGGCGCTGCTGCCCAAGACCATGCGCCAGGGCCAGGGCCTGTTGCCGTTTTAAGGCCGCCCTACCCCTGCCGCCGGGACGGCCCCGGCGCTAGCGGACCTCCTGAAAAACGATAATATAGCCGTCGGGGTCCTTGGTGCTGAACTGCCTCAGCCCATACGGCGCCAGGGTCGGCGCGTCGGCATGAAGGCCGCGCCGCGTGAGCTCGTCGAAGGCTTCGTCGACATCGGCGCAGCCGATGTACAGGACCGTATCTCCATGCGCGGCCACCCGCGCCGGATCGTTTTCCGCAGGCCGTTCGTTCGAATCGAACTGCGTGTTCAACATGATTTGCGCCTGTCCGCGCCGAAGCCAGACCCAATGGGAAAAGGTGCCCTCGCGCGCCTGCACCTCCGGCGAAGCCGCCACCAGGTCGAAGCCGAGGATCTCCCGGTAAAACCTCAGCGCGTCAGGCATGTCGAAGACGCTGATCAAAGGCGTCATTCCCAGTGCGGCAAAGGTCATGGGCGATCCTCCCTGAGGCTGCTCCACTATGATCCCCGCCAACCGGCGCCGCAATCGCTCCACTCGGCTGGGCCAGGGCGCAGGCGGCGCGGGATCGCCCCCGCACCGCTTCGACTGCGCCCGGCCTCAGCCCTGGGTGGACGGGTGCTGGCCATAGGCGTCCATGACGCGAGTGGTATAAACCAGCGCGGCACCGGCGCCGATGGCCACAGCCACGCCCAGGGCCTCGGCGATTTCCTCTTTGGTGGCACCATTCTTGATGGCGGCGTCGGTGTGGACGGTGATACAGCCGTCGCACTTGACGCTCACGGCCACGGCCAGGGCGATCAGCTCGCGGGTCTTGGCATCCAGGTGGTTGGTGTGCTGGCCGGCGCCGCTGATGGTGACGTAGCCCTTCACCGTGTCGGGGCTGAGCTTGGCATAGGCACCGACGCCGGCGCCAATCTGCTGACGATACTGGTTCCAATCGAGCATCATGATCTGCTTCCTTTCATCCGCGGAGCGCCGTCGGGTAAGGCGCCGTCCGGTGTGCGTTTCGATGAGTGAAAGGTAACGCCGGGCCGCCCGCCGCTGAATGCCCGGGCGGATCAAGGTCATGACCGGCAGGATCAACGTTGGCTGGGTGAAGCAAAGTCGATGGACGACGATCGCAACGATGTGCTGAGCGCGCTGGCCCCCCTGATCCAGGTGCGCCCGCAGGTGGAGCAGCACTGCCTGTTCGGCCCCGGCTGGTCGGCCCCGCACGGGCGGGAACCCTTCGGTCTGGCGCCCTTCCACATCGTCACGGCGGGCAAGGCCCAGGTGCTGCTGCCCGACCTGGACCGGACCCTGGATATGAGCGATGGCGATGTCCTGTTGTTGCCCCACGGCGCGCGGCACACGGTGCGCACCGCCGGCGCGCCGGCCGACGCCACAACAAGACTGGAGCGTCACGACAACGGCGTGGTGGAGGTGCGGCGGACCAGCGACCTGTCCGGCGGGCCCCTCGCCGCCCCGACCCTGGACCTGATCTGTGGGCGATTCGCCTTTGAACGGGTGGCTGACAACCCGCTGCTGGCCCTGTTGCCGGAGGCGGTGCACCTGCGCGGTGGCGGGCCGCGCCTGGCCCGGCTGGTGGAAACCATCCGCGACGAGGTGGCCGCCCCCCGCCCCGGCGCCCGCGCCATCGCCACCGACCTGGCCCGCGCCCTGTTCACCATGATCCTGCGCGGGCACCTGGAGGATCACGGCGAGGGCACGGAGGCGGCGGGACTGCTGGCCCGACCGGCAACCGCCCGTGTTGTGGCCGCCCTGGTGCAGGATCCCGCCCGGCCCTGGACCCTGGACCAACTCGCGGACCAGGCCCATCTTTCCCGCGCCAGCCTGGTGCGCGCCTTTCGCGCCGCCGGCGCCCCCGCCCCCCTGGCCTTCCTGGCCCAGGTGCGCATGCAGCTGGCGGTGCGCCATCTGGTGGCCGAGGGCCTGTCGCTGGCGGAAACGGCGGCCCGCGTGGGCTATGAATCGGAAAGCGCGTTCAGCCGCGCCTTCAAACGCCATTACAATGCAGCACCCGGGGACTACCGGGACGCGGCGCGCGCCTGACTGATGGGGACCTCTTTCGCATGAACGCCCGTTTCGGCACCGGCAGCACCGGCGACCAGACCAGCCTGACCGTCAACGGAGCCATGGTGCTGGCCGATGCCAGCGGCGCCCTGTACTGGCCGGACCGGGGCCTGCTGGTGGTGGCCGACCTGCACCTGGAAAAGGGCACGGCCTTCGCCGGGCGCGGCACCCTGCTGCCGCCCTACGACACCGCCGCCACACTGACCCGGCTGGAGGCGGTCTGCCGCCGCCTGGCGCCGCGGCGCGTGCTGTGCCTGGGTGACAGCTTTCATGACCGGCGCGCGGGCGCCCGCGTCTCGGCCGATGACGGCCGGCGCCTTGCGGCGCTGATCCAGGCCCATGAATGGCTGTGGGTGGTGGGCAACCATGACCCCGCCCCGCCGCCGGACTGGGGCGGCCGAGTGGTGGACGATTGGGTGGAGGGCCCCTTGGTTTTCCGGCACGAGGCCCAGAACACGGCCCCTGGGGACCTCACCCCGGCTGGTGAAATCTCCGGCCATTACCATCCCAAGGCCAGCGTGCCGACGCGGGCGCGGCGGGTGGGGGGGCGTTGCTTCATCACCGACGGCAACCGCCTGGTGCTGCCGGCCTTCGGTGCCTACACCGGTGGCCTGGACGTGCGCGAGGCGGCACTGCGCCGGTTGTTCCCGGGCGCCTTCAGCATCGTGCTGCTGCACCGGGATCGCGGCTATGCCTTCCACTCGACCCATATCCTGGGGGCCGATTTGGCGGATACCGGCACATATTGACAAGGCCCCAAAAAGGAAACGGGCGGCCCGGGGATGGGGGGACCCGGGCCGCCCTTAGGTCGTCCGCCGAACGCGCTTTTGGGGGGTGCGCAGCCAGGCCGGGATGGGGGAACCGGTACACTGGATCATCGAGCGGACACTGTTTCAAATAGGATCCCTGCTGGGAAAAACAAGCACGCCAATACATCAGTATAGGGTGGGGAATAGATTTCGCCGGGGGTGATCCACCGGATGGACGGGTACGTATCTTCCGTCATATGCGGTTCGTCCTGCGGCGTTCCGTCCAACATCCTGTCAAAACCCGCGCCAGCCCTACGGTCAGCCCCGAATGTCGCCTTTTTTCTTGCCCGCTATTGTAGCGCTCACACCACGCCGGCCCACCGGCGCATGCCTGTCATCTGCAGAAATGCTAGGGTTCGCCTGATGTTCGCCGTCCCGAAGCCACCCGTCATCGTCTGGTTCCGTCAGGATCTGCGCCTGGCCGACAACCCCGCGCTGGGCCATGCCGCCCAATCCGGCAGGCCGGTGGTCCCGGTCTACATCCTGGACGACCACACGCCGGGACCGTGGGCGCCGGGGGGCGCTTCGCGCTGGTGGCTGCACCACAGCCTGGCGGCGCTATCCGGAGCGCTGGCCGGCCTGGGCTGCCCCCTCATCCTGCGGCGGGGCCGGGCGGACGTGGCGCTGCGCGCCCTGGTACGGGAGACGGGGGCGGAGGCCGTGGTGTGGAACCGCTGCTATGAGCCGCACGCCATCGCCCGCGACAGCACGCTGAAGGCCGACCTAAAGGCCGAGGGCATCGCCGTCGACAGCTTCAATGCCGCCCTGCTGGCGGAACCGTGGACGGTGAAGACCGGCACAGGCGGTCCCTACAAGGTATTCACCCCCTTCTGGAAGGCTGTGCGGGAGGGGTTGGACCCGGGGCGGCCCGAGCCCGCGCCCCGGCACTTGGCCACCCTGCCCACGCCGCCCGACAGCGACCGGCTGGCGGATTGGGGCCTGCTGCCCACCAGGCCCGACTGGGCGGGGGGCCTGCGCGACAGCTGGACACCCGGCGAAGCGGGCGCGCGACAGCGCCTGGAGGATTTCCTGGCCCGGGCCGTGGCACGCTACCCCGAGGGGCGCGACTACCCGGCACAGCCGCTGACATCTCGCCTGTCTCCCCATTTGCACTTCGGAGAGATCTCCCCCCGCCAGATCTGGGCGGCGGCCCAGGCCCAGGCCAAGACCCAGGGCAGTGACGGCGTGGACTCGTTCCTGCGCGAACTGGGGTGGCGCGAGTTTTGCCACCACCTGCTCTATCACTTCCCCTTCCTGTCCGAACGCCCCTTGAACCCGAAGTTCGAGGCCTTCGCCTGGGATGACAACGCCGGCCATCTGGCGGCGTGGCAGCGCGGCCTCACGGGCTACCCCATCGTCGACGCCGGGATGCGGGAGCTGTGGGCCACCGGCTGGATGCACAACCGGGTGCGCATGGTGGTCGGGTCCTTCCTGGTGAAGCACCTGCTGCTGCCCTGGACGGCCGGCCAGGCCTGGTTCTGGGACACGCTGGTGGACGCGGACCTGGCCAACAACACCGCCAGCTGGCAATGGATCGCCGGCTGCGGCGCCGACGCCGCCCCCTACTTCCGCGTGTTCAA
This sequence comes from Nitrospirillum viridazoti CBAmc, assembly GCF_000730165.1. GTDB lineage: Bacteria > Pseudomonadota > Alphaproteobacteria > Azospirillales > Azospirillaceae > Nitrospirillum > Nitrospirillum viridazoti. The sequence continues at coordinate 838,763 of NZ_CP022110.1, read as the reverse complement.
CCCGGTGCTGCAGGGCGAGAAGTTCGACGCCAAGGGTGATTATGTCCGCCGCTGGGTGCCCGAGCTGGCGGGCCTGCCCGACCGCGTGCTGCACCAACCCTGGACCGCCGATCCCATCACCCTGCGAACCGCCGGCGTGCGCCTCGGCCACGACTACCCCCACCCGGTGGTGGAGCATAAGGCGGCGCGGCAGCGGGCGCTGGACACCTTCGCGGCGATCAGGGACGACAACGATTGACCTCTGGGGTTAAATGCCGATGCGAGATCAGATGGATGACCAGGGACCCACGAATGACGCGGGCAGCGGGAGCGCGGGTATGAAGATCGCCGTCATCGGCGCCGGCATCACGGGCATGAGCTGCGCCTGGCTGTTGGCGCGGCAAGGCCATGACGTGACCCTGTTCGAGCAGAACAGCTATCTGGGCGGCCACTCCAACACGGTGGACGTGCCCGGTCGCGGCGCCCATCCCATGCCCGTGGACACCGGTTTCATCGTCTACAATGCCGCGACCTATCCCAACCTGGTGGCGTTGTTCGAGCACCTGGACGTACCCACCCAGGCGTCCGACATGTCCTTTGCCGTCACCCTGGACCGGGGCAAACTGGAATATTCCGGCACGAACCTGGCCGGCATGTTCGCGCAAAAGCGCAACCTGCTGTCGCCCACCTACCACCTGATGCTGCGCGACATTCTGCGCTTCTACAAGACAGCCCCGGCGCTGCTGGACCAGCCCTCGGCCGCCGCCATGACGCTGGGCGAATACCTGGTGGCGCAGCGCTATGGCCATCGCTTCATCTACGACCATCTGTTGCCCATGGGTGCCGCCATCTGGTCCTCCACCATCGGGGAGATGCTGTCGTTTCCGGTGCAAAGCTTCGTGCGCTTCTTCTGCAACCACGGCCTGCTGAAGCTGAAGGAACGGCCGCAGTGGCGCACGGTCACGGGCGGCAGCCGCGCCTATGTCACCCGCCTGACCCGGTCGCTGGAAGGCCGCCTGCACACCGGCCGCGCCATCGTCGCCCTGCGGCGTTCCGGTACCGCCGTGCACATCCAGGACTCCCAGGGGTGGAGCGGCAGCTATGACCACGTCGTGCTGGCCACCCACGCCGACCAGGCCCTGGCCCTGCTGCTGGACCCGTCGGAGGAGGAGCGGCGCATCCTGGGCGCCTTCCGCTACCAGATGAACCGGGCGGTGCTGCACCGCGACCCGCTGCTGATGCCCCGGCGCGCCAAGGCCTGGTCCAGCTGGAACTACAGCGCCCATTCCACCCGGGACCGGGACGCCAAGGTGTCCGTCACCTATTGGATGAATTTGCTGCAGGGGCTGGACAAGCGCGTACCCCTGTTCGTCACCCTAAACCCCATCACCGAACCGCGCCCGTCCCTGAAGGTGCGGGAGTTCATCTACGACCACCCGCTGTTCGACCTGGCCGCCGCGACGGCACAGCAGGAATTGGGCCTGATCCAGGGCACCCGCCGCACCTGGTTCTGCGGCGCCTATTGCGGCTATGGCTTCCATGAGGACGGCCTGTCCGCCGGTCTCGCTGTGGCGGAATCGCTGGGCGCCCAGCGGCCGTGGCAAGTCACCGACGCCTCCCCCGCCGGGCGCAACGCCCGCCCACGGGGTAGCGCCCGCCTGGCGGCGGCGGGGTAAGGCGGGATGATCCTGGTCCGCAAGCACGTGAGGCGAATTACCACCCCGGCCTGATCGTCAGGCCGGGCCGTTGGCGTTCGCCCATCCTTCGCGGTTCCCAAGGACATCATCCCATGACATTCCCCACACCCATGCTGCACCTGGTGTGCGGCAAGATCGCCGCCGGCAAGTCCACGCTCACCGCCGCCCAGGCGGCAGCGCCCGGCACCATCCTGCTGAGCGAGGATCACTGGCTGGCCCGCCTGTATCCCGAAGAACTGGCCAGCGTCGCCGACTACATCCGGCTCAGCGCCCGCTTGCGTCAGGTCGTGGGCCCGCACGCCGTGGCCTTGCTGCGGGCCGGGCTGTCCGTGGTGCTGGACTTCCCCGCCAACACGCCCGGCTTGCGTCTATGGATGCGCGGCCTGTTCGAGGAGGCCGGCGCCGCCCACACCCTGCACTACCTGGACGTGCCCGATGAGGTCTGCCGCCAGCGCCTGCGCGCCCGCAACGCCGCCGCCGGCCACGACTTCGCCGCCACCGACGCGGAGTTCGACGCCATCACCCGCTACTTTGTCCCGCCGGATGAAGCGGAAGGGTTCGTGATCGTACGCCACCCGTAAACTGAGCCTGCCCCTAAACTCAGCCTGCCCCTAAACTCAGCCTGCCAGGAAATCCGCGATGGCCCGGCCCAGGTCGGGCTTGGTCACGGCGCTCATATGGTCGCCGGGGATTTCGACGTAGCGGGCATCGGGCAAGGCCGCCACAAGGTCGGACGCGGACCCGTTGTCCTGGTCCTGCGCGCCGGCCGTGATGAGGATGGGCAGGTCCAGGCCGGCCAGCACGCCCGGCGGGGTGTCGACGAAGGTCTCCAGGATGTTGAGCAGGGCGACGGGGTCGCCACCGACCGTCTTCAGGAAGGCCTCCGCCATCCATTCCGGCGTGCCGCGCTCGAAGGTACCCAGGTTGGTCAGGATGCGGCGGAAATGCTCCCCCCGGCCGGCGGTATGGGTCAGGCCGGCCAGGCCCATGCCGGCGCAGATGGCGCGGGCCGGGGTGGCGCCGCGCGCCAGCATGCGCATGGTGGTGCGCCCGCCCAGGGAATAGCCGCCCAGGTCATAGTCGGTCAGGCCCAGATGCTCCACCAGCGCCAGGCCGTCATCGGCCAGCACGTCGGGCGGGTAGGCCGACACCTCATGCGGCTTGGCACTGTCGCCATGGGCCCGCAGGTCGGGCATGATGACGCGGTAGCCGCGCTCCGCGATGCGGGCGGCGTGGCCGTACTTCAGCCAGTTGACCGTGGCGGTGGAAAAATAGCCGTGGATCAGCACCAGCGGCCGGCCGTGACCCAGTTCGCGGTAGGCCAGGCGCTGGCCGTCGCGGCCGAAGAAATGCTGAACGGTGATGTCGGAGGGGGCCACGGGCATGCATCCGGCGTTGGGGAAACCTTGCCCCAAAGCTACCGTCAGGCCATGGGATTGGAAAAGTCTTCCGCCGCTTAACGGCCGAGCGCCTTGCGCATGCCCCAGGCGGCCAACTGGGTGCCGCAGCCCATGGTCATCAGCCGGGGACCCTGGCGCTGATAGCCCATGGCCTCATAAAACCCCACCGCGTTCATGGAGGAGGTGAGGTACAGGGCGCCGGCGCCCCGATCGCGGGCCAGGGTCTCGATCTCTTCCAGCAAGCGGCGGCCGGTACCCTTGGCGGCCACCGGATCGACATAGACGGCCCGGACCTCGGCGCTGTAGAGCGCAGAGAAGCCGACCACGCGCCCCGCCTGCTCCGCCACCAGCACATGCTCCCCCCATTCCGTCATGGCGGTGCGGTAGTCCGCGGCCTCACGCCCGCCCAGAAGGGCGATGAGTTGTTCGGGCGAGTAATGCCCGGCGCAGAAAGCGTGGACGGAGCGGATATGGACCTGGCGAATGCCCTCGGCGTCGTCGGCCTCCCCAGGCCGGATCACCGGCGTTGGGGCATCAAGGGGGGGTGTGCGTATGCTCGACCGGTACATGCCGCCCAATTCTATCCTCGCCCAGGGGCTTCGGCAGCGCCCGTCCAGCACCTGGAACAGCCGCGGTCATTTCAAAGGAAACGTGCGCCATCCGGCTCCCCAACGCGGGAAAGCTGCACGTCGATGAAGTATGCACGGGGAAGACGCTGAAAGCGATGCCTCGCATGCACCCATTGCTATTTTCCCGGTAATTTGGGCGGCGCGCAAGCCGGCCGTTCATCGTTTCGACATCAACGGTGCAGGAATGCCCGGCGGGGGCTTCCATCCCCGACCGGGACCGCTATCCTGGCAGGGCATATCCCTTGCGATTAGGCCGCCCCTTGGACACGCTTGCCTCTCCCGCCGCCTTGCTCACCCCTGACGAGCCACCCGCCGTCACGGTGGTGAATCCCCAAGGGCCCGCCCCCGTGGTGCTGCTGTGCGAACATGCCGCACGCCGCGTGCCCGCCCGCCTGGGCACCCTGGGCGTTCCAGCCGCCGACATGGAGCGGCACATCGCCTGGGACATCGGGGCGGAGGCGGTGACTCGCGCGCTGGCCCGGCGGCTGGACGCGCCGGCGGTAATCGCCGGATATTCCCGCCTGGTGGTGGATTTGAACCGCCCGCTGGACAGCGCCACGCTGATGCCGGCGGTCAGCGACGGCACCCCCATCCTGGCCAACCAGGCCCTGACCGATGCCGACCGCCAGGCGCGGCTGGACGCCCTGTTCCACCCCTACCACGCCACCGTCGCGACTTGCGTCGACGCCAAGCGCGCGGCGGGCCAGGTGCCGGCCATCATCTCCGTCCACAGCTTCACGCCGGTCATGAACGGCTTCCAGCGCCCCTGGCACCTGGGCGTGCTGTGGGACCAGGATGGCCGCCTGCCCCTGCCCTTGTTGGAACTGTTGCGGGCCCTGCCGGGCGTGGTGGTGGGCGACAACGTTCCCTACTCGGGGCGCGACGGCCACGGCTACACCCTGAAGACCCATTCCACCCGGCCGGGCCTGCCCGGCGTGCTGATCGAAATCCGGCAGGATCTGATCGGCGACGCGGTGGGCGTGGAGCACTGGTCCGCCCTGCTGGCGCAAGCCCTTGGACAGCTGATCGGCCGCCCCGATATACACCACGTTCTGGCCGGCGCCTAAGCCGGCCGCCCCCCTTCACAAGGATATTCCATGGTTCCCGAGATCGACGACACCACCCGGGTCGAGCTTGAGGCCGCGGCCTTCCGCCGGCTGGTGGCGCATTTGCGTGAGCGCACCGACGTCCAGAACATCGACCTGATGAACCTGGCCGGATTCTGCCGCAACTGCCTGTCCAAATGGTACCGCGCCGCCGCCGAGGAAAAGGGCGTGGCGCTGGACTATGAGGCCGCGCGCGAGATCGTCTACGGCATGCCGTACGAGGACTTCAAACGCCTGCACCAGCGCGAGGCGACGGCGGAGCAGAAGGCGGCGTTCGAGCAGAGCAAGCCGAAGGACTGACACGGGGGCGGCGCCCCTTTACCGGCGCTTGCCCATCCCCGGCCGCGCGGGTAAGGTCGCGCCCTCACCATTCAGACCACCCACTTAGAACGAAGAGGCATTCCCCATGTCGGACGCCCCTGTTGCGACGGATGTTGGCGGCATCGCCGGCGACCGCCTGCGCTCCATCATCGAGCGCATCGAACGCCTGGAAGAGGACAAGAAGGGCATCGCGGACGACATCAAGGACATCTACGCCGAAGCCAAGGGCGTGGGGTTCGAGACCAAGATCATCCGCGCCATCGTCCGCCTGCGGAAGATGGAAAAGAACGACCGGCAGGAGCAGGACGCCCTGCTGGAGCTCTACAAGGCCGCGCTGGGCATGGAGTGAGCTGCGGGGCTCGCACGAGCCCGGCACCGTCAGGATCAAGGCCGGGCCGCCAGCGGGCGCCCGGCCTTTTTCTTCAGCCCCCAAGCCCGATGAGAGCCCCCAGCTTCGCCCTCAAGTCCACCAGCACATCCGACGGAACCGCAGCCCCCATGGGCCGGATAAGCCGCGCCAAAGTATCTATACTGCGCACGTGACTGGTCAGTATTTCGCCCGTGATCGGCAGCCCCTCCGGCAGCACCACGCTGGTTCCGAAGGGTCGAATCTTGCTGGTGATGGGGCAGACGATGGCGAAGCGGCTGGCATCCCAGAACACCGCCGGCGATACCACTACGGCCGGTCGGCGGCCGCCCTGTTCCCGTCCCAACCTGGGATCAAAATCCGTCCAGATGAGGTCCCCGGCCTCAGGCCGGTATTCAGTCACTCGACCACCTCGCGGCCGACATCGTCACCCCAGTCGAAGGCGGCCCCCATGGCATGGGGAGTCATGCCCACGAGCAGATCAGCCAGCTGATAACGCGGGCGGGTCGGCGAGATGACGATTCGGCCATGCTCGGCCACCACCTCCACGCGGTCGCCTTCGGCCAGACCCACTTCAGTGGCGATATCCTTGGGGACCCGCAGGCCCAGGCTGTTACCCCACCGTGAAATCTGAACCTGCATGATAGCCTCCTGGCTTCTTCCAGGCCAAAGGATATCCGCCGGATATACAAACTTGTCAATCGAACCGGTAGGCGTCCATGGCCAGGGCGCCCAGTTGCACGCTGGCGTGCAAACGGCGGCCGGGCTGGCCAGGGCTGGCGGCGCCCACGGCGGCGAACAGGGGTAGCAGGTGCTCGTCGCGCGGGTGGTTCTGGCGGGCGAAGGGCGCGCGGGCGCGGTAGTCGTCCAGGGCCGCGACGTCGGCGCCGCTGACCTTGTCATGGATCCAGGATTGGAAGGCGGCGGCCCAGGGCGCCACCTCATCCGTGCCCTCCCACGCCAGGTCACGCAGATTGTGGGTCAGTGAACCCGAGGCGATGATGAGCACGCCCTGGTCGCGCAGGGGCCGCAGCGCCTCGCCCAGGCGGCGGTGGTGGGCGGGTCCCAGATGCGGCTGGATGGACAGCTGGGCGACCGGAATGTCGGCCTCCGGGAACATCAGGATTAAGGGGACCCAGGCGCCGTGGTCCAGGCCGCGCGCTTCCCCGCCCGTGACGGTGATACCGGCGGCGGCCAGGGCCGCCAGGGCCGCCCGCGCCACCTCCGGCGCGCCGGGGGCGGGGTAGCGCATCTCGAACAGGGCGCGGGGAAAGCCGCCGAAATCGTGGATGGTCTCCGGCTGGTCAGCCAGGGAAGCCGTCGGTGCCGCCGTCTCCCAATGCGCCGAAAGCACCAGGATGGCGCGGGGGACGCCCGCCGCCCGGATGTCGCAACCCAGGGTCTGCAGGAAGCGCTGCGCGTCACTGTCCTGCAGCGCCAGCATGGGGGAGCCGTGGGAGATGAAATAGACCGGCTGGCGCGCCGCCGTGACAGGGGCCGGGGCGGCGGCGGGCATGGCGGAGAGGGCGGGCATGGGGCGGAACCTTGGGTTTGGAAAGACTGACCCTTCCAACATGGCCCCATCGACACCATTTGCCAAATCACTGGTTATCAACATCACCATTCACCATAGTGATGGTCAATTGCCAAGGGACCGTCCATGGACATCAGCCAGATCGACCTGAACCTGCTGCACGTCTTCGACGCGCTGTACCGGGAACGGCAGGTGACGCGGGCCGGCCGGGCGCTGGGCCTGTCGCAGTCCGCCGTCAGCAACGCTTTGGCCCGCCTGCGCCAGCATATGGGCGACGACCTGTTCGTGCGCACCCCCACCGGCATGGTGCCCACCGCCGTGGCCGACACCATGGCCCGCCCCCTGCAAGGCGCCCTGGACCAGGTACGGGCCGCCCTGGCCGCCCGCCAGCCCTTCCTGCCGTGCGAGGCGCGGGACGCGATCACCGTGGGCCTGTCTGACCATGCCGAGTTCGTGCTGGGCCCGCCCCTGGTGGCGGCCCTGCGGGCGGAGGCCCCGGGCCTATCCCTGGTGCTGCGCCATGCCGATAAGGACAACGCCCTGCCCGGGCTGGAATCGGGCCTGCTGGACCTGGCGCTGGGCATGCTGCCCGATCCCCCCGCGCACATGACGCGGCAGATGCTGGTGCGCGACGGGCTGGCGGTGCTGATGCGTCCGGGTCACCCAGCCTTGGATGCCCACTGGACCCTGGAGACCTACCTCGCCTTCTCCCACCTGCTGGTCTCGGCCACCGCGTCCAAGGTGGGGGCGGTGGACCGCATGCTGGAAACGGTGGGCCGGCAGCGCACCCTGGCGGTGGTGGCGTCCCACCTGCTGGCGGCCGCCCCCATGCTGCGCGATAGCGACCTGGTCTGCACCATGCCGGCGCGCGTGGCCCACCCGTTGGCCGACTCCTTCGGCCTGGCGGTGCTGCCCCTGCCTGCGGACATGCCGGTGGGTGACAAGCCAGCGGGCGGCATGCGCCTGTCCATGGTGTGGCACCGCCGCCTGAACAGCCACCCGGCCCACGCCTGGCTGCGCCGCCGGGTGGCGGAGGTCGCCCGGTCCCTGCCTCCCGTCCCTGGGGTCGCGGGCGGCGGGAGCGACACCGCCGCCGCTTGACCTGCCTCATTGGCCACCAACCGGTGGCGATGTAAAGTGCGGCCCCTGATTCTTCCCCTCCTGATCTGGTGACGACGCCTTGGCCGAGCCGAACTTTTTCCTGAACGACATCTGGTACTACGCCATGCCCGGCCGCACCCTGGCCGTGGGCGCCATGCGGGCGCAGACGCTGCTGGGCCAGCCGGTGCTGTTCGGCCGCACCAAGGAGGGCGCCGTCTTCGCCCTGCGCGACATTTGCCCCCACCGCGGCATACCGCTGTCCTGCGGCCGATTCGACGGCAAGGAGGTGGAGTGCTGCTACCACGGCTGGCGCTTCGACCGGGAGGGCAAGTGCACCGACATCCCCTCGCTGGTGGAGGGGCAGGAGTTCGACCTGAACCGCATCCGCGTGCGCAACTATCCGGTGCGGGAGATCAGTGGCAACATCTGGATCTGGATGGGCGCCGGGGAGCCCGACCAGGAACCGCCGCAGCCGCCCGGCCTGCCCGCCGACAAGCAGCCGGACATGGTCATGTCCATGGATTTCCCCTGCCACCTGGACCATGCGGTGGTGGGCCTGATGGACCCGGCCCACGGGCCTTTCGTCCACCAGTCCTGGTTCTGGCGCTCCACCAAGTCCATTCATGCCAAGGAGAAGGCCTTCGGCCCCGGCCCCTACGGCTTCGTCATGAAGAAGCACCGGCCGTCCAGCAATTCCCGCGCCTACACCATCCTGGGCGGCGTGCCTGAGACGGAGATTGCCTTCCGCCTGCCCGGCATCCGGACGGAAACCATCTCGACCGGCAAGCACACCGTCTGGAACCTCACAGCGGTGACGCCGGTGGATGAGGGCAATACCCGCATCACCAACCTGTTCTACTGGACCCTGCCCTGGGCCAACCTGCTGAAGCCGGTGCTGCGCCCCATCGCGGAGCGCTTCCTGGGCCAGGACCGCGACGTGGTGGTGATGCAGCAGCAGGGCCTGCGCCACGACCCGACCCTGATGCTGATCAAGGATGCCGACACCCAGGCGCGCTGGTATTACCAGCTGAAGAACGAGTTCCGCCGCGCCCGGGAGGAGAAGCGCCCCTTCGAAAATCCCGTGCGCGATACCGTCCTGCGCTGGCGCAGCTGAGGGATCGATCCGCTATAGTCATGTCCGAACCGCTCGCTGATGAGAGACCGGACATGACTGCGACCGCCGAACCCACCGCCCCCCTTGGGACCCTTCCCCTTGGGACCCTGCCCAACTGGGACCTGTCCGACCTGTACAGCGGGCCGGACAGCCCACGGCTGCGGACGGATCTGGAGCGGGTGGAGCGCGAGGCCCAGGCCTTCCATGGCCGCTATTCGGGCAAGCTGCCCGGTCTGTCAGGCAAGGAGCTGGGCCAGGCGGTCGTCACCTACGAGGCGCTGGATGAGACGCTGACGCGGATCATGAGCTACGCCGGCCTGCTGTACGCCGGGGACCAGAGCGACGGCGCCATCGCCCGCTTTTACCAATCCATGCAGGAGAGGGTGACCGCCGTCTCGGTCCATCTGCTGTTCTTCACGCTGGAACTGAACCAGCTGTCCGACAAGGACATCGACGCCAAGCTGAAGGCGCCGGAGTTGCACCGCTACGCCGCCTGGCTGCGCGACGTGCGCATCTTCCGCCCCCACCAGCTGTCGGACGAGCTGGAGCGCTTCCTGCATGAGAAGGCGGTGGTGGGACGCAATGCCTGGACCCGCCTGTTCGATGAGACCATGGCGTCGTTACGCTTCCGTATCGATGGCCAGGATCTGACTTCGGCGGAGGCCTTGAACCTCCTGTCGGCGCCGGACGCCGCCACGCGCAAGGCGGCAGCCATCGAAATCGGCGCCGTGCTGGGCCGCAACATCAAGCTGTTCGCCCTGATCACCAACACGCTCGCCAAGGACAAGGAGATCGAGGACAAGTGGCGCCGCTATGACCAGCCCTGGTCATCGCGCAACCTGTCCAACCGCGTCGAGGACGCGGTGGTGGAGGCGCTGGTGGGCGCCGTGAAGGACAGCTACCCCGCCCTGTCGCACCGCTATTACACGCTGAAGGCCAAGTGGTTCGGCGGCGACACCCTGGACTATTGGGACCGCAACGCCCCCCTGCCCGACGTGGCCGAGCGCACCATCCCCTGGGAAGAGGCGCGGGAGATCGTGCTGTCTTCCTACGCGCGCTTCAGCCCCGACCTGGCCGGCGTGGGCCGCCGCTTCTTCGAGAACGCCTGGATCGACGCGCCGGTGCGGCCGGGGAAGAACCCCGGCGCCTTCGCCCACCCCACGGTGCCCAGCGCCCATCCCTATCTGCTGGTCAACTACATGGGCAAGACGCGGGACGTCATGACGCTGGCCCATGAGCTGGGCCACGGCGTGCACCAGGTGCTGGCGGGCGGCCAGGGCCATCTGCAGTCCGACACGCCCCTGACCCTGGCGGAGACGGCCAGCGTGTTCGGGGAGATGCTGACCTTCCGCGGCCTGCTGGCCGCCGAGACCGACCCCGCCCGCCGCCGCGCCCTGCTGGCCGGCAAGGTGGAGGACATGCTGAACACCGTGGTGCGCCAGACGGCGTTCTATGATTTCGAGCGCCGCGTCCACAGCGAACGGCGCCAGGGCGAACTGTCGGAAGAGCGGCTGGGCGAAATCTGGCAGGCGGTGCAGACGGAAAGCCTGGGCCCTGCGCTGCGATTCGACGCGGGCTATGCCACCTACTGGTCCTACATCCCCCACTTCGTCCATTCGCCCTTCTACGTCTACGCCTACGCCTTCGGCGACTGCCTGGTAAACAGCCTCTACGCCGCGTTCGAGGAAGCGTCGGCCCACAACGGGTCCGAGGCCTTCGCGCGCCGCTATCTGGAGATGCTGGCGGCGGGCGGCACCAAGCGGCATAAGGAACTGCTGGCGCCCTTCGGCCTGGACGCCACCGACCCGGCCTTCTGGCACAAGGGCCTGGGCATGCTGAAGGGCTTCATCGATGAGCTGGAGGCGCTGGGCTGAGCGCCCGCCGGCTTGTCCATTTCCGATTCGGGGCATTCCTCGTGGAACGAAGAACAACAACCATGAATCATCGCATTTCCCGCCTGGGCGTTGGCCTGTTGGCGGCCTTGGCCTTCAGCGCGGTCGCGGGCACAGCGCTGGCGGCCGCCCACCCCAAGCACGAGGCGGCCAAGAAGCCTCCGGCCAAAGCTAAGGATCTGAACGGCTGGGGCCAGGTCACCTGGGGCATGACCCACAAGCAGATCCTGGCCGCCTACCCCAAGGCCCGGGAGTTCGAAATGGGGAATGGCGCACATGTCCGCTACCTGTTCGGCCTGGAAAGCGTGCGCCTGGGCGGCTGCGCCTATGCCGTCGACTTCGAGATGAAGAAGAACGCCCTACGCCGCGTCACCCTCTACGGCCAGGAAGCGTCCAAAGAATGCGGTGACGGCGTCGACGCGCAACTGGTGAAGCAGCTGGGCGCCCCCGCCGGCCGGCAAAAGGACGCCGAATCGGCCAGCGCCGAATGGAAGGCCGGCCACACCAAGATCACCCTGCGCCGGGGCATCGGCAAGGCCGTCCGCAAGGTGGCACCGGTGGTGGAATACCAGCCGAAGTGAGGGCCGATTTTTTAGGCCGGCTCGCTGGCCTGCGCACGCAGGGCAATGATCCCCTGCCGTGTGGCCATCCATTCGGGCTCCTCCTTGAAAGCGGCCTTACTTCGATGAACCCTCGCCATCAGTGATGCCGGCCAGTTTTCTCCACCCCGCTTATGGTTGCGGATGGCCTGCTCAAGCCAGTCGGCATTGAAGCCCTCCCAGACACCAGCCACGTCGAACAAGTTTGGAAGACATACGGGACGGACTTCATCCCGGTGAATGGTGTCGAGTTCGTCGATACTGTAAGGCGACGCCGACAGCACCCTGATTCGCCAATCGCGGTCCTCCGACACCTCAGTGTCCAGGTACATCCACGACAAAGCATTCCAAACCGGGCGGCGCGCTTGCAACTGCGCTTCTGAAAACCAATTGCCGCCGCCGCTCATTTGGACCGCCAAGTTGCCGCCATCATAGACCCAACAGCGTATCGCGCCCCAATCTCCGAAGCAAAAAGGGCGGCCCCCATTGGGACCGCCCTTTTTCATTTCGGCTGTGCCTTCTGATCAGGGATCAGTGCAGCTTGCCAGGCAGCTCCTCGATGGCCGAGGCCACCATGGCGTCGCTGCGCGACTGGTCGATGGTCTGGGTCAGCAGCGATTCGGTGGCGGACAGGGCCACGTCCACGGCCAGGCTGCGCACCTGCTGCAGGGCGGCGGCCTCGGCCTGGGCGATCTTCTCCAGGGCCTGGGCCTCGCGGCGCTTCAGGGTCGCCTCCAGGTCCGCTTCCGCGTGCTGGCGGATGCGGTCGGCTTCCTCGCGGGCGGCGGCGATGATGGCGTCAGCCTCCTTCATCGCGTCGCGCTGCTTCTTCTGGTAGGCGGTCAGGGCCGCCTCAGCATCCTGGCGCAGCTTCTGCGCGGTCTCGATCTCCAGGCGGATCTTCTCGGCGCGAGCGTCCAGGCTCTTGCCCAGAGCACCGAAGCCGCCCTTCCAGATCACCAGGGCCAGGAAAACGACGAAGGCGACGCCAACCCAGAAAGTGGGATTCTGCAGATCGAACATCACGCACGCTCCTTCAGGGCGGCATCCACGGCGCCATCGACGCCGGCCTGATCGGGCGAGACACCCGCCAGCTTGGCGACGGCAGCGGCAGCAGCCTCGGCGGCCACGGCGCGAACGTTGGCGAGAGCGGTCTGCTTCTGGCCCTCGATGCGAGCCTCAGCTTCCTTCTGCTTAGCGGCCAGGCCGGCGACGACATCGGCCGTGCGCTTGGCGGCCGCGGCGTCGGCCGTGGCGGCGGTCTCGTTCAGCAGCTTGTGGGCGCCGGCGCGGGCCTCGGCCACCGCCTTCTCATAGGCGGCGACGATGGCATCCGTCTCGGCCTTTAGCTGCGTGGCCTTGTCCAGGTCGCCGGAAATCTTGGCCTCGCGGGCCTCCAGAACGGCGCCGACGCGCGGCAGGCCGACCTTGGTCACCAGCACGTAGAGCGTGCCGAAGGTGATGGCCAGCCAGAAAATCTGAGACGCGAACGTCTTGGTGTTCAGCTGGGGCAGGCCCTTTTCCTCGTGCACGCCAGCTTCCTGCTCCACGCTGTCCGTCGCGTGGGCGGTTTCTTCACCCGTCTGCGCGAACGACGGCGTGCCGCCTAGGGCCACCGTCAGGACGGCGGCGGCGGCAAGGCCCTTCAGCCACACCATGAGCCTTGGATTCACCATGAAGATCACCTTGTTTGCGAGATCGCCCGGAAAGGGCTGGCGCTGACATCGCATCACGGGTGTTGGCCCATGAGACATCCCGCACCGGGCCATCGCCGGAAATCGGATCGGAACCTGTGAAGCGGGTTGACGATACGGCCGGCCGCATTGGCCCCAAACATGGGCTCAGGGGCGGCGACCGGCATGATGCCGGCCCCGCCCCTTCAACCTACTTCAAACGCGGGCAGTCTTCCCCTAAGGGCTGGCCGCCGCGGCCGTTCCATCAAGCCCAGGGTCAGGCTTAGGCGAACAGGATCAGGAAGGCGATCAGCAGCGCGAACAGCGCCACGGCTTCGGTCAGCGCGAAGCCCAGAATGCCGATCGGGAACACGGAGGCGCGGGCGGCCGGGTTGCGACCCACGGAGGCGATCAGGTTGGCGAAGATGTTGCCGATGCCGATGCCGACACCAGCCAGGGCGAACATGGCCAGACCGGCGCCGATGAACTTAGCGGCTTGCGGATCCATTATAGACTTCCTCTGTGTGATGGAACGGTTGAAGGGTGAAGACAGGCCCTACGGTCGGACGATCGCGGCTTAGTGCAGCTCGATGGCGTCGCGGATGTAGAGGCAGGTCAGGATGGTGAAGACGTAAGCCTGCAGGAAGGCGACCATGATCTCGAAGCCGATCAGGGCCACGTTGATCGCCACCGGCACGGCGCCGGCCAGCCAGCCGACGGCGCCCAGGGCACCGATCATCGTGATCGTGAAGCCGGCGAAGACCTTCAGCATGGTGTGGCCCGCCATCATGTTGGCGAACAGTCGGATGGACAGGCTGACCGGCCGCATCAGATACGAAATGATCTCGATGGGGATCAGGATGGGCGCCAGCGCGATGGGCGCGCCCGAGGGGAAGAAAAAGCTGAAGAAGTGGAAACCGTGGCGGATCAGCGCCACCAGGGTCACGAACACGAACACCAGGGCCGCCAGCGTGAAGGTCACGATGATGTGGCTGGTGAAGGTGAAGGTGCCGGGGATCATGCCGATCATGTTGCCGAACAGCACGAAGGCGAAGATCGAGAACACCAGCGGGAAGTAGGGGCGCGCCTGGGCGCCGGCGTTGTCCCGCACCATGCCCGATACGAATTCGTAGAGCAGCTCCGCCACCGACTGCAGCCGGCCGGGGACCAGGGCGCGCGACGCGGTGCCGGCGACCAGCAGGCCCGTGACAAGCACGGCCGCGACCACCATGTAGAGGGAGGAGTTGGTGAAGGAGACGTCGTGCCCGGCGAGATGCAGAGGAACGATCTGCTCGATGCGAAACTGATGCAGCGGATCAGTGGCCACGATTCCCCTCACCTTCATCCTTGTCGGGGGTGGAGTTGGTTCCGCCCCCTGAGTTGGCGCCCGTGTCCGGTCGCCGATATCCCACCGCGTATCCCATGCCGTTGACGGCCCGGTATACATTCAACATCGCGGCAGCCGCCCCCAGGACGAACATCACGATCAGTCCCCAGGGCGACGTGCCCAGCCAGCGATCGATGACCAAACCGCCACCAACGCCGACCACCATCGCCGCGACCAACTCGGCACCGACACGAAACGCGACGCCCAGCATGCCGTTTCCCGCCTCATCCTTCCGCTGTGTGGGGGAGGAAGAGGAAGACTCGGTACCGCGTCGCGCATCCCGCAATCGGGCCTCAAGCTCATCCAAGGAAGGCGGGGGTGTCTGGTCCGTCAAGGTCTAAACCCCTGGAGGTATGCCCCTTCCGCCGCAATGGAGTCGTCGCCATGCGAAAGCGGCGGCACCATACGGGGCGGTACACCCCCTGTCAAGTCGCAAAAGTACGGGGCCAAGCCCATGATTCTAAAGGACTATTTTGGCGCCCCGCGTGGCATGCAAGGGGGTGATGCCACAAGCTCAGCCGCCGCCGCGCGCGCCACCCTGCGTAGCACCGCCAGCCATGCCCGGCTCGGCCCCCGGCGCCAGCACGGTCGCCTCGACCGCCAACGGCGCCGCGGCCTTGAAGCGCAGGGTCAAATGGACGCGCTGCCCAACCTGTAGGGGCTGGGTCAGGCCCATCAGCATGATGTGCGGCCCCTCGGGCTTCAGCGTCACCGTGCCCCCCGCCGGCAGCGCCACGCCATCGGCCAGTGGCCGCATGCGGGCGATTCCGTCCACCACCTCCGCCATGTGGATCTGGGCCACCTTGCCCACGTCGGCCTCCACCCCCACCAGCCGGTCGGCCGGCCCCTTGTTGTGCAGGGTGAGGAAGGCGACGCCGGCCCTGGCGCCCCGGATGGTGGGCCGCGACCAGGCGGCGCTGGCCTCGATGGCGGACGCCGGCGCCTCCTGGGCAACGGCCGGCGCGACGGCCGTCACCGGCGCGGCGGCGATCATCAGCGACGCGAGAAGGGAGCGGATGCGGACCATGTTTGCCCCTATTGAGGATGCGACGGGCCCCTCTGCCCCATCGGGGCGGGATGTCGCAATTGGACAGAAGCGCCCAGCGGCGCTCCCTGGCGGCGCCCTACTTCCGGGCTCCTACTTCCCGACCGGCCCTTTGGCCATGGCCTCGCGGATGCCTTTCACCATGTCCTCCGCGGTGGTGCCCCGGGCGAAGATAGTAGCCAGGCGGTTGTCCGGGTCCATGAGGTAGACGTAGGTGGAGTGGTCCATGAGGTAGTTTTCCGGGTCGTCGCCGGCCACCTTGGCGGCATAGACCCGCCAGGCGCGCGTGGCGGCGGAGACCTGGGCGGCCGTGCCGGTCAGCCCCACCAGGCGGGGATGGAACTGGGCCACATAATCCGACAGCTGCTGCGGCGTGTCGCGGCCGGGATCGACGCTGACGAAGATGGGCTGCACCTTGTCGCCCTCCACCCCCAGCTGATCCATGGCCTGGGCCATGACCTGCAGCTCGGTGGGGCAGATGTCCGGGCAGAAGGTGTAGCCGAAGAACATCAGCCGCCAGGACCCGGCGTAGCTTTTCTCCGTCACCGTCTTGCCGGACTGGTCCACCAGGGTGAAGGGGCCGCCCACGGCCACACCCGGCACGATCTGGCCGCCGCCACCCGACGCCGGGGCCGCACCCGTGCTGCTGGCGCTGGACGCGGGGCGGGAGGACGGTGGCGCCCCCAGCCACCATGCCACCAGGGCCGCGAAGGCGAGCGCCGGCACCAGGGTGACCAGCAGGCGGATCAGACGTTTCTTGGCCATGGGATGTGCGGCGCCCGTGCGACGGGAAGATGGGTCCCCTTTACCCTAGCGCGCCCCGGCCCTGAAAACAAAGGCGGGCGGCACCCATCGGCACCGCCCGCCCCTGGTTCTAAAGTCTAGGCCACCCGCTTAAAGGACGCCCAGCATGCTGGCCACCAGCGGGTGGCGCACGATGTCGCGGTCGTTCAGGCGGACCACGGCGATGCCTTCCACCGCCTCCAGCCGGCGGGCGATGTCGGCCAGGCCGGACAGCCCGTTCAGCAGGTCGGACTGGTCCGGGTCGCCGGTCAGCACCATGGTGGAGTGCCAACCCAGACGGGTCAGCAGCATCTTGATCTGGCCGTAGGTGCAGTTCTGCGCCTCGTCGATCACGACGAAGGCGTTGTTCAGGGTGCGGCCACGCATGAAACCCACTGGCGCGATCTCGATGGTGCCTTCCGCCATCAGGGTGCGCAGGCGCTTGCCGCCCAGGCGGTCGTTCAGCGCGTCGTAGAGCGGGCGCAGGAAGGGGGCCATCTTCTCCCCCATATCGCCCGGCAGGTAACCGATGCTCTCACCCGCCTCGATGGCCGGGCGGGAGAGGATGATGCGGTCCACCCGGTTGGCCTCCAGCGCTTCCACGGCACTGGAAATGGCCAGGTAGGTCTTGCCCGTGCCCGCCGGGCCCAGCGCCAGCGCCAGGTTATGGCTGGCGATGGCCTCCATCAGGACCTTCTGGTTGGGGCTTTGCGGTTTGACCTTGCGCACATAGCTCTGATCCCGCCGCTCCTCGATGGGGTCCCAGCTGCCGCTGACGGGGCCGCCAGCGGCCCCATTGGCGGCCCGGGCGGGCATCGCATCGGGGAAAAGCGGGCGCACCTTGTCGGAGCTGGAGCCGCCGGAAGTCACCTTCACTGGACGCTTGGCCATGTCTGTCTCCTCAGTCACACCGAATTGAGCCGCGGGAACGCCCGCGGCCAGGTTACTAGGCAGGCAGGAACCGCGTGCCGGGCGACCCCGGGGGTTGGGACCCCGGGCGCCGGAGACCGGGCACGAAAAAACCGCATCCCCAGGTCAGCGGGGCATGCGGTTTGGAGAGGGCCATCGTGGGGCGCCGGATGGGGCGATCCGCATCCCCTTGCGGAGCCGGATGCCGCGGACCGTGCGATGCGGCGGGACGATGGCGGCCGATTGCGGGCGGCCTCAAGGGTCAACGGCGGCGGGGGCATCGGGGGAAGTCCGTTCCCCCGGCAGGCACACGACAGCACAGGCAGCGGCGCACAGTTTGGCAATACCCCGACCCGTCATTCTTGAGTGACGACCCTGGTATGCACTCTACCGCACCTGCGAGCATCTGTCAGCAGGCCTTGGGGCATACATCAAATATTCATACCAGATGTGGTGACCAGAAGACCCCGAGTCGCCGCACCCAGCCAACCGCGAAGACATTCCCGAGTCGGACCGCCCTTGCCCTTTCGGGATAAGGTGGCGTGAGCCGGTGCGGCCGGCCGGTTTCGGCACCGCGGCGAAAACGCCCCCGCGATTCAAGAGGCTGCCCCTTGGCCGCCCCCCGCCACCCAGGTTCGCACCAGAGACGCGAGCACCCCGAAGGTGCACTAAGACTCAATAAATATTGTGTGCGCTGGCGCTTTCCGCTCAAAATGTGGATCTGAGGATTCCCTTGACGCCTGCGCCCATCTGGTCTTGAAACGCGCCTTCGATGGGTCCGGCCTGGGGCGCCATCCTGCCGTCCGGCAAGGATGTACCGTCGCATTTCGAGGACCCTCTGCCCCCCGCGGGCGATCGGACGCAGGCCCCTGCCCCCGGCTGGGGCGCCAAGGGACGTTCCGGTCACGCGTGGACGGGTGATGGTCAGGCAGATTAGGGACTAAGGGGTCAGGGGCGAGATGAGCAACCAGGTGGCATTTCGGGACGCGCCGTTCCAATTGCGCGGCAGCAACTTCACCATGATGGTGCTGAAGGTCTCGGACCCGCATGCCCAGAACTTTTTCTTCGCCCTGTCGGACAAGGTGCGTCAGGCGCCCAATTTTTTCCGCAATGCGCCGGTAGTGCTGGACCTGGACGATCTTCCCCCGGGGCAAGGCTTTGATTTCGAAAATTTCTGCGACCTGTTGCGCACGTTGGGCCTGATCGCCGTGGGCCTGCAGGGCGGCACGCGTGAACAGCAGGAGGCGGCACTGGCCGTGGGCCTGGCCGTGTTCCCGCAAGGGCGTGCGGCGGCGGACGCCCAGCCGGCGGCGCCCCGGCCCGTCGCCGTGGCGGACGCACCGGCGGCCGCAGCGCCCGCTCCGGCGCCCGCGCACGACCTGCCCTACCAGAAGGCCACCCTGCTGGTGCGGGAGAACGTGCGGTCCGGCCGGCAGCTGTACGCCCAGGGCGGCGACCTGGTGGTCATCGGGTCGGTCTCGCCAGGCGCCGAGCTGGTGGCCGACGGCAACATCCATGTCTACGGCGCGTTGCGCGGCCGTGCGCTGGCGGGAATGGCGGGCGACCGCAACGCCCGCATCTTCTGCCAAAGCCTGGAGGCGGAGATGGTCTCCATCGCCGGGCTGTACCGGGTGAGCGAGGATCTGGAGAAATCCGTCCTGCGCCGCCAGGTCCAGATCTACCTGGACCAGGGTTTCCTGCACATCGATCCGGTCACCGTCTGACGCACGGCCGGTTTTCCCAGTAACCTTCTTTTCCAAGGGAGACGTTCTTGGCCAAGATCATCGTCATGACATCGGGCAAGGGCGGCGTCGGCAAGACCACCTCATCCGCCGCCTTCGGCACCGGCCTGGCCTTGCGGGGGTTCAAGACCTGCATCATCGATTTCGACGTGGGCCTGCGCAACCTGGACCTGATCATGGGGTGCGAGCGCCGCGTGGTGTTCGACTTCATCAACGTCATCAATGGCGAGGCGCGCCTCAGCCAGGCGTTGATCAAGGACAAGCGGGTGGAGAACCTGTACATCCTCCCCACCTCGCAGACCCGCGACAAGGACGCGCTGACCGAGCAGGGCGTCGAGAAGATCCTGAATGAGCTCAAGAAAGAGTTCGACTACATCATCTGCGACAGCCCGGCCGGCATCGAACGCGGCGCCCTGATGGCGCTGTACTTCGCCGACCACGCCATCATCGTCACCAACCCCGAGGTCTCCTCGGTGCGTGACAGCGATCGCATCCTGGGCGTCATCCAGGCCAAGTCGCGTCGCGCCGAGAAGGGCGAGGCCCCGGTGCAGGAACACCTGCTGGTCACCCGCTACGACCCGGAGCGGGTGGAAAAGGGTGAAATGCTGAAGGTCGAGGACGTGCTGGAGATCCTGGCCATCCCGCTGCTGGGCATCATCCCGGAAAGCCCCGCCGTGCTGCGCGCCAGCAACGTCGGCATGCCCGTGGTGCTGGACGACAAGTCCAACGCCGGCCAGGCCTACTCCGACGCCGTCGGCCGCTTCCTGGGCGAGAAGATCGAGCACCGCTTCGTCAAAGTGGAGAAGAAGGGCTTCTTCGACCGGCTGCTGCGGAGGACCGCATGAGCATCTTCGATTTCTTCCGCACGCCCAAGAAGGCGTCCGCGGCCGACCAGGCCAAGGAACGCCTGCAGATCGTCCTGGCCCATGAGCGGGCCGGCCGCGACAGCCCGGATTTCCTGCCCCAGCTGCAGAAAGAGCTGCTGGACGTCATCAAGAAGTACGTCTCCATCGACGACGACAAGGTGGCGGTGAAGCTGGACCGGGCCAGCGGCTATTCCACGCTGGAGGTCAACGTGGAATTGCCCGCGCCAGCCAAGGGGGCGGCACGCGCCGCCTCCGGCGGCAAGGTCGCGGCAGCCGGGAACGCCTGATCGTTTTCCCTCAGGCGCCGGGCGGCCGCATCCGCGGCCTTGGCTATCCTCGTTCCGCCCTGCGGTGCTCACTCCAGGGCCAGCGGTCACTGGCCTGAGGAGAGCTGGGCGGATATGAACTCGGCAGAGGCCGGTCCCCGGGGGCCGGCCTTTGTCGTTTCAGGCAGCGTCCGCCTGCACCGCTTGCTGACGCAACTTGGCGGCCAGCGCCGTGGCCTGGGCGTCGTCGAAGCCGTCCAGCGCCCCCAGCACCACCTCGCGCAGGTCGGCATGGCGGGCGGCGCGACGCAAGGCTACCAGGCTGTCGGCATCTACGCCGACATGATCCATGACCGAGGCCAGGGCGGCCACCGTCTCCCGCGTTGGCGCCGCCGTCACCAGTTGCGCCAGATCGGCGCGCACGGTGGGGCGGCCCAGCCGGCCCAGGGCGCAGACGGCACCGGTGGCCACCGCCCGGTCGGGATCGGCCCGCAGCTTTTCCAGCGCGTCGATCACGGGGAATTCCGCTTGGCGCACGCAGCGGCAGGCGGCCGCCCGCGCCGCGGCGTCGGCCGTGCCCAGCAGGCGCAGCAGCACCTTGCGGTCCAGCGCCACCTCCAGCCGCACGGCGGCGGTGAGGGCCGCCACCTCCACGGGGCCGGCCAGCCCCACGCCACCCAGCAAGCCGGCGACGATGGCCGTCGCCTGTGGCCCGCCGATGGCGGCCAGCGCCTCCAGCACCGCCACCGGTTCCCGGCCGTCAAGCCCATAACCGGCCAGGCGCCTCAGACGCAGACCCAGCAGCGGCACGGCGGCGCCCAAACGGCGACGCCCCACCTCCGCGATCAGGGGCAGGGCTTTGCTGAGCGGCGCGTCCGGCAGCCGGGCCAGCAGGGCGGCGTCATCCAGGTCGGCCGGCGCCGGTTCGGCAGGCAGGCGGGGACGCAGAGGCGTGGGCGGGTTCACGGCCACCGGCGCGGGGGTCCCGAACAGGTCCATCTGGTCCAGGGTCGATTCCACCCCCTTGGGTTTGCGCACTTTCGCCATCATCTTCCCCGCCAGAACGAACAATACAAGAACATACTAGGCACGCCCGTTCCCATCCGTCAATCCGGCGCGGCACATTCCGCTGGCCTTTCGGCAGGCGGCTTTTGCGGCATCGTCGCCCCTCTTCCGGTCGTGGTAAGAGGGCGGACCTGCAATGTATGGGAGCGCGCGCCGTGGCCGGCCTGTCCTGGATCAGCAAGTTCACCGGCGCCCCGCGCCCCGTCGTGAAGGGCGCCGCCTTTCTGTTCCTGGCCCTGGGCGCGGCGCTGCATCCCGGCACCGCCCGCGCCGCCAATTGCGACCAGCCGGCCTCCGAAGAGGAACAGATGCAGTGCCTGGGCGCCGATCTGCGCCGCACCGATGCCGAAATCAACCGCGTCTATGGCGAGGTGCGCGGCAAGCTGGAGGACGCCGGCAAGCTGGCCCTGCGCAATGAACAGCGCGCCTGGCTGAAGCGGCGGGATGAAACCTGCGGCCTGGACAACAAGGAAAGCGACCGCGAGAAGTGGTTCCAAGCCATCCTGACCAACCGTGCCAAGACGGTCTGCGTCGTCCGCTTCACCAACGAACGCTCGGCCCAGCTGGCGGCGGAGCAAAATGGCAAGGCGCCGGAAGCCGAGGCCGCTGCCGCCTCCACCGACCTCTATGAAATCTGGGGCAAGGCGCCGGTCAGCACTGGCAAATGGTATATCGAAGCGACCATCGACATGGGCGCCGTGGCCAAACGGGCGGAGACGGCCCTGTTCCTGGGCGCGGAAAGCCGGGAAGGCAGCTATGGCACCCTGATCCAGTTGCGCCACAACCGCGCCGGCGAACCCCGGCATGTGGTGGGTCTGGCTGTGGATCTGGACAGTGGCTGGGTCTATCTGCGGTCGGACGGCCAGTGGCACGGTGCCGCCCCCGGCCAAGCGGGCGGCATCCAGACCCCACCCCGGCTGCCCACACGCATCGGGCTGACCTCCAGCGTGTCCATGACCGACATGATCAAGGACGGGCTGATCAGCCTGAACTTCGGCGAACGGCCCTTCGTCTACGCCGTGCCCGATGGCTACAGGCCGCTGAAATAAGGGTCAGGCCTTGGGCCGCTTTTCCGCGAACGTGTGCTCGGGCCCGGGGAATCGCCGGGCCCGGACATCCTCGGCGTAGGCCTGGGCGGCGGCGCCCACCTGGGTGGCCAGATCGGCGTAGCGCTTCACGAACTTGGGCGTGAAATCGGCGAACAGGCCCAGCATGTCGTCCGACACCAGCACCTGGCCGTCGCAGGCGGCACTGGCCCCGATGCCGATGGTGACCACGGGCACCAGTTCCGTCACCTGGCGGGCCAACGGCTCCACCACCCCCTCAATCACCAGGGAGAAGGCGCCGGCCTCGGCCACGGCCCGGGCGTCCCCCAGGATCTTGGCCTGCTCCGCGTCGCTCCGCCCGCGGGCGCGGTAGCCGCCCAGCACGTTCACCGCCTGGGGCGTCAGCCCGACGTGGCCCATGACGGGTATGCCCCGGCGCACCAGGAAGTCAATGGTGGCCGCCATCTCCTCCCCCCCTTCCAGCTTCACGGCGGCGGCGCCGGTCTCGGCCAGGATGCGGGCGGCGACGCGGAAGGCCTGCTCGGGGCTTTCTTGATAGCTGCCGAAGGGCAGATCCACCACCACGGCGGCGTGATTGGAGCCGCGCACCACGGCCGCGCCATGGGCCACCATCATCTCGACCGTGACGCCCAGGGTGCTGGGCAGGCCGTACAGCACCATGCCCAGGCTGTCCCCCACCAGCAGCACGTCGCAATGCGGGTCCAGCAGGCCGGCCATGGGGGCTGTGTAGGCCGTGAGGCACACCACGGGGGTAGCCCCTTTGCGGGCGGAAATGTCAGGAACGCTCAAGCGTTTCACGGCGGTGGTAGCGCTCATCCCGGTGGCGATCCTCAAGGGAAGGACGTTTTGCGCCGCATCCCTACACCAAAGCAGCGCGCCGCGCCAATGAATGGCGACGCGTCGCAGCCGGCGCACCACTCCCGCCCTCGTTCCGTCACCAGAACTTCGCTATGTTAATCTTTTAGCCCGCCCACTACGGATGGCGGGCCCGGACCAGAGCCAGGACCAGAAAAGGCGGCGCATGCAGTCGGCGGTGGACGCGAGCAAGGACAAATGGCCCGGCCCCTCGGCGGAGCCCACGGCCGGCGTACCCGTCTCCGGGGGGTTCTGGCGCAAGCTGCTGGCCTTTTCCGGCCCCGGCTATCTGGTGGCCGTGGGCTATATGGATCCCGGCAACTGGGCGACCGACATCGCCGGCGGTTCCCGCTTCGGCTACACGCTGTTGTCCGTGGTGCTGCTGTCCAGCCTGATGGCCATGCTGCTGCAGGCCCTGTCGGTGCGCCTGGGCATCGCCAGCGGCCGCGACCTGGCCCAGCTGTGCCGGGAACGGTATGGCCCCCGCACCGCCGTCCTGCTGTGGATATTGTGCGAAATCGCCATCATCGCCTGCGACGTCGCGGAGGTCATTGGCTCCGCCATCGCGCTGAAGCTGCTGTTCGGCCTGCCCTTGATCGTGGGCGCCCTCATCACCGCGTTCGACAGCCTGCTGATCCTGGCCCTGCAGAACCGGGGCGTGCGCCGGCTGGAGGCCTTCATCCTGGGCCTCATCACCCTGATCGGCCTCTGCTTCCTGGCGGAGGTGGCGTTGAGCCGGCCGGGTGTGGGCGCCGTGCTGGCGGGCTTTCTGCCCACGGCCGACCTGCTGGGCGACCCGGCCAAGCTGTACGTGGCGGTGGGCATCCTGGGCGCCACCGTCATGCCCCACAACCTCTATCTCCACTCCGCCGTGGTGCGCACCCGCGCCTTTCCCCGGGATGAGGAGGGCCGTCGCGAGGCCATCCGCTTCGCCACGCTGGACAGCACGGTGGCCCTGTTCATCGCCTTCTTCATCAACGCCGGCATCCTGATCCTGGCGGCGGCCGCCTTCCACGGCCAGGCGTTGGTGGAGGACATTGAGGAGGCCTACCGCTTGCTGGCCCCCATGCTGGGCGCGCCGCTGGCCAGCCTGCTGTTCGCGGTGGCGCTGCTGGCCGCGGGCCAGAACTCCACCGTCACCGCCACCCTGGCCGGCCAGGTGGTGATGGAGGGCTTCGTCTCCCTGCGGCTGAAGCCGGTGTGGCGCCGGCTGATCACCCGCCTGCTGGCGCTGGTGCCCACCCTGCTGGTACTGGCCATCGCCGGCGACGCGGCGGCCACCACCCTGCTGATCTTCACCCAGGTAGTGCTGAGCCTGCAGCTGCCTTTCGCCGTCATTCCCCTCGTCCGCTTCTGCGGCGACCGGAGCGTCATGGGACGCCTGGCGGCGCCCCGCTGGCTGCTGGCCCCCGCCTGGGCGGTGGCGGGCGTCATCGTCATCCTGAACGGCGTGCTGATCGTCCAGACGGTCACAGGGTAAGGGCGGCGGCGGAAGGGGCTAAAGCCCGAACAGGCGGCGGAACGCCACCTCTTGCGCCGCTGGCACGCTATGCCGGGCCGCCAGCTCGGCCAAGGCCGCCGCCATGGCCGCCATCGGGCCGGACCAGTCGTTCATGCGCGTCTGGCGGAACAGCCGGGCGGTGGGGTACCAGGGGCTGTCGGTCCGATCGCGCATCCACCGCCAATCCGGCCGGTTGGAAATGAGCAGCCAGACCGGCTTGCCCAAGGCGCCCGCCAAATGGGCGACCGACGTGTCGACGGCGATCACCAGGTCCAGGTTGGCGATGGCCGCCGCGGTCTCGCCGTAGTCGCTCAGGCGTGTGGACAGGTCCGTCACCCTCCCAGCCGACATTTGCCCCACGTCAGCCGCGCGCGGTCCCACTTGCAGGCTGTACCAGCGCACGCCGGGCACTGCCCACAGGGGGTCCAACGCCGCCAGCTGGTGGATGGACCGGTGGCGGTCGCCCCTGTGGCCGGGATTGCCGGCCCAGACCAGCCCCACCCGCAGGCCCGGCGCGCGAATGCCCGCGTCCTCCGCCGCGAACCCGGCGCGCCAGCGGGCCAGGGCTGCGGCCGGCGGTGTCATATACGGGACCACCGCCGGCACCGTCGCCAGCGTGGTGCCCAGCAGGTAGGGCAGGCTGAGCAAGGGGGCGTGCACATCACAGGTCGTCGGCACCTCGTCACCCACCAGTAGCGCGTCGACGCCCGGCACGCTGGCCGCCAAATCCGCCAGGCTGCGCGGCGTGCGCAGGACGATGCGGGCTGGCGGGCCCGAGCATCCCGGTCCGCCCCACCAGCGCCGGTCGGCATAGCGGCTGAACTGGATCAGGTCGCCCATGCCCTGTTCGGTATGCAGCGTCAGGGTGCGCCCGGTCAGGTCCTGGCCCGGGCGCCAAGCCCGTTCGGGCATCACGTCCCACAACCGGGTCTCGTGCCCGTCCTGCAGGCGCCACTCATATTCCGCCCAGCCCTCCTCCAGCTGACCCATCTGCAGGCAGGCCATGCCCAGGTTGACGTGGGCCGTGACGAAATTGGGCTTGAGGGCGATGGCCCGGCGCAGTGAAGTCTGCGCCTCCGCCACCCGCCCGGCGTCCAGCAGCACGATTCCCAAGGTGTTGTGCATATCCGCGTTACGGGGTGCCACGGCCAAGCCGCGGGCGGCGGCGGCGAGCGCCTCTCCGCTACGGTCCAGTCCGTGCAGGGCGGCGGCCATCACGCCCAGCGCCAGCTCACTGTCAGGCTGCAGCACCAGCGCCTGCCGGGCCATGTCCAGCGCCTCCTCCAGGCGGTTCTGGCCCTGTAAGGCGACCGCCAGGCAAACGCGGGCGTCGATCGACTGCGGGTCGCGGGCCAGCGCGTTGCGCCCCAGCGCCTCCACCTCCTCCCAGCGCTGCCGCTCCACCAGGCAGCCCGACAGCGCGTGGATGGCGTCGGACTGCCCGGGGTCCAGCGCCACGGCCTGCCGGAGGGATTCGATGGCGGCGTCCAGGTCCTTCATGTCGCGCAGGGCCACGCCCAGGCAGGTGTGGGCCAGGGCCAAGTCCGGCCGCAGGGCAAGGGCCCGGCGCGCCATGTCCGCCGCCTCCGCCAACGCGCCATCAGCCTGCAGCGCAATGCCGAGGTTGCACCAGTGCCCGGCGTCGTCGGGCGCCAACTCCACCGCGCGCCGATAGGCGGTGACGGCCTCCCCAAGGCGCCCAAGGCCGCGCAGGGCGTTCCCCAGGTTGCCCTGGGCGTCGGCATAGTCGGGCCAGAGGGCCAGGGCCTGGGCATAGGCATCCAGCGCGGCCTGGGCGCGGCCCGCCGCGAGGTGGGCGTTGCCGACGGTATTCAACTCGACCGCCTGGTCCCGCCGCCCGTCCGTCTCAGGCGGGCGCGGCTCCTTCTCGGCCGGCGGCGGGACCGGCTGCAATTCCGCAGCCCGGCGGTGGGCGGCCATGGCCTCGTCCTTGCGGCCCGCATCGGCCAGGGCGTTCCCCAGATTGACGAGCAGTTGGGCATTGTCCGGTTGGGCCGCCACGGCGGCGCAGTAAGCCTCAATGGCCTCGACCAGCTGGCCCTGGCGGTGCAAGGCCACGCCCAGATTGGCCAGCGCCGGCATGAAGTCCGCCCGCACGGCCAGGGCCCGCCGGAAGGCATCCACCGCCGCCTCGGCATAGCCCAGTTGCAGCAGCGCCACGCCCAGGTGGGTCCAGGCGGCGGCGTCATCCGGCGCCGCCGTCACGATCGCGTTATAGTGGGCCGCCGCCTCGGCCCATTGGCCGTCCAGCATCAGTTTCTGGCCGTCGTCACTCACGTCCGCCCCACTTCCCTCAAACCGCCCCATGGGACGGCATCCTAAAACGAAAAAGGGCGCCGATGTCACCACCGGCGCCTTCTCACCCCCGAATGAACCGCGCCCGCATGCCGGGGCGGGTCAGTCGAACGCCTCGTCCCAGCTGCCGCCGGTGGCGGCCTTGCTGTATTCGGTGGCGCGATTTTCGAAGAAATTGGCGTGTTCCACGCCGTTCAGCATGACGTCCATCCAGGGCAGCGGATTTTTTTCCACGCGATAGATGGGCTGCAGCTCCAGCTGCACCAGGCGGCGGTCGGCGATCCAGCGGATGTATTGCTTCACGTCCTCGGCCGTCAGGCCTTGCACGCCGCCCATCTCGAACGCCAAGTCGATGAAGGCATCCTCATGCGCCACGATGGTGGAGCAGGCGACGTAGAGATCCTTCTGGAAGTCTTCCGTCCAGATCTCCTGGTTCTCGGCGACGAAGGTGCGGAACAGGCGGATGGCGGACTGCGTGTGCAGCGTCTCGTCGCGCACCGACCAGGTCACGATCTGCCCCATGCCCTTCATCTTGTTGAAACGCGGGAAGTTCATGAGGATGGCGAAGGAGGCGAACAGCTGCAGGCCTTCGGTGAAGGCGCCGAACACCGCCAAGGTCTTGGCGATGTTGGCGGGGTTGTCCACCGTGAATTCCTGCATGTAGTCGTACTTGTCCTTCATCTCCTTGTAATGGAGGAAGGCGGAGTACTCGACCTCGGGCATGCCGATGGTGTCCAGCAGGTGGCTGTAGGCCGCGATGTGGATGGTTTCAATGTTGGAAAAGGCCGAGAGCATCATCTGCACCTCGGTCGGCTGGAACACCGCCGCGTACTTCTTCATGT
This sequence comes from Nitrospirillum viridazoti CBAmc, assembly GCF_000730165.1. GTDB lineage: Bacteria > Pseudomonadota > Alphaproteobacteria > Azospirillales > Azospirillaceae > Nitrospirillum > Nitrospirillum viridazoti. Next base: position 810,707 of record NZ_CP022110.1, on the reverse strand, counting down.
AGCAGTTGTTCACCTCGACGTCGGCCTGGGTGAAGAACCGGAAAATCTGGGTCAGCAGGTTGCGCTCGCCGTCCGACAGCTTCTGGCGCCAGTCCTTCACGTCGTCGGCCAGCGGCACCTCCTCCGGCATCCAGTGCAGGCGCTGCTGCGTCAGCCAGGCCTCATAGGCCCACGGATAGCGGAAGGGCTTGTAGACGGGGTTCGGGGTCAAAAGCTGGCTGGGCACGGGCGAAATCCGTTCGTCTATACGTCGTTGGTGAAATAATCAGAACCAGCCTGACGACTTGGTCAGCGCCTCGAAGGGCGCCATCATCGCCGCCAGGAATTCATCGGCGGTCACTTTGCCGTCGTGGTCGGCGTCCCACTTGTCGAACTTGCGCAGCGACTGGGCGCGCAACTCCTCGCGGGTCACCCGGAAATCGCTGTCGGTGTCGGCCGACATCACCGGATCCAGGCCCACCTGCAGGCGCACGCGGGAGCCCTGGTAGCTCGCGCCATCAGGTAGCGCCTCCACCGAGTCCGGCTGCACCGCGCGGTCCTGGGCGCCCAACAGGGGCGTCACCGGATGCGGCTGCGCCCGGAAGGGCTGGGTCAGGCGGTACTTCTCCAGCTCGGCCGAGGTGATGCTGCCATCGTGGTCCAGGTCGAACAGGTCGAAACTCCGGTCCGCGTCGGCGATCACCTCATCCCGGGTCAGCACGCCGTCGTGGTTGGCGTCTGTCTGGTGAAACCAGAGCATCAGCACCGCCTTGTACTGCAGTTGGCTGCCCGAGGGGGGCCCCAGGATCTGCCCCGACGGGCTGACCGGCACCAGTTGCAGGTAGGGATTCACCGGCAGGTCATGCCCCCCGCACCCTGCCAGGCCGAACCCCAGGGCGCCCGCCAAGGCCACCCTGGCCAGTGCCTTCACAACCCGCATGCGACTTCCCCGCCAGCATCAATGGACCGATCCAGGAAGACCGGCCCCCTGGAGCCATCGATCGTCGATCAACGGCTCACTGGCAAGCCAGGCATTCCTCATAGTTGTTGGTTTCCACGGCCGCCGGGGCGCTGGCTTTCGCTTCCGTCTTCTTGGCCACGACGGCGCCAATGTCGGCCTCCGCCCGCTGGATGGACATGGAGCGGAGATAGTAGAGGCTCTTCACACCCTTCTTCCAGGCCTGGAAATGGATCTGGTGCAGGTCGCGCTTATGCACATCGGCCGGCAGGAAGATGTTCAGGCTCTGCGACTGGCAGATGAAGGGCGTGCGATCGGCCGCGTGTTCGATCAACCAGCGCTGATCCAGTTCGAACGCCGTCTTGAAGACATCACGCTCCAGATCCGACAGGAAGTCCAGATGCTGGACGGATCCACCGTTCAGGGTGATGGACGACCAGGTGTCCTCGTCGTTGCGGCCATATGTCGCCAGCACCTGCTCCAGGTGCTTGTTGCGTACCGAGAACGATCCCGAGAGCGTCTTGTGGTTGAAGGCGTTGGCCGCCGCCGGCTCGATGCCCGGCGAGGCGCCGCCGCAGATGATGGAGATGCTGGCGGTGGGCGCGATGGCGATCTTGTTGGAGAAGCGCTCCTCATAGCCGTAGTCGGCGGCGTCCGGGCAGGCGCCGCGCTCCCGGCCCAGCTTCAGCGAGGCCTCGTCGGCCTGGCGCTTGATGTGGGCGAACATACGCTTGTTCCACACCTTGGCCATCACGCCCTCGATGGGCAGGCCCTGGCTCTGCAGGAAGCTGTGATAGCCCATGACGCCCAGGCCCACCGAGCGCTCGCGCATGGCGGAATAGCGGGCACGCTCCATGTCGTCCGGCGCCTTCTCGATGAAGTCGCTCATGACGTTGTCGAGGAAGCGTAGCGTGTCCTCGATGAAAGTGGGATGGTCCTGCCATTCCAGGAAATATTCCAGGTTCAGCGACGACAGGCAGCAGACGGCCGTGCGCTGCTGCCCCAGCTGGTCCAGGCCGGTGGGCAGGGTGATCTCGCTGCACAGATTGGACATCTTCACCGACAGGCCGGCCAGCTTGTGGTGTTCCGGCATGGCACGGTTCACGTGGTCGATGAACAGCAGGTAAGGCTCGCCCGTCTCGATGCGGGCGGTCAGGATGCGGATCCACAGGCTGCGCGCGGAAATGCGGCGAATGACGGAACCGTCCTTGGGGCTGGTCAGCGCCCATTCACCATCGGTCTCGACCGCGCGCATGAAGGCGTCGGGGATGACCACGCCGTGGTGCAGGTTCAGCGCCTTGCGGTTCGGGTCGCCGCCGGTGGGGCGGCGCATCTCGATGAATTCCTCGATCTCCGGGTGCGACACCGGCAGGTAAGTCGCGGCAGAGCCACGGCGCAGGCTGCCCTGGCTGATGGCCAGGGTCAGGCTGTCCATCACGCGAATGAAGGGCACGACGCCGGAGGTCTTGCCGTTGCCGCCGACCTTCTCACCGATGGAGCGCAGGTTACCCCAGTAGCTGCCGATGCCGCCGCCGCGCGAGGCCAGCCAGACGTTCTCGTTCCAGAGGTCGACAATGCCCTTCAGGCTGTCGTTGCACTCGTTGAGGAAGCAGCTGATGGGCAGGCCGCGCGAGGTGCCGCCGTTGGACAGCACGGGCGTGGCCGGCATGAACCACAGCTTGGAAATGTAGTCATACAGCCGCTGGGCATGGGCCGCGTCGTCGGCGTAGTAGCTGGCCACGCGCGCGAACAGATCCTGGAAACTTTCACCGGGCAGCAGGTAGCGGTCGGTCAAGGTGGCCTTGCCGAAGGCCGTCAGCAAATCGTCACGGGAATGATCCACAACGACCGCCGGACGGTTAGCAACTTGAATCCTGCCGAAAACGTCTCCGTCCCGCATGACTTATCCCCAGGCTGTGTATGAATTGCGCTGTGGATAACCGAGGACCGGATACCACATCTAGCGGCAACGAGCGCTGATCCTACCAAATCGTGACAGTACGCCAACGGATTTTTTGTACCTCCGAAGGGCATTTTTCCATTGCGTCGGAAAAGCCCAGGGATACTGCGGCCGGCATGGGGTATCCTGCCCGCCAGCCATGGTTAATGAGGGTGCGGAACCTGCCCGAAAGGGGGCCGCCCGATGCCCTGGAGGGTCGCCTGATGTTCATCGCGTGCTCCAACCTCATCGTTCCCAACCCCCCTATATCTTGTGCCGGCATCGCGGTGGGGGACATAGATGGTGATGGACGCTTTGATTTCGTCGTCACCTGCGCCGACGCGCCCAACCGCGTGCTGAGCTGGGACGGCGGCGCCTTGGTGGAGCATCCGGCAGGCCCCCTGGCCGACGCCAGCGCCTGCGCCCGGGCGGCCCTGTTCGCCGACATGGATGGCGACGGCCGGGAAGAGCTCTACATATTGAATGAACCCGTCGCGGCCGGCGCGCTGCCCACGCCGGACCGGCTGTTCGCCTGCTTCGGCAACCGCTGGGTCGACTTGGCCGCCCTGCCGGAGAACTTCGCCGCCGCCAACCGCGCGGCCGGCACGTCGCTGGCCTGCCTGGACCGCCACGGCACCGGCCGCTACAGCATCGTGGTCGGGGGCGAGGGCGTGCCCCTGCAGCTGTTCGAGCTGGACCGCCGCGGCCGCCTGCACGAGGTGGCGGAGGAGGCGGGGCTGGACATTGAGGCCGACGCCCGGCTGCTGCTGGGATCCTGCCTCACCGGCTCCCTGCCCGACCTGTTCGTCGGCTGCGCCAACGGCCCCAACCTGTTGTTCCGCAACCTGGGCGGCGGCCAGTATGAGGAGATCGCGGACGAGGTGGGGCTGGACGACCCCTTCGCCAACGCCAGCGCCGCCACCATCCTGGACGCCGACGGCGACGGGCTGGTCGACCTGCTGCTGGGTAACGTTCAGGGGCCGCAGCGCCTGTTCCAGCATCGCGCCGGCGGCGGCTTCGTCGACGTGGCGCCGGCGGAGATGGCGCAGCCGGCTCCGGTACGCGCCGTTATCGCCGCCGACTTCGACAACGACGGCTATGAGGAGCTGTTCTTCCACATGCATGGCCAGCCCAACCGCCTGTTCGCCTGGCGGGAGGATCGATGGGTGTCCATCGACGTGGGCGACGCCGCTGAACCGGAGGGCCTGGGCACCGCCGCCGTGGTGGCCGATATCGACGGCGACGGCCAGCTGGAACTGCTGCTGGGCCATGGCGATGGCGAGGCCCAGCCCCTGTCGCTGTTCCTGGCCTCCCCCACCGGCAACAACTGGCTGCGCGTCCTGCCCCTGACGGCCGGCGGCGCGCCGGCGCGGGGCGCCACCGTCTGCCTGACCGCCGGCGGCCGGCGGCAGCTGCGCAGCATCACCAGCGGGTCCGGGGGCCCCTACCAGCGCGAGCCCGTGGCCCATTTCGGCCTGGGTGAACTGACACTGGTCGACCTGCTCGACATCACTTGGCCGGACGGCGCCACACTGCGGGTGGAACAGCCCGACCTCTGCCGCCTGATGGTGGTCCACCATCCCAGCCTGGGGCAGCAGCCGACGTGCTAGCTTTCGTTGCTTTCAAGCGCCAGCGGCCCCTTCCGGGGCCCTGGCTGATCGCTCGCTTTTCAGAAAGTTCCGGCGCCCACCGTCCCGGGATTGTCGCTTCGCTCGGGAAAGCGGGTGCCGGTGACCTCTCCCAGGCCTAGGCCTGGTTGAGCAGCGAGGGGGCGACGCCCTTGGTCTGGGTGGCGGCGCCAGCGAGATCGCTCATCAAGGACTGAACGGCCTCCATCATGGCATCCATGGCGGTGGGGTTGTTCTCCCCCTCAGGCCCGCCATGGCGGACCTCGATGGAGGTGCCGTCGGGCAGGTCGGCATGGAAGGTGTCGAGCGTGCGGGACTGTTGTGCGCCACCACCCGAGGCCGGATCGGCGGACGCCTGCTTCGACGGCTGCGCGCCGTCCTGGATGTCCACCTTGCTGAACGCCTTCACCATGTCTTCCAGCGAACTGAGCATTTGGGCGCTGAACCCGCTGAAACCGCCGCCGATATGCGCGATTCCGACAGAGAAGCCATTGGGAAGGCTCACGCTCAGGGAATCGGTCTCGGTGTTCCCGTCGCCGAGCAGGCTGCTGAAGCTGGCCGACGGGTCGGCCGGGGCCCCGGCCGGGCCGCTCACGCCGGGCTGCGTGGGCGTGAGGGGGGAATTGCTGATGTTGCTGATGGACATGGGTGACGCACTCCCAAGAAGAAGGTGTGCGCACGAACGCAACCATCGTGCCGATGATTGCAGAACTGCCAAACCCAGGCGTTTCGGGCAGAATTTTCCCGCAATAGGAAATTTATGCCCGGCATTTTCTACCTATGGGAAATACCGCCCCGGCAGAAACCGCCCCTTAGGATGAGGGCACCATGACGGTGTGCCGGCGGGTGCGGCCCAAGGTCAGACCGTAGAAACGGGCCAGCATTACAGCGTAGGCCCCCCAGCCCACGCCATAAAGGCCGACGCTGACGACATAGCTGGCGGCGATCTCCACCGGATCGGTCAGGCGGCTGAACAGGGGGGTCACGAAGGCGGGCAGCACCGTCAGCAGGCTGAGTGCCGTCAGCCGTACGGACAGGCCGCGGGTGGCGATCCAACCCAGGCGGAAAGAGGCGGCACCACCCACCGCCAGCGGCACCACCCCCACCATGAGGCGGCCGAAAATGCCCATCATGATCAGCACCAGCGGCAGGGCCACCAGCACGAACAGGCCGCCCGCCACCGATTCCGGCATCTCCATGCCCAGCGCCACCAGGGCGCCATCCAGCAGACGCAAGGAGGGCAGCAGGAAGACCAGCACCGGCAGGGCGCTGACCATGGCCGCCAGCATCCACCCCAGATAAGCCAGTTCCCGCCGGCCCAGGCTGGGGCTGAGGAAGCCGACACCGTCATCGGCCTGCAACACCCAACGCGCCCACCAAACCTGCATGCGGATGAAGAACCAGGCGTTGAAGGCCATAGGAATGAGATGGAAGGGCAGGACCTCCGCCTCCCACGCCTCCTCCAGCGCGGGGTCCACCGGCCGGGGGTGGGTCAGCGCCAGGATGATATAGAGGACCATCATCACCAGGGCCGGCATGCCGGCGAAACGCACGGTGCGCCCGGGATCGGACAGCACCTCGCGGAACGCGGCCGCCGCCTCATGCCACACCATCGGCTTGCGCCGCACGTCCTCCATAACCAGCCAACCCTCGACTACCGTCCCGCCGCCCCGGAGAATGCCGGATCGCGCCGGTTGTGGCGAAGCGTTATGTTGCCGCGCCCCGCCGGCGGCGGCGCCTTTTCCTCAAGGTCTATCCCAATGCCCTCTTCCCCAATGCCCTCGTTGCTGACCGTCCGTGCCGAGACCTTCCCCATCCGCGGTACCTTCCGCATCTCGCGCGGCGCCAAGACCGAGGCGCACGTGGTGGTGGCGGAGGTGACGGACGGGGCGGCCACGGGCCGGGGTGAATGCGTGCCCTATGCCCGCTACGGCGAAACGGTGGCCGGCGTGGTGGCGGACCTGGAGGCGCTGGCGCCCGCCGTGGCCGCCGGCCTGACCCGCGCCGACCTGCAGCGCCTGCTGCCCCCGGGGGCGGCGCGCAACGCCCTGGACTGTGCCCTATGGGATCTGGAGGCCAAGCGCACGGGCATCCCCGCCTGGCGCCTGGCCGGCCTGGCGGCAGCCCCGGGGCCGCTCGCCACCGCCTTCACCCTATCGGTGGACACGCCGGAAGCCATGGCCGCCGCCGCCCGCGCCGCCGCCCATTGCCCTTTGCTGAAGCTGAAGCTGACCGGCGAGGGCGACCTGGACCGGGTGGCCGCTGTTCGTGAGAACGCGCCCCATGCCCGCCTGATCGCGGACGCCAACGAGGGCTGGAGCCTGGAGCAACTGGACCGCTACGCCCCGGCGCTGGCGTCCCTGGGGGTGGAGCTGCTGGAACAGCCCCTGCCAGCCGGCCGCGATGCCGACCTGGCGGGGTATCAGTGCCCCATCCCCCTGGGCGCCGATGAATCGGTGCACGGGCTGGACAGTCTTGGCGCCCTCGTCGGCCGCTACCAGGTGGCCAACATCAAGCTGGACAAGACCGGCGGCCTGACCGAGGCGCTGGCCCTGAAAGCGGCCTGCGAGGCGGCGGGCCTGCGCGTCATGGTGGGCTGCATGGTGGCGACCTCGCTGTCCATGGCTCCCGCCCACCTGCTGGCCCAGGGGGCGGCCTTCGTCGACCTGGACGGGCCCCTGCTCCTGGCCCGCGACCGAATGCCCGGCCTTCGCTACGAGGGTGCCACCGCCGACCCGCCGTCCCCTGTCTTATGGGGATAGGGAAAGCAATGCGCACCAATGGCTTATGAGGGGATACCCTCCCCTTTGGCGCCGTCCCCGCCCCTCTGTCGAACGGCCTCCCCCTGGGGGCCTACGCCCAAGGGCGCACTTCGCTTTTGGCCTAAAAGAGGATTAACTCGGGGCCTGCCAAGTAAAACGTCTGGTTGGGGCCATGTTAAATAGAATTCTGGGCCGGGAGCAGGGAGAGCAGCGGGAAGAATTGGCCCGCCTGCGCGCGGAAAACGCCGCCCTGAAAGCGGAAAACGCCCTGCTGAACCGCCTGTCGGCCCCTGCCCCCCTGCTGGCGTTCGTGCAGGACAACGATCTTCGCTACGTCTGGGCCAAGGGGCCCGTAGCGGCCTTCGGCCCCGGCGTGCTGGGCCTGACCGATCTGGACATCCGCAATGGCCGCGGCAAGAGCGCGGAGGGTTTCACCACCCTGCACGCCATCAAAGGCCGCATCCTGGAAACCGGCCGGGGTGAGCGGCACATGTTCCGCCTGGAAATCCCGGGAGAGACGGAAAGCCGGCTGTACGACCTGGTGCTGGAGCCCCACCGCGAGCCGGACGGCAGAATCACCGGCATCGTCGGCCTGGGCCTGGACATCACGGTGGAAACGGCGCGCCGCGGCGCCGTGGCCTTGGCCGAGGCGCAGGCGGTGAAGGCGGAAGCGGAACGGGCCAACCGCGCCAAATCGCGCTTCCTGGCCGCCGCCAGCCACGATCTGCGCCAGCCCTTCCAGGCCATGCGCCTGTTCCTGCATCTGCTGGAAACGCGCCTCACCGACGATCCCCAGCGCGACCTCGCGACCAAGCTGACGGAGTCGCTGGACGCCACCGAGGATTTGCTGAACGCCCTGGTGCAGATCTCCGCGCTGGAGGCCGCGACCGTCACGCCCACGCCCACGCGCTTCGCCCTGTCAACGGTGATGGAACGGCTGGCGGGTGAGTTCCGGCCGCTGGCGGCCGCCAATGGCGTCAAACTGCGCTATGTCCCCACCACCGCCCAGGTCAACAGCGACCCCGTCCTGCTGGACCGCATGGTGCGCAACCTGATCGTCAATGCCGTGCGCCACACCCGCAAGGGCGGGATCCTCATCGGCTGCCGGCGCCGGGGCACCACGGCGCAGCTGCAGGTATGGGACACCGGCTGCGGCATCCCGGCCGACCAGTTGCCCTTCATCTTCGACGAGTTCTACCGCGGCGAGACCGCCGCCGGCACGCCGACCGCCCAGAGCGGGCAAGCCAAGCGCGACGCACAGCACGGCCTGGGCCTGGGCCTGGCCATCGTCAAGAAGACGGCCACCCTGCTGGGCCTGACGGTCACCGTCGTCTCCACCCCGAACCGGGGGTCCGGCTTCACCATCACCCTGCCACTGGCCGAAACGGTGCGGGCGCCGGCACCCCGCCCGATCCTGGTAACCGAGGTGCGTCCGGCGGCGGCCGGCCCCGCGACCGAACCGGTCAAGGAACCCCCGCCCGGCCCGGCCCAGCATCCGGAAGTGAAGGAGCCCGGCACCGCGGAACCGCCGGTGAAGGAGCCATCGAAGGACCAGCCGCCCAGCGGCGTGTTGGTGGCCCTGCTGGAAGATGACCCGCTGCAGTTGGCGGCGCTGGAGGCCATGGTGGAGGATTGGGGCTGCGTCCCCCTGGCGGCATCCACGCCCGAAGCGCTTTTCGAAGGGCTGGACAAGACGGACGCGACCCCGCGCCTGGTCATTTCCGACAACCGCCTACCGGGCAACCGGCGCGGCATGGACGTCATCGCCGAGATCCGCAAGCGCTATGGCGGGGATGTCGGCGGCATGCTGGTGACGGGCGACACCGATCCCCAACTGATGGAGCAAGCCACCGCCGCCGGCGTCGTGGTCGTGCACAAGCCCATCGCCCCGCCCCGCCTGCAGCGCCTGGTGGTGGACGCCCTTCAGAACGGCACGGGGCAGGACGGCACAGGCGCCGGCCAGGGCCGCGCGCCCGCTCCGCCGTCCCCCGGGATCAGTCCCGGAAGTTCTCGTATTGCAGCGGCTGCTCGATCTTGAGCCCCTTCACCAGGCGAATGGCGTCCTGAAGGTCGTCGATCTTCTTGCCGGTGACACGCAGCTCATCGCCCTGGATGGCGGCCTGGACCTTCATCTTGCTGTCCTTGATGGCCTTGACGATGGTCTTGGCCAGTTCCTTGTCGATGCCCTGCTTCACCTTGACCTCCTGGCGGCGGGCGTCGCCGGCGGCGCGCTGATCGTCGCCCCAGTCCAGGCAGCCCACGTCCAGCTTGCGCCGGGTCAGATGCACCTTCAGCATTTCCTGCATCTGGGACAGCTTGGGCGCGTCATCGGCCACGATGGTGATGACGTCGTCCTTGTGCTCGATGGTGCACTTGGCGCCCTTGAAGTCGAAGCGCTGGCCAAGTTCCCGCACCACGCCCGCCACGGCGTTGTCCACCTCGGCTTTGTCGGTCTTGGAAACGATGTCGAAGGACGGCATGGCAGTCAGGCTCCCGCAATGAACGATGATGAAACGGCGCCGCACGGACGGCGCGCCTTCCCCGGTTCTAGCACGCCCCTTTGACGGGGCACACCCCCGGGGCGCCGGCGGGGGGCATGCGGTGGCTTGGGGCCGGCCAAGGCCGTCATCCGGCCGCAACACCTGCCCATGTTTCTATAGCCTCCCCCCAAGATTTTGTTGCGATACGGCATAGTGCGGGTCAAACATACCGCATGCGGAAAGGTCCGGGCTTTCCGGGCGCGGCGCATGCATCGCATGGTTGCGTCGCGGAACGGCACCGCACGCCAAAGCACGATTCTCAAGCAGTTCATTCGGGCGGATTTAGTCTCATGGATCGCAGGGCCATCCTCCGGCTTGCCGTCGGAATACCGTTCCTGGGCGTCGGCGGCCTTGTCCGCCCGGGACAGGCCGAGCATCTGATCAACGTGGCCGCGCGTCCCACCGCGCTGCGGGCCCCCCGGTTGGTGATGATCGATCCCGGCCACGGCGGCAAGGACCCCGGCGCCATCGGCCACGAAGGCACCTATGAGAAGGACGTGACGCTGGACCTGGCCAAGGAACTGGCCCTGCAGTTGCGTAAGACCCAGGGCCTGAATGCCGGCCTGACCCGGGAAGACGATCATTTCCTGGAGTTGGGGGAGCGGGTGGACGTGGCGCGTGAGGCCAAGGCCGACCTGTTCCTGTCCATCCACGCCGACAGCGCCCCCAACGCCAACGCGCGCGGCCTGTCGGCCTACACCCTGTCGGAAAAGGCGTCGGACGCGTTTTCCCAGGCGCTGGCCGACAAGGAAAACTACGCCGACCGCCTGGGCCTGGACCTGAAGCACACCAAGCCGGTGGTGGCCGATATCCTGATGGATCTGGCCACCCGCCGCACCAAAGCGGCGTCACTGGCGGCGCGCCAAGGCATCGTGCACGGGGCGGGGCGTGACCTGCGTCTGCTGGAAAACCCCATGCGCTCCGCCAACTTCGTGGTGCTGAAGGCGCCGGACATCCCGTCCGTGCTGGTGGAGACCGGATTCCTGTCCAACCGCCAGGACGAGGCGCTGCTGCGCGACCCCACCCAGCGCAAACGCATCGCCGGCATCCTCGCGCGGGAATTGGCGACGCTGCTCGCCTCCCCTACTTTCGCCTGATTTCCGCCATAGCCTGCCGCCGCGAATTTCTGAAAAACAGGGACCAGGGCATCGTTCATGACCTCCGCGACCATCATCGGCCAGCGCCGCCCCGTCACCGGCCCCCTTCTTCTGCTGTTGGCGGGCATGGGCGCGCTTCTGGCCGGGTGCCAGTCCCCGGGCCGCGAATCGCCCGAACTGGCGCGCCAGCGGGCGGAGGCCGCCGCCGAGGCGCCCGCCGTGCCCGATGGCCAGATCGATGAGCAGATTCACCGGCTTTGGAAGGAAAAAAGCCCGGAGATGAACAGCCGCCTGAACGTCACGGTCGACCGGGGCGAGGTGCTGCTGACCGGCAACGCCCGCGACCCTGATATGCGGGTGGACGCGGTGCGCCTGGCCTGGCAGGCCGACGGCGTGCGCAAAGTTTTGAATGAAATCAAGATCGCGGACGAAAGCAGCCTCTCCGACAGCGCCACCGATGCCTGGATCAACACCAAGCTGTGGGCGGCCCTGCTGCTGGACGGGCAGGTCAGATCCAGCAACTACAGCATCGAAACCGTCAACCAGGTGGTCTACATCATGGGCGTCGCCCGTAGTGGGGTGGAGCTTGAGGCCGTGCTGCAGCACGCCCGCGAACTGCCCCGCGTCCGCCAGGTTGTGAATTATGTCCGTCGTTGAGCGTGTTGCCGTGGGTGCTGTTGGTCCTCTGGGTCGCTTCCTGGCCCTGGGTCGTGTCCTGGCTCTTCCCGTCCTGGCCCTGGCGCTGGCCCTGACGCCGGGGGCGCCGGCCGGCGCACAGCCCATTCCCGGGCTGGCTGGCAACCAGACCCTGCCCGACGCCCAGGCCATGGCCAACCGCCAGTTCGTCCAGGCGATGGAGTCCATCAAGAAGGCCGACCAGAGCTATGATTTGCAGGAGCAGACCAAGCTGCTGCTGCAGGCGGACAAGCTCCTGTCCAACATCCTGGTGCAAAGCCCGGAAAGCCCCCTGGCGGTGCAGCTGTCCACCAATCAGTTCGTGGGCGACTTCGACTACAACGACTTCAAGTCCCGCATCCGCAGCCTGGCCTGCAACGATGCCCAGTCCACGGGCTGTTTCCTCTACCGTATCGAAGGGCTGATCCAGCCGGTGGACTATCCCATCACCGCCCCGCGCTGGGATTGGCTGTCGCTGGCGGTCGCCCATTACCACCTGGGCGACAAGGAACGCACCAAACAGATCATCGCCCCCTTCATCGCCGCCTTCCGCCGCGCCCCGCCGGTGACGGACACCGGCCGTGACCTGTTCCTGGGCCGCGCCCTGTCGCTGACGGGCGAGGTGGACATGGCCTTGGACATCACCCGGCGCATCAACGACTGCTCCACCCGCATCTACAACCTGACCGACATCAGCCAGGCGCTGATCTGGAAGGGGGACAAGGGCCAGGCGGGCAAGCTGGTGGAAGAGGCGGCGGAATATGCCCAGGCCAACAACTGCGCCTGGGAACTGGGCCTGGTGGCCGAAGGCTTCTACAAGGCCGGCAACGAGGCCCGCGCCCACACCATGTTCCTGAACACGGTGGAGGAGCAGTTCAGCCGCTTCAAGGACCGCAAGGGCAATTGCTGCGCGCCGGAGCTGGCGGTGGCCGCCGGCGACCTGGGCGACCCCAACCTGGCGCTGGGCCTGTTGCGCACCGTGCAGCAGGAAAGCCCCTGGACCATACCGGCGGTGCTGGGCCGCCTGGGCGCCCGGGGCGAAATGCAGCTGGCCACCACCTATGCCGAACAGGTGCAGGACACCGACATCAAGGCGGAAACCTTCGTCCAGCTGATGGCCGACGCGCTGAAGACCGGCGACCGCAAGCAGGCGGAGGCCCTGTCCGGCCGCATCGACAAGCTGCTGTCCGCCGGGACCGACCCCAAGCCCCTGATCCTGGCCCAGCGCGCCCGCGCCGACAAACTGCTGTTCAAGGACCAGCGCTGGCGCAACACCTATCTGGCCGGCCTGTCGGCGGCGGAACGCAGCAACAGCGGCGACACCCAGCGCAAGGACATCGCCGTGCCCATGCTGGCAGCACTGGTGGAGATCGAGACCGGCACGCCCATGCTGCAGTAACGAAAAAGCCCCCGGAGCACCGCCCCGGGGGCTTTTCCTTAAGCCCGCCTCACCCGGCCGTGCGCCGCGCCTCATAGGCCCGCAGGTGGGTGGTGGCCAAGGTCAGCAGGGGCAGGTCCAGACCCAAGTCGCGGCCCCGGCGCAGCATGTCGCCGACGATGTGCTCACCCTCCGTGGGGCCGCCTTTCTCGATGTCGCGCATCATCGAGGCGGACAGGCTGCTGTCCTCCTTGGTCAGGTGATAGCGGGATTCGGCGTCGCGCTCGGCACTGGGCGGATGGCCGGCGGCGGTGGCGACGCGGGTGCACTCGTCCAGCAGGCCGGTGATGAAGGCCAGGCCGCCCGGCGCCTTCAGGATGGCGCCGATGGGGGCCCGCATCAGGGTGGTGCTGCCTGCCAGTGTGGCCAGGAAATAGAACTTCTCCCACATGTCGTGGACGATGTCCGGGCTGTTGACCACGGTGATGGGGCACTTGGCGTAGGCCTGGGCCAGCGCCTCGGCCAGGGGCGCCTGAGCGGGGGAACGGGCGCCGAAGGTCAGGCGGTTGAAGGCATGCAAGTGGCGGATAGTGCCGTCCGGGTCCATGGTGATGGTCAGGTGGCACAGGCCGCCCATCACCCGCTCCGCCCCGAAGGCGGCGTCCAGCCGGTCCAGGTGGTTCAGGCCGTTCAGCACCGGCAGGATGCGCGTCTCCGGCCCCACCGCCGGACGGATGGTTTCGATGGCGGCGTCCAGGTCGTAGGCCTTGCACGACAGCAGCACCAGGTCGAAAGGCTTGCTGACGCGGGTCACCGCCTGCACCGGCCTGATGATGTTGCCCTGGGGGCTGACCACCACCAGGCCGTTTTCCATCAGCTGGGCATGCCGCTTGGGCCGCACCAGGAAAGTGACATTCTCCCCCGCCTGCATCAGGTGGCCGCCGTAGAATCCGCCGGTGGCGCCGGCGCCCAGGACCAGGACACGCATGGTCATCGCTATCATCCCTTCTCGTTCCCCGGCCTTGACCGGGCCTAATCCTTTTCCGCCAACCAGCCGGCCGCCTTCAGGCGAGGCAGGGCGGTGCGGCTGACCGGCACCACCGTTCCGTCGCTGAGGCGCAACTGTGCCGCCTGGCCACGCACCATGGCCTCCGCCACCGCCGCCCGCGCCACCCAGAAGGAGCGGTGGACCTGCATCCCCAGCCCTTCCCCCAGTTCGGCGATGGCGTCGCGCAGGCGCATCAGCACCAGCTCGGCCCCGCGATCGGTGTGGATCCGCAGATAGTGGTCCTCCGCCTCCAGCGCCAGAAGCCGTGCGTCGCAAAGACGCGGGCAGGCGCGGGCCAGGAAGGCTGCCGCCACGTCGGGGTCCGGTTCCGGCGCCGCTGCAGCCGGTGGGAATGCGACCGGCTCGGGCGCCGGTGCCGTGGCCAGGGGCGCCAACGGGTCCCGGCGGCCCAGGATGACGGCGAAGACCATGCTGGTCACGATCACCTGCGGCCAGGTGCGCCAGAAATGCAAGGCGCCGAGGGGGACCTTGGCGCACAGGCTGAACAGCAGGATGATCCACAGCGTGGCGGGCAGCGAGGCGATCAGCGCCGACAGCGCGCGCCGCTGCCAGGCGGGCCAGGCGGCCGCGATGGGCCAGCGGCGCAAGCCCGCATGGGCCGTCCGCGCCATGGCCGCGATGCCCAAGGCCGACGCGCACCAGAAGACCACGCGCGACACGCTGTCCATGGACAGGAACGTGCCGTAGGGGCCGAACATCGCCAGCACCAGGGACAGCGCCACGACGCCGCCCCAACTGCGCACCCAGTCGGGCAGATCGAAGGCGACGATGCCGGCAAGGCTGCCCGGCGGCCGCTTGTCCGCGACCCCGGCGTCCGCCCCCTGCTGCACCCCGCGTTCCGCCGTCAAGACCGGCCTCATCCGTTCGCGCTTCGTGAACGGCCTTTACCAGCCACTCACGAAATCCGTCAAGCGGACCGCGAAGGGACCGTTGCCGGGGAAGGGCAGCCCGAGTGAAGGCTAGGCCCATCAATCACTTGGAACACGCCGCCCGGCGCAACATCCTGGAGCCCGCCCGTCATGGAAATCCTCTCCCGCATCATCAGCCACACCCCCACCTGGATCTTCGCGCTGTTCGCCTTCCTGGTGTTCATGGGGGCGCGGCGCCTGCGGACCACGGTGCAGCAGACGGGCCGCGTCTGGCTGATCCCCGGTGTCTTCATCATCTGGGGCCTGTACGGCCTGGTCACCCGCCCCGGCCCCCTGGGCCCGGTGCTGCTGGACTGGGCTGTGGGCGCCGTCATCGGCCTGGGCCTGGCCAGCTTGACCACCGTCCGGGTGGAGGTGGACCGCGAGCGTGGCCTGGTGCGCCAGCCGGGCAGCTGGGTGCCCCTGGCCCGCAACCTCTTCCTGTTCGGTTCCCACTACGTCCTGAACGTCCTGGCCGCCGCGCGCCCCGACCTGCATGACACCGCCATCGCCCTGGACATCGGCGTGTCGGGCTTCAGCGTCGGCTACTTCGCCGGCTGGTCCTGGGGCTTCATCCAGAGCTACCGCCGCGCCCCGGACGTGGCGCTGGCCCTTGCCTGAAGGCGAAAGCGGCAGGAGGGTGACCTCCTGCCGCCCGAATAAGCCGAGGGCCCGGACGGGCGCACCAAGAACCCTTATCCCACGCTTTTTCCCGTGCAGCTGGCGTACAGGGTTTCCACCACCTGCCGGCTGACGTTGCGGGTGATGAAGACGATGCGGCTGCGGCGGTCGTCGCTGGGCCAGGCATCCAGCTGCACCGGGGGGTGGAACAGGTGCTGGACGCCGTGGATGACGATGGGCTGGTCGCTCTCCACCACGTTCAGCACGCCCTTCACCCGCAGCACGTCGGGGCCGCGCAGGCGGGCCAGCGTCTCCAGGAAGCCCACCAGCTCATCCCATACCAGGGGCTGGGTGAAGGTCAGGCAGAAGGCGCCGATGGCCTCGTCATGGCGGTTGGGGTCGTGGTCATGGTCCTCATGCTCGCAATGGCCGTGATCGTGATCGCAGTCGGCATGGTCATGGCCGTCGTGATCATGGCCATCGTGATCATGATCGTGGTGATGGTGATCATGATGGTGCCCGTGGTCGTCATAGGCCTCTGCGCGCAGCCAGCGCTGCACGTCCAGGCTCTTGGTCTCCGGGTTATAGAGGCCGGCGTCGAACAGCAGCACGGGCAGCGCCTCTTCGGTCTGGGCGTCCACCACCAAGGCGGCGGGGTTCAGCTCCTTCAACCGGTGCTTCAGATAATCCACCGCCTCCGGTGTCGCGATGTCGGTCTTGGTCAGCACCAGCCGGTCGGCCACCGCCGCCTGCTTCAGGCTTTCCTCCTGCGCGTCCAGCTGCCCCATGCCGTGGACGGCGTCCACCGTGGTCACCACGCCGTCCAGGCGGAAGCGGGCCGCCACCAGCGGGTCGGTCATCAGGGTGTGCAGGATGGGCGCCGGGTCGGCCAGGCCGGTGGTCTCGATCACCACGCGGTCGAACTCCGGCACCTCGTCGCGCAGGCGGCGCAGGTACAGGTCGCGCAGGGTGTCGGCCAGGTCGCTGCGGATGGTGCAGCAGATGCAGCCCGAATCCATCAGCACGGTGTTCTCGTCCGCCTTGGCCACCAGCAGGTGGTCCAGCCCGACCTCGCCGAACTCATTGATGATGACGGCGGTGCGGGCCATGCGCGGGTCGCGGATGATGCGGGACAGCAGCGTGGTCTTGCCGCTGCCCAGGAAACCGGTCAGGACGGAGATGGGCAGGCGGGCGGCGGAAACAGCGGTCACGGCAGGCATTCCTTGAAGGTCATCGTTGGATCAGGCGGCCGTGGTCAGACCGCCGCTTGGCAGGCCGGGCAAAGGCCGAGGACCTCCACCGTCTGGCGCACGGCGTGGAACCCACGGGCGGCGGCGCCGTTGGTGATGGCGTCGGTCACGGCAGGGTCGTTCAGCTCGGTGGCGTCGCCGCAGCGCTCGCACACCAGGAACTGACCGGCATGGCTCTGGCCCGGCTCGGGACAGCCAACATAGGCGTTCAGCGATTCGATGCGGTGGACCAAGCCCTGTTCCACCAGGAAGTCCAGGGCGCGATAGACGGTCAGCGGCGCCACGCGTTTGCCGTCCACCGCCATCTCTTCCAGGATGGCATAGGCGCCCCGCGGCTTATGGCTGGACCACACCAGTTCCAGCACCCGCTCGCGCAGGGTGGTCAGACGGGCGCCGCGCGCCTCGCACAGGCTGTGCGCCCGGGTCAGGGCATCGCCGACGCAGGCCTTGTGGTCATGGGCCTTGTGATCATGACCCTGGGACACTTCGCCACCATGGACATGCGGGCTAGGGCTTTGGGTAGCCACCGGCATTGTTGCTAGCCTTTCTCGAACTGCCATTTCAGGCGAACCATAGCACGGAAGGAAGGGTGTCCGGTTCTTCCGCGTAAACCAAATCATGTTACCGTTCGTATCGGCCCAGAGAACTCGCTCGTATCGGCAGAGAATATGGCACCCGGCTGGGCCGAAGCCAGGGCACCACCGCATCGAAGGGAAGCGCGATGCCACATGACACCCTTGCTCCGATCGTCGCCGGACGCGCTCGCCGCGCCGGCGCGGCGTTGGCCCGCGTGGCGCTGATCGTTGGCGCCACCTTGATATGGGGCGGCCCACCGACCCGCGCCAGCACCGCGACACCGCCCGAGCGGGAGGACGCCCCGGCGGCGATGCCGTCGACCCCCGGCACGACGGTGGAGCGGTCGTTGGACTTCACCGCCCATTACGGCCGCGACACGCCCCTGGGCCATCACCGCGTCACGGTGGCCAAGGCGGCCAACGGCGACACGGTCGTGGATGTCGATATCCGTTTCGAGGCCAAGCTGCTGATGATCACGGCCTACCGCTATCATCATGTCAGCCACGAGGTGTGGCATGAAGGCCGTCTCGCCGCGCTGGACAGCAGCACCGACGACAACGGCCAGAAGGACTGGGTGAAGGGCCATGCGGTGGAAGACGGGTTCGCGGTCGAAAGCTCGCACGGGGCGGTGACGGCGCCGGCCGACATCATCCCCACCAGCTATTGGAACCCGGCCATACTGACGGCGTCGCGCCTGCTGGACACCATCCGGGGCGTGGTCATGGACGTCAAGGTGGAACACCTGGGGCAGGAGATGATCCGCGCCGACGACGCCACCGTGGCCGCCACGCACTACAGCCTGGGCTTCATCACCAACCCGCCGCCCGCCACCAGCCGGGTGGATTTCTGGTACGACGATTCCGGCCATTGGCTGAAGCTGGCCTTCCATGCCAGGGGGCATGACGTCGCCTATGCCCTGCAGGGGCCGTCCAACGCCGGTGCGCTGGTCGCCTCCCCTTCCGGGACGGAGGCAGGCCTGCCCGCTCCCGAACGGCGGGATTGACCAGGGGACGGAAAGCGCTTGCCCGCCCCCGCCACCCGTCGCTAAATGCCGGGCCATGAGCACGGACACCGCCGCCATGGCCCCGCCCCCCGCCTCTTCTTCCACTGGCCCCTTGGCCATTGTCCGCACCCCCGCGGACTTGCGCGCCCGCGTCGCCGCCTGGCGCAAGGAGGGGCTGCGCGTCGGCCTGGTGCCCACCATGGGCGCCCTGCACGAGGGGCACCTGACCCTGGTGAAGCGCGCGCGCGAATTGGCCGACCGCGTGGTCGCCAGCGTGTTCGTGAACCCCACCCAGTTCGGGCCCAACGAGGACTTCAGCCGCTATCCCCGGGATGAGGCGGGTGACGCCCGCCTGCTGGCCGGTGCCGGCTGCGACCTGCTGTACGCGCCGGGGGTGGAGGCCATCTATCCGCCCGGCTTCACCACCACGGTGGATGTCGGGCCGGTGGCCGTGCCGCTGGAGGGCCACTTCCGCCCCGGCCATTTCCAGGGCGTGGCCACGGTGGTGACCAAGCTGCTGTTGCAGGCCCTGCCCGACGTCGCCTGTTTCGGGCAAAAGGACTACCAGCAGCTGGCCGTTATCCGCCGCCTGGCGGCCGACCTCGACATCCCGGTGCGCATCGAGGGCGTGCCCACGGTGCGCGAGGCCGACGGCCTGGCCCTGTCGTCCCGCAACCGCTATCTCTCGGCGGAGGAACGCCAGCAGGCCGTCGCCATCAGCCGGGTCTTGAACCAGTTGCGCGACACCCTGGGCGATGGCAGCCGGCCCGTGGCCCCAGCCATCACCCAGGCGACGGAAACACTGACGGCCGCCGGCTTCACCCGCATCGATTATGTGGCGGTGGTTGACGCCGGGACGCTGGCGCCGCTGGAGCGGGTGGACCGCCCCGCCCGCGCCCTGGTCGCCGCCTTCCTGGGCCGCACCCGCCTGATCGACAACCTGGCGCTGGGGCCGGGAGCCTGAATTTCAGGGGCTCAGCAACGTGGCGGGCATCGTGGCCCAGCCCTGGTTCCGCATGCAGGACAGCACGGCATCATGACGCTCACTTTCCATGAACCAGCCTGAGGTGGGGTAACCCCGACCAGCCTCCAGCTCCGGAAGGCGCTCTGGGTCATTGGCGATTACGCAAGCCCGCAACGCCTCGAAGAAGGGGCCGCGCTTCTCCATGATCTCCTGAAGCGGCACCCTTGGCCCCAGGTGGTTCGGCGTGGATTCCCGAACCCAGTACCGTTCCGCCGTATAGACGCAACCGGTCAGCGGCAGGCAGGCGGCCAAGGCGGCCAGCCACCCCAAACGTATGGCGTTCCCCATTCCATCATTCCCCACCCAGCGCCCTCGCTCGGGACGCGCAGAAGCAGGGTGGCGACCTGTTGTGGCGGAAGTAGGGATCATGCCGCCTTTCGGGAAGCGGTGGCCAAGGACGACCTGTTCAGGGAGACAAGCGGCTGGTGGAGGTCGTGACCCAGCCCTGGTCGCGCATGCACGCCAGCACGGCGTCGTGGGCCCGGCCCACGTGCCAGTCGGAAATGGGATAGCCCCGGCCCGCGTCCAGGTCCGCCAGGCGCTCTGGGTCGTTGGCCGCGACGCAGGCGCGCAGGGTCTCAGGAAAATGCTGTTCCTTTTCCCGCACCAGGGCCTGCTGTTGCGCCAGCGAGGGGTGGTCGCGGGTCAGCAACGCCATATCGACGTTCCAGCGCCGGTCACCCGTGTAGGCGCAGGCGGCCAGCGCCAGGCACATCCCCATCATCACCAGCCGCCGCATCACCATCCCCTCATACCGCCGCGATATAGCCCATCGCCAGCAGCCACACCGTGGCCAGCAACAGGGATAGCACGGTCATGGGCACGCCGCAGCGGGCGTGGTCGCGGAAGCCCAGGGTCACGCCCACCGCCGCCGCCCGCTCCACGGTGATGATGTTGGCCAGGCTGCCGGGCAGCAACAGGTTGCCGGCCAGGGTGGAGAACAGGGCCAAGGCGTACAGCGCCCCTTCCGGCGGGTGGGCCCACACCTTCATCAACAGCACCACCGCCGGCACGTTGCCGATGCTGTTGCTGGCCAGGACGGAGAAGGCGCCCAGGAAAGGCAGCCGGTCCAGCGCCAGGCCGGACGCCGCCAGCTGGTCCACCAGCTGGCCGGGAAGTCCGGTGTCGGCCAGGGCGCCCGTCAGGATGAACAGGCCGGCGAACAGGGCCAGCAAATGCCAATCGACCAGGCCCAGCATGTCGCGGCTGGCGAAGCGGCGGCTGACCAGCATGCAGCCGGCGATGCCCAGCACCGCGACGTCGCGGGGAAAGGCCGTGGTGAAGGCCACCAGCAGGACCACGACCCCGATCAGTCCCTTGGACAGCTGCCAGGCCCGGGGCGCGTCGGGGGGCCCCTCTCCACGGTTCACCAGGGCCGGGGCCTGGCCGTCCGACAGGCGCCCCCGCCACACCCGCGCCACCACCCAATAGACGATGACCAGCGACAGGAAGGCGGGCACGCCGCAGGCAAACAGGAAGCGCCAGAATCCCAGGTGGCCCAGCTGGCCGATGAGGATGTTCTGCGGGTTGCCGATCACGGTGGCGGCGGACCCGGCGTTGGCGGCCCCCGCCAGGGCGATGAGATAGGGCCGCGCGTCCAGCCCCCGCGCCCGCAGGCCCGCGCACAGCAGCGGCGTCATGGCGAAGACCACCACGTCGTTGGCCAGCAGGGCGGACAGGCCGCCCGCCACCACCACCACGGCGGCCAGCAGCGCCTCCGGCCTCCATGGCACGTTGGCCAGGCGCCAGGCGCACCAGTCATAGAAGCCCGACAGCGCGAACTGCGCCGACAGGATCATGAGCCCCAGCAGGATGAACAGGGTGGGGAAGTCGATGGCCTTGATGGCCGCCCCTTCCGTCACCGCGCCCGCCACCAGCAGGACGATGGCCCCCAGCATGGCGATGCCGGTGCGGTCCACCTTCAACCGGGGCAGGTGGCCGATGGCCATGCCCAGGTAGACGACGGCGAAGGTGACGATGATCAGCAGAGTCATGGGGCGAAGCGCTACAGCGCGGGCGCCCGAGCGGCAAGCGGGAAATAGGCCTAAGGAATCAGGTAGATGTGTTTAGGCCGCAGCCTCGGCGCCCTTCTTGGGCGTGGCCAGGGCCGCCATGTCCACCTGCATGCCCTCGCGCGCGGCGAAGCACTGCGGCCATTCCTGCTGCGCCTCGGCCTCGATGGCCTTCATGCGGACATCGTCATGGTCGGGATCATGGTGGAACAGGCACAGGCGGCCCACCTCGGCGGCCTGGGCCAGGCGCACGCCTTCGCGCCACGTTGAATGGCCCCAGCCCCGGCGGCCGGCGAATTCCTCGTCGGTATAGGAACAGTCGTATGCCACCAGATCGGCGCCCTGGATCAGGCCCAGGACGTTGGCGTCCATGCGGTCGGGGTCGTGCTCGGTATCGGTGACGTAGCAGAAGCTGCGCCCGTCGTAGTCGATGCGATAACCGGTACCGCCGCCCGGGTGATTCAGGCGGGCGGTGTGGACGGTGATGCCGTCGCCCAGGTCCAGGGTGGCGCCGGGGCGGAAATCCTCGAACACCAGCGAGGCGCGAAGCTTCTGCAGCGGCACGGGAAACAGGCAGGAATCCATGGGTTTTTCCATGACGGACTGGATGCAATGCGCACCCTGGCAGTGGCCCGCCATCACCCGCATGGAAAAGTCGGTGTTGTAGCACGGCTCGAAAAACGGGAAGCCGTTGATGTGGTCAATATGGGTGTGGGTCAGCAGCAACGTGACATCGTTGATGCCCCGTGCGCGCAGGCTTTTGCCCAGCGACCGCAGGCCGGTGCCGGCATCCAGTACGAGCGTCCGGTCGCCCGCTGTCACCTCGATACAGCTGGTGTTGCCACCATACTCAAGATGACTGGCCATCGGACAGGGGACAGTCCCGCGGACACCCCAGAAGGTAACGGTGAAACCCATAAACCAAAGCCCCGAATTCCATCGCGGCCAAGCTAACCCGTCCTTGAACACCGGTCTGTGACGTCTCGCACAGGAAGGGACGCGCTTGGGCACAAGTGCACAGGGATTGTCAAGTGATGTTCGCTCCGCGAACGCACAACCACACTTTAAGGGGTACCCTTTCCAGCGGGAAAGCCCCCTTGAAATTCAGGCCCTCATCACCGTTTCACCGGCGGCGGGGACGCAGGCGATGGTCCAGCCGCTCATCATCCAGGCCGGCCGGCTCTTGATGGATGGTAACCTCGGCATTGGGAAAGGCGGCGCGCAGGGATGATTCGATCTCATCCGTGATGTCGTGCGCCTCTGTCAGCGTCAAATGACTGTCCAGCTCCAGGTGGAACTCGATGTGCTGGCCCAAGCCGGTGGAGCGCGTGCGCAGATCGTGCAGGCCGCGCGACGCCGGGTGGGCGTTCACCAGGTCGACGACCCGGGTACGGTCCACGTCGGGCAACTCACGGTCCATCAGCACGTCCAGCGCCGTGCGCGAGATGCCGACCGCACCCCAGACCAGGAAGGCGGCGATGCCCAGGCCGAACAAGGGATCCCAGAAGGCTTGGCCCGTCCAGCGGCCCAGCAGCAGCGAGACCATGACGGCGGCGTTCAGCAGCATGTCGCCGCTATAGTGCAGGCTGTCGGCGCCAATAGCCAGCGAGGCCGTGCGGCGGATGACCCAGCGCTGGAACAGCACCAGCACGAAGGTGAGCACGATGGCGGCGGCCATGACCCACAGGCCCACGCTGATGTCGCCCACCGGCCTAGGTTCGAACAGCCGGCCCAGCGATTCGTAGCCAAGGAACAGGGCCGACCCGACAATGAAGGCGGACTGAAAGAGGGCCGCCAGCGGTTCCGCCTTGCCATGGCCGAAACGGAAGGCGGAGTCCGGTGGCTTCAGGGCCCGGGCCACGCTGATGAGGGTGATGACGGAGGCCAGCGCGTCCACGCTGCTGTCGATCAGCGAGGACAGGATGCTGACGGAATTGGTGGCCAGATAGGCGCCGAACTTGCCGGCGATGAGGATGGGGGCCACGGTGACGCTGGCATAGGTGGCGCCGCGGCGCCACCGTCCGTCCGCATCGCCCTCCCCCGCACCGTCGGGCGATTCCGGTTGCACCTTGGCCGTCACATTCATGGGTAGAGGCGTTCCGTCGTCCAGCCCTTGTCCTCAGCATCCCGAGTATAGACCAAGCGGTCGTGCAGGCGGAACTCCCGATCCTGCCAGAACTCCATCCGCACCGGGGTGACCCGGTAGCCGGACCAGTGCGGCGGACGGGGAATGTCGCCCTCGCCGAAGCGCGCCGTCTCCTCCGCCACGCGACGTTCCAGGGTCGCCCGGCTGTCCAGCGGCTGCGACTGCGCCGACGCCCAGGCACCGATCTGGCTGCCCCGCGGCCGCACGCGATAATAGTCGTCGGCCTCCTGAGCCGTCACCGGGCTGACGCGGCCGTCCACCCGCACCTGCCGGCGCAGGCTTTTCCAGTGGAAGCACAGGCCGGCGACGGGATGGGCGGCCAGTTCGCGGCCCTTGCGGCTGAGCGTATTGGTGTAGAAGACGAAGCCGCCGTCATCCAGGCCCTTCAGCAGCACGATGCGCACCGTCGGGATGCCATCGGCGCCGATGGTGGCCAGCGACATGGCGTTGGGGTCGTTGGGTTCGGTCCGCGATGCCTCGTCCAGCCAGGACTGAAACAGCGTGTAGGGATCGGGTGCGACAACAAAATCCATGGTGGTAATCCGTGTCATAGATATGCCGGAATTGCCGCCTACCATACGCCACACTACATCCTTGTCCACGCAGGACGCCGCATGGACGACCCGCACGCCGTCCTGTGATTTTGGGGTTGGTTGATTGCCCCAAATCATTGGCGGATGCCCTGATAAGGGGTAGACGCGGGTATGGTCAGGGATGCGGGACCGGATTTGCGCAAAGCCAGGCCGCCAGGAAGGCGCGGCCGCAGGAGAGGAAAGAAGGACTAACAACCATGAAGAAAGTCATCATCGCGTTGATGGCGTCCAGCGTCCTGTTGAGCGCGTGCGACACCACCGGGGGCAAGAACCAGACGGTGGGCATGCTGGGCGGTGCGGCTGCCGGCGGCCTGATCGGTTCCCAGTTCGGCCATGGCGGCGGCAAGCTGGCCTTGACCGGCCTGGGCGTCCTGCTGGGCGGTCTGGCGGGCAGTTCCATCGGCAAGCGCATGGACGATGCCGACCGCGCCGCCATGGAACGCAACACGCAGATGGCCTACAGCGCCCCCGTGGGCCAGCCCATCGTGTGGAACAATCCCAACAACGACCATCAGGTCATTGTGACGCCGGTGCGCGACGGCACCCGCGGCGACGGCGCCTATTGCCGCGAATTCCAGCAGACCATCGTGGTCGGCGGGGAGAAGCAGCAGGGCTACGGCACCGCCTGCCGGCAGCCGGACGGCAGCTGGAAGATCGTCAGCGAGAACTGATCCCGCCCCTTGCGGGCCTTGATGCGAACCCCTGGCCGCGATCTCGCGGCCAGGGGTTTGTGCATGGGCCGCCCCGATCCCCCAAATAGCCTGGCCCCGCATGCTTGAAGCGGCGCGCGCGTTGCGCATATTGTGGGGGCAGACCGGCAATAGATAGTGCGACCATGCGCGATCCCTACCAAATCCTTGGCGTCGGCCGCAGCGCCAGCGCTGAGGACATCAAGCAGGCGTATCGCCGCCTCGCCAAGCAGTACCACCCCGACCTGAACCCGGGCCGGGCCGATATCGAGCTGAAGTTCAAGGAAGCCAACGGCGCCTACAGCCTGTTGTCGGACCCGGACAAGCGCGCCCGTTATGACCGGGGCGAGATCGACGCCAGCGGCGCCGAGCGGCCGGACCGTTCCTTCCGCCGCGCCTATGCCGGCGCCGGCCGGTCGGGCGACTTCGATTATGAGGACGATCCCTTCGCCGATATCTTCGGCGCCGCCCGCAAGCGCGGCGGCAGCGGCGTGAAGGCGCGCGGCAGCGACGTGGCTTATTCCGTCACCGTGCCGTTCACCGAGGCCTGCCTGGGCGCCAAGCGGCGCCTGAGCCTGTCCACGGGCAAGAGCATCGACATCAACATCCCTCCCGGCACGCAGGACCAGCAGAAGCTGCGCCTGAAGGGCCAGGGCCTGGCGGGGCTGGGCGGCGCCGGGGCCGGCGATGCCATCGTCGAGGTGCACGTCACCCCCCACCCCTACTTCGTGCGGCGGGAGGATGACATCCACCTGGATGTCCCCATCACCCTGCAGGAAGCGCTGCTGGGCGCCACCATCAAGGTGCCGACCTTGGACGGCGCCGTGCAGGTCAAGGTGCCCAAGCCGGCCAATTCCGGCACTACCCTGCGCCTGAAGGGCAAGGGTGTCGCCAATCCCGAGCGCGGCACCCAGGGCGACCAGTACGTGAAGCTCACCGTGGTCCTGCCCGACCGGACGGACGCCGAGCTGCAGGCCTTCATCGAGAAGTGGGGCAAGACCCATGAGTACGATGTGCGGCGCAAGGCCGGCCTGATCTGAGGCCGGCGCCTGCGGGAACAGCAAAAAGGGCGGGGCCTCGCGGCGCCCGCCCATTTTATTTCACCTCAGCGATCCACCATGGCCATGGCGCGCTCGACATAACGGGGGCCGGCCACCTGGTAGGTGTCCAGCGCCGCGTCCAGGCGGGCCACATCTTCCGCCGACAATTTCAATGCATCGGCCGCCAGGTTCTCTTCCAGGTACTTGCGGCGCTTGGTCCCGGGGATGGGCACGATGTCCGGCCGCTTCTGCAACAGCCAGGCCAGCGCCACCTGCCCCGCCGTGGCGCCATAGCCCTGGGCGACGTCGCGCACGAATTCCGCCAGGCGCATGTTGGCGTCAAAATTGTCGCCCTGCAGCCGGGGATCGTTCTTGGAGCGGTAGTCGTTCTCCGGATACTCCTCCGCCCGCTTGGCGATGCCGGTGAGGAAGCCGCGCCCCAGGGGGCTGAACGGCACCATGCCGATACCCAGCTCGGCTAGCAGGGGCAGCACGTCCTGCTCCAGGTTCCGTTCCCACAGGGAATATTCGCTCTGCAAGGCCGTGACTGGCTGCACCGCATGCGCCCGGCGGATGGTGTCGCATCCGGCCTCCGACAGGCCGAAATACAGCACCTTGCCCTCCTGGATCAGGTCCTTGACGGTGCCGGCCACGTCCTCAATGGGCGTGTTGGGGTCGACGCGGTGTTGGTACAGCAGATCGATACGGTCGGTGCACAAGCGCTTCAGCGACGCCTCGACGACCTCGCGGATATGCTCCGGCCGGCTGTCGGTTCCACTCAGCGGCCCCTTGCCCTCGCCGATGACGAAGCCGAACTTGGTGGCGATCTGCACCTGGTCGCGACGGCCTTCCAGAGCGCGGCCCAGCAGTTCCTCATTGGTGTAGGGGCCGTAGACCTCGGCCGTGTCCAGGAAGGTACAGCCCAGCTCGATGGCGCGGTGCACGGTGGCGATGGATTCCGCGTCATCGGGGCTGCCGTAGGCATGGGTCATGCCCATGCATCCCAGGCCCAGCGATGAAACCTCCAGGCCCTGACGGCCCAGCGTGCGTCGTGTCAGCATGTCCAACTCCCGTTTGTATTCTTGTCGGGCCACCGTCACCGGCCGCTGTTGCCGCGGAAAAGGTCCAGCGTGCGCTTGCGGGCCAGCTGCGCGTCCTCAAGGTTAGAGTCAGGCCGGCCGTCGTTGTTGAAGCCATGGCCGGAGTTCTCATAGATGTAGACCGGCACGTCCGGGTGCGCCTTCTGAAGGGTCTCCGCCACCTGGTCGGCCGGGATGTGCTGGTCCTTGCGGCCGAAATGGCAGATGACCGGGCAGAGCGGCGTCAGGTTGGCCAGGCCGGCCACGCCGCCGCCATAATAGCTGGACACCGCCGCCAGGCCCTGGACCGTGGCGGCCGCGCGCCAGGCGACGGTGCCGCCGTAGCAATAGCCCACCAGGAAGACGGGGCCCTTGTCCTTCAGCGCGTCGACGCAGGCCTGGACGTCGGCCACTGGATTTTCGGCGCCATTGGCCTGGGCGTATTGGCGACCGACCGCGAAGCCATGCTCGTCATGCCCGGCGACGAAACCCTTCTCCTGGCGGTCGAACATGGAGGGGGCGATGACTTCGAAGCCCAGGGCGGCCCAGCGGGCCACATCCTCCGCCACATAAGAATCCAGGCCGAAAATCTCCTGGATGACGATGACGCCGCCCTGGCGGGCGCCCTCAGGCTCCGCATGTAGGGCGGTGAACTCGAACCCGTCGACGGGGGAGCGCAGCGTGATGGTCGTGGCCATGTCGGCCTCCTGTTTGGTGGAAAGACGTATAGGGACTTAGCGTCCCGGGGGCTGGGCGGCCACCCGCATGCGCTCTTCCGCCGCGAGCTGGGCCGGCGTCGCCGGCGGCGCGGCGGGCACGGCGTCGGGGGCTAAGAGGTCGGCCAGGGGTGTTTCCATCGCGGCGCCGGCATCGTGCCGCACCTGCTCGAAAATGCCGTGCACCTTGCGCTGCCAGGGGGCCTGCAGATGGCCCACGGACAAGAGGTCGCCCCACATGCCGAAGTCCAGCGCCAGGTACAGGTCGCTGAGGGTGGCGTCGTGCAGGTCGCGGGTGGCGACCCAGGCGCCGTCGGCGGTGCGGATGGTCCAGCTGGCGGCGCACAGCTGTTCCAGCATGCCGTCCACCGCCACAGCGCCCACCGGCACCCGGGCGATGACATCGGCCCGCTTCAGGGCATGGCCGTCGCGGGCGGCCAGCATCAACTCCCGCAGGATGGCCAGGGCCACCACCAGGCGCTGGGCCGGCGACAGGCCGGCGGGCCCCATCTCGGTGATGCGGCCGGAGCGCCATTCCGGCAGGGCCGCCGTCACCTCCGCCCCGAACAGGATCAGGCACCACACCAGGTACAGCCACAGCAACACCGTGGGCAGCACCGACAGGGCGCCGTAGATGGTGGTGTAGGTATGGACCTCGCCGATGTAGAGGGCGAAGCCGACCTTCGCCACCTCCATGGCGACGCCGGCCACCACGCCGCCCACCATGGCGTCCTGCCAGCGCACCGGCCGGGTGGGGATGGCCAGGTAGGTGAGGCCGAAGAAAGCCGTCTCCAGCAGGCCGGGCAGCACACGGCGCACCAGTTCCACCACCACCGAGCCTTCGGCGCCCAGGTAGGAGACGGCGACGGAGGACAGCGACAAACTGACGCCCAGCAGCAGGGGCGCCATGGTCAGCACCGCCCAGAAGGACAGCAACCGCACCAGCACCGAGTGCCGCTCACGGCTGCGCCATATGGCATTGTACGCCCCCTCGATGGAGAAGAAGAGCAGGATGGACGTGATCGCCAGGCCCAGCACGCCCACCCCCGTCATGGTTCCGGCGTTGCTGACGAACTCATGCAGGCGGTCGTTCAGGTTCTCCCCCACTTGGGGCACCAGGTTCTCCAGCAGCAGCATCTCCGCCTCGGCCCGCAGCTTCTGGAAGGCGGGGAAGGCCTGGAAAATGGCGAAGCCCACGGTGAACAGCGGCACCACCGCCAGTAGGCTGGTGTAGGTGAGCGAGCCCACCGCCTGCAGGCAGTTGTCGCGATAGAAGCGGCGGACGGCGTAGCTGGTGACCCCGACGAAGGCCAGGATGAAGTGCTGTACCGAATACGGCAGGCGGTCGGTCAGCCGGGCCCAGGCGGGGGATTGGGTTCGCATTTCAGTCATGGAACCCCGCCCCTACCCAGGCTTCGAAGCGTAAAACTGCCAAGGGAAGACCTTTCGCGCGTGTATTCTAGGTGTGCGCAGATATAGGGCGCCCAGCCTTTGACCGCAAAACCGCTTCGTGTAGGATGCGCGCCTAATTTTCCGGAGAGAGACGGATGACCATTTCGACGGCAACCCCCGCCCCCGGGCCCGCCACTGGGACCCTGATGGCCGGCAAGCGCGGCCTGATCATGGGCGTTGCCAATGACCGGTCCATCGCCTGGGGCATCGCCAAGGCGGTCGCCGCCCAGGGGGCCGAGCTGGCCTTCACCTATATGGGCGACGCGCTGGCCAAGCGCGTGAAGCCCCTGGCCGAACAGCTGGGCGTGCCCCACGTCCTGCCCTGCGACGTCACCGACGAAGCCAGCATGGACGCGGTGTTTGCGACCCTGAAGGAACAGTGGGGAACCCTGGATTTCGTGGTGCATGCGATCGGCTTTTCCGACAAGAACGAGCTGGACGGCCTGTACCTGAACACCTCCCGGTCTAACTTCGCGTTGACCATGGATGTTTCCTGCTACTCGTTCACCGCCATCGCCCAGCGGGCGGTGCCGATGATGACCAACGGCGGCAGCCTGCTGACCCTCAGCTATTATGGCGCCGAACGGGTGATGCCGCATTACAATGTGATGGGTGTCGCCAAGGCGGCGTTGGAGGCCAGCGTGCGCTACCTGGCGGCGGACCTGGGCCCCCAGAACATCCGCGTCAACGCCATCTCCGCCGGTCCCATCAAGACCCTGGCGGCCAGCGGCATCGGCGACTTCCGCGCCATCCTGAAGTGGAACGAGCTGAACGCGCCCCTGAAGCGCAACGTCACCATCGGTGAGGTCGGCAACTCCGCCCTTTACCTGCTGAGCGACCTGGGCAGCGGCGTCACCGGCGAAGTCCATCATGTCGACAGCGGCTACCACACTGTGGGCATGCTGGCGGTGGACAGCGCCGCGGAGACCTCGGCCCTGCTGCAGAGCCTGGTCAAGTCGGAAGGGTAAGCGGCCATGGCCGGTAACGGCATCGGAACGCAGTTCCGCTTCACCACCTTCGGCGAAAGCCATGGGGTGGCGCTGGGTTGCGTGGTGGACGGCGTCCCGCCCCTGATGGACCTGGACGAGGCCTGGATCCAGTCCTTCCTGGATCGGCGCAAGCCGGGGCAGTCGCGCTTCACCACCCAGCGGCGCGAGCCGGACGCGGTGCGCATCCTGTCGGGCGTGTTCGAGGGCAAGACTACGGGCACGCCTGTCTGCCTGATGATCGAGAACGAGGACCAGCGGTCCAAGGACTACGGCGACATCAAGGACAAGTTCCGGCCGGGGCACGCCGATTACACCTATTGGGAGCGCTATGGCATCCGCGACTATCGCGGCGGCGGACGCTCCTCCGCGCGCGAGACGGCGGCCCGCGTCGCGGCCGGCGCCGTCGCCCGCCGGGTGCTGGAGGCGGTGCCGGGTGGCGTGACCATCCGCGGCGCCCTGGTGCAGGTGGGTCCGCACAAGGTGGACCGCGCGCGCTGGGATTGGGATCAGGTGGACCAGAACCCCTTGTTCTGCCCTGACGCCGTGGCGGCGGAGGAATGGGCCGCCTACCTGGACGGCATCCGCAAGAACGGTTCGTCCGTGGGCGCGGTGGTCGAGGTGGTGGCGTCCGGCGTGCCGGCTGGCCTGGGTGAGCCCATCTACGACAAGCTGGACAGCGACCTGGCCCGCGCCATGATGACCATCAACGCAGTCAAGGGTGTGGAAATCGGCGCCGGCTTCGCTGTGGCCGAGCTGACGGGCGAGGAAAACGCCGACGAGATGCGGGCGG
Organism: Nitrospirillum viridazoti CBAmc; assembly: GCF_000730165.1. GTDB lineage: Bacteria > Pseudomonadota > Alphaproteobacteria > Azospirillales > Azospirillaceae > Nitrospirillum > Nitrospirillum viridazoti. Next base: position 779,794 of record NZ_CP022110.1, on the reverse strand, counting down.
GGCCCGACGGCAAGCCCGCCTTCCTGTCCAACAACGCCGGCGGCATCCTGGGCGGTCTGTCCACGGGGCAGGACGTGGTCGTCCGCTTCGCCGTGAAGCCCACCAGCAGCATCCTCACGCCCCGTCGCACCCTGGACGTGCACGGGAACGAGACGGACATCCTGACCAAGGGCCGCCACGACCCCTGCGTCGGCATCCGCGCCGTGCCGGTGGGCGAGGCCATGATGGCCTGCGTGCTGGCCGACCATTGGCTGCGCTTCAGGGCTTACAGGTAGGCCCTTGAGTAAGCCCGTTGGGGCGCCGGGCGACGGCGCTCGCCCCTTGGGCTCGCCACTTGGCTTCGTAAGAACGGCAACGGCCCCGCCTGGACGACAGGCGGGGCCGTTTTGCTTTTGGGGGCGGATCCTCGTGGGCTTACTTGCCGGCGATGGTGATGGTCAGGGTGTCGCTGTAGCTGCCGGCGATGGCCTGAGCATTGGCCGGGACCGTCACGGCTACGGTGGCGGTCTTGCCGAACTGGGCGCTGGAGCGGGTGACGTTCACGGTGCCGGTGCCGGACTGGCCGTCGTAGATGGTGGTGTAGCTGACGGGCGGCACGGTGGGGCTGGTGCCGCGCAGGCTGCCGCCGTTGGCGGAGGCAATGGTGATGGTGTAGCCCGCGCCGTCGTTGCAGGTTTCGACCACGCTGCCGACGGTGACGTTGCTGGAGCCGGCCAGGATGTTCAGCTGGGTCTGGGCGTCGGTCACCGCCACGGTGCAGGTCTGGGCCACGGTGCCGCTCAGCTTGATGCTGCCCGAGGTGTCGGCCAGGGCCGGGGCGGCGAACAGAACGGCGGCGATGGCGGCAACGGCGGCGAAGCGGATCATGACGAAGGTTCCTATCGGTTCGGCTGGGCTTGTTGCCCGTTTGCTTGATGCTTCCGTTATAAGCAATTCGAGTGCCAGGTCTGCCGCATGTCCAGGCCAGTTCGTTAACACGTTGATATTATTTAGATATATAGGATTAATCCCGATGCGCCCATTGACCCCAATGGAAGCGTCATTGCGATCTGCAATGCCCCATCTTTCAAATGTTCAGCAGAATCAATGCATTAGTATTTGCAGTCCGCCAGCATGCGGATACGAAAAAGGGCGCCCCGGCGTGGGGCGCCCTCTTCCGAACCTGAGGGTGACCGTCGCTGGCGGCTTACTTGCCGGCGATGGTGATGGTCAGGGTGTCGGCATAGCTGCCGGCGATGGCCTGGGCGTTGGCCGGAACCGTCACGGAGACGTTGGAGGTCTTGTTGAATTGGGCGCTGGAGCGGGTGACGGCGAAGCTGGCGCCGGAGCCGTTGGTGCCGTCATAGCTGGTGGTGTAGCTGATGGCCTGAGCACCAGTGGCCGACGACTTCAGCGTGCCGTTGTTGGAAGAGGCGACGGTGATGGTGTAGCCGGCGCCGTCATTGCAGTTCTCGACCACGCTGCCGACGGCGACGTTGCTGGAGCCGGACAGGATGTTCAGGGTGGCGCCGGCATCGGTGACGGCCACGGTGCAGGTCTGGGCGACGGAGCTGTTCAGCTGGATAGTGCCCGAGGCGCCGGCGGCGGCGAAGGCGGGGGCGGCGGCGAACAGGGCCCCAGAAAACAGGACAGTGGCGGCGGCAGCGGCGGCGATGCGGATCATGATGAGGTTCCTATCGGTTCGGTGGGCGCTTCAGCGGCCCCGGTTGGTTCATGTCTCGTTATAAGCACCCGCCGTGCCAAGGATGGGCCGAACCGCGTGGCAAACATCAAAATCCAATAAATTCGATACCTTAAGGTAATTCGCCGCCCAAAGGGATTTTACTTCCTTTGTCGTAAGCCTTGCGAGGTACGTCCTATTAATGCATCCCGCATCGCACCCTTGGGATAGGGTCGCCCGAAACCCTTGCATCATACGATGCAAAATGCGTCAGGTGAGCCGTAGGGCCGCCGCCGCCATGGCTCCGGGCCGACCATCGCCCACCGCCTGGCCATCCAGTGCCACCACCGGCCGCACCATGAGGCTGGAGGTGAAGAACACCTCCGTCGCGCACGACAGGTCGGCCGGCGCCAGGGTCCGCTCCTCGCCCCCCAGGGCGGCGAGAACCGCCGCGCGCCGGGTACCCGGCAGGGCGCCGGACATAAGCGGCGGGGTCACCAGGGCGCCATCCACCATCGCGAACAGCGTGGCAGCGGTGGCGCAGGCCACCTGCCCGGCGGTGTTGAGCAGCACGGCGTCGTCCGCGCCACGGGCCATCGCCTCAGTGCGCGCCAGGATTTGGTCCAGGTAGTTCAGGCATTTGACGCCGCTGAGGGGCGAATGCTCATTGCGGCGGGTGACGGTGGCGGTCACCACCCGTGCGGGCGGCAGCGGGGTGCCGCCGGGCGCGGCCGTGACCAGCAGGGTGGGCACCGGAACGGCCGGGCGCGGCAAGCCGCGGGCGCCCGGCCCGGCGCTGACCGTCAACCGCAGCGAGCCGTCCTTGAGGTCGTTGGCGACCGCCGTGTCGGCCAGGGCGGCGGCCAGGGTGACCGGCGGCGGCAGGGGCAGGCCCAGCACGGTCGCACCCCGGGCCAGGCGGGCCAGGTGGGCGTCCAGGCGCACCACGGCCCCGTCCCGCCAGCGCACCGTCTCAAACAAGCCGTCACCCAGCAGGAAACCCCGATCGGCCACGCCGATACCGGCGGACGCCGCCGGCAGCAGGGCGCCATTCAGCCAGACCAGGCCCGTCATGCCGCCTCGCTTCCCGGTTCCGGCCCGGCCATCACCCCAGGCGGCGGCCAAGCCATGGCCGGGTCCAGCGCCGTCAGCAGGGCACGCGCCTTGACCAAGCTCTCTTCATATTCCGCCGCCGGGTCGCTGTCGGCGACGATGCCGCCACCGGCCTGCACCACCACCTGTCCCGCCGCCATGGCCAGGGTGCGGATGATGATGCTGCTGTCCATGGCGCCGTCCCAGCCCATCCACAGGACGGATCCGCAATAGGGCCCGCGCCGCGCCGGCTCCAGCTCATGGATGATCTCCATGGCGCGGATCTTGGGCGCCCCGGTGATGGAGCCGCCGGGAAAGGTGGCGCGCAGCAGGTCGATGGCGCCCAAGCCCGGCGCCAGCCGCGCCATCACGACGCTCACCAGGTGATGCACGGTGCGGTAGCTTTCCAGCCCGCACAGCGTGGGCACGGTGACGGAACCGACCACCGCCACCCGCGACAGGTCGTTGCGCATCAAATCGACGATCATCAGGTTTTCCGCCCGGTCCTTGGCGGAGGCCAGCAGCTCCGCCGCCAGGGCGGCGTCACGCACCGGATCGGCGTCGCGCGGCCGCGTGCCCTTGATGGGCCGCGTCTCCACCCGCCCCTCCGCATCCACCGCCAGGAAACGTTCGGGCGACACCGACACCACGGCGCGGGCCTCTCCGCCTTTTGGGCCCAGATCCAGCAGGGCGGAGAAAGGGGCCGCCGCGCGGGTGCGGAGACGGACGTAAAGGTCCAGCGGCGCCACGCCCAGCGCCAGCGTGCCCAGGAAACGCTGGGTGATGTTGGCCTGGTAGATGTCGCCGGCGGCGATGTAGTCCACCGTGCGGGCCACGGCGGCCTCATGATCCGCCCGGCTCCATCCCGCGCGCCAGCCGGGGGCGGCCAGCCACGGCCCCTCCCCCGCCGTCACCGCCGGGCGTGGGGTCGCCAACAGGTCGCGCCACTCCTCCGCTTCCGCCCAACGGGAAGACAGGACCCAGGCGCGGCCGGCGGCGTGGTCGATGGCGACGATGCGGTCGTAGAAGCCCACCGCCATGTCCGGCAGGCCGATGCCCTCGGCCCGGGGGGCCGGCAGCGTCTCCAGCTGGCCGCCCAGCTCATAGCCCAGGAACCCCACCGCCCCACCCCGGAAGGGCGGCAGGCCATCGGGCACCGGCGCGTCCCCCAGCCGGGCACGGCCGGCCTTCAGCAGGGCGCCCAGCGTGTCCAGGGCGTCCGCCCCCGCCGGCCGGCCGTCCACGGTGACAACGCCATCCGCGCACTCCACCCAGGCGTGGGGGGCGGCGCCGACATAGCTGTAGCGGGCGCGGGCGGCGTCGGCGGCGCCACCGTCCAGCAGGAAGGGCCGGGGCAGATGGGCCAGCCGGGCATAGACCACCACCGGGTCCGGCAGCGGAATTTCCAGCGCGACGATGCCGCCGGGCGATGCGAAATGGGGGGGTGTCATGAGCGCGGACCTTACCCCTTCCTCCCCCGCTTCGCCAACGCCGGCCTCGGCCGAAAGGCCGAAAGGGTGGGCATAGACATGAAGGCACAGAAGGGCATGGGTCCGCCTAAGCGGCCCTACCGCCCGGCCGCCTTGGCAAGCCTCACGCGCTGTGGTGGTATGGCAGCCGGATTTTACGGCTTCCAGGAACCGCGTTCATGCGTTTCATCGTCCGGTTGTTCGCCCTTATCGGCCTGTTCGGGGTCCTGCTGACGGCGGGATTGATCCTGTTGGCCATCAAGGCGAAGGACAAGCAACCCACCCTGCCCCAGTCCGTGGTGCTGGAGTTCAACTTCGAGCGACCCTTGGCGGAGGCGCCGGGCGAGGACGGCTGGTCCAGCCTTCTCACCAGCCGCCGCGGCAGCGTGCGCGAGGTGATCGACGCGCTGGAACAGGCCGGCCGCGACCCCAAGGTCAAGGGCCTGGTGGCCAAGGTCGGCAACGCCAGCCAGGGCATCGGCACCACGCAGGAACTGCGCGACGCCATCGCCCGCTTCCGCGCCACCGGCCGCTTCGCCTACATCCATGCCGAAAGCTACGGCGACGCCGGCAGCGGCATGACCCCCTACTACCTCGCCAGCGCCTTCGACCAGGTGTGGCTGCAACCGGTGGGCACGGTGGGCATCACCGGCATCGCCGTCACCCAGACCTTCTTCCGGGGCGCCTTGGACAGCATCGGCGTGCAGCCACAGATCTCCAAGCGCGCCGACTACAAGACAGCGGCCGAGATGTTCGCCGAGAAGCAGGCCACCCCCGCCAACCGCGAGATGACGGAAAGCCTGGCCGGCGACATCTACGACCAGATGGTGCTGGGCATCGCCGATGGCCGCCACCTGAACCCCGACGCGGTGAAGGCCGCCATCGACCACGCCCCCCTGCTGGACAGCGAGGCGCTGGCGTCCAAGCTGGTGGACAAGCTGGGCTATTTCGATGAGGTGGAGGCTGCCGCCAAGGAGCGGGCGGGCGGCAAGGCCGCCGGCGCCGACACGGTCGACCTGCTGACCTACGGCAAGATCGCCGGCAGCGCCTACACCCAGGGCCCCACCGTCGCCCTGATCGTGGGCGAGGGTGAGATCGTGCGCGGCGGCAAGGACGGCGGCGCCTTCAATGACGAGCCGTCATTCGCCGCCAACCGCATCGCCGACGCCTTCGACACCGCCATCGAACAGTCCAACGTCAAGGCCATCCTGTTCCGAGTGAACAGCCCGGGCGGCAGCCCCGTGGGATCGGAAACCGTGCGCCACGCGGTGGACCGGGCGCGCAAGGCCGGCAAGCCCGTCGTCATCTCCATGGGCGACGTGGCGGGGTCCGGCGGCTATTGGGTCGCCATGGATGCCGACCGCATCGTCGCCCTGCCGGGCACCCTGACCGGGTCCATCGGCGTGCTGGGCGGCAAGTTCGTGGCCAAGGGCCTGGCCGACAAGCTGGGCGTGGGCGTGGACCAGGTGACGCGGGGCGCCAACGCCACGATCTGGAGCCCGGCCAGCCCCTACACCGACAGCGAGGCCGCCCGCCAGGACGCCATGCTGGACGCCATCTACGCCCAGTTCACCGAGGGCGTGGCCAAGGGCCGCAAGCTGGACATCGACAAGGTGCGCGAGCTGGCCAAGGGCCGCGTCTACACCGGCCGCCAGGCCAAGGATCTGGGCCTGGTGGACGCCCTGGGCGGCTATGACATCGCCCTGCAGCAAGTGCGGCAGGTGGCGGGCATTCCCGGCAACGCCGACCTGCACATCGTCCAGTTCCCCCGGCCCAAGAGCGGGTACGAGATGGTGCTGGACCTGTTCAACGGCAAGGCGGCGGCGGAAATGGCCAGCGTGGCCCAGGCGCGCGGGGCGGAGAAGGTGCTGGCCGACTACGGCCCCCTGCTGGACATGGTGCAGCCCATGGTCCGCGCCGCCAAGCGGCAGGAACAGGTGCTGATGATGCCGGACCTCAGCGTCAACGGCGCCGCCCGCTGACCGCGGCGGGAAACGACCCCCGGCCTGGGCCTCCCGGGCCGGGGGTCTTCTTTTGGATTGATGGGGGCCCACTCTGGCAGGTGCGGCAAATCGTCCCTATCTGACAAGCTCACAACGAACAGGCCCCATTGATGGACTTCCTTGCCGATCCCGGCATTTGGCTCGGGCTCTTGACCCTGGTCTCCCTCGAGGTCGTCCTCGGCATCGACAATCTGGTCTTCATCGCCATCGTCGCCGACAAGCTGCCGGCGGAGCAGCGCAACCGCGTGCGCCTGGTGGGCCTGTCCTTGGCGCTGATCATGCGCCTGCTGCTGCTGTTCTCCATCTCCTGGATTGTGACGCTGACCCAGCCACTGTTCAGCGTGGCCGGGTTCGCCCTGTCGGGACGCGACCTGATTCTGGTGCTGGGTGGCGCCTTCCTGCTGGCCAAGGGCACGATGGAGCTGCATGAGCGGCTGGAGGGGGGCGCGGGGCACAAATCCCCCAAGCCCAGCGCCGCGGCCAATGCCTTCTGGCGGTCGGTGGTGCAGATCGTGCTGCTGGACGCGGTGTTCTCACTGGACAGCGTCATCACCGCGGTGGGCATGGTGGATGAGTTGCCCATCATGGTGGCGGCCGTCTGCATCGCCATGGGCGTCATGCTGGTGGCGTCCAAGCCGCTGATGGCCTTCATCTCCCGCCACCCCACCGTCATCATCCTGGGCCTGGGCTTTCTGCTGATGATCGGCTTCAGCCTGGTGGCGGAGGGCCTGGGCCTGCACATTCCCAAGGGCTACCTCTACGCCGCCATCGGCTTTTCCATCCTGATCGAGGCCGCCAACCAACTGGGCCGGCGCAAGCGCGCCTCACCCGAGGCCGCCGGACGCGAGGCCCTGCTGCGGGGCTTGCGTGACACGCCGGACGGCAAGGTGACCATCACGGATGGCCAGGGCCAGGTGCGGGTCACCGCCTCCACGGCCGACGCGCTGGCGCTACTCGATCCGCGCTGAGCGCCCCCCATTGGTGGCGCATCAGTCGCGGCGCGGCAGTCGGCGGCGCATCAGTCGCGCCGGGCGCCGATCAGGAACTCCCTGTTGCCCTCGGGGCCCAGGATGGGGCTGGGGTCCACGCCCAGGACCGTCCAGCCGGGGCGGGCGGACAGCCAGGCAACCACGGTGTCGCAGACCTCCTGATGCAGTTCGGGTTCCCGCACCACGCCGCCCTTGCCCACGCGGCCTTTGCCCACCTCGAACTGCGGCTTGATCAGGGCCACCAGCCGGCCGCCGGGCCGCACCAGGTCCAGGGCCGCCGGCAGCACGGTGGCGAGGCCGATGAAGCTGGCATCGCACACCACCATGCCGATGGGGTCGGGAATCTCATTGCTGGTCAGGTGCCGGGCGTTGGTCTTTTCCATGACCACGACACGCGGGTCGGTGCGCAACTTCCACGCCAGCTGGCCGTGGCCCACGTCGACGGCATAGACCTTGGCCGCCCCCCGCGTCAGCAGCACGTCAGTGAAGCCACCGGTGCTGGCGCCCACGTCGATGGCGGTGACACCCGTTGGATCGAATCCGAAATGATCCAGGCCATGCACCAGTTTCAGCCCGCCCCGCGACACCCAGGGATGGTCCTGGCCCTTTAAGGTCAGGGGCTTGTCGGCGGGGATGGTCTGGCCTGGCTTGTCGATGCGCAGGGTGTCGGCATAGACCAGGCCGGCCAGCACCAGGGCCTGGGCCCGGGCGCGGCTTTCCACCAGACCGCGTTCCACCAGGGCCTGGTCCACGCGGATTTTTCCCGGCTTCTGGGCCTTCTGCGAGCTTTCTTCCGACATCAGGCGTTGGGCGTCCGCGCCGCCGCCTGGCTCCCCAGCGCCTTGAGCACGGTATCGACGATGCCGTTGGCGTTGAGGCCGGCCTCGTCATACTGCTTGGCCGGGTTGTCGTGTTCCTGGTAGCGGTCGGGCAGCACCATGGGGCGGAACTTCAGGCCGCTGTCGAACAGCCCCTCCTCCGCCAGGAACTGCATGACCTGCGCGCCGAAGCCGCCCACCGAGCCTTCCTCGATGGTCACCAGCACCTCGTGCCCAACCGCCAGCCGGCGCACCAGTTCCCGGTCGATCGGCTTGGCGAAGCGCGCGTCCGCCACCGTCGTCGACAGGCCCCGCGCCGCCAGATCCTCGGCGGCCTTGCACGCCTCGCCCAGGCGCGTGCCCAGGCTCAGGATGGCCACGGTGTTGCCCTCACGGACAATGCGGCCCTTGCCGATGGGCAGAACCTCGCCCTTCTCCGGCATCTCCACGCCCACGCCCTCGCCGCGCGGATAGCGCAGCGCGATGGGGCCGGCGTCATAGGCCACGCTGGTCGCCACCATGTGCACCAGCTCCGCCTCGTCCGCCGCCGCCATCACCACCATGTTGGGCAGGCAGCACAGGTAGGCCAGGTCGAACGCGCCCGCGTGCGTCGCGCCGTCCGCCCCCACCAGGCCCGCCCGGTCCATGGCGAAGCGCACCGGCAGGTTCTGGATCGACACGTCGTGCACCAGCTGGTCGTACCCGCGCTGCAGGAAGGTCGAGTAGATGGCCACGAAGGGCTTGTACCCCTCCGTCGCCATGCCGGCCGCGAAGGTCACCGCGTGCTGCTCCGCGATGCCCACGTCGAAGGTGCGCGTGGGGAAAGCCTGGCCGAACAGGTCCAGTCCCGTGCCCGACGGCATCGCCGCCGTGATCGCCACCACCTTGTCGTCGGCCTTGGCCTCCTTCATCAGGGCGTCGGCGAAGACACGGGTGTAGGTCGGCGCGTTCGCCTTGGCCTTGGCCTGGGCGCCCGTCACCACATCGAAGCGGCCCACCGCGTGCAGCTTGTCGGCCGAGGCCTCGGCCGGCGCGTAGCCCTTGCCCTTCTGCGTCACCGCGTGGATCAGAACCGGCCGGCCGTTCGGCTCGTCCCGGATGTTCTCCAGGATGGGCACCAGCTGGTCCAGGTCGTGCCCGTCGATGGGGCCGACGTAGTAGAAGCCCAGCTCCTCGAACAGCGTCCCGCCCATGACCATGCCGCGGGCGTATTCCTCAACCCGCCGCGCCGCGTTCTGCAGCGGACGGGGCAGGTGTTCCGCCACCTGCCGGCCGATGTCCCGCAGGTTGCGGTACTGGCTGCTGCTGACCAACTTGGCCAGGTAGCCCGACACGGCACCCACCGGCGGGGCGATCGACATGTCGTTGTCGTTCAGGATCACCACCAGGCGCGAGCCCAGGGCCCCAGCGTTGTTCATGGCCTCGTACGCCATGCCGGCCGAGATCGACCCGTCGCCGATCACGGCGATGACGTGGTTGTTCCCGCCCGCCAGGTCGCGCGCCACCGCCATGCCCAGCCCGGCCGAGATGGAGGTGGAGCTGTGCGCGGCACCAAACGGGTCGTACGCGCTCTCCGACCGGCGGGTGAAGCCAGACAGGCCCCCGCCCTGGCGCAGCGTGCGGATGCGGTCGCGCCGGCCCGTCAGGATCTTGTGCGGATAGGCCTGGTGCCCCACGTCCCAGATGATGCGGTCCGCCGGCGTGTCGAACACGTAGTGCAGCGCCACCGTCAGTTCCACAACACCCAGGCCGGCACCCAGGTGCCCACCCGTCACCGACACCGCGTCGATGGTCTCGGACCGCAGCTCGTCCGCCACCTGCCGCAGCTGCTCAGGGCGCAGCGCGCGCAGGCGCTCAGGCGTCGGACACTGGTCCAACAACGGGGTCTTCGTCGCCATTCATCGGCTCCCAATCAAACTTTTCTTTTAAGACCGCCGATCCACAACGAAGCGCGCCACCGCCTGCAACATCGACGCCCGGCCCTCGAAAATCTCCAGATGCCGCGTGGCCTGGTCGGCCAGCCGGCCGGCCTGGTCGCGGGCCCGTTCCAGCCCCAGGATGGACACGAAGGTCGCCTTGCCCGCCGGCTTGTCGCGGCCCACGGACTTGCCGGTTTCGGCCTCCGTCCCTTCCACGTCCAACAGGTCGTCGGCGATCTGGAAGGCCAGACCCAAATCGTGGGCGTAGGCCTGCAGGGCGTGGAACTGAGGCGGCGAGGCCCGGCCCAGGATGGCGCCGGCCGTGGCGGCGAAGGCGATCAGCTCGCCCGTCTTCATCCGCTGCAGCCGGGTGATGGCGCCGATGTCCAAGGGCTGGGTTTCGGCGATCAGGTCCAGCATCTGGCCGCCCACCATGCCGCGCGGGCCGGAGGCCTTGGCCAGGGCGGAGACCAGGGCGCAGCGCACCCGGGGATCCTCATGCGTCTCCGGGTCGGTCATGACCTCGAACGCGGCGGTCAGCAGGGCGTCGCCCGCCAGGATGGCCGTGGCCTCGTCGAACTGGCGGTGCACTGTGGCCCGGCCGCGCCGCAGGCTGGCGTCGTCCATGGCCGGCAGGTCGTCGTGAATCAGGGAATAGCAATGGACGAATTCCACCGCCGCCGCCACGCGCAGGGCGCAGGCCGGGCTGACACCGAACAGGCGGGCGCTTTCCATGACCAGGAAGGGCCGCAGCCGCTTGCCCCCGCCCAGGCAGCCGTAGCGCATGGCCTCGTACAGCTTGGCTTCCGCCATGCTGCTGCGGGGCAGCAGGATGTCGATCGCGGTTTCCACCTGTTCGACGGTGTCCGCCATGGCGGCGGTAAGGGTTTTGGGCAAGCTGGGCATCAGGGCATACTCGGGCGAAAGGGTACGGGCTTAATCGATGCGGGCCGGTTCCGTGCCCACCGTTCCGTCACCGCCCAGGGTGATACGGTCGACCTTTTCCTGGGCCTCCCGCAGCTTCCCCTCGCAATGGCGCTTCAGCAGGGTGCCGCGCTCATAAAAACCGATGGCGTCGTCCAGCTTGGCCTTGCCGTCCTCCAGCTGGCGCACGATGCGCTCCAGCTCACCCAAGGCGTCCTCGAAACTCATGGCCTTGATATCGGCCGGCAGGGTCAGTTCAGTCATAGGGTGTCCACATCAACGCTTGGAACGGCAAAACGGCAACGGCGCCAGCGGCGCCGTAAATCACAGGCAGGCGACTGTAGGACCGGGCGGCACCCCGCCGCAAGCATCCTGGCCGGGAGGCTGTCCTATCACGGGCGGGGACTTGGCGTCCCGCCTCCTCACACCTCCATCAGCGTGCCCACATGGGCGGCGACGCAGGACGCCAGCGCCGTCGGATCATAGCCCCCTTCCAGCGAGGAGACCAAGCGGCCCCGGCAATGACGGTCGGCGATGGCCGCGATTTCGGCCGTCGCCCAGGCGAAATCATCCTCGACCAAGGCGAGGTCGGCCAGCGGGTCGGCCCGGTGGGCGTCGAAACCGGCGGAAATGAAGATAAGTTCCGGGGCGAAAGCGTCCAGGGCCGGCAACAGCCGCGACGTCATGCCGGCGCGAAATTCCGCGCCGGTGGAACCCGCGCGCAACAGTACGTTCACCACCGTGCCGTAATCCCCCCGGTCGCCCAGGGCGCCGGTGCCGGGGTAGAGGGGCCACTCATGGGTGGATCCATAGAACAGGTCGGGGTCATGTTCCGCCAGGGTCTGGCTGCCGTTGCCGTGGTGCACGTCGAAATCGACGATGGCGACGCGCCGCAGGCCGTGGGCGAAGCGCGCATGCTCCGCCCCGATGCCGACATTGTTGAACAGGCAGAAGCCCATGGACTGCCCCGGCTCCGCATGATGACCCGGCGGGCGGATGGCACAAAAGGCGTTGCGCACCTCGCCCGCCATCACCGCGTCCACCGCGGCGCAAACGGCCCCGGCGGCATGCAGCGCCGCCTCGAACGAGCCGGGGGACAGAACGGTGTCGCCGTCCAGCGACACGATGCCGGTGATGGGGGTCGCGGCCTGCAGGCGGGCCACCAGGTCGGGGGTGTGCACCCGTTCCACCTGGTCCAGCGTGGCGCGCGGCGCCTGCCGGCGGTCCAGGTATTGGAAACGCTCGGCGTCCAGCGCGCGCAGCACGGCCGACAGACGGCCGGGGTTTTCCGGGTGGCCCGGCCCCGTCTCATGTTCCAGGCAGGACCAGTGGGTGAACAACGCCGTCGCCATGGTGACCGTTTCCTCGCATGCCCGCTTATTATTAAGCCGGCATCATCACCGATGCGGCCGGCCGGCCGCCAGTGCCTTACCGGCAGCCGTTACCGAAGAATGATCCAGATCAGGCCGGACCAGCCCGGCGTATCGTGAAGGTCAGCACCCCGTCCACCTCATCGGCGGACAGCAGGGCGTGGCCGGCAGACTGGCAGAAGGCGGGCACGTCGCGCCGGGAGGCCTGGTCAGTGGCAAGCAAGGTCAGGATATCCCCCGGCGCCATGGCCATCAGGGCCTTGCGCGCCCGCAGGACCGGCAGGGGGCAGACCAGGCCCTTGGCGTCCAGGCTGCGATCCCCGCTCATCGCGGCGCCTTCACGGCGGCGGCGGCCAGGAACAGCCAGCCCAGGATGAAACTGAAGCCGCCCAGGGGCGCCACGGCCCCCAGCGCGCTGGGACCCCACCACCCCAGACCATAGAGCGCGCCGCCGAAAAGGACCGCGCCCAGCAGGAACAGCCAGCCGGCCAGGGTCGCGAAAGATCGGTGGAGCAGATGCCCACCCAGCGTGGTGGCCACGGCGGCTGCGACATGCATCAGCTGGTACTGGCTGGCGGTCTGCCACAGGCCCACGGCATGGGCGTCGCGCACGGACGCCAAGCCGTGAACGGCATAGGCGCCGGCCGCCACCGCCAGCGCGCCAATGACACCCGCAATCGCCACCCGCAGCCGGGCATCCGCAGTGAGCATTCCCCTATCCCCTTCGCATTCAAGATGGTGGGCAGGATATGAGACGGCGGTGCCGGAACCGCAAGCGATCCTTGAAAAAGCGAACGGGCCGCCCCGGTAAGGGACGGCCCGCCGCTGAATTGAACAGTCTGAGCCAGACCGATCAACCGGCCAGCTTGGCGGCGATGCCAGCCACGTGGGCGCCCTGGAAGCGGGCACCGGCGAGCTCGTTCTCGCTGGGCTGGCGCGAACCGTCGCCGTTGGCGATGGTGGTGGCGCCATAGGGGCTGCCGCCCGTCACCTGGGAATTGTCGGTCTGGCCCTGGAAGCTGTAGGGCAGGCCTACGACCACCATGCCCTGGTGCAGCAGCGTGGTGTGGAAGGACAGGATGGTGCTTTCCTGGCCGCCATGCTGGGTGGCGGAGGACACGAACACGCTGCCGACCTTGCCAATCAAGGCGCCCTTGAACCACAGGCCGCCCGTCTGGTCCAGGAAGCTGCGCATTTGCGAGGCCATCATGCCGAAGCGGGTGGGGGTGCCGAAGATGATGGCGTCGTACTCCGGCAGCTCATCCACCGTGGCGATGGGGGCCTCCTGGTCCAGCTTCACGTGCGCCTTCTGCGCCACGTCCAGCGGCATGGTCTCGGGCACGCGCTTCACCACCACCTCGGTGCCAGCCACCGACCTGGCGCCCTCGGCCACGGCCTTGGCCATGGTTTGGACGTGGCCGTAGCTGCTGTAGTAGAGGACGAGAACCTTGGCCATTGCCATCTCCATCAATTGGTTGGGCCGGGCGCCTGGTGCGTTTCGGACCGCGCGGCGTTGCGATGGACGGACCATAGCCGTGTTCCGCATTGCGGATAATCTGGTGACTGGGCATAAAATTGTTCCGCACCCCGCAACAATCCTGGCACCGGCTCTCAAGGACCGACGCATGGACCGTCTGGATGACATGGCCTTGTTCGCCCGCGTGGCGGAAACCCGCAGCTTCACCGTGGCCGCGGCCAAGCTGGGCCTGTCGCGCTCCGCCGCCAGCCGGCGCCTGACGGAACTGGAGGCGCGGCTGGGCGCCCGGCTGCTGAATCGCACCACCCGGCGCATCAGCCTGACGGAAGCGGGGGAGACCTATCTGGTCCGGGTGCAACAAATCCTGGCCGACGTGGACGAGGCCGACCGCTCCGTCGCCAGTTTGCAGGCGGCGCCGCGGGGCGTCCTGAAGGTTGCCGCCCCCATGAGCTTCGGCATGCAGCACCTGGGGCCGGCCATCGCCGACTTCCTGTCCGCCTTCCCGGACATCGAGGTGGAGATGGACCTGAATGACCGCTTCGTCGACCTGGTGGATGAGGGTTACGACGTGGCGGTGCGCATCGGGCAGTTGAAGGACAGCTCGCTGGTGGCCAAGCGCATCTGCCCCGCCCGGGTGGTGCACGCCGCCAGCCCGGCCTATCTCACCCGCCGGGGCGTGCCCCGCGCGCCCGAGGATTTGGCCCAGCACGACTGCCTGATCTACACCAACATTCCCCAAGGGGCGCAGTGGCTGTTCCGCGCCACCCCGCTGACCCCCGGGGCAGCGCGGGGCGGCAACCACGACCCCGACGCGGCCACCCGGCTGGTGAAGGTCAACGCCCGCCTGCGCGCCAACAACGGCGACGTGCTGCTGGAGGCCGCCTGCGCCGGCGTCGGCATCGTGGCCCTGCCCACCTTCATCTGCGGCAAGGCCCTGGCGGAGGGCCGGGTGGTGCCCATCCTGCAGGAATGGGCGGTGAACCGCAGCGCCATCAACGCCGTCTTCCCCGCCAACCGCCACCTGTCATCCAAGGTCCGCGTCTTCGTCGACTTTCTGGCCGACCGCTTCGGCCCCAACCCCTATTGGGACGTGGGCTTGAGGCTGGGTTGAGCAACCCAAGCCCTCCGCTCCCTCCTTTCATGGAGCGAAGCGACAAGGACGCGACCGCATCCGCCGGAGATTTCCGGGGAGCGTAGCGGACTGGAAATCGAGGATCAGCCAAGCGGCCGGATGCCGGCGCCCGGCGCCTGAGGGAACACCAATTAAAAACGGCGGATCAGGTTTGGGCCCCTGAGGGCATCCATCCTGGTCCGCCGTTTTTTCTCAGTCGGATGGGCAAAAGCCTCGAAACCGCATCCAGGGCGGCCGCTTTGCCGCGATAGATCCGACCGTGTTTCCGGACGTCCCACCATGCCGGGGGTTTCGTTCGGTTCAAGCGCGGGCTATGCCGCCCGCCTCCTGAAACGAAGCGTGCGCCTGGCAGGCCACGGGGTCAAACGCCGATCGGTCATGCCGCAGAGCAGCGGCCGCCCGCCCAGGACATACCGGGTTAACAGACCCCCGGCCGCGTCCTTGACCTTACGCCTCCGGGGTACTCCGCCGGCGAACCCGCTTTTGCTGCAACCCGCCCATCCGGGCGGTTCATATGCCGCAAAACATCCTCGCTTGACATGGAAAGGGGAGTGGCTACTTAAAGGGTACTGATTTGGTCCGGATTGCCGGACCGGATTTTCACCCAGGCACAGGACCCCAAACCACGTGATCCGGCTGAGCAAATTGACGGACTACGCAGTCGTGGTGATGACCGCGATGATCCAGGGCGACGGCGGCCCGCATACCGCCATCTCGCTCGCGGAGCGTACCGGCCTGCCGGCCCCCACCGTGTCCAAGATCCTGAAGCTGCTGGCCCGCGACGGCCTGATGGCCTCGCACCGGGGTGCCACCGGCGGATACCGCCTGGCGCGCGCGCCCGATGCCATCAACGTGGCCCAGATCATCGCCGCCATCGACGGCCCCATCGCCCTGACCGACTGTGTCGAGGGGGCGGCCGGGGCCTGCGGGGTGGAGAGCCTATGCCCCCGCCGGGGCAATTGGGACCGGGTGAACCGCGCCGTCCGCGGCGCCCTGGAAGGCGTCAGCCTGGCCGACATGGCCCGGCCGTCGTTCCCCGATCCCGTCCTGCCCAAGGCGGCGCCGGCCCTGCCGGCCACCGCCGACGCTATTTGATTTCGAGGAAGAGCGAAAACATGGCCGCCACCGAACAGACCGTCGAACAGGTCCGCGCCGTCACGGAGCAGAAGTATAAGTACGGCTTCACGACCGAGATCGAGTCCGACCTGGCGCCCAAGGGCCTGAACGAGGACATCGTCCGCTTCATCTCCGCCAAGAAGGGGGAACCGGAGTGGCTGCTGGAATGGCGCCTGCAGGCCTACCGCCACTGGCTGACGATGGAAGAGCCGACCTGGGCCATGGTCGACTTCCCCAAGATCGACTACCAGGACAGCCATTATTACGCAGCACCCAAGGCCGCCAAGGACAAGCCCAAGTCCCTGGACGAGGTCGATCCCGAGCTGCTGGCCACCTATGAGAAGCTGGGCATCCCGCTGAAGGAACAGGCCATCCTGGCGGGCGTCGAGGGAGCCGGCGAGATGCCGGCCGTGGCTGTGGACGCCGTGTTCGACAGCGTGTCGGTCGCCACCACCTTCAAGAAGAAGCTGGAGGAGAAGGGCATCATCTTCTGCTCCATCTCCGAAGCCATCCGCGAGCATCCGGAGCTGGTGCGCAAGTACATGGGCTCGGTCGTGCCCTACTCCGACAACTACTACGCCACGCTGAACTGTGCGGTGTTCACCGACGGGTCGTTCGTCTACATCCCCAAGGGCGTGCGCTGCCCCATGGAGCTGTCGACCTACTTCCGCATCAACGCCTCCAACACCGGGCAGTTCGAGCGCACGCTGATCATCGCCGACGAGGGCAGCTACGTCAGCTACCTGGAGGGCTGCACCGCCCCCATGCGCGATGAGAACCAGCTGCACGCCGCCGTGGTGGAGCTGGTGGCCATGGATGACGCCACCATCAAGTATTCCACCGTCCAGAACTGGTACCCGGGCGATGAGAACGGCAAGGGCGGCATCTACAACTTCGTGACCAAGCGCGGCGCCTGCCGCGGCAAGAACTCCAAGATCAGCTGGACGCAGGTGGAGACGGGTTCCGCCATCACCTGGAAATACCCCAGCTGCATCCTGCAGGGCGACAATTCGGTGGGCGAGTTCTATTCGGTCGCCATCACCAACAACTACCAGCAGGCCGACACCGGCACGAAGATGATCCACATCGGGAAGAACACCCGGTCGACCATCGTGGCCAAGGGCATCTCCGCCGGCAAGGCGCAGAGCACCTATCGCGGCCTGGTGCGCATCCTGCCCAAGGCCGAGGGTGCGCGGAACTACACCCAGTGCGACAGCCTGCTGATCGGCGACAAGTGCGGGGCCCACACCGTGCCCTACATCGAAAGCCGCAACCGCACCGCCCGGGTGGAGCATGAGGCCACCACCGCCAAGATCAGCGAGGACCAGCTGTTCTACTGCCGCGCCCGCGGCCTGTCCGAAGAGGACGCCGTGGGCCTGATCGTCAACGGCTTCTGCCGGGAGGTCCTGAAGGAGCTGCCCATGGAGTTCGCGGTCGAGGCGCAGAAGCTGGTCGCCATCAGCCTGGAAGGCAGCGTGGGCTAAGGGCGCCGCAACCGCCCCTGTCCACCCAAGCTGCACACGACATTCGGTTTCAAGGAACGTTTCAAGATGCTGGAAATCAAGAACCTGCACGCCACCATCGACGGCAAGGAAATCCTGAAAGGGATCAACCTGACCATCAACCCAGGCGAGGTGCACGCCATCATGGGCCCGAACGGTTCGGGCAAGAGCACCCTGTCCTATGTGTTGTCGGGCCGCGACGGCTATGAGGTGACCGAGGGTTCCGTGACCTTCCAGGGCAAGGACCTGCTGGCCATGGAGGCTGAGGAGCGGGCGGCGGAGGGCGTGTTCCTGGCCTTCCAGTACCCGGTGGAAATCCCCGGCGTGTCCAACACCACCTTCCTGAAGACGGCGCTGAACGCCGTGCGCAAGCACAAGGGCCTGCCCGAGCTGGACGCCATGCAGTTCTTGAAGCTGATCCGCGCCAAGGCCAAGGCCTTGAACATGAACGACGACATGATCAAGCGCGCCGTCAATGTCGGCTTCTCGGGCGGCGAGAAGAAGCGCAACGACATCCTGCAGATGGCCATGCTGGAGCCCGGCTTCGCCATCCTGGACGAGACCGACAGCGGCCTGGACATCGACGCCCTGAAGCTGGTGGCCGATGGCGTGAACAGCCTGCGCAGCCCCGAGCGCTCCATGCTGGTCATCACCCACTACCAGCGCCTGCTGAGCTACATCGTGCCGGACCACGTGCACGTCCTGGCCTACGGCAAGATCGTGCGCAGCGGCGGCAAGGAGCTGGCGCTGGAGCTGGAAGCTAAGGGCTATGCCGAATTCGGCTCGCCTGAAGCCGCCTGAGGGGAACGCGCGCCATGGCCGCCATCGCCACCCTGAAAGACCTGTACGAAACCCTGAGCCCCGGCCTGCCCGGCGCCGGTGCCGCCGGCCTGGACCGGCTGCGCGCCGACGGCTACGCCCGCTTCCTGGCCGACGGCATCCCCACGCCCAAGGTCGAGGGCTGGAAGTACACCAACCTGCGCGACCTGGCCGGCGTCAGCCTGGCCCCCGCCCAAGGGACGGTCGATACCGCCGCCAACACGGATTTCGATGTTCCCAGCGTGGCGCCGGGTGAGACGCACCGCCTGGTGTTCGTGGACGGCGCGTTCAACGCCGCCCTGTCCGCCGTGGGCCCCCTGCCCCAGGGCGTCACCCTGGACAGCCTGCGTGACCTGATCGAGGCCTCCCCCGCGTACGCGGCCGAGGTGCTGGACCGGTTCCCGGCGCCCAAGGCCGACACCGGCCTGCGCGTCGGCCCCAACCCCGGCCGTGGCCAGTCGGGCGGCCTGGTCGGCCTGAACGGCGCCTTCCTGGCCGAGGGGGCGGTGCTGACCGTGGGTGAGGGCGTGAAGCTGGCCCAGCCGGTGGAGATTGTCTTTATCGCCACCGCCGCCGACGGCGCCTGGCATCCCCGCCTGCTGATCGACGTGGCGGCGGGTGCCGAGGTGACCGTGGCCGAGCATCATGTGGCCCGGGGTGGCGGCGCCACCTTCGCCAACATCGTCAGCGGTGTGCGCGTCGGCGAAGGCGCCATCCTGCGCCATGCCAAGTTCCAGGAAGAGGCGGAGACCGCCCTACACTTGGCCTCCGTCACCGCCACGGTGGCGGCCTCGGCCACGTATGAGACCTTTGTGCTGACCACCGGCGGCCGACTGGCCCGCACCGACGTCCAGGTCCGCCTGGAAGGGTCGGGCGCCAGCACCCGCGTCTCTGGCGCCTATGGCGTGGATGGCAGCCGGCATGCCGACTTCACCAGCCTGATCGACCATGTCGCCGCCAACTGCACCAGCCGCGAGGTGGTGAAGGGCGTCATCGACGGGCGCGGCCGCGCCGTGTTCCAGGGCAAGATCATCGTGCGGCCGGACGCGCAGAAAACGGACGGCCACCAGCTGAACCGCGCCCTGCTGCTGTCCGACACCGCCGAGATCGACGCCAAGCCTGAGTTGGAGATCTACGCCGACGACGTGAAGTGCAGCCACGGCGCCACCGCCGGCGAGCTGGATGAGGAGGCGCTGTTCTACCTGCGCGCCCGTGGCATCCCCGCCGACACCGCCCGCGCTCTGCTGATTGCCGCCTTCCTGGACGAGGTGGCGGAGGAGATCGGCGACAAGCGCCTGCGCGGCTATGCCATGGCGCGCATCCAGGAGCGCATCGGCCGTCTGACGGGCATCACAGTCGACACCGACGCCACGGTGTTAGGGGAGTGACCTCATGGACACCCGGATTCTGACGAACGCCCCGTACGATGTGGAGAAGGTCCGCCAGGACTTCCCCATCCTGACGCGCCTGGTGCATGAGAAGCCGGGCCGTCCGGGCAAGCCCCTGGTCTATCTGGACAACGCCGCCAGCGCGCAGAAGCCGCGCGCCGTCATCGACGCCATGGCCAATTTCATGGCGCACGACTACAGCAACGTCCATCGCGGCGTGCACTACCTGTCCCAGGTGGCGACCAACCTGTATGAGGCGACGCGCGTCAAGACGGCCACGTTCCTGAACGCGCCCTCGCCCGACACCATCGTCTTCACCCGCAGCGCCACCGAGGCCTTCAACCTGGTGGCCAGCAGTTGGGGCGGCGCCCACCTGAAGGCGGGTGACGAGATCATCCTGAGCGTGATGGAGCATCACGCCAACATCGTGCCCTGGCAGCTGCTGCGCAGCCGCACCGGCATCGTCATCAAGGTGGCGCCGGTGCTGGACGACGGCACCCTGGACCTGGAGGCGCTGGCCCGGCTGCTGGAAAGCCCCAAGGTCAAGCTGGTGTCCATCACCCACGGCAGCAACGTGCTGGGCACGGTGACGCCGGCGGCGGAGATCGCCCGCATGGCGCATGCGGCCGGCGCCAAGGTTCTGTTCGACGGCAGCCAGGCGGCGGTGCACATGCCGGTGGACGTGCAGGCCATCGACGCCGACTTCTACATCATGACCGGGCACAAGCTGTACGGGCCCACCGGCTTCGGCGTGCTGTACGGCAAGGCCGAGCTGCTGGAATCCATGCCCCCCTACCAGGGCGGCGGCGACATGATCCAGACGGTGACGTTCGAGGAGACCACCTTCCGCGAGGTGCCGCACCGGTTCGAGGCCGGGACGCCGCCCATCGTGGAGGGCATCGGCTTCGGCGCTGCCATCGACTATGTGACCGCCCTGAGCATGGGCGCCATCCACGCCCATGAGCAGCGCCTGCTGGCCTACGCCACGGAGAAGCTGCAGGCCATCGACGGCCTGCGCATCATCGGCACCTCGCCCACCAAAGCGGCCATCCTGTCCTTCACCATCGAGGGCGTGCACCCGCACGACATCGGCACCCTGGTGGACCGGGCCGGCGTGGCCGTGCGGGTGGGCCGGCACTGCGCCGAGCCGCTGATGGACCGCTTCGGCGTGGGCGCCACAGCCCGCGCCAGCTTCGCCCTGTACAACACCGAGGCCGAGGCCGACGCCCTGGTGGACGCCGTCCGGGCGGTGAGGGAGTTCTTCAACTGATGTTCGACGATCTGCGCGACCTGTACCAGGAAGTGATCCTGGACCATGGCAAGCACCCCCGGAACTTCGGCAAGCCTGAAGCCTTCAATCGCATGGCCCGGGGCGAGAACCCGCTGTGCGGTGACAAGATCAACGTCTACCTCAGCATCGGGCCCGAAGGCGTGGTCAATGATGCGCATTTCGACGGACGCGGCTGCGCCATCAGCCAGGCCAGCGCCTCGCTGATGACAGAGACGCTGAAGGGCAAGACGGAAGCGGAGGCCGAGGCGCTGTTCGGCCATTTCCACGACATGTGCACCAAGGACGACCACGAACACACCGACCACGGGCATCTGGACCCGGAGGCGGTGGAGAAGCTGGACGTGCTGTCGGGCGTGCGGGAATTCCCCATGCGCGTGAAGTGCGCGACCCTGGCCTGGCACACCATGCACGCCGCCATCCACGGCGATGAAAAGACGACGACGGAGTAAGCGAGATGTCTGGAGCCGAACGACCCATCGCGCCGGATGTTACGCTGCAGGCGCCGGCCACCATCCCGGATGAGGACAAGCTGCCCCCGGACGCCCCCCTGGCGGACCGCGTGACAGAGGCGCTGAAGACCGTTTACGACCCCGAAATCCCGGTGAACATCTATGAACTGGGCCTGATCTACCGCTGCGACATCGACGCGGAAGGCCAGGTCGAGATCGACATGACCCTGACCGCCCCCGGCTGCCCCGTGGCGGGCGAGATGCCGGGCCAGGTGCAAGGCGTCGTCGGCAGCGTCGATGGCGTCAAGGATGTGACCGTAAACCTGGTCTGGGAACCGGCCTGGAACCCCAGCCTGATGTCCGACGAGGCGCGCGTCGCCCTCAATATGTTCTGAGTGGAGGAAATCCGATGAGCAGGATGGAACGCCCGAAAGCGATGAGCCTGACCGACGCCGCCGCTGCGCGGGTGAAGGAAATCATGGCCCAGCGGGAAACGCCGGCCGTGGGCCTGCGCGTGGGCGTGAAGGCGCGCGGCTGCTCCGGTCTCAGCTATTTCGTCGAATACGCCGACGCCAAGAAGCCCTTCGAGGAAGTGGTGGAGGAGAAGGGGGTCACCCTGCTGCTGGACCCCGCCTCCACCATGTTCCTGCTGGGCACGGAGATGGACTATCAGGAGGACAAGTTCCAGTCGGGCTTCGTCTTCACCAACCCGAATGAGAAGGGCCGCTGCGGCTGCGGCGAGAGCTTCACGGTCTGACCGGCCCAGGCCAGTCACCCCACCTAAAGTTTGGCGCCAAGGGCGCGGCGGGCCTCCCCCGCCGCGCCCTTGGCATTTCCAGGTTCCGGAACGTGGCTAATTAAAGCAAGTTTTCAATTTTGCCGCACCTTCGGTTGATTATCGCTCTCAATTCCAAATGATCAGCCTTCACCCCCTCCTTCAGGAGGTGTTTCTATATTCTGATTCCATCATGAAGACCTGATGGTTTTTGTAGAAAACTAATTCTATGCGAAAGATATCGGCGAAATACCGCGTCGTTACTTGTCGCGGGCCGGCATTGTTAATCGCCCGTTAAGTAGGTTGCGGCAAGGTGTCGCGGTCCGGATGTCACATCCGCCACTTGATTGGAGAGATCGATGATCCGCTGGTTCGCTAATCTGAAGCTTGTCGTGAAGCTGGCCATTCCGCTGGGTCTGATCGCCGTCGTGGCCGTGGGCATCGTCGCCATGGCTAGCCGGGGCATGAACCAGTTGAACGACGCCATCAACCATGTCATCGAGGTTGACGCCACTCGCCAGACGCTGGCGCTGGAAACGCAGGGCCTGCTGAATGCCGCCACCGCGGACGCCAAGAACATGATCCTGGTGGAAAGCGACTTCAGCAAATTCGAAAAAAACTATCGCGAGGAAATCGCCAAGGCCCAAGCCAAGGTCGACAAGCTGATCAGCCTGGCGGACACGCCGGAGCAGCGCACCATCAACGAGAACCTGAAGCAGTTGCTGGAAGCCTACATCACCGCCAACGAACCGTCGATCGAGGCCGCCCGGCGCAACGACGACGCCACCGCCATCAAGGTTTCCATGGGTCCCGCCCGTGACGCCCGCGTCACCATGCTGGACGCCCTGCAGAAACGGGTGGATGCCAACCAGGCCGCCATGGACAAAGCCAAGGTGGACACCGACGTGCTGACGGACAAGGTCAGCAACACCGTGATGACCCTGGCGGTCGCCGGCCTGGTCGCCAGCTTCGGCCTGATGGGCGCCATCGTCATCTTCCTGACCGTCCGGCCCATCGGCCAGGTGACCGGCGCCATGAGCGCCATCGCCGACGGCCGGCTGGAAACCGAGGTGCACGGCACCGACCGCAAGGATGAGGTGGGGGCCCTGGCCCAGGCCCTACTGGTGTTCAAGGACAACGCCCTGGCCGTCCGCCGGCTTGAGGCCGAGCAGGCCGAAGCCAAGGCCCGCGCCGAGGCGGAGAAGCGCCAGGCCATGGAGCGCCTGGCCAGCGATTTCGAACGCACCGTGATGGGTGTCGTCGACGGCGTGACCGCCTCTTCCACCGAGATGCAGGGGGCGGCCCAGTCGCTGTCGGCCACGGCCGAGCAGACCACGCGCCAAGTGACATCAGCCGCCAGCGCGGTGGAGCAGGCGTCGCAGAGCGTTCACACGGTTGCCGCCGCCGCCGAGGAGCTGAGCGCCTCGATCAATGAGATCGGCCAGCAGGTCACCCGCTCCACCACCATCGCCGGTGAGGCGGTCGAGGAGGCCGGTCGCACCAAGGCCAAGGTCGAGTTCCTGGTCCAGGCCGCCAACCGCATCGGCGAGGTCATGACCCTGATCTCCACCATCGCCGGGCAAACCAACCTGCTGGCCCTGAACGCCACCATCGAAGCAGCCCGCGCGGGCGACGCCGGCAAGGGCTTCGCGGTCGTGGCCAGCGAGGTGAAAAGCCTGGCCAACCAGACGGCCAAGGCGACGGAGGATATCGGCACCCAGATCGCCGCCATCCAGGCGGCCACCGGGGATGCCGCCGGTTCCATCGGCGCCATCACCGGCACCATCGGCCGCATCAACGAGATCGCCAGCGCCATCGCCTCGGCGGTGGAGGAACAAGGGGCGGCGACGCGGGAAATCGCCAGCAACGTCCAGCAGGCGGCGGCGGGCACCTCCGAGATCGCGTCCAACATCGCCGGCGTCACCCAGGCAGCGACCCATACGGGCGGCGCCGCCACCCAAATGCTGGGCACGGCCGGGCGCCTGTCGACCGATGCCGGGGCCCTGCGCGCCCAGGTAGATGGTTTCCTGTCGGTGCTGCGCGCCGGCTGATAGCGGCACGTCGCGACCAGTTCGCGCGGGGAGGGCCGGCCGTCGCCGGCCCTTTTCCTGTGCGGTCAGGGCTGGTTGGCGCTGCCCAGATTACTGACGGCCATGTCCAGTTCGCCGAGGTCGACGGCCGCCATCTCGACCATGACATAGGAAGCGGGCGGGAAACGGACCATCAGCTTGTTGCGGAAATCGCGGGGACCGGCGGCGTAGCCGTGGACGACCCGCGCGCCGCTCTTGCCACCGCCCAGGCCTGTCACCAGGCTGATTCGCGCCTCGAACAGGGTGTCGCCCTGGGACCAGGCCTGGGAGAACAGGTTCAGGTGGCGCGGGATAACCTGCTGCAGCGTACCGCGGCGGGCCTCAACATCGCGGGCGCGGACGGATATCTCCTCCAGCTCCCCATCCAGGTCCTGCAGGGCGGTGCGCAGTTCCCCTTCCTGCAGGCGGGCTTGCCGCAGGCTGGCGGCCGCCTTGTTGCGCTCCTCCACCGCCGCGCTGACCCGCCGCTCGGTCTTGCGCACCTCGGTGATCAGCCGCTTCAGCGACCAGGCCATGATGGCACCGCCCACCGCCAAGGCGCAGACGTGGCCGGGGCTCGGGTTGGCGTAGGCTTCCGCCAGGGCGTCGGACAGCATCATGGGACAGTGTTCCTCAAGGGATCTCCTCAGCTCGGCCGCACAACGCCGCGCTGCGCGCCGGGGGCGCTCGAACCCTGGACCTGCCGCACGTTGGTGACGCTGTAGCCGTCGGCCAGGGCGAATTCCTGCTGCAGGGCGGTGCGGGCCTCCATCTCCGTCCGGGCCCAGACGCGGGCACGGTGCAGGTGACGCCACAGCGGGCAGATCGATTCCATGCCCGCGACCACGCCGTTGGTCAGCGCGCTGTTGCTGATGTCGGCGGAATAGAGCGCCAGGCCGCTGGCCGAGGGCCCGCCCAGGTCGTGCCAGACCTCCACCCGCCGCCGCTCGAACTCCTCACATTCCTTTTCCAGGCGCTGGAGGTTGCTGGTCTCGCGAAAGCGCAGGGCGATGCGCGCGTCGCGCACCCGGGCGGTGTCCCGGTTGGCCGCCGCCATCTTTTCCGCCGTGCGCCGGATCTGGTCGATTTCCTTTTTCACCTTCGCGTGGCGGGCGATCATCTCATAGACGTCGTTGATGACCAGGCGCAGCAGTTCCAGCAGCAGCACCCCCGCCAGGATGGCGCCCACGATGGTTATGATCACCAGATCCGGTTTCTCGATGTGCACCAGCGCCTCGGCTGTCGGGGGATGAACGGTCGCGCTATCGCATGGAAGTCCACTCCAAGGTTGTACGGTCAATTGGCCGTTAACGGGCCCTAAATTTTAAATAAAATCTTCCGTATAGGGCCCGTCACAGCGTGCGGGAAGCCGCTCACGCGGCGGCCGCGCGGGCCACCTCGCGGATGTCGGCCACCAGCTGGTCCACCCGTTCCGGCTGAGTATCCCAGGCGAACATGAAGCGGGCGCCGCCGCCGATGAACGTGTAGAAGCGCCAGCCGCGCACCCGCAGGCCCTCCAGCACCGCCGCCGGCGCCGTCAGGAACACGGCGTTGGCCTGCACCGGGAACAGGGGCGCCACGCCCGGCACCCCCGCCAGGCCCGCCGCCAGACGCTGGGCCCCGGCGTTGGCATGGGCGGCGTTGCGCAGCCAGGCGCCGTTTTCCAGCATGCGCACCCACGGGGCGGACAGGAAGCGCATCTTGGACGCCAGCTGGCCCGCCTGCTTGCAGCGGTAATCGAAATCCTCGGCCAGGGCCCTGTCGAAGAACAGGATGGCCTCACCCACCGCCATGCCGTTCTTGGTGCCGCCGAAGCACAGCACGTCCACCCCGGACTTCCAGGTCATCTCCGCCGGGGAACAGCCCAGGCTGGCGCAGGCGTTGGCGAAGCGGGCACCGTCCATGTGCAGGCGCAGGCCCAGGTCGCGGCAGACGGCGGAGATGGCGCGGATCTCATCCAGGCTGTAGACCTGCCCGGTCTCCGTCGGTTGGGTGATCGTGACGGCACGGGGCTTGGGGAAATGAATGTCCGACCGGCCGGTGGCCAGCGCCCGGATGGCATCCGGCGTCAGCTTGCCGTCCGCCGTCTGCGCCACCAGCAGCTTGGACCCGTTCGAGAAGAACTCCGGCGCCCCGCACTCATCCGTCTCCACATGGGCGGAGGCCGAACAGATGACGCTATGGTAGGACTGGCACAGCGAGGCCAGGGCCAGCGAGTTTGCGGCCGTGCCATTGAAGGCGAAGAACACGTCGCAGGGGGTGCCGAACAGCTGGCGGAAGGCGTCGGCGGCCTTCGCCGTCCATACATCCTCGCCATAGGCGGCGGCGTGCCCGCTGTTGGCCTCCGCCATGGCGGCCCAGGCCTCCGGACAGACACCGGAATAATTGTCGCTCGCGAACTGCTGGGCGGCGAATTGGGCGGGTAGCGTATCGGTGATCATGGGGAACGCAGCCTTCATGGTCTCAAGTCTCGACCAAGAGCGAAACGGACTCACGTGGCTGCTTCCCGTTCATTGCCGGATCGGCCACATCCTTCCCCTCTGGGGGAAGCGCCACCTTGCCGGGTACAGCAGGTTGGCGTTGAGCGTCAGCTCAACTCTTGATGCACGCATAGAGGGATAACCGCTGGCGACGGCGGGCGCAAGCCCCCTGAGGCAGCTGCAGTGGCATGGGTGATCTACGGCGCCGGATCGCCCAACGGGACCCGCGGCCCGCGCGGACTCAGCCGCCGCCGGCCGGGGCGGGGGTCAGGCCCATACCGCGTGGCACGCCCTGCATCGCGGCGGGCGGGCGCACCGGCAGGGGCCTGGGCCCGGCAGGAACCGGCGGTTCCACCGGCGCGCCATCCCCCGCCACATCGCCTCCCACCAAGTCACCGAGGGGCTCATCTTCCGCCGGCGGCTCCACCGGCGCGATGCCGGCACCATCAAGGGCGGGCCCCTCGTCACCCAGCGAGATGGGCAGCACGCTGCTGATGATATAGCCGCCCTCACTGGCTAGGCGGTTGGTGACCAGCGCGCGGAAGTCGGCCTCCGTCGGGGCGTAGCCGTGCACCACCCCGGCCTCGGCCATGCCGCCCACGGTGCGTCCCACATGGCGGGGCGCCACCACGTTGCGCAGGTGCGCCTCATAGAGGTGGTCACCCTGCGCCCACTCCAGGGAGACCAGGTTCAGGGGTCGGGGCGTGGCCTGGCGCAGCACCGCCATTCGGTTCTGCACCTCCTCCGTTCGGCGCGCGATCTCGCGCAGCGCCTCCTCCCCCTCCTCCAGGGCCTGGAGCAGTTGCTCCTCCTGCTGGCGGGCGACGCGCAGGTCGGCGGCGGCCTCGTTCTTCTCGTCCACCGTGGCGGCGATGCGCCGTTCCGTTTCCCGGATCTTGAACAGGATGCGGCGGACGGAGAAGGCCAGGAAGGCCCCGCCGATGGCCAGGATGATGAAGACCATGAAGTTGAGGTTGCTGTAGCCGCCCGTCATCAGCGCACCATGCGCCGGTGCGGTCGCACCAGGCGGGACTGCGCCGCCGACCGGCCGGCGGCCGCCGCCTCCGCCACCGCCTTGAAGCCCTGGGCGGCGCGCAAATTGTTGACGGTGAAGCCATCCTTGGGACTGAAGGCCAACAGCAGGCGGGAACGGGCCTGCCGCTCATTCCCCGCCCATACCCGGACGCGGTGGGTGTAGCGCCAGATAGGGCAAATCTCCTCCATCCCCGCCGCCGCCCGTTCCATCAGGCTGCGGCTGTTCAGGTCCGCCAGATAGAGCTGGTCGTCCAGGGTGGCGTCACCCACCTCATGCCACACCTCCACCCGCCGCCGCTCCAGCTCTTCGCACTCCTGCTCCATGCGGTGCAGGATGGTGTTGAGGCGGAAGCGTTCGGCGTTGCGCCGGTCACGCAGGGCGGCGTTGGCCCGGTTGGTGGCCCACAAGTTTTCCGTGGTGCGGCGAGTCTGCTGAATCTCGTATTTGATGCGACGGTATTTCGCGGCCCATTCGTAGATGTCCACGATCACCAGGCGCAGCACTTCCAGCAGCGCGATGGCGGCCACAACGGCGCCCGCGACCGACAACACCACCAGATCCGACTGCACGACCTGCACGGGGCCCTACCCTGACTTACCTCTCCCGCTCATGTCCGAAGGATACAGCCTAAGGCCGTAGGCAACCTGCCCAAAATACTCGTCTAAGTCATCAGGACAGGCCCCCTGTCCAACCGGGGAGGGCAGATGAATAAGGTCACCGCGGACGCCTGACGGATGCCCCATCGCTTCCCTGGGCAAAGGGGGGTTGGCGTGGTGCAGCACCCTCCCCTATCCTGGCCGCCAACCATAATTCCAACGGAACCCATCCCATGGACAGCCGCCTCGACACGGCCACGCCCCACGCCATCCACCTTCGCGATTACGCCCCGCCGGCGTGGCTGATCGACACCGTGGACCTGCATGTCGATTTGCGGGAAGAGGCGGCCATCATCCGCTCCACCCTGGCCGTGCGGCGCAATCCGGCCTCGGGGCCGGCCTCTGGGAATGCCGCCGCCGCGCTGGAGCTGGATGGCCAGGAACTGGAACTGCTGGCCGTGCGTGTGGACAACCGCTTGCTGGGCCCCGACGACTACACCCTGACGCCGGAACGGCTGACCCTGGCCGGTCTCGCCGACCACGCCACGGTGGAGATCACCACCCGCACCCGGCCGCAGGACAACACGGCGCTGGAAGGGCTGTACAAGTCCTCCGGCAACTACTGCACCCAGTGCGAGGCCGAGGGCTTCCGCAAGATCACCTATTTCCTGGACCGCCCGGACGTGATGGCCCGCTACACCACCACCATCGAGGCGGAGCGGGCGCGCTATCCCGTGCTGCTGTCCAACGGCAACCTGACGGCCAGTGGCGACAGCGCGACCGAAGCCGGGCGCCACTGGGCGCGGTGGGAGGATCCCTGGCCCAAGCCCTGCTACCTGTTCGCGCTGGTGGCCGGCACGCTGGTGCATATCGAGGACCGCTTCACCACCCGCTCCGGCCGCGACGTGGCGCTGCGCATTTATGTCGAGCCGGGGAATGAGGCCAAATGCGGCCATGCCATGGAGTCCCTGAAGAAATCCATGAAATGGGATGAGGATGTCTATGGCCTGGAGTACGACCTGGACATCTTCAACATCGTCGCCGTGTCCGACTTCAACATGGGGGCGATGGAGAACAAGAGCCTGAACGTCTTCAACACCAAGTACATCCTGGCCCAGCCGGACACGGCCACCGACACCGACTTCCTCGGGATCGAGACGGTGGTGGCGCATGAGTACTTCCATAACTGGACGGGCAACCGCGTCACCTGCCGCGACTGGTTCCAGCTGAGCCTGAAGGAAGGCCTGACCGTCTTCCGCGACCAGGAATTCTCCGCCGACATGAACTCCGCACCCGTGAAGCGCATCCAGGACGTGCAGCGCCTGCGCCAGGTGCAGTTCAACGAGGACGCCGGCCCCACCGCCCATTCCGTGCGGCCGGAAAGCTATATCGAGATCAGCAACTTCTACACGCCCACCGTTTATGAGAAGGGGGCGGAGGTGCTGCGCATGTACCGCACCCTGCTGGGCCATGCGGGATATCGCAAGGGCATCGACCTGTATTTCGCCCGCCACGACGGCCAGGCGGTGACGACGGACGACTTCCTGGCCGCCATGGTGGAGGCCAATGGCCAAAAGCCGACCGACCCGCTGTGGGCGCAGTTCCAGCGCTGGTATTCCCAGGCCGGCACGCCGGTGGTGTCGGGCGAGGGCCGGCACGATGCCGCCGCCGGCACCTACACCCTGACCCTGCGCCAGACGGTGCCCGCCACGCCGGGCCAGCCGGACAAGCTTCCCCAGGTCATCCCCGTGGCCCTGGGCCTGGTGGGCCCGGACGGCAAGGATGTGCCCCTCACCCTGGCGGGCGAAGGGCACGCCGGTGACACCACCCGCATCATTCCCCTGACGGAGGCGGAGCAAAGCTACACCTTCACCGGCGTGCCCCAGGCGCCCGTACCCTCCCTGCTGCGCGGCTTCTCCGCCCCGGTGCGGCTGGACTTCAAGCAGGATGACGCGGCGCTGACCTTCCTGATGGCCCACGACAGCGACGCCTTCAACCGGTGGGAGGCAGGGCAGACCCTGGCCACCCGCCTGATCCTGGCCGACGTCGACGCCCGGGCCAAAGGCGCCGAAACCGCCGTGCCCCGGGCCTACATCGACGCCACCGCCCAGACCCTGGCGCGGGCGGGGGAGGACCGGGCGTTCGCCGCCCTGGCCTTGGCCCTGCCTACGGAAGGCTATCTGGGCCAGCAGCGCGCCACCGTGGACGTGGACGGCATCCATGCCGCCCGCCTGGCCCTGCGCCGCACCCTGGCGCGCGAGCTGAACGGCGCCTTCCGCAAGGCCTATGACGGCAACCGCACCGATGGCGCCTTCACCATCACGCCCGACGCCATGGGCCGGCGCGCGCTGAAGAACGCCGCCCTGGCCTACCTGATGGCGCTGGACGACGCCCCGGCCCGCGCCCTGTGCCTGGCGCAATACCAGGGCGCCACCACCATGACGGACGCCATCGCGGCACTGGCGCTGATCGCCGACAGCGCCATGGACGAGCGCGCGGCTTGCCTGGCGGACTTCGCCGACCGCTGGAAGCACGAGGCGCTGGTGATGGACAAGTGGTTCGCGGTGCAGGCGCTGAGCGACCGGCCGGATACACTGGACCGGGTGCGGGGCCTGATGGACCACCCGTCCTTCTCCATCCGCAACCCCAACAAGGTCTATGCCCTGGTGGGCAGCTTCGCCGCCAACCCGTCCAAGTTCCACGCCGCCGACGGCAGCGGCTACGCCTTCCTGGCCGATACGGTGCTGACGCTGGACAAGCTGAATCCCCAGGTGGCCAGCCGCATGGTGAAGCCCCTGGCCCGCTGGCGCCCCTACGATTCCGGCCGGCAGGAACACGCCAAGGCGGCGCTGGAGCGCATCGTGGGCACCACCGGCCTGTCGCGCGATGTCCATGAGATCGCGTCGAAGAGCTTGGTCGGCTGATGCCTCAATGCGCGAGTAGGACCGGCAGGGCGGCGTTGTACAGCACGTGGCGGGTGACGCCCCCCAGGATCATCTCGCGCAGACGGCTGTGCCCGTAACCGCCCAGCACCATCAGATCAGCACCCGCGTCCGCCGCGGCCGCCAGCAGCAAGGCCCCGACCGACCGGCCCTCCGCCATGGGCTGGCGCACCTGGGCCTTGATGCCGTGCCAGGCGAGGTAGCTGGCCAAGTCGCGTCCGGCCGCGCCCTCGGTCTTGTCCGTCTCGACCGCGATGACGGTCACCGCCTCCGCCGCCTTCAGCAGGGGCAAGGACTGTGCCACGGCCTGGGTCGATTCGCGGCTGCCATTCCAGGCGAGAAGGATGCGGCGGCCCAGGCCCGTTTCCGCCCGGAAGGCGGGCGGCACGATCAACAGGGGCCGGGCGCTGGCCAGCAGAATGGCCTCCAGCATCAGCAGGGCCTCACCCCCCACCGTCTCGCCCACCTGCGCCATGACGCTGATGTCCGCCAGGCGGGCCTCGACGACGGCCACATCCTCCTGGCTGCCCACGACTTCGCGGAAGTCGCCGGTCAGGGAAGCATCGGGGGCAGCATCCGGAGTTTCGGCGAGGGTGGCGCCGGCCTCTGCCAGGGCGGCGTCGAAGGCCTGGCGGGCGCGGGTGCGGTGGTTGCGCGACTCCTGCTCCACCATGGTCATGATCTCCTCGACCAGGGCGCCCGACACCCCTTCGCCCAGGGCCGGCACCGCCTCGCGCGGGTCGGGGTTGGGCACCAGGCCCAGGACGTGGCCGCCGGCCGGCCGAGCCAGGGCGAAGGCCGCCGCCAGGGCAGCGCGGTCACCGGCGCCGCCGGTCAGCACGGACAGGATCTTGGCATAAGCCACGGGGGCACTGGACATGGGGCCGTTCTCCTCTTGTCATCCGCACCCGCGCGGGCCGGAACATCGTGGAGAAGCTTCACCGTTCGGGCGGGCGCCCGCATTGACGTGCCTCAAGCGTGAACCCGCGGCCGCGTAGGCGCAAGAGCCGAAGTCGGCGGCTCAGGCGTCGGGCCGCCAGGGCTCCGGCCGGGCCAGCTGGCTCAGCAGACGGCGGGCCACGTCGGCGGCGGAGCCCAGCACCGACAGGATGTCCCACCGCATCTCCCCCAGGCCACGGCCGCCACGCTCGCCCTTGGGGCGGCCTTCATCGGCGGCCTGCTGCTGGTTCAGCCCCAGCCACAGGCCCAGGAAGGGCACGGGCGCGGCATGGGCCACCGCCTCGATGTCCGCCCGCTGGTCCGGCCGGGCGTAGACGGCATCCGCCACCACGGCGTGGCCGGCCTCCAGCACCAGTCCGGCGCGGCCCGCCATCTCGCCATAGACGCGCGTGGTCACCGCCTCGCTGTAGCCGGACGCCGCCAGCGTCCCTTCCTCCGGCGCGTCCAGCAGGCGGCGGCGCAGCGCCTCGGACTGCAGGATGACGGCGCCGGGGATGGGGCCGATCTCCGGCGCCAGCATGCGTGCCAGGGTGGACTTGCCCGTCCCCGGCAAGCCGCCGATGGCGATCAGGCGGGGCGCCCGCGGATTGAGGGCGGATAGGGCCAGGTCCAGGTAGGCCGCCGCCTCGCGCCGGAAGGAGGCGCCCGCCCCAACCGGCCGCCGGGCCGCCGCCGTGCTGGCCGTCATGTGGGCGCGGATGGCGGCGCACAGGCTGATGAACAGGGGCAGCAACGCCAAGCCGGCGAAATCGCCTGTCTGCTCCAGATAGCGGTTGAGCACCAGGTTGGCGAAGGGTCGCAGCCGGCGGTGCTCCAGATCCATCAGCAGGTAGGCGAGGTCGTGGAAGACGTCGATGACCGCCGGGCCCCCGTCCACCACGGCCCCGTCCCGAGGGGCGCCGGCTTCGTCCAACAGGATGGCGGCGCCGAACAGGGTGGGCTGGCCGCCCCATAGACAGATGTTGCCCAACTGCAGGTCGCCATGGCAGGGCCGGACATAGCCGGAGCGGCGGCGGCGTTCGATCAGCCATTCCTGACGGGCCACGGCCGCCATCAACCCACGCTCCAGCCGATCCAGCGCCGGGGGATCGAACAGGTCGGGATGCTGGCGCAACGCGCCCAGGGCGCCGGTCGCCGCCGCCCGCACCGCCTCAATCCCGCCGAGGGGTGGCCAGCCGGCACGGTCGATACCCTCGTCATGGGCACTCTCATGCAGGGTAGCCACGGCGTCGGCCACGGCCCGCATACCGTCGCGGGTCAGCAACCCGGCCTCGGCCTGGCGGTCGAACAGGCTGGATTCGGCGAAGCGGCGCATGACCACCACCCAATCCACCGCCTCCCCCCAGTCCGCCGGTGTCGCGCCGGCGCCGGAACCGGCGGGCGCCAGCACCAGGTGGCCGCGGGCACCTGGCACCACCGCCAACACGCCCTCATACAAGCCCGGCGCCGTGCGCCGGTTGACGGCGACCTCGGCCAGGGCCACGCGGCGCCGGCGATCGGGCGTGGACAGGTCCAGGTGGGGAAAATGGACGGCGCGCCGTATCTTGTAGGCGCGATCCCCGGCCAGGAAGATGATGGCGCCGTCGGTATCGATTCGCTCCACCGCCAAGCCCTGGTGGGTCGCCGGATCGCCCAACAGGGCGATCGTGGCGGCCTGGTCCAT
Organism: Nitrospirillum viridazoti CBAmc; assembly: GCF_000730165.1. GTDB lineage: Bacteria > Pseudomonadota > Alphaproteobacteria > Azospirillales > Azospirillaceae > Nitrospirillum > Nitrospirillum viridazoti. Next base: position 745,855 of record NZ_CP022110.1, on the reverse strand, counting down.
CAGGGTCGGGTTCGCGGGCGCCGGACACAGATCCATGTCCTGATTTTAAAGGCGTTTTATGACAGGCTATCGTGCGCCCCGCGCCGATTTTTCCGCCGGTGACGCCCGGCACTGTCCCACCTCCGCCTTGCGGCCTATACCCCTGATATTGTGCAGCCGCGAAACCATATAAGGTAAGGGCATTGCGCCTATGCGGCGCGCTTTCATGAAATCGTAACGGGGACGGCCCTATTAAGGCGTCGCCCGGAGTATGGTATGGCCTTGCGCGTGTGTAGCCTGGGTGGCTGAACGCCTGTTTGTCGCATATGCGCAACAGTCGTCGGCTATGCGAGGCAAAAGGTAGCGGTCACTGCTTTGGTCGTTGAGTTGCCTGGCCTATTCGGGAATCATCCTGAAAACTTCTTAATAAGGATCGCGGTCGTGATACGGCGTCTTCTGAAGTCCACGGTATTGGCGTTGGGGCTGGTCACAGCCGCGGCGCCGGCGTTCGCCGAGGACACCCCCAGCTTCCTCAGCTTCGGCATCGGCGAGTACGACGTGCTGCGGACCGGGCCTAAGCACAACACGACCGACTACCGCGTCGAGTACCGCCCCAACACCTCGCTGTTCAGCAACAGCTGGGTCCGCATCAGCCCCTGGGTGGGCGGCGAATTCACCGGCCAGGGCGGCGCGTATGGCGTGGGCGGCATCCTGTTCGACATTCCGCTGGGCAGCTCCTTCGACTTCACGCCCAACTTCGGCGTCGGCGTCTACGGCACCGGTAGCGGCAAGAACCTCGGCAGCTGGGTGGAATTCCGCTCCACCGCCGAAATCTCCTACAAGTTCGAGAATCAGAGCCGCCTGGGCCTGTCCTTCGGGCACATCTCCAACGCCGGCATCGGCGAAGTGAACCCAGGTTCCGAGATCGTGACCCTGTACTACCACATCCCCACCAGCTGGCTGTTCGGCGGCTGGTAAGCCGGCCGCGGCCACTCAGGGCTGAGATGATGACAAGGGCGCCTCCGGGCGCCCTTTTCGTTTTGCGGATTTGAATGGGCAGCAGCGAAACGGGCAGCAGCAGTGCTGCGGCGCACAAGCAAAAGCGCCCTCCGTCCCAAGGGGACAGGGCGCTTCAGACGGCCACGATACCTAAAAGATTCAAGAGAAGTGGTGGGTGTACAAGGACTCGAACCTTGGGCCCGCTGATTAAGAGTCAGCTGCTCTACCAACTGAGCTATACACCCGCCCCTCATGAGCCGCCGCCGTGGCGCCGGCCGCCGGGTCTTGCGTCCCGGTGAGGCGCGCTTTGTAGCGTCCTGGCGCGGCCTTGTCGACAGAAAAATGACAGGAAAAACGCGTTGCCGCCAGGCACGGGCGAATGGCACCCATGCGGGTCCGGCAGCTGGAAGTATAGGGAATCTTAAAGGCTTAGCGCGAGCCCAAACGCCAACAACCCGACCTCAGGGCCCGGGCGAAACCTTGGAGATGTCATGGGAAAGAGGAGTGGTGGGTGTACAAGGACTCGAACCTTGGGCCCGCTGATTAAGAGTCAGCTGCTCTACCAACTGAGCTATACACCCGCCCCTCGAAGGCCGCCGCCGTAGCGCCGGCCCGCCGGGTCTTGCGTCCCGGTGAGGGCGGTTTCATACGGCGATAGGCGGCGCTTGTCGACAGAAAAATGCATCCGCGCGCCGACATGGCGCCCTTGCAGGAACAAAGGGGCCGGAACAGCCCCCTACCCTAGGACGGGACCGCGTCCGCCGCAGCCTTTCGGGAGCGCGGTGGACGGAAAGGCGAGGAAGCCAAGTCGCCGGATGGGGGCGCCCGGCGCCTGAGGGCAGCTTAGAAATCACTCATGCCGCGTCGGGACATGCGCACGTCCCGATGCACATGGACGCACAGCAGCAGGCCGAAGCCGATCATGACCGTCAGGGCCGACGATCCGCCGTAGGAGATCAGCGGCAGGGGGACGCCCACCACGGGGATCAGGCCCATGACCATGGCGATGTTGATGAACATGTACAGGAACAGGTTCACCGTCAGCCCCATGGCCACCAGGCGGCCATACTGGTGCCGGCAACGCATGGCGATGACATAGCCGTAGACCAGCAGCAGGGCATACATCGCCAGGAACACCAGCGCGCCCACCATGCCCATCTCCTCCGCCAGCATGGTGAAGATGAAGTCGGTCTGCTTTTCCGGCAGGAAGTTCAGGTGGCTTTGCGAGCCCATGAGGAAGCCCTTGCCGAACATGCCGCCGGAGCCTAAGGCGATCTTGGACTGCATGATGTGATAGCCATGCCCCAGGGGATCGTTCTCGGGGTTCAGGAAGGTGTTCACCCGGTTCTTCTGGTAGTCGTGCATGAAGTGCCAGATGACCGGGATGGCGGCCAGGACGCTGCCGATGACCAGGGCGAACTTCCACAGCCGCACGCCCACCAGCCAGAAGATGGCGCCCGACACCATCAGCAGCATGAGCGAGGTGCCCAGGTTGGGCTGCAGCAGCACCAGGCAGACGGGCGCCACGATCATGACCAGGGCCGGGATCAGGAAGGTGATGCGGCCGGTATCTTCGAGCGAGGCGCCGTGGAAATAGCGCGCCAGCGCCATCACCAGCGTCACCTTCATCAACTCGGACGGCTGCAGCTGCATGAAGCCCAGGTCGATCCAGCGCTGAGCACCCATGCCGACGTGGCCCATGATCTCGACCACGATCAGCAGGAAAAAGGCGATGCCGTACAGGAAGTAGGAAAATTTCAGCCAGAGGCGGATGTCGATCAGCGCCACCACCAGCATCAACACCAGGCCCACGGCGAAGCGCATGATCTGGCGCGTGGCCCAGGGGTCGAAGTTGCCGTTGGCGGCGGAATAGAGCATGGCGAAGCCGATGCAGGCCACGGCCGTGATCAGCAGCACCAGGCTCCAACTGATCTGGCCCAGCTTCTCCCCCAGGCTCATGTTGGACTGGGGGTCCAGACCCATGTCGAGATTGATCATCGCGGCGTTCCTTCCCCCGGCATGGCGGGGGCGGCTGTGACTTGGGTCGGTGCGGATGGGGCGGTGGCACCGGCATCGGCCTGCTGGGCTCGGGCAGCTTCCATCAGCTGGATTTCCAGCAGCAGATCGCGGGCGATGGGGGCGGCCACCGAGCTGCCGCCCACGCCGTGCTCCACGATGATGGCGCAGGCGTAGCGCGGCGCCTGCACCGGCGCGAAGGCGATGAACAGGGCGTTGTCGCGGTCCTTCCAGGGCCGCTCGGCCTTCAGCAGGCCGGCGTTGCGCTCCGCCATGGTGATGCGCTTGACCTGGGCGGTACCGGACTTGCCGCCCATCTCCATGCCCGGCTGGGTGATGCGGGCGGCGTAGGCGGTGCCGCCGGCCGAGGTGACGCCCGCCATGCCGGCCAGCACGCGCTGGATGAACTCCGGCTTAACCCCGATGTCGGGCCAGGCCGTCTGCTCGGTGTATTCCTGCTCCACCGCCTTGGTCAGGTGGGGCTTCACCGCCTTGCCGCCGCTGGCCAGGCGGGCGCACATCACCGCCAGCTGGATGGGGGTGGCGGTGACGTAGCCCTGGCCAATGGCCACGCTTAACGTTTCGCCATCGTACCAATTTTCCTTGTAGGTACGGCGCTTCCACTTGGTGTCGGGGATGATGCCCGTCTTCTCACCCGGCAGGTCCAGGTCGGTGCGGTCACCCAGGCCGAAGCGGCGGGCCATGTCGGCGATGCGGTCCACGCCGATGCGCCGCGCCAGATCATAGAAATAGACGTCGCAGGACATGCGGATGGCGTCATGCATGTCGACGGAGCCGTGGCCGCCCTTCTTGTAGCAATGGAAGGTGTGCCCGCCGAAATCGTAGTGCCCCGGGCAGAAGACCCGGTGGGTGGGGTCTACCCCCGCCTCCAGGCCCGCCAGGGCCGTCATGGGCTTGAAGGTGGAGCCCGGGGCGTAGTGGCCGGCCACCACCTTGTTGGTCAGGGGCGAGGCCTCGTTCTTGATCAGGCTGTCATAGAGGTCCTGCGGGATCCCCATGGCGAATTGGTTGGGGTCGAAGCTGGGGTGGGAGGCCAGCGCCAGGATGCCGCCGGTCTGCACGTCCAGCACCACGGCGGCGGCACTCTCATGCTCCGCCAGACGCTGCTGGGCGTAGTACTGCAGCTTGGCGTCGATGGTCAGCGTCACCTGGTGGCCCGGCTGACCATCGTTGCGCGCCAGCTCGCGCACCACCCGGCCCACGGCGTTGACCTCCAACTGGCTGGTGCCGGCGGTGCCGCGCAGGGCCAGGTCGTGCTTGCGCTCGATGCCGCTCTTGCCGATGCGGAAGCCCGGCAGGGACAGCAGCGGATCGCGGGCGTTCTGCAGTTCCTGCTCCGACACCACGCCGACATAGCCCAGGATGTGGGCCGCCTGCTCCCCGAAGGGATAGGAGCGCACCTGCCCCACTTCGATGGAGACGCCGGGCAGGTCGGGCAGGTTCACCTCGATGGCCGAGACCTGGTCCCAGGTCAGGTTCTCACGCAGGGTCACGGGCGCGAAGGAGCGCAGGCGGTCGACATCGCGCAGGATGCGGCGGCGGTCGGCATCGGTCAGCGGCAGCAGCTTGACCACCTTGTCCAGCGTCTCATCTACGTCGTCGGTGCGCTCGGACACCAGCACGGCGCGGAAGTTCTGCTCGTTCACCGCCAGGGGCACGCCGCTGCGGTCGACGATGATGCCGCGCGACGGCGCCAGCAGGCGCAGGGAGATGCGATTGTCCTCGGCCAGCGTGGTGTAGTGGTCGCCTTCCAGGATCTGCAGGTAGTAGAGGCGCGCCACCAGGGCGGACAAGGCACCGGCCTTCAGCCCGCCCAGCACCAGCGTGCGGCGGTTCATGACGCGCTGGCGCTCGGCGTCCCTATCGATCGCGTTGAACATGGTACCTCTTGCACACCCTCAGACGCCGGGCGCCGGCATCCGCCGGCTGGACTTCCTCAGTTCAGGGGCCTTGGCCCCCAAAACTTCCGGCGGCCCCTTTCACGTAAAGGACAGGTCGCGTCCTACGACGGCCTGCGCCGTTGACAGTATTGGCCCGCGAAGGGCTGTGACGTACCGCTTCGGCGATCAGCTCAGCAGGCTGCGGTGCAGCTTGCTGAAGCACCAGGCCGGCAGCGGGAACAGCACTATGGCCAGCAGCGCCTGGGCAACCACGTTGCCTGGGGCCACCAGGTGCGCGGTCATCAGGCTGTAGGCCACCCACTGCACGGCCCCCGCACCCACCGCCACCAGGGCGAAGCCCAGCCACAGGAACCAGAAGGAGTTCCCCAGGAAATAGCGCCGCTGGGTCAGCACCAGCCAGTAGGCCAGCACATAGACCAGCGCGCTCATGCCCAGGGGCGACCCGGCCAGAAGATCCTGCAGCACCCCGATACCGAAGGCCATATAGGGCTTCAGCAGGTCGGGACGGTAGATCGCCCAGTAGTAGATGGCCATCAAGGTGAGGGGCGGCGCCACGAAGGAATAGTCGGGCAACTGCAAGGGCATCATCCCGACCAGCATGGCCGCCACCGTGGTGCTGAAGGGCACCGAGTTCCGTCCGGCCTGGTCCAGCCGCTGCCAAATGCCAACCGCCATGGCGGCGTTACTGCATGGCGCCGGGCTGGGCCGCCTCAGCCGCCAGTCCGCCGGGAATGCCGAAATCGACCAGCTGCACATATTCGATGCGCGACAGGTCGACGATTGGGGTGACCCGCGTCTCCCCATCATGGGTGGCGGCGACGATGCCCACCGGCAGGCCGGCGGGGAAGAGCCCGCCGTGGCCGGAGGTGAACACCCGCTCACCCACCGTCGGCTCCACGCCGCGAGGGATGTACATCAGGCGCGGCTGGTCGGAGTTGTCGCCCGACAGCATGGCGCGCTGGCGGGTGGTTTCCAGCACCACGGGAATGCGGGCGTTCAGGTCGGTGACCAGCAGGATGCGGGACGACCATTCGCCCACCTGCACCACACGGCCGATAACGCCCTGGCCGGCCATGGCGGCCTGGCCCCGGCGCACGCCATCGCGCTGCCCGGCCATCACCACCAGGGTACGGACGAAGGCTCCACCGGGATCGGCGATGACGCGGGCGGTGATGTAGGAGGCGGCGGGATCGGGCTTGTAGGCCAGCAGGCCGCGCAGGGAGTTGTTCTCCGCCTCCAGCCGCAAGGCCGTTTGCTGCCACTGGCGCAGGCGCTCATTATCCTCGCGCAGGCGCTGATTCTCGGCATAGAGCGCCGTCAGCTGGCGGCCGGACTCCAGCACGCTGGCCACGGCGCCGGCGGGGCGGGCAATGAAGCCCAGGATGGGGGCGAAGGCGTCGGTGACACGGGCGCGGGCGGCGTCGATGAACACAGGGTCGACGCGCGTCATCATCATCAGCCCGATGGCGGCCAGCACCATCAGCAGAAATGAGAATCGCTGGAGCAGCGCCCGCATGGGTGCTGCGATCCTGAGCGCGGTGCCACCGCTGCGCGTCTTCACAGGCAGTCCCCGTCCCGCTACAGGGGGTCCGGCAATGCATCCGGTTTGGATACGATGCCGGCCCCGTCCCAAAAAAACGTCCCAGGCGCCCATGTGGGCGCCCGGAGGCCCTTGGTCAATACATGCTGATCAGCACGTTGCGCAGGGTCTTCATCTCCTCCAGCGCCCGGCCCGTGCCCAGCGCCACGCAGGACAGGGGATCGTCGGCGATCGACACCGGCAGCCCCGTGGCATGGCGCAGGACGAAATCCAGGTTGGACAGCAGCGCACCGCCACCGGTGAGCACGATGCCCTTGTCCACGATGTCGGCCGCCAGTTCGGGGGCCGTGTGTTCCAGCGCGACCTTGACGGCCTCGATGATCTGGCTCACCGGTTCCGCCAGGCTTTCGGCGATCTGGCGCTCGCTGATGATGAGTTCCTTGGGAACCCCGTTCATCAGGTCACGGCCCTTTATCTCCATCACCCGGCCCTCACCATCCTCGGGCGGGCAGGCGGAACCGATTTCCTTCTTGATGCGCTCGGCCGAGCCTTCACCCACCAGAAGATTATGGTTGCGGCGGATGTAGCCGATGATGGCCTCATCCATCTTGTCGCCGCCCACGCGGACCGAGCGGGAATAGACGATACCACCCAGCGACAGGACGGCCACCTCGGTGGTGCCGCCACCGATGTCCACCACCATGCTGCCCGTCGGCTCGGTCACCGGCAGGCCGGCGCCGATGGCGGCGGCCATGGGCTCCTCGATCAGGAAGACGCGGCGGGCGCCGGCGGCCTCGGCCGATTCCTGGATGGCCCGGCGCTCGACGGCGGTGGAGCCCGACGGCACACAGATGATGACCTGCGGACTGGCGAAGCTGCGGCGGTTGTGCACCTTGCGGATGAAATGCTTGATCATTTCCTCCGCAACCTCGAAGTCGGCGATGACGCCATCGCGCAACGGACGGATGGCCTGAATGTTGCCCGGCGTGCGGCCCAGCATCAGCTTGGCCTCGTCACCGACGGCCAAGACCTGCTTCTTGCCGCGGACGTTCGCAATCGCGACCACGGACGGTTCGTTCAGGACAATACCGCGACCCTTGACGTAGACCAGCGTATTGGCCGTGCCGAGGTCGATCGCCATATCGGCGGAGAAAATGCCAAGCAAGTTCGTAGGACATCGGTTAGTGGGTTGCGGGAAGGTGGCCCTGCGCACCGCGGTTTCCGCGTGGGAAACGAGCATCGCACCGCCATAGGGGTTGCATAGAACAGAATCGCTAGGCCGCTCAAGCCCTGATGACAGCCCACCCGTGATTTTATCGCCGCGGCGCGGAATGCTTGTGGACCAAGGGACGCCTGGGGGGCGGTTCCGGTGCACCCAGGCACCTTCACCGCTCACCAGCCCCGCCCCGGCAACCTGCGGGCGCACTAGCGTGCCGCCTGCACCGCCCCTTCGCCCAGCCCCGCGCGGGACTCGGGATTAAGCGGTTAATGAGTGTATCTCCTCAGGCGCTGATCGCCGCCGGCGCCGTCTTCTGCCGCTTGACCAGCAGCTTGTTCAAAGCGTGCAGGTAAGCGCGGCAGGAGGAAACCAGGGTGTCGGCGTCCGCCCCCTGGCCGTTCACCGTCTTGCCGCCCTCCTCCAGGCGCACGGTCACTTCGGCCTGGGCGTCGGTGCCGGCCGTCACGGCGTGCACCTGGTAAAGTTGCAGCCTGGCCTCGTGCGGGAAGACCTGCTTGATGGCGTTGAATACGGCGTCCACCGGACCGTTGCCGAAGCTGACCACCGGGGGCACGGCCTCACCCCCCACCGTCACCTCCAGCACCGCGTGCTGCGGTCCGCGCGACCCCGCCACCACCTGCAGCGAGACGAACTGGATGTGGTCGTGCTGGCGGCCCACCTCATCATCGATCAGGGCGATGATATCCTCGTCGAACACGTCCTTCTTGCGGTCGGCCAAATCCTTGAAGCGGCGGAACGCCTCGTTCACGGCGTTGTCGCCCATGTCCTCATAGCCCAGCTCCTTCAGCTTGGCGCGGAAGGCGGCGCGGCCGGAGTGCTTGCCCATAACCAGGGTGGAGCGGTTCAGGCCCACCGATTCCGGGGTCATGATCTCATAGGTGCCGGCGTGCTTCAGCATGCCGTCCTGGTGGATGCCGGATTCATGGGCGAAGGCGTTGGCGCCGACGATGGCCTTGTTGGGCTGCACCACGAAACCGGTGATGGTGGACACCAGGCGCGAGGCGCGGGTGATGGTCTCGGTCTTGATGCCGGTCTTGTACGGCAGATAGTCGGCGCGGGTGCGCAGCGCCATCACGATCTCTTCCAAGGCGGCGTTGCCCGCGCGTTCCCCCAGGCCATTGATGGTGCATTCCACCTGCCGCGCGCCGCCGGCGACACCGGCCAGCGAGTTGGCCACGGCCAGGCCCAGGTCGTTGTGGCAGTGGACGGAGAAGATGGCCTGGTCGCTGTTGGGCGTCTTTTCCCGCACGGCGCGGATCAGCGCGCCGTATTCCTCCGGCACGGCATAGCCCACGGTGTCGGGGATGTTGATGGTGGTGGCGCCGGCCTTGATGGCGGTTTCCACGCAGCGGCAGAGGAAGTCCAGCTCGGTGCGCGAGCCGTCCTCAGCCGACCATTCCACATCTTCCACATGGTTGCGCGCCAGGCTGACGCTGTCCCAGATGGCCTGGACCACGGCGTCCGGCTCCATCTGCAGCTTGTACTTCATGTGCAGCGGGCTGGTGGAGATGAAGGTGTGGATGCGCTGGCGCGCCGCCCCCTTCAGCGCTTCGGCCGCGCGCTCGATGTCGTTGCGGTGGGCGCGGCACAGGCCGGCGATGGTGGCGTTGCGCACCACCCGGCCCACTTCCCGCACCGCCTCGAAATCACCATTGGACGCGGCGGGGAAGCCGGCCTCGATCACGTCCACGCCCATCTCCTCCAGCGTCTGGGCGATGCGGATCTTCTCCTCCAGGTTCATGGAGGCGCCGGGCGACTGCTCACCATCGCGCAAGGTGGTGTCGAAGATGATGACGCGGTCGGAAGACGGATGGGTCATGGCGAAAAATCCTGCGCTGCCGCCGCCGGGTGCGGACGGGACGGATAAGGGGACTGACAACAAGCCAAGCCGGATCCGTCTGATCTACGCCGCAATCCGGCCGGTGGCAACGACGGACAGGCGTTTTGTTGCCGCAGGACAGATCTTGCGGAAATGAATGCGCAAAATATGCTGCACCCGCGAAATGAAAAAGCCGGCACCCGCAGGCACCGGCTTAATCTTTTGGAAGGCCCCCCAGCAGCCGGGCGTGGCCATCCGGCCGCTTCGCTACCGGGCGGGCAAACCCGCTTAGTTGCGGCTCTTGTCCACCAGCTTGTTGCTGGCGATCCAGGGCATCATGGCGCGCAGCTTGCCGCCCACTTCCTCGATCGGGTGCTCGGCCTCACGGCGGCGGGTGGCCTTGAAGCTGGGCAGGCCAGCCTTGTTCTCCAGCATCCAGTCGCGGGTGAAGCGGCCGGACTGGATGTCGTCCAGCACGCGCTTCATCTCGGCCTTGGTCTCACTGGTGACGATGCGCGGGCCGGTGACGTAGTCGCCGTACTCGGCCGTGTTGGAGATGGAGTAGCGCATGTTGGCGATGCCGCCCTCGTAGATCAGGTCCACGATCAGCTTCACCTCGTGCAGGCACTCGAAATAGGCCATCTCGGGGGCGTAACCCGCCTCGACCAGGGTCTCGAAGCCGGCCTGGATCAGCTTGGTCAGGCCACCACACAGCACGGCCTGCTCACCGAACAGGTCGGTCTCGCACTCTTCCTTGAAGGTGGTCTCGATGATGCCCGAGCGGCCACCACCCACGGCGGAGGCGTAGGACAGCGCCACTTCCAGCGCGTTGCCCGAGGCGTTCTGGTGCACGGCCACCAGGCAGGGGACGCCGCCGCCCTTCTGGTATTCGCCGCGCACGGTGTGGCCGGGGCCCTTCGGCGCGATCATGAACACGTCCAGGTCCGGCCGCGGCTCGATCAGGCGGAAGTGCACGTTCAGGCCGTGGCCGAAGGCGATGGCGGCACCCTGGCGCAGGTTGGCGGCCAGCTCGTCACGGTACAGGTCGGCCTGCAGTTCGTCCGGCGTCAGGATCATGACGACGTCGGCCCAGGCGGCGGCCTCGGCCGGGGTGACCACCTTGAAGCCGGCGGCTTCGGCCTTCTTGGTCGTGGCCGAGCCGGCGCGCAGCGCCACCACGATCTCCTTCACCCCGCTGTCGCGCAGGTTCTGGGCGTGGGCGTGGCCCTGGCTGCCGTAACCGATGATGGCAACCTTCTTGCCCTTGATCAGGTTAACGTCGGCGTCACGATCATAATAAACGCGCATGGGTCTCAGCCTTTTGTTGGTTGCGCCCACCAACCCTTGGGGGCGCGCTCTCATGGATTGTCGCCGTCCCGGTCACCCGGGGAAAGCGGTTTGGAAAAAACCGGTCAGATGCCGCCGGGGCCGCGGGACATGGCCACAACGCCGGTGCGCGACACGCCCACCAGGCCCAGTTCCGCCATCAGGCCGATGAAGCGGTCCAGCTCCTCGCCCTGCCCCGTGATCTCGAAGACAAAGCTGGTGATGGTGGCGTCCACCACCCGCGCCTTGAACACGTCGGCCAGGCGCAGGGCCTCAACCCGCTTCTCACCCGTCCCGGCCACTTTGACCAGCGCCGTCTCGCGCTCGACGAAGGGGCCTTCGAGGGTCAGGTCGTGCACCCGGTGCACCGGCACCAGACGGCCCAGCTGCGCCTTGATCTGCTCGATGATCATGGGCGTGCCGCTGGTGACGATGGTGACGCGCGACAGGGTGGCGTCGCGGTCGACCTCCGCCACCGTCAGGCTTTCGATGTTGTAGCCACGGCCCGAGAACAGGCCGATGACACGGGCCAGCACGCCCGGCTCGTTATCCACCAGGATGGAGATGGTGTGGCGCTCGATGGCGGTGCTGGCGAAGGGCGAAGGACGGGCGGTCAAGATGGGCTCCGGTCAGGCGAGGCGGTGAAAGTGGCGGCGATGGGGGCGTTGGCGCTCATACCAGCACCATGCCGTCCTCCGGCGTCGCGTTCTCCACCTTCTCGTCCGGGCCCAACAGCATCTCGTTGTGGGCGCGGCCGCCGGGGATCATGGGGAAGCAGTTTTCCTTCTGGTCCACGCACATGTCGACGATGACCGGGCGCTTCACCTTGATCATCTCGGCGATGACGTCGTCCACCTGGCTGACCTCGGTCGCCCGCAGGCCCACGCCGCCGAAGGCGTCGGCCAGCTTCACGAAGTCGGGCAGCGCCTCGGAATAGCTTTCCGAGTAGCGGCCGCCGTGCAGCAGTTCCTGCCACTGGCGGACCATGCCCATGTACTGGTTGTTCAGGATGAAGACCTTGACCGGCAGGCGGTACTGCAGGGCGGTCGCCATCTCCTGGATGTTCATCAGGATGCTGGCCTCGCCCGCCACGTCGATGCACAGGGCGTCGGGGTGGGCCACCTGGGCGCCGATGGCGGCCGGCAGGCCATAACCCATGGTGCCGAGGCCGCCGGAGGTCATCCAGTGGTTGGGCTTGTCGAACGGCAGGAACTGCGCCGCCCACATCTGGTGCTGGCCCACCTCGGTCGTGATGTAGACGTCGTCACGCCCGGAGATGGCGGCGCGCAGGCGTTCCAGCGCGTACTGTGGCTTGATGATCTTGGGGGTCTTGTCGTAGCGCAGGCAGTCGCGCGCCCGCCAGAACTCAATCTGCTCCCACCACTCGGCCAGGGCCGCCTTGTCCGCCTGCTTGCCGCGCGCCTTCCAGATGCGGATCATGTCTTCCAGCACATGGGCGGCGTCGCCGATGATGGGCACGTCCACGCGCACGTTCTTGTTGATGCTGGACGGGTCGATGTCGACGTGGATCTTGACCGAATTGGGCGAGAATTCCGAGACCTTGCCGGTGACGCGGTCGTCGAAGCGGGCACCGATGCAGACCATGACATCGCAGCCGTGCATGGCGAGGTTCGCCTCGTACGTGCCGTGCATGCCCAGCATGCCCAGCCACTGCCGGTCGGACGCGGGATAGGCGCCCAGGCCCATCAGGGTGGTGGTGCAGGGATAGCCCGTCATGCGGACGAACTGCGTCAGCAGCTGGCTGGCCACGGGGCCGGCATTGATGACGCCGCCGCCGACGTAGAAGATGGGCCGCTTGGCCTTGGCCAGCAGGTCGATGGCCTCTTCCACCCGGTTCAGGTCCGGCTTCACCTGCGGGCGGTAGCTCTTGGGCATGCTGTCGGCCGGGGAGCGGTAGGTCCCCTCGGCGAACTGCACATCCTTGGGGATGTCGATGACGACGGGACCCGGGCGGCCATTCTTAGCCACGTAGAAGGCCTCGTGCAGGGTGCGCGCCAGGTTGTTGACGTCCTTCACCAGGTAGTTGTGCTTGGTGCAGGGACGGGTGATGCCCGTGGTGTCGCATTCCTGGAAGGCGTCGTTGCCGATCAGGTGCGTGGCGACCTGGCCGGACAGGCAGACGATGGGAATGCTGTCCATCAGCGCGTCGGTCAGGCCGGTGACGGCGTTGGTGGCGCCGGGGCCGCTGGTGACCAGCACGACGCCGACCTTGCCCGTGGACCGGGCGTAGCCCTCGGCCGCGTGCAGCGCCGCCTGTTCATGGCGGACCAGGATGTGGCGGATGTCGTTCTGCTGGAAAAGCGCGTCGTAGATGGGAAGTACGGCACCGCCCGGATAACCGAAAATGACCTCTACGCCCTGGTCCCGCAACGCCTTCAGGACGATGTCGGCACCGGTCAGACTGGTCTCGTTCGTGGCAGCACTCATTTCCCAAAAATCCTGGTTTCCAGTCACCCCGTCAGGCCCGCTCACCGGGCCCGCTCGGGAATACCCCAGCCCCCTTCGCAAACGCGAAGGCCGGGCGGATCGGGACCGTAGACGGAACTGTACCTAGGGTCAACCGGTTTTGCGAATTATCGCAAAGATTTCACTCAACAGACTTTCGATTAATTTCTCATAACCGGTATGCGTCTGACTGAAACCGGGATCAACCCGGCGGGCCTCCGCCATTTGGTGACGGAACCAGGTGGTCTGCCGCTTGGCGTAATTGCGCGTGTGGCGCTGCGCCAAGGCCACCGCCTCTTCCAACGACAGCGCACCGGAAAGATGGGCCGCCAGTTCCGGCACGCCCAGCGCCTTCATGGCCGGCAGGTCGGGATCGAGGCCCAGATCCAGCAAGGCCCGCACCTCGTCCAACGCCCCCTGCTCCATCATGGCCAGGAAGCGCGCATCGCCATTGGCGTAGAGGCGGTCACGCGGCGGATCGACCACGATGGTGTGAAAGGCCAGGTCGGCCGGCGCCGTAGACTCTGCCGCGCGCTGCCAGTCCCCCAGGGTGCGGCCCGTGCCCACCACCACCTCCCACGCCCGCACTAGGCGCTGGGTGTCGCCGGGGGCCAGCCGGACCGCCGCTTCCGGATCCCGGGCCGCCAGATCCTGGTGAAAGGCGGGGCCGCCCAGTTTCGCATGCAGGGCCTTGGCCTGGTCCCGCACCGCGTCGCCGATGGCGGGAATGTCGGCGATGCCACTTGTGAGGGTGCGCAGGTAGAGGCCGGTGCCGCCCACCAGGATGGGCCGCTCGGCCGCCCGCACCTCCGCCAGCGCCAAGTCACGCCAAGCCGCCGCCGACATGCGCAGCGACGGCGGCACGGTGCCATAGAGTCGGTGGGGCGCCTGGGCCAGGTCGTCCGGGCCGGGCTGTGCGGTCAGCAGGGCGAGACCCCGGTACACCTGCATGCTGTCGGCGTTGATGACGGTGCCGCCCAGGCGCACCGCCAGGTCCAGGGCCAGGCGCGACTTGCCCGAGGCGGTGGGGCCGCCGATGACGATCACCACCTTGGGAACCAGCTTGAGTTCTTTTGTTGCGGCATCGGGGCCCGCAACAGCACTGATCGCAGGGGCCGGATGCCCCACTGCGTCTTGCCTGTCGGCCCCGCCCCCCGTATCAAGACCGGCGGAAGCCCCCTCAAACCCTTCGGACATGCCATGACCCATGTGGTGACCCTGATCGCCGGCGCCCCCCTGACAGAGGCGGAGGCCGCGGCGGCGACGCTGGACGATAGCATGGTCCGGGCGGCGCGCGCCGCCCTGCAGGCGCTGGGGGCGGAAACCAGCACGCCCGATTGGCTGGCGCCCGGCCGCGCCTGCGACATCGCCTTCGCCGGCTTGCATCCCGACCAGGCCCAGGCGGCCTGTGCCCAGGCCCTGCTGGGCCAGCCGGTGGACGCCGTCACGCAGGAGTCGGCCGGCCGGCGCAAGGCCGTGCTGGTGGCCGACATGGAATCGACCATCATCCACCAGGAGATGCTGGACGAACTGGGCGCCCTGATCGGCCGGCGCGACACCATCGCCGAGATCACCCGCCGCGCCATGAACGGCGAGATCGACTTCAAGGGCGCGTTGCGTGAGCGCGTGGCCCTGCTGGCCGGCATGGATGCGGCGGTGATCGAGGAACTGAAGGGCATCGTCACCCTGATGCCGGGGGCCAGGTCCCTGGTCGCCACCATGCGCAAGCACGGCGCCTATTGCGCCCTGGTGTCCGGCGGCTTCAAGCCATTTACCGCGTATGTGCGCGGCATCCTGGGCTTTGACGAGGACCAGGCCAACGACTTGGTGATCCAGGAGGGCAAGCTGACCGGCCAGCCGGTAGAACCCATCCTGGACAAGGATTCCAAGGCCGCGGCCCTGACCCGCATCTGCGCCCAGCGGCGCGTGGCCTTGACCGCCGCCGTCACCGTGGGTGACGGCGCCAACGACCTGCCCATGCTGCTGGCCGCCGGCCTGGGCATCGCCTTCCACGCCAAGCCGGCGGTAGCAGCATCCGCACGGGCCAAGGTCGACCACGGCGACCTGACCGCCCTGCTCTACGCCCAGGGCTATCGGGAGAGCGAGATCGTGGCCGGCTGAGGCCTGGCGCGGCTTATTCCAGCGGCAGGGCCACGAACAGCAGGTCGCCGGCGCGTTCCACCAGCAGCAGCACGGCCTTCTGGCCGTTGTCCTTGGCCTTGGCCACGCGGGTGGCGACGTCGTTGGGGGTGCTGACCTCTTCCTGGCCCACCTCGACGATCAGGTCGCCCGCCTTGATCTCGCGCTTGGCGGCCGGGCTGTTGGGGGCGACGCGGACCACGGCCACCCCCTGGGCGTCGTCGCGCACGCTGAACTTCTGCCGGACCTTGGGGCTGAGCGCGTCCAGGGTCAGGCCCACGCTGTCGATGGTGCCCTCGGCCTCGGCCGGTCCGTTGCCGGTGGCCGCGGTCGCCGCCCCGCCCTCGGTATCTTCCTTCAGCTCGCCCAGCGACACGGTCACGTTGGTCTTGCCGCCCTTGCGCAGCACCACCAGGGCCGCCTTATGGCCCACCGGCTCCTCCGCCACGATGCGGGGCAGCATGCGGCCGTTGGTGACGTCCTTGCCATCGATGCTGACGATGACGTCGCCCTGTTTCAGGCCGGCCTGCTCGCCCGGCCCGCCGGGGCTGACCACGGCCACCAGGGCGCCGCGCTGCTGCTTCAGGTTCAGGGTGTCGGCGATGTCGGGCGTCACGTCCTGGATCTGCACGCCCAGCCAGCCGCGCCGCACCTTGCCGGTCTCACGCAGCTGCTGCACCACGTTCTTGATCACCACCGCTGGGATGGCGAAGCCGATGCCGACCGACCCGGCCTCCCCCTCGTTGGACCCCGGGGAGAAGATGGCGGTGTTCATGCCGATGACCTCGCCGTTGAGGTTGATCAGCGGGCCACCGGAATTGCCCAGGTTGATGGAGGCGTCGGTCTGCAGGAAGTCGTCGTACTTGCCGGCGCCGATGTCGCGGCCGCGGGCGGAGATGATGCCCGCGGTGACCGTGCCGCCCAGGCCGAAAGGATTGCCGATGGCCACCACCCAGTCGCCCACCTTCAGCGCATCGCTGTTACCCCACACCATGGCGGGCAGCTTGGATGACGGTTCCACCTTCAGCAGGGCGATGTCGGTGGCCTTGTCGGTGCCCACCAGCGTCGCCTTCATCTGGGTGTCGTCCTGCAGGCGCACCGTGATCTCGTCGGCGCCCTCGATGACGTGGTTGTTGGTCACCACATAGCCGGACGCGTCGATGATGAAGCCAGAGCCGAGGGAGGTGGCGCCGCCCTTGTCATCACCGCCACCGCCCTGGTCATTCTCCTTCTGCCGCTGCTGGTAGTCGCGGAAGAAGTCGCCGAAGGGCGAGCCGGGCGGGAACTCCGGCATGGGCAGCTGGCCCTGCTTCTTGTTCTTCATCGTCTGGGTGGTGGAGATGTTCACCACCGCCGGCAGCATCTTTTCCACCAGGGGCGCGAAGCTGTGGGGCGGCGGCTCCGCCCGGGCGGGGGCGGGGTCGCCGCAGGCCGTGGGCAGCAGCAGGACGCCCAGCACCATCAGCGACCGGCGCAGGGCCGGGAATCGCCGGTTCCCTTCCTTCTTCGCGGAAGGAGTCGTCGGCGAGGGTGCTGTGAAGGCGGGAGACGTCACTGTAGGGCCACTCCTGGCAGGGGGACGCCCCGAGAATGGCATCCGCCCGTCATATTCCATATTCCTGTTTGGGGCCCGTTTCAGGGTTCCCGTTTCAGGGCCCCACTATAGGGGGGTCATGTCGCGCCTGTTAAGGGGGATGGCTTGTGATATCGCAAGGGGATAGGGCGGGTGGCCACCGATTTGACCCCTTAGCGGCGCACCAGCCACACCAGGCCGACACCAATGCAGCCCCCCGCCAGCCCCGCCCAGCGCAGGCGATCCGCCGGCGTCTCGGCCATGCGCGCCGCCAGCCGGCGCATGGTCCCGGGCATGAGGGCATAGCACACGCCCTCCAGCACCAGGGCCAGCGCGGCACCCGTCAGCAAGTCATTCAAAACCTTAGGCTCCCCGCTCTCTCGCGCACGGCCCGCGCCTACTTGTCCGCGCGCCGGTGGTCGCCGGCGCCCCCACTGGCGCCCAAGTACTTGAAGAAGTCGGCGCCGGGCGACAGCACCAGGGTGGTGTCGTCGGGCTTCAGCGTGTCGCGATAGGCCTGAAGGCTGCGATAGAAGCTGTAGAATTCGGGGTTGCGGCTGATCGCCTCATTCATGATGCGAATCGCCTGGTTGTCGCCCTCGCCCCGGGTGATCTGGGCCTGGCGCTGGGCCTCGGCCAGCAGCACGGTGCGGTCGCGGTCGGCGCGGCTCTTGATCTGCTGCGACAGTTCCTGGCCCTGGGCACGGGCCTCCGCCGCCTCGCGCTCGCGTTCGGAGCGCATGCGGGCGAACACGGCCTGGCTGGTCTGTTCCGGCAGGTCGGCGCGGCGCAGGCGCACGTCCACGATCTCGATGCCCAGGCGCTGTGCCTCCTGGTTCACCTGGCCCTTGATGTCGGCCATGACCTTCTCACGCTCCTGCGACAGCACGGCCGGCAGGTTAACGTTGCCCAGGACGCGGCGCATGGCAGAGTTTACGATGACCGACAGGCGCAGGCGGGCCTGCTGCTCATTGCCCAGGGTCTGGAAGAACATCAGCGGGTCGGCGATGCGATAGCGGGCGTAGGCGTCCACCTCCAGCCGCTTCTGGTCGGCCAGGATGGCGCTCTCCACCGGCGGGTCGATGTCCAGCACCCGGCGGTCCAAGATCACCACGTTCTGCACGAAGGGGATCTTGACCCACAAGCCGGGCTCGCGGATGACGCGCTTGGGCTCGCCGAACTGCAGCACCAGGGCCTGCTGCGTCTGATTGAGGGTGAAGAAGCTGCCCTGCAGCAGGATGGCGGCCAGCACCAGCAGGCCCAGGGGAAGGATCCAGCGTTTTTCCATGATGGGTCCCTCCCTCACTTGGCCGACGCGGCCGGGGATGCCGGCGGGGTGGCAGGATGGGTGGGCGTCTTCAGCATGTCGTTCAGGGGCAGGTAGGGCACGGCGCCGCCGCCGGCCTTGTCGTCCAGCAGGATCTTGTGGGTGCCCTTCAGGATCTGCTCCATGGTCTCGATGTACAGGCGCCGGCTGGCGGCGTCGGGGGCCTGGGCATAAGCCTCCAGCACCTGCTGGAAGCGCTTGGCGTCGCCCTGCGCCAGATCCACCACCTGGTCGCGGTAGGCCTGCGCCTCCTGGTTCAGGCGCTCCGCCTCGCCGCGGGCGCGGGGGATGATGTCGTTGCGGTAGGTCTCCGCCTCGTTGCGCAGGCGCTCACGATCCTGGCGGGCGCGCTGCACGTCGTTGAACGCCTCCACCACCGCCGGCGGCGGCTCCACCCGCTGCAACTGCACCTGGGTGATCTCGATACCGGCCTGATACTGGTCCAGGATGGTCTGCAGCAGCTGGCGGCTGTCGTTCTCGATGCGCTGGCGGGCGTCGGTCAGGGCGGGCTGGATCTCGGTGCGCCCGATGATCTCGCGCATGGCGCTTTCCGCCACCTTCTTCACCGTCTCTTCCGGCTCGCGGATGTTGAACAGGAACTTGCCCGGATCCTTGATGACCCAGAACACAGCGAAGTCGATGTCGACGATGTTCTCGTCGCCCGTCAGCATGGTGCTTTCGTCGGCCACGTCACGGTCGCTGACGCTGCGCCGGCCGTCGCCCTGGCTGCGATAGCCGATCTCAATGCGGTTGACGCGGGTGACCTGAGGCAGCAGCACCTGCTCGATGGGCGCCGGCAGATGATAGCGCAGGCCCGGCTGTTCCACCCGCACCGGCTTGCCGAAGCGCAGGACCACGCCCTGTTCATCCGCCGCCACCCGGTAGACGCCCGTGGCCAGCCACAGGGCGGCCACCGCCGCCACACCCACGCCGATGACGCGGCCGGTGCTCCAGCCGTTCAGGGTGAAGGGGCTGCCGGACGGGCCGGAGGGACGCGAACGCCCGCCATTGCCTCCGCCGTTGCCGTTCCGCCCGCCGCCGCCCAACAGGACGCGCAGGCGCTCACCGCTCTGGCGCACGGCGTCCTCCAGCCCCGGTTGGGGGCGGGAGCCGGGCTTACCGGCGGATGATTTGCCGGCGGATGATTTGGACGACGATGAGCCGCCGGCGATGCCCTCGCTCTGGCCCCAGGGATTGTGCGGCGCCGATCCGCCCGACGCGGGCTTGTCCGAGGGTTTGTCCTTGTCGGGGCCCTTGCCGGGATCATCCCCCGATCCGTTGTTGCCGCCGTTCGACCCTTGATTGGACCAGGGCATGTTCGCCTTTCCCGCTTCCCACAAGATCTGTTTGGAAGATCTGATTATTCGGAAACCGATACCCTATATGAAGGGCACCCTAGACAGAGGGCGACGGCGGCCTCACGGCCACCATGGCGGCCATCTCTCCCCCGGGCTTCCCCCCATTTCGGCGGCACCGTATATAGTCGGGCGTTCGCAGGGAAGCCCGACACGGGCGATATGACCCCCCGCCCCCCACTTTACAAGATGAAGGCGTTTGATCATGGCGGTAACCGAGTCCCAGGTGTTGGAGGCCCTCCGGCAGGTGGCGGACCCCGATCGCGGGTCTGACATCGTCAGCCTCAAGATGGTTTCCGGCGTCGCGGTGAAGGACGGCCATGTCCACTTCACCCTGGAGGTGGACCCGGCGCGGGGTGCCGCCCTGGAGCCGCTGCGCCAGGCGGCGGAGAAGGCGGTGGACCGCCTGCCCGGCGTGCTGTCGGTGACGGCGGTGCTGACCGCCCACCGCCCCGCACCCAAGGCCGTTTCCGGCGGCGGCGCCCCGGGCACGGGCGCGCCGGGTGCGGGCAAGCCCGCCAAGGCCGGGGTGCCCGGCGTGGCCGCCATCATCGCCGTCGCCTCGGGCAAGGGTGGCGTGGGCAAGTCGACGACATCCACCAACCTGGCGCTGGCCATGGCCGCCAACGGCCTGAAGGTGGGCCTGCTGGATGCCGACATCTACGGCCCCTCCATGCCCCGCATGATGGGTCTCAGCGGCAAGCCGGACAGCGCCGACGGCAAGCGCCTGGACCCACTGGTCAACTACGGCATCAAGGTCATGTCCATGGGCTTCCTGGTGGCCGAGGACACGCCCATGATCTGGCGCGGCCCCATGGTGATGAGCGCCCTGACCCAGATGTTGCGCGACGTGAACTGGGGTGAGTTGGACGTGCTGGTGGTCGACATGCCGCCGGGCACGGGCGACGCCCAGCTGACCATGGCGCAAAGCGTGCCGCTGGCCGGCGCCGTCATCGTCTCCACCCCGCAGGACATCGCCCTGCTGGATGCGCGCAAGGGCCTGAACATGTTCCGCCGCGTGGACGTGCCCGTCCTGGGCATCATCGAGAACATGAGCTATTTCTGCTGCCCCAACTGCGGCCACCGCAGCGACATCTTCAGCCACGGCGGTGCCAGGGCCGAAGCGGACAAGCTGGGCATCGACTTCCTGGGCGAGGTGCCGCTGGACATCGCCATCCGCGAGACCAGCGACGCCGGCACGCCCATCACCATCCACCAGCCGGACGGCGTGCACGCCCAGACCTATCGCGCCATCGCCGCCCGCGTGGCGGAGAAGATCAAGGCCGGCGGCGGCCGGGCGGCCCCCCGCTTCGTAATCGAATAAATCTATCGGCCTATAGGTAAACCCTTGGAAAGACAGTGGGACACGGGTGCCGCAGGGCGAACGGAATGCGAAAACGACGTTCTGTTGCGTCATTTCCGTGTCCGCTGTTTTTTCCTTTCCAATGTCGCGCCCCTATGGTACATAAAGTTCCGTTTTGCGAAGCTGAGTGGAAATCATGCGTCGGGTTGACACGGTTCAGGTTGCCTATGCGTTCCGGAACGGGGCCCATTCCTTCCAGGTGGAGGATCCGGCCACGGGTGCCATCGCGGTATCCCACGGTGTCCCGGAAGTGGCGTACGAGCAGGTGACCCGTACCCTGTCCGAACGCGCGACCGGCCTGTCCGGCCGCCGGGTGGTGGCGCGTCCCGCCCTGCCCTTCGATGATTTCTTCAACTGGCTGCGCCAGAACCCCATCGCCAGCGTCGCCGGTGCCCCGGTGAAGGTTGAGTTCGCCTGGGAATTGCGCTGACCGGTCTTAGAGTTCGAACGGCCCTGACCGGCCGTTCCAGTGAGAGTGCCGCCCGCAAATCCGGGAAAACACCGGACGGGCGAACAGGGATAGAGGAAACACCAAGCAATGCGTGGTCCCCAAGGGGCCGAAGCGAAACGCCCGGGAGGTCATCCTTCCGGGCGTTGTCGTTTTGGATCATCGGCCACATTGGACGCATGAGAAGGCTCTATTCCAATATTATCCCATTCAGAAGTCTGCAGTCATTTCTGGCTATATAAACTCGAAACACGTCATCTTCTATCGAGGAACCTGCCCATTCAAGAACGGAACGGCCATTCGCAAGCCCATTCTCAGATAAATATTGCCCGACTGTGGAAGCATAAGGCCCCTTTCCTTGCTTTAGTCGGAAATTGAGCAGCTCCCCTTCGACGTCTGTACAAATCCAGAAACTGGGGTAAATCGGATCTGCCTCATCGTTATTTATGAAATCAAAATCTTGAAGAGAAACCATCACTAAGCAATTATCAATTCCAGCCAAAGAAATATGTTTGATGATGCTATCAAGATGCCTTGTTGCATGCAGAGTCAGAAACTCTGATTTCTGCTTGACAGGCAAATGAGACAAAAAAGATAATTTTTTATATCTGGAATACAAAGGAACTTCGCCTAATGATCGCCGCCGGATGAGGCGTTCAAAATCAAAAAGACGCTCCGATTCCATCATATTTTTAAGACTATCATTAATATCAATGATCATATAGCCCTCCATCGCCCCAAACTTTCGATAGGCCCAATGTCATCGAAGCGACCTCATAGGGATGAGGTCGAGACAGGGTTGACGCAAAAGCCGCTTACCGCCGGCCGAACAGCCTCTCGATGTCCGCCAGCTTCAGCTCAACATAGGTGGGGCGGCCGTGGTTGCACTGGCCGCTGTGGGGCGTGGCCTCCATCTCGCGCAGCAGGGCGTCCATCTCCCCCACCGTCAGCACCCGGCCGGCGCGGACGGAGCCATGGCAGGCCATGGAGGAGCAGACCTCCTCCAGCCTTTCCTTCAGCGCGTGCTGGTCACCCAGTTCCGCCAGCTCATCCGCGATGTCGCTGACCAGGGCCTTGATGTCCGCCTTGGCACCCAGCAGGGCCGGAATCTCCCGCACCACCACCGCGCCGGTGCCGAAGGATTCCAGGCACAGGCCCAACTCCGCCAGCTCGTCGGAGCGTTCGGCCAGGCGGGCGGCCGCGGCCTCCTCCAGTTCCACCACCTCGGGGATCAGCAGCATCTGCCGCTTCACGCCCTGGGCCACCATGGACTGCTTGATGCGCTCATAGACCAGGCGCTCATGCGCCGCGTGCTGGTCGACGATGACCATGCCGTCGCGGGTCTGCGAGACGATATAGGTCTGGTGCACCTGGGCGCGGGCGATGCCCAGGGGAAAGTCGGGCACGTCGTCGGCGTTGGTCTGTGCCAGGGCCGCCACCGCCGTGGCCAAGCCGGGGCTAAGGGGGCCGGGGGCCGCGTCGGCATAGGCCGGCGCCTCCGCCAGAACCGATGACGGATAAGCGGGCGCTGCCGGGGCTGGGCCCTCCCACGCGGTGACAGGCGCCTGGAAGGCGCGCGCGGCCTCGACCTGCCCGGCTGTGGGCCGGGCGAGGCCGGGCCAGCCGCCGCCACCGCCGGAATGGGGTTGCGGCTGCCACTGGAAGGCGGTCTGGGGGATGGGCTTGGCGCCGTCGGCGCGGAAGCTGGCCAATGCCGCCTGGCCCACGGTGGTGGAGGCGCGATGGCCGGCACCGGCGAGCGCATGCTTCAGCGCGCCCACGATCAGGCCACGCACCAGTCCCTGGTCACGGAAGCGCACTTCGGTCTTGGCCGGGTGGACATTGACGTCCACATCCTCGCACGGGATGTCCAGGAACAGGGCCAGCAGGGGATGGCGGTCGCGGGCCAGGAAGTCGGCGTAGGCGCCGCGCACGGCGCCCAGCAGCAGCTTGTCGCGCACCGGCCGGCCGTTCACAAACAGGTACTGGCCGGCGGCGGTGTTCTTGTTCAGGGTGGGCAGGCCGATATGGCCGTAGAGCCGCACGCCCTCGCGCCGGGCGTCGATGGGCAGGGCGTTCTCCTGGAACTCCCGCCCCATGATGGCGCCCAGGCGGGCCAGCAGCGGGTCCTCACCATTAAGAGTTCCCGTCTGAGCCGGCAGGCGCAGGGGTGTGCGCCCCTCGTCCGCCACGGTGAAGGCGACGTCCGGGTGGGCCATGGCCAGGCGCTGCACCACATCGACGGCGTGGTCCGTCTCCGTCCGCGTGGTCTTCAGGAACTTCAGCCGCGCCGGGGTGGCGTAGAACAGGTCGCGCACCTCGATGCGGGTGCCCACGGGGTGGGCCGCCGGCACCGGCCGGCCCTTGGCCCCGCCCTCCACCGTCAGGGCCCAGGCGCTGTCGCTGCCCGGCTGGCGGCTGGTGATGGTCAGGCGGCTGACGGCGCCGATGGAGGGCAGCGCCTCCCCCCGGAAGCCCAGGGTGTGGATGTTCAGCAGGTCGTCGCCCGGCAGCTTGGAGGTGGCGTGGCGCTCCACCGCCAGCGACAGCTCCTCGGCCGTCATACCGCCGCCGTCGTCCACCACCTGGATCAGGGCCTTGCCGCCATCGCGCAGGGTGACGTCGATGCGGCAGGCACCGGCGTCCAGCGCGTTCTCCACCAGTTCCTTCACGGCGGCAGCGGGACGCTCGACCACCTCGCCGGCGGCGATGCGGTTGACCAGGGTCTCAGGGAGAAGGCGGATGGGCATGATGGCGCCATTCTAACGGGGGGCCGGCCCGCGGGGCAATGCGGGGGATCACTTGTTCCGTCCCTCAATCGCCGGGCGCCGGCGTCCGCCGGCTGGGCTTCCTCCCTTTTCAGTCCGCTGACGCTCCCCGAAAAGGTCCGGCGGCCGCGGTCGCGGCCTAGAAAGGAGGGGGCGGGGGGGGCTAGTCGTCGGCCACATAGCGCACGTGCCAGGTGCGGGGCAGGCCGCGCGCGCCGGTGAAGTCCACCGCCCGCATCTGTTCCTCCTGCACCAGGGCACCGCTGAGGTTGGCGCCGCGCAAATCGGCCTCGCGCAGGTCGGCGCCCCGCAGGTCGGCGTGGCTGAGGTCGGCCTGGGCCAGGCGGACGCGGCGCAGGCGGGCGCCGCTGAGATCGGCGTTGCGCAGGTTGGCGCCCGTCAGGTTGGTGCGCACATGCCGCTCGGCATCGATCTGCAGGTAATCCAAGGTGGCGTGGCGCAGGTTGGCGGCGTTGAAGTTGGCGCCCTGGAAGCTGCCGCCGCGCAAATCCGCCTCGGCCAGGGTGGCGGTGCGGAAGTCGGCGTTGTCGAACTGGCCCACCTGCATCTGGATGCCGGTCAGGTCCATGCCATAGAACACGGCGCCGCGACCCACGCCCCGCGTCAGCATGGCCCGCGACAGGATGCCGGACCCGCGCAGATCGACGCCGCTCAAGTCCAGGGCCATGCCCTCCCTGGCCGCCGTGCATACCCAGGTGGCGTGCAGGTTCAGCAGCTCGGCCATGGAGCGACCCAGCTCCGCCGCCGGGCGTCCCTGAGGCTTTTCCGTCAGCACCCCGGTCATGTCGGCGCCGCCCAGCTCCGTCAGGTTCATGACGGTGCCGATCAGCACGGCGCCGCGCAGGCTGGCGCCGCGCACGTCGGCGCCCGACAGGTCCGCCCCCTCCAGGTTGGTGCCGTCCAGCTTGGCGTGGCGCAGGTTGGCGCGCACCAGCTTGGCATTGCGCATGATGGCGTCGGTGAAGTCGGTATGCATGGCGACCGAGCCCGACAGCTTGGCATTGGTCAGGTTGGACCCGCGCAGGTTGGCCTCGGCCAGATCGGCATTGGTGGGGTCCACGCTCATGATCTGCAGGCTGCCGTCGCGGGCACGGGCGGCCAGGGTGCCGTCGCGCAGGTCGGCATCGAACAAGTCGGCGCCCGACAGGTCGGCCCCGCGCAGGCAGGCGCCGCGCAAATCGGCCTTCACCAGCCGCGCGTTGCGCAAATTGGCGCCGCGCAGGTCGGTGACGAACAGCGTGGCGCATTCCAGCAAGGCGCCGCTGAGGTCGACATCGCGCAGGATGGCGTGGGTGAAGTCGGCATGGCTGAGGTCGCGGCCGGCCATGGTGAGGCCCGACAGGTCCATGCGGGCCAGAACGGCACGGGCCCCACCCACCTTGGCGTTACGGAACATGGCGTGGCGCTTCAGCACCAGGTCCAGCTGTTCCTGGGTCAGGCGCACCGCCCCCGGTCGTTCGGAGGCGGTTCCACCAAGGCCGCGCGTGCCGCTTTCCATGTCATCAACCTTGCCGGCGGACAATACCAGGGAGTCTGGATACGCCGCCGTTCCTCGGCAAGCTTACGCCTGTAGGAAAAAAGCCGTCACGGGAAAAGCCGGCGGTCCCCGACGGACATCCGGCCTTCCGTACAACGGTCAGCGCAGGCCCTCGCGCACCACGCGGATGAGGCCAGCGGTGGAGCAGTCATGACCCCGGCGGGCGCCGCCCTCCAGTTCCGGCAGGATGGCCTTGGCCAGCTGCTTGCCCAGCTCCACCCCCCATTGGTCGAAGGAGTTCAGGTTCCACAGGATGCCCTGCACGAAGATCTTGTGCTCATAGAGGGCGATCAGCGTGCCCAGGGTGTGCGGGTCCAGCTTCTGGAACAACAGGGTGTTGGTCGGGCGGTTGCCGGTGAACACCTTGTGCGGCACCAGGGCCTCCAGCTCCTCGCCGTCCAGGCCCTGGCCGGCCAGCTCGGCCCGCGCCTCATCCTCGGTCTTGCCCAGCAGCAGGGCCTCGGTCTGGGCCAGGAAGTTGGCCAGCAGCAGGGTGTGGTGGCGGCCCACCGGGTTCTGCGTCTCGATGGGCGCCAGGAAGTCGGCCGGGATCAGCGGCGTACCCTGGTGGATCAGCTGGTAGAAGGCGTGCTGGCCGTTGGTGCCGGGCTCCCCGAACAGCGCCGGGCCGGTGGAATAGTCCACCGGGCGGCCGTCGCGGTCCACCCCCTTGCCGTTGCTTTCCATGTCGGCCTGCTGCAGGTAGGCCGGCAGGCGGGCCAGGTACTGGTCATAGGGCAGCACGGCGTAGGACTGGGCATCCCAGAAGTTCACGTACCACAGGCCGATCAGGCCCATCAGCACGGGCATGTTGGCGGCCAGGGGGGCGGTGCGGAAATGCTCGTCCATCGCGTGGGCACCGGCCAGCAGCTCGGCGAAGCGGTCGGGGCCGACCATCAGCATGATGGGCAGGCCGATGGCCGACCACAGGCTGTAGCGGCCGCCCACCCAATCCCAGAAGCCGAACATGTTGTCGGTGTCGATGCCGAAGGCCGCCACCTCCTTGGCATTGGTCGACACGGCCACGAAGTGCTTGGCCACCGCCTCGGCCGGCGCCCCTTGGGCCAGCAGCCAGTCGCGCGCCGTGTGGGCGTTGGCCAGCGTCTCCTGCGTGGTGAAGGTCTTGGAGGCGATGATGAACAGCGTCGTCTCCGCGTCTACCTTCTTCAGCACCTCCGCGATGTGGGTGCCGTCGACGTTGGAGACGAAATGGGCCTGCAGATGGGGGTGGTGGTACGGGGTCAGCGCCTGGGTCACCATGACGGGGCCCAGGTCGGACCCGCCGATGCCGATGTTGACGATGTCGGTGATGGGCTGGCCGGTCCAGCCGCGCCACTCCCCATCCCGCACGGCGGTGGCGAAGGCGCCCATGCGGTCCAGCACGGCGTGCACATCCGGCACCACGTTGCGGCCGTCGACCAGCACCGTGGCGCCCTTGGGCTGGCGCAGGGCCGTGTGCAGCACGGCGCGGCCTTCGGTCAGGTTGATGGGCGACCCGGCGAACATGGCCTCGCGCCAGCCTTCCAGGTCGCGGGCGCGGGCGAAGTCCAGCAGCAGGGGCAGCGTCTCATCGGTCAGCCGGTTCTTGGAATAATCCAGCAGCAGCGTGCCCAGCTTCAGGGAGTATTTGTCGAACCGCTCCGGATCGGCGGCGAACAGGTCGCGCATGTGCACGCCGTCCATCGCCTGGCGATGCCGGGCCAGCGCCTGCCAGGCGGGTGTCTCAACCAGAGGCGTGTCCACGAGGGTCGCGTCCTGGGTGGGGGTCTGCGTGGCGGACATCGTTCTCTCCTGACCTGTGGCCAGGGGCGCCCGGATCCCATTATCCCGCCCCTGGAAAGCCCCTGGGGTGTAACACGGCTGAGGATGGTTAAGCAGCGTTTCGGATGGAGATTTCGTCCATTTGACGCGAATTTGTCTTCGTTTTTGACGTCTGGCGCGGCGGCCGGCCAGACCGCATGGGGCCACTTAGCGTGCGCAGCCCGCCCGGACCGGTTCCATCGCCCGCTACGTCCTTGATCACCTCAGCCGCGCGGTGACAATGGGGACAATGCCGCAACCATAGACGAGTCCGCTCCCATGCCCCGCCCCCACCATATCGCCCTCGCCCTGCCCCTGTCGCTCGCGGCGCTTACCGCCGCCGGCACCGCCTGGGCGGGGGAGCGCAGCTGGGCCCTGGAGGGACAGGAGCTGCGGGTCACCACCCCCTGCGCCCGCACGGTGGACATCACCGCATCGCCCAGTGCGCGCGACGTGCGCATCCAGGCCACGGCGGACGACCCGAAGGAATTGGACCAGCTGACCGCCAGCGGCGGCAGGACGGCCCAGCTGGGCATCAGCGGCCGCCGCTGCTACCGCGAGGGGGAGGATTGGAAGCGCTGGCAGCCCACGCTGCGCATCACCATCACCGTGCCCGCCGGCGTGCCCCTGGAGGTGCAGGAGGGCGGGTCGACCGACTACCGAGCCAGCGGCGGCTTCGGCGCCTTGGCGCTAAACCTGGACGGTTCCGGCAATTTCAAGGCCGATCGCGTGGCCGGCGGCGCCCAGGTCCGCATCCAGGGGTCCGGCGATACCCAGCTGGATCGCCTGGAGGGCGCGCTCAAGGTGCGGGTGGCGGGCTCGGGCAATGTCGGCATCATCCAGATGGCGGGCCCTTCCACCGACCTGGACAGCAGCGGCAGCGGCACCATCACCATCGGCGGGGGCAGCGGCGGCACCACCCAGGCCAAGCTCAGCGGCTCGGGCAACGTCACCCTGCCGGCGGTGCAGGACCTGCGCCTGTCCATCGACGGGTCGGGAGACCTGGTGGTGGCCAAGGCGCAAGGGGCGCTGTCGGCCCACCTGGGCGGCTCGGGCACGCTGACCATCCACGCCGTGTCGGCCACCACCGCCCAGCTGAAGCAGTCGGGCAATGGCGACATCACCATCGATGGCGGGGAGATCGGCACCCTGTCGTCGGCCATCAGCGGCAGCGGCGACCAAGTGCTGCGCGTCAAGGTCACCGACGCCACCCTCTCGCTGAGCGGCAGCGGCGACGCGAAGATCGACCAGGTGACCGGCCGGCTGGACCAGGCGCATAGCGGCAGCGGCAGCGTCCACGTGGGTGGACGCTGATGGGCGGACGCTGACCCGCCGGATGTCTTCCTAGCGCGCCTGACGGCGGGCGGGCCGCACCATGGTGCGGGACCGGGGCAGGCGCACCGGTTCCGCCTTGGCGGCCGGCTCATCCTCATCCACGTCGAACAGGCTGTCCTTCGCCGCCGCCGCCATCTCCGGGGCCGGCATGGGTGCCCGCAGGGCGTTGGGCATGACGGTCAGGGGCAGGCCGATGGCGCTGCCCAGGGCCTCCGCCATCTCCTTGGGCAGGGGACCGCCCGCCATGGTCTTGGCCGCCAGGGTGGGGGTGACGCCCTGGGGTAGCATGGCGTCGTCGCTGAGGGCGCGGTATTCCCGCACCAGTTCCTGCAGCGTGGCCCACACGGAACGGATTTCCCCCTCCAGCACCTCGCGGCGACGGTGCAGGGCGGCAGGATCCGCCCTGATGGCGGCAAGGATTGCCGAGATGGGAATGCCGTCGATGTGGTCGGGCACGGGGGCGGCGCGGGCGCCCCCACGGCGCCGGTCCAGGCCGTTGGGCACGGGATTGTCCTGCAAAGCCACGGGCGCCGGGCTTTCCGGCGCGGCGCGGCCCGTCAGGGTGGCGGCCGGGAAGAAGCGTGCCTTGAAATCCTCGAACGTGAACGTCATCGGAAACCCCCAGCTGCCAAGATCGCGGACGGGGGTACCTCAGCAACTCCTATGCCAAAGGTCAGCTGGGGAACCGTTGCTCAACGCAGCGGGCCGGCGGCCCCGCCAACCACCACCGTGGCCATGGCATCGGGGCGCAACAGCCGCGCCGCCACCCGCCGGACATCGGCCAGCGTCACCTGGCGTAGCAGGGCGTCACGATGGTCGAGGAAGCCGGCGGCGTAGCCATCGCGGCGAATATCCAGCAACAGCGCGGCAATGGCGCGGTCGTTGGTGAATTGCAAGGGAAAGGAGCCGATCAAATAAGTCTGGGCGTCGCGCAGTTCCCGCGCGGTCACCCCATGGACGGCCACCTCCGCCAGGGTGTGGCGCACCAGCCCCAAGGCCTGCCCCACCGTGGCGTTGGCGGTGGAGCCGGTAACGATGAACAGGTCGGCATGGGCATAGGATTGCAAATTGCATTGCACATCGTAAGACAACCCCCGCCGGGTCCGCACCGCCTCCGCCAACCGCGATTCCAGTCCCTCCCCGCCCAGGATGTGGCTCAGCAGCAGGGCGGCGGGCCAGTCGGGGTCGCTGGGGGGAATGCCCGCCCCCGCCTGCACGAACAGGCTCTGCGGCCCCGGCCAGGACACGGCGACCGGCCGGGCGTCGGCAGAGGGAAGCACCTCGGGAAGCGTTTCGGGAATGGCGACGGGTGCGGGCGCGGCCGGCAGGGCGCCGAAGATCCAGTCCACCGCCGCCCCCAGTTCCGCCGGGTCGATGTCGCCCGCCGCCGTCACCAACAGGCCGTCGCGCGCCAGGCGCCGGGTGGCGAACCCCCGCAAATCGTCGGCGGTGATGGCCGCCAGCGTATCGGTCGTGCCACGCAGGGGGCGGCCGTAGGGGTGGTCGGGGAACAGCCGGCGGGCCAAGGCGTGATAGGCGACGGTCACCGGATCCGCCTCCTCCCGCCGCACCGCCACCTGCAACTGACCCCGAATGCGGGCGACCGCGTCGGCGTCGAAGCGCGGCGCCGTCAGGGCCATTCGGGCCAGGGTGAACGCCTCCTCCCGGTTCTCCCGCAGGGTCAGCAGCGCGCCGGAGAACCAGTCGCGGCTGGCGTTGAAGGCCAGGCCGATGGAGTGGTCGGCCAAGCGATCCTGGAAGGCGGCGGAGTCCAGGTCGCCCGCCCCCTCGTCCAGCAAACCGGCCGCCATGGCGGCCAGGCCCAGCCGGTCGGCAGGATCGGTGGCGGCCCCGCCGCGGAAGGACCAGTCGAGCGCGATGATGGGGTTCTTGGCGTCGCGCACCAGCCAGACCTCGATGCCGCCGGGGCTGACCACGCGCTCCACCAAAGAGGCCTTGACCAGGGATGTCTTGGCCACCGTGGCGGCCCGCGCTGGCTGGCCGAGCAACACCAGCGCCAACACCAACGCCCCCTGGAACGCCCACTGGAACGCCCACTGCGACGCCCACGGGGCCTTCATCGGATGGCCCCCTGCGCCATGCCTTGCGCTGCCGCCACATCCTCCAGCTCCTCCTCCGGCGTCGGCGCGTCGGGGTCGGGCAGCAGCAGGGCGGTGACGGAGCCCCGGCCGCCCAACACGGTCCGCAGGGCGCGGTTCACATCCCCCACCGTCACGGCGGCGATGCGGTCGGGCCAGGCCTCGACATCCGCCACGCTTTGCCCCGTGGTCAGCGCCACGCCAAATTCCGAGGCCGGGCCCTGCAGGCTGTCGCGGGCGTAGATGGCGCCGACCTGCAGGCGCCGGATGGCGGCCGCCACCTCCGCCGCGCCGACGCCGTCGTGCAGCAGGCGGGCCAGTTCGGCGTTCAGGCCAGCCTCGGCGTCCGCCACCGTCACGTCCGGCCCCGGCACCACGCCCAGGCTGAACTGCCCCGGCCCCAGCGCATCGGCCAGGTAATCGACGCTGACCCCCGCCACCAGGCCCTGGCGCACCACCAGCGCCTGATAGAGGCGGCCGGTGGCGCCACCGCCCAGGATGGTTTGCAATACCTCCAGCGCGTAGACCTGCGCCGGCTCGGCGGCCCAGCCGTGGGACGGCGCCGCCCACACCCGGCTCAGCGACGGCTGGCGCACCTGGGCGTCCTTCAGTTCAACGCGCCGATCCTGCCCCCCGGCGGACGGCGTCCCCCGCGCCACCACCCGGTCGGGCACCGGGCGGGCGGGGATGCGGCCGAAGGTGCCCTCCGCCAAGGGGCGCAGGGTCGCGGCGCTGATGTCGCCCGCCACCACCAGCACGGCGTTGTTGGGGGCGTACCAGGCCCGGTAATAGGCCCGGGCGTCGGCCGGGGTCAGGGCCGCCACCTCCTCCGGCCGGCCCACCACCGGCCGGGCATAGGGATAGGCCCGGAACAGGGCCGCCTGCACCTGTTCCCGGAGGCGGGCGGCGGGGCTGGCCTCCGTCCGCTGCCGCCGCTCGTTCAGCACCACCGCCAGTTCCGGCGCCGCCGTTTCCGGCCGGATGCACAGGTTGGCCATGCGGTCGGCCTCCAGCCGCAGGGTCAGGGGCAGCTGGTCGCGGGCGATGGTCTGGAAATAGACCGTCTGGTCCTGGTTGGTGTAGGCGTTCTCCACCCCGCCGTGCGCCGCCACCTCGCGGGAAAAGGCACCGGAGGGGACGGTTGCCGTGCCCCGGAACATCAGGTGCTCCAGGTAATGCGCGACACCGGACTTGCCTGCCGGCTCATCCGCGGCACCGGCCTTATAAAACAGCATCTGGGTGACGACCGGGGCGCGGTGGTTGGGCACCACCACCACCTGCAGGCCATTGGCCAGCGTGAAGGTCTCGGGATCGAAAACCCGGGCCGGGGCCGCCGCCGGCACCATGAGGGCAAGCGCCAGGGCCGCGAACCGCGCCCCGCAAAAAGGCCGCCAAAAGACGCCCAAGGCCCCGCCACTCCCGCTACATGCCGCCCCGTTTCCCAGAGGAATAGCATGGGTACGGCGGGGCCCCAAGGAAAGCTGGCCGTTGGGATGGGCTCAGGGATGCGCGTGCGCCCAGTCCAGTGCGCCCTGCAGCGTCGTCACCCACACGTCTTGGCGATTGGCCTTCAGCCAATCCACCAGTTCCCGATGGGCGGCGTCGGAGACCTGGAGATAGTCGCCCCCTACCCCGTGGAACAGGAAGACGGCCATGCCGCCGCCGGCCTCCGCCTCCTGCGCGAAGGCGATCAGCTGGGCGCCCGTCACCCCGTCGGGGAATCCACGCGAGGGGATGTGCATGGGATCGAGGATGGCGACCTTGGCCCGCAGATCCGCCAGCGTCGTCACCACGCCCCGGACGTAGGTCACGAGGTTGGCGGCGCGCAGCGGCTCCAGATAGTCCTGCCCGCCCGCCTGGGTGACGCCGCAGGGGGTGGCGAAGCCGTGGGCCGGCCGGCCGTCCAGGGCCGTCAGCAGCACGTTCTGCTGCGCGATCTCCTTCAGCAGGCCAGCGGGGGTGTAGGCCTCCGACGTGTAGCGGGGGTCGGTGGCGAAGGTCGCGGCCGGGCAAGGGTGAAAGATGGTGTGGTTGCCCAGCTCATGCCCCTCGGCCGCGGCGGCCCGCCAGCGCGGCACGTCCACCTGCTTCACACCGCTGAGGAAGAAGGTGCCCTTGAAGCCGGCGGCGTCCAGCACCGGCACGGCGTGGTCCAGCTGGGACTCGAGCGCGTCGTCATAGGTCAGGACCACGGCCGCCTTGGCGCCGTTGGGCCAGGAATTGGCCCCCTGGCCGGCCCAGGCGGAGGCCGTCGCCGTCAAGCCGGCGGCGGTCGCCAGCGCCAGTATGATCCTCCGCATCGTCCCCCTGCCTTTCCCATTGGCCGCATAGCAAAAGGCCCGGGCGGGAGGGCATCCCGTCCGGGCCTTTGAACCCTGGTCCCTTAGCGGGAACCGGCGGAGCTGCTGTCGCGCTGCACCGTCGGGCCGTTCGCCGCCGGCTTGTCATCGCCCTTCCAGAACATCAGGCCGTCCAGGAAGCCGCGGTCACCGACCACGGTGCCCGGCCATTCCTTGTCGATGATCCTGCGGATCTGGGGATCGGCCTGGTCGCCGCCGGCCTTGGCGACGAGCGCGGCCTCGCCCTTGCTCTGGTTGGCGGTGGCGGAGGCCACGGCCGTCGCCTCGGTGGTGGCGGCGCCGAACACGGTGCTGGTGGCGCGCGTCTCCTTCACGATTTCCTGCGGGCGCGGGCTGCCCGGCTGCGGCGGACGCAGGTTGAAATCGGGCGGCACCTCCAGCGGCGCGCGCGCCAGCACCCGGAACTCGTCCGGAGTCGGGCGCGACCCGCCGAACAGGTAGTCCAGGCTGTCACACCCCGTCAGGGCTGCCAAACCGGCCGCCGCGAGCATCAGCCGCGCGCTAAACACCTTAGAATTCTCGCCCATATCCTCGTCCGTCGAATGTAGGCCCCGAACCCCGGGACCCCCGTGAACCTGACCCAAAAACGGAACCAACCCCATCCGCGGAGCCCCACCGCTCCGTTGACGGCGACACCCTACCGCGTCGCGGGCTTGACGAACAGCCCATCCACGACCAGCACCAGCATGCCGACGACGATGCCGCTATCGGCAACGTTGAATGCCGGCCAATGCCACGCCGCGATGTGGAAGTCCAGAAAATCAACGACGGCGCCCAGGCGCAGCCGGTCGATCACGTTCCCCAAAGCCCCGCCGATCACCATGCCGGCGCATACCGCCTCGATCAGGCGGGCCGCGCGGCGCATCCACACCGCCATGGCGGCGGTGATGACCAGGGCTAACACGATCAACAGGACCGTGCCCGTCGCGCCGCCCTGATTAAACAGGCCGAAGCTGACGCCGTGGTTCCACACCAGCACCAGGTTGAAGAAGGGCAGCAGGGTCACGCCGTCGCCAGCCTCGGCGAAGCGGCCCAGAATGGCGGCCTTGCTGGCCTGGTCGGCGGCCAGGATGACGGCCGCCGCCAACAGGCCCGGAACGCCGAACCGCCCCAACACGCGGGTCAGCATGCTCATACGTGGTGTCCTACCGCGTCATCGCAGCGATGGCACAACTGCTCCACGCCCTCCGCCGCTGCCGGCACTTCCGGCAGGATGCGCCAGCAGCGCTCGCATTTCTCACCCTCGGCCGGGCCGAACACCACGCCCACGCCGGCCACGTCGGCCAGGGCGAAGGCGCCTTCGGGGGCCGCACCCACCATCACGGTGATGCCGGAGGTGATGCTGATCTCCGCCAGGTCCAGGCCGGCCAGGGCCGCCTGGTGGGCCTCCTGCACATACACCGTGGGGTGCGCCTGCAGGGAAGAACCGATGGTCTTGTCGGCGCGCTTCAGTTCCAGGGCGCCCGTGACCGCGCGGCGCACGTCGCGCACCACGGTCCAGCGGGCGGCCAGGGCATCATTGCGCCAATCCGCCGGAATGTCGGGGAACTGGCGCAGGTGCACGCTTTCCGGCCAAGCGGCGCGACGGGCGTCGTCGCCCTCCACCAGGAAGGCCAGCCAGGCCTCTTCCGCCGTGAAGCACAGGATGGGGGCCAGCCAGGCGGTCAGCGTCACGAACAGCCGTTCCAGCACCGTGCGCACGGCGCGCCGGCGGGCACTGGTCGGCGCGTCGCAGTACAGGCTGTCCTTGCGGACGTCGAAGTAGAAGGCCGACAGGTCCACCGCGCAGAAGTTATGCAGCTCGGTGATCAGGCGGTGCAGATCGTATTCCTTGGTGGATTGGCGCACGATGGCATCCATCTCCGCCAGGCGGTGCAGCACCCAGCGCTCCAGGTCCGGCATGGCGGCCGGTTCCACCCGCTCCGCCTCCGTGAAATCGGCCAGGGCGCCCAGCAGGTAACGCAGGGTATTGCGCAAGCGGCGATAGAGATCGGCGTTGCTCTTCAGGATCTCCTTGCCGACCTTCAGATCCTCCGAATAGTCGGAGCCCACGACCCACAGGCGCAGGATGTCGGCGCCGTACTCCTCCATCACCTGCTGCGGCGCCACCACGTTGCCCAGGGACTTGGACATCTTGCGGCCCTGCTCATCGAGCGCGAAGCCATGGGTCAGCACCGCCTTGAAGGGCGCGCGGCCCCGGGTGCCGCAGCTTTCCAGCAGCGAGGAATGGAACCAACCGCGATGCTGGTCCGACCCTTCCAGGTAGAGGTCGGCGGGCGAGGACAGGTCGTTACGCCGCTCCAGCACGAAGGCGTGGGTGGAGCCCGATTCGAACCAGACGTCGACGATGTCGAACACCTGGTCGAAATCGGCCGGGTCATAATCCGGGCCCAGGAAGTCGGCGGCGGGCCGGTTGTACCAGGCGTCCGCCCCCTCGGTCTCGAAGAAGCTAGCGATGCGGTTCAGCACGCCCTCGTCCTTCAGGGGCTGGCCGTCCGCCTTGGACAGGAACAGGGCGATGGGCACGCCCCAGGCGCGCTGACGGCTGATGCACCAGTCGGGGCGGCTTTCCACCATGGCGTGGATGCGGTTGCGGCCCTGCGGCGGCACCCACTGCGTCTCATCGATGGCCGCCAGCGCCCGCGCCCGCAGGTCGTTGGTGTCCATGGAAATGAACCACTGCGGCGTGGTGCGGAAGATCAGCGGCGCCTTGGAGCGCCAGCTGTGCGGGTAGCTGTGCTTCAGGTTGCCCTTGGCCAGCAGCGCCCCTTGCGCGATCAGGGCGCTGATGGACTTGCCGTTGGCGTCACCCGGCTTGCCTTCCGGCGTGTAGACGCGGGCACCGGCGAATAGCGGCACATGGGCGTAATAGCTGCCGTCCGCGTCCACGGTCCGCGGCACCTCCAGCCCGAACTTGCGGCCGAGGTCGAAGTCTTCGGCACCATGGCCGGGCGCGGTGTGGACGAAACCGGTGCCGGCGTCGGACGTGACATGGTCGCCCGGCAGCAACGGCACGGGGTAGTCGTAGCCTCCGTTGGCCTCCGGATGCCCACGGAAGGGATGGGCCAGGATGGCGCCGTTGAGGTCGGCGGCGGCAACGTCCGCGCCCTTGGCGAACGTCGCCTTGGCCGACGTCGCCACCCCCTCGGCCAGGGCCTGGGCCAGGATGAGCTTTTCACCCACCTTGGCGAGCGAGCCTTCCTGCGCCTCGGTCACAGTGTAGACCGCGTAGGGGATATCCTCGCCATAGGCCACGGCGCGGTTGCCCGGCATGGTCCAGGGGGTGGTGGTCCAGATGACGACCGCCGCACCATTCAGCACCGGCGTGGGCGCCGTCACCACGGGGAAGCGCACCCAGATCATGGGCGAGGTCACGTCCTGGTATTCGACCTCCGCCTCGGCCAGGGCGGTCTTTTCCACCACCGACCACATGACGGGCTTGGCGCCCTTGTACAGGCCGCCGTTCAGCAGGAACTTGTGGATCTCGCGCACGATGGCGGATTCGGCGTCGAACGCCATGGTCAGGTAGGGGTTCTGCCAGTCGCCTTCCACGCCCAGGCGGCGAAACTCGGTGGCCTGGATTCCCACCCATTCGGCGGCGAAGTTGCGGCATTCGGCGCGGAACTGCAGGACCGGCACCTCGTCCTTATCCTTGCCGGCCTTGCGGTACTTCTCCTCGATCTTCCATTCGATGGGCAGGCCGTGGCAGTCCCAGCCGGGGACATAGACGGCATTGCGGCCCTGCATCTGCTGGCTGCGGATGACCACGTCCTTCAGGATCTTGTTGACCGCGTGGCCGATGTGGATGTTGCCGTTGGCGTAGGGCGGGCCGTCATGCAGCACGAAGGGCGCGCGCTCCGCCCCGTCCTGGCGCAGCTTGCCGTACAGGTCGATGGCCGCCCAGTGGGCCAGCAGCTCCGGCTCCTTCTTCGGCAGGCCGCCACGCATGGGGAAATCGGTGCGCGGCAGGAAAACGGTGTCTTTAAGATCGCGGGTCATGGCGGGTCAGAAAATCCGGTGTTCGGATGGCGGCCTTGCCCTTGTCCGGAGGCGGATGCGGGCGCCCCGGGGGTAAGGCCGGCGGGATAGTCGGCGGTGGTGGTACGCGGATGAGCGCGCCCTGGTCCCGGCCCCCCTCAGGAGACCGGGTCGATAATTCGCAGGTCCATGACCCTGATCTGGCGCGTTGGCAACATGGGGGCGGATGTTAGCAGCCGGCCCCTGTGGGTCAAGCAAGATGGGATGGTGTCCGGAAGCGTCAAGGCGATGGCCAACTTAAGCGCCGGGGAGCGCCGCCAGCCGGCGGCGGGCCTCGTCCGCGTCCCGGGCGATCTGGTCCTTCAGCGCCTGGAAATTCTCAAACTTCATCTCCGGCCGGATGAAGTCCAGCAGCTGCACGCGGACATGGCGGCCGTAGAGATCGCCGTCGAAGTCGAACAGGTGGGCCTCCAGCCGCTCCACCGTACCCCCCACGGTGGGCCGGCGGCCCAGGTTGGCCACCCCGTCGAGCCAGACGGTGCCCGCCCCTTCGTCCACGCCGGCGCGCACGGCGTAAACGCCGAAATGGGGGCGCAGATAATCGTGGATTTCGATGTTGGCGGTGGGGAAGCCGATGGTGCGGCCCCGCTTGTCGCCGTGCTCCACCCGGCCCTCGATCTCGAAGGGATGCCCCAGGATGGCGGCCGCCTCTTGCGGCCGGCCCTCCTGCAGGTGACGGCGGACGGCGGTGGAGGAATAAGGCTCGCCCGCGCCATTGGCCACCGGCCGCGCCTCGGTCACGCCGAAGCCGTGGCGGGCGCCCAGGGCGCGCAGCAGCGCCATGTCGCCGCTCCGATTGTGACCGAACAGGAAGTCATAGCCGGCCACCACATGGCGCACGCCCAAACCCTGGACCAGCACCGTATCCACGAACTCCTCAGCCGTCATGCCCGCCAGGGCGGCGTCGAAGTGCAGCACCACCATGGCGTCCATGCCCAGCGCCTCGATCAGGTGGGTCTTGATGCGCAGGGGCGTCAGGCGGAAAGGTGGGTCGTTGGGCCGGAAGAAGCTGCGCGGGTGCGGCTCGAACGTCACCACCCCAGCCGGGCGGCCCAGATCGTCGGCCAGCGCGCGGGCTTGGCCGATGACGGCGCGATGGCCCCGATGCACGCCATCGAAATTGCCCAGGGCCACGACAGCCCCACGCAACTCGGCGGGCGCATCCTCATAGTGGCGCAGTAACTTCATGACCGGCGGCTTTCCGTCGACTTGAGGTGGGCCGTGAACAGGCGGGTATCCGATGCGTCCGGATATAGGCGCTAACGCCCCGCCGTGCAAAGCCCTTCCCGCGCAAGCCCCCCGCCCTTAGACCGCATGGGCGGGGTCGGAATAAATCTTCAGCCGGGCGTTCAGGGCGGCGCTGGCGAACAGCAGGATGGCGGTGACGAAGAACACCGCGCGCATGCCGACGTGGCCGCCGATGAATCCGCCCAGCAGCGGCCCCGCCACCTGCCCTGCGAACTGGGCGGAGGTGGAATAGCCCAGGATGGCGCCCGCTACCCGGTCGGGCACGGCATGGCGGATCAGGGTGGTGATGGCCGGCAGCAGGCCCGCCAGGGTCAGGCCCATGAAGAAGCGCAAGGCCACCAATTGCCAGGTATGGGTGACGAAGGCCTGCGGGATCATCAGCAGGCCGGTGGCGGCCAGGCAGGCGATGACCACCGTGCGCGGCCCCAGCCGATCGGTCAGCCGCCCCACGCGGGGTGCCGCCAGCATGCTGGCCAGGGCGCCGCCCGCCATCACCAGGCCGGACAGGAAGGCGACGTCGCTGCCGGGGGCGGCGATCTGGCCGACATAGACGGTGATGATGGGCTCGATCGACATGTTGGCCACCATGAGCATGCAGGCGGTCAGCAGCATGGCGTAGACCGGACGCCGGTCGGGAATCTGGCGCCAGGGGCTGCCGGTGGGGTGAGGGCCGGCGGCCCTGGCCCGCGGCTCCTCACGGATCAGGGTGGCGGTGGCGATGAAGGTCAGGAAGATGACGCCGGCGGCGGCGAGGAAGGTCTGGCGCAGGCCGATGAGGCCGGGCAGCGCCCCGCCGATCAACGGCCCAGCCAGGCTGCCGGCCAGCATGCCGGTGGACAGGATGCCCAGCGCCCAACCGGAGCGGGACTTGGGCGTCTGCGTCGCCACCAGCACGATGGAGCCGGAGGCGTAACCACCCAGCAGGCCCGCCAGCAGGCGCAGCGCCACCAGCTGATAGACGTCCTGCACCAGGCCGGTCAGGGCGATGGCCACCGTCATGGCCAGGCTGGCGCGGATCAGGATGACCTTGCGGCCGTAGCGGTCGGCGAACTTGCCCCACAGGGGGGCGGTGGCGCCCGCGCCGAAGAAGGTGGCGCCATAGGCGATGCCCGACCACTGCACGATGGCGGCACGCCCCGCCACCCCCAGATGCTCCACATACAGGGGAAGGAAGGGCAAGATCAGGCTGAGGCCCGCGATGGTGGTGAAGGACCCGAACAGGCAGACGTACAGGTTCCGTCGCCAATGTAGGGATTCCATGATGGCCATCCTCAAAAATAACAGTTCGCCCAGGAACGGGCCTACACCGGAAACTGGCGCCGGCGAGGCCAGAGGTCCAATATATGGCACAGGCGAAGGTGATCGCTTTTAGCAATGGCGAAACCAGGAACCGGGGCCACGAACATGGAACTGCGCCACATCCGCTATTTCCTGGCGGTAGCCGAGGAAGGCAACTTCACCCGCGCGGCGGCCCGCCTGGGCATCGGCCAGCCGCCGTTGAGCCAGCAGATCAAAGACCTGGAGCGCGAGGTGGGGGCGGCGCTGTTCCACCGCGTGCCCCATGGCGCCGAACTGACGGAGGCAGGCCGCGCCTTCATGGACCGCGTGCGCCCCTTCCCCGCCCTGGCGCAGCAGGCGCTGGACAGCGCGCGGCGGGCGGCGCGGGGGGAGCTGGGCAGCCTGCGGGCGGGCTTCACCTCCTCCTCCGCCTTCAACCCGGCGGTGGCCGGCGCCATCCGGTCCTTTCGCCGGGCCATCCCGAGGTGGATTTGGGCCTGGTCGAATCGAATTCCATTCCCTTGCTGGCGGCACTGGAAGGGGGAGAGGTCGACATCATCTTCCTGCGCACCGACCCGCCCCCGGGCGGCCCGGTGCAGACCCGCCTGCTGGCGGTGGAGCCCATGGTGGCCGTCCTGCCCGCCGGCCATCCGGCGGCGGGCGCCCCGGTGCTGGACCTGGGCCGGCTGAGGGACGACCCCTTCATCCTGTTTCCCAAGGGAGCCGGCCCCAGCATGTTCGAGACCACCATGGCCGCCTGCCGCGCCGCCGGGTTCGAGCCGCGGCTGTACCAGACGGCGCCGCAGATGAGTTCCATCGTCAACCTGGTGGCGGCCGAATTGGGCGTGTCCATCATGCCGGCGTCGATGTCCCAGGTGCGGGTGGCGGGCGTGGTCTTCCTGCCCCTGGCCCCGCTGTCGGGTATTCCCCAGCCGACGGCCCGGCTGGCGCTGGCCTGGCGGCGGGGTGACACGCGTGTACTGGTGCGCAACTTCATCAACCACGCGGGCCCCGCCGTGGCCGAACCCCAGGGGACGGATGAAACTTTTCCACCCGCCCTGTGAGCACGCGCATAGCGGAAAGCGGCACCCCGCCAATAATCTGATAAAATGTGCAGATATGGATCGGCGACTTGATCGCCGCCCCGAATCGCGCCGACAATGGGGACAATAGCGCCGAGAACTATGCGGGCCGGAACCGTCGCTGTCATGGACAACGCAGTCGAAACAACCCCTGGCGAAACATCCCCCGGCGCCGCGCCGGCGGGATGGACTTACCCGTCGGCCGGCGCCGGATGGGCCTACCTGTATCTGGACCGCCCGGACGGCGCGCGGCTGCGGCTGGGCTGCTGGCAGAGCGCGGGGGAGGAGGGCCGCCGCGGCACCTGCCTGCTGGTCAACGGCCGCAGCGAATTTCTGGAAAAATATGCGGAGCAGGCGGCAGAGTGGGCCGTCAGGGGCTGGCGCGTCGTGTCCTTCGACTGGCGCGGCCAAGGCCTGTCCACCCGGCCCCTGCCCAACCGCCAGCTGGGGCACATCGACGACTTCTCGACCTACCTGGAGGATCTGGAGGCCATCATGGCCGCCCTGTGCCCACCCACCGGGCCGGTCGTCGCCTTCGCCCATAGCATGGGCGGCCACCTGATGCTGCGTCATGTGCTGGACTGCGACACGGCGATGGAGGTGCCGCGGCTGAAGGCCCTGATCCTGTCGGCCGCCATGGTGCGGATCAACACCGCCCCGCTGCCCGGCCGCGCCGCCGCCCTGATCGCCAACCTGGCTTGCCGCCAAGGCAAGGCGGAAACCTACGCCCCCGGCCAGCGCGATTTCGACCCCGACGCGCAACGGTTCGAGGGCAACCCCCTGACCAGCGATCCGCGCCGCTTCAAGGTGGCGTTGGACGCCTGCCGCCAGCAGCAGGACCTTTGCCTGGGCGGCGTCACCTATGGCTGGCTGGCAGCCGCCTACCGCTCCACCGATTATCTCGCCCACGCCACGATGTCGGGCCTGGACCTGCCCATCCAGATCCTGGCAGCTGGCGCCGACCGGATCGTCAGTTCCCCGGCCTTGCGCGCCCTGGCCCGTCGCCTGCCCGACGCCCGCTTCCATCAGTATCCGGGCGCCAGGCATGAGCTGATGATGGAGAACGACACCATCCGCCGCGCGGTGTGGGAGGATATCGACCACTTCCTGGAGGAAACGGGGCTGTAGTTACCCCTGGTCCGGCGGCATCAGCATCAGGGGCTGCAGCGCCGGGGCCAAAACGCGCAGCAGCTGGGCCGGCAGGGCGCTGGTGAAGTGGTAGTTGGCGGCCTGCGCTCCATGGACATGGGCGGTGATGACACCGAAGAAGCGGTCGCCGGCGTAGAAGACGAACGTGGCGGTGCGGTTCACCACCCGTGATTCCAGCAGCACCCCGCCGGGCCCGAAACGGTCGAAGCGCTGATCGCCCGTGCCGGTCTTCCCGCCCAGGGGCAGCGGGTTGCCGTCGGCGTCGTGGAAGGCGCCCTTGGCGCGCTGGGCCGTGCCGTTCTGCACCACGTCCAGCAGGTGGGCCTTCACCACCTCCACCAGGTCATGGGACAGCACGCGCTCCCCCTTCATCTGGTCGTCCAGGCCCACCACCGTCTCATAGGGTGTTCCGGCGGCGAAATGCAGGCGGGTGACGCGGGCGGTGGGCAGGCGGATGCCGTCATTGACGATGATGCCCATCAGGTCGGCCAGCGCCCCCGGCCGGTCGCCTGAACTGCCGATGGAGGTGGCGTAGGACGGCACCAGCGCCTCGAACGGATAACCCAGGCGTTTCCAGTCGGCATGGATGCGGGCGAAGGCCTCCTCCTCCAGCACGATGCCGATGCGCGTGTCCTGCGCGTGCTTGTAACGGGTGGAGAACAGCCACTGATAGCTTTCCTGGCGCGAGGTGCTGCTCTCCTTCAGCATCTGACGCTTGGGCGCCTTGGGGCTGTCCTGAAGATAGGCCACCAGCCACAGCTCCAGCGGATGGACGCCGGCCATGTAGCCGCGATCGTTCAGGCTCCACTTCTCGGGGTCCACTTTTTCGAACAGGGCGGCCACGGTGGCCGGCTTCAGCGGCTGCGGCTTGGCGGCAGGATGCGCCCCTGGCCGGTTGTCATTCTCCACCGCGCCATGGGCGGCCAGGAAGCGGGCCAGATCCTCCGGCGTCGAGTTCGGCCGGACGGAGCGGTAGATGACGGCCAGCCGCTCCTCCCGCGTGCCGGCCTTGGCCGCCAGCTTCTCCAGCGCCTTGTCGGGGCTGAGTCCGCCGTACTCGTCCCAGAAATGGTTCAGGAAGGTGCTGCCTTCCCGGTCCGCGAACTGGGCCAGATAGGTCTGGCGGGCCGGGTGGTGCGGGTCGTCCAGGACGTCGTCCTTCCGCGCCGGCCCCTCGGCGATGTAGTGGTTCACCACGTCGCGCATCAGGCGGATGAACACCAGGTTGACCGAGCGGCGCAGCGCCTCCGACACCGTCAGGATACGGTGGTCGTCCGACTTTTCGAAATTGTTGAAGCTGTGCAGGCCGCCGCCGGTGAAAAAGCGCTCGCCCGTGCCGGCGGAATAGGTGCGCTCCATGGCCGCGTTCAGCATGGCCGGCAGGCCCTGGTCGCCCGTCTGTGCCAGCGTGTCGGTCACCCAGCGCGTCAGGTTGTCGTCCGCCGCGGCCGAGATGTCGCGAAGGGAGGCAGCGTCGCGCTGGTGATAGTCGCGGTACAGCTTCTCGACGATTTCCAGGTAGGAGATCAGCGTGCGCAGCTTGGCGGTGGACCCCAGGTCCAACCGCGCGCCCTCGTTCAGGTCCAGCGGCTGGTCCAGGGTGTCGACCTGCACCCGTACCAGGTTGGCGTGCGGCGCGCGCTCATACAAGGTAACGGAATAGACCACCTTGGCCGGGTCGGCGCCGGTCAGCAGCCGGTCACCGGTCAGGCCCAGCTCGGCCGTCGCCGCCGGATCCGCCAGGCGTTTCAGCACCCCGGTCACCCGCTCCTGCGCCGCCTGGTCCAGCGTCGTCTCGGTGGTCAGGTCCAGCCGGTCCAGCTGGTACAGCGTATGGGCCCCCAGCATGGTGGTCAGGCGGTTGCGGATGGCGTTGACCGCCTTCTGCTCCACATACGACACGTCGGGCGGGTCCGGCGCCTCATCCCGGAAGCGCAGCTTGAAGTTCTGGGCCGCGTCAGCCAGCGCCGGCGGGATGACGCCCGCCTTCTCCAGCACGCGCAGATGCTCATTGCACAGGGCGTCCAGCGCCGTGCGGTTGGTGGTGAGGTAGAAGGAGGGCCGCCGCTGGGCCAGCAGCAGGCTCAGCACCTGTTTGTAGACCACCGCCTGGGTCGCCAGATCCTCTTCAGTTTGGGGCGTCGCCCGCAGGATCTGGTTGGCGGCGGCGAAGTCGGTGCCGTACCAGGCCCACAGGCCGTCGCCCAGGCCGTTGATCTCGCCGATGCCGGGCCGCGCGGACAAGGGCGTGGAGTTCAGGTAGTCCACCAGGATCCGGTAGCGGGTCTGTGTGGTGTCGGCGCCGTCCATATAGGCGCGCATGCTGGCCGACGCCATCTGGCGCAGCTTCTCCACCCCGTCCGCCGTCTGCCCGCCGGCGGAATGGCGGTACTTCTCCGTCTGGGTCGCCAGGGTGCTGCCGCCGATGCGCTGCGCGCCGGGGTTGATGACCTGCAACGGGATCTGCAGCAGGGCCAAGCCGAAGCGGTCCCAATCCACCGCCGGGTTGCGGTAGGGATGGGCCGGGTC
Organism: Nitrospirillum viridazoti CBAmc; assembly: GCF_000730165.1. Classification (GTDB taxonomy): domain Bacteria; phylum Pseudomonadota; class Alphaproteobacteria; order Azospirillales; family Azospirillaceae; genus Nitrospirillum; species Nitrospirillum viridazoti. The sequence goes on along the minus strand of NZ_CP022110.1, from coordinate 701,099 downwards.
CAGCAGCTGGCGATTCTCGATGAACAGCAGGGTGTTGGCCACCACGGGCGGGACGGAGGCGTAGCTGGTGAACACCCGCTCCGGATAGCTGGCGCCATAAAGCAGCGTGCCGCCCCGGTCCAGCACCTGCAGCCCGGCCGAGGTTTTCTCCGCATAGGGCGGATAGAAGCTGAGGTCCAGGTAGTCCAGCAGCGTAGGCGACATGCGCGCCTGGGCGGTGACGCGATAGGGTCCGGCCGTCAGCCGTTCCAGGAAGCTCGGCATCTGGGTGTAGCCCAGCCGCTCGTCATACGGCCCCGCCGTGGGATAGCGCACTGCCGTGGTGGAGCCGGGGTAAACGGAATAGCGCAGGTCGCGCCCGACCCGGGCCAGCAGCGCGGATTCAAAGCCCGACGTCTCCGTCTCCAGCCAGGCGGCCCCGCCGATGCAGCCCAGGACAGCCAGGCTGGTGGTCCAGCCCAGGACGCGCACCCACAGTGGCGTGCCCCGCCGACGGACCTTCGGCGGCTTGGGCGCAGCGTCGGCTGTCCCAGCGCCCGGCGCCAGGCGGGAGACGGGGGGACGCAAGGCGGCCAAGGTGTCGCCCCGCCCGCTAACACCCGTTAAGGGAGCCCCGCCCAAGCTGTTGTCGGTGCTGGTCGTCATCACCCGCGTACGCGGTACCCCCCTCAGCGCAGACCCGTCACAGGCCACCGGGCAGAGGTTCACCCCCCGTCTCAACTAAGCGGCCTATCCTGCACGCGATCAAGCGATATCAGGGTCAGCCCCCTGTTGGGGGTAGGTTTTGCCGCCGGTGTGGCCAAACACGGCCCCTTAACGCAAGGTCCGTGCCGGTTCTGGTGATCTCAGCGGGTCCGGCCGAACGCCGTCAGCAGATGGCCGGCCAGGTCGGCGCGGGCCACGGCGGCCTGCTCGCCGCTGGCCAGGCGCTTCACCGTCACGGTGCCGGCGGCGGCCTCGTCCGGGCCCATCATCAGCACCACGGGGATGCCGGCGCGGTCGGCATATTTCATCTGCTTGGCGATTTTTGCCGGTTCCAGATGCACCTCGACGTTCAGGCCAGCGGCACGCAGCTCACCCGCCAGGGCCAGGTAGTCGGGCAGCAGCTCAGGCGCGAACTGGGTGACCAGCACGTCGATGGTGCTGGTCTGATCCTTCACCAGGCCGGCCTGGTCCAGCACGTAGAACAAGCGGGTGGCGCCGATGGAGATGCCCACGCCCGGCAGCTTGCTCTTGGTGTACTGGCTGGCCAGGTTGTCATAGCGCCCGCCGGAGCAGACGCTGCCCATCTGCGGGAAATCGGTCAGGAAGGTCTCATACACCGTGCCGGTGTAGTAATCGAGGCCGCGGGTGATGGAGAAATTGACCCGGAAGTGCGTATCCGGCACGCCCAGGGCGCGCAGCCCCGCCACCACCTGGGTCAGCTCGCCCAGGCCTTCCTGGGCCAGGGCGCTGGCGCTGCCCAGATCCTTGGCCTTGGCCAGCATCTCATCCGTGGTGCCATCGATGCCGACGAAGGCCAGGATGGCGTCGGCCGTCTCGGCCGACAGCGCCTGTTCACCCGTCAGGGTGGCGCGCACGGCGTCCACGCCCACCTTGGGCAGCTTGTCGATCTCGCGCAGCACGGCGGCTTGGGCCTCGCCCTCGGTCAGGCCCAGCCCTTCCAGGAAGCCGCGCAGGATCTTGCGGTTGGACAGGTTGATCTGGAAGGGGCCGACGTCGATGCCCACCGCCGCCAGATCGCGGAACACGGTGTAGATGACGGCCGGCATCTCCGCGTCATAGACGACGGACAGGCTGTCCTTGCCGATGACGTCGATGTCGCACTGGTAGAATTCGCGGTAGCGTCCCTTCTGCGCCCGCTCCCCGCGATAGACGCGCTGGATCTGGTAACGGCGGAAGGGGAAGCTCAGGTCATGTTCATGCTCCGCCACATAGCGGGCGGTGGGCACGGTCAGGTCGAAGCGCAGGGCGATATCGGGCCGCTTGGCCTGTTCCAGGGCGCCGGTGGACTGCACGAAATAGATCTGCTTTTCCGTCTCGCCGCCCGACTTGGTCAGCAGCACGTCCACGGTCTCGAACACCGGGGTTTCGATCTGCAGGAAGCCGAAACGCTCATAGCCCCGCCGGATGGTGTCCAGCATGCGCTGGAAGGCGATCTGCTTGGACGGCAGCAGTTCCATCGTGCCGGGCGGCGTGCGGGGGGCGATCAGGGCCATGGGATCGAACTCGGAATCTAAGAGACGGACAAGACGGGCTTCATACCCGATTTGCCCGGTGGCGCGCCACAGGCATGGGCAACCCCAAACCCACGGGGGTTGAGCCCGCGCGCCTGAGCGCGTACCACTGGCGCCCGGACATCATAAGCCGGACCCTGCCCCATGAGCGCGACCCTCGCCGCCCGCCTGACCCTGCGACGCCCCGACGACTGGCACCTGCACGTCCGCACCGGCGCCATGCTGCGCGCGGTGCTGCCGCATTCCGCCCGCCAGATGGGCCGGGCCATCATCATGCCCAACCTGGTGCCGCCGGTGACCGACCGCGCCGCCGCCCGGCGCTACAAGGCGGAAATCGTGGAGGCCTTGGGTCCGGATGCCCGCTTCCAGCCGCTCATGACCGCCTACCTGACGGACGGCAGCAGCGCCGATGAGATCGCCGCCGGCTATGAGGAAGGCCTGTTCCGGGCGGTGAAGCTGTACCCCGCCCACGCCACCACCAACTCCGCCCACGGTGTCACCGACCTCGCCAACGTCGCCGGCGTGCTGGCGCGCATGCAGGACATTGGCATGCCCCTGCTGGTCCATGGCGAGGTAACCGACCCCGCCATCGACATCTTCGACCGCGAGGCCGTGTTCATCGAGCGCGTGCTGCTGCCGCTGATGGATCGCTACCCGGCCCTGAAAATCGTGCTGGAACACGCCACGACGGAAGAAGCGGTAGCCGTGGTGGAGGCGCACGGGGGCAGCGGGCGCCTCGCCTGCACCATCACCGCCCACCACCTGATGATCAACCGGTCGTCCATCTTCGCGGGCGGCATTCGGCCCCACCTCTACTGTCTCCCCATCGCCAAGCGGGAAAAGCACCGGCTGGCCCTGCGCCGCGCCGCCACCAGCGGCCAGCCCTGGTTCTTCCTGGGCACCGACAGCGCGCCGCACCCCACCAGCGCCAAGGAGTCGGGCTGCGGCTGCGCCGGCATCTACACGGCGGCCAGCGCCATCGAACTCTACGCCCAGGTCTTCGACGAGGAAGGCAAGCTGGACGCGCTGGAGGCCTTCGCCAGCCTGAACGGCCCGCGCTTCCATGGCCTGGCCCCAAATGAGGACACCATCACCCTGGTGCGCGACGGCTATACCGTTCCCGACCTGGTGGACGCCGGCGGCAGCAACGCTGTCCTGCCCTTCCGCGCCGGCGAACGGCTGGACTGGCGCCTGCTGCAGGACTAATACCTCCACCAATTTATCTTCAGCGCCCGAGGTCCCCCATGATCGACGCCCAGACCGCCGCCAGCCTGACCGCCCGCATCCTGCTGGACATCAAGGCGATCCACTTCAACGCCACCCAGCCCTTCATCCTGACCTCGGGCAAGGCCAGCCCGGTCTATATCGACTGCCGCAAGGTCATCAGCTTCCCGCGCGCCCGCTCGGCCATCATCGATTACGCCGTGCAGACGGTGATGCGCGACGCCGGGTTCGAGGCGTTCGACGGTGTCGCCGGCGGTGAGACGGCCGGCATCTCCTACGCCGCCTGGATGGCCGACCGCATGGGCCTGCCTATGCAGTACGTGCGCAAGAAGCCCAAGGGCTTCGGCCGCAACGCCCAGATCGAGGGCCAATTCGCCGAGGGCGACCGCATCCTGCTGGTGGAGGATCTGACCACCGACGGCGGCAGCAAGGTGGGCTTCGTCAACGCCCTGCGTCAGGCGGGTGCGGTGTGCGAGCACGCCTTCGTCGTCTTCCACTACGGCATCTTCCCCAAGAGCGTGGAGACGATGCGCGAGATCGGCGTCACCCTGCATGCCCTGACTACCTGGTGGGACGTGCTGAAGGTGGCCCGCGACCACAACTATTTCGATGTCGGAACGATGATGGAAGTGGAGAAGTTCCTGCATGCCCCGGCCGAATGGTCGGCCGCCAACGGCGGCAAGGTGGAAGGATAAGTCCTTCCGCAGCGCCACCGGATACGCGGCAGCGGCAGGGGCATACCCTGCCGCTGTTTGTTTATGCAGACGAGTCCGCCGCCAGCGCCTTGCATCGTTCCGCCGTGCGCTCATCAGCCGGGAACATGCACTCGATGCGCAGTTCCTCCACCGTCACGTCGCGGGCGGAGCCGAAGGTGGTGATGGTGGAGAAGAAGCGCAGGGGGTGGCCCTCGCCGTCCAAGGCGCCACCGGCGAAAACCGTGGTGCACAGCGGCAGGGGGTAGGCGTCGGGATCGCGCGACCGCCAGCGGGCGGGCACGCCGGGATAGGCCAGCACATCGTCCAGCAAGGTGCGCAGCCCCTGGTCCAGCGGCGTGGCCGCAAGTTCGTTGTGCAGGTGACAGATCAGGTCGCCGGCCAGGCTTTCCCAGTTGCCCATGACGGGGCGCATGTCCTCCGGATCGAACACCTGGCGCAGGATGTTGTTGTGCCGGGGCATGCCACCACGCGCGAGGTTGACGATGCGGGCGGTGGCGCGGTTGATGCGCACCACGTCCCAGCGGCGGTTCATCACCAGGGCCGGGTAGGGTTCCTGCTGGCCGATGATGAAGTCGATGGCCTGGCGTACCGGTGCCATGGCCGGGGTGGCCAGCGTCGCCTCGCTGTAGCGCGGGGCATAGCCGGCGGCCACCAGCAGGGCGTTACGCTCGCGCAGGGGCATGTCCAGCGTATCGGCCAGGCGGGCCAGCAGCTCACGGCTGGGCTGGGCCTTGCCGGTTTCCACACAGCTGAGGTGCCGGGTGGAGACGCCGGCCTCCAGCGCCAGATCCATCTGGCTCATGCGCCGCGCCGCCCGCCATTCGCGCAGCAGCAGGCCCAGCGGCGTCGGCTGGGAGGGAATGGCGGTCACGGTCGCGGCGGCATGGGTCATGGTGGGGGAATGATACGGCGGCCACGGGCAAAAGCCATGACCTCGGAGGTCAAGAAACCATGACCTGGCGGGTTATCGACCGCGAATAAGGCCTGGGCGTATCCCTGGGGCATCCGAACAACTTTCCCTTGGGGAATGAAAGATGCTGACCGCACCGTTCGCCCGCCGTCATTTCCTGCAAAGCCTGGCCGGCGCCGCCCTGGCCCTGGGAACCTCCGGTGCCGGCGCGGCCGCCCTGTCCGGCACCGGGCCGCTGGACGCCGCCGCCTACCGCTCTTTACGCCGCTACGCCGGCACGCCCTTCGGCCATGTCGCCTATATGGACCAGGGCAACGGCCCCGACGCCCTGTTCCTACACGGCTTCCCCCTGAACAGCTTCCAATGGCGCAGCGCCATCGACCGGCTGTCGGCCCACCGCCGCTGCCTGGCACCGGATTTCCTGGGCCTGGGCTACAGCCGCGTGCCGGATGGCCAAGCGGTGACGCCCCTGGTCCAGGTGCGCATGCTGGCCGCCTTCCTGGATGGCGTGGGCGCCAACACGGTGGACATCGTGGCCAACGACAGCGGCGGGGCGGTGGCCCAGCTGTTCGTCACCCAATACCCCAAGCGGGTGCGCAGCCTGCTGCTGACCAACTGCGATACCGAGCCCGACAGCCCGCCCCCCGCCCTGCAGCCGGTGCTGGAGATGGCGCGGGCCGGCACCTTCGCCGACCGCTGGCTGGCGCGCTGGGTGGCGGACAAGGATTTGGCACGTAGCCCGACAGGCTTGGGCGGTCAGACCTTCAGCGACCCCACCCGCCCCACGGATGAGGCCATCGACTATTACCTGGGCCCGCTGGTCAGCAGCCCCCGGCGCAAGGATCTGGTGCACGCCTATACCCTGGGCCTGGATCCCAACCCACTGGCCGGCATCGAGAAGGAATTGCGCCGGGTGGCCGTGCCGACCCGCATCATCTGGGGCATGGCCGACACCATCTTCGACCCCGCCGGCGGCGATTACCTGGCCAGTGTCCTGCCCAATTGCCAAGGCGTGCGCCATCTGCCCCAGGCCAAGCTGTTCTTCCCAGAGGAATATCCGGACGTGATCGCGGAGGAGGCCAGGAAACTGTGGGGCGTCACCGCCTAACCCACCCGTGCCTAGGCAAACAAAACCCCCGCAGGATCGCTCCTGCGGGGGTTTTACTTTTACTCAAGGCGGCGCTGGTTAGGCGGCGCGGACCTGCTGCAGGAAGCGGTCCACCTGGCCGGCCAGGGTGTCGGACTGCTGGGCCAGGCCGGTGGCGGCACCCAGAACCTGGGTGGCCGACTTGCCGGTGTCCTCGGCGGCGTGCTGCAGCGAGCCGATGTTGCGCGACACTTCCATGGTGCCCATGGAGGCCTGCTGGACATTGCGGGCGATTTCCTTGGTCGCCGCGTCCTGCTCTTCCACGGCGCCCGCGACCATGTCGGAGATGTCGTTGATCTCGGCGATGGTCCGGGAAATCGTGATGATGGCGTCGACCGCGTCGCGGGTGGCGTCCTGCATGGTGGAGATCTGGGCGGAGATTTCTTCCGTCGCCTTGGCCGTCTGGTTGGCCAGGCTCTTCACCTCGCTGGCCACCACAGCGAAGCCCTTGCCCGCCTCACCGGCGCGCGCCGCCTCGATGGTGGCGTTCAGCGCCAGCAGGTTGGTCTGGCTGGCGATGTCGGAGATCAGCTTCACCACGTCGCCGATGCTCTGGGCGCGCGAGGCCAGCGACTGCACGGTCTCGTTCGTCTTCTCGGCGGTGGAGGCGGCGGCCTTGGCGATGCGGGCCGAGGTGTTGACCTGGTTGGAAATCTCGGCCAGCGAACCGGCCAGCTCCTCGGTGGCGCTGGCGACCGACTGCACGTTGGCCGAGGCCTGCTGCGTGGCGGCGGCGACGGCGCCGGCCTGGCTGCGGCTCTCGTCGGCCGAACCGGACAGAGTCTGGGCACTGGACTGCATGCGGGTGGCGGCCTCGGACACCTGGGCCACGACGCCCTTCACGGTGCTCTCGAACTCGTCGGCCAGGCGGTTCATGGTGCGGCGCTTCTCTTCCGCCGACTCCCGCTCCGCCTGCTCCTGCACCTTCTTCAGGCGCTCCACTTCCAGGGCGTTGTCCTTGAACACCTGGACGGAGGCGGCCATGGCGCCGATCTCGTCGCCACGCTCCGTGCCGGTGATGTCCACGGTCAGGTCGCCGCTGGCCAGGCGGCCCATGGCGGTCTGCAAGGTGGTCAGCGGACGGCTGACCAGGAAGTGCAGCAGCACGGCCAGGCCGCCGACCAGGATGGCGAGCACGATGAGGGCGGTCAGCAGCGAGCCCTTGACGGTGGAGGAGATGGCCTCGTTCAGGCCCTGGCGGCTCCACGCCACGATCAGGGTGCCGACCTGGTCATGGTTGGCGCCGGCCTTCACCGGCGACATGACGATCAGGTGGTCGCCGCGATCGAAGGCCTTGGTCTCGGTGACCTTCTTGGGCAGGTCCTTGTCCTTGTCGATGGCGTAGGTCGGCAGGGTCTTGCTGTCGAAGCTGTCCAGGGATTCGCCATCGCCGTCGTTCACGCGCACGCCCGCCAGGCTGCCGCCCGCGCGGGTGCTGAGGTCGGCATAGGCGTCGGCGATCGAATCCTGCTGCTTGAAGCGGACGGCGGCGCTCATCTGCTGCGCCAGCATTTCCGTTTCCTGGCGCTCAGACGCCACAGACTGGGCCAGCATGGCCTTATGCATCTGATTGGCGCTCAGCCAAATGACAGCACCCAGGCCGATAATCGTGGGAATGGCGACCGCAGGGGCGATCTTGCGCCCAATGGTAAACCAGCTTTTCGAATTTTCCGGCTTCTTCACCAGGCCACTGACACGCCCCAAAAACCCATCTGCCTCATACGACATTATTTACTACCCCTGCTTTGTTCATTGCCCCGCGCCGCTGTCGTCGCCAAGACCGACAGCCACCCTATCAAACCCGGTGCGCGCCCCCGAACCCTCGCCCACAGTGCGATCGCGGCTCGGCCTAGGCCCTGGGCTAATACCTAGACATGCTTTCGCAGACCTGTAAACTGACTTATAACCTCAACTACAGTTAACGCCGCCAAGGACCACGACGACTGAAATTTATCTTTCGCAATGCGGAAAGGATTTCAGCCTGGATCCATTGGCGCCAGACTCTGGTTAAAACCCCGGAATCCAAGGCGCTAACAGGGTGAGATAAACGAAACGGGGGGAAAGGGGCCAAGCCCCGCTGTTCTTCTTAGCATTTTAAGTAATAAAAATTCAGCGCCGGTGACAAAAACCGTCACTGCTCCGTCACATCGGATCTCGGCCGGCAGCGTTCCGGCCGACTGGATGATGGCTGATCGAGACGCTGATCGTGAACAGGGCGTGGGCCCGCAACGTACGGGCCCCGGGCGTGAAGACAAATGTAGGTAACAGTCCGTAAAGCTTTGACGGATAGTCTTTTTTAGACCGTGTACTTACTGGACTCTGGGAGGTTGGTGCAGATGAAGAAGCGGGTGGCAGCCATCGTCCTGATGGCTGGTTTGGGGGTTGCGGGCGTGGCGCGGGCAGAGTGCACGTTGGGTACGCCCCCCGCCGTGCCGGACGGCAGCAAGGCGGCGGAAGCGGATATGCAGGCGGCATCCGCAGCCGTGAAGAAGTTCATGGCGGAGACCCAGGACTATATGAGTTGCGTCGAGTTTGAAGGCAAAAACGGCAACGGCAACTGGCAGAAGAAGTACAACGATGCTGTCGACCAGATGCAGAAGCTCGCGAGCGATTTCAACAAGCAGTTGAAAGCCTTCAAATCCAAATAAAGGTTAATACCAGCCGCTCCGCCGTGCCCCTCCCGGGGCCGGCGGACAGACGGTATGGATCCCACCCGGAAGCACCACTTTCAGTGGCGGCTAATGGTTAAGGCGCCTCACGGCCGGTGCGGCGATTTGTCCGCCGGCGGCGATCCCCCGTTCGGCTGGCCCCCGTTCGGCTGGCCCCCGTTCGGCTGGCCGGAAGCGCCACCCGGCACGGCGGGGGCAGTCGGCAAGGCCGGCTGGGCATCCTTTCCGTGGGATGGGGCGGCGTCCAGCGGCACCGTCACCACCGTCGGCGGCTTGCGCGGCGTGACGATGGGCGGCATGGCCAACCCTTGCGGCTGGACGGCGATGGAGGAATACGGCGTGCGCTTGGGCTCCGGCGGGCGTTCCAGGTGGCGCGTCACCAAGTTCACCAGGGTGGCGTCATCCCAGGGCTCAACCGCGCGGCCCAGGCGCAGGATCACCAGGTCGGCCGCCTTCGACACATAAAGCCGCTGGCCACCGGCGCCCGCCATGAAGACGGTGTCAGGCTCGGCGAAGGCTTCGGCCGCCTTGACGGGGCCGCCCTTTTCCCGCGGCCAGGCGATGCGCACCCGCATGCCCTCGTTGCGGGCGAACAGCGTGGGACGCTGCATCTCCTCCACCCAGGGCATGGGCAGGACCGGGCGGTTTTCCACCTGACCGCCATCCTTCAACAGCAGGCCCAGGCGCAGCCAGTCGCGCGCCGTCGCCCTGACGCAGCAGCCTACGAGGGTGGCGCGGCCGCTGTCATCCAACAGCATCTCCGCCGGGCGGGCGCCGATCGGGGCCCACAGCCCCTGCGACAAATAGGCGCCCAGCGGCTGCCTGGTCGCCTTTTCCAGCACCAGGGCCAGCACCTGCAACTCACCGTCCGCCGGCTTGTAACGGGTGCCGGGTTCCGCCTCCAGCGCCAGGCCCTTCAGCCAGGCGCCCGCATCGGTCGCCGCCGGGCCACCCGGGGTGCCAGTATCGGGCGGAAAGCCGAGGCCGCTGCTGCCCACCAGCAGGTCGCGCACGGTGATACGGCCCCGCGGATCGTCCTTCCAGTCCGGGAAGATCTGGCCCAGCGCCTGATCCGCGGAGGTAAGGAAACCGTCCTGGATAGCCTTGCCGGTCAGGAAGGTCAGCAGGCCCGCCTGCAGCCCGGCGCCGTCCATCAGATCGGCCGGGCGGGTGCCGGGACCGTAGTCCTCCACCTGCAGGGCACCGCGATACCAGACCAGCAGGGCCGTGGTGCCGGTGCTGGACTCGAAGATGTGCAGGGCCTTCAGGCCCTCATCCGAAATCTGGCGGTCATCGGGCGAGGCCACCGTCAGGATGGGGCCGTCGCCGCCCGCCACCTCCACCGTCACCGGACCGCGGGGGGCCGGCGGCTCGCTTGTCACCGGCGGCGGCGGGGGCGGCGCTTCCGCGCGCTTGCCCCAATGGGCCAGCAGCAGGCCGCCGCCGATAGCCACCGCCGCCACCGGCGCCAGCAGCAGGGCCACCCGAAGGTAGCCGCTCCGGGGCTCACCAGGCCTGGAGGAGCCGGACCTGGAGGGGCCGGGCTTGGGCGGGGTGGCTCCCGATTTCGGTGATTGGGACATCAGTACGTAACGCTCCCCGAAGGCGGATGGGTCCGCCCGGGCGCCGGCCCGGCACGAACTCCAGCATAAGCCTTGGCCGTGACTGTGGCACGGCCAAGGCAGCGAGAGTCGGCGGGGGCCGCCTTACTTGCGTTCGCGGACCGGGTAGTCGACGCCGTCGACCACTTCCCAGCTGCCGTCGGGCTGGCGGCAGATGAAACCGGTCTGGTGGCGGAACAACTGGCCCTGGAACACCACCGAGTGGAATTCGCGGCACGGGCGGTTCTTGGCGTCGAAGCCGTCGCGCAGCATCTTCACGGTGCCCTGGCGGCCCGTCTGCGGGTTCGTCCAGGTCACGGTTTCCTGGATGGGCTTGCCCGTGGCCTCCTTCAGCGCCGTCTGCAGCGCGGTCAGATCGCTGGCATCCAGCGTGATATCCGTGGGCGGCGGCTTGGGCGCCTCGACGGGCGGCGGCTCGGCCGGCGCCGCGGGCTTCTCCTCGGGCTTGGCGGCGCAACCCGCCAGTGCCAGCAGCATCAGTCCTGCGACCGACAGCTTCATCTTCATCCCTTTGGCTCCTGCATCCCCTGGTAAACGCCCCCCAATATCGACGGCGCCCCGATTGAGCGCCCCTTTTGCCAAAGGTGACGCCCACCGCGCAATCCCCGCCGAAGCCCCACCCCCGAAAGCCAGAGCCCGGAAGGCGGTATCCCCCCGAAGGGCCGAGCCAGGCGGGGTGCGACGGATCGTCCGTGAAACCGCTCCCCTTCACCGGCGCAACTGGCATAATGCCGCCCGTTATTTCGTGCCAGTACCGAAAGCCTGCATCGCATGACCGACATGAAAACCGGCGTAAACCCCCTGTTCCTGCGGGAGGAGGAGCTACGGCAGGCGATGGAGATGCTGTTCTACGCCTACCGCGACTTCACCGCCGAACCCGACACCATGCTGGAGAAGATCGGCCTGGGCCGGGCGCACCACCGCGTCATCTACTTCGTGGGCCGCCATCCCCACATCACGGTGACCGACCTGCTGGGCATCCTGCGCATCACCAAGCAGAGCCTGTCGCGCGTCCTGCAGGATCTGGTGCGTGAGGAATACATCGTGCAGCGCCAGGGCACCCGCGACCGGCGCCAGCGCCTGCTGGACCTGACGCCCAAGGGCCAGGAACTGGAACGCCAGCTGTCGGAGCCCCAGCGCCAGCTGATCGCGCGCGCCTACCGCCGGGCGGGGGCGGAAGCGGTGGAGGGCTTCCGCAAGGTCATGGTCGGCATCATGGACGACAGCGATCGGGACACGTTCGCCCAGGCGCGGCCCGCCGCGGCGGCGCTGGCGAAGCGCTGAGCCCGCGTTATGCTATGCTGCCGCCCCGCGACCGTTAGGGAGAGCATTCGGCCATGACGATGACGCAGCAGGCCCTGCCCGAAGAGCAGCCCCACATCCTGGTGGTGGACGACGACGATCGCCTGCGCGAGGCCCTGCGGCGCTATCTGTCGCAGAACGGCTTCATCGTCTCGGCCGCGGCGGACGCGGCGGCGGCCCGGCGCATGCTGGCCTCCCTGAACTTCGACCTCATGGTGCTGGACGTGCGCATGCCCGGCGAGTCGGGGCTGGAGCTGACCCGCAGCTTGCGCGCCGATGGCGGCCTGCCCATCCTGCTGCTGACGGCCAACGGACAGCCGGACGACCGCATCGCCGGGCTGGAGGCCGGGGCCGACGACTACCTGCCCAAGCCCTTCGAGCCGCGCGAACTGGTCCTGCGCATCACCTCCATCCTGCGCCGCCTGCCCAAGCCGGCGACGGCCGCGGCGGAGGTGCGCCTGGGCCGTTGGGTGTTCGATGCCGAGCGGGAGGAACTGCGCTCGGGCGAGGAGACCGTGCGCCTGACCAGTGGCGAGGCCAGCCTGCTGCGCACCCTGGCAGCCCAGCCGGGGGTGGTGTTCACGCGGGAGGATCTGGGGCGCGCCGGTATCGACAGCAACGCCCGCGCCATCGACGTGCAGGTCACCCGCCTGCGCCGCAAGATCGAGATCGATCCGCGCCAGCCGCGCTATCTGCAGACCGTGCGCGGCGAAGGTTATGTGCTGCGGCCCGACTGAGGCCGCCCTTTTAGTCGCTGAAGGACGCCCCATGAGCATGACGCGTGAACAGGCGCCCCGGCGCCAGGGTCTGGGGGCGCCCCCGGTGATCAACCCTTCCGGCGTGGTGAAGCGCCTGCTGCCGCGCACGCTGTTCGGCCGGTCGCTGCTGATCATCACCACGCCGGTGATTCTGGCCCAGGCCATCGCTACCTTCTACTTCTATGACCAGCATTGGGAACGGGTGACCAACAACCAGGCCTTCGGCGTGGCGGGCGAGATCGCCATGGTCATCGAGCAGCTGGGCCGCGACCAGACGGCGGAGGACCGGGGCGTGACCCTGGACATGGTGACCCGCACCACCGACCTGATGGTGACCTTCAGCCCGGGCGAACGGCTGCCCAACTGGCACCGCCAGCACCTGTTCGGCATCCTGGAGCACACGCTGGGCCGGGCCCTGGATGAGAAGGTCGGCCGCCCCTGGACCATAGACACCCACGTCGCCCACGAATGGTATGGCATCAACGTGCAACTGCCCGATGGCGTGCTGCATGTCCTGTCGCCGGAGCGGCGGCTGTTCAGCTTCACCAGCTGGGTGTTCATCCTGTGGATGGCCGGTAGCTCGCTGCTGCTGTTCACCATCGCCATCATGTTCATGCGCAACCAGATCCGGCCCATCCGCCGCCTGGCCATCGCGGCGGAGGCCTTCGGCAAGGGCCGCGACACCCCCCTGTTCAAGCCGGAGGGCGCGTCGGAGGTGCGGCAGGCCGCCACCGCCTTCCTGCAGATGCGGGAACGCATCCAGCGCCAGATCAGCCAGCGCACGGAGATGCTGGCCGGGGTCAGCCACGATCTGCGCACCCCCCTGACCCGCATGCGCCTGCAGCTGGCCATGTTGCCCGAGGCCCAGGAGGTGGAGGAGCTGAAGGCCGACGTGGCCGAGATGGAGGGGATGATCGAGGCCTACTTGGCCTTCGCCCGGGGCGAGGGCGCCGAACCGCCCGCCCCCACCGACGTGGGCGCCCTGCTGACCGACGTGGTGGCCAACGCCCGGCGCGAGGGCCGGTCGGTGGAACTGAGCCTGCCGGACGCCACCATCATCGTGCCGCTGCGCGCCAACGACTTCCGCCGCTGCGTCGCCAACCTGGTGGGCAACGCCGTGCGCTATGCCGGCCGCGCCTGGGTGACCTTGCAGCGCCAGGGCGGCCACCTCTATGTCCTGGTTGACGACAACGGGCCCGGCATCCCGGCGGAGGTGCGGGAGGAGGTGTTCCGCCCCTTCCACCGCCTGGACAGCTCCCGCAACCAAGCCACCGGCGGTGTCGGCCTGGGCCTGGGCATCGCCCGCGACATCGCCAACCGTCATGGCGGCAACGTCCTGCTGGAAGACAGCCCCCGGGGCGGCCTGCGGGCGGTGATCAGGCTGCCTGTGTAGGCAGCTGGACAGCGGAAATGAAAACGGGCGGCACCCGAAGGTGCCGCCCGTTCATCGGTCAGCGCGAGGCTGAAACCAGGCTTAGTGCTTGGTCTGGGCCTTGGCGATGGCAGCCTTCACTTCCTCGATGCTTTCCTTCACGCGGTTGGACAGCACGTCGGCGGCTTCGCTGTTGGACTTGGCGATCAGCTCGGCCAGTTCCTTGACGTTGGCCAGGGCCTTCTCGAAAGCGGTCTTCACCAGCTCGGCCTGCTTGGCGACCTTGTCTTCCGGCGTGCCGGTGGACAGGAAGTCGGAAACCACGGAGGAGGTTTCCTCCAGGCTCTGGCGCAGGATTTCGGCCTGGCGGCGCAGGACGGCCTGGATGCCTTCCACGGCCAGCTGGTTGGCGGCCGTCACGGCCTCGATGTTCTTGCGCTGGGCGGCGACGAAGGCGTCGACGTCGATGCCCGGCACCTTGTAGTCAGCCAGCGTCTTGCTGAAGTCCACCTTGGTGAACTCAGCGAACTTGGACGGGTCGAAGAACTTCGTCATGTCGAAGTCGAGGAACGGATTGGTCGCCATAGTGTTCAGATCCCTATACGGCTTGCGCCGCTGCGGTGCGGCAATTCCGGGGGGATAATGCTTGGGGTAAGCCAGCCGGTCAATCGTTTTTGTGCACCGCACAATAAACTCTTTTGGCTAGTATAGGCCGGCCGAGCACCGCCATAGGTCGAACCGGCTAAGACACCGGTGGCACCCCGTTCCTTCCGCCTAGGCGACGTCCACCACCCGGGCGCCGGCCAGCCGGGCCAGCACGTCGGGGGCGATGGCGAACACGGCGTTCGGCGTCCCCGCCGCCGCCCAGACCGTGGGAAATGACAGCAAACGGCGGTCGAATAATGTGACAGGCGTCACCGCATGACCCAGCGGCGGAACGCCGCCGATGGGGAAGCCCGTGGTCAGCCGCACATACTCCGGATCAGCGCGCAGCAGCCGGTCGCCGCTCAGCATGTCGGCCAGGGCCTTGGCCACCAGGGCCTCGTTGATGCGGGTGGCCCCCGACGCCACCACCAGGACGGGGGCGTTTTTTTCGCGTGTGCGAAAAACAATTGACTTGGCGATTTGTGCCGCATCGCAACCAATCACCGCCGCGGCCTCCGCCGCCGTGCGGGTGGTGGCGGCGAATTCCACAACGTGGATGGGCTGGCCCAGATCGTTCAGCAGGTTCTGGATCTTCTGCGCGCTGGGGCTGAGGGGTCCGGCCATGACGCGTCAGCCCGCCAGTTCCCGCGACCGCCGGTTGGCGGCGGCGACCGCGCGGATCATCAGCGGCGCCAGGCCCTGCCCCTCGTCCATCAACACGTCCAGCGCCGCCTGGGTGGTGCCCTTGGGGCTGGTGACGTTGATGCGCAGCTGGGTGGCCGTGGTATCCGGGTTGCGGTAGAGCAGCTCGCCCGCCCCCGTCACCGTGGCCCGCGCCAGGCGCAGCGCCAAGTCCGGCGGCAGGCCCACGGCGGTGCCGGCGGCGGCCAGGGCCTCCACCAGGTGGAAGACATAGGCGGGACCGCTGCCCGACACGGCGGTCACCGCGTCGATCAGCCCCTCATCCTCCACCCACACCACCTCGCCCACGGCGCTCAGCAGCCGCTGGCACAGCTCGCGCTGGCCGGCCGAGACGGCCGGCGTGGCATAGGCGCCGGAGATGCCCCGGCCCACGGCGGCCGGTGTATTGGGCATGGCCCGCACCAGGGCGGCGCCGGCACCCAGCACCTTCTGGAAATAGGCGACGGTCTTGCCGGCGGCGATGGACAGGAAAACGGCGCCGCCGGCATACGCGGCGTAGGCCGGCAGCGCCTGGTCCATCATCTGGGGCTTCACGGCCAGCACGACAGCGGTGGGACTGAAATCCGCCGGGATGGCGGCGGGATCAGGCACCAGGACCGTCCCCTCCGGCGCGGAGGTAGTGGCGGCCACGGGGTCGACGATGACCACGCGACGGACGGTGCCGGCCGCCTGCCAGCCGGCCAGCATGGCGCCACCCATCTTGCCGAAGCCCACCAACAACAAATCCACAGCCGTCATCCCCGCACCCTATTTATGACATTCCAACGGAGGTCCCGGGGTGTGGGCTGTATCAAGCTTCGCCGAGCGTGTCCAGAATGGCGGCGGAAACGGCGTCCGCGGCACTTTTGCCGCCCCAGATGACGAACTGGAACGCGGGGTAGTAGCGCTCGCACTCCGCCACCGCGATTTCGACCAGATCTTCGATCTGTTCCACGCTGGCGGCCCGCGTGCCCCGCAGCAGCAGCGTCTGGCGGAACATGGGCGTGTGCTCTTCACTGCACACGTCGAAGTGGCCCAGCCACATCTTTCCGTTCACCTCGGCCAACAGCTCGGTGACGGCCAGTTTGCGGGCCGGCGGCACCTTCATGTCGAACTGACATGAGAACTGCATGGCGCTGACTTCGTTCTGCCAAACGAAAAACAGCCGGTAGTCGCACCACCGGCCGTTGATCTCGACGATCATCTCATCTTCGCTGGCGCGCTCGAACGGCCATTCGTTGGCCGAGACGATCTCCTCGACGATATCAAGGGGATTGTGTGTGGTGCTGCTAGTCTCGACGGCAAGTGCCGACATGATACGCCCTCCTGTCGCGCGCGATGGCAAGGGACGACCCATCCCACCCGGCGCCGGATCGGAAACGTCCGATCCGCTCAAAAACAAAATCTGGTGCTGCCGGGCGTGGGAGCTACCAGGGGTACGGTGCCAGAGGACAACCGCCCCCGCAACCGTCTTCTACCCGGCCGCTAGGCCCGTTTGGCGCCCACCCCTTGTGGGTGGGGCCGGAAGCCCGGGATCCCTTGGATTTCGGCCCGAGGCACCCCTTTCGACCAGGGGGGTGCGCGCTCAGGCCGGCTTGTCCGCCTCGGCCGCGGCCTTGGCCACAACCGACTCAAGATGGGTGACGCGGTCCAGCAGCGCCTGCTGCAGGGCCATCAGCCGGTTGATCTCATCCTCCTGCGCGCGGGCGCGGGCGGCCATTTCCTTCACGGCCTCGAACTCGTCCCGGCGCACCATGTCCAGGCCGCTGAGCACGCGTTCCAAACGCTGGCGCACATGGCCCTCGACCTCGTTCTTCAGACCGGCCACGGCGCCGACGGCGCCCCCGGCCACACGGGCCAAATCGTCCAGCACCTTGTTGTCCACCTGCATCGCCTCAATCCTCAAAGCAGTACCGCCGCTGCCCCGGTACCGATGCGGCGGGACCCGGAAAGCGAACGGCCATCAAGCCGCCATTATCGCGCCCCACGTTCGCACGTGCAACAGCACCTTCGAAGCTCCCCGGAGGAGCGTCATGGGGAGCGTCACGCAGGCTGCAGGGTCACGGATTCCCACCACCCGTTGCGACCGGGGCGCGGGGCCCCTATAAAGCCGAACAGCCGAGTCCATTTCTTTCACACGGCCGGCCATGTGGGGGCGGATGTCCGCAGGGACAAGGGTATGCCGATGTGCCCGGCGCCCACCGCATGACAGGCCGGAAGAAGACGTCCACGGGGATATCCGCAGCATCATGGCCCTCGCCTTTCCCAATATCAGCCCGACGATCGTCGAGATCGGCCCCTTCGCCCTGCGCTGGTACGCGCTGGCCTACATCGTGGGCGTCACGTTGGGCTACCGCCTGGCGCTGGGCATGGCCCGACGCATGAACGGCCGCCCCACCCCGGCGGAGTTGGATGACTTCCTGGTGTGGGCCGTCGTCGGCGTGCTGGCCGGCGGGCGCCTCGGCTTCATCCTGTTCTACAACCTGGACTTCTACCTGCAGCACCCGTTCGACATGCTGAAGGTCTGGAACGGCGGCATGTCCTTCCACGGCGGCATGACGGGCGTGGCTCTGGCCGTGCTGCTGTTCGCGCGGCGGCGCGGCTTCAATCCGTTGTCCCTGGGCGATCTGGCTGCCGTGGCCGCCCCCATCGGCCTGTTCCTGGGCCGCCTCGCCAATTTCGTGAACGGGGAGCTGTGGGGCCGCCCCACCGACGTGCCCTGGGGCATGGTCTTCCCCCATGCCGACGATCTGCCCCGCCACCCCAGCCAGCTGTATGAGGCGGGGCTGGAGGGCATCGTGCTGTTCACCGCGCTGTTCCTGCTGTCACGCGTCCCGTCGGTGCGGGACCGTACCGGCACGCTGACCGGGGCCTTCCTCATCGGCTACGCCCTGTGCCGCATCACCGCCGAGTTCTTCCGCGAGCCCGACGTGCAGGTGGGCTTCCTGCTGGGCGGCGGCGTCACCATGGGCCAGATCCTGTCGGTGCCCATGCTGCTGATCGGCGTGGCCCTGGTGGCCCTGGCCCGCCGCCGCGTGCCGGCAGCGGCCTGATGCCAGGGACGATTCCGGCCCCGGGAACCCTGGCCGGCCACCTCATCCGCCGTATCCATGATGAGGGGCCCCTGCGCCTGTCCACCTTCATGGCCGAGGCGCTGGGCCATCCCACGCTGGGCTATTACACCACCCGGGACCCGCTGGGCGCCGCCGGCGACTTCACCACCGCACCCGAGATCAGCCAGATGTTCGGGGAACTACTGGGCCTGTGGTGTGCCCAGGCGTGGCTGACCCTGGGCTCCCCCGCGCCTTTGCACCTGGTGGAACTGGGCCCCGGGCGCGGCACGCTGATGGCCGATGCGCTGCGCGCCATGGCTCGGGTTCCCGGCCTGACCCAGGCCCTGCGCGTCCACATGGTGGAAACCAGCCCGTCCTTGCGCGCCCGGCAGCGTGCCACCCTGGCGGCCCTGCCCACCGCCGTCCAGCCCCCCCACCCCATCGCCTGGGCCGGCAGCCTGGAAGCGGTGCCCGATGGGCCGATGCTGTTGCTGGCCAACGAATTCTTCGATGCCCTGCCCATCCGCCAGATGCAGAGGACAGCGCGCGGCTGGGCCGAACGCTGCGTCACCTGGCTGGAACCGGAAAGCCGCTTCGCCTGGACGCTGGACGCCGGCGGCGGCGCCGAACTGCTGGTGCCGCCCGGTCTTCGGGAGGCGCCCGAGGGCGCGGTGGTGGAGCTGTGCCCCGCCGCGCTGACTGTGGCGGGAGAGATCGGGCGCCGCCTGGCCGCCCACCCGGGCGCCGCCCTGGTGGTGGACTATGGCTATGACGCGCCGCCCCTGGGCGACACGCTGCAAGCAGTGCGCAGCCACGCCTACGCTCCCGTGCTGGACGACCCCGGCCAGTCCGACCTGACGGCTCATGTCGATTTCCGCACCCTGGCCGCAACAGCGGGGGCGGCCGGCGCCCAGTCCCACGGCATCGTCGGGCAGGGGCCCCTGCTCCAGCGTCTGGGCATCCAGCAGCGCGCCGCCACCTTGAAACGGGGTGCCATGGCCCCACAGGCCCATGCCGTCGACCTGGCGCTGGACCGCCTGACCGCCCCCGGCCAGATGGGCCGCCTGTTCAAGGCCCTGGCCCTGACCAGCCCGGGCGCGCCGCCGCCCGCCGGCTTCGAACCCAGCGAAGGCTGATCCATGACCGCCCCGACCCCCGAAGACCGCCCCTACCTGACCTTGGACGCCCTGGACCTGCCCGGGGTGCGCCATGGCTATTTCACCCGGCGGGGCGGTGTCTCCACCGGGCTCTATGCCGGGCGCAACGTCGGCTTCGGTTCCAACGACGCGGCGGCCGCGGTGGCGGAGAATCGGGCGCGCTGCGCTGCCGACCTGGGCCTGCCGGCGGACAGCCTGGTCACCGTCTATCAGGTGCACAGCCCCACGGTGGTGACGGTGGAGCGCCCCTGGGCACGGGAGGACGCGCCCCAGGCCGATGCCATGGTCTCCTGCCGGCGGGGCATCGCCCTGGGCATCCTGACAGCGGATTGCGTGCCGGTGCTGTTCGCCGACTCGACCGCCGGGGTGATCGGCGCCGCCCATGCCGGCTGGAAGGGTGCCTTCACGGGCGTGCTGGAGGCCACGGTGCGCGCCATGGCGGATCTGGGCGCCGATCCCGCCCGCATCGTCGCCGGTGTCGGCCCCCATATCGGCGCCGACTCTTATGAAGTGGGGCCGGAGTTCGAGGCCCGATTCCTGGAAGCCGATGCCGCCAACGCCCGCTTTTTCCGTGCCGGCCAACGGGCGGACCATCCCCTGTTCGACATCGGGGCCTATGTCGGCCACCGGCTGTCCGGATGCGGCTTGGCCAGGGTGGCGCATACCGGTCACGATACGGTTGAGCGAGAGGACCTGTTCTTCAGCTACCGGCGGTCCACCTTGCGGCATGAGGGAGATTATGGCCGTCATATCAGCATGATAGCCCTTGATCCAACCCCTTGACGGTACCTCTGGCGGGGGGCGAATACCCCTGTATCGGCGCATGCCCCCCGTGCCCAGACAGCGGGGGGCGGCGGTTTACAGCCTAGGCCTTGCTTGATATGGTCCGCGCGCCTTTATGAAGGTATGAAGACGCTCCGGCGTCGCCCACTTCCTATTATTAAGAGCGACCCCATGAAGCTCATCGCCGGCAACAGCAATCATCCGCTTGCCGAGGCCATCTCGGCCTGCCTGAAGGTTCCGCTGACGAAGGCCAGCATCCGGCGCTTCAGCGACATGGAAGTCTTCGTGGAAATCCTGGAGAACGTCCGCGGCGAGGACGTGTTCGTCATCCAGTCCACCTCTTATCCCGCCAACGACAACCTGATGGAATTGCTAGTCACCATCGACGCCCTGCGTCGTGGCTCGGCCCGGCGCATCACGGCTGTGCTGCCCTATTACGGCTATGCCCGCCAGGACCGCAAGACGGGTCCCCGTACCCCCATTTCGGCCAAGCTGGTCGCCAACCTGATCACCACCGCCGGCGCCAACCGCGTGCTGACCATGGATTTGCACGCCGGCCAGATCCAGGGCTTCTTCGACATCCCCACCGACAACCTGGTGGCCGCCCCGGTGTTCGTGCAGGACATCGAGGCCACCATGGGCCGCCAGAACCTGATGATCGTGTCGCCGGACGTGGGCGGCGTGGTGCGCGCCCGCGCCATCGCCAACCGCCTGGACGCCGACCTGGCCATCATCGACAAGCGGCGTGAGCGCGCCGGCGTGTCGGAGGTGATGAACGTCATCGGCGACGTCAGCGGCCGCGACTGCATCCTGGTCGACGACATTGTGGACAGCGCCGGCACCCTGTGCAATGCCGCCGTGGCCCTGAAGGAGCGGGGCGCCAAGTCGGTGCGCGCCTACGTCACCCATGGCGTGCTGTCGGGCGGCGCCGTCGCCCGCGTGGCCCAGTCCCCGCTGGAAGCGCTGATCACCACCGACAGCATCCAGGCGACGGAAGCCGTGCGCGTCTCGCGCAACGTCCGCCACCTGACCGTCGCCCCCCTGATCGCCGAGGCGATCGAGCGCATCAGCAATGAGAAGTCGGTGTCTTCCCTGTTCGACTGAACCTACGGTCAGTCGCGCCGGCCTGTTCGACTGAACCTACGGTCAGTCGCGCGGTCCACAGTGCCAAGTACCTCGAAGGCGGCCTCATGGCCGCCTTCTTGACTCTATGGCTTGACTCCGGGCCGTCGCGCGCATACACCCGCGCATTCCGACCGCGCTCAGCACCCCTGGAGGCTGGCGCATATTCTTAAGGAGAGTACCAATGACCCAGATTATCGCGCTCGCCGCCGAGGCGCGGAACGGGGCAGGCAAGGGGACCGCCCGTCAGACCCGCCGCGATGGCCGCATCCCTGCCGTGATTTACGGCAACAAGGAAAAGCCGGTGACGATCTCCCTGGAGGCCGTCAACTTCACCCGCGTGCTGCACAAGCCGGGCTTCTTCACGCACCTGTACGACGTGACCGTCGACGGCGTGACCACCCGCACCCTGCCGCGCGACGTCCAGTTCGACCCGGTGACCGACCGTCCCCTGCACGTCGACTTCCTGCGCGTCAGCGACACCACCGAGATCGTGGTGAAGGTGCCGGTGGAATTCACGGGCCACGACGCCAGCCCCGGCCTGAAGCGCGGTGGCGTGCTGAACATCGTCC
The DNA here is from genome assembly GCF_000730165.1 of Nitrospirillum viridazoti CBAmc. Lineage (GTDB taxonomy): Bacteria > Pseudomonadota > Alphaproteobacteria > Azospirillales > Azospirillaceae > Nitrospirillum > Nitrospirillum viridazoti. The sequence goes on along the minus strand of NZ_CP022110.1, from coordinate 679,129 downwards.
GCCACGAGGTGGAGATGCACGTCCGCGCCAATGACATTCCGGAGCACCTGACCGTGTCCCTGGAAGGCTTCGACGTGGGTGCCTCCATCCACATCAGCGCCGTGAAGCTGCCGGAAGGCACCAGCCTGGTCGTCACCGACCGCGACTTCACCGTCGCCACCATCGCCGCTCCCTCGGGCCTGAAGTCCGAAGAGAACGCGGCGGCGGCTGCCGAGGCCTGATAGATAATGCGGCTGGTGGTCGGTCTGGGCAACCCTGGCCCGGAATATGCGCACCACCGGCACAACGTCGGCTTCATGGCGGTGGACGAAATCGCCCAACGCCATCGGTTCGGCCCCTGGAAGAAACGCTTCCAGGGGCTGATCACCGAGGGGCAGATCGGCCCCGAAAAGATCTACCTTCTGAAACCGCAGACCTTCATGAACCTGTCCGGCCAATCGGTCGGGGAGGCGATGCGGTTTTACAAGATGACGCCCGACCAGGTCATCGTCCTGCATGACGAACTGGACCTGCCCCCGGGCAAGCTGCGCGCCAAGAAGGGCGGCGGCCACGGCGGGCACAACGGCCTGCGCTCCATCGACGATCACATCGGCAAGGATTACTGGCGCGTGCGCCTGGGCATCGGCCATCCGGGGGACAAGAACCTGGTGCACGGCTGGGTGCTGTCCAACTTCGCCAAGGCCGAGCAGACCTGGCTGGTCCCCTTCCTGGACGCGGTCGTGGGCGATTTCAGCCTGATGACCGAGGGCGAGCCCGAGAAGTTCCAGAGCCGCGTCGCCCTGGTCACACAGCCGCCCAAGCCGGCGAAGCAATCCGCGCCCAAGATATCCCCGGTCGAGCCTCGCTAAGCCCCCCAAGTCGGCGCCGCGTCGGCGTCGCCTGCAACGCACCCGTCAACGACATGGATCAACCAAAGCCGCCGCGCATCGGCGTGGCTGCCGTGAGTGCCCCTGCGTTGACTTGAGGGTCATGGCCCCGGAAAGTCTTCCGAGGAATCGGGGGCATGACACGACGCACCGCACATAACCGGCTGGACCGGGCACGCCGCAACAGCGGCAGGCGCCTGATCGCCTGGCTGACGCTGGCGCTGCTGGCCATCGACGTGATGGCCGCTGGCGTGCTGCCCCTGCGCGTGCGGGCAGCGCAGGCCGACCCGGACACCGCCTACATCCTCTGCGGCCCGGCATCACCGGCCAGCGGGCATAAGAACAACGATGCGTCCCGTCATGGGACCGGCGGCCATGCCCAGCCGTTTTGCGCTTATTGCCTACCCTTCCTGCACGGCGGCATGGCCCTGCCGTCCCCGGTGCCCCTGCCGCTGCCCCGGCTTGCGGGCCGGTTGGATCTGACCAGCGCCGTTAGTCCGGCGGAGACCACCCCCTACCGCCAGTCCGCCTATCCCCGGGGCCCACCGGCCCGGGCCTGATGTCCCCCAATCGACCCCGCCCCCACCACCCCTCGACCAAGGGGTGGACCGGTGCGGTCCTTCCCAGTCGCGGCCCTTACCGGGTCCAGCGCGCGGCGGAGCATGTCCGGACGCGCCCCATGGCGGGGCGCGCCGCTGGGACGTTGCCGGCCGCGGCCGCCCGGAGTCCGCCGCCCTTTTTGGATTGGCGTCACGAATGTCATTCATCGTTTCCAGCGCCCTCGCCGGGCGCCTCGCTCCGTCGCGTCGCCCGAGTGGGCCGCGCGCGTCCGTCCCTTTGATCCGGGTATCAGCCCTGGCCCTGATGGCCGGTGCCCTGCCTTGGCTGCCGGCCACCGCGATGGCCCAGCAGGCCGCGACCGACGGGAAGCCAACCGCCGTCGCCCTGCCCGCCATTGACGTGGACAGGGAGTTCGCGGTCGGGGGTATGTCCGCCCCGTCCGCTGACGGCCACCTCAGCAGCCAGGCCATCGCCGACCGCCGAACCGCCACCCCCGACACCGCCGCCCTGCTCTCCGGGTTGCCCGGCGTCTCCCTTTATGGGGCCGGTGGCATTTCCAGCCTGCCCGTCCTCCGGGGCCTGGCCGACGATCGGGTGCTGACCCTGGTCAACAATGTGCCGGTGGCCGCGTCCTGCCCCAACCATATGAACCCGGCCCTGTCCTACATCGCCCCCGGCGACGTGGGCGCCATCGACGTTCTGGCGGGGGTGACACCGGTCAGCCGAGGCGGCGACAACATCGGCGGCACCATCGCCGTCACCACGCCGGAGCCACAATTCGTCGGCGAAGGCCGGGGCATGGCCGTGCACGGCGACGTGTCCACCGCCTTCCGCAGCGTGAACAACGGCACGACCGTGGGTGGCCACCTGTCCGTCGCGACCGACCGCTACGTCGTGGGCTATGCCGGTTCATGGAGCCGGGGCGACGACTATGCCCGCGGCGGCGACGGCAAGGACGTCAACTCCACCCTGTTCGAAACCCAAACCCACACGCTCAGCCTGGCGGCCCGGGTGGGCGAGGACGGCGTGCTGGAGGTGCGCGGCGGCGTGCAGTACACGCCCTATGAAGGCTTCGCCAACCAGCGCATGGACATGACCGACAACCGCGGCACCTCGGTCGACGCGCACTACAAGGCCGGCTTCGCCTGGGGCAGCCTGGATGCCACCGCCTATTGGCAGCATGTGCGCCACGCCATGAACTTTCTGGAGGACAAGGGCGGTTCGGATGGCGGCGGCATGCCCATGAATACCCGGTCCAACGCCACCGGTTACACGGTGAAGGCCGACATTCCGCTCAGCGCCGCCGACACGCTGCGGCTGGGCAGCGAGTTCCATCACTACGCCCTGGATGACTGGTGGCCGCCGGTGGGCGGCATGATGGCCATGATGATGGGCCCCAACACCTTCCACACCATCAACGGCGGCACGCGCGACCGCCTGGGCACCTTCGTGGAATGGGAACGGACCTGGGGCGGCGGCTGGAGCAGCCTGGCCGGCCTGCGTAATGACACGGTGTGGACGAACACCGGCACCGTGTCGGGCTACAACACCAGCTACGCCGCCAACGCCGCCGCCTTCAACGCCCGCGACCGCGCCCGCTCGGACGCGAACGTCGATGCCACGGCCGAGTTGCGCTACGCCATCGACGATCAGGCGACGGTCGATTTGGGCTACGCCCGCAAAAGCCGCTCCCCCAACCTGTATGAGCGCTATGCCTGGTCCACCGGCAACATGGCCAGCAGCATGATCACCTGGAATGGCGACGGGAACTACTACGTCGGCAATCCCGACCTGAAGCCCGAGGTCGCCAACACGGTCAGCGCCTCATTCAGCTGGCATGCGGCACCCCCCGCCGACGGTGCAGCAGCGCCCCCGGCCTGGGAAATCCGCCTGACCCCCCACTACAGCTATATCGAGGACTATATCAGCCAGCGCCTGCTGGCCCCGGTGGTATCCAACGGCGTTCCCTTCGCCAAGGTCATGTTCGCCAACCGCGACGCCCGTACCTATGGCGTGGACCTGTCGGGCCAGGCCACCGTCTGGCGTGACGCCGACCATGGTGCCATCGGCATCAGCGGTGTGCTGGGCTGGGTCCGGGGCCAGACGGTATCGGACGAGGATGGCCTCTATCACATGATGCCCTTGAACGGCCGCATCGCCCTGGACCACACGCTGGGCGGCTGGCACGGGGCGGTGGAGGTGCAGATGGTCGACGCCAAGACGCAGGTCGAGCGCCTGCTGCGGGAGCCCACCACCCCCGGCTACACCCTGGTGAACCTGCGCGGCAGCTACACCTGGGGGGATGTGCGGGTGGACTTCGCCATCGAGAACCTGATGGACAAGGCCTATGCCCTGCCGCTGGGCGGCATCGACTATGGCGACTGGCGGGCCGCCAAGTACGCCACGCCCCTGGGCTCGGTGCCCGGCCCGGGGCGCTCGTTCAATGCCGGCCTGACGGTCAAGTTCTGACGGGGACGGTTCGGGCATGAGGCAGAAGACCGCCCCGTCCTGGGTGTCGCCCGGTGTCATGGCCGGCTTTCGTCCGGCCGCCTATGGCCGGGCGGTGCATCCGCGCGCCGGGGCGGTCTTCGCCGCCCTTATCGCCCTCGCCATCCAGGCCGCCTTGGTGACCTGGATGGCCGGGCTGTCGGGCCCGCCGGCGGCAGCCCGCGCGCAGGACGAAACCGTGGTAGTGGCCCGGCTGCTGCCCCCGCCGCCGCGGTTGGTGGAAACGCCCCCGGTCCGGCCCCCCCGCCAACCGCCACCGTCCCAGGCACGGCAGCGGAGCCCCGCAGCCCCCGTGAGCCAGCCGCCCCCCGCCCCGCCGATCGTGGCGGCAGCCCTTCCCGTCCCTGAGACACCGCCACCGCAAGCCGGGACCGCCGACGCACCGCCCCCGGCCGTGGTCCGGCGCCCCCCCGATCCGCCAACGCCGGATGTGCTTGAGGCCTATACCCGCGCCGTGTGGCAGGCGCTGGCCCGCCATCGGCCCGCCCATGTCGCGGCGGCGGGCACGGTGGTGCTGGCCATAACGGTGGCCGCCGACGGTCAGGTGCGCGACGCCATGATCCTGACGTCCAGCGGCAGCGCCGTGCTGGACGACATCGCGTTGCGCGCCGTCAGCCAAGCGGCGCCCCTGCCGACACCGCCGGAGGCGCTGCTGACGGACGGGCGGTTCAGCTTCACGGTGCCGTTCCGCTTCCGCTAACGGAGCAAATGGGGAGGGCCGCCCAAGGGGGCGGTCAGGCCATGATATCCAGCAGCCGCTTGCTGTTGTCGTCCACCGTCTGGGCGACCTTGGTCAGGGCCTTGAAGGTCAGGGCGTCGCTGCTGAGACTGACCACGTCGGTGGGATTGATGTCTCCGCCCTTGGATGCCGCGATGGCCGTGGCGTCCCGGTCCACGCGCGCGCTGCTGGACTGCAGGCCGGCGGCCACGGTGGCGTAGGGGTTGGGGGCGGAGATGCTGGTCATGCTCCGGAATATAGCATCGCCGCCGGCCCTGGCACAGGGGGCCGCGTCGGAAAGGCGCGGGGTTCAGCTTTGCGGCGGCACCACCAGCACGGTGACGGTGGATGCCCGGCTGTTGGTCAGTTGCAGTTGGTAGGTGCCGGCGGCCAGACCGAAATCCACCACCTTATGGATGCCGGAGCAGTTGGGGCCGTGCTTGTGGCTGGTGCTGTCCAGCGACTTGCCGTCCGCCACCACGTCGATCCAGGCTGCCCCATCGATGGCGATGCGGTAGGGACCCGCAGCGGGCACGGTGAAGGCCACGATGCCGGCGTAGGTCTTCTCTCCTGCCGGCTTGGGCGGGGTGACGGCCAGGGTCACGCCTTCCTTCGCCGCCAGGGTCACCCGCGCCGGCGTGCCGGGCATCAGGGCGGGGGGTCCGCCCGGGGTGGTCGCGGCCGTCACCGGCACCGCCGCCAGCCCCCAAGCCTTGAGGTCGGCCGGCCATTCCACAGCGACACCTTTGCAGGAGGGGTCGGCCATCTGGGCCCGGGCCGGCGCCACCAGCGCCATCATCACCGCCACCACTCCTGTCGCAGTTCTCCGCAGCATGACCGATCCCTTCCCTGACGCGGCGCTATATTCAATCTGATATAGCGCCCATGTGTCCCCGCCTGACAAGGAAATCGCGCGGCGACCCGCAGCGGCAAGTCGGCGCGACCACTAAAATTGACCGCCAACCGGCCCTATACTCGCCCCAATCACAACCCTTAGTAAGAGAGCGGCCGATGGGGGCCGGTGATGGACAGGATGGGGATATCCTTGAAAGCCATACTTTATGGGCGGGCGGTGCTGATCGCCCTGGCCTTGGGGTGCGCCGGCGCAGCCGGTGCCCAAACGACGGGGCAGCCAGCGGTGGATCAAGCAGCGACGGCGCAGGCCGAACCCCCGGCGGAAGCGGTGCCGGAAATGGTGGTGACCTCGCGGGAGCAGTTCGGCAAGACCTCTTACGCCAAGCTGGCGGAGGCCCTGAAGGTGCTGGACCGCATGGAGGGCGCCAGCGGCCGGCACCTGCGCATGATCTTCAAGGTGCAACTGGACAAGGACAAGTCCGGCCCCCTGCCCATCCAGCTGTGGGCCGTCTACAACAGCAAGGAGGAGGCCATCGAATCCACGCCCGACGGCTATTTCTACATTCCCTACCGCGCCGACTGGGAGGCTGCCGACGCCAAGCTGGTCAGCAATCAGGCCAAGGGGTCGCTGCGCGCCACGGTGATGCTGGAGGTGCTGTCCGACGGGAAGCAGCCCGTCGCCTACAGCGAATTGCGCCAAGGCGCCAAGGTGCTGGACCAGGCGATCGAGGAATTCGTGGGGCCGGTCATGGGTTTCTTCGTCCCCAGCATCGACGAACTGGACTTCAGTTGCGAGCCGGACGCCCACTGCCACGTCCATGCCGCTCTCGATACGGGGGAAGCGCTGGAAGCCGACGACCAGGGACGGCCCATTCTGGAATTCGGCCGCAAGCTGGACCGGCGCAATCCCACCCTGCAGCTCAGCGCCACGGCGGAGGACGGCACCCCCACGCGTCTCTACGCCCTGCCCCAGCTGCATGTGTTCTGACCGGAAAAGGCGGGGGCCAGCGGCATCACCGCCGGCCCCGCCCCCTTTTAAGCGGCACGCACGCGGCTGATGAAGCTGCCCACCTCCGTGCGCAGGATGTCGGAGCTGCGACCCAGGCCGCTGGCCGCCGCCAGCACCAGGGACGCGGCCTGTCCCGCCTCGGCGGACGCCACGGTGACGCCGGCGATGCTGCGCGACACGTCCTGGGTGCCATGGGCCGCCTGGTCAACGTTGCGGGCGATCTCCTGCGTCGCAGCGCTCTGCTCCTCCACCGCCGAGGCGATGGCGCTGGAGATCTGGCTCAACTCATCGATGACCGCGCCGATGCCCTCGATCGCGCCCACCGCCTGCCGGGTGGAGGACTGGACTTCCGCGATCTGGGCGACGATTTCGTCAGTGGCCTTGGCGGTCTGGGTCGCCAGGGTCTTGACCTCGCCCGCCACGACCGCGAAGCCCCGGCCGGCCTCACCCGCCCGCGCCGCCTCGATGGTGGCGTTGAGGGCCAGCAGGTTGGTCTGGCTGGCGATATTGCTGATCAGCTCGATGACCCGACCGATACGCTCCGCATTCGAGGCCAGGCCGCGCACCATCTCGTTGGCCAGCCGCGCTCGCTCCACCGCGCTGCTGGACACCTCGCTGGAATGGCCGACGCGCTGGCTGATCTCGCCGATGGAGGAGGAAAGCTGGTCGGCGGCCGCGGACACGGTCTGGACATTGGCTGTCGTCTGGTCCGCCGCCACCGCTACGGTGGTGGCCTGGCGGTTGGTCTCCTCGGCGATGGACGACATGGCGCTGGCGGTGGACGACAGTTGCTCGGCGGCGGAAGAAACCGCCTGGACCACCCCGGCCACCTTGGCGTCGAACAGGTCCGCCAACTCGTCCATCGCCTTTTTCTTTTCAGCCGCAGCGCGCTGCTCCTGCTCCCTCGCGGCGGCCTCCATCTCCCGGGTGCGCAGGATGTTGGTCTTGAAGACCTGCATGGTCTCCGCCACCGCCCCCAGCTCATCCTTGCGCCCCATGCCGAAGACGGTGAAGCCCACGTCCCCGGCCGCCAGGCGCTGCAGGCAATCCACGGTGGCGGCGATGGGACGGGCCACGCCGACATGACCGATGAACAGGCCCAGCGCGATGCCCAAAAGGGTGCCGGCGGCCGTGCCGATCAGCATGGTGCGCTTGGCGCCGTCCGCCATGACCTGGCCCCGGTGCGCCATGTCCGTCCCCGCCTTGTCATAATGTTCCGCCAGCGCCCGGATCCGCTGCTGCAGCTGATCGACCAGGGTCCGGCCTTCCTTGACTGAGGTGATGAGGGCCATCTGGTCCGCCGTCGGCACCACCCCGCCCAGGGCGCGCGCCTTCTCCATCGTCGTTTCCAGGCTGGTCACGAAGGCGGCATAACCGTCGGCGACCCCGCGCAGCATTTCCTGTTCCTGGGAATCGGCGCTGGACCGCAGGTCATCCAGGCTGCGTTCGAAAAGGGCGCGACTTTCAGCCACCGACTTTTCAACCGTCGCCATCGATTCCTGCGATGCGTCCAAGCCGATCCGGTATTGAGAACGGTTGAGCGTCAACAGGGTATTGTTCATGCGAGAGGCCCGCAGCGCCTGGCCATCCGCATCGTCGATGTCCTGCCCCGCCATGCCCAGCGTGACGGCGCTGTGGTACCCCGTGTAACCGACATAAATCAAGATGGCAGACAACAAGCCAACAATTATCAATATCTTATGGACAATGCGAATGTTCGATAAAGACATGAAATCCCCCTCAGATCGCGGGCGCGAAACGAAATGTCAACGCGGGAGGATTTTCTGTTCTTACTCGCTTAAGATAAGATTAACGCCGCGATGGATTTAATATTTACTACTATTGTAGTTAAATGAGACCGTTCATATTCGATTAATGCTCAATTTTATTGATTGGCTTTGCAAGTATTTATTAGAAATCACATCCGGATCACTCGCAAGGACGGACGGGGCGCGTGGCCCCGTCCACCGCAATCAGAAGCCGTTGTTCTTGGCGACCTTGGCGTACCAAAGGCCGCTGTCCTTGATGGTCCGCTTCTGGTCGTTCTTGTAATCGACGTACGTCAGGCCGAAACGCTGGGTGTAGCCCTGGGCCCATTCGAAATTGTCCATCAGGCTCCAGGCGTGATAGGCGCGCACCGGCGCCCCATCCTGGATGGCGCGGGACAGGGCCGCGAAATAGGCCTTCATGTACTCGATGCGCTTTTCATCCTTCACATGACCATCGACCAGCGGCGTGTTGTAAGCGGCACCGCTTTCCGTGATCTCGATGGGGCGGTTGCCGATAGCCTTGGCCATGCGGACCAGCGTGTCGTGGAAGCCATCGGGATCGATGTCCCAGCCGATGTCGGTCTTGGCGTGCGGCCCCTCACCCCATTCGTGCGACGTGTTCAGGCCGGGGACGCCGTTGCCCTCGGGCTTATCCGCCACCACCCAGCGGGTGTAGTAGTTCAGGCCCACCATGTCGTAGTCGGCGCGCATGACCTTCTCGTCACCCGGCTGGAAGCCCAGCAGGGCGTCGCGCTGATCGGCCGGCAGCACGTCGGGGTAGGTTCCGTCCAGCACCGGCTGCAGGAACCACAGGTTCAGGAAGCGGTGGTAGCGCTCAGCGGCGACCTTGTCGGCCTCGCTGTCCGTACGCGGCACCATGTTGGCCACGTCGCAGACGCTGCCCACCTGGAACTTGGGGTTGATGGCCTTCATGGCGCGGAAGGCCTTGCCCTGGCTGAGGTTCACCACGTGGGTGGCCTTCAGCATCTGCAGCGGGTCCTTGTGGCCCGGGGCGAAGATGCCCTCCCAATAGCCGAGGTGGGTGAAGGTCTTGGGCTCGTTCAGGATGGCCCAATGGTTGATGCGGTCGCCCAAGGCGCGGCCGACGATGTCGGCGTATTCCGCCAGCCGGTCGGACGTGTCGCGGTTGGTCCATCCGCCTTCATCGTCCAGGGCCTGCGGCAGGTCCCAGTGGTACAGCGTGACCAGGGGGCGGGCCCCCGCCTCCAGCACCGCGTCGGTCAGGCGCTTGTAATAGTCCAGGCCGGCCTGGTTGACCGCCCCCTTGCCCAGCGGCTGCACCCGCGACCAGGCGACGGAATAACGATAGCTCTTCAGGTTCAGCTGGCGGATGAGGGCCGCGTCTTCCCTGTATTTGTGATAGCTGTCGCAGGCCACGTCGCCGGTGTCGTCGTTCTTGATGCGGCCCAGGCCCTTCTGGTGGGTGAACGTGTCCCAGATGGACGGCCCCTTGCCGTCGGCGTTCCAGCCGCCCTCGACCTGATAGGCGGCGGTGGCCGCACCCCACAGGAAGTCCTTCGGGAACACCACCTGGCCCGCCTTCGTGGCGGCCAGCGCGGACCGCCAGGTCGCGGCCGTCCCCCCCAGGGCGCCCACACCGGCCAGGGCGGCGGCGCCCTGCAAAAGGGTGCGACGATTCATCATGCTTTTAACACTCCGTTCCTTGGTAGCGCCTCATCCCCACGGAGGGCCCGCCGCGAACGCTCATCCCGCGGCAAGATCCGGTATCGGCTGTACGGCAAGGCCAGGGCGCGCGCCAGCAGTGTCGATCCAGCCGGACGAACCGGCCTGAAACGTCGCCAGCTTTGGTTTTAGTCATGCCCTTCCTCCCAGGACGACTTTTACCCCATCCCGGACAACGCTGTCACACGTCATGTGACCGCTACCGCGCCGGATTCTCATCCCCGCCCCCGCCTACCCGATAGGATCAAATTTCACACTTTTGTGATGGTGATTTATTGGAAGATGCATGGCACCGTTGTGAAAGACGTGCCTGCCCCGCACGGCGTGAAGGTTGTACACGCTCCGGGGCTTATGCATTAATCTCGCGTCTCGAATTTGGGGAAAGGCCGCACATGACCCGACCGGGTTCGCCTCACGTCGACTTATCCCTTTCGGGCGGGCCCTTTGTGGGTGGGAACGCCTCGTGACGGCCGCCGCGTCGACCACGGCGACCAAGCCGGCCAGGCGGGGGTGGGCCTTCCTGGCCCCGACGATCCTGCCCGGCTTTGGCACCGCCTTCGGCTTCACCCTGGCCTATCTCTGCCTGATCGTCCTGATCCCCCTGGGCCACATGGCCCTGCGGGCGGCCGATGTGGGTTGGGACCGGTTCTGGGCCATCACCCTGGCCCCCCGGGTGCTGCACGCCTTCTTTGTCAGCTTCGGCTGCGCGCTGGCGGCCGCCCTGATCAACGCCGTGTTCGGCCTGGTGGTGGCGTGGGTGCTGGTGCGGTATCGCTTTCCCGGCCGACGCCTCATCGACGCCATGGTCGACCTGCCCTTCGCCCTGCCCACCTCCGTCGCCGGCATCGCGCTGACGGCCATCTACGCCCCCAATGGCTGGATCGGGGCCCTGGCCAAGGCGGCCGGGTTCAAGATCGCCTTCACCCCCCTGGGCATCGTCATCGCCCTGGTGTTCGTGGGCATGCCCTTCATCGTGCGCACGGTGGAACCGGTGCTGCAGGATTTGGACGCCGAGGTGGAGGAGGCCGCCGCCTCGCTGGGCGCCACGCGCTGGCAGACCTTCACCAAGGTGCTGCTGCCCACCATCCTGCCGGCGCTGATCACCGGCGTGGCGTTGGCCTTCGCGCGCGGCGTGGGGGAGTATGGCTCCGTCATCTTCATCGCCGGCAACATCCCGGCGGTGTCCGAGATCGTGCCCCTGCTGATCGTCGCCCGGCTGGAGCAGTACGATTATGCCGGCGCCACCGTCATCGCCACGGCCATGATGGGAGTTTCCTTCCTCATGCTGCTGGGCATCAACTTCCTGCAGCGCTGGACCCGGTCGCGCCATGCCCGCTGAGCCGCATTCCCGCCGCCCCGCCGTGGGCGAAGGCCCGATGATGCGCCTGGCGCTCATCGGCCTCGCCATCCTGTTCCTGGCGGCCTTCCTGGCCCTGCCGCTGGTGGCGGTGTTCAGCCAGGCCCTGGCCAAGGGTGTCGGCGCCTTCCTCAAGGGTCTGGCCGATCCCGACGCCCTGTCGGCCGTCCGGCTGACCCTGACGGTGGCCGCCATCGCCGTGCCGCTGAACCTGGTGTTCGGCGTGGCCGCCAGCTGGGCCATCGCCAAATTCAATTTCCGGGGCAAGAGCCTGCTGCTGGCCCTGATCGACCTGCCCTTCTCCGTCTCGCCAGTCATTTCCGGCCTGGTCTACGTGCTGCTGTTCGGCCTGCACGGCAGCTTCGGTCCCTGGCTGCGCGACCACGGGGTGCAGATCATCTTCGCCGTGCCGGGCGTGGTCATGGCCACCGTCTTCGTCACCTTCCCCTTCGTGGCGCGCGAACTGATCCCTCTGATGCAGGAGCAGGGCGTGGAGGACGAGGAGGCCGCCATCGTGCTGGGAGCCAGCGGCTGGCAGACCTTCCGCCTGGTGACCCTGCCCAACATCCGCTGGGGCCTGCTGTACGGCGTGCTGCTGTGCAACGCCCGCGCGATGGGGGAGTTCGGGGCGGTGTCCGTCGTCTCCGGCCATATCCGGGGCAAGACCAACACCATGCCCCTGCATGTCGAGATTCTGTACAACGAATACAACTTCGTGGCCGCCTTCGCGGTGGCCTCGCTGCTGGCGCTGCTGGCGCTGGTGACCCTGGCGGCCAAGGCGGCCCTGGAATGGCGCTTCGCCGACCAGATCGCCGCCGCCAAACGGTGAGACCAGACCGGTGAGAGAAGCGGCGATAATGACGATCAAGCAAACGGGCGGCGCGCATGGCCATTGAAATCCGCAACGTGGAAAAGACCTTCGGCGCCTTCACCGCCTTGGGCGGCGTCAGCCTGGACGTGCGCTCGGGCGAGCTCTTAGCCCTGTTGGGCCCCAGCGGTTCCGGCAAGACCACCCTGCTGCGCATTATCGCCGGCCTGGACCATGCCGACGCCGGCGAGGTCAGCTTCGACGGGCAGGACACCCGCGACCGCGCGGCGCGGGACCGTAAGGTGGGCTTCGTCTTCCAGCACTACGCCCTGTTCCGGCACATGACCGTCTTCGACAACGTGGCCTTCGGCCTGCGCGTCAAGAAGAAGGCGGAGCGGCCGGCCGAGATGGACATCCGCCGCCGCGTGGACCAGCTGCTGACCATGGTGCAGCTGTCGCACCTGGCCACCCGCTACCCCAGTCAGCTGTCCGGCGGCCAGCGCCAGCGCGTGGCCCTGGCCCGGGCGCTGGCCATCGAACCCAAGGTGCTGCTGCTGGATGAGCCCTTCGGCGCACTGGACGCCAAGGTGCGCAAGGATCTGCGCAAGTGGCTGCGCCACCTGCACGACGACATGCACATCACCTCCATCTTCGTGACCCACGACCAGGAAGAGGCGCTGGAGCTGGCGGATCGCGTGGTGGTCATGAACCACGGCCAGATCATCCAGGTGGGCACCCCGGCGGAGGTGTACGACCACCCCGCCGACAGCTTCGTCTTCGACTTCCTGGGCGGGGTGAATCGCCTGAACGGCGTCATCGAGGCGGGCGTGGCGCGCCTGGACGGCAAGGCCGTGCGGGTGGATGGCGCCGTCGGCGCCGACGGCCCGGCCGTCATCTATGTCCGCCCCCACCAGGTGGAACTGGGCGTGGCCCCGGCCGAGGGCGTGCCGGAGGGCAAGTGGAGCGCCCGGGTCAGCAGCCTGCACGCCGCCGGTCCCGTGGCCCGGCTGGAACTGGATCTGGCCGGCCGCGCGCTGGAAGCACAGCTGTCCCGCGACCGGTTGAGCGATCTGGCGCTGGAGGTGGGCAGCTGGTGTACTGTGGACTTCCGTCACGCCCGGGTGTTTCCCGCTAAGAGCTAGGGGCTGGGGCGTGACGGCGTAACGGATATCAGGGCGTTGGGATCATGGACGGGCAGACGGTCGACCTTACGGCATTGATGCAGGACATCGGGCAGCGCGCGCGCGCCGCCAGCGCCCGGTTGGCCGTGACCACGCCGGAGCAGCGCGTGGCAGGCCTGCGCGCCGCTGCATTCGCCCTGCGCGCCGACGCCGCCACCATCCTGGACGCCAACGCGCGCGACATGGCGGCCGGCCAGGCCAAGGGCCTGACCCCCGCCCTGCTGGACCGCCTGCGCCTGGACGAAGGCCGGTTGGAGGCCATCGCCAAGGGCCTGGAGGACGTGGCCGACCTGCCCGACCCCCTGGGCGCCGTCATGGCCGACTGGACCCGGCCCAACGGCCTGCGCATCCAGCGGGTGCGGGTCCCCCTGGGCGTCATCGGCATCATCTATGAAAGCCGGCCCAACGTGACGGCGGATGCCGGCGGCCTGTGCGTGAAGTCCGGCAACGCCGCCATCCTGCGCGGCGGTTCGGAAAGTCTGCATTCGTCCAGCACCATCGTCACGGCCATGCGCCGGGGCCTGGTGGAAGGCGGCCTGCCCGCCGACGCCGTGCAGCTGGTGCCCACCACCGACCGCGCCGCCGTCGGCATCCTGCTGACCATGACCGATTTCGTCGACGTCATCATCCCCCGGGGCGGCAAGTCCCTGACGGCGCGGGTGGCGGCGGAATCGCGCGTGCCGGTGATCAAGCATCTGGACGGCATCTGCCACGTCTACCTGGACCGGGCGGCCGATCCGGCCAAGGGCCGCGCCATCGCCCTCAACGCCAAGATGCGCCGCACCGGCATCTGCGGCGCCATGGAGACGCTGCTGGTCCACCGCGACGTGGCGGCCGCCCAGCTGCCCGCCCTGATCGAGGATCTGGTCGGCGTCGGCTGCGAGGTGCGGGGCGATGCCACCGTGCAGGCCCTGGACGCCCGCGTGTTGCCGGCCGACGACGCCGACTGGGACACCGAATACCTGGACGCCATCCTGTCGGTGAAGGTGGTGGAAGGCGTGGATGAGGCCATCGCCCACATCGAGCGCCACGGCAGCCACCATACCGACAGCATCGTGACCGAGGATGCCGCCACGGCCGAGCGGTTCCTGGCCCGGGTCGACAGCGGCATCGTGCTGTGGAACGCCTCCACCCAGTTCGCCGATGGCGGGGAATTCGGCTTCGGCGCCGAGATCGGCATTTCCACCGGCAAGCTGCACGCCCGCGGCCCCGTGGGTGCCGAGCAGCTGACCAGCTACAAATACGTCGTGCGCGGCGACGGCCAGACGCGCCCGTAAGCGACCGGCCGGCGTTACCCCATGTCGACATCTCCCCACGGCCGCTATTGGATTCGACCGCGGCCGCTGACCGGGGCCAGTTGGGCCGGACGCCGTATCGGCATCCTGGGCGGGTCCTTCAACCCCGCCCACGCCGGCCACCGCCACGTCAGTCAATGGATGCTGCGCCGCCTGAACCTGGACCAGGTGTGGTGGCTGGTCAGCCCGCAGAACCCGCTGAAGCAGGCGCGGGGCATGGCCACGCTGGACGCGCGCCTGGACGCCGCGCGCGCCGCCGCCCGCGATCCGCGCATCCTGGTGACGGACCTGGAGACGCAGCTGGGCACCCGCTACACCGTGGACACGCTGGAGGCCCTGCGCCGCCGCTATCCACGCACCCGCTTCGTCTGGATCATGGGCGCCGACAACCTGCTGCAGATTCCGCGCTGGCGGGGATGGACGCGCATCCTGGGTCGCATGCCGGTTGCCGTGTTTCCGCGCCGCCCCTATTCCCTAAAGGCGCTTGTCGGCAAGGCCGCGCGGCGTTATCTCCGCAATCGGGTTCCTCCACGGGACGCGGGCGGGCTGCCGGCACGATCGGCACCGGCCTGGACCTTCCTGGACGGGCCGCTGCATCCCGCCTCCGCCACCGAAATCCGGCGGAAGGGGTGGTGGGCCGGCCGGTGACGGGAAAAGCGGACTGCAAGGACTAATCCCGTAGGCAAGCGCGCCCCGTGCGGCTTGCCCACGGACATCATCGGACTATCATCAGGGTGCGGGCCGGCCATGCCGGATCCTCAGCGCCCTTTTTTGCTTAGAGGTAACGATCATTTCCACCATCGCCCATTTCCCGACGCCGACCGCTGGGCGGACGGCGCCCCAGCCGCTTCCGGACATGGCGGCCCCCGACTTCCCCGAGCAGCTGCGCGACCTGATCGTCGCCAGTGTGGAGGATGACAAGGCCGAAGGCACCGTGGTGCTCGACCTCAAGGGCAAGTCCACCTTGGCCGACTACATCGTCATCACATCGGGCCGTTCCGCCCGCCAGGTGGATGCCATGGCCGGCCATCTGCTGTCCAAGCTGAAGGAAGTCGGCCTCATCGGTCTCGACGCCGAGGGCACGCCCCAGTGTGACTGGGTGCTGATCGACGCCGGCGACGTGCTGGTCCACCTGTTCCGTCCCGAGGTCCGCGCCTTCTACAACCTGGAAAAGATGTGGGGCGTGGAACTGCCGCCCGACTTCGCCGGGTTCGGCGCGCCGGCAGGCGACTTCCTGTCTGTCTGATCGTGATAGAACGGTAGCGGGATCGGGCCCATGCGCGTTTGGCTGATCGCCGTCGGCCGCAGCCGGCCGGGCCCCGCCCGCGACCTGTTCGAAGAGTATAAGGGCCGCATCACCTGGCCCTTCACCCTGCGCGAGGTCGAGTGCCGCAAGCGGGTGGAGGGGGATGAGCTGAAGCGGCTGGAGGCCCAGCTGCTGCTGGAGGCCATCCCCCCCGGCGCCACCCTGGTGGCCCTGGACGAACGCGGCAAGGCCCTGCCCAGCGAGACCTTCGCCCGCCAGGTCGGCATCTGGCGTGACGGCGGCGTGGCCGACCTGGCCTTCGTCATCGGCGGCGCCGACGGCCTGGCCGAAGAGGTGCGCCGCCGCGCCAGCCTGCTCATCGCCTTCGGCCCCATGACCTGGCCGCACATGATGGTGCGCGGCATGCTGGCCGAACAGCTCTACCGCGCCCAACAGATCCTGGCGGGGCATCCCTACCACCGGGTGTGAGGCCGGGTGTGAGGCGTGACGCGCTTGCGGTGCGTCAATGCGCGCGCCGTCCCCTTTGGCCATTCTTCCTCCAGCGTGTGCGACCGCCCGGTGAGGGCGACCGGAAATGGAGGGAACCATGGCCGTGCTGATCGCCTTTTACTCGCTGACCGGAACGACCCGCACCGTGGTGGCGGAGTTGGCCCGGCACCTGCAGGCCGACATCGAGGAAATCCGCTGCAAGCGTTACGGCGTCAGCTTCACGGGCTGGTGGCGGGCGGCGGCGGACAGCTGGCGCGGGCGGCTGCCCGGCATCGCCCCGGCGACCCATACGGCCCGCAACTATGACCTGGTGGTGCTGGCTGGGCCCATCTGGGCCTGGCATCCCTGCCCGCCCCTGCGCGCCTATGTGCGGCGCGAGCGGGCGGACCTGCCGGAAACCGCCCTGCTGCTGACCCACGGCGGGTCCGCGGGCCAGCAGTCGCTGGACGCGCTGCAGGCCTGGGTGGGAAAGCCGCCCAAGGCGCGCGTGACCATCACCGCCGCCGAGATGAAAAGCGGCACCTACGCCGAGACCGTGGCCCATTTCGCCCAGACCATCCGACCGCGGCCGCCCCTGGCCCCCGTACCGCCCGCCCATGTGCCCGAGGTCCTGCCGTGAGTGCCAAGACCCGCATAGTCGATCTGCTGGGCGAACGGGCGTTGGTGGTGCCGGCTCTGATCACCACGGCCCTGACCGCCAATGAGCAGGCGAAGTACCTGCTTTCCCTGCTGCAGATGGCGGCAGCCCAGGCGGAGAGTCCGCAAATCCCCGCCCCCACGCTGAAGGACGATCGCGAGGCCTGCGGCATCGACGAGCCCAGCCTGGACCGTACCATCGCCCTGACCGAAAACGACGGCGACGGCCATTACCATATTCCCGGGTCTGGCCGTATTCTGGCACGCCTGCAGGAAGCGCTGCGGGCCATGATCGCCCCGCTGGACAAGGCGGGGCAGCCGGCGGCGGCGGAATATGCGCACCGTCTGGACCGGCTGACGGCGACCTGGGCGAGCATCGGTAGCGACATGATGGAAGGGGCGGCCATCGCCGCCATGACCTCGGGCCGGCCGGCCACCGGGGATGGTCTGCATGTGCTGATCATGGACCTGCATCGGGACCTCAACCACCTGCAAGCAACCATCGCCTGTGAGGAGGTGGCAGGCGCCAAGGCTTACGGGCTCGGGGATGCGGACCGCGCCACCGTCGCCGCCTTCATGGCCGGACTGAACCGTACGGCGCCCCTGAAATTCGACCATCCGGGCCTGGACACGGTGGCCGTTCGCAACGGCAGCACCCTCCTGATTCAAAACGACATCGGCACCACCGAAGCCCACGTCCTGGTGGTCAAGGTGGTCGGCCGCTCGGTGACGGTCATCTATACCGACGTCCACCTGTCGCGCCTGCGCTTCCTGCAGACACTGAGCGGGGACAGCGGCCTGGCCTGGCAGGAGGTGCGGGCGCGCGAGGCAACGGCGCTGGAGAAAGAGGATCTGTTCTACACGACCCACGGCACCGCCACCTTGGAGAGCGACGAGGATCTGCACTCCGCGCTGAACCGGCTGGCATCGCACATCGTCTTCCTGATCGACTGGAACAAGGCCCGCAAGCGCCTGGGGTTGCTGGTCCCCAATGAGGTGGCGGTGGAGATCCTGACTTGGGCGGCGTCGCACGACTTCGGCCATCGCGCCTTCCTGTCTCTGGGCGGCGAGCGCCTGATCTACGACGCCCTGGAGCAGGCGGTAAAAACGCCCCTGCGCTATGGCGAACCCCTGCATGAGATGATGGGCGTCGATATCGCGCGGGGCTACCTGTGCTTCGTCCTGCAAACCACCGCCATCGGCTTGCTGCAGGGCCGATCGGACGCCCTGATCCGTGATCAGGTCCGGGCAGAGTTGTTCACCCATTTCCGCACCGCCGACCAACGGCTGCTGACCATCTGCGCCGACCACGCCGCCGCGGTATCACGCCTGGCCGAAGGCTTGAGGTCCATGCTTCGGGAGTCCCTTTCGGATAAACCCCTGACACCGGGCCAGAACGCCACCCGGGCCAAGCTCTGGGAGAGCCAGGCGGATGAATCGGTGAAAGCGCTGCGCGTCATGGCGCGCCGCCTCCCCGGGACGGAGGTGTTCTGCCGGGTGATCGAGGAGGCGGACGACGCGGCCGACCACCTGGAAGAAGCCGCCTTCCAGGCACGGCTGCTGTTCGAGGCCGTGCCGCCCGAGGCGCTTCCCAAACCCCTGCTGGATCTCGCCGACCTCATCGTGGCCTGCGCCCAGGCCTATCGCCGCGCTGTCGACCTTGCCCAGCATGTCCAGCGCGGCGCCGCCCAGGACACCGTGCAGCATTTCCTGGAGGCCTCCGACGGCATCGTGACGCTGGAACACCAGGCGGATGAACGCCACCGCGCCGTGGTCGCCCTGTTGATGGCGGTGCCGGACGACCCGCGCCGGCTGCAGCTGTTGAGCGGCCTGTCGCAGGGAATGGAGCAGGCGACCGACGCCCTGCAGCGGGCCGCGCTGATCCTGCGTGACCACATGCTGGCACACGTCACCTTCGCGTGAGCCTCCGGCGACACGCCTTTGCGGTGGATCAATGCGCCGGGTGAACGGTTGGGGCCGACTGGGCGGGTCACACCCTTTCCAGGACCGCCTTCATGGACGACCCCACCACCCTGCTCAGCCGCCTGGCGGTTTCCCTGGCGATCGGGCTGCTGGTGGGGCTGGAACGGGGGTGGCATAGCCGCAGCGGCCAGGAATACCAGCGGGCGGTGGGGCTGCGCACCTTCGCCTTGTCCGGCCTGCTGGGGGGCATCGCCGGCACGCTGACCTTGGCGCAGCAGCCCTACATCCTGGGCTTGGTGTTCCTGGGCTATGCCGCCGCCTTCACCGCCTTCCACTGGCTGGAGGCCAAGGCCGACACCGATCCCAACCCGGAGCGCGATCTCAGCATCACCTCAGTCGTGGCGGGATTGGTGACCTTCCTGCTGGGGGCGCTGGCCATCCTGGCCGACGTGCGCGTCGCCATCGCCGCCGGCGTGGCCGTGACCGGCCTGCTGGCCTTGCGCGATCCCTTGCACCGCTGGGTGGCGGCGCTGAGCGGGGACGAGGTGCGGGCCATCCTGACGCTGCTGGCCATGTCCTTCCTGCTGTTGCCCGTGTTGCCCAACCATGCCGTGGACCCCTGGGGAGCGCTGAACCCCCATTCCATCTGGCTGTTGGCGGTCATGGTCGCCGCCATCTCCTTCGGGGGTTATGTCGCCGTCCGTGGCCTGGGCGACCGGTTGGGGGTGTTGATGGCGGCGCTGGCCGGCGGCCTCGCCTCCTCCACCGCCACCACGCTGACACTGGCGCGGCTGGGGCGGATGCACCCCGCCTCTTCCCGGCTGCTGGGCGCCGGGGTGCTGCTGGCCGGGGCGGTGATGATGGCGCGGGTGAGTGTGCTGGCCATGGTGCTGAACCCGGACCTGCTGCGGCCGTTGGCACCCCCTTTGGCCGGTGCCGCACTGGTCCAGGTGGCCGGCGCCGCCGCCCTGATCGTGCGCAACCGGCATTACCATGTGCCCAAGCTGAACATCGCCAACCCGCTGGAGGTGGGCATGGCCCTGAAGATGGCCGCCTTCATTGCCGCCGTGGCGCTGGCCAGCCAGGTGCTGGCTCAGACGATAGGCGCCCCCGGGGTGCTGGTCATGGCCGCGCTGTCCGGCATGGCCGACGTGGACGCCGTCACCCTGTCCATGGCCCATCTGGGCGGGCACGGCCTGACCCTCAGGGTGGCGATGGAGGGCGTTCTGATCGTGACCGCCGTCAATACCGTGACCAAGGCAGCGATGGCGGCATGGGTGGGGGGTGGCCGCCTGGGCGTGGTCGTGGGCGGTGTCAGCGCCCTGGCCCTGGGCGCCGGGGCGTTGGCCGTGGGGTGGTAAAGAACGTGGGGTGGTAAAGAAAGGGCGGCCCCCAGCGGGGACCGTCCCTGCCTAAAGATCGCAAGCCGGCCGGCCTTACCAGGTGGTGGGCTTGGGATTGCGGTGGTTGAAGTCCTTCTGGTGCCAGTAGGGATAGATCGGGCCCTTCTGGCTGGCCTGTTCCAGGCGCGTCACCTGGTCCGGCGTCAGCGACCAGCCGACGGCGCCCAGGTTCTGCTTCAGCTGTTCCTCGTTGCGGGCACCGATGACCAGGTTGGCCACGCCAGGCCGGGCCAGCAGCCAGTTCAGCGCCACCTGCGGCACGGTCTTGCCCGTCTCCGCCGCCACGGCGTCCAGGGCATCGACCACGGTGTAGAGGTAGTCCTCATCCACTTTGGGCCCGCCGGCGGCGCCACCGCTGGCGATGCGGCCGGCCTGTGCCGGCTGGCCGCGCCGGATCTTGCCGGTCAGGCGGCCCCAGCCCAGGGGGCTCCACACCATCAGGCCCACGCCCTGGTCCAGGCCCAAGGGCATCAGCTCCCACTCGTACTCGCGGCCCACCAGGGAATAGTAGCCCTGGTAGGCGACATAACGGGCCAGGCCGTACTTCTCCGACGTCGCCAGCGCCTTCATCAAATGCCAACCGGAGAAGTTGGAGGCGCCGATATAGCCGATCTTGCCGGCGGTGATCAGGTCATCCAGGGCGCGCAGGGTCTCATCCACCGGGGCGATGGCGTCGAAGCCGTGCATGAAATAAAGGTCGATGTGATCGGTGCCCAGCCGCTTCAGGCTGGCCTCGCAGGCGCGGATCAGGTGATAGCGCGACGAGCCGACGTCATTGGGGCCATCCCCCATGGTGAAGGTGGCCTTGGTGGAGATCAGCACCTTGTCCCGCCGGCCCTTGACGGCCTGGCCCAGGATCTCCTCCGACGCGCCGCGGGAATAGACATCGGCGGTATCGAAGAAATTCACGCCCGCCTCCAGGCACAGATCCACCAGGCGCGTGGCCTCGGCCACGTCGGTGCTGCCCCAACGGTTGAAGAATTCACCCGCCCCGCCGAAGGTGCCGGTGCCGAAACTGAGGACCGGAACCTTCAGGCCCGATCGTCCAAGTTGCCGATATTCCATGGTGTTTTCCTCATGGGTCCATATGGCGCGCCGTAAACGGCCCCCTGCCTGGGACCGCCGGTGCCGGCAGTTGAGCGTATGAGGATGCGAGAGGGGAAGCGTTTTCGTAGGGGCGGGAGGTCCGCAACGACGCGGGACCGCTATCGATCCAACCGGGCCGGCCATTCACGAGCGGTATGGCGAACCGCCAGAATATCCACGCAGGTTTCCGCTATTTGGTAAGCGATGATGAAATCCGTGCCTGAAATGACCAACTCGCGCGTACCGTTGATGCGGCCCGGGCGCCCTTTTTGAGGATGAGAACCCAACCCTTGCGCCTGCGCACGGAGCGACTTGACCAGCTTGAGCGCGGCCGCCGAATTGAACTGGTTCAGGTAATCGTGGATATCCACCAGGTTTCGTGTCGCCGGCCTAGTCCACCGCACCTTCATCGATCAGCCGCCGCCTCGAATTTTTCAAACAAGGCATCCATCTCGGCATCCGTGACGAAGTCGCCAGCCGCCGCCGCCGCCAGTCCCGCTTGCACTTGGGTGGCCCACTGACGCTCTTCGGTGAGATAGCGCTCGATGGCCTCATTGACCACGAAATTGCGGGACCGGTTCTGCGCCTCGGCCAGCTTGTCCAACTCCGCCAGAATGGCGGGCTCGGTCCGAATGGAGAAGTTCTGGCTGGCCATGTCCACACCCTCAAGCCGTGACGATTACAGGTGATTACGTTGTAATCATGTGGACCTCAACGCCCTGCCGGTCAAGACCGCTCAAGCCTCCTCCTCGAACACCGGATACGTCCCGAAGTCGCGGATGGGGCGCAGCACCACGTTGCTGACGACGCGGGCGACACCCATCTCGGCATCGTCGATCCAGCTGTCGGTCAGTTCCTGGTAGGTCTCCAGATCGCGGCAGACCAGCTTGGCGATGTAGTCGTAGGGGCCGCTGACCTCGAAGCACTCGATGACCTCGGGCACCTCGCGCAGGCGGCGCTCGAAGGCGCTGGTGCGGGCACGGCCCTGTTTTTCCAGGGAGATTTGTGCCAGGACGAAGACGCAGGACTGGATGCGGCGCACGTCCACCTGGGCCTGGTAGCGGACGATGATGCCCTCGCGCTCCAGCCGGCGCACCCGTTCCAGGCAGGGACGGGCGGACAGGCCCACCCGCTCCGACAGGGCCTGGTTGGTGATGCGGCCATCGGCCTGCAGTTCCGTCAGGATCTTGATGTCGATGGCGTCGAGCTTGCGCGGCTTCAAGGCGGGGTCCGAAAAGGCCAAAGCGAGGACGCCAGCTTAAGCGCCCTCGCCTCCACCCCCAAAGGCTTTACTTGCCCAAGGGTTTTACTTTGAGGTGCGATCCAACTTCAGGATCAGGCAGAAGGCCGAACCGCCGGACAGGCCGAAGTCGCTGACCGGGGTTTCATGCACGCGGTAGCCGCGCTCCGTCAGCATGCCGCGCAGGGCGGGGCTGGCGGTGGCCAGCACGATATCACGGCCGAGGTTCACGGCGTTGACCGCCAGGGTGCAGGCGTCGGGCTCCGGCGCCACGATCAGGTTTTCCGCCCCGAAACGCTCCAGGATGCGGGCGTTGCCCTCGGCGGAGAAGGCGCCGGGGAAGTACAGCACCTCACCCCCCGTCAGCGGGCAGAGGCAGGTGTCCATGTGATAGAAGCGCGGGTCGACCAGCTCCAGCGCCTCGACCTCCATGCCGAACAGGTCGCGCACCACGGGGGCGGCCGCCTTGTCGGAACGTTGACCATAGCCCAGCCAGAAGGTCCGTCGCACGGGATCCCATACGCAGTCGCCCGCCCCCTCCAGCACCACGCCCTCCGGCATATCGTGCACCTCGGTCAGCAGGCCCCGGTCCTTCAGCGCGTCGAAGGTGCGGCGGAACACCGGCGTCTCCCCCTGCCGCTGGGGATGGCGGAAGGTGGCGACCAGCGCCTTGCCGTCCAGCACCACGGCGGCGTTGGCGGTGAACACCATGTCGGGCAGGCCGGCATGGGGCACCGCGAACTCCAACTCCACACCCAGGCCGCGCAGGGTTGCCACCAGCCGTTCCCAGCCGCTGGATGAGCGGGCGCCCAGCAAGGCCCCCTCCTGCTGCCAGCGATCGGGCCGCATCCACGGATTGATGGCGTAGCTCACCTCGAAATGCTCAGGGGCGCACATCAGGATGCGGCCGCCGGGAGGGGCGTCGGCCACGGCGGAAGCGGCAGCGGTCAGGCGGGTATCGGGCATGGATGGGATTCCCCGGGATGTTGTTGTCGGTTGATGTCAGGCCAAAATGGATGTCAGGCGAACGCCGACAGGGTCTCGGCCAGGCGATCCACCGCCCAGTCCAGATCCTCCGGCGCGATCATCAGCGGCGGCGCCAGGCGCACCACCGTGTCGTGGGTTTCCTTGGACAGGACGCCGCGGCGCATCCAGTCCTCCACCACCTGGCGGGCGGTGGCGCGGGCGGGGTCGATCTCCAGCCCTACCCACAAGCCCAGGCCGCGAATGTCGCGGATGAGCGGGCTGTTCAGGGCGCGCAGACGGTCCATCAGATGGGCGCCCAGTTCCGCGCTGCGCTGGACCAGCCCTTCCTCCTCGATCACCGCCAGGGCCTCCAGACCCACGGCGGCGGCCAGCGGGTTGCCGCCGAAGGTGGAGCCGTGGCTGCCGGGATCGAACACGTCGATGACGTCGCGGCGGGCGACGAAGGCGGAGACGGGCAGCACGCCGCCACCCAGCGCCTTGCCCAGGCACAGGCCATCCGGCTTGACGCCTTCATGCTGGTGGGCGAACCAGCGGCCAGTGCGGCCCAGGCCGGACTGGATTTCATCCAGGATCATCAGGATGCCCGCAAAGTCGCAGGCCTCGCGCACGCCCTTGAGGTAGCCGGCCGGCGGCAGGACGATACCGGCCTCCCCCTGGATGGGTTCCAGCAGCACGGCCGCCGTATTGGGCCCGATGGCCGCCGCCAGGGCGTCCAGGTCGCCGAAGGGCACGACGCGGAAGCCGGGGGTGTAGGGGCCGAAGCCCTCACGGTAGGCCTCCTCGGAGGAGAAGCTGATGATGGTGGTGGTGCGGCCGTGGAAATTGCCGCTGGCCACGATGACCTCCGCCTGGTTGGCGGGAATGCCGCGATGGCGATAGCCCCAGCGGCGGGCGGCCTTCACCGCCGTCTCCACCGCCTCCGCCCCGCTGTTCATGGGGCAGGCGCCGTCCAGGCCGGTCAGGGCGCACAGGCGCGCCAGGAAGGGTCCCAGCTTGTCGGTGTGGAAGGCGCGGGAGACCACCGCCACCTTGGACGCCTGCTCGGTCAGGGCCTTCAGGATGCGGGGGTGGCTGTGGCCGACGTTGACGGCGGAATAGGCGCTCATCATGTCCAGGTAGCGGCGGCCGGCGTCGTCATGGACCCAGGCGCCCTGGGCGCGGGTGATGACCACGGGCAGCGGCTTGTAGGTATGGGCACACCACCGGTCCTCCAGGGCGATGGCCCCCGGGGATGAGGCATTGGCGATGTCGCCGTTCAGCCGCTGGTCCATGATGTCCTCCACCTTATCCCGGTCTCGTTGCCTGGATGGTGGCATGGGCGCGGCAGCCGAAACGGTCGAAGTTCGCGAGTGGCGCGACAGAACCGGGCGGCGGGCGGTGCGCCCGGCACACCGTTTCTGTCCTGCCGCCTTTGCGCCTGTGGCATGGGAAAGGGGTGGGACGGGCGAACCGCCGGCGCCTATAACGGTTTATCAGGTCGGAAATTCGGATGCGCCGCTTGCCATCGCGCGCGGAAATCCCGATTTTCCCAATAGGTTCGCACCTCCTACCCCCACCAGGATCAGGGAACAGACAGCCATGGCCGCCACCGACAAGACCAGCAAAGCCCCTCGCCCCGTGGTGCTGTGCATCATGGACGGCTGGGGCTATCGGGAAGAGGTGGCGGACAACGCCGTCGCCCAGGGCAACACCCCCAACTACGACCGACTGTGGCAGGAGAGCCCGCACGGCCTGCTGTCCGCCAGCGAGGAGGATGTGGGCCTGCCCGCCGGCCAGATGGGCAATTCCGAGGTGGGGCACATGAACCTGGGCGCCGGCCGCGTGGTGTTCCAGGACCTGCCCATGATCGACCGCGCCATCGCCCAAGGCGAGTTCGAGACCAACGGGGCGCTGAGCGCGTTCAAGGCCGCCCTGAAGAAGTCCGGCGGCACCGCCCACATCCTGGGCCTGGCCTCCCCCGGCGGCGTGCACAGCCACCAGGACCACATGGTCGCCCTGGCCCGCACCCTGGCCCAGGCCGGCATCCCCGTGGCCCTGCACGCCTTCACCGATGGCCGCGACGTGCCGCCGCAGAGCGCCCTGGAGCAGTTGGCCGCCATCGAGGCCGGGCTGAAGGACGCCCCCGGCGCCCAAATCCCGCCTAGGATCGCCACGGTGGACGGCCGCTACTACGCCATGGACCGCGACAAGCGCTGGGACCGGGTGGAGAAGGCCTACCGCGCCCTGGTGTCGGCTGAAGGTGAGAAGGCCGCCAGCGCCGAGGCGGCGGTGAAGCAGAGCTATGACGCCGGCAAGCATGACGAGTTCATCCTGCCCACCGTCATCGGCGACTACGCGGGCATGAAGGACGGCGACGGCGTGCTGATGGCCAACTTCCGCGCCGACCGCGCCCGCGAGATCCTGTCCGCCCTGGTGGAGCCGGAGTTCAGCGGCTTCGATCGCGGCACGCCCGTGAAGTTCGCCGCCCAGCTGGGCATGGTGGAATACTCCTCCACCCTGGCGAAATACTTGCCGGCCATTTTCCCCCCCAAGGAAATCCGCCACACCCTGGGCGAGATCGTGTCACAGAAGGGCCTGAAGCAGCTGCGCATCGCCGAGACGGAGAAGTACCCGCACGTCACCTTCTTCTTCAACGGCGGCGAGGAAAAGGTCTACGAGGGGGAGGAGCGCATCCTGGTCCCCTCGCCCAAGGTAGCCACCTACGACCTGCAGCCCGAAATGTCGGCCGACGAGCTGACGGACAAGCTGGTGGCGGCGGTGGACAGCGGCGCCTTCGACCTGGTGGTGGTCAATTACGCCAATCCGGACATGGTCGGCCATTCCGGCATCCTGGCCGCAGCCGTGAAGGCGGTGGAGGCGGTGGACCGCAGCATCGGCCGGCTGGAGGCCGCGGTGAAGCGCCAGGGCGGCGCCCTTCTGATCACCGCCGACCATGGCAATTGCGAGCTGATGAAGGACCCGGAGACGGGTGGCCCGCACACCGCCCACACCCTGGATCTGGTGCCCGCCATCCTGGTGAACGCCCCGGCGGACGTGGTGCGGCTGGAGCGGGGCAAGCTGGCCGACGTGGCCCCCACCCTGCTGGAGCTGATGGGCCTGCCCCAGCCGGAGGAGATGACGGGCCATTCCCTGCTGGTCCGCGACGCGGCGCGCGCGGCGGCCGAGTAAGCCGACACCCGAGTGAGCGCAGCCCCCGGCGTGATCCCGCACAAGGCCCCGTTCCGACTGTTGCCCCTGGCGCTGGCCCTGCTGGCGCCGGGATCGGCGTGGGCTGAGCACGCCCCGCCGGTGGTGCTGACGCCCGTAGCGCAGACGACGGCCCCCCAAGGCGGCGCCGTCCCCCGGGACGCCCAGCGCCAACTGGATAAGGTGGAAAAGGACCTGAAGGCGGATCAGGCCCGCAAGGCCGCGCTGGACGCCAAGAACGACGCCCTGGAACGCGAGCTGGCCGACCTGCGCGCCAAGTCCGTGGCGGTGGCGGAGGACCAGCGCCGCCAGGATGACGCCCTGCGCGCGGTGGAGCAGTCGCTGGCCGGCCTGGCGGCCAACGAGCAGGAGCAGGTGGCCCGCATCGACGCCGACCGGGCCGCCCTGGCCGACCTGCTGGGCGCCCTGCAGCGCCTGTCCCGCCTGCCGCCGGAGGCCATGGTGGCCCGGCCGGAGGCGCCGGGCGAGATGGTGAAAAGCGCCCTGCTGCTGCGCGAGGCCATTCCCCAGCTGAAGAAACGGGCGGACGCCCTGGCCGTGCAGTTGCGCGACCTGGCCGCCCTGCGCCAGAAGCTGGCGGACAAGCGCGCCCAGGCCCTGGCGGCGAAGAAGGACCTGGAAAAGCGCGAGGGGGAGTTGCGCGACCTGGTGTCGCGCCGCGAGGCCCTGTCGCAGGCCAACGACGCCGAGCTGCAGGACGTGGCCGGCCACATGGCGGTGTTGACCGCCCAGGCCGGCGACCTGCGCGACTTGGTGGAAAAGCTGGAAGCGGAGCGCAAGGCCGCCGCCGAACGCGCCCGCCAGGCGGAGGCGCAGAAGCGCCAGCTGGCCGAGGAGGCGCGGCAGAAAAAGGCGCAGGAGCGGCTGGCCGCCATGGGCCGCACGCCCAAGGACGTGCCGGGCGGTACGGCGCTGGGTGGTATGACCCTGCCGGTGGCCGGCCCGGTGGCCCAGCGCTATGGCGAGCAGGACGCGGTGGGCACCACCAGCCGCGGTGTCCGCATCAGCGCCCGCGCCGGGTCACCGGTGGTGGCGCCGTATGAGGGGTCGGTGGTCTTCGCCGGACCCTTCAAGGGATATGGCCTTATCTTGATCGTCGAGCACCCCAATGGCTATCATAGCCTGATCGCGGGATTGGGTCGGATCGATACGCGGGTGGGACAACGTGTGTTGACCGGCGAGCCCATGGGCGCCATGGCCAGCGACGGAACCCCCACATTGTATTTCGAGTTGCGGCGGGGTGGTCAGCCGATCAATCCCCTGCGCGGCTTCGCGGGCACCGAGGGTAAAGGACAAGGGTGAGATGAAGAAACTGCTGACCTCCGTGGCCGTCGTGGCCCTGGTCTATCTGGCAAGCCCCCTGTCCCGGCCGCTGGACGCCAAGCCGCCGATCAAGGCGGAAACCTACAAGCAGCTGGAACTGTTCACCGAAGCGTTCGAGCGGGTGAAGTCCGACTATGTCGAGGAAGTGCCGGACGACCAGCTGGTCGAGGCCGCCATCAACGGCATGCTCGCCTCCCTCGACCCGCACTCGAACTTCATGAACAAGAAGAATTGGGAGGACATGCAGGTCCAGACCAAGGGCGAGTTCGGCGGCCTGGGCCTGGAGGTCACGGAAGAGAACGGCGTGGTCAAGGTGATCTCGCCCATCGATGACACCCCGGCCTCCCGCGCCGGCGTGCAGCCTGGCGACTACATCACCCACCTGAACGACGAAGCCATCGTGGGCCTGGGCCTGAACGAGGCGGTGGAGAAGATGCGCGGCGCCCCGGGCACCGACATCAAGGTGACCATCCACCGCAACAACGTGCCCCAGCCGCTGAATTTCACCCTGACCCGCGCGGTCATCAAGGTGCAGTCGGTGCGGTGGCGGGTCGAGGGCAATGTCGGCTACATCCGCCTGTCCGGCTTCACCGAGCAGACCCAGGTCGGCCTGGACAAGGCCCTGGCCGGCATCCAGAAGGAGCTGGGCGACAAGGTCGTGGGCTATGTGCTGGACCTGCGCAACAACCCCGGCGGCCTGTTGGACCAGGCCATCTCGGTCAGCGACACCTTCCTGGAGCGGGGCGAGATCGTCTCCACCCGCGGCCGCCGCCCTGACCAGGGCGAGCGCTACAACGCCAAGCCGGGCGACGCCATCCACGGCCTGCCCCTGGTGGTGCTGATCAACGGCGGTTCCGCCTCGGCCTCGGAAATCGTGGCCGGCGCACTGCAGGACCACAAGCGCGCCATCCTCATGGGCACGCAGAGCTTCGGCAAGGGCTCGGTTCAGACCCTCATGCCCATGCCGGGCGGCAACGCCATGAAGCTGACCACGGCGCGCTACTATACGCCCTCCGGCCGGTCCATCCAGCAGCTGGGCATCACCCCGGACATCGAGGTCCAGCAGGCCAAGGTGGAAGAGGTGGCCGCGCCCGCCGGCGTCATCCGCCGGCGCGAGGCCGACCTGCCGCATGCCCTGCGCAACACCGATCCGGGTGCCAAGCAGCCGGCCAAGCCGGACGACGCCAAGGACAAGACCTCGGAAAAGGCCCCGGACGCGAAAGCGCCCGACGGCAAGACCCCCGACAACAAGGGGGTTGGCGCCGACAAGGCCAAGGTCGATTCCAAGACCCAGGATCCGAAGGCAGGCACCAAGGGCCAGGACGCGCCCGGCACGCCGGTGCCGCCGGCCGCCACCGGCGATGCCACACCCCAGGATTACCAGCTGACCCGCGCCCTGGACCTGCTGCGTGGCCTGTCGCTGTTGCAGCAGTCCAAGGCCACGAACTGAGGACACCCTCGAGCGGATCGCGGAAAAGCGGAAGCGCTTTGCGGCGTGAATCCGCTCCTTGAACAAGCATTTAGGGCCGAGTGCGTTTCTGATTGAACGCACCCGGCACTAGCCAACCGACGGGGACCCCTTGGCCGCCCTACCCACCCGCCTGAAGGCCTTGGTCTCGCGCCCGAGCACGCCGCGCAAGACCAAGCCCGCCAAGGCGGCAAAGACAACAAAACGCAGGAAGGGCGGCGATGACGACGCCTTCGAGGCGCTGCTGGCCGGCGCGGACGAGGACGCGTCCGCCGACGTGCTGGCGGCGCGCCTGGGCGTGCCCAAGCGCGCCGGCCGTGCCGGGGCGGCCGCCATTGGACCGGCCGGGGACGACCCTGAAAAGCCCCGACGCCGGCTGAACCTGTTCGCCGTGGCCGTGGCCCTGACGGTGCTGGCGGTGGCGGGCACGGTCGCTTGGCTGGCCGCCACGGCGGAGGAGACGGCCGCCGCGCGGCGCAAAGCCACCATGCTGGCCGACATCCCCGTCACCCTGCCCCAGGGCGGCGCGCGGCCGGTGGAGGCCCCGCACCCGGCCGCCCCGGCGGAGGGCGCCGCCAAGCCCGCGGCCCCGCACGACCCCGACCCCATGGACGTGGCCGTCAAGCTGGCACCCAGCCGCAACGACGACCTGTTGGAAAAGACCCGCGCCGGCTATCTGCCGCGCATGCCGGCCAAGGGCCCCGCCCCCTGGCAGGCCTACAGCCGCCCCTTCCCCCAGGATGACAAGCGCCCGCGCATCGCCCTGGTGATGGCCGACCTGGGCTGGTCGCCCAGCGCCCTGGAAAAGGTGCTGGCCCGCATGCCGGCCGCCGTCACCCTGGCCTTCGCCGCTGGCGCCCCCAACCTGCAGAAGGCGGTGGACCAGGCGCGCGGTGACGGGCACGAGGTGCTGCTGCAGGTGCCGATGGAGCCGCAGGGCTTCCCCCAGAACGACCCCGGCCCCGGCACCCTGCTGACCAGCCTGCCGGATGAGAAGAACGTGGACCGGCTGGAAACGGCCATGGCCAGCGCCACCGGCTATGTCGGCCTGACCAACCTGACCGGCACCAAGTTCCTGGCCAGCCACGACAGCCTGCAGACGGTGCTGCGCCAGGTGCAGCGGCGCGGCCTGATCTATGTCGACAGCTGGCCCACCACCGCCAGCCAGGCCACCCGCATCGCCACCCAGCTGGGCCTGCCCCGGGCCGTGTCGGACGTGCAGGTGGACCGTGCGCCGTCCGACGCCGGCGTCGCCGCCCAACTGGCGGAACTGGAACGGCTGGCCAAGCTCAACGGCGTCGCCGTGGGCTATGCCCAGCCCTATCCCGTCACGCTGGAAGGCATCGCCCGCTGGGCCGTGGGACTGCGCGACCGGGGCATCGTCCTGGCGCCGGTCACGGCGGTGGTCAACCGCCAGGCGGATCGGTGAGCAGGGCAGGCAGATCCCGACGGCCATCAATGACGCGAACGATATCCACGCGTTCGACAGGCCCGTCGTTCGTGTCGGGATAAGTCTCGAAAAGAATCAGATACGCCCCTTCAACAAGCACGCGCGCGCTCGGGCGGATATCAGGGCGGCGCACCCCCATGCGAGGAAATGTCGCCAGCCGGCCGATGCGGACGCCAATGGCACGGAGAACCCGGGTTGCCGCCGCAGGATTGTCGATCGCAATCGATAACCAAATCTCTTCCAGGTCGCGTGCAACGGCAGGCGATTGGTAGATAGGGATCATTCGGCGTGGGTCTTGCCCAAACGCGCCTGAGCGGCGGCAATCGATCGCTCAATATCAAAGGGCTCCGCAGCGCCGCTGGCCTTGCCTTCATCCCAAAGCTGACGCAAACGTCGAACGTCCTGCTGCCGAAGTTCACGTTTGAATTGCCAATCGCGAACCGCTTCCCGGATGATTTCGCTGGTCGTCGCGTATTCGCCAGCTTCGACGGCCGTCCGCAGGGCGGCGACTTGTTCCACCGTGAGGGCGACGCTGACTTTCTGAACCTCGGCCATCGTGTACCTCCTACCCACAGGGCGCGGATTATCCTACTTGGTAGCAAGACTGTCTACCAAGGCTAAAGGATTCGGCTGCCATTCTCAGAGCACCTTCAAGGCGCCTTGACCTTCTGGCTAAAGATCATCCCACGCCTACCCCCTTATGGCCCATAGGCCTGCGAGATCGTGCACGGCATCCTGGTCGAACCCTCAACCGGCCCGATGGAGGAACCCGCATGCCCCCCAAACGCATCCTGATGATCGTCGGCGATTTCGCCGAGGACTATGAGACCATGGTGCCCTTCCAGGCCCTGTCCATGGTGGGCTACCAGGTCGACGCCGTGGCACCGGGCAAGCGGCCGGGCGACAAGATCGCCACCGCCATCCATGATTTCGAGGGCCACCAGACCTATACCGAGAAGCGCGGCCACGACTTCACGTTGAACGCCGATTTCGAGAGCGTGAAGGCCGACGATTACGTGGCCCTGGTCATCCCTGGCGGGCGCGCGCCGGAGTTCCTGCGCCTGGACAGCCGCGTGCTGGCCCTGGTGAAGACCTTCGCCGCCCAGGACAAGGCCATCGCCGCCGTCTGCCACGGCCCGCAGATCCTGGCCGCCGCCGGCGTGCTGTCCGGCCGCAAGGTCTCCGCCTATCCCGCCTGTCGGCCGGAGGTGACCCTGGCCGGCGGCGAGTACGCCGACATCCCGGTGGATGGCGCCGTCACCGACGGCAAGCTGGTGACCGCCCCCGCCTGGCCCGCCCACGCCGCCTGGCTGGCCCAATTGCTGAAGGTGCTGGGCGCCGAAATCAGGGTGTAGGAAAAGCAAAGCCCCCGCGCCGGGCTCACCGGGGCGGGGGCTTGACCTTCAGGACGGTGCTGGAACCGGCTTACAGCTTCACCAGCGCCTTGCCCAGGTTCTTGCCCTGCAGCAGGCCCAGGAAGGCCGGAACGGCGTTTTCCAGGCCCTCGGTCACGTCCTCGCGATAGCGCAGCTGGCCACTCTTCACCAGGGCGCCGACCTCTTCCAGGAAGGCGTCGTTGCGGTGCCAATGGTCGGAAACGATGAAGCCCTGCACATGCAGCCGGCGGGTCAGGATGGCCGACAGCAGGGCCGGCGTCCGGTCCGGGCCGGCCGGCAGGGCGGTGTCGTTCAGGTTGCCGATACGGCCGCACAGCGGCACGCGGGCGAAGGTGTTCAGCAGGTCGAACACGGCGTCGGCCACCCGGCCGCCGACATTGTCGAAATAGACGTCGACACCGTTGGGGCAGGCGGCGGCCAGCGCTTCCTTGAAATTCTCCGCCTTGTAATCGACGCAGGCGTCGAAGCCCAGCTCCTCCACCACGAAGGCGCACTTCTCCGGACCGCCGGCGATGCCGACGGCGCGGGCCCCCTTCAGCTTGGCCAGCTGGCCGACCACGGATCCCACGGCGCCGGCGGCGGCGGAGACCACCACTGTCTCACCCGCCTTGGGCTGGCCGATATCGTAGAGGCCGACATAGGCGGTCAGGCCCGGCATGCCCAGCACGCCCAGGGCCGTCGTCACCGGCAAGCCATCGGTGTCCAGCTTGTGCACCGACTTCGGCCCCGCGACGGCGTACTCCTGCCAGCCGGAATTGGACAGCACCAGATCACCCGCCTGGAAGCCGGGGACGTTGCTCTCCACCACCTCGGCGATGGTGCCACCCACCATCAGGCCACCCACCTCGATGGGCGGGGTGTAGGACTTGGCGGCGCTCATGCGGGCGCGCATGTAGGGGTCGAGGGAGAGCCACCGCGTCTTCAGCAGCATCTGGCCGGGGCCCGCCACGGGGATGGACGCTTGCTCCATCCCGAAGTTCTGTTCCGTCGGGAGCCCTTCGGGGCGCGAGGCCAGAACAATCCTGCGGTTCAGCGGCATGTCTTTCCTCTTTTTCCTTCAGAAGGGGCGTCACCCTCTGCCGGGTGGTCCCCGTTTATTCGCTTGGAACCGGGCCTGTCGTCCGGGGCGCAAACCTTAGCCCAGGGTCCGGCACCCCGTGAAATGCCGTTGGCGCAACCCCCAGCCCCACCACCGGGGCGGGGGGGTGCGCCACCTGCGGCTGTCTTTCCATGGGCGAATGCTGAAACCGGCTTTATCGCAGGCGCACAAAAAATCCCGGCCGCGACGGGGCGGACCGGGACTTTCTTTGGCATACGCCTGGGCTTTGAGTCGCCTCAAGCCGGATCAGGATCAGTCCGGCTTGCGGGTCAGGCCGGTGAGGGAAACCAACTGCTGCTGCAGCTCGTCCAGCCGCTTCTGCAGTTCGTCGAACTGGCCGCCGCCGCTGGCGGGCTGGGCCTTGGGCGCCTCGGCCGCTTCCGGCTTGCCGCCTTCAGCCCCGGCCAGGGGAGAGAACATGCGCATGGCCCGTTCGAACATGGCCATGTTCTGCTTGCCCACTTCCTCGAACGAGCCGAAGGGGAACATGCCGCCCAGCGTGCCCTGGAAGTAATCCCGCATCTTTTCGTGATTACGGGTGAAGGACTGCATGCTGTATTCCAGGTACTTCGGCACCATCCACTGCATGTTGTCGCCATAGAGGCTGATCAACTGCCGCAGGAAGCCGATGGGCAACAGGTTCTGCCCGCCCTTGGATTCCTCTTCCACGATGATCTGGGTCAGCACCGAGCGCGTGATGTCGTCACCCGTCTTGGCGTCGTAGACGACGAAGTCGGTGCCGTCCTTCACCATCTGGCACAGATGGTCCAGGGTCACGTAGGAGCTGGTAGCCGTATTGTAGAGACGCCGGTTGGCGTACTTCTTGATGGTGATCGGCGCGGGCTTGGGATCTTCTTTGTCGACCATAGGCGGCGTTTCCCGGCGATGTTTATCACCCGCACAACGGGTGCACTGCACATAGCTAATCCATGCAGTGCGGAACGTGCAAGCATCCTGCCAAGAACCAATGCGCGTATGTCGTTCCGCCACCGCTTTGCCAGGCGGCGGCAGGGGGTGTAGATTGAGGCCCATGCCCCGCGAAACCGACGCCCCACCGCCGCCGTCCGGCGCCCCGGAAGACGAGGCCGCCCCCACCCCCGGCGAGCCGCCGAGCGTGGAGTCGCTGGCCCGCCGCTACCTGGACTTGTGGCAGGACCAGTGGGCCGCCATGGCCGCCGACCCCGACATGACCGGCGCCTTCGCCCGCCTGGTGCGCGCGCTGGGCCAAGCCACCGCCTGGACGGCGGGAGGGGGCCAAACCGCCTGGCCGGGCGGCAATCCTTTCGCCGCCAGCGGCGCGAATCCTGGGGCCGGCGCCTGGATGGGCGCGCCCTTCTTCACCCCCGCCGCCTTCCCCTGGGGGCCCCATGCCAGCACACCAAGCACCACCGACCGGACCGGCCACGACACCCCCGCCGAAGCCCCGCCAGGGCCCCCGGCCGTTGGCGACGCATCTGACGGCGGCGATGGCCGTCTTGCTGAACTCGCAGGCCGGATTGCCACTCTTGAACGGCAGCTCGCCGATCTGGCGCAAGGAGCTGGAACCAAGGTGCCGCCAACTGCGCGCCGATCTCGCCGGCGCCGACCCGGAAGCGGTGAAAGCGGCGGTTGAGCGTGAGACCCGGCGCCGACTCGACACACTGCTGACCGGGCTGGAACGCTACCGCCGCAACCCCTACCAGCGCGACGTCACCGACCCGCCCCCGGTGTGGACGGAGGGCAACAGCCGCCTGCTGGATTACAGCCTGCCCGGTGCCAGGGGCCCCGTGCTGCTGTTCGTGCCCTCGCTGGTCAACCGTGGCTATGTGCTGGACCTGTCGGCGCGCAAAAGCCTGGTGCGCTGGCTGGCCGCCCAGGACTTTCGCCCCCTGCTGCTGGACTGGGGCACGCTGGGCGCGGTGGAGCGGGGGTTCGACCTCACCGACTATGTCGCCGGCCGCTTGGCCCGCGCCGTGGATGCCACGCGCGACCTGATGGGCCAGGCACCGGCCCTGGTGGGCTATTGCATGGGCGGCACGCTGGCCGCCGCCGCCGCCGTACTGCGGCCCGAGGCGATCTCATCCCTGGTGCTGCTGGCCGCCCCCTGGGACTTCCACGCCGACGACCCGGCCGCCGCCCTGCGCACGGCCGCCGTCCTGCCCCTGGTGGAGCCGGCGCTGACCTGGCTGGGCGAACTGCCGGTGGACATGATCCAGTTCCTGTTCGCCGGGCTGGATCCGCTGCTGGCCCTGCGCAAGTTCAGCCGCTACGCCACCCTGGACCCGGAAAGCCAGGAGGCCCAGGACTTCGTGGCGCTGGAGGATTGGCTGAATGATGGCGTGCCGCTGGCGGCGGCCGTGGCCCGGGAATGCCTGGGCGGCTGGTACGGCCGCAACGACCCGGCGGAGGGCACCTGGCGGGTGGGCGGCCAAGCCGTCGACGCCCGCGCCATCCGCCTGCCCACCCTGGCCATCATCCCCGCCCGCGACCGCATCGTGCCGCCGGGCGCCGCCCGCGCCCTGATCGACGCCATCCCTGGCGGCGACCGGCTGGAACCCCGCCTGGGACACATCGGCATGGTGGTCAGCGCCGGCGCGCCGGACCAAGTGTGGGCGCCCCTGGCCGACTGGCTGAGGGCGCGCCTGTAGGACGCGACCGCGTCCGCCGCAGCTTTCTGCGGAGCGTCAGCGGACTGGAAAGCGAGGAAGGCAAGGGCCCGGATGGGCCCGCCCGCCGCTTGAGGGCATGCTTAAGTCACCCCCGGTCATAGCGGTAGGGCCCGCCCTTCTTCACGGCCGCACGATAGGCGGGGCGCGTCTGGATGCGGGTCACGAAGGCGGCCAGGTGGGCGAAGTGCTGGCCGGTACCGGGCATCATCATGGCCGCCTCGATGGGGAAGCTCATCTGGATGTCGGCGGCGGTGAACTGGTCGCCCATGAACCAGGGCCCCTGAGCCAGCTCGGCGTTCATATAGCCCAGGTGGTTGGCGGTTTCGCTGGCGATGCGGGGCTGCAGGGGCGCGGCCGCCTCGCCCAGGCGGCTGGTGTAGAGATGCAGCAGCAGGGGCAGCATGGCCGACCCCTCGGCGAAGTGCATCCAGTGCAGGTAGCGCGCCTGGGCGGCCCGGTCGCCCGGTGCCGGGGCCAGGCGCCCCTCGCCATAGGTGCGCACCAGATACTCGATGATGGCGCCCGATTCCGCCAGCACCAGGCCGTCATCCTCGATCACCGGCGACTTGCCCAGCGGATGGACGGTCTTCAGCGCCGGCGGCGCCAGCTGGGTGGCGGGGTCGCGCTCATAGCGTACCACCTGGTAGGGCAGCCCCAGTTCCTCCAGCGCCCACAGCACGCGCTGGGAGCGGGAGTTGTTCAGGTGATGGACGATGATCATGGAAGCGCCCTCCGGCTTTCTGGTTATGAAGTACCCTTTACGGCCCGCTTACAGGCCCAGATCAACCGCCAGCCGCCGGGCCAGCGCCTCGGCCTCGCCGGCGGCGTAGGCCCGCTCATGGCCCGAGCCCCAGATGGGCCCCGGCCACGCGGCATCCTCGCGCTTGCGGGCCACCACGTGGACATGCAGTTGCGGCACCATGTTGCCGATGGCGGCGACGTTCAGCTTGTCGGGCGCGAACGCCGCCTCCATGACCTGCGAGGCCTGGGTGATCTCGGCCATCAGCTGGATCTGGTCAGCCGTGGCCAGCCTATGGATCTCGACGGCGCCGACACGGCGCGGCACCAGGATCAGCCAGGGCCAGCAGGCGTTGCGAGACAGCAGCGCGCGGCAGAGGGCCAGGTCGCCCACCGCCACAGTGTCGGCGGCCAGCCGGGGGGGCAGCGTGAAGTCGTCGGCGCTTGTCATTTCAGGGAAATCCACTCCTGGACCAGTGGCTGGGGCTCGGCGTCGCGATGCGGACGACGGTGTCCGCAATACCGCTGGACGCCGCCGCCGGGATGGCTATGTACTACTGCCCGACGCCGCCCGTCCAAAGGGTTCGGCTGTGGGGTGGATGACGGGGCCTGACCTGGTGGCCTGGCTGATGGCCTGGTTTAGGGGGCCGGATTGACGCCGGACTGCCGGACGGCGGTCTTTCGTCCACAAAATTGCCCCATAGTCGTGCCCCCATAGTCGTGCCATTGGAAGGGGCGGGTCGCGCGCGGGGGGTGCCCTAGGGCGGGGAACCGCCCTGTTTATTCATATGTTTCCGGTCCGCCGTTTTGCTATTCCGTCGCCATCATCCCGTTCATCGTTCTCCCGTTCCTGGGGCAGGGGTCGTTCACAATGCGTAAGATTTTGAGGATGCAGAAATCCGCCTGGGCGGTCCTGCTTCTTCTGGTGCTGGGCAACATCGGCGCATGGGCGATCGTCAATCGCCCGGCCGTGGAGCGCCCGTGGGCCGGCACCATCGCCGGCGTGGCCTTCGTGCCCTTCCAGGCCAACCAGACCCCGCAGAACGGCGACAGCCCCACCGCCGATGACATCAAGCGCGACCTGGACGTGGTGGCGCCGCATGTGCAGTCCATCCGCACCTACCAGGTGGGCAACGGCATCGACCAGGTGGCGCCCATCGCCCTGGAGCGCTATCCCAACCTGACCATCACCCAGGGCGCCTGGCTGTCCAAGGACCCGGCCGCCAATGAGGCGGAACTGGCGGGCCTGGTGCGCGTGGCGCGCGCCAACGCCAACGTGAAGCGGGTCATGGTCGGCAACGAGGTGCTGTTCCGCGACGATTTCAGCGTCGCCCAGCTGATCGACTACATCCAGCGCGTGAAGCGCCAGGTGAACGTGCCGGTGTCGACGGCCGAGCCGTCCTACGTCTGGCTGGACCATCCGGAACTGGCGGATGCCTGCGACTTCATCACCATCCACCTGCTGCCCTATTGGAACAAGGTGTCGGTGGACCGCGCGGTGGAGGACGCCATGGCGGCCTACCGCCAGGTGCAGGAGCGCTTCCCCAACAAGCACATCCTGATCGGCGAGACCGGTTGGCCGTCCGACGGCGCCTATCGCGGGGCGGCCGAGGCCGGGCTGGTGAACGAGGCCAAGTACATCCGCAGCTTCCTGAACATCGCCGGCCAGCAGCGCCTGGACTTCTACATCATGGAGGCCTTCGACCAGCCGTGGAAGCGCACACTGGGCGGCACGGCGGAGACGGCCTGGGGCATCTGGGACGCGCACCGCCACCAGAAGTTCCCCATGGTGGGCGGCATCCTGGAGGTGCCGTCGTGGCGGGTGCTGTGCGCCATCGCCACCGCCCTGGCCTTCTTCCCCATGTTCTTCTTCGTGCTGGCCCGCGACGATCTGAAATGGCGCGGCCAGCTGTTCTACGGCTTCCTGATCCAGACGGTGGCCTCGGTCCTGGTATGGACGGGCACCCAGGCCCTGACCGTGGGCATGGGCACCCTGTCCTTCACCGCCTTCATGGTGCTGATCCTCGCCCAGCTGATCCTGTTCGCCGTCATGCTGATCGACGGCCTGGAATTGACGGAGGTGGTGTGGACCCAGCGATGGAAGCGGCGCTACACGCCCGTGCGTGAGCCGCTGGGCGACTACACGCCCAAGGTTTCCATCCATGTCCCCTGCTATAACGAACCGGCGCACATGGTGATCGAGACCCTGGACGCGCTGGCGGCCATGGACTACCCCAACTTCGAAGTTCTGGTGATTGACAACAACACCAAGGACGAGGCGGTGTGGCGCCCGCTGGAGGAATACTGCGCCAAGCTGGGGCCGCGCTTCCGCTTCTTCCACCTGCCGCGCTGGCCGGGCTTCAAGGGCGGCGCCCTGAACTTCGGTCTGTCCGTCACCGCCCCGGACGTTGAGGTGGTGGGCGTCATCGACAGCGACTACCAGGTCACGCCCGACTGGCTGTCGGCCACCATCCCCTATTTCAAGCGGCCGGAGGTGGGCTTCGTCCAGTCGCCGCAGGACTACCGCGACTGGTCCGACGACGCCTTCAAGTCGATGATCAATTGGGAATACCAGGGCTTTTTCCACATCGGCATGATCCAGCGCAACGAGCGCAACGCCATCATCCAGCACGGCACCATGACCCTGGTGCGCAAGAGCGCCCTGGATGGCGTGGGCCGCTGGGCCGAGTGGTGCATCTGCGAGGATTCGGAACTGGGCCTGCGCCTGTTCGAGGAGAAGCTGGAGGCTGTCTACATGCCCGACAGCTTCGGCCAGGGCTTGGTCCCCGACAGCTTCGCCGGCTACAAGACCCAGCGCTTCCGCTGGGCCTATGGCGCCGTGCAGATCCTGAAGCGCCACTGGCGCGAGATGATGCCGGGCGGCACCAAGCTGACCGCCGGGCAAAAGTACCACTTCATCACCGGCTGGCTGCCCTGGTTCGCCGACGCCGCCCACATGGGCTTCGTCATCGGCGGCATCGTCTGGTCGCTGGGCCTGCTGCTGCTGCCGCAGTGGATTGAGTTCCCGCCCACCGTCTTCATCCTGCCCACCCTCAGCGTCTTCTTCTTCAAGGTGCTGTGCGGCCTTTGGCTGTATGGGGAGCGGGTGAAGTGCCGCTTCATCGATAAGCTGGGCGCGGCCATCGCCGGCATGGCGCTGACCCATACCGTGGGCCGCGCCGTGTGGGTGGGTCTGTTCACCAGCGGCCGCCCCTTCGTACGCACGCCCAAGTGCGAGGACCAGCCGGCCCTGATCCAGGGCTTCCTGCACGCGCGGGAGGAGGTGGGGCTGATGCTCGGCCTGTGGCTGGCCGCCGCCGCCATCGCCCTGCTGAAGGGCAGCGACAACCGCGACGCCTACGTCTGGGCCACCATGCTGGTCGTCCAGTCCTTCCCCTACATCGCGGCCCTGTTCCTCAGCACCCTGAACGCCCTGCCCAAGAGCGGTGGCGCCGAGGCCACCGCCCCGGCGGAATGAGGCACCCGCCAAGCACTGGTATCCAAGCGCTGGTACAAGGCCGGGGCGGCGGGGCAACCTGCCGCCCCTTCCTTTTCGGGCACAATTCCGTGACCAAGGAGCCCGAGTCGGGGACACGCGGCGCGCGGCCACGCTAAGCTGACGGTGGATCGGCGCTGAGAGAGCCGGCCGGAATGCCGCCAACAGGGGACGCAATGGTGAAGACCCAAGCGCTTTCATCCCAGGCACCGGAAACCGAAACGGCGGAGGGTGACACCCATCAACACGAACACGGCGACACGGACGTGCAGGATGTGCTGGCCGCCAACCGCCGCTTCTACCAGGCCTTCGCCGACCGCGACGTGGCCGGCATGGAGGCCTTGTGGGCGCAGGACCGCGACGTGCGCTGCGTCCATCCGGGCTGGCCGGTACTGTCGGGTCGCGAACCCGTGATGCGCAGCTGGCGCGAGTTGCTGGGCAATCCCCGGTCGCCGGGTGTGCGTCACCAAAGCGAACAGGCCACGGTGTGCGGCGATGTCGGCTGGGTGGTGTGCGAGGAGTTCGTGGCCAACACAGCGCTGGTGGTCACCAACCTGTTCGCCCGTTCAGGCGGCGGCTGGCAGATGATTCATCACCAAGCCACGCCCATCTCCTCCATCGCCGCGTTCGAGGACGCCAGCGGCTATGAGGATCTGAACGGTCGGCCGCCGACGCTGCATTAGTACGACTAATCCGATCTGCGTCCTTGCGGCCGCCCCGCTTTTCCGTACTGTTATCGCTAACAATATGGAAGAGGGAGAGGACCCCATGCGGCGTTGGCTGCGCATCGCTAGCTTGTTACCGACCTTATTGGCCGCCGGCACGGCGTTGGCCGCACCGCCCCCATCCAAGGCGCCCGCCCCCACGCCCCCCATGGGGTGGAACAGCTGGGACGCCTACGGCTTCACCATCGACGAGGCCGACTTCAAGGCCAACGCGGGCGTCCTGGCGACGCTGAAGCCCTATGGCTGGACCTACGCCGTGGTGGATGAAGGCTGGTACATGGCCGACCCCTTCGGCAAGTCGCTGGCGGAGCGGCAATACCTGCTGGACGGCAACGGCCTGCTGGTCCCGGTACCCGCCCGCTTCCCCTCCGCCGCCGGCGGCCAGGGCTTCAAGCCGCTGGCCGACTGGCTGCATGCCCAGGGCCTGAAGTTCGGTCTGCACATCGTGCGCGGCATTCCCAAGCAGGCCGTGGAGCGGAACACGCCGGTGGCGGGGTCGTCCTTCCACGCCGCCGACGCGGCGGACACCGCCGATACCTGCCCCTGGGACGATGGCAACTATGGGGTGCGCGATAGCGCCGCCGGCCAGGCCTACTATGATTCGATGATGGCCCAGTACGCGCGGTGGGGGCTGGATTTCCTGAAGGTCGACTGCATCGCCGACCATCCCTACAAGGTCAGTGAAATCCGGCAGATCAGCAGCGCCATCGCCAAGACGGGCCGGCCCATCGTGCTGAGCCTGTCCCCCGGCCCCACCAACCTGTCCCACGCGGATGAGATCAGCCGCTATGGCCAGATGTGGCGCATCACCAACGACGTCTGGGACGGCTGGACCTTCCCGCATGACAAGCCCACGGACGGCTTCCCCTATGGCCTGCGCGACCTGTTCGACGTCCTGCCGGGCTGGGCGCCCCATGCCAAGCATGGCCGCTGGCCCGACGCCGACATGCTGCCCATCGGCGCGCTGGAACCCCACCCCGGCTGGGGTGACCCGCGCACGTCGCGATTGACGGCGGATGAGCAGCGCACCCAGGTGACCCTGTGGGCCATCGCCCGGTCGCCCCTGATCCTGGGCGCCAACCTCACCAAGCTGGACGAGGCCACGCGCGCCCTGATCACCAATCGCGCCGTCATCCAGGTGGACCAGACGGCCACGGAAAGCCACCCCGTGACGGACCTGCCGGCCGGCTTCGAGAACGCGCGCGTCTGGCTGGCCACGGGCGCCAAGGGCCAGCACTACCTGGCCCTGTTCAACCTGGACGACAAGCCGTCGACGCTGGCGACGTCCTGGGGAAAGCTGGGCCTGGCCGGCGGCAACCTCACCGCCCACGACCTGTGGACGGGCAAGGCCCTGCCGGCGGCGGACAGCCTGAGCGTCACGTTGCCCGCGCATGGCAGCGCGCTTTATGAAGTGAAGTGAGCCGGGAAAAAGGCTGGGGCTGGCGCCGGGGTCACTCCCGGCGCAGCACCTTGTCCGCCAGCACGCTGGCCCACCAGCGCGTCATGAACGTCTTCTTGAACTCGGGCGGGTCATAGACGTCGTCCACCCAGATGTAGAAGGCGTCGACGTTGGGCTCGATCCCCTGGGCCTGGGCGTAGGCCAGGAAAGTTTCGAAGAAGTGGTCGAGGATGCCGGTCTTGGCATGGCGCAGGTGGCCGTATTTGGGGCTGAGCTGACCCAGCGCCGTTTTCAGCGGCACCCCCTCATGCACGAACTGGTACAGCACGCTCATGAAGCCGACGCGGTCGGACCCGGCCTTGCAGTGCATCAGCACGGGGTATTGGGCGTCGCGCCAAATCTGCCGCGCCTGGTGCAGGATGTGCTTCTTGGGCGCGTCGCGGGAATTGACGGCGAAGTTCACCAGGGTCAGGCCGTGGCGGGTGCAAGCCTCATCCTCCAGCACCCAGGACCCGCAATTGTCGCGGCGGCCGCGCAGGTTGATGACGGTGCGCACACCCAGGCGGGCAGCCTGGGCGATGTGGCGCGGCGTCGGCTGGCTGGACCGGTACAGCCGCGGTGAAATCTTGAACATGTTCTTGTAAATCATGCGGATGAACGCGTGATCCTTGAAGAAGCTGTTCAGATAGCGCTTGAAACCGCGAATCCGGTTCGGCGGCACGGCGGCGTGGGAGGGGGTGGGCTGCCCCCCGGGCGCGGGGTGGGAGGGCGGCGCCCCGGGGCCGGCCGCCGGCATCTTGTCCACCGTCGCGGCCTGCAGCCGATAGTCCGTCATCGCGTGCACTTATCCTAAAGCAAAGGCAGGAAACCACCGGCCCGCCATCCCAGGGGATCCGTCAGGCATACGGCCCCTATATAGGGTGTTTGCCCGCCGGGGGCGAGGGGCCTCGCGCGCATGGGCGCATCGACCGCAGGCCCGCGCGGGCGGATATAACGGATCAAGCGCGCCGGATACGGCCAGTTAGCGCGCCCCGGTCAGCGCATCCCGGATCAGCGCCCCATGGGACGGACATGGCTAGCGTCCAGCCGATCCAGCCGCTCAAAGAAGGGAGCCACCACCGATCGGTCCTGCTTGGTTTCCTGTTCCAGGGCGGCACGGTCATGCTCCGTCCAGCGGACCAGGGTGGTCATCTCCTGCCGCTCGAAGGCGCTGAGATTGGAAGCGGACGCCAGCTTCTGCGCCGTCGCCCCCTTTTCCACCGGCTCCTCCGCCGCGCGGGCCGCCTGCCGGGCGGCCAGGACGCGCTGGGTCACCTGGCGCCAGCGCCGCTCATCAAAGCCATACTTGGCCAGCAGGGATTTCGCCTCCGGCCCCGGGTGGGCCAGCAGTACGAAAGCAGGCTGTCCATCGTCCGGCGCGGACGCGACCAGGGCCTCCGCCGCGGTGACGTAGCGGCCGACCTCGGCGGCGTCCAGACGCTCATGCGCCAACATCGGCGCGGATACCATCATAACCACTAACGCGGCTGCGAAACGCATCGTTTGCCCCCAAACGTTCGCGCGCCAAATGTGATCGTTTCTTATATCGGGCACGCAACGACATTTCCAGCGGAAAGCCTGTAAGTGGAGAGTAGAATTGAAGAATTATGGCGGGGGTATGGCCGCCGCGGCACCCGGCGCGAACTCTTCCGGAGAGCGCGCAAGGACAGGCCTGCGGCGCGATCGCGCATGCCCCTTGAATGATGCCATGACGTGCCCTAGGGTCCCGTCGCACCCATGGGTTTCATTTAGGATAAGACGTAGCCCCGTGTCCCGCTTCACCGCCCGTCTTCTTGCCGCCGGCACCGCTCTGGTCCTGGCCGGTTCCGCCCTTGCCCAGACCACGCCTCAGCCGGATCAAGCCCCAGGGGGCCAAGCCTCGGGGGGCCAAGCGCCGGCCGGCGGTGGCGACAGCGGCGGCCTGATCCTGCCGGGCGCCATCTCCTCCGGTTCCAGCGTGGCCGCCCCGCAGCAGGCCCCCATGCCGTCCGGCCCGGCCGCCGGCCCCGCAGCGGGCCCCACGGCGGGCCCGGCACTGGGCCCCAGCGCCGGCCCGCGCCAAGCCCCGGCCGCCCAGGCTCCGATCGCCGGCCCCGCCACCGGCCCGGCGGCGCCCTCCGGCGCGCCGGCCGCCTCCAAGGTTGGCACCGTCACC
This sequence comes from Nitrospirillum viridazoti CBAmc, assembly GCF_000730165.1. GTDB lineage: Bacteria > Pseudomonadota > Alphaproteobacteria > Azospirillales > Azospirillaceae > Nitrospirillum > Nitrospirillum viridazoti. Next base: position 634,323 of record NZ_CP022110.1, on the reverse strand, counting down.
GGCAACTGGCAGGTGGGTCCCCAGGTCTACACCGACGGCAGCTTCAAACTATGCGAGGCGCAGGCCAGCTTCGACAATGGCCTGGCACTGGTCTTCCTGGCCCTGCCCGTGCCGCAGGCCGAGCAGCAGGCGAAGAAGCTGCCGCCCAAGATCATCAACCTGGTGATCGGCGTGCCCGGCGCCAACATGCCGCCGGGCCAGGGCCCGGCCATCAAACTGAAGCTCGACGGCAAGCTGGAGCAGACGCGCGGCTCGCAGGTCATCCAGCCGAACGCCATCATGACCGGCTTCGACCCGATGGACGCCAACTTCATGAAGGCGTTGCCGGCGGCCAACAAGCTGGAGATCACCAGCCCCAACGACACCGCCACCTTCGTGCTGAAGGGCGGCACCAAGGCGTTCAAGGACCTGAACGCCTGCTTCGACCAGGCGATGGCCGGCAAGCTGCAGCTGCCCACCCCGCCGCCCGCCATCCCGCCGGCCTTCGCCGCCCTGCTGATGGATGCCGGCCTGAAGGACGCCCACCCCTTGCCCGTCGACAAGATGTCGCCGCAGGAGCGGCCGGGTGACTTCGCCTGGGCCATTCAGAAGGACGTCATCGGTTCCTTGCGGTCCGTCGGACTGAAGCCCGAGGCCGGCGATCTGGAAAAGATCATGCAGAACTACCTGGACAGCCTGTCCAAGGGCTGCCAGGGCACCTACACCCCGACCAAGGGCAAGCTGGAGAAGCTGCTGCAGATCGACATGCAGACCGGTTCCGCCAGCTGCAAGACGGACAAGGGTGAGTTCTACGCCAACCTGATCCTGTACCTGACCAAGGATCGGCAACTGTTCATCATCTCGCATGAGGCGCCGGTGGCGTCCAAAGCCGTGGCCGACAACGCCGGCAACGCCATCGCCGGCGTGCTGCGCAAGAAGGCCAATGAGCCGCCGCCCGCTCAAGGCGCGCAGCAGCAGCCGGCCCAGGGCCCCCGCCCGGCCGCCGGCCCGCGCAAGCAGCAGTGATCCTCGGCCATCCGGCTGAAATAAGAACGGGAGGGGGCCCACACCCCTCCCGTTTTCTTTTGGGCCCCGGCCCTTCGCCTGGGCGGCCGCCCAAAAAACTACACCACTTCCCGCACCAGCTTGGACAGGAAGGCGTCGGCGAAGGCGTGGCGGTTGGCGGCGGTGATGACGAAGGCGTCCTCCCCCGCCACCACGTTCTCGCGGTAGTAGGGTTCCAGCCAGTCGTATTCGTCCAGGATGACCAGGCCGTTCACGCCCACGCCGGCGGCCTGGGCGTGCGCCCGGGCGGAGCGGGGATCGATGCCGCCGTTGTTGAAACCGTTGCTGACCAGGTCGATGGTCCGCCGGTCGGCGCTATAGGGACAGACGTCCAGCTGGCGCACGGCCTGGACGATGCAATCCCCCAGCGCCGTGTTGCCGCCCATGGCGACACCGGGCGCCTCATCAATGCGGTCGGCCAGGGCCAACGCGTCCTGGGGCCCGGCCAGCAGGGTCCAGGGCACCAGCGTTGTCAGGGTGCCGGGGCCGGAGAACAGGGCCAGTTGCACCGCCACCTTGCCCTTCGGTCCGCCGGCCAGGGCCTGGTGCACGGCCTTGTCGCGGAAGGCGGCGGCGTGGCCGCGCAGCTGGAAGTCCAGCATCACCTTGGAAATGCTGGCGGAGCTGTCGACCGCCATCACCAGGGCCAGGTCCACCGGCGTGCCGCCGGCGCGCGCCCAGGCGCGGCCTGTCATAACGGGGGCCGCCAGAGCCGCCCCCATGCCGGCCAGCAGCGCGCGCCGCGTCGGCTTGGCCATTCCTTGACCACCCTCACTCACGTCTCGTCCCATCTACCCGTAGTCCTATGGAGAAACGCGGCGGCGCCTGGGCGGGATCAATCCTTGCCCCCGCCCCGCGCCCAGGCGACGACCTTGCGCATGACGGTGGGCAGGGCCTGGTCATGGAAATCGGCGGGGGCGCACCACACGCCTTCCACCGCCGTCCCATCGTCGTCCAGGTGGCCGCGAACGACGGTAAGTTCCAGGTGAAAGTGGGTGAATGTATGGCGGACGATGCCCGGTAGGCGCTGCCAGTTCACCGCCGTCGGCGCCCAGCCCAGGGCGCGGGCGTAGGCAAGGTCGGCGCCCGGTTCCCAGGCGCTGGACGGCACCTCCATCATCCCGCCCAGCAGGCCCGATTCGGGGCGGCGGCGCAGCAGCACCTGCCCCCGGGCGTTGGTCAACCAGAAGGCCACCCCCCGGCGGGTGGGCTTGGCGGCCTTCTCCGCCTTCAGCGGCAGCAGTTCCGCCAGGCCGTCGCGCCGGCCCCGGCAGGCCGCCATCCACGGGCACAGCACGCAGCGGGGGCTGCGGGGGCTGCACAGGGTGGCGCCCAGGTCGAACAGGGCCTGGGTGTAGTCGCCCGGCCGCTTTTCCGGCACCAGGGCGGCGGCCAGCGCCTTCAGCTTGGGCTTGGAGCCTGGCAGCGGGTCGGTCACGGCATAGATACGGGACATCACCCGTTCCACATTGCCGTCCATGGCCGTGGCGGGCCGGTCGAAGGCGATGGCGGCGATGGCCGCGGCGGTGTAGGCGCCAATGCCGGGCAGGTCCAGCAACGCCGCCTCGTCCGCCGGGAAGCGGCCGCCGTGCCGCGACACCACCGCCTTGGCGCAGGCGTGCAGGTTGCGGGCCCGGGCGTAATAGCCAAGGCCGGCCCACTCCTTCAGCACCTCATCCAGGTCCACCGCCGCCAGGTCCGCGACCGTGGGCCAACGGGCCAGAAAGCGCTGGAAATAGGGGCCGACCGTCGCCACCGTCGTCTGCTGCAGCATGATCTCCGACAGCCAGACATGGTAGGGGTCGGCCTTGGCACCGGGGGCGGTACGCCAAGGCAGCACCCGGCGGTGGGCGTCGTACCAGGCCAGCAGGTCGGCGGGCCGGGGGGCGGGCAGGTCGGCCCCGGACGCTGAACTGGAAGGGGGGCCGAGGGGGGAGGAGTCGCCTGCGACGATCATTGTGTGGTCAAAGCCCCTTGCGCCATGGTTCAACTGCCCCCAAACACTGTCCCAGACATGGGAGCCGGCGTTAGCGGATACGCCGCCCCCGCAACCGTTTCAAGGTCCACCATCCCCCATGCCCGGCCCCCGCCCCATCGGCCGCCACCTGAACGCCATCGCCGGCAAGGCGCTGGGCCCCCATGGCCCGGCCTTCGCCACCCTGCTGGCCGAGTGGGATGCCATCGTGGGCCCCCGGCTGGCCAGCGTGGCCCTGCCGCTGAAACTGCAGTTTCCCAAGGGCCGGCAGGACGACGCCGTGCTGCACCTGGGCGTGGCCGGACCCGCCGCTTTGTTCATCCAGCACGAGGAGCCGCAGATCCTGCAACGGTTGAACGGCTTCTTCGGTTTCCGCGCCGTGGCGCGGCTGAAGTTGCTGCAGGCGCCCCCGGCCACCAACCGGCGGCGCGACCGGCCGGCACCGATTCCCCGCCGCCTGTCGGCGGGCGAGGCGGCGGCGCTGGAAACCCAGACGGCGGCCGTGGAAGACGGGGATTTGCGGGAGGCGCTGACCAGCCTGGGCCGCGCCATCCTGGCCACGGAAAAGCCGGCCGGGTCCCCGAAGCGATAGTCCCTCGGACGCGGCTTGCCGGCCCCCGGCGCCGCCCCCTATAGTCACTACAGTTGGTATCGGAGGAACTAAGGTGAACCTACATCTGCGTAATTCGCTGGCTGCCGCCCTGGTGGCCGCCGGTGCCCTGGCTGGTGTCCTGGCGGCCGGCGCGGCCCACGCCCAGGCGGCGGACGCCCCGGTCACCATCGACGTCGCCAGCGCCACCAGCCCGCGCGTGCTGGGCGATGTCAAGGCGCCCGTCGTGCTGGAGGAATACGCCTCGTTCACCTGCCCGCACTGCGCCCATTTCGAGGAAGCGTTCCTGCCGCAGTTGAAGGCCGACTTCATCGATACCGGCCAGGTGCAGCTGGTGTTTCACGACTTCCCGCTGGACCAGCTGGCCTTCGCCGCCGAAATGGCCGCCCGCTGCCTGCCGCCCGACCGCTACACCGCCGCCAAGGGCCTGATCTTCAAGACGCAAGCGCAGTGGGAACACGCCGACGACCCGCTGAAGGCCCTGCAGCAGACCCTGCGCCTGGGCGGCATGTCCGACGCCACCTTCACTGCCTGCCTGAGCAACAAGCCGTTGCAGGACTTCATCACGCAGAGCCGACTGGACGCGTCGGAAAAGCTGGGCGTGGACGGCACCCCGACCTTCTTCGTCAAGAAGGGCGACGCCATGGTGGAGAAGATCGACAACCTGCGGGAATACAGCCAGCTGTCGGAAGCGCTGGTGAAGGCGGGCGCCAAGGCTCCGGCCAATCCGGCCCCGGCGCCGGCCACCACTGGCGCGCCCGCCGACCAGGCGGCCACCCCGGCCAGCACGACCCCGGCCAGCACCCCGGCCACCAGCACTCCGGCGGCCCCCGCCGCCGCCTCGGCCGCGGCCGGCGGCCCCAGCACCGGCCTGATCGTCGGCGGCATCGTCGCCGCCCTGGTCGTGCTGGGCGGCATCTTCATGCTGACCCGCCGCAAGAAGTGAGACCGGCGGCGTCCTGGGGACGGGGATCCCAAGGGCGCCGTCTTCGTGCCCGTGGCGTTTGAACCAGTCGCGTTTTGGAAGTCGGGATGGAGGGGGATATGGCAGGACGTTGGATGCGCGATCGGGCCGGCATGGTCCGGGGCCTGGTCATGGCGATGGCGGCGATTGCCGTCCCGCTGGCCCTGCCCGCGCCTGCTGTGGCCCAGACAGCGACTGCCTCCACTCCCGCCACGGGGGGCGGCATCGACATCGCCGCCGCCACCAGCACCCGCGCCTTGGGCAGCGGCAACGCCCCGGTGGTGATCGAGGAATATGCCTCCCTCTCCTGCCCGCACTGTGCCCATTTCGAGGAGACGATGCTGCCCCGCCTGAAGGCGGACTTCATCAATCCCGGGCAGGTGCGCTTCATCTTCCACGACACGCCCACCAACCGCGTGGGTTATCTGGCCCACATGGCCACGCGCTGCCTGCCCGTCGGCAGCTATAATGACGCCCGGAGCCTGCTGTTCAGCACCCAGGGCCAATGGCTGGGCGCCAAGGACCCGGAGGCGGGCCTCAAGGAGATGATGGGCATGGCCGGCCTGCCGGCGCCGGCCTATGACGCCTGCGTCGCCAGCAAGCCCATCCAGGACTATATCGCTGCCAGCAGCCAGGAGGCCACCGAGGCGAAGGTCGAACAGACACCGACGCTGATCATCCGCAAGGGCGGCAAGGAAGTGGATCGCATCGCCGGCCCCAACGACTATGACAAGCTGGCCGCCGCCCTGATCAAGGCGGGCGCCAAGGCACCGAAGAAGTAAGTCCCCGTGCAATTCACCAAGCTTCGCATCTCCGGCTTCAAGTCCTTCGTGGACCACACCGAGCTCCTGATCGAGCCCGGGATGACCGGCATCGTCGGCCCCAACGGTTGTGGCAAGTCCAACTTGGTGGAGGCGTTGCGCTGGGCCATGGGCGAGACCTCGGCCAAGAAGATGCGCGGCGAGGACATGGACGACGTCATTTTTGGCGGCACAGCCACCCGGCCGGCCCGCAATTTATGCGAAGTCGTCCTGCACCTGGACAGCCCCAACCTGACCGCCGGCACGCCGGGCGTCAAAGCGGACGCCGTCCAGACGGAAATGGAGATCAGCCGCAAGCTGGAACGCGGCGCCGGGTCCGACTACCGCATCAACGGCCGGCCCGCGCGCGCCCGCGACGTGCAATTGCTGCTGGCAGACAACGCCTCGGGCGCCCATTCCCCGGCGCTGGTCAGCCAGGGGCGCGTCGGCGCCCTGATCAACGCCAAGCCGGGTGACCGCCGCCAGCTGCTGGAGGAGGCGGCGGGCATCACCGGCCTGCATTCCCGCCGGCACGAGGCGGAACTGAAGCTGAAGGCAGCGGAAACCAACCTGACGCGCCTGGACGACGTGGTCGTCACCATGGACGCGCAGTTGCAGAACCTGCGCAAGCAGGCCCGCCAGGCCGCCCGCTACCGCAACATCTCCGACCACATCCGCCGGGCGGAGGCGCTGCTGCTGCACCTGCGGTGGACCACCGCCACCGCCCAGGTCATGCAGGCCCGCGCCGGCTTCGACAAGGCGGAGGAGGCGGTGCGCGGCCTGATGCTGGCCGTGACGCAGGCCACCACCAAGCGCACGGATCTCGCCGCCAGCCTGCCGCCCAAGCGCCAGGCGGAAGCCGAGGCCGCCGCCGCCCTGCAGCGCCTGCTGGTGGCGCGGGAGCAGCTGGACGCCGAAGAGCGGCGCGCGACCGAGGCCCTGGCCACCCTGCAGCGCCGCCTGGCCCAGATCGAGGGCGACCTGGCGCGTGAAAAGGACCTGGCAGCCGACGCCAACCGGGCGCTGTCCCGCCTGGCGGAGGAACGCCAAGCCATCGCCGACGCGCAAGGGGACGAGGCGGAAAGCCAGGAGCTGGCCAAGGCCCGACTGGAGGAAATCCGCGACACGGTGGCGACCCTGGATGCCGAGCTGGCGGCCGCCACCGAGCGGCTGGCCGCGGACGAGGCCAAGCGCGCCCAGATCCAGCGCCAGGCGCAGGATCTGGAGCAGCGCGTCGCCACCCTGCGCCGCCGTGTCGAGGAAACGCAGGCACAGAAGGCGGAGCTGGAGCGCCAGCAGGCCGCCCGCGACGACGTGGCCGAGGCGGAGGAGGCCATCCACCTAGCCGAGGAACGGCTGGAACTGGCCAAGGGCACGGCGGAGGAGGCGGAAACCGCCAAGGCCGGGGCCGAGCAGGCTGCCAACGCCGCCCGCGCCCTGGGCACCCAGGAACAGGCCGCCGCCCGCGACGCCCTGCAGCGGGCCGAGGGTGACCGCGCCCGCCTGACGGCGGAAGCCGACGCCATCACCCGCCTGCTGAAGGCCGGCGCCGGAGACCTGTTCCCGCCCCTGGTGGACGCGCTGAGCGTGGCCAAGGGCTATGAGCAGGCCCTGGCCGCCGCCCTGGGCGACGCCCTGACGGCCCCGCTGGATGAGGCGGCGCCGGTGCACTGGCGCGCCTTCCCGGCGCTGAGCCAGGTAACGCCCCTGCCCACAGGCGCGGAACCGCTGGCCACCAGAGTCAAGGCGCCGGGCGCGCTGGACCGTTGCTTGGCCCACATCGGCATCGTCGCCGATACCGCCACCGGCACGCGCCTGGCGGCCGGTTTGGCGGCCGGCCAGATCCTGGTGACTCGCGACGGCGCCGCCTGGCGCTGGGACGGGCACTGCATCGCCGCTGGCGCGCCCACCGCCGCCGCCGAGCGCCTGCGCCAGCGCAACCGCCTGACCGAGCTGACGCAGGAGATCGCGGAGGCCGACGCCGTGGTGGCCGAGGCCCGCGCCGCCTATGAGACGGTGAAGGACGCGGCGGAGGAGCGCGTGGCCCTAGCGTTGCGAGCGGTGGACCAGGCCTCCGCCAAGGACCGCGCGGCCCGCGACGCCGTCAGCGCCGCCTTCCGCGCCGTGGCCGACGCGCGCGGCACCCACGCCCGCGTGGCCCAGGCCGCCGCCGCCCTGGCCAGCCGCCTGGCCGCCCTGTCCGAGACCCTGGACCAGATGACGGCGGACGAGGAGGACCTGCGGGAACGCTGGGCCGAGGCCCGCGCCACGCTGGAGGAGCTGCCGCCCCCGGGCGAGGGCCGCGAGCAGATCGCAGAGGCCCGCCTGCGCCTGACCGAGGCGCGCGGCACCCAGGCGGAGGCGCAGAACGCCCTGGACCGCCTGTTGCGCGAGGCGGAGGACCGCCACCGCCGGCTGGACGCCATCGCCACCGAGGAAACGTCGTGGCGCCAGCGCCGTGACGGCACCGGCGGCCGCCTGGCCGAGCTGACCGAACGTGCCGAAGAGACGCGGGAGGAGCAGGAGCGCCTGGCCGAACGCCCGGCCCAGATCGAGGAAGAGCGCCTGACCCTGGCCGACCTGATCCATGAGGCGGAGCGGGTGCGCAGCCGTGCCGGCGACGACCTGGCGGAAGCCGAGGGCACGCTCACGACGGCCGAGCGCACCTTGAAGGAGGCGGAGAATGGCCTGGCCGACGCGCGCGAGGCCCGCGCCCATGCTGAGGCCGCGGTGGGCTCCGCCCATCAGCACCTGGACACGGTGAAGGAACGCATCGCCGAACGGCTGGATTGCCCGCCGGAACAGGTGCTGGCCCTGGCCGGCCTGGACGAGGGCGAGCCCCTGCCCGAGGCCCATGCCGTGGAGCAGCGCCTGGGCCGGTTGGAGGCCGAGCGCGACAACATGGGCCCCGTCAACCTGCGCGCCGAGCAGGAGGTGCAGGAGCTGGACGAACAGATCGGCGTCATGAAGACGGAGCGGGAGGACCTGGTATCCGCCATCGCCCGCCTGCGCCAGGGTATCTCCGGCCTGAACAAGGAGGCGCGCGAGCGGCTGCTGGCCGCCTTCCATAAGGTGGACGCCCATTTCCAGGAGATGTTCACCCAGCTGTTCGGCGGCGGTCGCGCCCAGCTGAAGCTGACCGACACCGAGGATCCGCTGGACGCCGGCCTGGAGATTTACGCCAGCCCCCCGGGCAAGAAGCTGCAGATCCTGTCGCTGCTGTCGGGCGGTGAGCAGGCCTTGACCGCCATTGCCCTGCTGTTTGCCGTCTTCCTGTGCAACCCGGCGCCCATCTGCGTGCTGGACGAGGTGGACGCGCCGCTGGACGAGGCCAACGTGGGCCGCTTCTGCGACCTGGTGGAGGAGATGGCGCGGGCGGGCCATACCCGCTTCCTCATCATCAGCCACCACCGCCTGACCATGTCGCGCATGGACCGCCTGTTCGGCGTCACCATGGCGGAAAGGGGCGTGTCGCAGTTGGTATCCGTCGACTTGGCTACCGCCGAGGAGCTTCAGGCCGCCGAATAGGCACAAGACGGAGTTGTGGTAGGGCGTTAACCCTGTTACCCGCGACAACTGGCGCGACGGTCCGCAACAGGCCGGCCCTGGCGGGAAAGCGCGCGCTGCACTATCTTAACCAACAAGGGCCCTGGGGCAGGGCTCGGGCGGTTGGGGCTTGTTCATCCGGCGGCAGCGGCCGAACCGGAAGTGTGAGGGAGACTTAAATGCGTTACCGTTCCTTGGCACTCGCGGCGGTGGGTCTGTTGGCCGTTGCCGGTTGCGCCACCAGCCCCGACGCCGACCAGGCGGCGTTAGCCCAGCGTGTGCTGGTCGGCATGCCCAAGCAGACCCTGCTGTCCTGCGCCGGCGTGCCCACCCGCCAGACCTCGGTCGACAATGTGGAATACTTCACCTACTCCAGCGACAGCCTGCAGACCCGCATGGGCCCGTCCTACTGGGGTGGTTTCGGCGGCGGCCCGTGGCATCGCGGCTACTGGGGTGGTGCCGATTGGGGCTCGACGGAAGTGTCCGCCCGCAACTGCAACGCCACCTTCACCTTGAAAAACGGCGTCGTGCAGCAGCTGGTCTACGGCAGCTCCACCGACAGCCCGGCCGGCCGCCTGTCCCAGTGCTACGCCATCGTGCAGAACTGCCTGCCGCTGGTGCCGCAGCAGCCCGGCCCGGCGGCCTCCGCCGCTGGTGGCGTCGGCAGCCGCGCCCGTTAAGAGACCAAACATTGCCCCGCCGAAACAACCCCCGGGTCGCCAGAGGTTGTTAGCGCGGCGCAGTGCACCGGATCCCCATAACCCCCGACCTATGCTTAAGGCCCGGCCCTCGGCCGGGCCTGTCGCCGTTTGGCCCATTGCGGATGCGGCGCAACATGACGTTTCATAGTCCCCTGGAAGGAGGGGCCGCCGGTTGCGGCCCGCTTCCGGAGGGGGCCGTTACCGGTCGACAGAAACCGGCGCTGGTTTCCTTGGCATGAATCCACTGGGCACGCGGAAGACCGGCCCTTGGGAAGGCCGGACCACCGGGCGCGAGACCGCCCCCGCCCGCGTTCCCCGTGATGAACGGGAGAAGCGCCTATGCATGTTTCCGGTATCCTGAAGCATAAGGACAGCAGCAGCATCATCAGCGCCAAGCCGGGCGACACCATAGAAACGGTGGCGGCCCTGCTGGCGGCCCATCGCATCGGCGCCGTGCTGGTGCTGGACCCCGGCGGCGGCGTGGCCGGCATCATTTCGGAACGCGACATCGTACGGGGCCTGGCGACCCATGGCCCCGCCGTGCTGAACCAGAGCGTGTCGGAACTGATGACCCGCAAGGTCGTGGCCTGCGCCCCGGGCGACAGCGTCTCCTCCATCATGACCCGCATGACGGAAGGACGCTTCCGCCACATGCCGGTGATGGACGGCGGCCGGCTGGTGGGCTTCATCAGCATCGGCGACGTGGTGAAGCACCGCCTTGCCGAGGCCACCAGCGAGGTGGAGAGCATGCGCGTCTACGTGGCCGGCGGTTTCTGAGCGGCGCGTCCTCCGCCCCGCGCCACCCCGGTGCCACGCGCCGGGGAACGAAGCCGGCTGTGCCGGTTGAAAATATCATCCGCAAGGGGATGGGCGGGCCGCTGTGACGACCATCGCAGCGACCCGCCATCCGTTTCGGGACGCTGCCGTCCCTGCCCCCCCTCAGCGAAAGCCGCCCCCATGGTGACCGATCCCCAAGCCATCGCGCTGTACGCCTGGCCCACGCCCAACGGCTACAAGATTTCCATCGCCCTGGAGGAAATGGGCCTGCCCTATACCGTGCACCCGGTGGACATCGGTGCCGGCGACCAGTTCAAGCCGGACTTCCTGGCCATCTCACCGAACAACCGCATGCCGGCCGTTGTCGATCCCGACGGCCCCAACGGCCAACCGCTGTCGCTGTTCGAGTCCGGCGCCATCCTGATCTACCTGGCGGAGAAGACGGGCCAGTTCCGCCCCACGGACGCCGCGGTGTGGTATGGCCACGTGCAATGGCTGATGTGGCAGATGGGCGGCGTCGGCCCCATGTTCGGCCAGGCCGGCCATTTCCGTAATTATGCGCCCGAGCGCATCCAATACGGCATCGACCGCTACACCAATGAGGCGCGGCGCCTGATCCGTGTCGCCAACACCCAGTTGGCCAAGACGGAATTCCTGGCCGGCGACTACGGCATCGCCGACATGGCGACCTTCCCCTGGCTGCGCCTGCATGAACGCTACGAGATCGACCTGGCCGACTTCCCCCATGTGAAACGCTGGATCGACACCGTGGCCGCCCGCCCCGCCGTGCAGCGCGGGCTGGAGCTGCTGAAGGACAAGAGCCGCCCGGCCGGCCAGGCCTTGGATGAGAAGACGCGGGAGAACCTGTTCGGCACCCGGCAGCGCTGAACCCCAGCGCCGGCGGCCCCTTCTTCCGGCCCCTTCTTCCGGATAGAGGCGCCTTGACCACGCCGGCACCGCCGCCATCTACCCCCGCGCCACCGCCTGTGCGGCGCGGCGTGGGGATGGTCCCCGGCGTAGGTATGGTCAAGGATGGGCATGGTGGGGTGGTTTTCGGGGGTGCGGCGTCAGCGCCGAGTCGCGGCGTGGGCCGCCGCGTTCCTGCTGGCCGCCGGGGTGCGCGTCGCCCCGCCGGCCGCCGGCGCCACCGTCAGCCGGCCGGAGGACATGACCGTCAGCGGCAAGCTGACCGCCACCGGCGGCGTCACCCAGGTGGAGGGTGCTGCCGGTGGCGGCCTGACGCCCTGGGCCGTCATCGGCGGCGGCGGGACGCGGGAGGAGGTGGGTGCCACCGCGTTCTTCACCGCCGTGCGCACCCATGATTACGGCATGAACGCCTATGGCGCCCTGATCGGCCTGTGGGACCGGGTGGAGCTATCGGTGGCCCAGGACCGGTTCGATACCCAGGCCCTCGGCGGCGCCCTGGGACTGGGCGACGGCTACGCCTTCACCAACACCATCGCCGGTGTCAAGGTGCGGGTGGCGGGCAATGCCGTCTATGACCAGGATAGCTGGATGCCCCAACTGGCGTTAGGCGCGCAGTACAAGTCGAACGACCGCAGCAGCCTGGTGAAGGCCCTGGGTGCGCGCAGCGGCGACGGCGTCGACCTCTACGCCAGCGCCACCAAGGTGCTGCTGGCGCAAAGCCTGCTGCTGAGCGGCACGGTGCGCCTGACCAAGGCCAACCAGACCGGCCTGCTGGGTTTCGGCGGGGCCGACGACGACTATCATGCGGAACTGGAGGGCAGCGCCGCCCTGCTGCTGGACCGCACCTTGGTGGCGGGCGTGGAATACCGGACGAAGCCTAACACCCTGGCGCGCGCCAATCCTGGGCTGGCGCCGGAGGACGACTGGTACGACGCCTTCGTCGCCTGGCTGCCCGGCAAGAACCTGGCCTTCACCCTGGCCTATGTGAATTTGGGCCGGGTGGTGACGCCCACGCGGCAGAACGCCGTCTACCTGTCCCTGCAAGCGGGGTTCTGACCCATGCCCGCCCTTCCCCGCCGTGCCGCCCTGTCGCTGGCAATCGTCCTGCTCGGCCCCCTGGCAGGCCCCCTGGTGGGCTGCGCCTCCGGCCCCTCGGCCGACCTTTACCAGACCTTCGGCGGCCAGCCGGGCCTGGTAGCCCTGGTGGACGACTTCATGGACGGCATGATGCGCGACCCCGACCTGCGCCCATATTTCGTCAACGCCAACCGTCCCCACATCAAGGCGGAACTGGTGGCGCAGTTCTGCGCCATCCTCGGCGGCCCCTGTGAGTACAAGGGCATGGACATGAAGATGGCGCACGCCCGTTATGGCATCGGCGACCATGAGTTCAACGCCCTGGTTCAGGATCTGCAGGACGCCATGGACCTGCATCACATTCCGTACCGCGCGCAGAACCGCTTCCTGGCCATGCTGGCGCCCTACCGCGACGACGTCGTCCACCCGGACCCGCCGCCCCGCGTCCGGCCACCCCTGACCATCGCACCCGACGCCGTGGTCGTGCCGGAGACGGTGCCGACGGGCGGGCCGCAAAACAAGCCGCCGCCCCGCTGACGCTGCCCTTTTTGGGGCAGATGCCCAAGCCGCAGGCAGCCGCCGTCCTTTGGACAGCATGGCCCGAAATCCTCCGCCTTATGGACAGAGGGACTAGCGCTAGGCCCGGATCGTGGTTTAGCATCTACCTATAGCCGGCTACCCACCCCCGCCATGGGATGGTAGGGGTCTCCCAGGCCGGCCAGGACCCTGCCGAGCGGTCCCCGCAGATGGGCCGCAGCGGCCAAAAAACATGTATCCCGGGGCACATCGTTAACATTTTGGTGAGGCCTTGGAGCTCACCCTGCCCATAGGGAATACGCATGAAATGCCGCCGGCGCGGTGGTCGCGGGAAGAGCCCGGGCCTAGGCCATTTGGCGGAGGGATGCGTGGCACACGGGGCGCCGCTGCACGGGCCCGATTATAAACGGACAAGGTTGCCCGGATCGCCGATTGGCGCCCGGGGGATAGGCCGCGGGATAGGTGGAATGGATGAGGCCAGCGCCGGGTGGATCGGCACAACGTTTGGTTTTCGCTGAAAAATTCCCCGATCTGCCTCTACTCCGTCGCAATCATCCACCAATATCTAAATCAAGACCCAAGGCATCCGGGTACAGGGAGAACGAAGGACGGCAGGTGAGTGTTTAACAAGTGGAGTCCGGGGTTCGATCCACGGGGATGGACCATCTGGTACGGAACTTGCCTCTCCTGAAACGTCAGTCACGAGGTTGGTACCCCGTTGGAACGGGGGAGAGTGGAGTCGTCGCGGTCTCGCGTGTTGGGACCGCCCGTCGAGTTGCCTGATAGGCGTGATCCTTCTGAAAGGGTGAACCCATGCCGAAGTCGACCGATTTATTCACAACCTTCGCCCAAAGCTATGAGGCGCGCCGCGAAGTGGCGATGTCGTTGCAGGAATACCTGGAAGGGTGCCGCGACGACCCGATGATGTACGCCAGCGCGCCGGAGCGTCTGCTGGCCGCCATCGGCGAGCCGGAGGTGGTGGACACCGCCAAGGACAGCCGCCTGTCCCGCGTTTTCATGAACCGTACCATCAAGATCTATCCCGCCTTCGCCGAATTCTACGGCATGGAGGAGACGATAGAGCGCATCGTGGGCTTCTTCCGCCATGCCGCCCAGGGCCTGGAGGAGCGCAAGCAAATCCTCTACCTGCTGGGCCCGGTGGGCGGCGGCAAATCCTCGCTGGCCGAGCGTCTGAAGGCGCTCATGGAAGAGCAGCCCATCTACGTCCTGAAGGCCGGCGACCAGCTGAGCCCGGTGTTCGAGAGCCCGCTGGGCCTGTTCGACCCCGGTACCATGGGCGAGGCGCTGGAGGAACGCTACGGCATTCCCCGCCGCCGCCTGACCGGCCTGGTCAGCCCCTGGGCCATCAAGCGCCTGGACGAGTTCGGCGGCGACATCACCCGGTTCCGGGTGGTGAAGCTGCGCCCGTCGCGCCTGCGCCAGATCGCCGTGTCCAAGACCGAGCCGGGCGATGAGAACAACCAGGACATCTCCTCCCTGGTGGGCAAGGTCGACATCCGCAAGCTGGAGATGTTCCAGCAGAATGATCCCGACGCCTACAGCTATTCCGGCGGCCTGAACCGGGCGAACCAGGGCCTGCTGGAATTCGTCGAGATGTTCAAGGCGCCCATCAAGATGCTGCACCCCCTGCTGACCGCCACGCAGGAAGGCAACTACATCGGCACGGAGAACATCGGCGCCCTGCCCTTCACCGGCGTCATCATGGCACACTCCAACGAGGCGGAGTGGCAAAGCTTCAAGAACAACAAGAACAATGAGGCCTTCATCGACCGCATCTGCGTGGTCAAGGTCCCGTACAGCCTGCGCGTCACCGAGGAACAGCGCATCTATGAGAAGCTGATCGGCGGGTCGGAGCTGGCCAAATCCCCCTGCGCCCCCGGCACCATGGAGATGCTGGCCCGGTTCACCGTGCTGTCCCGCCTGCGGGAGCACGAGAACTCCAACCTCTTCTCCAAGATGCGCGTCTATGATGGCGAAAGCCTGAAGGAGACGGACCCCAAGGCCCGCACCCTGCAGGAATACAAGGACGCCGCCGGCATGGACGAGGGCATGAACGGCATCTCCACCCGTTTCGCCTTCAAGGTGTTGGCCAGCACCTTCAACTACGACACGGTGGAGGTGGCGGCCGACCCGGTGCACCTGATGTATGTGCTGGAGCAGGCCATCCGCCGCGAGCAGTTCCCCGACGAGACGGAGAAGCGCTACCTGGAATTCATCAAGGCCGAACTGGCGCCGCGCTACGCGGAATTCATCGGCTATGAAATCCAAAAGGCCTACCTCGAGTCCTACCACGATTACGGCCAGAACCTGTTCGACCGGTATGTCGACTACGCCGACGCCTGGATCGAGGATCAGGACTTCAAGGATCCCGACACCGGCCAGCTGATGAACCGGGACCTGCTGAACCAGGAGCTGACCAAGATCGAGAAGCCGGCGGGCATCGCCAACCCGAAGGACTTCCGCAACGAGGTGGTGAAGTTCGTGCTGCGGACGCGGGCGGCCAACGCCGGTCGCAACCCCAGCTGGACCTCTTATGAGAAGCTGCGGTTGGTCATCGAACGGCGTATGTTCAGCCAGGTGGAAGAATTGCTGCCGGTCATCAGCTTCGGCAGCAAGAAGGATGGCGAGACGGAGAAGAAGCACCACGAGTTCGTCGAGCGCATGGTGGATCGCGGCTATACCGAGCGCCAGGTGCGCCGGCTGGTCGAGTGGTACATGCGGGTGAAGCAGGCGGGCTGAGCGGGACCTTCCCATAGGAAAGGGCCCGGCTGAACCGGCTGGGCCCCATCCCGCGATCCCCTGCGCTCACACGCGAAACGGACACCACCCCCACCCGGCTGACCCCCGGTGGCGCTCCCCCGCCCGGCCCCTTCAAAGGTGCCGGGGCGCCGGCGCCGCCGGTACGGTTCCCGGGACCGGGGTACCGGGGAGTAATGCCTTGTCGTCGATGATCATTGTCGATCGCCGCAGCAATCCCAAGGGCAAGAGCCTGGCCAACCGCCAGCGCTTCATCCGGCGTGCCAAGGAACAGATCCTGCGCGCTGTGAACGGTGCCTCAAGCAACCGCCGCATCAAGGACGTGGAGAGCGGCGCCGACATCTCCATCCCCACCGGCGGCATTTCCGAACCCACCTTCCACCGCTCCGGCCAAGGCGGCATCCGCGACCACGTGGTGCCCGGCAACAAGGAGTTCATGGAGGGGGACACCATCGCCAAGCCGCCCAGCGGCCAGAGCGGCGGCCGTGGCACGGATGGCAGCCCCGACGGCGGGGGCGAGGATGAGTTCCGCTTCGTCCTGACGCGGGAGGAGTTCATGGACCTCTTCATGGAGGATCTGGAACTGCCCGACCTCGCCAAGCGCAAGCTGAAGGCGGCCGACGCCGTGCTGTGGCAGCGCGCGGGCTATTCCTCCTCCGGTTCGCCCACCAACCTCAACCTGGTGCGCACCATGCGCAACAGCCTGTCGCGCCGCATCGCCCTGAAGCGCCCCAAGTCGGACGAGATGCTGGCGCTGGAGGCGGAGATCGCGGAACTGGAGGCCCAGCCGGGCAAGGACCCCGACCGGCTGATGGAACTGCGGGGCCTGCTGGAACGCCAGGTGATGCGGGCCAAGCGCATCCCCTACATCGACCCCATCGATGTCCGCTACAACCGCTTCACGCCCATTCCCAAGCCGGCGGCCCAGGCGGTGATGTTCTGCCTGATGGACGTCTCGGGCTCCATGACCGAGCATATGAAGGATCTGGCCAAGCGCTTCTTCATGCTGCTCTACCTCTTCCTCACCCGCCGGTACAAGCAGGTGGAGGTGGTCTTCATCCGCCACACCCATGAGGCGGAGGAGGTGGACGAGGACACCTTCTTCCACTCCACCGAGACCGGCGGCACCATGGTCTCGACGGCGCTGGAGGAGATGAAGCGCATCATCAAGGAGCGCTATCCCGTCGCCGACTGGAACATCTACGGCGCCCAGGCCTCGGACGGCGACAACACCACCAGCGACGGCGGCCGCACGGCAGCCCTGCTGGAGCATGACCTGCTGCCCGCCTGCCAGTACTACGCCTATGTCGAGGTCGGGTCCGACCCCGACGCCATGCCCGCGGGCTTCGCCACCCACGCCCGCGAAACCGACCTGTGGCGCACCTACAAGCAAGTCACCGGCACCGAGACGCCCTTCGTCATGAAGAAGGTCCGCCATCGGCGGGAAATCTACCCGGTATTCCGTGAACTGTTCGCCCGCGATGGCGCGAAACAGTCGGAGGAGGCGACACCTTGACCTTAGCCCCCGTTGAACGCCTGAAGCCTGTCAAGAGATCGGAACCGGGGGAGAAGGCGCCGCCGCCGGACGATGCCAACCTGCTCTACACCGGTGCCGACTGGGACTACGACACCATCAAGCGCTGCCACGACGCCATCCAGGAGATTGCGCTGGGCGAGCTGGGGCTGGACGTCTACCCCAACCAGATCGAGGTCATCACGTCCGAGCAGATGCTGGACGCCTATGCCTCCATCGGCATGCCCCTGCTGTACCGCCACTGGTCCTTCGGCAAGCATTTCGCCCGGGACGAGGCCATGTACCGCCGTGGCATGCGCGGCCTGGCCTATGAGATCGTCATCAACTCCAGCCCCTGCATCAGCTACATCATGGAGGAGAACTCCATCACCATGCAGGCGCTGGTCATCGCCCACGCGGCGTTCGGCCACAACCACTTCTTCAAGAACAACTACCTGTTCCAGCAGTGGACGGATGCCGAGGGTATCCTGGGCTATCTGGACTTCGCCAAGGCCTATATCGCCCGCTGCGAGGAGCGCTATGGCCAACAGCTGGTGGAACGCACCCTGGATGCCGCCCACGCCCTGATGAACCAGGGCATCCACCGCTACCCCCGCCGCCGCCTGGACCTGCAGTCCGAAGCGCGGCGGGAGCAGGAGCGGCAGGAGATGCAGCGCCAGCTGTACAACGACCTGTGGCGCACGGTGCCCACCAAGAAGGGCCAGAAGGCGCCGTCGGACGAGGAACGGCGCCGGGCCCTGCTGGACCTGCCGGAGGAGAACATCCTCTATTTCCTGGAGAAGAAGGCGCCGCGCCTGGCCAACTGGCAGCGCGAGGTGCTGCGCATCGTCCGCCATGTGGCGCAGTATTTCTCCCCCCAGCGGCAGACCAAGGTGATGAACGAGGGGTGCGCCACCTACACGCACTACCGCATCATGACCCGCCTGCACGAAACGGGGCGCATCAGCGACGGCGCCTATATGGAGTTCCTGCACTCCCACACCGCCGTGGTGTTCCAGCCGGCCTTCGACGATCCGCGCTATTCCGGCATCAACCCCTATGCCCTGGGGTTTGCCATGATGCAGGACATCGAGCGCATCGCCACCAACCCCACGGAGGAGGACCGCGCCTGGTTCCCCGGCTATGCCGGCAGCGGCGACGCCATGGCGGCACTCCGCGACGCCTGGGCCAACTATCGCGACGAGAGTTTCATCCTGCAGTATCTGAGCCCGCACCTGATGCGCAAGATGCGGATGTTCCACCTGCACGACAACAGTGATGAGAACGTCTACCGCGTCGCCGCCATCCATGACGAGCGCGGCTATCGCCGGGTGCGCCAGCAGCTGGCGGCGCAGTATGACTTCTCCTCCCTGGACCCGGACATCCAGATCACCGACGTGGACCTGGCCGGCGACCGCCGGCTGATCCTGGAGCACAAGGTGCAGAACGGCGTGCTGCTGGCGGAGGAGGACGCCAAGTCCGTGCTGCAGCACGTCGCCAACCTCTGGGGCTACGACGTGCTGCTGTTCGAGAATGACGATGCGGGCAACACGCTGCGCAAGCTGACCGTGCCCGCCCGCACGATCCTGCTGGCGGAGTGAGTAGGCCCCCAAGGGGGCCCGCGTCAGAGGCAGCCTTCGATATAGTCCACGGCCGGGGGCAGGCCCGCGCGGAAGCGGGTGACCCGGCCGTCGGCTGTCTCGAACAGCAGGACCCGCCCCCGCTCCTCAATCCGGAGATAGTGCCCCTCCTCATAGGCGTGGGGCTGCACCACCACCGTGGGGCCATAGGCCTTCAGCACCGCCGCCTCCGTGGCGCCCACACCGATACCTTGGGCCGTCCGGACGGTCGCCTCCCCGCCCGGCGGGGCGAAAACGTCGATGCGGGTGATTCGGCCTTTTTCCACCATGTAGCTGATCTGCTTGTCCTTGCCGTCGCCGCGGCCGGTCAGCCAGCAGTCCGCCGACTGGCTCCGGTCCATTGGACGAAAGGCAACGTCCAGCGCCGACTCCGCCTGGACGACCGTCATGCCCAGGCGGACGGGCTCCAAACCGTCGAAGGTTAAGGGCGGTGGTGACGGCTGGCAGGCGGCGGGAAGAGCGGCCATCAAGGCCAGGAGGGGGTAGACCCAGGACCTCATCGGAACCTTCTCCCGCGCGGCGGCTTGTTCCTGCGCGCCGGCCACCGATTTGTCATGCCGCAGATGCGAAATCGCCCTAGTTAAGCCATGTTGCATCGCGATATTATGAGCGTACCCCAAGCGGGTACCCAACCGCCAACCTCCTAGAGAGCAATTCCGATGTCCACCCTGGAACTGGATCCCGCCTTCGTCGCCGCGTGCGAAGCGCACGGGCTGGACCCGCAGAAGACCAACATGTTCCTGCTGGAATGCGCCGTGCAAGGCCGCGAGCCGTCCAAGGTCTCCATGTTCGAGCTGGACCGCCAGCCGTCCGACCTGTGGGCCAAGGTGCGCAAGCTGAACCGCGCCGCGTGATCCCAGGCCCTGCTGGCCAAGCCTTGCTGAATTGGCCTTGCTGAATTGAACGAAGCCGCCGGGCCGTTGAGGCCCGGGCGGCTTTTTTCATGCCCGTGGGTTCCATTTGTCCAGGGATGCCGCCACCCTGGCCAGCACGCCATACCAGTCGCCGGGCATCTCCTGCCGGAACTGGCGCAGGGTGGGATACCAGGGACTGTCGTCACGGTCGCGCAACCAGCGCCAGTCGGAATCGAAGCGGTTCAGCAGCCACACCGGCCGGCCCAGGGCCCCCGCCAGATGGACGACGGAGGTATCGACGCTGATCACCAGGTCCATCGCCTGGACCAGCGCCGCGGTGTCGGCGAAGTCGGCAACGTCCCCCATGCGATCGACGACACCGTCGGGCAGACCACCCGCCGCGTCCGGATCCTTCTGCAGGCTGTGGAATTCCACTTCCGGGCAGGCGGCCACCAGGGACTCGACCTGGGCCCGTGTCAGGGAGCGGCGGCGGTCCACCTTGTAGGTGGGGTTGCCGGACCAGGCGATGCCGACACAGGGACGATCCCTGGCCGCGATCGGGGCGGCCACCGCCGCCGTCAGGTAGGGCGTGGCTGCCGGCGCCGTCTCCAGCCGCGTGTCCAGCGCCAGCGGCAGGCTCATCAGCGGGCAGTGCAGATCAAAATCAGGCAGGGGCATGCCCCGGGCAATGAAGCGCACATCCCCGACCGCCACCAGGGCGGGGGAGGTCCGCAGCAGGCGCAGCAGGGGCGGCGGCACCTCCACCACCACCCGGCGGCAGCGGGCAGCCACCAGGGGGATGTAGCGGCAGAACTGCAGGGTATCGCCATAGCCCTGCTCGGCATGCAGCAGCAGCGTCCCCCCGGCCATGTCCTCCCCCCGCCAGGTCTTCTGAGCGAAGGGGCGGCGGTGGGGGCGGAAATCGGGACTGGCCCACCGCCATTCATACGCCGCCCAGCCCCGGGGGTAGTCGCCCAGGCCCAGCCAGGCAAGGCCCAGGTTGTAGCGGGCCTCGGCATAGCGGGGGTCGATTGCCAGGGCCGCCTGGTAGCAGGCGATGGCGCCGTCCATGTCAGCCAGCGCCTTCAACGCGCTGCCCAGGTTGTTGTGTGCCTCTACTAGGCGCGGGTTGAAGGCCAGGGCGGCGCGGTAGCACGCGATTGCCTCCTCGGTCCGGCCCCGTTCCAACAGCACGTTGCCCAGGTTGTAGTGGCCCTCGGGATAGGCGGGGCGCAGGGCCAGGGCCTGGCGATAGGCGGCCTCCGCCCCATCCAGGTCCTCGCGCTGACGCAAGGCGTTGCCCAGATTGCTGTGCGCCTCGGCGAAGGTCGGCCTCAAGGACAGCGCCTGCCGGTACTCGGCTTCCGCCTCATCCCAGCGGCCATGGTGGCGCAGGACGTTGCCCAGGTTGCTGTGGGCGTCGGCATTGTCGGGCCGCAGGGCGATCGCCCGCCGGTAGGCGCCCTCGGCAGCGTCCAGCCGGCCCAGCTTGGCGAGCGCGATACCGAGGTTGCCGTGCATGGCGCTGTCGTCCGGCCTCAACGCCACGGCCTCGCCGATCAGTTCTGCGGCGATGGCGGACTGGCCACGCGCCTGGGCCACCAGCCCCAGCACGTGCAGGAAGGCCGGCTGGCGCGGGTTTTGGGCCAGGACGTGCCGGCAGGCGCTTTCCACCCCGGCCAGATCACCGGCATGGAAGCGGGCGACCACCTGGTTGTAATCGGCCTGGTTGGGGCCGGCCGGAGCGTGAGCGGTCGCGGTGATTTTGAAGGCCCTCCTTCCCACTGTCCCTCAGCTTTACACGGGGGGGCGGGGGAAAACGGGCGGCCAAAAGGGCGGGGCCTTTAGGGTTCGCCCCAATAATCGCCGAAGATCCAGACGTGGCCCTCCAGGTCGCGGGCCACGTACTCGCGGGTGCCGTGGCCGGTGTCGTGCGGGTCGGTCAGGATGTCGGCGCCGGCGGCGCGCGCCCGGGCATGGTGTGCATCGACACCACCCAGTGCCACCCACACCCCCTGGTTCAGCCCGTTCAGCACACGGGGGCTGTGCATGCCGTAACGATCGACCGGGTTGTCAGGCC
>NZ_CP022110.1:0-610000 GCF_000730165.1 Nitrospirillum viridazoti CBAmc | reverse complement strand
GGCCATGGATAGATCATCAGGTTTCGGGTCTACAGCATGCAACTAAAGCGCCCTATTCAGACTCGCTTTCGCTACGCCTCCAGCTATCGCCTTAAGCTCGCTGCATACTGTAAGTCGCTGACCCATTATACAAAAGGTACGCCGTCACGCCTCAAGGACGCTCCGACTGCTTGTAGGCATCCGGTTTCAGGAACTGTTTCACTCCCCTCGTCGGGGTGCTTTTCACCTTTCCCTCACGGTACTGGTTCACTATCGGTCACTGAGGAGTACTTAGGCTTGGAGGGTGGTCCCCCCACGTTCAGACAGGATTTCACGTGTCCCGCCCTACTCGAGGATCAACTCCGGTTTACCCGTACGGGGCTTTCACCCACTCTGGCACGCCTTTCCAGACGCTTCCGGTTATGTAAAGTTGACCACTGGCCTGGTCCGCGTTCGCTCGCCACTACTAGCGGAGTCTCGGTTGATGTCCTTTCCTCCGGGTACTTAGATGTTTCAGTTCCCCGGGTTCGCTTCTCCAACCTATGAATTCAGTTGAAGATACCCATCGCTGGGTGGGTTTCCCCATTCGGAAATTCACGGATCAATGCCTGCTCGCGGCTCCCCATGACTTATCGCAGCGTGCTACGTCCTTCATCGCCTCTCAGTGCCAAGGCATCCACCAGATGCCCTTATTTCACTTGATCGACCTCCCGGCGCCACGCGCAAGGGCAAGCCCGTGCGGTGTCGTCAGTTGGCCTGGTGCGTTCTACGATAGATCGACCGCCTGAATACTTCAGACAACCGACCCCTCGGTTTAAACTCAAGACCTCATTCACAATGTCCAAGAACCGGCCAGCTTCCCGTGAAGCTGGCTGATCTCCTGCCGGAGCTATTCTGTTCGCTTGAAAAGCGCGTGTGGTCGGTAGACCTGGCGGCGACCTACTCTCCCACGTCTTAAGACGCAGTACCATTGGCGCTGGGGGTTTTCACGGCCGAGTTCGGGATGGGATCGGGTGTATTGACCCCCGCTATGACCACCAGATCAACCGGCCACACGCACCAAACGCCAGCGTGAAGCCGGCGTTTGACCATGCGATCAGAATATTTCGAGAGGAGATACGCAGACGGCGGCGCACGCCATCCGATGCCCGGATCATTCCTTAGAAAGGAGGTGATCCAGCCGCAGGTTCCCCTACGGCTACCTTGTTACGACTTCACCCCAGTCGCTGACCGTACCGTGGTCGGCTGCCTCCTTGCGGTTAGCGCACCGGCTTCGGGTAAAGCCAACTCCCATGGTGTGACGGGCGGTGTGTACAAGGCCCGGGAACGTATTCACCGCGGCGTGCTGATCCGCGATTACTAGCGATTCCAACTTCATGCACTCGAGTTGCAGAGTACAATCCGAACTGAGATGGCTTTTGGAGATTAGCTCCCCCTCACGAGGTCGCTGCCCACTGTCACCACCATTGTAGCACGTGTGTAGCCCAGCCCATAAGGGCCATGAGGACTTGACGTCATCCCCGCCTTCCTCCGGCTTGTCACCGGCAGTTTCTCCAGAGTGCCCAACCTAATGATGGCAACTGAAGATGGGGGTTGCGCTCGTTGCGGGACTTAACCCAACATCTCACGACACGAGCTGACGACAGCCATGCAGCACCTGTCTTACCGCCACCGAAGTGGAAAGTGCGTCTCCGCACCGGTCAGTAGATGTCAAGAGCTGGTAAGGTTCTGCGCGTTGCTTCGAATTAAACCACATGCTCCACCGCTTGTGCGGGCCCCCGTCAATTCCTTTGAGTTTCAACCTTGCGGCCGTACTCCCCAGGCGGAGTGCTTAATGCGTTAGCTGCGACACCGAAGTCCTAAGGACCCCAACGTCTAGCACTCATCGTTTACGGCGTGGACTACCAGGGTATCTAATCCTGTTTGCTCCCCACGCTTTCGCGCCTCAGCGTCAGTATCGGTCCAGTGAGCCGCCTTCGCCACCGGTGTTCTTCCCAATATCTACGAATTTCACCTCTACACTGGGAATTCCACTCACCTCTCCCGAACTCAAGCCGCTCAGTCTCAAACGCAATTCCCAGGTTAAGCCCGGGGATTTCACGCCTGACTTGAACAGCCGCCTACGCGCCCTTTACGCCCAGTAATTCCGAACAACGCTAGCCCCCTTCGTATTACCGCGGCTGCTGGCACGAAGTTAGCCGGGGCTTCTTCTCACGTTACCGTCATCATCGTCACGTGCGAAAGAGCTTTACAACCCTAAGGCCTTCATCACTCACGCGGCATTGCTGGATCAGGGTTGCCCCCATTGTCCAATATTCCCCACTGCTGCCTCCCGTAGGAGTCTGGGCCGTGTCTCAGTCCCAGTGTGGCTGATCATCCTCTCAGACCAGCTACCGATCGTCGGCTTGGTGAGCCGTTACCTCACCAACTACCTAATCGGACGCGGGCCCCTCCTTCGGCGATAAATCTTTCCCGGTCAGCCTCCACGGCCAACCGGCTCATCCGGTATTAGCTCCAGTTTCCCGGAGTTATTCCGAACCAAAGGGCAGGTTCCCACGCGTTACTCACCCGTGCGCCACTAAGGCCGAAGCCTTCGTTCGACTTGCATGTGTTAGGCATGCCGCCAGCGTTCGTTCTGAGCCAGGATCAAACTCTCAGGTTCTGTGCGGTATCCCAAGCACCGTTGCCGGCGCCCAAGAACCTCGACGGAAACCAACCTCAGTCGACACCTCAAACCCAAGTCCGTTCCTGTTCCCCTCATCGCTGAAGGGACATATTCAGAGCATGTTCTTAAGATACGTGGACGAGGCTGATTGCCTTTGCTGCGATCCAGATCGCAATGTCGGCACCGCCGCCCGCGTATCCCTTCTCGAATTCCGTTCACTTGTCCAAGAGCCTGGCGCCGCTCGCGGCGCCGGACGACCAACCCGGCATCGGCCGGCGTTTCGTCGTCGTTTCATCGTGCGGCGTTCACCGCGTCGATGGCCAAACATCTAATCGCTTATCGCATCGCCGTCAAGTATCTTTTTTGTCGTCGTTCATTTTTTCAAATCAACGTCGGCATCACGGATACCAACTGAACCATCATATGGCCATTTGCGGCGAATTGGCGAACTAAAGGCGATCTATCTAGACCGTCTTCAGATCATCGTATTCGCAACAAAGCCCACGTTACTGGCTGATGCAGCGTTAGATGTTTTCACTTTTCAGAGAACCATGTCGCCTTTACTTGCGACGCCCGACCCGCTGTTCGATTGCTGGGCAACCATCCCTGGGGTCAGGGCGGCGGGTTATAGGGGAAGGTCCGGGGGCTGTAAAGCGCTTTCTTCACCCTTTTCGCTCCGCCGCCGCTGAAGGCTGCCTTGAGCGAATTCGGCATGTCGCCGGCTTGAATTAGCTGGGCGACCGCCAGGGGCGGATGCTGATCCCGCGTCGGCGCGCGATCATGGCCCGCCTCACGCGCTCTGCTTCTTGGCGCCGAAGGTCGGATTTTCCGACAGGTCGCCTTCATGCGGCACCACGTCCAGGATTTCATAGCCCTGGGCGGCGGGGAAACGGAGCTGCGCCTTGCGCCGGGCCCGCGTGAGGTCGCTGGCGAAGAAGAAGAAGTAGCGCCCCTCCTCCCACAGCTTCACCACCCGGGTGGGCTCCATGGGCAGGCCCTCGGTGCGGCGGATCAGGACGATCCAGCCGGTTTCCTGCAGGCCGCGCCGCTCATCCGTCACCAGGATGCGGCGGTCCACCGATTCCAGGCTGTTGACCTGGTCGGTCAGCCCTTTCACATGGCTGGTCAGTTCGGCCGATTCCACACCGTCAGCGGCGCTGGTCAGGCGCTGGGACAGGCTTTCCCGTGCCAGGGTACGCACCTGCTGGCTCAGCACGAAACGCCGGCGCTGCAGATCCTTGATGTTGCGGCGGGTGCGCTTGATCTGGCGCTGCGCCTTTTGAAAGGCGGGCTTCACGCCGATCAGGACGATCATCACACCCAGGACGATGCCGAACCAGTTCACGGCGCCGCCTCCAGCGTCATGGTGGCCGGGTCGGTCAGCGCCACGTCGGTGGGCAAGGATTGGGCATGGGTGATCTTGAAGCCCAAGGTCCGGGGAAAGGCGCGCTCAAACTCCGCCCGCGCCTCTTCCATGTTGGTGGCCCAGACATGGACCGGCACCGGCCGCGCCCAGCTGCTGTCGAAAAAAGCGTGCCGCTCCCCCCGTTTGACCTGATGGGAGACGGAGCTGTTCATGACCAGGAATTCGAAGGGGCGGTTGGGCAGCAGCTCATGCCCCAGGATGCGCACGAAACGGTGGGGCGACGCCTCCAGCTCCCGCACCTTTTTCTTGAGCTGGGCTTCCTGGCGCTGGGTAGAAAACAGGACGGTGGCGGCCCCGGCCGCCGTGGACTTGCGCGCCTCCACCCGCTCCGACAGCCCGCTGGCGATCCGGGCGTAGCGGGCAAGACGCTGGCGCAGGCCGCTGACGTCGGCGGTATGCTCCAGCACCATGCTATAGACATGGGCGACCAGGGACACGACCACGCTTATTCCGGCGGTGGCCAGAAAAACGAAAAGCCCGAACTCCAATATGGCGATAACGCCCTCGCCCACCCCAACGCCCCCTGGCGATGTTCTCAATCCCCAATACTGTAAATTATCCGGTGGCGGCGGCAAGCGATTATTTGAACCGGCCAATATAGTTAATGGCCGGTTCACGCAACTACATGAACAACGCTTCCTTTTCCAATCCCTTGTATAGTCCGGCCACCTGGGCACCATAGCCGTTGAATATCTGCGTAGGCACCGACTCGTTGCTGCCCAGCAAACGCTCATGCGCCTGGGACCAGCGGGGGTGGGGCACGGCCGGATTGACGTTGGCCCAGAAGCCGTATTCGTCGGCGTTCAGCAGGGCCCAGAAGGTCTTGGGCTTCTTGTCGGTGAAGCTGATTCGCACGATGGACTTCACCGACTTGAAGCCATACTTCCACGGCAGGGTGAGGCGCAGCGGCGCGCCGTTCTGACCCTGCAAGGGCTTGCCGTAAAGGCCGGTGGAGATGAAGGCCAAGTCGTTCGTCGCCTCGGCCATCGTCAGTCCCTCGACATAGGGCCAGGGATAGAAGGGCTGGCGCAGGCCGGGTGCCGCGTAGGTGTCGCGGCCGAAGGTCTGCAGTTCCACATAGGTCGCCGAGGACAGCGGCTTGGCGAAAGCCACCAGCTTGGCCAGCGGGAAGCCCATCCACGGCACGGCCATGGCCCAGGCCTCGACGCAACGGTGCCGGTAAAGGCGCTCTTCCACCGGCATGGCCTTCAGCAGGTCGTCGACGCCCAGGGTCAGGGGCTTTTCCACCATGCCGTCGATGCGCAGGGTCCAGGGACGCAGCGGCATCTTCTGCGCCGCCGTCACCACGTCCTTCGACGTGCCGAACTCATAGAAGTTGTTGTAGCTGGTGGCGGCGGCCTCCGGCGTCACCGGCCGGTCCAGCGTGTAGGCGGGATTGCGCGCCGGGGCGGCCACGGGGGCGCCCGCTGGGGCGCCCACTGGGGCATCCGCCGCCCGGGCGGCGCCCCCCAGGGCCAGGCCGCCGGCGATGGCGCCGGCACCGGCCATGAGCGCGCGACGGTTGATGTAGACCGATTCCGGCGTCGCCGCCGACTCCGGCAATTCCCAGTCACGCTTGGTCCTGATCAGCATGATGCCGTTCCCTTGTTTCCGTCGCACTGGCCGATGTCAGCCCATTCCCGGCGCCCCTTATAAAGAGGGAACGGCCGCGTCCATATCAAGGACCCAGCCGGCTATGGAATCGATAGACGGGTCCGCCGTGCCGCCGAATAGGCCCCGGACGCGCTTTTCACTCGACAGCCGGGCGGGGCGGGTGTGTCATCATGCCTCGGGAGGAAGCGGGTGCCCGGACTGGTTCCGGCCGCCGTTCCCCGGGCGCCAACAACGTTCCTGTCAGCAGCGTTTCCACCGCCAGCATCTCGTCAGCGTCCCTGCGTACCAAGGCGCCCCCGGCCCGGCACGACCGCCCAGCACCAGGCCCCGGACAACCAGATCCGGAGGCTAAGGATGAGCAACGGCACAAGAACGGCGCCGCGGTGCGCGGCCCTGGTGGGGCCCTACCTCAGCGGCAAGACCACCTTGTTGGAAAGCCTGTTGATGGCCACGGGCCAAATCGCCCGCAAGGGCAGCGTGCAGGACGGCACCAGCGCCGGCGACGCCAGCGCCGAGGCCCGGGCGCGCCATATGAGCACGGAAGTGAGCGTCCACACCTGCGCGTATCTGGGCGACCCCTGGCACATCCTGGACTGTCCGGGTTCCATTGAGCTGGCGGGCGACGCCGCCCGCGCCTTGATGGTGGCCGACGTGGCCGTGGTGGTGTGCGAGCCGGTGCCGGACAAGGCCGCCATGCTGGCCCCCCTGCTGCGCTTCCTCGATGAGAACGCCGTCCCCCACCTGCTGTTCGTGAACAAGGTGGACCAGCTGGGCGGCGGCGACGTGCGCGTGGCCGATTTGATGACGGCGCTGGAGGGCGTGTCGCAGCGGCCCCTGGTGCTGCGCCAGGTGCCCATCCGCCAGGGACGGACCGTGACCGGCTATGTCGACCTGGTGAGCGAGCGCGCCTACCGCTATTGCGCCGGCGCCAAGTCCGAGGCGGTGCCCATGCCCGACGCCGTGCTGTCGCGGGAGCGGGCCGCCCGCCAGGATTTGCTGGAGGCCCTGGCCGATTTCGACGACGCCCTGCTGGAGCAATTGCTGGACGACGTGTCGCCGCCCCCGGCCGATGTCTACCGCCAGCTGAGCCGCGACCTGGCCGACGACCTGATCGTCCCTGTCTTCCTGGGTTCCGCCCAGAACGACCACGGCGTGCGCCGCCTGTTGAAGGCCCTGCGGCATGAGGCGCCGCCGGTGGGCATGACCGCGCGGCGGCTGGGGCTGGAGGGCAACGGGGTGCTGGTGCAGCCTTTCCGCATCCATCATGCCCCGCACAGCGGCCGCCTGGCCTATTGCCGCGTCTGGCAGGGAGAGGTGACGGACGGCCAAGCCCTGGGCCCCGACCGGGTGGGCGGCATCTTCGCCCTGGGCGGCGCCACCCCCACCAAGATCACCAGCGCCGGACCGGGGGCGGTGGTGGCGCTGGCCAAGCTGGAGCATGCCCAGCCCGGTGCCCTGCTGTCCGCCAGGGGTGAGGCGGGGACGCCCCTCTCCTGGCCGGCGGCGGCGGAACCGGTGCACGCCCTGGCCGTGCGCGCGGAGCAGCGGGCCGATGAGGTGAAGCTGACCGGTGCCCTGGCCAAGCTGCTGGATGAGGATCCGGATTTGCGCCTGGCGATGGAGGACGGGGAGATGGTGCTGTCCGGCCAGGGCACGGTGCATCTGGGCATTGCGCTGGACCGGCTGCGCGGCCGTTTCGGCTTGGGCGTCGCCGGCCGGCCGCCAGCCGTGCCCTATCGCGAGAGCATCCGGCGCATGGTGGCGGAGCATGCCCGCTTCAAACGCCAGTCCGGCGGCCACGGCCAGTTCGCCGACGTGCACCTGACCGTGGCGCCCTTGGCTCGCGGCGAAGGCTTCCGCTTCGAGGACGAGGTGGTGGGCGGCGCCATCCCGCGCTCCTTCATCCCGGCGGTGGAGGATGGGGCGCGGGAGGCCCTGAGCAGTGGCCCGCTGGGCTTCCCCGTCGTGGACGTGTCCGTCACCCTGACCGGCGGCCAGTTCCACGCCGTGGACAGCAGCGAGCAGGCCTTCCGCACCGCCGGCCGCATGGCGGTGCAGGAGGCCCTGGCCAAGGCGGAACCCGTGCTGCTCGAACCCGTGCTGCTGGTCACGGTCCACACGCCCACCGAGTTCACGGCCAAGGCGCAGCGGCTGCTGAGCGGCCGGCGGGGGCAGATCCTGGGCTTCGACGTGCGGCCGGGCTGGTCCGGGTGGGATCAGGTGACCGCCTACATCCCCCAGGCGGACATGGGTGACTTTATCGTCGACCTGCGGTCCCTCACCCTAGGCCTGGGCGGTTATACCGCCCGTTTCGACCACCTGGCGGAACTGATGGGACGCCTGGCGGACCGCGTGGTGGAAGGGCACCAGGCCGGATATGCCGCGCAATGAGGAAAGAAAGGCGCTATGGTTAGCGATCGATAACATGAACAACAGGGAGGGGCCGGTGGCGGACACGTTGTTCGAGCGCCAGATGGCCATGTACACGACCTATCATCGCGACAGCCGCAACAAGGCCACCCACGCCGTGGGCATCCCGGTGATCGTCTTCTCCGTGGTGCTGGCCTGCAGCCTGGTGCGCCTGGGTGAGGTGGCGGGCCTGGGAACGGTGACCTTGGGCCTCGCCCTGTCGGCTATGGTCTGGACGCTGTGGATCGCCTTGAACCGCCCCGTGGGCCTGGCGCTGGGCCTGCTGGTGGTGCCGTCGGTGCTGCTGTCGGCCTGGCTGGTGGAACGGCTGTCCGTCGGCGCCGTGCAAGGTCTGGCCGGCGGCCTGTTCGTCGGCGGCTGGGCGCTGCAGCTGCTGGGCCATGTCTATGAGGGTCGAAAGCCGGCCCTGGTGGACAATCTGTTCCAAGCCCTCATCGGCCCCATGTTCGTGGCGACGGAGGCCCTGGTCGCCCTGGGCCTGGCCCCCGCCGGCCTGCACGAGCGCATCGAGCGCCAGGCGGCGCTTCGTTGAAGGTGCCCGCAAGCGCCGGGCGTGGTCGCGTCCCATGAAAAAGAACGAAAGGCGGCCCCGCGAGGACCGCCTTTCTCATAAGTACCGTTGATCGGCCGGTCAGCCTTCCAGCATGGCGCGCAGCATCCACGCGGTCTTCTCATGCACCTGCAGGCGCTGGGTCAGCAGGTCGCAGGTCGGCTCGTCACTGGCGCCCTCCGCCACCGGGAAGATGGAACGGGCGGTGCGGGCCACTGCCTCCTGGCCCTCGACCAGTTGCTGGATCATCTCTTCCGCCTTGGGCACGCCCCGCTCTTCCCGGATGACGGTCAGCTCGGCGAACTGGGCATAGGAACCCGGGGCCGGAAAGCCCAGGGCGCGGATGCGTTCCGCGATGTCATCCACCGCCACCGACAGCTCGGTGTACTGGGTCATGAACATGGTGTGCAGGGTGTTGAACATCGGCCCGGTAACGTTCCAATGGAAGTTATGGGTCTTCAGGTACAGCGTGTAGGTATCGGCCAGCAGGCGGCTGAGCCCCTCGGCGATGGCCTTGCGGTCCTGTTCGGAGATGCCGATGTCGATAGCCATTCTTGTTTCCTTCCATTCTCTGGTCTGCCGGTCAAGGTAACCCCTTAGGCAATGGCCGGCAAGAGAATCTAGAATTATTCTAAATTCCACCGTCGCACCGTTCCCCTTCCCGCTTCGTCTCCCGGGGGGCCGGAATGCCGAGGCGGTTTGTCACCCCCGATGGACTTTTCCGGCACCTGTGCTTAGGGAAAATGTCCACGGATCGGCGCGCGGATTGTGGCACACTTGCGCGTCGAAAAAACAACCTGCCTTCGAGGGGCGTTTTATGGGGTTCGCCGGCGGCACCGATCACGGTCGCGCGATGATGAAGACCGGCCGGCGGGTCGGCACCGCCCTGGGTTCCTGTCTGGCGGCCTGCCTGGCGCTGGCCCCCGTGGTCCGCGCGGCCGCCGCCGACCTGACGGTCACGGTGGTCGACGGCGCCGGCCATCCCGTCGCCGACGCGGTGGTCACCGCCACGCCGGACGGCCCCGCCCTGCCGCCCGCCACGCCGCCGTCGCCGCTGATCGTGGACCAGATCGACGAGACCTTCGTGCCCTATGTCATGGTGGTGCCCAAGGGCGGCACCGTCACCTTCCGCAACAGCGACCTGACCCGCCACCACGTCTATTCCTATTCCGAAGCCGCGAAGTTCGAGTTCGTGCTGTCGCCCGGGCAGATCGGCCAGCGCAAGTTCGACCAGGCCGGCATCGTGGCGCTGGGCTGCAACATCCATGACCATATGATCGCCCACCTGTACGTGACGGCCGCCCCCTTCGCCGCCGTCACGGGCAAGGACGGCAAGGCCGTGCTGGGCGGTCTGCCCGCCGCGGGTGTCACCGTGGCCGCCTGGCAGCCGCGCCTGAAGCCCGGCGGCACGCCACCGCAGCAGACCGTTGCCGCTGCGGCGCTGGGCACCCCGGTCACCCTGACCCTGCCCGCCCTGCTGCCCGACACCCGGCAGGGCGTCGACCCTGAACGCGGCGGTTACTAAGAAACGACAGGACGTGCCCCCGTGGCTCTCGGCTTTAGAAATCGACTGGTGTTGTTCCTGGTCGCCAGCCTGGCCGTCGTGCAGCTGGGCACCATGGTCATTCTGTACGGCGTGGCGCGCTCGGCCCTGATCGACACGGGCAAGCAGCAGCTGGTGACCAGCGCCCAGTCCTTCTCGCGCCATCTGGACACCCTGGCCGGCCATCTGGCGGAAGACGCCAAGATCATGTCGCTGGACTACGCCTTGCGCCAATCCATCGCCGCGCATGACAGCGGCACGGCCATCAGCGCGTTGCGCAACTTCGGCCGGCGCGTGGGCGCCAGCCGCATGCTGCTGATCGACCTGGACGGCACCATCGCCGCCGACACCGCCCGCCCGCGCGAACTGACCGGCCTGGGCCGCTTCGCCTTCCCCGACCTGCTGCCGCTGGCGGGCGAGTCCGGCCGGGCAGCGGCGTCCGGCGTGGTGGACGGCGTGCCCTACCGCCTGGTGGTGGTGCCGGTGCTGCTGCCCGATCCCATCGCCTGGATCTGCATCTTGGTGCGGGTGGACGACCGCTTCGCGGAGGAGCTGCGCGCCCTGTCCCCCCTGCGCAAGGACATCGCCCTGGCCGGCCAGACGGCGCCGGACGCGCCCTGGTCGGTGGTGGCGGCCGCCGGTGATCCCATGGAACCGCTGGCGGGGATCGCCGCGCCCGGCCAGATGGCCGCCGCCGAGCCGCAACTGCTGACCAAGCATGGCGCCGAATACCTGGTGCTGACCACACCCATCCCCACCGCGC
The DNA here is from genome assembly GCF_000730165.1 of Nitrospirillum viridazoti CBAmc. Taxonomy (GTDB): domain Bacteria; phylum Pseudomonadota; class Alphaproteobacteria; order Azospirillales; family Azospirillaceae; genus Nitrospirillum; species Nitrospirillum viridazoti. Next base: position 599,030 of record NZ_CP022110.1, on the reverse strand, counting down.
CGGGCAGCCTGCCCATGATGGCCGTGCTGCAATACCCGCTGGACGAGGCGCTGGCCCCCTATCGCAAGATCATGCTGTATATGGGCGCGCTGATGGCCGGCGGCTTGGTGGCGGCGCTGATCGGCATCGGCCTGATCGCGCGCGGCGTCACCCGCCCGGTGACGGCCCTGGCCGCCGTGGCCCGGCGCATCGCCGATGGCGACTACACCCCCCTGCCGCCCGTGCGCACCAGCGATGAGATCGGGCAGCTGACCACGGCCCTGGACGACATGGCCCAGGCCATCGCCGACCGTGAGGAGCACATCCGCCACCAGTCGCTGCATGACGCCGTCACCGGCCTGCCCAACCGCCTGAATTTGGAGGAGCAGGTGGACCAGGCCATCGACCAAGGCCACGGCGTGGCCCTGCTGCTGGTGGGATTGGACCGCCTGCGCGAGGTGACCAACACCCTGGGCCACGACCTGGCGGACCGCGTCGCCCGTGACGCCGGCGACCGCTTGGCCCGCGCCCTGGCCGCCAACGGCGCCGGCGACGCGGTGATCGCCCGGGTGTCGGAACACGGCTTCGCCATCCTGCTGGTGGATCGCGACGCCGCCGCGGCCCAGGCGCTGGCCCCCGCCCTGGTGGCCGCCTTCGACGCGCCCTATGCCGAGGCGCCCTATGGCGAGGCGGAGGTGACCGTGGACCTGGCGGCCGGCGTGGGCATCGCCGTCTACCCCGACCCCACCCCGGGCGCGCCGCCATCCGACACGGCCAGCATCCTGCTGCGCCACGCCGACGTGGCGGTGCTGAACGCCCGCGCGGCCGAGCCTTACGTCCGCCTCTACGACCATGCCGCTGATCCGCATCGGCCGGAACGGCTGTCGCTGATGGGCGATTTGAAGATCGCCATCGAGCAGGACGCCCTGGAGCTGGCCTATCAGCCCAAGCTGGAGCCGCAGACCGGCCGCGTGGTGGGGGCGGAGGCGCTGGTGCGCTGGACCCATCCCCGCCGCGGTTTCGTCCCGCCCGACAGCTTCATCCCCCTGGCGGAAGAGACGGGCGCCATCCGCCACCTGACCCGCTGGGGCCTGCGCCGCGCCCTGCGCCAGTCCGCCGCCTGGGCGGCGGCGGGCCATGATTTGCGCATGTCGGTCAACCTGTCGGTTCGCGACCTGGGCGACGCCGCCCTGCCGGACCGCATCGACGCCCTGCTGGCGGAGACCGGCCTGACGGCGGACCGCCTGATGCTGGAGATCACGGAAAGCGCCATCATGGGCGAGCCGGAGGCGGCCATCGCGATGCTGCGCCGCCTGGCCGACCGGGGGGTGGAACTGTCCATCGATGATTTCGGCGTGGGGCAATCCTCCTTCGCCTATCTGCGCCGCCTGCCGGTGCGGGAGATCAAGATCGATCGCTCCTTCGTCAAGGCGCTGGATGAGACGGCGCAGGACCAGGCCATCGTCCGCTCCATCATCGAGCTGGGCCACAACCTGGGCTACAAGGTGACGGCCGAGGGCGTGGAGAACGCCGGCAGCCTGAACCTGCTGGCGGAGATGGGCTGCGACCTGGCCCAGGGCTATTACATCGCCCGCCCTCTGATGCCCGGCGCCTTCGCCGACTTCCTGGCCAGCCACGCCGCCGGCGAGATCCCCTGGCAGGCCACCCTGCGGGAGGCGCGCGCATGAGCCACCGCGTCAGCGTGCGGCCTTTCCTTTCGGCCGCCGGCGCGATGCTGCTGGCTGGCGGTGCCGCCTTGGCGCCCCCCGCCCAAGCGGCGGACGGCTTTCCGGATATCGAGTTCCACGGCCTGCTGGACGCGCGGGTGGTGCGGACCCCCGACGACCGCAGCACCTTCGACGGCGGCCTGGGCAAGCTGCGCACCGGCGGCGATCCGGGATCGCGCACCACCACGTTGGAAGAGGCGTCGCTGACGGCGACCGCCCACCTGATCCCTGGCCTGGACGTCTACACCCATGTGCGGGCGGAGGGGGAGCAGCGCACGGCGGTGGACATAATCGAGGCCTATGTCCGCTGGCACCCGGCCCCCACCGGGCCCCTGTCCTGGCAGGTGAAGGCCGGCGCCTTCTTCCCGCCCATCTCCCTGGAAAACGACGGCATCGCCTGGACCAGCCGCTACACCCTGACGCCCAGCGCCATCAACAGCTGGGTGGGGGAGGAGCTGCGCACCGAAGGGTCGGAGGTCACGCTCACCTGGCGGCCGGACGGACCGGGCGGCAGCCGTTTCGACCTGATCGGTGCCGTCTTCGCCGGCAACGACGGCACGGGCGAGATGTTGGACTATCGCGGCTGGGCCTTGATCGAGCGGCCGGCTGGCCTGCTGGACAAGTTGCGCCTGCCGGACGAGGTGCCCATGCACCAGCACCGCAGCCCACCCGCCAGCTTCCAGCCCTTCGCGGAGATCGACCATCAGCCGGGCTTTTACGCCGGCGGGCGCTGGACGGACCCGCTGGGGGGCGAGCTGTCCTATCTGCACTGGGACAACCGCGGCGACCCCAGCGTCACCAACGGCCGGGCCTACGCCTGGGACACCGACTTCGACAGCGTCGGCTACAGGATCACACCGGCGGCGGGCCTGACCCTGCTGGCCCAGGCCATGCGCGGGGGCACCAGCATCTACCCCAGCCCCGCCAGCGAGAGCGATGGCCACTTCCAGGCGCTGTACCTGCTGGCCAGCCAGGAATGGGGTCGGTTCCGCCTCAGCGGGCGCTTCGACGCCTTCGGCACGCACGAGGATACGCCCGTCACCACCCGCCCCCATTTCGATGAGCACGGCAAGGCCTATACCGCCGCCGTCTCCTACCGCCCGTTGGCCTGGATGCGCTGGACCCTTGAAGGCGTGCACGTCGATAGCCGGCGGCAGCAGCGCCTGAACGTCGGCCTGCCCATTGAGGCGCACGAGAACCAGGCGCAGCTGGGCGTTCGCCTGTTCTTCTGAGGCTTGCCAGTCCATCCATGGCGTCCGCCCATTTAGTTGACTTAGTCAATTATCTGGATGACGATAGCAATGATCCTTGACGGAGAAAGCCATGGACCTGGATGATGGCGTGGCCGCGAAGGTGGCGGCGGTGCGACGGTTCAGCCGTATCTACACCCGGCGTATCGGCGTGCTGCAGGATGGGCTGCTGGGGACGGACCTGTCGTTGGCGGAAGGGCGGCTTCTGTTCGAGCTGGCGCAACGGCCGGATACGGCGGCCAAGTCGCTCGCGGCGGACTTGGGGTTGGATGCCGGCTACCTCAGCCGCCTGCTGCGCGGCTTCGAACGGCGCGGCTTGATCGAACGGCGACCCGACCCGGCCGATGGCCGCCAGTCCCTGCTGATCCTGACCGCAGCCGGCCGCGACCTCTACACCGTGATCGACGACCGCTCGCGGGCGGAAGTGGCGGCCCTGCTGCACCAGTTGCCGCCCGACGGCCAGAACCGTCTGGTCCAAGCGCTGGACCAGGCCGGCGCCTTGCTGGGCGACCACCGGCCCGGCCCCGCCTACGTCCTGCGGTCCCATCGGCCGGGCGACATGGGCTGGATCATCCACCGCCAAGCCCTGCTGTATGCCGGGGAATATGGCTGGGATGAGCGGTTCGAGGGCCTGGTCGCCGGCATCTGCGCCCAGTTCATCGAAAATTTCGACCACCGGCGGGAGCGCTGCTGGGTGGCGGAGCGCAATGGCGCCATCGTCGGCTCCATCTTTCTGGTGCGCGACAGCGATGAGGTGGCGAAGCTGCGCCTGCTGTATGTCGAACCGGCGGCGCGTGGCCTGGGCCTGGGGCGCCACCTGGTGGCGGAGTGCCTGGCCTTCGCCACGGCGGCCGGCTATCGCCGCATCAGCCTGTGGACCAACAGCGTCCTGCACAGCGCCCGCCGCATTTATGAACAGGCGGGCTTCCGGCTGGTGCGGGAGGAACCCCACCAGTCCTTCGGGAAGGCGCTGGTGGGCCAGTATTGGGAGCGCGCGCTTTAGGAGGCGCCGAAAGCCGGCTCGGCCAAGCGCAGGGCGTGGACACGCACGTCGGTCGGCCAGTCCTGGCTGTGCGCCTCCAACCCCGGGCGATCGCCAGCGAACAGGGCGCGCGCCGCCTCCTCGAAGCCGGTTCGATCACCGGCCATGGTGGACATGAAGCGGTAGGCGGCCTCCTGCGCCTGGCGCACACGGTCGGCGCCTTCGTTGGCATGGCGGGCCGCGTCCACCAGTTTGCGCAGGGCGACGGAGGCCCCGCCCGGCTGGCTGTTCAGCCATTCCCAATGGCGGGGCAGCAGGGTGACCTCACGCGCCACCACGCCCAGCTTGGGCCGGCCCGGTCTAGCGGGTGCCGGCGTCAGGTCGGCGGGGAACACCGGCGCCAGGCGGCCGCGCACCGCCTCCACGGGCCCGCGCAGATCCACGTCCACCGCCCGGCCCGTCGCCTCGTTGAAGATGAAGATCAGGCCGTCGTCGCCCGCGTCCTGCGCCGCCCTGGCCGCCAGCGCCGCCTCCACCAGCGTGCCGGTGGCAAGAAAGCGGGTGCCCGCGAAAGCGGTGCAGCGCATGTCCGGATCCAGGCCCATCACGTCCTCCATTCCCATGAACGAGGTGATACCTAAGTCCGAAGGATATGAAAGTCAATAATACCCGGGTAAAATCAGTTACGGACCTTTACGCCGCCGTCCGCCGGGCTTGCTGCCGGCCGGACGACCGGCGGGGATGGGCGCCTTGATGTTGGACCTCTCGCCCACAGTGCCGGCGCGCCCTTTTTCTCCCATTGCGCTGGCGCGCCCTTTTTCTCCCATTGCGCTGGCGCGCCCTTTTTCTCCCATTGCGCTGGCGCGCAGGGGCGTCGCCCCCGGGTCCAGGCCCAGGTCGATGGCCTCCAGCCGGCGGATCTCGTCGCGGATGCGGGCGGCCTCCTCGAACTCCAGGTCGGCAGCGGCGGTGCGCATCTTCTTTTCCAGGTCGGCGATGGCGGCCTTGAGATTGTGGCCCACCAGGCTGCCCTCTTCGGCGAAGCCGGTGTTCACGTTCACCCGGTCGCCACGTTCGTAGACCGAGTTCAGTACGTCGGCGATCTGCTTCTTCACCGATTCCGGGGTGATGCCGTGGGCCTCGTTATAGGCCCGCTGCTTTTCCCGGCGGCGGCTGGTTTCCTCCAGCGCCGCGGCCATGCTGGCCGTGGTCTTGTCGGCGTACAGGATGGCGCGGCCGTCGACGTTGCGCGCCGCGCGGCCGATGGTCTGGATCAGCGAGGTGCGGGAGCGGAGATAGCCTTCCTTGTCCGCGTCCAGGATGGCGACCAGGCCGCACTCCGGGATGTCCAGGCCTTCGCGCAGCAGGTTGATGCCGATCAGCACGTCGAAGGCGCCCAGGCGCAGGTCGCGGATGATCTCGATACGCTCCAGCGTCTCGACGTCGGAATGAATGTAGCGGACCTTGATGCCGGCCTCGTGCATATAGTCGGTCAGCGCCTCCGCCATCTTCTTGGTCAGGGTGGTGACCAGGACGCGCTGGCCCTTGGCGATGCACTCGCGGCATTCCGCCATCACGTCGTCCACCTGTGTCTCGGTGGGACGGATCAGCACCGGGGGGTCGATCAGGCCGGTGGGGCGCACCACCTGTTCCACGAAGACGCCGCCCGTCCGTTCCATCTCCCACGGGCCGGGGGTGGCGGAAACGAAGACGGACTGGGGCCGCATGGCGTCCCATTCCTCGAACTTCAGGGGGCGGTTGTCGATGCAGGCCGGCAGGCGGAAGCCGTAGTCCGACAGGGTCGACTTGCGCATGTAGTCGCCCTTATACATGCCACCCACCTGGGGCACCATGACGTGGCTTTCGTCCACGATCAGCAGGGCGTCCTCCGGCAGGTACTCGAACAGGGTCGGCGGCGGCTCGCCCGGCGCGCGGCCCGACAGATAGCGCGAATAGTTCTCGATGCCGGCGCAGGAGCCGGTGGCCACCATCATCTCGATGTCGAAGGTCGTGCGCTGTTCCAGCCGCTGGGCCTCCAGCAGCTTGCCCTGGGCGTTGAACTCCTCCAGCCGCAGCTTCAGGTCGCGCTTCATCTGCTCCACCGCCTGCAGCAGGGTGGGCTTGGGCGTGACATAGTGGCTGTTGGCGTAGATGCGCACCTCCTTCAGGGTGGCGATCTTCTCGCCCGTCAGGGGGTCGATCTCCTGAATGGCCTCCAGCTCATCCCCGAACAGGGAGAAGCGCCAGGCGCGATCTTCCATATGCGCCGGGAACAGCTCGATGGTGTCGCCGCGCACGCGGAAGGAGCCGCGGCCGAAGCCGACGTCGTTGCGGCGGTACTGCAGTTCCACCAGCCGCTGCAGGAAGTGGGTGCGGTTCAGCACATGCCCCACCTTCACCGGCAGGGTCATTTCCGAATAGGTCTCGACCGAGCCGATACCGTAGATGCACGACACCGAGGCCACGATGATGCAGTCGCGCCGCTCCAGCAGCGACCGCGTGGCGGCGTGGCGCATGCGGTCGATCTGCTCGTTGATCGAGCTTTCCTTCTCGATATAGGTGTCGGTGCGCGGGACGTAGGCCTCGGGCTGGTAATAATCGTAGTAGCTGACGAAGTACTCCACCGCGTTGTCGGGGAAGAAGCTCTTCATCTCGCCATACAGCTGGGCCGCCAGTGTCTTGTTGGGCGCCAGGATCAGGGTGGGGCGCTGCAGCCGTTCGATGACGTGCGCCATGGTGAAGGTCTTGCCGGAGCCGGTCACGCCCAGCAGCACCTGATCGCGCTCCCCCGCGTGGATCCCCTCCAGCAATTCCTTGATGGCCTGCGGCTGGTCGCCGGCCGGCTGGAATTCAGACTGGATGCGCAAGGGGACGCCGTCCATGGCCGGCGGCAGGGCGCTTCCCCGCGGCATGGTCATGGGCAACGGCAGGTTGGGTTCGATCGTATGGGCATCGTGCGGCATGGCCTCAAGGTAGGCTGCGCCGCGCCACTTTTCCAGGCCGCTTGGCGGCTTTTGCGGGGGGCCGCCCTTTCGCGCCACCTTCCTCGTCGCGCCCGGCGTTGCTGGCGCTGGCCCCACTGCGCGCCAGCGCCTTGGACAGGGGCTCCCACGCCGACGCCATGGCCTCGCTCTCCGTCCCGTCCTCACGCGCCATGGACTTCAGCGTGGCCAGGAAGTCACCGGCCAGGCAGGCGGTGCTGGGCACGCCGCTAGTGAACTCCGTCCCGTCGGGGAACACCACCAGCACGCGCAGGCGCACCATGGGGAAGCGCGCCTTCATGATGTGGATCAGCGGCTGGACCTGGACCACGGGGTTCACAAAGAAGCCGACCCGGCCGCTGGCCGCCAGGTAGCGCCACTGCCCCGCCTTGGTCTGGGCGCTGATGCGGCCGCCCATGTCGGCTGGCGCGCTCATCACCATCAGCACGCTGGCCGGCAGGCGGATCAGGTGGTCGACGCGCAGCGCCTTGCCCTGCTTGTCGCGGATGTAGATGCCGTGCACCACGGAATAGCCGGCGTCGTCCAGCGCCAGCTTGCGGCGGTAGGCCTCGGCGTTGTAGCGCCGGCGCGACAGGGCCCGGGTCTTGGGCCGCAGGGCCCACATCACCACCAGCATGAGCACGATGATGACGAGCGCCACCGTGCCGATGGTGACCATCTGGCTGACGCCCATGAGCTGGGGGGCCTGATCGCTGATATCTTGCGCCATGCCGGTTGATTACCCCATCCACGTCCAGCCTGTCATCCCGGGCGCTCAGCAACGTGCGCATCTTAATGTCGCGGGTCCCACGGCGGGGCAGGCGCGGCATGCGCGGGCTGCGGTTGTGCCCATTTTTTGCCGGGCGTAAGGTCCGCCGCGGATTTTCCTTTCCCAACAAGGGTAGCCGTCATGTCGATCGTTGCCGAGCGTCTCGCCCGGATTAAACCGTCCCAGACCATCGCCGTCACCGCCAAGGCCCGCGCGCTGAAGGCCGCCGGCCGCGATATCATCGGCCTGGGCGCCGGCGAACCGGATTTCGACACGCCCGACAACATCAAGCAGGCCGCCATCCGCGCCATTCAGCAGGGGCAGACCAAGTACACCGACGTCGACGGCACGCCGGAACTGAAGCGCGCCGTCTGCCTGAAGTTCAAGCGCGAGAACGGCCTTGACTACAAGCCGGAGCAGGTGAGCGTCGGCACCGGCGGCAAGCAGGTGATCTTCAACGCCATGATGGCCACCCTGTCGCCCGGCGACGAGGTCATCATCCCCGCCCCCTACTGGGTCAGCTATCCCGACATCGTGCTGATGGCCGAGGGCACCCCGGTGTTCGTGGAGTGCGGGGCCGAGAGCGGCTTCAAGATGCGCGCCGACCAGCTGGAGCGCGCCATCACCCCGCGCACCAAGTGGGTCATGCTGAACAGCCCGTCCAACCCGTCGGGTGCCGCCTACACTTATGACGAGATGAAGGCCCTGACCGACGTGCTGGTGCGCCATCCGCACGTCTGGGTGTTCACCGACGACATGTACGAGCACCTGGTCTACGACGGCTTCACGTTCGTGACCCCGGCCCAGGTGGAGCCGGCCCTGTATGATCGCACCCTGACCGTCAACGGCGTGTCCAAGGCCTATGCCATGACCGGCTGGCGCATCGGCTACGGCGCCGGGCCCACGCAGCTGATCAAGGCCATGGCCAACGTGCAGAGCCAGTCCACCAGCAACCCCTCCTCCATCAGCCAGGCGGCGGCGGTGGAGGCCCTGGTGGGCCCGCAGGACTTCATCAAGGAGCGCGCTGAGGTCTTCCGCCAGCGCCGCGACCTGGTGGTGTCCATGCTGAACCAGGCTACCGGCATCCATTGCCCGCGGCCCGAAGGCGCCTTCTACGTCTATCCGTCCTGCGCCGGCACCCTGGGCAAGACCACGCCCGCCGGCGCCGTGCTGAAGACGGACGAGGACTTCGTGACCTACCTGCTGGAATCGGAAGGGGTGGCGGTGGTCCAGGGCAGCGCCTTCGGCCTGGCCCCGCACTTCCGCATCAGCTACGCGACCTCGACCGAAGCGCTGGAGGAAGCCTGCCGCCGCATCCAGCGCGCGACCGCCGCCCTGCGCTGAGCATCGGCTCCATAGCGAACGGCAACGGCCGCTCCAGCGATGGGGCGGCCGTTTTCGTTTGCGGGTTGAGGATCCTGTTCAGCGTTCGCAAAAATGGTATAGTCCTCACTTCACTAAAGGAAGCATTAAAAATGAATCTGCCTGAGTGCCCTGATCTGCCCGTCGAGTTCCGGGCGACCCGAGGCAGGGTGCTCTTGCTCCTTTTACTGGGCATAGGATTCGTCGCCATCGGGCTATTAATGACCCTATATCCGGGCACATTCGTGTCATCCGGCTACAGAAGCCCGACCTTCATCCAATTCATCGGCGCTATATGCGCCCTCTTTTTCGGATTTTGCGTCATCAAGGCCGTGCGTCTCCTGATCGACAATCAACCCAGTTTCACCTTTACCGCAGAAGGGATTGCCCTTCCTAACGGCGGATTGGCGCGATGGACCAATATTCGCGACGTCCAGGTGATCACGATGCACAGGCAGACGTTCGTCCGCATCCTGCTGAAGGACCTCGAAAGTTTCTACGCGTCCCTGAAGCCAGCGGCGGCCCACATGAGCCGCATCAACGCCAATCTTGCCGGCGGCGCACCCTTCGCCCTGCAGCCAAACCACGTGGGCGTCGCACCGGAGGTGCTGGTGGCCTGGGTCAAACAGAACATTCCCCAACCGGGCATGTCGGAATCCCCAGTGCCCACCAGGATGTGATGAGCCTTCAGCGCGGCGACCAACGCGGACTGTCCGGCGATTCCGCCGGGGTGCGCAGGGGCTGGGCCAGCACGACCACCCAGATGTAGGCGTCGTTGGGCCCGTTGGGCGCGGGGTTGGCCACGCGGGCCACACCCACGTCGGTCATGCCCGGGGTGGCCAGGGCGCCAACGGTAGAGCCGGTATCCTGCCAAATGGCCAGCGGCTGGCCAGGGTCGCCCGACGCCCGCGCCTCCAGCGCGATATCCTGCATGGGAACGTAGAGCGAATGGATCAGGCCCTGGCGCAGGTCCGGCGTCTGCGTCCCGCTGGCCAGCGCCATGGCCCGGGCGGCGGCGGCGTCATCCAGCACCGGCTGGCGGCTGAGCGCCGGCAGCCCGGCCTGGATGCGCGTCTTCTGCAGGAAGTCGACCAGCGTCTCCGCCGCCTGGCGGTCAGCGGCGTCCATCGTCACGGGCGTGCCGGCGGGCAAGGCCGCCACCGCCCGGTTGAACAGGCCATCCACCGCACCACCCGACGCCAGCAGGGCGGTCGTGAGCATCAGGGTCTTCAGGACGCGCATGGGGTACTCCATTCTTATTTGTCGTGTGGACGGCGCGGCCGTCGGTGGGAATACCAGCCATCGCCGATCGCGATCTAAGCCCAGCTTAGGATGTGAGTGTGGCGGAAAATCGACCATGGGTGGCAAGGCATACTTGCGTATGAGCTTGGTCCGCTTTGGTGATTCTTTCCCGGCGTTCAAGCCCACCCCAGGAAATCCAGGGGAAACGGCGTGCGCGCCGAGTTTTACACAATGGCTGGACGCGGTTCGAGCCCAACCCTGTCAATCCCTTTTTTGCCTATAATGAACTATTTGTTAGATATTGACAGAACCTGTTTCAAATAAAATCAACGCGTTAGCGTTTTATGCCTGTTTTATAGGCAAAATCCTGAAAGCCTTGCGGCGCCTGCGTCGGCACACGCTATCAAAGGCTTTTCCGCAAACTTATCCACAGCTTCCGTGGACTACCGTGGCGTTTTCCCCACCCCCTCGAACAGGGGATGATTCGTTCCCCTTTACCCCGGAAGCGATAGGGGGGACCGGACGTTTTCCAGTCAGGCCGCCGCACAACCGGAGGAGCGCGAACGCGACGCGATGGCCATTGACCCGGGGCCGCCAATGGGCAGAGTGTCCGCCCCATGGCCATGACCGACACCACCCCCGACACACCCATTGAAACGCCCGAAGCCGTCCCCGTGGAGACCGCGCCGGCCGAGGCGGTACCCAAGGTGCGCCGCCGCACCGTGGCGGACCTGAACCGGGGCGTGGAGACCATCAAGGCCTACCTGCGCACCCTGCCGGTGACGCCTGGCGTCTACCGCATGATGAACGAGGGCGGCGACGTCCTGTATGTGGGCAAGGCGCGCAACCTGAAGCGCCGGGTGGCCAACTACACCGTGCCGGCCAAACTGCCGGTGCGGCTGCAGCGCATGGTGGCCGAGACGGTGACCATGGAGTTCGTCACGACCCATACCGAGGTCGAGGCGCTGCTGCTGGAATCCAACCTGATCAAGCGTCTGATGCCGCGGTACAACGTGCTGCTGCGCGACGACAAGACCTTCCCCCACATCATGATCACCCGGGATCATGACTACCCGGCCCTGATCAAGCACCGGGGCGCGCGGGACCGGGCCGGCGACTATTTCGGGCCCTTCGCCTCGGCCGGGGCGGTCAACCGCACCATCACCGCCCTGCAGCGCGCCTTCCTGCTGCGCAACTGCACCGACAGCGTCTTTTCCACCCGCACCCGCCCCTGCCTGCAGTTCCAGATCAAGCGCTGCACCGCGCCCTGCGTCGGCCGTGTCAATCGTGCCCAGTATGGTGAGCAGGTGGACGAGGCGGCGGCCTTCCTGGCGGGCAAGAGCCGCGACATCCAGACCCGCATGGCAAGCGCCATGATGGCGGCGTCCGAGGCGCTGGACTTCGAGACCGCCGCCAAGATGCGCGACCGCATCCGGGCGCTGACCGCCATCCAGGCCCACCAGGACATCAATGTCGAGGGTATGGAGGACGCGGACATCATCGCCGCCTACCAGGACGGGGGCAGCACCTGCATCCAGGTGTTCTTCTTCCGGGGCGGGCGCAACAACGGCAACCGCGCCTATTTCCCCAGCCATGACAAGAATCAGGGCACGGCGGAGGTGCTGTCCGCCTTCATCGCCCAGTTCTACGACAACCGCGCCGCCCCCGGCCTGGTGCTGATCAGCGAGGACGCGGAGGAGCAGGAGCTGCTGGCCGAGGCCCTGACCCTGCGGGCAGGCCGCAAGGTGGAGCTGGCCGTGCCCAAGCGCGGCGACAAGAAGCGCCTGATGGACCATGCCCTGACCAACGCGCGCGAGGCCCACGGCCGCCGCCTGTCGGAAACGGGCAGCCAGGCCAAACTGTTGGCCGGCGTGGCCGAGCTGTTCGGGCTGGAGGCGCCGCCCACCCGCATCGAGATTTACGACAACAGCCACATCCAGGGCGCCCACCCCATCGGCGGCATGGTGGTGGCGGGGCCCGACGGCTTCATCAAGAATGCCTACCGCAAGTTCAACATCCGCGACCCCAAGGCCGCGGGTGACGACTTCGCCATGATGCGCGAGGTGCTGACCCGCCGCTTCGAGCGCGCGCTGAAGGAGGATCCGGAGCGCACGGGCGACACTTGGCCCGACCTGCTGCTGATCGACGGCGGCGAGGGCCAACTGGGCGTGGTGGTGGAGGTGCTGGCCGAACTGGGCCTGTCCGACATCGCCCTGGTGGGTATCGCCAAGGGTCCCGACCGCGACGCGGGGCGCGAGCGTTTCTTCATGCCGGGCCGGGCGCCCTTTGGCATGGACCCGCGCGACCCCGTGCTCTATTTCCTGCAGCGCCTGCGCGACGAGGCCCACCGCTGGGCCATCGGCAGCCACCGCCAGCGTCGGGAAAAGGCCATCAGCGCCAGCCCGCTGGACGAAGTGGCGGGCATCGGACCCAAGCGCAAGAAGGCCCTGCTGCTGCATTTCGGCTCCGCCCAAGCCGTTTCGCGCGCAGGACTGGCCGACTTGCGCGCGGTGGACGGGATATCGGACGCCGTCGCCAAAATCATCTATGACCACTTCCATCCGGACGGCTAAACTCCACCTTCAGGAGACCGCGCCAAACCGTGCCGCCTGTTATCGCCCCCGCCTGAAATCGCCGGACCGCTTCATGCTGACCAGCCTGCCCAACCTGTTGACCCTGTCGCGGATCGCGCTGATTCCCGTCATCCTGGCCCTGCTGTGGTTCCCGGCGACGTGGACGGCCTGGACCGCCGCCGGGTTGTTCGCCCTGGCCGGCATCACCGATTATTTCGACGGCTATCTGGCGCGGGCGTGGCACGAGGAATCCATCATCGGCCGCTTTCTGGACCCCATCGCCGACAAGCTGCTGGTGGCGGCGGTGCTGTTCCTGCTGGTGGCCGACCACAAGATCGTGGGCCACGCCGTTCTGCCCGCCGTCATCATCCTGCTGCGCGAGGTGGCGGTGTCGGGCCTGCGGGAATTCCTGGCCGGCCTGCGCGTGGGTGTCCCCGTGTCGCGCCTGGCGAAGTGGAAGACGGCCATTCAACTGATGGCGATCGGCTGGCTGATCGTGGGCGACCACGGGCCCGACTGGCTGTATGTCCGCCCCATCGGCGAGATCGGCCTGTGGGCCGCCGCCGTGCTGACCCTGATCACCGGCTGGGATTATCTGCGCGCCGGCCTGCGCCACATGCTGGCCCCGGCGGGAGCCCCCACCCAGGTGGAGCCGGCAGCGCCCAAGGCGCCGGCCGCCGCCCCTGTGCGCACGGGGGCCTGACCGCCATGCGCATCCTCTATTTCGCCTGGCTGCGCGCCAAGATCGGCACCGCGGAGGAAGAGGTGGCGCCTCCCGCCGGCGTGGCCACCACCGGCGATCTGATCACCTGGCTGCAGTCACGCGGCCCCAACTATGCCGACGCCTTGGCCAACCGCGCGGTGGTCAAGGTGGCGGTGAACCAGGACTATGTCAGCATGGACCATCCCGTGGCGCCGGGGGATGAGGTCGCCCTGTTCCCGCCCGTGACCGGGGGCTGACATGGCCATACGCGTCCAGGCGGAGGACTTCGACGTGGGCGCCGAACTGGCGGCCCTGAGCGACGGCAATCCGTCCATCGGCGGCGTGGCCAGCTTCGTCGGCCTGGTCCGCGATATGTCCAAAGGGGACGGAAGCGGCGACAGCGTCAGCGCCATGACCCTGGAACACTATCCCGGCATGACGGAGCGGCAGCTGGCAGCCATCGAGGCGGAGGCGCGGACCCGCTGGCCGCTGGACGGCGTGCTGATCATCCACCGCTACGGCCGCCTGCTGCCCGGCGACCGCATCGTGCTGGCCGCCTGCGCTAGCGCCCACCGCGCCGCCGCGTTCGAGGCCTGCTGGTTCCTGATGGACTGGCTGAAGACCAAGGCGCCCTTCTGGAAACAGGAGGAGACGCCGGCCGGCGCCCGCTGGGTGGCCGCCAAGGAGGAGGACGACCAGGCGGCGGAGCGTTGGTACAAACGCGCGCCGTGATACCGGTCTCACCGTCCTAAGCGCTTACAAAACCCTGAAAAAATACCGGGAAATTTTTAGGCAACGAGCCAACCGAATCGTTTATGCCCGGTTCATATGCCGAATCTAATACCTCTTGGCTAGTCTCTGACTCGTTAACTAAACCTTTGGCCAAGACTTTGCTTTTAGTACCAGCGATGCTCACGGTCCGGGACAAAGGTGCGGGAATCCTGTAAAGTGGGGGATCAGCTCTAGAGACCCCATGCCCGAACTATTCAAGACCCCGGCCAACCTCCTGGCCCAAGACCAACGTAACGCCACCGTCCTGCTGGTCGACGGCAACCAGGGATTGCTGATCTCCCTGGTCGATTTGTTGCGTCAGGGTGGATTCCGTTTCGTGCATTGCCGGCAGGATCTCCGGGATCTGTCACAGTACTGCCGTGACCTGTCCCCCGACGTGCTGGTGCTGAACCAGCCGGGCGACAGCCCCGCTGCCGTGAACGCCCTGATGGCCGCCCTGGGCCCGCTGGCCCAGATGCCGGCGGGGGAGCGTCCCATCCTGCTGCTGCGCACCGGCGTGCTGGACGCTGGCGCGCGCGAGGAAGCACGCCGGCGGGGCGTCAGCGATTTCATTGCCCACAATTGCGACCCGATGGAGGTGGTGACCCGCGTGGCCGGCGCCGCCCACCTGCAGTTCCTGAGCCGACAGGTGGCACAGCAGCAGCGGCAGGTGGACATCCAGGTCAAGGACCGAACCGCCCGCCTGCTGGAGTCGCTGGAAACGATGCAGGAGCGGGAGCGGACCCTGCTGGCGGCACTTGAGCAGACCCGTACGGAGATCCGTCAGAAGGCGGAGTTCCTGGCCCATGCCACGCACGAACTGCGCACGCCCCTGAACGCCATCCTGGGCTTCGCCGACCTGCTGCGGCGAGAGTTCCATGGACCGTTGGGCGATGCCCGTTACCTGGAATACGCCGAGGATGTGCACGCCGCCGCCAGCCACATGGCCGCCGTCGTTGATGACACGCTGGACCTCAGCCGCGCCGAATCGGGCCAGGTGACCCTGGACATCCGTGACATCGACATCGGCCGCGCTGTGCATGACAGCGCCCGCATGCTGCGCACCCTGGCGGCCGACTGCGGCGTGGACCTGACGGTGAAGGTGCCGGAGCAGCCGCTGCGCCTGCGCACCGACCCGGAAAAGGTGCGCCAGATCATCCTGAACCTGGGCTCCAACGCCCTGAAGTTCACGCCGCGCGGCGGCCGGGTGACGGTGGAGGTGCAGGCCGACGACAAGGGCGGCGCGCTGATCCTGATCGTGCGCGACACCGGCGTGGGCATGGCCCCGCACGAGCTGCCCATCGCGCTGAAGCCGTTCGGCCAGGTAAGGGGCGCGCAGCAACCGGGCGTGCGCGGCACCGGCCTGGGCCTGCCCCTGACCAAACGCTTCGTGGAGATGCTGGGCGGCAGCTTGGACATCGCCAGCGTTCCCGGCCGGGGCACCGTCGTCACCGTGCGGCTGCCTGCGCCAGAGAACGACACCGGCAGCGCCCGCGCCACCGCCTGACGTCACGCGGTCGCGGGGGGCACCTGGGTCATGAGGGCCAGGGGTCGGCCCTCGTTGTCCTTGAAAAAGGCCATCCATTCCTCCGTCCCGTCCGCATGTCGGTGGATAAGGTGCGGGGCGTTGATGAATTCCACGCCCCGCACCGTCAGGGTGGCGTGCATGGCCTGGATATCGCCGACCCGGAAATAGAGGATGGACTCGGCCGGCCCCTCCCCTTCGGACAGGAACAGGCGCAGGCCGCCGCAATCGAAGAAGGCCAGTCCGCCGAAGGAATAGAGGTGCGGCAGCCCCAGCACCTCACCATACCAGCGGCGGGCCGCGGCGATGTCCGTCACATGGCGGGCGATCTGACCCACCGGTCCCAGGCTGGCTTGCGGCTCCATGGATGACGACTCCTTGCGGGCGAGGTTGCTGTCGCGGCGAACACCCTGCCAGCGCCGCAGTTCGGCGCGGCTGGCGAAGCCCAGTTTCTGCAGGACATTGGCGACGTGGTATTTCACCGCGTCGATGCTGACACCCTGACGTCGGGCGATCTGGGGATTGGTCAGGCCGTGGCGGACGGCCTCGACCACCCGCCATTCCGCCGGCGTCAGCACGTCGGCATGGGGCGGACGACCGCGTTCCCGGTGGCCGCGCCGACGGGGCGGGACGGCCCGCGCCGGGAAAAGGTCGGTTCTGACGCCGTGGCGGGGAGGATGTGTCATGGGCGCAGCTTATCGCGTCACGGAGCCATTTTCCCTACCCGACGGCCGATCAAGATCAAGCCCCACCTACCCCTTTACGTTTAGGGAAACTTGACCGGCACCATTTCCACCGGTGAAAAAGGAAAAGCCCGCGGGAGGTGCGTCCTTCCTCCCGCGGGCTTTACGCCTCCGGCGGACCTGAACCCGGCCGGATGCGATCTCAGTGGTAGCCAGCCCGTCAGGGCCGGGTATCGGCGGCGGGGGCGCGTCCCCCGCCGCCTGTTCCTTCCAAGCTCAGCGTCAAGCCTCAGCGCACGCCGGACCGGCGCAGGCTGTCCGGCGAGAAGTCGGCCGCCGTCAGGTTGACGTTGAAGTTGTAGGGCTTCTCCTGGTTGGTGAAGCCGCTGGCGGTGTAACGGCCCGACTGCAGGTCGTACACGGCGAACAGGCCCGCCCAGAAGGTCTGGACATCGTAGAAGTTGATGCCGTGGGCCTCGGTCACGCGCCACAGCTGGTCGCGGCTGTCGTACTGGTCGGCGACCAGGATGCCCCAGCTGTCCTCGTCCACATAGAAGGTGCGGCGGGGATAGATGTGGCTGGTGCCGGACTTCAGCTTGCCCTCAACCACCCACACCCGGTGCAGCTCATAGCGGGCGTAGTCCTGGTTGATGTGCTTGGCCTTGATCAGCTGGTCGTAGGTCAGCTTGTCGCTCTGCAGCTGATAGGCGTTGTAGGGGACGTACATCTCCTTCTTGCCCACCAGCTTCCACTCGTACCGGTCGGGGGAGCCGTTGAAGACGTCCAGCTGGTCGGAGGTGCGCAGGCCGTCCGAGGCCGTGCCCGGGTTGTCGTAGGCGACGTTGGGCGCGCGGCGCACGCGGCGCTGGCCGGGGTTGTAGGTCCAGGCGTTACGCGGCTCCTTCACCTGGTCCATGGTCTCATGCACCAGCAGGATTTCGCCCGCCAGGCGGGCCGGCGCCGTCACTTCCTGCTGGAAGTACAGCGAGGTCTGCCCCTCAGGACCGGTGTCGGAGTACAGGAACTTCGACTTCTCGTTGATGTTGATCATCGTGTACGAGCCGTCGGCCTGCGGGTTGGCGGCGCCGTAGCTGCGCTCCAGCTGCTTGCCCTTCCAGCGCAGGATGTGGTTCCACACCACCTCCACGCCTGACTTGGGAACCGGGAAGGGCACGCCCACCTTGGCGCCCTCGACCCCGTTGCCGTCGTCCACCAGCTTGGCGCGGGTGGCGTTGGCCAGCGTCTCGTCATAAACGCTTTTGGGCAGGGACGCGCTGCGGTGCGTCGGATAGACGTTCATCTTGTAGTCGGGATACTGCTTCAGAAGGGCCTTCAGGCCTTCCGGCAGCTTGTCCGCATACTGGGCCATGTTCTGGCCGGTGATGGTGAACAACGGCTTGTCGCTGGCGTAGGGATCGACGTAGACGCCGCCAGCCTTGTACCCCGCCGGCGGGGCGGTGATGCCGCCCGTCCATTCCGGGATGGTGCCGTCCTTGTTGCCCGCCTTTTCGGCGCCGTTCGGCGTCAGGGTCTTGCCCAGATCAGCCGCGGACTGCGCCATGGCGACGCCCGCCATGCCACCCAGAAAGACGGCGAAGGCGCCGCCAACCAACGCGGTGTTGCTCCACTTCATCCTTTTTCCTCCCTTATGCGGCCGGCTGTCCGCCGACGCGCGCGTCTCATTAGCCGAGTGGGTCTTGGTTCAAACGCACATTCCCAAACGCCCAATTCAAGGATCCCCCCACCTCTTGGACAACTGTCCCGGGATTGGCGTTTGATCCTCTCATTTCAATAGTTTGGTCGATGCCGGGACAACGCGCAATGGCTGTCGAACCGGCATCGACGGAGAAAAAGCGGGTGTGGGCCTCAGAACAGGTCGGCCTCCAGGTCCATGACGGTCTTGGCCCCCGACATCAGGGCCTTGAAGCGGAAATCCACCTCCGGCAGCAGACGCTGGACGAAGAAGCGGGCGGTCTTGATCTTTGCCTCATAGAAGCCGGACTTGCCGTTGCCGCCCTCGGCCAGCTTGGCGTTCGCCACCTTGACCATGCGCAGCCACATCCAGCCCAGGGCCACCAGGCCGAAGATGCGCAGGTAGTCGGTGGAGGCCGCACCCGCCTCATCCGGGTTCTTCATCCCCCTCTGGGCGACGATGGCCGTGGCCTGCTGCAGCTTGCCGAAGGCCTTGGCCAGCGGGCCGGCGAATTCCAGCAGGTCGGTGTCTTCCATCGCCGACTCCAGCTCGCCCGCCAGCGGGTGGAAGAAGCGGCGCAGCAGGCGGCCCATATCCTGGCCCAGCTTGCGGCCCACCAGGTCCAGGGCCTGGATGCCGTTGGCACCCTCATAGATCATGGCGATGCGGGCATCGCGCACGAACTGCTCCATGCCCCATTCGCGGATGTAGCCGTGGCCGCCGTACATCTGCTGGGCCATGGTGGCGCACTCATAGCCCATGTCGGTGAAGTAGGCCTTCACCACCGGCGTCAGCAGGGCCACGAACTCATCCGCCTCAGCCCGGGCCTTGAGGTCCGGGTTGTGGTCGGCTTGGTCCAGCTGGATGCCCACCCAGTAGCCCAGCGCGCGGGCGCCCTCGGTGAAGGCCTTGATGGTCATCAGGTTCTTGCGCACGTCCGGATGGACGATCAGCGGGTCGGCGGCCTTCTCCGGCTCCTTGGCGCCGGTCAGCGACCGGCCTTGCAGGCGTTCCTTGGTGTAGGTCAGCGCGTTCTGGTAGGCGACCGTGGCGATGCCCAGGCCCTGCATGCCCACGCCCAGGCGGGCGGCGTTCATCATGGTGAACATGGCGCGCATGCCCTTGTGCGGCTCACCCACCAGCCAGCCCTTGGCGTCGTCGAAGTTCATGACGCAGGTGGCGTTGGCCATGATGCCCATCTTGTGCTCGATGGAGCCGCACATGACGCCGTTGCGTTGGCCGGGCTGGTTGTCTTCAGTCGGCAGGAACTTGGGCACCAGGAACAGGCTGATGCCCTTCACGCCCGAGGGCGCGTCCGGCAACTTGGCCAGCACCAAGTGGATGATGTTGCTGGTCAGGTCATGCTCACCGGCGGAGATGAAGATCTTGGTGCCGGTGATGCTGTAGCTGCCGTCGTCGTTGGGGACAGCCTTGGTCTTGATCAGGCCCAGATCGGTGCCGCAGTGCGGCTCCGTCAGGCACATGGTGCCGGACCACTCGCCCGTGGTCATCTTGGGCAGGTAGGTGTCCTTCAGCTGATCGTTGGCGTGGGTGTGGATGGCGTTCCACGCCCCCTGGGTCAGGCCCGGGTACATGGCGAAGGCCATGTTGGCGGAGATCAGCAGTTCTTCCAGCACGAAGGTGATGGCGTGGGGCAGGCCCTGGCCACCGTACTTCGGGTCCATGGACAGGCCCTGCCAGCCGCCGTCGACGTAGGCCTGGTAGGCTTCCTTGAAGCCCTTGGGCGTCCGTACCACGCCGTTCTCGTAGTGGCAGCCCTCCTCATGGCCGGGGCGGTTCAGGGGCTGCAGCTCGTTCTCGCAGAGCTTGGCCGCCTCTTCCAGGATACTGGAGACGAGGTCGCGGGTGGCGTCCTCGAAGCCCGGCAGCTTGGTCAGGTTGTCGGCCTGCAGCAGGTCGTTCAGGACGAAATCGATGTCTTCGAGCGGCGCCTTGTAGGTCGGCATCGGAGAATTCCTTAAGCGTTGGAAGACGCCGGGGCGGTTCCCCGCCCCGGCCTCCAAAGACAGGGCGTCAGTTGCGCAGCGGCTTGCCGGTGGACAGCATGTGGTCGATGCGGTCGATGGTGCCGGGCGTGCGCACCAGGCGCATGAAGGCCTCGCGCTCCAGGTCCAGCAGGTCGTCCTCGGTCAGCACCGTGGTGATGTCGGTGTCGCCACCGCTCAGCACCCAGGCCAGTTCCCCGGACACCACCACGTCGTGGTCGGTCGCCTTGCCCTGGCCGTGGAAGCCTTCCACCGCCATTTCCAGCGCCGTGCGGGCGCCGGGACCGGGCAGGCGGATCTCCAGCGGTTCCGGCGCCTTGTAGTCCTTGGCCAGTTCCAGGGCCTTGGCCTTGGCGTCGGCCAGCAGCCGGTCGCGGTTCATGGTGATGCCGTCGGTCGGACGCAGGATCAGCATCTCCTTCGCCTCGAACGCCGACTTCGCCACCTTGGCCGTGCTGATGTACTCGAAGGCCTTGGCGATGGGGGGCATGGGGCCGCCCGGGCGCTTCTTGTTGTAGGTGTGGCGGTAGAGCATTTCCTTGCAGCCGCCCCAGCCGGGGACCAGGCCCACGCCCACCTCGACTAGGCCGATATAGCTTTCGGCATGCGCCTGCACCGCGTCGCAGTGCAGCAGGATCTCGCAGCCGCCACCCAGCGCCATGCCCGAGGGCGCGCCCACCACCGGGAAGGGCGCGTACTTCAGCGCCTTGTAGGTCTGCTGGCCCTCGGCGGTCGCCTGCTCGATCTGGGGCCACAGGGCAATGTTCAGCGCGAACAGGGCCAGGCCCAGGTTGGCGCCGACGGAGAAGTTGTCACCCTCGTTATGGATGACCAGCGCCTTGTAGGGACCGGAGGTGCCATCGCCGATGATCTCGATGGCCTTGCGGTAGAGCGCCATCACCTGGTCGTCCAGGGCGTTCATCTTGCCGGTGAATTCCAGGCACAGCACACCGTCGCCGATATCCCACAGTGCGGCGGACGCCGTCTTGGCCACAGGCTTCGACGCCCGCTTGATGTCGGACAGCAGCAGCACGCCCTCGCCCCGCTCCACCACGGCGTACTCGCCCTGGGTGGTCAGGTAGTGCAGGCGGCCGTCCTCGACCTTGTAGAAGGGGCGGCCGGCGGCCAGCGTCACCAGGGCCGGCACCGGCAGGCCGGCCTCGGTCAGCTTCTCGGCGAACCAGGCCGTGCCCAGGGCGTCGATCATCTCGAACGGGCCCTGCTTCCAGTTGTAGCCCAGGCGCATCGCGGCATCGACGTCCAGGATGGTGTCGGCGATCTCCGGCACCAGGCTGGCGGCGTAGGCCAGCGCCTGGCTCAGCACCTTCCAGGCGTACTGGCCTCCCTTGTCGCTGTGGGTCACCAGGCCCTTCAGGCTGCGCTCCTTGGCCGACGCCAGCTCGGCCTTCACGGTCGGGCGGTAGGCGCCGGTCTTGAGATCAATGGTCTCGCGGATGCGCTTGCCGTCCGGCGTCTTGGTCTGGCGGTAGAAGCCGCCCTTGCCCTTACGGCCGGTGTAGCCATCGGCGATCATCTTCGCCTGCAGCGGATTCTCGCGATAGACGCGGCGGTAGTCGTCCTGCTCCGGCAGGGTAGAGAGGAGGCTCTTGGCGATGTGCGGCCCCAGGTCGATGCCGACCAAGTCCAGCAGCCCGAAGGTGCCGGTCTTGGGCAGGCCCATGGGCTTGCCGGTGACCAGGTCGGTCTCCTCCACCGTCAGGCCCAGATCCTCGGCGGCGTTCACCGCCGCCTGGAACCAGTAGGTGCCGATGCGGTTGGCGATGAAGCCGGGGGTGTCCTTGCAGTGCACGACGCCCTTGCCCAGGCGCACGTCGCACACCTTGCGGATGGTGTCGACGGCATCCTTGCGGGTCTTCGGCCCGGCCACGATCTCCAGCAGCCGCATGTAGCGCGGCGGGTTGAAGAAGTGGGTGATCATGAAGTCGGCGGCGAACTGCTCGCTGGCGCCTTCCAGCAGGATCTCCAGCGGGATGGTGGAGGTGTTGGAGCTGACGACCGAGCCCGGCTTGCGCACCGCGTCCAGGCGACGATACAGGGCGTGCTTGATGTCCTTGTTCTCGATCACCGCCTCGATGATCCAGTCGACGTCCTTCAGCTTCTCCAGGTCGTCTTCGGTGTTGCCCGGGGTCACCAGGCGGGCGGCGTCCCTGTGCATGAAGGCGGCGGGTTCGCCCTTCAGCAGCTTTTCGACCGCCCCCTTGGCGACGACGCTGCGGTCACCGCCGCTGTCCTTCACGGCCTGGGGAACGATGTCCAGCAGGAAGACGGGAATGCCCGCGTTGGCGATGTGGGCGGCGATGCCGCTGCCCATCACCCCGGCGCCGATGACGGCGGCGCTTTTGATTTCCATGGGGTCTCTCCTCAACCGGGGGCCGATCAGACCGCTTCCAGAACGGTGGCGATGCCCTGGCCGCCGCCGATGCACTGCGTGGCCAGCGCAAACTGCTTGCCTTCGCGCTTCAGCAGGCTGGCGGCCTTGCCGGTGATGCGGGCGCCGGTGGCACCCAGCGGGTGGCCCAAGGCGATGGCGCCGCCGTCCAGGTTCACCTTGGCGGGGTCGAAGCCCAGTTCGCGCGCCACGGTCATGGACTGCACGGCGAAGGCCTCGTTGCTTTCGACGATGTCGATGTCCTTGATCGTCAGGCCGGCGCGCTCCAGCGCCTTGCGCGAGGCCGGCACCGGACCGTAGCCCATGATGGTGGCGTCGCAGCCGGACACGGCGATGGAGCGGATGCGGGCCAGGATGGGCAGGCCGTGGGCCTTGGCATATTCCTCGCTGGTCACCAGCGTGGCGGAAGCGCCGTCGGTCAGCGGGCTGGAGGTGCCGGCGGTGACGGTGCCCTCCTGGTCGAAGGCCAGCTTCAGGCCAGCCAGGCCCTCAGCGGTGGTCTCCGGACGGATGCAGCCGTCCTTGTCCACCAGCTTGCCCTTCACGTCGATGCCGACGATCTCATCGGCCAGGCGGCCGGCGGCCTGCGCGGCGGCGGCCTTCTGATGCGAGGTGACGGCGTAGGCCTCCTGGTCGGCGCGGCTGAAGCCGAACTTCTTGGCCAGGTTCTCGGCCGTGATGCCCATGGCCATGTAGGCGCCCGGGTTGGCGGCGTGCAGGGCCGCGTTGGGCATGGGGTTGAAGCCGCCCATGGGGATGCGGGTCATGCTCTCGACACCGGCGGCGATGAAGGCCTTGCCGGCGCCCAGCGCGATGGCGCCCGCCGCCATGTGGATGGCCTGCATGGAGGAACCGCAGAAGCGGTTGACCGTGGTGCCCGCCACACCCTGGGGCAGGCCGGCGATCATGCCGATCAGCTTGGCGACGTTGAAGCCCTGCTCCCCTTCCGGGAAGGCGCAGCCGACGATCAGGTCTTCCAGATCGGCGGTGTTCACGCCCGTGCGCTCGACCAGCGCCTTGACCACCGTCGCGGCCAGATCGTCGGGACGGACCTTCACCAGGTCGCCCTTGTTGGCCAGCGTGAACGGGGACCGGGCGTAACCGGCGATAACGGCTTTAGTCATTGGTGTATTCCTCGCCTTGGCAAACGGGGCGGCGCCTCATTTGGCGGGCGCCGGATGGGGGATGACGCGGGAAAGGCCGGACCGGGATGCGTCCCCAGCACAGCGGAAAAGGGGGTGCAGGCCGGGCGCCGTCAGGCGTCCAGCGCGCCCTTGCGGGCCAGGTGATCGACCACCAGACCCTCGATCTCCTTCAGGTCGACCAGGGTCTGCTGCACGTCGCGCAGCTGCTGTTCCAGGGTGGCGATACGGTCGCGGGCGCTGTTCAGCAGGAAGCGCATCTGCGGCACCTGGGCGTCGCCCACCTCATAGAGATCAAGGAAGTCCTTGATGCCGGCGATGGTGAAGCCCAGGCGCTTGCCGCGCATGATCAGCTTCAGGCGCGCCCAGTCGCGGTGGGTATAGACCCGCTGCTGCCCCTCGCGGCGCGGGGTCAGCAGGCCTTCGTCCTCGTAATAGCGGATGGTGCGGGGCGTCAGCTCGAACGCCTCGGCCAGTTGACTGATGGTGTAGGTCTCTTCCACCGCCGTCACGGGCGCTCCGTCGGGCATGGGTCCTCTCCCTGGGCTGGCCGAACCCCTCTCTTTCAGCGGAGGGTCGGCGCCTTACGTTTACGTAAACGTAAAGTGAGAGGCGGCCAATGTCAATCGCCTGAATCAACTTTCAACTTCACCCGTTCGGGTTAACCATTGATTTGAAAAATCGTGCCCTCAAGCGCCGGGCGCCGGCATCCGCCGGCTTGGCTTGTCCTCGCTTTCCAGTCCGCTGCCGCTCCCCAGAAAGCTCCGGCGTCCGCAGTCGCGGGCTACAGCGGCATGAGCTTCATGCCGCTGCCATCCCCCCTCAATCAAAGGGCCGCTAGGCCGCGACTGCGGCCGCCGGAGCGAGTACCGAAGGGCGCAGCGAGGACAGCCAAAGGCCCGGATGGGCCTGCCGGCGCCTGAGGCTCAGATAAAGAAATGTATCTGCGTGCGGTCGTAGCCGGTGCCCAGCAGCATGGGCTGGCCCTGGGCCACGGGGAAATCGTGACCGAAGAAGTAGACGGCCTGCTTCCAGTGGTTGGTGCGGGCGGCGGAGCGGGAGCTGTAGACCACCTCCTCATCCATGTGCAGGTCGAACCAGAAGGCCACGCCCTGGACCAGGCCCGGCTTGGTCGCCTGGATGGTCAGGCTTTTCAGGTCACTGTCCGGCATGCTGACACGGAAGTCGAAGAACCAGGCCGGGAACGGATCGGACAGCATCTGGTGGGTGTCGGTGGCCAGGTCGATCTGCTGATAGCCGGGCGCCCGGAACTGGTCGAACCGGCTCATGTCAAATCCGCTGACACTGCGAATCGGGCTGACGTTGCGCAGGTCGTCGGCCTGGATCAGCTGGGCCCAGACGGTGGCGGCGGCGGGGATGACGCGGGCGCCGGGGCGGGCCAGGTTGCGGCGGGCGTGGTCCAGGATGGCCAGCATGTCGGGCGCCAGCATGCCGACGTTGACGATGTCGGACACCAGCACGTCGGCCGGACGCGGCAGATCCACGCCCAGCTTCAGATCCTGGGGCTTCTTCGACACGATGGTGATGCGGTCGGCGTAGCCGTTCAGGGCCACGGTCTCGCGCGCCACGGTGGCCAGGGCCGCCAGGGGTTCGGAGGCAATGACTCGGGCGGCACCGGCCCGGGCGGCCATCATGCTGACCAGGGCTGAACCTGCGCCCAGTTCCAACACCAGATCGCCCGGTCGGATGGCGCGCAGCAGTGCCGCCTCGTAGGCGTCGTTGCGCTCGTGATCGTTCAGCCGGGGGATGTGCCAGGCCGGCACCTGGGTGCTGCGCAGCAGCTGCAGGGCGTACTGCACCGCCTGGTTTTCCGGCAGGCGGGTCTGCACACCGGTCAGCAGGGCGACGGCGTCCTCCGTGCGGTCCTGGCCCTGGAACACCTGGGCCAGGCAGATCGCGGCCTCGTACCGGCTGCTGTCGGCGGCCAGCACCTGGGCGAACAGGCCACCGGCTTCCTCCAGCCGACCGGTGTAGAGCAGCAGGGTGCCGAGGTTGTACAGGGCGTCGAGATTGTCGGGCAGCAGGCCCAAGGAGTGGCGCAGGCAGAACTCCGCCTCCTCCAGGTTGCCAAGCTCCCGCAGGGTGTTGCCCAGGTTGTTGTGCGCCTCGGCATAGCGGGGGTTGATCTCCACCGCCTCGCGGAAGCGGGCCTCCGCCTCGGCCAGGCGGCCCAGGGCGCGCAAGGCGTTGCCCAGGTTGTTCTGGCTGATGGCGTCATCGGGGTTGAGGGTGACGGCCGTGCGGAAGCAGGCCTCCGCCATCTCGAACTGGCGGCAGCCGTAGAGCAGGACGCCGCGGCTGTTGTGATACTGGAAGTTCTCGCCATCTAGCGCGATGGCCCGTTCGAACAGGTCGTTGGCCTCGATCGGCCGGTTGGCCTTCAGCGCGATGACGCCCAGGAGGTGGGTGGCCTCGGCATGGACGGGCTCCGTCGCCAGCGCGGTGCGGCAGCTCATTTCCGCTTCCGCCAGAAAGCCGGCCATCAGGTGCTGGCGGGACAGGTCCACACAATCCTGGACGAAGGACATCCACTCCTCCTCGGGGGCTAGGTCGCGTCTTTGCGCGAAGAGGAGAGCAAGGGGTATGCCACTTGGGGCTGCCCCTGAAAGGCTTGGATTCCCTACACGATTGCAAGAAATTGGCGGCCCGGCGGTGGCACGGAACCGCCGCCGGGCAAAGCTTGCCGGGTAGGTTTAGACCGACAGCGCCAGCACTTCGTCGGCGGTGGGCATGGCATCGCCCGCCCCCACCCGCGTCACGGCGATGCTGGCCGCGACGTTGGCGTGGCGCATGGCCTGGGGCAGCGTATCGCCCAGGGCCAGCCGGGCGGCCGGAGAGCCCACGAAGCAATCGCCAGCGCCGGTGGTGTCCACCGCCTTGACCTTGCGGCCGGGGACGATGACCTGGTCATCCGCCGTGACCGCCAGGGCGCCGCGCACGCCCAGGGTGGCCACCACCGTCTGGCCCGGGCGCCGCATCAGGCGGCGGGCGGCCGCGGCGACGGCGTCTTCCGCAGCGTCGCCCGGCACGTCGACACCGGCGAAGTGGCCAAGCTCCGTCTCGTTCACCACCAGGATGTCGACGTCGGCCCACAGGCTGTCGGGCGCGTCATCCAGGGCCGGGGCGGCGTTCAGCACGGTGAGGCCGCCGGCGGCGCGGCCCCGGCGGAAAAAAGCGGCGATGGTGGCGCGGGGGATTTCGAACTGGCTGACCAGGATGTCGCCCGCCGCGATGGTGACAGCCTCCAGGTCGGCCGGCGACACCTCGCCGTTGGCGGCGGGGATGACAACGATGCTGTTCTCGGCACTGGCGTCGACCATGACGATGGCGGTGCCGGTGGCGATGGCGGTGCGGGCGATGCCCCTGGTGCCCACGCCGTTGGCCTGGAAGAAGGCCAGCGCCTGGTCGCCGAAGGCGTCGCGCCCCACACGGCCGATGAATTCCACCGCCACGCCCTGGCGGGCGGCGGCGATGGCCTGGTTCAGGCCCTTGCCGCCCCGGCCGAAGGCCACGGTCTCACCGCTGACCGTCTCCCCTGGGCGCGGTGCGCGCCGCATGGTGGTGAGGACATCGGTGTTGATGCTGCCGGCGACGACGACTTTGGGCATGGGAACCTTCGAGCGATACGGATGGGGGCAAAAGAAAACGGCGGCGATGCCAGGCACCGCCGCCGTGGATATTAGGCGTAAGCTGGTGCCGGCGTCAGGAGGCCTTCTTCTGCGCCTCCAGCTCATCCAGCAGGGCCTTGCGCGACAGTTTGCCGATCATGGTCTTCGGCAGCTCGGTGCGGAATTCCACCTGCTTGGGCAGTTCGATGGCCGACAGCTTGTCACGCAGGAAGTCGCACAACTCGGCCTGGGTCAGGGTGTGGCCCTCGGTCAGCTTGATGTAGGCCTTCACCGTCTGGCCGCGATAGGGATCGGGCACGCCCAGCACGATGCACTCGTTCACGGCCGGGTGCAGGTAGATCGCCTCTTCCACGTTGCGGGGATAGACGTTGTAGCCACCGGCCAGGATCATGTCCTTGATGCGGTCGACAATGTAGATGTAGCCGTCTTCATCCATGTAGCCGACGTCGCCGGTGTGCAGGCGGCCGTTGCGCAGGGTCAGCGCCGTCTCATCCGGGCGCTTCCAGTAGCCCTTCATGACCTGCGGGCCGCTGATGCAGACCTCGCCCCGCTGGCCCTGGGCCACGGGGGTCTTGCCGTCCTCCACATCGATGATCTCGATGACGGTGCCGGGCACGGGCAGGCCGATGGAGCCCACCTTGACCTTGCCGCCCACCGGGCCGTCGATGGGATTGACGGTGGCCACAGGCGACGACTCGGACAGGCCGTAGCCTTCCACCAGCTTGCAGCCGGTGTGGCCCTCGAAGGTCTGGCAGACATCCAGCGGCAGCGGCGCGCCGCCGGAGATGCTGAAGGCCAGCGAGGACAGGTCGTACTTGGCCCGGTCCTTGTAGTTGTTGATGGCGGTGTAGATGGTGGGCACCGCCGGGAACTGGGTCGGTTTCTTCTTGTCGATGGTGTCCAGCACCTGCTCGATCTCGAACCGGGGCAGCAGGATCATCTCCGCACCCAGGTAGATCGACAGGTTCATGACGCCCGTCATGGCGAAGACATGGAACAGGGGCAGCACGCCCAGCATGCGCTCCTGCCCCGGCCGCCCCTGGTAGAACCACAGCGCCGACTGCACCGTGTTGGCGGTGAGGTTGGCGTGGGTCAGCATGGCGCCCTTGGGCACGCCCGTGGTGCCGCCCGTGTACTGCAGCACGGCCACGTCCTCGACCGGGTTGATGGTCACGGGGGCATAGCGCCCGTCGTTGGCCGTCAGGGTGCGGAAGCCGAGGTTATGGCCGTCGGCCGGCGGGCGGGCGATGTCCTTCCGCTTCACCAGCGGGTACAGCAGGCTTTTCGGGAACGGCAGGATGTCGGCCATGCGGCCGGTGACGATGGTCTTCAGACAGGTCTGGCCCAGCATCAGGACCAGCTTGTCGTAGCACTGCGGCACGTCGACCGTGATCATGATCTCCACCTCGGAGTCATTGATCTGCTTGACGAGCTCGCGCTCCGCGTACAGCGGGTTGAAGTTCACCACCGTGGCGCCGGTCTTCAGGATGCCGTAGTAGCAGAAGACGGAATAGGGGGTGTTGGGCAGGAAAAGGCCCACGTTGCTGCCCCGGCCCACACCCAGCGCCTGCAGCCCCTTCGCCACCCGGTCCACCATGTCGGTGCCCTGGCGATAGGTGTAGCGTTTTCCCAGGAAATCGATGAAGGGCCGGTCGGCAAAGCGCGCGGCGGAGCTGTCGAACAGGTCCGTCAGGGGCTTCACCGGTATGGGCGCGTTCCAGTCCACGCCCGTCGGATAGCTATGTTCCCAAATGTGCGCCGCACTCACGGCCGGGTCGGCCATCATACGTTTTCTCCCCAGGGGCGGCCCTCCACTCAGGTATGGGGGTGCCACCGCTCCAATTCGTGATTTGAAGCTCAGGGTGCCGACCTGGCGACGAGGGACGCATACCCGGCGATCGTATCGGCAACCGATATGCCGGGGCATCCATCCCCGGTCTAGGGCGGTAACGTGCCTGCATCGCGGACGCTACTCAAGCGTTTCGTGCAGCGGATGGGTACCGGGCCCCGGCCGTAGGTCCCGGCAGCCGGCAACCCCAAGTTGCCGCCGGCATTTGGGCGCCGCCGTGAAACCGGCCCCGGCCGGGTGCCCAAGCCCTGTGGATGAAAGGCACGAAGCCCCTGCCGCAGCGCAACATTTCCCCACACATTACAGTAGCGGTCCCCGGGAGTTTATGTTTACCATTAAGACGGGTTAAGCTGCCGCGTTGAAGAAAACCAGGGACAGTTCCGGACGCACCGGACGCACCCGGAACGGCGGTTGTTGGGAGGTGAGATCATCGGGCCGGCGCCCGTTTGGGCGAACCCGGCGCAATCGGGAAGGTACTGCCTCGTGCCACGCTTCGGATCGTATGACGCCTTCAGCCAGGAGGAGGGTCTCCCGGCCAAGGCCCAGGTTAAATGGTTCAATACCTCGAAGGGATTCGGCTTCGTCGCCCTGGAGGATGGAACGCCTGACGCCTTCCTGCACATCTCGGTGATCAGCCGCGCCGGCCTGGCCGACATCACCGAGGGGACGGAACTGCTGTGCACCATCGGCGCGGGCCCCAAGGGCCCGCAGGTCCTGCGCATCGTGGAGGTGACGGGCACCGCGGCACCGCCGGAGCGCAGCGGCGGCCCCGCCCCCCGCACCCGCGACCGGGTTCCCACCGGGTCGGAGATCGAGATCGACGGCACCGTCAAATGGTTCAAGGCCGACAAGGGCTTCGGCTTCGTCCTGGCCGACGACGGCGGCAAGGACGTGTTCGTGCACAAGAGCGTCCTGCGCCGCTGCGGCATGGACCACCTGGACGAAGGCCAGCGGGTGCAGATGCGCATCGCCGACGCGCCCAAGGGCCGTGAAGCAGTCTGGGTGGCCCTGGCCTGAGGCCGCCCCTCCCCCGCCCCGAAACGATCACAGCCCCGGAAGCCATCACCTCCGGGGCTGTTTCTTTACACGCAATCGCGACACCGACCCTTTGGGAGATCCGGTCTAGGGCAAGATACTAATGCTACCGGCGGTGCCGATGGCCTGGTGGTTGGGGGAGGTCCATTCCTCCACCTGCGACGGCGCCAGGGAGTAGGTGCCGGGCAGGACGGCCCGCACCAGGTAGACCAGGCGGAATTCGCGACGGTCGCCGGCCAGGTCCACGGCGGCCACGTATCGGTCCTCCCGCGCCTCTACATGGGTGGCGTCGCTGAGGTCGCCCACGGCGCCGGCCAGCTCGGGCGGCAGGCCGCCCCGGGCGATGCGCACCGTCTCGATGGCGAGACCAGCGGCCACCGGGTCGCTGACCAGCACCTGGGTGGGCGCCGTGCCCTCCACCTTGCCGGACAGCACCACGGCCAGCAGGTCGTTCTGGTGGATGCGCGCCAGGTCCACCGGCCGTCCCTTCAGGTCCAGCAGGCGTCGTTCAATGGTATAGCCCTGGCCGTTCCCGGCGGGGGCCGCCGTGGCCGGGACTTCCGCCAGGGGAATGCCGGCGACGGCAACCGTTCGTTGTATCGGCGCCTGGCCTCCGTTGTGGACGACCAGGGGACGGCCGCCGATCTCCAGCCGGCGGACCAGCGGTCGGGTCTCGGCCGCCGCCTGGCCGGCCAGGCCCAGCGTCATGGAACCGGAGCGCTGCATCAGCCCACGGCTGGCCACCAGCAGCCAGGCGCGTTCCTGGCTGCTGATCAGCGCCGGCTCCCGCAGCAGGCCCTGCACTTCCTTGGCCTGGGCGGTCACGCGGTCCAGCGGGGCGTTACCCTCCGCCAGCAGCGCCAGGCTGGCCGCCCGATCCCGCAGGTCGGAACCGAAGTCGCGCATGCCCGGCAGGGTGATGCGCAGGCCATCGACGCGATTGTACGCGTCCTGGGCCTGGGGCAGGCCCACGGCGGCCAAGGCGGCCGCGACATGGGCGCGGGCCAGGCGGGTGGGCAGCTTATCCCAGAACGTTTCATAGAAATAACGGACCGGCGTGGCGTCCACCGCCTTGGCCTTGGCAACCACGGCCAGGCCATAGGCGCGGGCCGGCAGGTCCGCCGGCTCCACCCAGCTGTTGCCGATGCTGCGCACCAGCCAGTCCAGGCCCTTGCGGTAGGGCGCATCCGGCACGGCATGGCCGGCGTCGCGCGCCCGGGTCAGGAAGTCCATGACATAGGCGGACAGCCAGGGCTCCGCCGGGCCGTCGGCCGACCACAGGGCGAAGCCGCCGTCGGCCCGTTCCAGGGTCAGCAGCTTGTCGATCGCGCGGTCGATGCGTTCCCGCAAGGTGGCGTCGGTGTAGAGGCCCAAGGCCTTGCCGGCATCGCCCAGGTAGAGCAACGGCAGGGCACGGCTGGCGATCTGTTCCGACGAGCCGTAGGGGTTGCGGTCCAGGGTCATCAGCAGGCCCGGCACGTCCAGCTCCGGCAGGGGGCTGAGCGCCAAGCCCGACACCGCGGTTTCCGGGCGCAGGCCTTGAGCCGACTCGGCCGGAACCTGCACGGTCGTGGCGGGGCGGATGTCCACCGTCTGGTGCCGGGTGACCACGGGCAGGTTGCCCCGCACCGGCACGGCGAACTCGCGGGTCAGCACCACGCCCTCCGGCCCCTTGACCGTCATCAGCAGGCGCCCGGAGCCCACGGCCACCCCCTTCACCACGCGGTTCAGGGTGACCTTGCCGCCCTTGGCCAGGCCGTGGAAGACGACGACGATCTCGCGGGGTTCCGGCCGCACCACGTCCTTGCCCTTGCGCTTCTTGGCGCCCACGCCGCGGTTGGCGGTGTCGACGGGGAAGGACAGCGGGCCCTCGGCCTGCAGGGTGACGGTGTAGCTGCCGCGCGTGCCGCTGACATTGTTCAAGGTCAAGGCCAGACGGGCCGTGTCGTCCGGCGCCAGGAAGCGCGGCAGCGCCATATCGGCCTGCACCGGGTCGCGCACCGACAGCACCCGGTCGGCATGGCCCACCGCGCCGGCGGACCAGACGGTGGCCATCAGGCGCAGACGGCCCTGAAAGTCCGGCAGGGCCAGCGGCACCTGCACCTTGCCGTCATTGCCCACGGGCAGAATGCCGGAATAGAGCGCCACCACGGGGGCGCCGCGCGGCGGCACGGCATCGGAGGTGGGGGCTGGCGACGGGGGCGCGGCCACGGCGGCACCATGGGGCGCCGTCAGGCGGCCGTAGACGTCATGGATGTCCACGCCCAGCTGGCGCTGGCCGAAGAACCAAGCCTCCGGATCGGGCGTCTTGTAGCCCGTGAGGTCCAGTACGCCCTGGTCGACGGCAGCCAGCACCAGGTGCACGCCCTGGCCCGTCGCTACGCCCGGCACCTGGATGGGAATGTGCACGGTCTGGCGTGGCTTGGCCTCCACGGGGCCATCCACCTTGGGCGTCAGCGTATGGCCGGCCATGGCCACGGGCAGATAGTCCACACCCACCGCGCGGCGCGGCAGCGAGCGGCGGCCGGCCTCCACCGGGGCGAAGGCGTTGGCGATGACGTAGGCGCCGCCACCGATGTCGGCATCGACCGGGATTTCCACCAGGGCGCCCTCGGCCCCGATCTCACGGGTGAGAGTCTGGCGCACGGCGCGGTCGGCCAGGGTGATCAGCACGGTGCTGCGGTAGGGCGGGCGCACGAAGACGGCGGCCTTGCCTCCCGGCGCCAGCGGCCCGCCGCCCACGGCACCCTTCACCGTCACCTCCACCGCGTCCGGCGTCTCACCCAACCGGGCGCTGACCCAGGAACCGGCGGCGAAGCGCACGCTGCCCGCCACGCCGGTGGCCGGATCATACACCTCCAGCCGGTAGCGGCCGGAGGACACGGGCACCTCGACACCCGCCGGCGCCTTGGCGCTGGCCGCCAGCGTGCCGCCCGTCACCTTCTGGTCGTGCACCTGGGGCTTGTAGTCCCAGCTGCCGTTGGCCTCGAACCAGACGTAATCCAGGCGTTCCTCGTAGAGGTCGTAGGACAGCTGGCCCTTGTCCAAGGGCTTGCCGTCCGGCGACACGGCGATGACGTCGAAGGCGGCGGTCGCCCCCTCCGGCACGGCGTCGTCGTTGAAACGGGGACGGATGCCGATGGTGTAGGGATGGCGTTCCACCGGCACCACCAGGTCGTGGCCCGTGGTGCCGCCGCCCACGTCGAACAGGGCGGCGTGCACCACAGCCTCCAGCGGGCGGGAGCCGTCCAGCTTGCCCTTCAGCGACACGGCCACGCTGGCCACGCCATTGGCGTCGGTGGCGAAGCCGGGCAGCGTCTCCTGCCGCGGGACCGCATCTTCCTGCGCCAGGCCGTAGCGATAGCCCTGGAATTGCGGGCCCTTGAGCTCGGGGAAGGGATCCGCCGCCGGGCGCAGGGTCACCGACAGGGTGCCGGCCAGGTTGGCCGCCGGGGCGCCGCTGGGCGTGCGGCCGGTGATGTCCAGCGTCAGCGCGCCGTCCGGTCCCACACGGGACTGGTCGGCGGTCAGGTCCAGGTTCACACGCGGAGGCACGAAGTCGGCCACCTGGAAGCGCAAGGTGCCCACGGCGGGGCCGTCGGGGTCGGCGTGGGCGGTCACGGTCCAGGTGCCGGTGGCGGCATTGCCCGGCAGGTCGACGGTGGCGGCGTACCCCCCCATGCCGCGGTCGGCCAAGGTGAAGCGCTCGATCTCCAGCCCGTCGGGCCGCTGCACCTTCAGGGTCAGCGGACGGCCCGCCACCGCCAAGCCGGCGGCATCGCGCAACAGGGTGGTGACGTGCACCACCTCGCCCGGGCGATAGATGCCGCGCTCGGCAAAGACGTAGGCGTCCAGCGCCCCGGGGGAGGGCCGACCGGCGGCGCCGCGTGCGGCCAGGTCCAGGCCGGGGGCCGACAGGTCCAGGAAGCTGAAGTCGCCGTCCTTGGTGCTGGCGAACAGGGCCTGGCCCCTGGCCGCACCGGAGGCCGGGTCGAAGCGGGCGGCGCCGTCGGCGCCGGTCAGCACCTTGCCCAGTTCCTTGTTGTCGCGGGCGGCCACGCGCACCTCCACCCCCGCCAGTGGTGTCGCCGTGCGCAGGGAATGGACGTAGACCAGCAGGCCGTTACTGCCCGACAGGGTGGTCAGGCCCAGGTCGGAGACGATGAACCACTGGGTGGCGCGGCCTTCCCAGCCGGCTGTCTTGGCGCCGGCATCCTCCGCCACCGCCACGTAGACGCCCGGCTTCAGCTGGCCCAGGACGGCATCGATAGGGAAAGGCGTCACCTGCGCCTGGTTGCGCTTGGCGCCCACGGCCATCTCACCGCGCCACACCAGCTCCCCGTTCTTTTCCACCAGGGAGCCGACGTCGATGTCGTTCAGCGTCTGGTTCAAGCGGCCGTAATAAATCTGCTCCACCAAGGAGCGATCCTTGATGTGCAGCACCTGCAGGCGGGCGCGGTCCACGTTGATGGTGCGCAGCGGCAGGCCGTCGCGGCCGATGCGCGGCAGGATGTAGCCGCCGCTGCGGAAGGACAGCACCGGCCGGCGGTTCAGCACCTCGATCTCGCGCGATTGCGGGGCGGACAGGGTCTCGGTCCCGCCGGCGGCGGGCAGGCCGGCCTTCAGGGTCACGGTGTAGTGGTGGCCGTGCTCCAGCTTCTGGATGCACAGGGTGCGGTCGCGCACCACCACCGGCTTCTGCGTGGGCGTGCCAGGGTCGGCCCCGGCGGCGGGGCCGGCGTTCTTGGCCAGCACCTCGACCTTGCCGGCATAGGGATCCTGCAGGCCGGCGCGCGCCTTGGCCAGGGGGCGGTTGAAGGTGAAGCAGGCCTCGGGATCGTCCCGCTCGGCGTTCACCTCCAGCCCGGTCAGGCCGAAGGGGCCGGTATCGGCCGGCGCCTGAGTCGCCCCGGCGGGGGGCGTAACAGGAGGCGTGCCAAGGCCGGGCTTCGCCGGCTGGGCCGGGGCGGTCGGCGGCGGCACCGGCGCGCGCTCTTGGGGGGAAGCTGTGGCGGCGGCGGGCAGGAAGACAGCCAGAGCGAGGGCCGCGGCGAAGCTACGCACCATGGGCAGCGGGGCCTCCACCCCGATAGATAATAACGGCAAGAAACCAGGAGGACCGGGGCCCGTATAGATGGGCATCCGGCCAGTCAGGGCGCCAGAGGACGATGTTTTGGACGGTATTGCAACAGGCGCGTTGTCGGTACGGCCCGCCATTCGACCTTGCCCCGGTAGGCCAAAGGCCATAGCGGGCGGTGAAACGGGGTGAAACGGCGATGGGGCCTCCCCATACCGCCTTTCACCCCCGGCTTATTCCCTCGGTCGAAACGCCGGGCCGGCCTTTCCTCTTGTCCTCTTGCCCCGCACGGGCCGGCGGCTTAACGCTGGACTTCCCCTCCCCAGATCACCGGCGCCGCCGTCCATGGCCATCATCAACCCGCTGCAGTCCTTCCGCCACCACCCCAGCCTGTACATCGGCCTGGCCTTCAGCGTCGCCGTCGGCCTGGCCGCGTCGCGTGCGGTGCCGCCCGTCAGCGCCGTGCTGATCGGCTGGGGCGCCGGCATCATCCTCTATATCGCCCTGGTACTGATCCATTTCGGCCGCGCCAACCTGGACAGCATCCGCGCCCGCGCGCGGGAGCTGGAATCAGGCAAGTGGGTGATCCTGCTGGTCACCAGCACGGCGGCACTGGCGTCCTTGGTCGCCATCGTCATGGAGGTGGCGGACGCCAAGGGCACGGCACATGCGGCCGGCAGCGCCGCCCTGGGCGCCACCACCGTCTTCTGCTCGTGGAGCTTCGTCCACGTCATCTTCGCCCAGCACTACGCCCATTCCTATTGGCTGGAGGGCAAGGGCATCGACTTCCCCGGCTGCAAGCAGCCCGATTATTGGGAATTCCTGTACTTCGCCTTCACCATAGGCATGACGGCCCAGGTGTCGGACGTAACAACGCAAGGGCCCGCCATCCGCCGCGCCGTGCTGGTCCACAGCCTGCTGTCCTTCATCTTCAACACCGCCATCCTGGCCCTGGGCGTCAACCTGGGGGCGGGCCTGCTGGGCAACTGACCAAAAACAAACGGGCGGGGCCTTTCCAGGTCCCGCCCGCTTGTACTCTTGCACTCGCGCCAGCTTACTCGGCGCTTTTGATTACCGGGTGCAGAGGGACGGCCTGGGCCGGGCCGTCCTTCGGGGTGATGAAGCGGCCGAACTTGGGCGACAGCCACTTGTTGATGTCATCGACGATGGTGAACACCGCCGGCACGAACACCAGGGACAGCAAGGTCGAGGTGATCAGGCCGCCGATCACGGCCGTCGCCATCGGCTGCTGGAAGGAACTGTCGTTGCCCACGCCGATGGCGATGGGAACCATGCCCGCCACCATGGCGATGGTGGTCATGATGATGGGGCGGGCACGCTTGGCGCCAGCGTCCAGCAGGGCCTCGCGCCGGCCCATGCCCCGGTCGCGCATCGAGACGATGGCGTATTCCACCAGCAGGATGGAGTTCTTCGTCACGATGCCCATCAGCATCAGGATGCCGATGAGGGCCGGCAGGGAGAGCGACATGTGGCCGATCAGCAAGGCCGCGAAGGCGCCGCCGAAGCTGAGCGGCAGGGCGGTCATGATGGTCACCGGCTGGAAGAAGTTGCGGAACAGCAGGACCAGCACCGCCAGGATCAGCAGGAAGGCGGTGGCCAGCGCGATGGCGAAGCCGATCATCATGTTCTGCATCTCCTGCGTCTGCCCATAGGCAGGCTTGGAGATGCCGGGCGGCATGTGGGCCATGGAGGGAAGCTCATTGATCTTCTTCATGGCCTCGCCCACCTCGATGCCGCGCAGGTCGGCCTCGACCGCGATCTTGCGGGCCCGGTCGAAGCGTTCGATCTCCACGGCACCGGCGCCCATGCCGATGCTGGCGACGGCGCGCAGCGGCAGCAGGTCACCGGCGGAGGTGCGGACGCGCAGGTTCTCCACCACGTCCATGTCGGCGCGGTACTTGGGATCGATCTGCACCCGGATGGGAACCTGACGATCCCCCAGGTTGAACTTGGCCACGCTGGTGTCCAGGTCGCCCAGGGTGGCGATCTTGGCCACCTGGCCGATGGCGGCCACCGACACCCCCTGCTCCGCCGCGCGGTCGAAGAAGGGACGGATCTGGATTTCAGGACGCAGCAGGGCCGCGGTGGAGGTGACGTTGGCCAGGAAGGGTTGCTGCCGCATCTCGTCCAGCACCTGGTTGGAGAAGCGTTCCAACGCCGGGCCGTCGTTGCTGGTCAGCAGGACGCTGATGTCCTTGGCGCCCCAGCCGATGGACGAGTTGAAGCCGATGTGGGCGCCCGGCACGCGGTTCAGTTCCGGCGTCACGGCCGCCTCGAAGTCCTGCTTGCTCATGCGCTCGGACTTGGGCTTCAGGATGGCGGTGACGGCACCGTTGCGCAGCTGGTTGTTGCGGCCGGCACGGGTCCAGACGTGCAGCACCTCGGGCCGCTTGGCCAGGATGTTGCCCACCATTTGGGTGGTGGCGTCCGTCTCGGCCAGGGTGGCGCCCGGGGGCAGGATGACCTGCACCGTGGACAGGCCGTTGTCGCTGGGCGGCACGAAGCCGGAGGGCAGCATGGCGGCCATGAACAGCGACACGGCGAAGATGCCGATGCCGGCCAGCACGGTCAGCCAGCGGTGGTTCATGCTCCACCCCAGCAGCCGGCTATACTGCCGCATCCACCGGCCGCCCTCGTTATGATGGTCGGGCTGCGCCGGCTTCAGCATGTAGGCGGCCATCAAGGGTGTGATCAGACGGGCCACCAGCAGCGAGAACAGCACAGCCACGGCCACCGTCACGCCGAAGGACTTGAAGTACTGCCCGACGATGCCGGACATGAAGGACACGGGCAGGAAGACGACGACGATGGTCATGGTGGTGGCCACCACCGCCAGGCCGATCTCATCCGCCGCCTCCAGCGCCGCCTGGAACGGGCGCTTACCCATGCGGATGTGGCGGACGATGTTCTCGATTTCCACGATCGCATCGTCGACCAGGATGCCCACCACCAGCGACAGGGCCAGCAGGGTGATGAAGTTCAACGAGAAGCCCATCCACTGGATGACCAGAAAGGTGGGGATGGTGGACAGCGGCATGGCCAGCGCCGAGATGAAGGTGGCTCGGCCGTCGCGCAGGAACCACCACACCACAATCACCGCCAGGATGGAGCCCAGCAGCAATGCCTCCACCGAGCCGGCGAAGCTCTGCTTGGTGTGTTTGACTTCGTCGAAGATCAGGTTGAAGTGGACGTCGGGGTACTGCTTGCTCAGCTTCTCGATTTCCTCGTCCACGCCCTTGGCGATGGTCACTTCCGAGGAGTGGGGGGCGCGGCGGATGCTGAATCCCACCGTCGGCTGGCCGTCGTAGCGGGAGATGTAGCGCATCTCCGACGTGCCGTCGGTCACGGTGCCCAGGTCGCTGAGCCGGACCTTGGCGGCGGAGCCGGCGAAGGTGCCGAAGTAGACCGGGATCGTGATCTCGGTGTTCGCCAGTTCCTCCACCGTGCGGGCGGAGCCCAGGGTGCGGATGGACTGTTCCTTGGTCCCCACGGCGCCGCGCCCACCCGGCAGATCCACGTTCAGGGCGCGCAGCTGGGAATTGACCTCGTCGGCGGTGATGCCCCGTGCCATCAGACGGTTGGGATCGAGGTTGATGCGGATTTCACGGTCCAGGCCACCGAAGCGGTCCGTGGCGCCCACGCCGGGCACATGGGTGATGGCGCGGCTGATCTCATTGTCGATCAGCCACGACAGTTCCTCCACCGACCGGGTGTCGGAGGAAACGGCGTAGGTCAGGATTTCGTCGCCGGTGACGTCCTGCCGCTCCACCTGCGGCTCATAGATGTCGCCTGGCAGGTTGGAGCGGATGCGGGAAATGGCGTTGCGCACGTCGTTCACGGCGCGGTCGGTGTCGTAGCCGATCTTGAATTCCAGCACCGTGTTGGACAGGCCGTCGGTGATGTCGGACGACACGTGATCCAGGCCCACGATGTTGGACACCGCGTCCTCGACCAGCTTGGTCACCTGGACTTCCATCTCCGACGGCGCGGCACCCGGACGGCTGACCGTCACGGTGACCACGGGAAAATCGAGGTCCGGGCTGCCGGCGACGTCCAGCTTGAAATAAGCGATGATGCCCGCGATGATCAGGACGATGAACAGGACGATAGGCGGGATGGGATGGCGGATGGCGACCGCGGAGATGTTGCCGCTGCTCATGATTAGGGCCCCCTTTTCCCGATTTACTGCTGCACCGGCAGCGGCTTGACCGTGCCTTCCACGGCCTTGTCGACCACGGTGACCACATCGCCGTCCTTCAGGTAGCCGGCGCCGGACAGCACAACCCTCTCGCCCGCCTTCACGCCGGACACGATGGCGATGTTGCCGTCCTGCCGGGCGCCGGTGGTGACGCTGCGGCCGGCGACCTTGTTTTCCTGGTCCACCACGAACACGACCGGCCGCACCTCGCGATAGACAATGGCGGCTTCCGGCACCACCAGGCCGTCGGCTTGGCCCACGGCCACGCGGCCGGTGACGAACATGCCGGGCCGCAGGTCGGGGTTCCGTTCCAGGTCGATGCGCAGGCGGCCCAGGCGGGTCTTGTTGTCCACCGTCGGCTCCACCACGCGGATGGTGCCGACGTAATGGTGGGCCATGTTGTCGCCATCGATGGTGACGTTCACCGTCTGGCCGGCCTTGGCCACCATCATGTCGTTCTCGGGCACCTCGGCCACCAGCTCCACGCGGTTCTCGCGGATCATGCGGAACAGCTCGGTCCCGCCGGCGGACAGCACGGCGCCGATGCGGGCGGTGCGGGCGGTGATGGTGCCGTCGGCGGGTGCGCGCACCTCTGACTGCTTCAGCCGGGCGATCGACAGGTCGCGGTTGGCTTCGGCCACGCCGACGCGGGCGCGCATGCTGACGGCCAGGGCCCGGCGGTTGTCCAGGTCACGCGCGCTCATGGCGCCGGTGCGCACCAGGTCCTGGGCGCGAGCGTAGTTAGCGTCGGCCTCGACCACGTTGCCCTTGGCCTCAGTCAGCAACGCCTCCTTCTCGGCCAGGTCGGCGCGCAGCACGCTGTCGTTGAAGCGGGCCAGCAGCTGGCCCTTCTTCACGGTGTCGCCGATGTCGACCAGCACCTCGGCCAGGGCCAGGCCCGACGTTTCCGTGCCGATGGGCAGGTCATCGAAGGCGGCCAGCGAACCGGTGACCAACAAGGTGCGGGTGACGGGGGCCACGACGACCGGCGCCACCGTCACCGGCAGGGCGGACACCTTGGCTGGCGCGGCGGCCGGGGCCGCCGGCTTGGCGCCTGAACGCATGAGGACGGCGGCGGCGATGGCGCCCAGGACGACGACACCCCCGGCCAGCAACCACCAGCGATAGCGCTTGAGCCCCGACCGGCCCCGCAGGCGGCCAGGGGCCCCCGCCGGTGCATAAGCGCCCAGGTCGGTCCGGTCGGCCGGAAGTTCAGCGGAATGGATGGTCATCGTCTTGTAGCCTTTTGTCCAGCCGGCACCCAAACTGCTGCCGCGTTGGGATGTCGGGATTGGCGGTGGCACGGACGATGGAAGCAAGGGCTCGTGCGGGCACAGTCCAGCGCTTTTGGGGAAACCCAAAAGGGGCGTGCCTGCCAGCGAACCCACGGCCCCCGCGACCGTGGTGGCGGACAACGCCTGATTTACAGCGGAAGATCTGACCAAAAGCCTAATCTCCGCAGGTCCGCCTGTTTCGAGGCTGAACCTACAGAGGGTTGTGTTACGGGAAAAGCCGCTCTTTGTATCGTTTTGTAACGGAGCTTTACGTGGCGTTCCGGAAGGCCCCGGCCGCTACCTCCAGGGAAGTAGGCTTTCCCCCTCGCCCCCCTTTATTTTGTATGCGACCCTGGGTCTATAGGCCAACCGCTTGACATGGGGGGTCGATCGGCCATCTACAACGGGTGTGTGTCGGATAGGTTCGGACCGGTACCGAGGCCCCCCGCGTTCGCGCGAATTCGGGGTGCCCATCCCTACGTAGGGGATGAAAACGGTCATGGGAATGTGGACCTTTACCGGCGTATACCGGGTTCCCCCAGGCGGGCGGCTTTTCGCCCCCGGGGCTCAGGGGTGGGACGTTGATGCTCAGCGGTTCGTTGATCGCCGAACGGATGGAGGCGGAGGGGCCCGGCCAGCAGCCGGGCGGCCCGCATCACGGCCTGGCCGGCGCCCAGACGCTGGCGGCGCTGTTCCTGGCGCGCGTGGCCGCCACGCCAGCCCTGCCGGCGGTGGAAACCGGCGACGGCTTCATGCTGACCTGGGGCGACATGGGCGAACGGGCCCGCCGTGTCGCCGCCACCCTGGCCGCCCGGGGTGTGGGCCCCGGCGCGCGAATCATGCTGCGCGGTCGTGGCACCGCAGAATTATACGCCTGCCTGTTCGGCATCCTGTTGCGCCGCGCCGCCTATATTCCCATCGACGCCAGCTGGCCCGCCGCCCGCGTGGCCAGCATCGCGGAGCAGTCCGACAGCCTGCTGATGGTCGATGCCGCCGGCGACTTCGCCGTGCCCGGCGTCGCCTCGGTGGCGCCGGAGGACCTGATCGGCACCGCCCTGCTGGACGACCCCATCGTCTCGGCCCATGGCTTGCCGGACGCGGTGTTGCCGGCCACGCCCGCCGACACCTGCTACCTCATCTTCACGTCCGGCACGACCGGCCTGCCCAAGGGTGTGGTGCTGTCGCACGGCGCCGTCATGACCTATGTGCGCGGCGCCTCGCAGGTCTATCAGCTGGCCGAGACGGACCGGGTATGGCAGGGCTTCTCGCTGGCCTTCGACGCCTCGGTGGAGGAGGTGTGGCTGGCCGTGGCCGCGGGCGCCTGCCTGCTGCCGGCCTCCGGCCTGGTGATGCGCGACCCGCAGCTGCTGGCCAGCGAGTTGCGCTGCCGCCGCGCCACCTTCTTCTCCACCGTCCCCACCCTGCTGGGCCTGATCGACGAGGATCTGCCCGACGTCCGCCTGCTGGTGGTGGGGGGTGAGACCTGTTCCGCCGCCCTGGTCGACCGCTGGGCCCCGGGCCGGCGCATGCTGAACACCTACGGGCCCACCGAGGCCTCGGTGGTGGCGACGGCGGACGAGGCCCGGGCCGGCCAGCCGGTGACCATCGGCCGGGGGCTGCCGGGCTACCGCGTGCTGGTGCTGGGCCCGGACGGCCTGCCGGTGCCGGTGGGCGAGACAGGGGAGATCCATATCGGCGGCCCCGCCCTGGCCGACGGCTACCTGAACCGGCCGGAGGAAACGGCCAAGCGCTTCAAGGTGGACGCCGCCGGGCAGCGGCTCTACGCCACCGGCGACCTGGGCCGCCCTCTGATCGACGGCCGCGTCGACTTCCTGGGGCGTGTGGACAACCAGGTGAAGCTGCGCGGCTTCCGCATTGAGCTGGGCGAGATCGAGGCCATCGCCGCCGGCTGCCCCGGCGTGCAGCTGGCCGCCGCCGCCGTGCGCCCGGTGGCCGGCGTCGACAGCATCGTCATCTGGTATGTCGGTACGGCCGACCGCAACACCATCGCCGCCCATGTCGCCGCCTCCGTCCCCGCCTACATGCGCCCCAGCTTCCTGGTGAAGGTGCCGGCCATGACCCGCACCGTGGGTGGCAAGATCGACCGGCGCGAACTGCCGGAGCCCACGCCCCGCGACGTCCCGGAGGACATCGGCGATCCGCCCCAGGGCGAGGCGGAGGAAGAGGTGGCCGACGCCTTCGCCCAGGCGCTGGGCCGGCCCATCCGCGCCCGCGACGCCGACTTCTTCATGGATTTGGGCGGCCATTCGCTGGCCGCGGCCTCGGCCATCTCCCGCCTGCGCCAGCGCCACCCCGGCGCCACCGTGCGTGCCTTATACCTGAACCCCACCGTCCGGGGCCTGGCCCAGGTCCTGGCGGCGCCGCCGACGCCCAAGGTCACCAGCGAGACACGGCGCGCCAGCACCCGCCGCCACCTGGCCTTCGGCCTGGCCCAGGCGATGACCCTGCCGCTGGTGACGGCGCTGGGCGGCCTGCCCATGCTGGTCATGCTGGGCGTGCTGGTCCATCACGGCATGACCGGGCGGCTGAGCCCGTTGTCCTTCGTCATCATGGCCGGGCTGTCCATCGCCGCCCTGCCGGTGTCCTTCGCCCTGGCCATCGCCGCCAAATGGCTGTTGCTGGGCCGCGTGCGCCCGGGACGCCATCGCCTGTGGGGCCTGTGGCACTGGCGTTGGTGGATGGTCAGCCATATCGAGGCCGCCCTGCCCATGTCCTGGATCGCCGGCACGCCGCTGATGCGGCTGTACGCCCGCGCCATGGGCGGGCGTATCGGCCATGGCAGCTTCCTGGGATGCCACGGCGGCATGTTGTGGGACCTGATCACCATCGGCGACCACGCCACGGTAGGCGAGGACACGCTGCTGCTGACCCACCATGTGCGCGCCGGCCATATCGAGATCGGCACCGTGGCCATCGGCTCGAACGCCACGGTGGGCGCCGCGTCCATCGTCGGCCTGGGCAGCGCGCTGGAGGCCGGGGCCGGCCTGGACGCGCGCAGCTGCCTGATCGACGGGGCCGTGGTGCCGGCGGACGCGGTGTGGGCGGGCTCCCCCGCCGGACCGTCGTCGCGGCCGGACTGGATGGTGGGCCGGGCGGACGGGCCCTTGCGCCCCCGCGCCGGCCGCTACCTGCTGGGCCTGGCCGGGCTCAGCCTGGTGCGCTTCCTGACCCTGCTGCCCCTGGCCGTCGCCTTCGCCCTGGTGCTGGGTACCGAACTGCCCATCGCCCGTATGGGCCCGCTGCTGATCCTGGCTGGCGTGGTGGGCGGGGCGGTGTGCATGCCCTGGACCGCCCTGGTGCTGCTGGGTGCCCGCCGCCTGGTGCCGCCGGTGGTGGGGCGCGCCAGCGTACGCCTGGACAGCATGGTGGAATGCCACCGCTGGTTCGCCGACCGCGTGCACCGCATGGCGGTGGAGCAGCTGTACACCGTCTACGGCAGCCTGTTCTCCGCCACCTGGCTGCGCCTGCTGGGGGCCAAGATCGGTCATGCCTGCGAGGTGTCGACCGTGGCCCACGTGGTGCCGGAACAGCTGGAGGTGGGCGACCGTGCCTTCCTGGCCGACGCCTCGCTGGTGGGCAGCCCCGCCATCCACGGCGGCCTGGTGCGCTTCGCGCCCACCCGGGTGGGCCACGACACCTTCGTCGGCAACTCCGCCTTCCTGCCGGCCGGCGCCGATCTGCCGGACAATTGCCTGGTAGGCGTGCTGTCCACCGCCCCCTTGGACGCCAACCGCCAGACAGACTGGCTGGGCCTGCCGCCGGTGCGCCTGCCCC
Organism: Nitrospirillum viridazoti CBAmc; assembly: GCF_000730165.1. GTDB lineage: Bacteria > Pseudomonadota > Alphaproteobacteria > Azospirillales > Azospirillaceae > Nitrospirillum > Nitrospirillum viridazoti. The sequence goes on along the minus strand of NZ_CP022110.1, from coordinate 554,333 downwards.
GGCGCCAGAAGGTGGAGGGCATCTCCGAGGCCTACACCGTCGCCCCCACGTCGCGCCTGATCGCCACCCGCGCCGTCATCGAGGCGCTGCGCATCCTGGTGCAGGGCGGCATCACCGGCACCGCCACCGTGGGCGCCCTGTGGCTGGCGGCCCATGCCCTGGCCGTCTCCAGCCTGTGGCTGGCCCTGCTGTGGCTGGGCCTGGGTCCGCTGGTCATCTGCGTCAGCGCGGCCCTGCTGCTGGCCTGTGTGAAGTGGGGGGTGATCGGCCGCTTCCGCCCCGGCATCCATCCGCTGTGGAGCACGGCCGTCTGGCGCATCGAGTTCGTGACCTCGCTGTACGACGCCCTCGCGGGCTGGGTCCTGGGGCCCTTCCTGGGCACGCCCTTCCTGCCGCTGTACATGCGCCTGCTGGGCGCGAAGGTGGGCCACCGCGTCTACCTGGAAACGGCCTACCTGTGCGAGTTGGACATGATCCACATCGGCGACGATGCCGCCATGGGCCCGGGCGTCACCCTGCAGACCCACCTGTTCGAGGACCGGGTCATGAAGCTGGGGCCCGTTACCATCGAGGCTGGCGCCCATGTCGGTGCCGGGTCCGTGGTGCTGTACGATTCCGTGCTGGGGCGGGGTTCCGAACTGGGACCCCTGTCCCTGGCCATGAAGGGTGAGCACCTGCCGGCGGGCAGCCGCTTCATAGGCTGCCCGGCGCAGCCTGTTTGAATACCCCGGACGACACAAAAAAGGGCGCCCAACATGGGGCGCCCTTTATCATTTCGACGTCAGAACAAATTAGAGGGGAATACCCTCGACGCCTTCCTGCACCGACTTGAACTGGCCCGTGGCCTGGTTCAGCAGCAGCAGGTCGGCGTCGGCCACGTCGAACAGGCAGCCGTGCAGGCGCAGGCCGCCGGCCTCCACCGCCGCCTTGATCCAGGGGAAGGTCAGCAGGTTGGTGATGGTCAGGCGGATGACCTCGCGCTCGGCCTCGGACACGTCCTGGGCCTTGCCGCGCACGCTCTTGGCGATGGACATCCAGTGGCCGATGAAGTCGCCGTCATCCTCCCCCGCCGCCATCAGGGCCTTAACACCGCCGCAATGGGTGTGGCCCATGACGATGATGTCGCCCACGCGCAGCTGGCGCACGGCGAATTCCAGGGCGGCGCTGGTGCCGTGGTAGTCGCTGTTGGGCTGATAGGGCGGGATCAGGTTGGCAACGTTGCGGACGATGAACAGGTCGCCAGGCCCCGCCGAGAAGATCATCTGCGGGTCCACCCGGCTATCACAGCAGGCGACCACGGCCGCGCGCGGATTCTGCCCGACCTCGGCCAGCCATTGGAAGCGGCGGGCATATTCGGGAAGGGCGCTGGCGCGGAAATTCAGAAATCCCTCGATGAGCTTCCGCATAAAAGATGTCTCCCGAAGTCATTGCTGGTCCGAAGCCATAGCTGGCCCGAAACCATTGCTGGAACGTCAGAGCCGTCCCGGTTGGTGACCGTCGGCCATTGGTCTACTGGCTGATGGCGGCAAAATCCAGTCCCGTCGGCGGGACGGGCCCTCGCGCTGGCGGCGTCCGGCCTGCTCCACGGCCTGGTTAACCCGGTCGGCGGGGCCCACATAAAGAGATGGCCTGGCCGAACGAAAGCCCGCAAGCTGGTCGGCCAGTAAAAGTTGCAGCCCCTGAACCCGACCGCATGAACCATCGCCAAATCCTGGACGCGGCCCTGCGCAGCCAGCCCGCCCCCCGCAGCCGCTATCTGAACCTGGTCGCCGACCGGGTGGAGCGCGATGGCCGCTTCGCCGACCGCACCCACCTGCTATACCCCGTGCTGGCGCGCGCCGCCGGGACGGTGGAACCCATGCTGGAGCCCGTGGAATTCGTCGACCTGCTGGCGGAGTTCCTGGCACACCACGGGGCGGCCATCGGCGCCGCGCTTTACGATCGCGCCTATCTCAAGGATCCGGACCGGGCGCTGGCCGGCCCCGCCAGCCTGCTGTCGGGCTGGATATCCGCCCGCATCCTGGACGGCCTGCAGTCCGGCCGCTATCGCCCGCCGGACGACCGCACCTATCGCTTCCATTCCGACAACGGCGACATGGACGGCGCGCTGCGCGGCTTCCCCTTCCATGAAGACGATGCCGCCGCCGACTGAGGGGTTGGCGGCCGATCGCCGCAACCTGCGGCTTGCAGGGAACCGGCTGGCCGGCGCCGCGGTTTCGACGTCACGGGTGGTTCCGTCCCGGTGGTTCCGCCCCGTCAGGGCCATATGGTCCGGGACAGCGCCGCCAGGCGCCGTCATCATGAGGCCCGCCACACCCCCTCGGGATGCCCATGCCTGACCATTCCCTGCCCCTGCCTTTCGACCCCGCCACCGCCGGCGACCGCGCCGCCGCCCTGCGCCGCTGGCGGCGCATCGCCGGCCTTTACCTCGCCACCGTCGCCTGCCTGTGGCTGGCGGCCCGGCTGGTGCCGCGCCTGCTGCCCGACTATATCGGCTGGCCCTGGCCCGGGTTCTGGAGCCTGCTGCGCGCCGTGGGGGAGGCGGGACTGGTGGGCGGACTGGCCGACTGGTTCGCCGTCACGGCCTTGTTCCGCCATCCGCTGGGCGTCCCGGTGCCGCACACCGCCCTGGTGCCGCAGAACCGCGACCGCATCGCCGATGGCATCGCGACCTATATCGACAGCGAATTCCTGGGTCCCGACCGGCTGCGCGGCCAGGTTCAGCGCCTGAACGCCGCCGACCAGCTGGCCCGCGCCCTGGCCGATCCGGCCAACCGCGCCCAGCTGGCGGACTTGGCGCTGGCCTCCCTTCCGCGGCTGCTGTCGCGTGGACGGGAGGCGGCCTTGCGCGAGGCGCTGGCGCGGGCGGCGATGGAGGGCCTGCGCGCCATGGACATGCGGCCCATGGTCGCCCGTCTGCTGCGCGATGCCATCAACAGCCCCCTGTTCGAAGCCCTCATCCAAGAGGTGTCGGATTACGGCGTGGTGCTGATCCACGGCAGCCGGCCGCACATCCGCGACGCGGTCGCCACCCGGTCGAAATGGTGGATGCCGCGTACCCTGGACCGCAGCCTGGCCGACCAGGTGACGGATGCCCTGGCCGGCCACCTGTTCGACCTGCGCAGCCCCTACAGCGAGGCTGGCCACGCCCTGCGGCAATGGTTGGCGGAAATCCCCGACCGCATCCTGGACGGCGATCCGCTGGGCGACCGGCTGGCGTCGGTGCTGCGCAACGCGGTGGACATCAAGACCCTGCGCTTGGCTCTGCACCACCTCATCGGCCGGTTGAAGTCGGCGGCGCTGGAGGACGCGGCCAAGCCGGACGGCGTGCTGCGCGACGCGCTGGACGCCATGTTGTTGTCGCTGGCGCAGGAGTTGGACCAACCGGCCACCCGCGCCCGGCTGGACGCGGCGGTCGAGGGCGCCTTCCTGGCCGCCATCCCGGGCTGGCGCATGTCCATCCGCAGCTTCATCACCGACACGCTGAAGGCGCAGGACGCCGCCGATTTCGCCCGCCGGCTGGAAGAGGGCGTGGGCAAGGATCTGCAGTTCATCCGCATCAACGGCACGGTGCTGGGCGCCCTGATCGGCGCCGCCCTGTACCTGCTGGACCTAACTTTCGGCTAAGCCGTCGCCGGTCGCCCCTGGCCCTTTTGCGCCGCCCCGCTTTCGACAGAAGACGGGTGTAGGGGTTGACGAGCACCCGTTCCATCCCGCAGGGTCGCCCCGCCAGGGATTAACCCTATCCTTCCGTGGCAGCGGTGTCCCCGTCGGGGAGGATCGCGGCGGCGGGGAGACGGTTGCCCGAAGTCGACCTTGGCCCCTTCGACGCGACGCCGGACCGGGCCATCACATGATTGCCATCGACGAGGACCGAATGCGCGCCAAATTCTATCCCCTCATGCTGGGTGCCCTGCTGGCTGCCGGTATCGGGACCGCCCAAGCCAAGGACAAGGACAAGGACGCCACGCCGCCGGAAAAGCAGATCAGCAAGGAACTGACCCCGTCGCTGCAGGCCGCCCAGAAGGCGCTGGACGAGAAGAACTACCAGGCCATCATCGACGCCACCGCGCAGGCCGAGGCCGCCAAGGCCGACCGTACGCCGTACGAAAACTTCTTCATCGCCGAGATGCGCGTGCAGGCCTACCTGGGCCTGAACGACACGCCGCACCTGATCGACGCGCTGGAGGCCGAGCTGGCCACCAACCAGCTGCCGGAGGCGGATGCCGCCAAGCGTGAGCGCACGCTGATGCAGCTCTACTACCAGAACAAGGATTATCCCAAGTTCATGGCGAAGTCGGACGCCGTGGTCCAGAAGGGCGGCGCCACGCCGGAGATCCTCACCCTGCGCTGCCAGGCCTCCTGGTCGCTGAAGGACTGGGCCGCGACCGACACGAACTGCAAGCAGGCCATCGACGCCGATGAAAAGGCCGGCAAGCCGGCGCAGGAGCAGGTCTACCAGATGCTGGTGGACAGCGCCGCGCAGCGTAAGGACTACAGCAACTACGTCGACTACATCGCCATGCTGCTGCAGCACTACCAGAAGCCGGACTACTGGGCCGACTACTTGGCCTTCCTGCCGCGCAAGCCCGGCTTCTCCGACCGCCTGGCCCTGGACCTGTACCGCCTGAGCGCGCGCGTCGGTGCCATCAAGGGCGGCAACGAGTACCTGGAGTACGCCGACCTGGCCAAGCAGGCCACCCTGCCGGGCGAGGCCAAGGCCGCCCTGGAGAAGGGCCAGAGCCAGCTGGCCGGCAACCCGACCGCCAAGCAGATGCTGGCCGAGATGACCAAGGCCGCCGCCGAGGACCAGAAGGGCATCGACAAGCAGGTCGCCGAAGTCTCCAAGGCCCCCACCGGCCTGCCGCTGGAGAAGCTGGGCGAGGCCTATGCCAGCTATGGCAACCAGGCCAAGGCCATCGAGCTGATCCAGAAGGGCATCGACAAGGGTGGCCTGAAGAACCCCAACGACGCCAAGCTGCACCTGGCCGTCGCCTACCTGAACGCCGGCCAGAAGGACCAGGCCCAGAAGGCCTTCCAGGAACTGACCAGCGCGCCGGAAGGTGTCGGTGAACTGGCCAAGGCCTGGCTGCTGTACCTGAACCAGCCGGCTTGATGCCATCTCCAAGGCGCCCCTAACCACGCTTCTCATGCCGACAAGGCCAGCGACCGCTGGCCCCGCAGCGAGCACCGAAGGGCGCAGTGAGGATAGCCAAGGCCACGGATGTGGCCGCCCGGCACCTGAGGGAACAAAAAAGCGCAATAAAGTGAGGAACGGGGTCGGCCCAGCGCCGGCCCCGTTTCTTTTTGGCGGGAAAGCCCCGGATTCTGGCCTGGTCCGTCTGGCTGGCCTCGACGGGGCCGGGGGCGCCCGCTAAACTCCCGGCCCATCCAGTCCGGCGCCCGCTTGAAGGGGCCCACAAAAGCGGCCGGCGCCTACACGACGACGTCGATACGACGCAGATGGGGATTCCTCACATATGACGGATTTCATCCGATGACCCGGTTCGCGCGCAGCTCGATTAGGGAACTGACCCTGCGCGGCATCATTCTGGGTGCCCTGATCACCGTGGTGTTCACCGCCGCCAACGTCTACCTGGGCCTGAAAGTAGGCCTGACCTTCGCCTCCTCCATCCCGGCGGCGGTCATCTCCATGGCGGTGCTGCGCCTGGCCAAGGACAGCACCATCCAGGAAAACAACTTCGTGCAGACGCTGGCCTCATCCGCCGGCACCCTGTCATCCGTCATCTTCGTGCTGCCCGGCCTGGTCATCGTCGGCTACTGGACCGGCTTCCCCTTCTGGCAGTCCGCCGGCATCTGCGCCGTGGGCGGCATCCTGGGCGTCATGTACACCGTGCCCCTGCGCCGGGCCATGGTGGTGCAGGGCAACCTGCCCTACCCCGAGGGCGTGGCTGCGGCGGAAGTGCTGAAGGTCGGCTCCCCCGACACGGCCGGTGAGGCCGGTGCGGACGAGGCCGCCAAGGGCGCGGGCCTGCGCGACGTGGTCGCCGGCACCCTCGTTTCCATCGGGTTCTTCCTGATGACGGCGATGCGCTTCTTCACCGAGCAGTTCCAGGGCTTCCTGCGCATCGGCAACGCCGTCACGGGCCTGGGCACCGGCCTGTCGATGGCCCTGCTGGGCGCCGGCTATCTGGTGGGTGCCACCGTGGGCTTCGCCATGTTCGTGGGCGTGGCCATCGCCTGGTTCGGCGCCGTGCCTATCCTGACCTGGCTGCACCCGCCGGTCGACGGCATGGACCTGATCAAGTATGCCAACAGCGTCGTGTGGCGCCAGCAGGTCCGCCTGATCGGCGCCGGCGCCATCGCCGCCGCCGCCATCTGGACCCTGATCGTCCTGGCCAAGCCGATGACCGACGGCATCCGCGCCTCGCTGAACGCCATGAAGACCGTGCGCGCCGGCAACGCCCACTCCGTCCCCCGGGTGGAGCAGGACATCCCCTTCCACTACGTCATGGCCATCGCCGCCGTGCTGCTGGTGCCGCTGGCGGGACTGTTCATCTCCTTCATCCTGGGCACGCCGCTGTCCACCCACTTGGTGGTGCTGGTCCTGGCCGGCGTCGTCTTCGCCGCCGTCATGGGCTTCATCGTCGCCGCCGCCTCGGGCTACATGGCGGGCCTGATCGGCAGTTCCAACAGCCCCATCTCCAGCATCGGCATCCTGGCGGCCATCGCCTCGTCCCTGCTGCTGGTCACCCTGCTGGGCAAGGACGGGGTGTCCGATCCGGTCATCCGCGGGGCCGCCGTGGCGCTGGCGCTGTTCACCACCTCGGTCGTGCTGACCATCGCCACCATCGCCAACGACAACCTGCAGGACCTGAAGACCGGCCAGCTGGTAGGGGCCACGCCCTGGCGCCAGCAGGTGGCCCTGGTGCTGGGCTGCATCGTCGGCGCCGCCGTCATCCCGCCGGTGCTGAACCTGCTGCAGCACGCCTACGGCTTCGCCGGCGCGCCGCTGGACCCGGGCATGGACCCAGCCAAGACACTGGGCGCCCCGCAGGCGACGCTGATGGCCACCCTGGCCACGGGCATCCTCAGCGGCAAGCTGGACTGGTCCATGCTGGGCATCGGCGCCGTGGTCGGCATCTGCCTGGTGGTGGTGGACGAGGTGCTGAAGGCCACCACCCGCCGCTTCCGCCTGCCGCCGCTGGCCGTGGCCCTGGGCATCTACCTGCCCATGACGGTCACCGTGCCCGTCAGCGTGGGCGCCCTGCTGGCCTACATCGTCGACCGCGTGCTGGCCCAGCGGGCCAAGGCGGCCGGTGTGCCCGTCGAGAAGTTCGCCGACGTGGCCCAGCGCCGCGCCATGCTGCTGGCCTCGGGCATGATCGTGGGCGAAAGCCTGTTCGGCGTGGCCCAGGCGGCCATCATCTCGCTGACCGGCAACCAGGAACCGCTGGCGGTCATGGGCGACGGCTTCGCCGGGGCGGCCGAATGGCTGGGCGGTATCGTCTTCCTGGTGGCCTGCCTGTGGAGCGTCCGCTGGGTGCTGGCCGAACGAAAGTAACCGGCACAGGATATCAAGTGGGGCGAAAAGCCTCATCCCGAAAGGGTTAGAAAGGGGGTCCCACCGGGGCCCCCTTTTTCTATCCATAGACCCTACCGCTACTGGCGGACGCCGGGTTATGACGGGAAATAGAGTAGCATGGGGGTCGGATCGATTGATCAAGGAGGGCCGGGAATGGTCGTCCCCACCCCAGTTGCGGCCGCTGGCGCCGCCCCGTCGCAAGAATGGATATTCCTGAACCGCTTCGCCTATGGCCCCAGGCCCGGTGACGCTCAGGCCCTGAAGCAACAGGGCATCCCGCATTGGCTGGATGAGCAGCTGCACCTGGCGGCCGCCGGCACCGGCCCGGGGCCCGAATGCCAGCAGAAGCTGGACAGCGCGGTCATGCGCATCAAGTACGACGCCGGCGAAGGCTGGGCCGCGCTGGATGAAATGCGCCCGCTGCGCACCCTGGACCAGCCGGTGGACGCGCTGTGGTCGCTGAACCAGCCGGACCGCAAGCTGCCTTATCAGGAACGGGTGCGCCCGCGTCTGGATTTGGCCGCGGCCACGGTCATCCGCGCAGTCTACGACCCCGCCCAGCTGCGCCAGGTCATGACGCTGTTCTGGCACGACCATTTCTCCGTCAACGCGGCCGACAGTTACACGGCCCCGGCGCTGCCCGCCTATGACGCCGCCTTGCGGGCCCACGCCCTGGGCAATTTCCGCGATCTGCTGGAGGCGGTGGCGACCAGCCCCGCCATGCTGATCTACCTGAACAACCGATCCTCGCGCGGCGGGGCGGCCAACGAGAACTACGCCCGTGAGCTGTTCGAACTGCACACCTTGGGCCGCGACGCCTACCTGAACACCCAGTACGACCGCTGGCGCGACGTGCCCGGCGCCCTGAAGGGCGCCCCTGAGGGCTATATCGACCAGGATGTCTATGAGGCCAGCCGCGCCTTCACCGGGTGGAGCATCCAGAGCGGCCAGGATCTGGGCGGCTACAAGGCGCCCAACGACGGCCGCTTCACCTACATCGAATCCTGGCACGACAATTACCAGAAGCGCGTGCTGGCGGCGGAATTCGACAGCTACCAGCCGCCGCAGAACGATGGGCACAAGGTGCTGGACCTGGTGGCCAACCATCCCGCCACCGCCCAGTTCATCTGCACCAAGATGGTGCGGTCCCTGCTGGGCGGGGAACCGTCGCCGGAGCTGGTCAAGGCCGCCGCCGCGACTTGGCTGGACAACCGCCAGCGCCCCGACCAGATCGCCCGGGTGGTGCGGTTGATCGCCCTGTCGCCCCAGGCCACGGCCAATTGGGGCGCCAGGCCCAAGCGGCCGCTGGAACTGGTGGCCAGCTTCGCGCGCGCCACCGGCATACCCGTCACCGCCAGCGAGCCGCTGGTGGGCACCATGGATAGCGCCGGGCAGAAGCTGTACGCCTGGCCCAGCCCCGACGGACACCCCGTGGCCGACGATTATTGGCTGGGCGCGCAGAACATGCGGGCGCGCTGGAACCTGGCGCTGGGCTTGGCGGAGGGGTGGTGGATGCCCCCCGGCCTGTCCGCCACGGCCCAGATGGGGCCGGCCGCCGCCCACAGCGGCCAGGCGGTGGCCTTTTGGTCCGACCGCCTGCTGGGCAGCCCCACGGCCATCGACGCGGCCGCGCTGCTGGGCGGCCTGTCACTGGCCGCCGACACGCCGCCCATGGTGGACAATAAAACCGGCGAATTCGCCAACCGCCGCTTGGCCGCTTACGTGGCCATGAGCCCCGCGTTCCAGCTGCGCTGAGCGGGAGGAGAGACGATCATGGCGTTCAATCGACGCGAGATATTGAAGACCCTGGCCGCCGCCGGCGCCCTCACCACCGTGCCCGGCCTGGGCCAGCTGGCCTTTGCCGCGCCCGGTGGCGCGCCCAATGGCAAAATCCTGGTCGTGCTGTTCTTCCGCGGTGGCATGGACGTGCTGAACTTCATCGGCCCGGCCAACGACGCCGTCTACATCGACGCGCGGCCGGCCGACCTGCGGCTGCTGGACAGCGGCGACAAGGCCGGCATCGCGATGGACAGCGATCTGGCGCAGGGTGTGGACTTCCGCCTGCATCCCGAGGCCGCCGCCCTGCATGAGCTCTACCGCCAGGGCGACCTGGCCATCGTCCACGCCACCGGCCTGTCCAACGCCACCCGCAGCCATTTCGAGGCGCAGGAACTGATGGAGCGTGGCTTGGCGGAGGAGCCCAAGGGCAACGGCGTCCTGGGCACGGAGGGTGGCTGGGTCGCCCGCCTGCTGCACCAGATGGGAAGCAATGGCGAGCTGGTGGCGGTCAGCACCGCCGGGGGCGTGCCCAAGCTGCTGCAAGGCTATCCCGAAGCCCTGTCCATTCCCGACCTGCGCGGCGGCTTCGGCCTGCCCGGCGGGCCAAGCACCCAGGCGGTGCTGGAGCGGCTGTACCCCGCCGCCGGCCAGCCGGCATCCTTCAACCCCAATGTCGCGCGCGGGGGCCGGGTGGCGCTGGACGCCGCGCTGCGCCTGAACGCCGCCCTGCCCAAAGGGCCGGACGGCAAGGTCCTGGCCTACCAGCCGGAGCATGGCGGCGCCTTCGAGGGCGACGTCGGTCGCTCGCTGGAGACGGTGGCCCGCCTGATCCGCATGGATGCCGGCCTGAAGGTCGCCTGCGTCGACATGGGCGGCTGGGACACGCATGAGGGCCAGGCCGGCCGGTTCAAGAGCCTGATCCACCAGCTGTCGGGCTCGCTGAGCACTTTCTGGAACGACCTGTCGGCCTATCACGATCGCATCACCCTGGTGACGGTCAGCGAGTTCGGCCGCCGCCTGCGGGCCAACCGCAGCGGCGGCACCGACCACGGCCATGGCTCGCTGATGATGGTGCTGGGCGGGGGCGTGGCGGGCGGCCGCCTGCTGGGCCGCTGGCCGGGCCTGCAGCCGCAGGACTTGGACGAGCGCGTTGACCTGGCTGTCACCACCGACTATCGCGACGTGCTGACCAGCGTGCTGAAGCATCGCATGGGCGTGGCCCAGGTGGATGCCGTCTTCCCCGGCTTCCACCCGGGCAGCGGCGATCCGGCCCTGTTCAGGGCGTAGTTCGGGCCCGCAGCGGCGTGGGGCATCTCCCCACGCCGCTGGTCCCGGGCTTCCCGCTCATCGCGCCAGCACGTGCGCGGCCCGCTTGGTGGTGGCGACGGCCTCGCCAACCTGGCCGATGGCCGCGGTGATGCTGCCGAGGTTATTGGTGACCGTCTCCACCGCCACCGCCGTGCGCTGCATGTTGGAGGACATGTCACGAGTCACGGCGCTCTGTTCCTCCACGGCGCTGGCGGTGGTGGTCACATATTCCCGCACCGTGCCGATGGACTGGCGGATGGTACTCAGGGCGCCCACCACCTCGCCGGACACGGCCTGCATGCCCTCGATCTCATCGGAGATTTGCTGGGTGGCGTTGGCGGACTGGGTGGCCAGGTTCTTCACCTCCGTCGCCACCACGGCGAAGCCCTTGCCGGCGTCGCCGGCCCGTGCCGCCTCGATGGTGGCGTTCAGGGCCAGCAGGTTGATTTGACCCGCGATGCCCCGGATGACCTCGACCACCCCTTCCATGGAGCGGGCGACCTCAGCCAACCGCTGGGTCGAGGCGTCGGCCTTGTCGGCCAGCGCGGTGGCGTTCTCGGCCGCCATCCGCGACTGCGCCATGCTTTGCGAGATTTCGCGGATGGATGCCGCCAGTTCCTCGGCGCTGGACGCCATCATCTGCACGGCACCGGAGGTTTCGCCAGCGGCGGTCAGCGCATCACCCGACTGGCGCGTGGTCTGGTCCACGGCGTGGTCGATTTCCCCGAAGTTCTTGTCGATCAGGACCTTCAGGTCGGCCAGCATCTGCACCTGGCGGGTGATGTCGGTAGCGTACTTCACCACCTTGAACGGCCGGCCGTTCAGATCGAAGATTGGGTTGTACGACGCCTCGATCCAGACCTCCTTGCCGCCCTTGCCCAGACGGCGGAACTGGGCCGCCTTATACTCGCCGCGGCGCAGCGCGTCCCAGAAGGCACGGTAATCGGCACTGTCGCGGTAGGCGGCGTCCACGAACATGGCGTGCGGCTTGCCCTGCACCTCGGCCAGCGTATAGCCCAGGGTGTTGAGGAAGCCCTCATTGGCGGTCAGCACGGTGCCGTCCATGGTGAACTCGATCACCGCCTGCGATTTGCGGATGGCGTCCATCTGGCCCCGCAGGTCGGCGTATTCCATCTTCTGCGCCGTGACGTCGGTCGCGTACTTCACCACCTTCAGCGGCCGGCCTTTGGTGTCGAGGATGGGGTTGTAGGAGGCCTCGATCCAGACCTCCTTGCCGCCCTTGCCGATACGCTTGAACTGCGCCGCCTGATATTCCCCGCGCCGCAACGCCTCCCAAAAGGCCTTGTAGGCGGTGCCGTTCCGCTCCGCCTCTTCCACGAACAGGGCATGGGTCTTGCCCTGGATCTCGGCCAGGGTATAGCCCATGGCCTTCAGGAAGTTCTTGTTCGCGGTCAGCACAGTGCCGTCCATGGCGAACTCGATCACCGCCTGGGACCGGTCCAGGGCCGCCAACGTGGCCGCCATGACCCGAAACTTCTGCAGAAAACCAGCCAGCATCATTTCAACACTCCGAAAAATCCAATATTCCAAGTCAGCCACACCGGCGAATTCACAAGATTTCGAAAAGGATCTCTCGCCGGAGCCAGGACTCGGAATATGCAGGAGGATTGGATATTTCATGGAGTATGATAAAAAACTTGCCGCCTTATTAATGTTCGTACACCGTTAACACCACCAACGGGATATATAAGCGAAAGGTTAGGTGGGCACCCAAGCCTCGGGCGACGCGGCCGAGGGTAGGTTCAGGCACAGGACCAGCCGTGCCTGGCCGGTGCCGGCGATGGGGGGCGACCGATGGACGATCCCCGCCCCAGAGGTGTCGTCACCTGTTTCGCCACAGCCCTTGAACAGCGCCACCGCATGGCGCGGCATCTCATGCAAGGGGCCCTGGTACCGCCGTTGCTCCGCCAGTGCGCGGGCGGCGTCTATCGGCGCCACCACCTGGGTGCCTGGGCCCCGATAGGTCGTGATCAGGCGCAGCCGCACATGGTCGCGGTGGAATTTCCAGCAGGCGTCGCCCTGCACCACCTCCAGCCGCAGGTCCACCCATTCCCCGCCCGCGACATCCAGGAAACGGCGGCTGAGGTCCACGATGTCGGCGGCCAAAGCCATGGGCGCGCCAGCCCCGTCCAGCAGTGGCCCCAGGGCGGTATCCACGTCACCAAGGCGTGCCAGGAAACGGCCTCGGGGCAGGCGGTCCGCCGGCAGCGCGTCCAACCAAGGGTCCAACGCCGCGCCGGGGAACCGGTCCCGGCGCCACAGCGCCAAGCCCACCGCCGGATCCGATACACGGCCCAGCACGGCAGGGCTGGCATCCTCGACAATGCCGGCGCCGGTCATTGCCGCGTCCGCCCGGCCACCAGGTCGTCCCCCTTCACATCGCCGCCGACATGGGCCGCCAGGGTGGCCAGCACATCGGCCACCCCTTCCGCCCCATAGACGGCGATCAGGCGCGGCAGCAGTTCCACCAGGCCGGCGGCCAACGCACTGTGCGCCGGGATGCCCGCTGCCTCGCATCGCGACAGCGCCCCCTGGAAGGTGAGCAGGGCCTCGGCGAAGCGGGGCGGCACCACGCCAGGGGGCAGTCCAAGGGCGGCGGTGAGGGTGGACATCGGGCTCGGGCTCCGGCAATGGAAGAGAAACCCAAGAAATGTAACGTTATAACATTACATTTCAAGCAAAGAATGCCGCCGCCCCCTGGCCGTCACCAGCAGGGCCAGGGCCACCAGGCCGCCCGCCGCCAGGAAGGTGACGCGCATGCCGGCGGCCACCGCGCCCGCCGGGGCATTGGTGATGTCGGGCACGCCGGCGGCCAGGACGAACACCGCCCCCAGGGCCGAGGCGCCGGTGATCAGGCCCAGGTTGCGCGCCAGGTTCAGGATGCCGGAGACGATACCCCGCCGGTCGGCCGGAACACCCGACATGACCGCGGTGTTGTTGGCCGCCTGGAACAGGGCGTAGCCGGCGGTCAGCACCGCGATGGACCCGACGTAACCGGCGACACCCGGGACGCCCCCTCGCGCACCCAGCCCCGCCAATGCCATCAGCACCGTCCCCGCCACCATGGCGGCCAAGCCGGCGACACTCACATGCGCCGCGCCGAAGCGATCGACCAGCCGGCCCGCCGGCACACCGGCCAGGGCGGACATCAGGGGTCCGGCCGACATCACCAGCCCCACCCCGGCGGGGCTAAGGCCCACGGCGCGGGCCAGGTAGAACGGCCCCACCACGAAGGTGGTCGCCATCACCGTCGCCACAGCGCCACTGCCCGCCAGGCCGGGCCCCACCACCGGGTCGCGCAGCAGGCCCAGGCGCACCAGGGGTGACGGCACCAGCACCTCCACCAGCGCGAACAGCCCGGCGCCCACGGCCGCCGCCGCCAGCAGCGCCAAGTTCAGCACGCCCCAGTGCCCTCGTCCCAACGTCATGGCCAGGGCGTACAGCGCCAGGGTGACGCCCAGCAGCACCGTGCCGGCGGCATCGAATCGGGGCCGGTCCGCAGATGCTGACGGCCCGTCCGCCGGTCCCCTATCCGCCGGCAGGGCCCGCCAAGCCAGCAGCAGGGCCAGACCGCCCAGCGGCAGGTTGACCAGGAAGATGGCCCGCCAGCCCCAGGCGGCGATGAGGGCGCCGCCCAGGGACGGGCCTAACGCGGTGCCCACGGCCGACATGGTGCCCATCAAGCCCATGGCGCGGCCGATGCGATCCTTGGGTACCGTTCCGCCGACGAAGGCCAGGGCCAGCGCCGTCATGGCCGACGCGCCCAGCCCCTGCGCCGCCCGGGCGGCGACCAGGACACCCAGGCCGGGCACCAAACCGCACAGGGCCGAGGCGCCGGTGAACAGGGCGAGGCCCGCCAGCAACAGGCGGCGGCGACCCATCAAGTCCCCCAGCCGCCCGACGCTGACGATCAGGGTCGTCATGGCCAGCAGATAGGCCAGCACCACCCATTGCACCTGCTGGAAAGGCGCGCCCAGGGCCCGCGCCAGGGTGGGCAGCGCCACGTTGGCCACGCTGGTACCCAGGGAAGACAGCAGCACGCACAGCGACAACGCGGCCAGGACCCACCGGGTCCCCATTGGCGCCACCGTCACTGGTTGATCCACACTCATTGAGGTCATGTCACCCTCCGCTCATTGGTTCGGGCGGACGGTAGCTGCCAGGGTGACATGGCGGAATGCGCACGGATTGCAGCATATTCGTGCATGCCACGCGCTATGTCGCGTTGCGCCGCATGTTAGGATACGTCATGGCTACCCTGCCCGACCTGAACCTGCTGATCACCCTGGACGTGCTGCTGAGCGAGGGCAGCGTGGCCAAGGCCGCGCGCCGCCTGCGGCTCAGCCCTTCAGCCATGAGCCGGGCGCTGGCCCGCCTGCGGGAGGTGACCGGCGACCCGCTGCTGGTGCGGGCGGGCCGGGGCCTGGTGCCCACGCCCCATGCCCTGGACCTGCGCGAGCGGGTGGCCCCCCTGGTGCGGGAGGCGGAGGCCGTGCTGCGCCCGGCGGAGGGGCTGGATCTGGCGCGCCTCACCCGCACCTTCACCCTGCGCACACGGGAAGGATTCGTGGAAAGCTTCGGCGTCGCGCTCGTCAACCGAGTGGCGCGGGAGGCGCCGGGCGTCCGCTTGCGCTTCGCGCCCAAGCCGGACAAGGGCAGCACGCCGCTGCGCGACGGCGCCGTGGATCTGGAAACCGGGGTGGTGGGCGACAGCATGGGGCCGGAGGTCCGCGCCCAAGCCCTGTTCCGCGACCGCTTCGTCGGCGTGGCGCGAACCGGGCACCCCCTAGGCCAAGGCACCCTCACCCCCGCCCGCTTCGCCGCCGCCCGCCACATCGCCGTGGCCCGCCGTGAGCATGATGCGGACCGCCGCCACGCCCCGGTGGACGCGGCGCTGGAACCGCTGGGCCTGATGCGTGACGTGGCCGTCATCGTGGGCGACTTTTCCGCGGCCTTGACCCTGGCCCGCGCCACCGACCTGGTGGCGACGGTGCCAGAGCGGCATACCCTGACCCTGCGTAAGGGCCTGTTCAGCTTCGCCCTGCCGGTCGATGTGCCGGAAATCACCGTGTCGTTGCTCTGGCACCCCCGCCTGGACGCCGACCCCGCCCATCGCTGGCTGCGCGGGTGCGTGCGCGAGGTCTGCGGGGAAAGTTAGACTTCCAGCCTGAACCCCACTTCCATCACCTGCTCCGGCGGCAGGTGGAAGTAGTCCGAGGCCCGCAAGCCCAGGCGCTGCATCAGGTGATAGGCGGTCCAGATGGGCCCGGACAGGGCGGGGTTCCGCTCGGCGCGGATCAGCCGTTCGTGCGAGATGTAGTAGGTCACCTCTTCCCGGCAGAAGGCCAGGCCCAGTCGGGCCAGGCCGCGCATGACCGTGGGCACGTCGGGCTTCTGCATGAAGCCGATGCGCACCGTCACCCGCCAGAAGCCGTTGCCCACCTGCTCCACCGCCAGGCGCTCACCGGCCGGCACGCGGGGCCGCTTGGTCGGGACCAGGGTCAGCAGGATGACATGCTCATGCAGCACCCGGTTGTGCGTGACGTGGTGCACCAGCATGGGCGACACCCGGTCGGCCGTGCGGGTCACGAACACCGCCGTGCCGGGCAGCCGGTGCACCACCGTCTGCTCCACCTGGCGCATGAAGTCGGCGAAGGTGGTGCCGCCCTCGCTCAGCTTGATCTGCACGATGGCGGTGCCCTTGCGCCAGGCCACCATGAGGAAGGCGATGAAGCCGCCGATGGCCAGCGGCAGCCAGCCGCCCTCCAGCAGCTTGGTGCTGTTGGCCACCAGGAAGGCCAGGTCCACGGCGGCGAAGAAGCCCATCATCAGGTTGGTGGGGATGGCCGGCCAGTTCCACAGTTCGCGCATCACCCGGCGTAGCAGGATGGTGGTGATCAGCATGGTGGCCGACACGGCGATGCCGTAAGCGGCGGCCAGCGCCTCGGAATGGCGGAAGCCCAGCACGATCATCAGGGTCGCCAGCATCAACAGCCAGTTGACCACGCCGACATAGATCTGGCCGTAGGACTTGCGCGAGGTGGGGGAAATGGACATGCGCGGCAGCAGGCGCAGGGTAATGGCCTGCCGCGTCATGGAAAACACGCCGGAGATCAGCGCCTGGCTGGCGATGACCGTGGCCATGGTTGCCAGGATGACCAGGGGCACCAGCGCCCAGTCCGGCGCCAGGCGGTAGAAGGGATTGTCCACCGCCTCCGGCTTGTCCAGCAGCAGGGCGCCCTGGCCCAGGTAATTCAGGATCAGGGCGGGGAAGACAACGACAAACCAGGCCCGGCGGATGGCGCCGGCGCCGAAGTGGCCCATGTCGGCGTACAAGGCCTCCGCCCCCGTCAGCGCCAGGAAGACGGCGCCGAACACGGCGAAGGCCACGCCCGGCGCATGCACCAGCAGATGTTCCGCCGACAGCGGGTTGAAGGCCATGAGGATGTCCGGCCGCTGCACCACATGGCTGAGGCCGGCCAGGGCCAGCACGCCGAACCACAGCGCCATGATGGGGCCGAACAGACGGCCGATGGCGCCGGTGCCGCGGTACTGGATGGCGAACAGGGCCACCAGCACCGCCACGGTCAGGGGCAGGACGAAGGCGCCCAGGTGGCTGTCGGCCACGACCAGCCCCTCCATGGCCGACAGGACGGAGATGGCGGGCGTGATGGCGCCGTCGCCGAACAGCAGGGCGGCGCCGCAGATGCCCAAGAACACCACCATGGGCACCATCTCCCTGGCGCTGGGCGGATGCACCAGGGACAGAAGCGAGAGGATGCCGCCCTCGCCATCGTTGTCGGCGCGCAGCACCAGGGCCACGTACTTCACCGCCACGATCAGAATCAGCGCCCAGATGATCAGGCTGACCACCCCCAGCACGTCGCCCTCGCTGGGCACACGGCCGTGATGGGTGACGGCGCCCAGTGCCGTCTGCATGGCATAGAGGGGCGAGGTGCCGATGTCGCCGAAGACCACCCCCAGCGCCCCCAGCATCAGCATGCCGCGGCTGCCGTGAACATGGCCATGGCCATGCTGTTCATGCAAGCCATCGGTCGCCGGGGCGGCACCGCCCTCGTCCTTCGCCATCGGTTCCGCGCTGGTCATCCGTCCGGTCCCCGCCCCAATCCCCGCAAAGAGTCGCCTACCCCAGGTGGGCCTACTAGAGATAAGCCACCCCGCCCGACCTTCTACCGCCGGTGCGGTCGGGGCGGCAATGCGGCGAATGGGGCTTCAAAAACCGGACGCCGGATCAGGAGGCCTTTTTAGTGAGGGGGCAGGCGCCCTTGTCCTGGGCCTGGTAGGCCTCCTCCCCCGGAATGGTGCGCAGCAGCTTGTAATAATCCCAGGGCTTTTTGCTCTCCTCCGGCTTCTTCACCTCGAACAGGTACATGTCGTGCACCATGGTGCCGTCCTCGCGCACCGTGCCCTTGGCGAACATGTCGTCCACCGGAAGCTCGCGCATCTTGGCCGCCACCGCCTTGGCGTCGGTGGTGCCCGCTGCCTTGATCGCCTTCAGGTAATGCAGGACCGAGGAATAGGTTCCGGCCTGGATCATGTTGGGCATGCGTTTCATCTTCTGGAAATAGCGCTCCGCCCACTGCCGGCTGGCGTCGTCGCGGTCCCAATAGAAGGCCTCGGTCAGCACCAGGCCCTGCGCCGTCTTCAGGCCCAGGGCGTGCACGTCGCTGAGGGTGAACAGCAGGCCGGCCAGCTTCTGCCCGCCCTTGGTGATGCCGAATTCCGCGGCCTGCTTGATGGCGTTGGTGGTGTCGGTGCCGGCGTTGGCCAGGCCGATGACCTGGGCCTTGGACGCCTGCGCCTGCAACAGGAAGGAAGAGAAGTCGCTGTTCTGGAAGGGTGCGTTGACCGCCCCCACCACCGTGCCGCCCTTCGCGGTCACGAAGTCGGTGGTGTCCTTTTCCAACTGGTGCCCGAAGGCATAGTCGGCGGTGATGAAGAACCAGGACTTGCCGCCCGATTCCACCAGCGCCCCGCCCGTGCCCCGCGCCAGGGCATAGGTGTCGTAGGCCCAATGGAAGCCGGTGGGCGAGCAGGCCTCATTGGTCAGCTTGGAAGTCGCCGCCCCCACCACGATGTCGATCTTGCCCTTGGCCTTGGCCAGGTCCTGCACCGCCAGGGCCACGGAAGAGGTGGTGAGCTCGCCGATCATGTCGACGGCATCGGCATCGAACCACTGACGGGCGATGGCGACGCCGGTGTCCGGCTTGTTCTGATGGTCGGCGCTGAGCAGCACGATCTTGCGCCCCAGCACGCTGCCGCCGAAGTCGTCGATGGCCATTTGCGCCGCCACGACCGAACCGCGGCCGCCGAAATCGGCATAGGTGCCGGATTGGTCGTTCAGGATGCCGATGCGCACCGGCTTTGTCGTGTCCGACTCTGGAGCCGCCCGCGCCGCCCCCAGCGCCAGCAAGCCGAGCGCCGCGGCACCCAGCGTTGCCCCGAGAACCACGCGGGCGCGCCGTGTCAGAGTTCCGCTCATCCGCTTCCTCCCGATATCGTTATGGTCGGCGCCCGACCCTGCCGATCCCGGCGCCGCTGCCCGCCACTATGCCGCATCCCGGGCGATCCGGGAATGCAACACCTTGAAATATCTTGTTGCCCTGGGCCTAATGACCGCGGGAGACCAGATGCCCGGCGGACAATGCCGGCCAGGATGCGCGACAGGGCAGGCCCGATGACCGACCCCGCAATGACGGACGCCCCAACGGTGGTTCCGATAACGGACGTGGTCCTGGAGACACGGGGGCTGACCAAGTCCTTCCGGGGCTTCACCGCCGTGCGCGACCTGGACTTCACCGTGCGCCGGGGAACCATCCATGCCCTGATCGGCCCCAATGGCGCCGGCAAGACCACCGTGTTCAACCTGCTGACCAAGTTCCTGGCGCCGACATCCGGCCATATCCTGCATGACGGCGTGGACATCACCGCCGCCAGCCCCGCCGCCATCGCCCGGCGGGGCATAGGCCGGTCCTTCCAGATATCCGCCACCTTCCCCCATCTGACGGCGCTGGAGAATGTGCGCGTGGCGCTGCAGCGGCGCACGCCCGGCCGCTTCCACTTCTGGCGGCCGGAATCCACCCTGGCCGCGCTGAACGACCGGGCATTGGCCCTGCTGGCCGAGGTCGGGCTGGAGGCGCGGGCCCAGGAACCGGCCGGCACCCTGCCCTACGGCGCCAAGAAGGCGCTGGAGATCGCCACCACCCTGGCGCTGGACCCCGACGTGCTGCTGCTGGACGAGCCGCTGGCCGGCATGGGGCGGGAGGATGTGGCGCGCACCGCCGCCCTGATCCGCCGCACGGCGCAAAAGGAAAACGGCCGGCGGACGGTGGTGATGGTGGAGCACAACCTGGGCGTGGTCGCCGACCTGTCGGACCGAATCACCGTGCTGCAGCGGGGGGAAATCCTGGCCGAGGGCAGCTACGCCGATATCGCCGCCGACCGCGCGGTGCGCGAGGCCTACATGGGGACCGGGCATGCCTGAGACGGTGCTGTCGGTCACCGGCCTGGACGGCCATTACGGCGAGAGCCACGTGCTGCACGGCGTGGACTTCAGCATCCGGGCGGGCGAGGTCGTGACCCTGGTGGGCCGCAATGGCGCGGGCAAGACCAGCACCTTGCGCGCCATCATGGGCATGCTGCCCCGCCGCAGCGGCTCCATCGAATTGAGAGGCCGGCAGTTGATCAGCCTGCCGCCGCACCGCATCGCCCGCGCGGGCATCGGCTACGTCCCCGACGACCGGGGCATCTTCGCCAGCCTGTCGGTGGCGGAGAACCTGGCCCTGCCGCCGCGCGCGCGGGCGGGCGCCTTGAGCGATGGTGAGATCGACGCGCTGTTCCCGCGCCTGAAGGAACGCCGCGCCAGCCCCGGCACCAAGCTGTCGGGCGGGGAGCAGCAAATGCTGGCCATCGCCCGCGCCCTTCGCACCGGTGCCGGCCTGCTGTTGCTGGACGAACCGACGGAGGGCCTGGCCCCCGTCATCGTGCGGCAGATCGGCGCGATCCTTCGCGACCTGAAGGGCCGGGGCCACACCGTGCTGCTGGTGGAGCAGAACGTGCATTTCGCCGCCACGGTGGCCGACCGCCACATCGTCATGGAGAACGGCCGGGTGGTAGACACGCTGGACAACGCCGAGCTGGCTGCCGACCCCGGCCGGCTGGACCGCTTCCTGGGGGTGTGAGATGTCCGTTCAGGTCCTGTCGGGACAGTTGCTGCTGGGCCTTATCAACGGCGCCTTCTACGCCCTGCTGAGCCTGGGCCTGGCCGTCATCTTCGGCGTGCTGGGCATTATCAATTTCGCCCACGGCGCCTTCTACATGGTGGGGGCTTTCGCCGCCTGGGGATTGGCCACGTATCTCGACATCGGCTATTGGCCGGCCCTGGTGCTGGTGCCCCTGGCCTTGGGCCTGGCGGGCATGGGGGTGGAGCGGCTGATGCTGAAGCGCCTGGCAGGCCTGGACCCGCTGTACGGCCTGCTGGCCACCTTCGGCCTGGCCCTGGTGCTGGAAGGCACCTTCCGGCAGGTCTACGGCTCCTCCGGCCAGCCCTATCCGGTGCCGGAGGCGCTGCAGGGCGGGGTGAATTTGGGTTTCATGTTCCTGCCGCTCTATCGCGGCTGGGTGGTCGCGGCCTCCATCGTCGTCTGCCTGGCCACCTGGCTGGCCATCGAACGCACCGCCCTGGGCGCCCGCCTGCGCGCGGCGACGGAACGGCCGGACATGGCCCAGGCCCTAGGCCTCAATGTGCCCCTGCTGGTCACCGTCACCTTCGGTGTAGCGGTGGCACTGGCGGCCTTCGCCGGGGTCATGGCCGCCCCCGTCTACCAGGCCAACCCCCTGATGGGCAGCAATCTGATCATCGTCGTCTTCGCCGTGGTGGTCATCGGCGGCATGGGGTCCCTGTCCGGCGCCATCCTCAGCGGCTATGGCCTGGGCTTGGCCGAAGGCCTGACCAAGGTGTTCTATCCCCCCGCCGCCAACATCGTGGTGTTCGTCATCATGGCGCTGGTGCTGCTGGTACGCCCCGCCGGGCTGTTTGGGCGGGTGAACTGATGCGCCTCTCTCCCCTGACCTCGCTGACCCTGGTCGCCCTGGCCCTGCTGTTGGCCGCCCCCTGGGTGGTCTACCCCGCCTTCCTGATGAAGGCCCTGTGCTTCGCCCTGTTCGCCGCCGCCTTCAACCTGCTGCTGGGCTACGCCGGCCTGCTGTCCTTCGGCCATGCCGCGTTCTTCGGCGGGGCGGCTTATGTCACCGCCCATGCCGCCAAGGTCTGGGGCTGGCCGCCGGAACTGGCCATCCTAGGCGGCACGCTGGCCGCCGCGGCGCTTGGCCTGGCCATGGGCGCGCTGGCCATCCGTCGGCAGGGCATCTATTTCGCCATGACCACGCTGGCGCTGGCGCAGATGCTGTTCTTCCTGTTCCTGCAGGCTCCCTTCACCGGCGGTGAGGACGGCATCCAGGGGGTACCCCAGGGCCGCTTGTTGGGTCTGATCGACCTTGGCCAGCCCACCGACGCCTATTACGCCGTGCTGGCCATCGCGGCCCTGGGGCACCTTGCGCTTTACCGCATCGTCCATTCGCCCTTCGGCCAAGTGCTGAAGGCGGTGCGCGACAACGAGGCCCGCGCCCGGTCGCTGGGCTATGAGGTCGACCGCTACAAGCTGACCGCCTTCGTGCTGTCGGCCACGCTGGCGGGCCTGGCCGGCGGCACCAAGGCCCTGGTCTTCCAGATCGCTACCCTGACCGACGTGCAGTGGCAGATGTCGGGCGAGGTGGTGCTGATGACCCTGCTGGGTGGCATCGGCACCGTGGCCGGCCCGGCGGTGGGCGCCTTCCTGTCCGTGGGCCTGGAAAGTGCGCTCGCCACCAGCGGCCTGCCCGTCCCCGCCGTCATCGGCGCCGTCTTCATCGCCTGCGTCCTGGTCTTCCGCCGGGGCCTGGTGGGGGAGATCGGGGCGCGACTGAAGATCAGGCTTTGACCCCCTCTCGCAGATGTAACGCGAAGCCGGTGGCGCCGCCGCCCAATGACTCCCGCAGTTCCATGCTGGGGATCCGGTAGTCCCCGCCATTCTGCTGCCGATAGGGAATGGGGGCCGTCTGCTCCAAGGTGCGCAGGCATTCCCGCAAACGCTCGGCCTCGCGCTCGAAGCCCGCCGCGTCCAGCCGATCCGCCTGGTACAGGACGAAGGGCGGCAGGACGGCGTAGCCCGGGTAGTAGAGGATGCCGTGGTGGATGGGGAACAGCAGGTCGTCGATGGGGCCATTGATGCCGCGCGGGCCATAGTGCGGCGCCCAGCCGCCGGCGGTGGTGATGACCATGGCGCGCTTGCCCTGGAAGACGCCCTCGCCATAGCGGTCGCCCCAGCGCCTGTCGCTATGTTCGCCCACGCCATAGGCGAATCCATAGGCAAACACGCGATCAACCCAGCCCTTCAGGATGGCCGGCATGGTGAACCACCAGAGTGGGAACTGCAGGATCAGCATGTCGGCCCAGCGCAGCTTTTCCTGTTCCGCCAGCACGTCGGCCGTCAACCGGCTGGCGGCGTAGCCGTCGCGCGACGCCAGCACCGGCACCAGGCGATCCTCAGGCTTAAGGTCGGGGAAGTCGGCGTGGTCGACCACGGCCTTCCAGCCCATGGCGTGGAGGTCGGACACCTGGACGGTGTGGCCCTGGGCCTGAAGCTCGGCGACGGCGACATCGCGCAACGCGCCATTCAACGACCGGGGATCGGGATGGGCAAAGACGAGAAGAACGTTCATGGGGTTGGTGCTCCAGATTAGCGAACCGACCCCTCAGGTAGACCTGATCCCATCCATGCGCTACAGGTGGGCAATGCATAAGATCATGCCGAATTATGGATAAGTCCGACGTCACGCTAGAGCGCATGCGTACCTTCGTCCGCGTGGCGGAGCGGGGCAATTTGTCCGCCGTGGCGCGGGAGCTGGCGGTGGGCCAGTCCACCGTCACCCGCCAGCTGCGCGAGTTGGAAGAGGCGGTGGGCGTGCCCCTCTTGAGCCGCACTACCCGCCGCGTCACACCGACGGAGGAAGGCGCGCGCTATCACGCCCAGTGCGTCCAGATCCTGCGGCTGGTGGATCAGGCGTCGGATGAGGCGCGTGGTGGCCGGCAGGGCGCGGCGGGCACCATCCGCCTATCCTGCACGGCGGCCCTGGGCGTACGCCATATCAGCCGCCTGCTGTTCGCCTTCCAGGATCGTCACCCGGACATCGGCATCGATTTGAGCCTGACGGATGAGCGTGTGGACCTGGTGCGAGAGGGCGTGGACATCGCTCTACGCCTGGGCCCCCTGACCGACAGCACCCTGAAGCTGAAGCCCCTGGGCCGTTCACGCCGATCGCTGATGGCCTCACCGGATTATCTGGCGCGGCGGGGCCGGCCCGCCCGGCCGCAGGATCTGGCAGACCACGACATCATCCGCATGTCCAACGTGGCCGGCAGCGACACGCTGGTGTTGCACGGACCCGATAACGATCAGGTGGAAGTGCCGGCCGGCGGGCGCTTCCGCGTCGACCATGGCCTGGGCGCGCGCGAGGCGCTGGCGGCCGGCCGGGGCATCGGACCCACCCACCATTGGCTGATGGATGACTTGCTGGCCGACGGGCGGGTGGAAATCGTCTTGCCCGGCCATAGTCCGCCGCCCGTGCCCTTCAACATGTTGATCGTGCCGGAACGGGCGGGCATCGCCCGCGTCCGCCTGCTGATCGACTTCCTGGCGGACGCCGTGCCAGGCATTCCGGGGATGGGACCTTAAGGCGCCGCCTTCACCAGCCTGGTCACCGCCGGCAGGATGGCGAACTCCAGCTCAGCACCTGGCTCCACCGCCTCCGCCAGCGCCTTTTTCGCCGCGGCGCGGTCGGCCAGGGGCTTGCCCGTGGCCACGGCATCGGCGGCGGCCAGCCCCGCCTCGGCCAAGCGGGTCAGCTTGGCCGCCGGCCCGGCCAGTTCCGCCAGCAACGGCGTGGCCTGGCGGTAGGGGGCCAGCAATGTCTCCGCCGTCTGCCACCGTTCCAGCAGGCTCCGCACCTGCGTCCGGGCGGCGGTGTCGCCAGGCTGGGCGATGAGACGGTCCACGGCCAGGCCGAATTCCCGCGCCACGGCGCTTTCCGCCGGGATCGCGTCCACCAGGCGGTTCAGGGGCGTGGACTGCACGGCGTCCGGCCGCTGGGTCGAGCGGTTATAGTCCTTCAGCGGTTCCACCGCCTGGGCCAGGGACCAGACGGCGCCAACCCCCGCCGGCCCCGCCACCCGGGCCAGCATGGCCTCATTCGCCGCCCTGTGCCTCGAACCGGCAAAGGCCAAGTCATCGGCCACACTGTCCAGACGCGCGTACATGGCCGGGATGTCGGCCGTCATATCCTTGGGCGACCACAGCTTTTCCGCCACCACGGCGGCGCGGGGCCATAGGCGGATATCCAGGTTCTCCGGCGACAGCCGCTCGCTCCAGGCGCAGGCTTCGCCGCCCAGGATCAGGCCCTCCAACCCCGCCGGCAGGTTTTCCGGCATGGGGTCGGCGGCGTAGTGGCGACCGGCCGGCCAGCTCAAATCCAGATAATAGGGGGCGGACAGGATGCCGGCATGGCCGGCCAGGGCCGCCTTCTTCAGCGATTCCGTGTCCCGCCAGGACTGCACCACCACGTCCTTGGGCATGTCGCCGTCCATGATCTCATCCCAGCCGATGGCATGCTTGCCGTGGCGGGCGACGATGGCCTGCACCCTGGTGGTGAACAGGGCCTGCAAGGCGGCGGTGTCCTTCAGACCATGGGCCTTCATATAGGCCTGGACGGCGGGGCTGGCCTTCCACTGTTCGCCGTTCACCTCATCCCCACCGATGTGGAAATAGGGGTCGGGGAACAGCGCAGTCATTTCGCTAACGAGACGGTCCAGGAATTGGTATGTGCTGTCGCGCGTCGGGTCCAGCGCCGGGTCGAAGACGCCCCAGTGCCGCTCGATGGTGTAGGGGCCGGGCGCGCTGGCCAGTTCCGGATAACCCACCAGCCAGGCGGTGGTGTGGCCGGGCATGTCGAATTCCGGCACCACGCGGATGCCCCGGTCGGCGGCGTAGCGGATGACTTGGCGCACCTGGTCCTGGGTGTAGAAGTCGCCATCCGACCCCAACTGGTGCAGCTTGGGGAAGACCTTGCTTTCCACGCGGAAGCCCTGGTTGTCGGCGAGGTGCCAATGCAGCACGTTCAGCTTCACCGCCTGCATCAGGTCGATGGTGCGTTCCACCGAGGCGATGGGCATGAAGTGGCGCGACACATCCAACAGCAGGCCACGCCAGGGGAAACGCGGCTGGTCGTGGATGGTTACCGCCGGCACGGCCCAGCCCTGGGGGCCGTTGGTCACCAGTTGGGCGAAGGTGGCGATGCCCCGGTTGATACCGACTGATGTCGCGGCCGTGATGCTGGCGCCCTTTGGCGTCACCGTCAGGGTGTAGGCCTCATCCTCCTGGGGCGCCGGCACGGCGGCGCTGACGCCCGTGACGGTCAGCGTCAGGGTGGCGCCTTTCGCCACCGGCGCGCCGGCCAGGAACTGCCCGGTCTTGGCCGACAGGCGCTGGATCAGGGTGTGGGCCGCCACGGTCAAGTGCGGGTCGGCGGGCCCCGCCAGCGCCACGGTGAAGCCGCCATCCACCAACAACTGCCCCGTGCCCGCGCTCATGGCCGCCGGCAGGGGCATGAGCGCCGCCTGCTGGGCGTAGGCGGCGGAACCGACGCTGGCGGCCATCAGGGTCACGCCGGAGACAAGCAAGGCCTTCAATCGCATGGGTAAGTGCCCCTGAGGAAAGCGGAACCGTGGATGGGGTTGGGCCGTCAGCCCCTGGCCATGGCGTGGGTCAGGGCATCAGCCAGCGGGGCGGCGGGGCCCCCCAGCAGCAGGTGCAGGCGGCCGGAGCCGACCCGGGCCACACCGCGCAGGCCCAGGGACAGCAAGCGCCCCTCGTCCACGCCGGCGGCATCGGCGACACCCAGCAACAGGCGGGTGGCGCGAGCCTCCACCGTCTGGACGTTGCCCGTGCCGCCCAGGGCCGCCAGCACGGTGGCGACATCCGGCAAGGGGGCCGGAGCGGTGGCCGGCGCCGGCTCCTCCACCGCAACGGCGACGGCAACCGCGCCGCCCGCCGGCAGATGGGTCAGGGCCTTGCGGATCTCGCCCGCCACCTGGTCGGCCACGGGGCCCAGCACCACCTGCAGGGCGGTGGCGTTGGGGCGGACCACACCGCGGGAACCCAGGGCCGTCAGCGCCGTCTCATCCACCGCGCGGTTGTCGGCCAGCACCAGGCGCAGGCGGGTGGTGCAGGCGTCCACGGTGCGAATGTTGCCGGCCCCGCCCAAGGCGACGACGAAGCCCCCGCCCCGACCCTGCTCGGCCAGCGCTTGGGTGGATACGACCGCCACCGGCGCGTCCTCCCGCCCCAGGGTCTTCAGGTTGAAGCGGCGGATGACGAAGGCGAAGGCGGCGTAATAGACGGCGAAGTAGGCGGCACCCACCGGCAGCAGCAGCAGGGGCCGCGTCGCCTTGCCGAAATTGACGATGTAGTCGACCAGCCCGGCGGAGAAGGTGAAGCCCAGCTTCACCCCCAGCACGTCCATCACCACCATGGCCAGGCCCGTCAGCACGGCGTGCAAGGCGTAGAGGGGCGGGGCCACGAACATGAAGGTGAACTCGATGGGCTCGGTCACGCCAGTCAGGAAGGCGGTCAGCGCCATGGACAGCAACATGCCGCCGATGGCCGCCCGCCGTTCCGGCTTGGCCGCGCGATACATGGCCAGGCAGGCCGCCGGCAGGCCGAACATCATGACGGGGAAATAGCCGGCCATGAAACCGCCTGCCGTGGGGTCGCCCGCGAAGAAGCGCTTCAGATCGCCCGTGGCCCCGTGATAGTCGCCCAGGATGAACCAGGCGACATTGTTCAGGATGTGGTGCAGACCGGTGATGATCAGCACCCGGTTCAGCAGGCCGTAGAGGAACAGGCCGACGTCGCCGGCCGACAGCACGGCGCGGCTGAGCCCGTCCAGCCCGGCCTCAAGCACCGGCCAGCCGAAGCCGAAGATGAGCGCCAGGCCCAGCCCGGCGAAGCCGGTGGCGATGGGCACGAAGCGCCGGCCGCCGAAGAAGGACAGGAACTCCGGCAGCTTCAATTCGCTGTAGCGGTTGTAGAGGCCCCCGGCCAGCAGGCCGGACAGGATGCCGGCCGGCACGCCGATCTTGGCCACCGCCTTGATCTTGTAGCTGGTGGCGGCGGCGTCCAGCGCCGTTCCGGTGAGGCCGGCCACCACCTCCGGCGGCACGCGCACCAGGGCCTGCGCCCCCTGTGTCGCCACCAGGAAGCCCACCACGCCGGCCAGGCCGGCGGCACCGTTGTTCTCCCGCGCCAGGCCCACCGCCACGCCGATGGCGAAGACCAGGCCCAGGTTGGTGAAGATGGCCTCGCCGGCGGCGGCGATGAAGGGGATGCCCAGCAGATCGGGCTGCCCCAGACGCAGCAGCAGGCCGGCCACCGGCAACACGGCGATGGGCAGCATGAGGGCGCGGCCCAGCTGCTGTATCAGGGCGAAGCGGTCGCGCATCAGGCGGCTCCCTCGGTGATGGCGACGGCGAGACCGGCGCGGGCCAGCAGGCTGCGCACGGCGGCGGCGGACTCCTGCGCCAGCGCCTCGGTGGCGAGCGCAACGCAGGCGGCCCTGTCCAGCGGGCGCAGGGCCGCCTTGATGTCCGGGATGGTGGGCGGGGTGGCCGACAGCTCCGTCACGCCCAGGCCCACCAGCAAGGGGGCGGCGGCGGGGTCGGAAGCCAGGGCGCCGCATACGCCCACCCAGCGGCCGTGCTTGGCCGCCCCCTCCGCCGTCTGGCGGATAAGGCGCAGCACGGCGGGGTGCAGGGCGTCCAGGCGGGCGGCCAGGTCAGGGTTACCCCGGTCCATGGCCAGCACGTACTGCGTCAGGTCGTTGGTGCCGATGGACAGGAAATCGGCCTCGGTGGCCAGCTGGTCGGCGGTCACCGCCGCCGCCGGCGTTTCCACCATGACGCCCAGCTGCACCGGCGGGGCATGGCCCAGGGCCTCGCGCTCATGGTCCAGCATGTCGCGCACGGCCCGCACCTCATCCAGGGTGGCGACCATGGGCACCATGATGCGGCACTGGCCCACCGGACGGACGCGCAGGATGGCGCGCAACTGGGTGCGCAGAATCTCCGGCCGGCGCAGGCCGATGCGCACGCCGCGCAGGCCCAGGATGGGGTTCTCCTCCCGCGGCAGCGGCAGGTAGGGCAAGGGCTTGTCCCCGCCCACGTCCAGGGTGCGGATGATCAGCGGTCGGCCGGCCAAGGCCGTCGCCACCGCCTGGTATTGGGCCGCCTGTTCATCCTCATCGGGTGCCGTCTGCCGGTCCAGGAACAGGAATTCGGTGCGCAGCAGGCCGCAGCCCTCCGCCCCCTTGGCCACGCCCTTCACCGCGTCGGCCACCTTGCCGACATTGGTGTAGACCTCGATGCGGGTGCCGTCGGCCATGACGCAGTCGGCCGCCGCCGCCTTCAGGTTGGCCTCGGCCAGCACCTTGCGCCGCGCGGTCTCGCGCTCCAGCTTGGCCAGGTCATCGGCCGGCGGCTGAACATGCAGCAGGCCGCGATCGGCGTCCAGGATCAGCGGGGCGTCATCGGGGATGCGCAGCACGGCGGCCCCGCCCGCCACCAGGGCCGGCACGCCCATGGAGGCCGCCAGGATGGCCACATGACTGGTGGGGCCGCCGCGCGCGGTGCAGAAGCCGGCCAGGCGGCCGGCGTCCAGGTTGCTGAGCTGGCTGGGCATCAGCTCTTCCGCCACCAGGATGGCGCCCTGGGGCAGGATCACCGGCTGCGGCTCCCGCCCGGCCAGGGCCAGCATGACCTGGCGGCGCAGGTCGATCAGGTCGGCCGCGCGCTCCGCCATGCGGGGGTTGCCCAGGGCGCGGAGGGCGGCGGCGGACCGGTCGGTGGCGCCGCGCCAGGCGCTCCCCGCGGATTCGCCACCGGCAATGGCAGCCTGCGCCTCGTCGAACAGGTCGGGATCGTCCAGGATGGCCAGGTGCGCCTGGAAGATGTCGCGACGCTGGGTCTGGCGCGTCTCTTCCGCGTGGGCCACGGCGGCGGCCAGACGGGCGCGCACGCGATCCAGGGCGTTGGCAAGGGCCTGCCGCTCGGCATCGGCGTCCAGGCCGCTGGCAGGCACCTCCACTTCCTCTTCCTGCAAGCGGAAGGCGCGGCCCAGCGCCAGGCCCGGGGCGGCGGTGACGGCGCGGATGACGGCCGTCTCACCCGGGGCGAAGGGCGGCTGGGCCTCCAGCACCGGCGGTTCGTCGTGCGGCGGCACGGCGGCGCTGGGCAGCGAGGGCACGGGCAGCGCTTCGGCAAGGGGAACCGGTGCCTCGCCCAGGCCGGCGGATATCGCGGCGGCGACGGCGGCGACGGCGGCGGCGGCGTCCTCCCCCTCCGCCAGCACGGTCAGGGCGTCGCCATGGCGCAGGCCCAGCGACATGGCGGCCACGGCACTCTTGGCATTGGCGCGGCGGCCTTGCGCCGCCAGGAAGACGGCGGCGGCGTAAGACTTGGCGGCGGCGGCCAACACGGCGGAGGGCCGGGCGTGCAGGCCATGCACCAGGGGCAGCACCACTGATTGTTCCGCACTCTGGGTGCGTTCCCCGGTAGCAGCACTGGCGGCGGCGTCGCCCTGCACCAGCAGGGTCAGCAGCACCTCGCCCGCGCGCACCGGCGCGCCGGTCCTGACCTCCACCACCGTGGCGGCCGGGCCGCCGGCGACGATCAGCGGGGTCAGCAGGCTTTTGGCTTCCCTGGCCAGCAGGTCCATGTCGAAGTCGATCAGGGCATCGCCGGCCCGCACCAGCGCGCCCTCGGCCACATGGACGGTGAAGCCCCGGCCGCCCAGGGCCACGGTCTCCAGCCCCACATGCATCAGGATTTCCACGCCGCAGTCGGCGCGCAAGGTCACGGCGTGGCGCGCGCGGTGGACGGTCAACACCACGCCGTCGCACGGGGCCCGCAGGGTGCCGCCCGTCGGGTCCAGCGCCAGCCCTTCCCCCATCATGCGCTGGGCGAAGACGGGATCGGGCACCTCGTCCAGCGGGGTCGCCCATCCGTCCAGCGGGGCCAGCAAGGTGAGCCGCGTCACGTTTGCCGTTCCCGGCGTCGCACCGGCTGGCGCCCCATTTCCCACCATCGAACCGCCCACGCCTCTTCCTCATTTCCCGGCACCCTGGGGCACCGTTTCGGCATTCAACCCGACTAAAGCACGCCGCCCCCGGTAGCGGGCAAGCGGCGGGACGCCTCATCCCGCGAAACTCCAACCCCGGGAAAAAGGGCCCGGACGAACGCCCGGGCCTTTCCAAGTTCGGGGAGATCGAGAGCACAATCCAAAGAAAGTACGCCCTCACGGAAACAACCCGCCGTCCGTGACGAACCAGCCGACGGGGCACTGGCGGCGGCCGGGGATCAGGGGAACGTCCCCTGGGCCGGCCACCACACACTCATGAACCTCAGTACTTGAAGTGGGCGCCGAAGTAGTACTGACGGCCGTTGTCGTAGATGGCACGCGGCTGGTCAGTGTTGTTGGCGTAGTACTTCATCAGCTCATCCGTGATGTTCAGGGCCGAGAAGGTCAGGCTGAGGTAGTCATTGACCGGTATGTTGACCGACGCGTCCAGGGTGCCGAAGTCATCCTGGTTTTCCAGGGTGCTGCGATCCAAGCCCACCACGAAGTGCGAGCGGAAGGTGTAGGACAGGTGGGCGCTGATCCAGTCGTTCTCGTAATAACCCGTCAGATTGTAGGTGTGACGGGAGTTGCCGATCATCGGCGCGCCACTTTCCTCGGTGCCGTAGGCGTAGGTGTAGTTGGCCTGGACGCCGAAGCCGCCGTAGATCGGCTGCTGGATCGCCAGTTCAAAGCCGCGGTTCTTGGCCGAGGTGTTGAACGGGTGGGTCACCTGGTAGGTGTGGTTGGCCTTGTAGAAGTCGGAATAGAAGGTCTGCGGCGTGACGCCGTAGGTCACGTACGAGTTCATGTCGTTGTAGAACACGGCGAACGACAGCAGGGACTGCGGGCCGTAGTACCATTCCAGCGAGGCGTCGTAGTTGGTGGACTCGATGGGCTTCAGGTCGGGGTTGCCACCCGAGCCGGAGGAGGCCACGTCGTTCAGGCTGACCGAACCGCCCAGCGCGCTGTAGTCGGGCCGCGCCATGGTCTTGGCCACCGCCAGGTGGGCCACCACATCGTCGGTCACCTCCAGCTTCAGGTTGGCGCTGGGCAGCACGTTGACGTAGTCGTGGCTGATGTTGGTCGGCACATAGGGGCCGAAGGCGGAGGTGTTGATGGCGCCCGGCGCCCCGGCGGTGGAGGCGAAGTACACCAGGCTGGTCAGGTTGGTATCGACGAAGCGGACGCCGAAGTTGCCCGACCAGCCGGCGCCGCCGACATTGGCCATGACATAGGCGGCGCTGTCGGTCTCCGACACCTTGAACGAACCCGGCCAGTAGTAGCGTGAGGTGCCATCGGCACCATTGATGGGGTCGGCGTTGCCGATGCCGTAGGAATTGAAGAAGGCGGCGACCTGGTCGTTCGACAGGTTCCAGATGTTGCTGAGGACGGGACCACCCAGGTTGGAACCGAAGCCGGCGGGATAGGTGCCGCTGGACGAGGGCGTGGCCACGCCCCAGCCGCCGTTGGCGCAGCAGCCGCCATCGACCTTGAACTGGGTATTGCGCTGGTGGGCGCTGACGCGCACGCCGGCCTTCACCGAGTCCCAGATGCCGGACTTGACGTCGTACTTGGCGTCCAGCTGGCCGTAATACTCCTGGTCCACGGCCGTCAGCACGTCGGTCCAAGCCCAGCCGGTGGCGTAATTGCCGTTCTGGGTGCCGGTGGGGATGCCGAAATTGACAGTGGCGGGGGCCGACAGGCCGTTCAGCGCGTAGCTGGCGGACGAGGCGGCCACCGCCTCATAGGCCGGCTCGCTAGGCGTGTCGCCCAGGCCGTAGGTGTAGCCGACCTTGCCGGTGAAGCTCAGGCGGTCGGTCGCCTGGTAGGTCACGTCGGCGTCGATGTAGGACGTCTCGGCCGAGGCGCCGGGGCGCGAGATCAGGTCATAGACGATGGCGTTGGTCACCGACGGCGTGGTGGCCGAGGTCAGGGTGTGGTTCTTGACGGTGTAGGCGGTGGGCACCGCCTGCTGCGTCGAGAAGATGCTGGAACCCCAGTACATGAAGTTGCGGTTGGAATTGTCGGCGTCCATGTGCGAATAGAAGCCGTTGATGTCCACCGTCAGCTTGTCGGTCGGCGTGAACTCGACGTCGATGTCGCCGCCCATACGCTTGCGCTTCTGCTGGAACAGGGCGGAACCGATCAGGGTGGGGTAATAGACGCCATTCAGTTCCGGGTGTGCCTTGACGGCAGCGTCGGTGGCGGCGAACTGCGAATAGCCCAGGACTTCCTGGCCCTCGCGCTGGACGTCGCGTTCTTCATAGAAGGCCTGCGCCAGGACGCCGAAGGTGTTGGACTTGTTCTTCCACGACACCAGGCCGTTGAACTGCGGCGACACCTTCTCGGCCATGTCGCCGTAGACGCCCTCGATATCGGCGGCGGCGGTGAAGTTGTCCTTAAAGTCCAGGGGCTTGCGGGTGAGGATGTCGATGGAGCCGGCGACGCCGCCCTCGACCAGGTCGGCCTGCTGGCTCTTGTACACCAGGGTCTTGTCGACGATTTCGGACGGCAGCAGCGAGAAGCTGACCGAGCGGCCGACGGTGGAATACTGGTCCAGCAGGAACCAGTCGCCGGTGGCCACACCATGGCCGTTGATGGTGGTGTTGGTCAGCGAGGGGCTGGAGCCGCGAATGCTGACACGGTCGGCTTCGTCGAAGCCGCCTTCGCCGGAGGCGGCGGATTGGATCATGACGCCGGGCACGCGCTGCAACGCGTCGGCCACGTTCTTGTCGGGCAGCTTGCCGATGTCTTCCGCGCTGACCACGTCGACCACGGCGGTCTTGTCGCGCTTCACATCGATACTGTCCTGGATCGACTTGCGGAAGCCCGTGACCACGATTTCGTCGAGGCTGGAGTCCGCCGCCGGGGCGGGCGCGTCGGCCGCATAGGCCGTGGCCGACATGGCCAGCACCGCTACCACGCTGGCGGAACCGCGCAGCATCTTTCTCCCAAAACCCATCAAACCCTCCTCTGGCCCATCTTTTGTGTTTACCGGCGCGGCCAACCATCGGACCCAACCGACGGCGCCACGCCTGGAACCAGACACCGCCAACCCCCTCTTGCCCGATTGGGGAGCCCACCGGGGCAACCCGGGGTGACCGTGCGTTCCGGCATATCAGGCATGAGAGGGGGGCGGGGGCGAAAGGCTGGTTCCGGCAGAATGTCGAAAATGACGGCAAAACCGGGGATTTTGACTGCCGCGGCCGGTGAAACCTGTAACATTACAATGTATTACTTATGGACTGGGCGGCGGATTGGGCGGCGCTATATGCGCTCGGCATGCCGCAGGTGCTGTTTCAGCCGGCCCAGGGCCTCGCGCACCCCCTCCCGCTCCACACCCGCGTCGGGGCAATGCCGCAGCACGAATTCCGCCGTGCGCACCACATCGCGCCAGCGGGGGTTGCGAGGCAATGTTTCCACCAGCAGGTATTTATCCAGCGTGCGGGTCTGCAGCGAACTGCGATCCATATAGACGCGCCACAGCCCGCTTTCCTCCGCCAGCTCGATCTTCCCCTTGCGCTTGGCGTGGTGCCAGAAGTCCAGCGCCAGGGTCATGACGTCGACGATGCAGCGGCGGAACTCCTCATTGGCGTCCAGGTCGTTGGCAGGCTCGACCTCCAGCACCGGGGCGGGGGCCGGCATTGCCGCCTCCAGCACCGGTTCGGGGACCGGCGTGACGGCGGCGATCACCGGCGGCGGGGTGACGGGGGCTGGCACCATGACGGGCGGCGTCACGGGAACCGGCACCTGAGCCACCACAGGGGCCTTGGGCGCGGCGTGGCGGGACTGGCGCCAGGTCCAGCCGCCGGCGGCGGCGCTCACCAGGGTCAGACCCCAGGTCCACCAGCCCAGCCAGCCCGACAGGGCCCAGCCGCTGGACAGCACCTGGAACTGCCACGGCGATCCGGGCACGCCGTACACACCATAAGGAGACAGGCCACGGGCCGACGCCGGCTGGTCCGCCGGGTGCCCGCCGGCATCGATCAGCGTAAAGCCGACACCCTGGCGCGCCAGGGTGCCCAGGCGGCGGTCTACCGTGGCCAGCGGCAGGCGGAAGGCCACGACACCCTCCACCGAGCCATGGCGCACCACCGGCCGGGCCACCAGCATGCCTATTCCCTCCGGCCCGTCGCTGGCGGTGGCGCCATCCAGATCCTTGGGCGGAGTGACCACCAGCACCTGGGTGGGGTCGTCCACCTTCTGCAGCCGGGCCATGATCTCGCGGAACACCTCGCCCAGCGGGGTGTCGCGGGCGTGGGCGTCGTTCAGGTCCTGGCCGAACGCGCCATCCTTGCGCAGGCTGTAGACCACGCGGCCCAGGCGATCGATGAGGTAGAGGTCGCTGAAAACGGATGAGCCGATCATGTCCACGAAGCTGGCGTGGAAGCGGTCGTGCACAGCCATATAGGGGGCGAGCGCGGAAGAGGCGCCCTGCTGCTGCGCGTCGCCCGCCGCGAAGGCGGTACGCAGCAGGGCAGCGGCCCGCTCGGGATTGGGGGAAATCTGCGCGAAGGCGGAGGCGAAGCCGTAATAACGGCCCACGCTGTAGCCGATGAAGCTGGTGCTGGAGAAGGCGGCACTCTGGTCGCGCGCGGATTCGTACAGGATGCCGAGATCATGGGCGGCCATGTCGCGGGCGGTGGCCACGGCCGTGTCGGTGCGATCCATGACGGCGTACAGCGCCGTCATCAGCGACAGGCAGAGCAGCACCGCAAGCGTGACGAGGCTGGCCGGCGCCTTGATAGCCCACCTCTCAAACCCGACCACCCCGATCACCCCCTGTTTTTTGATGGGGACAGGAATACATCCAAATCCACCGACATCACTGTTTTTAAATCGGCTTTACCGGCGCACGGCTGCGAGCATACCGTCAATTTCGTCAATCCGCAAAGCGGGCCTTGATCGCCAGGGCCTGCCCGGGCTCCCCTGCCGGGGACCGCGACCGGCCCGCCGAGGCGCGGATTTCCTCGATATTCCGCCCCCCCACCGCTTCCGGCGCCCCGCCCGCGCCGCGGGCCCGGCCGCGCCCGCGCCCAGCATCAGAACCAGCATCAGAAAAGGTGACGCCCCATGACCGTAAGCACCCGCCAACCGCCGCTCGCCGTCGTCTTCGGGGTGCCGGGGCTGGAGATGACGGCCGACCAGAAGGCCTTCTTCCGCGACGCCGACCCGCTGGGCCTGATCCTGTTCAAGCGCAACTGCGGTACACCCGATCAGCTGCGCCGCCTGTGCGACGATTTCCGCGATGCCGTGGGCCGTGCCGACGCCCCCATCCTGATCGACCATGAGGGGGGACAGCACCAGCGCATGGACCCGCCGGTGTGGCCGGCCTTCCCCCCGCCCGCCCGTATCGGCGCCCTGTATCGCCGCGACCGCGCGGCCGGGCTGGCGGCGGCCCATCTGGACGGCGCGGCCATCGGCAGCCTGTTGCGCCAGCACGGCATTTCCGTTGACTGCGCCCCCCTGGCCGACGTGCCGGTGCCGGGCAGCCACGAGGTCATCGGCGACCGCGCCTTCAGCGACCAGCCGGACGAGGTGGCGGAACTGGCCGGCGCCTTCATGGCCGGCATGATCGCCGCCGGCGTCACGCCCATCATCAAGCACATCCCCGGCCACGGCCGCGCCATGGTGGACAGCCATGAGCGCCTGCCGGTGGTGGATACCGACCTGGACACCCTGGCCGACAGCGACTTCCTGCCCTTCCGCCGCCTGGCCCAAGGGGCGATACAGGGTCCGGGCCCATGGGCCATGGTGGCGCACATCGTGTTCAGCGCGGTGGACACCGCCCGCCCCGCCTCCATCTCCCCTTTGGTGGTGGAGCAAGTGATCCGCGGCCGCATCGGCTTCGGCGGCGTGCTGATTTCCGACTGCATCTATATGGAGGCGCTGGCCGGCACCCTGGCCCAGCGCTGCGCCGCCGTGCTGGCCTCGGGCATCGACATCTGCCTGTCCAGCCATGGTGATGTGGATGAGTGGCGGCCCATCGCGGCCGCCGCCCGCCCCCTGACGCCCGACAGCCTGGCGCGCCTGACCCGCACGGCCGTGCCCGCCCATGGTACCCCCGGCGGGCTGATCGACGACGTGGCCGCGGCCGCCCGCGACCTGACAGCCCAGCTGGCGTAAACGGCGCTCTGACGAAACTGACGAGTTTGCGCCCTGGCCTGGGGCGGCCCGGGCGGCGACAGTGAAAGGCGGGACGGGGCGCCAGAGACCGATTAGAGTCCAGCGGCGCTCCAGTCCGGGAGCTTCAGTACCTTTGGGGACGGCCTTGATCCGACGTTTCGTTTCCATCACGGGTGTTGCCCTGGCCCTGGCCGCCACGGCGCTGGCGGCCCCGACAGCGACCGCGCCCATCGCGGCGCCCACTGCGCCGCCCGACAGCCAGCCGGCCCCAGCGACGCTGACCGTGCTGGCCGCCATGTCCAGCGGCTGGGTCCGCAACTTCAACCCGTTCAACGAGACCAGCCGCCTGCCCAGCGTGCGGGAGTTCATCTATGAGCCGCTGGTGGTCTTCAATTCCATGTACGGCGGGCGCCCCGAATACCGCCTGGCCACGGACTACGCCTTCTCCCCCGACCTGTTGAAGCTGACCTTCAAGCTGCGCGACGGGGTGCAGTGGTCGGACGGCCAGCCCTTCACCGCCGCCGATGTCGCCTACACCTTCGACCTGCTGCGCCGGTTCCGCGCGCTGGACACGCTGGACATGGGCAACCGCGTCGCAGCGGTGGAGGCGGTCGACGCCCACACCGTGGTCTTCACCCTGAAGAAGGTGAACACCAGCATCGTGTTCGAGATCGTGCGCGTGCCGGTGGTGCCCCGCCATATCTGGTCCAAGGTCGCGGATCCCGTGACCTTCACCAACGACGCCCCCGTCGGCACCGGCCCGATGACGGAGGTGAAGCGCTTCACCCCTCAGGTCTACGTGCAGTGCCGCAACCCCAACTACTGGGACGGCGCCGACCTGAAGGTCGACT
Source organism: Nitrospirillum viridazoti CBAmc (assembly GCF_000730165.1). Classification (GTDB taxonomy): domain Bacteria; phylum Pseudomonadota; class Alphaproteobacteria; order Azospirillales; family Azospirillaceae; genus Nitrospirillum; species Nitrospirillum viridazoti. Next base: position 516,417 of record NZ_CP022110.1, on the reverse strand, counting down.
GCATGAGCTTCCCCCAAGTGCGCAACAACGAGCAGCTGCTGACCGCCGCCGCCGAGGGGCGGCTGGACTGGTTCGGCGCCTTCCTGCCGGATATCGAGCGCACCTACGTGGCGGCCGATCCCAAGCACCACCGCTATTGGTTCCCGCCGGGCGGCACGGTCGCCATCGACATCAACCTGAACAGCCCCAGCCGGGGCAACCGCGCCGCCTTCCGCAACGTCAATTTCCGCCGCGCCGTCAGCATGGCGGTGGACCGGCGCGCCATCGTGGACATCGCCGGCTACGGCTATCCCGAGGTCAACGAGTACGCCAGCGGCATCGGCCGCACCTATCAGGACTGGGTGAACCCGGAAGCCGAGCGCCAGTACGGCCGCTACGCCCATTTCGACAAGAACGGCGCCCAGGCCCTGCTGGCGGAGAGCGGCTTTCGCGACGTCAACGGCGACGGCTACATCGACAATGCCGATGGCAGCCCTATCGCCTTCGACATCCTGGTGCCTACCGGCTGGACCGACTGGGTCAATTCCACCCAGCTGGTGGCGGAAAGCCTGAACGCCCTGGGCCTGAACGTGCGCGTCTCCACCGTGGAGCCGGCGTCCTGGGCGCAGAAGCTGATCAGCGGCGACTACGACATGGCCATCAACGGCCTGTTCCCGGGGGAGACGCCCTACCGCAGCTTCGACACCGGCTTCCATTCCCGCTACAGCGGCAAGACGCGCTTCGCCCCCACCCGCTTCACCGATCCGGACCTGGACAGCGCGCTGGACGCCTTCGTGGCCACCATCGACCCGACGGAGCAGCGCCGCGCCATGGACAAGGTGCAGATGATCGTGGCGGCCAACAGCCCCTACGTGCCGCTGTTCAGCAACCCCACCTGGTACGAATACAACACCCGCCGCTTCAAGGGCTGGTTCAACGCCGACAACCCTGTGGCCCGACCCGACGTCTTCGACGGCACACCCGAACGCCTGCTGCACCTGCTGGCGCTGGAACCGGTGAAGGGCCAGGCCGCAGCGGCGGCACCGCCAATCCCCTCCGCCGGCGGCGGGTGATCCCGCCGCCCCTCGTCAGATGACTGGACGCTTTCGGGCGATCCCTCAGACACCTAAAGGCCAAGGCTGATATCCTATGTCCTTCCTGCTTCGCCGGGCCGGGTTCTACGTCGTCGCCTTCGTCGTGGCCGCGATCTTCAACTTCCTGCTGCCGAGGCTGATGCCCGGCAACCCGGTCGACATCATGTTCGCCCAGGCGGGCACCGTGCTGCCGCCGGAAAGCCTGGAAGCGCTGAAGGCCACCTTCGGCTTCGTCGACGGGCCCTGGCCAGTGCAGTTCGGCCGGTATCTGGCCAGCGTCTTCACCTTCGACCTGGGCCTGTCGGTGCGCTTCCACCCGCTGACGGTCAACGCCGTGCTGATGCAGGCCCTGCCCTGGACCCTGCTGCTGGTCCTGACCTCCTCCCTCATCGCCTTCCTGCTGGGGTCGGCGCTGGGCATCCGCGCCGCCTGGCGCCGGGGCGGGGCCTTCGACAGCTTCGGCGCGCCGGCGGCCTTGATGATCCAGGCGGTGCCGCCGCTGGTGACCTCGCTGGTCGCCCTGTTCGTGCTGAGCATCCGGCTGAAGTGGCTGCCCACCGGCTACGCCTGGGCGCCGGAGCTGGACCCCGGCTTCACCCCGGCCTTCATCGGCAGCGTGCTGGTGCATGCGGCCTTGCCCATCCTGACCCTGGTGGTGGCGCAGATCGGCGGCTACCTGGTCACCATGCGCAACAGCATGATCAACCTGCTGGGCGAGGACTACATCACCCTGGCCACGGCCAAGGGCCTGTCGGACGGGCGCGTGCGCTACGCCTATGCCGCGCGCAACGCCCTGCTGCCCACCGTCACCAGTTTCGCCATGACCCTGGGCGCCACCTTCGGTGGGGCGCTGATCACCGAAATCGTCTTCAACTATCCGGGCCTGGGCTACACCCTGTACCAGGGCATCACCGCCCGCGACTATCCCCTGATCCAGGGTCAGCTCATGCTCATGACGCTGGCCATGCTGACGGCGAACTTCGCGGCGGACCTGCTGTGCCTGGCCCTGGATCCCCGCCTGCGGAGGGCCTGAGCGCCATGCGCGCCTTCTTCACCTCGCTTCTCGCCAACCGCAAGGCCAGCATCGGCGCCGGCATCGTGGCGTTTTTCCTGGCGCTGGCGGTGTTCGGGCCCCTGGTGGCGCCCGCCGGCCCCAACCAGCGCGTGGGCCGCCCGCATGAGGCGCCCAGCGCCACGCACCTCATGGGCACCACCCGCATGGGCCGCGACGTGCTGGCCCAGACCATCCATGGCACCCGCACCTCGCTGCTGGTGGGCCTGTCGGCCGGCCTGATGATCACCGCCATCGGCACCGTCGTGGGGGTCACCGCCGGGTACCTGGGCGGCCGGGTGGATGAGGCCCTGAACCTGATCACCAATGTGGTGCTGGTCATCCCCAACCTGCCCTTGATGCTGGTGCTGGCCGCCTTCATCGGGGCCGCCAGCCCGGCCACCATCGCCCTGATCATCGCCGGCACCGCCTGGGGCTGGGGGGCGCGCGTCACCCGCGCCCAGACGCAATCCTTGCGCAACCGCGACTACATCCACGCCGCCGAGCTGCTGGGCGAGCCCACCTGGCGCATCCTGGCCTGCGAGCTGCTGCCCAACCTGGTGTCCATCATCGGTTTCAACTTCATCGGCAGCGTGCTGTACGCCGTGGTGACGGAGGCGACCCTGGAGTTCCTGGGCCTGGGGGACGCACTGAAGGTGTCCTGGGGCACCATGCTGTACAACGCCCAGACCACGTCGGCCCTGCAGGTGGGTGCCTGGTGGGAGGTCGCCTGCCCCTGTCTGGCCCTGGTGCTGTTCGGCAGCGGCCTGTCGCTGATCAACTTCGCCATGGATGAGGTTGCCAACCCCCGCCTGCGCACCCTGCGCCTGAAGCTGAGGGCGATGGCATGACCGCGCCCCTGCTTCAGGTTCGCGGCCTGACGGTCGATTACGCGACACCGCAAGGCGCCACCCGCGCCGTGGACGGCGTATCCTTCGACCTGGGCGCCGGCGAGGTCATGGGCCTGGCCGGCGAGTCCGGATCGGGCAAGAGCACCCTGGCCTTCGCCATCGCCCGCCTGCACCGCCCGCCGGCCCACGTCACCGGCGGGCAGGTCACCCTGGCCGGCACCAACGTGCTGGCCCTCGGGCCCAAAGACCTGCGCCAATGGCGCTGGCGCGAGGTCAGCGTGGTGCTCCAAAGCGCCATGAACGCCCTGAACCCAGTGCTGCGCGTGTCCGACCAGTTCCGCGACATGTTCCGGACCCACGGCATCACCAACAGGGCCGAGGTGGCGGAGCGCAGCGCCGGCCTGTTGCGCCTGGTGGGCATTTCACCCGACCGGCTGTGCGATCATCCCCACCAGTTCTCCGGCGGCATGCGCCAGCGCCTGGTGATCGCCCTGGCCCTGGCGCTGAAGCCCAAGCTGGTCATCATGGATGAGCCGACGACCGCCCTGGACGTAGTGGTGCAGCGGGAGATCCTGGAACAGGTGGCCGACCTGCGCCGCCGCCTGGGCTTCTCCGTCCTGTTCATCACCCATGACCTGGCGCTGATAAGCCAGTTCTGCGACCGGGTGGGCGTGATGCTGCAGGGTCGGCTGGTGGAACTGACCACGCCCGCCGCCATCGCGGCCGGAGAAGGGAAAGGGGGTGCGAACCATCCCTATACCCGCAGCCTGTGGAACAGCATTCCGCCGCTGCACCCGGCCGAACCCGTCCGCGCCCAGCCCGACCTGGTGATGCCATGACCACGCCCGTGCTTCAGACCGAAAAGCTCTCCATGGTTTTCCCGAATGGGAACAAGGCCCTGGACGCCGTGGACCTGTCCCTGCACCCTGGCCGCGCGCTGGCGCTGGTGGGCGAATCCGGGTCGGGCAAGAGCACCTGCGCCAAGCTGCTGACCCACATGCTGCGGCCCACGTCCGGCCGCATCCTGTTCCAGGGCCGTGACATCACCGGCCTGTCCGGCCGGCGGGAGCTGCTGGAATACCGCCGCGTCGTGCAGATGGTGTTCCAGGACCCCTTCGCCGCCCTGAACCCCGCCCACACCGTGGCCCATCATTTGGCCCGCCCCCTGGCCCTGCACCGGCCGGACCTAGACCGTGCCGGCCGGGGCGCCGAGGTTCGCGCCCTGCTGACCCAGGTGGAGCTGGACGCGGACTCCCTGCTGCACCGCTTCCCGCATGAGCTGTCCGGCGGGCAGCGCCAGCGGGTGAGCCTGGCCCGTGCCCTGGCGGTGAACCCGGCCGTGATCATCGCCGACGAGCCCACCAGCATGCTGGACGTCTCGATCCGCCTCAGCGTGCTGGACACCTTGCAGCGCCTGAAGGCCGAACGGGACATCGCCCTGCTGTACATCACCCACGACATCGCCACCGCCCGCTATGTGGCGGAGGAGACGGCGGTGCTGTTCCGGGGCCGTGTCGTGGAATCCGGCCCCACCGCCGCGGTGATCGACGGCCCCCGGCATCCTTACACCCGGCTGCTGCTGTCGGCCGTGCCCGATGCCGGCCGGCCGTTCGACGCGGGAGGGTCGCTGATCAGCCGCGCCGACGCCGTGCGCCGTCTGAGCGAAGGGCCGGGAGACCTGGTTTATGTGGGACCGGGGCACAAGGCCCGGACCGTGGATGAAAGGGTTGCCGCATGAGTGCCGGGGCCATCCTGACGCAATCCGGCGGCGGCTGCGACTGGCCCCTTTCGGCAGCGCCATCCCGATGTGGTCTTTTCCTGGCCTTATACAGCCGAGTCTCGCGGCTCGACGAATGGCCATCGGGACGATCTGCGTTAGTGCATTGTTTCTTATGATATCAGTACGCCATTTTTGACGGTTTCAGCGTTATTTTGCGGATGAGATCAGGCAGCGGAACGTGAATATCGAAAGCTCGACCTTCTGATCTGGTCCACATCTGGTATCATACCATCACCGAACGAACGGGTCTGGGCATGGGCGACTTTCTCTACATGGGCGTGGATGGCGGCGGCACCGGTTGCCGCGCACGGCTGACCAATGCCGCCGGCGACCGGCTGGGCGAGGGCCGGGGCGGCCCCGCCAACATCCGGTTGGGCCTGGACGTCAGCTGGGCCGCCATCCTGGCCGCGTGCGACCAGGCGCTGGCCCAGGCCGGCCTGGACCGTGATGCCCTGTCCCGCACCCATGTCGGCCTGGGCCTGGCCGGCATCTGCCGGGCGGAGGATGAGCGCGCGGTTGAGGCTGGCGCCCCCGTCCGCTGCGCCGGCGTGGCCGCCCGCAACGATGCCCACACCGCCTGCCTGGGCGCCTTCGACGGAGCGGACGGCGCCATCCTGATCGCCGGCACCGGCAGCATCGGCTACGCCCTGGTGGGCGGCATCGGCCGGCCGGTGGGCGGCTGGGGCTTTGAGGTGTCGGATGAGGGCAGCGGCGCCCATCTGGGGCGGGAGGCGGCGCGCGCCGCCCTGCGCGGACATGACGGCCTGGCCCCCCACACGCCCTTCACCCTGCATGTGCTGACGCGGTTGGGAGGTGATCCCGCCGCCGTGGTCGCCTGGGCCGGCACGGCCAAGCCCGCCGACTACGGCACCCTGGCGCCCCTGACCCTGGATTTCGCCGCCGCCAGCGATCCCGTGGCCACTCAACTGGTGGAGGTCGCCGCCGGCCAGTTGACCGCCCACGTCCGCCGCCTGGTGGACCTGGGCGCCCCCAAGGTCTGCCTGATGGGCGGCCTGGCTCCGGTGATCGAGCCGTGGATGGCCCCCTGGGCCCGGCGCCTGCTGGTGCCGGCGCGGGGCGACGCCCTGGATGGCGGCCTGCATCTGGCCCGCGCCGCCGCCCGGCACCCGGCGGAGCGCGCCGCATGACGACACACACCGATATCGCCACACAGGAACCATCATGACCGCCGCCGCCAAACCCCCTAAACACCCAATGGCCCCATTGATGGCCATCGAGGCCGCCGAGTCCGGTGCCGCCAGCGCCCGCCAGATCGCGCGCGCCGCCCCCCTGTTCCGCGACCTGGGCGCCCGCCTGCGCGCGCTGAAGCCCAAGGTGGTCATCACCTGCGCCCGGGGCAGCAGCGACCACGCCGCCGCCTACGGCAAGTACCTGATCGAAACCCGGGTGGGCGTGCCGGTCGCCTCCGTCGGGCCGTCCGTCATCTCGCTCTACAACGCGCCGCTGCAGATGGAGGGTGCGCTGTTCGTTGCGGTGTCGCAGTCCGGCCGCAGCCCCGACCTGCTGCGCCTGGCGGAGGCGGCGAAGGCCGGCGGCGCCCTGGTGGTGGGTTTCGTCAATGACGAGACTTCCCCCCTGGCCGAGTTGGCCGACGTCTTCATCCCGCTGTGCGCCGGGCCGGAGAAGAGCGTCGCCGCCACCAAATCCTACCTGACCGCCTGCGTCGCCTTCCTGCAGCTGGTGGCCCATTGGCGGGAGGATGCCGGCCTGCTGGATACGGTGGCCAGGGTCCCCGGCTGGCTGGACGCCGCGGTGGCCCTGGACTGGTATCCGGCCTTGCGCCGGCTCGAGCTCGCCACGGGCCTGTATGTCCTGGGCCGGGGCATCGGCAGCGGTGCGGCGGCCGAAATCGCGCTGAAGTGCAAGGAGACCTCGCGCCTGCATGCCGAGGCCTTCAGCGCCGCCGAGGTGGTGCACGGCCCCTTCGCCCTGGTGGGGCCCGGCTTCCCCATCCTGGCGCTGACCCAGGACGACGTGACGGCGGAGGTGACGCGCGGCACCCTGGCCAAGGCGGCGGGCCTGGGCGCCCCCATCCTGGCCACCGAGACCGACATCGACGGTGTCGAGGCCTTGCCCGTGGTGCCGGGCCTGCCGGCCGAGGTCGGCCCCTTGGCGGCGGTCGCCAGCTTCTACATGGCCATCCACAAGGTGGCGCGCGCCCGGGGCCTGGACCCCGACGTGCCGCCCAACCTGCGCAAGGTGACGGAGACGGTGTGATGCGGACTTTCTTCCACGGGTGCCCGGTTTTCACCGGCGATCAGACACTGGATGGCATCGGCGTCCTGGTGGAGGACGGACGTGTGCTGGATCTGCTGCCCCTGCCCCCGGCATCCGTGGAAGAGGTGGCCCTGGAGCCCGACAGCCTGCTGGCGCCCGGCTTCGTCGACACCCAGGTGAACGGCGGCGGTGGCGTGCTGTTCAATGAGACGCCGACGGCCGAGGCCGCCCTGGCCATCGCCAGCGCCCACCGCCGCTTCGGCACCACGTCGCTGCTGCCCACCTTCATCACGGATGCCGCCGGCAAGTGGCGCCTGGCGGTGGATGCGGCCGCCGAGGCAGCACAAGTGGCGGGTGGCGGCGTGGTCGGCATCCACCTGGAAGGCCCCTTCCTGAACATGGAACGCCGGGGCGTGCACGAGGCCGCCTATGTCCGCGCGCCCACCGACGAGGACATCGATTTCCTGCTGGGCCTGCCGGCGCGCTTCCCCCAGGGCCGCGTGCTGCTGACCCTGGCCCCCGAGGTGGTCAGCGACGGGACCCTGGCACAGCTGGCGGAAGCCGGCCTCATCCTGGCCGGCGGCCATTCCGCCGCCACCTACGCCCGCACCGACAGCGCGCTGGACCACGGCCTGACCGGCTTCACCCATCTGTTCAACGCCATGCCCCCTCTGATGAATCGGGAACCGGGCATCGCCGGGGCGGCCCTGTCCAGCCCGCGCGGCTGGTGCGGCATCATCGCCGATGGCGTGCACGTCCACGGCGCCGTGCTGCGCCTGGCCTTGGCGGCCAAGGGACCCGACCGGCTGTTCCTGGTGACCGACGCCATGCCGCCCACCGGCACCGATGTCGACAGCTTCGAACTCTACGGCCACACCATCTACCGCCGCGACGGCCGCCTGGTGACGGCGGACGGCGTGCTGGCTGGGGCCGACATCGACATGGCGGCGGCCGTGCGGGGGGCCGTGCGCCTGATGGGTGTTGCGCCGGAGACGGCGCTGGCCATGGCGGCGCGCGTGCCGGCCACCTTCCTGGGGCTGGACGATGTGGGCTGCATCAGGCCGGGCGGACGGGCGGACTTCGTGGAGCTGTCGCAGGCCCTGACCGTGCGGCGGGTGTGGAGCGCCGGCACGGAACGATAGCGCTTGAGAGGACGGACAGGGCCAAGAGCGGGAGAGGGGCAATGAAACGGAATCATTCCGCCGAGGAGATCGCACAGTGCCTGGCCAAGGCCGATGGCCTGCTGGAGCAGGGCGTGAAGGTGGTGGACGTGGCGCGCATCCTGGGCGTCAGCCGCATGACCTATTATCGCTGGCGGCGCGACCAAGCCGGCGCGCCCGATGAATCCGACCTGCGCCGCCGCCTGACGCGGCTGGAGGAAGAGAACGCGGCCCTGCGGCGGCAGCTGGCGCAACTGACGGCGGGCACCACCGACGCCCAATCATTGGGCCTTCTCACCTTCGCCTAAAACAAGGGCAAATCCCCCTCCCCCACACCGAGGTTTCCTGGGCATACTGGTCCGGAAAACGAAACGGGGGCGTGGGGCATGGCGACGGATGGGGCCGGGCTGAGCAAGAGCCTGGGCGGGTGGCATCTCTGGGGCATCGCCGTCGGGCTGGTGATCTCCGGCGAGTATTTTGGCTGGAGCTATGGCTGGGCCCAAGCCGGCACGCTGGGGTTCCTCGCCACCACCATCCTGGTGGCGGTGCTGTACACCACCTTCATCTTCAGCTTCACCGAGCTGACCACCGCCATCCCGCACGCCGGCGGCCCCTTCGCCTACAGCCACCGCGCCTTCGGCCCGCTGGGCGGCTTCATCGCCGGCTACGCCACGCTGATCGAGTTCGTCTTCGCCCCGCCGGCCATCGCGCTGGCCATCGGCGCCTACCTCAATGTCCAGTTCCCCGGCCTGAGCCCCAAGCTGGCGGCCGTGGGCGCCTATGGCGTCTTCGCCGCGCTGAACATCGCCGGCGTCACCATCGCCGCCACGTTCGAGTTGTGCGTCACCCTGCTGGCCATCGCCGAACTGCTGGTGTTCATGGGTGTGGTGTCGCCGGGCTTCACCTGGGGCAACTTCGCCGCCCACGGCTGGTCGGGTGAGGCCGGCCCCCTTTCGGCTCCGGCCCTGGGCGGCATCTTCGCCGCCATCCCCTTCGCCATCTGGTTCTTCCTGGCCATCGAAGGGGCGGCCATGGCGGCGGAAGAAGCCAAGGACCCCGCCCGCACCATCCCCCGCGCCTATATCGCCGGCATCCTGACCCTGGTGGCCCTGGCCTTCGGCACCATGGTGCTGGCCGGCGGGGTGGGCGACTGGCGCGACCTGGCCAACATCAACGATCCCCTGCCCCAGGCCATGAAGGCGGTGGTGGGCGCGGACAGCGGCTGGCTGCACATGCTGGTGTGGATCGGCCTGTTCGGCCTGGTGGCCAGCTTCCACGGCATCATCATGGGCTATTCCCGCCAGATCTTCGCGCTGGCCCGGGCGGGTTTCCTGCCGGCGGGCCTGAGCCGCCTGCACCCCACGCGGCGCACGCCGCACTGGGCCATCCTCGCGGGCGCCTTGGTGGGCATCGCCGCCATCTTTTCCGACGAGGTGCTGGCCTTCGGCGGCCAGCCGCTGACGGCCAACATCGTCACCCTGTCGGTGTTCGGCGCCATCGTCATGTACATCATCAGCATGGCCAGCCTGTTCCGCCTGCGCCGTACCGCAGCGGACATGCAGCGCCCCTTCCGGGCACCGGGATATCCCCTGGTGCCGGCCGTGGCGCTGGGCCTGGCCTGCCTGTGCCTGGCGGCCATGATCTATTACAACCTGCTGCTGTTCGGGGTGTTCGTGGCCCTGCTGGCCTTGGGCTGGCTGTACTGCCGCCTGACGGTCTTGCGCCGCCCGGCCGGCGGGGTGCTGCCGGAGGCGGGACTGTAGGAAGGCGAACGGCCCGGGCGAAGGTGTCCGGGCCGCTTCCTCTTGCCAGATGGCACACTGACCGCCGTCAGCGCGCCAGCATGCTGTTGGTGATGCCCGGGGTGGGCACCTCCAGGTCCGGGCGGCCCAGGCGACCCGCCATTTCGGCGCGCACCACCTTCAGCCGTTCCAGATATTCCTCGGCCTCGTCACCGGCGGTGTCGGTCAGGATCAGGCTGTCGCTGCTCCACCGTTCGATCAGGGGATCCAGGTCGGCGATGCGCTCCTGCAGGATGCGGGCGTACGCGGCGCTCTGGTTCGTGCTCATGGCTTTCCTCCTGCTGTGATGCGTCCCTCAAGCCTTTCAAACGCCGGGGAGATCGGCAACGGGGCAATGGTTCAAGGCCCCTACGCCGAAAGCCCGTAACCTCCCCCAGCCCCTATGCGGTCCGACTAGGTGCGGCCGGCTACGTCCGGCGGACGACCTTGGCCAGGGGAGCAATGACCTATGGCGGACGTCGCGAGGGCCGTCCCGGGGGATGACCTGCCGTGTGAACATTGAAGATCACGTCGCGTTACATTTCAATATAAGATGACATGATAATAGTATTCGTTGGCTGATAAATGATGAATCCAGTCAATCAACAGCACCATAAATCTTATGAGGACCTGGCAGCGCTGGGCATCGGCACGCTGCTCGTCTCGCTGGGCACGGTGCTATATGCCAAGGCGACATTGCTGGTGGGCAGCATCGCCGGCCTGGCCCTGCTGTTGCACTATGTGACCGACCAGGGATTCTGGCTGTTCTTCTTCGTGCTGAACCTGCCCTTCTATGTCCTGGCCTGGCGGCGCATGGGCTGGCGCTTCACGGCGCGCACCTTCGCCGCCGTCTGCCTGGTCACGGTGGAAACGCGGCTGACGCCCGGCTGGGTGGATTTCGCCGTACTGAACCCGGTCTACGCGGCGCTGGCCGGCGGCGGGCTGATCGGCACCGGCCTGCTGATCCTGTTCCGCCACCGCATCGGGCTGGGCGGCATCAACATCCTGGCGCTGTACCTGCAGGAACGGTTCGGCATCCGCGCCGGCTATGTCCAACTGGGCCTGGACGCGGCCATCCTGACGGCCGCCTGCTTCGTGCTGACGCCGCAGCGCCTGGCCCTGTCGGTCATGGGCGCGGTTGTCGCCAACATGATCGTGGCCATGAACCACCGGGCCGACCGCTACCTGGGCCTGACCGCCGACCCGGCGCGCTGACGACCGGATATCGGGCGGGCATCGGGCACAAAGCCCACCCGGCCCCGCGTCCGTCACCAGGACTGGCCAGGGGACGGACGCGGGGGGATGGGGAACTCCGGGACCGCCGCTAACGCACCGTCATGCCGTCGGCGACCTGGGGGGTCATGCGACCCTCCAGATCCGGCCGCGCGATGCGGCTGGCCAGTTCGGCCCGCAGATCCTTGAGGCGATCCACGAATTCCTCGGCCTCGTCATGGGCGGCGCCGGTCAGCCGGAAATGCCCGCTGGTCCACCGGTCGATGAGGGGGTCGAGATCCGCTATGTGCTCCCTCAAGACGAGGGAATAGGTGCTGTACTGGGTCATGGGACACCTCCACCTTTGTGCCTCCATGAAAATCCCGCGCCGGCTCCTTCGCAACTGTTCTCTCGTATTGGTCCCCCTATTTGACGCACATCAAGTAATCGGTGCGAATATTATCTGATAAAGCAGATCGATCGCCAAACCATGGCCTCAGCCGCCGGCGTCGATCACCGTGGGCCGCCGCGCCGAATCTTCGCTTCCGTCAGGTGCGGATGGACCGTGGGTTCAGTACCCCACCGCCCGGTTCACCACCCAGGCCAGGCGCACGCCGGCCATTTCCAGGCGCATGCGGACCAGCGGCCAGGCGGCGGTCTCGTAACCCTGGGCCAGGCGCTCGACCCCATCGGATTCCGGCGCCTGCAGCAGGCCGTAGACCACGTCGCGGGCCAGGCCATGGCTTTCCTCGCCCCAGGCCTGCACCGCCTTGTCCAAGCCGGCACCCTTGAAGGGGGGCTTGGTGGGCGGCGTCTTCGGCGTCCAGGCCTTGGCGTCATAGGTGGTGATGCCGGGTTCCAGCGTGGCCGCCGCCGCTTTGGCCTTGGCCAGATCGATGGAGTAGTCCTTGTTCACCGACAGGCCCAGCTCGCGGTCGACGATGGAGCCATCCCAGACCGAATGCAGGTTCAGGTGGCCGTTCCGATCCTCATCGAAATAGCGGACCTTGACGTCGTTGCCGCCCTTGTCGTGGTTGCGCTCGGCGGCATGCAGGGGCTGGTGCAGGTCGCCCACCAGGTGGACCACCCATTTCAGCGCCGCCAGCCGCGCCTCGGGCGCCGCCTTGGTGTCGGCCAGGATGCGGACCTGCTCCGGCAGTCGGGCGAGGACACAGTTGTCGTCGGCGCAGTCGCGGGCAGGGTCGTAGGCCGGCTGGTCGGTGGGCACGTCGACATAATGCCACGGCAGCGTGTCGGGCAGGCCGCCCTTGTCCTTGGGCAGGTGGCCCACGGTGTCCGGCCAGCTCGCCACCTCATCCAGGGTGTGATGCCCCTCCAGCGACAGCAGCTGATCCACCACCGCCTTGGCTTTGGGCGTCAGCCGATCCTGCGCGATGTCGCCGACGATGGCATGCCCGTTCGGCCCCCAGGCCAGGGCCGGGCCGGCGGTGAGGGCAAGGGTGGCGGTGGAGACGAAGGCGGCGGCGCACAGGCGGCGAAAGGCGGTCATGGGGGTCCCGATCTGGAGAAGGCTGCCAAATTAACCGCTTAACATTGCGCTGTCATGTCGGGTGCGACAGCGAGGCACGGGACGCGGAACAAAAAATGGCCCGGGGAGGGCCATCTTTGACAGTCAGCGATTTCAAAGGATGGAAGTGGTGCCCCCGGTCGGACTCGAACCAACACGACCTTGCGGCCAACAGATTTTGAGTCTGCCGCGTCTACCATTTCGCCACGGAGGCACCGGGCGCTTTCAAGCGTGCGGCGGATCATAGCGATAGAAAGCCGGTGGTCAAGCGCCGCATGAGGCCGGCGGATCGCAGGGGCGCCATAGGGGGGCGCCACGGGGTTGACACGCGGCGGGGCGGGGGCGGCGGTTGCGGGCGCGGGGCGCACCTGATAGACGGGTAGCGCCCGGCCCCACCGCCCTTTGGCCTGTCGCCATGAGGGATGGGGCCCCGCTGTCGGAGATGCCCGTTGCTGCGTAGCCTTTATGACCGCACCCTCGCCCTCGCCGGCCACCGCCATGCCGTCTGGGCCCTGGCGGGTATTTCCTTCATCGAAAGCTCGGTCTTTCCCATCCCGCCGGATCTGCTGCTGATCCCGCTGATCCTGGCCGACCGGCGCCGCGCCTTCTTCCTGGCCACGGTCTGCACCGTCGCCTCCGTCCTGGGCGGCTTCCTGGGCTACGCCATCGGCCACTTCTTCATGGACACCATTGGGCAGCGGATACTGGAGGCGTTGCATCTTATGGCAGCCTTCAACGGGCTGAAGGATGGCTACAACGATGCAGGATGGCTTGGCATTTCCAACGGATTCTGGATCATCGTCGGCAAAGGAATGACGATTATCCCCTTCAAGCTAGTGACCATTGCCAGCGGCGCTTTTAATTTCAACCTGCTCAGCTTCGTCGTCGCCTCGCTGATTTCCCGCAGTTTGCGCTTTTTCCTGGTCGCCGCCCTGCTCTGGAAATTCGGCGAGCCCATCCGCACTTTTATCGAGAAGCGCCTGACGCTGGTCACCACCCTGTTCTTAGTGCTGCTGGTTGGCGGCTTCGTGCTTCTCAAATATGTGCATCTGCATTGAGCCTTTGACCTCCCCGATCTTCGGACCACCGCCATGACCGCCTACGCGCCCAGCCCGACCGCCGCCCCGTCCCCGCTGGCCCATCCCCGCCTGCCGCAGGCGGCGCTGGTGCTGGCATCGGTCGGGGCCCTGGGCACGGCGCTGCTGTCGCAGTATGTCGGCGGCCTGCACCCGTGCGAGTTCTGCATGTGGCAGCGCTGGGCCTATGTCGCCGCCATCGTGGCGCTGCTGCCCGGCCTGGCGAACCCTCGGTTCCGTACCGCCTCGCTGGTCCTGGGCGGGCTGGCCTTCCTGGCGGGTGCCGCCATCGCCGGCTTCCACGCCGGGGTGGAGCAGCATTGGTGGGAAGGCTTCACCACCTGCAGCAGCAGCATGCCCAAGAACCTGACGCTGGATCAGTTGCGCGAGCGCCTGCTGTCCGCCCCGCTGGTGCGCTGTGACGAGGCACAGTGGACCTTCCACGGCATCTCCATGGCCGCCTTCAACTTCCCGGCCTCGCTGGTCCTGGGCCTGGTGGCCTGGGCCGCCGCCCGGGCCGGCGCCAAGCGCGCCTGAGGGAGGCAGCCATGACCGCCACCTCGACACCAGCCGCCCCGAAGCCGGTTGCCCCGAAACCGGTTGCCCCGAAACCGGTTGAGCGCCTGGCCCGCCGCCCCCTGCCGGGCGACCTGGGCACCGAGGCGCAGATCGCCCGCATCATCCGCGTGGACCAGGCGGGCGAGTACGGCGCCGCCCGCATCTATGCCGGCCAGCTGTCGGTGCTGGGCAAGAGCCCGGTGGGCGCCACCATCCGCCATATGGAGGAGCAGGAGCGCGTCCACCTCGACACCTTCAACCAGATGATGGTGAAACGCCGGGTCCGTCCCACCGCCCTGCAGCCGCTGTGGAAGGTGGCCGGCTACGCCCTGGGTGCGGCCACCGCCCTGATGGGCGAACGCGCGGCCATGGCCTGCACCGTGGCGGTGGAGGAAGCGATCGACGCCCACTATGCCGAGCAGGCGGAGCGCCTGGGTCCGGGTGAATCCGAGCTGAAGGCCACCATCGAGCAATTCCGGGCCGAGGAGCTGGAGCACCGCGACATCGGCCTGGCCCATGACGCCGAGCTGACCACCGGCTACCCCGTGCTGTACACCCTGATCAAGGCAGGCACCCGCGCCGTCATCTGGGTGGCGGAACGGGTCTGATCATTTCCCGGCGGCGCCCGCCTTATTCTCGTCGCCACCCAGCCTGTACGTCAGCCTGAGATAGACGATCTGCCCCGGCACGGCCAATTCCGACCGTTCCCGATACTGCGGCGTGTCGATCCACGTCACGCGCCGCACGCCATTGAACACGTCATTGGCGGTGACGATCAATTTCAGCCGGGACGTCACGTCATGGCCATAGGACAAGGTCATCGACTGATAGCCGGACCGCGTACCGCCTGCCTCCAGTGATCGGCCATGCAGTTGCGCCTGGAGTTGCAGGCGGTCGCCCTCCTCCGGCGTCCAGGTCAGGTTGATCTTGCTGAGGTGCGTGAACAGGGTGCCGGTATAATTCTCCCCACCGATTAGCCCCCCGCCGACCGGCATGGTTTCCCGAAGGAGGGACAGGTCGGAACTGAGGCCGACCGCCCAGTCCGGCCCCAGATGGAAATCCACCGCCAAGTCCAGGCCGGCGGACGTGCCGCTGCCCGCGTTTTCCACCGTCGATACCAGCGTCGTGGCGCCCGGTGCGGCGGCATAGCGGTAGTCCACGATATCGTCGGTCAGATGGCGCGCGTACAGGCTGCCGCTGGCCGTCACCTTCGCCGCCGTGTAGGTGTAGCCGGCCGCCACGGAGTCCGTCCGGCTGGGCCGCAAGCCGGTGTTGCCCAGGATGGTGGTCGCGCCCACGATGGTCTGAAGCGGGTTCAGCTGTTCGGTCGTCGGCCGGTCGATGCGCCGGGTGTAACTGAACGTCAGGCGGCTTTCGGGGCTGAGGTCCCGGCCCAGGGATAGACTGGGCAGCCAGCGCAGGTCGCTCGAGTCCGGCATGCCGCCCGTCCCCGTCAGGAACCGGGTCGCCATCGACTCCACCCGCAGCCCGCCCTTGACCAGCCAGGGGCCCAGCAAGCGCTGGTAGCTGGCATAGCCGGCGCTGAGGGTGCGGTTGAGGCCGAAGCGCGCGGCGGGGGTAGCGCCGAACCCGCCGTCATCCGGACCGCCCACCGCCCCCGCCTGATAGGCCGACTGCACCCGGTCCGACTCGACCTCGAAGCCCAGCTTGAGCTGCCCTTCCCGGGGCAGCGGCAGGACATAATCGCCGCTGACAGTATCGATCAGCTCACGTTCGGTGTGCCGCTGGCGATAGATGTCCTCAACAGACGCGGGAACCTGGAAGAGCTGGTCATCGGTCTGGTCGCGCAGCGTCTCATGATCCTCATGGCTGGCCTTCACGCTCAGCGTGTCGCCGCCGATCACGCCCTTGCGGACGTAATCGCCGGTCAGGGAGGCGTGGTCGAAATGCTGCGGGGCGCAGTCCTGGGTGACGCTGCGGCTGGTCACGCCGCCGTCGGGACCATAGACGCCGAGGTCATCCCGATATTGGCGCGGCCGGTGGCGCAGGGCCCCTTCCCCGCTGAGGCTGACGGTGTCGTGATCCGAAGCGGCATAGGAGACGCTTAGGGTACCGGTGGTGTTGGTGTAGGGCACGAAGGTGGAGCGATGCTCCACCAAGCGGCCGGCGGCCGATCCGTCCGCGCTCTTGGCCGTGCGGTCGATATCCAACAGGTCGTAGCGGATGTCGTCCCGCACGTCGGCCGACCCGCTGAACGCCCAGGCGCCCACCCCGAAGGAGCCGGCGGCGGAGCCACTGCGCCGCCCCTGCGGACCGATACCCGCCCCCAGGTCCGCCTTGGCCGCCGGGCTGCGCGGCTTGCGCGTGACCAGGTTGATGATGATGCCGGCATCCCCCCGGAACTCCGGCCCCGGGTCGGTGATGACCTCGATCTTGGCGATGGTGTTGGCCGGCATGGATTGCAGGGCCGTCGCCAAGGGCATGCCGCGCAAGGCCGCCGACGGCTTGCCATCGACCATGACCGTGACGGCGGCGCCGTGCACGCGGACCTTGCCCGCCGGGTCGACACTGACCGCGGGCAGGGCGGTCAGGACCTCGGCGACGCTACCGCCCCCCTTGGCCTGAAGGTTGCCGGCCAGGTCGTAAACCGTGCGGTCGTCCAGGCGCACGGCTTCCGGCGGGGTGGCCGTGACGGTGACTTCCGTCTGCGCCAGCGCCGATGGCGCGGCGACGGCGAGGCCGGCAATGACCGCGTTTCGAACCCCCCTGCCCTTCACCCTGTTCCCCCTTTCATATGCTCTTGGCACAGGCACATGGGCGCACCTCCCCGCCGGCGTGGGCCGGCAGGTCGCAAACGTGGGCGCATGGCTGGAAACGAGGGAGTGGCACTCGCGAAAAGCGGGACGTACCCCGCGCTTTTCTCAGGACACCCCGCCCCCGTCAGTCGGTAATGCCTTAAAATTCCAGCATTTGATTGTCGGCGCAAACGACGATACCTTGGCGCGATCTTGAGTTTTTCTAAGGACGAGCCCCATGCCGCTCAGCGCCATTTCCTTGAACGCGCTACGGGCCTTCGAGGCCGCGGCCCGGCATCTGAGCCTGACCCGCGCGGCGGCGGAACTGCATGTCACGCAATCGGCGGTCAGCCATCAGGTGCGCGGGCTGGAGGAGCAACTGGGCGTCAGCCTGTTCCGCCGCAGCACCCGGGGCCTGATCCTGACCGATGAGGGGCAGGCCCTGGCGCCTACGATCCTGGAGGCGTTCGCCATGATGGAGCGGGCGCTGGACGCCGTCAGCGCAACGGGCCCGGCGGAGATCGTCAATTTGGGCGTGGTCGGCACCTTCGCTGTGGGCTTCCTGTTCGAACGCCTGGCCGCGTTCCGGGCCCACCATCCGCGCGTCGATCTGCGCATCATGACCAACAACAACAAGGTCGACCTGTGGACCGAGAGCCTGGACCTGGCCATCCGCTTCGGCGACGGCGCCTGGCATGGCGTCGAGGCGCACCGCCTGGTGGACGCGCCCATGACGCCGCTGTGCGCGCCGGCCCTGGCCGCCCTTCTAAAAACGCCGGCCGACCTGGCCGCGCATCCGCTGCTGCGGTCCTATCGGTCGCAGGACTGGCCGGCCTGGCTGAAAGCCGCCGGCGTGCCCGGCATCCCGGCGCGGGGGCCCCTGTTCGACGCCTCCACCCTCATGATCCAATCGGCCATGGTGGGGGAAGGCGTCGCCCTGGCGCCACCCGCCATGTTCCGGCGGGAGTTGGCGGAGGGCAGGCTGGTGCAGCCGTTCGACGTGCTGGTGGATACCGGGTGCTATTGGCTGACGCGGCTGTTCTCCAAACCGCTGACGCCGGGTGTGAGGGCCTTCCAGGACTGGATCCTGGCCTGTACGGCGCCCCATCGCTGAAACCGTCAGAACGGATCCAGCTCGGTGTCCCAATAGAGGAAGTCGCGCCAGCTCTCGTGCAGGAAGTTGGGCGGGAAGGCCCGGCCGTTTTCCTGCAGCTGAAAGACCGTGGGCTGGAAGGGGGGACTCAAGGGGATCATGCCGCACACGTGGGGCAGCCGGTTGCCCTTGGCCAGGTTGCAGGCGGAGCAGGAGGTGACGACGTTGTCCCAGGTGGTGCGTCCGCCGCGGGAGCGTGGGATGACGTGGTCGAAGGTCAGTTCCTGGGTGGGGAAAGGCTCACCGCAATACTGACAACAGAAGTGATCGCGCAGGAAAACGTTGAAGCGGGTGAAGGCCGGCCTTCGCGTCGCCGGTATGTATTCCTTCAAGCTGATGACGCTGGGTATTCGGATTTCCGCCGTGGGCGACCGGACGACGCGGTCGTAGACGGAAATGATATTGACCCTGTCCAGGAAGACCGCCTTGACGGTGTCTTGCCAGGACCAGAGGGACAAGGGGAAATAACTGAGCGGCCGAAAATCGGCGTTCAGCACCAAGGCCGGACAACTGTCTAGTGGTGGAGACAATACCACCCCCGCACCGTTCCCGAGGACGGCCGCGGGCCGAACCCACGGCCAGAAATCACCGTCTTATTAGCCTTTCCCGTCTCTCTCGGCAATCCTCGCCTTCGTGGGGGGCCCGCTATTTCACGATAACGTCATACCGCTACCCACAAGATGTGGGGCCGATAGCCTGGCGTACCCCTTTTTGTAGACCCGATCGGCACGCACCACCCGCGCGACTCGGCCCCACGCTGCTGGGACTGACGGGGGCAGGGATGGGCAACGGCCGCCCGCCGATGGTATCAGGGGACATGGACCAGCCCGTCACCCGCTTCGCCCCCAGCCCCACCGGCCTGCCCCATCTGGGCCACGCCTATTCCGCCCTGTTCGGCTGGCATGCCGCGAAGAAGGCGGGCGGTACCTTCCTGCTGCGCTTCGAGGACATCGACCCCAACCGCTGCCGGCCGGCGTTCGAGAAGGCGTTCACCCGCGACCTCGGCTGGCTGGGCCTGAGTTGGCCGGAGCCGGTGCGCCGCCAGTCGGAGCATATGGCCGACTACCGCGCGGCCCTGGACCGGCTGGCGGGCCTGGACGTGCTGTACCCCTGCTTCTGTTCGCGCAAGGACATCCAGGACGAGATCGCGCGGGCCGGGGCCGCACCCCACGGGCCGGAGGGACCGCTTTATCCCGGCACCTGCCGCCACATGGACCCGGGCCGCCGGGCCGAGCTGCTGGCCGCCGACGCGCCGCACGCCCTGCGGCTGGATGTCGCGGCGGCCGCCCGCCAGACCGGGCCGCTGACCTGGACCGACCGCGAGGCCGGCCCCCAGGCGGCCCAGCCGGGCATCCTGGGCGACGTGGTGCTGGCCCGCCGCGACGTCGCCACCAGCTATCACCTGGCGGTGACGGTGGACGACCACCTGCAGGGCGTCACCCTGGTGACACGGGGGCGGGACCTGATGGAGGCGACGCACGTGCATCGCCTGTTGCAAGCCCTGCTGCACCTGGACGTGCCCACCTGGCACCACCACCGCCTGTTGATGAACGAGCGGGGCGAACGGCTGGCCAAGCGCGACGGGGCCGCCAGCCTGGCGGCCTTGCGTGACAGCGGCGCCACACCGGCCGAGGTCTGTCGTCGCCTGGGCATGGAAACGCCTTGATCGGGAATCGACTTGATCAAGAATGGGTCGCGCTCATCTAGCCATGCGCACACGCTTCGCTTTTTAGCGAATTTTTCGCCACCCAGACGGAAGGCCCCGTGGTAAGAACGCGCCATGCCTGATGCCGATACCCTCGCCCACTACCGCACCCTCGTCAAAGACACGACGATAGACGGCAACACCCTGCTGTCGACGGACTACTTCAATCACTTCAACGAAGTGATCATGCTGTTATCCATGCTGGGCGACATGCCGGAGATGCTGGACGAGATCCGCGCCTGGCACCCCAAGACCTACAAGCAGCATTTTGAGGGCAGCGGCCTGGGTTTCGCGGCACTGGCCATCGACGCCTACGACCATGTGCCGCCGGAATACCGCCAGCCCTTCGACCGCGTGGTGGAAGAGCTGGACGCGACCATCGCCGAGGCGGTGGTGGCGCTGGAGGCGGAACAGGATTCGCCGGAGATGCTGGGCTTCCTGGCGACAGACTATTGGCAGCGCCTGCAGAAGCTGGTGGACCGGGGCAGCGCCATCGTCCACGGCGCCACCGAACAGGCCACGCTGGATCAGGACGCGATCGACGCGCTTTTTTAGGCGCCTCAAGCGCCGGCGGGGCATCCGCCCCTTGGCTGGTCCTCGCTGCGCCCTGCGGTGCTCGCTCCGGCGGACGCGGTCGCGTCCTATTTAGGCGCCTCAAGCGCCGGCGGAGAAGCTGTCGCGCTTCAATCCACCGCCCTCAAACCCGTCACCAAATCCATGTAATCCGGCTCGTGATCTGGGCTGAGTTGGCCGTGGCGGATCAGGAAGTCGATCACCACCAGGTTGACGTTGAACTTCCAGTCGTCGGTGGTGCGCACGCTGTCGGCCACGCGGGCCAAGGGCCAAAGCTCGAAGGCCTCGACCTCGCCGTCCGTGTTGCGCGGGATGACGTCGCGGCTGAGCGCCAGGTCATAGCAGAACAGGGTGTCGCGCCGCAGGCCGGCCACCGTGTCGAAGACATAGGTGATGGCGCCCACCGGCACAGCGGCACGGGCCAGGCCGGGGTCCAGCCCCGCCTCCTCATGCGCCTCCTTCACCAGGTTTTCCGCCAGGCTGAGGCCGGCCGGCTGACCGCCCGCCACCATGTTGTCCAGCTTGCCCGGGGCCACGCCGCGGTCGCGGGCGCGGCGCCCCACCCACATCTCGATGCGCCCGTCCGGGCCGGGCACATAGCCGTTCACATGCAGGCCGAAGCCGCGCACGCCGAAACCGGGAATGGCCGCCCGATCGATTTTCAGCAGTTCCAGCTGGCCCCACTGCGCCAGCACCGGGAAATCCTCCCCCCGCAAAGGGGGCACCATCCCCTCCGCCACCAGCACCGCCACCACCTCGGCCACCGCCTGGCTGCGGCGCGCGGGATCGGGGGGCAGCAGGTCCAGCAGGGGCGCCGCTCCGCCCATCAGGCGGAAGGCGTCGCTGAGGCCGGCCACCCGGTCGGCGAAAGCGTGACGCACATGGCCCACCGGCCGGCCGTTGACCGCGAAGGGCAGGAAGGCCGTCGCGTCGTGGGTGTTGCACGCCCGGATGTGTCGGATGAAGGCCATGCCCTGGTTTAGCCCGGCCACGAGACGGATGCAATGCCGCCCGTCGCGGCAAAAAGGCCCCGGTTGATCTATATCAGTTACTATTGCCAAAAGGTTAGGGTCGGGCCGGGGCCCCAGTTGTCTTTACGGATGATTCATCAACCCCGCACGATTTTAACCTGGCCGCACGCTGTTCCCCAGCGCCGCAGATATGACCAGGAGAAAATCATGACCGCCGGCGACGACTCCATGCAGCGCCAGTTCCAGGAACGCCTGGCCTTCCTGGAAATCGACGCCGCGACCCGGGACGCGCTGCGCGGCCTGCGCCCGCATGTCGAACGCGAGTTGCCCGCGATTCTGGACCGGTTCTACGCCAGGCTGCGGAACCAGCCGGAGATCTTCAAACTCTTCGGCGGCGACAAGCACCTGTCGCACGTGAAGGACATGCAGATGCGCCATTGGGCGGCCATCGTGACCGGCACCTTCGACGCCACCTACCTGGACAGCGTCATCCGCGTCGGCCGCGCCCACAACCGCCTGGGGCTGGAGCCGCGCTGGTACATCGGCGGCTATGCCTTCATCACCGGCGAGCTGCTGGCCATGGTGACGCGCATGGACCGGCGCGGGCCCTTCGCCTGGCTGCGGCCGCGCCTGGACGTGGCCCGCCTGCAACAGGCCCTGCTGCGCGCCGTCATGCTGGACATGGATCTGGCCATCTCCGTCTATATCGAGGAAGGGCGCAAGGACCGGCAGCGGGTGCTGGAAAGCCTGGCCCAGAATTTCACCGACACCATGGCCGGCGTCATTGATGGCATCGGCGGGGCCGTGGGCGGGCTGCGCCAGGACGCCAGCCTGCTGACGCAAGCGGCCGACCAGTCGCTGGCGGAAAGCACGCAGGCCGACACGGCCGCCGGCAGCGCCGCCAGCAATGTCCAGTCGGTGGCCAGCGCCACCGAGGAACTGTCGGCCTCTATCACCGAGATCAGCGCCCGCGTCGTGCAATCCAACAAGATTTCGGCGCAGGCCATGGAAACGACCCGGCGCACCGACGGCGCGGTGCGCGGCCTGGTGGCCGCCGCTGCGCGCATCGGCGACGTGCTGAGCCTGATCAACACCATCGCCAGCCAGACCAACCTGCTGGCCCTGAACGCCACCATCGAGGCGGCGCGGGCCGGCGAGGCGGGCAAGGGCTTCGCCGTCGTGGCGGGCGAAGTCAAAACCCTGGCCACCCAGACCGCCAAGGCGACGGAGGAGATTTCCGCCCAGGTGAGCGCCATCCGCCAGGTGTCGGAAGAAGCGGTGTCAGCGATCAGCCAGATCGGCAGCGTCATCGCCGGCATGGATGAGATCGCGACCTCCATCGCCAGTGCGGTGGAGGAACAAAGCAGCGCCACCCGGGAAATCGCCCGCAGCATCGCCCAGGCGGCCACAGGCACCGCCAGCGTCTCGGCCAACATCAGCCACGTGACCGACGCCGCCCGGCAGACGGGGGCGGCGGCCGGCCGTCTGAGCCAGTCATCCGGCGACCTGGGGCTTCAGGCCCAGCGCCTGCGCGAAGGGGCGCAAACCTTCGCCGCCCGCTTGCGGGAAAGCGCGTGATCCCCGAGGAGGAATGGCCCCCCAAGCCGATGGGCAAGCGCACCAGCGCACGCTATAATCGCGGCCATGGGCACGTTCCTCTTCTTCTGCCTGGGCGCCACCATGTTGGCCGTGCTGGGCGTCCTGATCCTGGGCCTGTTCACCATGGCCCGGGGCGGCGACAAGGCCGGCACCACGGGTAACCGCCTGATGTGGTGGCGCATCCGCCTGCAGATCCTGGCGGTGGTGCTGTTCATCCTGACGGCGCTGGCCTTGAGCCACCACGCATGACGGCGCGCGGGGCGGCATGGTCACACTGACCCGCATTTACACACGGGGTGGCGACACGGGCCAGACCTCGCTGGGGGATGGCCGCCGCGTGGCCAAGCACGACCTGCGGGTTGAGGCCTATGGCACGGTGGACGAGGCCAACGCCGCCATCGGCTTGGCCCGCCTGCACACCGCCGGAACGACGGCGGACACTTATTTGTCCCGCATTCAAAACGACCTGTTCGACCTGGGCGCCGATCTGTGCACGCCGGAGCAGGAAAACCCCAAATACCCCCCCCTGCGCATCGTCGATGCCCAAGTCGACCGGCTGGAGCGGGAGATCGACGCGCTGAACGCCGACCTGACGCCGCTGTCCTCCTTCATCCTGCCGGGCGGCACCCCCGCCGCCGCCTTTTTGCACCAGGCCCGCACCGTCACCCGCCGGGCGGAGCGGCTGGTGGCCAGCCTGGCGGAGCGGGAACCGGTGAACCCGGCGGCCTTCAAGTACCTGAATAGACTTTCAGATTTTCTGTTCGTGCTGTCGCGCCATGTCAATGACAGGGGGGCCGGCGACGTCCTATGGGTGCCCGGCGCCAACCGTGAGGGTCGTTAAACCCTTGGGTTTAGGCCATATTGCAGTGCAACAGGGCAGCGTTGACAGCTTTGTGGGACAATCCTATTTTTGCCGACCACGTCCGTATGGCTCGATCCGCCGGACGGGGAAAATAACCAGAACCCGCCAGATCGAGGGTGGAGCGTCACACCGGGCGGGCGCCCTCCAAGAAGTGCCAAAGGATGGCTTGAGACATGAAGATACTGGTCGCGGTCAAGCGGGTCGTTGACTACAACGTGAAGGTTCGCGTGAAGGCGGACGGCACGGGTGTGGAGACGGCCAACGTCAAGATGTCGATGAACCCGTTCGACGAGATCGCGGTTGAGGAGGCTGTGCGCCTGAAAGAGGCGGGCAAGGCCACCGAGATCGTGGTGGTGAGCGTGGGCCCGACGCAGGCGCAAGAGACGCTGCGCACGGCTTTGGCCATGGGGGCGGATCGCGCCATCCTGGTGCAGAATGACGCGGAGACGCAGTCGCTGGGCGTGGCCAAGGCGCTGAAGGCGCTGGCGGAGAAGGAACAGCCGGGCCTGGTCATCCTGGGCAAGCAGGCCATCGACGACGACGCCAACCAGACCGGCCAGATGCTGGCGGCCCTGCTGGGCTGGGCCCAGGGCACCTTCGCCAGCAAGGTGGTGCCGGCTGAAGGTACCATTGCTGTCACTCGCGAGATCGACGGCGGGCTGGAGACGGTGGAGCTGAAGCTGCCGGCGGTGGTGACCACCGACCTGCGCCTGAACGAGCCGCGCTACGCCTCGCTGCCCAACATCATGAAGGCCAAGAAGAAGCCCTTGGAGACGGTGGACGCCGCCAGCTTGGGCGTAGACCTGACGCCGCGCCTGAAGACGCTGAAGGTGGCGGAGCCGCCGAAGCGGGCCGGGGGTGTGAAGGTGGGCTCCGTCCAGGAGCTGGTGGCCAAGCTGAAGACCGAAGCGCGGGTGATCTGACCATGACGACTCTTGTTATCGCTGAGCCCTCGGTGGAGGGTGTGAAGGTCCCGACGCTGACCACCCTGGGTGCCGCATCCAAACTGGGCGGCGATGTGCATGTGCTGGTGCTTGGATACAGTGACGGGGGGCAGGGCGTGGGTGCCGTGGCCGAGGCAACGGCCAAGGTCGCCGGTGTCGCCAAGGTGCTGACGGCGGACGCCGCCGAGCTGGCGCACGGCCTGGCGGAGAACGTGGCCCCGCTGGTGGTGGGCCTGGTCAAGAGCGGCGGCTACAGCCACGTGCTGGCCCCCAGCACCACCTTCGGCAAGAACGTGGCGCCGCGCGTCGCGGCCCTGCTGGACGTGGCGCAGATCAGCGACATCACCGGCGTGGAAAGCCCCGATACCTTCACCCGGCCCATCTACGCCGGCAACGCCATCGCCACCGTGCAGTCGTCGGACCCGGTGAAGGTGGCGACGGTGCGCGGCACGGCGTTCGAGGCGGTGGCCGCCACGGGCGGCAGCGCAGCCGTCGAGGCCGCCGCTGGCGCTGCTGATGCCGGCCTGTCCAAGTTCGTGAGCCAGGAGGTATCGAAGTCCGAGCGGCCGGAGCTGACGTCGGCCCGGGTGATCGTCTCGGGCGGCCGGGGCATGCAGTCGGGCGACAACTTCCCCCTGCTGGAGGCCCTGGCCGACAAGCTGGGGGCGGCCGTGGGCGCGTCGCGCGCGGCGGTGGACGCCGGCTTCGTGCCCAACGACTACCAGGTCGGGCAGACGGGCAAGATCGTGGCGCCGGAGCTCTATATCGCCGTGGGCATCTCGGGCGCCATCCAGCACCTGGCCGGCATGAAGGACAGCAAGGTCATCGTCGCCATCAACAAGGACGAGGAGGCGCCGATCTTCCAGATCGCCGACTACGGCCTGGTCGCCGACCTGTTCAAGGCCGTGCCTGAGTTGACCTCGGAACTGGGCAAGGCGGGCTGATTCAGCCCGTTCAGCACCCTAATCTACCTCTTGTTAAGGGTCCCCTGGCAGTATCGGGGGACCCCGCCAGGGTGGCCTTGCAAGGACAGACACCATGATACGCACGATCGGCATCATCGGTTCGGGGCAGATGGGCACGGGCATCGCCCACGTGACATCGCTGTCCGGCCATACGGTCCGGCTGATGGACACCAGCCCGGAGTCGCTCTCTCGGGCCATGCAGGCCCTTGAGAAGAACCTCGACCGTCAAGTCTCAAAGGGCAAGATCACCGAGCTGGAAAAGGATGAGGCCCTGGCCCGCATCTCCACCGGCACGGAGATGTCGACGCTGGCCGATTGCGACCTGGTGATCGAGGCCGCTACCGAGAACGAGGACATCAAGCGCGGCATCTTCAAGGATCTGGTGCCGCACCTGAAGGCCGACGCGCTGGTGGCCACCAACACCTCGTCCATCTCCATCACCCGGCTGGCCGCCTGCACCGACCGGCCGCACAAGTTCATCGGCATGCACTTCATGAACCCAGTGCCGGTGATGCAGCTGGTGGAGATCATCCGGGGCATCGCCACGGATGAGGAAACCTATCAGGCCATCCGCGAACTGACGTTCAAGCTGGGCAAGACCCCCGCCGTGTCGGAGGACTTCCCCGCCTTCATCGTCAACCGCGTGCTGCAGCCCATGATCAACGAGGCGGTCTACACCCTGTATGAGGGCGTAGGCTCGGTCGAGGCCATCGACACCGCCATGAAGCTGGGCGCCAACCACCCCATGGGACCGCTGGAACTGGCGGACTTCATCGGCCTGGACACCTGCCTGTCGGTGATGCAGGTGCTGTACGAGGGCCTGGCCGACAGCAAGTACCGGCCCTGCCCGCTGCTGGTGAAGTATGTCGAGGCGGGCTGGCTGGGCCGCAAGGTGGGCCGCGGCTTCTACGACTATTCCGGCGATACGCCCAGGCCCACCCGTTAGGGGGCCCCAGGCGCTAAGCTCACTTCAACAAAAAGCCCGCCCCCCTTCGCAGGGGAGGCGGGTTTTTTTATTTCTTATAAAACTTGATCAGGGCCTGCGCCTCGGGCGAATTCCAGTCGGCGTCGCCTTCCAGGCGGCCGATCTCGCGCCCCTGGGCGTCGATCAGCAGGGTGGTGGGCAGGCCGCGGGGCTTCAGCACCGACATGGCCGTGCTCTTGGGGTCCAGCCAGGTCGACAGGTGGGTGATGCCATGGTTCTGGATGAAGGGCGTCACCACGCGCGCACCGCCCCGGTCCAGCGACAGGGCCACGACCTCAAAGCCCCCCTTGCCTCCGGAGGTGTCACCCATGGTGCCCTGCAGCTTGTCCAGCGACGGCAGTTCCTGGACGCAGGGGGCGCACCAGGTGGCCCACAGGTTCAGCAGCACCAGATGACCCTTGAGGTCCGATAGGTGGATGCCGCTGCCGTCGGGGCGGGTCAGCGCCAGGTCGGGAACCTGCGGATGGTCCGGCGTTTCGGTGAAGGGGGTGATGCCGCCCTTCAGGACAGGGGCCGCATTACCGGCCGCGCATGCCGCACCAGCGCAGAAAACGACCGACGCGACCACGCCAATCCTTGCGAGAAACCGCAAAATCGCCATTCTTGCCATCACCCTCGTTCACCGGGCCCCTACGCCGGCCCCGCTACAATTGGTCCCCGACCCCCGATGACGTCAACTCCCGCGACCCCGGAAAACGCCACGCCCGACCAGAATGCCGCAGCAGGCGGCGCGGTGAACGAGCTGTGGGGCGGCCGCTTCAGCCGTGGCCCGTCGGAGATCATGGAGCGCATCAACGTGTCCATCGGCTTCGACAAGAAGCTGTGGGCGCAGGACATCGCCGGGTCCAAGGCGCACGCCGCCATGCTGGCGGCCCAGGGCA
This sequence comes from Nitrospirillum viridazoti CBAmc, assembly GCF_000730165.1. Taxonomy (GTDB): domain Bacteria; phylum Pseudomonadota; class Alphaproteobacteria; order Azospirillales; family Azospirillaceae; genus Nitrospirillum; species Nitrospirillum viridazoti. Next base: position 488,715 of record NZ_CP022110.1, on the reverse strand, counting down.
TCATCACCCAGGACGACGCCGACGCCATCCTGACGGGCCTGGACCAGGTGGCCGAGGAGATCCGCGACGGCCGCTTCGTCTTCAAGACCGAGCATGAGGACATCCACATGAACGTGGAGTCCCGCCTGAAGGAACTGATCGGCGAACCGGCCGGCCGCCTGCACACCGCACGCTCGCGCAACGACCAGGTGGCGACCGACTTCAAGCTGTGGGTGCGCGGCGCCCTGCAGCGCCTGGACGGCGACATGAAGGCGCTGCAGGCGGCCCTGATCGAACAGGCCGAGCGCCATGTCGACACCATCATGCCGGGCTTCACCCACCTGCAGACGGCCCAGCCGGTGACCTTCGGCCACCATCTGCTGGCCTATGTGGAGATGCTGGGCCGTGACCGCGCCCGGGCACGCGACGCCATCGCCCGCCTGAACGAATGCCCGCTGGGCAGTGCCGCCCTGGCCGGCACCCCCTATCCCATCGACCGGGCCGCCACCGCCGCCGCCCTGGGCTTCGACCGGCCCACGGCCAATTCGCTGGACGCCGTGTCCGATCGCGATTTCGCCCTGGACTATCTGGCCACCGCCAGCATCTGCGCCATGCACCTGTCGCGCCTGGCGGAAGAGATCGTGCTGTGGTGCACGACCCAGTTCCGCTTCATCCGCTTGTCGGACGCCTTCACCAGCGGCAGCTCCATCATGCCGCAGAAGAAGAACCCGGACGCGGCCGAGCTGGTGCGCGCCAAGTGCGGCCGTGTCATCGGCGCCCTGTCGGGCCTGCTGGTGGTCATGAAGGGCCTGCCGCTGGCCTATTCCAAGGACATGCAGGAAGACAAGGAACCGGTGTTCGAGGCAGACGACACGCTGGCGCTGTGCCTGGCGGCCACCACCGGCATGATCCAGGACATGACGCCCGACCCGGCGGCCATGCGCCGCGCGGTGGAGGCGGGCTTCCCCACCGCCACCGACCTGGCCGACTGGCTGGTGCGCCGCCTTGGCCTGCCCTTCCGCGAGGCGCATCATGTCACCGGCCGCATCGTCCGGCTTGCGGAGGAACGGGCCTGCGGCCTGTCGGACGTACCATTGGATGTCATGCGCGGCGTGGACGCCCGCATCACCGAGGAGGTCTATGCCGTGCTGAGCCTGGAAGCCTCCGTCGCCAGCCGCACCAGCTTCGGCGGGACGGCCCCTGAACGCGTGCGCGCGGCCGTGGCCGCCGCCCGGGAACGGTTCCTGTGAGGGTAAGCCATATGAAAAAGGTTCTGCTGATCGCCGGTCTGACCGCCGCCGCCCTGGCGCTGTCGGGCTGCGGCAAGATCGCCCACACCCTGGACACGCCGGATGGCGAGGACCATCCCCTGAACTTCTACCCCAACCCCAAGCTGGACCCGCAGCCCAACGTGAAGGAGGCGCTGCCCAGCTCGGCCGACCAGCCGGCCGGGGCGCCCGCCACCATTCAGCCCGGCAAGCCCTATGGCGTCATGCCGGATAGTCCCGTCATCACCAACAGCGGGCCGATGATGGGCGGCACTACCACCCCTTCCACCTCCGGTTCCTCAACGCCCCAGTAAAGGGCCCCAGCAGACGCGACGGTTTGGATTTCGATGGCCTTCTCCTATGTTTCCGGCGTGCTGACCGCCGACGGCGTTCCCCTGGACCGGTTGGCCGAGGCCGTCGGCACCCCCGTCTATGTCTATGCCGCCAGCCGCCTGCGGGCCAATTACCAGGCTTACACCCGGGCCTTCGCCCGTGATCCGGTGGATGTCTGCTTCGCCCTCAAGGCCAATTCCAACCAATCCATCATCAGCCTGTTCGCCCGCCTCGGCGCTGGCGCCGACGTGGTGTCGGAAGGGGAGATGCGCCGCGCGCTGGCCGCCGGCGTGCCGCCGGAAAAGGTGGTGTTCTCCGGCGTGGGCAAAACGCGGGACGAGCTGGCGGCGGCGTTGGTGGCCGGCATCCACCAGATCAACGTGGAAAGCCTGCCGGAGCTGGAGGTTCTGTCGGCCGTGGCGACGGAGCTGGGCCGCACCGCCCCCGTGGCGCTGCGCATCAATCCGGATGTGGACGCCGGCACCCATGGCAAGATCGCCACGGGCCGCAAGGAGGACAAGTTCGGCATCGACCTGGGCCACGCCGTGGCGGCCTATGCCAAGGCCAGCAGCCTGCCCGGCCTAGCGCCCAAGGGCTATGCCGTCCACATCGGGTCGCAGCTGCTGAACATCAACCCCTATGACGACGCCTACGGCCACCTGTCGGACCTGGTGATCGCCACCCGCGAGGCCGGCCTGAAGATCGAGCGGCTGGACCTGGGCGGCGGCCTGGGCGTGCCCTACAAGGGCGAGGCGGCGCCGGATCATGACGCCTATGCCGGCATCGTGCGCAAGCGCTTAGGCAATCTGGGATGCCGCCTGACGCTGGAGCCGGGCCGGTCGCTGGTGGGCGACGCCGGCGTGCTGCTGGCCCGGGTCATCTACGTCAAGGAAGGGCTGCACCGCCGCTTCCTGATCGTGGACGCGGCCATGAACGACCTGATGCGCCCCACGCTGTACGACGCCTATCATGGCATCCGCCCGGTGTTGGAACCAGCCGCCGGCGCCCCGCTTTCACCCATGGACGTGGTGGGCCCCATCTGCGAGACGGGCGACACCTTCGCCCGCCAGCGGGAGCTGCCGCCGGTGGCCCAGGGCGAACTGGTGGCCTTCATGACCGCCGGGGCCTACGGCGCCGCCATGTCGTCCACCTACAACTCCCGCCCCCTGGTGGCGGAGGTGCTGGTGGATGAGGGGCAGTGGGCGGTCATCCGCCGCCGCCAGACGTTCGAGGAAATGCTGGCCCTGGACGTGACGCCGCAATGGCGCCACGTTTAAGGCGCAGGGCATAGGGCCCACCCAAGGGCACACGGCAGCCGAGAGGGCACCGACGGCATGGCTGAGAGGGCACTCACCTCCCGCAAGGACGGGCGACGGGCATCCGATGCCGCCGCGCCCGCGCCCACGGGCCCCGCGCCCACGGGCATTGTCGTGTCCCTGCCCAACCGCGCGCACCTGCCCCTGGTCCCGCCGCCGCTGAAACCCTGGCGCCGTCCCTTGCGCGCTGCCTGGCTGTCGCTGGCGGCGGAGCGGGTGGGCCTGCGGCTGTGGCCCCTGCCCGGCCTCTTGATGCTGGGCCTGGCGCTGGCCTGGTCCGGTGCCCTGCCCCATCTGCCGCCCTGGGCCCATGGCCTGGCGCTGGCCGCCTTCGCCGCAGCATTCATCGCCCTGCTGGTCCGCCGCCTGCGCGGTTTGCGCCTGCCCGACCGCGACGCCGTGTTCCGCCGGCTGGAGCGGGACAACAACCTGCGCCATCGCCCCTTCGACCTGCTGATCGACACGCCCGTGGACCAGGCCGGCCCCGCCGCCACTCTGTGGGCCGCCGCGCAGGACCGGGCCCGCCGCGCCCTGGCCGGGGTGCGCGTCGGCTGGCCCGCCCTGGATCTGCCCAACCGCGACCCCTGGGCCTTGCGGCATGTCGCCGTGCTGCTGCTGGCCGTCGCCGCCGTCATGGCCTGGGGTGATTGGCGCCCCCGCCTGATCGAGGCGCTGGATCCGGGGTTCGAGGCGCCGCCCGTCGGTGCCGAGGCCGACCTGGATGTCTGGATCACCCCGCCGGAATCGACCGGCCTGCCGCCGCAGTTCCTGACCCGCCGGGGCAAGGCGCCCCAGGGCGACGGCGCCGTTGACATCAAGGGCGCGATTTCCGTGCCGGCGGGCGCCACCGTCACCGCGCGCCTGGGGCCCCACCATCGCGCGCCCACGCTGTCGCTGGATGAGGACGCCGTGGCATTGGATGCGGCCGCGACCGGCGGCTTCCAGACCAGCCGCACCGTGACCAAGGGCCAGCGCATCACCGTCGCCGACCGGGGCCGTACCCTGGGCAGCTGGCCCATCCGCATCGTCGCCGACGACCCGCCCGCCATCGCCTTCCGCGAAAAACCCAGCGCCACCGAGCGCTATGCCCTGCGGCTGGACTATACCGCCGCCGACGACTACGGCATCGCCAGCGTCACCGCCACCGTGACCCCCACCACGCGCGCGGAAGGCACGACGGTGGAACCCCTGGTCCTGACCCTGCCCGTGCCCGCCCGGCCCAGCCGCGAGGCGTCCGCCGCCGGCACGCCGGTGGTGGCCAACGCCAGCGGCTATTTCGACCTGACGGCCAGCCCCTGGGCGGGGCAGCCTGTGACCATCCAGCTGACGGCCACCGACACCGCCGGCCAGACGGCAACCAGCGACACCCAGACCACCACCCTGCCGGAACGGGTGTTCAACAACCCCACGGCCAAGGCCGTGATCGCCCAGCGCCGCGCCCTGCTGGACCAGGGGGAGGAGGCGCGCAAGCCCGCCGCCAGCGCCCTGCTGGGCCTGGCGGGAGAGCTGGATGGCTATGCCGGCGATCCCACTGTGTTCATGGCGCTGTACGCCGCCGCCCGGCACCTGGGCCTGAACGACGACGGACGGTCGCTGACCGACGTGGCCGACCTGTTGTGGGACACGGCGCTGAAGATCGAGGACGGCAGCCTGGCCTCGGCGGAGACGGAACTGCGCGACGCCCGCCAGCGCCTGGCCGACGCTCTGGACCGCAACGCGCCGGAAGCGGAAATCCGCCGTGACCTGGACGCGCTGAAGTCGGCGCTGAACCGCTACATGCAGGCGCTGGCGGAAAAGAGCGACCAGCAGCAGGGCCAGAACGGCGCCCCGCCGCCGGACGACCAGAATGGCCAGACCATCGACATGGGCCAGATGATGGAACAGCTGGAGCAGATGGCCCAGACCGGCGCCCGCGACGCCGCGCGCAAGATGCTGGACCAGATGCAGGATCTGATGGAAAGCGTCCAGACCGGCCCGCAGAAGCCGCCGACGGAGGCCGAGCAGCAGCAGATGCGCCAGAACCTGCAGATGCTGGAAAAGCTGCAGGACCTGACCAAGCGCCAGCGCGAACTGATGGACCAGACCTTCCGCCAGGGTGACCGGGGCGAACCTGAAGACAGCCCACCGCAACCCAACACCCGGGGCGACGGCCCCAACCGCTCCACCCCCAACCGCCAGGGAGCCGCCCCCCGCCAGCCGCCGCGCGACCCCTCGGCCGAGGCGACGGCCCGCGACCTGGCCAAGCAGCAGGACGCTCTGCGCCGCGAGCTGCAGGCCCTGATGCAGCAGCAAGGACAACAGGCTGGCCAGCAGTCGGATGAGGGACAGCCGGATGGCCAAGAGGGCCAGGACCAGCCCGGCGGGCAGGAGAACGGCAACGGTGGCGGCCAGGGCCCCGGCCAGGCGCCATCCCCTCTGGACAAGGCCGACCGCGCCATGGGCCAGGCCGGCCGCGCCCTGTCGGAAGGATCACCCGAGGACGCGGTGGAGGCCCAAGGCCGGGCGCTGGAGGCCCTGCAGGACGGGTTGAAGGGCATGGCGCAGCAGATGGCCCGCCAGATGGGCCGGGGTACCCGCGTCGCCCCCCGCAACGCCACCAACGGCCGGGGCCAGAACACCGACCCCCTGGGCCACCAGATGACGGGCCAGGGCGCCACCAGCACCGACAGCGTCAAGATCCCCGACCACGGCGATCTGCAGCGCGCCCGCGAGATCCTGGAAGAACTGCGCCGCCGTGCCAGCGAGGCCGGCCGCCCCAAGGAAGAATTGGATTACATCGACCGCCTGCTGAAGCGGTTCTGAGGAATCACCTCAGTTCGGCAGCACGAATTCCGGGCGGATCTGTGCGGCCTGGCCGCCCTTTTCCACGATGTTGCCGTGGTAGACCGTCTTCTCGCCCGGGAACAGCCGGCGGGCCTTGGGCTGCATGCGCCAGCGCTGGAAGGGCTTGCCGTCGGCGCCGAGGGCGGAGGCCATGAGATCCGGCACGTCGCGCTGCCGGTCGGACTTGTTCTGCACGGTGATATCGACGAACAGCATGGACGTGCCTTCCACGTCGCGGAATTCCGTCTTGCTGTCCACCATCTCCAGCCCGGTGCCGGGCGGTTCCACGCCGAAGCCGAAGGCGTCGTACAGGCGGGCGGCGGCGGGCCAGGCGTCGACCACGGCGTCGCGCTCGACCGCCAGGCCGGTGATGCCGCCGGCGATGACCACGGCCAGGACGCCCCAGCGCACGGCCGCGAACAGGCGCCGAGGCTTCTCCTCCGGTTCCGGGATCGCCAACGTGGATGAGGGCTGGCGCAGGCGGCCCAGCGACAGGGGAGCTGGGGCTGGGGCCTCGTCCTCCACCATGGTCAGGGCGTCATAGGCCGTCTCCCGCTCCATGGCCGCGGCCAGGTCGGCGAAGGAGGACGACGACGGGGCGGACGACATCCAGTCGTCATCGTCATCCGCCGGCGGCGCGGCCACCGCCGGGCGGCCGGCCGTTTCCGGCACCTGGTGCCAGACGGAACCGCAGGCGCTGCACCGCACGCGGCGACCCCGCCCCAGCAAGGCGTCGTCGACCCGGAAGCGCGTGGCGCAGGACGGGCAGGTTGTTATCATGGGAGGCAGGGCCAGGCCGAAATCCTTAAGAGGCGCCTTAGACTTAAACGAAAAGGTCGGGGATGCGCAAGGTGGGCCCCGGCCTTGGCCCCGACGGCGAAACGGCCTATCCCGTTCTGGCAGGCGGCGCTGATGCCGCAGCCCCGGCGCCACCCGGCCGACGCGCTGGACGCCTGCCACCCCGCCGTGCCATCACTAGGACCGATACCATACCCTGGCCCATTCCCTTGGAGAGGCAGTCCCCATGAGCCGGCGCGGCCCCGCCGTCCTGTCCCTACGCCGCGATGCCACGGGCCGATTTCTGCCCTGGCTGATCGCCCTGATGGTCTTCCTGTCCACCCTGGCGGTGGCGGCGGCGCAACTGCTGTCCGGGTGGGCGCAGCGCTGGGACAGCGGCCTGGACGGCAGCCTGACCATCCAGGTCAGCCCGGTGGGGGATGTGAAGAAGGGCGACGGCACCCCCGCCCCGCTGGATGAGCGGGTGCAGATGGTGCTGCACGCGCTGGGCGGCGTGCCCGGCATCATCAATGCCCGCCCCGTGCCTATGGCCGATGCCGCCCGCCTGGTGGAGCCCTGGCTGGGCGACGGCGCCCTGTTGCAGGACCTGCCCCTGCCCGCGCTGATCGACGTCACCGCCGGCCCGGCCGTGGACGTCACCGCCTTGCGCCAGCGCCTGGCCGCCGCCGTACCCGGCACATCGGTAGAGGAGCCGGGCGTGTGGCTGCGCGATCTGCGCCGCCTGGCCCGCCTGGTGGAGGCCGTGGCCCTGGTCATCGTGGCCCTGATCGGCGGGGCCGCCGTGGCTGTGGTGGTGTTCGCCGCCAAGGCCGGCCTGGCGATGCATCAGGACGAGGTCGACCTGCTGCACGTCATGGGCGCCACCGACAGCCATGTGGCCGGTCAGTTCCAGCGCCACATCCTGCGCCTGTCGCTGACCGGCGGCGTGGGCGGCACGACCGTGGCGCTGGTCACCCTGGCCGTGCTGTCGCTGCTGTCCCGTACGGTGGAGGGCACGCTGTTGCCGCCCCTGACGCTCGCCCCCCTGCAATGGCTGGTGCTGGCGGCCGTGCCGGTGGTGGCCGGCGCCCTGGCCGCCATCAGCGCGCGGCTGACCGTGCTGCGCGCGCTGGAGCGGCTGCCGTGACCTTGCCGGGGGCGCCCCTGCCGCAGGCGGAACCGCCTGCCCTGGCGGGACCTGGCGCCCTGCTGTGGACGCGCCTGCGCCGCCTGACGGGCGTGGGGGCCGCCTTGGGCGCGCTGTGGCTGGGGGGCCTGCTGACCTTCGCCGCCCACATCCCCCGCGCCCCGGAGGAAGAGACCGCGGCCACCGACGCCATCGTCGTGCTGACGGGGGGCAGCGAGCGGCTGGAGGCCGGGTTCGACCTGCTGGCCGCCGGACGGGCACGGAAACTGTTCATCTCCGGCGTCTATCGCGGGGTGGACGTGCGGGCCCTGCTGCGCATGTCGCAGGCGACGCCCTCGGCCCTGGAATGCTGCGTGGTGCTGGGCTACAGCGCCGACGACACGGTGGGCAACGCGGCGGAAACGGCGCGGTGGATGCAGGCGGAAGGCTTCCATTCCCTGCGCCTGGTCACCGCCAACTATCACATGCCGCGCAGCCTGGTGGAGTTTCGCCACGCCCTGCCCGACGCCCGCATCGTGCCCCACGCGGTGCAACCGCCCAACGTGCGCCTGGACGGCTGGTGGCACTGGCGCGGCACCGCCGGCCTGATCGTCAGCGAATACGACAAGTACCTGGTGGCCTTCCTGCGCCACGCCCTGGGCCTCTGACCACCTTTCGAAGCCTGGGCCTTCAAAGCTAGGGGGAGAGTGGACAGGCCGGCCCGCAGGCACTATCCCTGCACCCATCAACCCTGGTCATGACGGTTACGGGCGATGCTGGTTCTGCGATCCCTGGTCTTCAACATCGTCTTCTACATCTGGACGATGCTCTGGTGCTTCGGCCTGCTGTGGACCTTGGTGGTGCCCCATCGCACCATGATCTGGGCCATCCGCGGCTACATGCGCACCCTGAACTTCTGGGAACGCACCATCATCGGCCTGAAGTACGAGGTGCGCGGGCTGGAGCACCTGCCCAAGACCGGCGCCTTCCTGGTGGGGGCCAAGCACCAGTCGATGTGGGAGACGATGAAACTGCACCTGCTGATGGACGATCCCGCCATCGTCCTGAAGAAGGAGCTGACCTACATCCCCATCTGGGGCTGGTATGCCGCCAAGGCGCGCATGATCGCCGTGGACCGGGGCAAGCGCGGCGCCGCCATCCAGTCGCTGCTGCGCGGCGCCCGGGAGCGTGTGGCCGAGGGCCGGCCCATCGTCATCTTCCCCCAGGGCACCCGCACCGCCGTGGGCGCCTGGCGGCCTTACAAGGTCGGCATCGCCCTGCTGTATGAGGCGCTGGACATCCCGCTGGTGCCCATGGCGCTGAATTCCGGTCTGTTCTGGCCGCGCCACAAGTTCCTGCGCCGCCCCGGCACCATCGTCATCGAGTTCCTGCCGCCCATCGCCCCCGGCCTGTCCAAGGACCAGGCGCTGGCCCGCCTGGAAGCGGTGCTGGAGCCGGCGACCGACCGCCTGGTCATGGCCGCCGGCGGTCCGGCGACGGAGCGCCCGCCCAACGCCCCGCCCCTGGTCGAGGTGCCCGCCGCCGCCGGCTGAACGGGCCTTTCAGCATAAGCTTGGGGCGCGATTGACCGCCCCCGGTCCCCGGCCTACCCTTCACCGGAGCAATCATCCGGGACCGGAGGGTGCGCATGGTCGGGCGTGAAGGTCAGGCGACGACAGTCCCCGGGGCGGACGCTCCCTCCGAGACGCTTGGCGACTCCCAGACGTTTTCCGACTGGCCGGCCATCTCGGCCCAGGTCTGGGACATGAAGTACCGGTTCAAGCAACCGGACGGCGCCCCCATCGACCAAACCGTGGATGACAGTTGGCGCCGCGTGGCCAAGGCCCTGGCGGAGGCGGAGCGCGACCCCGCCCTGTGGGAACCCCAGTTTTACGAAGCCCTGAAGGATTTCGCCTTCCTGCCGGCCGGCCGCATCCTGGCGGGGGCCGGCACCGGGCGCAGCGTCACCCTGTTCAACTGCTTCGTCATGGGCACGGTGCCCGACGACATGGGCGGCATCTTCGCCGGTTTGCGCGAAGCGGCGCTGACCCTGCAGCAGGGCGGCGGCATCGGCTATGACTTCTCCACCCTGCGGCCCCGGGGGGCGCCGGTGGCTGGCGTGGGGGCGGATGCCTCCGGCCCTATCTCGTTCATGGATGTATGGGACGCCATGTGCCGCACCATCATGAGCGCCGGCAACCGCCGGGGCGCCATGATGGCCACCCTGCGCTGCGACCACCCGGACATCGAGTCGTTCATCGACGCCAAGCGCGATCCCGGCCGCCTGCGCATGTTCAACCTGTCGGTCCTGGTGACCGACCCCTTCATCACGGCGGTGCGCGAGGACGGCCCCTGGGAGCTGGTGTTCGAGGGCAAGGTCTGGCGCACGGTCCGGGCGCGCGAGCTATGGGACCGCATCATGCGGGCCACCTACGATTATGCCGAGCCCGGCGTCATCTTCATCGACCGCATCAACGCCCAGAACAACCTGGGCGGGGTGGAGGTCATCAGCGCCACCAACCCCTGCGGGGAGCAGCCGCTGCCGCCGTACGGCGCCTGCCTGCTGGGCTCCGTCAACCTGGCGGCCCTGGTGGTGGACGGCTTCACCCCCGACGCGCGCCTTGATCTGGACCGCCTGGCGCGCCTGGTGCCGGTGGCGGTGCGCATGCTGGACAACGCCATCGACGTCTCGCGTTTTCCCCTGCCCGCGCAACATCAGGAGGCGCAGGCCAAACGCCGCGTCGGGCTGGGCGTGACCGGGCTGGCCGACGCCCTCATCCTGTGCGGCGTGCGCTATGGCACGCAGAAGGCGGTGGATCTGACGCGGCAATGGCTGGGCGCCGTGCGCCGCCACGCCTACCGCGCCAGCGCCGGCCTGGCGGCGGAGAAGGGCGCCTTCCCCCTCTATGATCGGGAGCAATACCTGACCCGTCCCATGATCCGGGGCCTGGACGATGTGACCCGCGCGGCCGTGGAGCGCCACGGCGTGCGCAACGCCCTGCTGACCTCCATCGCGCCCACGGGCACCATCTCCCTGCTGGCGGGCAACGTGTCCTCGGGCATCGAGCCCGTGTTCACCTGGGAATACGACCGCGCCGTCCTGCAGCCCGACGGCAGCCGCAAGATCGAGCGGGTGGCGGACTATGCCTACCACCGCTTCCGCCAGACCTTCGGCCGCGACGCGCCCCTGCCCGACAGTTTCGTCGACGCCGGCAGCCTGCCCCCCGCCGCCCACCTGGTGATGCAGGCGGCGGCGCAGGGCGAGGTCGACAGCTCCATCTCCAAGACCATCAACTGCCCGGCGGATTTGGATTTCGAGACGTTCAAGGACGTCTACCTGCAGGCCTACGACCTGGGCTGCAAGGGCTGCACCACCTACCGCCCCAACGCCATCACCGGGTCGGTGCTGTCCGCACCCGCGGCCGACACCTCACCGCCTCCTGCTGCCCCCACGGCGACTCCGGTGCCCGCCGCCAGTGGCGCGGTACCCCTGGACCGGCCGGAGACGCTGGTGGGGGCGACCTACAAGGTGCGCTGGCCGGGCAGCGATCACGCCCTATACATCACCATCAACGACATCGTGATCGAGGAGCGGCGGCGGCCGTTCGAGGTCTTCATCAACTCCAAGAACATGGAGCACTACGCCTGGACGGTGGCACTGACCCGCATGATCTCCGCCGTGTTCCGGCGGGGCGGCGACGTCGCCTTCGTGGTGGAGGAATTGAAGGCCGTGTTCGATCCGCGCGGTGGACAGTGGATGAAGGGCCGCTACGTCCCCTCCCTGCTGGCCGCCATTGGCGAGGTCATCGAGCGGCACATGCTGGAGACCGGATTCCTGATGCGCCCCAGCGGCCTGCCCGCGGTGCACGAGGATGCGGCCGGCACACCCGCCCCGGCGGAAACGGCTGCCGAGAACCGGCAACCGCCGGCCCAATGCCCCCGCTGCGGCCAGGCCAGCCTGGTGCACCAGGAAGGGTGCGACACCTGCCTGTCCTGCGGCTATTCCCGCTGCGGCTGATCCCCCTGTTCCCCGATGCGGGCCGGCCATTGATCGAAAGAGATAGGGGTCCGGTTCTCCCGCGCCGTCGGCGCGTCGCACCCGCGCCCCGCTCTTTGCCGGAAGGCATAGGCCGCACCCGAGGCTGGACGGCACCGCGCCACCACGCCCCGCTGCGGCACTGCGGAGTCCTCAACCACAGGACGTGCGACATATCGCCCGGCCCCAGGGTTTCCGCCAGCCTGGGCAATGCTTTGGGGCGGCCGACCGTCTTCCCGCCGCCTGTTAACATGGCACAGCCAAGACCATTCCAATACCAGGGGTCCAATGTTAACAGAAGCGGAAGCTAGGCCGTGCGCCTACGCCCTCCGCCAGGGTGACGAAGGGCCTATTGGCAGGGCCGGCTATCCCCCGAATAAGCCCGGTCGATGACGCCCGATTATATCAAATTAGAGAAATTAGACCCTTTGGTGGTGGTAATAGACGCCTAGGACCTGGGCCAGCCTAAGGCAAGCTTGGGTTATGCCCTGTGGGTGATCGACTTTTTCCCGCGATATTTCAGTGCTCCGATCGGTCATTACTGTCTCACCGATCCCGCAAATCCACGTGGGGTGTTGACCCGGAGGAATAGGCCACCGGGGCGCCCCATCCGGGACCGACGCTGACGGAAGCCTTGGCGCAATACCAAGGCCGCCGGCAGAGGTCGATGCCGGGACTGCCAAGATGGAGGGGAGCATGGCGCACATCGACGATCCTCACACCCAGAAGGCCAACCTGTCCTTCATCAAGGCGTCCATGAAGGCGCCGCTGCTGAGCCGGGACCATGAGTTCGAGCTGGCCCGCCGCTGGCAGCAGAGCCGGGACGAAAAGGCGCTGCACGCCCTGGTTTCGTCCCATACCCGCCTGGTCGTGGCCGTGGCCAGCCGCTTCCGCAACTACGGCCTGCCCCTGGGCGACCTGGTGCAGGAGGGCAACCTGGGCCTGATGCAGGCCGCCAGCCGCTTCGAGCCGGAGCGGGAGGTGCGCTTCTCCACCTACGCCGCCTGGTGGATCCGCTCCACCATCCAGGAATTCGTGCTGCGCAACTGGTCCATCGTGCGCACCGGCACCACGGCGGGGCAGAAGTCGCTGTTCTTCAACCTGCGCCGCCTGCGCGCCCGCATCGACAACAACCCCTCCGCCACCTCACTGACCGCCGAGGGCCGCCGCAGCGTGGCGGAGGAACTGGACGTGAGCGAGCATGAGGTGGAGACCATGGAAATCCGCCTGACCGCCACCGACCAGTCGCTGAACCACCCGCTGAGCGAGGACGGCGGCGAATGGCAGGACTTCCTGGCCGACGACGGCCCCTCGCCCGAACAGATCGTCATCGGGCTGAAGGACAGCCGCAGCCGCACCGCCTGGCTGAGCGAGGCTATGGATACTCTGTCGCCCCGCGAACGCACCATCATCGCCGCCCGCCGCCTGCGCGAGGACGGGGCGACGCTGGAGGAACTGGGCCACACCCTGGGCGTCAGCAAGGAACGTGTGCGCCAGCTGGAACACCGCGCCATGGGCAAGCTGCGCCAGAGCATCATGCGCCACGTCGGCCGGCCGGAAGAGCTGTTCGTGGAGGCTTAGTTTAAGTTCGCCTCAAACGCCGGCGGGGCATACGCCCCTTGGCTCATCCTCGCCTTTCAGTCCACTCCGTTCCCCGAAAGGCTCCGGCGGCCGCCGTCGCGGCCTAGTCGCTACGCTCCAACCCCGGACCACACGCGGCAGCGGTGGCCCGGGGTTTCCGTTTGAGCCCCTCAGATTTCCTTCAGCGCACTCACCAAAGCCGCCATATCGGCCGGCGTGGTGCTGAAGCCGGGGGTGACGCGCAGGCAGGCGCCGCCGGCCAGGCCGGTACGCACCACGGTGAACAGGCCGTGCTTTTCCAGCAGGTGCGCGGCCAGCGAGGTGTTGGCCGCCGGCGTGGTCTGGCCCTTCACCCGGAAGCTGGTCATACCGGCGCACAGGCGGGGGTCGTCGGGGGTCAGCACCTCGATCTTGGCCAGCTCCCGCGCCGGCAGGGCCCACAGGTCGCGCAGATGGCGCAGGCGGGCGCCGACGATGGGCGTGCCCAGGGCCTGGTGGAAGTCCAGCGCGTCGATGGCCGCCATCTGCGCCGCGAAGTTGGCCATGCCGGTGTGCACGCGGCCCAGGATGGGGTCGCGCTCCGACGGTTCCTCGCCCATGAAGGGCTCGATGTCGGCGATGCGGTCCTTGCGGATGTAGAGGGCACCGACACCCAGGGGGGCGCCGATCCATTTGTGCAGGTTGAAGACGGCAAAGTCGATGCCGTCGCCGTGCACGTCCACGGGACCCTGGCCCCAGGCCTGGGCGCTGTCCACCACCACGTCCACGCCCCGCTGGCGGGCCATGGCCACGATCTCGCGCACCGGCTGGCGCAGGCCGTCGCGGTGGCTGAGATGGGTCAGCAGCATCAGCCGCACGCTGGGATGGGCGGCCAGCGCCTGGTCGTAGGCGTCGATCAGGTTCTGGTGCGTCGCCGGATACGGCAGGTTGATGCTGATGACCGTGACGCCCCGCCGCCGTTCCAGCCAGGACGCCGCCATGCGCGCGCTGTCATAGTCATGATCGCTCATCAAGACGGCGTCGCCGGGCTTGAGCCGGGCATAGCCGCCGATGACCGCCTGCAGCGATTCGGTGGCGTTGCGGGTGATGACGATCTCGCCCGCGTCGGCATGCACCATGGCGGCGATGCGCTGGCGCAGCGTCTGGTAATAGCCGACGAAATCCCGGCGCACGAAGGTGGCGCCTTCCTGGTTCACCTTGACGGTGTAGCGCTCATACGCCGCCTGGATGGCCAGCGGCATCTGGCCGAAGGCGCCGTATTCCAGGTTGATGATGCCGGTCTGCAGCCGGGCGGGGTAGGCGGCCGCTACGGCGGCCCAACCGGCCTCGTCATCCGCCGCCGGCGGGGCGGCGCCGGGAGCCAGCGGGCTGGGCAAGGGGCCCGCCACGGGGCCTGTCTGCTGGGCCGACACCGGCATGGCGGATCCACTGAGCAGGCCACCGGCACCGCCGGCCAGGGCGGCTTGAAGCAGGGTGCGTCGACGCATGAAAACCACTCCCTGGGTGCCGCCCCGGATGGGAGGTCGGGACGGCACCCCGTGCAAAACAAGACTCGCTAATACCAGCGGCACAAGGCTTTGACTCGTGCCGCTGTAGGACGCGACCGCGTCCGCCGGAGCGAGCACCGCAGGGCGGAGCGAGGAAGCCAAGCTGCCGGATGGCAGCGCCCGGCGACTGAGGGGCCTTTGATCGGTCACGATCAAAGGCTACGCGTTTAAGGTTCAGAAGGCGGCGTTGAAGCGGACGTAGTAGCGGCCGCCGTAGGTGTCGTAAGGGGCGTTGCGCGAATATTCGATGCCGCGGCTGGCCTGGTAGACGGCCTTGGCCGGATAGGTGTCGAAGATGTTCTCGCCCGCCACCTTGACCGCCAGATTGTCGGTGATGTGGTAGGTCACCGACAGGTCAACGAAGGTGATGCCGTCGAAGGTCTGGAAGATGTCGCCGGTGGAATTGCCGCTGCTGTCCGTCCAGCCGCCGTAGTAGCGGACGCGCACCTGGTAATCGAAGGGGTTGTCGCTGTAGGTCAGGCTGCCGGTGATGTTGTTCTTGGGCAGGCCCTGTTCATACAGCACCTTCTGCGTGGGGTTGGCGTTCAGGCTGCCGCCCGTCACCATGGTCAGGTTGTGGTTGTAGGCCAGCTTCATGTCGATCCGGGCCGTATCGAACACCGGCTGGGTATAGTCCAGCACCACGTCCAGGCCCTGGGTGCGGGTGTTGAAGTCGTTGGTGAACCAATAGACCGAGGTGAAGTTGTCCGCCCCGGGCACGCCCTGGGCCACCAGTTGCGCCTTCTGCGCCGCCGTCAGGTTGATGGTGGGGGAGCTGGAGAAGCGGTGGTCCACATCCACCTGATAGGCATCGACGGAGCCCGACAGGCCCACATCCGTACGCCACACCGCCCCCAGGCTGTAGTTCCGCGACGTTTCAGGGCTCAGCGGCTTGGCGCCCAGGGCCACGGCCAGCGGGTTGTCCGGCGACAGGCGGCCGCTGGTGAACAGCTGCAGGGTCTTGGTGTCCAGCCCCTGCGAGGTGCTGAGCGAGTTGATCTGGCCCGGCGTGGGCGCCCGGAAGCCGGTGGAGTAGGAGGCGCGCAGGGCCAGGTCCGGCGTGATCTCATACCGGGTGGAGGCCTTGTAGGTCATCTTGTCGCCGAACCCGGAATAGGTCTCGTAGCGGCCGGCCGCGCCCACGGTCCAATCCGGCGTCAGCTTGGCCTCCATGTCCAGATAGCCGGCGTAGCTGGTCTGGTACCAGGACCCGGCCTGCAGATTGCTGAAACCGGGAAAGCCGTTGGCGCCCGAGGCCAGGCCCGCGGCCGCGCCCGGCCCCACCTGGTACGAGGCCGTGTCGCCGGCTTCCACCGTGTAAATCTCCAGCCGGCGCTCGGCGCCGAAGGCGATGTTCAGCGGCTCATCCAGGCCGGCGTCCAGGCGATAGACGCCGTCGGCGTTCAGGTTGAACTCATCCTGCCGCTGGGTACCCAGGTTGAAGTTGTAGGGGCTGGTCGGGCCCAGGGAGGCGTTGATGGAGTTGTTCAGGAAAAACCGGCTCTCATTCTCGCCGTAGGTCCCGCTCAGGTCCCAGTCCAGGTCGCTGCCGATATGGCCCCGGGCGCCCCAGGCGGCCTGGTAGTCAGTGTACTTGATGCCTTCCTTGGGCGTGAAGCCATCGGGATAAACGCTGCGCAGGTCCCAGCCGGGAAAGACCTTGGGCGCCAGGCCGTAGACGCTGGCATTGCTCTTGGGGTCGGGGATGCGCCAGTTGATGTCGTTCATGCCCTCGCCCGTGGCGATGGTCATGAAGCCATAGAGCTCCACGGCGCCCACGGGCAGCAGGCCGTCCACGGCGTAGTGGTAGCTGCTCTCGTCCGGCCGGCCCCAGCGCTGCACCGGGTTGGCGATGGTCAGCTGCGGGTTGGCTGCCTGGAAAGCCTTGGCGTCGTCGCGCTGGTGGGTGCGCGAGGTCAGCGTGCCGTCCGACCATTCGGCCGTGGCCATGAGGTGGCCACCGTCACCGATCTCCGTGGCGCCCCGCAGGCCGCCGTTCCAGGTGGTGCCGTCGCCGGCGTAGTACTGTGAGCCCTGCATGTAGCCGTAGACGCCGGGCCTGTCATCCAGCTGGATGTTGATGACGCCGGCGATGGCGTCGGACCCGTACTGGGCCGAGGCGCCGTCGCGCAGCACCTCGACCCGGCCGATGGCGAAGTCCGGGATCTGCGCCAGATCCGGGCCCTGGGCACCGCGCGTGCCCAGGTAGGCGGTGCGGTGGAAGCGCTTGCCGTTGATCAGCACCAGGGTCTGGTCGGGGGACAGGCCGCGCAGATGGGCCGGGCGGATGAACTGACCGCCGTCGGAGCTGGGCAGCTTCTGCACGTTGAAGCCGGGAATGACCTGGGTCAGGTTCTCCAGCAGCTGGTTGGAGGCGCCGTCCTGCAGGTCCTTGGCCGATAGCACGTCGACCGGGGTCATGGTGGTGAACTGGGTGCGGCCACGATCACGGGTGCCGGTGACCACCACCTCGTCCAGGCTGCCGCCGGCGGCGTCCGCCACCTGCACCTCGGCCGGCGCGGGCGCCGCCTGGGCCTTGCGTGCCGGGGCGCCGGTGGAAACCGGCGTGGGCGCCAGCTTCAGCACCACGGTGTGGCCATCGTCCGACGCCACCACCAGGGGCGTGCCCTTCAACAGGCGCGCCAGGGCCTGCTGTCGGTCCAGGTCGCCCTGAAGCGCCGCCGTGGAGATGCCGTCCAGCTGGTCGGTGGGCGCCAGGATCTGGATGCCCGCCTGCTGGGCGAACAGCGGGATGGAGCGGACGGCCGGCTGGGCCGCCAGGTCGAAGTGCGCGCTCTGCGCCCAGGCCGGAACCGCCCACCCCATCAACGCCGTGCTGCACAGAGCAAAGAAACTGCCATATTTCTTAATCATGACGATCATTCCCCAACAATTGTGGGCGATTCGGCTAGTCGTTGCCGCCTATCGCACTCGTTTCCGCATTCATACTGGGGAGAGATCGGTAGGGTTATATTTCCGCCACTGCGTCATTTAAGTTTAACAGGCAAACTGGAGGCGCCGCGAATTGGCCACGGCTGACTCAATCATAAAGAACTATGGAATCACCCTCTTCCCGATACTTGGCGCTGAAGCCGACGGCCACAGCCCGGGCGAAGCCGTCCAGATCGGTGGCCTGGAACAGGCCGGAGATATGGCGCTGCGCCAGCCGGTCGCTGGCCAGCACGATGCGCCGATGGGAATAGCGGGCGAACTGCGCCGCCGCCTGGGCCAGCGTCTCGCCCTCGAAGGCCAGGCGCCCTTCCCGCCACATCAGGGCACGGTCGAGGGCGCCGGGGGCCACCGCCTCGAAACTGACCAGGCTGCCGCGCCCGGCGCCGCCGGGGCGCACGCTGACCTCCTGCCCGCCGCTCACCAGCACGGCGTCCCGCGATCCCAGGCGCAGGGTCCAGTCGCGGCCGGTGACACGGTCCAGCGTTTCCGCGAGGGGCGAGGGCGCGCCTTCCACCGCCACCTTGCCCGACAGCACGGCCACGGTCATGACGCCGTCGCCGTTCAGGCGGGCGCAGCAGGCGCCGCCGGTGGTGGCCAGCTGGGCCAGCGGGCTGCGGACGACAAAGGGGCAATCGGAAACGGGAGTCACGTCGAAAAACGCCTCGCCCCGGTCCAGGTACAGCAGCCGCCGGCCGGCGGTGTAGGCCAGGGTGACGGACGAGTCGGTGTTCAGCGTGAGGGTGGAGCCGTCATCCAGCGGGATGTGCCGCACCTCGCCCACGGCGGAGCTGTAGGTCTGCCGGGCCGCCGGCTGGCGCATCCCCGCGCCCAGCGCCGCCAGGCCGGCCACGCTGGCCGCCGCCGCCAGCAGGCGACGGCGGCTGTGAAGGGGCGCGCGGTCGCGGGGAGCAGCCTCCTCGACCGGGGCGGGCGCCAGGTCCCGCCGGCTCAGCAGCAGGGCGCGGGCGCGGGCCAGTGCGCCAAGATGGCGGGGATCGGCGGCCAGCCAGGCCTCAAGCTCCCCCCGTTCATCGGCGGTCAGGGCGCGTGCGTCCATCCGGGCCACCCAGGCGGTGGCGGCCAGGTCGATCGCCCCGGCGGTTTGTCTTACGCTCACGCTCATCCTTGCCAACCGATCACCGTTCGCCCCGGCCGAAGCGCTCCGCCAGCAACTTCAGTCCCCGGGTGATGTGCTTTTCCACGGTGTTTTCCGACAGGCGCATACGCCGCGCGATCTCCTGCTGCGGCAGGCCTTCCACCCGGCGCATGACGAAGGCGCGGCGGGTCTGGCGCGGCAGGTCGGCGATGGCGTCCTGGATCAGGCGCAGTTGCTGGCGCGCCGACGTCACCTCTTCCGGCGAGGGGGCGTCCACCACCGCCTCCAGTGTCGACAGGTCGGCCACGGCGGCGATGGGCACCACGCGTGATTGGCGCACCAGGCGCAGCACGACGGAATAGGCGGTCTGGAAGGCGTAGGCGCGCGGGTTCTCGATCCCGGCGACACAGGCCTTGGCCACCAGGATGGCGTAGGTTTCCTGCACCACGTCATCGGCATCGAAGCCCAGGAAGGACTTCGACCGCAGCCAAGCCCTGAGCCCATGCTCATGCGGCAGGATGTGGGTGGCCAGCCACCGCGCCCTCTCGTCGCTGAAGGGGACGTCGCTATGGGGGGCGTCGCTGTAGGGCGCGCGTTGTGGCCCGTCCTGCGGCCGGGTGATCGCGTCGTGTCGATCCTGCACGGGGGCGTCATCCACTGGAGGTGCATCCCTCAACGGCCGCCTCGGGGTGGGGCGGCGCCGGGATACTAGGGGGTGGATGCGCCGGCGGGGGACTTTCCCCCACCCGTCATAAAAATTTAAGACGGGGTGGTGATGGGCAGTTGGGGGCAGGCCGGTTCCAAGCCCGGTTCGCCGATGGTCTGGCCCGTGGGCCCCACGGGCTCCCGGGGACCGTGCAGGCCGTCGGCCAGCTGCCAAACCCGTACCTGGCCGGTGCGGCCGCGCAGGCTGAACTCGCCCACGTCGGTCATGGGCACGCCGCAGTCGGCGGCGGCGTCCACCGTGTCGGCGCTGGCCAGCACGATGCAGGCGGCGGCCGGGTCGGCCAGGTCGGCGCCCAGCGCCTCCAGCCGGGCGGCGGCGTTCACCGTATCGCCCACGATGGTGTAGTTGATGCGGCTGCTGGTGCCGATGTTGCCCACGACCACCGGGCCGGAATGGATGCCGACGCGCAGGCGTATGGCGGGCCGGCCCTGGGCCACCGCCTCATCATAGCTCTGGCGGATGCAGCGGTTGATGGCGGCGGCGGCGCGCAGGGCGCGCGCGGCATGGTCCGCCTGTTCGTCCGGCGCGCCCCAGAAGGCCATGACGGCGTCGCCGATGAACTTGTCCACCGTGCCGCCCTCGGCCTCGATGCAGGCGGACAGCAGCGTGAAATGCTCGTTCAGCAGCGAGGCGGTCTGCGCCGGGGTCATGTTCTGGGCGAGGGTGCTGAAGCCCTTGATGTCGGTGAACATGACGGTGACGTCACGCTCCTCTGACAAGATCGAGCCGGCGTGGTCACCCCGGCGGATAAGGCGCAGCACCAGGGCCTTGGGCACGTAGGACTCGAACCAGCGCAGGCCGGTCAGCATGGTGTTGAAGGCGGCGGCGGCATCCGACAGTTCGCGCAGGCGGCTGTCGGGCAGGTAGGGCACGGCGTGGAAGTCGAGGTCGCGCAGCGACGACGCCGCGTGCGACAGGCCCCGGATCTGTCGGCTGATGGTCTTGCCCAGGATCAGGCTGAGGGCGACCGACACCAGCAGGATGGCGACGCCGCCCAGGCCGAACCAGCGCACGCGGCGGATTTCCTGGTCCACCTCGCGCTGCGGCAGGGCCATGACCAGGGTCCAGTTCTGGGCGCCGTAGCCGCTGAGGTCGCGCAGCAGGTAGACGTAGTCGACGTCGCCGACGCTGGCCTGGCGGAAATCCAGGTCGCGCAGCTTGCCGCCCATGCCGTCGCGGGCCACCACGCGGCCGGGTGGCTGCCGCTGCCAGATGCCGGCGGCTACGGGATCACCCAAGTCGGACAGCGTGGGCAGGGGCGGGTTGCGGCCGGCCAAGTTGAAGGTGCGGCCAATCAGGGCCGGATGGGCCAGCACGTGGTCGGCGTCGAACAGGATGAAGGCGGTGACACCCTGGCTGCTGTCCAGTTCGCCCAGGAAGCCCGACAGGTCGGCGAAGCTGACGCCCACCAGCACGGCGCCCAGGAACTTGCCGCTCTTGGACCGGACCGGCGCGCGCACGGTGAGGAAGCTGGTGCCCTCCTCCTCCGACCATACGGGGTCCACCCAGCGGGCGACGGGCGCCGCCTTCATTTCCTGCATCAGGAAATCGCTGTTGGGCGGCGGCGGCATGGTGATGACTTCAGCGTCGTTGGGGCCCGTGCGGCGCGCCACGGTCCAGTGGCTGTCGGCCGACAGGAAGCTGACCGCGGTGATCTGGGGCGAGGCAGCAAGGGCAGAGCGCAGGTTCTGGCCCAGCCGCGTCTCATCGCTGGTGTCGATCTCCCCCCGCTGGATGGACGCCACCAGGAATTCCGCCTGGTATTGCGCCGGGTCCAGCTGGGCGCGCACCCGCACCGTCATCCCGTCCATGGCCAGGATGACCTTGTCGGTCAGCAGCGCCGCAGTGTTGCGGGTGGAGGTACTGAAGCCCAGGATCAGAACGCTGGCCACCGCCACCAGGACCAACGTGCCGAAACCCAGCAGCAGCGCGGTGGCGATGGAGACTCGCACGGCGGACCGCCGGATGGGACATCCGCCCGCCGGCCTTTCCAGGGCCTGTGTCGTTTCGCTCATGACCGCACGGTAGCCGTCGGGCAGGCCGACGGCAACTGCGGCAAGCGTGCAGGCCCCCCTGCCGCCGGTATGGGCCTAATTCCTACTTAGCATATTGCATAGTGCAAACGGGGCGCTGTGATGCGACGCATATTGCATTAAGCAATACATAATGCATCGATTTGCTAATGCTCTGCGCCGAGGGTAATTCCGCGTCAGAGCGCGACCTGGGCGAAAATGGCCGGAAAAGGCCAATAAACAGTTAACGCGACGACACGCCGCACCCTGGCCCACACCTTGCAGAGGTTGGCATGTCTCGCAGAACAACCCCGGTAAGGGACCGCAGACGGTGGAACCGACGGAATTTGCCTACTCAGCGTTTTCGGCTTCGCGTCCCTGACAGCCCAGGGTCGAGGCGACCCTGGAGAGGCAGGAACACCTGACGCCCCATCACCGGCATACGCGGCCGTGCCATCAATCGGTTCTGGCAGAACGCGTAAACTATGCAACGGCGCGGATCCAGGTGGTCCGCGCCGTCTCTTTTCTTCACATCCCCCGTGCCGTATCGTCATCGCGCCCTGGTTGCCGGAAGCCCATCGCGATGCACGCTTGGCGACTCGCCCTGTTGCCACTGCTGATCCTGACGGCGGCCCTCCAGCCGGCCGAGGCCCGGACGCATAGGGAGCACCATAAGCCGCACAAGGAACGCGCCGCGAAGGGTGCCCACGGCCTTATCCCCGCCGGCAACGGCGTGGTCATTGGCGTGCTCAGCGGCGACACCGTCACCCTGCGCGACGGCCGGGTCGTTCGCCTGGCCGGCATCCTGGCACCCAAAACGGGGGCAACCAAGGCCGCGCGCACCGCCCACGCCGGCAGTTCCCAGGATGAGAATGCCGGCCGCACAGCCTGGCCCCTGGCGGAGGAGTCGCGGCATGCGCTGGAGGCGCTGGTGCTGAACCGCACGGTCAACCTGATGCTGGGCGGGGTGGACCATGACCGCTACGGCCGCGTCCTGGCCCACCTGATGGTGCGCGACGGGCGCCGCCTGGTGTGGGTGCAGGACGCCCTGCTGCGCCAGGGGTGGGCGGAACTGGCGCCCCACCCCGACGCGCCCCGGGGCTTGGCCGCCCTGCGCCGGGCGGAGGATCACGCCCGCGAAGGCCAGCTGGGCCTGTGGGCCGACGGCTTCTACGCCGTGCGCGACCCCGAAACAGCCTTCCGGGCCCAGGGCCGCTACGCCATTGTCACCGGCCGCGTGCTGGACGCGGCCGACGCCCGCGATCGCGTCTACCTCAACTTCGGCGCCGACCGGCGCACCGACTTCACGGTGGAGATCGATCGCCGCGACATGGCCGCCTTCCGCGCCCACCACCTGAGCCCGCTGGATCTGAAGGACCGATTGGTGGAGGTGCGCGGCTGGGTGGAGGAGCACAACGGCCCCATGATCCGCGTCACCAACCCCGACCAGATCATCACCACCGATGGCCGCTGGCCGCGCCGCCGCCCGGTCCGCGGCCGGAAGGAAGACAAGGACGGGGGCGACGCGGCGCCGGCCGCGTCGGATCCGTGAGCGACGGAGGACACCCCCGACGCCTTCGTCACGGCCAACGCCGGCCCCTAGCGCAGGTAGGCGCCCGCGTCCTTGCCCCGGGCCACCGCCAGGCCCATCTGCAGGCTGCGGCCGATGCGGGCGCTGACCTCCGCCAGGCGGTCCGCCGCCTCCGCCGTGAACAGGCCCCGGGCCGTCTCCTGGAACAGGGCCAGCCAGCGGCGGAAGTGATCCGGCCCGATCATGGGCAGGCCGGCGTGCACCACCATGGGCCGGCCCTCGTAACGGCCGGTGGACAGCAGGACGGAGGACCAGAAATCCACAATGCGCGCGCGGTGGCGGTCCCATGCCTCCTCGGTGGTGCCGACGGCACCCTCGAAGACCGGACCCAGCAGCGCATCCTGACGCGCCCGGTCGTAGAAAGTCCGCACCAGGACGGTCAGCGACTCTTCCGTGAAGGCGGCAAATGGTTGTGACATCGCTGTAAAAACTCCCGCAAAACAGGCCGGGCGGAACCGGCCGGGCTTGGTTGGGTTTGCGCTGGGGGCCAGCCTTGGCCTACACTTCGGCCCTAATTCGAGCAATCTGGTGTACCGACCCATGGCGCGCGGCGATCTCTTCCCACCCCTGGAACCCTACCGGACAGGCACGCTGGCCGTCAGCGGCCTGCATACCATCTACTGGGAGGAAGCCGGCAACCCCGACGGCGCGCCTGTGGTCTTCCTGCATGGCGGCCCCGGTGCCGGCGCCTCGCCCACGCACCGCCGCTTCTTCGACCCCCGGCACTACCGCATCGTCATCCTGGACCAGCGCGGCGCCGGCCGGTCCGCCCCCTTGGGTGAAATCCGCGAGAACGGCATTCCGGATCTCATTTCGGATCTGGAACTATTGCGCTCGGTGCTGGAGATCGACCGTTGGCTGGTGTTCGGCGGCTCCTGGGGGTCCACCTTGGCGCTGGCCTACGCCCAGGCTCATCCGGAACGGGTGAAGGGCCTGGTCCTGCGCGGCATCTTCCTGATGCGCCAGCAGGAGATCGACTGGTTCCTTTACGACATGCGCACCTTCTTCCCCGAGGCCTGGTCCACCTTCGTGGCCCACATCCCGGTGAATGAGCGGGGCGACCTGCTGGAGGCGTACTACCGCCGCCTGACCTCCGCCGATCCGCAGACCCGCATGGCCGCCGCCCGGGTGTGGAGCGTGTACGAGGGCGCATGTTCCACCCTGCTGCCCAGCCCGGAGCTGGTGTCGGCGTCGGGCGAGGACAACCACGCCCTGGGCCTGGCGCGCATGGAGGCGCACTACTTCCGCAACAACAAGCTGTCGCCGGAAGCGGCCCTGCTGGAAAACATCGACCGCATCCGGCACATCCCGGCCATCATCGTCCAGGGCCGCTACGACGTGGTCTGCCCCATCCGCACGGCGGACGAGCTACACCGCGCCTGGCCCGAAGCCGACTACATCGTCGTGCCGGACGCGGGCCACAGCGCCATGGAACCGGGCATCCGCTCCGCCTTGGTGCAGGCGACGGAGCGGTTCAAGACCCTCTGAAACCCCGGGGGCACCACCGGTTTAGAAATCGCTACAGCGGCCCTTGCGTTCCCAGTCGCCGTAGCGGGTGGGTTCGGGCCCGGTGGGGCCGCCGATCTCGCGCACGGGTTCGGGTTTCGCGGCCTCGGCCTTGATGGCTTCGGGGGCGGGTTCGGGCACCGATGCCGTGGGGGCCACGTGAGTCCTGAACGTGGGCGCCTTGGGCTCGGGCATAGGGGGCTCTGGCAGGGGGGGCAGCTTGCTCATGGGGGTATAATTGGCTCCGCCGCCCACCGCCGCCAAGGGCTTTTGCCGGGGGCCAGACCTTCTCATCCGAATCCATGCCGGAAACGGGGGGCGGGTGGCCGAAAGGGGCCGGTGACAGCGGGCCCGTTCCGGGGTACACCCCGCCCCCATGAATACCGAAACGCTGGCCGCCCGCCGGGTGGTCCTGGATCTCTTGGAAAGCGTGCTGCGCCGCCGCGTGCCGCTGGATGACGCATTGGACCAGCACCGGGGCCTGCCCGGCCTGGAGCCGCGCGACCGTGCCTTCGTCCGCCTGCTGACCGCCACCGTCATCCGCCGCCTGGGCCAGATCGACGCCGTGGTCCTGTCGCTGCTGGCCCGGCCGGATCTGCCCAAGGCCGGCGTGCTGGATATCCTGCGCGTCTCCGCCGCCCAGCTGCTGTTCCTAGGCACCCCCGCCCACGCCGCCGTGGACACGGGCGTGGAACTGGCCGTGGCCAAGGGCCTGGCCGGCATGAAGGGCCTGATCAACGCCGTGCTGCGCCGCCTGGCGCGCGAGGGCGCCGACCTGCTGGCCGCCCAGGACGCCGGCCGCCTGAACACGCCCGACTGGCTGTGGCTGGCCTGGCGCCAGCACTACGGCACCGGCCATACCCGCGCCATCGTCGACGCCCACCTGGTGGAGGCGCCGCTGGACATCACGGTGAAGGGCGACCCGCACGCCTGGGCGGAAAGGCTGGAAGCGACGGTGCTGCCCACCGGCACCCTACGCCGTGCCGCCGGCGGATCAGTCACCGAGCTGCCGGGCTTCAATGAGGGCGCCTGGTGGGTGCAGGACGCCGCCGCCGCCCTGCCCGCCCGCCTGCTGGGCGATGTTGCCGGCCTGACCGTCATCGACCTATGCGCGGCTCCGGGCGGCAAGACGGCCCAGCTGGCCGCCGCCGGCGCCAAGGTGATGGCGATCGACCGCTCCGCCCCCCGGCTGGACCG
The DNA here is from genome assembly GCF_000730165.1 of Nitrospirillum viridazoti CBAmc. Classification (GTDB taxonomy): domain Bacteria; phylum Pseudomonadota; class Alphaproteobacteria; order Azospirillales; family Azospirillaceae; genus Nitrospirillum; species Nitrospirillum viridazoti. Next base: position 462,848 of record NZ_CP022110.1, on the reverse strand, counting down.
GCTGTCGCGCAACATGGAACGCCTGGGCTTGTCGGTCGCCACGGCGGTGGCCGACGCCACCAGGTGGCAGCCGGACGAACCGGTCGACGCCGTGCTGCTGGATGCGCCGTGCAGCGCCACCGGCACCATCCGCCGCCATCCCGACGTGGCGCGGCTGAAGACGCCGGAAGACGTGGGCCGCCTGTCGGGCGTGCAGCGCCGCCTGCTGGACCGCGCCATCGACATGGTGAAGCCCGGCGGCCTGGTGGTCTACTGCACCTGCTCCCTGCAGCCGGAGGAAGGCGAGGAGCAGTTGTCCAAGCTGCTGTCGCGCCGCCTGGACGTGATGGTGGAGCCCGTCATCCCCGTGGACCTCGCTTACAGTGCGGATGCCGACGCGACGTCGCTGGCCCCCCTGGTGACCGACAGCGGCGACGTGCGCACCACGCCCGGCCACTGGGCTGAGCTGGGCGGCCTCGATGGATTCTTCATGACCCGCCTGCGCCGCACCGCCTAGCGGTTGGCAAAGCCTCCCTGAGTTGATAGCCATTGAGTCGATAGGAACGAAAGTCATCATGCAGCAGCCGGTACGCATCGCCCCCTCCATCCTGTCGGCCGACTTCGCCAACCTGGGCGCCGAGGTGCGGGCGGTGGACGCTGCCGGCGCCGACTACATCCATATCGACGTCATGGACGGGCATTTCGTGCCCAACCTGACCATCGGCCCCATGGTGGTGCAGGCCCTGCGCCCGCATTCGGCCAAGGTGTTCGACGTGCACCTGATGATTTCGCCGGTGGACAATTTCGTCACCGCCTTCGCCAAGGCCGGCGCCGACATCATCACCGTGCACCCCGAGGCCGGCGCCCACACCCACCGCACGCTGCAACTGATCCGCAGCCTGGGGAAGAAGGCCGGCGTGGCGCTGAACCCGGCGACGCCCGTCTCGGTCCTGGATTACATCATGGACGACGTCGACATGATCCTGGTCATGTCGGTCAACCCCGGCTTCGGCGGCCAGTCCTTCATCAACAGCCAGAAGGACAAGATCCGGGCCATCCGCCAGCGCATCGACGCCGTGACCGCCGGCACATCCCGTGTCATCGACCTTGAGGTCGACGGCGGCATCAACGCCGAAATGGCGCCTGTGGCGATATCCGCCGGCGCGGACGTGCTGGTGGCCGGCACCGCCACCTTCCAGGGCGGCCCTGAGGCCTATGCCGACAACATCCGCCGCCTGCGCGGCCCGCTGGTCTAAGGGGTCAAACGGCGCATGGCCCGTGTCACTTCCGGCATGAGACGGTTCCGCGCCGGCCCTGGCGCGCTGGTCTACCGGACGCCACTATACGGCGTGCTGCTGAAAAGCCGCGCCCCCCAGGCGCTGGGCGTGGTGCCGGGCGACCCTTGGCCGGGCGACCCCCGCCAGGGAGAGGCGCTACTGGCCGGCCGTTTCGCCTTCGCGGGCGAGGAGCGCCAGGCCGATCTGCCGCCCTGGCTGGACCTTTCCGCCGGTTCCGCCTGGCTGACGGCCCTGCACGGCTTCGACTGGCTGCGCCACCTGAAGGCCGCCGGGGGCGATGCCGCGCGCCGCCAGGCCCGCGTGCTGGTCACCAGCTGGCTGGACGGCTTTTCCTCCTGGCATGCCGTGGCCTGGGCGCCGGAGGTGACGGCCCAGCGCATCGTCGCCTGGATCGCCGCCCACGACTTCTTCCTGGCCAGCGCCGACGACGGCCTGCGCGCCCGCGTGTTCGACAGCCTGTCCCGCCAGATCCGCCACTTGGCCCGGCTGGTGCCCGGCCGTCTGCGGGGCGTGGATCTGATCCTGGGCATCAAGGGTCTGGTCTATGGCGGCTTCTGCCTGCCGGGCCGGGGCCGTACCGCCCAGCGCGCCCTGTGGCTGCTGAACCGCGAGCTGACCCGCCAGGTCATGCCCGACGGTGGCCATGTGCAGCGCAGCCCTTCCCTGCAATTGCAGGTCCTGCGCCACCTGATTGATATCCGGGGCGTGCTGCGCGCCGCGCGGGCCGACATGCCCGACGCCGTGCAGCACTCCATCGACCGCCTGACGCCCACCCTGCGCTTCTTCCGCCATGGCGACGGCGGCCTGGCCCTGTTCAACGGTGGCTGGGCGGAAGACCCTGCCTTCATCGACACGGTGCTCAGCCAGGCCGACGCCCGCGGCCGGCCCCTGCGCTCCGCCCCCCATGTGGGGTTCGAGCGGCTGGCGGCGGGCCGCGCCTGCGTGCTGTTCGACGCCGGCGCGCCACCGCCGTCCGGCCTGGACGCCCGGGCGCACGCCGGCAGCCTGTCGTTCGAGATGAGCGTGGGGCGCGAGCGCCTGATCGTGAACTGCGGCAGCCACCCGTCCGAGACCGGCGCCTGGCGCGGGGCCTTGGCCTCCACCGCCGCCCATTCCACCCTGGTGGTGGCCGACACCAACTCCGCCTCCGTGCGCGAGGATGGCGGCCTGGGCCGCCGCCCGCATCCGGTGGAGGCCAAGCGGCGCGAGACGGGCGGCGCCGTCCTGGTGGAGGCCGCGCATGACGGCTATCGCGACGGCTTCGGCCTGATCCACCACCGGCGCCTGTACCTGGCCGAGAATGGCGAGGATCTGCGCGGCGAGGACAAGCTGGAAGGCGGGTCCGGCGGGCAGTCCTACACCCTGCGCTTCCACCTGCATCCGGGCGTACATGCCAGCCTGTCCCAGGGCGGCGACGGCGTGCTGCTGCGCCTGCCGTCGGGCGCCGGCTGGCGCCTGCGCCTGTCGGGCGGCACGGTGGGGCTGGAGGAAAGCGTCTATCTGGGCGATGGGCCCGAGCCGCGCGGCACCCTGCAGGTGACCGTGCGCGGCACGACCGCCCCCGGCGGCGCCACCGTGAAGTGGGCCCTGCGCCGCGAGAAGAAGGCCGAGGGTGCCGACCCTTGACCGCTCCTGTCTGAATTTCCCCTAAGCCCGGCTTGCTGCCGGGCTTTCTCTTTTCCCCAAGTCCATCCAAGCCGGATTGCCATCATGACCAGCCCCGATCTCGTTCCCCTGCGCCGCGCCCTCATCTCCGTGTCCGACAAGACCGGCCTGATCGAGCTGGGCCAGGCCCTGGCCGCGCGCGGCGTGCACATCCTGTCCACCGGCGGTTCCGCCCAGCGCCTGGCCGAGGCCGGCGTGCCCGTGACCGAGGTGGGCGACCACACCGGCTTCCCCGAGATGATGGACGGCCGGGTGAAGACCCTGCACCCGCGCATCCACGGCGGCATCCTGGCCCGCCGCGATGACGAGGGGCACGTGGCCGCCATGAACACCCACGACATCCCCGGCATCGACCTGGTGGTGGTGAACCTTTATCCCTTCGAGGCCACGGTGGCGAAGGGCGCCGACTTCGAAACCTGCATCGAAAACATCGACATCGGCGGCCCCAGCCTGATCCGGGGTGCGGCCAAGAACCACGATTTCGTGGCGGTGGTGACCGACCCGTCCGACTATGCCCCGCTGCTGGCCGAGCTGGCGGCCCATGACGGCCAAACCACCCTGGACCTGCGCCGGCGCCTGGCGGCCAAGGCCTATGCCCGTACCGGCGCCTACGACGCCGCCATCGGTGCCTGGTTCGCCAACCGCCTGGGCCAGACCTGGCCGGAGAGCGTGACCGTGTCCGGCACCCTGCGCCAGACCCTGCGCTATGGCGAGAACCCGCACCAGACCGCCGCCTTCTACGTGACGGGGGAGCGCCGCCCCGGCATCGCCACCGCCACCCAGTTGCAGGGCAAGGAGCTGTCGTACAACAACCTGAACGACACCGACGCGGCGTTCGAGCTGGTGGCCGAGTTCGACCGCCCGGCCATCGCCATCATCAAGCACGCCAACCCCTGCGGCGTGGCCGAGGGCGATGGCCTGCCCACCGCCTACGCCCGTGCCCTGGCCTGCGACCCCGTGTCCGCCTTCGGCGGCATCATCGCCGCCAACCGCACCCTGGATGCCGTGACCGCCGAGGCCATATCCCGGCTGTTCGCCGAGGTGGTGATCGCCCCCGACGCGGATGAGTCCGCCCGCGCCGTGCTGGCGGGCAAGAAGAACCTGCGCGTGCTGCTGACCGGTGACCTGCCCAACCCGGCCCAGCCCGGCACCCTGATCAAGACCGTGGCCGGCGGCTTCCTGGCGCAGAGCCGCGATGACGGCCGCGTGCTGCCGGCCAACCTGAAGGTGGTGACCAAGCGCGGTCCCACCCCGAAGGAGCTGGCCGACCTGCTGTTCGCCTTCCGCGTGGGCAAGCATGTGAAGTCCAACGCCATCGTCTATGCCAAGGACCTGGCCACGGTGGGTGTCGGCGCCGGCCAGATGAGCCGAGTCGACAGCAGCCGCATCGCGGCCATCAAAAGCCGGGAGGCGGCGGAGGCCGCGGGCCTGGCCGAGCCGGGCACCAAGGGCAGCGTGGTGGCGTCCGACGCCTTCTTCCCCTTCGCCGACGGCCTGATCGCGGCGGCGGAAGCCGGGGTGACGGCCGTCATCCAGCCCGGCGGCTCCATGCGTGACCAGGAAGTGATCGACGCTGCGGACGAGCGCGGCCTGGCCATGGTATTTACCGGCATGCGTCATTTCCGTCACTGACGGCGGCAGGGACAGGGGAGATGGTCCGTATCAGGGAGCATCCCCCCTTCCACCCCGCCCCTATTCTTGAAGGGCGGGTGTTCAGGGATGGCGATGACCGATGGGGTAAGCCCAGGGCCGCGAAGCATGCGGTAACCTGGGCCTAGTAGGACCAGGGCAGCCCGTATGAACGCCTCCGCGCCAGACCATACTGCTTCGGCCGGCGCCTCTCTCCCTGATCTTCTGGCTGGCGGCGTCCCGGCCCCGGATGGCGCCGTCAATTCCGACGCAACCGCCGTTCCCCTGATCCCGTCCGCCGGTCGCCCCGTGGCGGCCCTGCTGGTCATGAGCCTGGTGCTGACCCTGCTGGTCTTCGCCTGGGCCGCCTGGGACCATCACCGCCGCGTCTGGGACGACTCCCGTGAGCAGGTGGTGGACGTGACCCACGTGCTGGAAGAGCATGCGGGCAAGATCTTCAGCATTCACGCCACCAGCTTGCGCTATGTCGAGCGCCTGGTGGACGACGCCGGCTGGAAGGACATCGCCGGCGACAGCCGTTTCTACGACCGCTTGCGGGAAATCTGGCAGGCCTCTCCTGAGCTGGAGAGCGTGTGGGTGGTGGACCCCACCGGCATCATCCGCGTGAACACGGTGCAGTGGCCCACGCCGGCGCTGGATGTCAGCGACCGGGAGTATTTCCGCGCCCAACTGAAGCCGGGCGCCGGCATCTTCATCGGGCAGCAGTTGCGCGGCCGCATCTCCGGCGCAGCCTTCCTGCCCATCAGCCAGCGCATGGAAACGCGGGACGGCCGTTTCAACGGCGTTGCCCAGCTGTCGCTGAAGCCGGACTATTTCATCGCCTTCTACCGGTCGCTGTTCTCGGCCGATCCCAAGACCATGATGCTGGTGCGCGAGGATGGTGCCGTGCTGCTGCGCGAGCCCGCCCCCGCCGACGGCGACCTGCAGCAGGGCTTCTATCCCGAGCTGCTCAAGACGCCGGTAGACGCCACCGGCACCTTCATTCTGTCCTCTCCCATCGATGGGGTGCGGCGGCTGTACGCCCGGCGCAAGGTTCCCAACCTGCCGCTGTATGTCCTTTATGGCATCACCACGGACAGCATCGCCAAGGAATGGGAAGACAGGGCCCTGATCTACGCCGCCGTGGCCGTTCCGGCCTCGCTGGCGCTGATGCTGGTGGCCTGGATCGCCATCCGCCGGTCACGCGACCTGGCGCGCGCCGACCGGATCCTGCGCCATGCCAATACCCTGCTGGAGGCGCGGGTGGCCGACCGCACCCGCCACCTGGACCGCGCGCTGGCGGAACGCGAGATGCTGCTGCGCGACACCCACCACCGGGTGAAGAACAATCTGCAGGTCGTCTCCAGCCTGCTGCAGCTTCAGGCCGGCATGAACCCGGCGCTGCGCCCCGCCCTGAACGACGCCCTGCGCCGCATCCACGCCATGGGCATCCTGCACGAGCAGCTGCACCACGCGTCAGACGTCGACGTGGTGCAGCTGGACCGGGTGATCACCGCCCTGACGTGCGAGGTCGACAACATCCACCAAGGCGAGGGACACGCGGCGGGCGGGCCGCGCCGCGTGTCCGTGGTGCTGGACCTCACGCCGCTGGAGAGCGACCTGACGGCGTCCGTGCCCGTGACCCTGGTGCTGAACGAGGTGCTGTCCAACGCCTTCAAGCACGCCTACCCCGAAGGCCGCGCCGGCACCCTGGCCGTGACCCTGCGGCGGGAGGGGGATGAGGGTGTGCTGACCGTCGCCGACGATGGCGTGGGCATGCCCGACACCGCCACCGGAACCGGCCGCAAGAGCCTGGGCCTGCTGCTGATCGACGCCTTCACCCGCCAGCTGCGCGGCAGTTTCCTTTACGAGGCGACCACGCCGGGCACGCGGTTCACCCTGCGGTTCCCGCTGGGGTGAATCCGAGATTGGCATAGTATGCCAATCGGCGTTAGGCTTTGGATCGTGAATTCTTCGCTGGAGGATGCCGATGCCAACGCGCAACGTGGTGCTGACCGATCACCATGAACAAGTCATCGAGGACTTGGTGCGATCTGGCCGTTACCAGAACGCCAGCGAGGTCCTTCGTGCCGGCCTGAGACTCATCGAACGAGAGGAAGCACAACATGAGGCCAAGCTGAAGGCGTTGCGGGAGGCGGCGGAAGCCGGCCACCGCGAGCTGGATGAAGGGCGGTTCGATGAGGTTATGGACGGTGACTTGGAAGAATACATAGCTGTGCTTGGCAGAGAAGCCGCTGGCGGGCACTGACGGCATGCTGCGCTAACGGATTGCGCCACTGGCCCGTGCGGATATCCGGGCCATCTTGGCACATTCGAATCAGACCTTCGGGAATTTGGCGCGGCTGCGATATGAAGCGCTCATAGTCCAAGCCATTCGCGACATCGCCGCGGCACCGCATCGGTTCGGTAGTGTTGCGCGGCCGGAGCTACGCGGCTGGACCTATCATCTACGGCACAGCCGGGAAAGAGCGCATGTGGCTGGCGAGGCCGTTCACAATCCCCGCCATCTGCTGCTCTACCGTCTGGAACCTGGTGTGGTTGGAATTGTGCGTGTTCTTCACGATGCCATGGACGTGGAACAGCATGTTCCATGGGACGACAGCCCCTGAAATGCAAACCGGCCGCCCCTGAAGGGTCGGCCGGTGTGGTTCCTCAAACCTTGATATCGGCTGGGTCAGCCGTCACCCATCTTGAGGGCGGCGATGAAGGCGCTCTGCGGGATTTCGACCTCGCCGAACTGCCGCATGCGCTTCTTGCCTTCCTTCTGCTTGTCCAGCAGCTTGCGCTTGCGGCTGATGTCGCCGCCGTAGCACTTGGCCAGTACGTCCTTGCGCATGGCGCTGATGGTCTCGCGGGCGATGACACGGCTGCCGATGGCGGCCTGCACGGCGATCTTGAACAGCTGGCGCGGGATCAGCTCCTTTAGGCGCTCGCACAGCAGGCGGCCGCGATGCTCGGCTTGGCTGCGGTGGACAATGGTGGACAGGGCGTCCACCGGCTCCGCGTTCACCAGGATGGACATCTTGACCAGGTCGCCGGTCTCGTACCCGTCCATCTGGTAGTCGAAGCTGGCATAGCCGCGGCTGATGGACTTCAGTCGGTCGTAGAAGTCGAACACCACCTCGTTCAGCGGCAGCTTGTAGACCAGCATGGCGCGACCGCCGACATAGGTCAGGTCGATCTGCTGGCCGCGCCGCTCGGTGCACAGCGCCAGGATGCCGCCCAGGTACTCGTCGGGCAGCATGATGGTGGCGCGGATCCACGGCTCATCGATGTGGTCGATGCGGATGGGGTCCGGCATGTCGGCCGGGTTGTGCATGTCGATGACCGACTTGTCGGTCATGTGAACCTTGTAGATGACGCTGGGCGCCGTCGTGATCAGGTCCAGGTTGAACTCGCGCTCCAGGCGTTCCTGGATGATCTCCAGGTGCAGCAACCCTAAGAAGCCGCAGCGGAAGCCGAAGCCCAAGGCGGCCGACGTCTCCGCCTCGAACTGGAAGCTGGCATCGTTCAGGGCCAGCTTGCCCAGGCTCTCGCGCAAATGCTCGAACTCCGCCGCGTCGGTCGGGAACAGGCCGCAGAACACCACCGGCACGCTGGGCTTGAAGCCTTCCAGCGGCTCGGCGGCCGGGCGGCGCTCCTCGGTGATGGTGTCGCCGACCTTGGTCTCGCGGATGTCCTTGATGCCGGCGGTGATGAAGCCCATCTCGCCCGGGCCCAGGCGGCCGGACTGCACGGCCTTGGGCGTGAAGTGGCCGACGCGGTCGGCTTCCTTCGTGGCCCCGGTGGCCATCATGCGGATCTTCTGGCCGACCTTCAGCTCGCCATCGACCACCCGCACCAGAATGACCACGCCCAGGTAGGGGTCGTACCAGCTGTCGACCACCAGGGCCTTCAGCGGCGCCTCCAGGTCACCCTTGGGCGGCGGCAGGCGGGTGACGATGGCCTCCAGCACGTCCTTGATGTTCAGGCCGGTCTTGGCCGAGATCATGACGGCATTGCTGGCGTCCAGGCCGATCACATCCTCGATCTGCTGCTTGATGCGGTCGGGTTCGGCCGCCGGCAGGTCGATCTTGTTCAGGACCGGGACGATCTCATGGTTGTGGTCGATGGCCTGGTAGACGTTGGCCAGCGTCTGCGCCTCAACCCCCTGCGAGGCGTCGACCACCAACAGCGAGCCCTCGCACGCGGCCAGCGAGCGCGAGACCTCATAGGCGAAGTCCACGTGGCCGGGCGTGTCCATCAGGTTCAGCTGATAGGTCTTCCCGTCATCGGCCTTGTAGGTCAGGCGCACGGTCTGCGCCTTGATGGTGATGCCGCGCTCGCGCTCGATATCCATGCTGTCGAGCACCTGCTCGCGCATTTCGCGGGCGTCCAGGCCGCCGCAATACTGGATCAGGCGATCGGCCAGGGTCGATTTGCCGTGGTCGATATGGGCGATGATGGAGAAATTGCGGATGTGCGAAAGGTCGGTCATGACGGGCCGGTCTGGGAAAATTCCCGCGACCATAGGATGCCCCGCGTTCCGGCGCAACCGCGGGGTTGGCGGGGCGTTCATGTGCGACTGGGCAACTTAAGCCGCGATGGCCGCCGCCAGGTCGCGCAAGTCCGGAACGGTCACCGTCGGCGGGATGCCCCAGGGGTCGAACAGCGCCTCAGGCGACCGCCGCACCCAGGCGGCGCGCCAGCCGGCGGAAAGGGCGCCGATGACATCGAAAGGGTTACTGGAGACCAGCCAGGTCTCGGCATGCGTGGCCCCCGCCGCCCGCAGGAAATGGCTGTAGACGGCGGGGCTGGGTTTGAACGAGCACAGGTCGTCCGTGCTGACCACACCCTGGAACAGGCCGCTGATGCCAGCGGCGTCCAGCAGGGTGCGCACCGCGTCGGCGGCGCCATTGGAAAAGGCGTAGAGGCGGAAGTCGGCCGCACGCAAGCGGGCCAGCCCGTCCGCCACGTCGGCGAAGGCCGGCAAGGTGCGGTAGGCGTCCAGCAGGGCCGTCCGCTGGTCCGGGCTCAGCGGCGTTTTGTACAGGGCGCAGGTGTGGTCGAGGGCCTGGGCGGTACAGGCGCTGAAGGGCACGTAGTTCTGCATCAGGGCGCGGCGGAAGGCGTATTCCAGCTGCCGCTCCCGCCAGGTGCGGGAGAAGTCCGCCGCGCGGTCGCCCACCATGCCCCTCAGCATGGCCACCAGCCCATGGGTGTCGATCAGCGTGCCGTAGACGTCAAAGGCCAGTGTCACCGCCATCGGTCCCTCCCCCATTTACCATTGGTGCCGACTGTGCCCCCACTGGAACGCATGGTCCAGGCCGGAAGCGGCGGCCGTTCGCCGCGCCGCCCTGGCGGGGCCACCAGGCACTTCCCACATTGGGGGATGCCATGCTCGCGGCGTGGACAAGGGAAGGGGCGAAAGAATGCGTCGTACCGGCTTGCTTTTCCTGGCATTCAGCCTGGGCCTCCCGATCTCGACGCCCGCGCTGGCGGCGGGGCCGGTGGTGGTGGAATTGTTCACGTCGCAGGGTTGCTCATCCTGCCCGCCCGCTGATGCCTTCCTCACCGACCTGGCGCAGGACCGCCGGGACGTGCTGCCCCTGGCTTTCCACGTGACCTACTGGAATGGCCTGGGCTGGCGGGATCCCTATTCATTCGAAGCTGCCACGGCGCGGCAGCGGTGGTATGCGCGCAGCCTGGGCGGCGGCCAGGTCTACACGCCGGAGATGGTGGTGAACGGCGAACGCGCCTTCGTCGGTTCCGACCGCGCGCGGGGCCTGGCCGAAATCGCCGACGCCATGCGGCGGCAAGCGGCGCCGGTCGGCCTGCAGGTCGCGCGCGGGGAAGATGGCCTGGTCATTTCCGTAGGCGCGGGCAAGGGACAGCAGGGTGACATCCTGGTGGTGGGGTATGACCCGCAACACCGCACCCCCATCGGGCGGGGCGAGAACAGCGGCCGCACCCTGCTGGAATCCAATATCGTCCGGTCGCTCACCCCGGCCGGGCAATGGCGGGGAGACGCGGTGGAAGTCCGCCAGCCTCTGCCGGCGGGGGAACGTGTCGCGGTTCTGCTGCAGGCACCGGATGGGCGCATCCTGTCCGCCGCCATCCTGAGCCAGGCGCCAGGGGACCAGACGCCGGGGTGAACGGGGCTCAGCCCGCGCGCACCTTGGTCAGGAAGCCCGCCACCTGGTGGCGCAGGTGATCGGACTGGCTGACCAGGTCCTGGGCAGCGTGCAGCACGTCCACGGCCATGGTGCCGGTCTCACTGGCGGCGCGGGTCACCTGGCCAATGGTGCTCGACACGTCGGATGTGCCGGCGGCGGCCTGGGCCACGCTGCTGGCGATCTCGTTGGTGGCGGCACCCTGCTGCTCCACCGCCGCGGCGATGGTGGTGACGATGTCGCTGATGCGGCCGATGGTGCCGCTGACACCGTGGATGGCGCCGGCGGCGCTGCCGGCCACGGCCTGGATCTCGCCGATCTGGGCGCTGATCTCCTCCGTCGCCTTGGCCGTCTGCGTCGCCAGGGTCTTCACTTCGCTGGCCACGACAGCAAAGCCCTTGCCAGCCTCACCCGCCCGCGCCGCCTCGATAGTGGCGTTCAGGGCCAGCAGGTTGGTCTGGCTGGCGATATCGCTGATCAGGCGCACCACGTCGCCGATCTTGCGCGCCGCCTCCACCAGGCCGCTCACAGTGTGGTTGCTGCGCTCCGCCTCCACCACGGCGTTCTGGGCGATCTGCGAGGACTCCTCCACCCGCCGGCCGATCTCCTGGATGCTGGCGGACAGCTGTTCGGCCGCCGCTGCCACGGTGTTGACGTTGCCGGCCGCGGCCTCCGCCGCGCCGGCGACCGCCAGCGTCTGGTGGTTGGTCTGCTCGGCAATGGCCGACAGGCCCTTGGCGTTGCCCTGCATGCGGTCAGCAGCGCCGGCCACCCCTTCCACCACCTGGTTCATGCTGGCCTCGAACTCATCGGCCAGCTGGGCCAAGGCGGCGAGGCGTTCGGCCTGGGCCTGGGCCTTCATCGTCTCCTGCTCATGACGCAGGGTGTCGGCCTCCACCATGGTGCGCTGGAAGATGCGCAGCGCCCGCACGGTGGCGCCGATCTCATCCCGCCGGTCGGTCGCCCGCACCTCCACGTTCTGGTCGCCGTCGGCCAGCGCGGTCATGGTGTCGACGATGCGCTTCAGCGGGCGGGACACACTGGCCCAGGCGATCCACAGCGCCAGCGCCATGATCAGCACGGCGCCCGACAGGCCGCCCGCCAGCGTCACCCAGTAGGTGCGTTCGTTGCGGGCCTTGGCGGCGGCCTCGCCCTTGCTCAAATTCTCGTCCACCGCCTTGGTGATGACGGTCAGCCGGTCCAGCAGCTTGGACAGGCGGATGTCGAACTCATCGGTCAAGGTGGACGCGCCGGCCTTGGTGTTGCCCGCCAGCATCTGTTCGCGCGCCTCTTCCGCGAACTTCATCATGGCCTTGAACTCGTCCCGGGCCATGGCCAGGTCGTCCTTGGAGCCTGGGTTCAGGCGGGCGACACTATCCAGGTATTTGGCAAGGTCGCTGGCCTGCTGCCCGATCTCATCCTTCATGCTGTCGATGATGAACTTGTCGGTCTCCGCCAGCATCATGTAGCTGATGCGGCCGATGTTGGCGGCGGCGCCATTGGCCCGGTCGATGGCCTTCAGGGCCTCCGCCTCGCCGCGCAGCAGGTGCTGGTATTGCACAGCACCCGTGTTCATCTGCGACAGGGTGTAGAGGGAGGTGCCGAGCGTCACCAGACCCATCAGGATCAGGGGCAGCAGCAGCTTCTGGATGATGGGCAGATCCCGGAAAAACTTCATGCCGTCTGTCCTCCCCCAACGGGTGACACCCATAAGCGCAGGCGTCAGTTTCCGCTTTTTATCTTTCGAAAGATAGTAAGGGACGGGGGCACGGGCGGTGCAAGTGGTTAAAGTAGTCTAAAATTCACAATAAGTTGGTTAAAAGGAAAGGCGCCCCTTGAAAGCCAAGGGGCGCCTACTGCAAGCGCGCGGGCTCTGTGTCAGCCGCGCAACACGGCACCCGTCGCTTTGGTGACGGCGGCGACGACTTTGGCGGCCACGGCCTCGATTTCCGCATCCGTCAAGGTTTTGTCCACCGGTTGCAAAGTGACCGACAGCGCGATGGACTTGAAGCCGGTTTCGACTCCGGGCCCCTGATAGACGTCAAACAGCTGCACGCCGGTGATCAGGGCCTTGTCGGCCCCCTTGGCGGCGCGGATCAGGCGATCCGCCTCCACGCCGGCCTCCACCACGAAGGCGAAGTCGCGGCTGATGGGCTGGAAGGCCGACAGCTCCAGCTTCGGCTTCTCCGTCCCGCCCTTCTTCTTCGGTTGCGGGATCAGGTCCAGGAATACCTCGAACGCCACCAGCGGGCCGGTCAGGTCCAGGGCCTCCAGCACCGCCGGGTGCAGTTCACCGAAGCGGGCCAGCACGGTGGGGCCCAGCCGCAGGCAGCCGGAGCGGCCCGGGTGGTACCAGCCGGGCGCGTCGGTGGAGACGACCAGGTTGGCGGTGGGGGCGCCGGCGGCCTCCAGCGCCGCGATGGCGTCGGCCTTGGCGTCATAGGCGTCCACAGGGCGGGTGCCCTTGGCCCAGTGGCGGGCCACGGCCAGGCCGGCGCGCACGCCGGCGGCGATCAGGTCCTGGCCCTTCTCGCTGCCGTCGCGGAAGGCGGGGCCCACCTCGAACAGCGCCAGGTCGGCATAGCCGCGCGCGGCGTTGCGGCCGGCGGCGGCCGCCAGGTTGGCCAGAACCGACGGGCGCATGATGGCCAGGTCGGCGCTGATGGGGTTCAGCAGGGCCAGCTCATCCGGCGCACCGCCGAACAGCTTGGCCGTCTCCGGCGCCAGGAAGGACCAGGTGATGGCCTCCAGCATGCCCCGGCTGGCCAGCAGGCGGCGCACGGTGGCGGTGCGGCGCTGCTTGGGCGTGACGGCGACCTTGGGCAGGCCCTCGTCGCGCGGCAGGCTGGTGGTGGGGATGGCGTCGAAGCCGTGGATGCGCAGCACCTCCTCCACCAGGTCGGCCTCGCCATGCACGTCGGCGCGCCAGGACGGCGGCACGGCGTGGATCAGGCCGTCCTTTTGGCTGGTCTCGAAGCCCAGGGCCGTCAGGATGCGCACCTGGTCGGTCTCCGGAACGTCCACGCCGCCCAGATGAGCCACGCGGGCCGGCCGCAAGGTCAGGGGACGGCGCCAGGCGGGCTCGGCACCGGCCACGAAGACCTCGCCGGCCTCACCGCCGCAGAGTTCCAGCACCAGACGCGTTGCCTGCTCAATGCCGCTGACGACGCTGGCCGGGTCCACGCCGCGCTCGAAGCGATAGCGGGCGTCGCTGTCGATCTGCAGGGCGCGGCCGGCTTCCGCCACCTTGGCGGGCTCGAACAGCGCCGCCTCGATGATGACGTTGGTGGTCGTCTCCGACACGCCGGTGCTCTCCCCCCCCATGATGCCACCCAGGGACAGGACGGCGCCGCTGGCGTCGGCGATGACGGTCAGGCCGGCGGGCAGGACGTATTCCTTGCCGTTGAGGGCCAGCAGGGTTTCACCCGCCGTGCTCTCACGCACGGTCAGGTCGCCCTGGACCTTGGCGGCGTCGAAGACATGCAGGGGCCGCACTTGGTCCAGGGTCATCAGGTTGGTGATGTCCACCAGGGCCGAGATGGGGCGCAGGCCCACGGCGGTCAGCTTGTCCTGCAGCCACTGCGGGCTGGGGCCGTTGCGCACGCCGCGCACCACGCGGGCGGCGAATTGCGGGCAGGCCGCCGTTTCCAGCGCCACCTTCACGGGCGCGGGGAAGACACCGGGCGCAGGCGCGGTGTCCAGGGGCTTCAGCGTGCCGAGGCCGGCGGCGGCGAGATCGCGGGCGATGCCGTAGACACCGGCGCAATCCACGCGGTCGGGCGTCAGCGAGATCTCGATGACGGCATCGTCCAGCTTGCGCCAGGCGGCGAAGCTGGTGCCCACCGGCGCCTCCTCCGGCAGCTCAATGATGCCGTTGTGCTCATCCGACAGGTTCAGCTCGCGCTCGGAGCACAGCATGCCCCGGCTTTCCACACCGCGGATGGCGCCGACCTTCAGCGTGTCGCCCGTGGCCGGGACGACGGCGCCCGGGCTGGCGAACACCACGGTGATGCCGGCGCGGCAGTTAGGGGCGCCACACACCACCTGGACGGGCTCGCCCTTGCCGGTGTCGACCATGGCGACGCGCAGCTTGTCGGCGTTGGGATGCTTTTCCGCCGACAGAACCTTGGCGATGACGAAGGGCGCCAGAGCCTTGCCGGTATCCTCCACACCCTCGACCTCCAGGCCCAGGGCGGTCAGCTTGTCGGTGATGACGTCCAGCGGAGCGTCGGTTTCAAGGTGCTGCTTCAGCCAGGAAAGAGTGAACTTCATCGCTACCTGCCGTTCTTCGGGTGGGGCGCCAGGCCTCAAGGCCGGCTGCCGCTCTTTAAGGGTGGGTTATCGGGTGAGACCTTGGGCCAGGCTGGGCACGTCCAGCGGCACGAAGCCGTAGTGCTTCAGCCAGCGCAGGTCGGCCTCGAAGAAGGTGCGCAGGTCGGGGATGCCGTACTTCAGCATGGCCACGCGCTCGATGCCCATGCCGAAGGCGAAGCCCTGCCAGCGGGTGCTGTCGATACCGCAGTTCTCCAGCACCTTGGGGTGGACCATGCCGCAGCCCAGGATCTCCAGCCAATCGCCGTAGTTGCCCAGCTTCAGCTCGCCGCCCTTGCGTGAGCAGCCGATGTCCACCTCCGCCGACGGTTCGGTGAAGGGGAAGAAGCTGGGGCGGAAGCGCAGGGGCAGGTCGTCCACCTGGAAGAAGGCGCGGCAGAACTCCAGCAGCGTGCCCTTCAGGTGGCCCATGTGGATGTTCTCGCCGATCACCAGGCCTTCGATCTGGTGGAACATGGGGGTGTGGGTCTGGTCGTAGTCGGACCGGTAGGTGCGGCCGGGCGCGATGATGCGGATGGGCGGTTCCCCCGCCAGCATGGTGCGGATCTGCACCGGGCTGGTGTGGGTGCGCAGCACGCGGGTGCCCCCGTCCGGCCCGTTGGGCAGGTAGAAGGTGTCGTGCATCTGGCGGGCCGGATGCTCCGGCGGGATGTTCAAGGCGGTGAAGTTGTTGAAGTCGGTCTCGATGTCCGGCCCCTCCGCCACGCTGAAGCCCATGTCGGCGAAGATGGCGATCATCTCCTCCACCGTCTGGCTGATCGGGTGGACGCGGCCTTCGACCTCGGGGCGGGCCGGCAGGCTGACGTCGATGCGCTCCGCCTCCAGCTTTTGCGCCAGGGCTTCGGCCTTCAGCACCTGGCGGCGGGCGTCCAGCGCCTGGCTGATCTCTTCCTTCACGGCGTTCAGGGCCTGGCCGCGTTCCCGCCGCTCATCCGGCGTCAGCGATCCCATGTCCTTCATCAGGCCGGTGATGCGGCCCTTCTTGCCCAGGGCGTCCACGCGCACCTCTTCCAGGGCGGCCAGGTCGGGGGCGGCGGCAGCGGCGGCCAGCAGGTCGGCCTTGAGGCTGTCGAGGATGTTCATCGCGACGATCCGTCTTCTCGGTGGGCAGTGGGTCGGTGGGCAGTGGGGCAATCTTGGGGGCGGATACTACCAACGGCGCGGGGCTTTGGCCCGTGCCGTTGTGGCCGGCGACCGCCGGCCCCGCAGCGAGTACCGCAGGGCGGAGCGAGGAAGCCAAGCCGGCGGATGCCGGCGCCCGGCGCTTGGGGGGGCACAAAACAAAAAGGGGAGCGGGCCCGCCGGGCCTGCTCCCCTTCTTATCAGTACCGTTGATCCGGGTAGGATCAAGCGGCCTTGAGAGCGGCCTGGGCTTGATCGACCAGGACCTTAAACGCCTCCGGCTCGCGCGCGGCGATGTCGGCGAGGACCTTGCGGTCAACGTCGATGGCGGCGCGCTTCAGGCCGTGCATGAACTGGCTGTAGGTCAGGCCGTGGATGCGGGCACCGGCGTTGATGCGCTGGATCCACAGGGCGCGGAAGTTACGCTTCTTGGCGCGACGGTCGCGATAGGCGTAACGCAGCGCCTTCTCGACCTTCTCGATCGCGATACGGAAGCAGTTGTTGGAACGACCCCGGTAGCCCTTGGCCAGCTTCAGGATCTTCTTGTGACGGGCGTGGGTGGTCACGCCCCGCTTAACGCGAGCCATGGTTCAGCCCTCCTTACGGTACCCGGATGAAATTCTTGGTGATGATGATACCGTCCTGCTTGGACAGGGTCATCATGCCGCGGGCGTTCCGCTTCATCTTCTGCGGACGCTTGCGCATGCCGTGGCGCTTGCCGGCGGCCTGGGCGCGAACGAGACCGGAGGCGGTCAGCTTGAACCGCTTCTTCGTCCCGCTGTGATTCTTCAGCTTGGGCATTTTGGTTCCTCACGAAAGAATAACCGCCCCGAAGGACGGCGGTGGATTCACTTGAGCGGGTGGGCATGCCCTGGACCTTTCGGCCCGGCCTCGCCGCCAAAATGAAGCGCGGTTTGTACACGGAGGT
Organism: Nitrospirillum viridazoti CBAmc; assembly: GCF_000730165.1. Lineage (GTDB taxonomy): Bacteria > Pseudomonadota > Alphaproteobacteria > Azospirillales > Azospirillaceae > Nitrospirillum > Nitrospirillum viridazoti. Next base: position 445,722 of record NZ_CP022110.1, on the reverse strand, counting down.
AGGGCATATGGCAAGGGCCGAGCGCGGCATGATGCCCGCATCGGCGCGGGGGGCGTCTCCCAAAAACGCGGGGACTCCTTGAAAGCCAGCCCGAAATAGAGGTCCGTAACTACGTTGCTTCGGATTGAATGCTCTGCAAGTGATCGACTGCTGCATTCACATGATGCTGTGTGAAAACTCTGGCTTTGCGCTGGGCTGCCCCTTCTGGGCCAGGCCAAGAGGCAATAGCTGACATCATAGCGTCACTTTTCAATGCTATGTGCGATTCACGGTTGAGCCAATCAACCGTCGCGAGAAGCTCCAGACCATGGGGTGACTGGAATCCGTCGATGATCTTGCTAGCGGCGTCCAGCGCTGGTCGGTAAAGGTTGGCCTCGGGCGACGTCAGATACACGGTTATTCTGTCTTGCCGATTGTGCTGGAATCGAATTGGGTCGAATGGCCGGGCATCCGCTACCCGGCGCTCGCACGTCAGGTAGCTGCCGTCCAAGCCATCCAACAAGTGTCGGACCTTGTCCGAATAGGGGCCGTAGCGATTGGCTACGAAATCGTCTGCGATTAGGTTGGGCAAGCTCAGACGCTGTATTGCACCGCTTAGAAACCAAGCAAGCTTCTGAGCTTCGAGGATCGAACAATCAAACCCCAGCACTTCGTAGCGCCGGATCATCTCGGCCATTAGCGCCCGCGCTGGAGTCAGCTTCTCGACGCCGTTGCGCTTCACGACATTTTGATAGGTCTGGGTCGGCTCATAGACGACGACCTCACAATCGAGATCAGCCAGTGCCTTCACAATCAATGGCTTCACATTGTTCCATTCGAGCCCGCCGTTGCCAGCACCTAGTGGCGGAATGGCGATGGAACGGATGCCGCGCGCCTTGATCTCCTCCCTAAGTATGGTCAGTCCATGCTCAATCCATTCCAGCTTGGAGGGATGACGCCAATGTTTCTTGGTCGCAAAATTAACAATGAAGCGCGGACCGAGCATGTCTTCCCGCTCGGTGATAAACAGACCGCCAGGGGCGAGTTGACCTGCCTTACTGACTGCTTCATAGGCCCGGAAGTTTTCAGGGTAGCTTTCCTTGAACATCAGTGCGATGCCCTTACCGCTAACGCCCACCGTGTTGACGGTGTTCACCAGCGCTTGCGTGTCGGCTGCGAGCAGATTGCCTTGAGTGTAGCGAATCATCAGAAATACCACCCTGGACGAACGATCACCTGGAGTGCTCGACTTGCCGCTTGAACGCTCGCCTCGATAGCGGGCTTTACCGTCTCCGACACGCAGCCGATGCCCAGCAGCGCATCCGGCGGAACGTGCTTATGGGCAAGAGCTTCTGCTTGATAACGTTCCATCTTATCGGGATAGCTGTCATTGCGAGAAAAGTCATGCCGATTGAGTATATCCCAGTCAATCATGTGTTGCAGATCGGCATGATTATTGCTCCATGTCGCCGTCGCCGTATAGGCGTGACGATCTGTGAACAACATAGATACACCATTGCTATTCATAATCTGGCAGGATGAGACTAGGATTGCAATTTCCTGATTGGAGCGGCAGATAATGCCATTGTATCCCGTCTTGATATTGAAAAGCATCGGCGATTTCGGTGTAAAGTAAAAGGGAACGTAATCGGCCAACGTTCCGCCGGGAGGGATAGGTACCTGGCGATGGGTGCGCTTGCCAATCAAGTCGGGGTTGCCGATAGCAACGAAATTCGGATCGTTGGCAGCGCCATTGGCACAATGCAGCCCGTTTGCCAGCAACCAGGGCAAATTGGAGACATGGGTGATGCGAAACAATAAGCCCCGCTCCGGGGTCAGGTTAAGCGCCACTGCCCGGCCCCCCTTCTAGTGACACGCTGAACACCTCAGCTGAGAGGGCGACGGCCATGGCTTCGGCCTTGGCGGCAGAGGCGCCAAAGACACGGGCAATCAATCACTGGGCCAAAAGCGCTTTTCGCCTCCCACATTGGTATCGTTTCCATGGCCCTATTCCGCTGCATTTCCACTTTGTCATTTACGGTCAAATCTCTCTTTCAGGCAATGGTGGCGCTAACAGGTCACGGCAATCGCTTGAAGCGGGTCTTGACAAGACGGGGCTTTCGGAGCGGTGGCGATCTGTGATTCGTAGGAGGCTCCATTGATCTGGAGTTCTCGATGGCCGGTTCGCTTCTCGACCATTTTGCGGCGCTCAGCGATCCGCGGCAATCCTGGAAGGTCATTTATCCACTGCCGGAGATTCTGCTTGTGGTGCTCTGCGCAACGATCGCGGGGGCTGAGGATTTCGTCGAGATTCGGCGCTGGGGCACGATGAACCGGGATTTCCTGCGGCGGTTTTTGCCCTATGCGGGCGGGATTCCGAGCCACGATACGCTGAACGACATCCTCAACGCGCTCGACGGCGATCTTTTTGCGCGATGCTTCGGCGACTGGGTCGAGGGGCTACGCGAGGCCGAGCCCGACATCGTCGCGATCGACGGTAAGACCTCGCGGCGGACGCATGACCGGGCGAAGGATCGCAATCCGCTGCATCTCGTTTCAGCCTGGGCCAGCCGGCAGCGCTTGGTGCTGGGCCAGCAAGCTTGCGAGGCCAAGTCGAATGAGATTACGGCCATTCCGTTGCTGCTCGACCGCTTGGCGTTGACCGGGGCGCTCGTCACCATCGATGCGATGGGCTGCCAGACCAAGATCGCCCAGAAGATTCTCGATAAAGGCGCCGATTACCTGCTGGCCATCAAAGAGAACTGGCCCAACCTGCACAGCGAGGTCATCCGCCACTTCGACGATCTGCCTGCCGCCGACACGTTCGACACGACCGATGGCGAGCACGGCCGCATCGAGGTGCGCCGCCATGTCGTCAGCCACGAAGTTGACTGGCTTACCACAGACCGCCGCTTCCCCGGCGAGCCCCGCTTCCCCGGCCTCAAGGCCATCGCCATGGTCGAAGCCGAGATCGAGCGTGACGGCAAAACCAGCCGGGAACGCCGATACTACCTGTCATCTCAAAAACTCGACACGCGCCTCTTCGCTCATGCCGTCCGAGCCCACTGGCATATCGAAAACCGGCTCCACTGGGTCCTCGATGTCGTCTTCCATGAAGACTTGAGCCGTCTCAGATCCGGCAACGGCCCCCACAACATGGCAACCATCCGACACATGGCCTTGAACCTCCTGCGCGGCGCAAAGGATAAGCACAGCCTCAAAGTCCGAAGAAAATCCGCCGCATGGGATACCCAATACCTTCACGCCGTCATCACACAGTCCGCATAACCCCCTTCAAGCGATTCCCCTGGCTAACAGGTCAGCCCTCATCAACCCTTGCTCCGGTTGAAGGACGCCCATACTTCTGGAAACCTTTTTCCACTTATTGCAAGGAGCATCGCCCATGCCCGAGCTGTTCACCATAGGGTATGAGAAGGCGGGCCAGCCGGCGCTGGTGGAGCGCCTGGTGCGGGCCGGCGTGCGCACGCTGATCGACGTGCGCGAGCTGCCGTTGTCGCGCCGCGCCGGCTTTTCCAAGGGCCCGCTGTCGGCGGCCCTGCGCCAAGCCGGCATCGAGTACCTGCACCTGAAGGCGCTGGGCACGCCCAAGGAGGGGCGGTTGGCCGGCCGCGCCGGCGACCAGCCGCTGTTCTGGTCCATCGTCGATCAGGCGCTGGCCCGGCCGGAGGCGCAGTATGAACTGGGCGTGGCCGCTGCCACGGCGCTGAACCAGGGCCCCGCCTGTCTGCTGTGCCTGGAGGATGACCCGCACATCTGCCACCGCTCCCGCGTCGCGGCCGACATGGCGGCGGGCTGGGGCTTTGACGTGCACCACCTGGCGGTGGACGCCGCCTTCTAGCCCGCCACGGATCCGCCGCCCCCAAATTTACCAGCCGGCGCCGCATGGCGGACACAATGGGCGGCGAGAAGAACCAGGTGGCCGGCGGATGGGACCCCTGAAGGGGACGCTGGCCCAACGGACAGCTAGTCCAAGGGCTTGGGGCTAGGGTAAGCCTCAGGCGGTTCGGGTCAACAGGGCGCCGTAAGCGGCCGCCCGGGGGGAGCAAGTCGGCCAGTGCATCACGTCGACACCATCATCTTCGCGCTCGGGTCGCTGCTGATGCTGGCCATCCTGGCCGGCCGCGCCTCCTCCCGCATCGGCGCGCCCCTGCTGCTGGTGTTCCTGGCGCTGGGCATCGCCGTCGACAAGCTGGCCAATTTCCAGTTCAACGACTACCGCCTGGCCTCGCTGGTCGGGTCCATCGCCATTGCCGTCATCCTATTCGACGGCGGGCTGCGCACGCCCAAGGCGGTGTTCAAGTTGGCGCGCTGGCCGGCCCTGGTGCTGTCCACCGCCGGCGTGCTGGTCACGGCCGGCGTCACCTGCGTGGTGGCGCGCTGGCTGCTGGGCGTGGGCTGGGCCCAGGGCTTCCTCATCGGCAGCATCGTCGCCTCCACCGACGCGGCCGCCGTGTTCCTGCTGCTGCACCAGCGGGGCCTGCGCCTGCGCCCCCGCGTCTCGGCCCTGCTGGAGGTGGAGTCGGGCCTGAACGACCCCATGGCCGTGTTCCTGACCCTCCTGTCCATTCACGCCGTGCAGGGGGCCGGCTTCGGCTGGGCGCAACTGGGCCAGTTCGCGCTGGAGATGGGCGGCGGCGGCATCATCGGTGTCGCCGGCGGCTTCGCCCTGTCGGCCATCATCAACCGGCTGGAGTTGTCGGCCGGCCTCTACCCCATCCTGGCGCTGGCCGGCACCCTGTTCATCTTCGGCGCCACCCAGACCATCGGCGCCTCCGGCTTCCTGGCCGTCTATCTCGCCGGCTTCATCATGGGCAACCGCCGGGTCAAGGCGCGGCAGATCATTGAGCGTTTCCACGATGGGCTGGCCTGGCTGAGCCAGATCTCCCTGTTCCTCATGCTGGGCGTGCTGGTCTCGCCCGATACGCTGGTGCGCGTGGCGCTGCCGGCCCTGGTGGTGGCGGTGGCGCTGATCCTGGTGGCGCGGCCCCTGGCCGTCACCCTGTGCCTGTCCTTCTTCGGCTTCGCCTGGAACGAGCGGCTGTTCATCTCCTGGGTCGGCCTGCGCGGCGCGGTGCCCATCTTCCTGGGCCTGCTGCCGGTGCTGTCCGGATTGCCGGGGGCCGAAACCTATTTCGGCATCGCCTTCGCCGTGGTCCTGCTGTCCCTGCTGGCCCAGGGCTGGACCATCGGCCCGGCGGCGCGCCTGCTGGACGTGGAGATCCCGGCCGATCCCGAACCGCCCGGCCGCGCCGACATCGACCTGCCGGTGGATGGGCCGCAGCAACTGGCCATGCTGACCGTGGCGCCGGAGAGCGAGGCGGCGGTGCGCGGCCTGGGCCGGCTGGTGGTGCCGGAATCCGTGCGGGTGCTGGCCATGATCCGCGAGGGCCACCCCGTGGCGCCGGAAGAGGTGCGCGTGCTCTACCCCGGCGACGCCGTGCTGGTGCTGGGCGAGCCGGCGGCCCTGACGGCCATGGAACGCCTGTTCGGTCGTCGCGACCACGGCCGCCGCGCCGCCGGGCTGGGCGATTTCCAGGTCAAGGGCGACACGCCCCTGGCCACCGTGGCCGGGCTTTATGGGTTCGAGGCCCCACACGTCGATGGCGACATCGCCATCGGCGAGCATCTGGCCCGCCGCCTGGGACGCCGAGCCTCCGTCGGCGTGCGCCTGAAGGTGGGCGAGGTCGCGCTGATCGTGGCGTCCATGGACGAGACCCGGGTGACCGAAGTCGGCATCGACCTGACGCCCAATGAACGCCCCTGGACGCGCCTGCGCCAGGGCCTGAAAGGGCTCAGGCGCAGCGCCTGAGCCCTTTCAGCCGGGGCCTGTATGCCGCGCGCTCAGGTCCTGGGCGCGTGCTTGTTCAGGATGCGCTGCAGGGTGCGGCGGTGCATCTTCAAGCGGCGCGCGGTTTCCGAGACGTTGCGGTCGCACTGCTCGAACACCCGCTGGATGTGTTCCCAGCGGACGCGGTCGGCCGACATGGGATGTTCCGGCGGCGGCGGCAGGGGGCCGTCGGTCAGCAGGGCGGCCTCGACCGCGTCGGCGTCCGCAGGCTTGGGCAGGTAGTCGACGGCGCCGGCCTTCACGGCCGCCACGGCGGTGGCGATGTTGCCGTAGCCGGTCAGCATGACGATGCGCGCCTCAGGCCGGGCGTCGCGCAGGGCCTTCACCACATCCAGGCCGCTGCCGTCCCCCAGCCGCAAGTCCACCACGGCGTAGCGGGGGGCCGCTTCCTGCGCCACGTCCACGCCCAGGGCCACGCTGTCCACCGCCACCACGTCGAAGCCGCGCTTTTCCAGCGCGCGGGCCAGGCGGATGCGGAAGGGGGCGTCATCGTCCACCACCAGCAGGCTGCGCGACGCGTCCCCGGTGAAGCCGAGGCGCATGGGATCGATCACGTCACCGGTCTCAACGTTCATTCTCGAAAACCCCTTATTTTCCGGCCATGCCGCAGGACGGTTGCAAACTTACCAACGACCTTACTACGCCGTGTTTGAACACTTCCGTGCGATTCCGACACGCGGCAAAAGGACGCCCCGTGATGGCCGGAGAGATGGACATGGGATTATGTCCATCCAAGGGCGGCAATACGCGATTGTCCACCATACGAAGGTTTCCCATTCTTTTGCGCCGTTCCGGCGGCTGGCGGCCTCGTCTTGGCCAGCCCCGTCACTGGGCCGCCGGCAGCGGCCCGCTCCAGTTCACGGTGACATGGGCGCCGGCGCCCACGGGCGTGCTGCCCGGCCGACCGTTGGCGTAGGAGACGACGGCGCCGGTGCGTTCCAGCAGGATCTGGGCGATGAACAGGCCCAGCCCCATGGTGCCACCGCCGCCGGCGCGTACCGGCACCTGCTCCAGCCGCTCATCCCGGTCGGAAACATAGGGTTCGCCCAGGCGCTCCAGCAGGCTGACGGGGAAGCCGGGGCCGTCGTCGGCCACGGTCAGAACCAGGGCGGAGGGATCGCAATGCAGGGTCACGTCCACCCGGGTGGTGGCGAACTGCATGGCGTTCTGAAGGATGTTGCCCAGGCCGTGCTGCAGCTCGGGCGACAGCGGCAGGGGGGAGGGCGCGCCCTCCTCCGCCCCGGTCACGGTGATGTCCAGGGTCACGTCCGCCCGGCGGTGGGGGGCGGCCACCGCCTCGATCACCTGCACGGGGCCCAGGGGGGCGTAGGGCTCCATCTCCCCCTCCGCGTCCGGGCGGCGGGCCAGGTCGGCCAGGATGACGCGGCAGCGGTCCGACTGGCTCTGCAGAAGCTGGATATCCTCCACCCAGGGGCTGTCGGGCGGCATGTCGCGGGCCAGTTCCTTGGCCACCACGGCGATGGTGCCCAGCGGGCTGCCCAGCTCATGCGCCGCCGCCGCCGCCAGCGCGCCCAGGGCGGAGGCCTTCTGCGCCCGGGCCAGCGACACCTGGCTGGCGATCAGGGCCTGCGACAGGTCGCGGCCGGACTGCGCCACCTTGTAGACGTAGGTGGCGATGAAGATGGCGGACAGTGTCAGGGCCGCCCAGATGCCCCCCAGATAGATGGGCGACAGGGTGACGCCGTTGCTGGCCGGCCAGGACAGGGGCATGGCCAGGGCCCAGACCAGGGTGAGGCAGGCCGTGGTCAGCGTGGTCAGCCCCGTGACCAGCCGGCGTCCCAGCATGCTGGCCCCCACCATCAAGGGCGCCAGCACCAGCACGGCGAAGGGATTTTCCAACCCGCCGGTCAGCATCAGCAGCACGGTCAGCTGCACCGTGTCATAGCCCAGGAACAGCACGGCACCCCGTTCGGTCAGGAAGGGGCTGCGCCGGCGCCGGGCGATGGCGTAGAGGTTGATCAGCAGCGACACCGCCGTCACCGCCAGGGCGGGCAGCAGGGGGATGTCGATGCCGACCAGATCCTCCACCGTCAACAGGGTGACGGTCTGGCCGGCAATGGCGATCCAGCGGATGGTGTTGAGCGTGCGCAGGTTGATGCGGGCGGCGGCCCAGCGTCCCCCCTCCGGCCGCGCGTCAGCCGTGCCGTCATCCGTCGTTGCTGTCCACGCCTGCCGCGTCATCGACCTGACCATCCTGGGTGAAGATTGGCCTGGATAGGCCAACGGCAACCATGCCGGGCGTCAAGCTATAGCGCACGGGCCAGGGCGTCGCACCTGTCGCCATCGACGGGCCCCGCGCAGGCCCTTGCCCCCAGGCGCGCGGCATTGATAATGGCTGGGAACGCGGAGCCGGACCATGGCTCGGCCAATGGAGAGCAAGCCTTGGAAAGCCAGCGCAAATTCGCGGTGCAGAAGCCCCAGGGCAAGAAATGGGAAACCCTGGCCCTGGTCGACAATCTGTCGGCCGGCAAGCGGGAATTCAGCGAAGCGGTGCGCAGCCACGGCCGGGGCTATGTCCGGCTGATCCAGGTGGATTTCGAGAGTGAGGAGGCGCTGTCCAACTACGACTGGCGCCTGGTGGAACTGCACGACCCCTACAAGGGCACGGGCCGGCCCAAGCCCACGGTGGTGGCGGGGTCGGAACGCGCGACCAAGCCCAAGAAGGGTAAAGGCCCCAGCGAAAAGGTGGCCATCCCCATCCGCACCTGGATGCTGGCCTGCCTGGTAGCGGTGGCCGTCGGCGTCATGTGGGTGGTGACGTATCACCGGCCGTGAGACGGCCTTATCTCATCGGGGATTGGGGCAGTCAGCTCACAGGCAGATGAACGGCGGCGCCCCACGTCCGGCCAATGGCCCAACTCACTTTCGCCAGGAGCTAATCTCCTTAGAAAGCTGCGGATCGTTCCGGAGCCTTTCGATTGCCTGCTTTGCGATAGGATTTTTAGAATCCCGCAAAGCAGAAAGAAGCAAAATCCGGCTTTCACCCTGGGTGCGATCTTCCGCCAAGGCGATTAGCTCTGGAAGAGTTTGATCTGTCACAGCAACAGCTAATACACAGGCCAACCCATCCTTGGTGCCAAGGTGATATTCCTTCGTCTCACCTCGCGCAATGACACCTTGGCCCATCGCCGCATTACGATACTCCTTAACTAGCATCGGCCAATTTTCTTTTACTTTGGGATCGGGAACCGCAAGAGATCTAGCAATACCCTCCTTGATTCTATCCGAATAAGGCAACGTCAGATGCCTTAACAGCACCGGTATTGCAGCTTGATAAGCAGTCTTTGCGCTCAGGAAGTCCCATACACTTTCAACTTCAAATCCAACATCCTTTAGATCATTGATTATCGGATCTTGTTCAATTCGAAGTCTTTTTGTGCGTTCGGAAATTTCCTCTCTTTTTTTTTGATTTATAGCACGAAGCCTTAACATTTCATCGTCAGTTAATTTCAATCGAAGAAAATCATTCGCCGTAATTCTCTCCAGTTCGCCATCAGTCAATGGTGGACGGTTCTGCCTTGACTTTTCTTTCATCAGAACCCCGGTATTATCAGGTGATTAATAAGACCCGCGTCAATCGCGTTCTGCAAAGAACCCGATATAGCCGTGTCGCTTCTCGTGTACAAATCAAATGTCATTCCATTTTCTTGGGAATAACTCAGATAATCTCGTATCTGCTGCGTAAAGTTCAACTTAGATACGTTCTTCACTTCACTGAGGGCTTCTTGTGTCATTCCGTCAGGAATACGTGCGCGTCCATTCATAAGAATGGAGCGAGGTTTGCTCCCAATATCATACACACTCCGTACCGCCGCCTCACCGTCCCTGCCCAACTGCCCGGCGCTTTTTGTCGCGGTGACAACTATCTCCTCAATGGCGGCTTCGGCAGGCGCCTCAGCCTCGCCGGCCGTTTGAGCCATGGACGCGATTTGGGGGAACCTCGCCGCGCTTCCAACAATGCCCAGCCCCCTCCACGCCATCACGACGCCCCGTATCCCCGCACCGGGTAGCGCCATGGAAAGTGAAGTCTTGTGTATATCCGCGAGGACATTTCCCATCCCATTGGGATCAAGGGTCGGGAAAAATGGGCGAACCGGTCTTTGCGCGGTGACTTCACATTCCATTATACCGAACGCGGCCGATTCACAGTCCAATCCCGTAGGATCAACGTTGTTGATCGGATCACCGCCGACGTAGGCATAAACATTCATGCTGGCGGCATAGCCGGTCGGATCAGCCTCCGCGAACTTGCCAAGGCCAGGAAGATACATGCGGGCCTTGTAGTAGTACACTCCGACTTCCGCCAGGTAGGCCTGGCCGGTGTACTGGAAGCGGCCCATGTTGCCCGCGCCCGAGCGGCCGTATTCATCATAGGTGTTGACGGCCAGCACGGTGCCGCCGCCGTCCGTCACCGCCACCACCGAGCCACGCTCATCCGGGATCAGCCAGCGGCCCACGCCCATGGCCGGCCCTTCGTACCATACGGCGGTCTCGTCCGTGGCGGCGCCCGGGATATAGCGGCGCAGCACGTTGCCCGAGCTGTCGTACTCCGCCACCAGGCGATTGCCGAAGTACAGGAAGCGCGTGGTCGACGATTGGCCGACCTGGGATAGGCGCCCCATGGCGTCGTAGCCCAGGCTGGTGGCTGGCGACACGCTGGCCATCTGGCTATCGGCGTCATGGGCCGTCGTGGTCGCCCCATAAGTGTACAGATTGCCCCGAGGGCCATAAGTCAGCGATGAGGTGCCGGACGGACCCGAAACGGAGGTTGTCTGGTTCAATTCGTTGTTGGCGTAGTTGGTCGTGCCGTTCATCGGCACTGTGCCATCATAGGCCGCGTTGGAATTCGTCCTTTTAAGGATCTGGCCCGCCAGATTGTAACCGAAGCTCAGCGACGTCAGGCGGGGGGAGCTGTCACTGCACTGGCCGGCGGTTCCGCCGAGATCCAGGAACGTCAGCCGCGACGCGCTGTCGAAACAATAGACGCTCGTCACCCCGTTGGCCCGCGTCGTCGATTGCCGCCGGCCCAAGTCATCATAGCTGTAGCTCTGCACCCAGTTGCCGTTGACCGAGATGCCGGTCATCGCCCCCGTCGCGTCATAGCTGTAGTCGGCGTAGGTTCCGTCCGGCCAAATCAACCGCTGGAGGCGGCCGGCGGCATCATATTGCGCGGAGACCTTGCGCCCGTCCGTCGTCTGGCTGGTCAACCGGCCCAGCGCGTCATAGACGGTGGTCACCGACGCCTTGCCGTCCGCCGTCGCCTGCGTCACGTGACCCAGATTGTCATAGCTGTAGTTGAAGTTCCCGACGCTCCGGTTCGTCACCTGTTCCAGGGCGTCGCGCGTGTATCCCATCGTCGTCTGATTGTCCCGCTGCCGCCACGACGTCATCCGGGAATTATTGTCGTAACTGTAGGCATCGGTGAAGGCCGTGCCGTTCACCGCCGGATAGGTCACCAGCGTCAGGTTGTTGAAGCCGTCATAGGTGTAGCTGGTGGTGTGGTTATTGCCGTCCACCATCGTCGCCTTCAGGCCGTTGGCAGTGTAACTGGTGCCGGAGATGATCTGGTTGCTGGTATCCTTCACCTGCGTCAACCGCCCCACGGCGTCATAGCCGTAGTTGATCCACCGGTCGTCGCCGGTGCCCTTCATGGGCCGTGTCGTCCAGATCAGGTTGTTGGCCGCATCATAGCCGTATGCCGTCGTCACCAGCTCATTCCCGCCAGCGTCCTTCAGCACGTCCCACGTCTTGCGACCCTGGCCGTCATAAATGACCGTCGTCTTCTGCAGCGTGACGAAATTGGACCAGTCGCCATCCGACTGGCCGTTGACCGTACCCTGGCTGGTGTCCGTGACCTGACCGTCTGGATTGTAGCTGATGGCGGTCGCCCGGTACTTGCCCGACGCACCAGCCGCCGGCCCCACCACGCCCACCATCTGGCGGACGGCGTCATAGCGATACCGCGTGGTGCCGGTGTTGGCCGGCCCCGTCACCGTCAGCTTGTTGCCCACACTGTCATAGGTCACGCTCGTCGTCGCCGACACCGAATCATCGCCTGAACTCTGCGTCATCGACACTGGCAGCAGGTTGTTCGCCTGGCTGCCCGAGGTGTCGCCGTAACCGATGCTGGTCTTGGACTCGACCCCATTCTGGCCATTGTTGCCGGTGGTGTCGCAGGCGGAGCCCGTCCAGTTGCCGTTGACGCAGGTGGACGTGCCCGTAGGCAGATAGATGGTGCCGCCGCCCGTCAAGCTGCCGCTGCTGTTCTTGTAATACGCCTGGTACGGGCCGTAGCTGTACCGCGCCTGGGGCTGGGCCTTGCCGGCACCGGGAGCATCCCGGGTGATTGTCTTTACACCCCCGTGCGTCGGATCATAGGTGTAGTAGGTCCAATGGCCATTGTCGTCGTGGCTGCCGCTGGGTTTGTTGCAGGTTTTGGGGTTGGAACAGCCACTCTCATACGTGGCCTCAGACCACACCACCAGGCCGCTGCCCGGCTTGCCGTACGTCGTCGTCTTCGTGACGTTGCCGCGACTATCGTAATCATAGGTGACGTAGTCGCCTTCCGGCTGCGTCACCTGCGTTAGCCGGTTATAGCTGTCATAGCTGTACGATGTCTTGTTGAGCAGCGCATCGGTGTCGCTCAGCATCTGGCCAGTGAGGATGTTACTGGTCACCACGCGCTGATGGTTCAGGGGATCCGTCACCGTGGTGGTGCGAACGTTACCGTTATCGGAATAGCTGTAGTTCCAGGTGCCAGCACCATTGCTTACTGAACTAACATACCCCAGGCTGTTATAGCTGATGGTGACATTGTCACTGCCGCTTGAGGGGCGGCGGATGGCGGTTATATAGAGACCGGAATGATAGCTATAACGCGTAGTATGCCCCAGCATATCTGTGACATTAAGAGCATTGTTATCGTCAGATGGGATTGTGTAATTAACAGTGGGCCAGTTTTGGTTTTGGCTGAGTGAGCAAGTCGGCGCAATTGGCGAACAAATATCTATTGTTTGATTAAATCCGACTACACTTGCTATTTTCATAAAATTCTTGGCGTTCGTCGTTCCTGATATGAAACCATTACTTCCACCATTATTTGGATCACCGTCATAGGAATAATTAAAATGAATCTGGTATCCAAAATTATTAGTCACAGACTGAAGGCGCGCCGCAACAACACATGCAGGTGTGCATATTTGTGGAAAAACGTAATTCCATTTAATTATCTCACCAGAGGGCTTTGTTACACTTGAAATTATATAAGTATTAGAAAATATTGCGACGGTTCCATCGCCCATAGTGTAATAATATAACCCACTCGAATCAACCGTTAGCGTTGATCCGCTGCCTACAGTGTTAGTAAAATTGCCGTTTCCTGACAATGAGAATTTCTCGGATGCTGTCCCCGTCGAAACCGTATAATCAGTTCCATTCTTATAAATTTGCCAAGACAAATTGTCGCGCCATCCCGTACCCGTAAAAGTTCTAGCATAAGATAATCCACCCGCTCCTGGCTGACCAATAATCACCTCTGGAACAGTCAATGTAAAATGACCGCTTCCCAGATCAACATTCTGTGGATCCACCGCAGAGTAAATAGGCGCCGGATCCGATAAGGCGCTCTGTGCATATCCATCTCGTGACCCCGCCAGAACTATGATGGAAAAAGCACTAAAAAAGGCTAGGCCAACAGCGACACGGCAACGGGCGAAAATCATGCTTCCTCACAGTACGGCGGGAGACCAATCAACGGCCTGCGGCGGCGAGGTCGCCGCTTTATCGAAAGGCCGAGGTCAAGTGCGATGGCCGGGAGGCGTCGGGACGGAGCCGCCGCCGATGAGGGATCCCGCTTGATGCCAAATATTTTCCCATCGCCGCCGTGCATCCTTTATATAATATGCCAAAAGTAAGATAACCTAACGTCTACGAACCGGCCAATACCTTTCAATGGAATTTTTCCGCCCGCCACGTCCATATCGTGCCGATGGCGGGACATCCACCCGGATACGGCGACGGATGGAGCGTCGAGGCTCATATCAGGCCGTGGTTATTTTTGATAGAAAATGGCTGAATTATATGGCGCCGCTACGGGTGGCGCCCGGTATAAGTACCCGTCGCGCCATAGCATGCTGACCGTCCAGGAGGCCTCATGACGTCCCGTTTCGTCCCCACCGCGCCCAGCCGGACGCGACGCGCCGGTTTCGCCCTTGCCACCGTCATGGCCACCACGCTGCTGACCGGCGTCGCCTGGGCCGGCACGTCGCAGTATGAGTACGACACGCTGGGACGCTTGACCAAGGTGACCGGGCCCGGCGGCGCCATCACCACCTACACCTACGACGCCGCCGGCAACCGCACCGCCGTGACCACCACGGGCGGCTCATCGTCCTCCCCCTACGGCACCAAGGTCATCGTGCTGCCCTTGCTGGGCGGCTTCGTGCTGCCCATTCCCGGCTCACCCTTCTCCAACTAAGCCCTGCACGACGGGGGCCGGGGCCTGGACCGGCATCGTGCCGGCCCAGGGAGGCCAGGCTGTTCAATGGGTGGCCCGGCCCTCGCCGCCGCGCGTGGACACGCCGGCCTCCGCGAAGGTGGCCATGCCGGTGTGGCAGGCGACGGCGGCCTGGAGGATGGGCAGGGCCAGGGCGGCGCCGGAGCCTTCGCCCAGGCGCATGCCCAGGGTCAGCAGCGGTTCCTGGCCGATAGCGTCCAGCAGGCGGCGGTGGGCCGGCTCGGCCGACAGGTGGCCGACGATGCAATGGTCCAGGGCGCGGGGGTCCAGCTTGTACAGCACGGCGGCGGCGGCGGTGCAGGCGTAGCCGTCCAGCACCACGGGCGTGCGGGCCATGCGGGCCGCCATGATGGCGCCGACGATGGCCGCCAGCTCATACCCGCCCAGGGCGCGCAGCACATGCAAGGGATCGCTGAGCAGGTCGGCGTTGGCCGCCACGCCCGCCGCGACCACGGCGGCCTTGCGCGCCATGCCCTGGGCATCCAGGCCGGTGCCGGGGCCCACCCAGTCCTCAGCCGTGCCGCCGAACAGGGCCAGGCACAGGGCGGCCGCCGCGGTGGAATTGCCGATGCCCATCTCCCCCAGGCACAGCACGTCGATGCCGGTTTCCACCGCCATCATGCCGTAGGCCATGGCCCGGGCGCAGGCCTCCTCGCTCATGGCGGGGCCGTGGGTGAAGTCGGCGGTGGGGTTGTCCAGGTCCAGCTCATAGACGCGCAGGTCGGCGTCGGCCTGGCCGCACAGCTGGTTCACCGCGGCACCGCCCTGGGTGAAGTTGTGCACCATCTGCGCCGTCACCGCCGCCGGATAGGCCGACACGCCCAGCGCCGCCACGCCGTGGTTACCGGCGAACACCGCCACGCGCGGATGCTGCACCCGGGGGGGCGTGCGGCCCTGCCAGGTGGCCAGCCATTCCGTCAGGCTTTCCAGCCGGCCCAGGGCGCCGCGCGGCTTGGTCAGCTGCACCTCACGCTGCATGACGGTGGTGGCGGCCTCCAGATCCGGGCCCGGCAGGTCGGCCAGGACGCGGCGGAATTCGTCGAAGGAGGGGATGTCGCTCATGATGCTCCGGCCCGATAATGGGACCCGCGACTGGGCGCCGGAGTGGCGCTGGCGGGCGGACGGGACTTCCCGTATACCGGAACCATGACTGATGCAACGGGGCCGCGCCTGGGCGGTGTCTTCGCCGAATTCATAGCCGCCGTGATCTTTTTGACGCGGCTGCCCATCCGTTGGCGCGGGGCCTGGCCCAAGGACCTGGATTCCCGTGCCCTGACCTGGTTCCCCATCGTCGGCACGCTGATCGGCGCCGTGGGCGGCCTGGTCTATTGGGGGCTCAGCAGCGTCAACGTCCCGCCCCTGCTGGCGGCCCTGCTGACGGTGGGCGCCTTGATGGGCCTGACCGGGGCCCTGCATGAGGACGGCCTGGCCGATGTGGCCGACGGCTTTGGCGGCGGGCGCGACCGCGAGGCCAAGCTGACCATCATGAAGGACAGCCGGGTGGGCACCTATGGCGCCGCCGCCCTGGTGCTGAGCGTCGCCGCCCGCACCCTGGCCCTGGCGGCCATCGCCAGCCCCCACCATGTGGCCGTGGCCCTGATGGGGGCGCACGCCTATGCCCGCGCCTTCCTGCCGGGCATGAAGCTGTTGTTGCCGGAGGCGCGACTGGTGGGCAACAGCGCCAATGTGGGCAAGCCCAACAGCGCCCGCGCCCTGGCGGCGCTGCTGGCCGGCTTCGTCCTGGCGGCCACCACCCTGACCAAGCTGCCGCTGGATGGCGGCATGACCCGCCTGGCCATCCTGGCGGTGGCGGCCGGCGGCGTCCTGGTCGTGGGGCAGCTGGCCCGGCGCCAGGTGGGCGGCATCACCGGCGACGTGCTGGGGGCGACGGAACAGGTGGTGGAGATCCTGTTCCTGGTGGCCGTGACCGGCGCGCTGGGCGGCTCCGTCGCCATGCCATGACCACGTCCTTCCCCCCCTCAGCACCTCCCCCCTTGGCGACGCCCCCGTTGGCGAAGACGGTGCGGTGGTGGTGGGTGCGCCACGCCCCCCTGGCACAGCCGCATCAGATCGCCGGACAGGCCGATGTGGAGTTGGCCCTGTGGCCGGGCTCCAGCGCCCAGCTGACGGCGGCGCGCCTGCCCACCAGCGCCGTGTGGCTGGCCAGCCCCCTGGGCCGCACGCGGGAGACGGCCGCGCGCCTGGCGGCCCTGGTTCCCGCCGCCCCGACTGAGCCGGCGACCGATCCCCGGCTGATGGAACAGCATTTCGGCGCCTGGCAGGGCCACAGCTACGCCGAGCTGGAGGATGCGGGCGACCCACACCTGGCCCCCTTCTGGGCCGACCCAGCCAGCGTCGCCCCGCCCGGCGGCGAGAGCTTCGCCGAGGTGTGCCGCCGCGTCGCCGGGGCGGTGGAGGAGTGGAGCACCCGGCAAACCGGCGACCGCGACATTATCTGCATCAGCCACGCCGGCCCGGTGCGCGCCGCCATCGCCCAAGCCCTGGCCCTGACGCCCGCCACGGCCCTGTCGCTGGACGTGGCGCCCCTGTCGCTGACCCGCCTGGACCGCATCGCCACCGCCAATGGCCCCGTCTGGGCCGTGCGCTGGGTGAACCGCATCCCCTGACCCAACCTTGCCGCACGGCCGCCTTACTTCGCCTTTAGGGTCACCCCCACGGTGTCGGCTGCTTGGGGCCTGATGAGGCGTGCCCGTCTGGGGGCGCCCGACTGGGCCATGGGCGGCGGCATCCAGATATGGTAGGAATTCTGCCAACACCATCAAAAGATGGTTCAGCCACGCTGAACCCCGACTAATGAGGATGAGGAAGATGATCGATCGGCGGCAGGTGTTGGCGGGTGCGGCGGCGGGCGTGGCGCTCGCGCTGGGAACCGCGATGCCGGCGCGAGCGGAGGTGACGGAGGCGCAGCTGATGGTGGAGCGCGCGCGGCTGACCGCCATGACCCTGCTGGGCGATCCGCAATACGCCCCGCTGAAGAACCTGCTGGGCCGGGCCAAGGGCGTGCTGATCCTGCCCAACGTCATCCAGGCCGGCTTCTTCCTGGGTGGGGGCGGCGGCACCGGCGTGCTGGTGGCGCGCGGCACCGACGGGTCGTGGAGCGGCCCCGCCTTCTACACCATGGCCGAGGCCAGCTTCGGCCTGCAGTTCGGCGGCCAGCAGGCGCAGATGATGCTGGTGATCATGACCGACAAGGGCCTGAATGCCGTCATGGACCGCAGCGTGAAGCTGGGCGCCGACGCCAAGGTGGCGGTGGGTGAGCTGGGCACCCAGGTGGGCGCCGGCTATGGCGTGGGCGTGGATGCCGACATGTACGTCTACGCCAAGACCAGCGGCCTGTTCGGCGGCCTGGCCGTCGACGGCTCGGTCATCACCCCGCGCAAGGAATGGAACGACATCTTCTATGGCCAGCAGACCACGCCCGAGCAAATTCTGCTGGACCGCGCGTTCTTCCGCCCGGAAGCCCAGGCTTTGGCGAGTGTGCTGAGCGGTAGTTGAGGGATATCGGGATCGCCTCGGGCGCCCACCGGCGCCTGAGGACCTCTCACGCCCACACCAGCGCCAGCAGCGCGATACACACGGCCAGCAGGCCAGCGGCGGCGGTCAGGGCCACGACGGCGCGCATGTCGCTGGCGTCGACACGGGCGCGGCCGGTGCCCAGCCAGTCCTCGTAGACCACCATCTCGCCCTCCTTGCGCGGCCCGGCCAGGGCAAGGTTCAGGGCGCGGGCCACGGCGGCCAGGGGCAGGGCGGCCGTGCCCTGGATATGCTGGGTGCGCAGAGCGGCCAAGGCCGTGCCCGGGCGGCTGCCGGGCACCATCAGGCAGCCGGCGGCCAGGAACAGCACGGTCAGGCGCGCCGGCACCCAATCCATGACCAGCAGCGCGCGCCGCGCCGGCCGGCCAAAGGCGGCGTAGCGCGGTGAGGTGTGGCCCACCGTTACCGCCACCGTCTCCACCGTCACCCAGATCATCAGGCCGGGGAGGTCGAACAGCGCGAACCAGAACAGCGGCGCCACCAGGCCGCGGCTGACCTGGCCCACCAGCGCCTCCATCCCCGCCCGCAGCACGGCGTGACGGTCCATGGACCAGACGGGTTTGTGGGTCAGCGGCGCCACCGCCTGGCGCAGCGCCTCTTCATCCGCCGCCGTGGCGGCCGCCAGCAGGCCCCGCATGGTGACCAGCAGACGGCCGAAAAGCAGCGCCCGCGTCACCAGCAGCAGCGACAGCAGCCAGGCCACGCGCACATGCGCGGCGGCGATGGTCAGCACCAGGGCCGCCAGGCCCACGCCGCCGCCCAGGATGAGGATCAGCAGGGCGCCCCGCGCCAGGCGCACGCTATCCAGCCGCTCGATCCGGTTCAGCCGCTTGTCGGCCCAGCGCACCGCGCCGGCCAGCTGGCTTTGCGGCGTCGCCAGCCAGCGGTCCACAGCGGGGAAGCCGGCGATGAAGGCGTTCAGCACCAGGGCCAGCGCCAGCAGCAGCAGCGATTCCGCCCGGGGCGGGGCGAACGGCAGGGGAATCATGTCCGTCTACCGGGCCTGAAGCTGGCCAGCGTGAACGACGGCAGCCGGTTCGACAGGCCGCGCAAACCGCCGCCTGCCTCCGCCCCGCCCGTCGGCGGTTCCGGCGGCGGCAGGAAGCCCAGCGTCTCGGCCGCCGCACTGCGCGCGGCGCTGCCAGGCACCCGCCAGACCAGGGTGTCGAAGCCGCCGCAATGGCTGCACAGCGCCCCCCAGGCGGGGTTCACGCCGCCGCAGGCCTGGCATACCCAGGCGGGATCGGGGGCGGCCTTGGCCGCCTGGGCCAGGTGGCCGCGCTCCTCGGCACCCTGGCCATGCTCCGCCGTCGCCAGCGCCGCCAGGCGGCGATAGACGCGCGCGCTGGGCCGCAGGGCCAGGGCGCGGGTCAGGTGGCCCCGCGCCAGGCCCCACAGGCGCGCCTCGGTCGCAGCGTCGGCCAGGGCGACGTGGGCCTCCGGCACGCTGGTATCCAACGCCACCAGTGCCTCCAGCCGCTTCACCCGCGCCAGCGGGTCGGCGGCATCGCCCGCCTTCTCACCCGCCGTGCCCCAGGCGGCGGCCAGCTCGGGATGGGGTGCCAGCCGCCAGGATTGTTCCAGGGCGCGGGTGGCGGCACGGGCGGCCCCGGTGGCCGCCAGCAGGCGCGCCGCCTGCACCGCCGCCGGCACGGAGGCGGGCTCCAGATCGTGGGCCTTGCGCGCCAACGCCAGCGCCTGATCCTGGTTGCCGTCAGCCTCCGCCGCCCGGCTGCGTTCCACCAGCAGGGCGGCGCGGTGGCGGCGCAGGGCTTCCGCCGGCAGGGCCTTGGCCGCCGTCAGGGCGTCCAGCGTGGCCGCCGCGGCGGTCCAGTCGCCGGCGCGCGCCTGCAGGTCGAACTGGGTCAGCAGGGGCCAGCGCGCCTTGGGCTTCAGGGCGACCGCCTCCTGCACCAGGCCCAGCGCCCGCTGGGTCTGGCCGGCGGCCAGCGCCTGCAGGGCCAGGCCGCGCAGGCCGACGAAGGCCATGTCCGGCTGCTTCAGCGCCGCGCCACGCTCGCGCATGGCGGTGAAATGGCCGGCCGCCGCCGCCTCGTCCCCCGCCAGTTGCGCCGCCTGGGCGGACAGCAGCAGGGTCAGCGACGGTTCGTTCAGCAGGCCGTCGGCCTTGGCGGCCAGGCGGCCGGCGCCGGCGCCGTCCCCGCTGGCCACCGCCAGGAAGCCCCGGCCGAGGGCCTGGTATCCCCGCGTGCGCCGGCTGGTGCGGCGCCCCGCGCCGAAGCGCCCGGGGCTGCGCCACACCAGCACGAAAAGGCGCACCAGGATGTAGGCCACGACCGCCAGCAGCAGCAGGGCCACGGCCACCACGCCCACCTGGGTCTGGATGATGTAACCCTGCCAATCCAGCCGCAGGGTGCCCGGCCGCCGCGCCACCCAGACGGCCAGCGCGATGACCAGGCCCAGGCGCAGCAGGAACCACAGCGTCCGCCTCATGGATGGCCCCCATCAGCCGGCTGGGGCTGCGCAGGGGCGCCCCCCTCGGTCGGCACCGGTTCCGCCGGCTTGGCATCCTCAGGCTTGGCCGCCTCGCCCTTGCCGGCGTCGGAGGACGGAGCGGGCGCGCTTTCGGCCGGTCGTTCCTTAGGAGGCGGCAGGCCGGCCTGCACGTCGCTGACGGCGCGGCGCGAGAGCCGGTTCATGGCGTCATCGGCGCTCAGCCGCGCCTGGGCGTCGCGCAGCCAGGCCTGGACCTCGGGTGCGGCCGCCGGCGGGCCGGACAGGGCCGACATTTCCGCCACCGCCGTGCCGATGTCGCCCCGGTCCAGCGCGGCGCCGGCGCGCGACACCACCGCGTCGGGCGCGTTGCCCTCGATACGGCCGTCCTTGCGGCGAATGGTGACCAGGGCCTTGATGTGGCCCCACAGCTGTTGCAGCCAGTCGGCCCCTTCCGGCACCTGGGCCGCCTGCTGGGCGGCGGTGGCGGCGCGGTCGAAGCCCTCGCGCAGCGCCACGGGGCCGGCCAGTCCGGTGGCCTGGCTTTGCGCCAGCCGATCCAGCGCCTGGCGCAGGGCATCGTCCTCCGGCGCCAGGCTGCGCACCGCCGACAGCTCCACCCCATAGGGCCGGCCGGACAATAAGGCCGCCTGCAGCTGGTTGGTCGCCACCAGCAGCGCCTGGCCGCGACCGGCGGCGGCGGTCTGCGCCGCCAGGCGGCCGCTCAATTCCTCCCGCTGCTGCGCCGACTGGGCCAGCGCCTGTTCCAGCGCCCGCTGCCGATCGGTCAGGCGGTTGAACTGGTCCGTCATCTGCTCCAGCCGGGCGGCCAGGGCGGGATCTGGGGTCGCCGGAGCCGCGGTACCGTCGGTGCCCACGACCGGGGCGGCAGCCAGTTTGGCCTTCAGGTCGGCCACCTCCTGCTCCAGCGTCTGCTGGCGCTGGCCGGCAGCGTTCAGGCGGCGGGCCATCTCGGCCAAGGTCGCCTCCGTCCCCGCCTGCTCCGCTGACTGCGCCGGCTGGGCGGACCCCGATTGGCCGATCGGTAGGGCGGCGGGCAGGCCGGCGCGGCTCAGCCACGGGTCCAGGACGCCGGCGCGGTACAGCGACCAGCCGCCGGCCCCCAGCGCCGCCAGGGAGATCAACAGGGCAAGGGCCGACACGGCCCCCCCGCCCCGGCGTGGCGGCGGGGCGGCTGGCCGGGGCGCGTCGCGGCGGATGGCGTCAGGCTTGGGTACCTCCCTGCGCGGGGCGTCCACCTGGGGCGATTCCGCCTTGGGGGCGTCCGTCTTTGGCAATTCCATGCGGGGGCGATCCGCGCGGAAGGTCTCGCCCAGTGGCGGTGGGAGCGGCGGCGGGGAGGGCGGCACGGCGTCGTCTGGCCGGGCGCCCAGGCGATAGCTGCTGGCGGGGGCCGGCGTCTCCCTATCCAGAGAGGGCTGGTCGGCGAGCGGCGCGGGGCCAGGCGGCAGGGGACGATCGTCCGGCCCCGGCAGCGCGATGACTGCAGTGGCGGACAGGCTGGCGGGCGTCTCGGGCGCGCCCATCACGGCATCCAGCTCGGCGGCTTCCAGGACCAGCCCAAGGCGCGATGCCGCCGCCTCCAGGTCGGCGCGGCGGTTGGGTGGGATATGACCGCGCTTTTTCCAGCCTTGAACAGTGGTCACAGGAATGCCCAGCTTGGCCGCCATGGGCCGGATGCCGCCGAACCGTTCGACGATGGCGTCCACCTGCGGATTGACGCCCGCCTGGGCCAAACCGCCTTGTCCTATAGCAGGGGCGGGTCCCGTGCCGGGGGTGGGGGACCGGGCGTCCGAACCTTCACCGCTCATACGGCGATCCTTTCATCCTAAAAAACGCGTCCAGGCCCGTCGGGCGCCAGGGCCAGCAGGTCCAACAGGGCGGCCTGGTTGGGATGGGCGGCCACGGCGACATGGCGGAACAGGGGGGCGTCTCCCAGGGCGCCCGCCACCGCCGGGCTGAGGCACAGGGCTGAAACGGCGCCCAGATCGGCGCCGCCCTGTACCGCAAGGTTAACAAACGTACGCGCCGACCGGGGAGAAAAAAGCAGCACATGGTCAACCGCGCCGGCCACCAACGCGTCGCGGACGCCGGGTAGCAGGGTGTCCGCCGCCACCGCGCGGTAGAGAACCAGGCGCCGGGCGGTGAAACCCTGGGCCGCCAAGGCGCCGGCGGGATCGCCCGCCACGTCGGCTCCCGCAGCGTGCAGCAGCAGACCCGCTTCGGGCCGGGTTTCAGCCGCCACCAGGCGAACCAGGTCGTCCGCGTCACCGGCGGCGGACCGCACGGTGGTGAAACCCAGTTCGCGCGCCGCGGCGGCGGTGCGGTCGCCCACTGCGTACAGGGGCCACGTACGGGGCGCGCCCTGCCGGGCCAGGGCCCGTACGCCGTTGACGCTGGTGATCAGCACGGCCTGCACATGCGGCGGCAGGGCAACGTCCATGTCCTCCACCGTAAGCAGCGGGTCGATCAGGACGTCGTGGCCCAGGGCCGCCACGGCCGCCGCCGTGCGGTCGGCCTCCGGCTGGGGGCGGGTGATGAGGACGGTGGCCATGGGTGCCGCCCCGTCCCGCCGTCAGGACGCGGTGAAGATGCCGGGCGGCAGGCGGCCCTTCAGCTCGGCACCCGCGTCCAGGCCGGCGGCCCGCGCATCACTGGCCAGGAAGCGGCGGCTGGTGGTGACGATGGTGCGGCCGTCGGGGCTGAGCGCCATGGCCTCCATATTCACGCTGCCGTCGGCCAGCACCCGCGCCAGCGCGGCGATGGGGGTGCGGCAGGACCCGTCCAGGGCCGTCAGCACCCCCCGCTCCGCCGTCACGCGCAGGGCGGTGTCGGCGCAGTTCAGCGGAGCGAGCAGGCGGTTGGTCGCGGCGTCGGCGATGCGGGCCTCGATGCCGATGGCGCCTTGGGCCACGGCGGGCAGCATCACGTCCGCCTCCAGCACCGCCGTCACCTTGTCGGCCAAGTCCAGGCGCCGCAGACCGGCCATGGCCAGCAGGGTCGCGTCCACCTCGCCCTCCGCCAGCTTGCGCAGGCGGGTCTGCACATTACCGCGCAGGGGCACCACGGTCAGGTCCGGGCGGCGGGCCAGCACCTGCGCCTGGCGCCGCAGGCTGGCGGTGCCGACGACGGCGCCGGCGGGAAGTTCCATCAGCGTGGCGCCGTCGCGGCTGAACCAGGCATCGCGAGGATCCTCGCGTGGCAGCAGGCAGGTGATATCCAGCCCCTGGGGCAGCACCGTGGGCACGTCCTTCATGGAGTGGACGGCCAGGTCGATCTCCCCCGCCAGCAGGGCGTCCTCGATCTCCTTGGTGAACAGGCCCTTGCCGCCGGCCTCCGCCAGGGTGCGGTCCAGGATGCGGTCGCCCGTCGTCTTGATGACGACGATCTCGATGGCGCCCGGCACAGCAAGGTGGGGATGGGCCGCCCCCAGCCGGTCGCGCGTCTCATGCGCCTGGGCCAGGGCCAGGGGGCTGCCCCTTGTTCCGATACGCAGGGGCGTGCCGATGCGGAGGGGAGCCTGTGGAGTATGGGAGGGCGTCGCGGTCGTCATGCTTGCCTGTCTATCCCCCTTTGCGGTTGCGGGAAAGGGCCCGGTCGGTGACAACGGCGGAAATGATGCCGATTTGATATGGCTTAGGTCCGGCGCATGCCGGATGGCCCAAGGGTTTTGAGTGATGATCGTCCTGGGTATCGAGACCAGTTGTGATGAAACCGCCTGCGCCATCGTCGATGACGCGCGGGGCATCCGCGCCAACGTCGTGCTGTCGCAGCTGGACGAGCATCGCCCCTATGGCGGCGTCGTGCCGGAGGTGGCGGCCCGCGCCCACCTGCATTACCTGGACGGCCTGATCCGGCAGGCGCTGGATGAGGCGCACCTGGATCTGGGCCAAGTGGACGCCATCGCCGCCACCGGCGGGCCCGGCCTGATCGGCGGGGTGATCGTCGGCGTCATGACGGCCAAGGCCATGGCAGCGGCGCGCGGCCTGCCCTTCGTCGCCGTGAACCACCTGGAAGGCCACGCCCTGACGGCGCGCCTGACGGACGACGTGCCCTTTCCCTACCTGCTGCTGCTGGTATCGGGCGGGCACTGCCAGTTGTTGGAGGTGGAAGGCGTGGGCCGGTACCGCCGCCTGGGCACCACCATCGACGACGCGGTGGGCGAGGCCTTCGACAAGACCGCCAAGCTGCTGGGCCTGGGCTATCCGGGCGGCCCGCTGCTGGAGAAGGCCGCACAGAAGGCCACCAACCCCGGCCGCTTCGACCTGCCAGCCCCGATGAAGGGGCGGCCGGACTGCGACTTCTCCTTCTCCGGCCTCAAGACCGCCGTGCGCCGGCATGTGGAACAGCTGGGCACCCCGACGGAGGCCGACGTCGCCGATCTCGCCGCCGCCTTCCATCACGCCGTGGGCCAATCACTGCTGGACCGCTGCGACCGGGCCATCAAGGCCTTCAAGGGCCGCCACCCCACCGGCAAGCACCTGGTCGTGGCCGGCGGCGTGGCCGCCAACAAGTACCTGCGGGAACAGTTGGCCAAGCTGGCCGCCAAGCGCGGCCTGACCTTCACCGCCCCGCCCCTGGCCCTGTGCACCGACAACGCCGCCATGATCGCCTGGGCGGGGCTGGAACGCTTCCGCCTGGGCCAGACCGACGGCCTGGACTTCGCCCCCCGCCCCCGCTGGCCGCTGGACCCGACCGCGAAGCCGATGAAGTTCGCGGGGGTGAAAGCGTAAGCGTCGCGTCAGTTGGCGCTATTGCTTGGACGAATCAGACACTCCGCCGGAATGCCCCATTCGCGATTGAGCTTCCAGGCCATTTCCATGGTCAAGGACCGTTTGCGGGACAGGATTTCCGATGCCCGGGATCGTGACCCCAAAAGGACGGACAGGTCGCGCTGGCTGTAGCCCCGGGCCTGCATCTGGAACTTGATGGCGTCCACCGGGTCGGGGACCTCGATGGGCCAATGCTTCGCCTCATAGTCGGCGATGACCAAGGCTAGCAAATCAAAGTCGTCCGCTTCCACCGTGCCCGGGGCGGGTTCGTTTTCAAAGAAGCGCTCAATGTCGGCCAAGGCCTGTTCGTAATCCGCTTCGGATCGCAGGGGGCGGATGTTCATCACACAGTCTCCGCATCAATCTTGTCGTATTCGGCATGCGTTCCGATGAATTTCACCAGAACGCGCCTGAACGTGTAGGACACATGGACGATCAGGCGGAATTTGTTGCCGCCTAGATCAAAGATCACCCGGTTATCCCCCACGAAATCCACGGTCAAACCGAACTGCGCCTTGATGTCGGCAGGGCCGGCCCACTCAGCCCTGGCGGCCACCGCATACCATCCCCGGACGGAAGCCTCCGCCCTGGGATGCTTTACCCAGAACTGGCGTAGCGTGCGCAGGGCTATGACTTGCATGATCCAACCATAGCCCGTTCCCGGACCGGGAACAAGAGCGTTCCCGGTCCGGGAACATCCTTGCCCCCGTGACCATGTCCTTGATAGGGCGTCGCTAGGCCGATGCCCTCGCCACCATCGGCGAAGGCAGGCTCCCTCAATGCGCGGTGCTGGTGAACACCTGTTCCGCCCCGCCCTTCTTGAAGACGACGCCGCCCTTCATCACGAAGTCGACCTTGCCCATCAGGGTGATGTCCTTGGTCGGGTCGCCGGGAACGGCGACGATGTCGGCGTACTTGCCCGCGGCAACGCTGCCGATATCCTTGTCCTTCTTCAGCAGGGTGGCGGCGTTGATGGTCGCCATCTGCAGGGCGTACATCGCCGGCATGCCCACCTGGACCAGCAGCGGGAAGTCCTTCCAGTTCTCACCGTGCGGGTAGACGCCGGCGTCGGTGCCGTAGGCGAACTTCACCCCCGCCTTATAGGCGTCGCCCACCGTCTTCATCAGCTGCGGCCCCACCAGCAGGGCCTTGGCCTGCACCGCCGGCGGATAGGCATGGGGGTTGCCCTTGGCCTTCTCCGTCACATAGGTGCCGGTATAGATAGTGGGCACGTAGTAGGTGCCGTGCTCCTTCATCAGCTTCATGTCCTGGGCGTCCATGAAGGTGCCGTGCTCGATGCTGTCGGCGCCGGCGACGACGGCGCGGCGGATGCCCTCCGCCCCGTGGGCGTGGACGCCGACGATGTAGCCGTACTCATGCGCCGCGGCGACCAGGGCCTTGGTCTCCTCCTCCGTCAGCTGGCTGTTGTCCACGCTGCCCGACAGGTCCAGCACGCCGCCGGTGGTCATGATCTTGATGGTGTCGACGTTCTGCTTGTAATGCTCGCGCACCGCCTTCCAGGCGTCGGCCGTGCCGTTGATGATGCTGTCGTGCGCGCCCACGTCGGGCTGCAGGTCCATGCGCAGGCCATCGCCGTCGTCGGCATGACCGCCGGTGGAGCCGATGGCGGGGCCGGCGGTCAGGATGCGCGGGCCGGCCACCCAGCCCTTGTTGATCTGATCGCGCAGGGCCACCGTCTCATAATGGCTGTCGCCCAGGTTGCGCACGGTGGTGAAGCCGCCCAGCAGGGTGCGCTTGGCCCACACCGTGCTGCGCACCACCCAGTCGGCCAGGTTGAAGTGCAGCATGTCGCTGTAGACGGTGGGGGTGAATTCGTTGCTGAGATGGACATGGGCGTCGATCAGGCCGGGCAGGCAAGTCTCCCCCGCCAGCTCAACCACCTCGGCCTCCGGCCGGGTGACATAGCCGGAGACCACCTCGGTGACGCGGTCGCCCTGGATAACCACGCTGCTCTGGCCCAGCATCTTGCCGGCCACCGAATCAAGCAACGCTGGGCAATGCAGCACCACCGGCTTGGCAGCCGGGGCCGCGTCCTGCGCCTGAGCACCTAACGGCGCCAGTGCGCAACCGGCCAGCAGGGCAAAGGAATAGGCGGCGCGACGGGCGCGGCCCGCCGTCGTCATCGTACCAACAGCCATTTCGGCATCCCCTTATTCAGAAGCCATGTCCCTGTTTCGTCCGCCGGTTCACCGCCCGGTCGGCTGGGCGCCACGGTATCATCGCCTCGGCACCGCCGCCACCGGCCCATTGCGGAAGCCGGTCCATCCGGGGTAAGCCAAGGCCAGCAATCGCTTATAGCGTCCGGAGGGGATGAAATGCAGCGGATCGGTGTCATCGGGGCGGGCGCCTGGGGCACGGCGCTGGCCATGGCCGCCCGCCGGGCCGGGCGTGACGTGGTGCTGTGGGCGCGCGAGCCCGAGGTGGTGGCCGCCGTCAATGGCGGCCACGAGAACACCCCCTTCCTGGCCGGCGTGGCGTTGGACCCCGCCATCCGCGCCACCGGCGACCTGGCGGAGGCCGTGCGGGCCGATGCCGTGCTGCTGGTGACGCCGGCGCAGCACATCCGCACCACGACGGCCAAGCTGAAGCCCCTGCTGGCCACGGGCACGCCGGTGGTGCTGTGCGCCAAGGGCATCGAGATCGCCACCGGCAGCCTGATGACCGAGGTGACGGCCGGCGAGTTGCCCGACACGCCGCTGGCCGTGCTGTCCGGCCCCACCTTCGCCGCCGAGGTGGCGCGGGGCCTGCCCACCGCCGTGACCCTCGCCTGCCGTGACGCGACCCTGAGCCAGGGCCTGGCCCAGGCCCTGGGCAGCCTGACGTTCCGCCCTTATGCCAGCGACGACCTGGTGGGGGCGGAGATCGGCGGGGCGGTGAAGAACGTGCTGGCCATCGCCTGTGGCATCGTCGCCGGCCGCGCCCTGGGCGACAACGCCCGCGCGGCCCTGATCACCCGCGGACTGGCGGAGATCGCCCGCCTGGGCCAGTCGCTGGGCGCCAGGCCGGAAACCTTCATGGGCCTGTCGGGCCTGGGCGACCTGACGCTGACCTGCGGCAGCCTGCAGTCGCGCAACATGTCGCTGGGCCATGCCCTGGGCCAGGGCCAGCCCCTGGCCACCATCCTGGCCGGCCGCAATTCGGTGGCGGAGGGCGTCTACACGGCGGAAGCCGTGGTGCGCCTCGCGGCCCTCCGGAGCGTGGACATGCCCATCTGCCAGGCGGTGGACGCTATCCTGAACCATGGCGCCGACGTCAACGCCACCATCCAGTCCCTGTTGTCCCGCCCCCTCAAAACTGAGGGCGCATAAGCCCTTATCGGAGAGCCGTTCCCATGCACTTCGCCATCACCTGCACCGACAAGCCCGGCAACCTGGACCTGCGCCTGGCCACCCGCCCGAAGCACCTGGAGTACCTGGACACCCAGGTGGCCCATATCGTCGTGGCCGGCCCCCTGCTGGACGCCGAGGGCAAGAGCCCCGTGGGCAGCCTGTTGGTCGTGGATTTCCCCGACGAAGCCGCCGCCCAGGCCTTCGCCGCCGCCGATCCTTATGCCCAGGCCGGCCTTTTCGAATCCGTAACGATCCAGCCCTTCCGCGTCGTTTATCCGAAGGCCTGATCGGCAGCACCGCCACCGCCGTCCCAGTTTTTCCCTAGGCTGCGCCCCCCTGTTTACATAAAGGAGGGCCGCCGGAGATTTCTGGGGAGCCGGAGGCGGACTGGAAATCGAGGATAAGCCAAGCGGCCGGATGGCCGCGCCCGGCGCTTGAGGCAACAAGGAACCAAACATGCCCTACTGGCTGGTGAAGTCGGAACCCTTCAAGTATGCGTGGGACAAGTTCGTGGCGGACGGCCGCACCCATTGGGACGGCGTGCGCAATTACCAGGCCGCCAACAACCTGAAGGCCATGAAGGTGGGCGACCGTGCCTTCTTCTATCACTCCAACGAGGGGTTGGAGATCGTGGGCATCGCCGAGGTGGTGCGCGAGGCCTACCCCGACCCGTCGGATGAAAGCGGCCGCTTCGTCATGGTGGATCTGAAGCCGGTGATGCAGGTGAAGACGCCCCTGACGCTGAAGGACATCAAGGCCGACCCCGAGCTGTCCAGCATGGCGCTGGTGCGCCAGTCGCGCCTGTCCGTCTGCCCCATCACGGATGCGGAGTGGAAGGGCGCCTGCCAACGCATGGGCGTCGATGCCTGAGGCGGCCACCCCTCTGGCCCCCTCTCCCCTGTGCCGCCTGGCCGATATCGCCGATGGCCAGGCGAAAGGGATCACTTGGGGCAGCGGCAGTGCGCGCGAGGAAATCCTGGTGGCGCGGCGGGATGATCGGGCCTTCGCCTATCACAACCGTTGTCCCCATGTCGGCACCACCCTGGACTGGACGCCCGACCAGTTCATGAGCGCCGACGGCCGCCACCTGCAGTGCGCCACCCACGGCGCCCTGTTCCGGGTGGAGGACGGCCTGTGCATCCACGGCCCCTGCGCCGGCCGCAGCCTGACGCCGGTGCGCGTGCACGTCGAGGACGGCGCCGTCCATCTGGACGGCTGATCAGGCGCCCCCGATATAGGCCGCGAGTTCCTCCGGCGCACCCGAGGGGAAAGCCTCCTTCAAGTAATCCAGGAAGGCGGAGACGCGGGCGCTGAGCAGCCGCCGCGAGGGATAGAGCGCCCACAGGGCGATCTCCGGCCCCTCCACATCCCCCCAATGCACCAGCGTGCCGGCGGCCAAGTCGTGGCTCACCAGGGAAATGGGCAGGCGCGCGGCGCCGACGCCCGCCCGGACGGCGTCGCGGACCATGACCAGCGACGACAGGCGCAGCACCGGGTCCACCGCGAGGCGCGCCCGTCCCGCCGGCCCCACGACATCCCAGGTCCCGCCCCCGCTCGCGGGGCCCCGGACCACGGCCGGGACCGCGTGGTCGTCCGCCGGCCGGTCGAGATGGGGACTGGCGACGACGACCAGTCGGTCGCGCAGGAAGCTGCGCCCGACCAGGCTTTCGTCCGGATCGGGATTCACCCGGATCACCAGGTCGTAGCCTTCCTCCACCATGTCGACAGGCCGGTCCTCCGTCGTGACCTCCAGCCGGACGTCCGGGTATCTCAGCGCGAAGCCGGCGGCGATCCTGCCCATGGCGGTCTGCGAGAACAGCAGGGGCGCGCTGATCCGCAGCCGCCCCCGCGGCCGGTCCCCGCCCGAGGCGATCGCCGCCGCCGTCTCATCCAGTTCGGTCAGCAGCGCGCCCGTCCGCTGAAACAGGGCCCGCCCTTCCTCGGTGAGCTTCAGCACCCGGCCCCCCCGCTCGAACAGGCGCAGGTCGAGGGCCGCCTCCAGCTCGGCCACCCGGCGGGACAGGGTCGCCTTGGGCCGGCCCGAGGCGCGGGCGGCCCGCCCGAACCCGCCATGGCGGGCGACAAGATTGAAATCGGCGAGGGCGAGCAGGTCCATCTGTTCCACCACGGAGACGACATGTCCAAATCTACAGTCTATCGGCCCGAACATGGATCATTAAATTTTGGGGTGTCTCCGGACACCAGGCACGGCCCAGCCGGACGCCCTGGTAAATCCATCCCGAGCGAGGAGCGCCATCATGATCTATTCGAGCGCCACCGATCCCGTGAACCCCCAGGGCGAGGCCCCGCTGACCCGCGCCCAGGTCTGGAAGGGCCTGGTGCTGAAGGCCCGTGACGCCCGCCTGTTCCTGCCGCCCAACCTCTGCACCCGCTGCGACGTGGTGGAGGAAAGCGCCACGCACATCGTGCGGGAGGCCACGATCGGCGGGGCCGACCTGCGCGAGATCATCACCTTCGAGCCCGAGGCCAAGGTCACCTTCTTCCAGGCCACCGGCCCGCGCGAGGGCGCCATCGTCAACGAGCTGTTCGAGGATGCCGACGGCGCGCTTCAGCTCCGCTTCTATTGCTATCTCGGCCTGCGCGGCAAGGAACCGAACGGGGCCGAGGAACAGGCCGAGCAGGCGCAGTTCGACAGCGACCGGGGCTACAAGGCCGCCCTGCTGTCGACGCTGAAGCGAACCCGCGAGCTGCTGGCGGAAGGCCGGCTTTGATCGACACCCCCACCATCCATGATGGGGCGCCGCCCAGCCGGCGCTCCCTTTTTCCGAGGCGGCCATCATGCAAAATTCCGTAATGGACAGCACCCAAACCAAGATCCTGGTCCTGGGTGCCACCGGCCCCACCGGCCGCCTGATCGTCCGCCAGGCGGTCGCGCAGGGGTATGACGTCACCGTGCTGGCGCGCTCCGCCGAAAAGGCACGGGGGCTTGAGGGGGCGACGCTCACCCTCGGGGATGCCCGCGATGAGACTGTCCTGCGGCAGGCCCTCAAGGGACGGGGCGCCGTCATCAGCGCCCTGGGCACGC
Source organism: Nitrospirillum viridazoti CBAmc (assembly GCF_000730165.1). Lineage (GTDB taxonomy): Bacteria > Pseudomonadota > Alphaproteobacteria > Azospirillales > Azospirillaceae > Nitrospirillum > Nitrospirillum viridazoti. Next base: position 414,140 of record NZ_CP022110.1, on the reverse strand, counting down.
CGGCCAGCCCCTTCCGTGAGGTGACATCCCTTTCGACCGCGACGCACGCCCTGGTGGATGCGATGAAGGCCGAAGGGGTACGGCGCCTGGTCTGCATCACCGGGATGGGCGCCGGCGACAGCGCCGGGCACGGCGGCTTCCTGTTCGACCACCTGATTTTCCCGCTGCTGCTGCGCAAGGTCTACGCCGACAAGAACCGGCAGGAGGCCATCGTCAGGGAGAGCGGGCTGGACTGGGTTCTCGTCCGCCCGACCATCCTGAACAACAAGCCCGGTCACGGCGGCGTCCGCGCGCTGACGGATCTTTCCGATGTCCACGGTGGAACCATATCGCGGGCGGATGTCGCGGGCTTCGTCCTGGAGCAGGTGCGCGACGATACCTGGCTGGGCCGCGCCCCGCTGATCACCTGGTGACAGCGCGCCGGCGTGGTTAAGCCGAGCGGGTCTTCATGGTGGCGGCGAAGTCCTCGGTCGTGGTGACCATGCGGCGGGCGATCACGCCCACCTCGCGCGCCACGTCGGCGACGGTGGGGGCGGACAGGGCATCTGCGGCGTCATTGGCAACGGCCGCCGAGGACGAGGCCCCCTCCGCCGTGGCCAGGCCCGAGGTGGTACGGGTCACGGCCGGATGGGACAGCGCGCGCAGCACGCTGTCGATGGCCATGAGGCTGGTGCGGCTGCTGATCTGGCTTAGGCGGCCGATCAGGTCCGTCGTGTCATGTCCCGTACCGTTGTCCCCAACACCCGTGGTCATGGGCATTCCTATCCGCGCAAAGTCCGGGCCGGAAGGTGGCCCGCCCCGAATGACAATAGCGCCATTATGAATAACACAAGATGAACACGGGCGGGAGCGGCGCCGAAGGGGAAAGCACGTCGGGAAAACCACCCTTTCGCGTCACCCTGAATGGTTGGCGGGGTGATCCATGTCATGGACCCGCCGCCCCGCCCTGGTTTTTCATGATTCACAGCCCCGGAAAAGTCGGCAAACCCGTGAGTTGCCGTGAATTTACCGGTGGCCGCAGCGGCCCCGTGCTTGTGGAATGCGGGGGCAAGAGGGATACTCGGCCCGGCAAGCGATGGCGATCGCCGTGCCAGGCCCGAGAGACAGGGCCGGCCAGAGCCCCCCGGTGCGGAGGGGCCAGGCCGGACACGGGTGGCGGCCTCAGCAGGCCCCGGCCGGCGACAACACATCAGGGAAGGAAACCAAGGTCCCATGAGCAACAACACCCTGTTCCCCGTTCCCGACGCGGTGGCGGCAGACGCCTGGGTCGACGCGACGAAATACCAGCAGATGTACGACCGTTCGATCAGCGATCCGGACGGGTTCTGGGGCGAGCATGGCCGCCGGCTGGACTGGATCCAGCCCTACACCAAGGTGAAGAACACCAGCTTCACCGGCGACGTCTCCATCCGCTGGTACGAGGACGGCGTGCTGAACGCCTGCGCCAACTGCGTGGATCGCCACCTGCCCGCGCGCGCCGACCAGACCGCCATCCTGTGGGAGGGCGACAGCCCGTCCGAGCACAAGCACATCACCTATTCCGAGCTGTACGACAACGTCACCCGTCTGGCCAACGTGCTGAAGGCGCGCGGCGTGAAGAAGGGTGACCGGGTCACCATCTACCTGCCCATGATCCCGGAGGCGGCCTATGCCATGCTGGCCTGCGCCCGCATCGGCGCCGTCCATTCCGTGGTGTTCGGCGGCTTCTCCCCCGACAGCCTGAAGGACCGGGTGCAGGACTGCGGCAGCACCGTGGTCATCACCGCGGACGAGGGCCTGCGCGGTGGCCGCAAGGTGGGCCTGAAGGTCAACGCCGACCAGGCGCTGAAGGCCTGCCCCGGCGTGGACACCGTCATCGTCGTGCGCCGTACCGGCGGCGCCGTGAACTGGGTCGAGGGCCGGGACATCTGGTACCACGAGGCCGTCGCCGCCGCCTCCCCCGACTGCCCGCCGGAGCCGATGAGCGCGGAAGACCCGCTGTTCATCCTCTACACCTCCGGTTCCACCGGCAAGCCCAAGGGTGTTCTGCACACCACCGGCGGCTACCTCGTCTACGCCAGCATGACGCACCAGTACGTCTTCGATTACCACGAGGGCGACGTCTACTGGTGCACGGCGGACGTGGGCTGGGTCACGGGCCACAGCTACATCCTGTACGGGCCCCTGGCCAACGGCGCCGTCACCCTGATGTTCGAGGGCGTGCCCAATTACCCGGATAGCGGCCGGTTCTGGCAGGTCATCGACAAGCACAAGGTCAACATCTTCTACACCGCCCCCACCGCCATCCGCGCCCTGATGCGCGAGGGCGAAGGGCCGGTGAAGCGCCACAGCCGCAAGAGCCTGCGCCTGCTGGGCTCGGTGGGTGAACCCATCAACCCCGAGGCCTGGCTGTGGTACCACTCCGTGGTGGGTGATGAGCGCTGCCCCATCGTCGACACCTGGTGGCAGACGGAAACCGGCGGCATCCTGATCACCCCGCTGCCCGGCGCCACCGCCACGAAGCCGGGCTCCGCCACCCTGCCCTTCTTCGGGGTGAAGCCGGTCATCGTCGACAACGAGGGCCACGTGCTGGAAGGGGCGACCGAGGGCAACCTCTGCATCGCCGACAGCTGGCCGGGCCAGATGCGCACCGTGTTCGGCGACCACGAGCGCTTCAAGCAGACCTATTTCTCCACCTTCGCCGGCAAGTACTTCACCGGCGACGGCTGCCGCCGGGACGAGGACGGTTATTACTGGATCACCGGCCGCGTGGACGACGTCATCAACGTCTCCGGCCACCGCCTGGGCACGGCCGAGGTGGAAAGCGCCCTGGTCGCCCATCCCAAGGTGGCCGAGGCCGCCGTGGTGGGTTACCCGCACGACATCAAGGGCCAGGGCATCTACGCCTACGTCACCCTGAACGCCGGGGAGAACCCGTCGGAGGAGTTGCGCAAGGAGCTGGTGGCCTGGGTGCGCAAGGAGATCGGGCCCATCGCCACGCCCGACCTGATCCAATGGGCGCCGGGCCTGCCCAAGACCCGCTCCGGCAAGATCATGCGCCGCATCCTGCGCAAGATCGCCGCCAACGAGCATGAGGCGCTGGGCGACACCTCCACCCTGGCCGATCCCACCGTGGTCACCGACCTGGTGGATAGCCGCATGAACCGGGGCTGAGGCGCAGAATCATTAATGAGGAAAGGCCGGCCGGGGCGACCTGGCCGGCCTTTTTTACGCTCTGGAAAGCCACCCCTTGCAGCGGCGTGAGGTCTTGCATCATGCCGCTGTAGGCCGCGACTGCGGCCGCCAGAGAATTTCAGGGAGCGTCAGCGGACTGAAATTCGAGGACAAGCCCAGCCCGCGGATGCGGGCGCCCGGCGTCTGAGGGACGGCATCAAAACGCCGTCGGCCTTGGGTCTTCCACCTGGTGCAGGCGTTGGAAGGCCTGCATGGCGACGCGCAGCAGCAGGGTCTTGCGCCGGGCAGCGTTCAGCTTGACCTCGGGCCCCTGGCGCAGGATTTCGGCACCGTAGCCATCGGCCACGATCAGCCCGCATTCCTCAGGGATCAGCTCCTGGGGGAAGTCCTCACCCACGGCGAAGTAGAACCGGTCGCAGAACTCCAGATAGTCGCCCCATTTGTGGTCGGCGCGGAAATCGGCGACGGAGCTTTTGATCTCGATGATGGTGACGGTACCGTCACCGGCCAAGGCCAGGATGTCGGCGCGGCGGTTGTTGGCCAGCGGCACCTCCAGCATCGAGCGCATGCCGTGGTGGACCAGCATGCGGCGCACGCCCCGCGCCAGCAGCAGGGCGCGTTCCATGCCCGGCCGGCCGAAGAAGGGCGGCACGGTGGCGGGAATGACGAAGTCGCCTTCATCGCCGGGCGACGATGGGTCGGACGGCACGGACATGGGATTCAACCCCGCTTGAAACGCTCCACCTTCTGGACACGATAGCCCAGGCTGGTGGGAAAGCGCTGCTCGGCGCGGAAGCGGGCGTCACGATCGGTGGTGGCGCCGAACAGGTAGACCTGGGCCCCCTCGATCACGCTGGCGGCATCCGCGCCGTCGGTGTTGGCCGCGACGCTGTTCGCGGCCGGGACCACCGTCACCTCCCACAGCCGGCCGTGCACCAGCACCGTCTTGTCCGGCACGATCAAGCGGCGGCGGGGGGCGGACTGCAGTTCCCGCAGCTTGGCATCCGCTTCGGCCCGGGTGGCGCGCAGGGTGGCGACCGCCTCCTCCAAGCCGGCGACCTCGCGGGCGCTGCCCTCGGCCGTGGCCTTGGCGTCGTTGGCGGCGGCGGTGGCGTGCCCCAGTTCCTCCTCCAGCCGGCCCAGGCGGCGTTCCCGCACGCGGCGATCATCCTCGATGGTGTGCGCCGTCAGCGCGAACTGGATCAGCGAATAGAGCAGCAGGATGATGAGACCGATATTGGCGAGAAGAGCCGCCGACATCAGGAGGCCACCGCCTGCTGGGCAGCACCATCCGGCACCGGCAGCATGCTGGACAGGATAAAGCCCGCCAACTCGGGGAAGGCCTGGCGGGCCAGGCGCATGGCCTCCGCCTGGTTCTCGGCCCATACCTCCACCACGTGGGGACACCCGCGCAGATGGCTGTGGGTGGTGGCCGTCTGGTTGATGGTCAACGTCGGGCCCAGGGCCAGGCTGCCGGTGTACAGGCGGCGGCCGGTACCCGGCTCCCCCACAGCATGGATCAATTCGAAATTATCGGCTTGGGCGGCGATCAGCCGGCGCTGCGCCTCCGCCAGCTGGTTCTGGATCATGCGCCGCTCCTCCGCCAGGTCGCGGCCACGAGCCAGGTTCTGGTCATGCGCCTTCACCGCCTCATCCAGGGCGGTGCGGGTCCTGGCCACCTTGCTCTCCAGTTCCGCCACCGCGTTGCGGGTGGCGTAGAGCAGGGTCTGGCGGAACAGCACCATGGCCACCATGCCGACCGCGCCCAGCAGCGCGATCACGAACAGGCTGATGCTGAATTCCTCAAGCACGACCGCGGCGATCCTTTCGGCGTTCCCACAGAGCCTAGCATTGCCAACAATTTTCCACAAATTGCTGATGGCGCCGCCAAGCCAATCCGCCGAGCATGTCAGGCCGGCCGTTCATAAATGGTTATCATGGGTAACGATACCGGTCGACTAAGCCAAAAGCAACCTGAGCGAGAGATTATAGTACTACCTCACGCAGCGCTTTGTGAGAATCCCCGCCCCGCGATTTCCCTCAGGAAAGCACGGTCGACGGCGGGATAGCGCGAGGGCATTTCGCGCTCGATCGTATTAAGCAGCGTGCGCGCCGCGTCGCGGCCGTTGATCTCGGCATACAGCAGGAACCAGGCGGCGTAGGTGCGGCCCAGGCCCACGGCGGCGGGGCCGATAGCAACGTCACTGTCCGTCGGCATGACCCAATAGCCCAGGGCGCCGTCGCGGCGCAGCCCGACGAAGGGCAGCTTGGCCAGTGGCAACCGGGCCGGGGTGCCGGAAGGGGGTGCGGCTTTGGACGGGGGTGGGACGGAGGCCATCGCTTGCCATGACAAGAAATGGTTCAGGCCCCAAACATTGAGGTGCGGAGCCGGCGAACCTACTGGCCCTGGTATAACCCGGCGAGTCGCGGCCCGCTATCGATGCGGAAGAATAGGTCCCCGCGCCGGGGCGCCGGACAGGCCGGACGCCCCTGGCGCGTGATGTCAGGCCCATTGGGCCCGGCGTAAACCAGCGGCAGGACGTCGACAGCCCATGCCGCCACAGCCTCGGACTTCGCCCTCCCCCGTTCGGGGCGGCTTGACGGCCGTGGCCGCTGCTTTAGTGGCCGTGACCGGCATGGGCCTTGCCGGCCTCGGACAGAACGAAATGGCGGCCGCAATAGGGGCAGTCGATCTTGCCTTCCTTTTCCATGGTCAGATAGACCAGCGGATGGCCCAGGGCGCCGCCCCCGCCATCGCACCCGACGGACGGGGTGTCGACATAGATCGTCTCAATCGGCTGCATGGCCTCGGGCGCTCCATAATAAAGGTCCAGGGCGGGACGACTGTCCCGCCGACGCCCGGATCATAGCCAAGCGCGCCGCCGGATCAAGCGTGAGGCGCCCCGCCCGGTTCCGCCTCGGGCGGACCTCCTTGGTGGGGGGTGTGATGCAGGGGAATCGCTTGAAGGGGGTTATGCGGACTGTGTGATGACGGCGTGAAGGTATTGGGTATCCCATGCGGCGGATTTTCTTCGGACTTTGAGGCTGTGCTTATCCTTTGCGCCGCGCAGGAGGTTCAAGGCCATGTGTCGGATGGTTGCCATGTTGTGGGGGCCGTTGCCGGATCTGAGACGGCTCAAGTCTTCATGGAAGACGACATCGAGGACCCAGTGGAGCCGGTTTTCGATATGCCAGTGGGCTCGGACGGCATGAGCGAAGAGGCGCGTGTCGAGTTTTTGAGATGACAGGTAGTATCGGCGTTCCCGGCTGGTTTTGCCGTCACGCTCGATCTCGGCTTCGACCATGGCGATGGCCTTGAGGCCGGGGAAGCGGGGCTCGCCGGGGAAGCGGCGGTCTGTGGTAAGCCAGTCAACTTCGTGGCTGACGACATGGCGGCGCACCTCGATGCGGCCGTGCTCGCCATCGGTCGTGTCGAACGTGTCGGCGGCAGGCAGATCGTCGAAGTGGCGGATGACCTCGCTGTGCAGGTTGGGCCAGTTCTCTTTGATGGCCAGCAGGTAATCGGCGCCTTTATCGAGAATCTTCTGGGCGATCTTGGTCTGGCAGCCCATCGCATCGATGGTGACGAGCGCCCCGGTCAACGCCAAGCGGTCGAGCAGCAACGGAATGGCCGTAATCTCATTCGACTTGGCCTCGCAAGCTTGCTGGCCCAGCACCAAGCGCTGCCGGCTGGCCCAGGCTGAAACGAGATGCAGCGGATTGCGATCCTTCGCCCGGTCATGCGTCCGCCGCGAGGTCTTACCGTCGATCGCGACGATGTCGGGCTCGGCCTCGCGCAGCCCCTCGACCCAGTCGCCGAAGCATCGCGCAAAAAGATCGCCGTCGAGCGCGTTGAGGATGTCGTTCAGCGTATCGTGGCTCGGAATCCCGCCCGCATAGGGCAAAAACCGCCGCAGGAAATCCCGGTTCATCGTGCCCCAGCGCCGAATCTCGACGAAATCCTCAGCCCCCGCGATCGTTGCGCAGAGCACCACAAGCAGAATCTCCGGCAGTGGATAAATGACCTTCCAGGATTGCCGCGGATCGCTGAGCGCCGCAAAATGGTCGAGAAGCGAACCGGCCATCGAGAACTCCAGATCAATGGAGCCTCCTACGAATCACAGATCGCCACCGCTCCGAAAGCCCCGTCTTGTCAAGACCCGCTTCAAGCGATTGCCGTGGGGTGTGATGGCCGTGGTTGACCGTGGTCAAGGCGGGGGTGTACGCCTTTTCGGCCCCGGCTTTCCTGGGTTTTCCCCTTTTTCGGGCCCGCATGTTTCCCGGCCCCGTCATCATGGACCGTCCCGACCCCATGCCCGACACGCGCGCGCCCGACACCCAACCCGCCCCGTCCGCCCCCACCGGCAGCCCGCCCGAGCTGGCGATCGAGCTGCGTGGGCTCACCAAGACCTACAAGGCCTCCGGCAAGGCGCCGGCCAAGCTGGCGCTGAAAGGCATCGATCTGGCGATTCCCCGCGGCTCGGTCTATGGCCTGCTGGGTCCCAACGGCGCCGGCAAGTCCACCATGATCAACATCCTGGCGGGCCTAGTCACCAAGAGCGGCGGCACCGCCAAGATCTGGGGCATCGACATCGACCAGGACCCGCGGGCTGCCCGCGCCGCCATCGGCGTGGTGCCCCAGGAACTGAACATGGATCCGTTCTTCACCCCGCGTGAGCTGCTGGACCTGCAGGCCGGCCTGTACGGCGTGCCCAAGCGCGAGCGGCAGACCGACCGCCTGCTGGAGGCGGTGGGCCTGAAGGACAAGGCCAACGCCTATGCCCGCACCCTGTCGGGCGGCATGCGCCGCCGCCTGATGGTGGCCAAGGCCATGGTGCATACCCCGCCGGTGCTGGTGCTGGACGAACCCACGGCCGGCGTGGACGTGGAACTGCGCCAGTCGCTGTGGGCCCATGTGCGCGAACTGAACCGCGCCGGCACCACCGTGGTGCTGACCACCCACTACCTGGAAGAAGCGCAGGAGCTGTGCGACAGCATCGCCATCATCAACCACGGCCAGGTGGTGGCGTGCGACAGCACCGACCGCCTGCTGCGCACCCTGGACCGCAAAGACCTGGTGGCGGTGGTGGACCAGGATCTGACCGAGGTGCCCGCCACTCTGGCGGGTTTCGAAGTGACGCTGAAGGGCCGCCAGTTGACGGTGCAATACCCGCCCAGCCGCGTGAAGGTGGGGGAGGTGCTGAACGCCATCGCCGCTGCCGGCCTGACCATCGTGGACCTCAGCACCAAGGAGTCGGACCTGGAGGACATCTTCCTGCAGCTGACCCGCGCGCCCGCCGGCAATGGCGCGGGCTGAGGACAACGCCCTTTCCCCCACCGCACCGCGCTGGCGCCCCCGCTGGCTGGCGGCGGTAGCACTTGGCCTGTCTGTCACGGCCTGCGCCCCCACCGCCCGGGTGGCCGGGCCCCCGGTGGTCGTCACCCCTCAGCTGACGACGGCGGGCATCACCGCCCGCGACGGCGCCATCCTGCCCACGCAGTCCTGGCTGCCCGCGGAGGGGCCGCCGCACGCCGTCATCCTGGCGCTGCACGGCTTCAACGACTATGCCAATTCCTATGACGCCCCCGGCCGCTGGTGGGCGCAACACGGCGTGGCGACCTATGCCTATGACCAGCGGGGCTTCGGCCGTAATCCGCACCCCGGCGTCTGGGCCGGCGGCGACGTCATGGTGCGCGACATGTGGGACGCCGCCGCCGCCCTGCACGACCGCTACCCCGACACGCCGCTGTTCCTGACGGGGGAGAGCATGGGCGCCGCCGTGCTGATGACGGCTCTGGCGGGGCATGCCCTGCCGGCAGGCTTCAAAGGCGTCATCCTGACCGCGCCGGCCGTATGGTCGCGCGGCACCATGCCCTTTTACCAGCGCTGGGCCCTGGCCATCGCCAACTGGACCGTCCCCTGGCTGAGCCTGACGCCGCCGCGCGGCTTGATCCATGTGCAGGCGTCGGACAACATCCCGATGCTGATCGCCCTGGGCCGCGACCCCCTGGTGGTGAAGGCCACCCGCGTGGACGCGCTGGAGGGCCTGACCGACCTGATGGATGCCGCCATGGATGCCGCCCCCCGCTTCAAGGTGACGTCCCTGGTGATGTACGGCCAGCATGAGGAGTTGATCCCGCGCGAGCCCATGTGCAAGGCCCTGGCCCACCTGCCGGACGCCAGCCAGGGCGGTCCGCGCATTGCCTTCTATCCCACGGCCTGGCACATGATGCTGCGCGACCTGCACGCCCAGATCGTCTGGCAGGACATCCTGGCCTGGATCACAGACCCGGCCGCCCCCCTGCCCAGCGGCATGGACACCAACCCGGAAATCCCCACGCTGCTGGCCGAGGGGCGCACGCCATGACCGCAACCATTGTCCTGAACGCCGACGACTACGGTTTGTCCCCGGGGGTCTCCCAAGGCATCCTGGCCCTGATCCGCCAGGGGCGCCTGTCGGGCACCAGCTGCATGACCGCCACCCCCTTTTGGCCGCAGCACGCGCCCTGGCTGGCGGAGGTGGCGGACCGGGCCGACATCGGCCTGCACCTGACCCTGACGGACCAGGAACCGGCGGGCCCCTGCCCGGCCCTGGCACCCACCGGCCGCTTCGGCAGCGTAGGCGACCTGATGATCCGGTCCCTGACCGGCCGGCTGATGGACACCGCATCCCAAGCCGACCTGAAGGCGGAGATCGGGCGCCAACTGGACCTGTTCGAGGCCCATGCCGGCCGGCCGCCCTCCCACGTCGACGGGCACCAGCATGTCCACCTGCTGCCCGGCGTGCGCGGCTTGGTGCTGGACGCCGTGGCCCGCCGCTACCCCCGGGGCAGCGTCTATGTCCGCGACTGCGCCGAGCCCATGGCCGCCGTGCTGGCGCGCGGGGTGGACAGCGTGAAGGCCCTGATCATCGCCAGCCTGGCGCGGGGCCTGGCCGCCGCCGCCGCCCGGCGCGGCATCCCCACCAACCGGGGCTTCCGCGGCGTCTATGACTTCGGCCCCGACCGCGACTTCCCGGCGCTGATGGCGAGGTTCCTGGCGCCCGCGCGCGACCGCGCGTTGATCATGGTGCACCCGGCCCTGCCGGATGAGGTGCTGGCCGGGCTGGACCCGGTGGTGGCCAGCCGCCAGGTAGAACAGGCCTATCTGTCGGGCGACGCCTTCGCCCACTTGCTGGAGGAAATGGGAGTAAGACTGGGGCGCTTGCAGGGTTGAGACAAAACGGGTTGACCCCGTAAGGCCCCACGCGCTTCATGCGGCCCCATCACAGCCATTCGCGATCGAGGACCAGGGATGCCGGACCCCCGCAGCGCCAAAGGGCCGTCCAAGGCCGCCCCCAGCAAGCCCGCCGCCACCGAAGGCGCGGTGGGCGAGAGTATCCGGCGCAAGGCCTTCCGCATCCTGGGCCTGCCGGCCGTGGCCGCCCTGTTCGCGCGCGACCCCGACCGGGTGGAGCGGCTGTTCTTCGACGATCGCATGAAGGAAAAGGTTGGCGCCTACTGCGCCGGCCTGGCGCAGGCGCGCAAGGTCTACCGCCTGCTGCCGGCGGAGGAGATGGAGAAGGTGGCAGGCACGCCCCTGCATGGCGGCGTGGTGGCCGTGGCCGCCCCCCGCCCCGTCCTGCCCCTGGACATGGACGAGGCGGCGCGATGGGCGGCGGCGGGCGAGCCGCTGATGATCCTGGACGGCGTGGGCAACCCCCACAACCTGGGCGCCATCGTCCGCACCTGCGCCTTCTTCGGCATCAACCGCCTGGTGCTCTCCGACCATGCCGAACAGGCCCTGCCATCCGAGGCCGCCTACCGCGTGGCCGAGGGCGGGTTCGAGTATGTGACGCTCTACCAGCTGCCGCGCTTCGCCCAAAGCCTGCGCCACCTGCGCGCCCATTACCGCATCGTCGGCACCGCCCTGGGAGATCATCCCGACCCGGCCACCGTGCTGTCGACCGCCGCCGGCGGCAATGCCGGCGCCAAGCCCGCCGCCCTGATCCTGGGCAATGAGGAGGTGGGCCTGCCCGCCACCACGCTGCAGGCCTGCAACCAGCTGGTCACCCTGCGCGGCAGCGGTCAGGTGCAGTCGCTGAACGTCTCCGCCACCGCCGCCATCCTGGTGCACGCCCTGGCGACCCCTGGGGCGGCGACCCCTGGGGCCCGGCGGGCCTGAGATGCCCCGGCTGATCCTGTTCAACAAGCCCTATGACGTGCTGTCGCAATTCAGCGACGAAACCGGCCGGACCACGGTGAAGGATTATGTCGACGTGCCGGATGTCTATCCGGCGGGGCGGCTGGACCGGGACAGCGAGGGCCTGCTGGTCCTGAGCGACGACGGCCCCTTCATCCACCGCATCGCCGACCCCAAGCACAAGCTGGCGAAGACCTATTGGGCGCAGGTCGAGGGCGTGCCGGACGAAGCGGCGCTGGCGGCCCTGCGCCGGGGCGTCACGCTGAAGGACGGCCCCACCCTGCCGGCGGGCGCCCGGCTGATGGAAGAGCCGCCCAATCTATGGCCCCGTGATCCGCCCATCCGCTACCGCGCCGCCATTCCCACCAGTTGGGTCGAGCTGACCTTGAGGGAGGGGCGCAACCGCCAGGTTCGCCGCATGACGGCCGCTGTGGGCTTCCCCACCTTGCGCCTGGTGCGCTGGGCCGTGGGCGACTGGACGTTGGACGACCTGGCGCCCGGGCAGTGGCGCGACGTGCCCTTTCCCCCTCGGTCCGCACCGGCTAAAGCGCCCGCTGCCAAAACGCCCCTTAGGGCGTTTCGACGATCAAGGTGACGCGCCGGTCGGCGGCGCGGTCATGGTCCGGCGCGTTTGGGTCGGTGTTGGCGCCCGGGGGCGACACATGCGGCCGAGTGTCGGCATAGCCCACGGCCCGCAGGCGGTTGGCCGGCACGCCGTCGCTGATCAGCATGCGCACCACGGCGGCGGCGCGGGCGGCCGACAGTTCCCAGTTGCTTGGGAAGCGGGCGGTGCTGATGGCGTTGCTGTCGGTGTGCCCCTCCACCGTCACCATGCCCTTCAGCGACTGCAACACCGGCACCAGGCGCGACAGGATCTGCTGCCCCTCATCGCCCAGGTCGGCGCGGCCGGAGGCGAACAGCACCCGGTCCTTGATCTCGATGGATAGGCCCTTGCCGTGCGGCGTGACCTGCACGTCGGGCGGCAGGTCCTGCGCCTCAAGGTCCTGGGCCAGGCGCTTGGCCTCCTCCGTCGGTTCCTCCGCCGGGCCAGCCTCCGGCAGGGCATCCTGGGGCGGGCGCTGCGGCGGATAGGGGGGCACCGGCGGTAAGGTGGGGCTGGACATGGACGCGGCCGTCGGGTTCTTCGCCATGTCGCGGGCGGGGGCGCCCACCGGGCTGGCCGAGACGGCCACGCGGCCGGCACCCGGCTGGTTGTTGTCGGACTTCAGCTTCAGCCGGCCGTTGATGCCCAGGATGGCCACCATCCCCAGGAACACGATCATCAGCAGCGTGACCATGTCCATGTAGCTGATGACCCACTCCTCCGACTCCTCCGCCGGCTCGCCGGGCATGCGGCCGGGGACGGTGCGGTTCTGCACCGCGCGGCCACCCCGGGCCCGGATGTCGGGCCGGCCGGGGGCCTTGGTCTCCGCCACCGGTTTCGCGGTCCCCGGCTTCACAGCGGCCGCCCCCGGCATCACCGGCGGCGGCACGGGAACGCCGGAGGCATAGACCCGGGCGGTGTGCCGGGGCTTGGGCGGCGGAGGGGGATCGCCGCCGCCGCCGGCCCCGCCGCCGGACTGGTCACTAGGCGCCACCCCAATCCTCCTCCCGCGCGTCGCGCAGGTAATGGTCCAGGCTGTCCTGAATGATGGTGGGGGAACGGCCGAGATGGGTCAGCACCACCCCCTCCAGCAGCACGTTCATCAGCGCGACCCGGCGGCCAGTGCGCTGTTCCAGCTTGATGGCGATGGGCTTGAACACCAGGTTGGCCAGCACCAGGCCGTAGAGGGTGGCCAGCATGGCCACCGCCATGCTGCCGCCGATCAGGCCGATGTCACCCTCGCCCAGGTGCTTCAGCATGCCGACCATGCCGGCCAGCGTGCCCAGCAGGCCGAAGGCGGGGGAGAAGGTGGCGAGGGTGCGGAAGAATCGCGACTGCCCGGCCTCCAGCTCCATCTGCTTCTGGATGCGCCAGTTCATGACCTGCAGCAGGTCTTCCAGCGGCTGGGCGTCCACCACCATCTGCAGGCCCAGCCGCAGGAAGGGGTGGGCCACGCGCTGGGCCCGTTCGTCGGCCGCCTGGATGCGCTTCTCATGCAGGTGGCGGGCAACCTCCATCAGTTCGGCGACATCGGCGCGGATGCTGTCGCGGTCGCGCACAATGCCGACCAGTGCGCCCAGGGCGGCGCGGATCTCATCGCCGCGGAAGGCCAGCAAGGCCACGCAGACGACGCCGCCCAGCACGATCAGCAGGCCCTCGGGATTGTAATAGAAATGCCAGTTGCCGCCGGCGGAAACGACGAACCAGAGCAGGGCGACGGTGGCCAGCACACCCGCCAGCGTCGTGCCAATGAAGCGGGAGGTGACGCCCCCCTTGGCGGGTCCCCGATTGCCGGGCCCGCGATTGCCGGACCCGGGCCTGGCGGCCGGCGCATTGCGCACCGGGCGCGCGCCGCGTTCATTCACAGTCACGCCCTTGCCCCTAATAACAACGGTGTCGATGCCGCCTGCCCCGGCGGCGTGAGCCACAGATTAACCGACCGGCTTCCGTGAATACACCCTGCTTAGAAGATCAAGGATTTAGGCGGCAAAACGGCGACGACCCCGCCCGGGTGATCCAGGCGGGGCCGTCCAGGCGGGGCCGTAATGTCAGCCGAACCGGTGCGGTTGCGGGGCGGGATCAGCGGCCCTGGATGGTGATGGTGAGGGTGTCGGTGTAGCTGCCGGCGATGGCCTGGGCGTTGGCGGGGACGGTGACGGCGACGGTGGCGGTCTTGTTGAACTGGGCGGAAGAGCGGACGACGTTGACGCTGCTGCCGCTGGACTGGCCGTCGTAGATGGGGGTGTAGCTGACGGGCTGGGCGCCGGTGGCGTTGGACTTCAGGGTGCCGCCGTTGGCGGACTGGACGCTGATCTGGTAGCCGGCGCCGTCGTTGCAGGTCTCGACGACGCTGCCGACGGTGACGGCGTTGGAACCGGTCAGGATGTTCAGCTGGGCACCGGCATCGGTGACGCTGACGGTGCAGGTCTGGGCGACGGTGCTGTTCAGCTGGATGGTGCCGGAGGCGGCGGCCGTGGCGGCGAAGGCGGGGGTGGCGGCCAGGGAGACGGCGGCGATCAGGGCGGCGGCGGCGAAGCGGATCATGACAAGGGTTCCTATCGGTTCGGCTGGGCTTGTTGCCCGATTGCTTTGATGTGAGATGTAAAAGCAATCGCGATGCCAGAACCGGGACCAAGTCGGCATTAATCCATTAACACATTGATATCATTAATTTATCTGATTTAACGCCGCGCAGCGTGCCCAGGCATGCCGGCGGCGCTGTTGCGTCGCGCACCATGCGAAAGGTTAGGAATTCAGCTGAATCAATGCATTAGGATTTGCAGTCCGCCAGACGGCGGACACGCGAAAGGGCGCCCCGGCATGGGGCGCCCTCTCCCGAACCTGAGGGTGGCCGTCGCTGGCGGCTTACTTGCCGGCGATGGTGATGGTCAGGGTGTCGGCGTAGCTGCCGGCGATGGCCTGGGCGTTGGCCGGGACGGTCACGGAGACGTTCGAGGTCTTGTTGAACTGGGCGCCGGAGCGGGTGACGGCAAAGCTGCTGCCCGAACCGTTGGTGCCGTCGTAGGTGGTGGTGTAGCTGACGGCCTGGGCGCCGGTGGCGGAGGACTTCAGGGTGCCGTTGTTGGCGGAGGCGACGGTGATGGTGTAGCCGGCGCCGTCGTTGCAGTTCTCGACCACGCTGCCGACGGCGACATTGCTGGAGCCGGACAGGATGTTCAGGGTGGCGCCGGCATCGGTGACGGCCACGGTGCAGGTCTGGGCGACGGAGCTGTTCAGCTGGATGGTGCCCGAGGCGCCGGCGGCGGCGAAGGCGGGGGCGGCGGCGAACAGGGCCCCAGAAAACAGGACAGTGGCGGCGGCGGCGGCAATGCGGATCATGATGAGGTTCCTATCGGTTCGGGTGGGCGGCTTGAGCGGCCCCGGTTGGTTCATGTCTGGTTATTAAGCACCCGCCGTGCCAACGGAACGGGTCCGGCACCGTTCCGTCGCAAAAACTCAACAAAATCAGTGTATTATAGGAAAACGCCGGAGCAGTCATAGTCATAGGCCTTTTTGCATATGCCTCTTTCCGAGATCATCAGTTGCTTACCGCATCGCACCCTTGGGATAGGGTTTTTTATTTGTGCATTGCGTTGTGCAACAAGCCGCATTCCGCTCGCCTCACCCACGTCCGCCGATGGCGGCACTTCTTCTTTCGACGCTCCCCATACGGGTGGGTGATGGGCGAGAACCCAGACTCGTGCTAGGGTCCCGCGGGATATCACGCTCGTAAACACCCCGGTGGGCCCGCCCACCGCATCGCCAAGTACCCTCCGGAGACATGTTCCTATGGCCAAGGCCTCTGCCACCCCCGTCCTCGTTGTTGACGACTACGCCACCATGCGCCGCATCGTGCGCAACCTGCTGACCCAGATCGGCTTCACCCAGATCGAAGAGGCCGCCGATGGCGCGGAGGCCCTGGGCAAGCTGCGCGGCTCCAACGTCGGCCTGGTCATTTCCGACTGGAACATGGAGCCCATGACCGGCCTGCAGCTGCTGAAGGAAGTGCGCGCGGACGTCCGCCTGAAGAGCACACCGTTCATCATGGTCACCGCCGAATCGAAGACCGAGAACGTCGTTGCCGCCAAGGAAGCCGGCGTCAACAACTACATCGTGAAGCCGTTCAACGCCGAAACGCTGAAAAAGAAGATCGAGAGCGTCCTCGGCACGCTGGAGTAACCCGCATGGGCCAGAAGACGGGTGTGGTTGAAACGGCGGCCATCACGGCCGCCGATTACACGGCTATTGAGGCCGAGTTGCTGAACGATCCGCGGACCCGCGCCTTTCTGGAAAAGCGCGACGCCCATATGCGGAACGTAGGCGCGTCCACCGGCGGGGATTTGCTGGGCATGCTGCGGACCGAGGTCGGTAAGCTGCAGTCCATGAGCCATCAGCTGAGCGATGGCAGCATGGCCATCGCCGGCCAGCACCCGCACATGCACATGATGCGGCATGAACTGCGGCAGCTGTCTTCGCATATCGAGCAGACCAAGCAGGAAATCGCCCAGATGGTGCCCAAGGATTCGGCCAACAGCCGCATCCTGGCCGCCACCTCGGAACTGGACGCCATCGTCACCGCGACGGAACGGGCGACCAGCGACATCCTGTCCGCCGCGGAGGCCATCCAGGCCACCACCGAACGTCTGGCCCGCACCGGTCACATCGACGTGATCGAAATCGCCACCGATATCGAAAACCACGTCATGTCCATCCTGATGGCCTGCAGCTTCCAGGACATCACCGGCCAGCGCACCACCAAGGTGGTGAACACGCTGCGCTATATCGAGCATCGCGTGGCGGCGATGATCGGCATCTGGGGGGTGGAAGGCAACGGCGACCCGATGATGTCCACCAAGCCCGGCGACACCCGCCCGGACGCCCACCTGCTGAATGGCCCGTCCCTGACGGACGTCAGCCAGGACAACATCGACGCCCTGTTCAATGCCGCCGGTGGCGAGGCGCCCAAGCCGGCCAAGCCCACCGGTCCCAGCAGCCAGTCTGACATCGACGCCCTGTTTGATTAAGACGGGGTTTGATTAAGATGGCCGCCGCAGGGCGGCACACCAGCGCCTGAAAGTGGTGAAAGCGGTCCCTCAAAGGCCGCTTTCGCATTTTCGGGCCTTGCGATTCCATCGCCTTGGGCACACCCTGCGACTTGACCATTTGGTCAGGTTATGGCGGTGTCCCCATGCCAACCTGCTGGTACCGCCCTATCCCGCCTTCCGCACCCCCCGGATCAGGAGACGCCGACGGCCATGACCGCCACCCCGCCCGCCCCGGCCCCCACACCGGCCCCCACTGCGGCCCCCACTGCGGCCCCCACTGCGGCCGTGCCTGAACTGTTCGCCGCCGCGGCGGCCGCGCGCGGCCATGCCCACGCGCCCTATTCCCGTTTCCTGGTGGGGGCGGCCCTGCGCACGCCGGACGGCGCCGTCTTCGCCGGCGGCAACGTGGAAAACGCGGCCTATCCGCAGGGCCAGTGCGCGGAGGCCAGCGCCATCGGCGCCATGGTGGCGGGCGGAAAGAAGCGCATCGCCGAGATCGTGGTCATCGGCGCGCCGGCTGACCCGTCCGCCGACACATCGGGCCTGTGCACGCCCTGCGGCGGCTGCCGCCAGCGCCTGCGCGAATTCTCCACGCCCGACACCCTGATCCATGTGGCCGGGCCGGAGGGGGTGCGCGCCACCTTCACCATGGACCAGCTGCTGCCCTTCTCCTTTGGGCCGGACAACCTCAGTTTCTAATCTGGTAGCGCCATGACCGATCCCCAGTCGCCAGAAGGAAAGGCCCTGGCCCGCCGCGCCCTGCCGCTGCTGGACCTGACGAGCCTGAACGAGGAAGAGGACGAGGCCACGACCGACGCGCTGTGCGCCCGGGCCGTCAGCCCGGCGGGCCGCGTGGCCGCCGTCTGCCTGTGGCCCAGCTTCGTCCCCCAGGCGCGCGCGCGGCTGGCCGGCACGGGCGTGCGCATCGCCACGGTGGTGAACTTTCCCGGCGGCAGCCTGTCACCGGAAAAGGTGGCGGAGCAGACGCTGGCCGCCCTGGCCGACGGCGCCGACGAGATCGACGTGGTCATCCCCTATCACAGCATCATGCACTACCCCAACAGCACCCAGCCGGATGAGGTGCTGGCCGCCACGCGCGAGGCGGCGGGCGATGCCGTCATGAAAGTCATCCTGGAAACCGGCAGCCTGGCCAAGCCCGTCTTCATCGAAAGGGCGGTGGAGATCGCCGTGCGCAACGGCGCCGATTTCCTGAAGACCTCCACCGGCAAGGTGCAGATCGGCGCCACCCTGGGGGCCGCCCGCATCATGCTGGAGGCCTGCCGCGACAGCCTGAAGCCGGACGACGACGGCAATCCTCGCCGGCCCGTGGGCTTCAAGGCCTCCGGCGGCATCCGCGACCTGGACGGGGCGCGTGACTATCTGGCGCTGGCCGACAAGATCTGCGGCCCCGGCTGGGTCAGCCCAGCCACCTTCCGCTTCGGCGCCTCGGGCCTGCTGGATGCCCTGCTGGCAGCCCTGGGCCAGGGCGACGGCCGGCCGGCGACTACCAGCAGGTATTGAGCCCCCTTTCATCGACCTTCCGCGCCGCCCCTCCGGCGGACGCCCCCATACGCGAACGGACCATTCCATGCTTCCCCAAGAAATCATCCGCCAGAAGCGTGATGGCGGCCGCCTGGCCGCCGCGGACATTACCGACTTCGTGCGCGGCCTGACCGACGGCCGCGTCACCGAGGGCCAGGCCGCCGCCTTCGCCATGGCCGTCTATTTCCAGGGGCTGGAGATGGAGGAGCGCGTGGCCCTGACCCGCGCCATGACCCAGTCCGGCACGGTGATGGAATGGCGGTCGCAGAACCTGCCCGGCCCCATCCTAGACAAGCATTCCACCGGTGGCGTCGGCGACAAGGTCAGCCTGCTGCTGGCGCCCCTGGTGGCGGCCTGCGGCGGCTTCGTGCCCATGCTGTCCGGCCGGGGCCTGGGCCACACCGGCGGCACCTTCGACAAGATGGAAAGCATCCCCGGCTATGTCGTGCAGCCGGACCTGGAGAGGCTGCGCCAGGTAGTGCGCGAGGTGGGCTGTGCCGTCATCGGCGCCACGTCCGACCTGGCGCCGGCCGACCGCCGCCTCTACTCCATCCGCGACGTGACCGCGACGGTGGAAAGCATCGACCTCATCACCGCCAGCATCCTGTCCAAGAAGCTGGCCGCGGGGCTGGACGGCCTGGTCATGGACGTGAAGTTCGGCAGCGGTGCCTTCATGGCCAAGTACGATGACGCCCAGGCCCTGGCCCGCAGCATCGCCAGCGTGGCGCGCGGCGCCGGCCTGCCCACTGTGTCGCTGCTGACCGACATGAACGAGGTGCTGGGCACCACCGCCGGCAACGCGGTGGAGGTGGCGGAGTGCGTGGCCATCCTGAAGGGCGAGGCGCCGGAGGCCCGCCTGTGGGATGTGACGCGGGAGCTGACGGCCGAACTGGTGCTGCTGGGCAAGCTGGCCACGGATCTGGATGAGGCGCGGGCCAAGGTGGACCGGGCCCTGGCCGACGGCAGCGCCGCCGACCGCTTCAGCCGCATGGTGACCGCCCTGGGGGGCCCGGCCGACTTCCTGGAACGGTCGGACACCTACCTGGCCGCGGCACCGGTGGTGCGCGACATCCATGCGGCGGAGGCGGGCACCGTCACCGCCGTGGACACCCGCGCCGTCGGCATCGCCGTGGTGGCCCTGGGCGGCGGCCGCACCCGGCCGCAGGACGGCGTGGACCATCGCGTCGGCTTCACCGGCATCGTGGGATTGGGCGACCAGGTCGATCCCGCCGGCCGGCCGCTGGCCCGCGTGCACGCCGCCACCGAGGCAGACGCCGATGCCGCCGTGGCGGCTTTACGCCAGGCCTTCACCCTGGGCGCCGGCCCGGCCACACGCGGCCCCACGGTGACAGAGCGCATCCTCGGCTGATCGCCTGGCCGATGCCCCGGCCATCATTGGCCAAAGCGGGCGCCGCCCCGTGGCACCCATGTATCAGGGGGCGTGACCGCCCCCTGATTTCAGAACTCGCCGATGGGGAATACCAGCGGGTCTTGGCGGCTTGACCGCCACTATCGGGGGCATCCTTTCGGATCCGGCCACCTGTTCTCGCATTTATTGCATTCTTGACGGTAAACGGCCATGATTCGCCCGCGTCGTTGGGCTGTCGGAATGACCACCCGCGGCTCATCCCCTGGTCCCCTGAGACGCCGGCCCGCCGGCCCTCGCCGCCTTGAAGTCCGCCGCCCCCATGGCCACCGATCTCAGCAAGATCCAGACCCTGCTGGTTGATGCCGACCTGAACACCCGGCGCATCCTGCGCGCCATGCTGGCCCGCATGGGCATGGACAAGGTGACGGACCATGCCAACCTGGCTGAGGCCGCCGGCAGCCCGGCCACCATAGATCTGGTCATCCTGGATGCCGACCAGGCGGAGGGGGCCGCCCTGCGCTGGATCCACGCCATCCGCCACGGCCTGACGACGCTGAACCCCTTCGTGGGCGCCATCGTCATGACCTGGAACCCCACACAGCAGATGATGATCCGCTTCGCCGGTTCCGGCGCGGACGACATCCTGGTGAAGCCCTATTCGCCCAAGCAGGTGCAAGACCGGCTGGTCAACCTGATCGAGAACCGCAAGAAGTTCGTCGTCACCAGCGACTATATCGGGCCGGACCGCCGCCGCAGCCCCCGCGAGGGACAGGTGGTGCAGCTGATCGATGTGCCCAACCCCCTGCGACTGAAGTGCACGGGGGAGTTCGACCGCGTGAACATCCATGAACTGACGGCCCACGCCGCCCAGGTCATCGATTCGGAAAAGGTCATCCGCCACGGCTTCCAGGTCGCGTTCCTGGTGGAATTCGCCCTGCCCGGCCTGTCGGTGCACCCGCCAGAAAAGCGCGCCATGGACCATGCCCTGCGGGCGGCCCATGTGCTGGAAGACCTGGAGCGGCGCCTGCCCCCGGGGGAGCTGCGGCTGGAGGCCACCACCCACATCCGCCGCATGGAAAACCTGCTGGGCATCCTGAAGACCCGTGGCACCCTGCCCGCCGACGAGGTGGAGGCGCTGCGCCGCGAGGCCCACGCCCTGATGGGCCTGACCAGCCGGGTGGACGATCCGGAAAAGCGCATGAACGAGGTGCTGGCCGCCGTCGTCGGTTATCGCACCCGGCTGGATCAGCTGACCCTGGCCAAGACCGCCGAGGCAGCGGCCTCCGCCGGCGGCGCCGGCGCGTAGGCCCCCTGCGGCACCAAGACTGCGGCATAAGCCCGCCGGGATCCAAGCCGGTGGCGCCCCTGGGCCCACCCACGGTATGGTTGCCGCCCGCCCATCCCCGAGCCGTCCCCGAAGCCCATGGCCCCGCACGACCACGACCATCCCAAGTCCGCCCCGGCGCGCGGCCATGACCACGAACATGAACCCGGCCATGACCACGGCTGCGCGGGGCATGACCATGGGCATGACCACCACGACCACGGCCCCAATGGGCATGATCATCACGGGCATGATCATGACGACCACGACGGTCATGATCATGGCCAGGATCACGACCACGATGGCCACGACCACCATGGCCACAGCCATGGGCTGGGCGGCCACCACCACGCCGCCCCGGCCGACGCCGGCACGGCCTTCGCCATCGGCATCGCGCTGAACCTGGCCTATGTGGGGGCGGAGGCGTTCTACGGCTTCGTCAGCAACTCGCTGGCCCTGCTGGCCGACGCCGGTCACAACCTGTCCGACGTGCTGGGCCTGGCCGCCAGTTGGGTGGCGGTGATCCTGGCGCGGCGCCGCCCCTCCAGCCGCTACACCTACGGCCTGGGCGGCAGCTCCATCCTGGCGGCGCTGGCCAACGCGGTGGCGTTGCTGCTGGTCACCGGCGGCATCGCCTGGGAAGCGGTGCGCCGCTTCACCGAACCCGAGCCCTCCGCCCCCACCATCATGATGTGGGTGGCGGCCGGCGGCATCCTGGTCAACGGCGGCACGGCCCTACTGTTCATGCGCGGGTCGGAGCATGACCTGAACCTGCGCGGCGCCTTCCTGCACCTGGCGTCCGACGCCCTGGTCACGCTGGGCGTGGTCATCGCCGGCGCCCTGATCCTGTGGACGGGCTGGAACTGGCTGGACCCGGTCATCAGCCTGGTCATCAGCGTGGTCATCGTGCTGGGCACCTGGTCGCTGCTGCGCGAATCGCTGAACCTGGCGCTGAACGCCGTGCCGGCCGGGGTGGATCTCGCCGCCGTGCGCGCCTATCTGGCGGCCTTGCCCGGCGTGGCGGAGGTGCACGACCTGCACGTCTGGGCGCTCAGCACCACCGACACGGCCCTGACCGCCCACCTGGTGCGCCCCGACAATCGCGACGGCGACCAGCTGCTGGCGCAAGTCTGCCGCGAGTTGAAAACCCGCTTCCGCATCAACCACGCCACCGTCCAGGTGGAAACCGGCCACGGCGAACCCTGCGCCCTGGCCCCGGATAGTGTGGTTTAATCCCCTCTACTCTTCATCCTTATGGCACGACGCCTTGGTCGTGCCGCCAGCCTCGCACAGCATGCCGGTCGATGACTTGAAGTTGCCGCCGGCCACGCGGCGCATGCTGATGCCATTGCTGAACTGCACCCAGCTGCCGGCGCCCCAGTGCGCGGTGATGCCGTTGGAGAAGGACAGGTTGCCATCGGGCAAGCGGGAGACCACCACGCCGTTGCCGTAGTGGATGACGCCCTTCTCCTCCGTCGCCGACAGGCCGTTGGTGCATTCCACCACCATTGGGGCCGCCACCTGGTCCTTTTGCTCACAGAAGAACGGGGTCTTGCCGCCGGTCAGCACCAGGGCGTAGACGGCGACCTCAAGGACGGTCATGGGGCCTCTTACGGGAAAACGAGGACGGGATGCGCCATTTTCCGCCTATACCCGTTTCCCGTCAATTTCAGGACGCCCGGGTAGCGACCATGAACAGCCGGCGGAAGGGGAACAGCGTGCGGCCGTCGGCGCGGCGCGGGTAGGCGGCGGCCAGGGCGGCGCGGTAGCGCTCCGTGAAATCCGCCAGTTCGGCGCCCTGCAGCGTTTCCAGCACGGGTAGCATGGCGGTGGCCTTGGTCCATTCCAGGACGGGATCGGGGCCGTCCAGCACGTGCAGATACTCCGTCTCCCACACATCCACGTGGGCGGCGATGGGGGCCAGCCAGTCGTAATACTGCGCGGGGTCGTGCACCGGCGCCTCGCGCAGCTTGCCCGCCAGCGCCGCCGCCCAGGGCCCATCCTCCGCCAGCTGACGCAGCAGGGTGTGGGAGGGGGAGGCGAAGTTGCGCGGCATCTGCACCGCCATCACGCCGCCGGGCGCCACGCCCCTGAGCAGGCGGGGGAATAGGGTCCCATGCCCCTCCACCCACTGCAGGGCGGCGTTGGAAAACAGCACATCCACCGGCGCCTTGGGCGTCCAGTGGCGGATGTCGCCCAGTTCCCAGGCGACACGGGCGTCCAGCAGGGCGGCGCGCCCCAGCATGGCGGATGAGCTGTCGATGCCGGCCACCTCCGCCGCCGACCAGCGGTTGGCCAGCGCCATGGTCAGCTTGCCCGCGCCGCAGCCCAAATCCACCACGGTGGCGGGCTTGCACGGCGGCAAGGCCGCGATGAGGTCATGCCCCGGGCGGGCGCGCGCCGCCTCGAACAATCCATACTGCGCGGGATCCCAGGCCATGGGCGACCCTCCTTCTTCTTGGTGTCTCTCTTATTAAGTGGGGCCTAATCGCCGAAACGCGACTCACCGGATCGCGACTCAGACACCACGCCGCCAATGGCGAATCGCCACCGGCGCCAGGGCCAGCAGCACCAGCAGGGCCAGGGGCCCGCCCATCTCGGGCCGCAGCACCAGCCCCAGGCCCGGCCGATCCCCCGCCGCCAGCAGCGCCGGCAGCCGCGCGCCCAGCAAGGCATAGAGGAATTGCGGCGGATAGGCGCCCAGGCCCGTGCCGATGATGAAGATGGATACCGGCATGCGAATCGCCGCCGCCAGCACGTTGATGGCGGAAAACGGCATGATCGGCAGCAGGCGCAGCACCAGGATGACGGCCCAGGGCCGGTCCGCGACCGGCCTCAGCCAGCCGGGAAGCCGCCCCGCCATCCCCCCCACGCCGGCCCGGCGCAGGGCCAGGAAGGCCAAGGTGCCGCCAAGGGTGCCGCCCGCCACGGAGAGCAGCGCCCCCAGGCCGGCGCCGAAGGCATAACCCGCCGCCAGGCTGACCACCGTGGCCGCCGGCAGGGACAAGGCGGCCACGCCCAGCGCCACGCCGAACAGTGCCGCCGCCGCCCAGGCGGGATGGCCGGCGACCAGGGCGGAGAGATCCGCCAGCCGGCCGGACAGGGCCTCCACCGTCAACCAGTGGTGCCCGCCGGTCCCCAGCACCACAATAAGTCCCGCCACTAAAAGGCCAAGGGGCGCCAGCCGCCGTATCCAAGACACCAGCGGGCGGGCTGGACGGCCGGCGCCAGAGCTTTCATAATCATCGGACGCCCTCTCCACAGGCAATGCGGCCATCCTTTCGACGTGGAACAGGCGCATTGACTCCGCGCCGGGCCGCCACTATACAACGCCCTTCCATTTTCCAGTTTTATATCCGGAGTATCAGTCGTGAAGCGTACGTTCCAGCCGAGCAAGCTCGTGCGTGCCCGCCGCCATGGCTTCCGCGCCCGCATGGCGACCCCCGGCGGTCGCAAGGTGCTGGCCCGCCGTCGCGCCCAGGGCCGCAAGCGTCTCTCCGCCTAAGGCAGGGAGATGGCGCCCCGGCGCATAGCCGTGGTGGGGCGCCTCTTGAAACGGTCGGAGTTTCTGGCCGTTGCCGGGGCGCGCCGTAAATGGGCAACCCCCGGCCTGATTTTGCAAGCCCGTGCCCACGACGATCGCCAGCGGCCCGCCGCCGGCGACGTTTTGGTGCGCGTGGGCTTTACCGCCAGCAAGAAGGTCGGCAACGCTGTCAAGCGCAACCGCGCCCGGCGACGCCTCCGCGCGGCCGTCCGTGCCGTGCTGGCCCTTCATGGCAAGCCCAACACCGATTTCGTCGTCATCGCGCGCAGCGAAACCGTGACCCGGCGCTACGCCGACCTGTTGGCTGACCTGACCCTGGCCTTGAAAAAGCTTGGCGCCTGGACCGAGGGCGCCCGGGCTTTCGCCATACCCGCGCCCCAGCCGGCGGGGCCGGATGCCGGCCCCAACAGTCCGGCGGCGTCATGAGCCCACTGGCCCGGCTCCTGCGTCTGCCCATCCATCTCTACCGGCTGGTGCTGGCGCCCCTGCTGGGCCCGCGCTGCCGGTTCGAGCCCAGCTGCTCCGCCTATGCGCTTGAGGCCTTGGCGGTGCACGGCGGGCTGAAGGGCGGCTGGCTGGCGGTGCGCCGTATCGCCCGCTGCCATCCCTGGAGCGACGGGGGACTGGATCCGGTGCCGCCAGCGAACCATATGCCGCCCGAATCATCGCATTTCCGGCGTCATTCGCCTGACATTCAATGCTGCCATATGGACGGGGGACGCGCGGCCCGTTAGGGTCCTGCCGCCGTTTGTTTCCAGAGTTGCCGTCATCGCCGGCCCGGGTCGTGTGGGAAGTGAATACATGAGCGATCAGAAGAACCTGTTCATCACCATCGGCCTGTCGGCCGCCATCCTGCTGGGCTTCCACTTCTTCTACGAGGCACCGCGCCAGCGGGCCCTGCAGGAGGCGAAGGCCAGGCAGGAAGCGGCGCAAGCCCTGGCCGCCCCACCAGCCCCCGGGGCCGCCCCCACGGGCGCACCGGGCGCCGTCGCCGCCGGCGGTGTGGCCGACGCCCTGCGCGACCGCGCCACGGTGCTGGGCGAAGGGCAGCGCATCACCATCCGCACCCCCCGCCTGGCCGGCAGCCTGAACCTGCGCGGCGGCCGCTTTGACGACCTCAGCCTGCAGGATTACCGCGAGACGGTGGACAAGAGCAGCCCGGCCGTCACCCTGCTGTCGCCCAGCGGCGCCCCCGGCGCCTTCTTTGCCGAATACGGCTGGACCGCCAACGGCGCCGCCGTCCCCGGCCCCACCACCGAATGGCAGGCCGCCGACCAGGGTGAGCTGACGCCCGAGCATCCCGTCACCCTGCGTTGGGACAACGGCCAGGGCCTGACGTTCGAGCGCACGGTGGCGGTCGACGCCAACTACATGTTCAGCATCAGCCAGAAGGTGACGAACAACGGCGCCGCCGCCGTCACCCTCTACCCCTACGCCCGCATCGCGCGCGCCAGCCACCCGACGCTGGTCGGTTCCTACATGCTGCACGAGGGCCCCATCGGCCTGATGGACGGCACGCTGAAGGAGATCAGCTACAAGGACGTGGCGGGCGAGACCTCCAAGTCCTTCGACACCAAGGGCGGCTGGCTGGGCATCACCGACAAGTACTGGCTGGTCAGCCTGGTGCCGGACCAGGCCAAGAGCCTGACGGCCCACGTCACCCACCAGGAAAAGGGCGACCTGTACCAGACCGACTATGCCGAGCCGTCGGTGACGCTGGAGGCGGGACAGAGCACGGAGAGCAGCGAACGCCTGTTCGCTGGCGCCAAGGAGATGAAGCTGCTGGACAGCTACCAGGATGAGCAGCACATCCCGCTGTTCAACCGGGCCATCGACTTCGGCCATCTGTGGTTCCTGACCATGCCGTTCTCGCTGGCGCTGGACTTCTTCGGCCGCCTGCTGGGCAACTTCGGCCTGGGCATCATGCTGTTCACCATCTGCCTGCGCACGCTGATGTTCCCGCTGGCGCAGAAGCAGTTCCGCAGCGCCGCCAAGATGAAGAAGCTGCAGCCGCAGGTGGAGGCCATCCGCAAGCGTGCCGGCGACGACAAGCAGAAGGCGTCCATCGAGATGATGGCGCTGTATAAGAAGGAAGGCGCCAACCCCATGACGGGCTGCCTGCCCGTCCTGATCCAGATGCCCATCTTCTGGTCGCTGTATAAGGTCCTGTCGGTCACCATCGAGATGCGGCACGCGCCCTTCTTCGGCTGGATCCATGACCTGTCGGCGCCCGATCCGACCAGCCTGTTCAACCTGTTCGGCCTGCTGCCCTTCGCCCCGCCCGCCTTCCTGCACCTCGGCGTCTGGCCCATCCTGCTGGGCTGCACCATGTTCCTGCTGCAGAAGATGACGCCCACCCCGGGCATGGATCCGACGCAGCAGAAGGTGATGATGACCATGCCCTTGGTCTTCACCTGGATGATGGGCTCCCTGCCCGCCGGCCTGGTGATCTACTATGTGTGGTCCAACCTGTTCAGCGTGACGCAGCAATACGTGCTGATGCGCCGCATGGGGGTAAAGCCGACTTAAAGGCGCCCTCAAGCGCCGGACGGCCGCATCCGCGGCCTTGGCTTCCTCGCTCCGCCCTGCGGTACTCGCTCCGGCGGACGCACTTGCGTCCTACAACGGCATGCGGCGTGGCCGCACACCGCTGGTGTAAGACCTGTTTTCATACCGCCGGGGGCATGGGACAAGGTTCCATGCCCCCGCGCCATTTCCAGATCATGAGAGAGTACGGCCCATGGCCACCAAGCCGCTGCCCCCCCTGCCCGCCCTGACCCCCATCTCGCCAGAGGCGCTGGAGCAGGGGCGCCTGCTGTTCGCCAAGGAATGCGAGTTCAAGTGGGGTGCCTCGGCCAAGGACAACCTGCCGCCGCAGGGCCTGCCGGAGGTGGCCTTCGCCGGCCGGTCCAACGTGGGCAAGTCCAGCCTGGTGAACGCCCTGACCGGCCGCAAGACCCTGGCCCGCACCTCGCACACCCCCGGCCGGACGCAGCAGCTGAACTTCTTCGACCTGGGCGACCGGCTGTCGCTGGTGGACATGCCGGGCTACGGCTACGCCAAGGAGAGCAAGGACAAGGTGGAGGCGTGGAACGAGTTCGTGCGCGCCTACCTGAAGGGCCGGGTGACCTTGCGCCGCTGCTGCCTGCTGATCGACAGCCGCCACGGCTTCAAGCCCATCGACATGGAAGTCATGGGCATGCTGGACAACGCCGCCGTCGTCTACCAGGTGGTGCTGACCAAGACCGACAAGCTGACCCGCCTGGCCCTGAACCACGTGCACGCCGCCACCCAGGCCGCGATCAAGAAGCACCCCGCCGCCCATCCCGAGGTGCTGTTCACCAGCAGCGAGACGGGCCAGGGCGTGCCGGAACTGCGGGCCAGCCTGGCGGCTTTAGCCAATCCGTAACACGCACGAACGGCCGGCGCCGCTATGCTGGTCCCCATCGCCGCACCGGCCGTAACGGGGGATTGCCCCAGGGCCGGGTCGGGTATAGATACGAACCGCCCTTCCATTCCCGTGACACGGATCCCGAGCCGATGACCGCTGCCACCGCCGCTTCCTCCTCCCTGGCCGCCTCCCGCGAGGAGTGGCTGGGCAAGGCCCTGACCCTGTCGGAAGCGCTGCCCTACATGCGCCGCTACGCCGGCCAGACCTTCGTCGTGAAGTATGGCGGCCACGCCATGGGCGACGAGCGCCTGGGCGAAATGTTCGCCCGCGACATCGTGTTGCTGAAGCAGGTGGGCATCAACCCCATCGTGGTGCACGGCGGCGGGCCGCAGATCGGCCAGATGCTGGACCGGCTGAAGATCAAGTCGGAATTCATCGACGGCCTGCGCGTCACCGACAAGGAGACGGTCGAGATTGTCGAGATGGTGCTGTCCGGCTCCATCAACAAGCAGCTGGTGCAGCTGATAAACGACCAGGGCGGCCAGGCCATCGGCCTGTCGGGCAAGGACGGCAACCTGATCGAGGCCCGCAAGGTCCTGCGCACCAAGCGCGACCCCGACAGCAATATCGAGCGGGTGCTGGACCTGGGCTTCGTGGGTGACCCCTTCAACGTCAACCCGGGCATGATCCGCCGCATCCAGGACGCCGGCCTGATTCCCGTCATCGCCCCCATCGGCTTCGGCCCGCATGGCGAGACCTTCAACATCAACGCCGATACCGCCGCCGGGGCCGTGGCCGCCGCCATGAACGCCAAGCGCCTGCTGCTGCTGACCGACGTGGCCGGCGTGTTGACCAAGGACAAAGCCCTGATCCCCGAGCTGTCGGTGGAACAGGCCAAGACCCTGATCGCCGACGGCACCGCCAGCGGCGGCATGATCCCCAAGATCGAAACCTGCATCCAGGCGGTGGAAAAGGGCGTCGACGCCGCCGTCATCCTGGACGGCCGCGTGCCGCACGCCATCCTCATGGAAATCTTCACCGAGGGCGGCGCCGGGACGCTCATCGGGCACAAATAAGCGGCCCCAGGGTCCTTGAAACGCGAAACGCCGGGTGGAGTGATCCGCCCGGCGTTTTCGTTTGAGCCCAAGGCTCAGCCGGGCGCCACCTGACTCCAGAACGACGCCTTGCGGCCATGGTCTTTGCGCACGCGCAGGGCGTAGGTGGTGTGGTTGTCCAGGTCTGCATAGGTCTCGATGCGCGACGCGAGGGCGCCAAGACGGGCCAGATACCGTGCGCCATGGCCGTAAGCGGCCGAGACACCGCGACCCAGGATGTCGTCCAGCAGCACGCGGTACAGAACGGTCGCCGCCAGGGGGAAGCCGTCCTCCAGCGCCACCGCCGCGTCGGAAAGCACCTCGTAGTAGGCGCCCCTCCACTCGCCACGCCGGGCAAAGACCAGGCTGGCCGCCAAGTCAAGGCGGGGCCAGCGGATGAAAAAGTCCAGCGCCCTGTGCGGATCCTTGCAGGCGGCGACGACGGCGAACGCCCGGTCCAGCTCATCGAACTCCTGGAAGTCATCCAGTTTATCGATGTAATCGCGCAGCAGGCCGGCATCCAACGTGGCCTCGAAGCCCCGCCAGCGCAGCGCCTGGGCGGTGG
The DNA here is from genome assembly GCF_000730165.1 of Nitrospirillum viridazoti CBAmc. Classification (GTDB taxonomy): domain Bacteria; phylum Pseudomonadota; class Alphaproteobacteria; order Azospirillales; family Azospirillaceae; genus Nitrospirillum; species Nitrospirillum viridazoti. Next base: position 384,306 of record NZ_CP022110.1, on the reverse strand, counting down.
CGCGATCCTTCATGGCGTCCAGGATTTTGGCTTCCAGCCGAATCTTGTCGGGATGGGATCCTCGCCGTGGCAGGGTACCGGCCATCAGCTCGGCGGTGGTCGCCACGATCAGCCGGTTGGGCTTGTCCTCGGTGCGAATCCACCTCAGCGCGTCCTCATGCCGTCCCGCCGCCAGCAACCGCTCGGCCAAGCGCATGGGATTCTGACGCCAGGATGGCAATTGCGCCTCCAGCGCCATCACCGCGTCCATGTCGCCCCGGGCTTCGGCCAGGGCCTGGCGCACCTCTATGGGCGCCGCCCGGTCGCCGCCCACCTTGGCCAGCGCCGCTTCCCAATCCTTGCGCTGGGGATCGGACAGCAGGGGCGCCAGGGCCAGGGCGACGCGCAGGAACAAGGAATAATCGTCTGATTCCAGCGCGACGGTCAGCCACTCGGCAATCTGGGCCCGCTCCACCGGCTTCAGCCGCTCCAGCAGGCCATTCGCGGACTCCGCCGCCTCCCAATAGAGGTTGCCCATGCGCCCGCCGGAATCAGGGGTACGCTCCAGCACATCCTCCTGCGTCCCCAGGAAGCGCAACAGACGGTTGACCGCGGCGAAGGCGTCCGCCGGCGCCAGTTCCTTGACGATGGTGTCCACCGTGGCCTGAAGGTCGGCGACGAAGGCCTTTTCCTTTTCCCAGGGGATCAAGGATTGCGCCCGCTCCAGCGCGCCCAGACGGCGATCGATCAGCTTGGCCACCGCGTCCGGTCCCTTCAGGGCCGCCAGGGCGGCATTCACCCGCTTGCGGAAGGGGGCGCTGTCGGCCGCTTCATCCAGGATGATCTGCGCCAGTTTCTCCGGCCCCAGGGCGACCAGGGACTCCACGGACAGGGCAGGTTTACGCGCCATCATTCAACCCCAAAAAATTCCAGCTGCCATTTCATCTCGTCGTCGGTCATAGGGTACTTGGTGCCCTCGCGGGCGTTCAGCACATTGGACGGGGGGATTTGGGCCAGGCGCATCTGCACCTGGCGGGCGGCGCGCATGGTCAGCTTGGCCTTCCAGCACAGGGCAGTGACGCCGCGCGGGCTCTGGCCGGCGATGATCTTTTCCACGATGGGCTGGGGCAGGCCGGACAGCAGCGCCAGCGAGGCCATGACGAAGCCGCGGTCGCCCTGGCCCAGGGCCATGGTCACCGTATCCTCCGTCAGCTTCTTTTCCTTGTGTAGGCGCCGGGCCCGGTCGGCCGGGCGCTCCTTGGGCGCTTCCTCCTCATCCACCAGGCCGTTGCCCGTTCCGGCGCCGGTCTTGGCGGCGGGCAGGCGCTGGCGCACGGCCTGGGTGATGGCCTGGCGGGTTTCCGCCGGCAGGTCGCTGCGGCTTTCCAGCACCTTGACCAGGCTGTCGGTGACGAAGCCGGCGATGCGCGCGGCCGCCGCCGGCGGCAGGTGGGGGCGACGCACCAGCGGGGCGTGCCAAGGTTCATGCTTGGGCGCGAGATCCAGGATGCGGTCCAGCGTCTCTTCCCGGATCTGGGCGCTGGCGTTGCCCAGCAGGCTGGCCACCGCCGCCTCGCGCTCCGTCTGCACGATGGCGTCGGACACGGCGACGCTGACGTCGGCACGCTCGGCGATGGCGCACAGCCGCTCATCCTCCGGGGCCCCGGCGATGATCTCCAGCAGGTCGTCGTCGGTCAGGATGGGGGAGTGGCGCAGGACGGGACCGGAGATGGAGGCATCCAGGTCGCGGGCCAGCTGCTGGATGACCGTGGGCGGGGCGTTGGGCAGATCCTTCAGCGCCGCCACCATGACGCCGCGCACCGCCGCCGCCCGGTCGCGGGCCAGCGTCTCCAGGATCTGCAGGGTCATGCGCTCGATCTGCCCCACCCGGTCGGCGGACAGCGTGGGCACCAGGGCCGCGATCTTGGAGGCCAGGCCACTGCGCACGCTCTCGTCCACGTCGGTGGACAGCATCATGTCCGCCTGGCGCGGCGTGGAACTGTTCAGCGCGATCTCTCGCCGCACCTCGGCGCTTTTGTCCGTCGCCAGCAGATACAGGATTTCCGGCTGGGTCTCGGCGCGCGAGGCGACGAAACGCCGGTCGGCCGCATCGCCGGTAGCCAGCTTCTTGGCGGTATCGTAGTCCAGTCCGCCCATCACTCGTCCTTTTCCCCGGGACCCTCTTTCCCGGTGTCGTCACTATAGGCGGGCGACAGGCAGCGATGGCCCTTGCCCAAACGCTTGGCGGCGTACATGCCCTGGTCGCCGCGGTCCACCAGGCTTTGCACCGGCTCGCCCCCGCCGCCCAGGTGGACGGCCACGCCGATGGAGACGCCCAGCGGCTTCTCCGGGCCCGCGGACAGCGGCCGCAGGAATTCCGCCGCCTCGCGCAGCAGGCGGTCGGCCACGGACAGGGCCTGGGCCTCGTCCACGCGGTCGATCCACAGCACGAACTCGTCGCCGCCCAGGCGTCCCGCCAGGTCGCCCGGCCGCGCCATGCGGCGCAGCAAGTCGCCCACGGCGCGCAGCACGTCGTCGCCGGCGGTGTGGCCGCGCAGGTCGTTCACCGCCTTGAAGTTGTCCAGGTCGAAATACAGCAGGGCGGAGGCGCCGCCGGTCTTGGCGCCCAGGCGCTGGCCCAGCAGTTCCATGACGGTGCGGCGGTTGTACAGGCCGGTCAAGCCGTCACGCTCCGACAATGTTTTCAGCCGTTCCTGGTAGCGGGCCTGGGCAATGGCGGCGCCCACATGGTCGGCGATGGTGTGGGCCATGGAGAGATCGTCGGCGGACCAGCCGCCCTGCCCGTTGTCGGCGGCCGTTTCGGGCGTGGGCCGCCACACCAGGACGGCGCCGTTGACCTCGTGCCGGAACAGGGTACGGGCGGCCAGCACGTCATAACCGGCGGCGGTGACCGTCACCGGCCCCTCGCTTTCCGCCGCCCGGTGGGGCAATTCGGCCAGCGTCGCCTCCAGCTCCGCCGGAATGTTTTCCGCCACGCCCACGGGGACGTAGCTGTCCGCCCCCTCGACCCGGGCGCGCAGGGCGGACCCGGCGGCGCCGGTGGCGTTCACCGCCACGCCGGCCGCGATCTCCAGCGTGCGGGCTGGGTCGACGTCGTCACGGGTGGAGGAGACGATGTAGCCCAGGTAGCGCTCGCGCAGGCGCACCTGCGCCAGTTCCATGGCACGCAGCCGGGCGTCGGTGATGTCGCGGCAGGCGCCGCGGGCCCCGACCCATTGCCCCTCCGGCCCCGTCAGCGGCAGGGCGGAGGAGATGAGGCAGGCGGGGCGGCCGTCCGCCGCGCGCAACCAGACCTCCACCCGCTCGATGGCGTCCCGCGCCTCGAACGGCGACAGGCCGTCGTCGAACTCCGGCAGCAGGAAGTCGTTGGGGTGGCGGCCCACCAGGTCGTCCGGCCTATAGCCGATGGCCCCGGCGGGGGAGACGAAGGCGAAGCGCCCGTCCGGCCCGGTTTCCCAGGCGAAGTCGCTGGAGATTTCCACCAGGTCCTTATAGCGCTGGCGCGATTCCGTCAGCGCCTGGCGCAATCGGCGTTCCAGGGTGGCCATGCGCCCCAGCAGCAGGTACTGCGCATGGCCCGCCCCGTCGGGGGGCAGCGCCAACGGCGTCCATTCCACCACTTCCTGGTCCGGCAAGGGGCTGGAATGGGTGCCGGGCTGCAGCACGCCGCCATCCGCCACCCAGCGCGACAGCAGATCCAGCCAGCCGTCGTCACGCAGCAACAGCTGGGCACCCGCCGCGTTGGCGGCGGTGACCCGGCCCTCGGCGTCGACCACCAGCCCGGGACCGGCCCACCCCGTCAGCAATGCCTGGCCATCGATCAAATCGGAACCCATGCCCCCGCCTCGCGCGCCCAACAGCCGCCCGCCCATCCCAAGTCCTTGGGCTCAAACACCTGGGCCGGCAAGCCCGCCTCACCAAAGGAGTAGCTTACTCCCCGGATGGCGGCAACAGGCCCGGACGGGCACCCTGTGCCGCGTCGGGATAGGATGCGAGCCGCCCGTCGGCGGGTAGTCCCGGCTTGCCCGGAACGGGCGGCGGGCCCATGGTGGGGGCCATGATGACCGACACCACCGCGCCCCTGACCGTAACCCCCGCCGACCATGCGCCCATGGGCAGCCCCTTCGCCCATGTCGACACCTGGATCTTCGACCTGGACAACACGCTGTATCCGGCGGCGTGCAACCTGTTCGCCCAGGTCGACGTGCGCATCGGCGCCTATATCGCCGAGGCGCTGGGGCTGGACGCCGACGCGGCCAAGCGCCTGCAGAAGGATTATTTCCGCCAGTACGGCACCAGCCTGCGCGGGCTGATGCTGAACCATGGGGTGCAGCCGGGGCCCTTCCTGGACTATGTCCACGACATTGACGTCAGCGCCATTCTGCCGCAGCCTGCCATGGCGGAAAGCCTGGCGGCCTTGCCAGGGCGCAAGATCATCTACACCAACGGCTCGGCCGGCCATGCGGAGAATGTGATGCGGCGCCTGGGCGTGGCCGACCAGTTCCACGCCGTGTTCGACATCGTGGCCGCCGACTTCACGCCCAAGCCCGATGCCTTGCCCTACACCACCCTGATCCAGCGGCACGGCATCGACCCCACCCGCGCCGTGATGGTGGAGGACATCGCCCGCAACCTGGAACCGGCCCGGGCGCTGGGCATGGCCACCGTGCTGGTGGAAACGGACTCGCCCTTTTCCCTGCCCAATCCCGACGCGCCGCCCGCGGCGCTGCCCTATGTGCAGCACCGCATCACCGACGTGCCCGCCTGGCTGGCCCAGGTGGTGGCCGACCTGGCCGGCCCCAAGTAGGCCCGTCCACGCAAGAATATGTCCGGGAGAGGCTGCTAAAGTAGGGTCTGGCCTGCCGCCGGGGGCGTTGACAGGGGTCGAAGCCCCCCGCCATTGTCCCCCCGCTTAATCGGACACCTCCGCCCCCAAAGCCGCCGACCAGGCGCCATCCGGACGACGCCCCATGACCGCTTTCACCGACCTGCAGAGCCATATCGAGCAAGCGTGGGAAACCCGCGACACCCTGAACGCCAGCACCACCGGCGCCACCCGCGACGCGGTGAACGAGGCGCTTTCGGCCCTGGATCGGGGGGACCTGCGGGTGGCGGAGAAGGTGGACGGCGCCTGGGTGGTGAACCAGTGGTTGAAGAAGGCCGTTCTGCTGTCCTTCCGCCTGACGGACAGCGCGCCGATGCCCGGCGCGCCGGGGGGCAGCACCTGGTTCGACAAGGTGCCCACCAAGTTCGAGGGCTGGGACGACGCCCGCTTCCGCGCCGCCGGCTTCCGCGCCGTCCCCGGCGCCATCGTGCGCCGCAGCGCCTATATCGCCCCCGGCGTGGTGCTGATGCCCAGCTTCGTCAACATCGGCGCCCGCGTGGGCAAGGGCACCATGGTCGACACCTGGGCCACCGTCGGCTCCTGCGCCCAGATCGGCGCCAACGTCCACCTGTCGGGCGGTGTGGGCATCGGCGGCGTGCTGGAACCGCTGCAGGCCGGCCCGGTGATCATCGAGGACAACTGCTTCATCGGCGCCCGGTCCGAGGTGGTCGAGGGCGTGGTGGTCGAGGAAGGTGCCGTCCTGTCCATGGGCGTCTATATCGGCGCCAGCACCAAGATCATCGACCGCGCCACCGGTGAGGTCTTCATGGGCCGCGTGCCCGCCTATTCCGTCGTCGTGCCCGGCAGCATGCCCGGCAAGCCCCTGCCCGACGGCACCCCGGGCCCCAGCCTGTACTGCGCCGTCATCGTCAAGCGCGTGGATGAGCAGACCCGGGCCAAGACCTCGATCAACGACCTGCTGCGGGACTGATCCCCATGGCCGCCAGCCCCCTTCCCACGCCGTTGGACGCCACCGACCCGGTGGCGCTGGCCCAGGCGCTGATCCGCTGCGCCAGCGTCACGCCGGCGGACGCCGGCGCCCTGGGCGTGCTGGAGGGGGTGCTGGGCGCCCTGGGCTTCACCTGCCACCGCCTGCCCTTCACGGAAGAAGGAACGGCGCCGGTGGAGAACCTGTATGCCCGGCTGGGCGACGCCGGCCCCAACTTCTGCTTCGCCGGCCATACCGACGTGGTGCCGGTGGGGGATGAGGCGGCCTGGACGGTGGCGCCCTTCGCCGGCGACATCATCGACGGCCGGCTGTTCGGCCGGGGCGCCTCGGACATGAAGGGGGCCATCGCCGCCTTCATCGCCGCCGTGGCCCGGCATAAGGCCGCCGGACTGCCCAGAACTGGCAGCCTCAGCCTGCTGATCACCGGGGATGAGGAAGGCCCGTCCATCAACGGCACGCGCAAGGTGCTGGGCTGGCTGCAGGACCGGGGCGAGGCCCTGGACGCCTGCCTGGTGGGGGAGCCCACCAACCCGCAGCGCCTGGGCCAGATGATGAAGATCGGCCGGCGGGGCAGCATCACCTTCACCATCACCAGCCTGGGCGCCCAGGGGCACGTGGCCTATCCCCACCTGGCCGACAACCCCCTGCCCCGTCTGGCCCAGGCCCTGAGCCGCCTGTCGGGCGAACCGCTGGACCAGGGAACGCCCCACTTCCAGCCCAGCAGCCTGCAGATCACCACCATCGACGTGGGCAATCCCACCACCAACATCATCCCGGCCAAGGGCACGGCGGTGTTCAACGTCCGCTTCAACGACCTGCACAGCCCCGCCAGCCTGGAGGCGCACGTGCGCGGCGTCCTGGCCGAGGTGGGCGGGTCCTGGGACGTGAAGGTGGCGGTCAGCGGCGACGCCTTCCTGACCCCGCCGGGGCAGCTGAGCGCCATCGTTGCGGAAGCGGTACGATCCGTGACGGGGCTGGAGCCGGAACTGAGCACCAGCGGCGGCACCTCCGACGCGCGCTTCATCAAGAACCACTGCCCGGTGGTGGAGTTCGGCGGCGTGGGCGCCAGCATGCACAAGGTGGACGAGCACATCGCCGTCGACGACCTGGCCCGCCTGACCGACATCTACGCCCGCGTTCTGGCCGACTGGTTCGCCGCCCAGGGTGCCGCCACCGGCACCGCCGCGTGATGGGGGAATTGGGCCGCAGTCTGGCCGGCGCCCTGCGCCTGGTCTTCCTGGATAAGACGGCCGCCGCCCGCTTCCCGGCCGACCGCGCGGGCGCACTGCGCAGCTTCTGGGTCTTCCTGGCCCTGCTGCCTGGCGTGGTGGCGCTGGATACGGTGGAGCGTTGGATGGGCCACCCACTGACGCCGCTGGGCGACGGCACCGCGCTCGCCACCATCCCCGTGGCACGGGCCATTCCCGCCACCCTGCTGGCCTACCTGATCGGCACCTTCGGCTATTTCCTGATGGTGGAGCGTATCCTGCACCTGCAGGGTAACGGGGCCTTGTTCCCCCGCTTCATCGCCGCCTTCAACTGGAGCGGCATCATCGCCCTGCTCGTGGCGCTGCCCCTGGCAGTGCTGGCGCACAGCGGCCTTCTGTCCATGCCCATGGGGGCGGCCATCATGGCGGTCACCTATTTCTGGAGCCTGTTCTACGAGGCCTACGTTACCCGGGCCGTGCTGGGCTGCGGCTGGCTGACCGCCACCGGTTTCGTGCTGCTGGACGTGGTCGTCAGCGACCTGACGACCACCCTGGTCCATGGGCCGCTGATGGCTGTCAGTTAGTTTTCCCCCTATCGCCGGGCGGCCACATCCGTGGCCTTGGCTTCCTCAGTTTCCAGTCCACTGCTTCCCCAGAAACTTCCGGCGGACGCGGTCGCGTCCCATTACGGGATAAGGCCCCGGCTCATTCCGTAGGGCTACTCGTACCACGCCTCGGTGAAGTACAGCCCATCGGGCGGCGCCGTCTGGCCGGCGGCGGCGCGGTTGCGGGCTTCCAGCGCCCGGGTCACGTCGTCGGGCGTCCACTTGCCCTCGCCCACCAGGCGCAGGGTGCCTATCATGTTGCGGATCTGGTGGTGCAGGAAGGACCGGGCGCGGGCGACCATGTGGATCTCCTGCCCCACGCTGCTCACCGTCAACAGGCTCAGCGTCTTCACCGGGCTCTTGGCCTGACAGATGCTGGCGCGGAAGCTGGTGAAGTCGTGGTTGCCCACCAGGCGCTGGGCGCCTTCGTTCATGGCGTCGGCGTCCAGGACGGTGGGCACGTGCCAGGCGCGGCCGATGTCCAGCGCCAGCGGCGCCCGGCGGTTGACGATGCGGTAGAGGTAGGCGCGGCCCTTGCAGGACAGACGGGCGTGGAAGTCGTCATCCACCGCCTCCGCCCTCACCACGGCCACGGGCTCCGGCCGCAGGTGGAAGTTCAGGGCGTCGCGCACCGTGTCGGCCTTGGTCGGCTTCTCCAGGTCGAAGTGACAGACCTGGCCCAGGGCGTGGACGCCGGCGTCGGTGCGGCCGGCGGCATGCACCCGCACCACCTCGCCCGAAAACCGCCGGATGGCCTCTTCCAGGCAGGCCTGGACGGAGGGGCCATGCGGCTGCAACTGCCAGCCTTGGTAGGGCCGGCCGTCATATTCGACGGTGAGTTTCCACCTCGTCATGTCACTGGGCGATCCGCTGGCCCAGCTGGTGCGGGAAGCCGCGGAGGAAAGCCGCCCCCTCGACGGGGCCCTTGCCCGGGCGCTGCACGGTGGTGAGGCGCAAGGCGCCCTCGCCGCAGGCCACGGTCAGGTTGGCATCCAGCAGGGTGCCGGGAGCGCCGGTGCCGGCCACGGGCTCGGCCGCCAGCACCTTGATCTTCTCAACCGTACCACCCTCAAGGGCCGCCTCGAACCAGGTGCCCGGCCAGGGGGTCAGCGCCCGCACCTGGCGGTCCAGCTCGGCCGCCGGCTTGGTGAAGTCCAGCAGCCCTTCCTCCTTGGTCAGCTTGGCGGCGTAGGTCACGCCCTCCTCCGGCTGGACCGTGGCGGGCAGGTCGCCGGCCGCCAGGCGGTCCAGCGCCGTGACGATCAGGCGGGCGCCCATGGCGGAGAGGCCGTCATGCAGCTGGCTGGCGGTCATGCGCGGGGTGAGGGCGATGCGTTCCTCCAACAGCATGGGGCCGGTGTCCAGCCCGGCCTCCATCTGCATGATGGTGACGCCGCTCTCGGCGTCACCGGCCAGGATGGCGCGCTGGATAGGCGCGGCACCGCGCCAGCGCGGCAGCAGCGAGGCATGGATGTTCAGGCAGCCCAGGCGCGGCGCGTCCAGTATCGCCTGCGGCAGGATGAGGCCATAGGCCACCACCACCGCCACATCCAGGTTCAGGTCGCGGAACTCCGCCTGGGCCTCTTCCTTGCGCAGGGTGCGCGGCGTGCGGACGGGAATACCCAGCGCCGCCGCCCGCGCGTGCACCGGCGTCAGCTGCTCCTTGTGCCCGCGCCCGGCGGGGCGGGGCGGCTGGCTGTAGACGCAGGCGACCTCATGCCCGGCCGCCACCAGCGCGTCCAGCACCGGAACGGAAAAGTCGGGCGTGCCCATGAAGGCTAGGCGCAGGCGGGTCATGGCGGCCTCAAAGGTGCAACCGATTTACAGGCCCGCGACTGCGGGCCCCGGAGCGAGCACCGCAGGGCGGAGCGAGGATAGCCAAGCGGCCGGATGGCCGCGCCGGCGCTTGAGGAAAACTAAAATTACCGCCCCGCCTTGGACACCTTGCGCATGATCATGTTGCGCTTCAGGGAGGACAGGTGGTCGATGAACAGCACGCCGTTCAGGTGGTCGACCTCATGCTGGATGCAGCGGGCCAGCAGGTCGTCGCAGTCGCGTTCCTGCACGCTGCCGTCGCGGTCGACATAGCGCACGCGGATCTGCTTGGGCCGCACCACGTCGGCGTAGATCTCAGGGATGGAAAGGCAGCCCTCGTTGTGCACGCAGGTCTCGTCCGACAGCCACAGCAGCTCCGGATTGGCCATGGCGATGGGTTCCTTGGCGCCTTCCTTATGCTCGGACACGTCCACGACGATGATGCGCTCCAGCAATCCGATCTGCGGGGCGGCCAGGCCGATGCCAGGCGCCTTGTACATGGTCTCCAGCATGTCATCCATCAGCTTCACCACGCGGCCGTCGACGTTGGCGATGGGCGCGCACTTCTTCTTCAGGCGGGCGTCGGGAACGGTGAGGATGGGCAGGAGGGCCATGGGGGTCGTGTCCGGATCAGGCGGCTGGTGAGTGAGGGCGATGAGTATAAACGCTCGCCCATCTGCGAGATAGGGGAAGCCGGCCGCCAGGGCAAGGCCCGGTTGCGCCGCAGGGGGTATGCGGGCGGGTATTCACCGGCGACGCGCGCATCCCATCGGTTGCCTCATGCGCCCGTTTATTCTAACGCTAGGATCATGCGTGAAACGGGGGAGACGCGCTTGACCATCCAAGACCGCCGCTGCCGGCGCCTGCCTGCCATCCTCTGCCTAATCCTGGCGCCCATCGCCGCCGGGGCGGCCGACCAACCCACGCCACCCGACGCCACCAAGCCCCGCCTCGACGTCGCCTCCTTCAAGCCGCCGGAATATCCCCCTGAGTCCGTGCAGGCCGGCGAGGAAGGTCGCGTGGGCATCAGCGTCCTGTGTGGAGTGGATGGGGTCGTCAGCGACCCCCAAGTGGTGGAGCCCAGTGGCTTCGCGCGGCTGGACAACGCCGTGCTGGCGGTGGTACCCGGCCTGCGCTGCTTCCCCGGGCACGACACCCAGACCGGCGAGGTCGTCACCGGCCGCGCCCGGTTCCGCTACACCTTCAAGCTACGCGAACCGCCCCCGCCGCCCTCGCACCAGACCACCCTGCAGTTGGATCGGGAGGAGACGCTGGCCCTGATGGCCGAGGCCCGCGCCGCCAACCCGGACATCGCCATCCCGGCCGCGACGGACCCGGAGGGCTACAGCGCCGCCTGGTCCATGACGCTGGAGGCCCGCTTCAGCCCCGGCGCCTTCCAGCCCCCCGCCTATCCGGCCGACGCCCTGGCGGGACGGGAGACGGGCACCGTCACCGCCGCCTTCCTCTGCGGCCGCGACGGCACGGTGCAGCGCGCGCGGCTGATCCGCTCCTCCGGCAGCGCACGCCTGGACGACGCCCTGCTGCGCGCCTTCCCCACCGGCGCTGCCTGCCAGCCCGCCCATGCCCCCAAGAACGGACCGGCTGTCACCTCCTGGGGCATGATGGCCTATCTGTTCGCCCCGCCGGAGATGGCATCGGCGGACAAAGCGGCGTTGCCGCCGGGGGGAAACTAAGCCGCGACAATCGACCCCAACTCTGCAACGATCGTCATCCGGGGGGAGGGGAACGGGATGCAGACAGATGCGGCCCACGCGGTCATTAGTGGTGTTCTGGTAGTGCTGGCCTGTTGGCCCGCGACGGTACCGGTTCCTCAACGGGCCAGCGAACGGGTGTTCCATCTCGCATTCGAGATCGGAATCACAAATGTTGCTCTTGGACCGCCGCCGTTCGCCGCTTTCATGCCGCCCCCTAATGCAGCCCCGTATGCAGACCGGCCGCTCACCAGGATTGATCCGGAGTCCTTTCGCCGTTTTCGGCCGGCTTATCCAGCGGCGGCGGTAAAGCAGGGCGAAGAAGGCAGGGTGGTCTTCATCGCCTTCTGTAACGCCAAAGGCCATGTCTATGACGCCAGGGTCATGGAGAGCAGCACCCACGACCGATTGGACGCGGCCCTGGTAAAGGCCGCGCGATCCGGCCGGTGGCGATGCGTCCCGGCAATCGAGAACGGCCAAGCGGTCCCCTCTGTTTCGACAAAAATGGCCTACCGCTTCCGACTCCCCGATGTCGGCAAGAGCCCCCATCGATAGCCGCGCCCTCACCCCAGCGTCCGCCGCGCCCTTAAGGCCGCCGTCAGCGTGCCGTCGTCCAGGTAGTCCAGCTCGCCGCCCACGGGCACGCCGTGGGCCAGGCGGCTGATGGCGACGTGCAGGCCGGAGAGGCGGTCGGTCAGGTAGTGGGCGGTGGTCTGGCCGCCGGCGGTGGCGTTCAGCGCCAGGATGACCTCGCGCACGGCCACGCTGTCCGTGCCTTGGGCCACGCGGGCCAGCAGGCCGGGGACGGCCAGATCGTCGGGGCCGATGCCGTCCAGCGCCGACAGGGTGCCGCCCAGCACGTGGTAGAGGCCGCGATAGGCGCCCGTGCGCTCCAGCGCCCAGAGGTCGCCCACCTCCTCCACCACGCACAGGATGGTGCGGTCGCGGGAGGCGTCGCGGCAGACGCCGCAGGGGTCGACCGTGTCCAGGTTGCCGCAGACGGGGCAGGTGCGGATGCGGGCGGCGGCCCCGGCCAGGGCCTCGGCCAAGGGATCCATCAACTGCTCGCGCTTCTTGATCAGGTGCAAGGCGGCGCGGCGGGCCGAGCGCGGGCCCAGGCCCGGCAGGCGCGACAACAGCTGTATCAGGCGGTCGATTTCAGGGCCGATCATGGCCCCAAGATAGGGGCTGTGCCGGCTTTGTTCCAGCCCTGCTTTGTTTTGAGCCAAGCCGGAGAAATGAAGACGCCGGGCCCGTCGCCAGGCCCGGCGTTCAGAATCATACCCAGAAGGTCGGCGTGCCGATCAGAACGGCAGCTTCATGCCCGGCGGCAGCTTCAGGCCGCCCATGAGCTTGTTGGTCTCTTCGGCGATGTGCGCCTCGACCTTGCCCTTGGCGTCGTTGAAGGCGGCGACCAGCAGGTCCTCCAGCACCTCGATGTCCTCGGGGTCGACGACGGACTTGTCGAGCTTCACCTTCTTCAGCTCGCCCTTGCCGTTGACCACGACGCGAACCATGCCGGCGCCGGACTGGCCGTCGGCCTCGATCTCGCCCAGCTTGCCCTGCATTTCCTGCATCTTGGCCTGCATCTGCTGGGCCTGCTTCATCATCTGGCCGATGTTCTTCATGGCCTAAAAATCTCCTTCCCAGTCGCCGTCGCTCATATCGGGCGGCGCGTCGAAATACGGGTTGTCGGGGGCATCCATACCGCCATCGCCGTAAGAAGGGAAGGCGGGGGTGAGGGCGGCCTCTTCGGCGGCGGCCTTGGCTGCCGCCGCGGCCAGCTGGTCCAGGTCGCGCACCGCCGCCATCCTGGTACCGGGGAAAGCGGCCATCAGGGCCTGCACCAAGGGGTTGGCCGCGGCCTGTTCGCGGGTGCGGTTCTCCGCCGCGCGGTCCTGGTCGCTGAGCGTGGGTTCGCCGGGCGCGCTGGAGACGGTGACGATCCAGCGCCGCCCGGTCCATTCCGTCAACAGCTGGCCCACGCGGCCGGCCAGGTTGGGCACGGCCATGGCGGCGGGCCGCAGCTCGATCAGCCCCGGTTCGAACTTCACCAGGTGGACCATGCTCAACAGGTTGCCTTGCAGCATGCCCTCGCGCCGGGCGCCGAACAGCTCCACCACCTCGCGGAAAGACTTGGGATCGGCCGGGGGCAGATCCGGAACGGGCTCCATCACGGGGGCGGGAGCGACCACGGGAGCCGCCTTCACCGCACCGGCCAGGCCGCCGCGCAGGACGGCCATGGGGGCGCCGTTCGGGCTGCCGCCACCGCCGGCCATGGCCATGCCGCGCGCCATGGCGCCGCCGCCATTGCCACCACCGCCCATCGGCGCGCCGCCGCCCCCCGTGGGGGAACCGGCGGGCACGCCGCCCTCCATGACCTTGCGCACCAGGTCGCCCGGGCTGGGCAGGTCGGCGGCGTAGGCCAGGCGGATCAGCACCATTTCCAGGGCCTGCATGGGCACCGGCGCCTGCTGCACCTCGCCCAGGCCCTTCAGCAGGATCTGCCAGGCGCGGGCCAGGGCCGGCATGCCCAGCTTGGCCGCCAGCTCACCGCCGCGCACCCGCTCCATCTCCGGGATGCCCTGGTCCTGGGCCGTGCCGGGGACCACGCGGGCGCGGGTCAGGAAATGGGTGAAGTCCAACAGGTCCTGGGCGATGACTACCGGGTCGGCGCCGCGCTTGTGCAGATCATCCAGCACGGCCAGCGCGTCGGCCGGCTTGCCCGACAGGGTCGATTCGAACAGGTCCACCACCAGAGTGCGATCGGCCAGGCCCAGCATGTCGCGGACCTGCAGGCCCGTGACCGCGCCACCGCCCAGCGCTATGGCCTGGTCCAGCAGGGACAGGCCGTCACGCACCGAGCCGTCGGCGGCACGGGCGATGAGGCTCAGCGCCTCCGCCTCCACCGGCACCGATTCCTGCTCCGCGATACGGCCGAAATGGGCCTGCAGCGTGCCCTGGTCCACCCGGCGCAGGTCGAAACGCTGGCAGCGCGACAGCACCGTCACCGGCACCTTGCGGATTTCGGTGGTGGCGAACACGAACTTTACATGGGGCGGCGGCTCCTCCAGCGTCTTCAGCAGCGCGTTGAACGCGCTGCGCGACAGCATGTGGACCTCGTCGATGACGTAGACCTTATAGCGGGCACCGGCGGGTGCGTAGCGCACGCCCTCGATGATCTCGCGGATGTTGTCGACCGAGGTGTTGCTGGCGGCGTCCATCTCGATGACGTCGACGTTGCGGTCCTGCGAGATGGACACGCACTGCTCACACACGCCGCAGGGGCTGACGGTGGGGCCGCCCTGGCCGTCGGGGCCGATGCAGTTCAGGGCGCGGGCGATGATGCGGGCGGTGGTGGTCTTGCCCACGCCGCGCACGCCGGTCAGCATGTAGGCCTGGTGGATGCGCCCGGACTGAATGGCGTTGCGCAGGGTGCGCACCAGGGCGTCCTGGCCGATCAGCTCATCGAAATTGCGGGGGCGGTACTTGCGGGCCAGGACCCGGTAAACGGCATTACCGGCGGCGGAGTCGGAAGCGGAGGAAAGCGGGCTTTGATCGGTCACGGGATCGCTCAACCCTTCCGGCGCTGGCAGGGACAGGGCGCGCCGGCGGCGAGCGCCGGGTGCCCGCCTAGGGGCTTCTCATTTTATGAGGTGGGAGGCTGGACATGCGACCCGCGCCGAAACTCGTTACGGCTGCTTCCTTCCGGACCTGACCGGGTTGGCGAGGGACACGTCCGCCGCCAACCTCCCGCCGCCATATATCGGCATCGACCCGCCCCATAGCAAGTGAAAAGGCGGCAGGGCCGACCCGCCCCTTCCGATGCGCCGCATGACGAGGGGTGGCCTTGCCCGCTCCGGTCCCATCGTGAGACGAATGGTGATCATGACGAACCGGTCCCAGAAAAACTTCTACACCGGCGCCGGCCTGGACCGCGCCACCGTCGCCCGCAAGCAGGCCGACTGGCTGGCCCAGCGCCTGGCGGCCCCCGAAAGCCGATTCCTGGCCGTCTGGCGCGGCCAGTTCCTGGTGGCATCCCCGCCTCAAGGGGTGCCCGACGGGGCGGAGACTGCGGTGCGGCCGGCCTATCTCGACCCCGGCAGCCCGTGGTGGCGCGAGGCCGCGACCCTGGCCCCCGCCTTCCTGGGCGTGGAGGGGGACATCGCCCATTTCGCCGTCGACCTGTCCGGGCTGGAGGAAGGTCACCCCGATCTGCTGGGCCTGGGCACGCCGACAGAGCTGCGCACCCTGGCCCATCAGGTGGACCGGTCCACCGCCAGCCTGCTGGCCTATGTGCGGGGCCTGCTGGGCTGGCACCAGCGCCACCGCTTCTGCGGCGTCTGCGGCACGGTGACCGAGGTGATCGAGGGCGGGCATGTCCGCCGCTGCACCAACCCCGACTGCAAGACCCTGCACTTCCCCCGCACCGATCCGGCGGTGATCATGCTGGTGCATGACGGCGACCGCTGCGTCATGGGCCGGCAGGCCCGATTCGGCCAAGGCATGTATTCCACCCTGGCCGGCTTCGTGGAACCGGGCGAAAGCCTGGAGGAGGCGGTGGCGCGCGAGGTGATGGAGGAGGCGGGCATCCAGGTGACGGACGTGCGCTACCAGTCCTCCCAGCCGTGGCCCTTCCCCTCCTCCCTCATGCTGGGCTTCCACGCCCGCGCCGTGACCACGGAGCTGAAGGTGGATTTGGAGGAGCTGGAGGACGCGCGCTGGTTCAGCCGGGATGAGGTGTACCAGGCCAGCCTGCGCAGCGGCCCCCCGGACGGCAGCCTGCGCATTCCCCCCGGCGACAGCATCGCCCGCCGCCTGATCGAGGATTGGCTGGAGGGTGAGGTTTAGGCGATCGACCAAATCGGGGGAAAGCACCATGTCGGGGGAAACGCAGACCAGCACCTGGCCGCTGCCCAAGTTCTATTTCTCAGTGCAGTTGGGCGGCACCATCGCAGCCACCTTCCAGGAAGTGACGGGGCTGGACACCGAGGCCACCGCCTCCGCCACGGGGCCGGTCTTGGGCAAGGTCGGAAACGTCACCCTGCGCAAGGGCGTCTTGGCAAACGACTCCGCCCTTTGGAATTGGGTCAACCAGATCCAGCTGAACACCATCGCGCGCCAGACGATGGTGATCGGCCTGCTGGACGAGACCGGCGCGCCCAAGAGGGTGTGGACCCTGAACAACGCCTGGCCGACCAAGCTCACCGGCACGGACCTGAAGTCCGAAGGCAACGAGGTGGCCGTGGAGTCGGTGGAGGTCGCCTACGAAACCCTGGTGATCTCCGCTCCTTAACGGGGTGCGGACTCAGGCGTCCCCGCCCATGATGGCCAGCGCCTGGGCATGCGCCCGGGCGTCGCCGGACGCCACCACCTCGCCCACCGCGCCCAGCACCAGGTCGCAGCCCTGCCAGTCGGTCATGCGGCCGCCGGCGCCCTCTACCACCGGCACCAGGGCGGCCCAGTCCCAGGGTGCCAGGTCGCGCTCCACAGAGATGTCCAGCCAGCCGTTGGCCACCTGGGCGTAGCCGTAACAATCGCTGCCGTAGACGACGTAGCGCGAGGCGGCCTTGAGTTGGGCGAAGCGCTCGGCCTCCACGCCCTTGAACATGTCAGGGCTGGTGGTGGTCACCGTCGCCTCCGCCAGGGTGGCGCAGGCGCGGGTGCGCACCGGCGTGCCGTTGAAGCGGGTGGGGTGGCCCGCGCCGCCAATCCACCGCTCGCCCAGGATGGGCTGGTCGATCACGCCCAGCACCGGTCGGCCGTGGCGCAGCAGGCCGATCAGGGTGCCGAAGATGGGGCGGCCGGTCATGAAGCTCTTGGTGCCGTCGATGGGATCCAGCACCCAGACATACTCCCGGTCCAGGCCGTGGGTGCCCAGTTCCTCGCCCAGGATGCCGTCGTCGGGGCGCTCGGCCGCCAGCAGGGCGCGCAGCGCCTCTTCCGCCTGGCGGTCGGCGATGGTGACCGGCGTCAGGTTGGACTTGGCGTCGATCTCCACATCCGCCCGGAAATAGCGGCGGATGACGGCGCCCGCCGACTCCGCCATGCGGTGGGCCAGGGCGATGAGGTCGTCAGGCACGGGCGTGGTCATGGGTTCTTCCTGGGAAGCGGGAGATGCAAAGAGGGGCGGCCCCGGCTGGGACCGCCCCTGCTTTTATACCGGAGAGGCCGCCGCCTCAAACCCAAGGCGGCCGACTATCCCTTAAGCGCACCCGCCTTCTCAGGGCAGCGGGGCCGGGCTGTCGGCCTGGCTGCGCAGATAGGCGATCACGTCGGCGCGGTCCTTGACGGACTTGAAGCCGGCAAAGGTCATCTTGGTGCCCGGGGCATAGGTCTTGGGGCTGGCCAGGAACTCGTTCAGCTTTTCGTAATCCCAGGTGCCGCCCAGCTTCTTGATCGCGTCGGAGTAGGCGAAGCCCTCCATATGACCCTGCTTGTTGCCGATGATGCCCCACAGGTTGGGGCCCACCTTGGCCGGGCCGCCCTTGTCGAAGGTGTGGCAGGCCTGGCAGACCTTGGTCAGCTTGGCGCCGTTCTCGGCGCTGGCGCTGGCCAGGGCCGGCGTGACGGGATCGGGCTTGGCCGGCGCCGCCGGCTCACCACCCGCGGCCGGGGCCGCCTCCACGCCTTCGATCTTGTACACGTTCTCGGTCAACATCGTCGGGTGCACGGCCTTCTTGGCGATGAACCCCGCCAGCAGGGCGATCAGCGCGCCCAACAGAATGGCCATGGAAATCTTGTTGAAGAAGCTACCCGCCATCAGATCAAGCCCTCATGTCCCACGCTGTTTGCCATGCGCGTGCTGGTTATGGTTCCTGCGCGTCCAGGTTAACGCCAGGGGGTGACGCTTGTCGATGCCCGGGGCCGTTATGGTCCGGCCATCATTCTCCCAAATTCCGGGCGACGATAAGCGGCCTGTTCAACCAGGGCAAGATAGTTCGGCGCCCTGCCTGCAAACCGGCTTGACCATGGGAGGTAAATGTCGCACGCCTGCCCCAGCCATGAGCCAAATCAAATCGTAGGCCGAAGCCCCATGTCTTCAAGCCCCGCCGCCTCTCCCCTGGGTGCGCCCAAAGCCCCCATCGTGATCATTCCGGCGCGGATGGCCTCCACCCGCCTGCCCAACAAGCCGCTGGCCGACATCGGCGGCGCGCCCATGATCGTGCAGGTGTGGCGGCGCGCGGCGGAGGCCGACATCGGCCCGGTGCTGGTGGCGGCGGCGGAAAAGGAAATCGTCGAGGCGGTGCGCGACGCCGGCGGCCAGGCGGTGCTGACCAACCCCGACCACCCCTCCGGCTCCGACCGCATCCACGAGGCGCTGCGCCTGGTGGACCGGGAGGGGCGGCACGACGCCGTGGTCAACGTCCAGGGCGATTTGCCGACGGTGGAGCCGGCCACGGTGCGCGCCGCCTTCGGCCCGCTGGCCAACCCGGCGGTGGACATCGCCACCCTGGCGGTGGAGATCACGGTGGAGGAGGAGCGGCACAACCCCAACGTGGTCAAGGCTGTGGTCGAGCTGGCGCCGGGCGCCCGCGTGGGCCGCGCCCTGTACTTCACCCGCACCACCACCCCCTGGGGTGCCGGCCCGCACTATCACCACATCGGGCTTTACGCCTATCGCCGCGAGGCCCTGGCCCGCTTCGTCGCCTTGCCCCCCGCGGCCTTGGAACAGCGCGAGAAGCTGGAGCAGCTGCGGGCGCTGGCCAACGGCATGCGCATCGACGTGGCGGTGGTGGACGCCGTGCCCCTGGGCGTGGACACGCCGGAGGATTTAGAGCGCGCCCGCGCCCTTATCTCCGCCAAGTAATACCAGCCAAGCAATTCCAACGGCATGAGATACCGGCTCATGCCGTTGTAGGATGCGACCGCGATATATGGGAAAGGGCCGCCGCAGCCTTTCGGGAAGCGAAGCGGACTGAGAAGCAAGGAAGCCAAGGCCACGGATGCGGCCCGGCGTTTGAGGGAAAAAACATGTCCAGTGCCGACAACACCATCGCCTACCAGGGGGCGCCGGGCGCCAATTCCGACATGGCGTGCCGCCAGGTGTTTCCGGACATGGTTCCCCTGCCCTGCCACTCGTTCGAGGACGCCTTCGCCGCCGTGACGGAGGGCCGTGCCCGCCTGGCCATGATTCCCATCGAGAATTCGGTGGCCGGCCGCGTGGCCGACATGCACCACCTGTTGCCCCAGGGCGGCCTGCACATCATCGGTGAGCATTTCCAGCGCGTGGTCCATTGCCTGGTGGCGCCCAAGGGGGCGACCATCGCCGGCCTGAAACAGGTGCATTCCCACATCCAGGCGCTGTCGCAGTGCCGCGGCTATCTGCGTGCCCACGGCATGGCGCCCATCACCCATGCCGACACGGCCGGCGCCGCCGCCGACGTGGCCAAGTGGGGCGACCTGACCCAGGGCGCCATCGCCTCGGAACTGGCCGCCCAGATTTATGGGCTGGAGGTGCTGGCGCGCGGCATCGAGGATGCGGAGCACAACACCACCCGCTTCCTGATCCTATCGCGGGAGCCCAAGCCGGCGCCGCGCGGGGCGGGCCCCGTCATCACCAGCTTCGTCTTCCGGGTGCGCAGCGTGCCGGCGGCCCTGTACAAGGCCATGGGCGGCTTCGCCACCAACGGCATCAACATGACCAAGCTGGAAAGCTACATGGTGGGCGGCCGCTTCACCTCCACCCAGTTCTACGCCGACGTGGAAGGCCACCCCGAGGACCGGCCCCTGCGCCTGGCGCTGGAGGAGCTGGATTTCTTCGCCCGCGAACTGAAGATCCTGGGCGTCTACCCCGCCCACCCCTTCCGCTCCGAAAGCAGCCAGCGCGACGACGGGCAGGATTAATTTTTGCTGACCGTTGATCGTCACCGATCAACGGTCCCCTCAAGCGCCGGGCGCCAGCATCCGCTGGCTCGGCTTCCTCGCTCCGCCCTGCGGTACTCGCTCCGGGGGCCGGCAGTCGCCGGCCTCCAACAGCATGAGTCCAAGCCTCATGCTGTTGGTTCATCTCTCGATACCGGGATCGCGCTATGGCCCTGCTGTTCGTCTCCGCCCACGATCATGCCGAGGACTGGGTGAATGAGCTGAAGGCCCAATTGCCTGAGCTGGATGTACGCGTGTGGCCGGAGGGCATGGGCGACCCCGCGGAGATCGACTATGCCCTGGTGTGGAAGCCGCCGGCGGGCCTGCTGGCCAGCCTGCCCAAGCTGAAGGTCATCTTCTCGCTCGGCGCCGGAGTCGACGCCCTGTTGGCCGACCCCACCCTACCCGACCTGCCGCTGGTGCGCATGGTGGAGCCGGGCCTGACCGAGGGCATGACCGAATATGTCTGCCTGCACGTGCTGCGCTGGCACCGCGACGCCCCCCTGTTCGAGGCGCAGCAGCGGGATGTCGTCTGGAAACAGCTGACCCACCAGCACCTGGCGCGGGAACGGCGGGTGGGCATCCTGGGCCTGGGTGCCCTGGGCAGCGACGCCGCCCAAGTGCTGAAGGCCCTGCGCTTCGATGTGGCGGGCTGGAGCCGCTCGCCGAAGCAACTGGACGGCATCGCGACATATCACGGGGCCGAGGGCCTGGCGCCCTTCCTGGCGCGCACGGACATCCTAGTCTGCCTGCTGCCCCTGACGCCGGACACGGAGAACATCCTGGACGCGGGCCTGTTCGCCCAGCTGCCCCGGGGTGCCGTGGTCATCAACGCGGCCCGGGGGCGGCATCTGGTGGAGGAGGATCTGCTGGCGGCGCTGAACAGCGGCCACCTGGCCGGTGCCACGCTGGACGTCTTCCGCACGGAGCCGTTGCCGGCCGACCATCCCTTCTGGACCCACCCCAGGGTGACCGTCACCCCCCACGTCGCCGCCATTACTCAAGCGCGCACGGCGGTGGAACAGGTGGTGGGCGGGCTGAAGCGCCTGGCCGCGGGCCAGCCGCTGATCAACCTGGTGGATCGGCGGCGCGGCTATTGAATGAGGCCGGACTGGCCGCCACCCTCCGACAAGTCGATCAAGGCCTCGACATCCACCAGTTCCACCATCTGGTCGGGCAACAGCCGGACGAGGTGGGTGGTCTTGAGCTTGGTGAAGGCGCGGGAGACCGTTTCCATGGTCAGCCCCAGGAAATCCGCGATGTCGGTGCGGGTCATGGGCAGCGAGATGCGGCAATGATCCTCAGGCTCAGGCGTCACCCGGCGGGCCTGGCGCAACAGAAAGCTGGCCAGCCGTTCCGGCGCGGTCTTGCGACCCAACAGCAGCATCTGCTCCTGCGCCACCTGCAGTTCGGTCGCGGTGGCCGCCAGGAGGCGCAGGCGCAGTTCGGGATCCCGTTCCAGCAGCGTGTCGAACTGCGTGCGGGACAGGCGCCGCAAGGTCACGGGCGTGACGGCCTCGGCGGAATAGAGATAGGTGCCGCCCATGGCCAGCCCCAGCATGTCGCCGGGCTGCAGGAAGCCCACGATCTGCCGCCGGCCGTCAGCCATCATACGCAGGATGCGGACCATGCCGGAGGTGATGATGCGCACGCTGCTGGCCGTGTCGCCTTCCGAGAAGATCACTTGGTCCCGGCTGTAGGCGGAAGCCTCGTCCGCCCAAGGGGCGAACGGGCCGGCCGATGCGGCCCGGCTGGCGGACGGCGCCGGCAGCGCGTTGAAGACGGCCAGGCTGGGCTGGCGGGGGGCGGCCGAGGCGGTGGCGAGCGATGGCGTCATCTGGGGGCTCCCGTTCGTGTCGGGCCTGAACCAGCCCGTCGTCGTTTCATGAGAGAACGGTAGCGCCTGGCGTTCCACCTGATGAGTTCGGTCTTCTACCTACGTAAAACCCCTTATGGTGCGTAAAACCCCTTATGGGCGCAAAGCCACGGTCCTTCAGGCAGGGCCGCCCAGCAGCCGCCGCAACTCGTCCAGCAGCCGGCCGGTATCGACGGGCTTGTCCAGGAAGCCGGCCACCCCGGCCCGAAGGGCCCGGTCGCGCGTCTCCGCCTCCATGTTCGCGGACATCATCAGGACAGGCAGGTGGCGCAGCAGGGCGCGGTGCCCCTCCACGAACTCGACGCCCGTCATGCCGGGCATGTGCTGGTCAAGCAGCAGGCACCCCCGACCGCCATCGAAATCGGCGGCGAAGTCCCGGCAAGAGGCGTGAAGGTCGACCTCGAAGCCGTACAGCCGCAGCAGGAACTTTAGGGAGTCGCGGACGGACTCGTCGTCATCGACGATATGGATCCGTCCCGCCGCGATCTCGACCACATCAAATCTCCTAAAGGCGTTACACCGGCGGCGGTGATGCCAACCCGGCCACCCGCTTGAAGTTAAGGTGTTCAAGCCTACAGGAGTAATAAGGGTTTCCCCGTATTCCGACCGGGTTTGACGCGGGTCAACCCGCGTTCGGGCGAATACCTGCCGCCAGCGCCAGCCGCACCAGATGGGACAGGCTGCTGGCGCGCATCTTCTCCATCACCCGGGCGCGGTGGATTTCAACGGTACGCGGGCTGATGGACAGGTCGAAGGCGATGATCTTGTTGGGCTTGCCGTCGACCAGCCCCTGCAACACATCCAGTTCCCGCGGCGTCAGCGCGTCCAGGCAGGCCAGCGCCTCCGGCGACGGCGTCTCCGCCCCGGCAGAGGGGGGAGCCACGTCGGCCAGGGCGCGGGGCCGGGACAGTGCCGACTGCAGGGATGCGAGCAGCGTCTCCTCCTCGAATGGTTTTTCGATGAAGTCCAGAGCCCCGGCCTTCATTGCCGCCACCGCCAGGGGGACATCGCCATGGCCGGTCATGACGATGACGGGGAGGGTGGACCCGCCCGCGACCAGCCGTTCCTGGACCTCCAGCCCGGTCAGGCCGGGCATGCGCACATCCACCACCAGGCAGGCGCAGCGCGCGGGCGCGTCGGAGTCCAGGAACTCCAGGGGTGAGGAAAAGACCGCGACCTGATAGCCCGACGCCATCAGCAACAGCCGCAGCGAATCCCGCACGGCGGCATCGTCATCCAGCACGGCGATGATCGGCTCAGGCGTCATGGTTTCTCTCGGTCTCAGGCAGCAAGGGCAGCGTGAAACGGAAGGTCGCGCCGCCGTGTTCGTTACGTTCGGGCCACAGCCGCCCGCCATGGGCCTCGACGATGGACCGGCTGATCGACAGGCCCACCCCCATGCCCCGTTCCTTGCCGGAAACGAAGGGTTGGAACAGGCGGGCCAGGACGGCCTCATCCAGTCCGTGGCCGGTGTCAGCCACCGCGATCTCCATGAATCCTGTCCCATCGGGGGCCGCCGTGATGGACAGGATGCGTTCCGGCCGGCCCTCCATCGCCTCGACCGCGTTGCGGATGAGGTTGAGCAGCACCTGCTGGATCTGGATTTTGTCGATGACGGCGCGCAGGTCCTGCCGCTGCAGGCGTAATTCCATGCGCACACCGCTTTCCCGCGCCCCGACCAGGGCCAGGGCGGCCGCCTCTTCGATCAGGCCATCCAGACTTTCCGCGCGCCGGTCGGTACCACCCTTGGCGATGAAGTCGCGCAGCCGCCGGATGATCTGCCCGGCCCGCAGGGCCTGCGCCGACGCCTTTTCCATGGCCTCCCGCGCCAGGGGCATGTCGACGGTCTCCGTCCGCTCCAGCAGCCGCAGGGACGCCTTGATGTAATTGACCACCGCCGTCAGCGGCTGGTTCAGCTCATGCGCCAGGGCCGACGCCAGCTGCCCCATGACGCTGACCCGGCTGACGTGCAGCAGTTCCGCCTGCAACTGCTGCAGCCGCCGCTCCACCGCCTGGTGTTCCGTCAGGTCGTGGATGAAGCCGGTGAACAGACGCTCACCCTCCAGGTCCACGGCACCGACCGCCAGTTCCATGGGGAACACGGTTCCGTCGCGGCGCTGGCCGGAGACGATGCGGCCCACGCCGATGATGCGCTTCTCCCCCGTGGCGAGATAGCGGGCGATGTACTGGTCGTGCTGCTCCCGGTAGGGCGAGGGCATGAGCATGCTGACGTTCCGCCCCTGCACCTCGGCCTCGGCATAGCCGAACAGGCGCTGGGCGGCCGGGCTGAACGAGCGGATCAGCCCCTGGCCGTCGATGACGATGAGGGCGTCCGGGATGGTCTCGATGATGGAGGCCAGGCGCGCCTCGCGGTTGCGCAGGGCCTGTTCCGCCGCCCGCCGGTCGCTGATGTCGCGGATGATGCCGATATAGGCCGGCGGCCCGTCCTGCAGCGCCTCGCCCACCGACAGTTCCATGGGGAAGGTGGTGCCGTCCCGGCGCAGGCCCGTGACCTCGCGGCCGATACCGATGATGCGCTTTTCCCCCGTGGCGCGGTAGCGGGCCAGATACTGGTCGTGCTCGTCCTGGTAGGGGGCGGGCATCAGCATCTTGACGTTACGGCCCATCACCTCCGCCGCCGTCCAGCCGAACAGGCGTTCGCAGGCGGGGTTGAAGGATTGGATCGTGCCCTGGCCGTCGATGACGATCACGCCATCGGGCACGGTGTCCATCAACGCGCGGAAGTGGGGTGACAGCATGGGGATCTCCGTTCGTCACACCATATGTCGTGATCCGAACGTTTCCCATACCTAACAATTCCCCCTCCCGAAAGGAGATAGAAATCCATCGGGTTGTTCGCCGAAAGCGTGCCCCGCGCACGCCCTCACCCCAGGCGCTTGACCGCCGTGACGCCCTTGCCCGCCGCCGCCCGCGCCAGGACGTCGGCCAGGGGTTCGCGCACCGTGGCCATGTGATGGGCGTTGGCATGCACCAGGTGGGTCTCATCCGCCATGATGCCGACATGGCCGGGGAAGAACACCAGGTCGCCGCGCTGGAAGGTGTGGCCGACGCCATCGGCCGAAACCACGGTACCCAGCGCCGCCTGCTGCTGGTCGCTGTCGCGCGGGCACGGCAAGCCGGCCGCGTCCAGCGCCAACTGGATCAGGCCGGAGCAGTCGATGCCCACGCTGGTGCGCCCGCCCCACAGATAGGGCGTGCCCCGCAGGCGCAGGGCGGTGTCCACCGGGTCAGCCTTCACGGCGCCGATCTCCGCCACATGCACCAGGGGAACCCAGCCGCCGCCGGCCACGCCGGCGAAGCCGTTGGCCTCTTCCACCACGCACAGCGGCGCGCCCAGGCTGATCATGTCCAGCGGCGGGGTCTTCAGGTCCGGTTCGGGATGGAAGAAGCTGCGCAGGGCCGTCAGCTTGTGCGTCGGCTCCGCCAGTTCATCATCCAGGGCCTCCAGCTGCAGGTAGCCGACATAGCCGTCGGTGGCGTTCTGGCCCCAGACCCAGCCGTCCTTCTCCTCGAACACCGTGAACACCTCGCCGAACAGCAGCTGGCTGGACTGGCGGGCGGTGAAGGTGGGTTCTTCCTTCAGGCTGACGTAGCCGGCGCGCACCTGGCAGGCCACGCCGTCGACATAGCGCTCGGCCGTGACCTTGCCGTAAAGGTGGGCGGAGGCGAGGTCGGAACGGTAAGGGTTCACGCGCGGGTCTAGGGCCGGCGTGGTCTTCGCTTTGCTGGACATCTCACATCATACCGGCGCTGAAACCGGCTCCGAAGCTGACGGGGGGGCGACGGGGGTCGCGGCGGCCGGCCGGGGCACGGCGGCGCGTGCCCCGTCCAATGCGCCCTGCACGGCGCCCGCGTCAATCACCATCTGCCCGAACTCATGCAGGAACACGGAGCCCTTGACCGTGCGCTGGACCAGGACGTTGCGCCGGTCCTCCGCGTCACGCTTGCGCTTGGTGAAACCCAGGCGGCCCAGCCGGTCCAGGGCGCGGGTGATGGCGGGCTTGGACACATTCAGCGTCGCCGCCAGGCCGCGCACCGTGTGGGGCGGCGGGGTCATGTAGACAGTCAGCAGCAAAGCCAGCTGGCGGGCCGAGAGGTCCGGGCTGGCGGCCCGCACGCTGGCCACCAGCGCGCCGCGCCAGAGTTCCAGGGCTTCGAGATTACGCGACATGATGCCCCCCGCACCCGGAAACGTTTATCCGGCCCGCCCGTTGTTCCGGCCCCGCCGTCATTCCGACAGCGTATCGGCCAGCCGCAACTGTCGGGAGTGTGCCGAAAGTCCCGCCCAGCGGCAAGGGCTTGCCACCCCCGAAGGGGTAGCGGAAGGCTACATAGTTATTTTTTATCCAGGCCGGTGCGTCCCGGTCATTTCCCGGAAGGTGCCGGAGAATTTCAGGCCTGGGCCGGGTACCGGCGGCTCAGCATGGCGAAGGCGGCGCGCAGGCCCATGGCCTCGCCCCCCTCCGGCCGGCCGGGCTTGGCGCTGGCGTTCCAGGCCATCAGGTCGATGTGGGCCCAGGGGGTGCCCTTGGTGATGAAGCGCTCCAGGTACAGGGCCGCCGTGATGGCGCCGCCATAGCCGCCGCCGGGCGCGTTGTTCAGGTCGGCGATCTTGCTGTCCAGCTGCTTGGCGTAGCCCTGCCACAACGGCATGCGCCACAGCGGATCGCCGGTTTCCTTGGCGGCGGCCAGGATGTCGTCGGCCAGCTTGTCGTCGTTGGCGAACAGGGCCGGCAGGTCGGTGCCCAGCGCGATGCGGGCGGCGCCCGTCAGGGTGGCGAAGTCCAGGATCAGGGCGGGCTTGGCGCTGTCGGCGTCCGCCAGGGCGTCGCACAGGATCAGTCGGCCCTCGGCATCCGTGTTGCCAATCTCCACCGTCAGGCCCTTGCGGGTGGTGATGATGTCCATGGGGCGGAAGGCGTTGCCGGAAATGGCGTTCTCCACCGCCGGCACCAGCACGCGCAGGCGCACCTGCAGCTTGGCCGCCATGACCAGGCGCGCCAAGCCCAGCACATGGGCGGCACCGCCCATGTCCTTCTTCATCAGCAGCATGCCGCCGGCCGCCTTGATGTCCAGGCCGCCGCTGTCGAAGCACACGCCCTTGCCCACCAGGCAGACCAGTGGGTTGGCGGCGTCGCCCCAGGTGAGGTCGATGAAATGCGGCTTCTTGTCCGCCGCCCGGCCCACGGCATGGACGGTGGGGTAATTGTGGGTCAGCAGGTCGTCGCCAACGATGACCGAGACCTCGGCGCCGAACTCCGCCCCCAGTTCCTTGGCGGTGGCGGCCAGGTCGGCCGGCCCCATGTCCTCCGCCGGCGTGTTGATCAGGTCGCGTACCAGGTAGACGGCGCGGGCCATGCTGTCCACGGCCGCGGCATCGGCCCCGGCCGGCAGTACCAGACGCGGCAGGTCCTTCGTCGCCTTGCGATACCGGGTGAAGCGGTAGCTGGCCAACGCCCAGCCGGTGGCGGCGGCCGTCGCCTGCTCGGGCGTCAGGCTGTCGTCCAGGGCGTAGCTGGCGCCGGCGCCCTTAGGCGTTTTAGGGCCTGCCGGCAGCGTCGTCGGCAGGCCGGCGAAGCTCCACAGATCCAGCGTCTCGCCCACACCCACCAGTACCCGGTCCAACTGCCCATCGGCGGACGGCAGCAGGGCGGTGGCGCCGGGCTCTGCCATGAAGCCGACGCTGCGCACCCAGGCGGCGGTGGCGGCCGGGGCGGTTTCCAGCCAGGCGTCCAGCCCATCCTTGCGCACAGGGATCAGGGTGACGGTGTCGGCGGCCTTCTGGGCCAGGAAGCAGGGCAGCACGGGCGGAACCTTTCGGCTTCGGAAAGTCAGGCGCGCAGGGTTCCACATCCGGGCCCCGGTTTCAAACGCGGCGGCGTCACACCACGGCAATCGCTTGAAGCGGGTCTTGACAAGACGGGGCTTTCGGAGCGGTGGCGATCTGTGATTCGTAGGAGGCTCCATTGATCTGGAGTTCTCGATGGCCGGTTCGCTTCTCGACCATTTTGCGGCGCTCAGCGATCCGCGGCAATCCTGGAAGGTCATTTATCCACTGCCGGAGATTCTGCTTGTGGTGCTCTGCGCAACGATCGCGGGGGCTGAGGATTTCGTCGAGATTCGGCGCTGGGGCACGATGAACCGGGATTTCCTGCGGCGGTTTTTGCCCTATGCGGGCGGGATTCCGAGCCACGATACGCTGAACGACATCCTCAACGCGCTCGACGGCGATCTTTTTGCGCGATGCTTCGGCGACTGGGTCGAGGGGCTGCGCGAGGCCGAGCCCGACATCGTCGCGATCGACGGTAAGACCTCGCGGCGGACGCATGACCGGGCGAAGGATCGCAATCCGCTGCATCTCGTTTCAGCCTGGGCCAGCCGGCAGCGCTTGGTGCTGGGCCAGCAAGCTTGCGAGGCCAAGTCGAATGAGATTACGGCCATTCCGTTGCTGCTCGACCGCTTGGCGTTGACCGGGGCGCTCGTCACCATCGATGCGATGGGCTGCCAGACCAAGATCGCCCAGAAGATTCTCGATAAAGGCGCCGATTACCTGCTGGCCATCAAAGAGAACTGGCCCAACCTGCACAGCGAGGTCATCCGCCACTTCGACGATCTGCCTGCCGCCGACACGTTCGACACGACCGATGGCGAGCACGGCCGCATCGAGGTGCGCCGCCATGTCGTCAGCCACGAAGTTGACTGGCTTACCACAGACCGCCGCTTCCCCGGCGAGCCCCGCTTCCCCGGCCTCAAGGCCATCGCCATGGTCGAAGCCGAGATCGAGCGTGACGGCAAAACCAGCCGGGAACGCCGATACTACCTGTCATCTCAAAAACTCGACACGCGCCTCTTCGCTCATGCCGTCCGAGCCCACTGGCATATCGAAAACCGGCTCCACTGGGTCCTCGATGTCGTCTTCCATGAAGACTTGAGCCGTCTCAGATCCGGCAACGGCCCCCACAACATGGCAACCATCCGACACATGGCCTTGAACCTCCTGCGCGGCGCAAAGGATAAGCACAGCCTCAAAGTCCGAAGAAAATCCGCCGCATGGGATACCCAATACCTTCACGCCGTCAT
This sequence comes from Nitrospirillum viridazoti CBAmc, assembly GCF_000730165.1. Classification (GTDB taxonomy): domain Bacteria; phylum Pseudomonadota; class Alphaproteobacteria; order Azospirillales; family Azospirillaceae; genus Nitrospirillum; species Nitrospirillum viridazoti. The sequence goes on along the minus strand of NZ_CP022110.1, from coordinate 355,290 downwards.
CACACAGTCCGCATAACCCCCTTCAAGCGATTCCCCTGGGCGTCACACCGGCGGCAACACCGCTGGCGCGACAGGACATCCGCCGCTACCCTCACCCGCCCGTCGTCATTGATCCCGAGGGACCAGCCCCATGTCCATCGACCTGACCCTGATCCTGGGCAGCAAGACCTATTCCTCCTGGTCGCTGCGCCCCTACCTGGCGCTGCGCCACGCCGGCCTGGCCTTCGAGGAGGTGGTGATCCCCCTGCGGCAGGCGGACAGCAAGGCGCGCATGCTGGCCCACAGCCCGGCGGGCAAGGTGCCGGCCCTGATCCATCGCACGGGGCCCCACCGCGCTCCCGGCGGGGACGTCACGGTGTGGGACAGCCTGGCCATCTGCGAATACGCCGCCGAGCTGGCGCCCGACGCCCGGCTGTGGCCGGAAGACGCCGCCACCCGCGCCCATGCGCGGTCCATCAGTGCCGAGATGCACTCCGGCTTCATGGACGTGCGCCGCAACCTGTTCATGGATCTGGGCCGCACCATCGACCGGCCGGAGCGTCTGGCCAAGGCCGCCGGCGACATCACCCGCATCCAATCCATCTGGGCCGATTGCCTGGGCCGGTACGGCGGCCCCTTCCTGTTCGGCGCCTTCACCATCGCCGACGCCATGTACGCCCCGGTCGTCACCCGCTTCCAGACGTGGAAGGTACCGCTGAGCGAGGCGTCCCAGGCCTATGTCGACGCCATCGAGGCCCTGCCCGCCATGAGGGACTGGCGCGCGGATGCCGCGAAGGAAACCGTCGTCCTGGACATGCTCCTGGATTAAGGGGTCAACCCGACGTGGGTCAGCCCGACGTGGCCAGGGTCACGTCGAAGCCCTGCTCCCGGTAATAGCGCGCGGCCCCCGGGTGCAGGGGCACGGCCAGGCCGGTCAACGCCGCTTCCTTGCGGATGCTGTCGCCCCGAGGGTGGCCCGCCACCAGCAGGCGGTGGGTGTTGGGATGCCACAGCGCCTTGACGATGCCGTAGGCCAGCTCATCCGGCAGGGCGGTGGTGGCCAGCCATTGGGCGCCCACGCCCAGGGTCTTGGTCTCCGGCACGCCGACATAGGCGCCGTCGCCGCCGATGGTGGTCTCGGTGAACAGGGGCAGGCCGGGGCTGAGGCGCGGCAGGCGGGCGTCGATGATGGAGATCAGGCGCACCGGCAGGCGCGCCGCCACGTCGGCCACCGCCGGCAGGGGGTAGCCGCCAATGATGAAGAAGGCGTCCAGCTGGCCCGAGGCCAGGCGGTCCCCCGCGGTGCCGGGGTTGAGGTAGAAGGGCTGCACCGTCTTTTCCGACAGGTCGTGCGCCTGCAGGATCAGCAGCGCGGTGGGCAGGGTGCCAGAACCCTTCTCGCCCAGGGCCACGCGCCGGCCCTTCAGGTCGTTCACCGTCTTGATGGGACTGTCGCCCCGCACCACCAAATGGACCGTCTCACTGTACAGGTTGGCCAGAGCCCGCAGCTCGGTGAAGGGCGGCTTGCCGGCGTAGGGGCCCTTGCCCTTGTAGGCCAGGAAGCCGATGTCGGCCTGCACCAGCCCCGTCTCATACCGGGCGGTACGCAGGGCCTCGATATTCTCCACCGCGCCGGAGGTGGTCTGCGCCACGGCGATGACGCCCGGAATGCCGCAGCTGCCGCCCCGGTCGCAGCCCGGGCTGCCCGGCGGGTTGCTGATGGCGTTGGCCAGGATGCCGCCGATGGGAAAGTAGGTGCCGCCGGTGGTGCCGGTGCCGATGGTCAGGAAGCGGATGGATTCGGCGTGGCCGCCCCGGCCGCCGCCGCCCCAACCCAGCCCAGCCGCCGCCAGGGCGCCGGCGGCACCCGCCAGGACATGTCGGCGCGGCACAGGGCGACGCGAGGATGCCGTGGAAGCCTCGCGGCCCTCCCCCGGTGACGGGGCCCCTTCCGGCGGCGGAAGGGGGGGCCGGGTGTGCGGTGCCTCAGACACGGGAGAACATCCTTCGACGGACGGCACGGCGGCCCCCCGCATGGTGAACCGTCCGGGTAATTATTATCGCGCCCGGGGTGAATTCCACGCAACGTTTGAATGCCGCGGCCGCACACTTCCTTCGGCCACTGTGGCCTTAAAGCGCCACCAGCCGCAGTTCGCGCCGCAGCAGCCGGGCGCGATCCTGGAACACCCGCAACCGCACCTTGAAGTTCTCCGGCGTCGGTTGGTAGTGCATGACGATGGCCAGCCGGTCCAGGCTGCCGTCGGCGCCCTGGAAGGGCAGGCCGATGCGGGGCACGTGGTACATCACGCCCTCGTCCGTGCCCACCTGGTCCTGGCCGAAGACGGGCTGGGCGTCGCGCACGATGGCCGCCTGGAACCCCAGCGCCGCCTCCAGCATGTCGGGCGGATAGAATTCATCGAAATAGCGGCCCGTGGGGTCGCTGCCGGCGGCCAACGCGGAAAGGGAACCGCAAAACACCACCCGCACCCGGCCATCGGCGCGGAAGGCCGTGGTCACCGCCAGATGGGGCAGGAAGCTGTCCGGCACCGCCGCCAGGTCCAGTGCCGCCGAGGGCGGCGGCACGGCCCCGCCCCCCAGCCCCCGCCACCACGCGTAGGCGTGGGCGATGGGACCGTCGGGCAATTCATCGGCACCGATGAAACCCGCGATATCCGGCAAGGGTTGGCAGGCATTCAGTGGCATAATGGAATGACCATACCGTCCGGCCCCGCTGACCGCCAGCCGCAAGACCATCATGCCTGGTCCACCTTTACGGTTAGAGGAGACAGCCCTTGAAACTTTACGGCGCCGCCCTGTCCCCCTATTCCGCCCGCGTCGTGCTGGCCATCCGCGCCAAGGGCCTGGAAATTCCCCTGGTGGATCCCCCGGGTGGCCAGAAATCGGCCGCCTTCCAGGCCATCAATCCGCTGGGGAAGACCCCGGTGCTGGACGCCGATGGCGCCTACATCCTGGAGTCAGCGGTCATTTGTGAATTTTTGGAGGACGCCTTCCCCAAGCCGGCGCTGCTTCCGGCCGATCCGGTGGCGCGGGCGGCCCAGCGCACGGTGGCGCGCCTGCTGGACCTGTACGTCCTGCCGCCGCTGCTGTCGCTGATGGCTCAACGGGCGACGGCCCAAACCGGCGACGCCGCCAGCGGCGCCAACCGGGTGGCGGAGTTGACGCGGGGGCTGGACGCGCTGGAGGTGGTGGTGGACAGGGGGCCCCTGCCGGCCCCCTCCCCGGGCACGCTGAGCCTGGCTGATTGCGCGCTGGCCCCCACGCTGATCTTCCTGGCGCGTTTCCTGCCCCGCTACACGCCGCAGGACATGCTGGAAAAACGGCCGGCGCTGGCGGCCCTATGGACCGCCTACGCCGCCCACCCCTTGGTCATCCCTATCGCGCGGGACATGGAGGACGCGCTGGAGGCGTTCCGCCAGCGGCGGGGCTGACGCCCCAACCGCCATCGGGGAGCGTTACTTCGCATTCATGCGTACGGCGCCATCCAGGCGAATGGTCTCGCCGTTCAGCATGACGTTGCGGACGATGGTCAGGGCCAGTTCCGCGTATTCCTCCGGCTTGCCCAGGCGCTTGGGGAAGGGGATGGAGGCCGCCAGGCTGTCCTGCACCTCCTGGGTAAAGCCCGCCACCATGGGGGTCCAGAAGATGCCGGGGGCGATGGTCATGATGCGCACGCCCACGCGGGCCAGTTCGCGGGCGATGGGCAGGGCCATGGCGTGCACGCCGCCCTTGGACGCGCTGTAGGCGGCCTGGCCCACCTGGCCGTCGAAGGCGGCGACGGAGGCGGTGTTGATGATCACGCCGCGCTCGCCATCCTCCAGCGGGTCCAGCGTGCTCATGTCGGCGGCCGCCAGGCGCAGGATGTTGAAGCTGCCGATCAGGTTGATCTCGATGACCTTGCGGAAGGCGTCCAGGGCCAGCGGGCCTTCACGGCCCAGCACGCGGCCGGCGGTGGCGACGCCGGCGCAGTTGACGGCGATGCGGGCGGCGCCATGGGCCTCGCGCGCGGCGGCGATGGCGGCGGTGGCGCTGTCGGCGCTGGTGACGTCGCAGCTGAGCGCCAGGCCGCCGATCTCGGCGGCAACCGCTTCCGCCGCGGCCAGGTTCACGTCCAGCAGGGCCACCTTGGCGCCCTCGGCCGCCAGCCGGCGCGCCGTGGCGGCGCCCAGACCCGAACCGCCGCCGGTGATGATGGCGGCAACACCTTGAACCTGCATGCTTCTCTCCCAATGGTTAGGCGGGTGACCAGTCTTCCCCGGCTTTTACCCGCCTTTCTGGCAAGGATGGGCGCCCGCGTCCAGCGGACATCCGGCACGCCGGCTGTGCGCGGGACCGCATGCGACAGAGCCCATGCGTACGCGTGGTTGAAAAAACCCCTTGCCATTCCGTACGCCACGGCGCAAAGGCACGGGCGGGGGATAAAGCGCGACGACGGCGATCGGGGGATGGTGCCATGCGGGTTTTCAGCACGCGGCGGCGCATGGCGGCGGCCTTGGCCGGCTTGGGTTTACTGGCGGCCAGCCATGCCGGGGCGCCCCCGGCACGGGCGGCCACGCCCGCCCCCTTCCCCACAGCGCAGGCGCCCGAGGTGGTGCACCTGCTGGACCAGAACTGGCCGCAGTCGGTGCGCCAAGGCTTCTACACCACCAGCCAAGGCTCGCAGCTGATGCCGTACAGCTGGTTCAAGGCGCTGGAGCGGCCGGCCTCGACCGAGCTGTTCTTCGCCGACCGGCTGGCGCGCTTCAACTACCTGCCCAACGACGTCTCGGCCCAGAACCCGGAAGGGCTGCCCGTGGGCTTCGCCCTGGACCGGGGCACCGGCCCCACCTCCATCGGCATGACCTGCGCCGCCTGCCATACCGGGCAGATCACCTACAAGGGCACGGCCCTGCGCGTGGACGGCGGCCCGGCCGACGCCGACTTCCAGGGCTTCCTGGTGGAACTGTCGGCCGCCCTGGCCGACACGGTGTCCGACAGGGCCAAGTTCAACCGATTCGCCGCGCGCGTGGGCGGGGACAAAACCCTGCTGAGAACCAGCCTGTCCGCCTTCTCCACCGCCTGGGAAACGTTCTTCAGCGCCGCCCTGGACGGGCAGGCGTGGGGCCCGGCGCGGCTGGACGCCTTCAGCATGATCTTCAACCGCCTGACCGGCCTGGATTTCCGCGTGCCGTCCAACGTGCTGCCGGCCCATGCCCCGGTCAGCTACCCCTTCCTGTGGAACGCCCACCAGCAGGATGCGGTGCAGTGGAACCTGTCCGCTCCCAACGGCAACTACATCAAGGCACTGGCCCGCAACACGGGTGAGGTGCTGGGCGTGTTCGGCGCGCTGAACGTCTGCGTCGCCGGCAAGGACCTCGCGGGGCAAAGCTGCCCGGGCGACCGGCGGCGCTTCGCCTCCAAGCTGTTTCCGCACATCCCCTTCTACGACACCTCCATCAGCGTGCCGGGCCTGATGAAGCTGGAATGGGCCATCACCCAGCTGGCGCCGCCCGCCTGGCCGTCCACCGTCTTCGGCGCGATCGACGCCGGCAAGGCGGAACAGGGGCGCCAGCTGTTCAACGAGGTCTGCGCCGACTGCCATCACATGACCCGGGCGGCCCTGAACCAGGATGTCTGGCCGGTGATGGACCAGCGCCCCACCGACACCGACCCCACCGTGTACCGCAACGCCCTGCGCTGGGCGAAGACCGGGCCGCTGAATGGCACCCGCGCCCTGCTGTTCGGCGACGGCGGATCGGTCAGCGTGGGCGATATGCCGGCCGACGCCCAGGCCGTCAGCGTCCTGACCAACGGCGTCATCGGCAGCGTGGTCGACGGCCTGCTGAACCAGAAGGGCGGTACGTTGAACCATGACGACTACGCCAATCTGGGCCTGACACCGTTGAGCCTGATCAAGCTGGCCATCGACCAGAAGACGGGCTCGGTCAACGATGTCGAACAGGCCATGGGCCCGGCCTTCAAGGCCGTGCCCCCCGCCGGCCCGCCGGCGCACAAGACGTCCTGCGTCACCAGCGACGGGGCGGCCGGCGACCAGACACCGCCGGTCTACGAGGCGCGGCCCCTGTTCGGCATCTGGGCCACCGCGCCCTACCTGCACAACGGGTCCGTTCCCACCCTGTGGGGGGTGCTGAAATCCTCGGCCCGGCCCGAGGCCTTCGCCGTGGGGGCCCGGGAGTTCGACCCCGTGCAGGTGGGCTACGTAAGTGCAGTGGGCACGCCGGGCACCCCAGCCGCGCAAACTTGGGTCTATGACACGACCCTGCCCGGCAACTGCAACCGCGGCCACGATGATTATCGCCGCGCCAACGGCAGCCCGCTGACGGACGACCAGCTGTGGGCCATCCTGGAATTCCTGAAGATGCTGACCACCAAGGATCAGCTCTGGACCAGCGTATACTGAGGATACCAGTGCGCCGTCAGGCCCTATGCCGGGCGGCTTACCCCTGAGGGAAGCTCCCTCTTCCAGCCCCTTTCCGTCCCCCGTCGCCGCCTTAGTTCATCCGCCGTAACCGGCTGAACCAGAGGCGGGAGGGGCGGTGCCTGACAGCTTTTCCAGTCACGCGCCCTTCGCGGCGGCGCCCGGCCAAGCCATGCGCGGCTGGGTCGAGGCCACCATCCCCGAAGGCCGGCTGCTGATCGGCCCCACCCTGGCCGTGCCGGCCGGCATGCGCCGCTATGCCATCACCCAGCCCTTCCGCCCCTGGCAGGACAACCGCGTCATCCACGCCCTGAACAGCCTGGACGATGTGGGGCGCCAGCGGCTGCGCCTGGTGGTGGACGGCGTGGACCATCGCTGCAGCACCGGGCAGTTGATGGGCCGGGTCATGGCCGACTTCGCCAACGGCAGCCTCAGCGCCTATCTCATCCCTCACGCCACGCCGCCCATATCCCCGCCCACCACGCCCCCGCCCCACCCTGGTGGGTACGGACAGCAGGACGGCGACCCGCCGGGCCAGCCGGCGCAATGGTCGATGACCGAACGCGTGGTCGGCATGCTCCGCCGCAGCATCCCCTACCTGCCGCGCGACATGCAGCAGGCGGCGAGAAGCCTGTTCACGCTGGAGACGCTGTACTGGCTGGCGGGTTTTCTGGCCGCCTGGGCGGTGGGCCACGCCGCCGGCTATGGCGAGGCCATCGACGTCGTCCTGCTGGGCGTGGGCTATGCCATGGTGGGCTGGTCGGTGTTCGGCGGCCTGAACGACCTGGGCCACGGCGTGGCCATGGCCACCACCGCCAAGACCGAGCACGACCTGGACGAGGCCGCGAAACGCACCGCCGCCGGCCTGACCGTGCTGACCATCAACGCCCTGATCGCCCTCATCGCCAAGGTGAAGCCGGCCTCCGGCGGCAAGCGCCCGCCGGTGGTCGAGGAAGAACCGCCGCCACCACCGCCGCCGCCGCCGGACCCGCCAGTGAAGCCGGTTGAGCCGGCGCCTAAGGCCCCGGTCTATCCTGAAAAGCCCACCGCCTATAGCGTGGCTTATGAAATGAAGCTGGACCCAAGCGACTTTGGCAAAAGCCGCTCAGTGCAGTTCAACCGAGCCAATGCGGCGCTGGACAACGCCCTTAAGAGCGATCCTGAATTCGCGGGGCAGATGGAGGAATTGATCCCCGGCGTGCAAAAGAGCGTCTCTTCCGTAGGTGGTAGGGCGACTCCGAAGGATTGGGTTTGGGAACACGCATCAACATCTACCGCCTCGGGACAACAGGGGGTCATGAGACTGGTGCCTGATTTCCAACACACCCCTGGGTCACCTTGGTGGCGCGTCCTGCATCCTGACCCTGGCGCCTCCGGTGGTTATTCCGAGTGGGCGATTCCCAATGGTGCGCCAAAGAACTAAGGATAGGTCATGGATATCAAACGCCTGAACGTCAACTTTGGTGGCACTCCCTCCCCTGGCTATCAGGGGGGCGACGCCGCTATCAATGACGTGGCGGCGCTGGTTCATAGCGCGCTGCCCTCCAGCTACATCGATTTTATAAAAGAAGCGGATGGTGGCCATCCGGAAATCGGAAGCTTCGCGCCAGTGGGCGGTGATGCCGGCAATCTGTTCGACATCGACCTGTTCTATTCATTCGGCGATAGCCGGGGGACGAACATCAAAGCTGCTCTCGCTCGTTGGGGCAGTATCCTTGGCCAGAACGCCCTTCCCATTGGGCGGGACGGGGGCGGCAATCAAATTTACATCGATCTGACGAATGGCGGCCAATCGGTCTGGATTTTTCTGCACGACGAAGAAAATCATAGACTTAAGATAGCCAATGATTTTGAAGCCTTTATCGGTCTTCTGCAGGAAAATCCGGACTTCATCTAGAGGAAGACGATGGACAGATACACCGGCAAGCCATTTCTACGCCTGATCGAGTGCTACATTCTGGATCTTATAGATCAGCTTGAAGACAAGCAGCGGGCGACGTTGAAGGCGATGGAGCCCAACCTGCAAAAGACCTACAACGCGCAAGGAACGTGGCAGGAAATCGTCGCCGCTCAAATGGCGTTTACCGAGTCATTCAACGCACAAGTCCGCACGTTTTGGAACGGATATCTAAACCATGCAAGGGCCAACCACGCATCCGTACATCCGGAGGAGTTCGCAATCTCTCTAGTCGATCAGAACTTCAACTCTGATCAATCACCCCGCTGAAACGGCGCCCCCCGAATGACGACAGAGGGTGATCAGTTCCAGTTCTGGCTGATGGATATGAGTGATGCGATCGACCGCTTCCTTCAGTCCGTCCCCACGCAGGTCGCTGCGCGGCTGGACTATTCGCCCGAATCGCTGAACGTGATCGAGGAGTACATCCTGGACAGGTACCCCACGATCGACGACATCAAAAAGCAAAGCGAAGCCAAGACCGTCGATGGCATGGCGCGCTATGTCGGCCAGGTATTCCGCAAGCACTTCGGCGGGAAATGGATCATCGATTTTTCCGATAAGAAGAATGCGTTCTACGGCCTTCCCCAGTTGTCGGGCATGCAGGAACAGCGGACGGCGTCTTGCCCGCTGACCCTGGTGACGGCGTCCACCGACCGGCGGACGGGGAAATTCATTCGGACGGTCTTTGAAAACTATCGCCAGCGGATCGCCCAGGCCCCGAAATGAACGACGCAGCATCGGCGCTGGTCATCGACCTCGTACGGGAATTCATCGCCTTCCTGAACAGCCACAGCCCCGGCTGGATCAAAGGCTATTACCGGTTTCGAGCGGAGGAGGCCCGGCATGGCGCCAACGCCTCCTACACCACCGCTTCGGACATCCAACTCATCGGCGCGGTGAAGGCGAGCACGTTTTATACCGCGATGAACGGAACGGGAGCTGCGCTGCTCCGCGCCCTAGGGAAGGAAACGGGCGTGTTCCTACTGACGGTGGATGCCGGCGCTCAATACGACATCCAGTTTGACTGGGATGATCCGGACCGGTGGCGGATCACCAAGCTGGACGGCGGCACGGGCTTGCCAGCGGGGGCATGACGCCCCCCGCCCTCAACTCGGGTCCTCGATGAACGCGATCAGCGGGGCCCAGTCCTGACGCAGGTCGGCCAGGCGCTTGGCCTTCTGGTCGAACAGGGTCAGGCCGGCGGCGGCGGCGTCGGGGTAGGCCTGGCTGTCGCGCAGGCGGGTCACCACGCGATGGCCCACCGTGCCCAGGAAAGTGTCCAGCCGGTCGGCGGCGCGGGTGCGGGCGCGGACGCGGTTGCCCACCACGGCCACGGCCTTGCGGCTTTTGCGGATGGGCTTCAGCTCGTCCAGCTTCTTCAGGAAGCGTTCCGTCGCCTGCTCATCGAAGGCACCGGGCAGCAGGGGCAGCACGATCACGTCGGCCTCAGCCACCAGCTGTTCCACCTCCTTGGGCTTCAGGGCGGCGGGCGCGTCGATGACCAGCACCTCGGCCCCCTTGGGCACGCTGTCGATCTCCTTGGTCCAGTCCAGGGCGGCAATCACCGGGGCGGTGACCGGCCGGCGCGCCAGCCAGCCCAGGGACGACTTCTGCCGGTCCACATCGGCCAGCACGGTCTGCCGGCCGTCGGCGGCGAAGGCGGCGGCCAGGTGGGTGGCGACCGTGGTCTTGCCGACGCCGCCCTTGATATTGGCCACGAGGATGGAAAGCATGGGGTGCCGGTTCCTTGAAATGCAGCGGTGAGGGGGGTCAGGAGGGCGGGTGCGGCCAGTGGTCCACCGGCGTCCAGAAGGGATCGGCGTCGAGGAAGTCGTCCACCGCGCGGCAGAGCGCGTCCTCCCCCACGGCCATGTGGGCGGCGTGCCAGCCCAGCACCAGGCCGGCGCCCATGTCCCAGCCCGCGGGGCTCACGTCCTTGGCGGCGGCCAGGTCGGCCCGCAGCTCCCGGATCAGCGCGTCCATGGTGGCGACGTCGTTCAGGTGGCCCAGCCCGTCCTGCAGGCCGGACAGCCGTTCCAGGTACTTGCGCACCGCCTTCTGCGGGTACAGCTCGCGGAAAAAGTCCACGGCGTAGCGCAGCTTCTTCATGGCGATGCGCAGGCCATGGCGGGCGGGCGCGTCCAACCGTTCGAAATGGCGGCTGCGCTTGGCGGCACGGTGGCGCTGCCGGGTCAGCACGGCGTCGGCGAAGGGCAGCAGCGGCTGGCCCAGCCAGGCCAGGCGGTCGGCCGGGGCATCGTCGCGCCAGCAGCGCCCATCCACCCAGCGACCCAGGGTCAGCAACAGCTCGGTATAGCCCGGACCCGACACGGCGGCCCGCGCCGCGGTATGGCCCCGGCCCCGGGCGCCCTGCGCCGCCATGGCCAGCGCCTGCAGGCTTTCCTGCTCCGGCATGGCCGCCGCCACCGGCGCCAGCAATTCCTCCAGGAATACGTCCCAGGACCGGGCCGGCCCCACAGCGTCGGCCAGGCCCTTCAGCGCCGTCTTCAGGGTGGCGGCCTGCGCCTCGGGCAGGATGGCCTTGAACAGGGTAAGGGCGGAGCGCAGGCGCCGCACCGCCACCCGCAGCTGGTGCACGCCCGACGGGTCGCCGGCCAGCACCGCGCCCTCGTTCGCCGCCATGTGGTGCAGGCAGGCACGGGCCACCCCGGCCAGCGCCGCCTCCACCGTGTCATCGGGATGGAAATTCAGGGGGCCGGCCTTCACCGCCTTGGGCGCCGCCGCCTCGCCGCGCGCCAGGGCGTAGCCACGCTCCGCCTTGGTGCGCAGTTCCAGGCGCAGGGGCACGGCGCGGTGCAAGGCCAGCGCCAGATCATAGAGCACGCGGCGGTCCTGGCCATCGGCCAGTTCCAGCTCCAACTCCGCGATCGGCTCTTCCCGGCCGTCGGCCGCGCGGGTGACGCCCTGGTCCACCGCCACGTCCACCGCCAGGCCGGCGGCCAGGGGCAGGGTGCGGGTCCAGCGCTTGACCTCGTTGCTGAAGACGGGGCCGAGGCGGCGCAGATCGACACCGTCCAGCAGGGCCTGGGCGGCGGCGTCGGTGAAGGCCTGGGGCACCAGGTGGCCATCCGGCGCCGGGATTTCCCATTCCGACCGGGCCAGGGCCATGCCGCCCCCGGCCGGCGGGCCCTTCAGGGTCTGCAGCACCTTAGCGCCCGAATGCCGCAGGCGCAGGCTGACACCCCGGGCGGCGAGGTCACCCTCCGGCGTGTCGAAATAGGTGTTGCGCAGCGTCTTGGTGACGGCGCGCGGGCCGGCCAGAACCGGCGCCGTCTTCAGCCGGCCGAGGTGCCGAGGATCGACCGCCAGCTTGAGCTCGATCTCCTGCGGGGCGGCCGCGGGCACGGAAACGGGCGCACCCTCCGCCGGATTGGCGGGGGGAACGGGTGACGTCGACGGGGATTCGGGCATCTAGGCGGGGTCCGGCATTGCCAGGGGCGGCGGCCGCTGGGGGCGCGCCCTTGTCCCCCAACGCTATAGGACACCCCGGGCGGGGACAATATGGTGAATGGTTAAACTTTGAGCGTTCACAGGTGGCCGTTACAGGTGGCCGTGGCGCACGATGGCCAGGTTGATGGCCAGGTGCACCACCACGGTCAGCACGAACCACAGCGTCCGCGCCGCCGGATATGTGGCCCGCACCGCCCACAGCTGGCCGAAGGACAGCGCCACGTGCAGCAGGCTGGGCACCGACCGCGCCACCAGCACCGTGCCCAGGGCCAGCAGCGGCGGGAAGCCCAGGCTGAGACAGTGGACATTGCCCGCCGCGCACAGCGGCAGCATGCCGCGCGCCAGCGCCCAGACGGCCACGCCCAGCTCCCACGCCGCCCAGGCATAGCCGGCGCTGACCGCCGCCCGGGTGTCGCGGTTGCTGAGCGACAGCAGCAGGTAGCGCCCCGCCTCCTCCACACAAGCCCCCAGGATCAACAGCAGGGTCACGGGCCCGACATGGCCGCCGGACAGGCCCAGGGCGCCCATGTCGCGGGCGGCCCAATCCTCCATGGCCGTGACCCCGGGCAGGACCAGCAGGCCGGCGGCCAGCACCCGCCCCTCCAGCACCCGACGGGCCAGCACCAGGGTCACCAGGGCCAGGATGACCAGGAAGAGGATGTAATAGATCACGCGGGCGTTCCCATTTGCTTGAGCGCCGATGAGGTAAAGCGGGCTCAGCCTTTCGGCCAGAGTGGTGTAGCGGGGCGGCCTGTGCGGTTGCAACAGGGTCCCGCCTATGCTTCCTTGGCCCCCGTCTCACGCCATTCCACCTTGATACGGGCCGGGAACCGACGCCATGACTTTCAAGACCCTAGACGATATCGCCCCCGCCAGCCGCACCGTGCTGGTCCGCGCCGACCTCAACGTCCCCGTGCAGGACGGCCAGGTCACGGACGCCACCCGCCTGGTCCGTCTGGTCCCCACCTTGAAGGAACTGGCGTCCAAGGGCGCCAAGGTCGTCGTGCTGTCGCATTTCGGCCGGCCCAAGAACGGGCCTGACGAGAAGAACTCCCTGCGCCAGGTGGTGCCGGCCCTGTCGGACGCCCTGGGCGCCCCGGTGGCCTTCGCCGGCGACTGCATCGGCAAGCCGGCGCAGGACGCCATCCGCGCCCTGGAAAAGGGCCAGGTGCTGGTGCTGGAGAACCTGCGCTTCCACGCCGGTGAGGAAAAGAACGACCCCGCCTTCGCCGCCGATTTGGCCAAGCTGGGCGATATCTACGTCAACGATGCCTTCTCCGCCGCCCACCGCGCCCATGCCTCGACCGAGGCGCTGGCCCGCTTGCTGCCCGCGGCGGCCGGCCGCCTGATGCAGGCGGAGCTGGTGGCCCTGTCCAAGGCCCTGGGCCAGCCGCAGCGGCCGGTGGCGGCCGTGGTCGGCGGCGCCAAGATCAGCACCAAGCTGGACCTGCTGCTGAACCTGGTGGGCAAGGTCGACATCCTGGCGCTGGGTGGTGGCATGGCCAACACCTTTCTCTACGCCCAGGGCGTGGACGTCGGCGCCTCGCTGGCGGAGAAGGACATGGCCGATCAGGCCCGCGCCATCCTGGCCAAGGCCGAAGCCGGCGGCTGCCAGATCCTGCTGCCCAAGGACGGCGCGGTGGCCAAGCAGTTCAAGGCCCACGCCCCCTCGCGCATCGCCGCCCCCGGCGACATCGCGGCCGATGAGATGATCCTGGACGCCGGCCCGGCCACGGTCGCCTATTACGGCGAGAAGCTGGCCACCGCCAAGACGGTGGTGTGGAACGGCCCCATGGGCGCCTTCGAGATCGAGCCCTTCGACGCCGCCACCAACGCCGTGGCCAAGATCGTGGCCGACCTGACCAAAGCCGGCACCGTCCTGTCCGTGGCCGGCGGCGGTGACACCGTGGCCGCCCTGGAGCATGCCGGCGTGGCCGACGCCTTCAGCTACATCTCCACCGCCGGCGGCGCCTTCCTGGAATGGCTGGAAGGCAAGGAGCTGCCGGGCGTGAAGGCTTTGGAAGAGTAACCCTCAATCGCCGGGCGGCGGCATCCGCCGCCTAGGCTTCCTCGCTTTTCAGTCCGCTGACGCTCCCCAAAAAGCTCCGGCGGACGCGGTTGCGTCCTACAGCGGCATGAGGCGATCTCATGCCGCTGGCGGGTTGAACACCCCTTCCCTATAAAATTAACCAAAGCGGTGCAACTTCGCCCCGTGCGCCTTCAGCCAGGCGCGCGGCTTGTCCACGTCACCGGCCAGCGCCGCGCACAAGGCCCAGAACTTCGGGCCGTGATTCATTTCCTTCAGGTGCGCCACCTCGTGCGCCACGACGTAGTGGACGATCTGCGGCGGGGCCAGGATCAGGCGCCAGGAATAGCTGATGCGGCCGGTGGCGGAGCAGCTGCCCCAGCGGCTGCGGGTGTCGCGCACGGAAACGGCGGTGGCGCGCAAGTCGGCGCGGGCGGCCGTTTCCGCCGTCAGGGCCGACAGGTGGCGCCGCGCCTCCGCCTTCAGGAAATCGGTGGCGCGGCGGTTCAGAAATTCCGCCTCCCCGCCCACGTACAGGTCCAGGCCGGCCGGTCCCTCGACCAGACGGGCGCCGCCCCGGCGGCCGGGGTCGTGACGGATCACGGCCGACCGGCCCAGCAGGGGCACCGCCATGCCGTCGATGAAGGGCTGACGCGGCGGCAGGGCCGCTAAACGGGCATTCACCCAATCCAGGTGGCGGCCGACGAAGCCCGCGACCTCGGCATCACCCACGCGCGGTGGAACCGTCACGCGCACGGTGTCGGTGGCGCCGTCGACCTTCAGCGAGAGGCGCCGGGCGCGCGGGCTGCGCCGCACCTCCACCGGCTGGGCTATGCCGGCCACGCGCAATTGCGACACCGTGGTTGGCGCCACCCGCGCCTTCGTCCTGGTTTTCGGTGCGGGCTTTTTCGGGGCCGTCAGCCCCATGCCGCGCAACAGGCCCATCAACCCCATTGGTCCCGGCCTCTCGACATCCCTTGGCGGCCAAACCAATGGCCCACCGCTCATCTCTATATAAGGGGTATGAGCACCGGACGCACCCCCATATGCGCCATTTCAAGGCGCACGGCAGCACGGGCGGGTCGGATTTCGGGGAAATGGGGTCGTTGGTGCGGCAAGCTGGACCCCACAAAAGCGAACCCCCGTGCCGGTCAGGGCAACGGGGGTTCTGTTGGCTTCAGCGAAGCTCAGATAATCCATCGAGCGATACACCGGTCAGTAACCGGCATCAGCAATCGCTATATGTGTGGAGCTGTCACACAGCTCATACAGTACGCGCCGGTGGAGTCATGGTTTGACACACCCTCCTGGTTACGGGCAACACATCGAATACTGCGTGCATTCGACGATTTACCTGATCTGGTGGGCTAATCTGGGTTCTGAGGCCTCCTGAGTGCTTCGGTAAGTCAGATGGTGCGCCTGTTACAGTTCCGCGTCAACCCCATTACGCGGGACTTTTCGCCCCCCTTCTGGATAGCTTTTTCCGGCCCGCCGTTGACAGGTCCGCGCCCGGGACGCACGGTCGGCGTACTGCGCCCGGCGGCCGAACGCCGCGATAACAAGACCCTAAGGGAGGGGCCCGCCATGCCCGCCGACCTGATCCTGGCCATCGACCAGGGTACCACCTCCACCCGCGCCATCCTGTTCGACGCCACCGGCCGGCCCTTGGCCACGGCCCAGCGCGAGCTGCCGCAGCATTACCCCGCCGACGGCCAGGTGGAGCATGATCCGGAGGACATCTGGCGCGACACGGTGGCGGTCTGCCGGGGTGTGGTTGACAAGGCCGGTGTGGATGCCGCCCGCGTGGCCGCCATCGGCATCACCAACCAGCGCGAGACCACGCTGGTGTGGGACCGGCGGACGGGGGAGGCGCTGCACCCCGCCATCGTCTGGCAGGACCGCCGCACCGCCGGCCTGTGCCAGGCCCTGCGGCGGGAGGGGGCGGAGACCCTGGTGCGCCAGCGCACCGGCCTGCTGCTGGACCCCTATTTCTCCGCCACCAAGCTGGCCTGGATCCTGGACACCGTTCCCGGCGCCCGCGCGCGGGCCGAGGCGGGGGATCTCGCCTTCGGCACCATAGACTGCTTCCTGCTGTGGCGCCTGACAGGCGGCGAGGTCCACGCGACCGATGCCACCAACGCCGCCCGCACCCTGCTGTTCAACCTGCAGACCCTGGACTGGGACCCGGAGCTGCTGCGCCTGTTCGGTATCCCGGCGGCCGTCCTGCCCCGGGTGCTGGACAATGCCGGCGCCTTCGGCATCGCCACCGCCGACCTGCTGGGCCGGCCCGTGCCCGTGCTGGGCATGGCGGGCGACCAGCAGGCGGCCGCCATCGGCCAGGCCTGCCTGGGCCCCGGCATGATCAAGAGCACCTACGGCACCGGCTGTTTCGCCCTGATGAACATCGGCGACACGCCGCGCCCGTCCAACCACCGCCTACTGACCACCTTGGCCTATCGCCTGGACGGCCGCGCCAGCTACGCGCTGGAGGGGTCGATCTTCGTGGCCGGGGCGGCGGTGCAGTGGCTGCGCGACGGGCTGAAGCTGATCCCCGACGCGGCGTCCAGCCAGGGCCATGCCGAGGCGCTGGCCGATACCGGCGGCGTCTACCTGGTGCCGGCCTTCACCGGCCTGGGCGCGCCTTATTGGGACCCCGACGCGCGCGGCGCCATCCTGGGCCTGACGCGCGACAGCGGCATCAGCCACATCGTGCGTGCGGCCCTGGAGTCCGTCTGCTACCAGACGCGCGACCTGATGGACGCCATGGCGGCCGACAGCGGCTGCGCCCTGACCGCCCTGCGCGTGGATGGCGGTATGGTCGCCAACGACTGGCTGATGCAGTTCCTGGCCGACCAGCTGGACCTGACGGTCGAGCGGCCGGCGGTGACGGAGACCACGGCCCTGGGCGCCGCCTTCCTGGCCGGCCTGGCGGCGGGCCTGTTCCCCAGCCTGGACACGATATCCACCCTGTGGCGGGAAGAACGGCGGTTCGAGCCCGCCGCCGACCCGGCGGCGCGGGAGCGCCTGTACGACGGCTGGAAACGGGCGGTCGGGCGGGTACGTAGCGCTTGATCCATATGCGACGTTTCGTCGCGGATTATCGCTATGCGTGCAAATTCTCGAGCAGATTCTTACACAATCAATGCATTCGATGGCGCCGCGCCAGCCCTGGGGCGAAGCCGGCATGGGCGGGGGTCCGGCCATTCTCAGCAAGGTGGGGGCGGGTTTTGAGTCGTTTTTTGATGCGCATGGCGACCTTTACAGGAGTGGCCATGGCGGGGGCACTGGGTCTGGCGCTGCCCCCGGAAGGCGTCACCGCCCAAGCCGCGGACGCGCAATGCACCCTGGACCGGTGGATCGTCCCCGTCGTCATGGAAGGCAACCAGCCCCTTATCCCCGGCGAGATTAATGGAACGCCCGTCAAATTCCTGATCGACACCGGCGCCAACGACAGCTTTATCCTGCAAGGTGCGGCCAAGCGATTGAACCTGCCGAAAGGCCGGCTGAAGGGCTATGCCTATGGCGTGGACGGCAAAAGCGACATCAACGACACCGTCATCAAGACGCTGACCCTGAACGGCAGCAGCGCCAGCGACGTGCCCATGACCATCGCCGGCCAAGGGGACAATTTGGGTCACCCCGATGTCGTTGGCGTATTGGGGGAGCGCTTCTTCAGCCATTATGATGTCGAGCTGGATTTCGCCCACAGCCGGGTTGTGCTGTATACTCCCCATAATTGCGGCGATGCCGACCTGATGACGTGGCAGGGCAGCTACTCCGTGGCGAGTTTCCGCCCCATGACATCCTTCCTGCCGCAGGTCATCGTCGATTTGCAGATCAATGGCACCCCTATACAGGCCTTGCTGGACACCGGCGCTTATTTCTCGGTGCTTACCCTGGATGCTGCGCAACGGCTGGGAATGACACCGGCCTCGCCCGACGCCAGACCGGTGGCGCCCAGTGGTGGCGTCAACGGCAAGGCCGTCTCCACCTGGGTTGGAACTTTCGACAGCTTCACCCTGGGCGACGAGACCATTCGGCATCCGAAGATGCGCTTCGGCCTTCTGCGCAGTGGTTTCGACTCTTTCAACGCGCGGGATGCGACCACGGTGGCCGGAATGCAAATGCTGCTGGGCGCCGACTTCCTGCGCAGCCACCATGTGCTGATCGCCCATAGCCAGCATAAGCTCTACTTCAGCTATGTGGGCGGCCCGGTGTTCCAGACGGACGCGCCGCCCCCCGCCGCAGCGGCACCCATCGCCCCGGCGGCCGAGCATCAAAGCGAATGAACGCTGGCCGGCGCGGGACGGGGGACACCTAGTCACGGCAACGCGAACAAAAGTCGGACAAAAAACGGGGACATCATGGGGGTTCAGGTGATGAAAACGAAAATTAGTGCGGGTGTGTCGGCACTCACCCTGATGGCGCTGGCCGTCCTCCCTTCCGCCCCCGCCCAGGCGGCCTCTTCCTGCAAACTGGCCCAGGTCGCGGCCATTCCCCTGGAGATGGACGGCAACATCCTGCTGGCCCGTGTGGCCATCAACGGCAAGCCCGCGCGCATGCTGGTCGATACCGGTGCCTGGATGTCAGTGCTGACCCGGTCGTCGCTGGCCCCCTTGGGGCTGAAGGCGGTGGATGCGCAAGGCGAGATGATCGGCATCGACGGAACCAGCCGCCTGTTGCAGACCACCATGGACAGCCTGGAACTGGGCACCTGGCATGGCCGCGATGTCCGGGTCTATGTCGGCGGCTATGGGTCCTTGGGGGACAATGCCGTCGGCGCCCTGGGCATGGACCTGCTGGAGCGCTACGACATGGAATTCGACCTGGCCCACAACCTGCTGAACCTGTTCAAGCCGGAAAAGTGCGACAACGACGTCCTGGCCTATTGGTCGAACAGCTACAACGTCACCGACATGGACGATGTGCGCGGCAACCGCTCCCGCATCCGCGTTCCCGTGCTGGTCAACGGCCAGACCGTGCACGCCGAACTGGACAGCGGCGCCAGCATCACCGTGCTGGATGAGGGCGTGGCCCGGCGCGTGGGCATCGACGTCATCGCCGGTGATGCCGCGAAAGCCGGGAACCTGCAAGGCGCCAACGGCTATTCCGTCGAAACCCATATCGGCACCTTCGACAGCTTCAGCATCGGCGATGAGACCATCCGCCATGCCAAACTGCGCGTGACCGACCTCTACAATCGCGTGGGCACAACCTATGTCGGCAGCCGCCTGAGCACCTCCTACGGTGACACGGACATGTATCTGGGGGCGGACTTCCTGCGCAGCCACCGCGTCTATATCGCGTCCAGCCAGCGCAAGGTCTATTTCACTTACCAGGGCGGGCCGGTGTTCCAGGTGGTGGGCCCGGCGCTGACCGCCGTGTCCCGCGGCGCCAAAGCGGACGAGGAGACGGAGCCGTCCGCCGCCGCCCCAACGAAGGCCCAAGGGCAATAGCGGCGGCGGCCCGTTTCCCGTCGCGGCGCTTGATCCCCACACCGTTTGCGTGCACTCCTCAATGTGCATGAATGCGAACGATCATGGCTGGGCGGGAAAGGGGGGAAGAGATGCGCACGCGGTCGCGGGCCTTGCTTGCCGGGGTCGCCTTTGTGGTCCTTTCCATGATCGGCGGGACGACGGGCGCCTGGGCCGCCGACACCTGCCAGATGGTCAAGTCGGACAGCCTACCGGTGGTCATGGACGGCAACCAGCCGCTGGTGAAGGTGGAGGTCAACGGCCATCCCGTCTATTTCCTGGTCGACACCGGCGCCTCGCTCAGCATGATCCTGCGCAACAAGGCGGAGGAGTTGGGGCTTCCAGCCTTCAGCGGCCGCAACGGCACGCTGAGCGGCGTGGGCGGGCGCAGTGACATCCAGACCACCCGTATCCCCACTTTCACCCTGGGCCAGCATACGGTCACCGACATGCCCTTGACCCTGTCGGGGGAGCGTGGCATCGGCCGCGCCGACGTGGTGGGCCTGCTGGGTGAGGACGTGTTCCGCAAGTTCGACGTGGAATTCGACTTGGCCCACGGCGTCATCAACCTCTACCAGCCACGCGGGTGCGAGACCGCTTTCCTGGGCTTCTGGTCGGATGCGGCGATGACCGCCGACATGCGTCCCGTGAACCCGCAGAATCCCAAGATCACTTTGGACGTGACGGTGGCCGGACAGCCGGTCCGGGCCATCCTGGACAGTGGCGCCAGTTATTCCGTCCTCTCCCTGCAAGCGGCGGCGCGCGCCGGGGTCACCCCGGAAACACCCGGCGTGGTCATGGGTGAAAAGGCCCAAGGCATCGGCGCCAAGGGCGTGCAGGATTGGGTCGGCGTCTTCGACGGCTTCACCCTGGGGGATGAGACGATCAAGCACGCCAAGCTGCGTTTCGCCGACCTGTTCGGCATGGGCACCTACACCGAAGCTGGGTCCCGCCTCGCCATCGACAACGCTCAGAATCGGCCGGAAATGCTGCTGGGCGCGGACTTCCTGAAAGCCCACCACGTGCTGATCGCCCACAGCCAAAACAGGCTGTATTTCACCTACAATGGCGGCCCCGTCTTTCAGGTAACCGGCCCCGCCCTGAAGCGCGCGGCGAGCGGCGACGGCACCAACTGATCCACAAACAAAAACCGCCACCGGAATGCCTCCCGGCGGCGGTCGCGTTTTCCGGAGGGCGGTGGCGGGTGCCGGCCGGCACCCCCTTGCCCCCTCTCCTTCGTCCCTCTTCGTGGGGCTCCCTTCACGGAAGATGCCCCGGTCGAAACCGGGGCGTCCGAGAGTGGAAAAGGTTACTCGGCGCTGAGCGCCTGCGGCGGGACGACAGGCACCGCCAGGCGGTGCAGCATCTCCTTGGGCACGATCTGCCAGAAATGGCCGCGCACCAGCGGCCAGTCGTTCAGCAGGGTCATGGCCCAGCGGCTCTGCGTCCGCGCCACATGCTCCTCGATCAGGGACACCAGCATGTCCTCGTAATGCTGGACCTCGATGCGCTGGAAGATGACGCTGTCGGGGTTGATGTGCAGTGGCAGGGTGCCCGTTGGATCATAGACGAAGGCCATGCCGCCGGTCATGCCGGCCGCGAAGTTGTCGCCGACGCCGCCCAGGATGACCACCATGCCGCCGGTCATGTACTCGCAGCCGTTGGAGCCGCAGCCCTCCACCACCACCGTGGCGCCGGAGTTGCGGACGGCGAAGCGCTCACCCGCCTGGCCGGCGGCGAACAGCTTGCCCGCCGTGGCCCCATACAGCACCGTGTTGCCGATGATGGTGTTCTCGTTCGACTTCAGCGGCGTGGCCGTCATGGGCCGGACGATGATGGTGCCGCCCGACAGGCCCTTGCCGACATAGTCGTTGGCGTCGCCGAACACCTCCAGGGTCAGGCCCTGGACGGCGAAGGCGCCCAAAGACTGGCCGGCGGAACCGCGCAGCCGCACTGTGCAATGGCCGGGCTGCAGGCCGCTCATCCCGAACTTGCGGGTGATCATCGCCGACATCCGGGTGCCGATGGCGCGGTGCGTGTTCTGGACGTTGTAGGCCAGCTGCATCTTCTCGCCATCGTCGAACAGCTGGCGGGCGTCGCGGATCATCTGGGCGTCCAGCGTGTCCGGCACCTCGTTGCGGCCCACCTGAGTGCAGTACCGCGCGCTGTCGCCGGCGGGGTCGGCCTGGGCCAGCAGCGGGTTCAGGTCCAGGTCGTCCAGGTGGACGGCGCCGCGGCTGACCTGGTGCAGCAGGTCGGTGCGCCCGATGACCTCACGCAGGGTGCGGAAGCCCAGGCTGGCCAGGATCTCGCGCACCTCTTCCGCCATGAAGCTGAACAGGTTCACCACCTTTTCCGGGGTGCCCACGAACTTCTGCCGCAGGCTTTCATCCTGCACGCACACGCCCACCGGGCAGGTGTTGCTGTGGCACTGGCGGACCATGATGCAGCCCATGGCGATCAGGCTGGCGGTGCCCACGCCGAACTCCTCGGCACCCAGCATCGCCGCCATGACGATGTCGCGGCCGGTCTTCAGGCCGCCGTCGGTGCGCAGGGTGACGCGATGCCGCAGGCGGTTCAGCGTCAGCACCTGCTGCACCTCGCTGAGGCCCATTTCCCACGGCAGGCCGGCGAACTTCACGCTGGTCTGGGGCGAGGCGCCGGTGCCGCCGACATTCCCCGACACCAGGATGACGTCGGCGCCGGCCTTGGCCACGCCGGCGGCGATGGTGCCGATGCCTGAGCGGCTGACCAGCTTCACGCAGACCTTGGCGTCCGGGTTGATCTGCTTCAGGTCGTAGATCAGCTGCGCCAGATCCTCGATCGAATAGATGTCGTGGTGCGGTGGCGGGCTGATCAGCATGACGCCGGGCGTGCTGTGGCGCAGGCGGGCGATCAGTTCCGTCACCTTGAAGCCGGGCAGCTGCCCGCCCTCGCCGGGCTTGGCGCCCTGGGCCACCTTGATCTCGATCTCGCGGCACTGGTTCAGGTACTCGGCGGTGACGCCGAAGCGGCCCGACGCCACCTGCTTGATGGCTGAGTTCCAGTTGTCGCCGTTGGCGTCCGGCTTGAAGCGCGCCGGGTCCTCGCCACCCTCGCCGCTGTCGGACTTGGCGCCGATGCGGTTCATGGCAACGTTCAGCGTGCCGTGCGCCTCGGGACTGAGGGCGCCCAGCGACATGGCCGGGGTGATGAAGCGCTTGCGGATGGCGGTGATGCTTTCCACCTCGTCCACCGAGACCTTGCCCTTGGAGGGGCGGAAGTCCAGCAGGTCGCGCAGCTGCAGGGGCGGGCGCTTGTGCACGCCTTCGGAGTAGCGCTTGAAGGTGGAATAGCTGTCGTTGGACACCGCCTGCTGCAGTAGGTGGATCAGGCCGCCTTCCCAGGCGTGGCGGTCGCCGCCCTTGCGGAACTTGTAGAAGCCGCCGATGGGCAGGGCCACGACCTCCTCGTTCCAGGCCAGCGCATGCTGTTCCAGCACGTCCTTCTGGATGCCGACAAGGCCCAGGCCGGAGATGCGGCTGATCATGCCGGGGAAGTGCTCGGCCACCAGCGAACGGGACAGGCCCACCGCCTCGAAGTTCAGGCCGCCGCGATAGCTGGAGACGATGGAGATGCCCATCTTGGACATGATCTTCAGCAGGCCTTCATTGATGGCCTTCTTGTACCGCTCCAGGCATTTTTCCAGGGGCATGTCGCCGAACAGGCCGCGCCGCTGGCGGTCGGCGATGGCCTCCTGCGCCAGGTAGGCGTTGACCGTGGTGGCGCCCACGCCGATCAGGACGGCGACGTAGTGCACGTCCAGGCACTCGCCCGCCCGCACGTTCACCGAGGTGAAGGTGCGCAGCTGCTGGCGGATCAGGTGGGTATGGACGGCACCCGTCACCAGGATCATGGGCAGGGCGGCACGGCCCGGGCCCATGGCCTCGTCCGTCAGGATCAGGTGGGTGGCGCCGCCGCGCACGGCGTCCTCCGCCTCCTGCCGCACGCGGCGCAAGGCGTCGGTCATGGCGAACTCGCCGCCTTCGGGATCGAAGGTGCAGTCGATCTCCGCCGCCGTATCGCCCATGTAGCGGCGCATGGCGGTGAATTCCGCCGTCGTCAGGACGGGGGTTTCCAGCTGCAGCAGGCGGGTCTGGCTGTCATCCTCGTCCAGGATGTTGCCCAGGTTGCCCAGCCTTGTCTTCAGGCTCATCACCCGCTGCTCCCGCAGGCTGTCAATGGGCGGGTTGGTGACCTGGCTGAAGTTCTGGCGGAAATAGTGGTGCAGGCCCCGGTAGCGGTCGGACAGAACGGCCAGGGGGCTGTCGTCGCCCATGGAGCCCACGGCCTCCTTCGCGTCCTCCACCATGGGGTGCAGGATGGTCTCCACATCCTCCATGGAGATGCCGTAGGCCACCTGGCGGCGGCGCAACTGGTCGCGGCTGAGCTCGGCCGTGGCGGCGGGCGCCCCCTTCACCAGGTCGTCCAGCACCGTGATGTGGCGCACCCAGCTGCCGTAGGGCTTGCCGGCGGCCAGGGTGTCCTTGATCTCGCGGTCCTTGTAGAGGCGGCCTTCGGCCAGGTCCAAGGCGATCATCTGCCCGGGCCCGAGGCGGCCCTTTTCCTGCACCGTATATTCCTCGACCTTGGTCATGCCCGTCTCGGAACCGGCGATCAGCAGGCCGTCGCCGGTGACGACGTAGCGCATGGGGCGCAGGCCGTTGCGGTCCATGCCGCCCACGACCCAGCGGCCGTCATACATGGCCAGGGCCGCCGGGCCGTCCCACGGCTCCATCACCGCGTTGGCGTAGCTGTACAGGTCGCGGTGGTTCTGCGGCATGGTCTCGCGGTCGGACCAGGCCTCCGGCACCAGCATGGTCTTGACCATGGGGGCGGAGCGGCCGGAGCGCACCAGCACCTCGAACACGGCGTCCAGGCAGGCGCTGTCCGACCCGCCGGCGGGGATGATGGGCTTCACGTCCTCGATCAGGTTGCCGAAGATCTCGTGACCCATGCGGGTCTCGTGCGCCTTCATCCAGTTGACGTTGCCGCGCAGCGTGTTGACCTCGCCGTTGTGCGCCAACATGCGGAAGGGCTGGGCCAGCCACCAGGTGGGGAAGGTGTTGGTGGAATAGCGCTGGTGGTAGATGGCGAAGTTGGATTCGAAGCGCTCGTCCAGCAGGTCCGGGTAGAAGGACGTCAGCTGTTCCGCCAGGAACATGCCCTTGTAGATGATGGAGCGGCAGGACAGCGTGCAGATGTAGAAGTCGCTGATGCTTTCCGCCTTCACCGCCTTCTCGATGCGGCGGCGGATGACGTAGAGGTCACGCTCCAGCTGATCTTCCGGGATGTTGCGCGGGTTGCCCACCATGATCTGCTCGATCTCGGGGCGGGTGGCGTTGGCCTTCTCGCCGATGATCTCGATGTTGATGGGGACTTGGCGCCAGCCGTAGATGGTGTAACCGAACTTCAGGATTTCCGTCTCGACGATGCAGCGGCAGCGCTCCTGCGCCTCCATGTCGGTGCGGGGCAGGAAGACCTGGCCGACCGAGATCAGGCCGTCGGGCGGCAGATGGCCGCTGCGGGCCACATGCTCGCGGAAGAAGCTCTGCGGGATCTGCAGGTGGATGCCGGCGCCATCGCCGGTCTTGCCATCGGCGTCGACGGCACCGCGATGCCACAGGGCGCTGAGCGCCTCCACCGCCTTCTCCACGACGGAGCGGCGGGGCTTGCCGTCGATGGCCGCGACGAAGCCCACGCCGCAGGCGTCATGCTCCATCTCCGGCGACCAGACGTGCGCCGCTTCCAGGCGGGCGGCGCTGGCGCGGTAGCGCTCGACGAACTCGGCGCCAGTCTCGGTTCCATTGGAAACGGAAAGGGGGCGGCCGTTCTCGATCATCTCGCTCATCTCAAATCCCCCTTACTCGGCGGCCAGCGGCGCGGTGGCGGCGCGTGCAGCGATATAGTTATGGATGCCGGCGGCGGCGTCGCGGCCGTCGCGGATGCCCCAGACGACCAGCGAGGCGCCGCGCACGATGTCGCCGGCGGCGAACACGCCCTCCAGATTGGTCATCAGGGTGCGCGGGTCGGCCATGACGGTGCCCCAGCGGCTGACCTTCAGGCCCGGCTCGCCGAACAGGGTGGGCAGCGGCTCGGGATCGAAGCCCAGGGCCTTGATCACCAGGTCGGCCTCCAGCGTGAAGGCGGAGCCCTCGATGGGCTGCGGCGTCTGCCGGCCGGAGGCGTCGGCCACGCCCATGTGCATGCGGTGGGCGCGCACGCCCGTCACCTGGCGGTCGCCCAGGAAAGCGTCCGGGGCTGCCTGCCACACGAACTCCACGCCCTCTTCCTCAGCATGGGCCACCTCGCGCTGGCTGCCCGGCATGTTGGCGCGGTTGCGGCGGTACAGGCACTTCACCGACTTGGCGCCCTGGCGGATGGCGGTGCGCACGCAGTCCATGGCGGTGTCGCCGCCGCCGATGACGACGACGTTCTTACCCTTGGCGTTCAGGCGGCCGTTCTCGAAATCCACCACCGTGTCGCCCAGGCCGGTGCGGTTGCTGGCAGTCAGGTAGTCCAGCGCCGGGACGATGCTGTCCACGCCGCTGCCCGGGCCTTCCAGCTCACGCGCCTTGTAGACGCCAGTGGCGATCAGGATGGCGTCGTGCTGCACGCGCAGCTGGCCCAGCGTGGCGTGGCGGCCGACCTCGAAGCCCAAATGGAAGACGACGCCGGCGTCGGCCAGCAGCTTGGCCCGGCGCTCGACCACCTCCTTCTCCAGCTTGAAGCCGGGGATGCCGTAGATCAGCAGGCCGCCCACGCGATCGTAACGGTCGTAGACATGCACCTGATAGCCCTTGCGGCGCAGCTGGTCGGCGGCGGCCAGGCCGGCGGGGCCGGCGCCGATGATGCCGACGCTCTGCGGCCGCTCGCGCACCGGGGCGGCCGGCTTCACCCAGCCGCGTTCCCAGGCGGTGTCGGTGATGTACTTCTCGACGGCGCCGATGGTGACGGTGCCGTGGGTCGACTGCTCGATGGTGCAGTTGCCCTCGCACAGCCGGTCCTGCGGGCAGATGCGGCCGCAGATCTCGGGGAAATTGTTGGTGGCCTGCGAGACCTCATAGGCCTCTTCCAGGCGGCCCTCGGCGGTCAGCTTCAGCCAGTCGGGGATATTGTTAGAGACGGGACAATGCACCTGGCAGAAGGGCACGCCGCACTGGGAGCAGCGCGAGGCCTGGGTGGCCGCCTGGTCGTCCGCAAAACGGGCGTAGATTTCATCGAAATCCCGACGGCGCAGCGCGGGCTCGCGTTTGTCAGGCATCTGCTGGTCCGTGTGGACGAACTGGAGCATCTGCTGCTTCTGCGCCATGGCCTTGATCCTTCGTGCTCTGCCCCGACGGCCCGTGCGGTGGCCGGCGGAGATGTTCCCCGTCTCGCCCGCGCCGCAGCGGAAGGCCGCCGGGTCATGGGCTTGCGCACAAGCGGGTGCGCCGAGTTCATATAAGTCGTTACGCCCCACCGCTCCAGCACTTTTTCACGTTAGGTCAGCTTAACTGTCCTATTGTGCATCGAGCACGTGACTCAGGTGTGGAAAAGCGGTGACTGCCCCATTCGCATCCGCGATATATAATACACATTCGTTTACCATATCCCTATATCCCATTGATTTACATGGAGACATAGAATGAGAATCCTTGTCACGCTACGGCATCCGCATTCCCAAGCGGCTGTCGCCGCCCGGCGCGACCGCTGCTATAAGCAGGCTGCCATCCAGCGGCCGGGTCCCGTCCGGCCGCCAATCGCCCCTAGACGTTGAGGCGCCATGTCTTTTTTGCAGACCCTGATCTTCGCGATCATCCAGGGCATCACCGAGCTTTTCCCCATCAGCAGCGTCGCCCACGGGGTGCTGACGCCCTTCCTGCTGGGCTGGGGTCTGGACCAGGCCTTCCTTAAGGAACACTTCCTGCCCTATCTGGTGATGCTGCACCTGGGCACGGCGGCGGCCCTGCTGGTGTTCTTCTGGCGCGACTGGGTCAACCTGCTGGCGGGCGTGGTCAAGGGGGGCCCGGACCGCCGCGTGCTGGCCCTGCTGGTGGTAGGCACCATCCCCGCCGCCATCCTGGGCCTGGCCTTCGAGAAGGTGCTGCGCGCCGCCTTCAGCGACCCGTTCAACGCCGCAATCTTCCTGATCGTGAACGGCTTCCTGCTGTTTTTTGGCGAGCGGCTGCGCGGCCGGGGCGAGCGCACGCTGGCCGACCTCAGCTTCGTCCAGGCCCTGCTGATCGGTCTGGCCCAGTCCCTGGCCTTGATCCCCGGCTTCTCCCGGTCCGGCGCCAGCATGGTGGCGGGCTTCTGGGCCGGCCTGAAACATGAGGAGGCGGCGCGCTTCTCCATGCTGCTGGCCACCCCCATCATCGCCGGCGCCAGCCTGTTGGTGGTGCCCAAGATGCTGCGCCAGGCGGAGGGCGACGTGATCCAGAGCGCGCTGGTGGGCGGCGCCGTATCAGGCGTTTGCGCCCTGGTCGCCGTCTGGGCGCTGATGCGCTGGTTCAAGCGCAACGAGATCGACGCGATGCGGCCCTTCGCCTTCTATTGCTGGGCCTTGGGCGCCGTCGTGCTGGGAATGATCTATATTTAAGAAGCGCGCCGATCCCGAATCGGTCAACGAAAAGGGCGCCTCCCGGCCGGGAAGGCGCCCTTTCCATTTAGATCTCTACCAGCAGCATGAGCCTTCGCTCGTGCCGCTGCAGGATGCGACTGCGTCCGCGCCCGGCGCCTGAGGGAATCTCTCAGTAATGCGTGCCGTGGGCGTCGATCTTGGTCAGCACCGGCAGGGACGGACCCTGGCGATGGCTGTCGTAACGGCCGGCCAGCTGGAAGCGATCCAGGTAGGTCGGCAGGATCACCTCGGCGGCGGTGGGCGCGACACCGAGGTCGGCCAGGCCCGGCAGCTTACCGGACAGGACGTTGTCGCTCTTCAGCAGGGTCACCTGGTCGCGGGTCAGCGGCTTGCCGGGCACCATCTCCAGAAAGGCGGCCTGCAGGCTGGCCAGGCCCCAGGGTAGGGACACCAGGCG
This sequence comes from Nitrospirillum viridazoti CBAmc, assembly GCF_000730165.1. Taxonomy (GTDB): domain Bacteria; phylum Pseudomonadota; class Alphaproteobacteria; order Azospirillales; family Azospirillaceae; genus Nitrospirillum; species Nitrospirillum viridazoti. The sequence continues at coordinate 326,885 of NZ_CP022110.1, read as the reverse complement.
GGTCTTACGGCCGGTCAGGTCCAGGACCAGTTGGATCAGCTCGCGGAAACTGTAGGCGCGGGGGCCGCCCAGCTCGAAGGTCTTGCCCTCGGCGCCGGCGCGGGTCACGGCGTTGATGATGGCATCGGCCACGTCACCGACATAGACGGGCTGGAAGCGGGTGGCGCCGCCGCCGATCAGCGGGACGAAGGGCAGCGTCTTGGCCATCCCGGCGAAGCGGTTGAAGAAATTGTCCTCAGGCCCGAAGACGACGCTGGGGCGTAGGATGGTCGCCTCGGGGAACACGGCGCGGACCGCCTGCTCCCCCGCCGCCTTGCTGCGGGCGTAGGCGGAGCGGGAATTGGCGTCGGCGCCCAGGGCGGAGACGTGCACCAGCCGGGCGACATCGGCCCCCTTGGCCAGGCGGGCGATGCGGCCGGCGGCCTCGGCATGCACTAGGTCGAAGCGCTGGCGTCCGCTCTCGGCCAGGATGCCCATCAGGTTGATGACGATGTCGGCGCCCTGGATGGCGCGGGCGACGGAGGCGTCGTCGGCGATGTCCACGGCCATGGGGACGATCTGGCCCACGGCGCCGTTCATCTTGAGGAAGGCGGCCTCGCCCGGGTGGCGGGCGGGCACGCGGATGACGCAGCCCGTCTTGGCCAGGCGCCGGATGACATGGCGGCCGATGAAGCCGGCCCCGCCGAACACGGTGGCGATACGAATGCTAGTGCCCATCCTCTTAGACCCTCTGCCCACTAAACGAATGACCCGCCAGACCTGTTGGTTCCGACCATACCCGCATGCGGGCAGTGATCGGGGCCGGCGGCGGCCGGAGACCCAAGCTTATAGCGAAGCCCGCGGGCCAGGGCTAGGCGCTTGGCCAAGGCCTGAAATGCAAGGAGGAGGACGCGCCCATGCACGTGCGTGGGCGGGCGAGGCGGGACACCGGACGCCCCTTCCCGTATGCCTTCCCCAAAAACGAAAAAAGCCAAAAGAAGAGTATTGACAGGCCCCGGCCATAATCGTACTTAGGCGGCCCGCGCTGCCCAGGTGGCGGAATTGGTAGACGCGCAGGTTTCAGGTACCTGTGGCAGAGATGTCGTGGAAGTTCGAGTCTTCTCCTGGGCACCAATTACAGCGCGGGTTCAACGCAGGGCCGCCGTGTTCCAAATGGAACCGGCGGCCCGCGGCGTTTCTGGGGCCTGCTGACGCGTCCATCGCCCCCATCTTTCCCATCGAATACCTGCCCCATCGAATACCTGCCAGGTCGCCTCCCCCCAACACCTCGTCCTTGCCGGGTGCGATCGCGTCGTGCGTGGGGCCACTCCGGTGCTTGGCCCGGCGCCTGGCGCCACCGTCAAAAAAATTCAAAGGCGCCCAAAGAAGGGTGTTGACAGGCCCCGGCCATAATCGTACTTAGGCGGCCCGCGCTGCCCAGGTGGCGGAATTGGTAGACGCGCAGGTTTCAGGTACCTGTGGCAGAGATGTCGTGGAAGTTCGAGTCTTCTCCTGGGCACCAATTCAGCGCGGGTTTAAGGTCGCAGGGCCGCCGATGTTCCGATGGAACGCCGGCGGCCCGCGGCGTTTCTGGGGTTCGCTTTCGCGGAGCACCCCTGGCGCCGGCGGGCCTTCCTCGGCAGCCCCTCCAGCATGAAGGACCGGTTTGATGCCCATCGATCTTTATGACGGCGATTTGCCCGACGGCCTGGACCTGGGCCCGGTGGTGGCCATCGACACCGAAACCATGGGCCTGAACCCCCACCGCGACCGCCTGTGCCTGATCCAGCTGTCGTCCGGCGACGGCCGCTGCCACCTGGTGCAACTGCGCCAGGGCCAGTACGACGCCCCCAACCTGAAGCGCCTGCTGACCAATCCGGCGCAGCTGAAACTGTTCCACTTCGCCCGCTTCGATATCGCCGTGCTGAACCAGTACCTGGGCGTCGTGACCGCCCCGGTCTACTGCACCAAGATCGCGTCCAAGCTGGTGCGTACCTACACCGACCGCCATGGCCTGAAGGATCTGTGCCGCGACCTGCTGGGCGTGGAGCTGTCCAAGCAGCAGCAGTCGTCCGACTGGGGTGCGGAGGAGCTGACGGCCGAGCAGCTGAAGTACGCCGCCTCCGACGTGCTGTACCTGCATGATATCAAGGCGAAGTTCGACGCCGTGCTGGCCCGCGAAGGCCGCACCGAGTTGGCCGAGGCCTGCTTCCGCTTCCTGCCGCACCGCGCCCTGCTGGACCTGAGCGGCTGGGACGAGCCGGATATTTTCGCCCACTAGGACACCCCTTGGGGGGCAGGTGCGGGCCGCTTTCCCCTTCTCCCCACCCCGCGCGGGCGCGCCGCATGGGTGGGTGGCGCGCCGTCCCCCTGGAAAAAGGGACGGCGCATGACGATTTGACCGTGGAATCCCGGCTCAGTTAGATTGGGCCTCAACCGGTGGCGGTGGCCGCCGGACATGCCTGCGCCACAATTGGTGGCCAAACCCCGTGGAACCATGACCCTGCCCCCCCCTTCAGAAAACCCCGGCGCCGACAACGGCGACGCGGGCGGGATTCGGCAGCCGGCACCCCCGGCCGGTTCCGCGCCGCCTTCCGGCCGTGCCCCGGACCAGCGCGGCCAGGAGCACCGGGGGCGGGGCGCCAGCGCCCGGCACACCCGTCGCGTCAACCAGGCCAAGGTGGTATTGCCCACCCTGGCCGGCTTGACCATCGCCGCCATCGCGCTGTGGCCCCTGATCAAGGAAACCACCAACCCCCGCCCCGCCGATCCCGGCACCGGCCAGCTGGAAATGCTGGACGCCCATTTCCTGGGAACGGACAAGACCGACCGGCCCGTGGAAGTACGTGCCGACCGAGCCATGCAGGAAAGCAATCAGGACAACCTGATCGATCTTGTTTCGCCCGAGGCGGAGATCACGCTAAAGAATGGGCAGTGGGTGACCCTGAATGGGGACACCGGGCGGTACGACAAGCAGTCTGGCCACCTGACGCTGGAGGGGAGGGTCACGCTGTTTCACGACCACGGCTATGAGTTCACCACCGACAAGGCGGAAGTGGACACCAGCAAGAACATCGCCTGGGGCAACGCGCGCGTGGCTGGCCAGGGCCCGTTCGGCGACATCGACGCCGGCGGCTTCCGCATGACCGACAAGGGCAGCACCATCGTCTTCACCGGCAAGGCGCGCCTGCGCCTGGTGGAGAAGGAGCACCACGCCGACGGCGCCGCGCCTGCCGGCCCGTTCCCCGCTCCCCCCACCATGGCCCCCCCCACCACGGCACCGTCGCGGCCCGGAGGCAAGAAACCTTGAGTATCCGGTTTACGAAGACGGTCCCGGTGATGCGGACCCTGATGCTGGGCGGCCTGGCGGTTGCAGCCACGACCCTGGTCGCCTTGGCCCCATCCTCCCGCGCGGAGGAAACGGCGGAGGCCAAGCCCGCCGCCGAAAAGCCCGCCGCCGAAAAGCCCGCTGGCGAAAAGCCCGCCAAGGCCAAGAAGCCCGCCGCCGCGCCGGCGCAGAATCCCGCCGCCCCGGGCGAGCCTGGCCTGCTGCCCTTCACCCCCGCCGAGGTCACGGCGTCCCCCCCGGGCGCCATCGACATCACCTCGGACGAGACGATGGAGTGGCACAATGACCAGCTGGCCGCCGTGGCCCGGGGCCACGTCATCGTGACGCGCGGGGAGGATACCCTGCACTGCGACACCCTGGTGGTCTATTACCGCAAGGCCAATGACGGCTCGACCGAGATGTACCGCATGGCCGCCGACGGCCAGGTGGTCATGACATCGCCCAGCCAACAGGCCTTTGGCGACCACGGCGTCTATGACGTGGACCAGGACGTGACCGTGCTCACCGGCGACCACCTGCACCTGGTCACGCGCAGCGACACGGTTTACGCTCGCGACACCCTGGAATACTGGAAACAGCAGCAGTTGCTGGTCGCGCGCGGCAACGCCATCGCCATCAACGACAAGGGCGACCGTATCCGCGCCGACGTGCTGGTGGGCATCATGGAAGAGAACGCCGCCAAGCAGCTGGAGATGACGCGCATGGATGCCAAGGGCAACGTGCTGATCGTCACACCCAAAGATGTCGCGCGCGGCACCGAGGGCACCTATAACGTGAAGACGCGCATCGCCATCCTGACGGGCGATGTGAAGCTGACCCAGGGTCAGAACCAGGTGAACGGCCACAGGGCCGAGGTCAACAACGCCACGGGGGTCAGCCGCATGCTGCCCGACGAGACCGTCAAGGGTGGGCGCGTGCACAGCGTGCTGATACCCAAGAAGTCCGATCAGCCGGCAGCCCCGGCCCCCGCCGCGCCGCCCGCTGGCGGCGCCAAACCCCCCGGCGGCGGAGCACAGCCATGAGCATGACGTCCGAACCCGCGAAGGTGCCGGCGGCACCCAGGGAACCCAAAGCGGGAGGCCCGCGCCTGGTGTCCGACAACCCCAACAGCGGCCTGACGGCCACCAAGCTGGGCAAGAGCTACAAGGGCCGCCCCGTGCTGCGCGATGTCAGCGTCAGCGTGCGCCGGGGCGAGGTCGTAGGCCTGCTGGGCCCCAACGGCGCCGGCAAGACCACCAGCTTCTACATCATGACCGGGCTGATCATGCCCGATTACGGCACCATCACCCTGGACGGGCTGGAGGTCACCGACCTGCCCATGTACCGCCGCGCGCGCTTAGGGATAGGCTATCTGCCGCAGGAGGCCTCCATCTTCCGCGGCCTGACGGTGGAAAACAACATCCGCGCCGTGCTGGAGGTGGTGGAGCAGGACCGCGACAAGCGTGAAGCCACGCTGGACGAGTTGCTGGCCGAATTCTCCATCAGCCATCTGCGCCGCACCTCGGCCCTGGCCCTGTCGGGCGGTGAGCGCCGCCGCGTGGAAATCGCCCGCGCCCTGGCGTCCCAGCCCAACTTCATCCTGCTGGACGAGCCGTTCGCCGGCATTGACCCCATCGCCGTCAACGACATCCGCGAACTGGTCAGTCATCTGCGCGAGCGCGGCATCGGCGTCCTGATCACCGACCACAACGTCCGCGAAACCCTGGACATCGTTGATCGCGCATACATTCTTCACGATGGTATGGTATTGATGGAGGGTGAACCGTCCGAGATCGTGGCCCACAAGGACGTGCGCCGCGTATACCTTGGCGAACGGTTCAGTCTGTAACTAAGTATAAGCGCGTTCTGCGCAATTCCATTTCGGGCCACTGTTCTTATTTGGGCGGGTGATGGCGCTTCAACAACGCCTTGATCTTCGGCAGACCCAGGCGCTGGTGATGACTCCCCAGCTGCAACAGGCGATCAAGCTGTTGCAGCTGTCTAACCTGGAGTTGGCCGACTACGTCGATCGCGAGATGGAGCAGAACCCGCTCCTGGAACGCGATGATGGCGACCGTAACCGCGATCCGGCCCCCGATGGGGTGGACCGGGAGGAGGTGGTCGCGCGTGGCGACGACCTGCCCGTGCGCGACACGGCCGACCTCACGTCTTCCGACCACATGGGCTCCTCCAGCGACGCGCCGCTGGACACGGACTTCGAGAACGTCTGGACCAATTCCAGCGCGGTCGACATGGCGGCCGACGGCATGGGCGAGGGCGGCGAGGCCTTCGGCAACTGGTCGGGACGCGGCGGCAGCTTCGAGGATGACGAAAACTCGTTCGAGCAGACGCTGTCCGGCAGCGTCTCGCTGCGCGACCATCTGACCGAACAGATCACCATGGACATCGCCGATCCCCTGGATCGGATGGTGGCCTTCGCCCTGATGGACTACCTGGACGAGGCCGGCTATTTCACCGGCGACATCGCCGTGGTCGGGGATCAGCTGGGCTGCACCGAATCCCAGGTCGTTTCGGTTCTGGAACGGTTGCAGCGCCTGGACCCCGTTGGCATTTTCGCCCGCTCGCTGAAGGAATGCCTGGCGCTGCAGCTGCGGGAGCTGGACCGGCTGGACCCCTGCATGCAGGCCCTGCTGGACAACCTGCCCCTGCTGGCCGCGCGCAACGTGCCGGCCCTGCTGAAGGTCTGCCAGGTGGATGCCGAGGACCTGGCCGACATGGTCGGCGAGATCAAGGCGCTGAACCCCAAACCAGCCCTGGCCTTCGATCATGAGCCGGTGCAGACCGTGGTGCCGGACATCGTCATGCGCGCCCAGCCCGGCGGCGGCTGGCTGGTGGAGCTGAACAGCGACACCCTGCCCCGTGTGCTGGTCAACCAGCGCTACTACGCCCGCATCCAGGGGGCCGCCCGGAACAAGCAGGACAAGGAGTATCTGACCGAGCAGTTCCAGTCGGCCAGCTGGCTGGTGAAGTCGCTGCACCAGCGGGCCAACACCATCCTGAAGGTGGCGACCGAGATCGTGCGCCAGCAGGACGCGTTTTTCCTGCACGGCCTGCAGTTCCTGCGCCCCCTTATCCTTCGGGATATAGCGGAGGCGATCGGCATGCACGAATCCACCGTCAGCCGCGTTACGACCAACAAGTTCATGGCCACGCCCCGCGGCCTGTTCGAACTGAAATACTTTTTTACATCAGCCATTTCCGGGGCGGACGGCCAGGCCTCGCACTCGGCCGAGGCGGTGCGTTACCGCATCAAGGTGCTGATCGACGCGGAAAAGCCGGATGAGATCCTTTCGGATGACCGTCTGGTCGAGATCCTTCGGGATGAGGGGATCGACATTGCACGGCGGACGGTCGCCAAGTATCGTGAAGCCATGAAGATCCCTTCCTCAGTCCAGCGTCGCCGGGAGAAGGCCCTTGGGATCTGAACCATGCGCCCGATGGATGGCGCATGACGGCTGGCCTTCCCAGCAGCAAAAGGCCGGCCGAGGGCTATTGTAAAGGCCGACGGCAAGGCACCACGCCGCCGCCACTCCTGGCTTCCAACCAAGCGAGACGGACAGGCCATGCATATAATCGTCAAAGGCAAGCAGCTAGACGTTGGCGAGTCCCTGCGCACCCATGTCGAGACCACACTGACTGGGTTGGTGGAGAAATATTTCAGCAGTCCGCTTGAGGCGACCGTCGTGCTGTCGCGCGAAGCGCATCTGTACAAGGCGGACATCCAGGCCCACGTCGGCCGCGGCATCCTTCTGCAAGCCTATGCCGAAGCCACGGAACCCTATCCCGCCTTCGATGAGGCGGCGGAGCGCGTCGCCAAGCGCCTGCGACGCTATAAGCGCCGGTTGCGCGACCATCACCAGCGCGTGCACGGCGAGGCCGAGGCCGCCGTGCCGGCCCGCAAATACATCATCAACGCCGACGCCCACGACGACGAGGCCGATGAAGGCGGTCAAGGGGCCGGCAGCCACAACGGGCACGCGGTGAACGGCAACGGTGCCGACCACCACCCCATGATCATCGCCGAGATGCAGACCAACATCGACATGCTGACGGTCAGCGAGGCGGTGATGCGCATGGACCTGGCGGATCTGCCGGCCCTGCTGTTCCGCAACCGCGCGCATGGCCATCTGAACATGGTCTATCGCCGGCCCGACGGGAACGTCGGCTGGGTCGACCCCTCCGACGGCAAGCCCACGGCCACCCACTGATCGGAACCTGCTGATCAGGATACAGCTTCCGGAGCTATCCCCGCCGGCCTTGGCCCCATTGACCTCGGGGCGGGGATAGCCGAAGCTTGGAACCGGGGGTTGGGCGGAAAAGTTTGATAAACCTTTCCGCCCTATAAAACTTCAAGCGAAATGCCCGTGTAAGCGAGTGTGGTGGCAATGCCGTCCCAGTTTTTGTTGACGCCGATGGTCGAGCTTTTGAGGCCGGACGGCATTGTCGCCAATCTCAAGGCCTCCTCCAAAAAGCAGGTGCTGCAGGAACTCGCCAAACGGGCCGCCGACCTGACCGGCCAGCATGAGCGGGCCATCTTCGACGTACTGTTGGAGCGGGAGCGCCTGGGCACCACCGGCGTGGGCCGGGGCATCGCCATCCCCCACGGCAAGCTGCCCACATTGCCCAAGGTCTGCGCCCTGTTCGCCCGTCTGGAACGGCCGGTGGATTTCGACTCCATCGATGAACAGCCGGTGGACCTGATCTGCCTGCTGCTGGCCCCGGAATCGGCTGGGGCCGATCACCTGAAGGCCCTGGCCCTGGTCTCGCGCATGCTGCGCAACCCGCTGTTCTGCGAGAAGCTGCGCGGCGCCGACACCGCCGACGCCATCTACGCCCTGCTGACGCACACGGAAGCCAGCAACGCGGCTTAGTTCGTTTTCCTCAAGCGCCGGCAGGCCCGTCCGGGCCTTTGGCTGTCCTCGCTGCGCCCTTCGGTGCTCGCTCCGGCGCCCGCGGTCGCGGGCTACGGCGGCCTGTGACCATGCCGCCGCTTGGGCCGTGTTGCCTATTTGGCCGCTGGTTGCCTCAGCGGCTGGCCCAGAGCAGGTAATTCACATCCAGGTCGCGGGCGTCCAGGCGGAAGGTGTCGTTGAAGGGGCTGTAGACCAGGCCCATGACCTCGCGCACCGTCAGGCCGGTGGCGCGGAGGCCGGCGGCCAGTTCCGACGGCTTCAGGAACTTGCGCCAGTCGTGGGTGCCGCGCGGCAGCCAGCGCAGGACGTATTCCGCGCCGATGATGGCCATCAGATAGGATTTGGGCGTGCGGTTCAGCGTGGCCATGACCAGCAGGCCCTCGGGCTTCATCAGGGCGGCGAGGCTGTCCAGGAACAGCGGAACGTCGGCCACGTGTTCCACCACCTCCAGCGACAATACGGCGTCGAACTTTTCGCCGGCGGCCACCAACGCCTCCGCCGTGGTGTGGCGGTAATCGACCGGGGTGCCCGTTTCCATCGCGTGGGTGGCGGCGGTCTTCACGTTGCGCTCGGCGGCGTCGATGCCCACGACGTCGGCCCCCATGCGGGCCAGCGGTTCCGACAGCAGGCCGCCGCCGCAGCCGATATCCACCAGGCGCAGGCCCTTAAGCGGCTGGGGCGCCAGCGGGTCGCGGCCGAAATGGGCGCAGATGCGATCGCGTAGATATTCCAGGCGCACCGGGTTCAGCTTGTGCAACGGCCGGAACTTGCCCGCCTCGTCCCACCATTCGGCGGCGATGGCCGAAAAGCGCTGGATTTCCCCGGGGTCGACGGTGGTCGTGGCGGTCTGGCTCATCATAGGCACCCTTGAACGGAACGCGCCCCAATGGGGGCGCGGCGGAGTATGTGCCGCCCTTGCGGTCAACTCAACCGCGCCGGCTGAATGGCTGCACCCGGCCGGGCTCGCAGGAAAAACGGGGGACGCGACCGCGTCCACGGGAATGTTTCAGGGGGCGTCGGCGGGCTGAAACGGGAAGATAAGCCCTGGCCGGCGGATGCCGGCGCCCGGCGTTGGAGATGAGCCATGACCACGAAATAGAAATGCTCTGTCGCCCGGTTTACGCAACCCTGACCTTTTATTGCCCATTTATTGCCTGCGCGCGCCCGACAGGGTAAGGATAGCGCGCTTTCCGGAAAGCCTCGCGCCCGGGAGCCCCTTGCATCCACCGGCTGGCGCCTGCCGGCCTCTCACAAGGCAGACACGGGTTATGGCACGCCTCGTTTTGAAGTTCGGCGGGACATCGGTCGGCACCATCGACCGGATCAAGAATGTCGCCCGCAAAGTGAAACAGGAGGTCGACGCCGGCCATGAGGTGGCGGTGGTCGTCTCCGCCATGTCGGGCGTGACCAACCAGCTGGTGGACTATGTAAAGCAGGTCAGCCGCCTGGCGGACGAGCGCGAGTACGACGCCGTGGTCGCCTCGGGCGAGCAGGTGACGAGCGGCCTGCTGGCCATCGCCCTGCAGGAGATCGGCATCCCGGCCCGGTCGTGGCAGGGCTGGCAGATCCCCCTGATCACCGACGACGTGCATGGCAAGGCCCGCATCGAGCGCATCGAGTCCGGCGATCTGGTGGCCCGCATGTCCACCGGCGAGGTGGCCGTGGTGGCGGGCTTCCAAGGCGTGTCCAAGGATGGGCGCATCGCCACCCTGGGCCGCGGCGGTTCCGACACCTCGGCCGTGGCCCTGGCGGCGGCTGTCCAGGCCGAGCGCTGCGATATTTACACCGACGTGGATGGCGTCTACACCACCGACCCGCGCATCGTGACCAAGGCCCGCAAGCTGGGCCGCATCACGTACGAGGAAATGCTGGAGATGGCGTCCCTGGGCGCCAAGGTCCTGCAGACCCGGTCGGTGGAAATGGCGATGAAGCACCGGGTGCGTGTCCAGGTGCTGTCGACCTTCGAGGAAGCGGCCGGCAGCGCGTTGCCGGGAACTCTTGTCGTTGATGAGGACGAAATCGTGGAACAGGAACTGGTCAGCGGCATCGCCTACAGCCGGGATGAGGCGAAGGTGACCCTGGTGGGCGTGGAAGACCGGCCGGGCGTGGCGGCGGCCATTTTCGGCCCGCTCACCGACGCCGCCATCAACGTTGACATGATCGTGCAGAACGTATCGGAAGACGGCACCACCACCGACATGACCTTCACCGTCACCAAGGCCGACCTGGACCGCACCGTACAGGTGCTGGAAGGCGCCAGGGACGACCTGAAGTTCCGCCGCCTGATCGCCGACAGCAACGTGGTCAAGGTCTCGGTCATCGGCGTCGGCATGCGTAGCCACGCCGGCGTGGCCCAGCGCATGTTCAAGGCCCTGGCCGACCGCGGCATCAACATCCAGGTCATTTCCACCAGCGAGATCAAGGTCAGCGTCCTGATCGCCGAGGAGTACACCGAACTGGCGTTGCGCGCCTTGCACACCGCTTACGGCCTGGACCAGGCATAAGCATCTGAGCGACACTCTGCCCCGGGGGACTGGAAGAGCGTCCCCCGGGGCATTGTTGTTTTCAGGGGTTGTTTTAGGTTAGGGATCGGCGTCGTTCCCCGCCCGCGGGGCACCGGCCGCCGCATCACGGGCGCGGGTGACACATTTTTTCCGCCAAAAGGAAGCGTTTTTGATGTCGACCACCACCACGATTGGAACCGCTCGCGACAAGCTGGACGCGCTGTGGACCCGTGGGCGCGATTTCCTGGGCACGGAGCTGGCCGTCATGGGCGGCGCGATGACCTGGGTGTCGGACGCCGGCCTGGTGGCCGCCATTTCCAACGGCGGCGGCTTCGGCGTGCTGGCCTGCGGCGCCATGACGCCCGAGATGCTGGCCCAGGAGATCGACGCCACCCGGGCGCTGACGGCGAAGCCCTTCGGCGTCAACCTCATCACCATGCACCCGCAGCTGGACACGCTGGCCGCCGTTTGCCTGGACCACGGCGTGCACCATGTCGTCCTGGCCGGCGGCCTGCCCCCCGCGCCGGTGATCAAGCAGCTGAAGGACGGGGGTGCCAAGGTCGTGTGCTTCGCGCCGGCCCTGGTCCTGGCCAAGAAGCTGGTGCGCATGGGCGTGGACGCCCTGGTCATCGAGGGCATGGAGGCCGGCGGCCATATCGGGCCCGTCGCCACCTCGGTCCTGGCGCAGGAGATCCTGCCGGAGATCCGGGACGTGCCGGTGTTCGTGGCCGGCGGCATCGGCCGGGGCGAGGCCATCGTGGCTTACCTGGAACTGGGGGCCGCCGGTGTGCAGCTGGGCACCCGCTTCGTCTGCGCCACCGAATCCCGCGCCCATCCCAATTTCAAGCGCGCCTTCATCCGCGCCAGCGCCCGTGACGCCATGCCCTCCGCCCAACTGGACAGCCGCTTCCCGGTCATCCCGGTCCGCGCCCTGCAGAACGAGGGCACCCGCCGCTTCATGGATTTCCAGCGCGAGGTGGTGGAGCGTTTCAACCGCGGCGAGGTGGACCAGAAGGACGCCCAGCTGGAGATTGAGCATTTCTGGGCCGGTGCCCTGCGCCGCGCCGTCATCGACGGCGACGTGGAGAACGGCAGCCTGATGGCCGGGCAATCGGTAGGCATGGTGACGCGCGAGCAGCCGACGGCCGAGATCCTGGCCGAACTGGTGGCCCAGGCGGAGGACGCCCTGGCCGGCCGGTACGGGCATGCCAAGGCCCCTAGGGCGAAGGAAGCGGGACCGGCGCTGGCGCTGGCGGGAGCGGCAGGCTAGTGGCACCGCATTCCGGAACTCCCCCCACCCTTATCGACCCGGGGCTTGAGGTTCCGGAAACCGGTATCATTACCACCGGTACCGTTACCGAACGCCGCCGGTCCGCCGACGCGGCGGGCGGGGCTCGGCGCCTGCTGGCTCGGCTGCGCGATGTCATGGCCGCCGGGGGCACCGCCCAGTCGCGCCTGGACAAGATCGTCATGCTGATCGCTGCCGAAATGGGGGCGGACGTCTGCTCCTGCTACGTCATGCGGGCGGGCGAGGTGCTGGAACTGTTCGCCACCATCGGCCTGAACCTGGATGCCGTGCACAAGACCCGGCTGCGGGTGGGCGAGGGCCTGGTGGGCGACATCGCCGCCCACGCCCGGCCGGTGGCCCTGGCCAACGCGCCCAGCCATCCCAATTTCGCCTACCGTCCGGAAACGGGCGAGGATCCGTTCGACAGCTTCATGGGCGTGCCCATCCTGCGCGGCGGCCGCGTGCGCGGCGTGCTGGCCATCCAGCACATCGCCCGCCGCGCCTATGACGAGCAGGACGTGGAGACGCTGGAGACCATCGCCATGGTGGTGGCCGAGCTGGTGGCCACGGGCGAGCTGGTCGACAATCGCGAACTGCAGGTGGCCAATGACTTGGTGCTGCTGCCCTCGCGCCTGGACGGGGTCAGCCTGAACCGGGGCATCGCCATGGCCATGGCCGTGCTGCACCGGCCGCAGCTGACCATCCGCCAGATGGTGGCCGATGATCCGGAGCTGGAGCTGCGCCGCCTGCGCGAGGCGGTGGACAGCATGCACTCCGCCATCGACCGCCTGCTGATCCTGTCGGGCGAGACCGGCGGCGAGCATCACGAGATCATCGAAACCTATCGCATGTTCGCCACCGACCGTGGCTGGCTGTCGCGCATCCGCGAGGCCATCCGCACCGGCCTGACGGCGGAAGCGGCGGTGCAGCAGGTGCAGAACGACAACCGTGCCCGCATGGCGTCGGTGACAGACAGCTACATCCGTGAGCGCCAGCTGGACCTGGACGACATCACCAACCGCCTGCTGCAGCATCTGGCCGGCCGCCAGGACAAGGCGGACGGCGGCACGTTGCCCGACGCGTTCGTGCTGGTGGCCCGCAACCTGGGTCCCGCCGAGCTGCTGGACTATGACAGCACCCGCCTGCGCGGCCTGGTGCTGGAGGAGGGGGCGGCCTACAGCCACGTGGCCATCGTGGCGCGCGCCCTGGACATCCCCGTGGTGGGGCAGTGCACCGGCGTGCTGAACCGCATCGACCCGCTGGACTTCGTCATTGTCGATGGCGATCACGGCCAGGTGTTCGTGCGCCCGGCGGAGGACATCACCGAGGCCTTCCTGAAAAGCATCGAGGTGGGGGAGGAGCGCAAACGCGAGTTCGCCGCCGCCCGCGAGCTGGAGTCGGTGACGCGCGACGGCGTGGCCGTGCGCCTGATGCTGAACGCCGGCCTGTTGATCGACCTGCCCCACCTGCACGCCACCGGCGCCGACGGCATCGGTCTGTACCGCACCGAAATTCCCTTCATGGTGCGGCATACCTATCCCGACACCGCCGTGCAGAAGGAAACCTACGCCAAGGTGCTGGACGAGGCGGACGGCAAGCCCGTCACCTTCCGCACCCTGGACGTGGGCGGCGACAAGACCCTGCCCTACTTCCCCGACCTGGGCGAGGAGAACCCGGCCCTGGGCTGGCGCGCCATCCGCATCGGCCTGGATCGTCCCGCCATGCTGCGCAAGCAGTTGCGGGCCTTGCTGTGGGCGGCCTCGGGCCGCGACCTGCGGGTGATGTTCCCCATGGTGGCCGAGGTGTCGGAGTTCCTCCGCGCCCGCCGCATACTGGATCTGGAACTGCGCCGGCTGGATCAGGACGGCGTGGCCCGCCCCCGCGACCTGAAGGTGGGCGTGATGATGGAGGTACCGGCCCTGCTGTTCCAGCTGGACGCGCTGCTGCCCCACATCGACTTCATGTCCGTGGGATCCAACGATTTGCTGCAGTACCTGTTCGCCAGCGACCGCGGCAATCCCATGCTCAACAACCGCTATGACCTGCTGTCGCCGGCCATGCTGTCGGTGCTGCGCATGCTGGTGCGGCGGTGCGATGAGGCCGGGGTGCAATTGTCGCTGTGCGGCGAAATGGCAAGCCGGCCCTTGGACGCCATGGCCCTGCTGGGCTGCGGCTTCCGCACCCTGTCGATGAGCCCCGGCGCCTTCGGCGAGATCAAGACCATGATCCGCTCGGTCAACGTGGACGTGCTGCAGCGGTTCCTGGACAGCCTGTTGGGACGCCCCGACCGCAGCTTGCGCCAGCACCTGCTGGCCTTCGCCCGCGACCATGGCGTTCGGCTGTAGCCAATCTAATGAATTCTGACGGCAGCATGGTTGCGGTACCGCGAAGCCCTTGATAAGACTCCCGCGACATCGTCGTCGGCGCAATAAACGAACCGGCGGTTGGGATAATTCGTGCACCATTCTGTGCTGGGACAGCCGTCATGACTGAACGCCGCGACCGTTATCGGGACATGATCGACGCTGGCCGCGCCGCCGAACCGCAGGCGCCGCGCGAAACCGTGGGCGACATCCTGCGCATGCGGCGCGAGGAACTGGGCTATGACCTGACGGGCGTGGCCAACGTGCTGCGCATCCGCCGCCCCTATCTGGAAGCCATCGAGGACGGCCGCTATGGCGACCTGCCGGGCCAGGCCTACATCCTGGGCTTCCTGCGCAGCTATGCCGATCTGCTGGGCATCGATCTCGGGCGTCCTGCTGAACCGCTTCCCGGATGAAACGGCGGGCCACGTCCGCCCGGCGGAACTGTACCTGCCCATCCCGGTCAGCGAGAACCGCGTGCCCAGCGGCGCGCTGATTGTTGGCGCCGTGGTGCTGGCCGCGGCCCTTTATGGCGGATGGTACCTCTATTCCTCCGCCGACCGCAGCGCCCTGGACCTGGTGCCCAAGCTGCCGGAGCGGCTGGCCCACCTGACGGGCAACAGCGATGCCTCCTCCCCGCCGCCGGCCAACGTGCTGCCGGCCCCCGCCGTGCAGGCCCTGCTGAACCAGGCGCAGCCCACGGCGCCGGAGGTGGGGGCCGCCCCCGACGCCACCGCGCCGCTGCCCGACGCCATGCCCGGCCCCGTGCCCGCGGCCCCCGCCAACGCCCCGGCTGCCCCGCAGGCGCCGGCGACCAACGCTCCCGCAGGCCAGGGGACCGCCGCGCCGCCCGCCGCACCGGGCAAGACCGCGACGGCGCCACAGTCGGCCGCGCCCCAGCAAACGACCTCGGCACCGGTCGCATCCGAGGCGCCGGATGACGAGGCGCCGCAGATGCCCGACCTGGGCCAGCCCAAGACCGCCGCGGCCGATCCGGACGCCGCCCCGGCCGACGCCAGCATGCGCCCCGACACCACCGCCCCGGGGGCGGTGCCGGCCCCCGCCAAGGGCCGCGTCTTCGGCCAGACCGGCCCCGCCCGCGTGGTGGTGCGCGCCACGGACGAAAGCTGGATCCAGGTGCGCGACGCCAAGGGCACGCTGTGGGCGTCCCGCGTGCTGCACCCGGGCGACAGCTTCCGCGCTCCCGACGTGCCTGGCCTGACCCTGGAAACCGGCAACGCCGGCGGCGTGGTCGTCAGCCTGGACGGCAAGGACCTGGCCGCCCTGGGCGCCAAGGGCCAGGTGGTGCGCAGCTATCCCCTGCAACCGGATGATTTACAGGCTCGGGTGACTCACTGATGGCTTCCCTGTTTCGCAGCAAGGCGGCCGTCGCCGCTTGTCTTTCCGCCTGCGCGACCCTGGCCGTGGGCCTGGCCACCCAGTCGGCCCGGGCCGAGGGCCGCATCCGCCAGGTCGAGGTGGACGTGGCCAAGGCGACCCAGCCGCTGGACCGCTTCTACGACCTGTCCGTCGGCTCCGATTATCCCGGCACGCTGATGCGGCCGGACAGCATGGCCCAACTGAAGACCACCCAGGACGAGCTGGGCTTCCGCTACATCCGCTTCCACGCCATCTTCCACGACGTGCTGGGCACGGTGAAGGTCGAGAACGGCACGGTCACCTATGACTGGAGCAAGATAGACCAGCTGTACGACGACCTGAAGGCGCGGGGGCTGAAGCCCTTCGTCGAGCTGGGCTTCACGCCCAAGGCCATGGCGACGTCGGAGAACAAGATTTTCTATTGGGAGGGCAACACCTCCCACCCCCGGCCCAACGCCTGGCGCGACCTGATCACGGCCTTCGTCCAGCACATCGAGGCGCGCTATGGCCAGGCCGAGGTGCGCAGCTGGTTCTTCGAGGTATGGAACGAGCCCAACCTGGCTGGCTTCTGGGAAGGCGGCGACCAGCAGGCGTATTTCGCGCTGTACGACCTGACGGCCAACACCATGAAGGCCATCGACCCGGAACTGCGCGTAGGCGGCCCCGCCACGGCCGGCGCCGCCTGGGTGCCGGAATTCCTGGACCATGTGGCCAAGAGCGGCGCGCCCGTGGACTTCGTCACCACCCACACCTATGGCGTGGACGGCGGTTTCCTGGATGAGGCGGGCAAGGCCGACACCAAGCTGTCGCCCTCCCCCGACGCCATCGTGGGCGACGTGCGCAAGGTGCGCCAGCAGATCGCCGCCTCCCGCTTCCCCACCCTGCCGCTCTATTTCACGGAGTGGAGCACCAGCTACACCCCGCGCGACCTGGTGCACGACAGCTACGTCAGCGCGCCTTATATCCTGACCAAGCTGAAGGCCAGCCAGGGCATGGTCCAGGGCATGAGCTACTGGACCTACAGCGACCTGTTCGAGGAACCCGGCCCACCCACCGCCCCGTTCGAGGGCGGCTTCGGCCTGATGAACCGCGAGGGCATCCGCAAGCCGGCCTATTTCGCGTACAAGTACCTGCACGCCCTGCAAGGCCAGGCGGTGCCGGTGACAGACGGCCAGGTGATGGCGTCCGCGACGGAAGGCAAGACCGCCGCCCTGGTGTGGGATTTCCAGCAACCGCACCAGCCGGTCAGCAACCGGTCCTTCTACAGCAAGATCGTCCCCAACAAGGCCGCCCCGTCGGTCAAGGTGTCGTTCCGGGGCCTGAAGCCCGGCACATACCACCTGGCCGTGCACCGCACCGGCTTCCGCGCCAACGACGCCTATTCCGCCTACATCGACATGGGCGCGCCCAAGAACCTGTCGGCGGAGCAACAGGCCAAGCTGACCGACCTGACGCGCGACCTGCCCGAGGCGGACAAGACCGTGACCGTGGGCGCCGATGGCCGCTATGCCACCACCCTGCCCATGCACAGCAACGACATCATGCTGGTCACGCTGGACAAGGCCGCCGGGGATCAGGCCGCCGGCGGCAAATAAGCCAACCGCGTCGGCTGCTTAACCATTATGCACCGCGCCGTCCCGCACACGGCGCGGTGAAGCCTTGTGCGATGGCCTCTTGATCCCGGGGCCTTCCGGCAGCACTTTACCGATCAAATTCCCCCATGAGGCCAGTTCCCATGTCCACCTCCCATCGTGCGTATCGCCAGATCCTGCGCCGGACCTCCCGTCAGATTCGTGTCGGCAACGTCCTGGTCGGTGGCGACGCGCCGATCTCCGTCCAGACCATGACCAACACCCTGACCGCCGACGCCAAGGCGACGATCGAGCAGGTGTTGCGGGCAGAAGAGGCCGGCGCCGACATGGTCCGCGTCTCCTGCCCCGACGAGGAGTCGACGGCGGCGCTGAAGGAGATCGTGAAGGCGGTGCACGTGCCCATCGTGGCCGACATCCACTTCCACTATAAGCGCGCCATCGAGGCCGCCGAGGCGGGTGCCGCCTGCCTGCGCATCAACCCCGGCAACATCGGTTCCGCCGACCGGGTGCGCGAGGTGGTGCAGGCCGCCAAGGACCACGGCTGCGCCATGCGCATCGGCGTCAACGCCGGCTCGCTGGAGCGCGAGTTGCTGGAGCGTTATGGCGAGCCTTGCCCCGAAGCCCTGGTGGAAAGCGCCCTGACCCACGCCAAGATCCTGGAAGACCATGACTTCCGGGAGTTCAAGATTTCGGTGAAGGCCTCGGACGTGTTCCTGGCCGTGGCCGCCTACCAGGGCCTGGCCGAGGCCTGCGACTATCCCCTGCACATCGGCATCACCGAGGCCGGCGGCCTGCGCGCCGGCACCGTGAAATCTTCCATCGGCCTGGGCATGCTGCTGTGGTCGGGCATCGGCGACACCATCCGCGTGTCGCTATCCGCCCCCCCGGAGGAGGAGGTCAAGGTCGGCTTCGAGATGCTGAAGTCGCTGGGCCTGCGCCGCCGCGGCGTCACCGTCATCTCCTGCCCGTCCTGCGCCCGCCAGCAGTTCGACGTCATCAAGACGGTCGAGGTGCTGGAGGAACGTCTGGCCCACATCACCACCCCCATGACCGTCTCGGTCATCGGCTGCGTGGTGAACGGCCCGGGTGAAGCCACCATGACCGACATCGGCTTCACCGGTGGCGGCAAGGGCGTGCACCAGGTGTTCCTGGCGGGCCAGCCGGCCCACCGCCTGAAGGACGAGAGCATCGTCGACCACCTGGTGTCGCTGGTGGAGAAGAAGGCCGAGGAGATCAAGGCCGCCCAGGCCGCCGAGGAGGCCGCCGCTGCCGCCGAATGATACGAGGCCCGCGGCTTGAGTTCCGGACTCAAGCCGTCAGGCCGCGACTGCGGCCGCCGGAACTTTCCGGGGAGCGTCAGCGGACTGGAAAGTGAGGACAAGCCAAGGCGGCGGATGCCGCCGCCCGGCGCTTGAGGGCTTTAGTCAGCCCGGATACGGGATGACGGATAAGATATGACCACCACATTGGAAGAACGGTTCGGGGACACGCTGGCCAAGCTGTCGGCCCGGCATGACGAACTGCGCGACGCCCTGGCGACGGGCACGCTGGCGGCCGACGCCTACACCCGCATGAGCAAGGAGTTCGCGGAGCTGACGCCGGTGGCGGAGTCCATCGCGGCCCTGCGCCACGCCCGGTCCGACTTGGCCGAGTTGGCCCGCATGGCGGAGGCGGAAGCCGATCCCGAGATGCGGGAGCTGGCGCAGGATGAGCTGATCCAGGCGGAGAAGGCCCTGCCCGGACTGGAACGTCAGGTCATGCTGGCCCTGCTGCCCAAGGATGCCGCCGACGACAAGAACGCCATGCTGGAGGTGCGCGCCGGCACCGGCGGCGACGAGGCGGCCCTGTTCGCCGCCAACCTGTTCGACATGTACCGCCGCTACGCCGCCATCCAGGGCTGGCGCTTCGAGGTCATCGAGATCTCGGAGACCGGCCTGGGCGGCTACAAGGAAGCCATCGCCAGCATTTCTGGGCGGGGCGTGTTCCGCCGGCTGAAGTTCGAATCGGGCGTGCACCGGGTGCAGCGCGTGCCGGCGACCGAGACTCAAGGCCGCATCCACACCTCCGCCGCCACCGTGGCCGTATTGCCCGAGGCGGAGGAGGTAGACATCCAGATCGATGAGAAGGATCTGCGCATCGACGTGTTCCGCTCCTCGGGCCCCGGTGGGCAGTCGGTCAACACCACCGACAGCGCCGTGCGCATCACCCACCTGCCCACCGGCCTGGTGGTCAGCCAGCAGGATGAGAAGTCGCAGCACAAGAACAAGGCCAAGGCCCTGCGCGTGCTGCGTTCCCGCCTGTATGACCTGCAGCGCAGCGCCCTGGACGCGGAACGCGCGGCCAACCGCAAGAGCCAGGTGGGCAGCGGCGACCGCTCGGAACGCATCCGCACCTACAACTTCCCCCAAGGCCGGGTGACCGATCACCGCATCAACCTGACGCTCTACAAGATCGACAAGGTCATGGCGGGCGAGGCCCTGGACGAGGTGGTGGAGGCGCTGATCGCCCAGGATGAGGCGGAGCGCCTGGCCGAACTGCAGTGAGCGGGCCCCTTCTCCTCCGTGATGTATTGAAAACGGCCGAGGACCGCCTGGCCGCCGCCGGCTGCGCCAGCCCCCGGCTGGACGTTCGCCTGCTGGCGGAGGAGGCGCTGGGTTGGTCACGCACCGCCCTGCTGCTGGACGGCGACCGGCCGGTGCCAGCCGAGGCGCAGGCCGCCCTGGCCGCCCTGGTCGATCGCCGGGCGGCACGCGAACCGGTGTCGCGCATTCTGGGCAGGCGGGAGTTCTGGAGCCTGGAGTTCCGCCTGGCGCCGGACACGCTGGACCCCCGGCCCGATACCGAGACCCTGGTGGAAGCCGCGTTGCGCCACCTGCCCGACGGCCAGCGTCCCCGGCGCCTGCTGGATCTGGGCACGGGCAGCGGCTGCATCCTGCTGGCGCTGCTGTCCGAGCTGCCGGGCGCCTGGGGCCTGGGCGTGGACATCGCCCCCGGTGCCGCCCAGACCGCCGCCGCCAACGCGAAGGCCCTGGGATTCGCGAGCCGCAGCGCCTTCCTGGTCGGCAGCTGGACAGACGCGCTGGGTGCGGGGGGCCGCTTCGACGCCATGGTTTCCAACCCGCCCTACATCCCGGCCGCCGACATCGCCGGCCTGGAGCCGGAGGTGCGGACCTTCGATCCGATGCGGGCGCTGGATGGCGGTGCCGATGGACTGGACCCGTACCGTCACCTGGCCACGGTGGCCCGTGGCCTGCTGCTGCCCGGCGGCCTGCTGGCGGTGGAACATGGCGCCGGCCAAGGGGCGGATGTGGCAGCCTTGTTCGCCGCCGCGGGCCTCGAGGTGCTGGAACGGGTGGACGATTTGGCCGGCCACGACCGGGTGGTCGCCGCCCGGCGGCGCAGCTGATTCCCCAAAAGACCAGGGCCCCTGACCGCTTGCGCCAGCCGCGCAGGGCCGCATCGCCAAAAAAAATGTTGGATTAGCGGGATTCAGCGTTTAGGGTCGTTTTGCGTGGTGAAGGCCGAAGGGGCGACGCGCCAGGTTCGAAACGGGGGACACCGTTATAGGGGCCGGGCTAGCGTTCATGGGCCAATGATGATCACCACGGCATGCCAGTTTGCCCAGCATGGTCGATCCGGTTCCTTCCGGGTTACGGTGTGGATTCCGGGATCGGATGCGGTGGCGCGGATGATGATGTCCGCCCCCTTGGCACGGCATGCATCGAACTCCAACGGGGCTAGAGCAGCAGTCGGATGAGACAGGGACCGAACTCCAGGCGTTCGCGTGGACGCGGCGGTAACAACGGTGGCAATGCCGGCGGCAACAGCGGCGGCAATGGCGGTGGCAACAACGGTGGCGGCAATAACCGCCGCCAGAACGTGCCCCTGCGCCACCAGACCTTTGACAGCAACGGCCCGGATGTGCGCATCCGCGGCAACGCCTTCCAGGTGCATGAGAAGTACCTGGCCCTGGCCCGCGACGCCCAGTCGTCCGGCGACCGGGTGGCGGCGGAAAACTATCTGCAGCATGCGGAGCACTATTTCCGCATCATCACGCAGATCAACGAGTCCGAACAGCGCCAGCGCAGCGGCGAGCCCCGGGGCTACCAGCCCCAGCCGGGCTACGACGACGCCGAGGGCGGCGATGCGGCCGACGACGGCGAGGGCGATGCCCAGGCCGAAGATGAGCGCGAGCCGCTGAGCGCGTGATCTTAAAAAGCCCCGCCTGACAGCGGGGCTTTTTTGTTGCCTCAGGCGCCGGCGGCGCATCCGCGCCTTGTGTCTTCCATAATCTGCGTAAAATGCGCTGTCACGAGCTGGGGCATGCCCCAGCTCGTGACCCGTCCGGAAGACCGCTCCGCTTTTCGGTAGTTCGCGCTCCGTAGCCAAGCAAGGCTCTCCGAACGGCCCCTTCATTGACCCGAACAGTTGCCGGGGGTTGCCGCCCCGTACGTGCAAGGATGGGAGCATGAAGATGGCGCAGAACGACTCTATCATCGCCCTGGATGTCAGCAAGGCCCGCCTGGACGGCTTCGATGCCGCGACGGGAGAGACCTTTCAAATCGATAACACCAAAGCCGGATATGCCACCCTCCTGCAACGGTGCCGGAAGCGGGCTGTACAGGTCGTTGTGGAGGCCAGCGGCGGCTACGAGCGACTTGTCATGAAGGCTTTATGGAAGGCCAATATTCCCGTCCGTATCGTCGATCCCCGCCGGGTTCGGCATTTCGCACGAGCCAGTGGGCGCTGGGCCAAGAATGACCGCCTCGATGCCCGAATGATCACCGCCTTCGCGCAGGCAATTGAAGGGGAGCCATACCAGGCAGACCCACATCGGGAGAAACTGGCGGAACTGGCCACGCGACGGCGTCAGCTCACCAACATGCAGACCATGGTCCGCAACCAGGCTCAGCTTCTGGAGGACCTGGAGTTGGCCCGTCTGAGCAAACGCCACCTGAACATCCTGGCCCTTCAGATCGCCCGCATCGAAAAGCGTATCGCTGACCTCATCGCCCAGCATGAAACCTTCAGGACCAACAACGCCAGGCTCCAGTCCATCCCCGGCGTCGGTCCGGCCTGCTCAACCGTCCTGTTGGCCTACATGCCCGAACTGGGCGCCATCACACGACACCAGGCCGCCGCATTGGTCGGCGTCGCTCCCATGGATAACCAGAGCGGCAAACGCGACAGGCCCAGGAGCATTTACGGCGGAAGATCAGAGGTCCGATCCGTCCTCTATATGGCCGCCCTCGTCGCCAGCAAGCACAACCACACCCTCAAAGACTTCTATCGGAGGCTGATCAACGCCGGCAAAAAGCCCAAAGCCGCCCTCGTCGCTGTCATGCGTAAGCTCATTATCCTCGCCAACGCACTCATTCGAGACCAGAGGGCATACGCACCTTAAAGACTGTTGCTTGGCTTCCTCCCTTTCCAGTCCGCTCCGCTCCCCGGAAAGGTCCGGCGCCCGCAGTCGGGCTACAGCGGCACGAGTCACCATTTCATGCCGCTGGTATAAGGTCATGGGAAAGGGCGGTCGCGGGTGGCCGCCCTTTTCTTTCGCGTTGTGACCGCGCTCGTTGAAGCGGGGGCGGATTGGCGGTTCAATGCCGCACCCCGAGCCGACTGATGAGAAGCCCCGATGACCGACCTGTCCGCCTTTCCCATCACCCGCCGCTGGCCGGCCCAGCATCCCGACCGCATCCAGCTCTATGGGCTGCCCACGCCCAATGGCGTGAAGGTTTCCATCATGCTGGAGGAGACGGGGCTGCCCTATGAGCCGCATCTCGTCAACATCATGCAGAACGAGAGCTGGACGCCGGAATTCCTGTCGCTGAACCCCAACGGCAAGATCCCGGCCATCATCGACCCCAACGGGCCGGAGGGCACGCCCATCGCCCTGTTCGAGTCTGGCGCCATCCTGGTCTATCTGGCCGAAAAGACGGGCAAGTTCCTGCCCGCCGGGGCGACCGCCCGCTACGAGACCCTGCAATGGGTGTTCTTCCAGATGGCGGCCATCGGTCCCATGTTCGGCCAGGTGGGCTTCTTCCACAAATTCGCCGGCAAGGACTATGAGGACAAGCGTCCCCTGAAGCGCTACGCCGACGAATCCAAGCGCCTGCTGGGCGTGCTGGAGGGCCGCTTGGCCGACCGCCCCTGGATCATGGGCGAGGAGTACACCATCGCCGACATCGCCTGCCTGGGCTGGGTGCGCAACCTGGTGGGCTTCTACGGCGCGGGTGAGCTGGTCGACTACGACAGCCTCAAGAACGTTCCGGCTTGGCTGGAACGCGGCTTGGCGCGTCCGGCGGTGCAGCGCGGACTGGATATCCCGAAGCGGCCGGGGTGACTTAAATCCCTTCCGCTTTCAGCGCCGTCCGCCAGTGGGCGGCGCGATCCTTCAGTTGGGCACGGGCGAGATAGGGGCTTTCCTCCGGCTCCAGCCGTTCCAGCACCTCGAAGGTGAAGGCGTCGGCCCCGTGGGTGTTCCAGGCGGCTTGCAGGCCCCGGTGGGTGTGGCCGCCGTGACGCAGGCTGAACCACAGCCGGTTCCGGATGGTGTCCAGGGTCGGCGTGGGTCCCACCCACACGGTGTCTGGCAGGGCGGCGCAGCGCAGGGCATAGATGCCGGGCTCATCCTCCCGCTTTTTGTAGTCGGCGATGGCCGCCTTCCTGTCCTGGCTCTGCATGGTGCGATCCTGTTTCACCCGGGTGATATCCTGGCTGGAGGTATAATACCCGGGTAAAATAAGGTCAAGCCCGGTGGCTATGACGGCCGGTCAGCCGCCTGATGACTCATCGTCAATCGCGCGGATGGGAGGCGCTGGGGCATGCTCATTCCCAGGCCTCCCTAGACTTTCGCCCCTGACTTTCACAGGGGCCACCCCATATCAGGCATCTCCCTTCCCTCATGGCCCGATCCCGGCGCGCACCGGGGCGGCCGGCGCCCCTAGCAGAAAGGGTCCCCCTATGTCCGCGTCCCCCACCGCCTTCATCGTTGGCGCCTCCCGTGGCCTGGGCCTGGCCTTGGCGCAGGAGTATCTGACCCGTGGCTGGCAGGTTATCGCCACCGTCCGTCCCGGTGCCGAGCCCGGGCCCCTGCATGAGCTGGCGGGCGAGGCCCAGGGCCGCCTGACGGTGGAGACGGTGGACATCGTCCATGCCGACCAGATCGCGGCCCTGCGCCGGCGCCTGGAGGGCAGCCGGGTCGACGTGCTGTTCGTCAACGCTGGCGTCACCAACAATCCGGAAGAGACCATCGGCGAGGTGTCGACCGAGGAATTCGTCCGCATCCAGGTGACCAACGCCCTGGCGCCCATGCGCTGTGTCGAGGTGCTGGGTCCGCTGGTGACGCCCAAGGGCACCATCGCCGTCATGTCCTCCGGCCTGGGCAGCGTGGCCAACAACCTCAGCGGCGGGTGGGAGGTGTATCGCGCCAGCAAGGCGGCGCTGAACACCCTCATGCGCTCCTACGCCGCCCGGCAACCGGCGCACGGCCGTACCCTGCTGGTCATCGCCCCCGGCTGGGTGCGCACCGATATGGGCGGGCCGGCCGCCAGCCTGGATGTGTCTGAAAGCATTCCCCGCGTGGTCGACGTGGTGACCGCCCAGGCTGGGAAGCCCGGCCTGCAGTATCTGGATTACAAAGGCGCCACCGTTCCCTGGTGAGCCGCCCTTCAAGGAGCATTGAAAACATGAGCAAGGTCGCATTCCTGGGCCTGGGCGCCATGGGTGCCCGCATGGCCGCGAACCTGGTCAGGGCGGGCCACGCCGTCACGGTGTGGAACCGCTCGCCCGCCGCGACGGCGGACCTGACAGCGCTCGGCGCCACCGCCGCCGCCAGCCCGCGCGCGGCTGCGGCGGGGGCGGACTTCGTCATCACCATGGTGGCCGATGACGCGGCGTCCCGGGCCGTGTGGCTGGATGACAGGACGGGCGCCCTGGGGGGCCTGGGCAAGGACGCCGTCGCCATCGAGTGCAGCACCGTCTCCCCCGCCTGGGCCACCCAGCTGGCGGCGGCGGTGACCGCCACCGGGGCGGGCTTCCTGGAGGCGCCGGTGGTGGGCAGCCTGCCCCAGGCGCAGGACGGCAAGCTGATTGTCCTGGCCGGGGGCGAGCGCGACGCCTTCGACCGGGCGCAGCCGGTGCTGGCGCCCCTGGCGGCGGCCGTCCGCCATGTCGGTCCGGTGGGCCGGGGGGCGGCGATGAAGCTGGCGGTGAACGGCCTGCTGGGCATCCAGCTGGCCGCCTGGGCGGAGATGATGGGGTTCCTGGGCAGGGCCGGCTTCGACGGCGCCACCGCCCTGGATGTCCTGACCACCCTGCCTGTGGCCAGCCCGGCAGCGGCCGGCTATGCCCGCCTGATGCAGGCGGGCGACTTCGCCGTGCGCTTCCCGGTGGACCTGATGGCCAAGGACTTCCGCTACGCCACGCAGGCGGCGGATGCGCTGAAATCCGACACCCCCGTGGCGGACGCGACCCTGTCGGTCCTGGAGCGCGCGCGGGAGGCCGGCCATGGCGCCGAGAACGTCTCCGCCCTCATCCGCCTCTACACCGGCGGCTGAGGGGCTCCGGGCTGGCCGATTGGGGCTGGCCAATCAGGATTGGGCGGTGGCCGGTCGGGGCCGGGCAGGGCGTTGCGCCAGCACGATGCCCAGCACCACCAGGCCGCCGCCCACCAAATGATAGGGGTGCAGCACCTCGCCCAGCAGCAGGGCCGCCAGCACGGCGGTGGTGATGGGCAGCAGGTTCATGAAGATGGCGGTGCGGCCCGGCCCCAGGTGCTTCACTCCCTGCATCCACAGCACCGGCGCCAGGATGGATGTCGGGATGCCGGCATAGGCGATCATGGCGATGGTGGCTGGCGTGGCCGGGGCCGGGGGCGCCAGCAGATAGCCCGGCAGCAGGAAGACCAGGCCCGCCGCCACCTGGGCGTAAAGCGAGGTCCATACCGGCAAGGGCAGGGGCCAGCGCTTCAGGCAGACGCCATAGGCGGCATAGGCGACGCAGGCGCCCAGCATGAAGGCGTCACCCCGGCCCACACCGTGCGACAGCAGGCGACCGTAATCGCCCTGGCCCAGCACGAACAGGATGCCGGCCAGCGACACCAGCCCGCCCACCAGGGCCAGGGGCCCGTGCTTCTGCCGCAGCCACACGGCGCTGATCGCCAGGGTCAGCAGCGGCACCAGGGCCACGAAGATGCCGATGTTGGTGGCGCTGGTGCTGGCCGCCGCGTAATAGGCCAGCCCCTGGTACAGCGCCATGCCCAGCAGGCCGAGGACGATGATCTGGGGCAGGTGCTGGCGGATGACGGATCGCCGCGCCCAAGCGCCGCGCAGGCAGAAGGGCGTCAGCAGCACGAAGGCGACGAACCAGCGATCAAAGGCGATGACGCTGGGCGGGATGGCGCCGGCCGAGGCCTTGGTCACCAGATTGTTGCCGGTCCAGATCAGCACGGCCAGCAAGGGAAAGGTCAGGTACAGGCGGGGCGACATGGAACGTGCCGGGTCATCATCCTTGGGATGGCGACCCTAATGCCGGACGCGCCCCGGCTGTAGAGCGACTTTGCGACGGCAGGTATCGGCCCGCCAACAGTTAGTCCAGAAGTTCGGGCCGGAACTGCTCCCGCCGATTGACGATCTCGCCTGCCACCATGAACACGCCGTCGCCGGTATAGTGCAGGGTCTCATGGTGTTCCGGCTGTGGCACCGCGTGGGCCCTCATCACCTGGAAGATGAAGAAGTTGTAGCGCTCCACCAGGCTGGTGTCGGCCAGCCGGCACTCCAGGTTGACGGGACAGTCGCGAATCAGCGGGGCGTCCACATCCACCCCCCCGCCTGCCGTCAGGCCGAAATGCTCGAACTTGTCGACCTCCGTCCCGCTGGTGTTGCCGATGCCCACCACGGTGTCGATCATGGCGGCGGTGGGCAGGTTCAGCACGCATTCGCCGCTGCTCCGCACCAACTCGAAGCTGTGGTTGTCGGCGGCGATGACGCAGCCCACCAGCGCCGGCGTGAACTCCATCATCGTATGCCAGCCCAGCGCCATGATGTCCCGCTGCCCCCGATGGGCGCTGGACAGCAGCACGATGGGTCCCGGTTCCAGATAGCGGCGCACCTTGGACACTGGAAACTCCGCTTTCTCGGTCATGTCTCGCCTCCCGCGGTTGCCGTTGTAAACCCCGGATGTGAACCCCGGGCGGTGGCCTGGGTTCCTTTCGTGGCTGGCGCCACGCGGGGGTTCCTATCGCGGCTGGCGCCACGCGGGGCGGGCCATGTGCTTGATGAAAAAATCCGCCAGCGCCTCCACCTTGGCGGGGCGGGCGCGGGTAGTGGGGGTCACCAGGTACAGCCCGCCCAGGGGCATCGACCAGCCGTCCAACAGCTCCACCAGCCGGCCGTCGGCCAGGTATTCAGCCGCCAGGAACTCCGGCAACTCGGCGATGGCCAGGCCGTCCAGCACGGTGGGCAGCAGCGCTTCCCCATTGGTGACGCGCAGGGGGCCGGTGGGCGCCACGGCCACCTCCTGCCCATTGGTGTTGATCAAGCGCCAGACGTCCTGGCGAGCGCGGTAGGCGTAGCCCAGGCAGTGATGGGCCGCCAGTTCGCCCGGATGCCGGGGGCGGCCATAGCGGGCGATGTAGGCCGGGGCGGCCACGATGTGCCGGGCGATGGGGCACAGCTGGCGCGCCACCAGCGAGCTGTCGGTCAGCACGGCGATGCGCAGGGCTGCGTCGAACCCCTCGCCTATCAGGTCCACCGTGGCGTCGCTCAGATGCAAATCGATGGTGATCTCGGGATATGCCCGCAGGAAGGCCGGCAACAGCGGCGCCACCCAGTGCACGCCGAAGGACATGGGCACCGCCAGGCGGATGGTGCCGCGCGGCCGGCTGGACAGTTCCCGCGCCGCATCCTCCACCGCCTCGGCCTCGGCATACAGCTGCGACGCCCGGGCGGCCAGGGCGGCGCCCACGTCGGTCAGGGCCAGGCGGCGCGAGGTGCGGTTGAACAGGCGGGCGCCCAGCCTGTCCTCCAACCGGCTGACGCCGCGCGACACGGTGGCGACCGACACGCCCATGGCCCGGGCGGCGGCGGCGTACGACCGCTCCTCCGCCACCTTGGCGAACATGGCCAAGCCTTCGAAGTCTGGAACCTTGGTCACACCAAACCTGCAACAATAGTTTTCAGCCCTTTCTATTTTGAAAAGACGGGTTTGGCGACATCTTTTGCCCATCGGCCGCCGCCCACAACGGACAGAGACGGACGGCGCAAACCAAGGTACTGAAAGGAAAGAAAAATGGCTCGCAAACTCGAAGGCAAGATCGCGGTCGTCACCGGTGGCACCAGCGGCATCGGCCTCGCCACCGCCAAGGCTTTCGCCGCCGAGGGCGCCCGGGTGTTCATCACCGGCCGCCGTGCCCCGGAACTGCAGGCGGCGGTGGCGGCCATCGGCCCCAATGCCACCGGCATCCAGGCCGACAGCGCCAAGGCGGAAGACCTGAACCGCCTCTATGAGCAGGTGAAGGCCCAGGCCGGCCGTATCGACGTCCTGTTCGCCAATGCCGGTGGCGGCACCATGTTGCCCCTGGGCCAGATCACCGAAGAGCACTACGATGACATCTTCGGCCGCAACGTGAAGGCCGTGCTGTTCACGGTGCAAAAGGCACTGCCCCTGCTGGTGGACGGCGCCTCGGTCATCCTGACCGGCTCCACCGCCGGCAGCACCGGCACGGCGACCTTCAGCGTCTACAGCGCCAGCAAGGCGGCGGTGCGCAACTTCGCCCGCAGCTGGACCCTGGACCTGAAGGAACGCGGCATCCGCGTGAACGTCCTCAGCCCCGGCCCCATCCGCACGCCGGGCCTGGTGGAACTGGCCGGTCCGGACGCCGCCCAGCAGCAGGGCCTGCTGGACTACATGGCCAGCCAAGTGCCCCTGGGCCGCGTGGGCGAGGTGGAGGAGATCGCCAAGGCCGCCCTGTTCCTGGCCTCGAGCGACAGCAGCTTCGTCGCCGGCGCCGAACTGTTCGCCGACGGCGGCTTGGCGCAAGTCTGATGCGCAGGGCATTTGATCTTGATCGATCAAATACCCTCCCTCAGGCGCCGGGCGCCACCATCCGGTGGCTTGGCTTACGGGCCTGACCGGCCCGGGCCGGCAGTCGCCGTCCTAAATCCCGAGAAGTGCGGTGCGGCCCCGGAGCGATCCGGGGCCGTTCCGCTTGGTCAAATTGGCCCCACCCGGTGGGGTGGCGGCTGGTGTATCAAGGGGGCAGACTTAAGATCGGGGACCCGGACCCATGCCCTACCTCTGGCTGGAATCGCTGCACGCCGCCGCGGCCGTCACCTTTGTGGCGGGCCTGCTGGCGGCGGCCCTGCTGCTGGCCTTCGTGCCCAGCGCCGATGCCCTGTCGCCCGCCTTCTGGCGCGCGGCGCGGGCCTGGCATCGCTGGGTGACGGGGCCGGCCATCCTGCTGGTCTGGGGCCTGGGCCTGACCCTGGCGGTCAAGGGCGGCTGGCTGCCCTCCGCCGGCTGGCTGTGGGCCAAGCTGGCGCTGGTCACGGCGCTGTCGGGCCTGCACGGCGCCCAGGCCGGCGCCCTGCGTCGCTTGGCGGCCGGGGAAGGGCGCCGCCGCACCGCCCTGGGCCGTTTCATGCCCGCCCTGATCGTGCTGGCAGTGGTGGGCATCCTGGTCCTGGTGATCGGCAAGCCCTTCTGATCAGCGCGCTTTCTTGCGGCAAAGCGACGCATGCCATCGCGTCGCAGGGCCGGGGGCGGTCCTGTCACAAAGCCGTAAGATTCCAAGGCATTGACGTTGGCCGTTTCCGCCCGGCATCACAGGGAAGGGCGGCGGTGTCGGGCCGTCCCGATAGGCGGAGGGGCCATGGGCACGCGCGCGGCATCGGACATCAGCGAGGAACACGGACTGATCTGCGGATTCCTGATCCGCAACGGAACAGTGGCGCCGGTTCCCTGGCCCGGGATCAACGACGCCATGGCGGAGCCCGGCGGCCTGGTCTGGCTGCATTTCAACCTGGTGGACGTGCGGGCGCGGCAGTGGATCGAGGCCATGCCCACCCTGCCGCGTGGTGCCCGCCAGGCGCTGCTGGGCCAGGACAGCCATTTCCGCCTGGAACCGGTGGGCGACGGCCTCACCGGCGTGCTGGCCGACCTGCATCACCGCTTCGATGATCCCGCCGGCGGCCTGGGCCAGTTGCGCCTGTACATGGATTCCCACCTGGTCATCACCGCCCGGCGCCAGCCGCTGATGGCGGTGGACCAGCTGCGCCGCGCCATCAGCCAAGGCCTGGCGCCCACCAGCGCCGTCGACCTGATCGCCCACCTCATGTTCCACCTGACCGACACGGTGGCGGCGGAAGTCAGTGAGCTGGCCAACGATGTCGACGATGTGGAGGACGCCTTGCTGGCCGACCGGCTGGAGGATGAGGGGGAGAAGCTGGGGCGCATCCGCCGCACCTCCGCCCGCCTGCGCCGCCACATCGGCCCGCAGCGGACGGCGCTGAACGTGGCGCTGGGCCGTCTGCCCGGCTGGTGCGGGGGGGAGGACCAGGCCCGCCTGCGGCAGGGCATCGACCGGCTGGACGGCGTCGGCCAGGATCTGGACCTGGTACAGGAGCGCGCCCGCCTGCTGCAGGACGAACTGTCCAACCGCTTCAGCGAGGCGACGAACCGCAACCTTTATGTCCTGTCCATCGTCACCACCATCCTGCTGCCAGTGAACCTGATCACCGGCATCTTCGGCATGAACGTGGGCGGCCTGCCGTGGAGCGGCCACGACGCCGGCTTCATTTGGGTCTGCGGCGTCATGGTCTTCACCATCCTGGTGTCCCTGGTGGTGCTGCACTGGCGCCGGCTGTTCTAGGCGGTCCTAGGTCGCCGACGGCACCTGCCGGTCCAGCAGGGCGAACGTGGCCTTCAGATGCTCAGCCAGGGGGCGGGCGGTGTCTGGATGGGCCGCATGGTCGTGGCGCCACTCCTCCTGGGCCAGGCGCAGGGCGCCGATCGCCAGCATGGCCGCCACCCGCAGTTCCTCCGTCGCGCGGTCGGGCCACCGTTCCGCCATCACCTGGGCCAGGTCACGTTCCATATCCACCATCTTGGCCAGCTTGCGGGCGCGCAGCGTCTCGGTGGAGCGCAGCAGGGCGTCGGCGGCAATGGACGTCTTGGTTTCGAAGCGGGCGGCCAGCGTCAGCAGGCAGTGCCGTGCGGCGGCCAGGGGGGGCTGGTCCGCCGGTTCCTGCAGCAGGGCCGGGCCGATGGCCTCCACGAAGCCGCTGCCTTGCCAGGCCAGCAGCACGTCCTCCTTGGACTTGAAATAATAGAAGAAGGTGCGTCGGGCGATGCCGGCGGCGGCGGCGATGGCGTCGAGGGTCGTCGCCTCGAACCCATTTTCCATGAACAGCTTCAGGCCGGTGTCGGCGATGCGCTGCATCGTCTCCCGGCGCTTGCGGTCGCGCAGGCCTTCGGTCTTGCCCGGCGTCGTGGGTGATGGGGGGGCGGGTGATGGGGGGGCGGTGTCCATGGGCGCCCTTATCGCATGAATGGCCCGCTCTTGAAATATCGCACCCGGTGCGATATTTGATATCGCACTCAGTGCGAATTCGCGCATGGTGTAAATTTGTTGGAGAGGCACAATGGCGAAGACATGGTTCATCACCGGCGCCAACCGCGGCTTCGGCCGTATCTGGGCGGAGGCGGCGCTGCGGCGGGGCGACCTGGTCGCCGCCACCGCCCGCGACATCGGCGCCTTGGCCGACCTGGCCGCCGAGCATGGCGACCGGCTGGCGCCCCTGGCCTTGGACGTCACCGATCGCGACGGCGTGTTCCGGGCGGTGGCACGGGCGCACGCGCATTTCGGCGGGCTGGACGTGGTGCTCAGCAACGCCGGCTATGGCTGCATGGGGGCTGTGGAGGAGATGACGGCGGAGGCGGCGCGCGCCAATTTCGACACCAACGTCTTCGGCACGCTGTCTGTCATCCAGGCGGCCGTGCCGTTGCTGCGGGCCCAGGGGCATGGTCATATCCTGATGGTGTCCAGCATTGGCGGCGTGGTCAGCTTCCCCACCGCCGGCGTCTACACCGCCACCAAGCATGCGGTGGAGGCATTGAGCGAGGCCCTGGCCGGAGAGGTCGCGGGCTTTGGCATCAAGGTGACCATCATCGAGCCCGGCAGCTTCGCCACCGATTTCCGCGCCTCCATCGCCTTCGCGCCGGCGATGGCCGACTATGACGGCGTGCGCGCAGCCGTCATGGCCAATTTCAAGCCGGAGATGTCGGGAAATCCCCAGGCCACTGCGGATGCCATCCTGAAGGTGGTGGATGCCGAGACCCCGCCCCTGCGCCTGCTGCTGGGCACGGGGCCGTTGCCCCTGATCCGCCAGGTCTATGCCCGCCGCCTGTCCGTGTGGGAGGAATGGGCGGAGGTCTCGGCCGCAGCTCACGGTCAGCGCTGAACAGCCTCCATCCCGGCCCCTGCCGCCAGCGACCCCAGCGCCAGCGCGGCCAGGGCGCTGCCGCCCGCTGGCAGGAAGGCGGCGCCGTCCAGCGCCATGCCCACCAGTGCTGCGGCCGCCGCCGCCAACAGGGCCAGGGCAGCCAGCAGCAGGCCGCCGCCCCTTAGCCGCTGGCGGGTGGCAGCCAAGCCGGCCAGGGCCGCGATGGCGTAGGCGGCCATTTCCACCCCGCCCGCCCCGTGCGGATCGTGGCGCAAGGCCATCAGGGCTAGGCCGCCGGTGGTGGACGACAGGGTCGGGAACAGCGGCCCCAGGCGGGTGAAGGGGGAATTGGCCAGGGGGCTGCGGGCATAGGCCTCGCGGGCCAAGGTATCGTGGACGAGGGAATCCATGGCGCTTCTCCTATGTTAGGCGGGGTTGACGTAAGAGGCGAGGCCGTTGCCGAAGGACCAGTCGTCCCGCTGGTTGGGCGCCAGCACCACCATCACATCCTCCGGTCGCAGGCCGGGGGCGCGGGTCAGATTTTCGGCGATGGCGCGGTACAGGGCCTGCTTCTGCGCGGTGTCGCGCCAGTTGCTGGCCAGGATGGTGACCATCACCAGGTCGTCGGTGCGGTGCACACCCAGGTAATCGGCATCAAAGAGGAAGGTGTCCCGCTCATGCTGGTCGATTAGCTGGAAGCGGTCGTCGGCCGGCACGCCGAAGGTATCGGCCAAGGCCTGGTGGACGCCGTCGGCGATGGCGCGGATGTGGGCGGCCGGCTTGCCCTTGATCAGGGACATGCGGACGAGGGGCATGATGGCGCTCCGTTCTTCGAAGGGGGTGGGCTTCGAAAGGGGCGGGCGGACCCGCTTGACGACCTTGAAGGTAGGGGGGCACAATAATTCCGAAAATTTGAAACTTACTAAACAATGCATTCATAAAATCGAACTATCGGAGCCCGGCTTTGGTGGCGCGCGTCAACCTCGACATGGATGTCCTGCGGACTTTCGTGACTGGCTTCGAGCTGGGCAGCTTCGCCCGCGCGGCGGAACGGCTGGGCCGGTCGCAGTCCGCGATCAGCACCCAGTTGCGCAGGCTGGAGGATCAGATCGGCCGGCCCCTGGTTCAGAAATCCGGGCGCGGCCTGGCCCTGACCCCCGCCGGCGAAAGTCTGCTGAGCTACGCCAAGCGCCTTCTGGACTTGAACGACGAGGCGGTGGACGGCATCCGGGGGGCGGAGGTCGCGGGCTGGGTGCGCCTGGGCCTTCCCCAGGACTTCGCCGAAACCTGGCTGCCCGGCGTGCTGAACCGTTTCAACCGGGCCCATCCCAAGGTGCGGGTGGAGGTGCAGGTGGACCGCAGCACGCCCCTGACGGAAAAAACGGTGAAGGGCGAACTGGACCTGGCCCTCATCTGGGGTGACGGCCGGGGCACGCCCTATGCCCGGCAGGTGGCCGAACTGCCCATTGCCTGGATCGGGCGGCCTGATTGGCCCGGCATGGTTGCCTTGGAGGGGGAGCCCCTGCCGCTGGCCGTGCTGCCGGCTCCTTGCGCTTTCCGCTCCGCCGCGGTGGCGGCGCTGGATGGTGCCGGCCTGCCTTGGCGCCTGGCCTTCACCAGCCCCAGCCTGTCCGGGCTGTGGGCGGCGGCGGAGGGGGGGCTGGGCCTGACGGTGCGTACCACCGTCACCATGCCCCGCACCTTGTCCGTGCTGGACCCCGCCGCCACCGGCTTGCCGCCCCTGCCGCGCGTTCCCCTGGCCCTCCACCGGGCGGAGGCGGATCCGTCCCCCGCCGCCGCCCGTCTGGCCGGCATCCTGCTGGACACCATCCGGGATGAACTGGGGCTGCCGGCGGAAGGCTGACCGCCGTCCCCGCCACGGGTCAGGATGGCAGGCCCGGGGCCAGGCTGGCGGCCGGCCGCATCTGGCGCCAGGGCAGCAGGACGGGCGTCGCCAGCATGAGGATGCCGGCGATGGCGATGGCGATGCGGGGGCTGGTCATGTCGGCCAGCAGGCCCCACAAGGCGATCAGCGCCGCCGTGGTCAGGCTGTTGGTGACCGACCAGGCGGACAGGGTGCGGGCGACGCGGTCGGCGGCCAGCTGTTCCAGGCGGAACGAGGCCATGACCGGGTTGAAGGCGCCGCAGCACAGCACCAGCCCGAACTGCACGGCGATGACCAGGACCAGGCCGGGGGTGCCGGGGCCGATGAAGGCCAGGCCCAGCGACCAACCGGCCCGCAGGGTTCCCGTCACCAGGATGGTGGTGCGCTGGCCCAGGCGCGCCGCCAGCGGGCGCGCCAGGCGCGACCCGATCAGGCCGCCGACGCAGGGCAGGCCGAAGGCCAGGCCGTACTGCCAGGGCGTGTAGGCCAGCGGCCCTAGCATCAGAAAGGCCATCAGCGGTGCGCTGACCATGATCATGGCGTTCACCAGCACGGTGTTGAGGAACAGCCGCCGCAGCGTCGGGTGCGCCAGGATGAAACGCCAGCCGTCCAGCAATTCGGCCAGCCGCCGGCTGGGGCCGGCGGGCCGCGTCGGCGGCCGCTCCCGTCCCTTGATCATGCCGATGCCCAGGGCCGAGAGCAGATAGCTGACGGCGTCGACCAGGACGGTCGCCACGGGACCCATCAGCCCGATGGCCATCCCGCCCAGGGGCGGCCCGGCGATGGTCGCCACCCAGCTGGTGGATTCCAGCACGGCGTTGGCGGTGATCAGGTCCTCCCGGGGAACCAGCGCCTTGATGTAGGCGCCGCTGGCCGCCGTGAAGGTGATATTGGCGGTGGCAACGATGATGGAGACGACCAGCAACTGGGCATAACTCAGCCAGCCTAGCGGATAGGCGATGGGAACGGTGATGATGGCGGCGAAGCGGACCAGGTCCATGGTAATCAACACGCCCCGCTTGGCCCGGAACTCGGCCCAGGGGCCCATGGGAATGGCGGCGGCCGCCCCCGCCGCCAGGCCCCCCGCCATCATCAGGGACACGGCGGTGGGGCCGCAGTGCAACACCGTGACCGCGATCAGGGGAAACCCGCCCCAGGCCAGCCATGTGCCCGCGACGCTGACGGCGTAGGCCGTCCACAGCCAATTGAACTGCGGGCCCAGCGACCTGCCGCCCATTGCCCATCCCACCCGTGACCGCCCCCACGCCACCATTGCCCCCAAGCCCCCGCGAACACCCAGGCAACAGGAAAGCAGGAGAGGGCGCCGCCTGCCAGCGGCTTTCACCGGCGCCGGCACGTCAGATGGCGGATGTCTAGGGCTTAGCATGGTGCCCCCGTCTCGCTGGAATGCAGGGGGGAGTCGAGGCCGGAAACGCAAAAGGCGCCCGGGTGGGCGCCTTTGATGCTTTTGCGTTCTCTGCCGTGTTCTGGAGAGACTGGAGCGGGCGAAGGGATTCGAACCCTCGACCCCAACCTTGGCAAGGTTGTGCTCTACCCCTGAGCTACGCCCGCATACCCAACTCTCCGCCTTCACAGGGAAGGCTCACCTAAAAGCGAAAGGCCGAACCAGCCGGCCCGGCCTTTTCTCGCTTGCTCTTCCCTGAGGAAGACTGGAGCGGGCGAAGGGATTCGAACCCTCGACCCCAACCTTGGCAAGGTTGTGCTCTACCCCTGAGCTACGCCCGCACTCCATCCCGACGTTCGGCACCGACCTTGCGATCAGTGCCCCCCGGCGGTGAGCGCGGATAATATGCAGGTGCCGATCGAATGCAAGCGCTTTTTTCAGGAAAAATCGGGCGCCTTTTTTCCCCGCGCAGGGGCAGCTATAAGGGACCGGTCACCCGCCCCGACGGCGCGTGGGGCACGCGTGCCCCTTGCGGCGGCGGCCCGGCGGACTCATTTCAGGGACCTATGCGCAGGGGCCCCCATGCCGTGCCCAGGTGGGCGGCAGTTCGTGGGCGGCGGCTCCTGCGGCTGAGAAGGGATACGAGGCCATGCAGTTTCCGACCAACGCCGCCCCCGGTGGCAACGCCCCGGTGGACAAGTCCGACCTGATCAAGGACGGCAGCGACCGCACCTTCATGGCCGACGTCATCGAAGCCTCACGCGAGGTGCCGGTGATCGTGGACTTCTGGGCGCCGTGGTGCGGCCCCTGCAAGACCCTGGGCCCCATCATCGAAAAGGCCGTGCTGGCCGCCAAGGGCGCCGTGAAGTTGGTCAAGATCGACACCGACCAGAACCCGGCCATCGCCGGCCAGCTGCGCATCCAGTCCATCCCCGCCGTCTATGCCTTCTTCCAGGGCCGGCCGGTGGACGGCTTCACCGGCGCCCTGCCGGAAAGCCAGGTGAAGCAGTTCATCGACCGCCTGGTGCAGGCGGCGGGCGGCGTGCCCGGCGCTGCCGACATCGCCGCCGTGCTGGAAGAGGCGGGCCAACTGCTGGAGTCGGGCGACGCCCAGACGGCCGCGGCTCTCTATAACGAGGTGCTGGGCGAGGAACCGGAGAACGCCGCGGCCTATGCCGGCCTGATCCGCTGCCTGCTGGCCGCCGACCAGGCGGACACCGCGCAGGAGATGCTGGACCAGGCGCCGGCGGCCCTGGCCAAGGCGCCGGAGATCGTGGCCCTGCGCACGCAGATGGACCTGGCCCGCCAGGCGGCGGACATGGGCCCCGTGGGCGACCTGGAACGGGCGGTGGCGGCCGATGCCGACAACCACCAGGCCCGCTATGACCTGGCCTTGGCCCTTTATGCCGGCGGCCAGCAGGAGGCGGCGGTGGACCACCTGCTGGACATCGTGAAGCGCGACCGCGAATGGAATGAGCAGGCGGCCCGCAAGCAGCTGGTGAAGTTCTTCGAAGCCTTGGGCTTCAAGCACCCGCTGGCCATCGCGGGGCGGCGCAAGCTCTCGTCCATCCTGTTCGCCTAAGTGATTTCGCTGTCGTAACGAAGTGATGAGCCCCTTCGCCCCCACCTTCGAGCAGCTGCCGGCCAGCATCCCCGTCTTTCCCCTGACGGGGGTGCTGGTGCTGCCCCGGGCCCGCCTGCCGCTCAATGTGTTCGAGCCGCGCTACCTGGCCATGGTGCAGGACAGCCTGGCCGGTGACCGGCTGATCGGTATGATCCAGCCGGTGGAACCGGGAACGGAAACGGACAGCAGCATCGATCCGCCACTGGCCGGCGTGGGCTGTTGCGGCCGGCTGACGGCCTTCGCCGAAACGGACGACGGCCGCTATCTCATCACCCTGTCCGGCCTTTGCCGTTTCCGCATCCGGGAAGAGGTGTCGACCATGCGGGGCTATCGCCGCGTCATGGCCGACTGGTCGCCCTTCCCCGGCGACTTCGTTGCCCCGGCCGATGGCGGTTTCGACCGTGCCGGCCTGATGGCGGCGCTGAAGCCCTATTTCACCCGGCGGTCGCTGACGGTGAACTGGCAGGCGCTGGAGACGGCGTCGGACGAGCAACTGGTCGCCACCATCGCCATGCTGTGCCCTTTCCCACCGGCCGAGAAGCAGGCCCTGCTGGAGGCGCCGGATTTCATCGGTCGCGCGTCGATGCTGCTGGCGTTGGTGCAAATGGCGGTGCATGAATCGGCGGACGGCGACGCCGCGCGGCATTGATACTACGGGGATTTGATCGTAACCGCTCAAATGCCCCCTCAAGCGCCGGCTTGGCTTCCTCGCTCCGCGCCCCCTTTTCTGTATAAAAGAGGGTGCTCGCTACGGCGGATGCGGTCGCATCCGATAGCGGGATGAGGCAAAATCTCATACCGCTGCTATGACTTCCTTTTTTCGCAAGGTTTTGCCGCCATGTCCGATACCGCCAAGGTCGATCCCAAGCTGCTGGAGATCCTGGTCTGCCCCCTGACCAAGGGGCCGCTCAGCTATGACGCCCAGCGCCAGGAACTGGTGAGCCAGCAGGCGCGCCTGGCCTATCCCATCCGCGACGGCATCCCCATCATGCTGGTGGACGAGGCCCGGTCTCTCGACGACTGAGGCTGACAGTCATGACCCAGGAAAACTTCGCCACCGACGCCCACGGCACCCAGCACTGGCCGACCGAGATCCGCTACAAGCGGGCGGAGCGTGAACTGGTCATCACCTTCGACAACGGTGCCCGCGCCACCCTGCCGGCCGAGTACCTGCGGGTGGAAAGCCCGTCGGCCGAGGTGCAGGGCCACAGCCCCGATCAGAAGCAGACGGTGCCGGGCAAGCGCACCGTCGCGGTGGCGGAGCTGGAGCCCATCGGCAATTACGCCGTCCGCCTGATCTTCGACGACGGCCACGACACCGGCATCTTCTCCTGGAAATACCTGTACGAGCTGGGCATCGAGTACGACGAGCGCTGGGCCCGCTATCTGTCCGAGCTGGAGGCCCAGGGCCTCAACCGGGACACCGCCCCCCATCGCCACGGCCCCAGCTGCGGCTCGGGTGGGGGCTGCGGCTGAAGCAGGCGGCACCATCTCCGCCCAAACATATCCTTGGAGCGCCACGGAGCGCAGCGACAAGGCCGCGACCGCGGCCGCCGCAGCATTTTGGGGAGCGCAGCGGACCGAAATGCGAGGAAGCCGAGCCGCCGGACGGCGGCGCTGGCGCCTGAAGCTAACTCGGATGAATCAATCCGCTGGCCAAGATCCCGTCGATCACGAACTGGCAGGCCAGGGCGGACAGCAGGATGCCCAGCACGCGGTTCAGCACGGTGATGCCGGTGCGGCCCAGGATGCGGCTGACCTTGGTGGCGAAGATCAGCACGAACAGGGTCAGGGCCAGGATGCCGGCCAGGACGCCCAGCACCACGGCCTGCTTGGCCAGATCGCCGTGCGCGCGGCCCATGAACAGCACGATGGTGGTCATGGTGCCGGGGCCGCTGATCAGCGGGATGGCCAGGGGGAAGACGGAGATGTCGGCGCGGTGGCGCGCCTCTTCCCGCTCGTCCGCCGTGGCGGTGCGCACGCCGCTTTCGCGGGCGAATACCATGTCGATGGCCACCAGCATCAGCAGCACGCCGCCGGCGATGCGGAAGGCGGCGAAGCCGATACCCAGCGCCCGCAACAACAGGTCGCCGGCGAAGGCGAAGAAGAACAGGATCAGGGCCGCGATGACCGTGCCCTTGATGGCCATGCGCCGGCGATAGCGCTGATCCATGCCGGCCGTCAGGCCCACGAACATGGGGCCCAGCCCGACGGGATCAATGGTGACGAACAGGGCGACGGCGGTGGTGAGGATGAGGTCCAGCACGGGGGAACGGGCCTGAGGAAAGGGGGTAGGCCGTGGGAGGCAGGACCATAGGTCGCGGGCGTCCCGGCAGACCCTCCTGGGTCTAGCGCGTTGGGGCGCCTGCTGCAAGCGGCGGCTGGCAGGGGTCAGGGCTGCCGAACTTGAAGGGTCGTTCAAGTTGACTTAACCCCCGTCGGGGCCGTAAGCAATGCTGCGGTGCATAGTGCCTGGGAGAGGGGCCGGCGCCGGAATCCAAACATCTTAGGGGGCCGTCCGGAGACACGATGAGCAAGAAGGTCTACCCCGACGCCGCAACCGCCCTGGCCGGGCTGTTGCGCAACGACATCACCGTCATGGCCGGCGGCTTCGGCCTGTGCGGCATCCCGGAAAACCTGATCGAGGCCATTCGCCTTTCGGGCGTGACCGGGCTCACGGTCGTCTCCAACAACGCCGGTGTCGATGGCTTCGGCCTGGGCGTGCTGTTGGAAACCAAGCAGATCAAGAAGATGATCAGCAGCTACGTGGGTGAGAACAAGCTGTTCGCCCAGCAGTACCTGTCCGGTGAGCTTGAGCTGGAATTCAACCCCCAGGGCACTCTGGCCGAGCGCATCCGCGCCGGCGGCGCCGGCATCCCCGCCTTCTTCACCAAGACGGGCGTGGGCACGCTGGTGGCCGAGGGCAAGGAGCTGCGCGAGTTCGACGGCGAGACCTATGTGATGGAGCGCGGCATCGTCGCCGACCTGTCCATCGTCAAGGCCTGGAAGGGCGATACCGAGGGCAACCTCGTCTATCGCAAGACAGCGCGGAACTTCAACCCGATGATGGCCACGGCCGGCAAGGTGACGGTGGTCGAGGTCGAGGAGCTGGTGGAACCGGGCAGCTTCGACCCCGACCACATCCACACCCCCGGCATCTTCGTCCAGCGCATCATCAAGGGCGCCAAGTTCGAAAAGCGCATCGAGCAGCGCACCACCCGTCCGCGCGCGTGAAGGAGCTGACCTATGGCATGGACCCGTGAGGACATCGCCGCACGCGCCGCGAAAGAGCTGCGCGACGGTTTCTACGTCAACCTGGGCATCGGCATTCCGACGCTGGTGGCCAACTACATCCCCGACGGCGTGCAGGTTACCCTGCAGAGCGAGAACGGCATGCTGGGCATGGGCCCCTTCCCCTATGAGGGGGAGGAGGATCCGGACCTGATCAACGCCGGCAAGCAGACCATCACCGAACTGCCGTACAGCAGCTTCTTCAGCTCCGCCGACAGCTTCGCCATGATCCGCGGCGGCCATATCGACCTGTCGGTGCTGGGCGCCATGCAGGTGGCGGCCAACGGCGATCTCGCCAACTGGATGATCCCGGGCAAGATGGTCAAGGGCATGGGTGGCGCCATGGACCTGGTGGCCGGCGTCAAGAAGGTGGTCGTGGTCATGGAACACTGCGCCGTCGACAAGAAGACCGGCGCGCTGGAGCCCAAGATCCTGAAGGCCTGCACCCTGCCGCTGACCGGCACCAAGGTGGTGGACATGATCATCACCGACCTGGGCGTCTTCCAGGTCGACAAGGAAGGCGGCAGCGGCCTGATCCTGGCCGAGGTCGCCCCCGGCGTGACGGTGGACGAGATCCGCCAGAAGACCGAGGCGGAGTTTAAAACGGGGCCCGGCCTCTGAGTCCGGAGAACCTCACCTGATGTATCGGCGGGCCGTCCCCCTGGGGCGGCCCGTTTGTTATTCTATGGGCCCAGCCGGCGGACGCCGGCGTCCGGCGTTTGAGGGCTGGAAAGATTCAGCTCGCCGCCCGCCCCGTGGCGGCCAGGCGCAGGCGGGTCAGCGTGCCGTCGGCCCGCATGGCCTCGATGGCGGCGTCCAGCGTTTCCATCGGCAAGGGCGACCGGGGGGCGTTGGCGCAGCGTTCCTCATGATCGCCCACCGTCTGGGGCAGGACGGTCAGTGCCTGGGCCCAGGTCTTGTCCGCCGTCTGGCGGTAGTCGGCCTCCAGGTCGGTGGTCAGGATGGCGTCCACCCGCCGGTTGCGCAGCTTCAGGAAATTGCTTTCCGCGGACGGCGCGTCTTCCCGCTGCCAGGTGCCGTCGATGAAGGCCGCCTCCACCTCGCGCGGGTAGCGGAAACCCAGGATGGCGCCGATGGGCCGCCCGGCCAGGTCGCCCAGGGTGCGCAAGCGCTCGCTGTCGGCCCGGCGGACGACCAGCACGCTGTGGCTGACCAGGATGGGGGTTGAGAAGCGGGTGATGGCCACCTTGGGCAGCCAATCGGGGCTGTAACCGCAGGCCAGGTCGATCAGGCCGTCGGCCAGGTCGGCCTCCAGACGGTTGCGGGGGACCAGGCGGTAGAGGGGCCTCAAGCCCGTGCGCCGGGCGATCTCGTCGCCAATGGCCTTGATCAGGCCGCCGGCCACCTCGCCGTTCCGCAGGTCCACCAGCGGCGGCTGTTCCGTCTCCAGGATGCCGAAGACCAAGGTGGGGGATTGGGCGGCGGGGGACTGGGCACCGGCGCCATCGGAAAACAACGCTGTCGAGACGGCCGCCAGGGCCGACATCAGGAAAGCAGCCCCGGCAAGGGTGGGTCGCGGCACGGGGGCTGGGTGTCCTATCGCGGGGAAGATGACGATCTTCCCATCTAAGGCCCCGTCGCGGTGCCGTTCAAGTGCGCCGTGGCGGGGCGAAGGGATAGGGGAATGGGGTCAGGCGCGGGCGCGCCAGCCGGGGGATTCGGCATCCAGCAGACGTTCCAGCTGCTGCACCCGCTGCTCCAGCCGGTCGGCGCGGGCCAGCAGGTCGCCGGCGGCGTGATCCGACAGGCCCTGGGCCTGCAGCTCGCGCGCGCGGATCATATAACGGGTCACCAGGGCCACGATGGGGATCATCAGGGCGGCGAGGGGGATCAGCAGGGGGGACATGGGGCTTCGTCCTATCAGCGCTGGGCCAGCTGGCTCAGCTTGCGGTTGAGGTCGAATTCGGGGCTGGTGACGTGCCGCTCCATCTGGGTCACGCGGCGCTCCAGATCATCATAGCAGCGGAAGCGCTGGTCCTGCTGGCCGCGGCGCGCCTGGGCCATGGCCTCGATATCCTGCAGCTTCTGCATCGCCCGCAAGACGATGGCCACGATGGGAATGCACAGCGCCAAGAGGGGGACGAGTATCGGCGACATGGGGAAGGCCACCTGCTAAGGGTCGTGTGACGGGTAAACCTGGGGCGTCGACGGGACCGTGCCGATCCCGTCAGGCCACGCAATCTTAAATTATTTTGTGCCTGGTGACAGGCCCTGGCAACCATTGGGATGGGCTGCCGCAATAAACGGCCGGGGTG
This sequence comes from Nitrospirillum viridazoti CBAmc, assembly GCF_000730165.1. GTDB lineage: Bacteria > Pseudomonadota > Alphaproteobacteria > Azospirillales > Azospirillaceae > Nitrospirillum > Nitrospirillum viridazoti. Next base: position 283,590 of record NZ_CP022110.1, on the reverse strand, counting down.
GCCGCCGCCGGGGGAGGGGGCCGAAAGGTCTTTCCCCGCATTCCCCGTGCACGCCTGGAGACCTATTTCTCCAGGTCTTTGAACTGCCGCCGCAGGTCGAACTCGCGGGAGGCGACGGCGCTTTCCATGGCGCCGATCTCGCGATCCAGGTCGCGGAACTTGGCGCGCAGGCCGGCCAGAGTCTGGTCGGGGCGGGTGGTGACCGACCGCCAGAACACCTCTTCCTCGTTGCTTTCGTACAGCCCCTGGGGCTGCGGCTTCAGCACGACGGCCAGCACGATGTAGGCGATGATCGTGGCCGGGAAGAAGAACACCAGGCCCAGGACCATGCCCAACCGCACCAGCCAGGCATCGACGCTGAAGTAGTCGGCGACACCGGCGCAGACACCGGCCACCTTGCCGGCGCGGGGGTTGCGATACAGGCGGTGGGGATTGGGGCTGCGGAAGGTACCGCCGCCCCCATGGGTACCGCCCTGGGCACCGGCGGCGGGGTTGGTCCAGCGGCTGCCGCCGCCATACCCGCCCGAACCGCCACCGGAGGGTCCGCCGGGGGGCCGCCGCCCGGGGAAGGGCGGCGGGTTAGAGCCTCTACCAGTCATTGCCGTGCCCTCCAGCCCGGGGCCTCCGCATCCAGGATCTTCTCCAGCTGCTGGATGCGGCTGTCCATTTCAGTGGCGCTGTGCCACAGGTCCGACAGCATGCGCTCGTCATCGACCGACAGTGTCTTGGCGACCCGCCACTTGGTCACATAGTGGGCGATGATCCACACCGGCGCCACGATGACCATGAAGATGATGGGTACGGCGACAAGTGCGTCCAGGTCCATGGACAGATTACCCCTGGTTCTTGGTCGCCAGCTTGGCCTTCAGGGCCTGCAGCTCGGATTCGACCTTGTCGTTGTTCTCCAGCTCGGCGATCTCGTCCGCCAGGCTGCGCTTGCGTCCCATATCCAGGACTTCCGCCTTGCCTTCCAGGACATCCAGGTTGCGCTCGATCTGGTCGAAACGCGAGAAGGCATCGGTGATGCGGTCGTCGTGAAGCTGGGTCTTGACCTTCAGACGCGCCGTGGCGGTCTTCTGGCGGGCGATGATGGTGCGTTCCCGCGTCTTGGCGTCCTGCAGCTTGGCCTGCAACTGGCCAATGTCATCGTTGGTCTTCGCCAGGGCCTCGTCCAGGCGGCCCAGGTCGGTCGTCAGGCTGTCGGCGGCTTCGGCGATCTTGGCGCGGGCCATCAGGGCGCCCTTGGCCAGGTCCTCGCGGTCCTTGGACAGGGCCAGCTCGGCCTTGCGCTGCCATTCGTCGGCCTCACGGCGGAGTTCGACCAGGCGGCGCTCGATCTCCTTCTTCTCCGCCACGGTCTTCACCGCGGAGGAACGAACCTCGACCAGCGTGTCTTCCATTTCCTGGATGACCAGACGGATGATCTTCTCCGGCTCCTCGGCGCGATCCAGGATGGCGTTCAGGTTGGAATTGATGATGTCGCTGAGGCGCGAAAAGATGCCCATGAGTCAGGTCTCCTTCAGGCAAGGGCGATGAAAAGGTTGCTCAACACGGTGGCGACCGCAAGGATGATCCAAGCTTCAGCCGGCACGGCGCGGAAATCGTCCGCCAACATGGCCAGTTGGCTCTGGGCCCGGCTGGCGAAGAAGCCGGCATCGCCGGCCTTGTCGTGGATCGTGTGGTCGGTCATCGCTGCATTCCCCTTCGATGAGTTCCTTGCATTCGATCGTGTGTCCCTACATCAGCAAGGGGCGTGCCAATTGTATCTGCCGAGCGTAAGATATTGAAAACAAACAAAACACACCAGACGGCCCTCTAGGCGAAGTCGGGCGACTTATCCAAATCCACGATTATGTGGCGAATTTCACCAACTGCTGCCATGATCGGCCAGAACGCCCCCCTTAAGCGGTAGTTTCCGCCCCGCGAGCGAATCACCCATGGCCTCCTCCGCTACCCCGCCGTCCCTGGTCGGCCAGGCCGCGTCCTTCCTGCAACTGATGGAGCATGTGTCGCGGGCGGCGCCGCTGAACCGTCCCACGCTGGTGATCGGTGAGCGCGGCACGGGCAAGGAACTGGTGGCCGCTCGCCTGCACTATCTGTCGTCCCGCTGGGACAAGCCCTTCATCAAGCTGAACTGCGCGGCCTTGTCCGAGACGCTGCTGGAGACGGAGCTGTTCGGGCATGAACAGGGCGCCTTCACCGGCGCGGCCAAGCGCCATGTCGGCCGATTCGAACTGGCCGACGGCGGCACCTTGTTCCTGGATGAGATCGCCACCAGCTCGGCCTCGGTGCAGGAGAAAATCCTGCGCGTTATCGAGTATGGGGAGTTCGAGCGCGTGGGCGGCACCCAGACGGTGTCGGTGGACGTGCGCGTGGTGGGCGCCACCAACGCCGACCTGCCTCGGATGGCGTCTGCGGGCAAGTTCCGCGCCGACCTGCTGGACCGCCTGTCCTTCGACGTGGTGACCATCCCCCCCTTGCGGGCACGGGCCGACGACATCCCCATGCTGGTCGACCATTTCGGCATCGCCATGGCGCGCGAACTGGGGCGGCCCTTCTTCCCCGGCTTCGCGCCCAAGGCCATGAGCCAACTGCTGGCCTATCCCTGGCCCGGCAACATCCGCGAACTGAAGAACGTGGTGGAGCGGGCGGTCTACCGCGCCCAGGGGGCGGAGCGGCCCATCGACGAGGTCATCTTCGACCCCTTCGACTCCCCCTTCCGCCCCGTGGCCATGCCCGGGGACCGGCGCGCCGGCCCGGCGCCGGCGGAAGAAGCGGAGGCCGAGGCGGCACCCGCCTCCTCCACCACGCTGGGCCCCACCGCGCCCGGCCCGGCCACGGCGGCGCCGAGTGGTCCCTGCAATTTCCTGGAACAGGTGGCGGACTTTGAAAAGGCGCTGCTGCGCGCGGCGCTGGAGCGCAACCAGTTCCACCAGAAACGCGCCGCCGCCGACCTGGGCCTGAATTACCACCAGTTCCGCGGCTACCTGCGCAAGTATGAGCTGTTGGACCGCCGCAGCGCTGCCGAGTGATCTGGAATTTCTTTTGATTTAGGACGCGACGGCGTCCGCCGGAAGTTTTCGGGGAGCGAAGGGACTGGAAACTGAGGATAGCCAAGGCCGCGGATGCGGCCGCCCGGCGTTTGAGGGAGCACCTAAAACATGCGACCAAACGCCGCCCTGAAAACGCCCTTTTTGCCCTCTACCGCTGGATCAGGGCCGATGGGGCCGCCCGCACCGCCGGACGGACGCAGCACCTGGGGACGGCGAAGGGATAAGAGGTCAGGGTTGACCAGCCGGCGCTTTCCGCAGGGTCACCCATCCCCTAGATAGGGCCTGTCACCGCCTGCCTTTCCCCGATGACCGGCGCTCCCAAAGGGACGCCTTAGTTGAGTCACCGCCTTGAGCCCTGACGACACCGACACCTCGCTGCGTGCCTTCCGCCCCGTGGGCAGCCAGCCGGCGCCGCGCCGCAAGCCGGCCGCCCCGGCCAAGGCCGCCACGCCCCGTGTGGCGCCACGTCCGCGCCCGGATGAGGGGGACGACGGTGCCGGTGGTGGAAACAGCGGTGGCGGACAGCCGCCGCGCCGCCGCCCACCGCCCGTCCGGCGCCCGGCGCCCAAACGCCGTTCTGGCGGGCCGCGCATGCCGTGGTGGGTGAAGACGCTGGTGGTGCTGGGCATCTGGGGCGTCATGGTCTTCGCCGGCGTCGTGGCCTATTTCGCCTACGACCTGCCGGAAATCAGCCAGGTGGCGCAGTTCCAGCGCCGCCCGGCCGTCACCGTGCTGGCGGCCGACGGCAGCAAGCTGGCCCGCTTTGGCGACATGCGCGGCGAGACGCTGGAGGTGTCGGAGATCTCGCCGGACCTGGTCCACGCCGTCCTGGCGGTGGAGGACCGGCGCTTCTACAGTCATTTCGGTGTCGATCCGATCGGCATCGCCCGCGCCGCCTGGACCGATTACCGCACCGGCCACATGCGCCAGGGCGCCTCCACCATCACCCAGCAGCTGGCGCGCAACCTGTTCCTGTCGCCGGCCAAGACCATGCGCCGCAAGGTGCAGGAGGCCATGCTGGCCCTGATGCTGGAGCACCGCTACACCAAGGACCAGATCCTGGGTGCCTACCTGAACCGGGTGTACCTGGGCTCCGGCACCTACGGTGTGGACGCGGCGGCGCGCACCTATTTCGACAAGCCGGCGACCGAGGTGAACCTGCGGGAGGCGGCGATCATCGCTGGCCTGTTGAAGGCGCCTTCCAAATATTCGCCCAGCGCCAACAACGAACGGGCCGAGCAGCGCATGGCCGTGGTGCTGGCCACCATGGTGGACGCCGGCTACATCACGGTGGAGCAGGCCAAGGCGGTGGTGAACCAGCCCGCTCAGCCGCGCGCCAACCCCTCGGTGGAAGGCGACGGCCGCTACTTCGCCGCCTGGGTGGCGGACCAAGTCAACGCCTTCATCGGCCCCAACCATGGCGACCTGGTGGTGCACACCACCTACGATGCCAAGATGCAGCGGGCGGCGACGGCCCATGTGGCTGAAATCCTGAACGGCCCCGGCGCCGCCGCCAACGTCCACCAGGCGGCCGTGGTCATCATGGCGCCGGACGGGGCGGTGAAGGCCATGGTGGGCGGGCGCGATTACGACGAAAGCCAGTTCAACCGCGCCACCCAGGCCCTGCGTCAGCCCGGTTCCTCCTTCAAGCCCTTCGTCTATCTGGCGGCGCTGGAGGCGGGACGCACGCCGGACGATTTGATCCTGGACGCCCCCTACAAGCGCGGCAAGTGGGAGCCGAAGAACTACGAGCCCGGTTACATGGGCGAGATTCCGTTGCGCACGGCGCTGGCCCACTCGGTCAACACGGCCACCATCCGCCTGCTGGAAAGCGTGGGCATAGACCGCGCCATCGCCGTCGCCCGCCGCCTGGGCATCACCGCCCCCCTGCGCCGTGACCTGTCGCTGGCCCTGGGCACCAGCGAGGTGACGCCCCTGGAGCTGACGGGCGCCTACACCGCCATCGCCAATGGCGGCCGCGCCGTCTTCCCCTACGGCATCACCGAGATCCGCGACGCCGACGACAGCGTGCTGTACCAGCGCAAGGGCAGCGGTGCCGGCTATGCCATCGCCGCGGCGGAGGATGCCAACCTGGTGCGCATGATGATGGGTGTGGTGCAGGTGGGCACCGGCAAATCGGCTCAACTGGCCGACCGCCCCATCGCCGGCAAGACGGGTACCACCCAGGACTATCGCGATGCCTGGTTCATGGGCTTCACCGCCGACTATGTCACCGGCGTGTGGCTGGGCAACGACGATGGCGATGAGATGAAGCGCATCACCGGCGGCACGCTGCCGGCCAAGCTGTGGAAGGCCATCATGACCGACCTTGAGCAAGGCCTGCCCGTGCGCGACCTGATTCCGCTGCAGCCGGCCGCCGTGCAGGACCAGGCGCCCGACGGCCCGGCCGTGCCGCCCCTGCCCACGGTGGAAACCGTGCCCCTGGACGGGGCCCCCACCGCCGCCGCCACGCCAGCCCCCGGTGTCCCAACGGTCGACACCACCGGCCAGATCAAGCCTGAGGCGGTGCAGAAGGAAGAGGACCAGGACGACGACAAGGACGTCCCCGACCAGGCCCCGTCCAACAAGCCCGACCCCATCGGCGATCTGCTGAATAAGCTGAAGAAAGAGCAGTAGTTTTGGGGTTCCTCAGGCGCCGGCGGTGCATCCGCGCCTTGGCGGGCGCTTATCACCCCACCGGCTGATACAGGATTACGTCCTCGAACGCCGCCAGGGCCGGCTCCATCTCCGTGGCGATGGGGTTGTGGTGGGCCAGAACGCGGGCGGCGAAGCGGTTGGCCACCAGCATCTTGCGGCTGTCACCCAGCTTCAGGTCGGCCACCGCCTCCTCGCACAGCAGGGCCGTCGCCAGGGTGTCGGACAACAGGTCCAGCAGGCGCCGGCCGTGGCGGGGCGCCTGGTCCGGGTTGCGGCGCAGGTGGGACAGGGCGGCCCGGCATTCCTCCAGGGCGCCTTCCAGCAGGTCGGCGGTATCGCCCGCCTGTGGGGGCAGATCGGACAGGGCGGCCCCCACGCGGCCGAGGAAGATCTGGTCGCCGGGCCGCTTGCCCGCCACCAGGCGCAGCAGCTCCAGCGCCTGGATGTTGGCCGGCCCCTCCCACACGGCGGTCACCAGGCAATCGCGGTACAGCCGGGCAGTGGGGAATTCCTCGGTGTAGCCGTTGCCGCCCACCATCTCGACAGCCGTGCGGCAGGCCTTCACCGCCTGGTCGGCGGTGCGGTACTTGGCCAGCGCTGTCACCAGGCGCAGCCAATCGCCTCCCTGCTCCGGATCGCTGTCCCCCGTCGCCAGGGCCCCCGTCGCCAGGGCGTCGAAGGCGAACACCGACTCGAAGGACAGCGCCACCGCCGCCTCCAATTCCATCTGCATGTCCAGCAGCTGGTCCTGCACCATGGGGTAATGGATCACGGTCTGGCCGAAGGCGGCGCGGTGCGCCGACCATCCCAGCGATTCGACGAAGGCGCGGCGCAGCAGGCCGGCGGAGGCGACGGCGTTGTGGATGCGGCTGTACTCCAGGGCGGCCATCATGACCTTCAGCCCCTCGCCCGGTCCCGCCACCTCGAAAGCGGTGGCGCCATTGAGGTCCAGTTCCGCCGTGGCCAGGCCGCGCGTGCCCACCTTCTCCTTTAGGCGGCGGACGCTGTACGCGTTGGGCTCGCCACCTTCCAGATGGCTGGGCACCAGGTAGCAGCCCAGCCCCTTGCCGCCCGTAGGCGCACCGTCCGGCCGGGCGGTGGCCAGGGCCAGGCCGGATCCCGCGTTGCTGGTGAACCATTTCAGGCCGTGCAGGGCCCAGGCCTGATCTGTCTTCACCGCCCGCGTGGTGGTGGTGCCCACGTCAGACCCGCCGTGCAGCTCCGTCGCCCAGGTGCCGCCAGACAGGGCCTGGCCGTCCATGCGCGTCAGCTGGGGCAGGAAGCGCTCGCGTACTTCCTTGGGCGCCACGGTGTGCAGCACGTGGGCCACCGCCCCCGTCATGGTGACAGGGCAATGGATGGACACGTCCGCCTGGCTCAGCAGATAGCCCATGGTGAAGCAGGCCAGGTGCCGGCCCGATGCACCCTTCTGATAGGGCAGGCCGACAGCACCCCGGGCATAGGCCTCGGCGTGGCATTCCACATAGCGGGGGTTGAAGACGATGTGGCCGGGTTGAGGACCATTGGGGCCATAAGGTTGGGGCACGTACTGTGGATTGGCGTGGCGGTCGGTGTATTCCGCCTGCTCATCCAGCGGCCCCCCGGCCCAGGCGCCGAAATCGGCCAACCGATCCTCATGCCGCCGCAATTCCTCCGGCGCGCGCCGTTCCAGCAGGCGCTGCAGGTTGATGTCGGCGATGTACAGGTTGGTGCCCCGGGCGGTGGGGGGAACCTCATCCGGCTCGATCATGTTTTGCTCCCTCAAATGCCGGGCGCCCGCGTCCGCGGGCTTGTGTCTTCCATAATCTGCGTAAAATGCGCTGTCACGAGCTGGGGCATGCCCCAGCTCGTGACCCGTCCGGAAGACCGCTCCGCTTTTCGGTAGTTCGCGCTCCGTAGCCAAGCAAGGCTCTCCGAACGGCCCCTTCATTGACCCGAACAGTTGCCTGGGGTTGCCGCCCCGTACGTGCAAGGATGGGAGCATGAAGATGGCGCAGAACGACTCTATCATCGCCCTGGATGTCAGCAAGGCCCGCCTGGACGGCTTCGATGCCGCGACGGGAGAGACCTTTCAAATCGATAACACCAAAGCCGGATATGCCACCCTCCTGCAACGGTGCCGGAAGCGGGCTGTACAGGTCGTTGTGGAGGCCAGCGGCGGCTACGAGCGACTTGTCATGAAGGCTTTATGGAAGGCCAATATTCCCGTCCGTATCGTCGATCCCCGCCGGGTTCGGCATTTCGCACGAGCCAGTGGGCGCTGGGCCAAGAATGACCGCCTCGATGCCCGAATGATCACCGCCTTCGCGCAGGCAATTGAAGGCGAGCCATACCAGGCGGACCCACATCGGGAGAAACTGGCGGAACTGGCCACGCGACGGCGTCAGCTCACCAACATGCAGACCATGGTCCGCAACCAGGCTCAGCTTCTGGAGGACCTGGAGTTGGCCCGTCTGAGCAAACGCCACCTGAACATCCTGGCCCTTCAGATCGCCCGCATCGAAAAGCGTATCGCTGACCTCATCGCCCAGCATGAAACCTTCAGGACCAACAACGCCAGGCTCCAGTCCATCCCCGGCGTCGGTCCGGCCTGCTCAACCGTCCTGTTGGCCTACATGCCCGAACTGGGCGCCATCACACGACACCAGGCCGCCGCATTGGTCGGCGTCGCTCCCATGGATAACCAGAGCGGCAAACGCGACAGGCCCAGGAGCATTTACGGCGGAAGATCAGAGGTCCGATCCGTCCTCTATATGGCCGCCCTCGTCGCCAGCAAGCACAACCACACCCTCAAAGACTTCTATCGGAGGCTGATCAACGCCGGCAAAAAGCCCAAAGCCGCCCTCGTCGCTGTCATGCGTAAGCTCATTATCCTCGCCAACGCACTCATTCGAGACCAGAGGGCATACGCACCTTAAAGACTGTTGCTTGGCTTCCTCAATTTCCGGTCCGCTACGCTACCCGCAAAACTCCGGAGGACGCAGTCGCGTCCTAGTCGCTTCGCTCTGAAAATGGGGGGCCCTGGAAGGGACGGGACATAGGCCCTATGCGGCCACAGCGCGAGCCGCCCCTTGTCCGCGACAGGACCGGTCGTTATTCTGCGCCTCCGTGAAACAAAAAGACCCGTCGCATGGGTTTTGGCGTTTCAGAAACGTCGGTCCGCATCAGAGTGAAGATCCATGGGCAAGCCGCGCACCCTCTATGACAAGATCTGGGACAGCCACGTCGTCCACCGCCAGGAAGACGGCACCTGCGTGCTCTACATCGATCTCCACCTCGTGCATGAGGTGACCAGCCCGCAGGCCTTCGAAGGTCTGCGCATGGCCGGCCGCAAGGTGCGCCGCCCGTCCGCCACCCTGGCCGTCGCCGACCACAACGTTCCCACCAGCCATGACCGCCTGGCCGGCATCAAGAACGAGGAAAGCCGCATCCAGGTGGAGCAGCTGGCCATCAACACCAAGGAATTCGGCGTCGACTACTACGACATGTCCGACATCCGCCAGGGCATCGTCCACGTGGTGGGGCCGGAGCAGGGACTGACCCAGCCGGGCATGACCATCGTCTGCGGCGACAGCCACACCGCCACCCACGGTGCGTTCGGCGCCCTGGCCTTCGGCATCGGCACGTCGGACGTGGAACACGTGCTGGCCACGCAGACCCTGCTGCTGAAGCCGTCCAAGAACATGCGCATCAGCGTGGATGGCGAGCTGCCCGTGGGCGTGACCGCCAAGGACGTGGTGCTGGCCATCATCGGCAAGATCGGCACCGCCGGCGGCACCGGCCATGTCATCGAGTTCGCCGGCTCCGTCATCCGCGGCCTCAGCATGGAAGGCCGCATGACGGTCTGCAACATGGCCATCGAGGCGGGTGCGCGCGCCGGCCTGATCGCCCCGGACGAGACCACGTTCGAGTATCTGAAGGGCCGCCCGCAGGCGCCCAAGGCCGCGACTTGGGAACAGGCCGTCAACTGGTGGAAGAGCCTGCCCTCGGACGAGGGTGCGGTGTACGACCGCGAGGTCGTGCTGAAGGCCGAGGACATCGCCCCCATGGTCACCTGGGGCACCAGCCCGCAGGACGTGCTACCCATCACCGCCACCGTGCCCAACCCCGCCGACGAGGCGGATGAGCACCGCCGCGCCGCCATGGAACGCGCGCTGAAGTACATGGGGCTGGAGGCCGGCACCCCGCTGGACGCCATCCCCGTGGACAAGGTCTTCATCGGCAGCTGCACCAACAGCCGTATCGAGGACCTGCGCGCCGCCGCCAAGGTGGTGGAAGGCCGCCATGTGAAGGACGGCATCTACGCCATGGTGGTCCCGGGCTCCGGCCTGGTGAAGGAACAGGCCGAGTCCGAGGGCCTGGACAAGGTGTTCGTCGCCGCCGGCTTCGACTGGCGGGAGCCCGGCTGCTCCATGTGCCTGGCCATGAACGACGACAAGCTGAAGCCGGGTGAGCGCTGCGCCAGCACCTCCAACCGCAACTTCGAGGGCCGCCAGGGCCCCGGCGGCCGCACCCATCTGGTGAGCCCCGAGATGGCCGCCGCCGCAGCATTGACCGGCAAGCTGACGGACGTGCGCACGCTGAACTGAGCGGACGCATCGGCGTAATGTGAGCGACGGCGCGGAGCCCCAGGGTTCCGCGCCGTTCGCTTACGTAAAGGTTCCCTCAGCCGCCGGGCGCGGGCATCCGCCCGCTTGGCTTCCTCGCTTGCCAGTCCGCTATGCTCCCCGGAAAGCTCCGGCAGATGCGGTCGCATCCTACAGCGGCATGGTCATGCCACCGGCATCATTCGGCTGCGATAACGGTAGCTGCGCCAGCCGATGCGCAGCTGGTCGGCCAGCAAGGCGAGGGCGGGGGAGACGTCCGGCTTGGCCGGTTGCCCACGGCCCAGGCGGCGCAACTGCGCCTTTACCACCGCCATGGTGCCCATGGCCGCCAGGGTCTTGCGTTCCCAGCGGATGGGCGGCAGCGCCGCCTCCACCCCCTGCCCGCGCTGCCAGGCACGGGGCAGGCCCGGGGCCAACGCCAGGGCGGTGGCCATGCCGGCCATGGCCACGCCGCTGTCCACCACCCGGGCCGCCACCTCCACCCGGCGGATGCCGCCCGTCACCATGAGCGGCATCCGCGCCACCTGATTGATGTCGGCGGCAAATTCCAGGAAATAGGCCTCGCGCGCCAGCGTCCGGCCGTCGCGGGTCTTTTCCGATGTCCCTGGTCCCTGCATGGCGGGTGCCTCGTAGGAACCGCCCGACAGTTCCACCAGGTCGACAGCCAGGTCGTTCAGCCAGGCGACCACCTGGCGCGCTTCCTCCGGCGCAAAGCCGCCACGCTGGAAATCGGCGGAGTTCAGCTTCACCGCCACGCAGAAGCCGGGGCTGACGGCGGCGCGCACCGCCCGCACGATGTCCAGCAGCAGCCGCGCCCGGTTCTCCAACGGCCCGCCCCAGCGATCGTCACGCCGGTTGGTCAAGGGCGACAGGAACTGGCTCAGCAGATAGCCGTGGGCGGCATGGATCTGCACGCCGGTGAAGCCCGCCTGTTCCGCCAGTGCTGCGGTCTGGGCGAAGCGGCGGGTGACGTCGGCGATGTCGGCCTCGGTCATGGCGCGGGGTACCGCGAACAGCTTGGAATAGGAACCGAGGTCCAGGGCCACGGCAGATGGCGCCACCGTTTCCTGGCCTAGGCTGGCGCGCATCTGCCGGCCGGGATGGTTGATCTGCATCCACAACTGCCCGCCGCCGGCCCGGCCGGCCTCCGCCCACTGCCGGAAGGGGCCCAGGTCGGCCCCCTGCTCCAGCACCACGCCGGCGGGGCCGGTCATGGCGCGGCGGTCGATCATGACGTTGCCGGTAATCAGCAGGCCGGCCCCGCCCTCCGCCCAGGTGCGGTAGAGACGGATGAGGGTGGGCGACGGGCGATGGTCCACGGTCGCCATATTCTCCTCCATCGCCGCCTTGGCCAGGCGGTTGGGGATGATGGCGCGGTTGGGCAGGACCAGGGGCTGGAAAAGAGTGGGGACGGGCATGGCTGCGACGGTCATTCGGTTGACGGTCCCCCGACCCTAAGCTTAAAGTGAACTTTAAGGTCAATAGCCTGTTTTGAGGCCATCATGCGCATTGGCGAGTTGGCGGAGCGCAGCGGCCTATCGGCCTCCCGCCTGCGATTCTATGAGTCCGCCGGCCTGATCGGCCCGGCCGCCCGGGGGGCCAACGGCTACCGCGCCTTCCCGGCGGAAACGCTGATGCGGCTGGAACTGATCACCGGCGCGCAAAGGGCCGGCTTCACGCTGGATGAAATCCGCAGCCTGCTGCCCGGCTGCGGCGGCCCGGCGGGCGAGGCCGGCCACGCCCCCCAGATCGCCGAGGCCCTGCGCCGCAAGGTGGGGGAGATCGAGGCGCTGCAACAGCGGCTGGAAACCAGCAGGACCCGCCTGCTGGCCATCATCGACAGCCTGGAGAACGGCCCCCAAGACCTGGGTTGCGCCGCCAACACCCGCCGGGTCCTGGCGGAGATCAAGCTGACCGACATCAAGGAAACAGCGGCCAAGGAGGCAGCGGAATGAGTGACAGCAAAGTGGACGGCGTCACGGGCGGCTGCCAATGCGGCGCCGTGCGCTATCACAGCACCATGGCGCCGGAAGGCGTGCACTTCTGCCATTGCCGCATGTGCCAGCGTGCCGTGGGCAACGTCTTCGCCGCCCTGGCGGGGGTGCGCAAGGATACGGTGACCTGGAGCGGGACGGGCCGGCCCACCTTCTACGCCTCCTCCTCGGTGGCGGAGCGGGGCTTCTGCGCCCAGTGCGGCACGCCGTTGACCTTCGCCTACCCCGACAGCGACTGGATGAGCGTCACCATCGGCAGCCTGGATGACCCTGAAGCGGTGGTGCCGGAGGTGCACTGCGGGGTGGAAAGCCGGCTGTCCTGGCTGCACGTCCAGGACGGCCTGCCGGAGGAATACACCGACCCCAAGAGCGACCGCTTGCGCGACATGGTCAGTCACCAGGTATATTTCTGAGCTCCCCGGGGCGCCGGCCGGCTGCATCCTGCAGGAGAGGGTACGACTTACAGCCCATCCACCGGGTTGGTCGCCGGGGCGAAGGGCTGGCCGGCATGGATGAGGTCCCGCCGGACCTCGTACTCGCGCAGCGCCCAGTCCACGCTGGGAAAGGCCAGGTCGGTCCAGGGGATGTCGTCCCAGGCGAACAGCGCCACCTCCTGGCTTTCCGGACCGGCGGCAATGTCCGGGCTGGTCAACCGCGCCAGATAGATCAGCTGCACCTGGCTGATGCGGGGAATGTTGTAGACGGCCAGCAGGGGGCCGACGGCCAGTCGCGCCCCCGCCTCCTCCCACGCCTCGCGGGCGGCGCCATCCTGGGAGGTTTCCCCCAATTCCATATAGCCCGCGGGCAGGGTCCAGTAGCCGATTCGCGGCTGGATGGCGCGGCGGCACAGCAGAATGCGGTCCTGCCACAGGGCGACCGAGCCCACCACGATCTTGGGGTTGTCGTAGGCGATGTAGCCGCAATCGGGGCAGACCAGCCGCTCCCTATCCTCCCCTGGTGGCACCGTCACCACGCGGGGGCCGAACGTCGGCACGGGATCGGACATGGGGCGCTCTCCCTCGCTGCTTTCCGCCACTATAGCCGGCCCAACGTCCCTTGGCTTGCGGGCGCTTCAAGGTCGCGAACGTCCCTCAGCCATCATGCTTGGGTACCCAGGGAATGCGGGCAAAGGTCACGCCCTCATCCTCCAGCTCCGCCGCTTCCTCGTCGGTGGTCTCGCCGTAGATGGCCTTGGCCTCGGCCTCGCCATAGTGAATCTTGCGCGCCTCCTCGGCGAAGCGGTCACCCACATGGGTGGCGTTGGCCTCCACCTGGCGGCGCATCTCGCGCAGCAGGGACATCATCGCCGCCGGACCCTGGGCCGCGGCCTCCGCCACCGCTGCGGGCGTCACCTCTTGTGCCGGCTGCGGCGGGACCGGGACGGGCGCCGGCGACTCTTCCACGCGCGCCCCCCGGCCCTTGGCGATGCGGGGCGCCATGGGGGCCTTGCCCACCGTGTGATCACCGCAAACCGCGCAGGCGACCTCGCCGGCCGCGACCTGCTGGTCGCAGGCGTCCGCGTTGCGGAACCAGACGTCGAAGGTGTGGCCCTGGCCACATTTCATTTCATAGAGGATCATGGGGGATACGGCGACGATCGATAATGGCCCGTCCAGTTCGGCCAGGAAAATGTCATATACAGTCTGGATGTGAGTGGGGAAAGCCACCCCGGCAATGAGCATGCCCCGCATGCCCGCATCCGCACACCCACTTTTGGGAACCATAAGGCCTACGCCATGATCCCCACGTCCCATCACGACCCCCGGGGCCAAGCCAGCGCGTGGGTGGCCCGTTTCGCGCCGCTGGTGGCCCGGGGTGGCGCCGTGCTGGACCTTGCCTGCGGCGGGGGACGCCATGCCCGGCTGTTCCATGCGGCGGGTCATCCAGTGACGGCGGTGGACATCGACCCGCGCGGCGTAGCGGATCTGCAAGGCCGGCCCGGCGTCACCATCCTGCAGGCGGACCTGGAGGGGGACGTGTCGCTAGATCCGGGCGGAGTGGAGCTGGGCGGCCCCTACGCCGGCATCGTCGTCACCAACTATCTGCACCGGCCGCTGCTGCCCCGCCTGCCCGGTCTGCTGGCCCCTGGCGGGGTGCTGCTGTACGAGACCTTCGCCCAGGGCAACCAGCGCCACGGCCGCCCGTCCAGCCCGGCCTATCTGCTGCGCGCGGGCGAGCTGCTGGCCCTGGCGCGGGACACCGGCCTGCAGGTCGTGGCGTTCGAGCAGGGGGAGATCGCCCTGCCCCGCGCCGCCGTGGTGCAACGCCTGGCGGCCGTGCGGCCCCTGGCGGCGCCCGACCTGGACGGCGATCCGGAGCCGCGTCCGCTGCCGCTGGCCTGAAACAGGAACGGCCCCGACCGCTGGGGGCCGGGGCCGTCCTGGTAAGACGGGTGAGGAAGGTCGGGCGCGCTTACTTCTTGGGCGCGGCCGCCTCGGTGGTCTTGGCCACCTCGGCCTTGGCCTTCTTCACATGATGGTGGGCGACCGCCTTGGTCTCGGTCTTCGCGCCCTCAGCCTTGGCTTCGGTCTTGGCCTCGGCGGTCTTGGCCTCGGTCTTCACCGCCGCGCCCTTGGCCTCCACCGCCGGCTTGGCGGCTTCCGTGGTCTTGGCGACATCGGCCTTGGCGGCCGTGGCGGCGGCCTCGGGAGCCTTCTGCACCTGGGCTGCCTGGGTCGTGGCGGCCGTGGTCGCGGCGGCTTGGGCGGCAGGCGCCGGGGCGGCGGGGGTATCGGCCGCGAACGCCCCGGCGGAGAACGCCACTGGCACCATCACGGCCGCGGCGGTAGCGAGGGCCAGCAGGGGACGGCGGTGGGCGAACATGCTCATGGTCGTGATCCTTAATTTGATCGGGCGTCCCACCATCGGGGCGCAGGGTCATAGTCCCAATGGAAGGGGGCCGCCGTTAGACCGGATTGTGGCGAAGGCGAGATATGATCGCGGCCTTTCCGCCGAACTTCTTGCCGGAAGGTTAAGACTTTCCTCCGCCCTTCCCCCAGCCTGGCGCAGCCGTGCACGCGTCCCGACGGACGGGAAAACGGCCCCTTCGCCGGACGGCGGAGGTCCGCTTAAGCCTTCCGGCCGCCGCCCATTTTCCACGGAACCCGCCAAAACCGCCGCCGTTAACCCAGCGCATCATCTCTTGAGGCGCCGGCATGACGACCGACAACGAACAAGCCAATCGTGAGCAGGTGGCGAAGCTGATCCGCCTGCTGGGTTCGGATTTCGAGGGCGAGGCGGTGACGGCGCTGGCCAAGCTGCGCCGCCTGCTGCCCAAGCGGGGCCTGGGCTTCAACGACGTGGGCCAGTGGATCCAGTCTCCGGCCAAGGTGGTCTATCGCACGGCCCCGCCCCCGGCGCAGCCCGATACCCGGTCGTTAGAGGACCGCATCCTGGCCTTGGAGCGCCA
Source organism: Nitrospirillum viridazoti CBAmc (assembly GCF_000730165.1). Classification (GTDB taxonomy): domain Bacteria; phylum Pseudomonadota; class Alphaproteobacteria; order Azospirillales; family Azospirillaceae; genus Nitrospirillum; species Nitrospirillum viridazoti. The sequence continues at coordinate 267,869 of NZ_CP022110.1, read as the reverse complement.
GCGGGAGGAAGCCTTGCACGCCCTGCGCGTGGCCCAAGCCCGCGCCGATGAGGCGGAGGACCAGGCGGGCCAACTGGTCAGCAAGTTGGTGGCGGCCCGGTCGGCCAAGATAAAACCACGCGGCCGCTGGCGCGGCTATGTCTTGGCGGCCCTGGTGGGTGTGGCCGCAACTGTGGCGGCGCGCGCCTATATACCGCCCGCCGGTGCCACGGGCACGGACACGGGCCAGGCCCTGCTGTCGCGTGCCGCCCTGCTGTTCACCCCGGCCAAGGCGCATGCCGTCGTGGCGGGGCGCAGCGCCTTCCTCTATCCGGCCCCCACCAACCAGCAGGCGGCCGTGGCCCTGCTGCCGCCCACTACGGAGCTGGAGGTGCTGGAGGAAAACGTGCCGGCCGGCGGCGTCCCGGGGGGCTGGGTCAAGGTGCGCGCCCGGACCGACCGGGGCACGACCGTGGGCTATGTCGAACGGCGGCGGCTGGGTCAAGCCACCGAAGTGGCGGTTCGCCGCGTCCCGGGTTAAGCCCCTTCAGATAAGGCCGGTCACTGGCCCCTGGGCTTGTCCTCGGTCTTGGCATCCGCCTTCGGGGCCGCCTTGGCCGGCGCGTCATCCTTCATCGGATCCTTGCCGTCCAACCGGGCCAGGTTGTCCTGGGCCGCGGCGCCGGCGGCGCTGTCGCCCGCGACCTGCACGGCGTGGGTCCAGTCAGCCTTGGCACCCGGCTTGTCCCCCCGGTCGGCCTTGATGTTGCCGCTGAGCAGCAGGCCCTGGGCGTTATCCGGATCCAGCGACAGGGCCATGCGCAGATCGCGCCCGGCCTCCACGTCGCGGCCCAGGCGGTGCTTGGTCTCCGCCCGCATGACCATGGCATCGACACGGCCGCCATCCAGGCTGAGCGCCCGGTCGAGGTCGCGCAACACATCCCACCAGCGCTCCGCCCCCGCCCGTTCCGTGGCGCGATCGATCAGCAGGTCGGGGTCCTCGGGCTGCAGGCCGATGGCCTTGGTGTAGTCGGTGTCGGCCTTGGCGTGTTCCTTGGCGTTGAACCAGGCCCAGCCGGCCTTGCCCCACAAGCCGGCCGTCACCTTGGGCGGCAGGCCCAGGACGGGGATCACCGCCTCCAGCGCCACCGCCGATTCCTTGTATTCCCCCCGGAACAGCTGGGCCATGGCCTGGCACAGGCGGGCGTCGTTGCCGCCGCCCTTCTTTTCCCACAGCTGGGCCTCGGCATAGGCGAAGTCGGGCAATTCCTTGGCCCGCTGCAGGCAGGTGTCGCGGTTCAGCGCCACGGGCACGGCGCCGGCACCGGTGGCCATGCCGCACAGGATGACGACGCCGAGAATTGTGACGCCCAGGATTGTGGCGGGGGCCAGAACGCGGCTGGAAAGGTGGGGAAGCTTGAGGGTAATCATCATGGCGCCTAGAGTCCCGAACGGCGGATGGATCGCAAGTGCTTTCATCCCGGGCCACCCCTATGCGGGCGCGACCTCGGGTCACAGGATAGCACGGGCGGGCCCCGCCCCGGCAGGCGCGGGTCCCTGCCATCCTGATGGTGCGGGGGTCGCGCATCTGCGCCCCGCTGGTTAAATGGAGCCTGGTTCGCATGCCGCAATCCCCCACTCCCGGCCGCTTGTTCTGCTTCGGCCTGGGCTTCAGCGCCACGGCCCTGGCCCGCCGCCTGCTGGACCCCGGCTGGCAGGTGGCCGGCACCTGCCGCACGGCGGAGAAGGCGGCGGCCCTGCGCGCCCAGGGCATCGAGGCGCACGTGTTCAACCCCGACCAGCCGCTGGAGCGGGGCACCCTGGCCGGCACCACCCATCTGCTGGACTCGGTGCCGCCCACGGCGGAGGGCGACAGGGTGCTGGCGGCCCTGACGCCCGACATCGTGGCCCTGCCTAACCTGCGCTGGGTGGGCTATCTCTCCACCACCGGCGTCTATGGCAACAAGGACGGCGGCTGGGTGGACGAGTCGGCGCCCGTTCAGCCAGCGACGGAGCGGGGCAAGGCCCGCGCCGTGGCGGAGGCGCAATGGATGGCTCTGCACGACGCCCACGGCCTGCCCGTCCATCGCTTCCGCCTGCCCGGCATCTACGGCCCCGGACGCAGCGCCCTGGACCAGATGCGGGCGGGAACCGCCCGGCGTGTGGACAAGAAGGGCCAGGTGTTCAGCCGCATCCACATCCACGACCTGGGCAGCGCCCTGGTGGCCAGCATGAACCGGCCCAACCCCGGCGCCATCTACAACGTCGCCGACGACCACCCCTGTCCCTCGCCCGACGTGGTGACCTACGCCGCCGAGCTGCTGGGGCTGGAGCCGCCGCCGCTGGTGCCGTTCGAGCAGGCCGAGCTGTCGCCCATGGCCACCAGCTTCTATGGCGAGAACAAGCGCATCTCCAACGCCCGCATCAAGGCGGAACTGGGGGTGACCTTGCGCTATCCCAGCTATCGCGAAGGGCTGGCGGACCAGTTGGCGGCTGAGCGCCAGGTTTAGCGCCCGGCAGGGGCCGCCGGCGCGTAGGCCGAGAAGGTGACGTGGGCCGTCTGCGTCGCCTTCTGCGCCACGTCCAGCCCGCCGTCCTCAGCCGGGGCGGCATCGGCCATCTTGGCCATGGCCATCACCGGCGCGCGCCGCATGCCGCCGCTCATCACCGGGGCGTTGAAGTCCACGCGGCCGACGCGGAAGTCGCGGCCGGGGAAGGCGGCGTTCAGGCTCTTCATCTCCTCCGTCACGCGGCGGTACAGCGTCTCGCGCAAACGGGTGCGCACGGCCTCCTGCTCCGCCAGGGTGGGGGTGAAGTCCACGCCTTCCACGCGGATCTGCAGGCCGGCGCGGCTGGCCTGGCGGGCACGGTCGGCCAGGCCGCCCAATTGCGCTTCCGGCAGGCGGGCCTCAAGCGCCGCCCGCCAATGGTCCAGGCCGGCGGCGTCCTGCTGCCGGTCGAAAGAGACGACGCGCCACTCACCCTTGTCCGACACGGCCTGCGCCGCCTTCAGCACGTCGGCGCGGGCGGAGCCGGCGTTGCCGCCGCCGGCATCCACCGTCAGCGACACTCGCGCCGTGTCGGTCTTCACCCAATCCTCCGCCGTCAGGGTCAGGGTCACCTGATCCTGCACCGGCTGGGCCGCCATGACCTGCGCCGTGGCGGGAGCAGCGGCCAGGGGCAGGGCCGCCACGCTGGCGGTCGCGATCAGGGAGGCGGCAATCAGGCTACGCATCGGGGTCCACCCATCGTTCCTCGGCCGACGCGGAATGCGCCGGCGGTCCCCCTGCTTGTGGCAAAGGGTCGCGGCGGATTTATGGCGGGAACAAATGCTCCGACGCCTATCGCCCCTCCCCAGCGACATCTCATGCCGCCGTAGGCCCCGACCGGGGCCGCCGGAGCTTTCCGGGGAGCGTAGCGGACTGGAAAGCGAGGACAAGGCAAGCGGGCGGATGCCCGCGCCCTCCGTCTGAGGGCAAACTAAAACCACTAAAAATCCAAATCCGCGTAATGCTTGGGCGGCGGGGCGCCCGGCAGGTGGTCGCCCAGCAGGGGGCGGAAGCTGGGCCGGCACTTGATGCGCATGTACCAGTCCTTGGCCTCGGGATGCTGGTCCCACGGCACGTCGCCCAGATAGTCGATGGTGGACAGATGCGCCGCCGCCGCGATGTCGGCCAGCGAGAAGTCGTCCCCGGCCAGCCATTTCCGCCGGTCCGCCAGATAGGCGATGTAGTCCAGGTGATAGTGGATGTTGGCTAGGCCGGCGCGGATGGCCTGGGCATGCGGCGTGCCGGAACCGGAGAAGCGCTTGATCAGCTTCTCCCCCACCAGATTCTCCGTCACCTCCTGGTTGAACTTGACGTCAAACCAGGCGGCCAGGCGCCGCACCTCCGCCCGCAGCAGAACCTCGCGGCCCAGCAGCGTGGGGGCGTGGGGGTAGGCCTCTTCCAGGTAATTGCAGATGGCGGCGTGTTCCACCACCGTCGCCCCGTCATCCTCGACCAGCACCGGCAATTCGCCAGCCGGATTCAGCGCCAGGAACTCCTCACGGCGTTCCCAGGGCTTTTCGACCTCGAGTTCGACCTCGAGGCGCTTTTCCGCCAGCACGACGCGGACCTTGCGCGCGAAGGGGGACAAGGGATGGTGGACAAGTGTACGCATGTGGGCCGGCAATCTAACGTAAGCGCGTGGATTTCAATAGAGCCTAAAGGCCTTAAGCGGAGATCACCCTATGGCCATGCCCGAGTCACCCCGCCTGGAAATTAAGATAGAGCCCATTGGCCCGGATGACGAGGCCGCATGGCGCCCCTTATGGGATCAATACTGCGCTTTTTACCAGGTCAGCGTGGATTCGGCCGTGACAACCACGTTATGGGCGCGCCTGCAGGACCCAAATTCGGCCGTGAAGGCGCTGGTCGCGCGCGATGCGGCCGGCCGCATCATGGGCTTCTGCCACTACGTCCTGCACCCCAACACCTGGGGCACCAGCCTGATCTGTTACCTGGAAGATTTGTTCACCGACCCGGCGTCGCGCGGCCAGGGCGTCGGCCGGGCGCTGATCGAGCGGCTGGTGGTCCTGGGGCGGGAGCAGGGCTGGGGCCGCGTCTATTGGCACACGCAGGAAACCAACGCCACCGCCCGCCGCCTGTACGACAGCGTCACCGACGGCGCGGATGGCTTCGTGCGCTACGTGATACGCCTTTGATCCAAATAAAACGGGCGGCCCCTTGCGGGACCGCCCATTCCAATCAGCTTCCAGCCCGCTGGATCACACAGCGGTCCCCCGGCGCGGCTTGGCCACAGCCGCGCGCTCGTGGCTGCGGATGAAGTCGCGCACGCGCGGCATGATGTGCTCGCGCCAGCGGCGGCCGTTGAAGATGCCGTAGTGGCCGACACCGGACTGCAGGTGGTGCCGCTTCATGCCGTCGTCCAGGCCGCTGCACAGGGCGTGGGCCGCCACCGTCTGGCCGGGGGCGGAGATGTCGTCCAGTTCACCCTCGACGGTGAACAGCGCCGTCTTCTTGATGGCCGACGGATCGACGCGCATGCCGCGGTATTCCAGGGTGCCCTTGGGCAGGTTGTGCTCCTGGAACACGATCTTGACGGTCTGCAGGTAGAACTCCGCCGTCAGGTCCATGACCGACAGGTATTCGTCGTAGAAGCGGCGGTGCGACTCCGCACTCTCGCCGTCGCCGCGCACCAGGTGCTTGAACAGGTCGACATGGGCGCCGACGTGGCGGTCCAGATTCATGGACATGAAGCCGGTCAGCTGGATGAAGCCCGGGTAGACGTGGCGCATGGCGCCCGGATAGTAGACCGGGACCGAGGTGGTCACCGTGCGTTCGAACCAGCCGATGTCACGGGTCTCGGCCAGCTGGGTCACCTGGGTGGGCGACACGCGGGTGTCGATGGGGCCGCCCATCAGGGTCATGCTGCGTGGCTGGCAGGTATCTTCCATCTGCGCCATGACGGCCGCGGCCACCAGCACCGGCACGGCCGGCTGGCAGACGGCGATGACATGGGTGTCCGGACCCAGGAAGCGGATGAAATCCATGACATATTCGACGTAATCGTCGAAGTCGAAACGGCCGCGAGACAGGGGCACCAGCTTCGCATCCACCCAGTCGGTGATGTAGACGTCGTGGGAGGGCAGCAGCGCCTCCACCGTGCCGCGCAGCAGGGTGGCGTAGTGGCCCGACATGGGGGCCACCACCAGCACCTTGGGGTCGCTGTGCGGCGTGGCGCGCTGGAAATGACGCAGGACGCAGAAGGGCTTGCGCAGCGCCGCCTCCTCCGTCACCGCGACCTCCCGGCCATCGATGTGGGTGATGTTCAGGCCGAATTCCGGTTTGCCCCAACGGCGCGTCGTGCGCTCGATGAGTTCGCCGGCGGCGGCCATGGCACGGCCCATGCCGGTGTAGGAAGCCGGAACCAGGGGATTGCGGAAAGTCGCCTGCGTCGCCTCTGCCATCAGGCGGAGCGGGGTCAGGGCGGCATGGTGCATGTCAAACAGCTGGTACAGCACGCGGATCATCCTCGTCATTGGACGTGGCGGCGCCGGACATCCCTTACGATGGGTTGGGCGGCGTCTCGGGGACACGAAGGCTTGCCGCGATGGCGGCCCCAGGCGCACCGCTTACCCTAACTGCCGGCCTCGGACCTATATCCGAGGGGGTAGGCGGCCATTCAACTACGCCTCGTCCCTTATCCTACGTAGGTAAGGATGAAAAGGCCCTTAATGAAGGGGGCGAACGATACCGGTCACATTTTCGCAATCGAAGACCGATTTCTCAAGCCATCTCGTGATCCGGGCCTCTCCTCAAAAAGAAGGACGGTGGGTCTTGTGCCGGGTGGTCCCTCCTTAAACCGCCGGCGTTCCCGCGATGTTCCGTCCATGATGGGGAAAGCCACAGGAAGCAGTGGACAGCGCCCCCGCAGGCCCCCTAGATATGGGCGTATCCTAGCCTCGCACCGCTATCCCTGGCCCTTGCCTGCGCCTTACGGCGGGCCATGCCCCAGAGCCGTCATGTCCCACGCCCGGCCCCTTTCCGCCAGCCTGTTCGATCAGGAGCCTGATTTTCCGGACACCGGTTATCCGGATACCGGCTTTCATGACTCCGGCCATCCGGAGGCGGGTGACTTCGTGCCCGACCATTACGCCGATGCGCCGGAGCCCAGCATCATCCATGGCGACTGGCCTGAGGATGATGCGCCGCAGGGCACGCGGGACCCGGTGGCGACGGCGCGGGACATCCTGAAGCGCGTCTACGGCTATTCCGCCTTCCGCGGCAACCAGGAAGACATCATCACCCACGTCATCCAGGGCGGCGACGCCCTGGTGCTGATGCCCACCGGCGGCGGCAAGTCGCTGTGTTTCCAGATCCCGGCCCTGGCGCGGCCAGGCGTCGCCATCGTCGTCAGCCCCCTGATCGCCCTGATGCGCGACCAGGTGGACACGCTGCGCCAGGCCGGCGTGCGCGCCGCCTACCTGAACTCCACCCTGGACTGGCGCGAGGCGCTGGACGTGGAGCGGGCGTGCGAGCGTGGCGATCTGGACCTGTTGTACGTGGCGCCGGAGCGGCTGGTCACCCCGCGCTTCCTGGAGCTGCTGGACCGGTCGCGCATCAGCCTGTTCGCCCTGGACGAGGCGCACTGCGTCAGCCAGTGGGGCCACGACTTCCGGCCGGAATACCTGCAGCTGTCGGTGCTGCACGAGCGTTTCCCCACCGTGCCGCGCATCGCGCTGACGGCCACGGCCGACGCGCAGACCCAGGCCGACATCGTGGAGCGCCTGGCCCTGGGCGAGGCGCGGCAGTTCGTCTCCAGCTTCGACCGGCCCAACATCACCTATCGCGTGGCGCCCAAGGACAATGAGCGCCGGCAGCTGCTGGACTTCATCCGCCGCCACCATGCGGAGGACGCGGGCATCGTCTATTGCCTGTCGCGCGCCCGGGTGGAGGCGCTGGCCGACTGGCTGAAGGACCAGGGGCTGGACGCCCTGCCCTATCATGCCGGTCTGGACGCGTCGGTGCGCCAGGCGAACCAGGACCGCTTCATCAAGGGTGAGGGCGTGGTGGTGGTGGCGACCATCGCCTTCGGCATGGGCATCGACAAGCCCAACGTCCGATTCGTCGTGCACATGGACGCGCCCAAGAGCCTGGAGGCCTATTATCAGGAAACCGGCCGCGCCGGCCGCGATGGCCTGCCCGCCAACGCCCTGATGCTGTACGGCCTGCAGGACGTGGTCATGCTGCGCCAGATGATGGACGCCTCGGACAGCAGCGCCCAGCACAAGCGGACGGAGCGGCGCAAGCTGGACGCCCTGCTGGGCTTCTGCGAGACCGCCCACTGCCGCCGCCAGGTGCTGCTGACCTATTTCGGGGAGGAGCATCCCGGCAACTGCGGCAACTGCGACACCTGCTTCGAACCGGTGGAGACCTGGGACGGTACGGTGGCGGCGCAGAAGGCCCTGTCGGCCGTCTACCGTACCGGCCAGAAATTCGGCGTGGGCCACCTGATCGACGTGCTGCGCGGCGGCGCCACCGAGAAGGTGGTGCGCTTCGGCCATGACCAGCTGAAGACCTTCGGCTGTGGTGCGGAGATTTCCAAGGGCGACTGGCAGACGGTGTTCCGCCAGCTGGTGGCGCTGGGCCACCTGACGGCCGACCCGGAGGGCCATGGCGGCCTGATGCTGACCGACCAGGCGGCATCGGTGCTGAAAGGGCAGGAGACGGTGCGCCTGCGCCGCGACCGGGCCGTGCTGTCGGGCGACGGGCGCCGCGGCGGCGGCCGTGCCGGCGGCGGACGCGCGGGCCCCTCGCTGGCCCCGCCGGACGACAAGCTGTGGCACAAGCTGAAGGCCGTGCGTCTGGAACTGGCCAAGGCTCAGGGCGTGCCGCCCTACGTCATCTTCCACGACAGCACGCTGATGGAAATGGTGATCAGCCGCCCGCGCGACCTGACCGGCCTGGGCCTGCTGCCCGGCGTGGGCGTGCGCAAGCTGGAACGCTACGGCGCGACTTTCTTGGACGCCATCCTCTCCGAGGCTGGCTAGGTTCCCTCAAACGCCGGGCGCGGCCATCCGGCCGCTTGGCTTCCTCGCTGCGCCCTGCGGTGCTCGCTGCGGCGGCCGCGGTCGCGGCCTAGCCCAGTTCCCATGGAACTGGGCCTCATGCGCCCCAATCAGGCGGGCGCACCTGGCCAGACGCGCGCACCTGGAGCGTAGCGACAAGGACGCGACCGCGTCCGCCGGAGATTTCCGGGGAGCGTAGCGGACTGGAAATCGAGGACAGCCAAGGGGCGGATGCCCCGCCGGCGCCTGAGGCAAACTAAATAGACTCAAAACCTCACCACGCTGTTGCCATCCGCGTTTCGGTCTGCTAATACCCCCCTCCATTCCAAGGGGCGCCCCAATAGCTCAGTGGTAGAGCAACCGCTTCGTAAGCGGTAGGCCGTTGGTTCAAATCCGACTTGGGGCACCATCCTTCCCATCATCCCCGCATCATCGGTCTGACGAACGTCCAGCTGGGCGCGGAATTGCCATTCCCTGCGACGCACGGTCGCACGATTGCAATATGATGACGGTATGGTGGCGCCACCCTGGTTTCCACCCATCGCTGGATGCACCGCCCATGTCCGAGCAGTTGCCCCGTCACATCGTCACCTCCTACGAAAACGAGCTGCAGCGCCTGGACGCGCTGCTGGCGGAAATGGGCGGCCGGGCCGAGCAACAATTGCAGCAGGCGACCCGCGCCGTGCTGGACCGCGACGACGCGCTGGCGCGCGAGACCGTGGCGCAGGACCAGGTGCTGGACGCGCTGGAGCATGAGGTCGAAAGCCTGATCATCCGCCTGTTGGCCCTGCGGCATCCCATGGCCATCGACCTGCGGCACACCCTGGCCGCCCTGAAGGCGGCCAACGCGCTGGAACGCGTCGGCGACTATGCCAAGAACATGGCCAAGCGCGCCCTGGTGCTGAACAGCGTCCCCACCATCAGCGCCACCGCCTCGGTCGGCCGTCTGTCGGATCTGGCGCGCAAGCAACTGGCCGGCGCCATCGAGGCCTTCACCCGCCGCGACACCGCCTTGGCCGCCGAGGTCTGGCGCCGTGATGCGGAGTTGGACGACATGCACGCCGGCGTGACGCAGGAGATTTTCGCCTTCGTCGCCAAGGACGCCAGCCTGATCGAGGCCTGCACCAGCCTGCAGTTCATCGCCAAGAACCTGGAGCGTGTGGGAGATCTGGCCACCAACATCGCCGAGATGGTGCAGTTCGACGCCACCGGCACCCTGGTGGACCCCGTTCGCCCGCGCGGCGGTGAGGCGCACTGATCAACTGACCGTTTGTACCGGCCGGGACCAGGCGGTTCCGGTTCCCGGTTGATGGCTTCCCGGGCCGCCGCTCGCTTTTCCCGAGTCTGGCGGCCCGGCGTTTTTGCACAGCCGTCCTGCGCGGGCTGGCGCCAGCTGGCATGTGCCCTTCGTCCGCCAACGCCCCACGGCAGCCCGGGGCGTGGTCGGCCAGCCGCAACGAGACTACCCCCATAGCCTAGTTTGAGGTTCCCGGGAGGCGTGTGCCCACGCATCTTGCCCGCATCTTCTTTTTCTTTTCCTGAGAGGCGTTTAGCCTAATTTCGCGACGCTGAAGCCTGTCAAAGTTGCCAAATCAACCCCAACCACAGGTTCGGATTATATGAATTAATCCATTCATCATTTGGGTAACGAGCTACGATCTTAGGAAAGGATTTGAAAACGCGGCGTCGCGTAAAAGAATACATATCCTTTTGCTACCGGTTCATTGCTTGACATCTTTTACGCCATGAGCTTTAGGTAATGTGTCCTGTATCACAGAGCAGGACCCAACTGCCAAAACTCTCGGCCCGCCACTTCTTGAAGTGTGCGGGCCGTATTTTATCCAAAATACACTTCACCACCCCCGGTCGTTTCTGACCGGCACCGCAACCACGCCAGGTAAAGCGCGTGGCGACTTGCGGCCGTTGCGCCCCCGATCCGGCGAGGACGGCGTGCAATCCGGCGCGCGCTTATGCCGCAGCCGTGTTATGAAGGGTCGATCCACGACCGGAACGGCTGCCTTCCCCATGCTGCTCGCTGAATTGACCGCCCTGATCCAGGTATTGCTGATCGACCTCGTCCTGGCGGGCGACAACGCCCTGGTGGTGGGCATGGCGGCCAGCGGCGTACCGGTGGAGAAGCGCCGCAAGGTCATCTTCTGGGGGATAAGCGTGGCCGTGCTGATGCGCATCGGCTTCGCCCTGCTGGCCACCCGTCTGCTGGACATCATCGGCCTGACCCTGGCCGGTGGCATCCTGCTGCTGTGGGTGTGCTGGAAACTGTGGCGCGAACTGCGCCAGCACGGCAAGGAACAGGCGGAAGCGGCCGAAGGGGAACCCCACATCCCGTCGTTGGCGGGCAAGAGCGTGGGCACGGCCATCCGGCAAATCGCGCTGGCCGACGTCTCCATGTCGCTGGACAACGTGCTGGCCGTGGCGGGCGCCGCCGAGGACCACACCTGGGTCATGGTGCTGGGCCTGGTGCTGTCCGTTGCCCTGATGGGTGCGGCCGCCACCCTGATCGCCCGCCTGCTGGCCCGCTATTTCTGGATCTCCTACATCGGCCTGGCCATCATCGCCTATGTCGCCTGCCACATGATCTGGGACGGCGGCACCGAGGTGGCGCCCTTCGCCCAGCCCCTGATCGACCTGATCCGCCGCATTTGACGCCCGGCAGCAGGGGCCGCCCGGCGGCGGTAGCGGGCTTCCAGGTTGTTCCGTCAACATGGCCGGGGAATCTCGGCAGGGGAGGCATGCGATGTCGCCCCCGCCGCAACCGTCCGGGCATTTGATCGCAGGCGCAAAAAGCGGTAAACCTCGCGCGCGCGCCTTTCCGCGCAAACCTTCGATTACGCACGTCCCCAGCCCGGTATTCTTATTTCATAAGGGTTTCATAAGGGGGCGTCGCGAAGGGTGTCGGAATGGCCGTCCGCATCGTTGGCCATGACACCCGCTGAAGGGTGCCGGCGGCGCGGTACCATCCCCTTCCCCTAGGAGGCCACTCCTGTGTCCACGATCACCGGTCACGACACGCTGAAACCCCGCCGCAGCCTGAGCGTCGGCAGCAAGAGCTATGACTACTTCAGCCTCAAGGCGGCTGAGGAAGCCGGCCTGGGCGACCTGTCCCGCCTGCCCTACAGCCTGAAGGTGCTGCTGGAGAACCTGCTGCGCTTCGAGGACGGCCGCACCGTCAGCGTCGACGACGTGAAGGCCGCCGCCCAGTGGCTGGTGGACCGCCGCAGCGACCGTGAGATCGCCTACCGCCCCGCCCGCGTGCTGATGCAGGACTTCACCGGCGTTCCCGCCGTGTGCGACCTGGCCGCGATGCGCGAGGCCATGGTGGGCCTGGGTGGCAAGCCGGAGCGCATCAATCCGCTGACCGCCGTCGACCTGGTCATCGACCACTCGGTGATGGTGGACTATTTCGGCGGCCCCGACGCCTTCCAGAAGAACGTCGATGTCGAATTCCAGCGCAATGGCGAGCGCTACGCCTTCCTGCGCTGGGGCCAGAAGGCCTTCAACAACTTCCGCGTCGTGCCGCCCGGCACCGGCATCTGCCACCAGGTGAACGTTGAGTACCTGGCCCAGACCGTCTGGACCGACGGCGACCAGACCGGCGCCACCGTCGCCTACCCCGACACCCTGGTCGGCACCGACAGCCACACCACCATGGTGAACGGCCTGGGCGTGCTGGGCTGGGGCGTGGGCGGCATCGAGGCCGAGGCGGCCATGCTGGGCCAGCCCATCTCCATGCTGATCCCGGAAGTCATCGGCTTCCGCCTGACGGGCAAGCTGAAGGAAGGCGCCACGGCGACCGACCTGGTGCTGACCGTCACCCAGATGCTGCGCAAGAAGGGCGTGGTGGGCAAGTTCGTGGAGTTCTACGGCCCCGGCCTGGACGCCCTGACCCTGGCCGACCGCGCGACCATCGCCAACATGGCCCCGGAATACGGCGCCACCTGCGGCATCTTCCCGATCGACGCCGAGACCATCCGCTTCCTGAACTTCACCGGCCGTGACGCCGACCGCGTCGCCCTGGTGGAGGCCTACGCCAAGGCCCAGGGCATGTGGCGCGACGCCAACAGCCCCGAGCCGGTGTTCACCGACACGCTGGAACTGGACCTGAACAGCGTCGAGTCCTCGCTGGCCGGCCCGAAGCGCCCGCAGGACCGCGTGCTGCTGTCCAACGCCAAGACCGAGTTCGAGGGCGTGTTCGCCAAGGACTACGCCGGCAAACCCGCCAGCAATCCGGCCAAGGTCGCCGGTGAGGACTTCACGGTCGACCACGGTGACGTGGTGATCGCGGCCATCACCAGCTGCACCAACACCTCCAACCCCAACGTGCTGGTCGCCGCCGGCCTGCTGGCCAAGAAGGCGGTCGAAGCGGGCCTCGCCACGAAGCCGTGGGTGAAGACCTCGCTGGCCCCTGGCAGCCAGGTCGTGACCGATTACCTGAACGCCGCCGGCCTGACCCCGTTCCTGGACAAGCTGGGCTTCAACCTGGTCGGCTACGGCTGCACCACCTGCATCGGCAACTCCGGCCCGCTGCCCGACGCCATCGGCGCCGCGGTGGACGCCAACGACCTGCTGGCTTGCTCCGTCCTGTCGGGCAACCGCAACTTCGAAGGCCGCGTGAACCCCCAGGTGAAGGCCAACTACCTGGCCTCCCCGCCGCTGGTCGTGGCCTACGCTTTGGCCGGCACCCTGCGCAAGGACCTGACCACCGAGCCGCTGGGCAAGGGCAAGGACGGCAAGGACGTCTTCCTGAAGGACATCTGGCCGAGCAGCGCCGAAATCGAGGACGCCATCTCCAAGTCCCTGACGCCGGAGATGTACCGCTCGCGCTACGCCAATGTGTTCCTGGGCCCGCAGCAGTGGCAGTCCATTGAGACCGCCACCGGCCTGACCTACAAGTGGGAAGACGACAGCACCTATGTGAAGCTGCCGCCGATCTTCGAGGGCATGACCACCACCCCGGGTGCGGTGCATGACGTGAAGAAGGCCCGTCCGCTGGCCATCCTGGGCGACAGCATCACCACCGACCACATCTCCCCCGCCGGTTCGATCAAGAAGACCAGCCCCGCTGGCACCTATCTGATCGGCCACGGCGTGGAGCCGGTGGACTTCAACGGCTACGGCGCCCGCCGCGGCAACCACGAAGTCATGATGCGCGGCACCTTCGCCAACATCCGCATCAAGAACGAAATGGTGCCCGGCGTCGAAGGCGGCGTGACCAAGTACATCCCCACCGGCGACGTCATGTCGATCTACGACGCCGCCATGAAGTACCAGGCCGACGGCACGCCGTTGGTGGTCTTCGCCGGCCAGGAATACGGCACCGGCTCGTCCCGCGATTGGGCGGCCAAGGGCACCCGCCTGCTGGGCGTCCGCGCCGTGGTGGCCGAGAGCTTTGAGCGCATCCACCGGTCCAACCTGGTGGGCATGGGCGTCCTGCCCCTGCAGTTCAAGGACGGCGCCAGCCGCAAGACCCTGGGCCTGGACGGCACCGAGGTCATCGACATCACCGGCGTCGAGGCCGGCCTGAAGCCCCGCATGGACCTGACCCTGACCATCACCCGCGCGGATGGCAAGGTCGACACCGTGCCGGTGCTGTGCCGCATCGACACCCTGGACGAGGTCGATTACTTCAAGCACGGCGGCATCCTGCAGTACGTGCTGCGCAACATGCTGAACCAGCCGCAGGCCGCCGAGTAAGGCCCGCTGCGTAAGGCGTGATATCGGCCCCGGCGGTTCTTCGGAACGCCGGGGCCAAAAGGAAAAGGGGCGCCACCCGGCCGGGTGGCGCCCCTTTTTTCATGGCCTCAGGAACGGAAATGGATCAATCGAACTGCAGGTCGCTGACGGCCCCGCCCACGTCCGACACGGGTAGCAGGCCGGCCGCCGTCAGGTCGCCCGCCGCCACCAGCAGGGTGCGGCCGGCGGCCCCGGAGATGCCGGCGGCCTGGGCCAGGCTGGCCAGGGCCTCGCGGGTCGGCGCCTGGCTGATGACGCCGTTGCCGTAGATGAGGATGGACACGGCCAGAGTGCCCGGCCGGCTCTTTTCCACCAGGGCCGCCGCGTTCATCAGGCCGCGCAGGGTGGAGACGCGGGGGAAGCCGCTGTCGCTGAGGGTGTCGCCCTCCTCCCCCAGCACCCAGTGGCGGCCCACCAGGTCCTCAACCCCCACCAGGATGGCCAATGGCATGCCCCGGTGCCGGCCCGTGGCCACGGCCACCAGCCCGCCGTCCTGCGGCGTCCGCGGCAGTTGCACGCTGCCGCCCAGGATGTGCTTCACGCTATCCAGGACCGAGGCCACGGCCTGGGCCAGCGCCTCCGACCCCGTGGGGCGCATCAGGCTGGGCCAGGCGCCGAACACCAGGGAGGCGAGGCCGGCGGTACCGCCGTCGGCCCGGTCCGCCGGGGCTGATGCGGGCGCCCGGCGCAGCTTTTCCTCCACCGCATCCAGCCGGCCGGCCAGGGCCTGGACGGCGCCGGCGTCGCCGGCCACCCTGGCGGTGTCCGGGGTCTTGGCCTCGCCACCGGTGGGCGGCGGCAGGGCGGGGAGGCCGCCCCTCACCTGGTCGCGCAGGTCCCGCACGTCCAGCTGGGTGGTGCGCACGGCGTTGACCACGCGCAGCAGCGATTCATGCAGATGGTCGACCAGGCCACTGAGCTGTTCCGGCAGAGGGCCCGGGGGAAGGTCGGGCAGGCGCACGCCGTTCACTGCTTTGGCGTGGCTGAGCCAATTTTCCAGGACGCCCACGCGCTGGGTCACATCATCCAGGGTGTGCTTCAGCTCGCCCATGCCCCGGGACAGGCGCTCCGCCTCTTCCGCCGGACGGCCGGCATGATGGCTGACCACCCCCGTCAGGTGGGCCACGCGTTCACGCAGTTCCTGGATGGACTGGCCCAGGGCATTGATGCGCATCGTTTCCGGCAGCGAAACGACGGCGGAATGCATGGCCGTCAGATCGTTACGCAGATCGCGCAACCGGCTGCCGACGTGCAGCGCCAGATCGCGGACGATGGATTCGGCGTAATCGAAGGGATCGACGCCCTCTTCGATCTCCCCTTCCCGCGCGCGCCCTTCCTGCACAGCCGGCGTCACGATCTCGGCGTCCACGATGGGTGCATCACCGGCCGGCGCATCGGCGGCGGGCGCATCGGCGGCCGGGCTATGGGTGCCCGGACCGGCGTCGCCATCGGGGCCTGGGGCGTCACGGTGCTCGTCGGTCATGGCATCGCTCACGAGGATCGGGGAAAAGGGACTGGCGTCTAGAGATCGCCGGCAATGGCTTCTAGCAGACGGGCGCGGCGCTTGTCCGCCTGTTCGCGTGGTAGACGCGGCACGGCCGCAGCCGGGCGCCGCGACACCGGCGGCTGGGGCGGCGGCACCGGCGCGTCGGAGGAGGCCTGGGGCGGGGTCTGCACCACCACCGGCGTCACCAGCGACGACGCCTCGGCCGTCTCCGCCACCGGGGGCGCCGGAGGCGGGGACGGGGGCGCGGGCGGGACGGGTGCCGCCCGCGCGGGCTGGGCCGGCGTCGACGTGAATGAATGCAGCGTCACCCGGGCCGCGGTGGCAGGGGCGGAGGCCATGCGGATCGCCCCGGGCACGGTGACGACAGCGGCAGCGACGCGGGGCGGCACCGGCTGGCTGGGCGTGGACAGGGGATGGGCCGGTAGGGGGCCGGCGACGGCCGACGGGCGTACGGGTGTGGGTGGAGCGGCGCGGAGCGACATGGCCCCCGGCACGCGGGGGGTGGGCGTGGGCACGGCCCGCATCTCCGCCTGGCCGGCCGAAGCGTCGCGGCCCTTGGAGGCCAGGCTGGTGAACAGCGGCCCGGCGCGTGACGGCTGCGGCCCGGGTGCGGGCTGAGCCGCAGCCGCGGGGGGCGGAGCCGGCTGGACGGGGACCGACAGGGGGGCGGTGCCCACGGCGGCGCTGGGCGGTGCCAGCGGGGCGATGGGCGCCGATGCCGGAGACATTTCCGCCTCCGTCCGGACGACGGGGACCGATGCGGGCGCCGGGGAAGCGGCCGGGGTTTCATTCGGCCCCCTGACGCCATCGCTGACATCGGTCAGCAGGCGGCGCAGCACCGTGGCGGCGGCGGAGCGCGGTTCCCCCACCCGGTCGAGGGCCTTGGCGGTGAGGGCGGGGTCGATGCTGATCTGCAGGAAGCCGAATTGCTCGGTCGACAGCGACTGGAGCTTGCGGGTCAGGCCCTCGGCCTGTTCCTCGCCCGCGACATAGCGGCGGATGGTCTCAATGGTGGAGGTGACGACAGCGGCATCGCGCACGGCGCGGGAGGAGAAGACGGGGCTGCGGCCCCCGTCGGATCGGCCCCCATCGGGTCGAGCAATGTCCATGCGCGCAGGCTCCGCCCGGGTGCCCGCTTGGCCGGGCGCCCCGGGTCCATGCGACGCGTCCCGTCCGGACGTTTCCCCCTGGGGCCCGTTGCCGTCGGGCCCGTTGGTGGGAAGGAGAGCATCCGGCGAGGCGGACGCATCATCCCCCTTGCCGGCGATCCAGCCCATCACCTTCCGAAACATGCCACCCTGCCCCCTGCAAGAGACCGGATTATGACCCCGCGGGTCCCGGCACGGCAAACGGTTTGCACCGGCCGTAAGTTCTCGACGGACTAATGGTTACCACGGCCTGTCAGGCCGATTCAATTTTCCATCCCCTGCGAATTCTTCGGGCTCTTGAGCCCTGTAATGCAAGAAAAAAGGCGTCTTCTGCCGAGCTTCATCCCATTTCTCCGCGCCGGCGTGACAAGTGGGGGACAGCAATCGTGGATTGATCCATCCGACACCCGGATTCCACTTATCCCTCGGGTCGCGGGCAGAGTGGTACCGGATTGAATTTTAAAATTTTAGGGATTTTATCTGGCCGATAATTGCGCGTCCCATTCGCAAATATGATTGGCCGATTCCCACCATCGTCGTACAGTCCCGCGCGGGGATGGGTTCTGGCCGCCACCGGATCAAGGATCAAGTCGACACCCGCACCCCACGTGGCAGTGGACCAATTGGCAGTGGGCCGATTGGCAATGGAATCGCCGGCGCCAAAGCCGGCGGATCGATCCGGATCGGACTACGGGGTAACCGGACGTGCGGCGCTTGAAACGGGGATTGCGGCGATGGGACCGCCCGCTGATGGGGCATCCCCCCTCTGGCGGCCGCCGTGCCGCCCCCCTGGAGGCCCTGGGCCGCCACGCCGAATCCGTGCCACGTGAGCAGCTGATCGAACTGGGCCAGCTGATCCTGATGGCCCTGAACCATCGCGAGGACGCGTGGCTGGTGCCGGTGCTGACGGCGGTGGTGGCCGGCGGTGCCGCCACCTGGGCGCCCTGGCCCGCCGTCGCCGCCTGGGCCCTGCTGTCGGTCGCAACGGTGGGCGTGTCGCAGCTGGCCCTTCATCGTTTCCTGGCCCAGGCCGACCGCCTGACCGTTTCCCGCCCCTGGCTGCGGCTGCTGACCACCGCCCGCCTGCTGCCCTCGGTGGTGTGGAGCCTGCTGCCCCTGTTCGCCTGGCCGGGCGACCATATGGCCGGCCGCTTTTTCCTCATCCTGGTGCTGGGGGCGGCCATGGCCCTGCGCACCAGCGGCACCGCCCCCCATCCGCTGGTGCTGCGGCTGCAACTGGTGCCGCCCGCCCTGGCGCTGCTGGTCCTGACGGGCACCGCCCTGGCAGCTCCCGACGCCGGCGGCCATGCGGACGCGCCGGGCCTGGCCCTGGTTCTGAGCAGCCTGCTCTATCCCGTGTTCCTCTACCGCATGGGGCGGCAGACCTGCCTGCGCATGCGCCACATGCTGGAACTGCAGCTGGACCTGACGGCGGCCAAGCGCGCCGCCGACCAAGCCAACGGCGCCAAGTCCGGCTTCCTGGCGACGCTGAGCCATGAAATCCGCACCCCCATGACCGGCATCCTGGGCCTGACCCAGCTGCTGCTGGAAACGGGCCTGTCGATGCGCCAGCGCGACTATGTCCGCACGGTGCACGAATCCGGCGAATCCCTGCTGGCCATCTTGAACGACGTGCTGGACCTGTCGAAGGTGGAGGCCGGCAAGCTGGAGATCGAGCGGACGGCCTTCGACACCGGCCCGCTGCTGGACGGCGTGCGCAACCTGATGGCCGGCCGCGCCGCGGAAAAGGGCCTGGACCTGCAAATCCGCAAGGGTCCCGGTTTCCCTGAACGCCTGATGGGCGACCCCTTGCGCCTGCGTCAGGTGCTGCTGAACCTGGTGGGCAACGCCATCAAGTTCACCGAGCGGGGCTGGGTGCGCATCAGCGCGTCGGCCGACCGCCTGGCCGATGGCCGGCTTCAGTTCGGCATCATCGTGTCCGACACCGGCGTCGGCGTGCCGGAGGCGGCGCAGGGCCGCCTGTTCGAGACCTTCAGCCAGGCCAGCGCCGAGGTCACCCGCCGCTACGGCGGCAGCGGCCTGGGCCTGGCCATCGCCAAACAGCTGATCCAGGCCATGGGCGGGGAGATCGGCTTCCACAGCCGGCCGGGGGACGGCAGCCATTTTTGGTTCACCATCCCCACGGCGGAACCGGAGGCACGCACCGCCGCCGGCGCGATGGCCCCCCAGGCCGCCGCCATCGCCCTGCCGCCGCTGGCGGTGCTGGTGGTGGAGGATGTGACCGCCAATCAGGTGGTGCTGGACGCCCTGCTGCGGGCGCGGGGACATAAGGTCACCGTGGCCGCCGACGGCGCCGCCGCCGTCCGGCTGGTGGCCCGCGGCCGTTTCGATCTGGTGCTGATGGACATGCAACTGCCGGGCATCGACGGGCTGGAGGCCGCGCGCCGCATCCGCGCCCTGCCCGACGCCACGCGCGCCCAGGTGCCGGTGGTGGCCACCACCGCCAACACCGACGCCGCCGACGGCGGCCGCTGCCTGGCGGCGGGCATGGACGGCTTCGTCACCAAGCCCCTGCGGCCGGAGGCGCTGGTCCAGGCCATGCACCAGGCGTGGATGGCGCGCGGCGCGCGGGTATGGCCGGAGGAGACGGCGACGGAAGGCGTGGCCCAGCTGGACATGCGCCAGATGGACACCGTCGCCCAGGCCATCGGACCTCATGACATGCCGGAATTCATCGCCATCACCGCCCGCACTCTAGTGGAGACGGCGGAACGCTTCCTGGAGAAGGTGTCGGGTGGCGACCTGCCGGGCGCGGGCCAGGCCGCCCACACCCTCTATGGCGTGGCCGCCAACGTGGGCCTGACGGGACTGTCGGCCGACGCCCGCCGGGCGCAGCAGGCCCTGCGCGACGACCACCCCGAAATCCAACGCGCCCTGGCCACCCGTCTGCGGGAAAACGCGGAAGAGGCGGCGGACATGCTGGGCCGCTGGCTAGTCGAATGGCTGGGCGGTCAGCCGCCCGCCACGGACAGCGCCGTCGCCTGACGAAGGCGGCCTTTGATCGGTTGCGATCAAAGGCCGTGCCTGTCAGTGCGGGGTCACCGGGGTCGCGGTGGGGGCCCGGGGCGTCAGGGGAATACCGCCATCGTTGTGCGGCGTGACCGCCGGATTCGCGGCTGGGCTGCCGGTTGGGCCGGGCCCGTCCGGGCCCTCATCGGGCGGCGGGGGTGGGCCATCGGGGAAGGGCGGATGATCGAAGCGGCCGTCCGGCCATCCCTGCCCGCCCGGACCGTGCCCATCAGGCCCGCGCCCGTCCGGCCCGCGCCCGTCCGGACGGGGGCCGTGCATACCGCCCAGAATGAAGGGGGCCTTCATCTCTGACAGCTTCCTGCGACCTTCGGGCGACATCCGCGACAGGGCTTCGACCAGGGCCGACTGGCGCGACGCCTCGAAGGCGCGGCGGCTGTCCGCCACCTTGCGCAAGGCGGCGGCGAAGGCCTGGGCGTCGAAGGGGTCGGCCGCCAGCAAGGGTTGGATTTCGGCCCAGCTTTCCCGGGCCTGCTTCTCCAGCGCCTGGAAGTCGGCGCGGTCGGGCGCCATGGCCTTCTGCAGCAGCTCGGCGTCCGCCGGCGGCAGGATGTCGGACAGCGGACGCGGCCGGTAGTTCAGGCCCGGCGCCGGCCCGCGCTCCGGCCCCACCTCATGGTGCCGTAGAAGATGGGGGACGAAGGTGCCGGCCAGGAACAGGTTCACACCGACCGACGCGATGAGCAGGGGCCCACGCCACCGGCTGGAAAACACACTCATTGGGCGTGGGTCTCCACGGTGTAGGAGGTGAACAGCAGGCTGGGCATGTCCGTGACGTCGGCCTGCGCCGTCTCCACCGTCGCACCGGCCTGGGCCGTCGTGGTCTCCGTGGCGGGCAGCGTGGCGGACGGCATGGTCATGACGCCCACCAGGATACCGGCCGCCGTGGCGCCAGCCAACCACCCGGCCTGCGGCGCCCGCACGCTGAGCCACGACAGGGCCGTGCGCATCAGGTCGAAGGGCGAGGGCAGGAAGGTGTCCAGCTTGCCCGGCGCGGCCTTGGCCGCCGGCGCAGTCACCGCGTCCAGCCGCGCCAGGGCGCCGGCCACCACGCCGTCCACCCGGGCGGCGGAAATCTCCGGCTCCGCCACCATGGACAGGAGGGCGTCCAGCCGCGCCTCGTTCACCACCAGCTCATGCGCGGCACCGTCCATGGCCAGCGCGCGCACCGCCGCGGCCCGGCGGTCCGCCGGCCAGCGGGCGGGGTTGCCGCCGTACACGGCCGTCAACGCCGCGATATCCTCCACGTCCACCGTGGACCATTCCCTGTCAGCCATGACCAACCCCCTAGACCTCACCCGTATCCTGAACCACACCGGACAGGCGCGCCCGCAACGCGCGCCGGGCCCGGGCCAACAGCGACTCAACCGCCGAAACAGACAGGGACAGGATTTGCGCGGCGTCGGCGGCGCTGCGCTCCTCGTAATAGCAGAGCGTGACGGCCAACCGCTGCCGTTCCGGCAGCTCCGCCAAGGCCTGCGACACCAATTTGGCCGTCTGTTGCCGCGCCATCACATTCACCGCGGATGGCGTCGGGTCGGGCGGCTCCGGTATTCCGTCCAAGCCGGCGAAGGCGGGACGCCGGCGCCGGTCCACACACAGATTCACCACCACCCGGTGCAGCCAGGTGGAGAAGCGGGCGCGGCCGTCGGGGATCCAGTTCTTGGCCCCCGTCCACACCCGCAGCATCGCCTCCTGCACCACCTCGTCGGCGTCGGCCGCGTTGCCCAGGACGCGCTGGGCCAGTTTCATGGCCTTGGGCGCGTGGCGGGCGGCCAGCAGGGCAAAGGCCTGCCGGTCCCCCTGGGCGATGCGGGCCAGCAGGGCGTCGTCACCCGGCTCCGGCCCCAGCCCCGTCAAGGTGCCGGCCGGGTTGCCCGCATACGGGGCGGCGGTGGAAGCCGCAGCCGTGCCCACGCGCGGCTGCGGCTGGACAGATTCGTCCATCAGTTCCCCTGAAGAGTGACCCGGGACGTCTATGTCGCGAAGAGCATACATGACCCCTTATACGGGCCATGGACAATGCCCTGTCGGCGAGGGTGCCGAATAAAATCTAGGCGGGCCGCAGACTGGATCCAAGGTTGGCGGCCGTAAAAGGTATGTCACGGGGGCGGTCCTGCCCCAAACCGCCACCCCCGCGACGCCCGGCCCCGCCAGCCCCGATTGGGCGGGACCATGCGGATGCGCGCCCCCGCACGCATCCCGGCGCCGCCCCCGACCTCCCGCGATTGCAGCCCCGCCCGCGGAACAGAGGTCGGGGGCGGATTTGCCCGTGACCCCGCCCGGATCGCTCAGCTACCATCGCGCGCAATAATCACAAGGGCCGGCACCGACCGGCCCGGCAATCAAAGGGCCGGCGAAGACCAGCCCGTAAACGCGGTGGAGAGAGAACGTATGGCTGATACCGAGAAGCGCGTCACCGACGCCGAGGCCCTGCAACTGCATGCCAGCGGCCGTCCGGGCAAGCTGGAGATCACGCCGACCAAGCCCCTGACGACCCAGCGCGACCTGGCGCTGGCCTATTCGCCGGGTGTGGCGGTGCCGTGCTTGCGCATCCATGAGGACCCGGCCACGGCCTACGACTACACCGCCAAGGGCAACCTGGTGGCCGTCATTTCCAACGGCACCGCCGTGCTGGGCCTGGGTGACCTGGGAGCGCTGGCCTCCAAGCCGGTCATGGAAGGCAAGGCCGTCCTGTTCAAACGCTTTGCCGACGTCGACGGCATCGACCTGGAGGTCGACACCCGCGACGTGGATGAATTCATCAATTCCGTGCGCTACCTGGGGCCCAGCTTCGGCGGCATCAACCTGGAAGACATCAAGGCGCCCGACTGCTTCATCATCGAGCAGCGCCTGCGCGAACTGATGGACATCCCCGTCTTCCACGACGACCAGCACGGCACCGCCATCATCGCCGCCGCCGGCCTGATCAACGCCCTGCACCTGACCGGCCGCAGCATGACCGACGCCCGCCTGGTGGTGAACGGCGCCGGTGCGGCCGCTATCGCCTGCGTGGAACTGATCAAGTCCATGGGCGTGCCGCATGAGAACGTGACCCTGTGCGACACCAAGGGCGTCGTCTACCAGGGCCGCACCAACGGCATGAACCAGTGGAAGTCGGCCCACGCCATCACCACCGACGCCCGCACCCTGGCCGAGGCGGTCAAGGGCGCAGACGTGTTCCTGGGCCTGTCGGTCAAGGGGGCCCTGACGGCCGAGATGGTGGCCACCATGGCGCCCAAGCCCATCATCTTCGCCATGGCCAACCCCGATCCGGAAATCACGCCGGAAGAGGTGAAGTCGGTGCGTGACGACGCCATCGTCGCCACCGGGCGGTCCGACTATCCCAACCAGGTGAACAACGTCCTGGGCTTCCCCTACATCTTCCGCGGCGCCCTGGACGTGCGGGCCAGCACCATCAACGACGCCATGAAGATCGCCGCCGTCAACGCGCTGGCCGAGCTGGCGCGCGAGGACGTGCCGGATGAGGTGGACGCCGCCTATTCCGGCCGGCGCCTGCGCTATGGCCCGGAATACATCATCCCCGTGCCCTTCGACCCGCGCCTGATCGTGAAGGTGCCGGCGGCCGTGGCCCAGGCGGCCATGGACACCGGCGTCGCCAAGCGCCCCATCACGGACATGGAAGCCTACGGCCGCGCCCTGCGCCTGCGCCTGGACCCTACGGCCGACAGCCTGCAGCAGATCTTCGACAAGGTGAAGGCCACCCCCCGCCGCGTCGTGTTCGCCGAGGGTGAGGAAGAGCGGACGATCCGCGCCGCCCTGGCCTTCCGCTCCGCCGGCTACGGCACGCCCATCCTGATCGGCCGCGAGAAGGTGGTGGCGGAACAGATGGCCGCCCTAGGCCTGCCCCAGGGCAGCGCCCCGCTGGAGGTGCGCAACGCCCGCCTGTACCAATCCACCGAAAACCAGCGCTACACCGACTTCCTGTACGCGCGCCTGCAGCGCAAGGGCATGCTGCACCGGGACTGCCAGCGCCTGGTGAACCAGCACCGCAACGTCTTCGCCGCCTGCATGGTGGCGCTGGGTGACGCCGACGCCGTGGTCACCGGCCTGACCCGCGACTTCTTCACCTCGTATGAGGAGATCGGCCACGTCATCGACCCGCGCGAGGGCGCGCCAGCCTTCGGCCTGTCGGTGCTGGCGCTGCGCAAGCAGACGGTGTTCATCGCCGACACCACGGTGCATGAGCGCCCGACCGCCCAGCAGCTGGTCTGCATCGCGGAGGGGGCGGCCCGCATGGCCCGCCAGATGGGGCATGAGCCCCGCGTGGCCTTCCTGTCCTTCTCCAACTTCGGCCAGCCGATGCGGGAGCGGGCGCAGCATGTGCGCGACGCCGTGGCCCTGATGGACCAGCGGGGCGCCGACTTCGAGTATGAGGGCGAGATGTCGGTGGACGTGGCCCTGGACCACGACCTGATGAAGCGCCTGTACCCGTTCAGTCGCCTGTCCGGCCCGGCCAACGTGCTGATCATGCCGGCGCTGCACACCGCCAACATCGGCGCCAAGCTGCTGCAGAAGATGGGCGGCGGCACGCTGATCGGCCCCCTGCTGATCAACCTGGAGAAGCCGGCGCAGATTGTGCAGATGGGCGCCACGTCCAACGAGTTGCTGACCGCCGCCGTCATGGCGGCCCACGACAGCCTGCAAACCGCAGGCTGATTGCGGCTGACGGAACGGAAAAGCGTATCCAGTATACATGCGCCGCTGGCCACGGCCGGCGGCGGGGCTTAAGTAAAAAAGGGCCATGGCCGGCGGGGGAGTTCCCGATGGCCGTGGCCTTTTCTTATGAAGCGGGATAGCTCCACGGCTGGTCCCGGGATTAAACTTCCATGACGTGGGTTCCCCGCGCCATTCCTGCGCTATGTTCGGTGCAATGAACGGGAAGGCGCACTTTTGACCTGGCCTGTTTTGGCCGGGTCATGGGAATCAGCATGGGTGGGTTTGGGAGATGAGTCGTTTGGAAACGCGCCCCGATCGTTTTGTCGCCATCGCCGTGCTGATGCTCGCGCCAACGGCGGCGCTGCTGGGCGCATTGGTGATCGCCGGGCGGCTCAACATCCTGCTGGCGCTGGCGGCCTTCGCCCTGGTGGCTGCCGTCACCGCCGTCGCGCGCCACCTGGTGCTGCGCGACAGCCGGCTGATTGCCGCCTACCTGGACCAGGTGCGGGACCGCCGCACCCCCCTGCCCCCGCCCCAGGCGCGCACCCTGACCGGCGCCGCCCTGCTGGAGGACATCGCCCAGCTGCACCAGAACTGGCTGCGCCACCGGGAGGAGATCGAGCATCGCCTGGCCGCCGACGAGGCGGTGGTGGAGGCGCTGCACGACCCGCTGATGCTGGTGGACGACAAGCGCAAGGTGGGCCGCGCCAACAGCGCCGCCCGCGCCCTGTTCGGCGACCGCATGCTGAACCGCGACCTGGCGGTCAGCGTGCGCAACCCCGATGTCCTGGCCGCGGTGGACGCCGTGCTGGCCGGCGGCGACAGCCGGCGGGTTGAATTCACCCTGCCCCTGCCGGTGGAGCGCGTGCTGGAGGTGCGGGTGACGCCCTTCCGCCCGGCGGCGGAGGACGGCGCGCCACAGCATGAGATCACCGCCATCGTCACCCTGCATGACATCACCGCCATCAAGCGGTCGGAACAGATGCGGGCCGACTTCGTGGCCAACGCCAGCCATGAGCTGCGCACGCCGCTGTCCACCCTGGTTGGCTTCATCGAGACGCTGCGCGGGCCCGCCCGCGACGATGCCGACGCGCGCGACCGCTTCCTGGCCATCATGCAGGAGCAGGCCGGCCGCATGTCGCGCCTGGTGATGGACCTTCTGTCCCTGTCGCGCATCGAGCTGGATGAGCACACCCACCCGACCGGCGAAACCAATGTCGCCCAGCTGGTGCAAAGCGTGGTCGCCATGCTGGAGCTGAAGGCGGCGGCGCGCAAGATCACCATCCGCGTCCAGGGGGGCGAGGATCTGCCACGCGTGCAGGGGGATGAGGACCAGCTGACCCAGGTGTTCCAGAACCTGATCGACAACGCCATCAAGTACGGGCGCGAGCAGACCGACGTGGTGGTGTCGCTGGAACGGGCGGAGGCGCCGCCGGCGCCGGGCGCCACCGGCATCCGCGCCCGTCAGGCGCCGCAAAAGGTGGCCGGCATCAAGGTGTCGGTGACCGACAAGGGCGAGGGTATCGCCCGCACCCATCTGCCCCGCCTGACCGAACGCTTCTACCGCGTGGACGCCGCCCGCAGCCGCGCCTTGGGCGGCACCGGCTTGGGCCTGGCCATCGTGAAGCACATCGTGAACCGCCACCGCGGCCGCCTGACCATCGACAGCGAGGTGGGCAAGGGCAGCACCTTCACCGTGCACCTGCCCGGCGTGGAAAAGGCGGCGGAGAAGCCGGAAAAGCCCGTACCCCAATCTGCCCCGAATCTGTCACAGGAAGGCGGCCGGGGCGCCGCTTGAGGGTGGGCCGGCGCCGGCCATGCCCGTGGCAGCGCTACCCCCGTATGAGATAAGCCACTGAGGCAGCGTGGCTTTCAGGAAATGGCCTGGCCGGGCGCGCCGTCATAAAAATGTCGCTTATCTGTAGCAATTCCATAGCGACCTATCGCTATGGTCCACCCTGCCCGACCGGCGATGTGTCCCGCCGGCCGCCGTTTTTCATGCCCCGGCCAGGACCGCCGGGGGTGGGGTGGTAAGAAAATGCCGGCCGAGCATACGGTTAAGTCGTTCGAGCAGCAGCTGCAGCGCCTGTCCAACCTGATCACCCAGATGGGTGGCGTGGCCGAGGCCCAGGTGGACGGCGCCGTCCAGGCGGTGGTGCGCCGCGACGTGGACTTGGCCGCCCGGGTGATGCAGGCCGACCATCAGCTGGACGATTATGAACGCGGCATCGAGCAGGAGGCCGTGCGCATGCTGGCCCTGCGCCAGCCCGTGGGCAGCGACCTGCGCGAAATCCTGGCCGCCCTGAAGATTTCCGCCGACCTGGAACGCACCGGCGACTATGCCGCCAACATCGCCAAGCGCAGCATGGCGCTGGCCAAACTGCCCTCCGTGCGGCCCGTCAGCGCCATCCCGCGCATGGGCAAGCTGGTGGAAAGCATGCTGAAGGACGTGCTGGACGCCTATATCGATCGCGACGTGGGCAAGGCCATCGACGCCTGGAACCGGGATGAAGAGCTGGACGACCTGTACACCAGCCTGTTCCGCGAGGTCCTGACCTATATGATGGAAGACCCGCGCAACATCACCCCTTGCACCCACCTGCTGTTCATCGCCAAGAATCTTGAGCGGGCGGGCGACCACGCGACCAACATCGCGGAGACCATCCACTTCCTGGTTCTGGGCCAGACGCTGACCTCCGACCGGCCCAAGCATGACCAGTCCAGCTTCCTCGTCGGCCCCACGGCCGATGTCGATCTGCACGGCAGCGGCCTGCACGGCGCCGACGCCGTGGACGATCTGTGAATCCTTTCCCGGGCGCCTTCCACGTCCGGGCCCGCAAACGATTAGAGTCGCCACCGCTTACCCGACCCCGGACAGCCAGTTTTAGGGACACCCCATGAACGCCTCGTTGAAGCCCTTGGTTCTGATCGTCGAGGACGAGGCCGACCTCGTCACGCTGCTGAGCTACAACCTGGAGAAGGAAGGCTTCCGGGTGCTGACCGCCGGCGACGGCGAGGAAGCGCTGCTGCTGGCCGACGAGCAGGCGCCGCACCTGGTGCTGCTGGACTGGATGCTGCCGCTGATGAGCGGGCTGGAGGTCTGCCGCCAGATGCGCCGCAACCCCAAGACCCGCGAAATCCCCATCATCATGCTGACCGCCCGGGGTGAGGAGGCGGACAAGGTGCGCGGCCTGAACTCCGGCGCCGACGACTACATCTCCAAGCCCTTCAGCCCGACCGAGCTGGTGGCCCGCATCCGCGCCGTGCTGCGCCGGGCCGTGCCCTCGTTGGCCGAGGAATTGCTGCGCTACGGCGACATCAGCATGGACCTGGCGGCCCACCGCGTGCGCCGCAACAGCCGCGACATCCACCTGGGCCCGACCGAGTTCCGCCTGCTGCGCCACTTCATGCAGCACCCGGGCCGCGTGTTCTCGCGGGAGCAGTTGCTGGACATCGTCTGGGGCCACGACGTCTATGTCGAACCCCGCACCGTCGACGTGCACATCCGCCGCCTGCGCAAGGCCCTGAACGAGGACACCGAGTTGGACATGATCCGCACCGTGCGCTCGGCCGGCTACGCCCTGGACATGAAGTCGGCTTGATAGTTCCATGTTGGCGGCACGAAGGGAAACCTCGTGCCGCCGGTTGGCCCCCGCTTTCAGGCGGCGAGGGCGGCCGTCGCCAGGTTCGCGGCCTCATCCGCTGTGGCGGCCACCTCCATCGCCACGCCGAAGGCCTTGACCGCGATGGCGGCCTGGGCCTTGAAGGCGGCACGACGCACCGCGTTCGGCTCCACCGTGATCACCGCGCGGCATAACGCCGCCAGGGCGTCGCGGTTGCGCTTCAGCCATAGGCCGCGCTGGCGCCGGTCCTCATGCGCCTCCCCCTCCGGCGGATCGCGCATGATGATGACGAAGGGCAGGCCCCGTTCCAGCAGGGCATCCATCTCCCGTTCCCACTGCGGCGCGTAGCCAGGCCGGGTGGTACCGGGGCGGGTCGTCACCACGGGAAAGCGGCTGAGATCGTGTATCTCGAACAGGCTCATCCTCAATCTCCTTCAAAACACATCCGCGAATAAAGCCGCGGCGCCCACCTCTGAAAGGTGGATGGCGCGCGCCGCCCGCACGCGCATCTCAACCTCGTACTCTCGCGCCGCTGCGGTTGGGGACGAGGTGGTGGACAGGCTGTCCGCCAGCACGACGGCGTCCCGCAGGGCGGTGTTGGCACCCAGACCGCCGGCCGGGCTCATGGCGTGAATGGAATCGCCGAGGAAGGTCACAGCCGCTGGCGTCCAGTGGGGCCAAGTCCGGGCAAGGCGTGCGCTGCGCACCGGCAGCAATGCCAGGCCATCGGGATCGGCGTGCCGGAACAGGCCGCGCAGGCTGGGATGCCAGTCGCGCGCCAGATGCCGTGCCACCGCCGCCGGCGCTGCCTCCGGCAGGCCCCCCATCAGCCGCGTGCGCGGACCAATCAAGGCCCAGTAGAGATAGTCGGCCACGGGAGTGAGCCCGGTCGGAACGCCATCCGAGTCACAGGCCACGGGGGCGAACAGCATGGGCTCGATGATACCGGCGTAGCCGTCGGCGAAGACCACGCTGGTGCCGGCACAGAGGTCGTCGCCCACCACCGCCCGCACCTGGGGCGACAGAGTGGTGCGGCCGTAGAGACAGACGGCCCCCACGTCCAGCGGCTCCGCCTGGGGGATCAGCTGCCGGCGCACGGCAGAGTTGACACCGTCGGCGGCCACCACCAGGCCGGCGCGCACGGTGGTGCCGTCAGCGAAGGCGACGTGAGCGCGGCCGTCGGCGCCCACGGCCAAACCTTGAAAGGCGGTGCCGAAGCGCACCCGGTCCCCGATGCCCGAGAGCAGGATTTCCCGCAACGTCTGGCGATGGACACAGAGGTCCCCCGCCGCCTCGCGGCGGATCGCGCCATCCCGGCTTTGCGCATCGGCGGCCGCGCTCCACACCGCCGGCGCCCGGCCGGTCACCGGCGCCAGCTGGCCGTCCAGGAAGCGGCTGCGCGGGGCGGGCACGGCGCAGGCGCGCCGGAATAGCCCGTACAGCGGTGGGGGCAGGCACCGGGCCAGGGCATCGGCGCCGTCCGCGTCGATGCGCAGGCGATAGCCCTGGGACCGGCTGTCCAGGGCCACATCCCGCTCGTACACCATGCACTCGATACCGGCGCGCGTCAGCGCCTGCGCCAGGCACAGGCCGCCCAGGCCCGCCCCGATGATCGCCACCCGCGTTTCGTCCATCTTGTCCATCATCTCTGCCATCATCTCTGCCGCCATCGCCGGCAAACCCTGGGCTGAAACTTTCCACTGGCGATTCGATAACGCGGAACACGGCAAGCTTGATAACGACAGTCGGACGAAAAATAATGCGAAACGGCCAAACCGTTCGCCAGCCGCCAGCCACCCGAGGAAAGCCCATGCGTCTCGCCAGTGACACCCCCCGCATGAGCAAGGAAGCCTTCCTGGAGATATGCGAGCGGGCGGACGGCCCACCCGTCCTGACCTTCTGGGGCAGCCATTCGGCGGAGGACCGGACCCGCATGGGCACGCGGGAGATCGACTGGCACGCCCATCGGCGGGGACAGCTGTTCTGCATCGCCAACGGCCTGATCCATATCCGCACCGCCCATGGGTCATGGATGCTGCCACCGCTGCGGGCCGGGTGGATACCGCCCGGCATGATGCACAAGGTGACCATCAGCGGCGTGCTGGATGGCTGGGGCATGATGCTGACGCCGGAGGCCAGCGCCGGCCTGCCCGACCGTCCCTGCGTCATGGGCATCAGCGACCTGTTGCGGTCGCTGGTGCGGCGGGTGGCGGAATGGCCGCTGGAGGCGGCGCTGACGCCGGAGCAGGAGCGGCTGCTGGCCGTGCTGCTGGATGAGGTCCGCCTGGCCCCGAACGAACCGCTGCACCTGCCCATGCCCACCGACCCCCGCCTGTTGCGCCTGGCCCTGCGCCTGCTGGAGGCGCCGGACGACGACCGGACGCTGGACGTGCTGGCGCGCGACGCCGGCCTGTCGGAACGCACCGCCCGCCGCCTGTTCGCGGCGGAAACCGGCCTGAGCGTGACCCAGTGGCGCCAGCAGGCCCGCCTGACCCAGGCCCTGGAACGCCTGGCGAAGGGGGAGCCGGTGGCGGAGGTGGCGGACGCCCTGGGCTATGCCACGCCCAGCAACTTCATTGCCATGTTCCGCCGGGCCTTCGGCGAGCCACCCGCCCGCTATTTCGCCCGAAGGGGGGTGGCGGCTTGACTTCTGTCTTCCGATCGGCCACCGAACGGATAAGCCGCCTATCCTGCCCCGTTTTCCCTATCGTTTTTTAGGGGCAGGCCTGCCCACCAAGCCCGCTACCCAAGCGCCCGTCCCGACGCTATGGTGCCGCCATGGTCGACCATCCCACGCCCCCGCCCTTCACCGCCGACACCACCGCCACCGACGCCCTGACGGCGCAGGAGCGGGAGGCGCGATCCTTCGGTTTCCGTGCCATCAACCCGGCGGAGAAGGCACCGCTGGTGCAGGGCGTATTCTCCAGCGTCGCCAGCCGCTACGACATCATGAACGACCTGATGTCGGTGGGCATCCACCGGCTGTGGAAGGCGGATTTCGTCAGCCTGGTGAACCCCCGCGCGGGCGAGACCATCCTGGACGTGGCCGGCGGCACGGGCGACATCGCCTTCCGCATGGCGGCCAAGGCGCCCGCCGCCCGGATCATGGTCTGTGACCTGACGGAAGCCATGGTGCGTGTGGGCCGCGACCGCGGCATCGACAAAGGGTCCATGCCAGGCTGGGACAAGACGCCGGAAACGCGCGGCGGCCTGCCCACTGGAGGGTTACAGTGGACTGTGGGCAATGCCGAGTCGTTGCCCCTGCCCAATCGCTCGGTCGACGCCTACACCATCGCCTTCGGCCTGCGCAACGTCACCCATATCGACAAGGCCCTGGCCGAGGCGTATCGGGTGCTGAAGCCCGGTGGGCGCTTCTACTGCCTGGAATTCAGCCAGGTGAACCTGCCCATCCTGCGTGAGCTGTACGACCGCTATTCCTTTGAAGTGCTGCCCCGCATCGGCCAGGTGGTGGCGGGCGACCGCGACAGCTATCAGTACCTGGTGGAAAGCATCCGCCGCTTCCCCGAGCGGGAAGCGCTATGCCGCCGGCTGGAGGCCGTGGGGTTCAGCCAGGCCAAGGCCCGGCCCCTGACGGGTGGCGTGGCCGCCATCCATTCCGCCTGGCGCGTCTGACCATGCTCCGCATCCTGCGCAACCTGCGCCGCCTGTACATCATCGGGCGTACGCTGGGCCGGCATGGCGCCCTGTTCCCGGAGGAATTCCGCGACGTGGCGCCAGGCGTGGCCCTGGTGCTGCGCCTGATGAACAACAACCGGGCGCCCGGCCGCAAGGGCCAGCGCTTGGCCGCCGCCATCCAGGAGCTGGGCCCCAGCTTCATCAAGCTGGGCCAGGCCCTGTCCACCCGGTCCGACCTGGTGGGCGACGCCGTGGCCGAAGACCTGGCCCTGCTGCGCGACCGGCTGCCCCCTTTCCCCACGCCCCAGGCCGTGGCCATCATCGAGGAGCAGTTGGGCCGCCCGCTGGGCGAGATCTTCCAGAGCTTCGAGCCCGAGTCGGTGGCCGCCGCCAGCATCGCCCAGGTGCACTTCGCCGTGACGGCGGAGGGCAAGGAGGTGGCGGTGAAGGTACTGCGCCCCGGCGTGGAGCTGGCCTTCCGCCGCGACATCGACCTCATGTTCTGGCTGGCCGGCCTGGCCGTGCGCGTCCTGCCCCGCCTGAAGCGGCTGAAGCCGGTGGAGGTGGTGGAAACATTCGCCGAGACCGTGCGCATGGAGATGGACCTGCGCATGGAGGCCAGCGCCGCCTCGGAACTGGCCGACAATTTCAAGGGCGACGTCACCTTCAACATCCCCAGGGTGGATTGGGACCGCACCAGCCAGCGGGTGCTGACCATTGACCGCATCCACGGCATCCCCGTGGACCAGGTGGATGCCATCCGCGCCGCCGGCTTCGACCCCGACGATGTGCTGCGCCAGGCGGCCAATTCCTTTTTCAACCAGGTGTTCCGCGACGGCTTCTTCCACGCCGACCTGCACCCCGGGAACATGTTCGTCAACATGTCCGGCCACCTGGCGCCGGTGGATTTCGGCATCATGGGCCGGCTGGACCGGCAGACGCGGCTGTACCTGGCCGACATGCTGCTGGGCTTCCTGAACCGCGACTACCGCCTGGTGGCCGACGTGCATTTCGATGCCGGCTACGTCCCCGCCCACCAATCGCGCGAACTGTTCATGCAGGCCGCCCGCGCCATCGGCGAGCAGGTGCACAACAAGCCGCTGCACGACATCTCCGTCGGCCGGCTGCTGGCCCAGCTGTTCGCCGTGACCGAGCAGTTCGAGATGGAGACCCAGCCCCAGCTGCTGCTGCTGCAGAAAAGCATGTTGACGGCGGAAGGGGTGGGCCGCGCCCTGAACCCCAAGCTGAACATGTGGGAAGTGGCCCGCCCCCTGATCGAGGAGTGGATGCGGGAGAACCGGGGGCCGGAAGCGCGCCTGGCCGAGGCCGTGCGCAATCTCAGCGCCACCGCCCACAAGCTACCCCTGCTGCTGCGTCATGCCGATCGCCTGGCGGAGCATCTCGACAACGGCGGCGTGCCCATAGACCCGCGCAGCATCGACGACCTGGCCACCCGCTTGGGGCGTGGGCGGGGCGGCTGGCAATGGGCCGCCATCCTCGCGCTGACGATCGCGGTTACGGTGCTGGCGCTGCGTTAACGCGTCCCTCAAGCGCCGGGCGGCTGCATCCGCAGCCCTGGCTATCCTCGCGTTTCAGTCCGCTTCGCTACCCAAAACACTCCGGCGACCGCGGTCGCGGTCTATTTCAGAACTGCCGCGCGCTTGGGACATCGCGTAACCAAAACTTGCGCGGCGCGGCCTTGGCCACAAGGCAGCCCTGCGAGTCGTCCGCTTGACGCGGGTACGAAACGAACAAGAGGATGGCGCCTCTCGTTCCATATGTTTCACCCTTCGTCTTTGAGGATTTAGGTCATGGCCTTGCCCGTCGTTGCCATCGTCGGTGCCACCGGTGCCGTTGGCGTCGAGCTGCTGGAGTGCCTGGAGCAGCGTGATTTCCCCCTGTCCGAGCTGCGCCTGCTGGCGTCGGCCCGGTCGGCCGGCAAGACCATGACCTTCAAGGGCAAAGAGATCACCATCCAGGCCCTGGATGAGAACAGCTTCGACGGTGTCAACATCGCCCTGTTCTCCGCCGGCGGTTCCATCTCCAAGGTCTACGGCCCCATCGCGGTGAAGGCCGGTGCCGTCGTCGTCGACAATTCCAGCGCCTTCCGCCAGGATCCCAACGTCCCCCTGGTGGTGCCGGAGGTGAACCCGGAGGCGGTGAAGCAGCACCAGGGCATCATCGCCAACCCCAACTGCTCCACCATCATCGCGCTGGTTCCGCTGTGGCCGCTGCACGTGAAGAACCGCATCACCCGCTTCATCGCCGCCACCTACCAGGCGGCGTCGGGTGCCGGTGCCGCCGCCATGGAAGAGCTGCGCGAGGGCACGCGCGCCTATCTGGAGGGCAAGCCCTTCACCCCCACCGTGCTGCCCCACCCCTACGCCTTCAACCTCTTCAGCCACAACGCCAAGGTCGACCCGGCCAACGGCTATAATGAGGAGGAGATGAAGATGGTGAAGGAGACGTGGAAGATTTTCGGCGATGCCGACATCCGCATCTCCGCCACCTGCGTGCGCGTGCCCGTGCTGCGCGCCCATTCCGAGGCGCTGACCGTGGAGTTCGAGCGGCCCATCACCCCGGCCGAGGTAAAGGACATCCTGGCCACCGCCCCGGGCGTGCGCATCGTCGATGACGTGGAGAAGAACTACTTCCCCATGCCGGTGGACGCGTCGGGTCAGGGCGACATCCTGGTGGGCCGCATCCGCCAGGACATCAGCGACCCCAGCGGCCGCTCCATCCAGCTGTTCGTCGCCGGCGACCAACTGCTGAAGGGTGCAGCACTCAACGCCGTGCAGATCGCCGAGCTGCTGTAAGACAGTTCGTCCCGTGAGGGGGGCCGCCGATGAAATACCGGCGGCCTCATCCTTTTGGGGTAGCGACGGCCTGACGGGGCCCCCTCCCCCATCCCGATGGGAAAAATCGGCCGCAG
This sequence comes from Nitrospirillum viridazoti CBAmc, assembly GCF_000730165.1. GTDB lineage: Bacteria > Pseudomonadota > Alphaproteobacteria > Azospirillales > Azospirillaceae > Nitrospirillum > Nitrospirillum viridazoti. Next base: position 232,993 of record NZ_CP022110.1, on the reverse strand, counting down.
GCCCAACTTTACGGTCGCGGAAAAGCCTCAATTGGTCGCAATATCCTGGTTGTCCGGGGTCGTTCCCGGGCGAACCCCAACCAGGGACCTCGCATGCATCCGCATGAGGCGACCGGAGCCCCCAATCCGGAACCCGGCATGGCCGCCGCCGTGATGGCAGCCACCCCCAGCACCTTTGACATTCCGCCGCCCCAGTCCCGTTCCTCCGCCGCCCCCGCCCGCCAAATCCTGGACGCGGTCACGCGCTTCCGGAAGATGGGGTGCCGCAACGTCAGCCTGACCCTGACCCGGTCCACGGACACCATCCTGGACGTGCAGGCCATGCTGACCCTGGCGGGTCTGGCCAGCGACGTGCAGCCGGCCGGCGGCGGCTGCTCCCGCCTGGTGCTGCGCAGCTAGTTAGGATTCCTCTTCCCTAACCTCTTTTGATCCGCGGGCCCCGGGCCCGCGCCCCTGTCCCCGGCGACAGCGCCGGGGATAAGCCTTGGGTTTTTGCCCGCTGATCGGCGGCGGACACCGCGCATAGAAAAAGGGCGCCTCCATCCCGGGAAGCGCCCTTCCTGTTCATGTGAGCCTGAACCCAGGCCCTTCTGGCGGTCTTACCCCAGGCCCTTCTGGCCCATGCTCAGGTACTTCTCGCGGCGGCGGGCGATCAGGGTGCCGCCGTCCTGGCCGCGCATGGAGTCCAGGCTGTCGTCGATGGCGTTGCCCAGCGCCAGGATGGTCTCCTCGCGCCGGCGGTGCGCGCCGCCGATGGGCTCCATGACGATGCGGTCGATGACGCCCAGTTCCTTCAGGTCCTGGGCGGTCAGGCGCAGGGCCGCGGCCGCGTCGGCGGCGTTGGTGTTGCTGCGCCACAGAATGCCCGAGCAGCCTTCCGGCGAGATGACAGAGTAGATCGAGTGCTCCAGCATCAGCACCCGGTCGGCCGTGGCGATGGCGATGGCACCGCCCGAGCCGCCTTCACCGATGATGGCGGAGACGATGGGAACGCGGGCGCGCAGGCAGGTCTCGATGGACTTGGCGATGGCTTCCGCCTGGCCGCGCTCTTCCGCACCCACGCCGGGATAGGCGCCGGCCGTGTCCACCAGGGTGATGACCGGCAGGTTGAAGCGGCTGGCCAGCTCCAGCAGGCGCTGCGACTTGCGGTAGCCTTCCGGCTTGGCCGAACCGAAGTTGTGGCGGATGCGCGTGTCGGTGTCGTGACCCTTTTCCTGGCCGATGACCACGACCGACCGACCGCGAAAACGGCCCAGGCCGCCGACGATGGCGCGATCCTCGCCGAACACCCGGTCCCCCGCCAGCGGCGTGAAATCGGTGATCAGGGCGTTGATGTAATCCAGGCAGTGCGGCCGGTTGGGGTGGCGCGCTACCTGGACCTTCTGGGCCGGCGTCAGCTTGGCGTAGGTCGAGCGCAGCAGCTTGTCGACCTTGTCCTCAAGCTTGCGGACCTCGTCGGCGATGTTGAGACCGCCGCCATCGGACAGGTGGCGGAGTTCATCGATCTTGCCTTCGAGTTCGGCGATCGGCTTTTCAAATTCAAGGAAATGCATGGGTTCGGCTTACAACTGCTTGTAAGGGGTGCTGCACCGAGGGGCGGGCCGCACAAAGGTCGAAGGCGGCTGATTACCATGAGCGCGGGCCAGGGGCCAGCGCTATCGAAACCCGCATCTTGCAGCTACCCCTTGCGCGGGCCACGAACCCCAGGGCTTCCCTTGGCCCCCGGGTTTTCTTTCGCCAACGGGTGGTGGTCCTCCACCGTGCGGCGCAGGCGTTCACCCACCACATGGGTGTAGATCTGGGTGGTGCCGATGTCGGCATGGCCCAGCATCTTCTGGACGGAGCGCAAATCGGCGCCGTGGTCCAGCAGGTGGGTGGCGAAGGCGTGGCGCAGCACGTGGGGGCTGACCTTGGCCGGATCCAGGCCAGCGGCCAGCGCCAAATCCTTCAGCAGCTGGCCGAAGCGCTGGCGGGTCAGCGTGCCGCCGGAACTGCGTGAGGGGAACAGCAGGCTGGCCTGCCTGGCCTCCCGTCCGGGGGAGAAGAAGGCGGTGCGGTGGGGCAGATAGGCCGCCAGCGCGTCCCGGGCCGGGGGGGACAGGGGCACCATGCGTTCCTTCCCGCCCTTGCCCTTGACCACCAGCACCCGGCCGTCGCGGCTGAAGGCCGACAGGGGCAGGCCCACCAGTTCGGAAACGCGCAGACCCGTGGCGTAGAGCAGTTCCAGCAGGGCCGCCAGGCGCAGCCCCTCCGCCCCGCCCTGGGCCGCCGCCGTGTCCAGCATGCGGCCGACATCGTCCTCGGACAAAATCTTGGGCAGGGGGCGGCCCAGGCGCGGGCCATCCAGCACGGCGGCCGGGTCGATGTCGCGCCGGCCTTCCGACACCAGGAACTTGTAGTACTGGCGCAGGGCCGACAGGCGGCGGGCCACGGTGCGCACCGCCGCCTGGGTGCCGTCGCGGCCCAGATGGTCCAGGTAGGCGCGCAGGTCGTCGGTGCCCGCCTGGTCCAGGGCGGGACCCTTGCCGCCTTTCTGGCCGGCGATGAAGCGGGCGGCGTCCACCAGGTCACGGCGGTAGGCGTCGCGGGTGTTGGCCGCCGCCCCCCGTTCCGCCACGGCCATGTCCAGGAAGGCGTCCACCCCCGGCGGCAAGGCCAGGGTGGCGCCGCGCGGCCGGCCGGGGGAGCGCTTCTTGGGAGCGGCTCCCCCGGTCGCGGCCTCACCCTTCGGGATGCGCGGCGCCATGGGCGTCAGGGCCCGGCCAGGACGGCCACCGCCTCCAGCGCCAGGCGCCGGGCGTCGTCCTTCAGACCAACGGCGGTCAGGGCCGACAGGGCATGGGCCGTGACTGTCGGCGCGGTGGCGGCGGGACCCGCGTCCGCCAGTTCCGCCAGGGCCAGCACCGCCACCTCACCCCGCCGGGGCACGGCGATCGACTGGTCCAGGCGCAGCCAGGACGCGGCGTCAGGAATCACCCCGGGCGCCTCGACCACCGGCGCCGTGCGGGCCAGCAGCAGCGGATCCACCTTTTCCCCCGCCGCGGTCAGCAGGGCCAGGATGGAAGCGGCACGCAGGCGGGACGGGGCGTCGGCATCCGCCTTCACCGCGTCCAGCCACTGGGCCCAGTTGGCGCCGTCGCTGGGCAGCAGGCCGCCCAGCACGGCCAAGGGCACCAGGCGCAGGTAGGCCTGCAAGGCCTTGCCCTCTTTAGCGTCCTGCGCCGACTGGCGGGCCAGCTCGAACCACGGCTGGGCCAGGTCGCGCCGGTTCTGCAACAGCAACAGGCGGGTGGCAGCCGGGGCCAAATCCTTCAGCGCCGGCCCAGGGGCCAGCCCTTCCAGTTCCTGGGCCAGCAGATCGCCCCAGGCGCCGGCCAGCAGGGCCGGATCGCTGACGTCCACCGCCTTGGCCAGGATGGCGCCCTTCAGCGACGGGATCGTCTCCCCCGTCAGGGCCTGGTAGAGGATGGCGCGCTGGTCGGCGCCCTGGCGCTTGTCCGCCACGCCCACGGCATTCTTCAGATCGTTCGGGCTGACCTTGGCCGCCTTGTAGAGGGGAGCCAGCGCCGCCGATGGCAGGGTGCCATAGCTGGCGGCGCGGTCGCCCGCAGCCAGCTTCAGCGCCGCCGCCGTGTCGGGCAAGTCGGCCACGGCCGCTGCCGCCGCCGGGTTCAGCGCCAGGATCTGCGCCGCCGGCACCTCCGCCGGCAGGCCCCGGTTCATGGCGCGGGCCAGCGCCACCGCCTCGGCCGACACGGCGGTGAAGCCCTTGAGGGCGCCCTTCTGTCCACCGGCCGCCACTTCGGCGAGGCGGGAGAAGCCGTCGTCCTTCACACCCTGTTCCCGCATGATGTCCAGCGAGAACATGATGTTGTCGGTGGACCCGCCGCGCACCTGGCAGACGACGCCCAGCATCTGGATCTCGCCATCGTTGAAGCGCTTCTGCAGGTCGGCCATCTGGTCGCAGGCCGCCCCGTCGCCGGTCAGCAGCGACAGGCGGGCCCAGGCCTCCGCCCCGCCGGCGTCGTCCAGCGCCGTGGGCAGCGCGGCCATGGCGTCGGCGTGCTTGCCATCGCCCAGCAAGGCAAGGCGTTCCAGCCGGAGGCCCAGGAAATTGCGCGCGTCCTTACCCGCCTGAGGCGCGGTACCGGAGGACATCAGCACCCGACCCAGCAGGGTGCGCACGGCCGGCGAGGGACTGGACTGCGGCAGCGAGGCCAGCGCTCGGTCGAGCAGGCCGCGCGGACTGTCCGCCCACAGCGCCTGGCCCAGGCCGCCCTGGCCCGCGTCCAGCAAGCCGCCCCCGTCCGGCGTGACCGCCGCCAAGGTCTTGACCTCGAAGGAGGAGGCGCGTGGCGGGGGCGGCGTGTAGGCCCCCAGGGGTGTGGGACCGGGCGCAGCCGTGTCGGTTCCGGCCGGTGCGGTCCCCGCCGGGGGCGCGACCGTGGGGGAGGTTGCCGGTCCCTGCGGCCAAAGCGGCGTCGGCCCGCTGGAGGTTTGCGCGAACGCCACCGGCGCCGTCATCAGGCCGGTGATCAGCGCCAGGCCCCAAAACGCCTTACTGCGGGAAGCGGTCATTGGAGATCACCCGTTCGGTGGGCGCGGACGGCGCCGGGGAGGTGGTGGCGGCCACGACCAGGGCGGCGCCGGCACCGCCGAGGACAACCAGGGCGATCAGGATCAGGAGGAGCTTTTTCATCGTGGGATCGGCATCAATCGCTGATAGGGAAGGGCGAATTCAGAAAGAAAGTTGCGAGACCATGTCGGCCCAAGCAAGGCCGCAGTGCGCGAGCCCCCGGTGGAGTTAAGGGACAGGCGGGGTCGACTGTGTTATGCAGTCCCCCCGAACCGTTTCCCCCTGTGGTGGCGCCCACGTGACTGGCACGGGAAAACGGGGGCCGGACAGTCCGCCTGAAGCCGCAGGGCCAGGGTGGACGGCCGGGTCTAGGGATGAAGAACAACCCCCGGAACGGGGCACGGCTTTCAGGTCTCGGCTGGAATGGATGACACGGCAAACATGGTGTTAGCGCTCGGCACTGTAGCGTCCGCCCCCCCGGCGCGCAACGCCACCCCGACCCGCCGGGTGCCCACCCCCGCGCTGCGGGGGAAGCGGTGATGCGCCCCATGCTGCGCCAGCGCCCACCCCGCACCCTGGTCCTGGTGGGCCTGATGGGGGCCGGAAAGACCAGCATCGGCCGACGCCTGGCCGCCCGCCTGGGCCTGCCCTTCGTCGATGCCGACCAGGAAATCGAGCGCGCCGCCGGCTGCAGCATCCCTGAATTCTTCGAACGCTATGGCGAGCCCGCCTTCCGCGAGGGGGAGCGCCGGGTGATCGCCCGCCTGCTGGACCAGCCACTGCAGGTGCTGTCCACCGGCGGCGGCGCCTTCATGGACGCCGACACCCGCGCCCTGGTGCGCCAGCGCGCCCATTCCATCTGGCTGCGGGCGGAGCTGGATCTGCTGGTGCAGCGGACGGCGCGGCGCGGCAACCGCCCCCTGCTGAAGGACAGCGACCCGCGCGAAACCCTGCGCAAGCTGATGGAGCTGCGCCACCCCTACTACGCCCAGGCCGACATCACCGTGGACAGCGGCGACCGCCCGGCGGAGGACACCGTGGACCGGGTGGTGGAATCCCTGCAGGCCTATCTGGACAACGAGGCGGATACCCAAATCCCGGAGACGCGGTCCCAGCCGGCCGCGGTGCAATCATGAGCAAGACCCTGTCCGCCAGCCCCGTCCACGTGAACCTGGGCGATCGGTCCTACGACGTGCTGGTCGGGTCCGGCCTGATCGAGGGGGCCGGATCGCTGGTGGCGCCCATCGCAGGTAAGCGGCCGCTGGTCATCCTCAGTGATGAGACGGTGGCGCCCCTGTACCTGGGCACCCTGACCCGCTCGCTGGAGGCCGCCGGCGCCCGTGTGCTGGACCCCATCGTGGTGCCGGCCGGCGAGGCCACCAAAAGCTTCCACCATCTGGAAGCCGTGCTTGAAATCCTGCTGTCGCGCGGCATTGAGCGGGGCGCCATGCTGGTGGCCCTGGGCGGCGGCGTCATCGGCGACCTGGGCGGCTTCGCGGCCGCCATCGCCCTGCGCGGCCTGGACTTCATCCAGGTGCCCACCACGCTGCTGTCGCAGGTGGACAGCAGCGTGGGCGGCAAGACGGGCATCAACAGCCGCCAGGGCAAGAACCTCATCGGCGCCTTTCACCAGCCGCGCCTGGTGCTGGCCGACATCGGCGCGCTGGACAGCCTGCCCCGGCGCGAGGTGCTGGCGGGTTATGCCGAGGTGGTGAAGTACGGTCTGATCGACCGTCCGGATTTCTTCACCTGGCTGGAGGGAAACGGCCCGGCCCTGGTGGCCGGCGACGCCGCCCTGCGCACTGCCGCCGTGAAGGAAAGCGTGGCAGCCAAGGCCGCCATCGTCGCCCAGGATGAGCGCGAGGGCGGCGTGCGCGCCCTGCTGAACCTGGGCCACACCTTCGGCCACGCCCTGGAGGCTGAGATGGGCTATGGCGGCGAACTGCTGCATGGCGAGGCCGTGGGCATCGGCATGGTCATGGCCTTCGACCTGTCGGTGCGCCTGGGCCTGTGCCCGCCGGACGACCTAGCCCGCATGCGCCGCCACTTGGCGGCCGTGGGCCTGCCGACGGGCGCGGCATACCTCAGCAAGGGCCGCTGGACCGTGGACGCGCTGATGGCCCACATGGCCAAGGACAAGAAGGTCAAGGACGGCGGCATCACCTTCATCCTGGCGCGCGGGATCGGCCAGGCCTTCACCGCCCGGGGCATTGACCCCGAGCCGGTGCGTGCCGTGGTGGCGGCGGCGCTGGCGCATGAGACGCAGGGGAATCGCTTGAAGGGGGTTATGCGGACTGTGTGATGACGGCGTGAAGGTATTGGGTATCCCATGCGGCGGATTTTCTTCGGACTTTGAGGCTGTGCTTATCCTTTGCGCCGCGCAGGAGGTTCAAGGCCATGTGTCGGATGGTTGCCATGTTGTGGGGGCCGTTGCCGGATCTGAGACGGCTCAAGTCTTCATGGAAGACGACATCGAGGACCCAGTGGAGCCGGTTTTCGATATGCCAGTGGGCTCGGACGGCATGAGCGAAGAGGCGCGTGTCGAGTTTTTGAGATGACAGGTAGTATCGGCGTTCCCGGCTGGTTTTGCCGTCACGCTCGATCTCGGCTTCGACCATGGCGATGGCCTTGAGGCCGGGGAAGCGGGGCTCGCCGGGGAAGCGGCGGTCTGTGGTAAGCCAGTCAACTTCGTGGCTGACGACATGGCGGCGCACCTCGATGCGGCCGTGCTCGCCATCGGTCGTGTCGAACGTGTCGGCGGCAGGCAGATCGTCGAAGTGGCGGATGACCTCGCTGTGCAGGTTGGGCCAGTTCTCTTTGATGGCCAGCAGGTAATCGGCGCCTTTATCGAGAATCTTCTGGGCGATCTTGGTCTGGCAGCCCATCGCATCGATGGTGACGAGCGCCCCGGTCAACGCCAAGCGGTCGAGCAGCAACGGAATGGCCGTAATCTCATTCGACTTGGCCTCGCAAGCTTGCTGGCCCAGCACCAAGCGCTGCCGGCTGGCCCAGGCTGAAACGAGATGCAGCGGATTGCGATCCTTCGCCCGGTCATGCGTCCGCCGCGAGGTCTTACCGTCGATCGCGACGATGTCGGGCTCGGCCTCGCGTAGCCCCTCGACCCAGTCGCCGAAGCATCGCGCAAAAAGATCGCCGTCGAGCGCGTTGAGGATGTCGTTCAGCGTATCGTGGCTCGGAATCCCGCCCGCATAGGGCAAAAACCGCCGCAGGAAATCCCGGTTCATCGTGCCCCAGCGCCGAATCTCGACGAAATCCTCAGCCCCCGCGATCGTTGCGCAGAGCACCACAAGCAGAATCTCCGGCAGTGGATAAATGACCTTCCAGGATTGCCGCGGATCGCTGAGCGCCGCAAAATGGTCGAGAAGCGAACCGGCCATCGAGAACTCCAGATCAATGGAGCCTCCTACGAATCACAGATCGCCACCGCTCCGAAAGCCCCGTCTTGTCAAGACCCGCTTCAAGCGATTGCCGTGGCATGAGACGCGGGTTTCTTGACCGGGGTGAGGGCCGGCGCCCATGATGCGCCCCGCGTCCGTTACCCCGTCTTGAGTTTCGCCCGCCCCATGCCCCTCCCCCCCGCCGCCGAGCGCACGCCGCTGCATACCCGCCGCGTCACGTGCCAGGGATACGAACGCGCCGATGGCCTTTGGGATATCGAAGGCCACATCACGGACGAGAAGCACTACGCCTTCGACAACGAATGGCGCGGTATCATCCAGCCTGGCCAATTCCTGCATGAGATGTGGGTGCGCCTGACGGTGGACGACACGCTGACCGTGCGGGCGGTGGAGGTATCGACCGACAACTCCCCCTTCCCGCATTGCCCCGCCATTCTGCCCAATTTCCAGCGCCTCGTGGGCCTGAGCATCGCGTCCGGCTGGACCAACGCGGTCAAGCAGCGCCTGGGCCGGACGGAGGGCTGCACCCACTTGGTGGAACTGCTGGGCCCCGTAGCCACCACCGCCTTCCAGACCCTGGCCCCGGTGCTGAGCGCCCGGCGCAACGGCGGCAAAGGCGGCCCGCCGCCCGTGCTGAACACCTGCCACGTCATGGCCAGCGACGGCCCGGTGGTGAAGCGCTGGTTCCCGGAGCACTACACCGGGCAGCACGACACCGGCCCGGAAGAACCGGACGGGGCCTAAGCCACCTCTTCCGGCGTCAGGGTCTTGACCGACAGGGCGTGGACGCGCTCGGCCAACTCATCCTTCAGGATGTCGTATACCAGGCGCTGGCGCGCCACGCGCGACTTGCCGGCGAAGGCGGCGGAAACCACTGTGACCTCGAAATGGGTCTCCCCACCCGGGGCGGCCCCGCCGTGGCCGGCGTGGGCGGCGGACTGGTCGTCGACGATCAGCGTCACGGGCGCCAGCGCCTGGGTCAGCTTGGTGTGGATGCGGTCGGCATAGCGCATGGAAAATGCCCGGAATGGAGGGAACGTCCTATCCCCCTGAGGTGCGACGCCGGGGCGGCGCTGTCAATGGCCGGAAGGTGATTTCCGGCGCCCGGGACAGCAGCCCAGCTTTGCCGCCGCAATGGTGGCGCGGGCGACCCGCCGCGCTTGTCACGGCCGGGGCCTGACCCCATACTTTCGCGATGCAGAAACAGCGCCCCGGATTCTCTTTCTCGTTCGACGATCCGCCGCAGGTCCAGGTCAGGGCCTGCGACCATCCCGGCTGCGCCGAGGTGGGGGAGTACCGCGCGCCCAAGAATCGCAGCCAGCTGAACGATTATTACTGGTTCTGTCTGGACCACGTGCGGGCCTACAACAAGGCCTGGGACTATTACCAGGGCATGAGCACGGAAGAGATCGAGCGCGCCATGCGCTACGATACCACCTGGCAGCGCCCCACCTGGCCCATGGGCGACTGGCGCACCCGGGAACGGAATCTGCGCGACAGCATGAGCCGGGGCCATAGCTTCGGCGCCGACTGGGAAGCCGGCACGTCGCATCGTCCGCCCCCGCCCTCCCCCCGCACGCCGGAGGATGACGCGCTGGACGTGCTGGGCCTGAAAGCGCCCATCGGATTCGCCGAGGTCAAGCAGCGCTATCGCGAGCTGGCCAAGCAGAACCACCCCGACATCCATGGCGGCGACAAGGACGCGGAGGAGCGCCTGAAGCGCATCAACCAAGCCTACAATGTGCTGAAAGCCGCCTATGCCGACCATGGCTGAGGCCTCGCTGCCAGCCTCCAAGCCATTGAAACAATAACCAAGACCAACCGTTCTGTTCGATCTCGCAGGAAAGCCGACCGTCCCATGTCCCAGGAACCGACACCGATGAACGCCGCCTCGCTGCCCGACATCAAGATCTCCGTCCGCCAGACCTTCGGGATCGACAGCGATATGCAGGTGCCGGCGTTCAGCTCCCCCACGGAACATGTGCCGGAGATCGACAGCACCTATCGTTTCGATCGCGAAACGACCATGGCCATCCTTGCCGGCTTCGCCTACAACCGCCGCGTCATGGTCCAGGGCTATCACGGCACGGGCAAGTCCACCCATATCGAGCAGGTGGCCGCCCGCCTGAACTGGCCCTGCCTGCGCGTCAACCTGGACAGCCACATCAGCCGCATCGACCTGATCGGCAAGGACGCCATCGTCCTGCGCGAGGGCGTGCAGGTGACGGAGTATCGCGAGGGCATCCTGCCCTGGGCCCTGCAGCACCCCTGCGCCATCGTGTTCGACGAGTACGACGCTGGCCGCCCGGACGTGATGTTCGTCATCCAGCGCGTGCTGGAGGTCGAGGGCAAGCTGACCCTGCTGGACCAGAACAAGGTCATCCGCCCCCACCCGGCCTTCCGCCTGTTCGCCACGGCCAACACCATCGGCCTGGGCGACACCACGGGCCTCTACCACGGCACCCAGCAGATCAACCAGGGCCAGATGGACCGGTGGAACATCGTCTCTACCCTGAACTACCTGCCCCATGACGCCGAGGTGAAGATCGTCCTGGCCAAGGTGCCGAGCTACGACACCGATGACCGCCGCGTGCTGGTCAACGCCATGGTGCGCCTGGCGGACCTGACCCGCGCCGGCTTCATCGCCGGCGACATCTCCACCGTCATGAGCCCGCGCACGGTCATCACCTGGGCGCAGAACGCCGACATCTTCGGCGATGTCGGCTTCGCCTTCCGCGTCACCTTCCTGAACAAGTGCGACGAGGTGGAGCGCGCGGCGGTGGCCGAATACTACCAGCGCTGCTTCGGCACCGAACTGCCCGAGAGCGGCGTGCGCGCCACCCTCGCCTGACGCGGGGGAACGAGCCCATGTCTTCCGACCGGGAATCGCCGCTGGAGGCGTTCAAGCGGGCCACCGGTGCCGCCGTCCGGGCCATCGCGGAGCGCGGTGACCTGACGGTGGGGTTTTCCGCCGAGCCGCCGGGCTATTCCGGCACGCGGGTGCGGGTGCCCCTGCCCACGCGTGACCTGAACGTGCGCGACGTGGCGCCGGTGCGCGGCGCCGCCGATGCCGCCGCCCTGCGCCTGCGCCACCATGACGCCGCCGCCCACGCCCGCCTGTTGCCCACGGGCGACACCGCCCGCCTGGCCTTCGACGCGCTGGAACAGGCGCGGTGCGAAGCCCTGGGCGCCAACGCCATGGCCGGCGTGGCCGACAATCTGACGGCGGCGCTGGAGGAACGGTTCCGCCGCCAGGGCCTGGACCGGGCCACGGCGCGGGACCAGGTGTCGCTGGCCGACGCCCTGCGCCTGATCGCGCGCGAGGCCCTGACCGGCGCCCCCGTCGCCCCCGCCACCCAGGCGGCGCTGGACCTGTGGCGCCCCTTCATCGAGGAAAAGGCGGGCGCCGACCTGGCCCAGCTGAAGGCCGTCATGGCCGACCAGCAGGCCTACGCCCGCGAGGCCCGCCGCATCCTGACCGACCTGGACCTGGAGGTGGGCGGCGATCCTGAGAAGTCGGAAGAGGAGGAGACCGCCGAGTCCGGCGACGCCCAGAGCCCCGAAGGCGCCGACAATGACGAGGCCGGCGGCGGCCAGTCCGACGATGCCGAGCCGGAAGCGACGGGCGAGCAGCAGCAGGCCGGCGGCCAGACGGAGGAGACCGGCGCCGCCGAAAGCAGCGAGGGCGAGCAGCAGGAGGTGGAAGGCGCCGGGGCCGAGCAGTCGGGCGAGCCCGGCGAGCCGTCCCGCCCCGATTTCGGCCGTAACAGCCTGGACAGCGGCAACTACCGCGCCTTCACCACCGAATTCGATGAGGTGGTGGGGGCCGCCGACCTGTGCGACGCGGATGAACTGGCCCGCCTGCGCATGATGCTGGACCAGCAGTTGCAGCACCTGCAGGGCGTCATCGCCAAGCTGGCCAACCGCCTGCAGCGCCGCCTGATGGCCAAGCAGACGCGGGCCTGGGTGTTCGACCTGGAGGAAGGCATCCTGGACGCGGCCCGCTTGGCCCGCGTGGTGGCCAACCCGGTGCTGCCCCTGTCGTTCAAGCAGGAGAACGACACCAACTTCCGCGACACCGTCGTCACCCTGCTGATCGACAATTCCGGGTCCATGCGCGGCCGGCCCATCACCATCGCCGCCATGAGCGCCGACATCCTGGCGCGCACCCTGGAACGCTGCGGCGTCAAGGTGGAGATCCTGGGCTTCACCACCCGGGCATGGAAGGGCGGGCAGAGCCGCGAGCGCTGGCTGGCCAGCGGCAAGCCCGCCGCCCCCGGCCGCCTGAACGACCTGCGCCACATCGTCTACAAGGAGGCCGACGCCCCCTGGCGCCGGGCCCGGCGCAACCTGGGCCTGATGCTGCGCGAAGGCATCCTGAAGGAGAACATCGACGGCGAGGCCCTGCTGTGGGCCCACACCCGCCTGATCGCCCGGCCAGAGCAGCGGCGCATCCTGATGGTCATTTCCGACGGCGCGCCGGTGGACGACAGCACCCTGTCGGTCAACAGCGGCAGCTACCTGGAAAAGCACCTGCGCAGCGTCATCGAGTACATCGAGACCCGCAGCCCGGTGGAGCTGATCGCCATCGGCATCGGCCACGACGTCACGCGCTATTACCGGCGCGCCGTCACCATCGTGGATGTGGAGCAGCTGGGCGGCACGGTCATGGAAAAGCTGGCCGAGCTGTTCGACGAGGACGACCGCCGTCCCGGGTCCGCCCAGCGCCAGGCGCGGGGCGGCCGCCGTTAGGCCTGCCCGCGCAGACGAAATAAGGGCCGCCGGGCGGGTGCCGGGCGGCCCTTTTCCTTACACCACGGGCTTACTTGCCGGCGGGCTTGGCCGCCGGCGTTGGCGCAGCGGGTGCCGGCGCACCGCCGGTGCGCGCCTTGTACACATGCAGCTGCTCGTTAAAGCGGGCCGCCAGGATCTGCATGTTGCTGACCACCGCGTCCTGCACGCTGGTCAGCTGCAGGAACTTCGCCACCGTCACCTTATCCGGATGCTGGGCCACCAACTGGTCGACGCAGGAGATGAAGCCCTGGCCGCTGTTGACGTAGGACTGCATCTCTTCATGCGCCTTGCGCATGTCGGCCTCGGGCGCGGTCTTGCCGTCGGGAATGGTCGGCACTTTCTTGGGGAAGGGGCAGGTCCAGCCGTCGTCGTCATCCGCCTTGGCGCCGGCGGCGGGGGCCGCGGCGGCGGGCGCGGTGGGTTTCGCGGCGGACGGCATGATGGGCGCGGAACCGGCCGTAGGCGCCGCCGGCTTCGCCGCCTGGGCCCAGGCGGGGGTGGAACCGGCGAACGCAAGGGTTGTCGCCGAGGCGAGGACGGGCAGGATCAACAGGGACCGGCGGACGGCGACACGCAGGCTCACGGGCAAGGTTTCCTCAAGACGAAGGGCAAGGGCGCCAGCATAATGGACTGGCGCACTAAGGCATAGCCGACATGCAATGGCAAGCAGGGGGCAAGAAGGGCGGCAACCGGCCGCAACGCCATTGCCGCCGCCCCGGCCGATCGTGCTAAACCGGTGATGACGGGTGCGCCTGCGCCCCCCTAGGCGAACGGTGCGGTTGCAAGCGATGATCGGCGTTTTCGATTCAGGCCACGGCGGATTGACGGTCTTGCGCGCCCTGGCCGACCAGATGCCCGACCGCCGCTTCGTCTACCTGGGCGACCACGCCAACGCCCCCTATGGCAACCGCACGCCAGAGGAAATCTACCGCTACACCGTGGCGGGGGTGGAACGCCTGTTCGGCCTGGGCTGCCCCCTGGTCATCCTGGCCTGCAACACTGCCTCGGCCCAGGCCCTGCGCCGCTTGCAGCAGACCTGGCTGCCCGCCGCCTACCCGGACCGCCGGGTGCTGGGCGTGCTGGTGCCGATGGTGGAGGCCATCACCGGCGTGCCGTGGATGGCCGACGTGGCGGCCGGGTCGCGCGCGGGCGAGCCGCGCACCGTCGCCATCTTCGCCACCCATCACACGGTCAGCAGCGGGGCCTACCCCACGGAGATCGCCAAGCGCGCGCCGGAGGTGCGGGTGGTGCAGCAGGCCTGCCCCGACCTGGTGCGCCTGATCGAAGCCGACGCCCCGATCGACACCATTCGCGCCGCCATCGAGGATTATGCCGGGCGGCTGATGGCCCAATTGGACGGCGTGCCGCCGGACGCGGTCGTGCTGGGCTGCACCCACTATCCCCTGGTGGCGGACCTGTTCGCCCAGGCCCTGCCCCCCGGTGTGGAAATCCTGGACCAGCCCAACCTGACGGTCAGCAGCCTGCGCGCCTATCTGGAACGGCACCCGGAATATGAGCTGCCCAGCCGGGCGCGGGAGCAAGGCGGGGTCGAGGCCTTCCACACCACCGGCCCGGCGGAACCCATCACCCGCCTGGCCAGCCGCTTTTTCGGCGGTGAGGCGCGATTCCACAGCGTGGGCCCGGATCCCATCCCGGCCAGCCTTAAAGGTTAGCGAGGGAATTCCAGCTGTATGGCCGGGAATTCGCACCAGATTTGGACCGCCTGCGGGCGGATGAACAGATGCCAGCTGGACAGCCGCTTAGGCTTCCGGTTCTTGAAGCCCTTGGGCGTCAGCAAGGCCACGTTGGCCCCGCCCCGAGGGTCGCGGACCGATTGATAGCGGATGAGTTGGACCCCCGCTTGGCGGGCAGTATCAGCCACATCCTGGCAGGGGGCATAATCAGCTCTGTCCGTCCATAACGCCTCGTCCCGATTCAAGGGAGGGGCCACCAGGTCCAGCGCCCGGTCCACAGCGCATGCCACCTCTATGCCCGTCCGTTCCATGGGGCGGGCGGGAAGCTGAGTTCCGGGGGATTCCAGGAAGAACAACAGGGCGTAGTGCGCCGCTTCCGCCGCCGCGGTTTCCGGCCGTTCGGCGGCGTAGTACACGCCATCGGCCTGATGGGCGCGACGGAAGCGTGAGCCATGGGGATAGGGTGAATAGCGGAACGGGGTCGCCAGCAGGAAATGCAGGCCGTCGCACTCCGGCGGCATCGGCGGCTTGGTCTCCTCCAGCATGTCCTCCAGCAAGGCTTGGTCGGCCAGCGTGCCCACCAACCGGATGGTGGACGCGCGCGCCTGGTTTTCCACCAGGCGCCAGAGATCATGTCCGTAAGGGCGCGCCTCAGACGCGAGCGCGGCGGGCGTCCACATAGCTCACAACCGAGGCCAGGCCGACAATGCTTTGGACGAGGTCAATAGGGCGGCCCCGCAGCGCCAGATTCTCCGTCCGCAACCATGAACGGGAACTGGCATCGTCACCGCCGGTGATGGCATCCAGGCCCCGGAACATACGAATGAACAGCAGGCCCAGTTCGAAGGCCTTGTCCTTGCGCGTCAGCTTGAAGGCGCCCGCGCGCAAGCGACTGACAGAGGCGGGCGACACGCCGATGGTGCGGGCCAGAATGGCGTCCGGCACTTGCAGGATGTCCGCCGCGCGGCAGAGCGCCTGGGCAAGCACGGCGCTCTCATGCTCGGGCGAGCGATCCCGCGCACCGTCCAAGTGGGACATCGCCACCTCCATAGAAAGATTTTTATTTCAATCTTTCTATGGAAAGATAGGACGGCCGCCGCGAGTGGTCAATGGCTTCCCCTTATAGGCTTTCGAAATCCAGACCGATGTCGAAGTTGGTGACGGAGTGGGTGAGCCAGCCCAGGGAGATCAGGGTCACGCCCGTCTCCGCCACCGCCCGCACCGTCTCCGGCGTGATGCCACCGGAGGCCTCGGTGATCAGGCGGCCGGCCACCATGTCCACGGCCTGGCGCAAGGTGGCCGGGGTCATGTTGTCCAGCAGCACGGCGTCCACCGGCAAGGTCAGCAGCTCCTCCAGCTGGGCCAGGGTGTCGACCTCCACCTCGATCTTCACCATGTGGCCGACATGGGCGCGGGCGCGCTCCACCGCGGCACGCAGGCCGCCGGCCGCCACCAGATGGTTGTCCTTGATCAGGACGGCGTCATCCAGGCCGAAACGGTGGTTGCTGCCGCCGCCCACGCGCACGGCGTATTTCTCCAGCGCGCGCAGGCCGGGCGTGGTCTTGCGGGTGCAAACGATATGGGCGCCCGTGCCCTCGATGGCCCGTACCAGTTCCGCCGTCTTGGAGGCGATGCCGCACAGGCGGCCCAGCAGGTTCAGGGCCGTGCGCTCCCCCGACAGGATGGGGCGGGCCGCCCCCTCCACCACCGCCACCGCCTGGCCAGGCGCCACAGCGGCGCCGTCGGCCACCAGGGTGCGCACCGACAGGCTGGGGTCCAGCAGGGAGAAGGCGGACAGCGCCGGGGCCAGGCCGGCGATGACGCCGGCGTGGCGGGCCTGGAACAGGGCGCGGGCCTGGGTGTCCACCGGGATGCAGGCGTCGGCCGTGACGTCGCCCGCCCGGCCCAGATCCTCCAGCAAGGCAGCGCGGACCAGGCCTTCATACATCACGGGATAAAGCGGGGCGACAGGCGTGCTCATGAACGGGTTTCCCGGGTGGTGGCGGGCTCAACCTCGGCCACGCGGCCGAGGTCGGAATAGGTCAGGATCTGGTGATGGCGCCAGGCGTCGCGGGTTTCCGGATGATCCGCCCGGGTATGGGCGCCCCGGCTTTCCTCCCGCCGCTTGGCGGCCTCCACCACCAGGAGGGACAGCAGCAGGCGGTTACGCAGTTCCAGGCCGGCGCGGATGCCGGCGTAGTCGCGGGCCGGCACCAGGCGCTCGGCCGCCAGGGTCAGGCCCTGCAGGCGCACCGCGGCCTCGGCCAGGCCCGGGCCATCGCGCACCAGGCCCACCTTCTCCGCCATCAGCAGCTGGGCCTCGGCCGCCAAGTCGGCGGCGGCGGCCCCGCCGGGCACCAGGGGAGCGTCGGGTACCGCCACCGGCTGGGGGGCGGCCGGTTCGGCCATCAGGGCCGCCGCCACGCGGCCGGCGAACACCACCGCCTCCAGCAGCGAGTTGCTGGCCAGGCGGTTGGCGCCGTGGACATGGGTGCAGGCGACCTCACCCGCCGCCCACAATCCTGGGATGGAGGTGCGGCCATCGGCATCCGTCAGCACGCCGCCCATGTGGTAGTGCGCGGCGGGCGCCACGGGCACGGGGGCGGCGGCGGGGTCCAGGCCGGCCTCGGCGCAGATGCTGGCCACGGTGGGGAACTTTTCCGACTTTCCAGCCGCCCATAAGGGCCGCAGGTCCAGGAACACCTTCTCGCCCCGCGCCACGCGGCGGCCGATGGCGCGGGCCACCACGTCGCGGGGCGCCAGTTCGGCATCGGGATGCTCATCGGCCATGAAGGCGTGGCCGCCGGCGTCCAGCACCTTGGCGCCGGCGCCACGCAACGCCTCGGTCAGCAGGGGCCGGCGGCCGGGCGGGCCGGCGACGGCCAGGGCGGTGGGATGGAACTGCACGAATTCCAGGTCGGCCAAATGGGCGCCGGCGCGGGCGGCCAGGGCCATTCCGTCGCCCGTGGCCTCCGGCGGGTTGGTGGTCACGGCCCACAACTGGCCGGTGCCGCCGGTGGCCAACACCACGTGCGGGGCGACGTGCAGCACCCAGCCAGTGCAATCCTCATAGGCCAGGACGCCCTGCGCCCGCCGCCCGCGCCCGGTCTCGCGCACGACCAGGTCGGCGGCGGCGGCACGGGTGTGGACGGTGATGCCCAGGGTGGCGCGCACGCGGTCGGCCAGGAAGGTCACCAGGGTACGGCCGGTGGCGTCGCCGCCGGCATGCAGGATCCGGTGGCGGCCGTGCGCCGCCTCGCGCCCCAGCAGGGGCTGGCCATCCGACCCACGGTCGGCGGGCAGGCCGGCCTCCAGCAAGGCCGACATCTCGGCGATGCCGGCCTCGGCCAGCAGGCGGGCCATCGTGGGGTCGGTCAGGCCCGCCCCGGCCGCCACCGTGTCGGCGGCATGGTCGGCGGCGCTGTCGCCGGCGCCCAGCGCCACGGCGACCCCGCCCTGGGCCCACAGGCTGGACCCGCCGGGCAGGTCATCCGTCTTGGTCAGCAGCCGCACCCGCCGCCCGGCCTGGGCGAGGGCCAGCGAGGCCGCCATACCGGCGGTGCCGGATCCGACCACCACCACGTCGCTGTGGACAACCTGCACAGGCGATACCGGATAAGACGCGCCATCCATGGCATCAAGCTCCGTCACCAGGGGAACGGGAAGGAAGGCCGGCCCGATGCCGGCCTAGCAGGGAAAGACGCGGGCGATCAACGGCCCACGGCCAGCATGCGCTCCACCGCCAGGCGGGCGCGGCCGGCCACGGTGGGATCGATCTCCACCGTGGGCTCCAGTGTGCGCAGCGACTCCAGGATGTTGGACAGGCTGACCCGCTTCATATGGGGGCACAGGTTGCAGGGGCGGATGAATTCCACGTCCGGATATTCGGTCGCGACGTTGTCGCTCATGGAGCATTCGGTGACCATCAGCACCCGGTTCGGCCGCACCTCGCCCACATATTCCACCATGCGGGCGGTGCTGCCGACGAAGTCGGCCTCGGCCAGCACCTCGGGCGGGCATTCGGGATGGGCGATGATGGTGAGATCCTTGAAGCGGGTGCGATAGTCGCGCAGTTCCGCCCCCGTGAAGCGCTCATGCACCTCGCAGTGGCCCTTCCACTTGATGATCTTCTTCTTGGTCTGGGTAGCGACCCAGCTGGCCAGGTATTCGTCGGGCAGGAACAGCACGCTGTCGCTGTCCAGCGATTCCACGATCTCCACCGCGTTGCCCGAGGTGCAGCAAATGTCGCTTTCCGCCTTCACCTCGGCCGAGGTGTTGACGTAGGTCACCACCGGCACGCCGGGATGCGCCTCGCGCAGCAGGCGGATGTCGGCGGCGGTGATGCTGTCGGCCAGCGAGCAGCCGGCGCGCATGTCAGGCATCAGCACCGTCTTGGACGGGTTCAGGATCTTGGCCGTCTCGGCCATGAAATGCACGCCGGCCATGACGATGACGTCGGCGTCCGTCTGCGCCGCCTTGCGCGCCAGCGCCAAGCTGTCGCCCACGATGTCGGAGATGCAGTGGAAGATTTCCGGCGTCTGATAGTTGTGCGCCAGGATGACGGCGTTGCGTTCCTTCTTCAGCGTGTTGATGGCGTGCACCAGCGGCGCATGAAAGGGCCACTCCACCTCCGGGATCACCTTGGCCACCCGCTCATACAGGGGGCGGGTCGCGGCGGCGACGGCGGGGGTGTATTCGAGATCGAGCTCGGCAACGGACATCGGGACACCTGGCAAGCGAACGCGCCCACGAACGACATCGGCCGGCATGGCCGGCCCCCGCGGCGCGACAAGCGGGGGCGTCTTCCCTGTAACCTCACCCCTTATGCTCTATTTGAGCATTAGGGTGGCTAATGCTCGCGCGGAGCATAAGGGGTGTCAAGCCCGCTTTAAGGGCCCATTCATGTAACTGTCACAGGGGTGCCCCGGGTCCACCGCATCGCTGCGGGTGCGAAGAAACGAGGCCTATAAACAGGAAAAGCGGCCGAGATCAGCCGCTTATCCTATTCGCCTCAGACGCCGGACGGGCGCCCATGGCCTTGGCCTGTCTTCAATTTCCAGTCCACCGCGCCCCGAAAACCTCCGGTGGACGCAGATCGCGCTTTACCGCCTCGGGGCGGCGCTGGCGGAATGGTGCCGCTGGCCGCGGTATCAATCGAGGGCGAAGACCTCGGCCTTGAGATAGGCGCTTTCCGGCAGCAGGGGGTGCACCGGATGGTCGGGGCCGGCGCCGGAGAAGCGCAGGATGCGCCCCTGGCGGCGGGCATCGCCCAGGCCCTTGGCCACCAGCTCGGCAAACAGCTCGGGCGGCATGTTGTGGCTGCAGCTGGCCACCAGCAGGATGCCTCCGGGGGCGGTGATCTGGGCGCCCAGCTTGGCCAGCTTGCGATAAGCGCGGCTGCCGTTGGCCAAGTCCTTCTTGGACTTCACGAAGGCCGGCGGATCGCAGATCACCACCTCGAAGGTTTCGCCGGCCTCGGCCAGGCGTTCCAGCTCGGCGAAGGCGTCGGCCTTGCGCAGTTCCACCTTGTCGGCGACGCCGTTGGCCGCCGCCGCCTTGCCCGCCAGTTCCAGGGCGCCGGCCGAGCGGTCGACCAGCACGGTGCGCGCGGCACCGCGCGTAGCGGCCAGCACGCCGAACCCGCCGCAATAGCTGTAGAAGTCGATGACCGAGCGGCCCTGCGCCAAGCTGGCGACGAAGGCGCGGTGGTCGCGCTGGTCATAGAACCAGCCCGTCTTCTGACCGCCCGCCGGGTCGGCGAAGAAGGTGGCGCCGTTCTCTTCCACCTTGATGGGGCCATCGACCGCGCCCACGGCCACGCGCACCTCTTCCCCCACGCCTTCCAGGCCGCGGGCGGCGCTGTCGTTGCGCAGAATGATAGAGGCGCCGGGGAACACCGTAGCAAGGCCGTCCAGGATCTGGGGCAGCAGGCGATCCATGCCGGCGGAATTGGCCTGCACCACCAGCACGTCGCCATAGCGATCGAC
This sequence comes from Nitrospirillum viridazoti CBAmc, assembly GCF_000730165.1. Classification (GTDB taxonomy): domain Bacteria; phylum Pseudomonadota; class Alphaproteobacteria; order Azospirillales; family Azospirillaceae; genus Nitrospirillum; species Nitrospirillum viridazoti. The sequence continues at coordinate 212,523 of NZ_CP022110.1, read as the reverse complement.
GATCAGCGCCGGCAGGCCGTCGGCCTCCGCATGCACCAGGCGATAGTAGGGTCGCCCGATCAGCCGGTCGCGCAGCGCCGCCGCCGCGCGGAAGCGGTCGGCGAAGAAGCCGGCGTCGATGGTCACCGACAGGTCGCGGGTCAGCATGCGCGCCGCGATCAGGGTGTGGGGGTTGAAGGTGGCGATGCCCAGCACGCCGCCACCGGCGTCGGCCAGCCGCACCAGCCCGCCCTTAGGCAGGGCCTTGGCGGCGGCGTCCATCTGGATCTCGTTGGAATAGGCCCAGGGGTGGCCACCGGCCACGCGCTTGTGCCGGCCCGCCTGGAACAGCAGGGTGGGAAGCTTTTCAGTCATGGACCGGAGCATAGCGTGCGGCCCCGAAGGCACAACGGCAAAGGGCGCAAGGGATCCCGTCGCCGGGAACGCATCTCGCCATCAGGCCGGCGCGGCCATGGGCTCCGCCAGCAGGTGCTTGCACAGGCGCCGCCCCTCGGGCAGATGGCCCAGGGCGCGGAAGCGCGCCAGCGACGGATGGGCCTTCACCTGGCTGTCCGGCAGGGTGATGTGGATGGCGTCGCAGCCATGCCGCCGGGCAATCCGATCCATTTCCGCCAGCAGCGCGTCCCCCGCCCCCTCCGGATCGAAAAGGTCCAGCGCCACGAACACGTCCACCTGCAACCCCAGGCGATGGTCCAGGTCCGGCACCAGCAAGTGGGAGAACAGGCCGTGCATGTAGCGGTGGTCCAACTGCACCGTGACGATGCCGCCGCGGCTGCCGGGCGCCAGCAGGGCCTGGGCATGGTCGCGCCAGCGCTCCACCGTCAAGTCCGGATAGAACGGGCGCATCAGCGCGTAGGCCTGGTCGATCTGTCGGGCGTCCAGCGGACGGGTCACGAAGGTGGGCATGAAGGCACAAATCCGAGACTGAGGGATAGCCATCCTGATGCCAGGCCCCGAACCGCCGCCATGACATGGATCAAAGAATAAACGCGGGGATGGAGTAAGCCAGTCATCGCCATGTCTAGGCTTTTCCTCAGTCGTTTCCTGGCTATATGCTGATCCCGCGGCACTGATTGGGGAACGAAAGACCGGCCGCATCCCTCCGACCGCGATCCGCGCGGGCTCCCGGGGGTGACGGCTGACAGCGGAGTGCGGCGATGACCCACATCGATTTTGCCTATTCCAGGGATTCGAATACCCAAACCAACGGGAAGACCGACCCGGCGGGCGAAATCCACCCCTGCAGCGCCTGCACCGTCCGTACCCTGACCGTCTGCGCCGCCCTGGAGGCGGAGGAACTGCGCCGCCTGGCCGAGATCCTGCAGACCACCCGTTTCGACGCCGGCCACACCGTGTTCGGCGAGGGCGACCCGGCGGAAACGCTGTACAACGTCACCTCCGGCACGGTGAAGGTCTACAAGCTGCTGCCCGACGGGCGGCGCCAGATCACCGGCTTCCTGCTGCCGGGCGATTTCTTCGGCCTGTCGGTCAACGACAGCTATGCCTATACCGCCGAGACGGTGACGCCCGTGTCGCTGTGCCGGTTCCCCCGGCGCCGCATGGAGGCGCTGCTGGATGAATTCCCCAAGATGCAGCGCCGCCTGTTCTCCATGGCGTCGAACGAACTGGCGGCGGCGCAGGACCAAATGCTGCTGCTGGGCCGCAAGACGGCCAAGGAGAAGATCTGCTCGTTCCTGCTGCTGCTGTCGCAGCGGGCCAGCCGGCGCGGCCACAAGACCAACCCGGTGCACGTGCCCATGAGCCGCGCCGATATCGCCGACTATCTGGGCCTCACCACAGAAACCGTCAGCCGCACCTTCACCCAGCTGAAGACCAGCCGGGTCATCAGCCTGCTGGAAGGCAACAAGGTGCAGATCCAGGACATGGACGACCTGCTGGATCTGGCCGAGGGGGCTTAGTTTATATTTTCCCCTCAGGCGGCGGGCGGCCACATCCGTGGCCTTGCCTTGTCCTCGATTCTCAGTCCACTGCGTTCCCCGGAAATCTCCGGCGCCCGCAGTCGCGGGCTATAGGTCTGTGTGGTCTTAGACCCAGCGCGCAAAGGCGGCCAGGTCGGCGTCGAAGCGCAGGGGCGCCTCGATGAAGGGGGCGTGCCCGATGCCATCGTACAGATGCACCTGCGCCTGCGGCAGGGTTTCCGCCAGCCAACCGGCCATGGTGGGCAGGATCACCGGGTCCGCCCGGCCATGGACCACCAGGGCTGGACGGTCGAACGCCGCCAGGGCGGCGCCATCCATCTGGCGGCGCATCATCGCCCGCCGCGCCGCCAGGGGTACCGACAGGGTATCGGCCACGGCCGCATCTGCCTCATTCCGCTCGCCAAGGGCCTCAGCCAACGCGCGGGCGCCGGCCTCTTGTGCTGCCAGGTCATCGGACAGAATGGGCGGAAAATGGGCCTTGGCGGCGGGCCCCAGATAAGAAGCGGCCGCCTTGCCCAGGCGCGGGCAGGCCCCGACGAAAACCGCGCCGGCAATGCCTTCCGTCCCATACGCCGCCACATGGTCGGCCAGGATGGCACCGCCGTAGGACCAGCCCACCAGGATCACATCCGCCAAGCCCAGGGCGCGGCGCACAGCCATGACATCGCCGCCCCAGTGGGGGCCGTCGCCGTAGGCGGCCGGATCCTGCGGCCGGCCGGACCGGCCATGCCCCCGCAGGTCCAGCGCCAGGAGGCGGAACTCCGCCGCCAGGGGACCGTCGAACTGGGCGCGGAAGGCGCGATGGCTCTGGCCGAAACCATGCAGGAACAGGATGGGCCTGCCCCCGGGCACGCCGCCCTCCGCCACCGCCAGCAGGGTCCCGTCCACCGCCGTCACCTGATGCAGGATCATGGCCCTTGCCCCCCAGATCTTATGTTCCCCACCCGCGATAGCGGCGTCTGACCCCGTACGCAACCCCGCCCCGCGCATTTTTCCCGAGTCCCCCCTTTGACTCGGGGGCCGATCTGCCCCATCTATCGCCGCCATGGGCGTGGAAAATCACATGAAGGAATTCGCCCCGCCGCCTCCTCGGGCGGACGGGCGGGTGAACCTGGTCGGCCTCTCGCGGGACGATCTGGAAGCTGAGGTCGCGAAGGCCGGGCTGGAGCGCTTTCGCGCGCGCCAGCTGTGGCACTGGATCTACCATCGCGGCGCCACCGATTTCGCGGTGATGAGCACGCTGGCCAAGCCGGTGCGCGAGAAGCTGGCAGACCTTTACGTCATCGACCGGCCCACGGCGGTAAAGGACCTGAAGAGCGAGGACGGCACGCGCAAGTGGCTGGCCCGCATGCCCGACGGCCAGGAGATCGAGACCGTCCACATTCCCGAGGAAGACCGCGGCACGCTCTGCGTCTCCTCCCAGGTGGGCTGCACCCTGACCTGCCGCTTCTGCCACACCGGCACCCAGCGCCTGGTGCGCAACCTGGACGCCACCGAGATCGTGGGCCAGGTCATGCTGGCGCGCGACCACCTGGACGAATGGCCGGCCCCGCCCGACGGGCGCATGCTGAGCAACATCGTCATGATGGGCATGGGTGAGCCGCTGTTCAATTACGCCAACGTCGCCAAGGCGCTGAAGATCGTCATGGATGGCGAGGGCATCGCCATTTCCAAGCGGCGCATCACCCTGTCCACCTCCGGCGTCGTGCCCATGATGCGCCAGTGCGGCGATGAGCTGGGCGTGAACCTGGCCGTCAGCCTGCACGCGGTGAATGACGAGCTGCGCGACCGCATCGTGCCGCTGAACCGCAAGTACCCCATCAAGGAACTGATGCAGGCGTGCCGGGACTATCCCGGCCTGAGCAACGCGCGCCGCATCACCTTCGAATACGTCATGCTGAAGGGCGTGAACGACAGCCTGGCCGACGCGCGCGAGCTGGTGCGCCTGCTGCGCGGCATCCCGGCCAAGATCAACCTGATTCCCTTCAACTATTGGCCGGGCGCGCCCTTCGAGTGCTCGACCGATGAGCAGATCACCAAGTTCGCGGACTTCGTGAACAACGCCGGCTACGCCTCGCCCGTGCGCACCCCGCGCGGCCGCGACATCCTAGCCGCCTGCGGCCAGCTGAAGAGCGAGAGCACCAAGCCCACCGCCCAGGCCCGTATCGCGGCCCTGGAGGCGCACAAGGCCCTGCAGGCCGAGTACGCCGCCCAGGTGGCGGAAAAGGAAGCCGTGCTGGCCGCGACGGGGACTCTTTAAGGGTTCCCTCAGACGCCGGGCGCGGCCATCCGGCCGCTTGGCTCATCCTCCCTTTTCAGTCCGCTGACGCTTCCCGAAAAGGTCCGGCGACCGCAGTCGCGGTCTACAGCGGCATGGGGATCATGCCGCTCTGGGGGCGCTTTCCGTCCCGGCGCCTGAGCCACCTCAAGGCGCGGGTGACACCAGCCCCTGTAATCCCTGCCGCGCTTTGCTATCATCCGGCCCATAAGGACCGTGGGGGACGCGCGCTTTGGATCTCGGTACCGATCTCGTCAACAGCCTGCTGATCCACCTCGGGGTCACGGCCCTGCTGCTGTGGCCGGCCCACCGGCTGGTCATCCGCGCCGGCCTGCCCCGCCGCTGGCCCCTGTGGCTGGCCCTGCCGCTGCTGGGCCCCGTCATCTTCCTGGTGCTGCTGGCCAAGACACCCTGGCCCGTCCTGCCCGTTCGTCAACCCAAGATGCACCCGCGCGAACGCCTGAAGCGCGAGCGGGCGGCCGCCCAGGCCGCCGCGTCGGAGTAAGCGCCCATGCTGCCCCTGGCCTACGCCCCCGCCCTCGGCCTGCTGCTGCCCAACTGGGCCGCCCTGCTGATCGTCGTCATCCTGGCCACCATCGCCGTCTGTGCCGCCGGCCTGGTGCTGGCCAAGGTGGGCCGCAACCCCTACTGGGCGCTGCTGCTCTACTTCCCCGTCCTGGGCGTGCCCGCCCTGTGGTACCTGGCCTACACGCGCTGGCCCCGGCAGAAGGCGTGACACTCAAAGGCCTGGCGGGTCGAAAATGTCATAGCTCCCACGCCCATGAAGGCGGGGGATGCGGTCGCGGCAGGCGCACTAATCTTGCCAGGCGGGCGGCCGGGGGATAACGTCCGGACGCATTCCACCCTGACCTTTAGCGGGCGTACAGTCATGAGCGTCAAGAAAGTTGTCCTCGCCTACTCCGGCGGTCTCGACACCTCCGTCATCCTGAAATACCTGCAGGAGACGTATAAGTGCGAGATCGTGACCTTCACCGCCGACCTGGGCCAGGGTGAAGAGCTGGAGCCCGCCCGCAAGAAGGCCGAGCTGCTGGGCGTGAAGCCCGAGAACATCTACATCGACGACCTGCGTGACGAGTTCGTGCGCGACTTCGTCTTCCCCATGTTCCGGGCCAACACGCTGTATGAGGGTGTCTACCTGCTGGGCACCTCCATCGCCCGGCCGCTGATCGCCAAGCGCCAGATCGAGATCGCCAAGGCCGTCGGCGCCGACGCCGTAGCCCACGGCGCCACCGGCAAGGGCAACGACCAGGTGCGGTTCGAACTGGGCTATTACGCCCTGAAGCCGGACATCAAGGTCATCGCCCCCTGGCGCGAATGGACCCTGAACAGCCGCACCGCCCTACTGGAGTTCGCCGAGAAGCACCAGATTCCGATCGCCAAGGACAAGCGCGGTGAGGCGCCGTACAGCACGGACGCCAACCTGCTGCACATCTCCTACGAGGGCAAGGCGCTGGAGAACCCGTGGGAAGAGCCCGACGAGGACATGTACACCCGCACCGTCGCCCCGGAAAAGGCGCCGGACACCCCGACGTACGTTGAGATCGAGTTCGAGGGCGGCGACCCGGTGGCCGTCGACGGTCAGAAGCTGGGCCCGGCGGCCCTGCTGACCCGCCTGAACGAGCTGGCCGGCGCCAACGGCATCGGCCGCCTGGACCTGGTGGAGAACCGCTATGTCGGTATGAAGAGCCGCGGCGTGTACGAGACCCCCGGCGGCACCCTGCTGTCGGTGGCCCACCGCGCCATCGAGAGCCTGACGCTGGACCGCGGCGCCATGCACCTGAAGGACGAGATCATGCCGCGCTATGCCGAGCTGATCTACAACGGCTTCTGGTTCAGCCCGGAGCGTGAGGCCCTGCAGGCCCTGATCGACAACACCCAGAAGCGCGTCACCGGCGTCGTGCGCCTGAAGCTGTACAAGGGCTCCGCCCGCGTGGTCGGCCGCCAGAGCCCGAACTCGCTGTACCGCCTGGACTACGTCACCTTCGAGGCCGACAGCGTCTACAACCAGAAGGACGCCGAAGGCTTCATCAAGCTGAACGCCCTGCGCCTGCGCCTGGGCGCCATGGCCGGCAAGCAGTAAGCGGCCTTATCCGCCGCTTTCAGGAAAGCCCCGTCCGGGAAACCGGGCGGGGCTTTTTTGTTGGGCGCTTTTACCACCGCGTTGGCGTATTATCGTTCCTGGTGCATACGGCACGGGTTGAACAACGATGACGATGGGACAGTCCCTACCATCCGCCCCGTCCCCGGGGCCGGCGGTTAATGTCTTCGCCTATGGTTTCGCCGTTATTCCCCTGATCGCCACCGCCCTGGAGCAAGCCCTGATCCACCATCCCGGCCTTGGACCCAAGGACGCCCTTCAGATCGCCAATTTGGCGTCGTTCTTCGTCTATATTGTCCTGGCCGGTCTGGACCGGCGCGTCATTCGCACCGCGTTGGACAAGGCGGGCCGAAACTTCACGGCCCTGTGGGTGTTTCTCCCCCCGTCTTATCTCTGGCGGCGGGCGACCTGTCTGGGACTCCCGCGAACCGCAGCCTGGCTCTGGTGCTTGAGCTTCGCCCTTTCCATTGCCCTGAGCGCCGCCCTGTACCCTTGACGGACACGCATCAGCAACGCGTCCGCCCAAGCAGCTTGTTGCGATCAGCGATGCCGGGAAGGAGCTTGGGCGGATGGCAGACTTCATCAGAGAGCCGATCGGGCACCGGCAAGTCACTCCGCGCGCCGGCTCTGTGAGCCGGGCGGGGCTTTTTTTGGGAAATTTCCTCGGCCCGGCCGCCTCTATTTCTTCTTGAACGCGTCCCCAGCGAAGGGCGTTTCGCTCATCGGGGCCGCCCCGTCGTCCCCGCCCTTGAGCGACGCGGCGTATTTGGCCCGCCACTCCTTGTCCGTCTGGCCAGATCGCTTACGCGCCTTGGCCTTCCTGACGCAGTCGGCGATCATCTGGTCCATGGCGCTGAGCTTGGCCTGGGGAGCCGGCTTCTTCGGGGGTGGCATGGGGCCTCGCTGTTGGGAAACCTGATCCTACTCCAGCCAGGGGGGCGGCGATAGCGTGAGGGGCGCGGCCGCCAATGACGCGCCGATCAGCCTTGCCAGGACGCGCGCACCATGGCCAGCAGCCCGTCCGCCTCCCCCGCCACCTCCACCACTTTGTTGCGGTCGGTCAGGCCGGCGACGATGGTGAGGCTGGATTTGGGGACGCGCCAGGTCTTGGACAGCAGCTTCAGCACGGCCTCGTTGGCCTTGCCGTCCTCGGGCACGGTGGTGACGGCCACCTTCAGCAGCTGGCGGCCCTCCGGCCCCTCCATGAGGCCCTGGATGGCGGTGCGGGAGGCGCGGGGGGTGACGCGCAAGTACACGCGCACCCCGCCGGGGATCACCTCGGCGGTCGTTTTCCCCTCGGCCACCGCTTTAGCGGAACATCAGGGAACTGAACATGTAGTTCTGGATCAGCCGTTCCAGCGCCCAGATGATCAGCATCAGCACGATGAAGGAGATGTCCACGCCACCCAGGTTGGGCACGACGTTGCGGATGGGACGCAGCAGCGGTTCCGTCAGGCGGTAGGTGATGTCCATCAGGGTGGCGACGAAGCGGTTGCGGGTGTTGATCACCCCGAAGAACACCAGCCAGCTCAGGATGGCGCTGATCATCAGCACCCACCAGGCCAGGTTCAGAACCACGAGCAGCAGTTCCAGGATGGTGCGGATCAAAGGATCCATAGCAGGTCCGTCCCCAATGGTTTCAACGGCATGGGCGCCACCCTACGGGCGGGGCGCCCCCTTGTCCAGCGCGGGCCCGCACTGGACATGTGCGCCCATCCCCAAGCGGCCCCACCACCGGAAGCACCCCGGCCCCCGCATGCCCCGCATTCCGTTCTTTTCGCGGAATGGCCGCTTGACATGCCCGGTCGCCCTGAGCATTATCCCGCCCACTTCAGGCGCCCGGGACTATGCCCGCCGCCGGATTTGAGTGTGGGGCCGTAGCTCAGCTGGGAGAGCGACGCGTTCGCAATGCGTAGGTCGGGAGTTCGATCCTCCTCGGCTCCACCAAATCCCCTCCCCCTTCACGGTGCGCTTATTCAAATACACGATTAATTCGTGTGTTGTACTTCGTGCATTTCCGGCCCGGAAGCGGCATTTTCGTTTTCCGCTACGCCCAAAGGGCACAGCCAATTTGGGCATGCGCGTTGATCGTAACGATGGGGAATACATGCTTAAAGGAAGAACGCTCGCGGCCGCCCTGACGCTGGCCTGCGCCACGGTGAACATCGCGCACGCGGACGTGTTCACGGTGCGCGGAAAAATCATGTTCACGCAGGGCCACATGTATCCGGCTTGCCGCATAGTGCAACTGAAACGGCTTTCAGACGGGGGAACCCTCAATTTCCGCATCCCGGATACCGGTAAGGATGACGGCATCCTGGCAACGACTCTGACCGCACTGACAACGGGCCTGCAGGTGGAGATCACCTACGACACGAACCAGACAACGGGATGCGGCTCGGAACCGCAAATTCAGTACATCACCATCTTCCCGGCCTCATAACCCCGCCACCCAAAGGAAAGCGGCGCGGAAGTGCCCCTTCCGCGCCGCGCCCCTCACCACCCATTGATCAGAATCAGAGGGCGAAGCTGTAGTAGGCCACCAGGTTGTTGGCACCCGGGTTGACCGTGCGGGTGCGCGGCGTGCCGGGAATGGTGACGGTCTTGCCCAACTCGGCGTTGGAGATGTGGCTGAGGGCGATGGAGAAGCGGTCGCCGTTGCTGAAACGGTAGCCCGTCTCGATCTGCGTGCGGAATTCCAGGGGGTAGCCCATGTCCTTACCGTCGCCATGGGCGTAGTAGCCGGCGGCCGCACTGGGGGTGATGAAGAACGGGCCCCAGGTGAAATCGGCCTGCAGGCCGCCATAGCCGTAGAAGCTGCCCTTGAAGGTCTGGATCACACCCACCAGCGGCTTGATGGCGAACCAATCGTCCACCTTCACCAGCGACCAGCCGAAGCGGTATTCGGCGGTGACGAACTGGGTGCGGTCGTGGGGGGTGTCGGCGTCCACCTGGAAGAAGGCGGGCGGATCGATCCAGGACTGGTCATAGATGCCGACGCCCAGGGCCAGCAGGTCGGGATCCCGGTCGGCGGCCAGGGCCGGGGCGGCGATACCCGCCAAGGCGCCGGTCAACAGGGCCGGGGCCAACAGGGACCGGGCCAACAGGGAGGTGGCGGCGCGCAAACCACGGCCGCGCAGGGCCTTGCGATGGGTCTTCGTCATGATCCTGCTTGGGAGAGTAAAGGCGGAGGGATTTCCGCCTTTATGCAGAGCAATCCCGCGCCAACTCAAGGGGAAACGGACAAAATTGTCCAAGGTGCGACGGCATAGACCTGACGCTCCGCGTTCCTATTACCTTTTTACCGGCGTCAGCCGCCTCTCCGCCAACTGAACACCCCGGGTGATGAGGAAACTCATCCCCAGGTATACGGCGCCGGCCAGGCAGAACACCTCGATGGGCTGGAAGGTGCGGGCGGCGATGGCCTTGGCCACGCCCGTCAGTTCCATCAGCGTGATGGTGCTGGCGAGCGCGCTGCCCTGCAGCATCAGGATGATCTCATTACCGTAGGCCGGCAGCGCCAGGCGGAAGGCCTGGGGCAGGATGATGCGGCGGAACAGCAGGCCGCCGCCCATGCCGCAGGCCTTCGCGGCCTCCACTTGGCCATGGGGTACGGCCTCGATACCGCCGCGCATGATCTCCGCCGTGTAGGCGCCGGTGTTCAGCACGAAGGCGATGATGGCGCACCAGTACGGTTCCCGCAGCAGGGGCCACAGCACGCTCTGGCGCACGGCGTCGAACTGGCCCAGGCCGTAATAGATCAGGAAGATCTGCACCAGCAGGGGCGTGGAGCGGAAGACGTAGATATAGCCGCGCGCCACCCACGACAGGGGCGCCAGGTGCGACAGGCGCATCACGGCCACCAGCGTGGCCAGCAACAGCCCCAACAGCAGCGACAGGGCCACCAGTTGCACTGTCAGCCAGGTGCCGGTGACGAACTGCGGCAGGGCCGCCATCAGGGCGGTGACGAGGGGGGAGTTCATCGGGCGGCCCTCCGCACGCCACGCCCGGCCCACAGTTCGGCCCGGGCGAACAGGCGGCCGGACAGGCCGGCCATGGCCAGGTACAGCAGGCCGGCGGTGGTGAAGAACAGGAAGGGCTGGCGGGTGGCGCCCTGGGCCAGATAGGCCACGCGCATCAGCTCCACCAAGGCCACCACGGAGACCAGCGAGGTGTCCTTCAGGGTGAGTTGCCAGACGTTGCCCAGGCCGGGCAGGGCATAGCGCAGGGTCTGGGGCAGCATGACGCGGCGGAAGGTGAGCCATCGGTTCATGCCCAAGGCCTTGGCGGCCTCAACCTGGCCATGGGGTACGGCCAGGGCGCCGCCGCGCAGCACCTCGGCGGAATAGGCGCCGGACACCGTCCCCACCGCCAGGATGCCCACGGGCAGGGCCGACAGTTCCACCGGCCCGTTGAAGCCCAGCAGGCTGACGACCCAGGTGGCCGCGCTGTTGCCGCCGAAAAACAGCAGGTAGATGACCAGCAGCGAGGGCACGCCGCGCACGATGGTGGTGTAGGCGTCGGCCGCGACCCGGCCGCCCCGATGGCCCGACAGCTTCAAGGCCGCCGCCGCCCCACCCAGGCCCAAGCCCCACAGATAGGCCGACACCGCCACCAGCAGGGTCATCCCCATGCCCTGCAGCAGCTGCAGCCCCCAGCCCCGCGCACCGAAACCCAACAGGTCTATCATTATCGCGCCAATTCCTCAGACGCCGGCGGGGCATCCGCCCCTTGGCTTGTCCTCGATTTCCAGTCCACTGCATTCCCCGGAAATCTCCGGCGGCCGCCGTCGCGGCCTAGTCGCTACGCTTCCCTCTTATGCCTCAGACGCCGGCGGGCCATCCGCCCCTTGGCTTGTCCTCGATTTCCAGTCCGCTATCGCTCCCCGGAAATCTCCGGCGGCCCCGGTCGGGGCCTAGTCGCTACGCTTCCCTCTTATGCCTCAGACGCCGGCAGGGCATCCGCCCCTTGGCTTGTCCTCGATTTCCAGTCCGCTATCGCTCCCCGGAAATCTCCGGCGGCCGCAGTCGCGGCCTAGTCGCTACGCTTCCCTCTTATGCCTCAGACGCCGGCGGGCCATCCGGCCCTTGGCTTGTCCTCGATTTCCAGTCCACTGCGTTCCCCGGAAATCTCCGGCGGCCGCAGTCGCGGCCTAGTCGCTACGCTCCACAGCGCCCCCCCCCTGGCGAAGTTCCTAGGCCGCGACTGCGGCCGCCGGAGCGAGCACCGCAGGGCGCAGCGAGGACAGCCAAGCCGGCGGATGCCGGCGCCCGGCGATTGAGGGAAACCAACAACCCCGCCCGGCGCCTGAGGGAAAACTCAATGCGCCGACGCGTCGAAGTGGAACCACTGTTCGGCCAGCTTCCTCATGGTGCCGTCTTCCTTGGCGGCGGTGATGGCGTTGTTCAAGGCGTCCAGCAGGCGGCCGTCGCCCTTGCGCAGGGCGGCGGCGATGCCGGGGCCCAGCAGGCCGCCGGTGATGCCGGGGCCGAAGGTGGCGGCGTTCTGGCCGTCCGTTCCCTCCAGGAAAGGCTGCCAGCCGGTCATGTCGGCCAGGCCGGCGTCGACACGGCCGGTCGCCAGGTCCAGCGACAGGTTCTGCAGCGTGTCGTAGCGGCGGACAGTGACGGTGTCGCCCAGGTAGGTGTCCAAGAAGTTGGCGTGGATGGTGGCCACCTGGACGCCCACGGTCTTGCCCTTCAGCGCCGCCTTCAACTTGTCCATGGCCTGGGTGGAGGCCTCGTCCATGTTGGAAATGTCCAGCCGCTGCAGGCCGAAGTCGATCTTGGTCAAGGGGCTGTCCTTGGGGGCCACGAAATAGGCCGGGGTCAGGACGTAGGGGACGGTGAAGTCCACCGCCTGCCGCCGCTCGTCCGTGGCGGACATGCCGGCCAGGATGACGTCGTACTTGCCGGCCTGCAGCCCGGGGATGATGCCGTCCCAGGCCTGGGCGGCGATCTCGCACTTCACGCCCATGCGCCGGCACAAATCCTTGGCCAGGTCTATCTCGAACCCCTTCAGGGTGCCGTCGGGCTCCGCCACGTTGAAGGGCGGGTAGGCCCCCTCCGTCGCCACGCGCAGGGGATTGGGCACCCCCTGGTCGGTCACGGTGGGCGCGCCGGTGCCGGACGGCGTGCGGTGCGTCGCCAGGTACGCAGCCCCGGCGACCACCGCCACCGCGATCAGGCCCAAGACCAGCTTCTTCATGAAACCCCCTACGAAACCAATGACGGGACGGTCCGCATCAACACCCCGTGTCCGATCGGCCGCCGCTCTTTGTTGTCCAGTATGCCTTAAGCGGGCCGGGCCAGGAATTGCCGGCAGCGGTCGCTGCGGGGGTTGCCGAACACTTCGTCGGGCGTCCCCTCCTCCTCCACCCGGCCCTGGTGCAGGAATAGGACGTGGGAGGAGACGTCGCGGGCGAAAGCCATCTCATGCGTCACGATCAGCATGGTGGCGCCCTCATCCGCCAACTGGCGGATGACGCGCAGCACCTCGCCCACCAGTTCCGGATCCAGCGCGGAGGTCGGCTCATCGAACAGCATGACGCGGGGCTGCATCGCCAGCATGCGGGCGATGGCGGCGCGCTGCTGCTGCCCGCCCGACAACTGGCTGGGATAATAATCCTGCCGCTGGCCCAGCCCCACCTTGTCCAGCAGGGCCTTGGCCCGGTCCACCGCCTCGCCCCGGGGCACGCCCAGGACATGCACCGGCGCCTCGATGACGTTCTCCAGCACCGTCATGTGGGTCCACAGGTTGAAGCCCTGGAACACCATGCCGAGGCGCTGGCGGATGCGGTCCACCTGGCGGCGGTCGGCGGGCACGGCCATGCCGCGACGGTCGCGCCCCATGCGGATCAGCTCACCATTCACCCAGACCTGGCCCTCGTCCGGCGTCTCCAGCAGGTTGATACAGCGCAGCAACGTGCTCTTGCCCGATCCGGAGGATCCGATAAGGGAGATGACGTCGCCGTCCCGCGCCGTCAGGGAGACGCCCTTCAGCACCTCCGTCTCGCCGAAGCGCTTGTGCAAGTCCCGCACAAGAATGGCGGTGTTGGCTTGGTCGGCCACGGCGACAGCCGGCGATTGCGTCATAGGACCCCGAAATTCGTCCGGACCCATCCGGACCAGAAAGCGCACCCGGCCGGCGCGGCGATGGGGGCCGCGCGCCAGCCGGTGACCGTGAATGACCGTGGGACGTTTCCTTGGAAGGAAACCCCGAAGCCGGCAAAACTACCGTGCGCCGCCCGGGACGGAAAGAGGTTTCCTGTCACGGCCCAAAGCGGGGACTGCAGGCCTTGACGGCACCCATGGCCGATGCAGCCCCTGCCAAACGTGGTAGTGTGGCCTGGCACCCCGGCGCCGGCGGCGATGGGGCGCCGTCGTTCATCACCCGGAATTGTTCAGCGCCCATGAGCACAGGCATCCAGCCCGCGGCCAACCGCAGCACACACTTCCTGTTCGACCACAAGGTCTTCACGGTCGACGGCTGCCGCTTCATCCTGTCCAAGACCAACGATGAGCCGGTGATGTGTATGAAGCTGGGCAAGCTCGACGTCGAGATTCCCATCGAAAAGCTGTCCACCGAGTTCGGCATCCAGCCCAAATCCTTCGACGGCCAGCTGTTGACCATGGCGGCCAAGGGCCTGCGCTATGTCCGCGAAATCCGCCCCGGCGACACCATCCCCAACGAGCTGATCGACGGCACCGCCAGCTGGCGGGTGGACGAGCGCCATTACAACGTGGCCAAGGGTCGCCTGACGGTGCAGCTGGTCACCTGGCTGACGGGCGGCGAGACGGTCGTTTCCAGCCCCGAGCAGCTGGAGCAGGTGGTGGAGGATCCGAACACCAAGGCCCGCGTGCACGAGGCCTTCCGCATGATCGCCAACCGGCTGTCGCTGGCCGGCGATCCGGAGGAGGAGATCGGCCTGCACATCGACATGCTGGCCAAGGAACTGTCCTATATCGAGGCGTTGCGCGAGCGGGCCCTGGCCCTGCACAAGGTCCGCCAGGGACTGGAGACGGCCCACCGCATCTACAAGGCCGAGCGCATGGTCAAGGAAGAGATCGTGCGCATGCAGACCCTGTCGCTGCCGCCCATCGCCGACCTGGAATCCCGATTCGCCCAAGTGGACGCCCAGACGGGCGAGATCCTGGCCATGCTGCGCAAGTTCGACCAGAACATCAGCTACATCCGCGAGATGCGCGACGATTTGCACCAGTCGCTGCTGCCCTGGGATGAGGTGCTGGACGGCTGGCTGACCGTGACGGTGGAGAAGAGCCCGGAGCTGGAGGCCCTGATGAAGCGGACCTACCACTTCCTGGCCAAGCGCTACAGCCAGGCCACCCAGTGGCGTTTGGCGACGCGGCCCGCGCCTAAGTGAGGGCCCTCAGGCACCGGGCGCCGGCATCCGCCGGCTCGGCTTGTCCTCGCGTTTCAGTCCGCTGCGCTCCCCAAAACGCTCCGGCGGCCCCGGTCGGGGCCTAGAGCATTTTGTGTTTAGGTTGACGCATATCCTGCATTTTGGATGTAGTTTGCACATTCAGCAGGAGTGAACTCGTCAAGGAGTTTGCCGATACGCCGCCAGGTTGCCTGGACTGTGCGTTCGGCGGCACGCCGCAAGAGCGCCTTGAGTTTGGCGAAGACCTGTTCGATGGGGTTCAGATCAGGACTGTAGGGCGGTAGGAAGAAGAGCTTTGCCCCCGCAGTTCTGATCGCTTTACGGACCGCCGGGCTCTTGTGGGAACCCAGATTGTCGAGAATGACGACGTCACCAGGCGCCAGGGTGGGCACTAGGAATTGCTCGACATAGGCCAGGAAGCGCTGGCCGTTGATGGGCCCGTCGAAGACGCATGGGGCATCGATCCGGTCATGACGCAGGGCGGCCAGGAAGGTCAGGGTTTTCCAGTGGCCGTGGGGGACTTTGGCGTGCAACCGGGCCCCCTTGGGGCAGCGCCCGTGCGTCCGTGTCATGTTGGTCTTTGCCCAAGTCTCATCGATGAAGACCAGGCGGCTAGGATCAAGCCTGTTTTGGTACCTTTTCCATTGCTCCCGGCGCCGAGCCACGTCCTTCCTGTCTTGCTCGCTGGGCAGCACGCTTTTTTTTGAAGCTGATGTTTTCGGACTGGAAGAAGCGGGACAGCATGCTCGTATCCGCTTTCACACCGCGCTCCGCCAGAAGCCTGTCCGACAGGGCGGTGAGCGTAATGTCCGGTTCGCTTGCAATCACCGCCAGCAGCCACTCCCGCTCCGGCTTGGTCTTGGAGGGCCGGTGACCGCCAGTCCCGCGAGGGTGGCTGCGCTTTTCCTGCTCGTAGCCTTGAAGCCATTTGACCGCCGATGAAGCGCTCACTCCAAAGCGCTCAGCCGCTGAACGGCGGCTCATTTCTCCCTCCGTTACAGCTTTGATCACACGCTCCCGAAGGTCCTGCGAATAGGCTTTGGGCATTCCTGACTGGCCTCCATCCCAGTCAGAACCTTGAATCAGATTTCCTGCTCCCAGGGAATCTGGAGGCTTCTGTGAGGTCGCGTTGCGCCGAGGGTGCTACCGGGGGCGACCGCGACCTCATTGAAGCCGGATTGAGCGAAGCCGCGGGATGACGGGCGCGGGCTATGGGGAAAGTGGCTTTGGGGCCTGGTTCGTGATGCCGATCCGGGCCCGTTGGAAGGGTTCTGATGGGGCTGGATTGACCGTAGGGCGCTCGTTGGCGGCCCACGGGCGAGGACTGGCGTCAGCTTTGCCGCTATTTTGAAGCCGGGAGCTGTCCGCGGTGGTGCGGCGGGTAAAACACCTCCGGCCGGCGCGCGGGGCTGCCGGGGTGGACGGCCGGGCGATGTTGGAATGTTGTCGGTTCATGAGGTGTCGTACCGGAGGGGCGGGCGATGGGGCCGAAGCGGCGGCAAGACGGCCAGGAGGATCATCGCGCCACCGCAGCACGGGCAGCGATCCAGCGGGGGGCTGGCCAATGGGGAGCGGTCGGTGGGTTCTTCGGCCACCGTTGGCGCCGGCGGTGGGACATCGAGGAGCTTGCGGCAAAGTGCCAGCTTTCCGGCCCGGTGACTGTTGGCGAGGAAGCCATAATGGCGGATGCGGTGGAAGCCATCCGGCACGGTGTGGAGCAGGAAGCGCCGGATGAACTCGAAGGATGCCAGGGTCATGACCTTGGCCTTGTCATGATGGCGATAATCCTTCCATCGGAATGTGACGTCTCTGCCGGTCATGGCGACCAAGCGGGTATTGGAGATGGCGACCCGATGGGTGTAGCGGCCCAGATAGGCCAGCACCTGGGCGGGGCCGCCGAAGGGCGGCTTGGCGTAGACGACCCATTCGACCCGCCGCAGGTCGCGCAAGCGGTGGTGGAAGGCGGCGGGCTCCGCCAGGGGGGCGAGGTCGCCGAAGAAGCCGAGGGTGCCGGCCTCGAACGCGGCGGCCAGCGCGTCGAGGAACAAGCGGCGGAACAGGCGGGAGAGCACGCGGACCGGCAGGAAGAAGCCGGGCCGGCATCCGACCCAGCGCGTGCCATCGATCGACGGTCCACCGCCGGGCACGACACAATGGACATGCGGATGGTGGTGAAGGGTCTGGCCCCAGGTGTGGAGCACGGCGACAAGCCCGATCTCGGCGCCCAGGTGCTTGGGATCAGCGGCGATGATGCGCAGGGTCTCGGCGGCGGCCTTGAACAGGATGGCATAGACCACCGCCTTGTTCTGGAACGCGATCTCCGCCACGGGTGCCGGCAGCGTGAACACGACGTGGAAGTAGGGTACCGGCAGCAGATCGGCCTGTCGTGCGGCAAGCCATTCCGCCCGCGCGGCGCCCTGGCACTTGGGACAATGCCGGTTGCGGCAGGAGTTGTAGGCGCACCGCACCAGGCCGCACTCCGGGCAAGCTTCGGCGTGGCCGCCCAGTGCCGCCGTGCGGCATGCCTCGATCGCACCCATCACCCGGCGCTCGACGCAGCCGAGGTGGCCATCGTGCGCCTGGCGATAGGCGTCGCCGTGGCGGCGGAAGACGTCCGCCACCTCCAGCCCGGCCGGCATGGCGATGCCGGCTCAGGCGGGAGGCACCACCTCCAGCTTCAGGCGGTCGAGCGGGCTCTCGGTGCGCCGGATGACGCTGTTGGAGACCTGGGTGTACCGCGCCGTGCTCGACAGGTTGCTGTGGCCCAGCAGGACCTGGATGATGCGGATGTCCGTGCCGTCCTCCAGCAAATGGGTGGCGAAGCTGTGCCGGAGCGTGTGGACCGTCACGCGCTTGGCCAGCCCGGCGGCGGCACAAGCCGAACGGCAGGCCGAATGGAGCACCTGCACGTCCATCGACCGGCTCCCGTCCCGGCCGGGAAACAGCCAATGACCGGGCCGGGCCAGGCGCCAATAGGTGCGCAGGATGCCCAGCAACTGCGCCGACAGCATGACGTGGCGGTCCTTGCCACCCTTGCCGTGCTCGACCCGGATGACCATCCGCCCACCGTCAATATCGCCGACCTTAAGGCTGACGGCCTCCGACGCCCGCAAGCCCGCCGCGTACGCCGTCGTCAACGCCGTCCGGCTCTTCAGGCTCGGCACCGCTTCCAGGAAACGCACCACTTCGTCCGCGCTCAGCACCACCGGCAGCTTGCGTGGCTCGCGCGCGTACGGGATGCGTTCGGGCAGATCGCCATACCCCAGCGTCACGCCATAGAAGAACCGCAGGGCGCACACCGTCTGGTTCAACGCCGGCCACGATATCCCCGTGGCGACCAGATGGACCTGGAAAGCACGGACGTCCTCAAGACCAAGGCGGTCCGGCGACCGCCCAAAATACCGGCTGAACTTCGCCACGGCATGCACGTAGGATCGTTGCGTCGCCGGCGACAGATTACGGACCGTCATGTCCTCGATCATGCGGCGACGTAGAGGGCTCAACTCGGCCATCGCGGAACCTCCTGTCTGTGGATTGGGCTTCGACAACCGCAATCCTCAGACCGGAGGCCTCATACGCCAACAGCGGCGCCATTCCCGCGACAGCGGGTTCGTTCAATCCTATTTCCGATTCAAGTTATTCGCAGGGCGCTCTAGGCTGGCGCTTCGAGGCTAGGCAGCTTTTTTGACGCTCAGCTGCCGCAGTTGCAGCTGTCGGAGCCGCAGGGGCCGGGCGCTTTGCCGGTGGCGACCTGGCGGCGGCGGATGACGCGGCGGATGGTGGGGCGGAGGACCCAGGCCAGCGCCGCCACCACGATCACACCCACGATCGCTTGCTGAATCATGGTGTTCTCCTTACGCCCACCCCAGGCTGGCGGCGATGTGGTAGGTCGCGAACGAGGCCAGGTAGGCCAGGGTCAGCATGTAGCCGAACATGATGAGCGGCCATTTCAGGGAATTGGTCTCGCGCCGCACCACGCCCAAGGTGGAGGCGCACTGGGGCGCGAAGACGTACCAGGCCAGCAGCGACAGGGCCGTGGCCAGCGACCAGCTGTGGCCCAGCGTGTCCATCAGCGCGGTCACGTTCTCCTCGCCCCCGCCCACGGCGTAAACGGTGCCCAGGGCCGCCACCGCCACCTCGCGCGCGGCCATGCCGGGGATCAGCGCCACGGTGATCTGCCAGTTGAAGCCGATGGGCGCCACCAGGGGCTGCAGCCAATGCCCGACCATTCCGGCGATGGAATAGTCGATGGCGGGGTCGGTCGCGCCCGCCGGTGCGCCGGGGAAGGAGCTGAGGAACCAGATCAGGATCATGATGCTGAGGATGGTGGTGCCGGCCCGCTGCAGGAAAGCCTTGGCCCGGGTCCACACCCCCATCACCAGGTTCTTCACGTCCGGCACCTTGTAGGCCGGCAGTTCCATCAGGAAGGGCTCCACCGTGCCGCGCCACACCAGGCGCCGCATGACGAAGGCGACCAGCAAGGCGCTCAGGATGCCGGCGGCATAGAGCCCGAACATGACCAGCCCCTGCAGCGAGAACACCCCGCCCACCGTGCGGTCCGGCACGAAGGCGGAGATGATCAGGGTGTAGACCGGGATACGGGCGGAACAGGTCATCAGCGGCGCCACCATGATGGTGGCCAGGCGGTCGCGCCGGTTGTCGATGACGCGGGTCGCCATGATGCCGGGAATGGCGCAGGCGAAGCTGGACAAGAGCGGAATGAAGGCGCGGCCGTGCAGGCCAGCCCCGCCCATGATCTTGTCCATCAGGAAGGCCGCGCGCGGCATGTAGCCGAAATCTTCCAGCAGGATGATGAAGGTGAACAGGATGACGATCTGCGGCAGGAAGACGACGATGCTGCCCACGCCGGCGATGACGCCGTCGGTGATCAGGCTGCGCAGGATGCCGTCGGGCATGGCGCCGTTGATCCAGGCGGCCAGGGCGTCGAACCCGGCCTTGATGCCGTCCATGGCCGGCTGCGCCCAGGTGAATACCGCCTGGAACATGAAGAACAGCACGGTCAGCAGGATCAGCAGCCCCGCCACCGGGTTCAGCAGCACGGTGTCCAGCCAGGTGGTCCAGGTGTCGGGCTTGGTCGGCGGACGCACCGCCAGCTTGATGATGCGGTCGGCCTCGCGGTGTGTGGCGCGCACCTCTTCCGCCGAAGGCTCGTGCCAGGTGTTGGCGCCGGCGGCGCCCGTCGCCAAGTCCACCGCCGCCGTGTCGATGTGCTTCAGCAGGTCGGCGGTGCCGGCCTTGCGCACCGCCACGGTGGGCACCACCGGCACGCCCAGCTCCGCCGACAGGCGGCCGATGTCGATCTCGATGCCGCGATGCCTGGCGATGTCGAACATGTTCAAAGCCAGCAGCAGCGGCCGCCCCACCTGCTTCAGCTCCAGCACTAGACGCAGCACCAGGCGCAGGTTGGTGGCGTCGGCCACGCAGACCAGCAGGTCTGGCTCCGCCTCACCCTTGAAGCGGCCCAGCACCACGTCGCGCGTCACCTCCTCATCCGGGCTGCGGGCGCGCAGGGAGTAGGTGCCAGGCAGGTCCAGGACCTGGATGCGCCGGCCCTCGGGCGTGGTGAAGCTGCCTTCCTTGCGCTCCACCGTCACGCCGGCGTAGTTGGCCACCTTTTGCCGGCTGCCGGTCAGCGCGTTGAACAGCGCGGTCTTGCCGCAATTGGGGTTGCCGACCAGGGCGATGCGCGGGGCGGTCTGCAGGACGGGGGCGATGGCGTTCATGACCGGCGGTCTTCAGCGATGACGCGCGGGGTGGCGCCCGACGCGGCCGGCTGTTGCCAGGCGGTGATCAGGATGGCCTCGGCCTCGCGGCGGCGCAGGGCCACGCGCATGTCGTCCACCTTCACGGCGATGGGGTCGCGGCCGAACAGGCCCTCATGCAGGATTTCCACCCTGGCCCCCTCGACGAAACCGATCTCCAGCAGCCGGCGCTCCAGCTCATCCGGGTCCAGGCTGTCGTGCAAGGCGCCGTCCAGGCCCACGCGGATAACCCGGCCCACCTCCCCCTTCGCGGCCCGGCTCAAGGGGCGGGCGTCGGCGGGAAGGGCGTCCTGATCGGGGGCGGGCGCGTCCGAAACGGCGGGGCGGGAAGAGAGATGCATCCGAATACGCCTCAGGCCCCGTCGCCGGAGCCCGTCTAAGGGGGGCTGTCCCGGGAACCGGCCCGGGGCGTCCCGGAAATTAATAGTTATTCTCACGCCTCTGTACAAGGGACGCGCGCCAAGCCGCCGCATGGGGCGGGGGCTAGCGCCTCAGGCAGCCATCCAGCCCGTCGCGGGCGACGATGGCGGCGCGCTGTTCCAGGATGCCGATGCGCCGGGCGACGTAAGGGCCGGGATGCCTCGCGTTCCACTTGCGCGGGCTGGGCAGCACGGCGGCCAGCGCCGCCGCCTGCGCGGGCGACAGGGCCGACGCCGGCACGCCGAAATAGGCGCGGGACGCCGCCTCCGCCCCATACAGGCCGTCGCCCCATTCCACGATGTTCAGATACATCTCCAGGATGCGGCGCTTGCCCCAGATCAGTTCGATCAGTTCGGTGAAGCCAAACTCCACCCCCTTGCGCAGCCAGGTGCGGCCGGGCCACAGGAAGGCGTTCTTGGCCGTCTGCTGGCTGATGGTGCTGGCGCCGCGCAGCTTGTGGCCTTCCTCATCCTCGTCCATGGCGGCGTCCACCGCCTGCCAGTCCACGCCGTGATGGCTGCAGAAGCGGCTGTCCTCCGCCCCGATGACGGCGCGCTGCAGGGCAGGCGCAATGCGGTCCAGCGGCACGGGCGTCCAGCCCTGCATCGACACACCCTGCAGGCGGCGGATGAGCATCAGGGGCGTGCCCGGCGGGTCCATCACAGCATAGAGGCAGACCCAGCCCAGGGTGAGCACCACCCCCGCCAGCAGCACGACTTGCGCCCAGCGGAAGGCCCGCCGTAGCATCGCGCGCCGTTCAGGCCGCCGGCCCGCGCCGGCCTTTATCGAGTTGGCTTTCTCTTGGGGGGATCCGTCCATGGCCTACACGCTGTTCTATTTCCCGGGAAATGCCAACCTGGCACCGCACATAGCGCTGGAGGAAATCGGAACCCCCTATGAGTTGGCGTTGCTGGACCGCGGCAATGCCGAGCATAAGTCGGCTCCCTACCTGGCCCGCAACCCCACCGGCCGCATCCCCACCCTGCTGGCCCAGCAGCCGGACGGCAACGAGGAGACGGTGTTCGAGACCGCCGCCATCCTGCTGCACCTGGCAGACAGGCACCCCGAGTCCAAGCTGGCGCCCGCCCCCGGCGCGGCTGGCCGGGGCCGCTTCCTGACCTGGCTGTTCCACCTGACCAACACCATCCAGCCGGAATACCGCGTCTTCTATTATCCCGAGCAGCATGTGACCGACCCCGTCCACGTCGCCGATGCCAAGGCCACGGCGGAACGGCGTCTGTGCGAGATGTTCGCCCTGGTCGACCGCGAACTGGCCACCCGCCCCTGCATCGCCGCCGACCACCTGACCGTCGCCGACTTTCTGTTGCTGATGCTGGTGCGCTGGGGCCGCAATTTCACCCACCCGCCCCGCGACCTGCCCCACCTGGGCCGCCTATGCGCCGAGCTCCTGGCCCGGCCATCGGTGCAGCGCGCCTTCGGGCAGGAAGGGCTGGGGGCGCCGTTTATTTAAGCGTGGCCAACCGTTCCGCCCAGGCATTGGCCCAGGCATTGATGGTGTGCAGCAGGTCAGCCAGATCGGGGTCGATGGTCTCGACCTCGCGGGCCGCCTGTACGCCAATGACAATGTCGGTGAGCCGCGACCGGTCGGCCACGGGATCGGTCGCGACCTTCAGAAGATAGTCGAGCTGGCGGTGGACGGAGGCGAAGGTGGCGATATCCGGCCACTGCTCCCGCAGCCGCCGACAGCGGGCAAGGGCGTCCCGAATCAGGTCTGGGACGATCACCCCTTCATGAACGTCATCATCGTCACTCAAGCGCACCTGCACCCCATCCGCGTTATGGCTTAAGCCCCCTGCCCATCCGTGTGGCAATGGCCTGCGCGGCCATCAGCGCCTCCGCCAATTCCGGATCGCTCTCAGCGAACTCACGGACGGCGTAATGCCCGACGATGATCTCCTTCAGCCGGGCGCGCTCGCCCCCCTTGAGGGCCATCAGCACGTAGCGCAACTGAGCGACCAGAGAAGCGTAGGTGCTGAATTCCGGCGCCGCAGCCAACCGAGCCTCAGCCAAGGCCAGGGCACGCTCCGAGACCTGGATGGACGTCGGCTCGGATATCGGTGTTGTGGAAACCATCATCGCCGGGGCCATAGATTGAACGGCCACAATCTCGCGCAAAGCGGTGACCCCACCGCTTTGTAGCGAAATAGCGTCACCGCGATTGCCGCCAATCCCCAGCGCGACCGATCTCCCCTCAAAGAAGGGCGGCGGTTTCCGCATCAAGCGTCAAGGTCGGCCAGTGGTAGGTCTTGGTCCATTCCGTGGAGCCCTCCAGGATGTCCTGCCCCGCGACGGTCAATTGCCGCGTCAAAGCGCGGAGTTCGCGTTCCATGTGGCCGGTATAGCCCTGGACGGGCATTGCTTCTTCCATTGACGATATCAGCCGGGCGCGGCGCTGGTGCATTAGATAGAGGAAGACGTTGTAGCCCCTTATGGGCCTGGCCTTTTTATCAAAATAAACGAGGTGGATTTCTTCGCGGCCCGCCATGAGCTTTATGGTAAGCGTCAGCGCAGCCCCGCCTTCCCATGGCGTTATTGATGGGCATGCTTGCCGCTCGGCTTGAGTGGTGGACGCATGGATGACGTGACGGTGATCGGCAAGGAGGCGCTTCGAAGTGCTCATACGAGCGCTTCGGAGTTGCACGGCGAAGTTTTGAGCGGGCCGGAGCGTCGGCGGCGCTGGAGTACCGAAGAGAAGCTGCGGGTTCTGGCGCAGAGCGTGGCGCCGGGGTCGTCGCCGAGCCTGACGTGCCGCATGCACGGTATCAGCACCGGTCAGCTATCGACGTGGCGCAAGCAGTTCCGGTCGGGTGAGCTGACGGGGTTCGTGCCGGTCTCGGTTGTTGCCGATGCGGCGTTGCCCGCACCGGCTGTCGTACCTGAAGTGGCGGAGCAGACGCCCGTTGCCGTCGGCGTGGTCGAGGTCGAGCTGCCGACCGGCGTGCGCCTGCGGATCACCGGCGATGTCGGTGAGGCGGCCTTGCGCCGGGTTTTGGCGGCATTGTCGTGATCGGCCTTCCGGGCAATGTCCGCCTCTACCTGGCGTGCGGCGCGACCGACATGCGCCGTGGGTTCGACAGCCTGGCCGCTCAGGTGCAGACGATGCTGAGGCTTGATCCCCACGACGGCGCGCTTTACGCCTTCCGGGGGCGGCGGGGTGACCTGATCAAGATTTTATGGTGGGACGGCCAGGGCCTCTGCCTGTTCTCCAAGCGGCTGGAGCGTGGCCGGTTCGTCTGGCCACAGGCCCGGGAGGGCTCGGTCGCGCTTACCGCCGCCCAGGTTTCCATGCTGCTGGAAGGGATCGATTGGCGGACGCCGGTGCGAACCTGGCAGCCGGACGCGGCCTGCTGAGCGCGCTCGGTCCCGTGCGGCCCCCGGCGCGTCATAGTGACTCGGATGCTGTCCACCACGCTGCCGACGGCGGCGTTTTCGGGTAGAATCCGCCCCATGACCGCCGCCGCCGCAGAGATCGCCGAGCTCCGTGCCCGGCTCGCCGAACGCGAGGCCGAACTGGCCACGGCGCGGGCGGAACTGACTGGCGCGCGCCTCCTGATCGAGCAGTACAAGGCCCAACTGGCCAAGCTCCGCCGGATGCAGTTCGGCCGCTCATCGGAGAAGCTCGACCGGCAGATCGCGCAACTGGAACTGATGCTGGAAGACCTGGAGGAAGGCGAAGCCGCCCGGACGGCGCCGTCGCTGGATGCCGGGAACGCGGCCCCGGAACGGCGCCAGCGGGACCAGCGCCATCCGGTGCGCCATCCCTTGCCGGAGCATCTGCCGCGGGAGGAGGTCGTCCATTCCCCCGGTGACGTCTGCCCCGGCTGCGGCGGCACGCATTTCTCCAAGCTGGGCGAGGACGTGACCGAGGTGCTGGAGAAGATCCCGGCCCGCCTCAAGGTGATCCGCCACATCCGGCCGAAGCTCTCCTGCCGGGCGTGCGAGGTCATCCTCCAGGCGCCTGCCCCAGACCTGCCGGTGGAGAAGGGCCGCCCCGGGCCCGGCCTGCTGGCCAATGTCGTGGTGTCGAAGTACCTGGACGGGCTGCCGCTCTACCGGCAGTCGGCGATCCTGGCGCGCGAGGGCATCGCGATCGAGCGCGCGACCTTGGCCGATTGGGTCGGCCATGCCGCCTGGTGGGTGGCCCCCCTGGCCGGTCTGATCGGTGCCCATGTAATGGCGGCGCCAGTCATCCACACCGACGACACGCCGATCAAGGTGCTGGCCCCCGGCAACGGCCAGACCCGGCTCGGTCGGCTTTGGACCTACCTGGTCGATGAGCGGCCCTGGTGCGGGGAGCGTGCGCCAGCGGCGTTCTATCGTTTCAGCCCGGATCGCAAGGGCGAACGGCCCCGTGAGCATCTCTCCGGGTTCAGCGGGGTGATCCAGGCGGACGCCTATACGGGTTATGAGGCACTGACCCGGCCATCGAGCCTGGTCCAGCCCGGCATCATCCCATCGGGCATCGTTCATGCTGCCTGCTGGGCGCATGCGCGGCGGCATCTCTACGACCAGTACGAGAAGACCAGGTCACCCATCGCCGAGGAGGCCTTGCGCCGGATCGGGCGGCTCTACGAGGTCGAGGCCGCGATCACCGGCCTGTCGGCTGAACAGCGCCGGGACGCCCGGCGGCAACTCGCCGTTCCCATCCTCGACGACCTCAAGCCATGGCTGGAGGCGCAGCAACGGCGCCTGTCGGCCAAGAACACGCTGGGCAAGGCGATCGGGTATGCGCTGAACCGCTGGGAGGCGCTCACCCTCTATGTCGCCGATGGCCGTATCGCCATCGACAACAACCCCGCCGAACGCTCCCTGCGCGGCATCGCAATCACCAGGAAGAACTTCCTGTTCCTGGGCTCCGAGGCGGGCGGCGACCGGGCGGCACTCCTCTACTCCGTCCTGGAGACGGCGAAGCTGAACGGGCTCGACCCCGAGGCCTATCTGGCGGATGTCCTGGACCGCATGGCCAAGGGGCATCCGATCAACCGGCTGGCCGAACTTCTGCCCTGGAACTGGATGCGCCGGGCTGACAAACTCGCGGCATGACCGCCGACACCCTTGCCATCCTGCGCATCGAACTGCTCCATACCGAACCCCTGGTCTGGCGCCGCGTTGCCGTGCGCGGCACCACCAGCCTCGCGGCGCTCCACAAGATCATCCAGGCCGCCATGGGCTGGCTCGACTACCATCTGTGGGAGTTCGAGGTCGAGGGGGCCACCTACGGCCTTCCCGATCCCGATGGCATGGACTGGGGGCGCACTATCAAGCGCGCCAGCACGATCAAGCTACAAAAGTTGCTCGATGCCGGTGTCGAGACGTTCGGCTACGTCTACGACATGGGCGACAACTGGGAACACCAGATCATCATCGAGCGCGTCGAGGCCGCTCAGCCGGACCAGCCCTATCCCCAGTTCCTTGGTGGCGAGCGGCGCTGCCCGCCCGAGGATTGCGGCGGAGTTCCCGGCTACTACGACTTCCTCGATGACATCGCCGGGCCCGACAAGGGCAGAGGCAGCAAAAAGAAGAAGGAAGCCCTCGACTGGTACGGCGGCCCCTACGACCCCGACGATATCGATGAAGAGCAGATCCGCATTACTCTTAAGCGGATCGCCAGCGCTTCAAGAATGAAGAAGGCCGTCAACCCTTGAACTGCTCGCCGATCCGCTGACGCTTACGCTTTATGGCGTAATCCGTCCGCCGAAGAAGGACCTCTCCCTTCCCTATGACAGCCAGTTCCAGGCCATGGCGAGCCATGAGATCGGCCATCTCGGCTTTCACCAGTTCCACCAGGTCGAGATCACTGAACACGTAGCAGCCCCTCCGGCACCCAAAGGCGCTCTTCGCATACTACGGCTTCGTTGCCCGTATCGCGTCCAGAGCGGCCTTCACAGCCGGCGTCTCACCGCCGGTCACCTCGATTCTGAACCGGGCGAACGCACTTTCAAGGTCGCGGTACTGCCACAAGGTGCCTTCATAGAAATAATAGTCTCCAGGTATATGGTCGAGCGGTGCCAGAATCCTTTCTGTCTTCGCGTCGGCGGTGATGCCCTCGACAGAACCAGCGAAGCACTTCACCTGCGGATCCATTGCGGCATAGTGGCGTGCCTCGTCTTCTAGTTCGAGGGCGGACCGCTTGAAGCGCTCCAGATCCATTATCCTTCTCCCTCAGGATGTGGCTCGATAGGGACCAACGCCAACCGTGCTTTCCCTACATCCGCATGACAATGACCTGCACTACCACCGCCACTTTCACCGTCGGATTCACTCCTTCCTCAGAGAGCGTCGCCTACTGTCCCGATTTTGATTGCTGGGCCTTAATTTCAGCTATCCTTTGTAGCGTAGCCTGCCTTGCCGGGGTTTCCCCCCCGGTTATTTGGAATTTAAACTCTGCAAATGCCTCTTCCAGGTCTTTGTACCTCCTCAGATTGCCTTCAAAAAAATACCAAGAACCGGGTATGTCGCGACGATCAATGGGAGATTTAATGCCCCCGATCTTAGCGTTGAAAACCAGATCCTTAAGCCCTTCCAGCAATTCCGCCGCTTCAGAATCAGCCGCAGCGTATTGGCGTAGCAGAACCTCCAGCTTGATAGCGGACTGCTGTATAAGCGTTTGATCCATTCTTCCCTCTAGAAACCAATGGTGCCGATCGGCACAGGGGCATCCCATAATCCGCGGTTAGGGACGATATATTGTGTGGCGCCACCCGACCGCTCCACCAACCCACCAAGCTCACTGGTTGGCGCGATCTTGCTAACGAACACCGCTGGCGGATCAACGCCGACCTTTGGTGATATTTGATACACATCGTACACGGATGCTCCGCTACTTACCGGAAGCCCAAAATAGTCAGCAAGATTCTTACCTGACGATGTCGCCTTATTCAAATTCTCCATAGTTGTGAAATACGGAGAATAGGGAGAAATGCTGGCTCCTTTTGGGACGATCTTTACTAATGGCGATGCCATATTCGCCATTTCCGGTAAACCGGAACCAGACTGTACCATGGATATGGCACGATCACGGATCAACTTCACACTTGCTGTCGGATCCGCCTTCGAAAGTTCGCTCAGCAATCGGTTCCCTGGTTCTGTGTCCAGGAAGCCTTCCGCCTCTTCTTCACTTACACCTAGTGTTTTAAACGTGTCGCCCTTCTTGATCCGGTCCGCGTATCGCTCCCGTAATGTCTTCAGGTCGGGCTTGGGCGCCTTCGGCGGCAACGGCGGGTCGGCCGGTGGCGGTGGCGGTTCCTCGACCATCGGGCGCTTGCCACCCGACGCCGGCTTCACCTTGGCGATCAGGGCGATCAGGGCGTTGATGGTCAGGATGGTGAGGCCGGCGGCCGTGCGCTTGGCGGCCTCGTCCAGATCATGCTGGGTCTTGGCGGTGATGGCCAGGGCGATGCCGTGGCCCAGGTCGTTCAGGCCCTGGAACACCGACCAACCCACCATGGCGTAGCCCACGCCCAGCAGGATCACGTCGATGGCCTCGCCATAGCCCGCCAGGTGGCCGCCGGCCCACACCACCAGGAAGCCGGCCAGCCAGTACAGCGTTTCGCGGGTGAACAGGCTTTTGGCCGCCTGCTGCATGTCGCGCGGCAGCAGGGGCACGCAGCGGCGCAGCGTGGCGACGACGCGGTCGGTCACCGACCATTGCGCGGGCTGGCCCGGCGGATCCTCGTCCCCTTGGTCGTGCCGGGGCGGGTCCACGGACGGGGGCGAGAGCGGGGCGATGGCGCGGGGGATGAGGAAGGCGCTGAGGCTGCCCATGGCCAGGTCGCGCATCGCCTGGTCGACGAGTTGCGTGTCGCTGACGCGGAAGTCCACGCCCCGCACCATCTGGCGCAGGCGCAGGCGGCCGACCGCGTCCAGACCGTGCAGGTATTTGATGACGCGGGCGTCCCGCCAAATGGGGCTGCAGGTCGGCCCGCCCAGAGCGTAGCGCCGCATGCCGGCGGGAATGGCGCGCGTGGGCCCGATCAGCAGGCGGCCCTCAGGAATCTCGGCATCCATCCAGTCGGCCATGGACAGGCCAGCCGCGCCACCGCCGCTGATGAAACTGTCAGGCACCGTCCCTTCCCCTACGTTCAACCCGGGCCGCCACACGGCCCAGGGGGTGAATTAAGACGATCGCCTGCACGGGAAAGGGGCATATCCCAACAGGCCAGGCCTCGGCCGCTGTCCCCGAAAAGGACCGACGCAGCCGTACCGCTTTTGTTCATGAAATGCCGCGAGTCGCCGTCTATACTCCGCCCCGCCCAACGCCGAAGCCCCCCGATGACCGATCCGTTTCAACCACCCACCGTACCGAAGCCGCCGCCCAGCCTGGTGTCCGCCCCCACCGGGCCGCGGCGCCTGCTGGTGCCGGATGCGCCGGCCCTGGTGCCGGGTGCCCGCCAGGCGGTGTGGCTGAGCCCCGATGGCGAGGTGGAGATCATCGACAAGGCGGAGGCGGTGCGCCGCGTCCTCCGCCAGCCGCACCTGCTGTGCCATGCCCGCGCCACCGCCCGGCGCCTGGGCACCGACAAGCTGATCCAGGGCTATGACCTGCTGGAACTGTATGCCTTCGTGCGGCCCGCCACCTTCTGCCTGCCTACGCCGCGCGGCCTGGCGCAGGCGTTGGACCTGCCCCGACCGGCGGATGCGGAGGCCGAGGCCCTGACGCTGGTGCGCGCGGCCGAGGCCCTGCTGCGGGAACTGATGGGCCCGGTCGACGACCAGCGTTCCGACCCCGTCGGCCTGGCCTGGGCCATGGGTGCGGAAGGCGATGGCGGTGCCAGCGGTGGCGGCTGGCTGTGGTCGCCCCTGGTGCTGGCGGCCCTGGGCGCCCCGGCGGGACCGGAAAAGTCGCGCTGGCGCGGCGGCGCCATCCGCGCCTACCAGGTGTGGGCCGGCATGAAGGAATGGCAGGCGGACGCGCCGGAACCGCCGCCCGGCCACCTGCCGGTGGAGCCGGCCGAAGCCCGCCGCCGCCTGGCCGACCTGGTGATGAGTGGCAGCCAGGCCGAACCCCGGCCGCAGCAGTCGGACTACGCCAGCGCCGTCTCCACCGCCTTCACCCCCCGCGACGTGGAGGGGGAGCCCAACCTGGTGCTGGCAGAGGCCGGCACGGGCGTGGGCAAGACCCTGGGCTATCTGGCGCCGGCCACGGTGTGGGCGGAGAAGAACAAGGGCCCCGTCTGGATTTCCACCTATACCCGCCAGTTGCAGCACCAGATCGACAAGGAGATGGACCGCCTGCACCGCGACCCCGCCACCAAGGCGCGCAAGGTCGTGATCCGCAAGGGACGGGAAAACTATCTCTGCCTGCTGAACCTGGAGGAGGCGGCCGGCGTCGCCACCGCCAACCCGCAGTACGCCGTGGCCATCGGCCTGATGGCGCGCTGGGCCGCCGCCACCCGCGACGGCGACATGCAGGGCGGCGATTTCCCGGGCTGGCTGGTCGACCTGCTGGGCAAAGGCCGCACCCTGGCGCTGGCCGACCGGCGGGGGGAGTGCGTCTACAGCGCCTGCAGCCACTACACCAAATGCTTCATCGAAAAGAGCGTGCGCCGGGCGCGGCGGGCCGACATCGTCATCGCCAACCACGCCCTGGTCATGATCCAGGCGGCCCTGGGCGGCGGGGACGACGCCTACATCCCCACCCGCTATGTCTTCGATGAGGGCCACCACGTCTTCGACGCCGCCGACAACGCCTTCGCCGGCCATCTGACGGGGTTCGAGACGGCGGAGCTGCGCCGCTGGCTGCTGGGGGCGGAAAGCGGTGGGCGCAGCCGGGCGCGCGGCCTGCGCCGCCGGGTGGAGGATCTGATCGGCGGCGACGATCACGCCAGCCGCCTGCTGGATGAGATCGCGCGCGCCGCCCGCCAGCTGCCGGGCGAGGCCTGGCCGCAGCGCGTGGGCGGCGGCGAGCCGGTGGGCCCGACGGAGGCCTTCCTGGCCCAGGTGCGCGCCCAGGTCTATGCCCGCGCCCACGGCCCGGACAACCCCTACAGCTTGGAGGTGGAGGTCCAGCCCCTGGTGGACGGGGTGCTGGAGGCGGCACAGGCGTTGTCCGCCGCCCTGGGTGAGCTGTCCGCCCCGCTGGAGGCCCTGGCCGACCGGCTGCGTGAGCGGCTGGACGACGAGTCGGATGAGCTGGAGAGCGACACCCGCCGGCGCATCGACGCCATTGCCCGCAGCCTGAAGCGACGCTCCGCCAACGAGATCGGCGGCTGGCGCCAGATGCTGGCGGCCCTGGCCGAGGAGACGCCCAGCCGCTACGTCGACTGGTTCGGGGTGGAGCGCCAGGACGGCCGCGACCTGGACGTGGGCATGTACCGCCACTGGGTGGACCCCACCTGGCCGCTGGCCCAGATCCTGGGGGCGCAGGCGCACGGCCTGGTCATGACCTCCGCCACCCTGACCGACGGCACCGGTGATGTGGAGGCGGACTGGCAGGCGGCCCACGCCCGCACCGGCGCCATCCACCTGCCCCGCCCCGCCCTGCGCGCCCAGGTGCCGTCCCCCTTCGACTACGCCAGCCAGACGCGGGTGCTCATCGTCAACGACGTGCGCAAGGACGATTTGGCCCAGGTGGCCGCCGCCTATCGCGAGCTGTTCCTGGCCTCGGGCGGTGGCGCCATCGGCCTGTTCACGGCGGTGCAGCGCCTGCGCGCCGTGCATGAGCGCATCGGCGCGCCGCTGGAGGCGGCGGGCCTGCCGCTGCTGTCGCAGCACCTGGACGGGCTGGATGTGGCGACGCTGGTCGATATCTTCCGGGGGGAGGACAATGCCTGCCTGCTGGGCACCGACGCGGTGCGCGACGGCGTGGACGTGCCAGGCCGGTCCCTGCGCCTGATCGTCTTCGACCGCGTGCCCTGGCCGCGGCCGGACATCCTGCACAAGGCGCGGCGCGATTATTTCGACCGCACCGCCCGGCGGCGGCATTACGACGACATGATCACCCGGCTGCGGCTGCGCCAGGCCTTCGGACGGCTGGTGCGACGGGCCGACGACACTGGCGTGTTCGTGTTGCTGGACCCCATGATGCCCAGCCGGCTGAAGGGCGCTTTCCCCGGCGGGGTGGAGCCGCAGCGCGTGGGCCTGGCCGAGGCCGTGCGCATCACGCGCGACTTCCTGCATGCGCCGGCCCAGTATGCGCCGGGGCAGGGGCCGGACCTCACCCTGCCGCCCCTGACGAAACCCCCGCCGTCAAGGCTGTCGTCACCGCCCGACGATCCGTGGGGGGACGAGCCCTTCCATCTGCAGGGATTCGACCTGGACTGACGTCCACCAGCCTCAGACTGACTTCAGCATGGCTCCATCAGCGCTAAGCCGACTTCAGCATGCCCTGTCGGCATTAAGCCGACTTCAGCATAGACGTGTAGATGGCCCAGGCGGTGGCGACGCTGACGCCGCCGGCGCGGGCGCCGGCCGCCAGCATCTCGGTCGTCGGCTTCAGCGGCACGGGGGTGTGGGTCATCACCGGGCCCGCCAGCGTGGCGCGGCCACTGCCCACCGTCAGGAAACCGGCGCTCAGGGTTTGGTCATCACGGTGCGGCGCATCCAGCAGGCTCATCGTTCCATTCCCCTCGATTGCAGGTGTGCAGGCGGCGCGACGCAAGACTGATGCCATTGCAACCGCTGCCTATTTCCTACGGGTAGATCCAGCGTTGCCCTAAGGAACAGGCCGCTTTCCGTTTGCGTCCGGGTAGCGGTCACAAAATTTCAACGCTGGCGCGGTGTCATTTTGCGACGAGACCTGCGGCATTCGTCTCAATTTGCGACTCCCGCATTTTCCCATCCTGCTGCACGGCGAAATGCACTAGGGTCGGCGCCACGATGGGGGCGACAGCATGAGCGATGTGATTTTCCATATGTGCCGCGCGGACGAATGGCTGGCGGCCCTGGCGGCCGGCGTCTATCCGGGGTCCTCGCAGGACCAGGCCGACGGCTTCATCCATTTCTCCACAGCCAGCCAGGTGGTGGAAAGCGCCGCCAGGCACCGCGCCGGCCAGACCGGCCTGCTGATCCTCACGGTGGATCCAGTCCCCTTGGGCGATGCCCTGAAGTATGAGCCGTCACGCGGCGGACAGCTGTTCCCTCACCTGTATGGCGGCCTTCCGGTAAGCGCCGTCCTGCGCGCCGACCCGCTGCCGTTGGGCGGGGATGGCCGCCATGAGTTCCCGCCGCATGTCCTTGAGGGAATGGTCTGATGAGCCTGGCCTATCGCCTCGCCCGCCCCATCCTGTTCGCCATGGATGCGGAGCGGGCGCACGACCTGACCATCAACCTGCTGAAGGTCGGCGCCCTGCCCCCGGCCCTGTTCGGCGCCGGCGGCCCCGACGACCCGGCGCTGAGCCAGACCGTGTTCGGCCTGGACTTTCCCAACCCGGTGGGCCTGGGCGCCGGCTTCGACAAGAACGCCCGGGTGCCGGACGCCATGCTGGCCCTGGGCTTCGGCCTGGTGGAGGCCGGCACCGTCACCCCCCGGCCGCAGCCCGGCAACGCCAAGCCCCGGCTGTTCCGCGCCGTGGAGGTCGAGGGCGTCATCAACCGCTTCGGCTTCAACAATGAGGGGCTGGAGACCTTCGCCCGGCGGCTGGAAGATCGGCGCGGCCTGGGCCGCACCGGCATCGTCGGCGCCAATGTGGGCAAGAACAAGGAAACGGCGGACGCGGCGTCCGACTACGTCATCGGCATCCGCCGCCTGGCGCCCCTGGCCGACTACCTGGTGGTCAACGTCTCCTCCCCCAACACGCCGGGCCTGCGCTCGCTGCAGGGGCGCCAGGCCCTGACCGACCTGCTGGCCGCCTGCCTGGAGGCGCGGGGAAGCCGTCGCACGCCCCTGCTGCTGAAGGTGGCGCCGGACCTGACCGAGGACGACAAGGTGGACGTGGCGGAGGTGGCGCTGGCCAGCGGCATCGACGGCCTGATCGTGTCCAACACCACACTGGAGCGGCCGGACGGCCTGACCCCCGCCCATCGCGCGGAGGCCGGGGGCCTCAGCGGCCAGCCGCTGTTCGAAAAGTCGACGTCCGTGTTGCGCGATTTCTACCGCCTGACGGGCGGCAAGCTGCCGCTGGTGGGCGTGGGCGGCATCGGATCGGGCGCGCAGGCCTATGCCAAGATTCGCGCCGGGGCCAGCCTGGTTCAGATCTATTCCGCCCTGGTCTACCACGGCCCCGGCCTGGTCGCCGCCATCAAGCGCGACCTGGCCGACCTGCTGCGCCGCGACGGTTTCACCAACGTGGCCCAGGCGGTGGGGGCGGACCACAAGTAACGTACAAGGTTCCAGCAAATGCCAGGCCTGCGACCGCAGGTCCCGGAGCGAGCACCGAAGGGCGGAACGAGGGGCCTGAACATGCACGTGCTGCGTCACATCATCTTCGCCGCCTGCTATGTCGCCGTGGCGGTGGCCGTGGCCTTGGCCCTGCCGCTGGCCGGCGTGGGCGTCGACCGGTCCTATGGCCTGCTGCTGGGCCTGGTGGTCTTCGTCTTCGGCGGCCTGCTGCATGAATTCTATGCCCGCATGGAGCAGGCGGAGCGGATGGAGCACCGGTTGGACCGCCTGCTGGATCGCCAACGCGACGTGCTGGCCGCCCTGGACCGGCTGATGCGACCCAGCGGCGAGGCCGGCGGCGCGGTCGCCGCCGTGGTCAGCGACGCCCGCATGCTGCGCACCCTGGCCGACCAGATGCCGGCGGGACCCGCCACCGCCATCGAGCCTGCCCCGCACGCGCCAGCGCCGCAAGTCGCCCCGGCGGCAGCCCAGGCTGCCCGCACCACCGGCGTGCCCAGCCTGGGCTCTGCCTACGGTCCCCTGCCCGGCGAGGCGCCGTCGGCGGAGGACGACGGCCCGGTGATGAACGGCATCCGCGAGGCGCTGCGGTCGGACCGGGTGGACATCTTCCTTCAGCCCATCGTCAGCCTGCCGCAGCGCAAGCACCGCTTTTATGAAGTGTTCTCCCGCATTCGGCTGGAGGACGGCAGCTATCTCACGCCCGACCGCTATCTGGGCGTGGCGGCCCGCCACAACCTGATGGCGCCCATCGACAACCTGCTGCTGTTCCGCTGCGTCCAGCTGCTGCGCGAGACGGAGAAACGGCACCAGAACGTGGGCTTCTTCTGCAACATCTCCGCCGCCACGCTGAACGACGGCACCTTCATGCGGGAATTCGTCCAGTTCATGGGCCAGCATCCCAACCTGGTGCAGAAGATCATCTTCGAGCTCAGCCAGGCCGACCTGATGCAGGGCGACATCTTCGCCACCGGCTTCCTGGACGGGCTGCGCAGCCTGGGCTTCCGCTTTTCCATGGACCAGGTCGATCGCTTCGACGTCGACTGGGACCAGCTGGCGGCGCACGAAATCCGCTTCGTGAAGCTGGACGCCGCCCGCCTGCTGGACCCCGACGGCCGCTTCGCCAACCCGGACAAGGTGACGCTGCTGAAGCGCCAGCTGGACCGCAACAACATCGACCTGATCGTGGAAAAGATCGAAACCGACCAGCAGCTGCTGGACCTTTTGGATCTGTTCATCGACTTCGGCCAGGGCTACCTGTTCGGCGAGCCGCGCATGGCCCGCCGCCTGCCTTCCTGAGAGTAGACTGTTCCCCTCATGAGCCCTGCCATTCCCTTATTTACCGGCCTGTCGCAGCTGGCGGACCGCTACGACGGATTCGTCCTGGATTTGTGGGGGGTCGTGCATGACGGCATCGCCCCCTATGCTGGCGTGCCCGAATGCCTGAAGACGCTGCGCGCCCAAGGCAAGCGCGTCTGTCTGCTGTCCAACGCCCCCCGCCGCGTGGATGCCGCCGCCGCCCGGCTGACCGAGATGGGGCTGACGCCCGACCATTACGACGCGCTGCTGACCTCGGGCGAGGCGACGCACGACGCCCTGCGCGATCCGCCAGACGCCTGGCACCGGGCCCTGGGGCCGAAGCTGCTGCACATCGGCCCCGACCGCGACGCCGGCGTCTACCTGGATCTCGGGGACCGGCTGAAGGTCGACCGGCCCGAGGACGCGGACTTCGTCCTGAACACCGGCATTGTCGATTTCAGCGAATCGCTGGCGGATTACGAACCCATCCTGGCCGCCTGCGCCGCGCTGAAGCTGCCCATGGTCTGCGCCAACCCGGACCTGGTGGTGCATGTCGGACCGCAGCTGGTGATCTGCGCGGGTGAGCTGGCGCGGCGGTATGAAGAGCTGGGCGGCGACGTGCGCCAGCACGGCAAGCCTTATCCCGGCGTCTACGCCCGCTGCTTCGATCTGCTGGGCGGCATGGCGCCGGACCGCATCCTGGCGGTGGGTGACAGCCTGCGTACCGACATGGCCGGCGCCAACGCCGCCGGCATCGACGGCCTGCTGATCGCCGGCGGCATCCACCGCGAGGAACTGGGCGTGGCCGATCCGCTGACCGACCTGCCCGATGTGGACCGGCTGGCGGCGATCGCGGCCCAGGCCGGCCTGCGCATCAGCGCCGTCATGAATCGCCTGGGTTGGTAAGGCGCGGGGGCCGCATCTGCCGGAGGTAGACCGCTTGGGCGCGTCGCCGCCCCTGGCGGTCGTGTAACAGGCGGGTTAAAAGTGTAACGGTTAGGCAAACACTGCGGACAGGCGGGATCAAGTGGCCAATAGTCGGGGGAATTCTACGATGTCGCGCAGGGTGCGCCCCATGGAAACCAGTGTCACCTCCCCCCGTCCCCGCCTCACGCCCGGCATACCCGCCGGCGGCGTCATCGCCGCCCTGGTCGCTGTCGGCTCGCTGGGCTTCATGCTGCTGGGCAGCCATGGCCACGGCTCGTCGCATTCGGTCAAGGTGGTGAAGATGGATGGCGTCATTCCGCCCATTCCCCCCATCCCGCCGATTCCGCCGATAGCGCCTGCGTCCCCCGCGTCGCCCACCGCCCCCATCAGCCGGGCCGACGCCGACCAGATCCGCCGCGATGTGGAAGAGGCGATGCGCGGGCTGGACGTCGAGTCCATCAAGCAGGAGGCCAAGGCCGCGGCGATGGCCGCACGGGCCGCCGCCCGCGATGCCCGGGCCCTGAGCGACAGCACCCAGGAATTCCCGGCGCAGCAGGTGGTGAACCTGTCCAACCTGTCCGGCAACACCATCATCCGCCCGTCCAGCAGCGCCACCACCATCGGCATTTCCGCCAGCGGCGGGGCCGTGCGCGCGGCGGCCGAGGACGGCACGCTACAGGTGTCGGGCAGCGGACGGTCGACCGAGCTGACCATCACGGTGCCCGCCAAGACCAAGCTGGTGGCCGCCGGCCTGTCCGGCGAGCTGACCGTGGATGGCGAACTGGACGGCGACGTGGTGCTGGACCTGCGCAAGGCCCAGGTATCGCTGAAAAAGGTCAAGTCGCTGCAGGCCAACATCGCCGAGAGCGCCGAGATCAGCGTGGACGAGGTGGCGGAGTCGCTGAAGTTCGTCATCGCCGGCCATGGCGACCTGCACGTCGGTCGCGCGTCGGAGGCGGAAGTCCGCGTCATGGGCCAGGCCGACCTGTCGCTGGGCACCATCGACAAGGCGCTGCGCCTGGCTGTCTATGGCAACGGCGATATCTCCGCCGACCGGGTGGACGGCGTCATCGAGGCCGTCATCAACGGCAAGGGCGACGTGCACATCAACGACGGCAACGCCAGCGCCCTGAAGGTCGCCGTCCTGGGCCAGGGCGACTTCACCTTCGACGGCACCGCCAAGGACCCCAACCTGTTCATGGGCGGCAGCGGCACCATCACGGTGGCCAAGCACACCGGCACGCCGCGTATCGGCAAGTCGGGCAGCGGCGAGGTCGTGCTGGGCGGCGAATAAGCGCCCCTCTTCCCCCTATCCTGGCCTTCCGCTGATTGCGCCAGACCGTTGCCCGTGCCTACAGTATGTCCATTGGTTAAACCCAGCCGGCCAAGCACCTGACCTTTCGGGGCAGCGGCCCGCGCCGGTAAAAAGGACGGGGCCCAGGGTGCGGTTGGGGGCGGCAACACGGATTTGCCTGGGCTACGCCTTGCTGGGCGGGTTGTGGGTCCTGGGTTCCGACATCGCGCTGGACATGACACTGGGTCCTGTCCACGCGGCATGGGTGGGGCCGGTC
Source organism: Nitrospirillum viridazoti CBAmc (assembly GCF_000730165.1). Classification (GTDB taxonomy): domain Bacteria; phylum Pseudomonadota; class Alphaproteobacteria; order Azospirillales; family Azospirillaceae; genus Nitrospirillum; species Nitrospirillum viridazoti. The sequence continues at coordinate 174,488 of NZ_CP022110.1, read as the reverse complement.
AAGGGCGTGGGCTTCGTCCTGATCACGGCGCTGTTGCTACACCGCGTGTTGGTGCGCGCCCTGGCCGCCGACGCGCGCAAGACCCGGGAGCTGGCCATCAGCGAGGCGCGCTACAACGCCCTGGCCGACATGGCCCCCGTGGGTATCTTCCATGTCGACTCCACGGGCCAGATCACCTACCGCAATCCCCACCTGCGCGAAATCACGGGCATGCCGGCCGAATTGGACCCCGGCGGCAGCTGGGAATGGTGGCTGATCCATCCCGAGGACCACAAGCGCGCGCAATCCCGCTGGCTGGTGGCCACCCAGCGGGGGGAACGCTATGCCGAGGAATTCCGCATCCGTCGCCCCGACGGGCGCATCGTGTGGGTGCTGTGCGAGGCCGTGCCCGTGACGGCGCGCGAGGGCGAGCGGCTGGGCTATGTCGGCATGGCCATCGACCTGACGGCCCAGCATGTGGCGGCCGAGACCATGCGCCAGGAAAAGGAACGGTACGAGCTGGCGACCGGCGGCTCCGCCGTCGGCATCTGGGACTGGCATCTGGGCGACGGCAGCCTGCACCTGTCCGGCCAGGCCCAGACCCTGCTGCGCCTGCCGGCGGGCATCCAGGGGCCCCGCCGCGTGCTGGGCATGATCCCCAAGGCGGAGCGGGCGCGGGCCTTTTCCCATGTGCGCAGCCACCTGCGCCTGGGCCAGCCCTTCGACCTGGAACTGCCCATGGTCTGCGCCGACGGCGTCACCCGCTGGTTCCACGTGCGCGGCCAGGGCGTCTGGCCGCCGATGGAAACCGGGGACGCCGCCCCCCGGCCGGTCCGCCTGCTGGGCTCGCTCATGGACATCACCGTGCGCAAGGAGACGGATGGCCAGCTGGCCCGCGCCCGGCACGACGCCGAAATGGCCAGCCGCAGCAAGACCGCCTTCCTGGCCAGCATGAGCCACGAGTTGCGCACGCCGCTGAACGCCATCATCGGCTTCAGCGAGTTGATCACCCAGCAGACCTACGGCCCGGTCGGTGACGCGCGCTACGCCGACTACGCCGAGGATATCCGCGTCAGCGGCCTGCACCTGCTGGAACTGGTGAACGACATCCTGGACGTGGCGCGCATGGAGGCGGGCCGGTTCGAGCTGGAGGACAAGGTGGTGGACATCGCGGCCGAGGTCGCGGTGGCGGTGCGCCAAATCCAGGCCGGCAACCTGCAGCGCAAGATCGACATCACCGTGGCCGGCGTCGCCGGCCTGCACGCCATGCTGGACCCCACGGCCCTGCGCCAGGTGCTGCTGAACCTGCTGGGCAACGCCGTGAAGTTCACGCCCGACAGCGGCCGGGTGACGGTGTCGGCCGACATCCGGCGGGAAGGTTTGGCCCTGTCGGTGATCGACACAGGCCCCGGCATCTCCCGCTACGTGCTGGAGAACCTGGGCACCCAGCCCTTCCTGCAGGCGGAGCCCTCGCTGCGGCGGCGCCATGGCGGCAGCGGCCTGGGGCTGTTCATCGTCCGCCGCCTGATGGAACTGCACGGCGGCAGCCTGCTGGTGGAATGCCCGCCCGGCGGCGGCACCCGCGTCACCGTGATTTTCCCGCCCGACCGCCAGGTGCCGCCCGGCCCGGCGCTGGCGATGTTGCCGTGACCGGGGCATGATGGGGCCGTTCCGGTCCGCGCATCCCGAGGGCGCCCATGTCCCCGTTCAAACGGCCGTCCAAACCGTTGCCGACCAAATCCAAAGGTGCTGCGCCCACCTTGGCGCCCACCTCGGTAAAGGCGGCCGAGGTGCCGTCCACCCTGGACGAGGTGCTGGCGGCCGGCGCCCGGGACAGCCTGCGCCGCGACCAGGGTTACGCCCGCTTCCGCGCCCAGGCGGACAAGGCGGCCGCCGCCGCCGACAAGGGCGACGATCGTGCCTACCGCCTGCTGGCCGAAGCCATCCGCCAATTGCTGAACGACAGGCGCTGACAGGTGACGGCCATCGCTGCGCCACGGCCGGACCGGCCGCAATCACATAGCCGCCCCGCCCTACCCCATCCGCCCCGCCGCCCCATCTAGTGCTGATGACCCAGACCGCCACCCCCACCCATCCGTCACCCGCGGCACCAGAGCCCCGGCCCACCCGTCCGCAGATGGGGGAGGGCAAGGCGCTGGCCATGCTGATGCCCTATGTCTGGCCCAAGGGCGACTGGGGCACCCGGGGGCGGGTCATCATCTCCATGCTGCTGCTGCTGGGCGCCAAGGCGGCCAGCGTCACCATCCCCGTCTTCTACAAGCACGCGGTGGATCAGCTGGGCGAGGGCATCAAGGCCAACGCCGCCGTGGTACCGGTGCTGGCCATCCTGTCCTATGGCTTGGCGCGCGTGCTGTCGCTGGCCTTCGGCGAGCTGCGCGACAGCGTGTTCGAGCGGGTGGCCCAGCGCGCCATGCGCAAGGCGGCGCTGAGTGTCTTCCGCCACCTGCATGGCCTGTCGCTACGCTTTCACCTGGAACGGCAGACCGGCGGCCTGTCCCGCTCCATCGAGCGGGGCACCAAGGCCATCGAGACCCTGCTGTCCACGGCCCTGTTCAACATCCTGCCCACGGTGCTGGAGATCCTGCTGGTCACCGGCATCCTGTGGCGCCTGTTCAACATCTGGTTCGCCCTGGTCACCTTCGTGGCCGTGGGCGGCTACATCGCCTTCACCGTCGTCATTTCCAACTGGCGCACCCGCATCCGCCGCCAGATGGTGGAGAGCGACACCAAGGCCAGCGCCCGTGCCATCGACACCCTGCTGAACTATGAGACGGTGAAGTACTTCGGCAATGAGGAGCATGAGGCCCAGCGCTATGACCGCGCGCTGAAGGTCTATGAGCAGGCGGCGGTGCGCACCCAGACCTCGCTGTCCATCCTGAACGTGGGCCAGAGCTTCATCATCGCCGTGGGCCTGGTGGCCGTCATGTGGATGGCGGCCAGCGGCATCGAGGCCGGCACCCTGACCCTGGGCGATTTCGTCCTGGTGAACACCTATATGCTGCAGCTGTACCAGCCGCTGAACATCTTCGGCTTCGTCTATCGCGGGGTGAAGGAAGCCCTGATCGACATGGAGAGGATGTTCGTGCTGCTGGCCGTGGACCGCGAGGTGGCTGATGCCCCCGGTGCCCAGCCGCTGGCCATCCGCGGTGGGGAGGTGCGGTTCGAGGACGTGTCCTTCGGCTATGACCCGCGCCGGCCCATTCTGAAAGGCATCAGCTTCACCGTGCCCGCCGGCCGCACCGTGGCCATCGTCGGGCCCAGCGGCGCCGGCAAGTCCACCCTGTCGCGGCTGCTGTTCCGCTTCTACGACGCCAACGGCGGCCGCATCCTGATCGACGGGCAGGACATTACCCAGATCACCCAGGCCAGCCTGCGGGCAGCCATCGGCATCGTTCCGCAGGACACGGTGCTGTTCAACGACACCATCCGCTACAACGTCGCCTATGGCCGCACCGAGGCGACACAAAGCCAGGTGGAGCACGCGGCGGCACTGGCCCACATCGACGGCTTTATCGCGGGATTGCCCGATGGCTGGGACACCACGGTGGGCGAGCGCGGCCTGAAGCTGTCCGGTGGCGAAAAGCAGCGCGTGGCCATCGCCCGCACCATCCTGAAGAACCCGCCCATCCTGATGTTCGACGAGGCCACCAGCGCCCTGGACACCCATACCGAGCGGGAAATCCAGCGCAACCTGCGCGAGGTCAGCCGCGGGCGCACCACCCTGGTCATCGCCCATCGCCTGTCCACCGTGGTGGACGCCGACGAGATCATCGTGCTGGAGGAAGGCCGCGTGCGCGAGCGCGGCCGCCACGCCGACCTGCTGGCCCTGGGCGGCGCCTATGCCGAACTGTGGGCGCGGCAACAGACGGCGGATCCGGTGAAGGAGGGAAGCGCCCCACCGGACACTGCTACTGTCGAACCTGTTACTGTTACAGGGTGATGGCAATGTGCTACGGTGCACCTATGGTGTAACACATAGGCTCTTGCGATGACCGAAACGACCTTCACTTTCCGGGTGGATGAAGCCCTGAAAGCCGCGTTCGCTGAAGCCGCCAAAACCAATGATCGCACCGGTGCGCAATTGCTCCGGGATTACATGCGCGATTTCGTGCGAAAGCAGCAGGAAACCGCGGACTACGACGCCTGGTTCCGAGCCAAGGTGCAGGCCGGTATTGATGCTGACGACGCAGGTGACGTGCTGTCGGCTGAAGAAGTGGAGGCCGAAGCCGAAACCTGGCGGGCGGCGATGCGGCGCAAGCTGGTTGGTCCAGCGTCGTGAAGCTGATTTGGGCACGTCCATCAGCCGCTGACCGCAGGGCAATCCGTGATTACATCGCACAGGAAAACCCGGCCGCCGCGCTGGCGTTGGATGAGCTGTTTTCAGAAAAGGCCCTGCTTTTGACCAAGCATCCTGGCATCGGCCGGCCAGGACGTATCGTCGGTACGCGCGAATTGGTCATACAGCGGAACTACATATTGATCTATCGCGTGATCGGCGGCGTCGTACGGGTGTTGGGTCTTGTGCATGCGGCGCGCCAATGGCCGCCGACCCCATAGGGCCCGGCCCGCTTTTGACATCAGCATTCGCCCAGACCAAAGTTCTGGGATATGGAGCGACTTAGGACGTTTCCCCGAGGCCGCCTATGAACGCCGACACCCCTCTGCACCCCGAGTCGCCCGCTGGTTCCGGGGCCGATTCCACCGGTCTGGCGGAACCGCTGCTGGCGGGGGACCGGCGGGCCCTGGCGCGGGCCATCACCCTGATCGAATCGACCCGCGCCGACCATCGCGCCCAGGCCGACGCCCTGCTGGCCCGGCTGCTGCCCCATGCCGGACGGTCGGTGCGGGTGGGCATCACCGGCGTGCCGGGTGTGGGCAAGTCCACCTTCATCGAGGCCTTCGGCCTGCACGTCATTGGCGAAGGCCACAAGGTGGCGGTGCTGGCCATCGACCCGTCCAGCCAGCGCACCGGCGGGTCCATCCTGGGCGACAAGACGCGCATGGAGCAGCTGTCGCGCGACCCGGCGGCCTTCATCCGCCCCTCACCCGCCGGCAGCACCTTAGGCGGCGTCGCCCGGCGCACGCGCGAGGCCATGCTGCTGTGCGAGGCCGCCGGCTTCGACGTCATCGTGGTGGAGACGGTGGGCGTGGGCCAGTCGGAGACGGCCGTGGCCGACATGGTCGACCTGTTCCTGCTGCTGCTGCTGCCGGCGGGCGGCGATGAGCTGCAGGGCCTGAAGAAGGGCATTGTGGAACTGGCCGACCTGGTGGTGGTCAACAAGGCCGATGGCGACCTAGTGGCCCAGGCCCGCCACGCCGTGGCCGAGTACGGCCACGCCCTGGCGCTGCTGCGGCCAGCCACGCCGGACTGGACCGTGCCGGTACTGAGCTGTTCCGCCATCACGGGCACGGGCGTGGACGGGGTGTGGGACACCATAGGACGGTTCCGCGACGCCCAGGCCGCCAGCGGCCGGCTGGACGGCCGCCGGGCCGACCAGGCGCGCGCCTGGATGTGGAACGAAATCCGTGAAAGCCTGCTGGCGGCCTTCACCAGCGATCCGGCCGTGCGCGCCCAGCTGGGCGGGGCCGAGTCGGCGGTCACGGCCGGTACCCAGACCCCAGCCATGGCGGCCCGGTCCCTGCTGGCCCGCTTCCGCCACGAGGAGTGACCATGCGCCCCATCGCCGCCGTCCTGTTGGTGCCCCTGCTGGCGTCCGCCCCGGCCCGGGCGGAGACCTGCACGCTGGAGGCTCTGCACTGGCTGCAAGGCGCCTGGAGCAACACCGCCATCGACACCGCGGGCGAGGAGCGCTGGGCCCTGCTGCCCGGCGGCACCCTCGCCGGCAGCGCGTGGGAAACGGCCAAGGATGGCACGCCCCATTTCGTGGAGGCGCTGAGCCTGGCGCCCTCCGATGGCAAGGTCACCCTGCGGCTGCGCCATTTCGACGGCACCCTGGCCCGCGCCTGGGAGGACAAGACGGCGCCCGTCACCTTCATCGCCAGCGAGTGCAGCCTGCAAAGCGTGGTGTTCGAAGGCGTGGGGCCCCATGCCGGCGAGCGCATCACCTATGCCCGCACCAAGGACAGGCTGAGTTTCGTGGGGGAGTTCATCCACAAAGGCAAACCCCACCGCGTTGATCTGGAGATGTCCCGGACGGGGGATTGATTTGCGTGAATAGCCCCCGTCCGTCGCCCAAGAAAAAACGGCACGGCATTGACTCCCGGTGCCCGAGTGGTCATCAGTAGCGCCCCATGGCCGCCGGGCCCTGTTCTACCCTGATTCTCCGTCAGGCCATGGCAGGGATGCCGGCGACTGGCCCCTGGTTTTTCCCGGGGCGCCCTTGACTCTCCGCCGCCCCTTCGGTTATATCGCCGCTTCCCTCCGGAGCGGTGTGCGCCCGGGGTCGTCATTCTTGTTATTCCGTGAAGGTGCTCCAATGGCCCGCAAGTGCGATGTGACCGGCAAAGGTCTGCAGTTCGGCAACAATGTTAGCCATGCCAACAACAAGACCCGCCGGCGTTTCCTGCCCAACCTCCAGGAGACCTCGCTGCTGAGCGATGCGCTGGGCACCATGGTTCGTCTGCGCCTGTCCACCAAGGGCATCCGCACGATCGAGCACAAGGGCGGCCTGGACAGCGCCCTGCTGGACATGAAGGACAGCGAGCTGTCGCTGGATGCGCGCCGCGTGAAGCGCCGCATCGCCAAGGTCCTGGCCAACAAGGCCGCCGCCTAAGCATCGCACGCCTTCCGGGAATGGGGCGGCTCCATTGGGTGCCGCCCCGATCCTTGTGAACGAATGCTGCCGAATGAGTGTTGCCGGGCGGTCCGCCTGCGGCCCATAAGCATTCCTGCGTGACGATCGCCTTGCCTGCGGGCTGGGGCCTCACATCCATGACGCTCTCGCCCGCCGCTCTCGTCGAATTCCTGAACGGCCTGCCGCCAGCAGCCCTGCTGGTGGGTCAGATGCTGTTCTGTTTCAGCGCCATCCTGGCGCTCGCCCGGCTGTTCGGACAGTCCGGCCTCTATATCTACATCATCGTCGCCATCATCGGCGCCAACGTCGAGGTGTTGAAGGCGGTTCAATTCCCCTTCTACGAACACCCCGTGGCCATGGGCACGATCCTGTTCAGCTCGACATATCTCGCCACCGACATCCTGACCGAGCATTACGGGCGGGAAGCGGCGCGGCGCGGCATCTACCTCAGCTTCGCGGGCTATCTGCTGTTCACGCTGATGATGCTGATCACCCTGGGTTTCCGCCCCATGACGGCGGAACAGGCCGGCGATGACATGGCCTGGGCGCTGTCGACCCAAGACCATCTGGCGGCGTTGTTCCTGCCGGCCCCGGCCCTGTTCCTGTCCGGCATGGCCTCGTACCTGGCCAGCCAGCTGTGCGATGTCTGGATCTATCAGAAGATCCGGGGGGCGACGGGGCAGAAGCACCTGTGGCTGCGCAACAACGGCTCCACCATGGTGTCGGCGCTGATCGACAACACCGTCTTCAGCCTGCTGGCCTGGCGCGTCTTCGCCGAAACGCCGGTGGACTGGCACGCGCTGGTGTTCACCTACATTCTGGGCACCTATCTGATGCGGGTGGCCGCCAGCCTGCTGGACACCCCGTTCATGTACCTGTCGCGCCGGGCCCTCGCACCGCATCTTGGCGCCCGCCAACCGGCCCAAACCCGCGCCTGACCCCATCCTTCCCCTTCGTTTCAGAGTCCGTCCCCATGTCCGATCTGCCGACCTCCTACCCCGGGTTCTCGTTCGAGATCACCCACAAGGCCCCCGACAGCCGGGCGCGCCTGGGCCGGCTGACCACGCCGCACGGCACCATCTCCACCCCCAACTTCATCTTCTGCGGCACCAAGGCGTCGATCAAAGGCGTCACCCCGGCGCAGATGCGGGCGGAGAAGACGGACATCATCCTGTCCAACACCTATCACCTGATGATCCAGCCGGGCGCCGATATCGTCGCCAAGATGGGCGGCCTGCACCGCTTCATGGGCTGGGACGGACCCATGCTGACCGACTCGGGCGGCTTCCAGATTTTCTCCATGGGCCACGGCTCGGTGGCGGATGAGATCAAGGGCCGCCGCACCCAGACGCGCGACACCACCCTGCTGAAGATCACCGAGAAAGGCGCCACCTTCCGCAGCTACATGAACGGCGAGAAGCTGTTCCTGTCCCCTGAGCTGTCCATCGACATCCAGCGCAAGCTGGGCGCCGACCTGATCGTGCAGTTCGACGAATGCACGCCCTTCCATGTCGACCGGGCCTATACCGCCAAGTCCATGGCGCTGAGCCACCGCTGGGGCGACCGGTCCTTGAAGGAATTCGCCAAGGGCGGGGGCATGAGCTACAACGGCCTGCCCCAGGCGCTGTACGGCATCATCCAGGGCGGGGTGTACGAGGATCTGCGCAAGGAAAGCGCGACCTACACCAAGGACCGCCCCTTCTTCGGCACGGCCGTGGGCGGCAGCCTGGGCGCCAACACGGCGCAGATGGATGAGGTGGTGGCCATGACCATGCCCTACACCCACCCCGACCGGCCGGTGCACCTGCTGGGCATCGGCGGCATCCGCGACATCTTCGCCGGCGTGGTGCAGGGCATCGACACCTTCGACTGCGTCAGCCCCACCCGCATCGCCCGCCACGGCTGGGCGCTGGCGCCCAAGGCGAAGGGGGAGCGGCTGAACATGCGCAATTCCCGCTTCCGCGAGGATCCGCTGCCCATCGATCCGGCCTGCGACTGCTACGCCTGCAGCAACTTCAGCCGCGCCTACATCCACCACCTGCTGAAGGCGGGTGAGCTGCTGGCCATGCAGCTGCTGTCCATCCACAACGTCGCCACCATGAACCGCCTGCTGCGCGACGTGCGGGAGGCCATCGCCACCGGCACCCTGGCCGAGGCGCGCCAGCGTTGGGTGTACGATGCCCAGGAGCAAGGAAATGGCGAAGGGGAACCAGCGGCGCAGGGCGGGGCCGCCTAGACCCTGGATTGACCGTATTCCTGGCAGCGCCTAGGGTGCCGAGCCCGACTCGGCACTGGTGTGGAGCCGGGCGTTTTCCACATCCGAATTGACGTGAGTGACCGCGATGGCGACGGAACAGGAACTGGCACGCGAGGCGAAGGCTTGGCCGTTTGAGGAGGCGCGCAAACTGGTCGCGCGCTACGGCGACAAAGCCCCGGCCAAAGGCTACGTCCTGTTCGAGACCGGCTACGGCCCCTCGGGCCTGCCGCACATCGGCACCTTCGGCGAGGTGGCCCGCACCACCATGGTGCGCCAGGCCTTCCAGCGGCTGGCGCCGGGCGTGCCCACCCGCCTGTTCGCCTTCTCCGACGACATGGACGGCCTGCGCAAGGTTCCGGACAACATCCCCAACCGCGAGATGGTGGCGCAGCACCTGGGCAAGCCGCTGACCAAGGTGCCGGACCCCTTCGGCACGCATGAGAGCTTCGGCCACCACAACAACGCCCGCCTGCGCGCCTTCCTCGACAGCTACGGCTTCGAGTACGAGTTCCAGAGCAGCACCGACTGGTACACCTCCGGCCGATTCGATCACGCCCTGCTGGCCGTGCTGCGCCACTATGATGAGATCATGGGCGTGATGCTGCCGACCCTGGGCGAGGAACGCCGGGCGACCTACAGCCCCTTCCTGCCCATCAGCCCCAGCACCGGCCGCGTGCTGCAGGTGCCGATGCTGGAGATCAATCCGGATGCCGGGACCGTGGTGTTCGAGGATGAGGACGGCAAGAAGGTCGAGACCCCCGTCACCGGCGGCCATGTGAAGCTGCAGTGGAAGCCCGACTGGGGCATGCGCTGGTTCGCGCTGGGCGTCGATTATGAGATGGCGGGCAAGGACCTGATCCCCTCCGTCGAGCTGGCCGGCAAGATCTGCCGCATCCTGGGCGCCCAGCCGCCCGAGGGCTTCAATTACGAGCTGTTCCTGGACGACAAGGGCCAGAAGATCAGCAAGTCCAAGGGCAACGGCCTGACGATGGAGGAGTGGCTGCGCTATGCCCCGCCGGAAAGTCTGGCCCTCTACATGTTCCAGAAGCCGCGGGCGGCCAAGAAGCTGTTCTTCGACGTCATCCCGCGCGCCGTCGACGACTATCTGACCTTCGTCGACAAGCTGAAGGGCGAAGAGCCGGCCAAGGCGCTGGAGAACCCGGCCTGGCACATCCACAACGGCCAGGTGCCGGCGTGGGCCACCGCTGCGGACCAGCTGAAGACCAATCTGTCCTTCGGCATCCTGTTGAACCTGGCGGGGGCCGCCAACGCGGAAAATGCGGACGTGATGTGGGGCTTCATCAGCCGCTACGCCCCGGCCGCCACCCCGGCCAACAGCCCCTTCCTGGACCGGCTGGTCGGCTACGCCGTCGCCTATTACCAGGACCGCGTGAAGCCCACCAAGGTCTACCGCGCCCCCACCGATGTGGAGCGGGCAGCCCTGGAGGAATTGCGCGCGGCCCTGGCCCAGTGGCCGGCCGACCAGCTGACCAATGCCGAGGCCTTGCAGAACGAGGTCTATGAGATCGGCAAGCGCCATCCCTTCACCGAACTGCGCGCCTGGTTCCTGACCCTCTATGAGGTGCTGTTGGGCCAGAGCACCGGCCCCCGCATGGGCAGCTTCATCGCCCTGTACGGCGTCGCTGAGACCAAAGCCCTGATCGACCAGGCGCTGGGCGACGGGATCAAGTAAGAAGCCTGTCAAGGGCGGGAATGGACAAAAGCCGTTCCCGCCCGCATATAATTCGGCATGACCCAGCGCATCGACATCCAGGACAGCACCGCCGAACGGTTGGCCCGCCTGCAGGCGCTAACCGGCCAGGACATTGATACGGTCCTCGACGCCGCCTTGGCCGCCCGGCTGGAGCAGCTGGAGATGGAAGCGTTGCGGGCCGCCGTTAAGCTTGGCGCGGATGAGGCAGATGCTGGCCTCTTTTCGACCCGCACCGTGGAAGAAATTTTCGCCGAGGGCATCGCCCGGGCCCGTCGGCGCAATAACGGCTAATCGCTCAGAGGGCGTTACCTTCTATGACGATCCGTCTCACGCGCCGGGCGGACGCCGACTTACTGGATATTGCCGAGTATACGGCTGACCGATGGGGTGATGCCCAGGCGGACGTCTATACGCGCGCTTTTGCCAAGGCATTTCAACGGCTCGATGAGAATCCGAGGATGCTTGGAAGCCGGGCACGTGACGACTTGGGTCGTGGCTATCGCACTTTGTTAGTTGAACAACATCTTGTCATTTATCGTCATCGCGCTGGCACGACCCATATAATGCGCGTCCTCCACCAACGCATGAATCTGCCGCTGCATCGTTTGTCTTGATAAGTCGATCTTGCCCAAAGGAACGCCTCTCATGATCCGCTACGACTTCCGCAGCGACACCGTCACTCGTCCCAGCCCCGCCATGCGTCAAGCCATGGCGAATGCGGAGGTCGGCGACGACGTGTTTGGCGACGATCCGACGGTGAAGCGGCTGGAGGAGACGGCGGCGGCGATGCTGGGCAAGGCGGCGGGCCTGTTCCTACCGTCGGGCACGCAGTCCAACCTGGCGGCGCTGATGGCCCATTGCGGCCGGGGCGATGAGTACATCGTGGGCCAGATGGCCCATTGCTACCGCTGGGAGGCGGGCGGGGCCGCCGTGTTGGGCAGCATCCAGCCGCAGCCCATCGCCCACCTGGCCGACGGCACCCTGGCCCTGGCCGACATCCAGGCCGCCATCAAGCCGGACGACCCGCACTTCGCCCGCACCCGCCTGCTGGCGCTGGAGAACACGCTGGGCGGCCGCGCCCTGCCCCTGTCCTATATGAGGGATGCCGTCGATCTGGCCCGCCGCCACGGCCTGGCCACCCACCTGGATGGTGCCCGCGTGTTCAACGCCGCGACAGCCCTGGGTGTGCCGGCGGCCGAGGTGGCGGCGGGCTTCGACACCGTGTCCGTCTGCCTGTCCAAGGGCCTGGGCGCGCCGGTGGGCAGCGTGCTGGTGGGCGAGGCCGACCTCATCACGCGCGCCCGGCGCATCCGCAAGATGCTGGGCGGCGGCCTGCGCCAGGTGGGCATCCTGGCCGCCGCCGGCCTGTACGCGCTGGAGCACAACGTCGGCCGGCTGGCCGATGACCACGCCAACGCCCGCCGCCTGGCAGAGGGTCTCTCGGCCTTCCCCGCCCTGACCGTCACCCCGCCCGACACCAACATCCTGTTCGTGGCCGTGGCGTCCGACGTGGCCGATGCCTTCAATGCCCACCTGAAGGCCCACGGCGTCGCCGTCACCAGCACCTATGGCATGCAGCGCTGGGTCACCCACCTGGATGTGGATGCGGCGGCCGTGGACGCGGCGCTGGAGATCGTGGCGGCGTTTTTCCGTTAAGGAACCGCACGCTGAGCGGTTGAAGCGCCGCCACCGCCAACGCTACTCTGCCTCGAACCCGCGACTGGGCGCGGGCATGGTGCGGGGGTGGCCTTGGATTTTTCATCGTTCGTGGCGTCGTGGCAGGAATACAGCAAGTTCGTCATCGCGCTGTTCGCCATTCTGACCCCTTTCGCCGCCATCCCCATCTTCCTCGGGCTGACCGAGGGCCGCAGCCAGCGGGAACGCAACATCATCGCCCGCCAGGCGGTGCTGACTGTTGCCACCGTCCTGATCGTATCGGCCCTGGTGGGGGACCTGGTGCTGCGCCTGCTGGGCACCAGCCTGGACAGCTTCCGCGTGGGTGGCGGCCTGGTGCTGCTGCTGATCGCCCTGTCCATGCTGAACGCCAACGTCTCGGCCATGAAGCAGACGGAGGGCGAGGCCAGCGAGGCGGAGGGGCGCAGCGCCATCGGCGTGGTGCCGCTGGGCCTGCCCCTGCTGGCCGGCCCCGGCGCCATCACCGCCGTCATCATCCAGATGCAGAAGGGCCACGGCCCCATCCATGGCGGCCTGATCATCGGCTGCATCGTCTTTGTCTGCCTGTTGCTGTGGGGATCCCTGCGCCTGGCCGGCCCCATCGGCAACCGCCTGGGCCAGATCGGCCTGAACATCATGAGCCGCCTGTTCGGCCTGCTGCTGGCCTCGGTCGCGGTGGAAACCATCGCCGCCGGCCTGCGCAACCTGTTCCCCGGCCTGGCCGGCGGCGGCTGACTTCCCCTCACCGCCGCCATGGCGCACACTACCGAGAGAATGCCGGTCCGAGGCCACGCCTCGGGCCTAGGCCCCGACCGGGGCCGCCGGAGCCTTTCGGGGAACGCAGTGGACTGAAAGGCGAGGAGAAGCCAAGCAACTGTCTTTAAGGTGCGTATGCCCTCTGGTCTCGAATGAGTGCGTTGGCGAGGATAATGAGCTTACGCATGACAGCGACGAGGGCGGCTTTGGGCTTTTTGCCGGCGTTGATCAGCCTCCGATAGAAGTCTTTGAGGGTGTGGTTGTGCTTGCTGGCGACGAGGGCGGCCATATAGAGGACGGATCGGACCTCTGATCTTCCGCCGTAAATGCTCCTGGGCCTGTCGCGTTTGCCGCTCTGGTTATCCATGGGAGCGACGCCGACCAATGCGGCGGCCTGGTGTCGTGTGATGGCGCCCAGTTCGGGCATGTAGGCCAACAGGACGGTTGAGCAGGCCGGACCGACGCCGGGGATGGACTGGAGCCTGGCGTTGTTGGTCCTGAAGGTTTCATGCTGGGCGATGAGGTCAGCGATACGCTTTTCGATGCGGGCGATCTGAAGGGCCAGGATGTTCAGGTGGCGTTTGCTCAGACGGGCCAACTCCAGGTCCTCCAGAAGCTGAGCCTGGTTGCGGACCATGGTCTGCATGTTGGTGAGCTGACGCCGTCGCGTGGCCAGTTCCGCCAGTTTCTCCCGATGTGGGTCCGCCTGGTATGGCTCGCCTTCAATTGCCTGCGCGAAGGCGGTGATCATTCGGGCATCGAGGCGGTCATTCTTGGCCCAGCGCCCACTGGCTCGTGCGAAATGCCGAACCCGGCGGGGATCGACGATACGGACGGGAATATTGGCCTTCCATAAAGCCTTCATGACAAGTCGCTCATAGCCGCCGCTGGCCTCCACAACGACCTGTACAGCCCGCTTCCGGCACCGTTGCAGGAGGGTGGCATATCCGGCTTTGGTGTTATCGATTTGAAAGGTCTCTCCCGTCGCGGCATCGAAGCCGTCCAGGCGGGCCTTGCTGACATCCAGGGCGATGATAGAGTCGTTCTGCGCCATCTTCATGCTCCCATCCTTGCACGTACGGGGCGGCAACCCCAGGCAACTGTTCGGGTCAATGAAGGGGCCGTTCGGAGAGCCTTGCTTGGCTACGGAGCGCGAACTACCGAAAAGCGGAGCGGTCTTCCGGACGGGTCACGAGCTGGGGCATGCCCCAGCTCGTGACAGCGCATTTTACGCAGATTATGGAAGACACAAGCCCGCGGACGCGCCCGGCGCCTGAGGGGCGGCAGCTGATCGGTCACGATCAACTGCCGCACGTATTAGATGCCGGCCTTACTTGGCCTGCACCACCTCCACCACCTTGGCGTCAGGCTCGCTCCAGCCCTTGGCGCCGGTATGGCCCAGGCTGTGGCTGGCCTCTGACCAGCTGAGTTCGGTGACGTTGCCGCCGCCCTGCTCGTAGGCGTAGGTGAAGCCGTCGTCCTGGAACAGGGTGAAGCGGCCGTCGGCGCCCGGATAGACCTTCACCTTCGCGATGGTCTGCTTCTGGTGCGTGTTCTCGATGGGGGAGCCCAAGGGCAGGATGGACCCGGCCTTCACGAACACCGGGATGCGGTCGATGGGGGCGGCCACCGTCACCGTCTGGCCGCCGGTGTAGCGCTTGTCCGTCCAGAAGTCGTACCAGTCGCTGCCTGCCGGCAAGTACACCTGCTTGGTCGTCGCCCCCTGCTCCGTCACCGGGGCCACCAGCAGGGCGGGGCCGAACATGTATTCGTCCCGCATGTCGGTCACGGCCGGGTCGTTGGGGAAGTCCAGCGGCAGGGCCCGCAGGAAGGGCGCGCCCGTCTTATAGGTCTTGTAGCCCAGGGAATAGATGTACGGGATCAGCTGGTACCGCAGCTTCACGTACTTTTCCAAAATGGCCTGGGCGTCGGGCCCGTAGGACCAGATCTCGTTGGCCGGGCGGCTGCCGTGGGTGCGCAGCACCGGCAGGAAGGTCGCGTACTGGAACCAGCGGGTGTACAGCTCGGGATAGTCGTCATAGCCGCCGACCACGCCGCGCGCCGGCGTCGGGTCCAGCAGCGGCGCCTTGGCGGGCTTGTGCTCCTCCGGCAGGTACTGCCAGCCGCCGGTGTCGTTGCTCCAGTAGGTGATGCCAGACGCGGCGAAGTCCAGGCCGGTGGGCACCTGGCGCTTGAACGCGTCCCAGGTGGGGGTGATGTCGGACGACCAGACGATGGCGCCGTTGCGCTGCACGCCCAGATAGGCGTCGCGCGACAGGATGACGGTGCGCTTGTCCTTGAAGTCGCGGCGGAAGCCGTCATACAGCGCGCTGGTGTGGAACAGCGGGTAGACGTTGAAGTACTTCGTGCCCGGACCGATGTGGTAGTAGCTGCCGTTGGGCGGCAAATCCGGTTCCGTCTCATCCGACCACAGGCTGTCGAAGCCCTGGCTCAGAATGTTGTCGCGGATGGTGTTCCAGTACCACTTGGCGGCGTCGGGGTTGGTGGTGTCGATGTCCGACCCGGCCTTGTCATAGGGCAGGCCATTGGTGGGCGTGCCGTCCGCCTGGCTCAGGAACCAGCCGTTCTTCTTCAGCAAGTCATAATAGCGGCCATCGGACGTGAAGCGCGGCCACACGCTGATCATGGTTTCGAAACCCATGTCGTGCAGCTGCTTGTTCATCGCCTTGGGGTTGGGCCACAGCTCCGGCACGAAATCGAACTGCCCCATGATGGTGTAGTAGAACCAGTCGACCACCAGCACGTCGGCCGGGATGTGCCGCTCACGATAGCCCTTGGCCACGTCCAGCACTTCCTGCTGCGAGCGGTAGCGCTGCTTGGACTGGATGTAGCCGTAGGCCGACTTGGGCAGCATGGGGGTGGCGCCGGTCAGCTGGCGGTAGCCGGCGTAGATCTCGTCCGGCGTCTTGCCGGAGATGACGAAGAAGGAGACGCGGTCGCCCACCTCGGACGTCCAGCGCGTGACCTCGTTGAAGCCCGGCTCGATCGTCGTCTTGGACGGGTTGTCCCACAGCAGGCCGTAGCCGTAGTTGGTGATCATGAAGGGCACGCAGGTGCTCTGCCCGCCCGAGGCGTTGTAGTCATTCCAGCAGCGCACCACGTGGCCGCGATGGTCCAGGAAGCCCTCCTGGTTCTGGCCCAGCCCGTAGTAATGCTCATCCGCCGGGGAGGCGAAGGTGCCGTTCACGGTGTAGAATTGGTCATCGGTGGGCCGGCGGTCGTGCAGCAACTGGCTGTTGCCGTCCTTGAAGTTGGGGATGCCCATGGACCAGCCGGTGAAGTCCAGGATGGTCTTGCCCGCCGCGTCCTTGAACAGGATGTGGGCGCCGTTGGTGGTGCCGCCGAAATAGCGGCTGATATCCACGGCGGTCTGCTGCGGCGGCACGGCGTGCGGCGGCGGGTGCCAGCCGACGATGGTGGCCGACATCTGGCCGGACTTCAGCACGGTGTCGCCGCGCTCATCCTGGCCTTGCGTCCAGCCGGCGGGGTTGGCGCCGGGAATGATGCCGTAGCCGGGGCCGGCCAGGGCCGCATCCTTTTTCAGGCTGAGGGTGACGCGGATGATGTTGGGGCCATAGGGCTCCAGCACCAGGGTCTGTTCCTGGGTCTTGTTCGACTGGTCCACCACCATGGCGGCGGTAACATCCCTGTCGGCCGCGAGGGCCGGCGTGGTCAGGGCCGAGGCGGCGGCGCCGAGGCCCAGGACCAGCGCCAGACCCCGGTAATTCAGCATGGATTTCGGTGTGGCGCCCCGCGCGGGCTGCCCCTGCGTCTTCATGGTCGGTCTTCCCCCTGGAGGATTCTTATAAATCATATGATAGCGGTACCATCAGCCATGCCCAGGCCTGGGTCAACCCGAAAACTCCCCGCCCCGGCTCCCGGTGCCGCCATGGTCCATCGTTCCGGCACAGCAACAGTCCGTGCCGCCGCTATGCCCTATCGCGCGGGCCCGCCACCGCTTAGATGTAGGATGATGACGGGTGCGCCGATGCCGCGCCCCGGTGAGATTTGCCCTGGAGGGACCGGCCGATGAGCCCGCTGAAGACCCTGAAACGCCTGCACCCGGCCTATCGCGACGACATCGCGGACCTGACGACGCGCCGCCCCCTGCCGGGCCCGGCCCTGCCGCAGCTGAGTCCCTTCCTGTTCCTGAACCACCATGGGCCGCAGGTCTATCCGCCCAATAACGGCGGCCTGCCCTTCGGCCCCCACCCCCACCGGGGTTTCGAGACGGTGACCTTCATCCTGGAGGGGGAGCTGACGCACGCCGACAGCGCCGGCCATGAAAGCGTTATCAGGGCCGGCGGCGTGCAATGGATGACGGCGGGGCGCGGCGTGGTGCATTCGGAGCTGTCGCCGGCCGAATTCCGCCGCAAGGGCGGGCCGCTGGAGATATTGCAGCTGTGGGTGAACCTGCCGGCGCGGCTGAAGTTCGCGGCGCCCGGCTACACCGGCCTGCAGCGCGACGCCATCCCGGCCCTGCCCACCCCCGACGGGCGCGGCACCGTCAACCTCATCTCCGGGAACTGGGGCGGGGTGAGCGGCCCCATCACCTCACTGACCAACGTGTTCATGAGCACGGTGACCTTGGCCGCCGGCGGTATCGTGCGCTTTGACGGCGCCGCCGGCCGCACTGTCTTCCTGTACGTCGTGCGCGGCGCGATCGCCGTGGGCGGCGGCACCGCCCCCGCCCATCAGCTGGCGGAACTGAGCCTGGAGGGCGACGCGGTCGAGATCACGGCGCAGGAAGACGCGGTGCTGCTGTTCGGCCATGGCGAGCCCATCGCCGAACCGGTGGTGGCCCACGGCCCCTTCGTCATGAACACCCGGGAAGAGATCATCGCCGCCATCCGCGATTACCAGGCGGGATTGTTTGAGTAATCCCTCAAGCGGCGGGCGCGGCCATCCGGCCGCTGGCCTTGTCCTCGTTTTGCAGTCCGCTACCGCTCCCCGCAAAACTCCGGCGGCCCCGGTCGGGGCCTACAACGGCATGAAGCTCATGCCGCTGGCCGGTGGGGATTGGTGAAGATCGCCTCCACCGGCAGGCCGAACAGCGCGGCGATGCGATAGGCCAGGTCCAGCGACGGGTCGTGCTTCTCCGTCTCCAGGGCGTTCACTGCCTGGCGGGACACGCCCAGCCGCTCGCCCAGATCGTTCTGCGTCCAGCCACGCTCGGCCCGCAAAACCTTCAACGTGTTCCGCATCAGCGCGTACTCCGGATGAAGGGCGAGACGATGCAGAAGGCCACCCAGAAGATGGCGTAGACCATGTAGCCCGGCAGGTGGTCCACCCGCGCGAAGGTTTCCAGGAAGCCCCAGGCGCTGGCGACGATGAAGGCCAGGCAGGCGGCGATGATGAAGCGCCTGGCCAGCAGCGCCCGCATGAACTCATCCACCTGGGTCATAAGCCTGAGCGTCGCCCACAGCTGCACGGCGATGCAGCCCACCGGCACCAGGATCGCCGCCCACAGCAAGGGCCCGTCCAGCTGCGATTGGCCCCAGCTGATGACCTTGATGGACAGGACGTAGAGGACCGCGGTGACGACCGAAGTGAGGATATAGCGCCGGGAGGCGGGCGGGAAGAGAACGGCGACGGACATGATGTCATGATCTCCTGACGTTTTGTCAGGTAAACATGACTCCGTTTTCGTGTCAGGTCAACCTGACTTTTAATCGACCAGATCGTTCCGGGCGTCTTTTTTTCCCGAGTCGGGCCTTGGCACATCCGCCATACGGGCGCCAATCCACGCCTTTCGGATAGGTTCACCCGCTAAGAAAGCCTTAAGGAACCTGTCCTAGTATCTCGCATACCAGGCGGGACAAGACTCAGGCTTTCCCTTGGAACGGCCGTGCTAGACTAAATAACCCGCCCGGTTTTGAACCGTGAACCGTTGCCGTCCCAGTATTCACCCCGATTCCAGCCTCGCGGCTGGCTATAGGAACTCGCCCCGGAATGACCCGCGACGACGAACGCCTGCCCTGTGATCGCCGCCGCAGTGCCATGCTGCGCGGGGTGCTGGCCGGCGCCCTCCTGGCACTGGCGGCCGGCACGGCCCTGCCGCAGGCGGCCTGGGCCGGCGAGGGCGGCGGCCAGAAGTCGGAAGATCCGGAGGTGCTGCGCAAGATCAAGATGAACCCCATGCTGCTGCCGGGGAAGGACCGCTTCTCCTACGTCCGGCTGCAGGTGATGCTGGTCGTGCGCATGAGCAAGCATCTGAATGAGGACGTGGACTTGGTCACCAACCTCAAGCCCCGCATCAATGGCGAGCTGACCGAGGCACTGACCGTCGACCACCTGACCCGTAACCGCCTGAACACCGCCGATGTCCAGGCCCTGAAGGGCCGCATCATGGAAGTGGCCAACGAGGCCGTGGGCAAGCCCCTGGTGGATGAGGTCCTGATCGTCAGCCTGCTGGTCGGCTGATTGAATCTGATTGAATTCCGGACGCCTGAGCCTTGCGCGCCCCGGGGCTGTGCAAGCCGCCCAAACCTGCTATAACCCGCCCCGGCGTCTCCGTAGCTCAGCAGGATAGAGCACAGGATTCCTAATCCTGGGGCCGTGGGTTCGAATCCCGCCGGGGACACCATTTCCCACATCGCCATATAAATCAATAACTTAGACGATGCCCCACGACATCGTGTGTACCAGGTCCGTGTACCAGGTTATGTACCAGGCCGCCACGGAACGCGGCCGCGCCGAAGATTTTTCATCCCGAGTCGCAGCGCCCCCCGATGGCATCTACCGGGGTGTCCCACGTTAGGTCACATCCGGACCATGCTGCGGTCACGCATACGCCCGTCAGGCGGCCCGATCCGCCTCCATGGCGATCCTGGCGAAGCCGGTCTTGCGAACACCGCCACCGCCCGCTTCCTCAACCCCAAGGGCAGCGAGGCGGGACATGAATAAAGGATGCTGTCGGACATTGTCCCGGAAGGTGCGTGGCTGAATGCCCATGGTCCGGGCCACCGACTTGAAAGGAAGAAGGTCCGGAACACCCGCGTCCAGCCATGCCCGGATGATCTCCAAAGCTTCAGCCACCCGACCGGATGGTTCCACGGTCTCGGGGTGCCACGGAACGATTGCAGCGCCCGGAAAGGCCTCCTTAAGGCTCCGAACGACATCCCCTTTCTTGGCGATTACATATGCGGTGCAGGGCGCGCAGGTTCCGCCTTCATTCTTCCGCACCACCACACGACATAGCGCCTGAAGCACCATGTGTCGAAACTCACCTTCCTCCACCGCGAGCCGGTCTTCCTCCGAACATCGTTGCTGGCCGGGGGCGATCTCCGAACAGGCGTGCCAACGGGCTTCGTGGTCTATATCCCGTTGATACAAGGCCCCGACCAGGACCACGTTAGGAATGTCGGCATATTCGTTGGTGCCATGATGGCGCCCCCAAGTCAGAAATCGGACGCGATTCAGGTTTCCTTCAAGGCCGCTCAGCACTGCCTCGGCAAGGTCCGTTTCCTCGTCGCGGGGCTTATGGTGAACCACCAGCCATTCCTGGTCCGGCTTGGTGTTGATCGCCGCAGCCACGGCATCAGCGTAGCGGGAGATGTCGTCACGAATGGTTTCCCGACCGCCACCCTTGAACCAATGGTGGATGGTAAGGCGGCTGTAGTCCTTGGCCGCCGCCTTCAAGCGCACCAGGGTCCGCCGATGTCGTTCCCACAATGTGTAGGTTTGCCGCACCCGTCCCGAGGCATCCAGGATGACAACGGGCGCCAGGTCTCCGGGAATGGGCGTGGCCTTGCCGATGAGGTAGCGGCGCCCCTGGAAGTGGCGGACGACACAGGTCTGGGAAGACAGCGCCACCAAATGGTAAAGCGTCTCCAGCTTCTCCGGAGACAAGGCACTCCCGTGATGGTCCAGCGCATCTACTAACTGAAGACCGAAAGGCGAGGCCAAGTCGGGCAGTTCGTGGATAGTCCCATCCGGCGCATCCTCCAATTCACGGTGCAAGCCCAGCAAGGCCTTTGTGGCTTCGGGGTTGAGGACACGCAGGGACCGGAACAGTTCAGCTATAGCATCGTGGTCCATCGTGATGCCTTCCGCGATCTCGAATGATTCATCCCAGATGCGGACCTGCCGAAGTTCTCCCCGGTATTGGAAGGCGGAAACGTCTTCGAACGGGCTACGCTTACACCGATGCTTGACCATAGCCTGAGTGGTGAACAAGACACGGGCCTTGTCTGGTGCCACGCCGCCCAGACCATCTAAGTCAACCCACCGCGCACTTTGCGGGCCCTCGGAGGCCTTCCCCGCCAATACGGCGAACTCATCTGACGAAAGCCCGGAGCCTTCGATCACATCCCTGATTTCCTCTCGCCGAGCCAGGCAAACCAAGGCGGAGACGTGACGGTGCTGGTCGCTAGCGCAAAGCGCCTTCAGGAATGACACCACAGCCGTCGTCTTTCCTAGGCCCGGATCTAGGGAAGAAAGGTAATAGGAAGGCTGGGTCCGCCCTTCGGCCATCATGCACATGATATCCAAGAGGTCGTGCAGTGCATCCATCTGGATTGGAGATGGCCGTTGCCCCCGCCCCAACAAGGTCTTTTCGAGAGCCTCTCGTGCGGCGACCTGAAGGGGGCCGGGGGGGAGCGCTTTAGGACCCATGTTTTCTAGTAGCCTTAGGGGAAGGTAGGTCATATTTACACCGCGGTGTATCTGCAGAAACGAGCTACTTGCAGAATTGCCACGGAGGGGTGTCGCTTCTAGCATGTCATGCGTTGGTCCATCAAGAACGTCTGCCAAGTGTGATGGAATATAATTAATCATTATTATGTAATATATATTTGATTGCGACGGAAATTACTCACCTCCCTTCTCCGATATCATTTTATAAACCGGCAATTGTTATTTCACTTGGTGCGGTCTATTTTACGTAGATATGGAACGACGGCACTGCACACCTAAATCAGGCACTTCGGCGCTTCATGCGTGCCACCGATATATCAATTTAGAAAGGAGGCAACCTATGATATGAATATCTCTGGAAACATCTGATAATGGTTTCGTAATGCATATTCGCAGGAAGACATTTGACGACCTTCTGCGCGTAGTCTTTTCTCGAATTCTCCGGCATGGACTTCAGGTCGAACCAATTCCGAGCAAGGGCGCGAACAAAGAGCTATTTGGCGTGGTGCTGGAATTAACTCAGCCACGTGCCCGGGTCAGCCGCACCGAAAATCGAGGAAGAATTTTTAGCGCTCTTGGTGAACTATTTTGGTATCTCTCGGGCAGCAATTCCCTTAAGTTTATTGAATATTATATTAGCAAAGGGTACGAAGCGGAAGAAGGGACTGATATAGTTTGGGGGGGATATGGTCCTAGACTGTTAAATAAGAGCAACGTCAATCAAATTCACGAGGTCGTCGGCCTCCTAAAACGGAATGTTTCATCCCGACGGGCCGTGATTCAGCTATACGATTCAGGCGACCTTGCTGGATTTTATAAAGACGTCCCATGTACCTGCACAATGCAGTTTATTGTTAGGCGTGGATTTCTTCACATGTATGTAAGCATGAGATCTAACGACGCCTATAAAGGACTACCTCATGACGTCTTTGCTTTCACGATGATACAGGAACTCATTGCACGTGAACTAGGTGTTCGCCTCGGCCGTTACAAGCATGCAGTTGCGAGTCTCCATCTATACGATACCGATTTGAAGAAAGCCGAAGCTTTCATGGCGGAGGACTGGCAAACGAAACGAATGATGCCTCCAATGCCCATGGGAAGCCAATGGCCTTCCTTTAAGTTAGCTCTAGACGCAGAAGAAAAAATTCGAAACGGATATTCTGTTGACGTCGACAAAATTAATGTGAATGATTACTGGAAAGACATCATACGACTTCTCCAGATATATAACGTAACCAGAGGGACAATAAATAGAGATAACCTACGCCGTATTGTTTTTTTGAGAAAATCCATGAAGTCTTCATTTTATGATCAATACATAAGAAAGAAGTCCGATAAATTCTATCAGGATCAGCTTGACCTGAATCTAGAATCAGATGAATATGATGAAGGTGAACGATGAGAATAGCGGAAAACCGCCGTCTGAAACTATTTTCGGACCTTGAGAGCTATCAAGTACGCCCGTTGAATGGACTGACGACCAGCGAACGAAGAAATACTCTTGTCTCTCAGTTTATCGACAGCATCCGGCGGATCGAGTATGTTCACATACTGCGCCAAGCGAAACTCGACGAAGCGCGCTGTAATCCCGAAAGCGCCTTATTCGACCCATTAAAAGCGGCGGTAATAAATTATCGAAAGGGTGATGTAGATGAAGCCTGCTGGCTCGTCTTCGTTGCGACCTACTGTGGAAAGCATCTGAGTGATGGGTGGGAATTGGCCCGAACTCTGTACAGGGGCGGAGATGCAAGCATGCCCTGGACCTGGATGAGAATCTCGGGCGACGTTAACGGCTTCCGCCAATGGCTAACCAACGCTTATCCATCACTGCGATCCGACGGTGTTTCCAGACGATTTGGAAACCATCGTAAATACGAAACATTACGCCCGGACTCACGACGCGGAACTTCTGCTGTTTTTAATGCCTACGTCTCATGGATTGGCCACAACCAAGGTCATGGTCTTCTTATTCAAGAAACTCACGACGCGACCAAAGGAAATCCAAAAGCGGCATTCCATCATTTATATAATCAGATGGGACAGGTGACATCGTTTGGCAGAACGGGTCGCTTTGACTTCCTTACTATGATTGGGAAACTAGCCCTTGCGGACATCGAACCTGGGAGCCCTTACCTCATTGGTGCAACCGGCCCTCTCGCTGGGGCTAGACTCTTGTTTGGTGGAAGCCGAGAAGCAAATCTGCGGCCCGACGTATTAAATGGATGGGTAATAGAACTTGGAGACTATCTTGATCTAGGCATGCAGGTCATGGAAGATGCCTTGTGCAACTGGCAAAAGAACCCGGACACATATGAACCATTTAGAGGTTAATCCCGATTAACCCACACATACCCCGTCTTTAGTTTATTAAATTTATTCCTTGGCAACAAACCGAGATGCTGCATCTGCCCAACAACTATACCGTAGCTGACACCAATACGTCTTGAGAAGCGCATGATCGCCCTATAGTCTTGGGGGAGAGACAATAAATCATCCTTATAATGACTTGGAATTAGCATGTCAGCAGCAAAGTCGTTTGCCTCATCCTCTTCATGTGTTGGAATAAGGTCTTTGTCTTCGATAAAAATAGATGAACAATCATGCAATATTAAGTGGCCAATTTCATGGAATAACGTGAACCAGAAATGATCATCAGTCTTATAGCGAAAACTTAGCTGAAGAAGCGCCTTTTCTTCTGACAAAAATCTCGTTGCCCCACTAGCACGGCAACCCGCAGGAGCACGAACAACCGCAACAACTACTCCGCAGGTCGCGCACATTTCCTGAAGTTTTGGCAAAAAGACCGATGGATCTTCGATGACTGTAAGCGCACGTATCTTCGGAAGAAGTTTGCGGAGCCCTTCTTTGTTCCACGCGCCACATTCAACTTCTTCGGCCTCGATCTCACCTTGCCTTAGCCATGCCGCCAGGGCGCCGAATTTCGAATCGTAGGTGGCCGAAGTACGGTAGGCAACGGCGGTCACTGTCTTCTGATACTGCTGATGCCAAGCTCCTACCGTCGGAGTATTGAAGAACTCCAACAAAGCTGCCGCCTGCTGCGCTCGCCCCGCAATTCGCGGGACCCAACCGAAGGCCACGATGTCCCGAACAGGGAGGGTGGATAACCAAGCCTTCGGCTCCATGTCCGCTGCGGCGTCAGAAATGCGCGAAAGACTGGAACGGAACTGAGCCTCTCTCCGAAGCCAAAACGCTGCGGAACCGCCAAGAACGTCTTGAAGCTTCACCGCAAGCTTTGCGTCAATCTCCGCAGCCCCAGCTATGAGGCGAGAAGCCTGACGCTCCGTTGTTTTCATTGCAGCGCAGAAATCTTCGATCGACATTCCTCGCTCATCCAGGATGTCGAGAATTGTCCCGCCGGGGGGAGAAGCCCACTGTGGTTGGAACTCCGTAGGTTCAGCCATTTTTCTGAATCCCCATCACCTTCACCCGGCTGACCCTTCGCCATTCGATGTTTCCCCACTTGTCCGTTGGGGGCGCAGCATGGCCGCAGCGGATGCATAGAACGTGGTCGTCACGGAGCACAATCGACACTTCCAGAGGGTCAGCCATTATCGTCGGCTGCCCGGCTACCAGGTCTTCAATTGAATCAGCCGCGTCAAGGTCCGCCAATCGGCGCTTTAGGATATCCGCAATGGCCTGACCAAATTCCCGTTTTGCTCTGGTTGGGCTTAAGCAGATTGACCGTAGTTGGCTTGTTGCGAACGCAATGTCCAATCGTTGCCCCGTTTGGAGTTTGCAAACTTGGTACCGTAAATAGCGCGACAGGACAATAGGTGGTTGTTCAACCGCTGGGCGGTATCTACAGGTAGGCGCCGTTACGAAAGCCCGAAGACCAAGCCATGCTCTAGCGACGGCCCCCTGATTCCGGATAAGCACAGGTCATCGGGCCGCTTGGCCATTAAAGTTTACTGCAACGAGCGTTGCACCAAACTTCAAGGCTTCCTGATGACCCGCTACGTCGCCTACTACCGCGTCAGCACCCGCCGCCAGGGCGAAAGCGGATTGGGTCTGGAAGCCCAAATGTCTGCCGTCCGGGCCCACGTCGGACATGCGCCGCTGGTAGCGGAATTCACGGAAGTGGAGTCAGGGAAGGTCAACGCCCGCCCCCAGCTCGAAGCCGCAATCCGCACGGCCAGCCTGTACGGCGCTACGTTGGTTATCGCCAAGCTGGACCGTCTGTCCCGTAACGCGGCCTTCCTGTTGTCCCTACGAGACTCCGGGGTGGACTTCGTATGCGCCGACATGCCCAACGCCAATCGCCTGACCGTGGGTATCCTGGCGGTGGTGGCCGAGGCAGAGCGGGAAGCGATCAGCGCCCGCACCAAGGCGGCCTTGGATGCCGCTAAAGCCCGTGGCACGCGCCTGGGTGGGGATCGGGGCAACCTCGCTACTGTCCGCGCCCTGGGCAACGTCAACAGCGCCAAGGCCCGGTCCGCCGCCGCTGCCGCCCACGCCCTCCGCCTAGCCCCTTTGCTGGCTGACCTGGAAGCCGACGGCGTGCGTTCCGCGTCAGGCATCGCGCGCGCCCTGAACGAGAAAGGTCTTAAGACTCCAAGGGGACGCCAATGGACCGCCGTGCAGGTAAAGGCTGTCCGTGACCGGCTGGCCGTGCGGTAAAACCCCGAAAGTACCCCCAGGGGGTCTGGGAAAACCCTCTTTCAAACTTCCTTTGGGGTTTATCGGTGTTGTTGTTGATGTCTGCCCTCGGCGATGACGAGCTAACGCCGCAGAAGCGATTGAATAAGGCGGGTTACCGTTTCCCTGTCATGGTCAGCACCCGGGGAATTATAGTGATCGACATCACGACTGGCCCATGAGTCTATAACTCGCACACCCATTGGGCTGCCATCAAGGCGAACCGCGTATATACACGCACCGGTCCAGCTGCGATGGAAATAAAGCCATCCATCCTCGAAGAAAATGAACCATCTATCGTCCATGCTCGCGGGGATGAGACCTTGACGCAGTTTATCAGCATCCACATCTGAAAAACTTAGAAACAGGTTCAGCGGTTCGCGCCTGGCCGGTAAAGGGAGAACCTTCCATGAATTACGAGAGGCCCCGGATACCGTCATAATGTCTATCCTCACCTGATCGAAACCGCTGCCACAACGATTTCGATGATCATTTCTTCCCCTCGATAGCTACCAGCCAATGCGCTCCCGGTGCTTCATCAGAACGTCACGCATCGTGAGGGAGACCC
The DNA here is from genome assembly GCF_000730165.1 of Nitrospirillum viridazoti CBAmc. Taxonomy (GTDB): domain Bacteria; phylum Pseudomonadota; class Alphaproteobacteria; order Azospirillales; family Azospirillaceae; genus Nitrospirillum; species Nitrospirillum viridazoti. Next base: position 147,447 of record NZ_CP022110.1, on the reverse strand, counting down.
GGAACGTCTCCCCGGCAGCAGTGGCCTCCGGCGCAGACCAGTACCATATGGAATGCCCGTGAAGGCCAACGTTCCGGTCAAGCAATCCGAGCACGTGCGCCCATCGTGGGTCACGTTCGGGGGCCTGGTCACCATCTTCAAACGACTGGATGATGGTCTCCATGAGCGTGAAACGCTCGTCCTCACTTAGCCCGCCGCCTTCGTAAGCACGGATGAACTCGTCCAAGCGGGCCGGGTCCGCCACCTCCCATTCCCAGTCCTGCATGCCGGGGTGATTGGGAAGGTTGAAGCGAGCCGCCAGGGCGTCGATGGCGCTGCGGGTCGAATGCCGCTGGAGATGTTCAGGAACGGCCATTACCCACCCCCAGGACTGGCAGACGCGGAAAGACTTCCGCTGACCTTAGCCGAACACCCCCACCACCTGCACCTTCTCGATTTCCGTGCGCAGGTCCACCAGGTGGCCCTTGCTGTAGCGGCCGAACGTGATGTCGCCGCGCCGATGCCCGACGATAAGTTTCACGGTGCTGAGAGGGACCCCGGCGGCCTCCATGTGTTCAATGAAGGTCGCGCGGAGACCGTGCAGGACCGGCATCAACTTTAGTTCGCTGGTCATGTCCCGCCACAGCTTGCCCACGTAGTTGGCACGGGCGCCGGTGGTCTTTCCAACGATCCCCGGGCCGGTGAACAGCCACTCGTCCGCCGGGCGATCTTGGATCATCTCCCGTATCAGGGGCTCAATGGCGCTGTGGACGGGAATGTTGCGGACTGCCGCTTTGGTTTTGCCCCGGCGGATTATCAGCCATAGGCCACCATCCTCCTTGGTCTCGACATCGCCGACCTTCAGACCGGCCAAATCGCTCCGCCGGGCGCCCGTGTAGAGGGCTGCCTTGGCGAACCGCAGAAGAGTAGCCCGTGTGGCCGGACGCACCCCACAGGCCGCAGGATCGGCGTTAAACAGGGTCCTCAGTTCGTCGGTCGTCCAAGCCCGGTGGTTGGTTTCCTCGTCCTCACCTTCGGCATCCGGATTGACGGTATAGCCCTGGTCCGTCCAGGGGTTCTCGCTGTCCTCCAGATGGCCGCGCTTCTTCAACCAACGCCACCAGGAAGACAGGTGCGATATCTCCTTATTGATCGTCGCGGGCTTCACACCGCGCCCGGCGATCTCTTCCCGCACATAGCGCGAGGCGACCCGGCGGGGAATGTCGTCGATCAGGACCAGGCGCTGTGTCACCATCCAGTCCAGGAACGCTTGGGCCACCTTTCGCTTCTCCGCGATGGTCTTCACGGCCCCCTTGGTCTCGCGGAGCCAGGGTTCAAGCAGCGGCGCCAATGGATCAGACGTGCCGTGAGCCACCCGGTGGTAGAGTTCGAATTGCTCCATATATCGGGGGTCATCGGGATCATCCGTGCCAATGACCTGGGGGATGACCCTGTGCGCCGTCTCGCGGGCGAGGTCTGCGGCCAACTCCCGCTCCGTCAACCGCTCATCACCGAGGTCCACAGCAATCCGGCTGGCGCTGGCCTGGGCGATTTCCCGCTTGGCAAGCAGGGCGTTGGACAACACCAAGTCTTCCATCTTGGCGCCGCGCCGGTGGTCCTCGAACTCGCGACGGTAGCGCCCAAGCAGGACATCCCGTTGCGTGCGGGCCTGGATGACGGAATGGGTCTGTAGGCTTTTGTGAATCTCAGCGCTGCCATAGACCGCGCGCAGGTCGTTGGGGACGCGGAGGCGGAAGAACCAGGTAAGATGCTTCTGGATCAGGTGGCGATTGTCAGGCATGGGCGTTTCAGTCTGGTGTGTACCAGGTGCGTGTACCAGGAACACCATTCCAATGTCATGATATTATTGGATTCATAGGGTTGACCCCAGGTGCGGCACCCATCCCGCCGGGGACACCATTTCCCACATCGCCATTTAATATGCCACAGCGGGTCGGCCTCCCAGGGATACACCCCATGACGCCTCGAAAGGTCGCTGAGAAGGCGTGGACCTACATCCTGTATGAAACCGGCACGGGGCATGTCCTGTCGGTGCTGTGTGGTGGTGTCGGCATGTATGAGCTGAATATTCCGCTGACGGCGGTAGAGGTGGCCTCGGCCCTGGCCGACAGCGCCTACTTGGACGGCCTGGCGGCGGAAATTAGGATGCATCCACGGCAATTCGCGCCGCGATCCGTGACGCTGTAGGCGGCCTTGCCAAACAGAATAAGAGATAGGCTACCAGGCGCTGATCATTAATATTTCGGTGGCATCGCACCGACAGTCCAGTCGACTTCTTCTCGGTAATCGCATAAGTAGTAAGACCTTAGCGGCACTGAACCGTCACCTCACCAGATTTCCCTCTCGACGCTGTGCACTGTTTAACGGGTTCTTTCAGCTCCACATCGGTGATGGCGCCACTTGCGTACTTGCACCGGATGGTGGCCACTCGACCGTCTTTGTAGATATAGTCCAGCGTAAACTTGTCCTGGTTTGGATTTTTGCCGGTTTCATCGTCAGGGGCGAGATTTACCAAATCCTCGGGTTTTCCATTGTACACGCTGATATATTTAACGAGATCGCCACCTCGAACGGGACATACGCTTGGCGTTGTCGCAGATGCCGAGCCCGATGATATCAAGCTAACAAGCAATGGAAGTAAGGATAGTCGAACCATATTAGTGCTCGACAATAAAGAATTTACTGCCGGTATTTGAGATGCCTCGCCCCTGCCATAAAATAAGCCGAAGCGAAACCGCTTGAGGGGCGGTACCGGTGATCCATTGATCATATACATAAATTCCATCATCGGTTTGATGATCGTAAATAGCGGCATGCCCATCATAATGGCCATTTGAATCGAATGTCGCTATCACGGTTCCCGCAACAATATTCTTGTTTCCTTTTACGATGTCACCCCTTCTCCACAACCCTGTTCTTACTGGGAGGGAAGGGCATACCTGCGTCACGTAGGAGACGCACTGCCCACAATAATCCGGGTTGTGTCGGGTATCGTCAGGAGGTGGAGTGTCATAGGGTCCCAGCGCCGAAGTGCGGGTACAAACCCATTTCCCAACGGGCGCCTTGGGATTGGCGGTATAGCCGATGGCCACGAACGGCATGAGGCATTGCTCCGAAATCCGAACCTGCCCCATGAGGATCGGTCGAAATTCCGGCGCGACAATGGCCTCGGTGAAAAAATATGGCTGCCGTCGACGGGCGGGAGCTTCCACCCGCCCTGTCGGTCCCTCACTTCAAATTATCGATCGTCACCCCGGGTAGCGCGTCCGCCGGCGTGAAGCCGAAGATGCGGCCGTAGAAGTACAGCTCCGCCTCCTGCGACCGGATGATGCTGTCGGCCTTGCGGAAGCCGTGCTGCTCGCCCTCGAACTCGATGTAGGCGACGGGCACGCCCTTGGCCTTCAAGGCATTGACGATGCTGCGCGACTGCGCCGGCGGCACCACCGCGTCCTCTGACCCTTGGAAGGTGATCAGCGGGGCGGAGAAGCCGTCCAGGTGGTGCAGGGGGCTGCGGGCGTCGTAGACGGCCTTGCCCGCCGGATAGGGGGCGACCAGGCTGTCCAGGTAGCGGCTTTCGAACTTGTGGGTGTCCTTGGCCAGGGATTCCATGTCCGACACGCCGTAGTAGTTGGCGCCGGCCTTGAACACCTTGGTCAGCGCCAGGGCGGCCAGGGTGGTGTAGCCGCCGGCGCTGCCGCCCCGGATGGCGGCGCGGTTGGCATCGGCCAGGCCGGCCTTGTCCAGGTAGGCCACCACGGCGGTGGCGTCCTGCACGTCGGTGATGCCCCAGTTGCCGCGCAGGCGGTTGCGGTAGGCGCGGCCGTAGCCGGTGCTGCCGCCGTAGTTCACATCCACCACGGCGAAGCCGCGGCTGGTCCAGTACTGGACACTCATGTCCATAGAGGGCTTGGCCGCGCTGGTGGGGCCGCCATGCACCTTGACCAGCAGGGGCGGCTTCTCCCCCGCCGGGGCCTGGAAGGCGGGGTTGGTGGGGGCGTAGTAGAAGGCGTGGGCCGTCCGCGCCTGGCCATCCGGTCCGGGCGCGGTGGGGAATTCGATGGGCCGGGCGCGCGACACCAGGCCGGCCTCCAGGCCTTCCGGCGCCGGGCGGCGCAGCACGGCGTGGGTGCCGGTCGCCAGGTTGACGGTCACCACCGCCGGGGTGGCATCGGCGAAGCTGGCGATCATGACCGCCTGGTCAGGCCCCAGCAGCCGTACGCCGGTGATGCCGACGAAAGGCAGGTCCAGGTCATGCGCCTTGCCCGTCTTCAGGTCGATGACGGCCAGCCTGTCCAGGCCCTGGCTGCTGTAGCGCGCCACCGCCTGGCCCTTCCCGGTCAGGGCATAGGTGGTCAGGCCCAGGTTCCACAGGGGGCCGCCGAACTCCGCCGCCTTGGGCGCGACGGCGCGGGCCTTGCCCCCGGCCCGCCAAGCGTAAAGGTTCCACCAGTCGCTGCGGTCGGAGACGAAGTAGAGCGTGCCGTCGGCATCCCACTGCGGCTCCAGCACCGACTCGTCATGCCCGCCGGCCACCACCATCGGTGTGCCCAGACCCTCGGGCGTGATGTCGGCCACATAGAGCGTGGTGGTATCCCAAGGCATGTTGGGGTGGGACCAGGCGACCCAGGCCAGGCGCTTGCCATCAGGGCTGGGGCGCGGATAGGCCACGAAGTCGCTGCCGCCAAACAGCACCGTACCGGCATCGCCCGGCTGGTCCACCGCCAGGCTGACGATGGCGTTCTTGGCCTCCCCTGGGGCGCTGTGATCCTCGCGGACGCAAATGAGGTGGCCGGGCGCGCCCGCCACGCAATCGGCATAGCGGTAGCCCTCCGGCGTCAGCGGCTGCGGCGCGCCGCCCGCCTCGGGCACGGTGTACAGGCGCTGGTCGGCGAAGTTGCTGAAGTACAAGCGGCCACCGGCCAGACCACCGCCAACGGCCAGCAGGGCGCCGCCACCATATTCATGGACGCGGGTGCGGGCGTTGACCTCCGGCCCCGTCAGCTCACGGATGCCGCCGGCGCCATCGGGCGTCACCACGGCGTAGCGGCCCTTCTCGGCCGGGCGGCTTTCCAGCCAATAGGGCACGCCGCCGTCCACCATCAGGTCACCCAGGCGGATCTCACTGCCGGCCAGGCGGGCGGCGGTGATGGGCGAGGCCCAGGTGCCGTAAGCGGCGGTCTTTGTCTCCGCGGCGGTCGCGTCCGTCATGCCAGTCACCCATCCCATCAGCAGCGCCGCCACCGCGGCCCGTTTCAGCCCCATGCCCTGGTCCCCATGCGCTTATTTCGTGTGAAGATGCCCCCGCATCAGGGCGCCAGTGTGCCCCAAGCCCAGGCCGGCGCCAACGCCGATGCGGGGGGCCCATGCGGGCGGGCCGCTTGACGACGGGGCGCCCAAGGTCGATCTAAGCGCCTGTTCCATCATCCACGCCTTGCCAGGGAGAGGCTCCATGGGCATCACCGTTCGCCAGCCTGCCCCGCGCAACGCATCCATCCGCACGGCGCCCATCCGCACCTCTGCCGGCCTGGTCGAGGCCGGACTGGCCGAGGCCACCGCCCTGCCCGTGCTGGAACAGGTGGCAGCCAGCTTCGCCGTCTCCGTCACCGACCAGATGGCCGGCCTGATCGACCCCACCGACCCGAACGACCCGGTGGCCCGCCAGTTCATCCCGGCGGGGGAGGAACTGCGGACCACGCCCGGCGAGCTGGCCGACCCCATCGGCGACGGGCCGCACAGCCCGGTGAAGGGCATCGTCCACCGCTATCGCGACCGCGTGCTGCTGAAGGCCGTCAACGTCTGCCCGGTCTACTGCCGCTTCTGCTTCCGGCGGGAGATGGTGGGCCCGGGCAGCGAGACCCTGGACGGGGCGGAGCTGGACACCGCCCTCGCCTATATCGCCGAACACGAGGAGGTGTGGGAGGTCATCCTGACCGGGGGCGACCCGCTGATCCTGTCGCCCCGCCGCCTGGCCGAGATCGTCACCCGCCTGGACGCCATCCCCCACGTTGGCATCGTCCGCTTCCACACCCGTGTGCCGGTGGTGGACCCCGACCGCGTGACGCCGGAACTGGTGGCCGCCCTGAAGGGCAAGCGCATCGCCAGCTGGCTGATGCTGCACGCCAACCATTGGCGCGAGTTGGACGACACCGCGCGCGGCGCCATTGCCCGCCTGGTCGACGCCGGCATCCCGCTGCTGTCGCAGACCGTGCTGCTGAAGGGCGTCAACGACGATGCCGAGACCCTGACCCGCACCTTCCGCGCCCTGGTCCAGGCGCGGGTGAAGCCGCACTATCTGCACCAGGGGGATTTGGCCAAGGGCACGGCCCATTTCCGCACGACGATCCAGCGCGGCCGCGCCCTGATGCGCGAGTTGCGCGGCGACGTCTCCGGCCTGTGCCAGCCGACCTATGTGCTGGACATCCCCGGCGGCCACGGCAAGGTGCCCCTGACCGCCGACTACCTGGCCCCCGACGGCGAAGGCGGCTGGACCGTCACCGACCCGCGCGGCGGCCGGCATGCTTATAGCGAAGAGGTGGAGTAGGGTCTGGCGCTAACTGGCATTCAGCCCCCTTCGGGCGGCTGCGGCTGGCTGCGTTCCGGCAGCACCATGCGCACCGCCGTGCCGAAGCGGCGCACGGCGTGGAAGGCGCGGGAGTGGAAGTGGCGGCGCACCAGCACCACGATCACCAGCGTGGTGCTGGCCATGAAGGCCAGGGGGTGGACGAACCAGCCCAGCGCTGCGAAGCCGAAATAATAGGCCCGCACCCCGGCGTTGAAGCTCTGCACCGCCAGCGATAGCAGCGTGGCAGCGGCATCCGCCGCCTCTTCCACGTCCACGCTGGGCGGATGGTTGGTGGCGTCGGGCATGGCGCCGATCAGGGCGCAGGTATAGTTGTACTGCCGCACCGCCCAGGTGAACTGGAAGAAAGCGTAGACCAGCACGCCCAGCAGCAGGAACAGCTTCACCTCCACCAAGGCACCGGACGCGGTGCTGGTGACGTGCATCTTTTCTACCAGGGCCGCCAGCCGGTCGGCGTTCACCAGGGCGCTGAGGTCGCCGGCGATCAGCAGCACGGTGGTGGAGGCGAAGAAGGACACGCTCTGGATCAAGTGGCCCAGCAACTGGCCGTCCAGCAGGCGAGTGTCGCGCGCCTGCATGTTGCGCATCCACACCTCGCGCACCGTGCGCATGTGCAGGTTCAGGCTGGCCGGCGCCCCCGGCAGGCGAAAGATGACGTTATAGCCGCCCCACAACACGAAGAAGGTGGTGAGGGCCAGGAAGTCCAGCGGCGCCAGGTCGAAGGGCATGGGCGGAGCTGCGGTCGGAGGAGGATGGAAGGCCACGCATCATGCCTTGAGCCCGCCCGCCAGGCGAGAGGAAGCTTGAGGCCCTTGCGCCTCAGGCCGCAGGCGGCGCGTCGACCTGGCGGTCGGGTGCGGCGTCGGCGAAGGCCGGCAGGGCCAGGCAGGCCTGGTCGATGGCCACCAGGGTGGGGCAGGCCGACAGGTCGGCGTTGAAGCGCCGGGCGTTGAACATCTGCGGCACCAGGGTCAGGTCGGCCAGGCCGGGTGTGTCGCCGAAGCAGAAGCGGCCGGCATGGGGCTTCACCATCGCCTCCACCGCCGCCAGGCCGGTTTCCATCCAGTGGCGCACCCAGCGGCCGGCCCGTTCCTCATCCACGCCCATCTCACCCTTCAGGTACTTCTGGACCCGCAGGTTGTTGATGGGGTGGATGTCGCAGGCGATGGCCAGGGCCATGGCGCGGGCCTGGGCGCGGGCGATGGGGTCGGCCGGCAGCAGCGCGGGGGTGGGGTGAACCTCGTCCAGGTATTCCACGATGGCCAGCGACTGGGTCAGCAGCTGGCGGCCGGTCGCGTCGTCCACCGCCAGGGTGGGCAGCTGGCCCTGCGGGTTCAGGGCCAGATAGTCCGGCTTCAGCTGTTCCCCGCCGTCACGCAACAGGTGGACCGGCACCTGCTCGGCCGTCAGGCCCTTCAGGTTCAGGGCGATGCGCACGCGGTAAGCGGCGGAGGAGCGGAAATAAGTATAAAGGGCGAGCGAGGCCATGGGGCAGGCGGGTCCTGGAAGGGGGATGGTCAGAGGACAGGGGCCGGAACGGGCTCGGGCGCCACCGGCTGGGGCCGGTATTCCGCCACCGTCTGCTCGATGGCGCCGAAGATGCTGGCGCCGACGGCGTCCCGCATCTCGATGCGCACGTTGTCGCCGAAGCGCAGGAAGGGCGTCTTGGGCTGGCCTTGCAGCAGGGTTTCCACCGTGCGCACCTCGGCCAGGCAGGAATAACCCATGCCGCCTTCCGCGATGGGCTTGCCCGGGCCGCCGTCCGGCCCCCGGTTGGACACGGTGCCGGAGCCGATGATGGTGCCGGCGACCAGCGGCCGGGTGCGGGCGGCGTGCGCGATCAGTTGGCCGAAGTCGAACGTCATGTCGACCCCAGCGTTGGGCCGGCCGAACGGTTGCCCGTTGATGAAGGACAGCAGGTCCAGGTGCAGCTTGCCGTCGCGCCAGGCGTCGCCCAGGGCATCCGGCGTTACCGCCACGGGGGCGAAGGCGCTGGACGGCTTGGATTGGAAGAAGCCGAAGCCCTTGCCCAATTCCGCCGGGATCAGGCCGCGCAGGGACACGTCGTTGACCAGCATGACCAGGCGGATCAGGCCGCGCGCCTCATCTGCCGACACGCCCATGGGCACATCGCCGGTGACCACCGCCACCTCCCCCTCCAGATCGATACCCCAGGCTTCATTGGCCATGAGGATGGGGTCGCGGGGCCCGAGGAAGCTGTCGGACCCGCCCTGATACATCAGCGGGTCGGTCCAGAAGCTGGGCGGCATGTCGGCGCCGCGGGCCTTGCGCACCAGTTCCACATGGTTGACGTAGGCCGAGCCGTCCGCCCACTGGTAGGCGCGGGGCAGCGGGGCCATGCAGGCGGCCTCGTCGAACGCCTCGAACGGGGCGACGCCCTCATCCAGTTCGGCCGCCACCTCCGCCAAGCGGGGGGCCACCTGGGCCCAGTCGTCCAGCGCCTGCTGCAGCGTGGCGGCGATGCCGGGCACCGCGCGGCAGCGCGCCAGGTCGGCCGAGACGACGACCAGGATGCCGTCGCGGCCCACCTTGGCCTGCAAGGCGGCGTCCAGCGTGCGATCCAGCGATTTCAGGGTAGCCAGCTTCATGGGGGGGCCTTTCCTATCGATCCTTTCGCCCTTACGGGGTCGGCAGGAAAAGGGGCGCCCTCAAGGCGGCCGGCCATCCCAGGGGACGGCGGCGCCTTGAGACCACGAAAAACGGGGCTGTTTCCTCCCAACCCGTCTTCCACCCCCGGGGCGGCGCCCGTTAAGGACAACCCCAATGACAGGATGGACAGCGGCCGGTTTTATCGTTTCAAATGAAACGTTATATTTACAGTAGGCTGTGAGGGTTGCCCTGTCAAGCGGCCCCGCCACCGCCACCAACCTGTCACAGGGTCAGCACCCCCATGCCCCCCGATCTGCAGCTGAACCGCTTCCTGCCCTACCGGCTGAACATCCTGTCGAAGAAGGTCAGCCTGGCGCTGGCCACGCGGTACCAGGAACGCTTCGGCCTCAGCATTCCGGAGTGGAGGGTGTTCGCCACCCTGGGCCAGGAACAGCCGCTGTCGTCCAACGACATCGTGGAGCGCACGGCCATGGACAAGGCCAAGGTCAGCCGGGCGGTCAACCGCCTGGTGGCCGCCGGCCTGCTGGACCGGCAGGCCCACCCCCGCGACCAGCGCCTGCTGCGCCTGTCCTTCAGCCCGCGCGGCCGCGACCTTTACGCGCAGGTGGCGCGGGAGGCCCTGGCCTGGGAAGGCCAGTTGCTGTCGGTCCTGACGGACACCGAGCGCGCGCAGCTGTGGGCCTTGATGGAAAAGCTGGAACGGCGGGTGGCGGAGGAGATTCCCGCCAGCGTGAGCTTATCGGATAGTTTGGATTAGTTTTTACCGGCTGCGGGAAGTGAAAGAAGCAATGCAACCCCATCCAGATGAAATCAAGGAAGCGGCGAAGCATCCAGGCGGCTGGGTTTATCGAATTGCCGGTACCTTTGGGCCTGACGGGCGCGTGCCTCCCGAAGCCATCGTCGGAGCATGGAAGGTGGCACTTAACGGCAAGATCGAAGGAAGCTTCACCTTCAATCCCAAATATGACCCAGCTCGTTACCCAAGCTAAACGCGGTCGCGGCGGCGTGGGATTTCTCCCACGCCGCCGGATCACTCACACGCTGACCGACCCGGCGAAGGGCAGGTCGCGGATGCGCTTGCCGGTCAGGGCGGCGATGGCGTTGGCCACCGCCGGCCCCAAGGGCGGCACGCCCGGTTCGCCAACCCCGGTGGGCGGGTTGGCGCTGGGGACGATGTGCACCTCCACCTTGGGCATCTCATCGATGCGCAGGCAGCGGTAGGTGTCGAAGTTGGACTGGTCGACCACACCGTCCTTCATGGTGATGGCGCCATACATGATGGCGCCCAGGCCATAGCCGATGCCGCCCTCCATCTGGGCCTTGACCACGTCCGGGGTGACGGCAATGCCGCAATCGACGGCGCAGACCACGCGCTCCACCTTGATGCGGCCCTTGTCATCCTGCGACACCTCGGCCACGTGGGCGACGACGGAACGGAAGCTTTCCGCCACCGCCACGCCCCGCGCCCAACCCTTGGGCAGGGGCTTGGTCCACTCGGCCTTTTCCACCGCCAGGTTCAGCACCGCCAGGTGGCGCGGATGCTTCTCCATCAGCTTGCGCCGGAAGGCCACCGGATCCTGTTTGGCCTCCGCCGCCAGTTCGTCCAGAAAGGTTTCCACGGCGAAGGCGGTGTGGGTGGACCCCACCGACCGCCACCACAGCACCGGCACGGGCGAGGTGGTGGTGTGCAGGTCCACCAGGCGGTTGGGGATGGTGTAGGGGATTTCCGCCGCCCCCTCGACCGAGGTGGCGTCGGGCTTGCCCGGCTGGTCGAACGGGCTGCCGGCCATGATGCTCTGTCCGACGATGCGGTGCTGCCAGGCCAGCACGCTGCCGTCGGCGCCCAGCTTGGCCTCCATGCCGTGGACATACAGGGGGCGGTAGCGGCCGCCGCGGATGTCATCCTCCCGCGACCAGATCAGCTTCACCGGCCGCCCGGCCAGCTTGCCGCCCTGCACCTTGGCATCCGACAGCGCCTTGGCGATGGCCACGCCCTCGACGATGTAGTCGGACTCGACGTTGGCGCGACGGCCAAAGCTGCCGCCGGCGTAGACGGTGTGGATGGTCACCTGCTCCGGCTTCAGGCCGGCCGTCTTGGCGGCGTTCATCTGGTCGATGGTCTGGAACTGGTCGCCCGCCCAGATCTCGCAGCCGTCCTTGCCCAGCTTGACCACGCAGGTCAGCGGCTCCATGGGCGCGTGGGCCAGGTAGGGGAAGGTGAATTCCGCCTTCAGGGTCTTGGCGCCCTTCACCGCGTCGACATCGCCTTCCTTGGTCACCAGCTGACCGGGCTTGGGCAGCAGGGCCTTGTAGTCGGCGATGATGGCGTCGGTGCCGCGCTTCTCGGCGTTGGTTTCGTCCCAGGTAACCTTCAGCGCCTCTCGCCCCTGGTGCGCCGCCCAGTAGGAGGTGGCCAGCACGGCCACGCCGCGCGGGATCTCCACCACCTCAACCACGCCCTTCACCGCCTTCGCCGCCTTGGCGTCGATGGCCTGGGCCTTGGCGCCGAAGCGGGTCGGGCGCTGCACCACCGCCACCAGCATGCCCGGCTGGACGACGTCGATGGCGAAGATGGCCTTGCCCGTGGTCTTCTCCGCGCTGTCCTTGCGCGGCAGCTTGGTCCCCACCAAGGTGAAGTTCTTCGGGTCCTTCAGCGGCACATCGGCGGGCACGGGCAGGGTGGCCGCCTTGGCCGCCAGCTCACCGAAGCCGGCCTTGTGCGTCCCGGAAGACACCACGCCCTTGGACACGGTGATGTCCGACGCCGGCACGCCCCAGGTCTGGGCGGCGGCGGCCACCAGCAGGGCGCGCGCCGTGGCGCCGGCCTGGCGCAGCTGGGTCCAGGAATTGTAGGTGGAGGTGGACCCGCCCGTGCCCTGGATGGGACCAAAGGCGGTGTTGTTGTAAAGCTTGGCGTTGGCGGGGGCGTGTTCGGCCCGCATCTGCGCCCAGTCGGCGTCCATCTCCTCCGCCACGATGGCGGTCAGGCCGGTGAAGACGCCCTGGCCCATCTCCAGATGCTTGATCAGCACGGTGACGGTGCCGTCCGGCGCCACTTTTACGAAAGCATTGGGGACGAAGGCGTTGGTCGCAGCGGCGGCCTGGGCCCGGCGGCTGGTGCCGGTCCAGGTGAAGCCCACCATCAGGCCCACGCCGGCGCCGCCGGTGACCTGCAGGAAACGGCGGCGGCTGGTATCGCTCATGTGTCCATCCGGCATGATCAGATCTCCAACGCCTTGGCCGCCTCGTGGATGGCGGCGCGGATGCGGACATAGGTGGAGCAGCGGCAGAGGTTGCCGCTCATGGCGCTGTCGATGTCCTGGTCGGTGGGCTTGGCGTTATCGGTCAGCAGGGCGACGGCCGACATGATCTGGCCCGACTGGCAATAGCCGCACTGGACCACGTCCAGCTTGACCCAGGCATCCTGCACGGCCTTGGCCACCTTGCCCTCGATGCCCTCGATCGTGGTCACCTTGGACCCGGCGATGGACCCGATGGGGGTGGAGCAGGCGCGCACGGGCTGGCCGTCGACATGCATGGTGCAGGCGCCGCACTGGGCGGCGCCGCAGCCGAACTTGGAGCCCGTCTTGCCCGCGATCTCGCGCACCGCCCAGAGGAGCGGCATGTCGGGATCGGCGTCAACCGACCAGGGCTTTCCGTTGAGGGTGAGTTTGATGGGCGGCATGGATCTCAATCCCGGGGGTTCGTCGTGTGGGGCATCCCCATTCCGGATGGCCGCGCCAGGCGGCGCTGGGCACAGTCCTGGTCCATCCGATGCGGGCGGATAGGCGGCAGGACAGGCCTTACGGAATACGAATGCGGAACGGCGGGCAACCCCATGCCCGCCGGAAGTCATGGATGTATCACGATCGTGTAGAAATGGCCAACTTGGCCAAATGGTGGACTTGCGAAATTGTCGGTTTCTTCCCATGTGATGGGCTGACGGGACACGAGAATCGCGCCCATTACTTGTAGCCTCCCGTTATTTCCAGTCAAATATAGCGTCTGTTCCAACATGACGAATGGTAAGCCCCATTGTTATGGCCGGCGGAATCCATCGTGGGAGCACTAGGCGCCCGCGCGGGGCTTTTGTATCTTGCGATGACCCATGACGACCCCTTGGCCACCAAACGGTTAGCGCCCAGGGCCGGTCGCGCGGGAGCGGAACTTCAGGGCGACGTGGGGCGGGTCATGGGGCACAGGATGCGGCGCGGCTGGATGCGCCCGGCGAAGACAGGGGTGCTGGGTGTGGCGCTGGGCCTGGCCCTGGCGGCCGGCGCCCTTATGGCACCCGCCCGGGCGGCCGCGCCCGGTGCCGCCAAAAGCAGCGGCACGCTGGAGCAGGTGCGCCAGCGCGGCATCCTGCGCTGCGGCGTCAACACCGGCCTGCCGGGATTCGGGGCGCCGGACAGCCAGGGGGAATGGACGGGCCTGGACGTGGACATCTGCCGCGCCGTGGCCGCCGCCGTGCTGGGCGACGCCCGCAAGGTCCAGTTCATTCCATTGAGCGGCCGCCAGCGCTTCAGCAGCCTGCTGTCGGGGGATATCGACCTGCTGTCACGCAACACCACCTGGACCCTGAGCCGGGACGTGCAAGGCATGGATTTCGCCCCGCCCGTCTATTACGACGGCCAGGCCTTCATGGTGCGGCGGTCCTTCAATGCCCGCAGCGTGCGCGAACTGAACGGCGCCACCATCTGCGTGCAGCAGGGCACCACCACCGAACTGAACCTGGCGGATTACTTCCAATCCACGGGCATGAGCTACAAGCCGCTGGCCATCGAGGACTTGGGCGAGGTGGTGGCCGCCTTCTTCAGCGGCCGCTGCGACGCCTATACCACCGACGCCTCGGCCCTGGCCGCCACCCGCGCGGCGCAGACGGTCAGCGCCGACGACTATCTGATCCTGCCCGAGTTGATCTCGAAGGAGCCGCTGGCGCCGGCGGTGCGCAAGGGTGACGAGCAATGGTCCGACATCGTGAGATGGACCGTCTTCGCCCTGATCGAGGCGGAGGAACGGGGCGTCACCAAGGCCAACGTGCGCGACAACCTGGGGTCCGCCGCCCCGGGCGTGCAACGCCTGCTGGGCGTGCGGACGGGGGCCGGCCTGGGCAAGTCGCTGGGCCTGGACGATGACTGGGCCGTGCGCATCGTTTCCCAGGTGGGCAACTATGGCGAGGTGTTCGAGCGTAACGTCGGCCGCAATTCCGTGCTGCGCCTGGACCGGGGGCTGAACGCCCTGTGGAACCAGGGCGGCCTGATGTACGCCATGCCCATACGGTGATGGGAAACAGAGCGATTCCGGTAGGGACCGTCCTTCCCGGCGAAGGCCGCCGTTGTATCGGCGCCGGTTTCAAGGCAAGTAGACAGCAACAGAAAATTTGACCGCGCCAAAATCGCCCCGGACACATCGGGGCGGCGGCGCCGGCCATCGGGGGATAGGTTTCAATGCAGCAAAAGCGCTTCACGCTGTTCGTCCTGGGCGCGATGGTCGCCGGCATCGCGGTGGGCGCCGTGGGGCACAACCTGCCTGCGGCCGACGGGGCCTCGCTGGCCAGCACGCTGTCCATCCTGACGGACATCTTCCTGCGCCTGATCAAGATGATCATCGCGCCCCTGGTCTTCTCTACCCTGGTGGTGGGCATCGCGCATATGGAGGACGTGGCCGCCATCGGCCGCGTGGGCGTGAAGACGCTGGGCTGGTTCCTGCTGGCCGGCATCGTCTCGCTGATCCTGGGTCTGGTCATGGTGCAGATCCTGGAACCGGGCGTGGGCATGGCCCTGCCGGACCCCACGTCCGGCGGCAAGGCGCCGGACGCCGCCGTCTTCACCCTGAAGAATTTCATCGAGCACACGGTGCCGCGCTCGGTGATCGAGGCCATGGCCAACAACGAGATCCTGCAGATCGTCGTCTTCTCCATCTTCGCGGGCATCGCCATCGCCTCGGTGAAGGAGAAGGTGCCGGTGGTGGTGCACCTGGTGGAACAGATCGCCACCGTCATGCTGAAGGTGACCAGCTACGTCATGATGTTCGCACCCGTCGCCATCTTCGCGGCCCTGGCGGCCACGGTGACGACGCAGGGGCTGCAGGTGCTGGGCAGCTACGTGAAGTTCGTCGGCGGCTTCTACATCGCCATGGCGCTGCTGTGGGTGGTGCTGCTGCTTGCTGCCGTGCCCTTCATCGGCGGCCGGGTGCGGGAGCTGGTCAGCGCCATCCGCCAGCCCGTACTGCTGGCCTTTTCCACCGCCAGCTCCGAAGCCGCGTACCCGCGCACGCTGGAGCGCATGCAGGCCTTCGGCGCCGCCCGCAAGATCGTCAGCTTCGTCCTGCCGCTGGGATATTCGTTCAATCTCGACGGCTCGATGATCTACTGCACCTTCGCCACCATGTTCATCGCCCAGGCCTACGGCATCCATATCAGCATCGGCCAGCAGGTGGAGATGCTGGGCCTGCTGCTGCTGACCAGCAAGGGCATCGCCGGCGTGCCGCGCGCCTCGCTGGTGGTCATCGCCGCCGCCCTGCCCTTCTTCCACATCCCATCGGAGGGCATGGTGCTGGTGCTGGCCGTCGACCACCTGCTGGACATGGGCCGCAGTGCCACCAACGTGGTGGGCGTGTCGGTCGCCGCCGCCGTCATCGCCAAGTGGGAGGGCCTGCTGGGCCCCGGTCATCTGGCCGATGGGGAAGAGGACATCTGACGCCGCCATCCCCCGAGTCATCGGGCCGCCCAATCACCGGTCCCGAAAATCATGGGGTGGCGGAAGGCCGCACCCCCACCAACGGCGGACCTCCGGGTCCGCCGTTCGCGTTTGAGGTACCACGGGGCCGTGCGGCTAAGCGCCTGGCGCCCCTGCCCTTTCCTTGGCCCCTGCGGCAGGGCGCCCTACCCCCATCGGCAGGCGACGATCCTGGGCTTCCGGCACCGTACAACCCACTGTACGGCAAGGGTATGCCGGATGGCCGCTGACATTGGCGGCCACAAACCCGACATGCCCCTGTCATAGCCGTCTGCCATGCTCATATATGCCCATGGCGACGGATGGCTCATGCCCCGCCCCTTCTGAAATGGGGATGGGGCCTGGAACCCCGAAGCCTGGAACAGGCTTGGACAAAGCCCAAGAAGGGAGGGTGAGACACGATGATGGTGCACCACGAACCCCGCCTGACCGACATGCTGGAGGACCCGGTGGTCCGCCTGGTGATGGAGCGCGACGGCGTCTACCGCGATGATGTCCTGAAACTGATGGCCAGCGTGGCCCGCAAAGCCACCAAGCCCGCCGTGAAGGCGGCAGCGCCCAAGGTTTCCACGGCGGAACCGGCCTTGGCCGGCCACGCGTGAAACCAGCCCTGCCGTTCGGCATTTTACTTGGTTGATCCGATGATCGCCGCCCCCGGGAAGCAGATGCCGGGGCGCGGCCAGCGGGGATAGATGGATTTGGCAGGCGCCGCCCGTCTCAAGTCCATAAATAAGATAAACCACAAATAAAAAGGGCGACCGCAAGGCCGCCCGGTGAACAACCAAACCTGTTTCAGGCGTTATTGTTCGACCGGGGCTCCTGACATCTGGGCCGGTACCTTGGCCGGGGCGGCGTTGCTTTCACCCGAGGACGACCAAGCCGCCAGCAGGATCATGCCCACGGCGGTCAGCGCCAGCAGCAGCCAGCGACCGGCGCTCTTGTCGCCGGCGGACTTGTCCCTAATCTTGGCCTCTGGCAGTGGCAGGTCCGCCACCGTTTCCATTGCATCGCCGTTCATCTTGCCCCCGGATGGCATGTTCCTGGGTTGATCCTGTACGGGAACAATAAAGTTACCCGCAGGGGCCACGAAACCCCTCTTAAGGTATAAATAGTCTATCTTTTCATTAAAGAGAGTCTCTGTGTCATAGATCACACACTCGGAAGCCAAGAGGAATTTAAGTCAAATGGCCTGTTAATGGATTAAAAGCGCCAAGACACCGTTGTCTGATCCAAGGAGCGCGGGCGCACCATCCATCCTGGGATGATTCCAGGCAGCCACCTCGCAACCGGAGATAAACCATAAAAAAAGGTTCATCGCGGAACCCCGGGGAATGCGGCTCTGATTTTGAGGAAGAAGTAGGCGTCATCGCGATAGCCGTAGGCCATGCGCTTGATGACCTTGATGCGATTGTTGATGCCTTCGAGGATGCTGGTGTTGAGTGGCCATGCGGCGCTGGCGACGATGCCTTGGAGGTAGACGGCCAATTTTCCGGCGAAGCGGACCAGCGGGTCGATGCCACTGGCAATGGCCTTGTCGAACCAGGCCTGCCAAGCGGTGCGGGCGGCCTGGGTAGAAGGCTGGCGCCATAGCTGCTTGAGTTCATCTTTCATGACATAGACGGTCATGAGCGCCTGATTGGCAGCGAGCAGTTCATCCAGATGCACGCCGTCCTGGACGCGTTTCAGGTTTTCCCGGTTGCGCAGCAGCAGCCACCGGGCAGTCTTGATCACCTTGCGGGCTTTCTTGTCGTCGCGCAGCCGGTTGGCTTCGTCGACCCGGACGCGGTCGATGACGTCATGGCCGTATTTGGCGACGACGTGGAACAGATCGTAGACGATCTCGGCTTGTGGACAACGCGCACGCACCTCATTGGCGTAGGCGGCGTTCATGTCCATGGCCACGGCCTTGATGCAGCGGCAGCCTTCCTCCCCCAACAGGTCGAAGAAGGGACGGATGCCTTCGCGCGAACGCTCGCGGCCAACCCATAACACCCGCCGGGTGTGGGGCTCGATTACCACCGTGGCATAGCGGTGGCCGCGCTGGATGGCGAACTCATCCATCGCCAACACGCTGATCCCGCTGAGGTCTACCGGATCGAGGGATCGTTGCAACGCACGTTTGTCGATCTCCTTGACCGTATGCCAGTCCAGCCCGAAGAACGCGGCCACCTGCTTCACCGGCAGGGCACGGCAGAGGCGGACCACGCTCTCCGCCAAACGCCGTGTCACCCGGGCATGGCGCTCCAGCCAATCCAGTCGTTCCAGCCGAGGGCCGCACTGCCCGCACAGAACACGCCGGCGCGGCACCGATATCCACGTCGCCGCATCCAGGATCGGAAGGTCCCGGACAACTCGCGTCTCAATGTCGTGAACACGCTCGCTCGCCTGGCCACAACCGTCGCAGATCATCGGCGAACAGGACGGTCGGCCAAGATATATCCAAACCGCCGGCTGCTCACCCGCGCGGCGTTCCACTGTCTCAACCCGGTAGGCTTCCCACCCAACGAGACATGACGTAGCTTCTCTATCGGGCAACGGCGCACCCCCTGGCAGTCTGTGATGTTTGGCGACTACCAGTCTGTCAGAACGCGCCGTTGTCCGCCTCCACCCGCTAATCCGCGATGAACCAAAAAAGGGCGGGACCCGGCGGCCCCGCCCCACATCAGCACGCTGGCGCCAACGCCTACAGGATGAATTTGCTGAGGTCGGCGTTCTTGGCCAAGTCCGACACCTTTTCCCGCACATAGGCGGCGTCGATGGCCACGGTGCTGCCGGCCTGGTCGGCGGCGGTGAAACTGATTTCCTCAAGCAGGCGCTCCAGCACGGTGTGCAGGCGGCGGGCGCCAATGTTTTCCACCGTGCTGTTGATCTGCACCGCCAGGCGCGCCAACTCGTCGATGGCGTCGTCGGTGAAGCTGAGGGCCACATCCTCGGTCTTCAGCAGGGCCACATACTGCTTGATCAGGCTGGCCTCCGGCTCCGTCAGGATGCGGCGGAAGTCTTCTTCGGTCAGGGGCTTCAGTTCCACGCGGATGGGCAGGCGGCCCTGCAGCTCGGGCAGCAGGTCCGACGGCTTGGCCACATGGAAGGCGCCGGACGCGATGAACAGGATGTGGTCGGTCTTCACCGCGCCATGCTTGGTGTTGACCGTCGTGCCCTCGATCAGGGGCAGCAGGTCGCGCTGCACACCCTCGCGGCTGACATCGCCGCCACCCCGGTTTTCGGAACGGGCGGTGATCTTGTCGATCTCATCCAGGAAGACGATGCCGTTCTGCTCCACAGCGTGGATGGCCTCGGCCACCACCGTCTCGTTGTCCAGCAGCTTGTCGGACTCCTCAGCCATCAGCACGGTGTGGCTTTCGGACACGGTCATGCGGCGGGCCTTGGTGCGACCGGCGAAGGCTTTGCCGAAGATGTCGCCCAGGTTAATCATGCTCATGCTGCCGCCGGGCATGCCGGGGATGTCGAAGGCCGGGGCGGACGCGGCGTTGTCCTGCACCTGGATTTCGATCTCCTTGTCGTTCAGCTGCCCCTCGCGCAGCATCTTGCGGAACTTCTGCCGCGTCTCGGACGACGCCCCCTCGCCCACCAGGGCGTCCAGCACCCGTTCCTCGGCGCGCAGCTCGGCCTTGGCGGCCACTTCCTTGCGCAGGCGCTGGCGCGTCAGGGTGATGGCGATCTCCACCAGGTCGCGCACGATCTGTTCGACATCGCGGCCGACATAGCCCACCTCGGTGAACTTGGTCGCCTCCACCTTCAGGAAGGGGGCCTGGGCCAGTTTGGCCAGGCGGCGGGCAATCTCGGTCTTGCCCACGCCAGTCGGGCCGATCATGAGGATGTTCTTGGGCAGAACCTCCTCCTTCAACCCGTCGGGCAATTGCTGGCGGCGCCAGCGGTTGCGGAGCGCGATGGCCACGGCGCGCTTGGCGTCCTTCTGGCCGACGATGTAGCGGTCCAGTTCCGAGACGATTTCGCGGGGGGAGAACGAGGTCATCGCCGGGCTCACAGCTTTTCCAGGGTGATGTTGCGGTTGGTGTAGACACAGATGTCGGCGGCGATGCCCAGCGCCTTGCGGGCGATGGCCTCCGCATCCAGGTCCGGCAGGTCGATCAGGGCCCGGGCGGCCGCCAGGGCGTAGGCGCCGCCGGAGCCGATGCCGATGATGCCGTCCTCCGGCTCCAGCACGTCGCCGTTGCCGGTCAGGATCAGGCTGGCCTGGCGGTCGGCCACCGCCATCATGGCCTCGAGCCGGCGCAGGTAGCGGTCGGTGCGCCAGTCCTTGGCCAGTTCCACGGCGGCGCGGGTCAGCTGGCCGGGGTACTGCTCCAGCTTGGCTTCCAGCCGTTCGAACAGGGTCATGGCGTCCGCCGTGGCCCCGGCGAAGCCGGCCATGACGCTGCCGCCAGCCAGGGGGCGGACCTTGCGGGCATTGGACTTCATCACCGTGTTGCCCACCGACACCTGGCCGTCGCCAGCCACCACCACCTGCCCGTTCTTGCGGATGGAAAGGATGGTGGTGCCGTGCCACTGGATAGGGTCGTGGGTCTTGCCGTAGTCGGACATGGGAAGCGGTTCCGGTTGGAAACGGGAAATAGGATGAGGGCCCACGGTATGTGGGATGGCGATGATGCGGGTCAAGCCATGCGCCAGAGTCTATGCTCCGCCCCTTTCACGGTAACAGCCTTGCTGCTAAGTAGTGCTTATGGACAGGAACGAACCAGCAGGCGCCCGCAGCAGCACTGTGGAGCGCAAGACCAAGGAAACGCAGATCAGCGTGACCGTGGATCTCGACGGTACCGGGCGCTACGACGTGTCGACCGGCATCGGCTTCCTTGACCATATGCTGGAGCAGTTGTCGCGCCATTCGCTCATCGACCTGACGGTGCGCGCGGTGGGCGACCTGCACATCGATTTCCACCATACGACCGAGGATACCGGCATCGCCATCGGCGAGGCCGTCGCCAAGGCCCTGGGCGACCGGCGCGGCATCAACCGCTATGGCCACGCCTACATCCCCATGGATGAGACGCTGACCCGCGCGGCCATCGACCTGTCCAACCGGCCCTACCTGATCTGGAAGGTGCATTTCACCCGCGACAAGCTGGGGGAGATGGACACGGAACTGTTCAAGGAATGGTTCCAGGCCTTCGCCTTCGCCGCCGGTGCCACCCTGCACATGGAAAACCTGTACGGGGAGAACAACCACCACATCGTGGAGAGTTGTTACAAGGCCCTGGCCCGGGCCCTGCGCGCCGCCATCGAGATCGACCCGCGCAAGGCTGACGCCGTGCCCTCCACCAAGGGTGTGCTGGGCGGTTCGCTCTGATCCTTTCTTTCCGTCACAGGGTCCGCCTCTCATGACCGCGACCTCCTCCGCCTCCGTGGCGCTTATCGACTACGGCTCCGGCAACCTGCGCTCCGCCGCCAAGGCCGTGGAACGGGCGGCGCAGGAGGCGGGGCGCCATGGGCTGGCCGTCACTGTCACGGCCGATCCCGGCGCCATCGCCCGGGCCGACCGCATCATCCTGCCGGGCGTGGGCGCCTTCGCCGACTGCATGGGCGGACTGCTGGCCGTGGACGGGCTCAAGGACGCGCTGGAAGAGGCGGTGATCCGCCGCGGCCAGCCCTTCCTGGGCATTTGCGTCGGCATGCAGCTGATGGCGCGCGAGGGTCGTGAACATGGCGTGCACCCTGGCCTGGGCTGGATCGATGCGGTGGTGGAACGACTGGTCCCGGCCGATCCCGCCCTGAAGATCCCGCACATGGGCTGGAACGAGCTGGTGCTGGACCAAGCGGACCACCCGCTGCTGGCCGGCATCGAGGCCGGGTCCCATGTCTATTTCGTCCATTCCTACGGCCTGAAGGTGGGCGACCCCGCCCTGCTGAAGGCCCATGCCGACTACGCCGGATCCATTCCCGCGCTGGTGGGCCGCGACAACCTGGCGGGCACCCAGTTCCATCCGGAGAAAAGCCAGGCCACGGGCCTGAAGCTGATCGCCAATTTCCTGGCCTGGACGCCCTGATCACCCCCTGTTCCACGCGTTATCGTTCCCGCCGTCACGCTTCGAGGTTCCCCATGACCGGTGCGCACCAGCCGGCCGCCCCCAGCGCCCAGATCACCGTGGAGGTGGTGGAACGCATCCGCCCCGGCGACATGGACGACCTGTGCGACGCCGCCGACCTGGCCATCCGCGATGGCGGCGGCTTCGGCTGGGTGACGCCCCCCGCGCGGGAAGCCATGGAGCGCTATTGGAAGGGCGTGATGGTGGTGCCGGAGCGCACCCTGCTGGTGGGTCGCCTGGATGGGGTCATCGCCGGATCGGCCCAGCTGGTGCGCCCCACCCGCAACAATGAGGCGCAGAGCTTCGCCTGCACCCTGACCACCAGCTTCGTCGCCCCGTGGGGGCGCGGCCATGGCCTGGCCCGGGCGCTGACCGTGGCGGTGGAGGAAGAGGCGCGCAAGGCCGGTTTCCGTATCCTGAACCTGGACGTGCGCGCCACCCAGGGTGCCGCCATCGCGCTGTACCGCGCCTTGGGCTACATCGAATGGGGCCACCATCCCCACTATGCGCGGGTGGACGGGCGGGATATCCCGGGCCTGTTCTTCTACAAGGATCTGACGGAATCCAGCCGGCAGGAAGACCGGCCCCAAGACATCAAGCGGGATTAGGGCGAACCATGATCATTTATCCGGCCATCGACCTTAAGGACGGCGCCTGCGTGCGCCTGGTGCGCGGCGATATGGACCAGGCGACGGTGTTCAACACCGACCCGGCCGACCAGGCGGCGCGCTTCGCGGCGCAGGGCTTCGAATGGCTGCATCTGGTCGACCTGAACGGCGCCTTCGCCGGCCGGCCGGTCAACGGCGACGCCGTGGCCGCCATCCTGAATCGGGTGAAGCTGCCGGTGCAGCTGGGCGGCGGCATCCGCGACATCGCCACCATCGAGGACTGGCTGAAGCGCGGGGTGGAGCGGGTAATCCTGGGCACCATCGCCGTGCGCGACCCCGAGCTGGTGAAGCAGGCCTGCCGCCTGTTCCCCGGCCGTGTGGCCGTAGGCATCGACGCCCGCGACGGCCGCGTGGCAGTGGAGGGCTGGGCCGAGGCGTCCGACATCACAGCCCTGGACCTGGCGCTGAAGTTCGAGGACGCCGGCGTGGCCGCCATCATCTACACCGACATCGACCGTGACGGCGCCCTGGGCGGGGTGAACGTGGAGGCGACGGCCGACCTGGCCTCCCACCTCACCACGCCGGTGATCGCTTCGGGCGGGGTGTCCAGCATCGCCGACTTGGCCGCGCTGAAGCGGCAGGAGGACACGGGCATCACCGGCGTCATCTGCGGCCGCGCCCTGTATGACGGGCGTATCGACCCCGTGGCGGCGCTGGGCCTGCTGAACCGCCCCAGGGAGATGCTGTGATGCTGAAACGCCGCATCATCCCCTGCCTGGACGTGAAGGACGGGCGCGTGGTCAAGGGCGTCAACTTCGTCGACCTGGTGGACGCCGGCGACCCGGTGGAACAGGCACGCCTGTATGACGCCGCCGGCGCCGACGAGCTGACCTTCCTGGACATCACCGCCAGCCATGAAGGCCGCGACACCATCTTCGACGTCGTGCGCCGCACGGCCGAACAGGTGTTCATGCCCCTGACGGTGGGCGGCGGCGTGCGCACGGTGGAGGACATCCGCAAGCTGCTGCTGGCCGGCGCCGACAAGGTGTCGATCAACAGCGCCGCCGTCAGCCGGCCCGAATTCGTGCGCGAGGCGGCGCAGAAGTTCGGCGCCCAATGCGTTGTGGTGGCCATCGACGCCAAGCGCGACGCCAGTGGACGTTGGGGCGTCTACACCCACGGCGGCCGCAAGGAGACGGGGCTGGACGCGGTGGAATGGGCCCAGCGCATGGCGGAATACGGCGCCGGGGAAATCCTGCTGACCTCCATGGACCGCGACGGCACCAAGAGCGGGTTCGACCTGGAGCTGACGCGGGCCGTGGCCGATGCCGTGCCCGTGCCGGTGATCGCCTCGGGCGGGGTCGGCACGCTCGACCATCTGGTGGACGGCGTCATCCAGGGCCATGCCTCGGCCGTGCTGGCCGCCAGCATCTTCCACTTCGGCACCTATTCCATCGCCCAGGCCAAGGCGCACATGGCCGCCGCCGGCATTCCCATGCGCGGGGTGTGATGCCATGCCCGGCAAGAGCCCAATGGTCCCCAAGGGGGGCGATCCGCTGAAGGATCTGTACGCCACCATCCTGGCCCGCAAGGGCGCCGACCCCGAAACCTCACACACCGCCCGGCTGTTCAGCCGCGGCACCGCCAAGATCGCCCAGAAGGTGGGCGAGGAAGCGGTGGAGGCAGTGATCGAGGCCATGCGCGGCGACCGCGACAAGCTGGCCTCGGAGTCCGCCGACCTGCTCTATCATCTGCTGGTGCTGTGGGCCGATGCCGGGCTGACGCCGGACGACATCTATGCCGTGCTGGCCACCCGCCAGGGCATCAGCGGCATCGAGGAAAAGAAGAACCGCAAGGCGTAACACGCCATAAAACTGAGCTATATCGGGCTGGCGACCGCCAGCCCCGCAGTGAGCACCGAAGGGCGGAGCGAGGATAGCCAAGGCCACGGACGTGGCCGCCCGGCGCTTGAGGGAGAAACCAAAAATGTCCTATGACACGAACAACATCTTCGCCCGCATCCTGCGCAGCGAAATCCCGTGCAAGAAGGCCTATGAGGACGACCATGTCCTGGCCTTCCACGACATCCACCCCCAGGCCCCCACCCACATCCTGGTGATCCCGAAGGGGGCCTACGTCAGCGCCGCCGATTTCGGTGCCCACGCCAGCGACGCCGAGATCGCCGCCTTCACCCGCGCCGTGTCGCGCATTGCCGCTGAGGCGGGGGTGGAAGGCTCGGGCTATCGCCTGATCTCCAACCACGGCCCCGACAGTCACCAGGAAGTGCCGCACTACCACGTCCACATCCTGGGTGGACGGCCGCTGGGCCGGCTGGTGACGCCGCCGTAATCCCTTCACGCCCGATGACGGTGAAGGCCGCCGGAAGCGATCCGGCGGCCTTTTTCATGTCCGCCCGCGCCGTGTCAGGCCGATGCCTTTCGCTCGCGCAAAAAGATGTATTTGACACACATCAATATCGCTGGCAGGAATTCATTCATCGAGAATGAATGATTTAGGCACCCTGCCGGCTCACTACCCTTGACTGGGTGAGGCAGCCGCCCTTCCCCCAGACAGGAGCACGACATGCCGAAGCCGCTTAGCCCGGAAACCATCGCCCTGATCAAGGCCACGGTGCCGCTGCTGGCCGAACACGGCCCCACCATCACTAAGGCCATGTACCGCCGCCTGTTCCAGGACGACCACATCCGCGCCCTGTTCAACCACGCCAACCAGGGCGAGGACGGCGCCCAGGTGCACGCCCTGGCCGGCGCCATCCTGGCCTATGCCCGCAACATCGAGAACCTGGGCGCTCTGACGCCAGTGGTGGAGCGCATCGCCCATAAGCATGTCGGCTATCACATCCTGCCGGAGCACTATCCCTATGTGGCGACGGCCCTGCTGGCCGCCATCAAGGAGGTGTTGGGCGACGCCGCGACCGACGCCGTGCTGAACGCCTGGGGGGAGGCCTATTGGTTCCTGGCGGAGGTGCTGAAGGCCCGCGAGTCCGTGCTGCGCGACGGGATCGAGTCGCAGCAGGGCGGCTGGACCGGTTGGCGCAAGTTCACCGTGGCCGACAAGGTGCGGGAAAGCGCCGTCATCACCTCCTTCATCCTGCGGCCGGCCGACAGTGGTGGCGTGCCGCGCCACAAGCCGGGGCAGTACCTGACCTTCCGCTTCCCTCTGGCGGACGGGACCGAGGTGAAGCGCAACTACTCCATCTCCTGCGCCCCGCAGGACGGGCAGTACCGCATCTCCGTGAAGCGGGAGGCCAACGGCAACGGCGGCTCGCGCCACCTGCACGACCATGTCCAGGTGGGCGACATCATTGAGGCGACGCCGCCGGCCGGCGACTTCTACCTGGATGAGGCGCCGACGCGGCCCGTCATCCTGTTGTCGGGCGGCGTGGGCCTGACCCCCATGGTCAGCATGGTGGAGGAGATCGCGGCCAGGCACCCGGGCCTGGAAACCCACTACATCCACGGCGCGCTGAACGGCACCACCCATGCCATGGACGCCCATGTCCGGGCCCTCGCCACCCAGCATCCCACCATCAAGGTCGCCACCTTCTACAGCGACCCGCACCCGCAGGACCAGCTGGGCGTCACCCACGATGGCGAAGGCTTCATCAGCATCGACTGGCTGCGGGAGAACACGCCCCTGCACCAGGCGGACATCTACCTGTGCGGGCCCAAGCCCTTCCTGCGCACCTATCTCAGCGGCCTGGCCCTGGCCGGTGTGGCCGCCGACCGCGTCCACTTCGAGTTCTTCGGCCCGGCCGACGATCTGATCGCCGCCTGACGTCGCGGATAAGGAAAAGGCCGCCGGAGTCATTTCCTGGCGGCCTTATTTACCTGGAACCAGATCTCAGCGCTCGTCCGCTTTGATCCATTTGGTCACGGCCGGCGGCTCATAGGCACGCAGCTTGTCCAGCAGCGCCGCTGCCGTGTCGGCTGTCACCAGCATGTCGCGGTGGTTCTGCTTCATGAAGCCGGAGGCCACCACGCCGTCCAGGAAGGCGGTCAGGCCGTCGTAGAAGCCGGCGACGTTATAGATGGCGCAGGGCTTCTGATGGTGGCCCAGCTGGGCCCAGGTCCAGACCTCGAACAACTCCTCGAAGGTGCCGATGCCGCCGGGCAGGGCGATGAAGCCGTCCGACAGCTCGGCCATCAGCGCCTTGCGCTCGTGCATGGAGGCGACGACGCGCAGGTCGGTCAGGCCGGCGTGGGCGATTTCCTTCTTCTTCAGCGATTCCGGGATGACGCCAATGACCTGGCCGCCCGCCTCCAGGACGGCATCGGCCACGGCCCCCATGAGGCCGACGGAAGCGCCGCCGTAAACCAGGCCGATGCTGGCGCCGGCCAAAGCCCGGCCCAGGCCGCGCGCGGCCTCCAGGTACTGCGGATCGAAGCCGGGGCTGGAGCCGCAGAAAACGCACAGACGCTTCATGATATCCCTCAAAGAAAACGCCGGCGCGTCACCTTTCAAACCCGGGGTGAACCCGGGGAAGGGTGGCGCGCCGGCGCTGTTCCCAGATCCTATTCCTTCAAATCGGCCCACAGCTCCTTCACCTTGGCGAAGAAGCCTTCCGATTCGGGGTGGGTGCCGCCCTTCTCTTCCCCGGCCTTCTCGAACTCGCGCATCAGCTCCTGCTGACGCTTGGTCAGGTTGACCGGGGTTTCGACCAGGGCCGTCACGTACATGTCGCCGCGCTGGGTGCTGCGCAGGACGCTCATGCCCTTGCCCTTCAGGCGGAACTGGTGCCCGCTCTGCGTGCCAGGCGGGATGGAGACGCGGGCGCGGCTGCCGTCGATGGTCGGCACCTCGACCGTGCCGCCCAGGGCCGCCGTGGTCATGGGGATGGGCACCCGGCACTGGATGTTGGCGCCATCGCGGATGAACAGCGCGTGCGGGGCGATGGCCAGGAAGATGTAGAGGTCGCCCGGGGGCGCCCCACGGGCCCCGGCCTCGCCCTCGCCCGTCAGGCGGATGCGGGTGCCGTCCTCGACACCGGCCGGGATGTTGACCTGCAGGGTCTTTTCCTTGCGCACGCGGCCATGGCCGCCGCAGTTGCGGCAGGGATCCTTGATGACGCGGCCGGCGCCGGCGCAGGCCGGGCAGGTGCGCTCGATGGTGAAGAAGCCCTGCTGCGCCCGCACCTTGCCGGCGCCGTTGCAGGTGGGGCAGGTGACCGGCTGCGTGCCCGACTCGGCACCGGTGCCGTTGCAGACGTCGCAGGCGACGGAGGTCGGCACGCGCACGTTCGTGGAGGTGCCCTTGAAGGCGTCCTCCAGCGAGATTTCCAGATTGTAGCGCAGGTCGCTGCCACGGCCCGGGCCCTGCCCGCCGCCCCGGCGGCCGCCCATGAAATCGCCGAACATCTCTTCGAAGATGTCCGCGAAGCCGCTGCCGAAATCGAAGCCGCCGGCGCCGCCACCGGCCCGGCCGCCGCCGTTCTCGAAGGCGGCATGGCCGAAGCGGTCGTAGGCCGCCCGCTTCTGCTCGTCCTTCAGGACCTCGTACGCTTCGCTGACTTCCTTGAATTTCTGCTCGGCCGCCTTGTCACCCTGATTGCGATCGGGGTGATACTGCATGGCCAGCTTGCGATACGCTTTTTTCAGGTCGTCGGCCGAGGCGGTCTTCGCCACGCCCAGAAGTTCGTAATAATCCTGCTTCGCCATGTTTGGCCCTAAGCCCTTTCAGGGAATTGCCGGAACCCGGGCCCCACCAGGCCCCTGATGGGGCTCAGGCCCGCCCCCCGGATTTCACCGGAGAACGGGCCCGATACCTAGTCAGTCATTGCCCGGGTCGTCTTAAGAAAGACTTAGGCGGACTTCTTTTTGTCTTCGTCGACTTCCTCGAAGTCAGCATCGACAACCTTTTCCGACCCTTCGCCATGGGCGGCGCCGTGGTCTTCACCACCGGCGGCCGAGGCGTCCTGGCCGGACTTGTACAGCTCTTCACCCAGCTTCATGGAGACCTGGGCCAGGGCTTCGGTCTTGGCCTTGATATCGGCCGCGTCCTCGCCCTCCAGCGCCGTCTTCAGCTCGGCGATGGCCTTCTCGGCGGCGGCCTTCTCGGCGGCCGGCAGCTTCTCCGCGTTCTCCTTCAGCGTACGCTCGGTGGAGTGCATCAGGCCGTCGGCCTGGTTGCGGGCTTCCACCAGTTCCTTACGCTTCTTGTCGTCGGCGGCGTGGCTCTCGGCTTCCTTGACCATGCGCTGGATGTCGGCGTCCGACAGGCCGCCGGAGGCCTGGATGCGGATCACCTGCTCCTTGCCGGTGGCCTTGTCCTTGGCCTGGACGTTGACGATGCCGTTGGCGTCGATGTCGAAGGTGACCTCGATCTGCGGCACGCCGCGCGGGGCGGACGGGATGCCGACCAGGTCGAACTGGCCCAGCATCTTGTTATCCGCCGCCATCTCGCGTTCACCCTGGAAGACGCGGATGGTGACGGCCGTCTGGTTGTCCTCAGCCGTGGAGAAGGTCTGGCTCTTCTTGGTCGGGATCGTGGTGTTGCGGTCGATCAGGCGGGTGAACACGCCGCCCAGGGTTTCGATGCCCAGGGACAGCGGGGTCACGTCCAGCAGCAGGACGTCCTTCACCTCACCCTTCAGCACGGCACCCTGGATGGCGGCGCCGACGGCCACCACCTCGTCCGGGTTCACGCCGCGGTGCGGCTCGCGGCCGAAGAACTGCTTCACCGTCTCGATGATCTTGGGCATGCGGGTCATGCCGCCGACCAGGATCACCTCGTCGATCTCGCTGGCCTTCAGGCCGGCGTCCTTCAGGGCCGCCTTGCAGGGCTCGACCGTGCGGGCCACCAGATCCTCGACCAGGGCTTCCAGCTTGGCGCGGGTCAGCTTGACGTTCAGGTGCTTCGGACCGGTCTGGTCCGCGGTGATGAACGGCAGATTAACTTCCGTCTGCATGGCGGAAGACAGCTCGATCTTGGCCTTCTCGGCCGCTTCCTTCAGGCGCTGCAGGGCCAGACGGTCCTTGCGGAGATCGATGCCGTTCTCCTTCTTAAACTCGTCGGCCAAGTAGTCGATGATGCGGGCGTCGAAGTCCTCGCCACCCAGGAAGGTGTCACCGTTGGTGGACTTCACCTCGAACACGCCGTCGCCGATTTCCAGCACGGAGACGTCGAAGGTGCCACCGCCCAGGTCGTAGACCGCGACGATGCCGGAACCCTTCTTCTCCATGCCGTAGGCCAGCGCCGCGGCCGTGGGCTCGTTGATGATGCGCAGCACTTCAAGACCGGCGATGCGGCCTGCGTCCTTGGTCGCCTGGCGCTGGCTGTCGTTGAAGTAGGCGGGCACGGTGATGACGGCCTGGGTCACCTTTTCGCCGAGGTAGTTCTCGGCCGTTTCCTTCATCTTCTGCAGGATGAAGGCGGACACCTGGCTGGGGCTGTACTTTTCGCCGTGGGCCTCGACCCAGGCGTCACCGTTGTCGCCCGAAATGATCTTGTAGGGCACCAGGCCCTTGTCCTTCTGGGTCAGCGGGTCGTCATAGCGGCGGCCGATCAGGCGCTTGATCGCGAACAGCGTGTTCTCGGGGTTGGTCACCGCCTGGCGCTTCGCGGGCTGGCCGACCAGGCGTTCCCCGCCCTGGGTGAAAGCGGTCATGGACGGCGTGGTGCGCGCGCCCTCGACGTTCTCGATCACCTTGGCCGACGTGCCTTCCATGACGGCCACGCAGGAATTGGTGGTGCCGAGATCGATACCGATGACTTTGCTCATAATTCTAACCCTTCCAATGTGGCAGACGCGCGACGGCCCTTCCGGCACCGGAGCGGTCCCCCTGTTAAAACGGGACACGTTCAACACGATCATGGCGCGGCACCCGGTGGCGCCCGTCATGGCACGGCCCTCCCCATCCTGAAACGGGAGCGACCGCATCGCCACGCAGATATAGGCAGGGCGGCGCCCGGCTGCAACCGGCTTTGCGGCGCCGGGGCCCGCTAAAAGCGCCCATTCCACCCCTGGCATATGTCCCGCTATCCCATAGCGCGTACCCGGCACCATCCGCCCCCTCGCCAGCCCTTGGGGTGGTGGTGGAGCCCCGCCACCACCGCTTGGTACGGGAAGGCCGGACGGCGGCCGTCCGATTTTCCGTCCATCAAGTTACAATTTGTCAGAAATTGGCGGCGCCAAGTGAATGTCGTGTGAATACCGGCGTAATCCACCAGATCGCGAATTAACCAGGAATTAACGGCCTGATTTACAGTCGGTTATTGCTGCAAAATTATAACTTATTGCCTTGCACAACCAGATTGGCCCGACACAAGGCAGGATGGTGTATCGCTAGTTGAGATTTTATTCTTCCTGTTGACTTGGCACCCAAGATCTGTGCTGTAATTACTTCAGGGGTCGCTTGGACCTCCGGGCGAGGGGTCGCCCGCACTCTTGGGGCACAAAGTCATGACCGACACGCGCCGCACTACCGCCATCGCCATCAAGCATTGCCTCGACAATCTGGCGCTGGACGCCCGCCGCAATAACATGGGGGAACTGGTCCACCTCCTGGGCCTGGCCTCCCTGGCCGCGGAAGACGCCGCCAAGGCCGCAGACAGCCGCACCGTGGGCCTGCAATCCCTGCTGGACCGCACCCCCCAGGGGCGTTGCTGACAGCGTTGCTGGCAGGGCGCTGCTGACAGGACCGCAAGCCCCCCTCAGCGAATGGGGCGGGGCGGATGGATCACGCATGAAACGGATGACCGGAACGACGGCCATACGGGCAGCCTTTCGGGTTTATCCGTTTTTTTTGGCAGAGTTTTAAAGAATGGGACGCTGACGCGCCGCGTCAGTTCTTGGCGGGGTCGTCACCCTTGCGGCGGCGATAGCCATCATCCTCTTCGTCCGAGTCGAGGAGACCGTCCCCGTCCTCGTCAAAGTCATCCTCGTCATCCAGCAGGGCGTCGCCCTCATCCCAGCTGCCGGCGTTCCAGCCGCCGGCGGGCCAGTCCGGCGCCATGCCGGGCGGCAGGCCGTCGTCACCGTTGCCGGAGGCGTCGCCGACGGGCAGCGATTCATAGCCGCCGATCTGGGCGCGGCGGATTTCCCGTTCCAGCATGGCCACGGCGTCCACCGCCAGGGGCGAGCCTTGCAGCCCCTCGGGCAGGCCGTAGGAGAAGACGGCCAGGGTCGCCCGTCCGCCCACCACGGCACCGCGCAGCCACAGGTGGCAGCGCCGGCGGCGCCCGTCCTCCACCGCCGTATGGGTGAAGCGGGCCAGCACCTCGTCATCCGCCAGGGTGTCGACGCTGCCCATGCCCACTTGGCCGTCCGGCCCGTCGGCGAACTGGGCGGCGATACGCCGCAGCAGCACGGCGGGGGGCAGGCCGTCACCTTCCTCCGACGTGATGGCTTCCCAGTCCAGGCCGGCGGCGAGCGCCGATTCCAGGGCGGACTCTGGTTCCATGTCGTCGGGCGGCGGATAATCGTGCACCACGACCCGCAGGATCTCGTCAGCCTCGGCGTCGTCCGGGCGGCGGAAGTGGCTGGGCTCGGGCCCGCCCAAATCGTCCTCATCCTCGTCGCTGGTCCGCCAATCCCAGGGAAGG
The DNA here is from genome assembly GCF_000730165.1 of Nitrospirillum viridazoti CBAmc. GTDB lineage: Bacteria > Pseudomonadota > Alphaproteobacteria > Azospirillales > Azospirillaceae > Nitrospirillum > Nitrospirillum viridazoti. Next base: position 115,265 of record NZ_CP022110.1, on the reverse strand, counting down.
CGGAAGCGCAGGACGTCGGCGTGCACGATGTTGCGCATGGTGACGGCGCTGACGGGGCCCTGATCGGCGGGTCCGAACTCCATGCGGCCGATCTCGTCGCCCAGGCGGTCCAGGAGGGCGCCCAGGCCGGGCACCCAGAATTCCTCGCCCGGCACGTACAGTTGCAGGGTAGCGACGCGCACCCGGTCGGGCGGACGGAAGTCCGCCATCTTCCACACGAAGATCTGCGCCTCGGGAATGCGAGCACCGGCGCCCAGCGCCGCCGTGGCGGCGGCGGCCTGCTCCGGCGTCTGGCCCGGCTGCGGCGGCGCCGGCAGGGCGGCGCAATAGGCGATCCAGCGGCGGTCGCCCGACGCCATGGCGGTCACGCCCGGCGGCAGCAGATGGTCGCGGTCCAAGTACTGCAACGCGTCTTCGGTATCCACGCCGTATTCATTGGCGTAGGTGGTGACGGACACCAGGAGGTCCAGCGGGTGACCACCCACGGGGCGCCCATCGGTGGCCGCCCACAACACCGGCGACTGCAGGGCCATCCCGCCGTCGTCACGGTAGATGCGGGTCCAGGTCGCGGGCAGGCAGATGCGCACGGCCCCGCCATGCACGGCCATCCACTGCCAGTCGCCGCTGGCGAGGTCTATGTCCAAAGTCCGCTGTCCCATGGCGCGGCACTCTAGGCAAGCCGGCCCGCCGTTGCAAACCCTCCGCCAGCAGGCCAGCCAGTACAGTTGCGCCCCCAGCACATGGCTGGATCAGTCGATTCCGCTAAAATCCCCGCCCTGCCAAGGACATGCGGTTCCAGGCCCCGCCTTGCGGTGACCATCAGTTCCGCAGGCGGTAGCCGCGGTGCAGCAGGGTGCCGGCGATGGCCAGCAGCGCGACGTTCACGGCCACCAGCACCAGGACGGCCAGCGCCGCCTGGTCCTGGCCCTGCCCCAGGAAGCCGATGCGTACGCCGTCGATGGCGTAGTAGATGGGATTGGCCTGGACGATGGCGCGCAGCACCCCCGGCATGCCCGCCACCGGCGCGAACAGGCCGGACAGGAAGATCAAGGGCGTGAAGACGAAGGTCATGGCCGCCGACAGATGGTCCCACTTCACACTGATGAGGCCGGTCAGCACGCCGAAGGTGGCCATCATGGACGAGCCCAGCACCACGAACAGCAGCACCAGCGCGGGATCGGCCATCGGCGCCTGCCAGAAGATGAGGAACCCCACCCACACGGCGGCCCCACTGGCCACACCGGCGGCCATGGCGGAGAGGACATAGGCGGCCAGCATCTCGGCCGCGCCCACCGGCGCCATCAGCTGGTCCAGGATGGCGCCCTCCATCTTCGCGTAAAGGATGGAGAAGGAGGGGATCTGCACCGACTGGGTCAGCAGGGACAGGGTCACGAGGCCGGGCACCAGGAAAGCCAGGATGGCGTCGCCCTCGGGCGTACCACGCTTGTCGCCCAGGCCGAAGGCGAAGACGGTAAAGTAGAGGGCGGCGGACAGGCCGGGCGCCACCAGGAACAGCATCGCCAGCTTGCGCAGGCGCTTGATCTCCCGCCCCAGCAGGGTCAGGAAGCCCAGGGTGTTGAAACGGCCATGGTACCGGCGGCGGTCGGGCCGGTAGGCCCCGGCCGGCAACGGCGTTTCGGCACCCACTCCGTCCACCGGCATGTCCATGGCGTCAGGCCTTCAGCTTGTAGCCGGTGGAGACCATGCGCAAGGCCACCAGCCAGAGGACGAGGTTGATCCCCAGCATCACGGCGATGCCGGTCCCCAGCGTGCCGTCGGTGCGGCCGATGAAGCCGTAGCGGAACCCGTCGATAAAATAGAAGAAGGGGTTCACATGGGCCACGGTGTGGAAGAAGCGCGGCGCGCTGTCCAGCGTATAGAAGGTGCCGGACAGGAAGGACAGGGGCGTGATCACGAAGTTGGTGATGGCCGCCATGTGGTCGAATTTATCCGCCCAGATGCCGCCGATGAGGCCCAGCAGCGACAGCAGCATGGAGGCCATCACGGCATGGAACAGGACGTAGAAGGGCGCGTGCAGGCCCAGCGGCACCACCAGCTGGATGACGACCCAGGTGACGAGGCCCACCATCAGCCCGCGCACGATGCCGCCGGTGACGAAGGCGGACACGAACTCGAACGGGGACAGGGGCGGCATCAACACATCGACGATGTTGCCCTGGACCTTGGACACCAGCACGGAGGACGAGGTGTTGGCGAAGGCGTTCTGCGCCATGCCCATCATGATCAGGCCGGGCCCCAGGAAGCGCAGGAAGGGCACGTCGCCCACCATGCGCACAACCCCGCCCAGCGCCAGGGCAAATACGGAATAGAACAGCAGCGTGGTCACCACTGGCGCGGCGATGGTCTGCACCCAGACCTTCAGAAAGCGCCGTATCTCCCGCTTCGTCAGGGTGGTGAAGCCCACCCAGTTGATGGCGCCCAGGGCCCGGGGAGCCGGGACGGGCGTCGCGGCGGCGATGCCGGACAAGGGGGACTGCTGCAGCATGGTCATGGATTTAAGGCGCCCGTGCGGAAGGGTCCGGGGGGTACGCCCCCGGCAAGGCTGGGCCCGACCTTAACGCCGCGCCCCCCATCCGGCAATATGAGCGGCGTCACAGGGGCCGGCACAACGATGGCGTGGGGGCGTTCCCCGGCGCTACCATGGCCGGCATGACCGACGATCTTTTCGACCCGCCCGCCCGCCCTGCCGCTCGCCAGCCCGCCCAGCGCCGGGGCCCGAGGCGGGTCAGCGCCGCCTATCTGGAGCGCGCCGCCCTGCATTATCTGGAGCGCTTCGCCGCCTCCACCGCCGCGCTGCGTCGCGTGCTGATGCGCAAGGTGGACATGTCGGCGGCCGCCCACGGCACAGACCGGGCGCAAGGGGCGGAGTGGGTGGAGGCGCTGATTTCCCGTTACCAGCAGAGCGGCCTGCTGAACGACCGCGTCTATGCCGAGGGCAAGGTCGCCAGCCTGCACCGCCGGGGTGGATCCACCCGCACCATCCGCCAGAAGATGGCGGCCAAGGGCGTGGACGCCGATCTGGTCGACGCCGCCCTGGGCGAACTCGCCCGTGAGCTGGGCGATGCCGAGGAAGGCTCGACCGATCTGCGTGCAGCCCACGCCTACGCCCGCCGCCGCCGGCTGGGCCCCTTCCGTCCCGAGGCGGAGCGTGAGGCCAGGCGCGACAAGGACCTAGCCACCTTGGCCCGCGCCGGTTTCGATTTCGACACCGCCGCACGCATCGTGGACGCGGCCGATCCGGACGAAATCCTCAGGTGACACCCCCTCAAACCGGGAAGGGGATGCCCTCGGCGTCGAAGCGCAGCTTCAGGCGACGGTTGAACTCGCGGCCCACGGCCAGCTGGCGGCGGGGACGGGTCTTGATGCGGAACTTGATCTTCACCGCCTTCTCCGCGAATTCGCTGACGCCCAGGATTTCCAGGGGCGCCAGGATGCTGGGGCCGAACAGGCTGTCGCTTTGCAGTTCCTCGCCGATCTCGGTCATGATCTGGGTGGCCCGGTTCAGGTCGGTGGCGTAGGCGATGCCGAAATCGGCCGTGAAGTAGCTGTAGTCCTTGGTCAGGTTGGAGATGCCGGTGACGGCGCTGAAGGGCACGGTATGGACGGCGCCGCTATCGTCGCGCAGGCGGATGGTGCGGATGGTCAGTCCCTCCACCGTGCCGGTATAGCCGGCCAGTGTCACGGAATCGCCGACGGAGATCGTATCCTCGAACAGGATGAACAGGCCGGTGATGACGTCCTTCACCAGGGACTGGGAGCCGAAGCCTACGGCGACGCCGAGGAAACCGACACCGGCCAGCAGCGGGGCGATGTTGACCCCGATCTCCGCCAGCACGGTCAGCCCCACCATAACCAGCAGCATCACCAGCACGACGTTGCGCACCAGGGGCAGCAGGGTACGGATGCGGGGACTGCGCTCCACCAGGCGGCCGTGGCGGTCGGTGGTGTTGAGGTAGCGTTCAATGCCGCCGCTGACCAGTTCCCACACGATCAGCGCGAAGATGACCATGAGGACGATGGTGAGGAGGGAGGCGCTGGCCCGCTGGCCGAAGGGCGTGCTGAGCCAGCCGAAACTGTCCACCCCCCACGCCTGCAGCAGGGTGAGCAATCCCGCCAGCCACACCACCACCTTGGCACCCCGGTGCAGGATGGGCAGATAACGGTTGGCGCGGGATTCCAGCAGCGGGTACTGGCGCTTCAAATCATCCGGGATGGCGAAGCCGCGCCGGATCAGGCGGTCTATCCCTTCCATCAGCAGGCGGGCCACGATCAAGGTGACGACGCTGATCAAGGTGGCGCGGGAAACGAAGCCGAAGCCGCCCTTCACCTCCAGCGCCCAGATGCCGTAGATGGCCACCAGATAGACGATGGCCAGGATGTGCCAAACCTCCGCCAGGCGGCGCCGGACCAGGCCCCAGGCGGTCGGCGCTGGCGGGGGGGCGGCGACCATGGGGCTGTCGCCGGAGATTTCGGCCGCCAGTTGCGCCTCAAGCGCGCCGTCATCATGCGGGTCTTCCGGCAGCAGGGGGTCCCGCCCCCGGATCCAGTCCGCCACGCTCTGCCGGTTCTGCAGCACCAGGATCACCAGCATGATGCCGACGATCAGGCCCACCACCTTCAGCAGGGCCATGTAGGGGCGATAGGGCAGGCCCAGCTGATAGGCCACCTGCGCCACGAAGTAGCCGTAGACGGCGGTCAGGGCGATGCGGCGCACCCAGATGTAGACGTAGTGCGCCGTCTCATCCCCCACGGGGAGCAAGCGTAGGGAGGGGGCACCCGGCGACAGCAGGAAACGGGCCGCCAGCGTCGCGCCCTGTACCAGCAAGCTGGACACGATGATACCCAGCGCCGCCGTGGAGGCGGGCTTGGGCGGGTGGGTCAGGGTCTGCACGCCATAGGCCGCCAGGGCGAAGGCCACCATGGGCACGATGTCCAGCAGGGTGCGGGTCAGCAGCAGGCCCAGGCGAACGCCCCAGTTCCGGGGTTGGCGATGTTCCAGACCCCGGCGCGGGCGCGCCAACAGCCAGAAGGTCGCCAGACGGGCGGCATAGCCGGCGACGACCACCAGCAGGACCTCACCCAGCAGGATGCCCCACTGCACGCGCAGGCGGGGGTCGGACATCTGACGGTCCAGCCAACGGTAGGCCTTGGGCAGGTCCAGCAAGGCCTGGCCGGCGGCCGCGATCTCCTCGCTGAATTCCTCGATGCGGTCGGACAAGGCGTCCAGCACGCGGGCTCCCAGCAACTCCACCTCCGACTCCTGCGCCGGCTCGGCGGGGGTAGCGCCGGCAGGGGCGGCGGGGGTCGCAGCCGGGGCGGGGACCGGGATGGGGGCTGGGGCGGAGGTGGCGCTGGGGTTCGCGTCAGCCAGCAGCTTCAGCTGGGCGATCAGCGCGTCGCGGCGCTGGGGGTCCTGCAGGGTCTGCAGCAGGGCAGCCGCCTGGGAGGCGGCCGGCGGGGAAACGGGCACCGGCACGGGAATGGCCACCGGCTCCTTGGCCGCCTCCCCTCGCGGGGTCTGCGCACCATCCCGCGCTTTCCCACTCGCGTCCCCACCCGCATCCGGTGGCCGCTGATCGGGCGGTGGCTGGTCGGCCTGGGCCAAGTCGGGCGAAGACGGGTCGGGCGAAGACGGGTCGGCGGACGCGGCCGCGGACGTGCCCTGCGCCCAGGCGGGCGGCATCGCGAGCGACAGCATCAGGGACGCCAGAAGCGCCAGGGAAACGGCAAAAAGGGCTTTCCGCATCATCCGCAACAATCGGGTGGGTCTATGAAGGGCCAAGGATCAGGGGGCCCAAGGATCAAGGAAAGGGCCGAACGTTAACCTTAAAGGGTAGGGCTGCCAACGGCCGGGCGAGGGATGTTGCCGTAAAGCATAGGTCCCGAAGCACAGTTCCCGCCAAAATCGCCGCTGCGCGGTAGGCAGGCGGGGCAGGGCGCACTATCCTTAAGATTGTGGCGGCGGCGCGGCATGTGGACCCGGCGCCCACGATTTGACACAACATTTCCCCGTGATTTCCCGCGTGGGCACCCGGCCAATTTCCGGCCACCCCCGGCTGATTATGTGAGTAACCCGGCGCATGGCCACGGACAGTCCCGACGACACCATACCGGATGCCGCCCTGGGCACCGATGACCAGAAGGCCCCTGAGAGCAAGCTGGTGGCGACCAAGCGCGCCTGGGCGCGGGAAGGCCGGCTGCTGACCGGCGCGCAGGCCGATTCGACTCCCGCGGCCCGCCCGCGTCTGCCGCCGGGACAGCGCCTGGTGACCAACTGGCCGGTGCTGGACCTGGGCATCCTGCCGGACGTGGGTGCCGACGACTGGACCCTGACGGTGGACGGGCTGGTGGACCATCCCTTCACCTGGCGCTGGGCGGATTTCCAGGATCAGCCGGCGTTCAGCGACACGTCCGACATCCACTGCGTCACGTCCTGGTCGCGCTATGACAACCATTGGCGGGGCGTTTCCGCCGGCCACATCGTGGCGCTGGCCCGGCCCCAGGCGGATGCGGCCCACGTCCTGCTGCACAGCTATGACGGCTACACCACCAACCTCAGCCTGGCGGCGTTCAGCGCAGCCGATGTGCTGCTGGCCGCCACCTGGCAGGGCGAGCCCCTGACGCGGGAACATGGCGGGCCGGTGCGGCTGGTGGTGCCCCAGGCCTATTTCTGGAAATCGGCGAAATGGATCCGCCGCATCCAGTTCGTCAACGACGACACGCCCGGGTTTTGGGAGGTGCGGGGATACCATAACGAAGGCGATCCCTGGACCGAACAGCGGTACGGTTGAGACCTGTAGATGAGCCAGAACAGCTTTCCTCGCATGGCCCCCCGCACGGCCGCTCGCACAGCCCCCTTCGCGCCGCCCCCGCGCGCCCCTTCCAATTCCCAGGTCAGGCCCATGGAGCAGACGAAGACGCGGGAACGGCTGAACGCCCACAGCTTCACCTTTCCCACCCTGACCGGCGATGGAACCATACCGCTGGGGGCGTTCAAGGGCCGACCGGTGCTGGTGGTGAACACGGCGTCGGCCTGCGGCTACACCCCGCAATATGCCGAGCTGCAGACGCTGTGGACCCGGCTACGCGGCCGGGGCCTGGTGGTGGTGGGCGTACCGTCCAACGATTTCGGCGGACAGGAACCTGGCAGCCCGGCAGAGATCGCGCAGTTCTGCGCCACCACCTACGGCGTGGATTTCCCCCTGACGGCCAAGCAGACCGTGATCGGTCCCAACGCCCACCCCTTTTTCCAGTGGGTGGTCAGCAGCGTGGGGGAAGGGGCGGGACGGCCGCGCTGGAACTTTCAGAAGCACCTGATCACGCCCGACGGGCGCCTGGCGGAAATCTGGCCCTCCCCCGTGCGGCCCATGGCCGACGTGATGCTGGAAAGCATCCTGGGTCTGCTGAACAAAGCCGGGCTCTGAGCGTTACGGCCGTCGCCGGGAACGGTGCCTGGGGAATGGTCAGTTCGCCGCGGCCACCACCAACCCGATGTCCGGCCACACCCGGTCGGCGGGCATGATGACGCGGGCGATGGTGCCGGTGCCGGGCTCGCTCTCGATCTCCAGCTTGCCGCCGTGAAGTTCCACCAGGGCCCGCACCAGGGGCAGGCCCAGGCCAGCGCCGCCGGCGGTGCGGGTCAGCGGGTTCTCGATCTGGCGGAAGGGTTCCAGGGCGCGGCCGATGTCTTCCGCCCGCATGCCGATGCCCGTGTCGGCCACGGTGATGACCAGGCGGCCGTCGCCGTCGACCACGGCGCCCAGGGTGACGGTGCCACCCTTCAGCGTGAACTTCACGGCGTTGGCCAGCAGGTTGGACAGCAACTGCTTCAGCGCCACCTCGTCCGCGCGCAGACGGGGCAGGAAGTCGGCATAGTCGGTCTGCAGGTGGATGCCGCCTCGGATGGCCCGTTCCTTCACCACCCGCAGGCAGGATGCGAAGACGCGCGGCAGATCCACCATGTGCTCGTTCAGCTCACGCTTTCCGGCCTCGATCTTGGACAGGTCCAGGATGTCGTTGATCAGGTCCAGCAGCATGCGGCCGCTGTCGTGGATGTCCTTGGCGTATTCGGCGTAGGCGGGGTTGTCGATGGGGCCCAGCGACTGGCTGCCGATGATCTCGGAAAAGCCAATGATGGCGTTCAGGGGCGTGCGCAGCTCATGGCTCATATTGGCCAGGAATTCGGTCTTGGAACGGCTGGCGAATTCCGACTGCTCCTTGGCCAGGCGCAGCGCCACCTCGGCCCGGCGACGGTCGGTGATGTCGTCGGCCGTGCCCTGGATGGCGTAGGCGCGGCCGGCCCCGTCCAGCAGCACCCGGGCGGACAGGGACGCCCACAGGGCGCTGCCGTCCCGGCGGCGGATCTCGGCCGCGAAATCCTGGATGGCGCCCCGGTCCATGACCTCCTGGGGAAATTCCACCCGGGGGCGTGGATCGATGAACAGCTGCGTCCAGGCGTCGGTCAAGGTGGTCGCCAGATCCTCTTCCGAGGCATAGCCCAGCATGCGCACCAGGGCGGGGTTGGCCGACAGGATGGCGCCCCCGACGGTGATGGTGAACATGCCCTCCACCGCGTTCTCATAGATGTCGCGGTACTTGCGCTCGCTGGCATGCAGCACGGCATTGGCCTGTTCCAGGCTGTCCATCAGCACGGTGCGGTCATGGGCGCGGCGGCGGCTGACCATCAGCACCAGGCTGACGCCGAAGGTCAGCGCGAAGCCGAAGACCAGCACCGCCTCCACCTCCCACGACTGGCGGGCAAGGCCGGCCACCAGGTCACCCGTCATGTCCAGCCACCACACCCCGTCGCCGATGGACAGGGCACGGCTGAATTCGGAGGTGGTGGTGGCGGTATGCCCCGTCTGGACGAAGGCGGCCTCGCCCCCGCGCGACCGCAAGCTGAGCCGGGTCCATAGGGCGGGATCGGCCTGCCCCTCCATGCGCAGGGTCAGCAGGTCGCGCAGGTCGATGCGGGCCACCAGCGCCATCCCGCCGTTGGGCCCGCCACTGGGCGCACCGCTGGGCGCCGGCCCGGATGTGGACCGCGCCAGCAACAGGTTGGCGCCATCGGCGCTCAGGCGCACGGTGACGCCCTCGGGCGAGAACGGGTGGTCGGCCATGTCAGCGGGCGCGATTTCGGCCCCCATGGGGCCGGTCCGCAGCACGCGGCCGCCTGGACCCACCCAGGACACGGCCCGGATCTCAGGCCGGAGGTCGATCAGCAGGGCCACCTGGCGGTCGAATTCCGCCGGTGCGGGGTTGGCGGTCAAGAAGTCGCCCTCCGCGCCTAAGGTGGCGGCGATGCGGTCCAGGCGTTGCTGCACATGGCGGCTGCGGGCGTCGGCCTCATCCGCCAGCCGGGCCTGGGCCACGCCCGACAGCATGGAATGGACGTAGAACGCGGCCAGGACGGTCAGGACAATACCGGATAGGGCGGCCAAAATCGGGCCGCGGGTCAGAAAAAAGACGGCCGGGCGGCGACGCCGCGCGGTCTCCAGCACCGACATCCTGGCAATACCTTTCCGCTTCCCCTTGGGGCCACATCCCTTGCGTCCCCTGGGCGCCCCCTGCGGCTTCGCAAGGGCGCAGGATAAACCCATTCCTAACCCCAAAGATACAACGGCGGGTTAACATCCTGTCAGAAAGTGTAGGATGGCGTGGGAAAGCCGGCGATGGAAAGGGCGACAGGAAACGCCCGCCGCCGCTATATCTGACAGTCCCGCAACCGACCGGCGCCGACACCGTGACCGACAGCCCCATCCCCTCGACCGGCCCCGATCCCAGGGTTCCCGATCCGGACGATTACGTGGCCAGCCCCTGTACCCGGGTCTGCCGTATCGACGCGCGCAGCGGCCTGTGCGCCGGTTGCCAGCGCACCTTGGAAGAGATCACCTTGTGGGGCGGGATGACGCCGGACCAGCGGCGCGCGGTGCTGGCCAGCCTGCCGGAGCGACGCAAGGCCAGGCGCAGCATGGTCCGCTGGCGCCATGGCGGCCAGCCGGGGACGTAAGCGTAGGGGATGGGGACGGGTCAGTCCGTCCGATTGTCCGGATCGTCGCCCTCGGCGAAGGCGCGAGCGCCCCACATGAGGCGTTCGATCTCACGGATACGGTCGCCCTGGCGGCGCAACCGTTCGGCATTGACGACATTGCCACCCGGCGCCCCATCGGGGCCCGAGCCCCTGGAAGCCCTGGGTGCCCGCTTGGGGCTGTCCTCCCCGCCGAGATCGTCCGCGCCAGCCATCGACCGCCTCATCGACCGGACGCCGATGCCGTGCCACGGGCGTCCTCTGGTTCATGTAACTATCACGAAGCGTATCATGGCCCTGGGCGACCCGCATCCCGGAAAGCCCGCCAAATCGTTCGGACAAGGTGATAATAAGTAGACGGTGTGACCTGATTTCAACGGTCCCCCGATCCCTATTTTCGCAGTGGGCTGCACCTGGCGTTTCCAGCGGCGGAAATGTCACACCAACGCCGCCAAGCCAGCCGCCGACCAGCCACCCTCGGCCCGATGGCTTCACCGTGACGCAGCGTACCGCCGCTCGATGGCGTCCCACAGAGTGGACTCGATGGCGCCGCCGTTCAGGCGGTTGATCTCCTGGATGCCGGTGGGGCTGGTCACGTTGATCTCGGTCAGGTAATCGCCGATGACGTCAATGCCCACGAACACCAGGCCCTTGTCGCGCAGCACCCCGCCGATGGTGGCGCAGATTTCGTGTTCGCGCTGGGTCAGGTCGGTCTTGGCGGCGCTGCCGCCGGCGTGGAAGTTGGCGCGGGCCTCGCCCTCCTGCGGCAGGCGGCTGACGGCGCCCACCGGCTCACCATCCACCAGCAGGATGCGTTTGTCGCCCTGGCGGATTTCCGGCAGGTACTTCTGCACGATGATGGGCTCGCGGTAGAGCTGGGTGAAGGTCTCCAGCAGGGCGCCCAGGTTCTCGTCATCCGGCTTCACATGGAAGACGCCGGAGCCGCCGTTGCCGAACAGCGGCTTCACGATGATGTCCTTGTATTCGCGGCGGAAGGCCAGGACCTCGTCCTTGGCGCTGGTGATCAGCGTGGGCGGCATCAGGTCCGGGAAGTGGGTGACGAACAGCTTTTCCGGCGCGTTGCGGACGGAGGCGGGGTCGTTCACCACCAGGGTCCTGGGATGGACGTGTTCCAGCAGGTGGGTGGCCGTGATGTAGGCCATGTCGAAGGGCGGGTCCTGGCGCATCAGCACCACGTCGACGCTGGCCAGATCCAGCGTCTCGACCGGGCCGAAGGTGTGGTGGTTGCCCCGTTCGCGCCGCACCTCCAGAGGCCGGGCGGTGGCCACCAGGCGGCTGTGGCGGAAGGCCAGGTCCTGGGGCAGGTAGTGGTAGAGGGTGTGCCCCCGCCGTTGCGCCTCCAGCGCCATCATGAAGGTGCTGTCGGTATCGATGTTGATGGAGTGCATCGGGTCCATCTGAATGGCAACGGACAGGCTCATTCTCATCTCCCCCACCCCGGCGGTCCGGCGGTGCTTGGCTGGCAAAGGATAGGACTGTGGCCCGCATGGATCGGCCCGGCTGCGGCGCCAATCACACAGGGGGTGAATAAAGGTCGGGTCAATTCAGGCGATTGCGCAAATGCTGCACTAAGGTGGCCGCCTGGTCCAGCAACTGGGCGGACGTGCCGGCGCGGGTTCCCAGGTCCAGGAAGGTCTCGAACGCCGAGATGGCGGTGGTGATATGGCCCAGCTGGGCCTGCAGCAGGCCGGATTCGCGCCACAGCGCCACCTGGCCCGGGGCCATCAGCAACATGGCCTCCACCGCCTCGGCCGCCAAGTCGGGCCGTTCGCCGCGCATGTGCAGCAGCTTCACATTGTTATGCAGGCGCAGGAGGACGTCGCGGTTGCCCACGGGGGCGTAGTGGTCCGGTTCCAGTTCCGCCGCGGCGCCCGAGGTCTGCTTGATCAGGTCGCGCAAGTCGACCACGCTCAGCACCCGGCCGCCGCCGAAGGGGTCGATGATGGCGCGGTCACCGCCGTGATCGAGGCGGATGAGGAAATGGCCGGGGAAATTCAGGCCCACCATGTGCCAGCCTTGGGCGCGGGCGGCGTGCATGTAAAGGATGCCGAGCGCCACCGGCAGGCCCCGGCGCCGATCGATGACCCGCGCCAGATTGGCGTTCTGCAAATCCTCATAGGTGGCGCTGTCGCCCTCATATCCCATGCGGTCCACCAGGGCGCCGCGCAGCGCGTCCAGGCACTCCTCCAGGGTCAGCGCCTCCGGCGCGCGGCCGGCTGTCAGCTTGGCCACGGCGGCCGAGAGGGCGGTGAGATGCCGGCGGTAGGGCGCCAGGCCGGTGTCGCCGCTGGACAGGATCGCCAGCGCCAGGGCGGTTTCCGCCAGGTCGATATCCTCGTCACGCATCTGGCCTACGGCGCGCAACAGCGCGCGGGCTTGCGCCTGGCCCTTGCCGGCGCGGGTGCTGCGATTCTGGGACCCCTGGCTGGTCACGGATTGGATGCTCCCTCCGGCATCGGCCCTGCGGCGCCGGGCTTTGGGGGGCCAGGCTTTTGGGGAGATAGCGCATCGCCGGGGCCGATGTCGACCACCAATGCCGCCGGAACCTTCAATGACCCCGTATGGAACGCGCCGTCAGGAGGGCCGCCAGGCGTCCGGCCTGTGCAGCGGCCAGCGCCGGGGCCGGACGATCATCAGGTCGAAGCGGACGGCGTGGCGCGCCAGCCGGGGCCGGGCAGCGACGTAGAGGCCGGCGGCCCGTTCCAGCCGGCGCCATTGCGCCAGGCTGACGGCCAGGTGGCCCAAATCCTCCGTCGGGCGCGCCTTGACCTCGACGATGACCAGCAGGTCGCCCCTGGCCGCCACGATGTCGATCTCCCCCGCCGGGGTGCGGCAGCGGCTGGCCAGCACACGGTAGCCCTTCAGCCGCAGGGCCAGGCGGCACCAGGCCTCCGCCCAGCGGCCCAGGCGCTCGCCGGAGCGGCCCTTCAGCGTCTTTCTTGCCAGCCGTTCAGCCCGCGTCATCATTGGAAATCTCAAGCGCCCGTTGGTAGACCTGCTTGCGGGGTGCGCCGCTGGCCTCCGCCACCGTGGCGGCGGCGTCGCGGACGCTGAGGGTGCGCAGGGCGGCGCGCAGCAGGCCGTCGATGTCGACCTCCTCCCCAGCGGCGTCGAGCGGCGGCCCGATGACCACCACCACCTCGCCCTTGGGCGGTCCGTTCTCAGCATAGTGGGCGGCAAGCCCGGGCAGGGTGCCGCGCCGCACCTCCTCGAACAGCTTGGTCAGTTCACGCGCCACCGCCACCTCGCGCCCGCCCAGCACCTGGGCGGCGTCGGCCAGTAGGTCGGCCAGGCGCTGGGCCGACTCGAACAGCACCAGGGTGGCGCGCACCGGTGCCAGTTCCTCCAGCGCTGCCCGGCGGGCACCCGTCTTGTTGGGCAGGAAGCCCGCGAACAGGAAGCGGTCGGAGGGTAGCCCCGCCAGCACCAGGGCGGTCAGGGTGGCGCTGGCGCCCGGCAGGTGGGTGACGTGCAGGCCCTGGTCGCGGGCCTCGCGCACCAACTTGTAGCCGGGGTCGGAGATCAGCGGCGTGCCGGCGTCAGACACCAGGGCGATGGCCTCGCCCGCCGCGATGCGGGCCAGCAGCTGGGGCCGCATGCGGGCGGCGTTGTGCTCGTGATACGGCAGCAAGGGCTTGCGCACCTGGTACCGGGCCATCAGCTTGGCCGTCACGCGGGTGTCCTCGCAGGCGATGGCGTCCACGCCCTTCAGCGTTTCCAGCGCGCGCAGCGTGATGTCGCCGGCGTTGCCGATGGGGGTGGCGACGACATGCAGGCCAGGCGGCGGTTTACGCGCGAGGGCGCTGCCGCTAGGCTCTGCCCCGTCCTCGTCCGGCGGGATGTCCCCGTCCGACGGAACGCCATCGTATGGGTCGTTGCCGGCGTCGACAGGGCCGGCAACGACATCGTCGACAGGTGGTTGCTGCGGTTTCATGGGATCAACGGGTGGGTTTGCGATGAAGTATGCCGGGATGTCCGCCACGACGGCGGCGGCCAGGACCGCAGCGACGCTGCTGACGCTGGCCTTGCTGGCGGGGGCCTTGCTGGCGGGCTGCGCCAGCCAGCCCACGGTAACGGCCCCGCCGCGCGCCGCGCAAGCACCGCAGCAGTCGCCCCAGCAGGCGACCGGGCCGCAAGCGGCCCAGCCCCAGCCCGAGACGGCCCCGGCCCAGGCGGAAGCGGCCCCCGCGCCGGCCACGGTGCCGGCGGATGAGACGGTGCGCGTGGCCCTGCTGCTGCCCCTGTCGGGCAAGGCCGCCAGCCTGGGCGAGGCCATGCAGCAGGCGGCGCAGATGGCGCTGTTCGACACGGCCGACAGCCATTTCCAACTGCTGATCCGCGACACCAAGAGCACGCCCGAGGGGGCGTTGGCCGCGGCGCAGGACGCGCTGGCCGCCGGCGCCACCCTGTTGATCGGCCCGGTCTACGGCGTGGACGCCAAGGCGGTGGCGCCGGCGGCGGGCACGGTGCCGGTGCTGAGCTTTTCCAACGACGCGACGGTAGCCGACACGCACGCCCCGGCGGGCGGCACCTGGGTGCTGGGCTTCCAGCCGCAGGATCAGGTGGCCCGCGTGGTCAGCTATGCCGCCAGCCGCGGCCTGACCCGCCTGGCGCTGCTCGCCCCGGTGGGCAGCAACGGCGACATGGTGGAGCAGGCCATGCGCGACGCCGCCGCCAAGGCAGGCGCCGACGTCACCCGCGCCGCGCGCTATCAGCCCACGCAGAAGGACGTCAGCGACACCATCAAGCGGTTGTCCAACTTCGAGCAGCGCCACGCCCAGATGGCGGCGGCGCGCGAGACGGCCGCCGCTGCCAAGGAGGGGGGCAAGGACGGCAAGCCGATGGCGGCCGTGGAGGATCTTTCCTTCCAGGCCATCCTGATCGCCGAGGGCGGCCAACGGCTGAAGGAGGTGGCGCCCCTGCTGCCCTTCTTCGACATCGACCCCGGCCCCGTGCGCTTTCTGGGCACCGGCCAGTGGGATGAGCCCGGCATCGGGCGTGAGCCGGCGCTGGTGGGCGGCTGGTACGCCAGCGCCGCCCCGGACGCGCGCCAGGGCTTCGAGAAGCGGTTCAACGACGTATACGGCCAGCGCCCGCCGCGCCTGGCCACCCTGGCCTATGACGCGACCGCCCTGGCCGCCGTGCTGGCCAAGGGCCACAAGGCCTATGTCCGGGAAAACCTGACTGACCCCAACGGCTTCGCCGGCATCGACGGGGTGTTCCGCCTGCTGCCCACCGGCCAGGTGGAGCGGGGCCTGTCCGTGCTGGAAGTGACCAAGACCGGCGTGACCGTCGTGGATCCGGCACCCACCAGCTTCACGCCGGTGACGGCCCCGGCGCCCAGCCCGAACACCGGATCATAAATCGCTTACCGGGACGCCTTACCGGGATGCAGTGCGCGGCGCGTCCATATCCAGGTAAAAGCCATCCAGGTCGGCGCTGTCCAAATCGGGAAGACCGAGGTCGGCGGCCAGGTCCTGGGCCAGGGATCGTCGGGTGGCGGCGGCGGCCAGTTCGAACCAGGCGAGGCGGGCCACGCGGCTGGCTGCCGAGTGGTCGGTGTCGCGGCGCAGTTCCCCGGCGATGAAGCCTTGGCTCATTGAGCCGGCGGACGCCTGCGCATAACCGGCCTTCATGCCGGTGGGGGAGAACCGATCCAAACCATGCTCCATCGTCATGTCTGCCACACACCAGGTGGGCGTCGGTTCACGTACTGTTAATTAGATAGTGACCGAAAGGACGCGGCTCGGGTAGAAAAATTATGCTTAAAAATTAGTTAAAACGGTGTGCGACCGCGAACACTGCACCACCTGCGGTGGCCGGCGGCTTTCTCAACGGGTCCCACCCCTTGGGAAAAGCTGGGACAGGAGAAACAACGCGGCCGCAGCAACCACCACCGCCGGCCCCGCTGGCAGGTCGGCGCGGAAAGAGGCACCCAGGCCACCGCAGACCGACAACGCGCCGATGGCGGCAGCCAGACCGGCCATTATTTCCGGCGTGCGGGCGAATCGGCGCGCGCAGGCGGCCGGGATGATCAGCAAGGCGGTGATCAGCAGCACGCCCACCACCTTCATGGCCAGCGCGATGGTGGCGGCCATCAGCATCATGAAGCCGAGCTGCGTGGCCAGCACGGGCACGCCCTCCACCCGCGCCAGATCCTCGTTCACCGTCATGGCCAACAGGGGGCGCCACAGCCAGGCCAGCAGGGCCAGTACCACGGCCCCGCCGCCCCAGATCCAGGCCAGGTCGCCGCCGCTGACGGCCAGGATGTCGCCGAACAGATAGGACATGAGGTCCACCCGCACCGTCTGCAGCAGGGCCACGGCGATGAGGCCCAGGCTGAGCGTCGTGTGGCTGAGCAGTCCCAGCAGCGTATCGGTGGCGAGCTTGCGCTGGCGCTGCATCAGCACCAGCACGCCAGCCAGCGCCAGCCCCACCAGCGCCACAGCCAGCATCAGGTTGATGCCGGCGACAAAGCCCAGCGCGATGCCCAGCAGGGCGGCGTGGGACAGGGTGTCGCCGAAATAGGCCATGCGCCGCCAGACGACGAAGCAGCCCAGGGGACCGGCCACCAGGGCGACGCCGACGCCGCCGGCCAGCGCGCGCAACAGGAAATCATCCATGGGGCTGTTGGTCCTTGGGAGGGTGCCCGTCCTCGGGCCTGGAATCGTGCGTGTGCTGGCAGCCGGGCGTGGCGGCGCCATGGCTGTGCGGCCCGGCCGCGGACAGCCAGGCCGGCATGGCCAGCGGATCGATACCGAACAGGGCCTGGAAATCGGGATGGCGGCGCACATCCTCCGGCCGGCCGGCAGAGCAGACATGGCCGTTCAGGCAGATCAGGCGGTCGGTGCCGGAAATGGCGTAGCTGAGATCGTGGCTGACCATCAGCACGCCACAGCCGTGGCGGCGGCGGATGGCGTCGATCAAGGCGTACAGGGTGGCCTGGCCGGCCACGTCCACCGCCTGCGCCGGTTCGTCCAGCACCAGCAGGTCGGGCCGGCGCAGCAGGGCGCGGGCCAGCATGACACGCTGCAACTCCCCACCCGATAGCGCCTGTACCGGGCTGTCGGCCAGGCTGGCGGCGCCCACCTCGCCCAGCGTCTCATCCACCGCCGCGTCGGTCACCGGGCCCCAGAGAGCCAGCAGCCGCCGCACGGTCAGGGGCAGGGTGGCGTCCACGGCCAAGCGCTGGGGCATATAGCCGATGCGCAGGCCGGGCTTGCGCCACACCGTGCCACCGCTGGGCCGCTGCAGCCCCAGCACGGCGCGCAGCAAGGTGGACTTGCCGGCGCCATTGGGGCCCACCAGGGTCACGACCTCACCAGCCGACACCACCAGGTCCACCGACTGCAGCACCGTACGCCGGCCGAACTGCACCGTCAGGCTGGTGGTCTTGATAAGCGCCGCCTCAGGCGACATCTCTGGAAACTCTGCGTCGGACGGCATGGACCCTTCCTGGCGGGGAAACCGGCCCCAGGTTCCAAGACGCCTGCGACACGGGTATGCGTGCCCCCCGGCTTTACGGCATCCGGACCGACTTGACAAATGTTATAGTATAACATTGCATGTTGGGACGCGCGTGTCCCCGGCGCTTTTTTACCCGATTGGCATCCCATGTCCCCCTTCCGCATCCTGTCCCTGGTCGCCCTGCTGTGGCTGGCGTTCACCGTCCCGTCGCGCGCGGACGCGCCCACGGCGCCCAAGGTGGTGGCGAGCGTGAAACCGGTGCATTCCCTGGCGGCAGCGCTGATGCAGGGGGTCGGCCAACCCAAGCTGTTGGTCGACGGCACGGCCAGCCCGCACAGCTTCAGCCTGAAGCCCTCGGACGCCAGCGCCCTGTCCCAGGCCGACATCGTGTTCTGGATGGGGCCGACCTTGGAGCCCTTCCTGGTGAAGCCGCTGGCCAGCCTGGCCCGGGGCGCCCACATCGTCACCCTGATCGAGGCGCCGGGCCTGCGCCCCCTGGCCCTGCGCAGCGCCGGCGCCTGGGCGGATGGCGAGTCCCAACAGGATGAGCACCCCCACCTGGTGCCCGCCGTCGTGGGCGGGGCCGCCGACAATCAGATCGACGGCCACGCTTGGCTGGATCCCGCCAACGCCAAGGCGATGGCCCGCGCCATGGCCGACGCCCTGATCCAGCACGACCCGGCCGACGCCGCCCGCTATCGCGATAACCTGGCCGCCCTGCTGCGCAGCCTGGATGCCTTGGATGCGGAGATCGGCGCCATCCTGGCGCCCGTGAGCACCAAGCCTTTCGTCGTCTTCCACGACGCCTTCCATTACCTGGAAGCCCGCTACCGCCTGGACGGCGTGGGCGCCATCACCCTGAACCCGGAGGTGCGGCCGGGTGCCGCCCGCCTGAGCCAGCTGCGCGCCCGCATCCAGGCCTCCGGCGCCACCTGCGTCTTCGCCGAGCCGCAGTTCGAGACGGCGCTGATCGGCACCCTGGTGGACGGGACCCAGGCCAAGCGCGGCGTGCTGGACCCGGAAGGCGCTCTGCTGCCGGCCGGCCCTGATCTTTACGCCACCTTGATGCGCGCCAACGCCCATGCCCTGGCGGGGTGCCTGGGCGGGTAAGCTGTGTTAAGACCGCCCCACGGAATTTCTGGCGGGTGGGGATGACATCATGCGGATCGGGATCGTGGGCTGTGGCGGCCGGATGGGCCGCATGCTGATGCGGGAGGTGTTGGACACCCCCGGCGCCACCCTGTCGGGCGGCACCATGCGTCCCGGCAATCCCGACCTGGGCAAGGATCTGGGCACCCTGGCCGGGCTGGAACCCGCCGGTATCGTCTCCACCGGCGATGTGGACGCCCTGTTCGCCGCCAGCGACGCCGTCATCGACTTCACCACCCCCGCCGGCACGGCCGCGCACGCCGCGCTGGCCGGCCGCCACGACACCGCCCTGGTGGTGGGCACCACCGGCCTGGCGCCGGACCAGCAGGCCGCCATCGACGCCGCTTCCAAGACGGCCGCCCTGGTGCAGGCGCCTAACATGAGCCTGGGCGTGAACCTGCTGCTGGCCCTGGTGGAAGACGTGGCGCGCACCCTGGGGCCCGATGTCTGGGATATCGAGATCGTGGAGATGCACCACCGCCACAAGGTGGACGCCCCCTCCGGCACCGCGCTGGGCCTGGGCCGCGCGGCGGCGGCCGGTCGCGGCGTCGACCTGGCGGCCGTGTCCGACCGGGTGCGCGACGGCCACACCGGCGCGCGCGAGGCCGGGCACATCGGTTTCGCCACCCTGCGCGGCGGCGATGTGGTGGGCGACCACACTGTCATCTTCGCGGCCGAGGGCGAACGTATCGAGCTGACGCACAAGGCCGGCAGCCGCGCTATCTTCGCGCGGGGTGCCGTGCGGGCCGCGATCTGGGCCGGCGGCAAGGGCCCCGGCCTCTACAGCATGCGCGACGTGCTGGGCCTGTAATGACCGACGCCGCCGCCGAGCTTTCTGCCCCACCCGGCCGCTGGGCCCACCCCGGCCTGCGGGGGGCGTTGTGGGGGCTGCTGGCGGTGGCGGTGTGGGCGGGGTCCTTCGTCATCACCCGCATGGGCGTGAAGGCCGGCCTGAACGCCTTCGACTTGGTGGCCCTGCGCTTCGCCACCGCCGGCGCCCTGATGGTTCCCATCCTGCGCCGCCGGGGCCTGGCCTTCGACCGGCTGGGCCTGGGCGGCCTGGTCCTGCTGGTGGCGGGCTCCGGAGCGCCCTATGCGCTGATGCTGGCGGCCGGGGCCCGCTACGCCCCCGCCTCGCACGCGGCGGCCCTGACTCCCGGCCCCATGGCGGCCATGACCGCGCTGCTGGGCGCCCTATTCCTGCGCGAACGCCTGCCGGTCATCGGCTGGGCCGGCGTGGGCCTGATTCTGGGCGGCAGCGCCTTGATCGGCGGGCCCAGCCTGTTCAGCGGATCGGGTGAGGGGGCGGCCCTGGGCCACGCCCTGTTCCTGGGCGGGGCACTGATGTGGGCCGTCTACGTCATCGTCCTCAGGCGTAGCGGCGTGGGCCCGCTGCACGCCACCGCCATCGTCGCCACCGGGTCGGCGCTGCTGTACCTGCCGCTCTATCTTTTGGTGTTGCCCAAGGGCATCGGCCAGGCGGCCTTGCCCGACATCGCGCTGCAGGCCATCTACCAGGGCTGCTTCACCACCCTGGTGGGCCTGGCGGCCTTCAACCGCGCCGTGGTCCTGCTGGGCGCCACCGGGGCCGCCGCCCTGCCGGCCCTGATCCCCGTGGTCACGCTGGGTCTGGGCACCCTGATGCTGGGCGAGTCGCCCAGCCTGGCGGAGACGGCCGCCACCCTGCTGATCGGCGGCGGCGTGCTGGTCACGACACTGGCGCGCAATCGTCGCCCCCCACCCTCAAAAACTTAAAGTCTCAAAGACTTAATTGACCGCCCCGGATCGCGGCGCGACAGTCGGGGCGGGAGAAACCACCGCCTCGGATGCCATGCCGTGAAGGAAAAAGAACTGCGCATGGCGCTCGTCTGCTACGGCGGGGTGTCGCTGGCCGTGTACATGCACGGCGTCACCAAGGAACTGCTGAAGCTGGCCCGCGCCTCGCGCGTTTTCCACGGCACCCACGATCCCCGGCTGCGCAACACCGGCAGCTACCAGGCGCTGCAGGACGATCTGGCCCACCGCATCGGCTACAGCAGCGGCGCCAGCCTGGACGGCGGCGCCCAGACGCCGGACACGGAGGAGGTCTACGTCGCCCTGCTGCAGGAGGTGGGCGCCCATATCGACCTGCGCATCGTCATCGACGTCATCGCCGGATCGTCCGCCGGCGGCATCAACGGCGTGCTGCTGGCCCGCGCCCTGGCCCATGACCTGGACCTGGACGCCCTGACCGAGCTGTGGCTGGACGGCGCCGACGTCACCAACCTGATGGTGGAGGACGGCCGGGCGACGAAATGGAGCAAGTGGTTCCTGAAGCCCTTCCTGGCTTATGGCCTGGGCCGGCTGATGCGGCTGGCGCCGGATGACGAGATGCGCTGGAAGCTGTCCATGTTCGTGCGCTCCCGCTGGTTCAAGCCGCCCTTCGACGGCATGCGGCTGATGGAGATGCTGCTGGACGCGGCCGCCGCCATGGGTCGGCCGGTCAGCCCCTATGCCTCGCTGCTGCCGGCGGGGCAGTCTCTGTCCCTGTTCGTCACGGTCACGGACTTCCACGGCTTCCTGCAGCGCATCCCCGCGCACGATCCGCCCACGGTGGAGGAGCGGGAGCATCGCCACGTCCTGAAGTTCCACTACCGCCGCTGGCCTGGCGGCCGGGTGGACACGGATTTCGGCGAGGGCTCCATCCCCGGCCTGGTGTTCGCCGCCCGCGCCACCTCCTCCTTCCCCGGCGCCTTCACACCGGCGCACCTGAGGGCGCTGGACGGCCTGCTGGCCCGGCGGGGGCAGGCTTGGCCGGAGCGGGAACGCTTCCTGAAGCGCAACTTTCGCCGCTACACCGCCGCCGGCGTGGACCCGGGGCGCATCAGTTTCATCGACGGCAGCGTGCTGAACAACAAGCCCTTCGCCGAGGCCCTGCGCGCCATTTCCGGCCGCCCGGCCTATCGCGAGGTCGACCGCCGGCTGATCTACATCGATCCCGACCCCGCCCACCTGAAACGGGTGGCCAAGGCGGAGACGCCGGGCTTTTTCCGCACGCTCAAGGGGGCATTGTCGGACATTCCGCGCAATGAGCCGGTGCGCGATGAACTGGTGTCCATCGACCGCAACAACGCGCGGGTGCACCAGTTGCGCTCCGTCATCGATGCCGCCCGCCCCGGCATCACCCAGCTGGTGCATGAGGTGGTGGGGGGTGAGCCGCCGGCCGAACTGACCTACGCCCAAATCCATGACTGGCGGGAAATCGCCAACGGCCGCGCGGCCCAGGAGGCGGGCTTCGCCTATGAGGCCTACGTCCGCCTCAAGCTGACCTCGGTGCTGGACGCCATGGGCCGGCTGGTGGCGGTGGGCTGCGGCTATCAGCCGGGCACGGCCGCCGCCCGCCAGGCCACGGAGGCGCTGCACGCCTGGGCGCGGGCCACCGGCATCACCCCCGACCAGGTGACAACCTGGAGCCGGGAGCGGCGGGAAGACGGCCTGCCCGGCGGCGACGCGCCACCCTGGGTGCGCTTCCTGCTGGCCTTCGACGTGGGGTTCCGCGGCCGGCGCCTGCGCTTCGTCATCCGCGCCCTGAATGAGCTGTATGCCCGGCTGGAGGAAGACGAGTTCACCGACGTCGCCGCCCGCGACCTGGATGAGATCAAGGCCAATCTCTACGACTGCCTGGAACGGCTGCGGGTCTACGAGTCCGGCGCCTTCCTGAACGCCGACGAGCGCGAGGCCCTGGCGGTGCCCTTCGTCGAGCCTCTGGCCATGGGCCGCCAGCCGGACGTGGCGGCGGTGGACCAGGTGATGTGGGACCTGGCGCGGCGCATCGACCTGAACGCCATCAACCAGCAGGTGGATGAGATCTTCGCCCTAATGGGCCTGAACATGCTGGGCGTGGCGGCGCGGCGGGAGCTGTTCGTGGCCTATGTCGGCTTCGCCTTCTGGGACGTGCTGACCTTTTCCATCAGCGGCTGGCGCGAGCTGGACGATTTGGAGGAGGTGCGGGTGGATCGCATCAGCCCCGACGACGCCCGCTTCTGCCAGGCCATGGGCGGCGCCATCCCCCTGAAAGGGCGGGAGATCAACCACTTCGGCGCTTTCTTCAGCCGCGTGCACCGTGAGAGCGACTATCTGATGGGCCGCCTGCATGCCGCCGACCGCCTGGTGGATCTGGTGCTGGACGCCGCCGGCCGCCCGCCGGGCGTGGATGGTCCCGGCCTGAAGCGCCGCCTGTTCGCCGCGATAGCCCGGACGGAGCGCCAGCGCCTGGGTGACAAGTCACCGGCGTTGCGCTGGCTGGAAACCATGCTGGCGGAAGGGGGCTAAAAACCCGCGCGCTTGTGCTTGGCCAACGCCTCGCTCAGCGTGCTGGCCACCTGCACCCGTTCCTCCATGGGCAGGAAGGCGCCCACCACCAGGCGCTTGCCGTGGCTGGTCAGCACCACCTGGCTGTCGTGTTGGGCGGGGTCGTCCATATGGACGCGCAGCCAATAGGGGATGAAGGACCAGCTGCGGCTGGGGCGGCGGGGTTCCACCCGCTCCACCGTCAGGGCCTGGTCGGTCAGTTCCACCCGCTCATACAGCCGGGCGGAGCGGTAACTGGCACGGAAGGCCAGGTAGATCACCAGCACGTCCACCCCGCAGAAGCCGATGACGGGCCAAGCGCCGCGCAGGAAAAAGACCAGGCCCACGCCGAAGCTGACCGCCGCCACGATGCCCATGAGGATGCGGAACCCCTGCGGCGACAGGCTGCGGTGGGGCCGCAGGATGACGCTGAACCAGGTCTGCCTCAGGGTGGTTTCGTCGTGGATCATGGACAAAACAGTAGGGCGGCCTCACCACCCGGTAAAGGCCGCCCCGTGCGGGGCACCAGGCCCCGGTCATGCTGTCCACGCTTGGGTACGCACACCTTAGCTACGGGTTATCGAAATGCCGCCGTCCACCAGCTGGGCGGTGCCGGTGACGAACGACGAGTCGTCCGACGCCAGGTAGAGGACGGCGCGGGCCAGTTCCTCCGGCTGGCCGGCGCGGCGCAAGGCGTGGGCGTTGTTCACCCAGTCGCGCTTCTCCGCCGTGTCGTTGGCGGCGTGGTACATCTCGGTCTCCACGGCCCCCGGCAGCACGGCATTGACCCGCACGCCCTGGGGGCCGAACTCGGCGGCCAGCGCCTGGGTCAGGCCGATCAGGCCGGACTTGCTGGCGGCGTAGGCGGCCAAGCCGGGGAAGGCGAAGGTGTGGCCGACGAAGGTGGAGGTGAAGACCACCGAACCACCGCCGTTCTTCGTCATCTGGGCGATCTGGTGCTTGGCGCCCAGGAAGGGACCGGTCAGGTTCACGGCCAGGGTGTCGGCCCAACCGGCCTCGCTCACGCCGGTGCTGGGGCCTGTCTCACCCAGGGTGCCGGCGTTGTTGAAGGCGATGTCCAGGCGGCCGAAACGTTCCACCGCCAGGGCCACCAGGGCCTGGTTATAGTCCTCATGCTGGACGTCGCCGGCCAGCGCCACGGCCTGGCCGCCGGCGGCGGTGATCTCAGCCACCAGGCTGTCCAGTTCCGCCTGGCGGCGGGCGCCGACCACGACCTTGGCACCTTCCGCCGCGAACAGCTTGGCGGTGGCGCGACCGATGCCTGAGCTGGCGCCGGTGACGAGGGCGACCTTGTTCTGTAAACGAGCCATTTTTCTCTCCGATGCTGGGGTCGGCGCGACGACCGCGCCGCTGACAGACAAAGGTTTACCTTTCAGCGGCGCTTGCATCGACGGGGTGAAAGTGACCTTATGATTCATCTTTCCTGAATAATGCCAAGGGTGCCCCATGGACAGGCTGCGCGCGTTCGAGGTGTTCGCCACGGTGGTGGCCCGGGGTGGCTTCGCCAAGGCGGCGGACGCCCTGAACACCTCACCCGCCAACGTCACCCGCTATGTCAACGAGCTGGAGACCTACCTGGGCAGCCGGCTGCTGAACCGCACCTCGCGCCGGCTGTCGCTGACCGAGGCGGGCGAGGCGCTGTATGAGCGGGCGCAGACCATCCTGGAGGAGGTGGCGGAGGCGGAGGCACTGGCATCCGCCACCACACTGAAGCCCCGGGGGCGGCTGCGGGTGAACGCGCCGCTGAGCTTCGGCATCCGCCACCTGGCACCGCTGTGGCCCCGCTTCATGGCGCAGTATCCCGACGTGCTGCTGGACATCGCCCTGACCGACCGGGTGGTGGACATGGTGGAAGAGGGCTTCGACCTGGGCATCCGCATCTCGCGTGGCGGGTCGCCCACCTATGCCGCGCGCAAGCTGGCCACCTCCCGCAACGTGCTGTGCGCGGCGCCCGACTATCTGGCGCGCCAGGGCGTGCCGCGCACGCCGGACTGCCTGGCCAACCACGTGCGCGTCGCCTACAGCTATACCGGCGTGCCGGAGGACTGGGTGTTGCTGGACCCGGAGGGCAAGCCCGTCACCGTGCGCGTCCCCATCCGCCTGGTGACCAACAACGGCGACACCGCCCGCGCGGCAGCCCTGGCGGGACAGGGCATCATCTGGCAGCCCACCTTCTTGATTGGCGACGACCTGCGCGCCGGCCGCCTGGTGCCGGTGCTACCGGATCACCGCATTCCCGACATCGACATCCTGGCCGTCTATCCCAGCCGCCGCCATGTCAGCGCCAAGGTCCGCGCCCTGATCGACTTCCTAGCCGACGCCTTCCACGGCACCCCGGCGTGGGAGTGCCGCGCTTGATCAAAAGGCGCCGCCACCCGTAGATTTGCCGGCCCGCTGCATCGGGCAAACCAGCGCATCTCCTTTTTACCCTAGGCCGCGACGGCGGCCGCCGGAAGTTTCCGGGGAGCGTCAGCGGACTGGAAACTGAGGATAAGCCAAGGGGCGCATGCCCCGCCGGCGCTTGAGGCCCCGAACATGAAACGCGCGAACATCGAGGAATTCTTCCGCAGGCTGGCGGAGCGGGATCCGGAGCCGAAGACGGAACTGGAGTATGTGAACCCCTACACCCTGCTGGTGGCGGTGGTGCTCTCGGCCCAGGCCACGGACGTCGGCGTGAACAAGGCGACCAAGGCGCTGTTCAAGATCGCCGACAACCCGGCGGCCATGGTGGCGCTGGGGGAGGCCACGGTGCGGGACCATGTGAAGACCATCGGCCTGTACAAGACCAAGGCCGCCAACGTCATCCGCCTGTCGGAAATCCTGCTGGAGAAGCACGGCGGCCAGGTGCCGCGCAAGCGCGAGGATCTGGAGGAACTGCCGGGTGTGGGCCGCAAGACGGCCAACGTGGTGCTGAACGTGGCCTTCGGCGAGCCGACCATCGCCGTCGACACCCATATCTTCCGCGTGTCCAACCGCACCGGCCTGGCACCGGGCAAGACGGTGGAGGCGGTGGAGGAGAAGCTGGTGAAGGTGGTGCCCAAGGCCTATCGCCTGCACGCCCACCACTGGCTGATCCTGCATGGGCGCTATATCTGCAAGGCGCGCAAGCCCGACTGCGCCGTGTGCAGCGTTATCGACCTGTGCGCCTATGAGGCCAAGACGGTGCTGACGGCTTAAGTCGTTCCGGAAATGAAACGGGCCAGCCCCGGCAGGGACTGGCCCGCGGAAATTGGGTTGGCTGAAGGCTTACGCCTCGGCACCCTCGGCGACGACGGCCTCGACTTCCTTCACCGGACGGGCCCGGGACTCACCGGTCAGCGTCTCGATGGTGCCGACCAGCAGGCCGCCCTGTTCCACTTCCAGCACGCCGTAGCGGATGTTGCCTTGGATGCGGCCAGTGGAGCGGACGCGCAGGGTGCCGCGCACGGAGATATCGCCTTCGAAACGACCGCCGATGTCGGCCTCGTCAATCTCGACCGAGCCCTTGAACAGGCCGCTGTCGGTCACCTCGATGGCGCGGCCCTCGCGCAGCTTGGCTTCCACCGTGCCTTCCACCACCAGGATGTCGCAGGCGGCGATTTCACCGGACAGGGAAATCTCACGGCCGACGATCAGTTTGCGCATGTCGTTGGTAGGCAAGGGGGCATTTCCTTCGGTACCGGTGGGGGCGACACGCCGGGGCGGCGTGCCGGGAATTTCCACGACACGGCGCGGAATGTCACTACGAAAACCACCGGTGGCCGCGCCGGCCGGCGCCGGAGTAGCGGGCGTGGCCGGCACCGGCGTAGCGCCGGCGCCCAAGCCGCCGCCACCCCCAAGGCCGCTGTTCCCCAGGCCAAGCGAAGGCTGACCCGGCGTCGGTGTGGGGCCGGGCGTCGGCGTCTTGAACTGCATATCGATCCCCTTGTCTAAGGGCCCCCTGCTGGCCGCGGCCAGATTGGATGGAGGCTCCGGTTCGGAAACGGGTTCCACGGCCGGGGAGGCCGGGGGCGTGGGCTCAGCCACCGGAACAGGCGTGCGAAGGTCGGCCGGCTTGGCCGGGTCGCCACCGGGGCCCAGGTTCGGTCGGTTACGTCGGAACATCGGCGTTGTCCCCAAATCTTCGTGTCGCGCGGCCGGCCCAGCCCAACTCGGGACCGGACAGGTCGTTGAAGGTCGTTCTTTTTATGAGTTCGCCCGGGGTGCGACCGGCAGCGGACTTCGCGTTCCGCCTGTGGGCAGGAACCCGCCGAACAGGTGGAGCATGAAGGCCGTCGCCAGAACCGGCGCGAACAGATTCACAACAGGCAGCAAGGAAATAAAGGCAATAATGAGGCCTGCGCAAAAAATTCGCCCCCTATAGCGCAGACGGAGTAGACGCGCCTGGTCCGGGGGCATGCGGCGCACCGCCACCTGGTCGAAATACTGCCGCCCCAGCAAGAAACCGTTGGCCAGCGGATAGGCCACGGCACCCACCGGCGGCAAAAGCCATAAGGGCAGCACGGCGACGTTGACGATGATCAGCAGGGCTGTGAACCGCAGGGCGATAGCGGCCTCTTCCACCACGCCGGCGTCGCGGGGCGGCGGCAGGGTGGGGTACCACCGACGCTCTACGGCGCGGGCCACCGGTTCCAGCAGCATGCCGGCGATGGCCGCCACCACAACCAGGAAGAAGTACCAGGCCAGCGCCACGACACCCAGGGCGCCCGCCACCGTGACCAGGGGATCCAGCCAGGCCTTGCCCGTGGGATGCAGGCGGTCCAGCCCCCAGGAGACGGCCACCCCCAGCACGATGAACGACAGCAGCGTCAGGATGAAGGAACGCGCCATCACCCGCAGCAGGGCGGGATCGAAAGCTTGGGCAAGGGTGCGGAACAGGGCGCGGATCATCTCAGCATCCTAGGTAGTATGCCCCCGCGCTTGCCGCAAGCGGCCCCATCTCTATACTGCGGCCCTAAGTTTTTGCCGATCCGGAGGATTTTAAGTGACGGCTGAATTGGATGTGGTTGGGATCGGCAACGCGATCGTCGACGTGATCACGCAGACGACCGACGTTTTCCTGGCGGACAACCGCCTGGACAAGAACAGCATGCGCCTGATCGACACGGCCGAGGCCGAGGCGCTGTACGCCAAGATGGGCCAGGGCATGGAGATGTCGGGCGGTTCCGCCGGCAACACCATGGCCGGCATCGCCATGCTGGGCGGCAAGGGCGCCTTCATCGGCAAGGTGGCGGGCGACCAGCTGGGCCAGGTCTACCGCCATGACATCGAGGCGGTGGGCTCGCGCTTCGTCACCACCGACCTGGCAGACGGCACGCCCACCGGCCGCTGCCTGATCCTGGTGACGCCGGACGCCGCGCGCACCATGAACACCTACCTGGGCGCCGCCGTGCGCCTGACCCCGGCCGACATCGACGAGGCGCTGATCGCCTCGGCCCAGGTCACCTACATGGAAGGCTACCTCTGGGATCCGCCGGCCGCCAAGGAGGCCTTCCTGAAGGCGGCGTCGGCCGCCCATGGCGCCGGCCGCAAGGTGTCGCTATCCCTGTCCGACGCCTTCTGCGTGAACCGCCACCTGGACAGCTTCCGCGATCTGGTGGCCGGGCATGTCGACGTGCTGTTCGCCAATGAGGCGGAGATCACCGCGCTTTACGGCACCGACTTCGATCAGGCGGTACAGGCGGTGCGCGGCCAGGTGGCCGTGGCGGCGCTGACCCGCAGCGAGAAGGGTGCCGTCATCGTCACGCCGGATGAGATCGTCACCGTGCCGGCCGCCCCGGTGGCCAAGGTGGTGGATACCACCGGCGCCGGCGACCTGTTCGCCGCCGGCTTTCTCTACGGCTACACCCGGGGCCGCGCCATGGCCGCCTGCGGCACCATGGGCGCCATTTGCGCGGCCGAAATCATCAGCCACTACGGCGCGCGCTCGCAGGCCGACCTGCGCCAGCTGGTGGCGGGCGTCTAGGCGCCCCCGCTTTCGAAGGGAATGGCGGTTGTGGATGGGCGTTCCCGCATGGGCGTCCATCCGCCGCCGCTATCCTTTGCCCGCTTTTTTTCGCAGGTGCACTCGCATAGACTGCGCCGCGCCGGGCACCCCTTCGGGCCCCGAACCCCTCATCACGGTTCAACCGTTTGTCGTGACGCAAAGGCAACTTCCATGGACATGAGCAAGATCCCGGTCGGCAAGAACGCCCCGTGGGACATCAACGTCGTCATCGAGATCCCGCAGGGCGGTCAGCCGGTGAAGTACGAGGTGGACAAGGACTCGGGCGCCATCTACGTCGACCGCTTCCTGCACACCGCCATGTACTACCCGGCCAACTACGGCTTCGTGCCCCACACCCTGTCGGGCGACGGCGACCCGGCCGACGTGCTGGTGGTCAGCAACACCCCCGTGGTCCCGGGCGTGGTGCTGCGCTCGCGCCCCATCGGCGTGCTGCTGATGGAGGACGAGGCCGGCATGGATGAGAAGATCCTGGCCGTGCCGGTGGACAAGCTGCACAGCTTCTACACCAACGTCAGCAGCTACAAGGACCTGCCGGAGATCCTGGTGGAGCAGATCGCCCACTTCTTCGAGCACTACAAGGACCTGGAGAAGGGCAAGTGGGTGCGCATCGTCCGCTGGGGCGACGCCGACGAGGCCGCCAAGATGATCAGCGACGCCATGGAGCGCTACAACGCCCAGAAGTAACGTTCGGCCTGCGCTGAGGGTTGGATCGGGGGCGGTGCCAGAGGGCGCCGCCCCTTTTCCTTTGGCGCCTATCGCCAAGGAGTGCCGCACCAGCCTTGGTCGGGGGCGCCGTTGCGGCTAGGCTGGCGAAAAGCTTGAGACATGTCATGGCCGTGCCACCGGGTGCTGCTATGGTCGGCCCCAAGCCCAGTCCGGCATCGGGGAACGGCAGAGGACAGAAGGAAGGCCATATGACCATCCGCAACCTGCACCACCTGTTCAAGCCGTCGTCCATCGCCCTGATCGGCGCCAGCCGCCGTCCGCACACCGTGGGCGCGGTGGTGGCCCGCAACCTGTTCGCCGGCGGCTTCGACGGGCCCATCATGCCGGTGAACCCGCAGGAACGCTCGATCGAGGGGGTGCTCACCTATCCCGACGTGGCGTCGCTGCCCGTGGTGCCGGACCTGGCCGTCATCTGCACCCCGCCCTCCACCGTGCCGGAGCTGATCCGCCAGCTGGGCGAGCGCGGCACCAAAGCCGCCGTGGTCATCACCGCCGGCTTCGCCGAGCTGGGGGAGGCGGGCAAGGCCCTGCAGCAACAGGTGCTGGACGCCGCCAAGCCGCATCTGCTGCGCGTGGTCGGGCCCAACTGCCTGGGCGTCATGGCGCCCGGCAACGGCCTGAACGCCAGCTTCGTCCACGTGCCGCCGCTGAGGGGCGACATCGCCCTGCTGGCGCAGAGCGGCGCCGTCGTCACCTCGGTCGTCGACTGGGCCACGCCGCGCGGCATCGGCTTTTCCCACCTGGTGTCGCTGGGCGGCATGGCCGACGTCGACTTCGGCGACCTTCTGGACTTCATGGCCCAGGACGGGCACACGCGCGCCATCCTGCTGTATGTCGAGGCCATCGCCCATGCCCGCAAGTTCATGTCGGCCGCCCGCGCGGCGGCGCGCTCCAAGCCGGTCATCGTCATCAAGGCCGGCCGGTCGGACGAGGCGGCGCGCGCCGCCAGTTCCCATACTGGCTCGCTGGCCGGGGCCGACGCCATTTACGACGCCGCCTTCCGCCGCGCCGGCATGCTGCGCGTGGGGGAGCTGAGCGAACTGTTCGACGCGGTGGAGACGTTGGCCACCGGCGTGCAGATCAAGGGCGACCGCCTGGCCATCCTGACCAACGGCGGCGGCATGGGCGTGCTGGCCACCGACAGCCTGATCGAGCAGGGCGGCCGCCTGGCCCAGCTGTCGCCCGAGGCCATCGCCAAGCTGGACAACCTGCTGCCCCCGACCTGGAGCCACGGCAACCCCATCAACCTGCTGGGCGACGCCAACGGCAAGCGCTACGCCGACGCCCTGGCGGTGCTGCTGGAGGAGAAGGGCTGCGACGCCATCCTGGTGATGAACTGCCCCACCGCCGTCGCCGACAGCGGTGAGGCGGCGCGCGCCGTCATCGACACCCTGCGCGGCAAGCGCTTCCCCGTGCTGGCCAACTGGCTGGGCGAAGGGGCGGCGGTGGAGGCGCGGCGCCTGTTCGCCGCCAACCGCATCCCCAGCTATCAGACCCCGGACGAGGCCATCCGCGCCTTTATGCACCTGGTGCGTTACCGCCGGAACCAGGATGAGCTGATGGAGGTGCCGTCCACCGTGCCGGATCAGTTCGTGTACGACGGCGTGGCGGCCCGGGTGCCCATCGAGCAGGCCCTGGCCGAGGGCCGCGCCTGGCTGTCGGAATACGAGGCCAAGCAGGTCTTGCGCGCCTATGGCATCCCGGTCGTGGAGACGGTGACCGCCGCCAACCCGGAGGAAGCGGAGGCGGCCGCCCGCAGGCTGGCCATGCCGGGCCGGAACAGCCGGCTGGCCCTGAAGATCCTGTCGCCCGACATCACCCACAAGTCGGACCTGGGCGGTGTGGCCCTGAACCTGGCGCCCGACGAGGTGCGGCTGGAGGCGGAGGCCATGCTGGCCCGCATCCGCACGGCGGCCCCCGGCACCCGCATCGAAGGCTTCACGGTGCAGCAGATGGCCCACATGCCGGGGGCCGTGGAGCTGATCGTGGGCATGGCGGACGACCGGCTGTTCGGCCCGGTGCTGGTGTTCGGCCAGGGCGGCACGGAGGTGGAGGTGGTGCAGGACAAGGCGCTGGCCTTGCCGCCGCTGAACATGAACCTGGCGCGCGAGATGATGGCCCGGACCCGCGTGCACAAGCTGCTGCAGGGCTATCGCCACCGCCCGCCGGCCGACCTGACCGCCATCGCCCTGACCCTGAACAAGGTGTCGCAGCTGGTCATCGACTTCCCCGAGATCCAGGAACTGGATATCAACCCGCTGTACGCCGGGGCGGACGGCGTCATGGCCCTGGACGCCCGCATCCGCGTGGCGCCGCCGCTGGAGCCGGGGGCGGCGCGCCTGGCCATCCGCGCCTATCCGAAGCGGCTGGAGCAGCATGTCCAAATCCATGATGGGCGCGAGTTCCTCATCCGGCCCATACGGCCGGAGGATGAGCCGCTGATCCACGACATGATCGCCCGCACCGCCATCGAGGACATCCGCCTGCGCTTCTTCGCGCCCATGCGCCGGCTGTCACGCGCCATGGCCGCCCGCCTGACCCAGATCGACTATGACCGCGAGATGGCCCTGGTGGCCATCGCCCCCGACCCGGCACCGCCACCGGCCGAGGGGTCGGACCTGCGCCCGGGCGACGAGGCCATCTTCGGCACCGTGCGCATCACCGCCGACCCGGACAATGAGAAGGCGGAATACGCCGTGCTGGTGCGCAGCGACATGAAGGGCAAGGGCCTGGGCTATCTGCTGATGACCCGCATCCTGGACTACGCCCGCACCCGCGGCATCCGCGAGGTGTTCGGCGAGGTGCTGCGGGAGAACGTCACCATGCTGCAGATGTGCCGCGACCTGGGCTTCAAGCAGACCGACTATCCGGACGACCCTGGCATCGTCGAGGTGCACTACACCTTCGGCTGAAGCAAGGGCCGCTGAAGACAAGACATAGATGCCAAATTAAGTAAAATTGTCTGTATTCCGGGTTTGCCTGCCTGCAGGACTCCCGACTGCCGCCGCATGACTGCCCGCTTATTTACGCCGTCGGCGCGTATTGACTCATCCTTAAGGAAAGCGTTGAGTCATTCGCATGATTGTCCCGCCCACCATCGCCCAGGCCGTGCCGACCCCGGTGCTGACGCCGCAGCAGCAGTCGCCGACGCAGAACCCGTCGTTCCTGGCGGCCGTCGCCGGTGCGCAAGGGTCGGCAAAGCCGGTGGCGACCCAGACGGCCACCGCGGCGCAGCCGACCGGCAAGTCTGAAGGCAGTAAGGACAACCGCAGCGGCACCGACACGGGCCAGGCGACCGACACCGGCGCCAACGCCGTCCGCGCCCGCAGCAGCGCCCACCCCTGGCGCGGCCAGATGCTGGACGTGACGGTTTAGCGGTTCCCTCAGGCGTCGGGCGCGGTCATCCGGCCGCTCGGCTATCCTCGCTTTCCAGTCCGCCTGCGGCTCCCCAGAAAGCTCCGGCGGCCGCAGTCGCGGCCTAATAGTTAATATGCGGCCGCACCTCCCGCCGCCGCTTCACACATCCAGATCGATCATCACCGGCACATGGTCCGATGGCTTGGGCCCCCAGCCGCGCGCCTCGCGCAGCACGGTGTAGCCCAGCAGCCGCGGCACCAGGGGCGGGGTGACCCAGATGTGGTCCAGGCGTCGACCGCGGTCGGACAGGCCCCAGTCGGCGGAACGGTAGGACCACCAGGTGTAGAGCTTCTCCGACGCGGGAAGGAAATGGCGCACGGCGTCCACCCACTCCCCGGCCTGCATCATGGCATCCATCTTCTCCACCTCGATGGGGGTGTGGGAGATGACGTTCAGCAGCTGGCGGTGGGACCAGACGTCGTTTTCCAAGGGCGCGATGTTGAGGTCCCCCACCAGGATGCGGGGCTTTCTCCGGTCCTCCAACGCCTCGCCCCAGGCGGCCAACTCATCCAGGAAGCGCAGCTTGTGCCGGAACTTGTCGTTCAGGTCGGGGTCGGGGATGTCGCCGCCGGCGGGGATATAGAAGTTGTGCAGCTCGATCCCACCTGGCAGCTCCGCCTGCACATGCCGGCAATCCTGCCGCTCGCACCACAGTGCGCCGCCCGTGCCGGACAGCGGCAGGCGGGAGAGGATGGCCACACCGTTATAGCTTTTCATCCCCCGGACATGGGCATGGACATAGCCCCGGTCCGCCAGCGCCTTCAGCGGGAAGGCGTCATCGATGACCTTGGTTTCCTGCAGGCAGAGGATATCGGGGCCGTAGTCGTCAACCAGGCGCAGGACCATGTCCAGGCGCAGCCGCACCGAGTTGATGTTCCAGGTGACGATACGCAAGGCGGCCTCTTGAGCGACGGGGAAACACAGGGTGTACCCGTCGCCCGCCGCTGGAACAAGTGCGGAACTCAGCCCTCGCGGGCGGCAGCCCGTACCCGCACCGCGTCGCCGAAAGCCTTGAACAGCGCGACGGAGGCCGGGTCTTCCCAGAAGCGCCATTCGGGGTGCCATTGCACGGCCAGGGCGAAGGTGGCGCCCTCGACCCGCACGGCCTCGATCAGGCCGTCGGGGGCCGTCGCCTCCACCACCAGGCCGGGGGCCAGGCGGTCTATGCCCTGCTGGTGCAGGGAATTGACGGTCATGCGTTCGCGCCCGGTGAAGCGGGCCATCAGGCCATCAGGGGCCAGGTCCACGGCGTGGGCGCCGCCGTACTGCACCTCCAGCGGCTGGGTCTCGTCATCGCGGTGGTCCATCAGGCCGGGCACATCCTGCACCTTCTGGTGCAGGGTGCCGCCCAGGGCCACGTTCAGTTCCTGCAGGCCGCGGCAGATGGCGAACAGCGGCAGGTCGGCGTCCAGCGCCGCGCGGTATAGGGGCAGGGTGGTGGCGTCGCGCGCCAGGTCATGCAGGGTGCCGGGTTCCGACAGCGGGCCCTGGTAGCGATCGGGGTGCACATTGCTGGGGCTGCCGGTGAACAACAGGCCGTCGAGACGGGACACGACCTCCGCCGCGTTGTACCGGTCACCCAGGGCGGGCAGCAGCACCGCCAGGGCGTGGGCGCCATCCGACACGGCGCGCACATACTTGTCGCCCACCACATGGAAAGGATGGCGGCCCAGGGTGCGGTAGTCGGCGGATACGCCAACAACAGGCAAACGGGTCATCGCTAAGCCCTCCTTGGAATGGGCCGCCGGCAAGGGATCAGTCGCGCTCCTTGCGGCGGCTGGGATCGCGGAAATAGAACTGGTTGTCATCCAGGCTGACGCCCGTCTGCGGATCCAGCAGCGCCACCTCGGTGGTGGTCCCCTGGGCATCCAGCACCCGCCACTTCTTCAGGCCGAAGGGCTGTTCCTGGAACATCAGGGTCAGGCGGCCCAGGCCGGGATCCTTGGTCTGGACCAGCGTCACCTCCAGCACACCGGCGCTGTCGTCCATGGAGGTGACGGTGACGTCGCCGGACAGGTGCAGGTCGGGCCGCAGGATGAAGTCCGCCATGGTGCTGCCGATGGGGGCGTTGGACTGTTCCTTGGACTCGGCGTCCCAGAAATAGACGAAATGGCCATCGGCGACGATGAAGTTCTTGTTGGGCGGGTCATAGTCGATCCGCATCTTGCCCGGCCGCTTCAGCTGGAAGGTGCCGCGCACCAGGCTGCCGTCGGGGTTCACCTGCTGGAAGTGCGACTTCAGCGTCTGGATGCCGTTCAGGTAGGTCTCCACCTGCGTCAGCTTGGCCTTGTCCTCGTCGGTGAACTGGGTGGGCGGCTTGGCGGCGGCGATCCCGGGAAGGGCCAGGGGAGCGACGGAGGCGAGCGCGATGAGAGCGGCGAGGGCGGTGCGGCGGATCATGGTGCCTTCAGGATAGACCGCGCTTTAAGGCGGAATTTTGGTGGCGATAACAATGTGTTGAAAAATCGACCGGAAGAGGGGAGGGGGCGTACGCCGCGCGTACACCCCCAGCCGCCACCTTAGTTCACACGCTCATGGTCGTCGATGTTGCGCGCCAGCACCTCGCGCTTGCCGACGTGGTTGGCGCGACTGACCACGCCTTCCTGCTCCATACGCTCGATCAGGCGGGCGGCGCTGTTGTAGCCGATGCGCAGGTGACGCTGGATGAAGCTGGTGCTGGCCTTGCCCTCGCGGCAGACCACGGCCACCGCTTGGTCGTAAAGGTCGTCGCCGGAGCTGGCGTTGCCGCCCCCGGCACCGCCACCCGAACCGCCATCCTCATCGAAGGGGCTGGCGTCGTCTTCCTCCGTCACCGCGTCGACATAGTTGGGCTCGCCCTGGGCCTTCAGGAACTTCACCACGTCCTCCACCTCCTGGTCGCGGACGAAGGGGCCATGGACGCGGGTGATGCGGCCGCCGCCGGCCATGTAGAGCATGTCGCCCTGGCCCAGCAGCTGTTCGGCACCCTGTTCGCCCAGGATGGTGCGGCTGTCGATCTTGGAGGTCACCTGGAAGCTGATGCGGGTGGGGAAGTTGGCCTTGATGGTGCCGGTGATCACGTCTACCGAGGGGCGCTGCGTCGCCATGATGATGTGGATGCCGGCGGCACGGGCCATCTGGGCCAGCCGCTGGATGGCGGCCTCGATGTCCTTGCCGGCCACCAGCATCAGGTCCGCCATCTCGTCCACGATGACGACGATATAGGGCAGTTCCGTCAGGTCGACGGGCTGGTCCTCGAACACCGGCTTGCCGGTGTCGGGGTCAAAGCCCGTCTGGATGCGGCGGGTCAGCGTCTCGCCATTCTGGCGCGCCTCGCGCAGGCGCATGTTGTAGCCGTCGATGTTGCGCACGCCCAGCTTGGACATGGCGCGGTAGCGGTCCTCCATCTCCCGCACCGTCCACTTCAGGGCCACCACCGCCTTCTTCGGGTCGGTCACCACCGGTGCCAGCAGGTGGGGAATGCCCTCGTAGATGGACAGTTCCAGCATCTTGGGATCCACCATGATGAAGCGGCATTTCTCCGGCGGCAGCCGGTAGAGCAGCGACAGGATCATGGTGTTGATGGCCACCGACTTGCCCGAGCCGGTGGTGCCGGCCACCAGCAGGTGGGGCATGCGGGCCAGGTCGGCGATGACCGGCTGGCCGCCGATATCCTTGCCCAGCACCAGGGCCAGCTTGTGCTGGCTGCGGTCGTAGGTATCGGCCTCCAGCAGTTCGCGCAGGTAGACGGTTTCCCGCTTGGCGTTGGGCAGTTCCACGCCGATGACGTTGCGGCCCGGCACGACCGCCACGCGGACGGACACGGCGCTCATGGACCGGGCGATGTCGTCGGCCAGGCCGATGACGCGGGACGATTTGGTGCCCGGCGCCGGTTCCAGTTCATAGAGGGTGACGACGGGGCCGGGGTGGACCTTGCCGATCTCACCCTTCACGCCGAAATCGTCCAGCACGCCCTCCAGCAGCTGGGCGTTCTGGCGCAGGCCTTCCTCGTTCACGCCCG
Organism: Nitrospirillum viridazoti CBAmc; assembly: GCF_000730165.1. Lineage (GTDB taxonomy): Bacteria > Pseudomonadota > Alphaproteobacteria > Azospirillales > Azospirillaceae > Nitrospirillum > Nitrospirillum viridazoti. Next base: position 78,101 of record NZ_CP022110.1, on the reverse strand, counting down.
GGCTGCGCACCGACAGGTCGGGCAACTGCAGCAGGTCCACCGGCGGCAATTCGTATTCGCTGGGCCCGTCGGGTTCCAGGTCCAGGCTGGACTGCACCGGCGACGGCGCCTTGCGCGCGATCTCCACCGGCTTGGCCTTGGGCGGCACCACGGTGGCCAAGGGCCGGCGGGGGGCGGCCTCGCCCTCCACGGCCAATTCGCCATCGCGCGGCGGTTCGCGGTCGGCGGGACGATCCAGCGGCGGGATGGACAGGCTGGGTTCGCGGCGCGTGCCGTCGCCGAAGCCGGGTTCCCGGCGGGGCGCCGACGCAGCCCGCTTGGGCGCCGACAGGCCCCTAAGCGTGTCGGCCAGGCCACCCTTGAGACCCCCGGCGATGCCGCTGAGGCTGCCGATGCCGCCCTCCAGCGCGGAACCGGCGGCGGCGCGCAGGCGCCCGGCCAGGCCGCCGGCGGGGGCGGCCGTTTCCTCGGCATACTCCTCATACGCCTCGTCTTCCGGCTCATAGGCCGGTTCGGGCCCACGGCGGACGGAGGCGGGCTTGGGCTTCAGGGCGGGCCGCCACTGGCCGGCCCGGCGCAGGAAGCCGTAGGTGGCGCCCACGGCGGCGAAGGCCTGGTAGAAGGGCACGCCCAGGGCCATGACGATCAGCGCCACGGTGGCGACCGCCATGACCAGGCCCAGCACCACCGGGCTGCTCCACCCCAGGTGGCTGGCGATGAAACGGCCGACCAGCGTGACGATGACGCGGCCGGCGTTGCCGCCGGCGCCACCGCCGAAGGGCGCCGAGATACCGCCCAGCGAGACGCCCGCCAGGGTGATGGCGAACAGGCCGGCGGCGATGCGTCCGGCCCAAAAGCTGGGCGGATCATGGCGCAGGATGCGCACGCCCCAACCGGCGATGATGACCGCCAGCAGATAAGCAGCCAGGCCAAAGGACTGCACCAGCACGTCGGCGGTATAGGAGCCGAACGCCCCCGCCACGTTGTGCACGGCGGTGTGGGGGCCGGCCGTGTTCCAGGAGGGGTCGTTGGGGTCGTAGCTGAACAGGATGGCGGCCAGCGCCAGGGCCAGCAGCACCACGCACAGGCCGCCCACCTCGGTGGCGCGGCGCATCAGGAACTGCGAGGCGCCCTCGGGCAAAAGGCTGCCCCGCCGGCGCTTGCCCGGGCCGGTGGGCGCGGGGCCGGAGGACAGGGGATCGCGGTTGCCCCGGGAACCGGGGGTGGTGGCAAGGCGGGTCGTCATGGGCCGTCGCTCGTTCCTGAAAACTTACGGGCGTGGGTCAAATGTCGGAATCGGTGCCGTTGCCCCTTCGGGCGCAGGGCGGTTCCAGGGAGTAAACACGGTATCAGGCAACTTTATGTCAGGCCGAAAACCGGGTGCGCCCGGTGCTGGTCATCCCAGCACCCGGGCTATCGTCTCACAGGCGCGGGCCACCGTTTCAGTGTCGTGCACCAGGGCCACGCGGATGAAGGGCCGGCCAGCGTTGCTGCCGTCCGGTTCGGAGCGGGTGAAGTAGGCACCGGGCAGCACCCGCACGCCAGCCTCCCCCCACAGCTTTCGGGTCGCGGCTTCGCCGTCGCCCACCTCCAGCCAAAGGAAGAAGCCGCCAGCCGGGCGATAGAAGCCATAACGGCCCTTCAGCGCCGCCTCCGCCGCGTCGATCTTCTGGCGGTAGAGGCGCCGGTTCTCCTCCACGTGTGCGTCATCGCCCCACAGCGCGGCGGCGGCGGCCAGCGCCGGCAGGGCGTTGCCGGCCAGGGCATAGCTGCGCAGGCGGGTGAAGGCCTGGATCAGGGCGGGATCGCCGGCGATGAAGCCGGACCGCAGGCCGGCGGCGCTGGACCGCTTGGACAGGGAGTTGAACACCAGCAGGTTGGCAGTTCCCTGGCCCGCTTGCCCCTGGCCGGCCCCATCGTTTTCCAGGGCCAATGCCGCCTCGAACCCGCCGGGGGGCGGGGCCTTGTCCCAGATCTCAGCATAGCATTCGTCCAGCGCCAGGACGAAGCCGTAGGCGCGGGCCAGGGTGATGGCCTTCTTCAGGTACGCCAAATCCGCCACCGCCCCTTGCGGGTTGCTGGGCGTGCACAGATACATCAGCGCCGTGCGGGCCAGCAGGTCGGGCGACAGCGCGTCCAGGTCGGGCAGGAAGCCGGTTTCACGGGTGGCGGGCATGAATACCGGCTCCGCCCCCGCCAGCGCGGCGGCCCCCTCGTACACGGCGTAGAAGGGGTTGGGGATCAGCACCGCGGGCTGGCGACCGTCTTTCCGCTGCGGCGTGGCCAGCAAGGCCACCTGGAACAACGCCTCACGCGTGCCCGTGGCGGGCAAAATGCCCTTATCCACGTCCACGAAGCTGGCCGGCAGGCCATAGCGGCGGCAGAGCCAGCCGTGCACGGCGGCGCGGAAGGGGGCCGTGCCGATGGTGGGCGGATATTTGCCCCAGTCGGCCAGGGGGGCCGCGGCCAGCGCCTGCGCCAGCAGGGCCGGCGGTTCGTGCTGCGGCTCGCCGATGGACAGCATCAGCGGGGTGGTGTTGCTGCGCGGCGTCACGTCAACCAGCAGCGCGGCCAGCCGGGTGAAGGGATAGTCCGACAGCCCGCCCAGGCGGGCGTTCAGGGACGGCCCCACGGTCGGGCCCCCAACAACCGGGTGCGTCGTGACGGAAAGCCGGGGGTCGGCCGCCAGTTCCATGGGAAAAATCGTGTCCGGACATATCGGGAAGATGGCCCGATATTAGCCGCCGGGCCCCGCCCCCACAAGGCCCACAGCGTTTCGGCGTCCCCGACCCCGGCCCGGAAAGCGCCTTAGAATCCGTGGATTTGCCCCTAAATGCTTAGAAACTCGATGAAAAGCGGACCAGGGCGTCCCAGGGGCGTCACGGCATATTCATAAGGCGGGCTGACCCCGCTCGCCCGTGCGGATGCGCACCGCGTCGGCGATGGTCATGACGAAGATCTTGCCGTCGCCGATGCGGCCGGTGTTGGCCGTGGCCTGTATCGCCTCCACCACGCTTTCCATCTGGTCGTCGGGCACCGCCACCTCGATCTTCACCTTGGGCAGGAAGTTCATGGCGTATTCCGCCCCCCGGTAGATCTCTGTCCGGCCCTGCTGCCGGCCACAGCCCCGCACCTCGCTGACCGTCACGCCCAGATGCCCCATATCCGCCAAGGCCTCACGCACTTCATCCAGCTTGAACGGTTTCAACACCGCCACCACGAGCTTCATCGGTAGTCCTCGAAGGCCGGGGCTCCGGAGAACCCCGTGTAGGATAGGCGGCGCCGGTCGGCGGGCCCTGTTGGGCGCCCGGTTCTTCAAGAAGCGTGCCGTATTCACAAGATTGTCGCGTCTAACCCGAAAGGGGGTGAGCGTAGAAGGCGGCGGGGCGGTAATCCGCCGTACCACCGCCGCTTTTTGACGCACAACCTGCCAAAGGATGATGCCAAATACGGTTCGCCGCCCACAAAGTGGGAGCAATTGCATAAATTATAGGCAATCCAGGCCTGGTTAACAGGCATGAGCGTGGCACTGGACAAGCGCCGGTGGGCTCGCGATGCTGCGCCCTGGTTCCCGCGTTCCCCTATCCCTTGCCCCTACCCTCTGCCCCCGAGGCATCGCCGATGTCCACCGAAGCGCCCGCGCCCACCGCCGATACCGATCTGATCGCTGACGTCGCCATCGTGGGCGGCGGCCTGGCCGGCCTGTCGCTGGCGGCGGCGCTGGGCACGGCCGGCGTACGCACCCTGTGCATTGACCGCGACAGCCCGGCCCACCAGCTGGGTGCCACCTTCGACGGCCGCACCACCGCCATTTCCCACGGCAGCAAGAAGATCCTGGAGGGGGCGGGGGTGTGGGCCCACCTGAACGGTGACGCTGGGCCCATCCTGGACATCCGCGTCACCGACCAGAACCGGCCGACCTTCCTGCATTACGACCACCGCGAGGTGGGCGATCAGCCCTTCGGCTACATCGTCGAGAACATCGTGCTGCGCCGGGCGCAGTTCGCTCGCCTGGCGGAGCTGCCGTCCGTCACCCACCTGGCGCCGGTGGAGGTGACGGCCCTGGACCGTGGTGACGCCAAGGGGGGCGCCGCCATGGCCACCATCACCCTGGCGGACGGCCGCCGCGTGCGCGCTCGCCTGGTGGTCGGCGCCGACGGGCGGGGCAGTCTGTGCCGCAAGGACGCCGGCATCGCCCTGGTCGGCGGCAGCTATGACCAGACGGCCATCGCCGTGACGGTGGAGCATGAGTTCCCGCACCACGGCGTGGCGGTGGAGATGTTCCTGCCCAGCGGGCCGTTCGCCATGCTGCCCCTGACCGGCAACCGCACCTCCATCGTGTGGTCGGACAAGAGCGCGGCCGTGCCCCACTACATGGGCCTGGACGAGGCGGCCTTCACCGCCGAGCTGCAGGCCCGCATCGGCGACTGGCTGGGGGCGGTGCGGCCCATCGGCGGGCGATACAGCTTCCCCCTGTCGTGGCAGCACGCCCAGCGCTATATCGATCGCCGCCTGGCGCTGATCAGCGAGACCATCCATGCCATGCACCCCATCGCCGGGCAGGGCCTGAATATGGGCCTGCGCGACCTGGCAGCCCTGGCGGAAGTGATCGTCGATGCCTGGCGCCTGGGCCTGGACGTCGGCGGTGCGGCCACGCTGGAGCGCTACCAGCGCTGGCGCCGCTTCGACAATGTCAGCCTGCTGGGCGTGACCGACGGCCTGACCCGCCTGTTCTCCAACGACATCGCCCCCTTGAAGGTGGCGCGCGGCCTGGGCCTGGCGGCCGTCAACTCCGCCCCCCTGATGCCGCTGAAGAAGCTGTTCATGCGCCACGCCATGGGCATCGTCGGCGAGCTGCCGCGCCTGGTGCGGGGGGAGCCGCTGTAAACCCGCGACGCCGTTGGACTTGTTGCCATCGGCGGACACATTGGACGAGAATGCCCCGCCGCCAGTGCGGCGGGCCTCAGCGGCCCTGCATCGAGAACAGGGCCTGAGGCATGGGGACAGGAATGGAAGCGAAGACCGACCGCCGCACCGGGCGCCGGGTTCTGGCATGGCTGGGCGGCATCGCTGGCGTGGTGGTGGTCGGGGTCGCGGGGCTGGGCGGCTGGGTGGCATGGAGCCTGAACGCCAGCCTGCCGCAGCTGGAGGGCACCGCCACCATCCCCGGCCTGAGCGGCCCGGTGACGGTGGAGCGGGATGAGAAGGGCGTGCCCACCCTGACGGGCCCCGACCGCGTCAGCCTGATGTACGGCCTGGGCTTCCTGCACGCCCAGGAGCGCTATTTCCAGATGGATTTAATGCGCCGCAGCGCCGCTGGCGAATTGTCGAGCCTCTTCGGCCCGCTGGCCGCCAAGTTCGACACGCCGCGCCGCGTGCACCGGTTCCGCGACCGCGCCCATGCCGCCGTGGAACGCTCCAGTCCCGAGCAGCGCGCCATGCTGGCGGCCTACACCGCCGGCGTGAACGCCGGGCTGGATGGCCTGAAGGCCGCCCCCTTCGAGTACGCGCTGCTGCGCCAGCACCCCCAGCCTTGGAGCCTGGAGGACACGCTGCTGGTGGTGGACGCCATGTATTTCGACCTGCAGTCCTCCGATGGATGGGATGAGCGCCGCCTGGAGCTGGCCATGGACCAGCTGGGCCCCCTCATGGCCAACTTCCTGTATCCCAAGGGAACGGAACTGGACGCACCGCTGGACGGCAGCACCCTGCCCGAGCCGCCCATGCCGGCCAGCTACACCCCCGCCATCAAGATGGGCCAGGCAGTGCCGCGGCAGGACGGGGCCCCCGACAACGAGGCCCCTGACAGCGAGGCTATCCGCGGCAGCAACAACTGGGCGGTCAGCGGCGCCCTGACCGGCACCGGCGCCGCCATGGTGGCCAACGACATGCATCTGGGCCTGCGGACGCCCAACACCTGGTACCGCGCCCGGATGGTGGTGAAGCCCGCCGGGTCGGACACGCCCACTCTGGATCTGGTCGGCGTCACCCTGCCGGGCAACCCGCTGCTGGTGGTGGGCAGCAACAGGCACGTGGCCTGGGGCTACACCGACGCCTATGTCGACACCGGCGACGTGGTCATCCTGGAACCGGTGGACGGCGATCCCGATCGCTATAAGACGCCGGACGGCCCCAAGACCCTGGAAAAGCACCGGCAGGTGCTGTGCCCCGCACCGACCTGCCCCAGCATCACCATCGAGGACAGCGACTGGGGCCCGGTGATCGGCACCGACGCGCAGGGGCGCAAGCTGGCCTATCGCTGGGTGGCGCATGACGTTGGGGCGGAGGTGATGACCGCGGGCGCCGCCCTGGAGCAGGCGGGCTCGGTGGAGGAGGCGGTGGCCATCGCCCACCGCCTGCCCATTCCCAACGAGAACATGATGGTGGTCGACACCAAGGGCAACCTGGCCTGGACCGTGGTGGGCCTGGTGCCCCGCCGCTTCGGCCACGACGGCACCCTGCCGACCAGCTGGGCCGACGGCAAGGCCGGCTGGAACGGCTATCTGTCCCCGGCGGAGGTGCCGGTCATCGCCAATCCCCAGAATGGCCGCCTGTGGACGGCCAACACCCGGGTGGTGGGCGGCGACGCGCTGGCCAAGCTGGGCTTCGGCGACTACGCCCTGGGCGGCCGCGCCGGCCAGATCCGCGACGATCTGCTGGCCAAGGACGCCTTCACAGAAAAGGACCTGCTGGCCATCCAGCTGGATGACCGCGCACCCATGCTGGATTTCTGGCAGCGCCTGATGTTGCAGGCCCTGGGCGAACGGGCGAGCGACCAGGCGCTGGCCAACCTGGTGGCGCCGGTGGAAAGCTGGGGCGGCCGCGCCGCCATCCCGTCCGTCGGCTACCGCCTGGTGCGCACCTTCCGTAGCGCTCTGGTCGACCGGCTGTACCAGGCCTACACCGCCCCGCTGGCGGGGCCCGCCGGCGATCACGCCAACGATCTGATCAGCCACCAGGCCGAAGGGCCGGCGCGCCGCCTGCTGACCGCCCGGCCCGCCGGCCTGGTGCCCCCGGGCTACAAGAGCTGGGACGCCCTGATCGATGCCGCGTTGAAAGACGTGCGCGAGCGCATCACGCAGAACGGCGGCGACATCGCCCATTTCACCTGGGGCGACCGCAACCGCCTTGCCATCCACCATCCCATCTCGAACATCCAGCCGCTGCTCAGCCCCTATCTCGACCCGCCGGGGGAGCCGGTGGCCGGCGACCTGTACCAGCCGCGCGTGACCGCCCCCAGCTTCGGCGCCTCTGAACGCCTGGTGGTGTCGCCGGGGCATGAGGACACCGGCCTGTTCCACATGCCCACGGGCCAGAGCGGCCACCCCCGTTCCCCCTATTACAACAAGGGGCATGAGGACTGGGTGCAGGGCCGCGCGACACCGCTTCTGCCGGGTGCGACCCGCTGGCGCATGACGCTCGAGCCTGCCAAGGGGGCATCGGCGCCCTGATGCAATATGCGTGACGGCGCTGCTGTCAGTGCGATCATGAATTTGGCAATTCCTGCCTGCTTTTCGCAAGGAAGCCGGCAGGATTTACCAGAATCAGCTCTCATCAAATTTGCCCATGACGCATTAATGCATTGATTTTGCTGCGATCGATGCGTGGCCCATCCCGTGCTTAGGACACCCCGGCTTCATTTGCGGGGTGCCTGCATCATGGATGGTGGCGTTGTTTCCGGCCTGAACTCGACCGACCCCGTGTCCAGCGGCCTTGGGCTGGAGACGGAGGCGCACACCGGCTCCTTCGCCCGGGCGTATCAGGAGGCGCACGCCGCCGCCGGCATTCAGCGGCTGGCGGTGACGCCGGTGCTGGAGATGATGGACATGGCCGGCGACCCGGACGCGTTGGATGCCTACCTGGCCCGCGCCCATGCCAACCTGCCGCTCAGCAGCGACAATGTCGACCGGCTGAAGGGCAACATGCACTTGGTCTTCCTGTTCCGTGACTTCCGCCGTCCCCTGGCCCGCGCCATGGAGCGGATGAAGGACACCGGTGCCGGCCCCTTCGCCGCGCTGCCGACATGGATGAGCGCGCATCATCGTTTCGGCCTGCTGCGCACCGCGGGTTGCCTAGGCCTGAACAAGGAACTGGACGATTGGATCGCCGATCTGGACGCGCGTGGCGCGCCCGAGGCCCCCATCGCCTGTCCCTTCGGCCGCATGGCCCGCGCCGCCCGCCGCTTCTTCGCCGGATCGGCACTGTACAAGCGGGCCGACCATTCGGTGCTGAGCATCGCCAAGACCGGCAGCAACACCGCCCTGCATGTGTGCTGGAGCCTGGTGGAGGCCGCCTATTACCTGGGTGTGGACCTGCCGCCGGCGGAATGGCGCGCCATGCTGTGGCGCTCGCGCAAGGAAATCGCCACCCTGGCCTCGGGCAGCCTGGGCATGATCGTCACCTTCCTGGAGGCGGCCCACCTGCATCCCCATGGCGACTCCGCCGTGAACCCCACCACGCATGAGGGTTCGCCCTTCCGCCTGGTGGGCGAGGGGGCGGACCGGCGCCTGGACCTGCGGCTGGACGGCATCACTCCCATGACCACCGGCCACGACCGACTGTTCACCGGCTGCCCGGCCTTCCATGTCGGCGGCATGATCGACACCTATCTCAGCTGGGTGCTGGACATCGCCATCCACCACGGCCTGAACCGCCAGCCGGCCGCCGCCCCGGTCCTGGGCAGCATGCTGGGCGCCACGGTTTCTCCGCTGGGTCCTGTCCCCCTGGGTGCCGGCCGCGCCATGGTGCAGCAGGTGGCGGCGGGCCCGGCGCGCGACCCCTGACCTTGATTGGCGGGTCCTGACGGGGTAAGGCCTGGGGGCGCGCAGCGCGCGCCTTGAAGGACCCCATCGCCATGAAGCCAGAAGACATCCAGGCCCGCGTGCTGTACCGCGACGCGCTGATGCTGATCATCGACAAGCCGGCCGGCCTGCCCGTACACGCCGGCCCCGGCGGCGGCGACAACCTGGAACGCCATTTCGACGCCCTGCGCTTCGGCCTGCCGCGGGCACCCACCCTGGCCCATCGCCTGGATCGCGACACCAGTGGCTGCCTGATCCTGGGCCGCCATCCCAAGGCGCTGCGCAAGCTGGGCAAGCTGTTCCAGGAAGGGCGTGTGTCCAAGACCTATTGGGCGGTGGTGGCGGGGTCGCCGCCGGCGGAGGAGGGCCATATCGAGGCCAGCCTGTTCAAGCGCACCAACAAGAACGGCTGGAAGATGGAGGTGGTACCCGACGGCACGCCCGAGAGCCAGGCCAGCGTCACCGATTATCGGGTGCGCGGCCGGGCGGAGACGCCGGACGGCCCCATCACCTGGGTTGAGCTATACCCCCGCACCGGCCGCACCCATCAGATCCGCGTGCACATGGCCCATGTCGGCTGCCCCTTGCTGGGCGACCCGGCCTATGGCGGACCCGCCGGCCAGCCGCTGCATCTGCATTCCCGCGGCATCCTGCTGCCGCTTTACCCCAGCCGCGACCCGGTGGGTGCCGAGGCCCCGGTACCCGCCCACCTGCGCGCGGCGCTGAAACGCTGCGGCTGGACGGGGGAGTAGAGCCTCAGAGCCAAAGCGGATCGATGGGGAAGCGGGTGCGGACGACCTTACCTTCCGGCTGGGCCAGCATCCAGGTGCGCCAAGCCTGGAAATAGGCGCCGGCGTAGTGGGCGGCCAGGGCGGCCTGATCGTCGAACACCTCCCATACATAGTAAACGCCGGGTTCGTCCTTGGCCGCCGCGAAGTCGAAGCGGCGGCAGCCCGGCTCCAGCCGCGTCTGCTCGACATTGACCTGCTGCAGGGCCAGCGCCTGCTCCCGCAATTCCGGGGCGACTTCCAGGCGGATCAGCTGGGCGATCATAAAGGAGTCCTTTGGGCGGGGTCAGAAAGTGGGCTTGGCGACCATCAGCCAGATGATGCCCAGCATGGCGAAAAAGGCGGGAAAGCCGAAGACGAACCAGACCCGGAACAGGCGGAAATAGGCGGGCGGCAAGGGCCGACCCGCGCGCGCCGCCGCCCGCGCCAGGTCGCGCAGGCGGATCTGTATCCACACCACCGGCAGCCAGAAGGCGCCGGTGACGCCGTACAGGATCAGGCTGAGCCCGATCCAGCCGCTGAACATCGGGAATCCGGCCAGATGGGCCAGCGTGCCGCCGGTCAGCGGCTGCGCCACCACGGCGGATGCCGTGAAGATCGTGTCGGCCACCACCACGATTTGGGCGGTGTGGGCGACCAGGGTGGGGTCGCGCGTACGGTGGGCCATCAGCATGAAGAAGGCGATGCCGGCACCGGTGCCGAACAGCACGGCGGCGCCGATGATGTGGGCCACCTTCACCAGGGTGTAGAGATCCATCAGCGTTCGTCCAGCAGGCTCAGGGCGGCCAGCGCCAGCATCGCCGCCGGCGGGGTCTTGAGAAAGGGCCCCATGGGGTCCAGCCACAGATCCGGCCGCCACACCGTGCCGCCCAGCATGTACGCGCCCGACACCGCGACCATGCCCAGAAGGGCCCCCTTGGCCCACCGCCGGAAGACGACGCCCACGCCTAAGGCCAAGTCGATGGCCGAACCCAGCAGCACGAACAATGTAGCCGGCATCTGCGCCATGCCCGCCATTGTCAGAACGGCGGTGGCCTCCGGCACGCGGCAGAAGCCGACCACGCCCGAAAGAGTCCAAAAGAGCGCCAGCATTGCCAGCATCGCTGGCTTCAAGAAATAACTTTTGGCGAACCAGCGCTCCTGCACGCCGGCCGGGTAGGCCGCCAACATGTCCAGCAGCGACAGGGGCCTGATCGCCAATTCGCGTTCCATCGCCCGGCCGTCGCCGGCAATGCCGCCGCGCAGCTGGTCCAGCGTGGCGGTGCGCAAGGGGCTGCGCCAACCGGCCCAGGCCAGGGCGTCCGCCCCCCTGGCGGCCAACCGGGCGATGCCCGCTGGCACATGCCACAGGGGGGCAGGCGGCAGGCCCAGCCAGCACCGCAGGGAGAGCACCACATCGGCCAGGGTCACGGCCTCGTCATGCACCAGATCGATGGAGCGGCCCGGCGCCGCATCGGGCAGCACCGCCTTGGCCACCGCCAAGGCCACGTCGGTCGCGGCCACCACCTGCACGGTGGCACCGGCATGGACCACGGGCAGCACGCCGGGAAGGGCGGCCAGGCCGCGCAGCAGGGCGCTGCCGCCATAGGCCGCCGGCGCCAGGACCAGGCCGGGCCGCAGGATGATCCAATCCAGACCGCTGGCGCGCAGCAGCGTCTCGGTTGCCAGCTTGGTGTCGTTGAAGCGGTTGCCCTGGGCGCCCAGGCCGCGATCGGCGGCGACCCCCGCGGCGGAAATGTGGACCAGGCGCCGTACGCCGGCCTGTACGCACGCCGCCGCCAGGCGGGCAACCCCATCGCGGTGCACCGCCGCCAGGTCGTCGCGCGGGCCGTCCTGCAAGGCGCCGGCGCAGTTCACCACCGCCTGGACATCCGCCAGCAGGGGGCGCCAGTCTTCAACCGCCGCCGTGGCCATGTCGAGGCGGGCCCAGCGCACCTGAGGCAGCGATCGCGCCGCCGTCGCGACATCACGGCCAACGCCGGTGACGGCGTGCCCCTCGGCCAGCAGCCGCGCCACCACATAACCGCCGATCAGCCCATAGGCCCCGATGACCAGGACGCGCATCCCCATTCCCCCCGACGATCCAGTCCCCTGTCAGAGGCCCGTCCCCTATCAGAGGATGAACCGGTCCCGCTGTTCCGGGGTGGGAAGGTAGCAGACCTCCCGTTTGCCGAACCAGCGCAAGCGGTTACGGGCGACGATCGCATACAGCGCGTCCCGCAGGCGCCGGGGCAGCAGCCGGCCGGCCGCCATCAGCGACCAGGGAAATCCCAGGAGCTCGAACACACGGATGGAGCTGTCGGACTTCACCCGCACCAGGCCGTCCTCCAGCACCAGGTTGGTCTGATAATCCACCGGATCCAGGCCGTAGTGCCGGTACAGGGCCGCGCCCACCGGCGTCTGTGCCGCCATCAGGCGAAGGCGCCCGCCCCGATCATGGCGCATGACGAACTGGGCGAAGCCGGAGCAGAGGACGCAATGGCCGTCGAAAATGATGATGGGCCTGTCATCCGGAAACGCCGGCACCGAGGGGTCATCACGATAGCTGTACGCGGCCATGGGCATCGTTCCGGTCGGGTTCGGTATGGGAAAAGGATAACCGAAGCACCGTCGCCTGGGGTCGCGTCCTAGCCTGGGCCGCAATGTATATACGCGGATTGACACACTATATACCGAGGATCAGACTTTCTGCTCCGCTTCAGATCCGCTCGGGACGAAAGCCCATGGCCATCACCCGTATCTTCAAATCCGGCAACAGCCAAGCCGTCCGCATTCCAGCCGAAATGGCCTATCCGGATCTAGGGATGGAGTTGCACATCACGCGCGTCGGCGACGTCATTACCATCTTCCCGGCGCGGCAAAATCTGAAAGAAGCCGTCGCCATGCTGCAGGCCATGCCCAAGCCACCCGCAATCGAGGTGCGGGAGGCTCCTGAGCTGCCTGAGCGGGATTAAGTCGTTGGCTTATATGATAGATACCAATATCGCGATCCATGCACGGGATGGCGGGGAAACGGTGTTGAACCGGTTGGCGGAGCATGACGGCGGCATCCTGCTTTCAGCACTTAGCCTCGCAGAGCTGCAACGGGGCCTTTATAAAGATCCGGCCCATACCGGCCTGCGCCTGGCCCGCCTGAACGTCCTTCTGCCTCATATTCCAGTATTGCCCTTCGATGCCGCAGCTGCGGAAGCCTATGGCCGCATCATCGCCCTGTGCGGCTGGGTCAAAGGACGCGACTACGACCGAATGATCGCGGCCCACGCCCTTAGTGTCGGCGCCATACTGGTGACCAACAACCAAGCTGATTTCAACGACATACCCGGATTGACGCTGGAAGACTGGACGGTCTAGGCGCCAACGTCGCGGCCAGGCGGTCCAGATCTTCCGGCGCCAGCACGGCGGAGTGCCGTTCGGCACCGTCGCGGGCGAAGGTCATCACGGCGTCTTGCTTCCTTTCGCCAGGCGCAGGAGGGTGCCGTTGTGATCCTCCGTCACCAGCACGCTGCCGTCGGGCAGGCGCGCCAGGGACACGGGCGTCCCCTGGGGGTGGTCGCCGGTGACGGCGTCCCAGCCGGAAACCACATCTTTGACCGGTCCGGCGGGGCGGCCCTGGGCATCCACGGGCAGGGCCACCACGCGGTGGCCAGTATCGCGATAGCCGTGCAGGGTGATCAGCAGCGTGCCGGCCAGACCGGGCAGCGGGCCGTCGGCATAAGGCAACAGACTCAAGGGTGCCGCATGGGGCGGCAGCAGCAGGGTGGGCTCCTGCTTGGCCTTGCAGTCCACATCCTTGTAATGGCTGCGATATTCCGGGCTGGGCACGCCCTGGTCATAGCAGTAGGGCCAGCCGTAATCGGCGCCCTGCTTCAGAGTCAGGTAAAGGTCGTGCGGCGCATCCTCGTCCGCCAGGGCCGGGTCGGCGTCGGAAATGTTGTCGCGGGCGTTGGTGGCGGTCACCACCTGGTTGCCCGTCAGCACCGCCAGCGCCACGGCATTGCGCAGGCCCCGGGCATAAGGCTGCATACCGGCGACGCTCACGGGCGATGCACCGGGCGTCACATGCAGGATGACGCCCCGGGGCGTGGCGCCCACGGTTTCAGGGCAGGGGACATCGGCCTTGGGCGGGGCATTCTCACCCTTCTTCCCACCCGGGGTTTCGCAATGGTCGGTGCCGGAGCCCACGTTGACGAACAGCGACCCATCCGGCGCCACCGCCAACGCTGCCAGGGGATGCAGCCCTTCCTTGGGCAGGCCCGTGACCACGTCGCGCAGGCTGCCCGCCACGTCGGCGGCGTTGGGATCCAGGCTGACGATGCGGCCCAGCACGCTCATGTACAGGCGCCCGCCCGGGGCCGGCACCAGCGCATGGGGCTCATCCAGGCCGGTCAGCAGCACTTCGGGCGCCGCCCGGCCGCCATCCTTCAGGCGCAGCAGGCGGCCATGGTTGTGACGCCAGCCGCCACCCAGGTCGACGATATAGACGTCGGTGCCCAGCACCGCCACGCCGCGGGTGAAGCCCAGCTGGCTGGCGACCAGACCCACGCAGAGGCCCGGCGCCGTCTTCAGGTTCACCGCGGGGAAGCCATCGCATTGGCCCTGGGTGGTGTAGCCGATGTGCACCCGAGCCGCGGCCGGCAGGGATGCCGCCAGCAGGGCCAAACCCAGGAATCCACTTGCGGCAAGCACACGTTTCATAGCCTCGCCCCCGTGCCGACAGTCCGGCACAAACATAGGCGCGGGGGCATCGGTCGGCCAGTCGCCGCGTTTAGTGGGAGGCGGACGGGGCGGCGATGGCGTCCAACTCGGCCATCACCTCGTCCGTCAGTTGCAGCTCGGCCGCGGCCAGGTTCTGCCGCAGGTGGGCGACGGACGAGGTGCCGGGGATCAGCAGGATGTTGGACGAGCGGCGCAGCAGCCAGGCCAGGGCCACCTGCATCGGTGTGGCGCCCAGGCGGGCCGCCACGTCGGACAGGGCGGACGACTGCAGCGGGCTGAAGCCGCCCAGGGGGAAGAAAGGTACGTAGGCGGTGCCGTCACGGGCCAGGTCGTCGATCAGGGCGTCGTCGGCGCGATGGACCAGGTTGTAAAGGTTCTGCACGCAGGCGATACGGCAGATGCGCCGGCCCTCCGCGACCTGCGTCGCCGTCACGTTGCTGAGCCCGATATGGCGGATCAACCCCTGGGCCTGCAACTCGGCCAGCACCGTCAGGGGTGCTTCGATGGATCCCTCGGCGGGACTTCCAACGTCGAACATGGCGCGGAAATTCACCACCTCCAGCACGTCCAGACCCAGGTTGCGCAGGTTGTCGTGCACCGCCTGGGTCAGCTGTTCGCGGGAGAGGGCTGGATTCCAGGAGGCGTCGGGGCCCCGCAGGGCGCCGACCTTGGTCACGATGACAAGATCTTTGGGGTAGGGGTGCAGCGCCTCGCGGATCAACTGGTTGGTGATATGGGGCCCATAGAAATCGCTGGTGTCGATATGGTTGACGCCGGACTCGGCGGCGGCGCGCAGCACGGCCAGCGCCGCGTCACGATCCTTGGGCGGACCGAAGACGTGGGGCCCGGCCAGTTGCATGGCGCCATAGCCCATGCGGTTCACGCTGCGGTCGCCAAGGGTGTACGTGCTGGTGCTCATGCTGGGCATCCCTGTTGGGGTGTGAAGACGCCCGTAGAGATAAGCGCGCGGCACCTGTACGATAATCAGGCACAGTCAGAACGGGCTGTTCGGGAAAGCGAACAATGAAAGTTGATCTCGGTGATCTGAACGCCTTTGTCACGGTGGCGCGCGCCCGCGGTTTCCGCGATGGCGCGCGGGCCAGCGGCGCCAGCGCTTCCGGCCTCAGCGAGGCCGTCAGCCGGCTGGAGGCGCAGCTGGGGGTGCGGCTGCTGCACCGCACGACGCGCAGCGTGGCCCCCACCGAAGCAGGACAGCGCCTGCTGGAACGGCTGGGACCGGCACTGACCGAGGTGGAAACGGCGCTGGACGTGGTCAACAGCTTCCGCGACCGGCCGGCCGGCACCCTGCGCCTGAACGTGCCCATCAGCGCCGTGCGCCTGGTGCTGCCCGCCATCGTGCCGGGCTTCCTGGCCGCTTATCCGGACATCGAGCTGGAGGTGACGGCCGAGGACACCTTCGTCGATGTGCTGGCGGCGGGCTGTGACGCCGGCATCCGCTATGGCGAGCGGCTGGAGCAGGACATGATCGCCGTGCCCATCGGGCCGCGCGTGCAACGCTTCGCCACCGCCGCGTCCCCCGCTTATCTCGACCGCCATGGCCGGCCGGACCATCCTCGCGACCTGCTGACCCACGCCTGCCTGCGCGGACGCTTCTCCTACGGCCCCACGCCACTGTGGGAGTTCGAGCGGGAGGGGGAGACGGTGCATGTCGACCCCAAGGGCCCCCTGCTGATCAGCATGGGCACGGCCACGGATCTGGCCATCGACGCCGCCATCGCCGGGACCGGCATCATCATGCTGTTTGAGGATTGGCTGCGCCCGCATCTGGACAGCGGCGCCCTGGAACCGGTGCTGGAGCCCTGGTGGCTGAGCTTTCCCGGACCCTTCCTGTATTACCCGGGCCACCGTCTGGTGCCGGCGCCCCTGCGCGCCTTCATCGACTTCATCAAGGAGCCGATGGAGTAGAGACCACCATTACCGGCCTCGGGCAGGCCGACATGGTCAAGGTCGAATTTTACAGGGAAAATGGCGGAGGGGATGGGATTCGAACCCACGATACGGTTTTGGCCGTATACCCGCTTTCCAGGCGAGCGCCTTCAACCACTCGGCCACCCCTCCGTCCGGAATGGGGCGGGACCATATAGAGACACGCGCCCCTCGGCAAGCGCCTTTTTATCGTGCTCCACCCCGGGCTGAATTTTCCCGGGAACCTCAGGCTTCGCCTTCGTGCACCGGCTTCACCCGCTCCCCGAACAGGGCGGTGCCCACGCGCACCTGGGTGGCGCCCATGCGCACCGCCAGGTCGTAATCGCCGCTCATGCCCATGGAAATCTCGGATAGGCCCGACTTGCGCGCCAGGTCGGCCAAGAGCGCGAAATGCATGGCCGGCTCTTCCTCCGCCGGCGGGATGGCCATCAGGCCGGCGATCTCCAGCCCGTGGGCATCGCGGCAGGTAGCCAGGAAGGCGGGCACGTCGGCCGGGGCGATGCCGGCCTTTTGCGGTTCCTCGCCCGTGTTCACCTCCACCAGCAGGCGGGGCAGTCGGCCTTGGCGCTTGCCCTCGGCGGCCAGCGCCTCGGCCAGGCGCTCGCGGTCCACGGTCTGGATGACGTCGAACAGCGCTACGGCGTCCTTGACCTTGTTGGTCTGCAGCGGGCCGATCAGGTGCAGTTCCACGTCGGGGTACTCGGCCTTCAGATCCGTCCACTTGGCCTTGGCCTCCTGCACCCGGTTCTCGCCGAACACCCGCTGGCCGGCCGCCAGGGCCGCCCGGATTTTCTCCACCGGCTGCACCTTGGACACGGCCACGAGGCTGACGGTGGCCGGATCGCGGCCCACGCCGCGGGCGGCCCCCTCAATGACGCCGCGCACGGTGGCGAGGCGGGTGGCGACGTCGGCGTCCACGGGCGGGGCGGGCGGGGCAGGGGGCTTGCTGGCGCGGGTCATGATGGGGCCACGGTTGTGTATGGGCGGTTGTGCGCGGACGGGATCAACGGTAAAGCGTGCCCAGGCATGATCCGGGGAGCCGGTCGGGCCCGGGCACGCGCGACTTTCCTGCGCCGCGCCGGTCAAGGCAAGGCTCCCGTGTCGGCAATCGCCGCCTATATCACTTGTCCCGCCGCATTCAGGACACGGAAGCCATTGATGACCCGCCGCATCCCCGTCGCCCTCGGCATCCCGCTCTGCGTCCCCCTCTGCGCCGCCGTCGCCCTGCTGGCGCCCTTGCACGCGGCCGGGGCCGAGGTCGACTACCACCTGTCGGGCGTGGCCCAGGGCGGGGTGGTGGGCACCGACCGGCCGGCGGCGGGAGACGGCCATTGGGACGCCGCCGGGGCCTATGCCGTCACCGGCAGCGTGGAGACGGTGACCGAAAGCGGCGTCACCTATGGCGCGCTGCTGCGCCTCGGCTCCGGCAACACCGGGCGCAGCACGGACCGGCCGGGCAATGCCGACCGCCAGGGGATCGGCATCGACCAGGCCTACGTCTATGCCTCCGGCGGGTGGGGCAAGGTGCGCCTGGGCCAGAGCTGGGGCGCGTCGGAGCGGGCGACGGATCTGTTGCCCCTGCTGGTGGCCGGGGAGATGGACGGCTTCTGGACGCAAAGCGCCCGGGTGCGGCCGCCGGGCATGGCCCTGGGCCGCGCCTATGCCGGGCGCGACAGCGACGATGCCGCCAAGGTCGATTATGAGACGCCGCGCCTGTTCGGCCTGAAGGCCGGCGTCTCCTTCGCGCCGGAACGCCGGGCTTTCGGCCAGGACATCGTGGCGCCGTACGCCATCCCGGCGGAGACGAACTTCTGGGAAGGGGCGGTCAACTACCGTGGCGACTGGGGTCCCACCCAGTATGAGGTGGGCGTGGCCTACAACCATGCCAACGCCGCCCACAGCTGGCTGGAGGACACCTCAACCGTCACCCTGGCCGGCGGCCTGACCTATGGCGGCTTCACCGTCGGCGCCGTGCTGTTCGACGACGGCGACAGCGGCCTGCCGCACGACCGCCCAGCCAACGCGCCGGGTGAGACCCGGGGCGCCACCCTGCAGGGCACCTATGAGAATGGCCCCTATGGCCTGACCCTGTTCTGGCACGGCAGCGAGACCGAGAACTGGACCACCTATCGCGCCTATGGCCTGGGCCTGTCGTGGAAGGTGCGGAGCGATACCACCCTGGGCCTGGACTTCATCCATTGGACGGCTGACCTGGAAAGCGGCAACCCGGCGGCAATGGCCGATCAGTCCAGCCCCCGCCCGACAGGTAACGTGGCCACCGCCGTGGTAGAATTTCGTTTCTAGGTTTTCGTCCACCGCCGCCAGTCCTGCCGCGCGCTGATGTTACACTTGGCCGCCCCGTTTGGCCGGCCTTGCGTCCCAGCGGCTTTTTTGATCTAAGGAACCGTTCTCGTGACCCTGGGTGACAATCACATGCCGTCGCGCTCCGCTTTTCTCATTGGCCGCTCCCTCCTGGTTGCCGGACTTCTGCTTTCCACGTCCGCTTGCTCCTGGCTGGGCTGGGGCGATGACGACGACGCGAAGGCTGCGCCCAAGCCCGTCTCGATCCTGATGCGCCAGAACACCTCTGGCCCGGTCGGCACGTCCAACACCGCCGTGCAGGCGGTGGGCCCGACGGTCAACGCCTTCCTGTGGCGCGCGTCGCTGGATACCATCGGCTTCCTGCCGCTGATTTCGGCCGACCCCTACACCGGTGTGATCATCACCGACTGGTACAGCCCGCCCAGCACCCCGGGCGAGCGGTTCAAGATCAACCTCTACGTCCTGGACAGCACCCTGCGCGCGGACGGCGTGCGCGTGACCGTGTTCCGTCAGGTCGACCAGAATGGTCAGTGGCGCGACGCCACCGTGGCCGCCGAAACCAACAGCCAGCTTGAGGACACCGTCCTCACCCGGGCGCGTCAGCTGCGCATCCAGCAGGCCCCCCCGAAGTAAGCTGATCCATCGCCGGCGGGCGACTGTCTCCTCTCGCAACGCCCCGGCGCCCGCCGGGAGGGGGTGACGCCCCGGCCCCTTCGGGCTGATGGCCGGCGCGACACCCGAGAGAAGGCGGTTTTTCCATGTCCCGGTACAATGTCAGGGAAAACGAGGCGAAGTGGCAGTCGGCCTGGGCCGACCGGAACAGCTTCGCCATTTCCGCGGACCCTGCCCGGCCGAAGTATTTCGTCCTGGAGATGTTCCCCTATCCCTCGGGGCGCATCCACATGGGCCACGTCCGCAACTACACCATCGGCGACGTGATCGCCCGCTACAAGCGGGCCAAGGGCTTCAACGTCCTGCATCCCATGGGCTGGGACGCCTTCGGCCTGCCGGCGGAAAACGCGGCATTGGAACGCAACGTCCACCCCGGCAAGTGGACGTACGAGAACATCGCCACCATGCGCGGCCAGCTGCAGTCCATGGGCCTGGCCATCGACTGGAACCGCGAGATCGCCACCTGCCGTCCGGAATATTACCGGCACGAGCAGAAGATGTTCCTGGACTTCCTGAAGGCTGACCTGGCCTACCGCAAGGAAAGCTGGGTCAACTGGGATCCCGTCGACAACACCGTGCTGGCCAATGAGCAGGTGGTGGACGGTCGCGGCTGGCGCACCGGCGCGCTGGTGGAAAAGCGCAAGCTGTCGCAGTGGTTCCTGAAGATCACCCACTTCGCCGACGACCTGCTGTCGGCCCTGGCCACGCTGGACCGCTGGCCGGAAAAAGTGCGGATCATGCAGGAGAACTGGATCGGCAAGTCCACCGGTCTGCGCTTCCGCTTCCAGCTGACCGCCCCGGAAGGCGTCACCACCAA
Source organism: Nitrospirillum viridazoti CBAmc (assembly GCF_000730165.1). Lineage (GTDB taxonomy): Bacteria > Pseudomonadota > Alphaproteobacteria > Azospirillales > Azospirillaceae > Nitrospirillum > Nitrospirillum viridazoti. Next base: position 58,038 of record NZ_CP022110.1, on the reverse strand, counting down.
CGTGTTTCAGGGCGAACCCGAGGTCGAGGTGTTCACCACCCGGCCCGACACGCTGTTCGGCGCCAGCTTCGTCGGCATCTCCCCCAACCATCCCATCGCCTTGGCGCTGGCGGAGAAGAACCCGGCCGTGGCCGAGTTCATCGCCGACTGCAACCGCGTCGGCACCTCGGAAGAGGCCATCGAGACGGCGGAGAAGAAGGGCTATGACACCGGCATCACCGCCGAGCACCCCTTCGTGCCCGGGTGGAAACTGCCGGTCTACATCGCCAACTTCGTGCTGATGGAATACGGCACTGGCGCCATCTTCGGCTGCCCGGCCCATGACCAGCGCGACCTGGACTTCGCCCGCAAGTACGGCCTGAAGGTCACCCCCGTGGTAGTGCCCGAGGGTGAGGATCCGGCGACCTTCGACGTGGGCACCGAGGCCTATACCGGCCCGGGCCTGCTGCGCAACTCGCAGTTCCTGGACGGCATGGACGTGGAGGCCGCCAAGCAGGCGGCCGGCGAGCGCATGGAGGCCATGGGCCGCGGCCAGCGCACCACCATCTTCCGTCTGCGCGACTGGGGCGTGTCGCGCCAACGCTATTGGGGTTGCCCTATCCCGGTCATCCATTGCCCCAGCTGCGGTCTGGTGCACGTGCCGGAGGACCAGCTGCCCGTCACCTTGCCGGACGATGTGACCTTCGATCAGCCGGGCAACCCGCTGGACCGCCACCCGACATGGAAGCATGTGGCCTGCCCCACCTGCGGCACGGCGGCGGTGCGCGAGACCGACACCTTCGACACCTTCATCGAGTCGAGCTGGTATTTCCTGCGCTTCGCCAGCCCGCGCGTCGAGAACCAGGCCTTCAACCGGGAGGAGGCGGCCTACTGGCTGCCGGTGGACCAGTACATCGGCGGCATCGAGCACGCGGTGCTGCACCTGCTGTACGCCCGCTTCTGGACGCGCGCCCTGTCCCATGTCGGCTACACCGACCTGAAGGAACCGTTCGAGGGCCTGTTCACCCAGGGCATGGTGACCCATGCCACCTATCAGGACGCCGAAGGCAAGTGGCTGCTGCCGTCCGACGTGGATGTGGTGGATGGCAAGTCGGTGCAGCGCGAGGGCGGCGGCCCGGTGACCGTCGGCCCCATCATCAAGATGTCGAAGTCCAAGAAGAACGTGGTGGACCCCGCGCACATCATCGACACCTACGGTGCCGACGCCGCCCGCCTGTTCATGCTGTCCGACAGCCCACCCGACCGCGACCTGGAATGGACCGAGGCCGGCATCGACGGCGCCTGGCGCTTCATCAACCGCCTGTGGCGCCTGGCGACGGAGCCGTCCGTGGCCTTGCCGCCCGCCGGCACGCCCATCCCGGCCGAGCTGTCCCCGCTGGCCACCGATGCGCGCCGCATGGTGCACAAGACCGTGGCCGCCATCGGCGAGGATCTGGAACGCTTCCGCTTCAACAAGGCCGTGGCCCGCATCCGCGAGCTGTCCAATGCGCTGGAGAAGCTGGACGCCAAGGCCGGTGCTGATGCCGGCGATGCCGCCGTGCTGCGTGAGGGGCTGGAGGTGCTGGTTCGCCTGATCGGCCCGATGATGCCGCACCTGGCTGAGGAGTTGTGGTCCGTGCTGGGTCATGACACCCTGCTGGTCGACTCGGTCTGGCCGGTGGCGGATGAGGCCCTGGCCACCGAGGACACCGCCACTGTGGCGGTGCAGGTCAACGGCAAGCTGCGCGCCACCCTGCACCTGCCCAAGGACATCGCCAAGGAAGAGGCCGAGGCGCTGGCCCTGGCGGAGCCCAACGTGCAGCGCGCCCTGGAGGGAAAGCCCGTGCGCAAGGTCATCGTCGTGCCCAACCGGGTGATCAATGTTGTTGTCTGACGGCGTCCTCAAGACCGCCGTCCGCAAGGCGGTGCTGGGTGCGATCCTCGTGGCGGGGCCCCTGGCCCTGTCCGCCTGCGGCTTCCACACCGTCTATGGCGACCACAGCCTGTCGGGCAAGCCCTCGACGCGCGCGCAAATGGAGTCGGTGTCGATCGACATCATCCCCGACCGCATCGGCCAGGTCCTGCGCAACAACCTGATCGACCGGTTCTACCAGGACGCCGGCCGGCCGGCGAAGCCCGACTACCGCCTGAACGTGCGCCTGAACTCCTACAAGGAAGATCTGGGCATCCAGCGCGACGCCACCGCCACCCGCGCCCGCCTGCACGTCCTGGCCGATTACCAGCTGATCGACAGCAAGACGGGCAAGACGCTGTACCGCACCTCCAGCCGGTCCATCGTCAGCTACGACATTTCCGAGGCGCAATACTCCACCATGGTCACCGAGCAGGATGCCTATGACCGCGCCCTGACCGAGGTGGCGGAGGAGATCACCACCCGCCTGGCGCTGTACTTCGACCGCGGATCGGTGGTCCAATCGGCCAAGGACCAGTAAGTCCATCAGTCTCGTTCGCGTCTATGGGCCGCCCCCGGCAGGGGCGGCCCTTTTCACTCCCCGGAGGCGCCCGTGAAGGTTCAGCCCCGCAACGCCGATGGCTTCTGCAGAAACCCCACGGCCGGCATCGTCGCCGTCCTGGTTTACGGCCCCGACACCGGCCTGGTGCGCGAACGGGGCCAGGCCCTGTCGCGCGCCATCGTCAGCGACCTGCAGGACCCCTTCCGCGTCAGCGACCTGAAGGCCGAGCAGATCAGCGGCGACGGCGCCCGCCTGAATGATGAGATGGCAGCCATAGCCATGACGGGCGGCCGTCGGCTGGTGCGGGTGCGCGACGCCGACGAGTCGGTCACCGTGGCCTTCCAGGCCCTGCTGAAGCAGCCGCCCAGCGGCGACACCCTGTGCGTGGTGGAGGCGGGGGACCTCGGCAAATCCAGCAAGCTGCGCGCGTTGTTCGAGTCGGATGACAAGGCCGCCGCCATCGCCTGCTATGTGGAAGAGGAGGGGGAACTGGCGGTCACCATCGGCCGCATCCTGGGGGAGCATAAGCTGACCATCGACACCGATGCCCGCGACTGGCTGGCCGCCAATCTGGTGGGCGACCGCGCCGTGGCGCGGGGCGAGGTGGACAAGCTGGCCATCTACATGATGGGCGCCAGCCGCGTGACGCTGGAAGACGTGCGCACCGTCATCGGCGACAGCGCCGCCCTGGACATGGATGAGCCGGCCCTGGCCGCCGCCGACGGCGACATCGCCAGCATCGATCGGGCGCTGGGCCGTTTGTTCGCGGAAGGGACCAGCCCTGTCCCCATCCTGCGCAGCGCCCAGCGCCACTTCCAACGCCTGCAGATGGCCGTCTACCACACCACCCGGGGGCAGACGGCGCAGCAGGCGGTGAAGGCCCTGCGGCCGCCGGTGTTCTTCAAGATGGAAAACCAGATGACCAACCAGGTGCGGCGCTGGAACCTGCCCAACCTGGCCCTGGCGCTGGACCGCCTGATGGATGCGGAAGCCGACTGCAAACGCACCAACATGCCGGATGAAACCCTGTGCGCCCGCGCCTTCTTCCAGGTGGCGCAGCTCGCCCGCAGGTCGGGCGGCTGATTCCACCCCAAACAAAAAGCGCCGGCAGTGCTGTCACTGCCGGCGCTTTTTGTTCCTGGGATTGCTCGTGTGGGTCTCAGTGCTGGTGCTTCAGGCGTGCCAGAAGCCCGTCCAACTGATCCAGGTTGCTGTAGTGCACGGTCAGGCTGCCCGCCTGACCCTTGGCCTTTAGCGCCACCTTCAGGCCCAGCTCGGCCGCCAGTTCCTTTTCCAGGGCCAGGGTATCGGCGGTTTTGGGTGCCGGCGCGGGACGGGTGGCTGGATTGGCGGCGTCCTTCACCAGCTGTTCCGTCTGGCGGACGTTCAGGCCGCGCTTCACCACTTCACGCGCCAGGGCAAGGGGATCAGCGGCCGTCAGCAGGGCGCGGGCATGGCCCATGGTCAGGCTGCCGTCCTGCACCAGCGCCTTCACCGCGTCGGGTAGGGCCAGCAGGCGCAGCATGTTGGCCACGTGGCTGCGGCTCTTGCCCACGGCGCGGGCCAGGTCCTCTTGCGTATGCTGGAATTCATCCATCAGGCGCTGAAAGCCCTCGGCCTCTTCCAGGGGCGTCAGGTCCTGGCGCTGGATGTTTTCCACCAGCGCGATTTCCAGGGCCTCGCGGTCGGTCAGCGACCGCACCACCACCGGCACCTCGTGCAGGCCGGCCAACTGGGCGGCGCGCCAGCGGCGCTCCCCCGCGATGATCTCATAGCGGGCGCTGCCACCGGCCACCGCCTCTTCCACCTTGCGCACCAGGATGGGCTGCAGCACGCCGCGCTCGCGGACGCTGTCCACCAGGCTGCGAATGGCCTCTTCATCGAAGTGGCGGCGGGGCTGGTAGCGGCCGGGGTGCAGCAGTTCGATGGGCAAAGTCCGGGGCGGACGTCCCTTTTCCACCGGCTCCTGCTCGTCCGCCACCTCGGCAAACAGCGCGGACAGGCCACGCCCCAGGTTGCTGCGCTTCTTCATCTCATCCATGGACTGACTGCCGGTTACGCTCACGCTTCAGAACCTCTCCCGCCAAATGAATATAGGCTTTGGCGCCCGCCGACTTCAGGTCGTAGAGCAGCACGGGCTTGCCGTGGCTGGGCGCCTCGGAAACACGGACATTGCGGGGAATGACCGTCTCATACACTTTCTCACCGAAGAAGCCGCGCACATCGGCGGCCACCATGTCGGACAGGTTGTTGCGCCGGTCGAACATGGTCAGCACCACGCCCTGGATTTCCAGGGCCGGGTTGAACGTGCGCTTCACCCGTTCGATGGTGCGGATCAGCTGCGACAGGCCTTCCAGGGCATAGAACTCACACTGCAGGGGCACTAGTACCGAATCGGCCGCCGCCAGGGCGTTCAGGGTCAGCAACCCCAGGGCTGGTGGGCAGTCGATCAAGATGTAGTCGTAGTCGGCAGTGGCGCTGGTCAACGCGTCGCGCAGGCGGAACTCACGCCGCTCCAGTTCCACCAGTTCCAGCTCAGCGCCCGACAGGTCGGCCGAGGCGGTGACAACGAACAGCTTGGGGATGCTGGTGCCGCGCACCGAAGCCTCCACCGTCGTCTCGCCGAACAGCAGCTCATAAGTGCCGGTGCCGCGTTCCGTCCGGCCGATGCCCAGGCCGGTGGAGGCGTTGCCCTGCGGATCGTTGTCGACGATCAGCACGCGCTTGCCGGTGGCCGCGAGGGCCGTTCCCAGGTTGATGGTGGTCGTGGTCTTACCCACGCCGCCCTTCTGGTTGGCAAGAGCCAGGATGCGCGCTCGCTTGGGCGCGGGGGTGGGGGCGTCAGCGGGCACGGGCAATCTCACCAAGAATTAGGATGGTCCCCGATGTGTCCGTGATGCTGGGGACTTGGGAGACGGTCATTGTCCAGGATTGGGCGGCCAGGGTCAATTCCTCGGGGGCTGTCCTGCCCTTCAGGAAGAGGCACGTGGCCCCCGGCTTCAGGAAACGGTAGCCCCAGTCCAGCAGTTCGGGTAGGGCAGCCAAGGCGCGGGCCGTGACCACGTCGGCCGCGATCTCCGGCGCCTGTTCGATGCGCTGGGCATGCACGGTCACCGGGGTTCCCGTCGCGCGCGCCACCTCCCGCAGAAAGGTGGCCTTGCGCGTGTCACTCTCGATCAGGTGGACATCCGGTACACCCAGGATGGCCATGACTAGGCCGGGAAATCCAGCGCCGCTGCCCATATCCACCTGCGTACGCGTGCCCGGGGGCAGCAGGGCGTACAGCTGGGCGCTATCCGCCATGTGGCGGTCCCAGACATCCGGTACGGTGGATTTGGCCACCAGGTTGATGGCTGGGTTCCACTTGGCCAGCAACTGAGCATAGATGGTGAGCCGATCCAATGTTTCACGTGAAACATGGAAGCGGCTGGCGAAATCAGCAGGGGTCATGCGGCACTCGTGGTGTCGTCGGAATTGGCGGGGGCGTCCTGATCGGTCCCGCGGGCAGGCCGCTTCTTCACATGGCGTAGCAGGGCTGTCAGCGCCGCCGGCGTCATGCCCGGCATACGGGCGGCGGCCCCCAAGGTGGCGGGACGCACTTGGCGCAGCTTGGTGCGGATTTCCGCGGATAGCGAGGCGATGGCGTCCACGTCCAGATCGACCGGCAAGGCCAGGGCTTCATCCCGGCGGAAGGCGCGGATGTCAGCCTCCTGCCGGTCGAGATAGCCGGCATAGCGCCCATCGATCTCCACCTGCTCGGCGATCTCCGACGAGAAGCCCCGCAGGTCCGGCCAAATGGCGCCCAGACGGGCCAAGTCGATGTCGGGATAGCGCAGCAGGTCGGCGACGCTGCGGCGCACGCCATCCTGGTTGATGGTCAGACCATGCTTGGCCAGCTCATTGGGTGTGGCCGACAGGGTGCCGGCCACGTGGCGGGCGTGGTCCAGGGCGGCCAGCTTGGCGCCGAAAGCGGCGGCCCGCACCTCGCCCACGCAGCCCAGCGACAGCCCGCGCGGCGTCAGGCGTTGATCGGCGTTGTCGGCGCGCAGCAGCAGGCGATATTCAGCCCGGCTGGTGAACATGCGGTAGGGCTCCGACGTGCCACGGGTGATCAGGTCGTCGATCATCACGCCGATATAGGATTCGGCACGGTCCAAGACGAAGGGTGCCGAACCCGACACGGCCAGGGCCGCATTGAGGCCAGCCACCAAGCCCTGAGCCGCCGCCTCCTCATACCCCGTGGTGCCGTTGATCTGGCCCGCCAGGAACAAGCGGGGCAGGCGGCGCGTCTCCAGCGTCGGGCCCAGCTCGCGCGGATCGACGTAATCGTATTCAATGGCATAGCCCGGCCGCAGCATGGTGACATGCTCCAGCCCTGGGATGGCTTTCAGGATCTCCAGCTGCACATCGCGGGGCAAGGAGGTGGAGATGCCGTTGGGATAGACGGTGTCGTCGTCCAGGCCCTCCGGCTCCAGGAAAATCTGGTGCCGCTCCTTATCGGCGAAGCGGACGATCTTGTCCTCCACCGACGGGCAATAGCGCGGGCCGATGCCCTCGATCTGGCCGGAATACATGGGCGCGCGGTGCAGGTTGGCGCGGATGACCTCATGCACGCGGGCACTGGTCCAGGTGATGTGGCAGGGCACCTGCGGTGTGGTGATCCGATCCGTGAGATAGGAGAAGGGCGGGGGCGGATCATCGCCCGGCTGCATCTCAAGGCTGGCCCAATCGATGGTTCGGCCGTCCAGGCGCGGTGGCGTGCCGGTCTTAAGCCGACCCAGGGGAAAGCCCACGCGCAGCAGCGTGTCGGACAGGCCCAGGGCCGGCGCCTCACCCACGCGGCCGGCGGGGATCTTCTCCTCCCCAATGTGGATCAGGCCGCGCAGGAAGGTGCCTGTGGTCAACACCACGGCACCGGCCAGGACTGTCTCACCGCTGGCGGTGATGATGCCGCCCACGCGACCATGGCCGTCGATCACCAGGTCCTCGACAGCGGCGGCCACCAGCGTCAGGTTCTCTTGCTCGGCCAGAATGGCCTGCATGGCGTGGCGGTACAGCTTGCGGTCCGCCTGGGCGCGCGGCCCGCGGACCGCCGGACCCTTGGATTTGTTCAGCACGCGGAACTGGATGCCGGCACGGTCGGTCACCCGGCCCATGACGCCGTCCATGGCATCGATCTCACGGACAAGGTGGCCCTTACCCAAACCACCAATGGCCGGGTTGCAGCTCATCTCCCCGACCGTGTCGAGGCGATGGGTGTACAGGGCGGTACGGGCGCCCAGCCGCGAAGCGGCGGCCGCCGCTTCGCAGCCGGCATGGCCGGCGCCAACCACGATGACGTCATAAGTGTGCATGGCGCCGGACTTTAGGGGCGGCGGGCGGGCGAGTCAAAGGGTGCCAGGGGATGACCACCATGAATCCATGTTCGCCCCATGTTTCACGTGAAACACAGCGCGGGGGTATTCACTTCCCGATGCAAAAATCACGGAAGATCACGTCCAGCAGGTCTTCCACATCCACCCGGCCGGTGATGCGGCCCAGGGCGCGGGCGGCCAGGCGAACATCCTCCGCGGCCAGCTCTGGCAAATCGGCCCTCAGCGCGCGGGCCAGGGCGGCGCGGCAATCCTCCAGGGCCTGGCGATGGCGGGCACGGGTGAGGGACGGGGCAGCGCCCGGCATCAGGCGATCGCCGACGATGCGTTCCAGGGCCGCCAACAGATCCGCCAGCCCTTCGCCGGTGGCGGCGGAGACGGCGATGGCGGTGCGGCCGGCGACCATGGATGGCACGTAGGTACACAGGTCGCGCTTGTTCAGCACCACCAGCGCATCACCATCGGCCAGAGCTAAGGTGGCCTCCGCCATATCGCCGATGTTCCACGTGGAACAATCCAGCACCAGCAGCTTCAGATCCGCCCTTTCCGCGCGGGCCAGCGCCCGGCGGATACCCTCACGCTCGATCTCATCGGCGGCGTCGCGCAAACCGGCAGTGTCGGCCAGGATGACGGGGAAGCCGCCCAAGTCCAGGTTCACCTCTATGACATCGCGCGTCGTGCCGGCGGTGGAGGAGACGATGGCCGCGTCCCGCCGCGCCAGGGCGTTCAGCAAGCTGGACTTGCCGGCGTTGGGCGCCCCCAGGATGGCGATGGAAAAGCCGTCGCGCAGCCGTTCTCCACGATGACCGTCGGCCAGGTGGACGCCGATTTCCTGGTACAGGCCTGTCAAGACGGGGACCACCGCCGGCGCCAGGCCGTGGGGCAAGTCCTCATCCGGGAAATCGATATCCGCCTCCAGATGGGCCAGCGCCCGTACCAGGCGATGTCGCCAACCCTCGTACAGGGCACCCAGGGCGCCTTCCATCTGGCGCAGAGCTTGGCGACGCTGGGCCGCGGTCTCGGCATCGACCAGATCGGCGATGGCTTCCGCCTCGGTCAGGTCCAGCTTGCCCGCCTCAAAGGCGCGGCGGCTGAATTCCCCCGGTTCCGCCACACGCAATCCCTGGGCGGTCAACGCCTCGCTGGCGGCGGCCAGCACGGCGCGACCGCCATGCAGGTGCAGTTCCGCCACATCCTCGCCGGTGAAGCTGTCCGGCCCCGGGAACCACAGCACCAGCGCCTGGTCGAACACCTCGCCCGCCTGGTCATGCAGCCGCGCCAACGTGGCCCGGCGGGGCGGGGGCAGGGGCCTGCGCGTCAGGGCGGGCAGGGCGGTTCCTGCCGCCGGGCCGGACAGGCGGATAACCTGGACACCGCCCCGGCCGGGGGCGGAGGCCAGGGCGAAGATGGTGTCGGTGCTATAGAGGGACATAGGGAGTAAGGTCAGTCTGCGGCAGCGGCTTTGCGGGCGCGGTGCGCCGGCACTTTCTCATCCGGATATAGCATCAAGCGGTCCACCCGGCCGCCCTCCACCAGGTGAGTCTTCACAATTTCATCGACGTCGCCGGGGGTGGCGCAGGTGTACCAGACGCCCTCCGGATAGATGACCAGCGTCGGCCCCAGTTCGCACCGGTCCAGACAGCCGGCGGCGTTGACCCTGACCCTCTTGCCCAGGCCGGCCTCCTTGGCGGCGGCTTTCATGTGGTCGCGCAGGGCCTCGGAACCCTTCTCCTTGCAGCATCCTCGGGGGTGGCCCGGCGCACGCTCATTGGTGCAAAAGAAAACGTGACGGTCGAAATAGGGTGCGGGATCGGTCACTTCGCGTCCTTGCCCCCGCCCATGGCGGAGGTCATCTGGTTCCACATCATTTTCTGCATCTGCTCGAACCCCTGGATGCCCACGGGCAGCCAAGTCTTCAGCAGGGCGTCCGGATCCATGGCGGCCAGGTTGGCGCTCATGCGGTCCTGCATCTGCCGCATCAGGGCGTCCTGCATGGGCTTCACGTCCGGCAGGCCCAGGAAAGCACGGGCCTCTTCCGGGGTGCAATCAACGTCGACGGTGATTTTCATGGGGGCAGACCTTCCTGTTCGGTTGGACTCTAAAGGCGCATGGCGGGGCGACTAACAGGGATATACCCCCGAAATACCGCCTCTTTTTTCTGACCTTCACTGTAGCGGAGGCTACAGTGGGGGCAAAGCGGCACTGGTCCTTAAACGACCGCATCATTCTGTGGAGAGCGTGACCCCCCATGGCGGCATCGGATACGACACAAGCGGCGGAAAACCTGCTGGTTCACGAGACCAGCCCCTATCTGCTGCAGCACAAGGACAACCCCGTGCACTGGCGTGCCTGGGGGCCGGAGGCCTTCGCCGAGGCCCAGGCGGCGGGCAAACCCATCCTGCTGTCCGTGGGCTATGCCGCCTGCCATTGGTGCCACGTCATGGCCCATGAAAGCTTCGAGAACCAGGCCATATCCTCCCTGATGAACGACCTGTTCATCAACATCAAGGTGGACCGGGAAGAACGGCCGGACGTGGACCAGGTCTACCAGCAGGCCTTGTCCCTGCTGGGCCAGCAGGGCGGCTGGCCCCTGACCATGTTCCTGACACCCAAGGGGGAGCCGTTCTGGGGCGGCACCTATTTCCCCCCCAGCGGCCGCTATGGCCGTCCCGGATTCCCCGACGTGCTGCAGGGCGTGGCCGAAACCTATGCCCAAGACCCCGGCAAGGTCAGCCGCAACGTGAAGGCCTTAGGGGACGCGCTCGCCCGGTTGTCGCAGGGCAACCCGGGCGAGGCTATCACCGTAGGCGCCCTGAATGCCGTGGCAGACCGCCTGGTGCGTGAGGTCGACCCCTTCCTGGGCGGTATCAACGGCGCACCCAAGTTTCCGCAGCCCAGCATTTTCGACTTGTTGTGGCGCGCCCATCTGCGCACCGGCCGCACGGACCTGCGCGACGCCGTCATCACCACCCTGACCCACATGGCCAACGGCGGCATCTACGACCACCTGGCCGGCGGCTTCGCCCGCTATTCCACGGACGAGCAGTGGCTGGTCCCGCACTTCGAGAAGATGCTGTACGACAACGCCCAGCTGGTGGCGCTGATGACCCAGGTCTGGCAGGGCACACAGGATCCCCTGCTGGAGGTTCGCGTGCGCGAGACCGTGGGCTGGGTGCTGAACGAGATGAAGGTGCCCGGCGGTGCCTTTGGCGCCACCCTGGATGCCGACAGCGAGGGGGAGGAGGGCCGCTTCTACGTCTGGACCAAGGCGGAAATCGACCGCCTGCTGGGTGAGGATGCCGAGCTGTTCTGTGCCCACTATGACGTGACCGAGCTGGGCAACTGGGAAGGCCATACCATCCTGAACCGGCGCACGCCCCTGGCGCCGGGCAGCGCCGAGGAAAACCGCCTGGCCCATGCCCGCGCCCGCCTGCTGAAGGCCCGGGCGCTGCGCATCCGCCCCGGCTGGGACGACAAGGTGCTGGCCGACTGGAACGGCCTGATGATCGCGGCCCTGGCCCGCGCCGGTTTCGTCTTTGAGCATCCGGGCTGGATCGAGGCCGCCATCGGCGCCTACCGCCATGTTGTAACAAGCCTGGGCCATACTGGCCGGGATGGGCTGGACCGCCTGTACCACAGCGGCCGCGGCGGCAGGGCCCGCCATGCCGGCCTGCTGGAAGACTACGCCAACATGGGGAAGGCCGCCCTGACCCTGCACGAGATCACCGGTGACGTCGCCTTCCTGGATCAGGCCGCGCGCTGGACGGACACCCTGGACCGTCATTTCTGGGATGAAGCGGACGGCGGCTATTACACCACCGCCGACGACGTGGGCGACCTGCTGGTCCGCCCGCGCCACGCCCATGACAACGCCGTGCCCGCCGGCAACGGCACCCAGCTGGGCAACCTCACCCGCCTGTGGCTGTTGACCGGCCAGGACCGCTACCGTGCCCGAGCCGACACCCTGATGTCCGCCTTCAGCGGGGAATTGGGCCGCAACTTCTTCCCGCTCTCCACCTTCCTCAACATGGCCGAGACACTGCTGAGCGGCGTGCATGTCGTGCTGGTGGGCGAGGGCGACGACCTGGAGCCCTTTAACGCCGTCCTGCGCGCCCAGTCGCGCCCAACCCTGGTGGTCAGCCGCCTGGCGCCCGGACAAAATCTGCCGGAGCCGCATCCGGCGGCAGGCAAGGCCATGGTGGACGGCCGGGCCACAGCCTATGTCTGTCAGGACATGCGGTGCTCCCTGCCCGTGACCACACCGGAAGCGCTAGCCGATCTGCTGGCCGCTAGCGCTTCCAGCCAGTGAGGTGCCCCATAGTGTCCTAGTGATGGACGTCACGGTGACAGGCCCCCGCCCAATCGTTACTATGGGTGATTAAGAAACGACGCGTGTTTTAACCATAAGCATTCGACAACCAAATCAAAGGGGTAGCGCAGCATGACCACCGTGACGATCAACGCCACCGATGGCGGTAGTTTTGACGCGTACCTGGCGATCCCGGCCGGCGGCAAGGGCCCGGGCCTGGTGCTGATCCAGGAGATCTTTGGCGTCAACGCCAACATGCGCGCGCTGTGCGACCATTACGCCGCCCTGGGCTACACCGCCATCTGTCCCGACCTGTTCTGGCGCCAGGAGCCTGGCGTGCAACTGACCGACCAGACCGAGGCCGAATGGCAGCGGGCCTTCCAGCTGTACAACGGCTTCAGCGAAGCCAGCGGGGTAGAGGACCTGATCGCCACCGTGGACTTCCTGCGCGGGCATGAGGCGACGGGCGGCAAGGTGGGCACCCTGGGCTATTGCCTGGGCGGCAAGCTGGCCTTCCTGATGGCCACCCGGTCCGACGCCGACGCCAACGTCAGCTATTACGGCGTGGGCCTGGACGGCGCCTTGGGCGAGGTCAGCGCCATCACCAAGCCGCTGATGCTGCACACCGCCGGCAAGGACAAATTCTCCTCCGACGAGACCCGGGCCAAGGTGAACGCCGCCATCGAGGGCAACCACCTGATCGTCCAGCACGTCTACCCGGAGCAGGATCACGCCTTCGCCCGCGTGGGTGGGGAGCACTACGACGCCAAGGCGGCCGATCTGGCCAACCAGCGCACCGCCACCTTCCTGAAAGAGACACTGTCCTAAGTTTTCCGCCAGGCGCCAAGCGCCGGCATTCGCCGGCTTGGCCATTCTCGCCGCGCCCTACAGCGACATGAGGCCTAGCCTCATGTCGCTGGTCTGAACCACCGCTAAATTCCCCCTCCGCAGGAGCCAACCATGGTCCACGCCATCCGCATCCATCAGACCGGCGGTCCGGAAGTGATGAAGTGGGAGGAGGTGACGGTGGGGGAGCCTGGCCCCGGCCAAGTCCGGCTGCACCAGACGGCCGTGGGCCTGAATTACATCGACATCTATGTCCGCACCGGCCTCTACAAGAACCCGCTGCCCCTGATCCCGGGTATGGAGGCCGCCGGCGTGGTTGAGGCCGTGGGGCCGGATGTTTACGACTTCAAGATCGGCGACCGTGTCGGCTATTGCACCGGGGGCACCGGCGGCTATGCCGAGGCGCGGCTGTACCCGGCGGAGCGCCTCATCCACCTGCCTGACGGCATCAACGACCAGACGGGCGCGGCCATGCTGCTGCAGGGCCTGACCGCGCACTACCTGCTGCACCGCACCTTCCCGGTGAAGCCGGGGCAGACCATCCTGCTCCACGCCGCCGCCGGCGGGGTGGGGCTGATCGCCTGCCAGTGGGCCAAGGCCCTGGGCGCCACCGTCATCGGCACCGTCGGTTCGGACGAGAAGGCCGACTTGGCCCGTGCCCACGGCTGCGACCACACCATCGTCTACACCCGCGAGAACTTCGTGGAGCGGGTGAAGCAGATCACCGACGGCCAGGGCGTGCCGGTCGTCTACGACAGCATCGGCAAGGACACCTTCTACCAGAGCCTGGACTGCCTCAGCCGCCTGGGCACCATGGTCAGCTTCGGCAACGCCTCCGGCCCCGTGGGCGCCGTGGACATCGGCATCCTGAACACCAAGGGCTCGCTGTTCCTGACCCGGCCCTCCCTGGGCGGCTACGTCGCCACCACGAAGGAGTTGCGCGACAGCGCCAACGCCCTGTTCACCGCCGTGCTGTCCGGCAAGGTGAAGATCGACGTGCGCCAGACCTTCGCCCTGAAGGACGCGGCCCAGGCCCACACCGCCCTGGAAGCCCGCCGCACCACCGGTTCCACAGTGCTGCTGCCGTAAGATCAGCTATGATGCGGGTGGCCTTGAGATGATTGGAGGCATCCGCCATGCCTGATTCCCGAAACTCCCTCTATGACCAGGACTTCTACGCCTGGGCGACGGAACAGGCTGCCCTGCTGCGGGCCGGCAAGGTGGCGGACGCCGACATCGCGCACATCGCGGAGGAGATCGAGAGCATGGGCCGGACCGAAAAGCGCGAGCTGGTCAGTCGCCTGACGGTCCTGCTGCTGCATCTCCTGAAATGGCAGTTCCAGCCTACCCACCGAGGTCCGTCCTGGCGACTTTCCATCGCCAACGCCCGCGATGACTTGACGGACCATTTGGCGGACAACCCCAGCCTCAAGTCTCAGCTGGATGTGTCGATCACCTCGGCTTACCGCCGGGCGCACCGTCAGGCATCGGTGGAGACGGGGTATCCGGAGAACCGTTTCCCCGAGTCATGTCCCTGGACGTTCAGCCAGTTCATGGCTGAGGATTTCTGGCCGCAATCGGACACCGAATAAGGGTGGTCGCTGGGTGACTCAGCCGGAGGTCACCGCCGCCGGTTCCTCACCCGCCAGCCACAGCGGCGACTTGATGGCCTTGAGGAAGGCGGCGTGGGCCTCCAGTTCCTCAGGCGAAGCGGCGTGGGGACGGGGGGCGCGGAAGATTCGGGTCTCCTCGACCACCACCAAGCCCACGTCCGCCGTCTTGACGACAGTGGCGCCCAGCACCAGATCGGGCTGCCGGCCGCCCATCAACTCCAGGTAGACTTCGGCCAGCAGTTGGGCGTCGAGAAGCGCGCCGTGGTAGGTGCGGCCGGAATTGTCGATGCCGAAGCGGCGGCATAGGGCGTCCAGGCTGGCCGGCGCGCCGGGGAAGCGCTTGCGCGCCATGGCCACGGTGTCGACCGAGCGTGCCATGGGCATGGTCTTCAGGCCCAGGCGCGTGAACTCCGCGTTCAGGAAGCCCATGTCGAAGCTGGCGTTGTGGATGATCAGCGGACTGTCCTGGATGAAGTCCAGGAAGTCGCCGGCCACGGCGGCGAACACCGGCTTATCCGAGAGGAAGGCGGCCGACAGGCCGTGCACCGCCTCCGCTTCCGCCGGCATGTCCCGTTCCGGGTTGATGTAGGCGTGCCAGCTGTTGCCGGTGGCCACATGGTTCAGCAGTTCCACGCAGCCGATTTCCACCACGCGGTCGCCGCTCAAGGCATTCACGCCGGTGGTTTCGGTATCGAGAACGATTTCACGCATGGGAACGGGCTACCTGGCTCTACGGATCGATGACGGGCGGGGGCGGGGCGGCCACACCCGGCCGCGCTGCCCGGACAGCAGTGTGACGATGCCGGCCAGCCGCCGCAAGGTCAGCGCGCGGCCCAGGCCCGTGGGCACGATGAAATCCGCCCGCCGCCGCTTCTCGGCATCCGGCATCTGCCGGCGCAGGATGGCGTCCAGCTTCCCTGGGCTCATGCCCGGCCGGGCCAACACCCGGGCGCGCTGCAGGCTGTGCGGGGCGGAGACGACGGCCACCCTGTCGCAATGCGCCTGCCCGCCGGTCTCGAACAGCAGGGGCACGTCCAGCACGGCCACCTTGGCGCCGCTGGCGGCGGCATGGCGCAGGAAACGGTCGCGTGCCTGGCCCACCAGGGGATGGACGATGGCCTCCAGCCGCTTCAGGGCCGGGGCGTTGCCCATGACTTCCGCCGACAGCAACTGCCGATCCACCGCACCATCACGCACCACGCCGGGGAACGCCCGGCCGATGGGGCCCACTGCCGCGCCGCCCTTGGCATACAGGCGATGCACCGTGGCATCGCTGTCGTGCACGGGGCAGCCCAGCCGGCGCAGCATCGCCGCCGCCGTGGACTTGCCCATGCCGATCGACCCGGTGAGGCCCAGTACTATCATCGGGACACCGCCATGCGCTGTTCAGTCCCCGAAGACGGCGGTGTAAAGGGCGTCCGTCACCTGCGGTGCCCGGCCGAACCAGGCCTCGAACCCCGGCCGGCCCTGGTGCAGCAACATGCCCCGGCCATCCACCGTGACATGGCCCCGCGCCTTGGCCGTCGCCAACAGGGGGGTTTCCACGGGCGTATAGACGATGTCGGTCACCACCGCCTCACGCGGCAGGGCGTCCAACGTCAAATCCAGGGGTGGATGGCCCATCATGCCCTGAGTGGTGGCATTGGCCAGCAGCTGGGCGCCGGCCAGGGCCTTCCCCCGTTCCTCCCACGCCACCGTCGTCACCGGACAGGCGACACCCGGTCCCAGATCCGCCACCAGTTCCTGCGCTCGGGCGAAGGTGCGGTTCACCAGTCGGATTTCAGGCACGCCGGCGTCGGCCAGCGCCACCACCAGCGACCGCGCGGCACCGCCCGCGCCGACGATGACCGCCGGGCCCTGGCCTGCCATCCAGGCGGGCGCGCCGGCCTTCAGGTTCTCCAGGAAGCCAAAGCCATCGGTGTTGCGGCCCTCCAGCGTGCCATCGGCATGGACGATGACGGTGTTGACGGCGCCCATGCGGCGGGCGGTCTGGTCCACCCGGTCCACGATGCGGAACGCCGCTTCCTTATGCGGCACCGTGACGTTGCAACCCACAAGGCCCAGCGCGGGCAGGGCGCGCAAGGCTTGCTCGATGCGGTCCGGTGGCACCGCCAGCGGCACGTAGGCGCCGTCGATGGCGTACTCCGCCAGCCAATGCCCGTGCAGGCGGGGGCTGCGGCTATGTCCCACTGGCCAGCCCATGACACCGGCCACACGCGCCTTGCCGGTAATGGTCATGACGGCAACACGCCGCGGACGCGCAGGAAGCCCAGCAGGGGCAGCAGTGGCAGGCCCAGGATGGTGAAATGGTCGCCGGCCACGCGGGTGAACAGCTGAGCGCCCAGGGCCTCCAGCTGATAGCCGCCGACGGAGGTCAGCACGGCGTCGCCGGCAGCATCCAGATAGCGCTCGATGAAGTCATCGCTCAGGGTGCGCATGGTCAGCTTGGCCTGATCGGTCTGGTGCCAGACACGGCTGTTGTTGTGGAACAGCACGGCGGTGGTCACCAGGCGGTGGGTGCGACCGGACAAGGCGCGCAGCTGTTCGGCGGCACCGGCGCGATCCTCCGGCTTGTCGAACCAGCGGCCCTCGCACTCCAACATTTGGTCGGCACCGATGACATAAGCGGCCGGCACCTTGGCGGCCACGCGCGATGCCTTCAGCTCCGCCAAGGCCTCCGCCGTTTCCTCCACCGTCAGGCCGCCCGCCTTGCACGACAGCTTGACCTCTTCCTCATCCACGCCGGGGCGGTGGGCCACGACCTCCAGCCCCGCGCCGCGCAGCAGGGACAGGCGCGTCTGGCTGCCGGACGCCAGCACCACCGGCTGGGTCGCCAGCACCGGGATTGGCACGGCCGCCGGGAAATCTTCAGACGACATGCACACTCACATTCCGGAATGGGGCGGGCGGGGGGACAGGCGCGGACCTTCCGCGGGCTCCCCCACGGGGTTGATGGGCTCGGCCCCCGCCGGACGGCGGCGGGCCAGCAGCATGAGGATTTCGGCGGCAGTCTCCTCGATGGACCGGCGGGTGACATCGATGACGGGCCAGCCCTTGCGGCTGTACAGCCGCCGCGCCTCCGACAGTTCCGACCGGACCTGTTCGGGATCGACGTAGCTGGTTTCCTCGCCCTGGTTCAACAGGCGCAGGCGGTTGCGGCGGATCTGGATCAGCCGCTCCGGGTCCTTGGTCAGGCCCACCACCAGCGGGCGCGACACCTGGTCCAGTTCCGGTGGCAGGGGGCAACCGGGGACGAAGGGAATGTTGGCCGCCTTGATGCCGCGGTTCGCCAGATAGATGCAGGTCGGCGTCTTGGAGGTGCGCGAAACGCCCACCAGAATGACGTCGGCCTGGTGCAGCTCCCACGCCGTCTGGCCGTCGTCATGGCCCAGGGCGAAATCCATGGCGTCGATGCGGCTGAAATACTCCGCGTCCAAGGCATGCTGACGGCCCGGCTGGCTCTGGCTTTCCAAGCCGAGGTAGGCGGCCAGCGAATTGATCAGGTGGTCCAGCACCGGCACACAGGGGATGCCGATCTCGCGGCAGGTGTCCTGCAGGCGCCGGCGCAGGCGCTCGTTCACCAGGGTGAACATGACCAGCCCCGGATTATCGCGAATGCCGTCGATCACCATCTCCAGCTGCCGGTCGGTGCGGACCAGGTTCCAGAAATGCTCGATGGGTTCGACATGGTCGAACTGCGAGACGCAGGCGCGCGCCACGGAATTGATGGTCTCGCCGGTGGCATCGGACACCAGGTGCAGGTGAAATTCCTTGGTTTGGGGCGTCTGGGGCAAGGGCGTCGCTCCGGCAACGGACATATGGGTGGTCTTGGAAGATGCGGACTGGATGCCTGTGGACCGGATCTGGGGAAAACCGTCTAACAATCCGGGAAAAATCCGTCGTTTCGGGATCCCATTTCCTTTTCATACAGGCTTCCTGGGATCCCGCGCAGAGGGAATCCCGCATCGGGATAAAGGTCCGTCACCCCTTGGAACAACCGGGGGCGATGACCGGCGCCGCCCACTTATCCCCAGGATCCCAAACCTCATGGAATCTATAACATTCCAAGGCTCTGACCAGAAACCCCGCAGCGTCATCCACATCCCGAAGAGCCGACGCGGGATCCCGTGAACGCTGTGGATGAAATACGGATGATCTTGAATTCCCGTTATCCACAGGGCCAACTACTACCCCATTCCTTTTTCAAATTAGATCAGAGTAGAAAAAGGGGCCTGTGGGAAAACGTCGGGCCCGGCTGCCAGCGCGCTGGCGCCCCTATGGAGATCGCCTTGTCCCAGATCCAGCCCCAAAGCCGGCCGGACCGCCTGCTGCTGCGTACCTTGAAGGGTGAGACCGCTCCCCGTCCGCCCTTCTGGCTGATGCGCCAGGCCGGCCGCTATCTGCCCGAATACCGCGAGGTGCGGGCCCAGGCCGGCGGCTTCCTGGATCTGTGCCTGAAGCCGGATCTGGCGACGGAGGTGACGCTGCAGCCCATCCGGCGCTATGGCATGGATGCCGCCATCCTGTTCTCCGACATCCTGATCCTGCCGCACGCCCTGGGACAGAAGGTATGGTTCGCGGAAGGCGAGGGGCCGCGCCTGGATCCCATTCGCGACCAGGCCGGGCTGGACCGCCTGGACGTCGCCCATCTGGAAGAGCGGGCAGAACCGGTCTATGAGGCTGTCCGGCGTATCCGGGCGGCGCTGCCGGATCCGGTGACGCTCATCGGCTTCGCGGGCAGCCCCTGGACTGTCGCGACCTATATGGTCGAGGGGGCGGGCTCGAAGGAGTTCCTGCACGCCAAGGGCTGGGCCTACAAGGATCCGGCGGGCTTCCAGCGCCTGATCGATTTGCTGGTCGAGACCACCGTCACCCACCTGTCCGCCCAGATCCGGGCGGGTGCGGAGGTGGTGCAACTGTTCGACAGTTGGGCCGGCGCGCTGGCCCCGGCGGAATTCGCCCGCTGGTCCATCGCCCCCACCCGGGCCATCGTGCGGGCCCTGAGGGACAAGCATCCGGGGGTGCCCGTCATCGGCTTTCCGCGCGGAGCGGGCGTAGGCATCCAGGCGTATGTGGAGCAGACGGGGGTGGACGCCGTCAGCCTGGACACGTCCGTTCCGCTGGACTGGGCCGTCAGTGCCCTGCAGAGCCGCGTGCCTGTCCAGGGCAATCTGGATCCGATGGCCCTGGTGGCGGGGGGGCCGGCGCTGCGCCGCGCCGCCACGGATATCCTGTCGACGCTGGGCAAGGGACCCTTCATCTTCAACCTGGGCCACGGCATCGTGCAGCAGACCCCGCCCGAGCATGTTGCGGAACTGGCCCACTTGATCCAGGAATGGCCGTCCTCAAATCAGGGATGATCTGTGCCGTTTGATGATCCAAGGCGCGCGGGCGACCGTATCCGCCCGCGCCGACACGACCCGCCGACCGCTACCGAGCCCCCATGAGCCCGCTGCCCCTTCCTGAGATCGCGCCCGACACCCAGGCGGCGCCCAAGGCCGCCCGCGCCCGCCGCATCGCCGTCGTCCTGTTCAATCTCGGCGGGCCGGACAGGCTGGAGGCGGTGCGGCCCTTCCTCTACAACCTGTTCCGCGATCCGGCCATCATTGGCCTGCCTGCCCCTTTTCGCCAGCTGGTGGCGCACCTGATTTCCAGCCGGCGCGACAAGGTCGCCCAGGGCATCTACCAGACCCTGGGTGGTGGCTCGCCCCTACTGCCCAACACCCTGGCCCAGGCCCGGGCGCTGGAGCAGCAGTTGTGGGACGCGGGCACCGTGCGGGTGTTCGTCAGCATGCGCTATTGGCACCCGTTCAGCGACGCCGTGGCACATGACGTGAAGGATTGGGAACCGGATGAGGTGGTGCTGCTGCCCCTCTACCCCCAGTTCTCCACCACCACCACTGCCTCCAGCCTCAAGGATTGGCAGCGGGCCGCCAAGGCGGCGGGCCTGACGGCGCCCTCACGCTCCATCTGCTGCTACCCGGATGAGCCGGGCTTCGTCGCTGCCGTGGCCAAGCTGATCCGCGCCGGCCTGGAAGACGCCGCCCCCCACGGCAAACCGCGCGTCCTGTTCTCCGCCCATGGCCTGCCGGAGAAGGTGGTGAAGGGTGGCGATCCCTATCAGTTTCAGTGCGAACGCACGGCCCAGGCGGTGGTGAAGTCCCTGCGCATCGAGAAACTCGATTGGGTTTCCTGCTACCAGAGCCGGGTCGGCCCCATGAAGTGGATCGGCCCCTCCACGGACGAAGAGATCCGCCGTGCCGGCCAGGACAGGGTGCCGGTGGTGGTGGTGCCCATCGCCTTCGTCTCCGAACACTCCGAAACCCTGGTGGAGATCGAGCACGAGTACCGCCACCTGGCCAAGGCGGTGGGTGTTCCCCACTTCGTGCGCGTGCCGACGGTGGGCGTGGAACCGGCCTTCATCCTGGGTTTGGCCGGCCTGGTGCGCCAGGCGCTGATCCGAACATCCGGCGGGCCGGTGATGTGCGGCACCGGCCTGCGCCTATGCCCCGCCGGCAAAGCCGGTTGCCCGCAACCCGCCTCGGGGGCATAAGGGGCGTCAGGACCTCAAAGACAGGGCAGGGCGCATCCCCCATGTACCTCTGGATCAAGGCCATCCACGTCATCGCCGTCATCTCCTGGATGGCGGGACTGTTCTACCTGCCGCGGCTGTTCGTCTACCACTGCGACGCGCCCGCTGGATCCGCCCAGTCCGAGACCTTCAAGGTCATGGAGCGGCGCCTGCTGCGCGTCATCATGAACCCGGCCATGATTCTGACCTGGGCCTGTGGCCTGGCCATGATCACCTTGGATCCGGGGTTGCTGAAGGGGGCCGGCTGGCTGCACGCCAAGCTGTTGCTGGTGGTGCTGATGACCGTCATGCACATGGCCATGGCCCGCTGGCGCCGTGCGTTCGCGGAGGATCGTAACACCAAGTCCCCGCGCTTCTTCCGCATGGCCAACGAGGTGCCGACCCTGCTGATGATCCTGATCGTCATCCTGGTCATCGTCCGGCCGTTCTAACCGACCATGGCGCGGGCACAGACCCGTTAGCACCCCGTTTAAGTTCCAGCATGTATATGGGATATTTAGTCCTAGGTCGAATGCGCCCTGGGGATCCGGGTCTTTTTGCTTTGACTTGGGCTTGGGTCCTGTACTAATCCTGGAACAGGTCAAGGCCCGTAACGTCGGGATGATTTCGAGTCGCCCCGTCATCCGGGCGCCTGACTCGTGAGGCATCCCCGCCCCCCTCCCCGGGATGGGCGCAGTGAGGCCAATTTCCCCGAACTTCCCCTCCCGGTGTCGCCGTCCTTTTTCCCTGGTGATGCCATCCTTCCACCCTACACACCCTATTCCATGAGTCCGGGGCCGGCGGCCAAGCCGTCGTCATCATTCCCGGGGCTCTCGACAGGACGAAGATGAATCTCCAAGAGTTAAAGGCCAAGTCGCCCGCCGAGCTGCTGGCGTTCGCGGAAGAGCTGCAGATTGAGAACGCGGGCACCCTGCGTAAGCAGGACATGATGTTCGCCATCCTGAAGCAGCTGGCCGAAAACGACGTCCCTATCTTCGGCGAAGGCGTGCTGGAGGTTCTGCAGGACGGCTTCGGTTTCCTGCGCTCGCCCGAAAGCAACTATCTGCCGGGTCCCGACGACATCTATGTCAGCCCCAGCCAGGTGCGCCGCTTCGGCCTGCGCACCGGCGACACGGTGGAAGGCCAGATCCGCTCGCCCAAGGATGGTGAGCGCTATTTCGCCCTGCTGAAGGTCGGCTCGATCAACTTCGACCACCCGGACAAGGTGCGTCACCGCATCAACTTCGACAACCTGACCCCGCTCTACCCGGAAGAGCGGCTGAAGCTGGAAATCGAGGATCCGGTCCGCAACAAGAAGGACATGACCACCCGGGTCATCGACCTGGTGGCCCCGCTGGGCAAGGGCCAGCGCGCCCTGATCGTGGCGCCGCCCCGTACCGGCAAGACGGTGATGTTGCAGAACATCGCCCACTCCATCGCCACCAACCATCCCGAGGTCTACCTCATCGTCCTGCTGATCGATGAGCGTCCGGAAGAAGTGACCGACATGGCCCGCTCCGTCCGGGGCGAGGTCATCAGCTCCACCTTCGACGAGCCGGCGACCCGCCACGTCCAGGTGACGGAGATGGTGCTGGAGAAGGCCAAGCGCCTGGTGGAGCACAAGCGCGACGTCGTCATCCTGCTGGACAGCATCACCCGCCTGGCCCGCGCCTACAACACGGTGGTGCCGTCCTCGGGCAAGGTGCTGACCGGCGGTGTGGACGCCAACGCCCTGCAGCGCCCCAAGCGCTTCTTCGGCGCCGCCCGCAACATCGAGGAAGGCGGCAGCCTGACCATCATCGCCACCGCGCTGATCGACACCGGCTCACGCATGGACGAGGTCATCTTCGAAGAGTTCAAGGGCACCGGTAACTCGGAAATCGTCCTCGACCGCAAGCTGTCGGACAAGCGTGTCTTCCCGGCCATCGACATCCAGAAGTCGGGCACCCGCAAGGAAGAGCTGCTGGTGGAAAAGGGCACCATGGCCAAGATGTGGATCCTACGCCGTATCTTGAACCCGATGGGTGCCACCGACGCGGTGGAATTCCTCATCGACAAGCTCAAGCAGAGCAAGCAGAATTCCGAATTCTTCGAGAGCATGAACCAGTAAGAAGAATTCCAGTATCGATATCAAGGGCGCCATTGCTATGCGGTGGCGCCCTTTTTATTGTCAGTAAAAACACTGTTTCGGAAATGAACAGAGAATTAACCAAGATCCACGGTTTTTCGTGGTTTCATCGGCTTAATTGCGAACTGGTCACATTCCATTACGTT
This sequence comes from Nitrospirillum viridazoti CBAmc, assembly GCF_000730165.1. Lineage (GTDB taxonomy): Bacteria > Pseudomonadota > Alphaproteobacteria > Azospirillales > Azospirillaceae > Nitrospirillum > Nitrospirillum viridazoti. Next base: position 34,600 of record NZ_CP022110.1, on the reverse strand, counting down.
CGATAAGAAATTTCTGCTTGCGCAACCCTTGCCGACGCTGAAAAAAGGTTCAAATAGCAGGGGTTATTGGTCTATCCTTTTGGATAGAGCAACCGCGGGGGTCGTCTCACATGCGCTTACTGATTGCCGATGACCATGGTCTGGTGCGCGACGCGTTGTCTTCTCACATCGAAAGACAGGCGCCGGGCGCGGTCGTCGTAGGGGCCGCCAGCGTGGATGAGGCCGTCGTCGCCCTGCGGCAGGACAAGGCCATCGACCTGCTGATCCTGGATCTGCGCATGCCGGGGATGAATGGTCTGGACGGCCTGCAGCGCGTGCGCACCGAATTCCCCCTGCTGAAGGTGGCGCTGATGTCGGGCCTGGCCCGGCCGGATGAGATCCGGGGCGCCTTCACTCGGGGTGCCGTCGGCTTCCTGCCCAAGACCTTGAGCGCCACGGAATTGCTGTCCGCCATCCAGACCATGCTGGCGGGTGAGCGGTTCATCCCGGCCGACGTCAACACCGCCGACACGGCCGACGGCGCCAGCTTCACCCGGCGTGAGCGCGAGGTGCTGGACTATCTTCTGCAGGGCCGCTCCAACAAGGAAATCGCGCGCTCGCTGGAACTGGAAGAGGTGACGGTGAAGCTGCACGTGCGGGGCATCTGCCGCAAGCTGGGCGCCAAGAACCGCACCCAGGCGGTGATGCGCGCGGTGGAGATGGGTATTGCCAGCTGACGGCAAGGGGGACGCCGAGGGCCGGGTGGTTCCCGCCACCTTTATCCATGACCTCAACAACCTGCTGACGGCCATCCACGGCTATTCCACCCTGCTGGCGGCGGATCTCCCTGCCGGCGGGCAGGAACAGGACTTCGCCGCCCGTATCCTGGCCGCGGCGGAAGAGGCGCGGCAGCTGGTGGCCAGGGTGCCGCGCAAGCGCCCCATCTCCCCTCTCCGGGTTCTGCTGGTTGGCGGTGCGCCGGCCCACCTGGCCGGCGCGTTGGAAACCCTGGGGCTGGAGGTGACGCTGGCCGCCACGGCGCGCGAGGCGCAAGGCGCGCTGAAGGCCAGCACCAGCGACTGGGACGTGGTGGCCGGCACGGCCGAAACCCTGTCTAGTCTGGGCGGGCACGGCCTGCCCCTGGCGGCGGTACCCGCCGGCGCCGATGCCGTGACGGTGGACGCGCTTATTCGCGCGGCGCGTGGCTGAAAGTCCAAAAGAAAACCGCCCGGGCCGTAGGGCGCCGGGCGGTTCTCCTGGTCAATGACTGGCCCTGGGATCAGGCCTGGGCCATGTCTTCCGGCTTCTCCGACGCCAGCACCTGCCGGCGATAGAGGTCCACGAAATCCAGGGGCTGCAGCATCAGCGGCGGGAAGCCGCCATCGCGCACGGCGTCCGACACGATGGACCGGGCGAAGGGGAACAGCAGGCGCGGCGCCTCGATCAGCAGCACGGCGCGGGTCTGGTCCAGCGGCATGGGCGGCATGGAGAAGATGCCGGCGTACGACAGCTCGACGATAAAAGCGGTGCGGCCTTCGTGGCTGGCTTCGGCGCGGATATTCAGCGCCACCTCGTGCACGTTCTCCGCCACGTTGCGGGCCTGCACGTCGACCTGCAGGTCGACCTTGGGCTGCTGGGCGTTCATCAGGCTGGCCGGGGCGTTCGGGTTCTCGAACGACAGATCCCGGACGTATTGGGCATTGACCACCAGCGGCAGCATGCCGGCGCCTTCAGTGGCGGTGGCGCCATTGCCGCCGTCGGTGCTCCCATTGGGGGCGGCGCCGTTCAGGCTGGTCTCATCGGACATAGGTCTGGGACTCCCGGTAAAAGCAAATCAGCTATTCCGCCGACGCGGACTGACGCGCGCGGGACTAGCACGGAAGCGGCCGGCCGGCAACCGGGCATTATGGCCGCTGGCATCGGCGGGCACCGCCCCTCGGTAAAACAAGCGGACCTTCCCACCGTTCCCCATCCCGTCCCGCGCATTGTCGCGATGACAAGGTGGCCGTTGACGCTTGCCCACAGGCCGGCCTACAACCAGAGCCCGTGGTGATTTGCTGACCGGCTTGCAGACCACGTTAAACAAGCTGCTAAAAGGTCGGGCCGTACATAAGGTACACCGACCACGCTGCCGCCTCTTGCCGGTCGCGGTTGCCTTATCGGAGTGACGGCCATGGGCCAGACGCCTGACAATCCCAATTTCCCGGCCATCTTGCGCCCCCGCACCCAGCTGGTGCACGGCGGCACCCGCCGCAGCGGCTTCGAGGAAACCTCCGAAGCCCTGTTCCTCACCTCGGGCTTCATCTACGGCAGCGCCGAGGAGGCCGAGGCCGCCTTCGTCAACGACGGCTCGCGCTTCGTCTATTCCCGCTTCCGCAACCCCACCGTGGCCATGCTGGAGGAACGGCTGGCCGGCTATGAGGGCTTCAATCGCTGTATCGCCACGGCCAGCGGCATGGCGGCCGTCAACCTGGCGGTCATGGGCCTGCTGAAGGCCGGTGACCGGGTGGTGGCGCCGCACGCGCTGTTCGGCTCCTGCCTCTACATCATCAAGGATCTGGCGCCGCGCTACGGCATCCAGTGCACCCTGGTGGAAGGTACCGACCTGAAACAGTGGGAAGAGGCGCTGTCCACCCCGGCCACCGTCGTCTTCCTGGAGAGCCCCAGCAACCCCACGATGCAGGTGGTGGACGTGGCGGCCGTGGCCGATCTGGCGCACAAGGCCGGCGCCCGCGTGGTGGTCGACAATGTCTTCGCCACCCCGGTGCTGCAGCGCCCCAAGGACATGGGCGCCGACGTGGTCGTCTATTCCGCTACCAAGCATATCGACGGCCAGGGCCGCTGCCTGGGCGGTGCCGTGCTGTGCGATGACGAGGTGGCGGCCCTGATCTCCCCCGTCCTGCGCCACACCGGTCCGTCCATGAGCCCCTTCAACGCCTGGGTGCTGCTGAAGGGCCTGGAGACGCTGGAGTTGCGCGTCAACGCCCAGGCGGCTTCCGCCCTGGCGCTGGCCCAGTTCCTGGAAAGCCACCCGGCGGTGGAGACGGTGCTGTACCCCGGTCTGGCCAGCCACCCGCAGCATGAACTGGCCATGCGCCAGATGAAGGCCGGCGGCACCCTGGTCACCTTCGACGTCAGGGGCGGGAAGGCGGCGGCGTTCCGCCTGCTGAACGCCCTGAAGATCATCAAGATCTCCAACAACCTGGGCGACGCCAAGAGCCTGATCACCCACAACGCCACCACCACCCACCAGCGCCTGACCGATGAGGAAAAGGCCAAGGTGGGCATCAGCCCCGGCACCCTGCGTTTCTCCGTGGGGCTGGAAGACGCGGACGACCTGCGCGACGATTTGGCCGCCGGTCTGGCCGCCGCTGCCGGTTGAGGCGCTACCCGAGGGGCGGCCCAAGTGGGGCGGCGGTGCGGGCTTGGTCCCGTGCCGCTGCAACACCGGCCCCCGATCCTTTACCCTGCCAGCGTCCTTAGACTTTGGATCGAGGGACGGTTCCCACTTACTTTATGGACGCGACGAAGCGTTTCCCATAATGTTGCGGCGCACTATCGCGGCGCAACATAAGGGAGCGCTCACCATGCCGGATCGGCATATCCCTTACCCCACCGCCCCGCGTCCGGCCAAAAGGGCGGGCAAGGGGCGCATCGGCATGGTTATCCCCGGCACGCCGGAAGCCATGCATCTGAAGCGGGCCCAGGTGGAACTGGACCGGGTGGCGACCCGGGTGCATGAGACCGCCTTCGCCTCCGCCCACACCATCACGGCGCGCCTGGGCTTGCTGGCCCAGACCGGCGGCGACCCGGTGGCGCTGGGCACCAATCCCGAATTCGAACGCATGGGCCGCGAAAAGGTCGAGGCCTTCACGGACTCCGCCCTGGCCCTGGTGGGGGGCATGCGCGCCTTCCACGACGCCTGGTGGCGCTGGCGCGACCATCAGGTCGACGCGCTAGGCGAATTCGCCCGCGCCGCCTGGTCGTCCTGGCATCCCGGGGACTGGGTGACGGCGGAGCGCCGGCTGGTCACCTCCACCCTGCGCGCCGCCACCGGCGCCTTCACCCGTTTCAGCCACGCCACCAGCCGCCTGGGCGGCCTGGGCCTGGCACCCATCCACCGCGCCGCCTCGGCCAACGCCCGCCGTTTGTCGCTGGTCCCGCGCCTGCTGCCGCGCCGGGGCATGGAGGGGGCGGGATAAACCGGCGTGAAGCGCGTGCCCGATGACAGGGAAGGGCGCGTGTCAGGATCAAGTCAGCCTGAAGCCTGAAAACGGAACAACAAGATCCGGGAGGCTGCCATGGGACATATGGGCAGGGATGGGTCCGCCGGCACATCGGGAGCCGATGACGCCGCGGTGATGGACAAAGAAACGGCTGGGCCCGGAAAAGAGTCCGGGCGCAAACGGCTAGCGAAGGCATCGGGCCGCGCATGGGGTGATGCGTGGGAAAAAGTTTGTGCCATACTCCCGGTCCGTCCCGGGACCCGCGCTGCTGGTGCCCCGACCCTGGATGGTGCCCGCCCGGCCGGCTGGAACCGCCGGGCTTTGCCAGAGATTCGCCGCGCCATGTCCCCTGTCGCCAAAACCGCCCTGACCAAGCCGGACTCCGCCCCGCTGGATGAAACCGCCTTGCCGGAGGCGCTGCCCACGGCCGAGGCGCTGACCACCCGCATGGCCAACCTGGCGGATGGTGACCTGCGGCCGGACGCCCTGCGCGCCGGCATCCTGGCCCTGATGCGGCAGACCCTGGACCAGGGCCGCGCCCTCATCCGCCGCCGGCTGGAAAATGGCGGCCGGGGGGAAGTCTGCCTGCGCGAGGCCACGGCCCTGACCGACGCCATCGTCGTGTCGCTGGCCGATTTCGCCCTGCACCGCGTCTTTCCCACCGCCGGTCCGACGCGCGGTGAGCAGTTCGCCGTGGTGGCCACCGGTGGCTATGGCCGCAAGGAGATGGCGCCCTTCTCCGACGTCGACCTGTTGTTCCTGCTGCCCTACAAGCGCACGCCGCGCATCGAGCAGGTGGTGGAATACGTCCTTTATCTGCTGTGGGACATGGGCCTGAAGGTCGGCCATGCCGTGCGTTCGGTGGATGAATGCGTGCGCCAGGCCCTGGCCGATATCACCATCCGCACCAGCCTGCTGGAGGCCCGCTTCCTCTATGGTGACGACAAGCTGTACGCGGAGTTCCGCAAGCGCTTCACCAAAGAGGTGGTGGCCAACACCGGTCCCGCCTTCATCGAGGCCAAGCTGGCCGAGCGCGACAGCCGCCACCTGAAGTTCTGCGACAGCCGCTATGTGCTGGAACCGAACGTGAAGGAAGGCAAGGGCGGTCTGCGCGACCTGCAGACCCTGTTCTGGATTGCCAAGTACGTCTATCAGGTCGACAAGGTGAAGGATCTGGTGGCCAACGGCGTGCTGCTGGCCGAGGAGGCGCAGCGCTTCGCCAAGGCGCAGAACTTCCTGTGGACCTGCCGCTGTCACCTGCACTACCTGACCGGCCGGGGCGAGGATCGGCTGACCTTCGACGTGCAGGGTGAGATGGCGCGGCGGCTGGGCTACACCGACCACGCCGGCACCAGCGATGTCGAACGCTTCATGAAGCACTATTTCCTGATGGCCAAGGACGTGGGGGATCTCACCCGCATCCTCTGTGCCACCCTGGAACAGGAAAGCCAGCGGCCGCCCCGCTTCGCCTTCCTGCGGCGTGTGAAGCCCAGCGAGTTGGAAGGCTTCGTCATCGACAACGGCCGCCTCAGCATCCGTGACGAGCGACATTTCCGCGACAAGCCGGTGGACATGGTGCGCCTGTTCCGCGTGGCGCAGTGGCATAACCTGGACATCCATCCCAAGGCGCTGCGGGCGCTGGCGCGCTCCATCTCCACCTTGGGCCCCAAGGTGCGCAATGATCCGGAGGCCAACCGCCTGTTCCTGGAAATCCTGGGGTCGCGCAAGGATCCCGAGGTCACGCTACGCCGCATGAACGAGGCCGGGGTGCTGGGCCGTTTCCTGCCGGATTTCGGCCGGGTCGTGGCGCAGATGCAATACGACATGTACCACATGTTCACGGTGGACGAGCACACGCTGTTCGCCATGGGCATCCTGCACGACATCGAGAAGGGCAACCTGAAGGACGAGGTGCCGCTGGCCTGCGAGGTTATTCATACCCTCAGTTCCAAGCGCGCCCTGTCGGTGGCCCTGCTGCTGCACGACGTGGCCAAGGGCCGGGGCGGCGACCATTCCATCCTGGGCGCCAAGGTGGCGGAAAAGCTGTGCCCGCGCCTGGGCATGACTGAGGAAGAGACGGAGACGGTGGCCTGGCTGGTGCGCCAGCACCTGACCATGTCCATCGTCGCCTTCAAGCGCGACCTGGATGACGAGAAGACCATCCGCGACTTCGTCGATATCGTGAAATCGCCGGAGCGCCTGAAGCTGCTGCTGGTCCTGACCGTGGCCGACATCCGCGCCGTGGGCCCCGGCCGCTGGAACAACTGGAAAGCCACGCTGCTGCGCCAGCTGTACTGGCGGGCGGAGGAAATGATGTCCGGCGGCGTCGTCGGCGCCGATGGGCGCGAGGCGCGCATCGTCAACGCTCAAGGCGCGTTGCGCGCCCAGTTGACAGATTGGGCGCCGGCCGATGTCGACCACCATCTGGCGCTGGGCTACCCCAACTACTGGCTGGCCTTCGACCCGCCCACCCTGGCCCAGCACGCCCGCCTGATCCATGAGGCGGAGGCGAAACAGGCGCCGCTGACCATCGAGACCCGCTACGACCCCGGCCGCTCGGTGACCGAGGTGACGATCTACACCGCCGACCATGCCGGCCTGTTCTCCCGCTTGGCGGGGGCCATGGCGCTGGCCGGCGGCGACATCGTCGACGCCCGCATCACCACCATGACCAACGGCATGGCGCTGGACGTCTTCTCCCTGCAGGGGGCGGGGCCCAGCGGCACCCGCTTCGACAGCGGGGAAAAGCGCACCCGCCTGAAGTCCTCGGTGGAAAAGGCGCTGGCCGGCGACATCAAGCTGGCACCGGAACTGGCCAAGCGCGCCTCGCCCCTGCCGTCGCGCACCCGGGTGTTCCGCGTGCCGCCGCGCGTGCTGGTCGATAACAAGGCCAGCGCCGGCTACACCGTCATCGAGGTCAACGGTCGCGACCGGCCGGGTCTGCTGTATGACCTGACCCGGGCGCTGACGGCGCTGAACCTGCAGATCGCCTCGGCCAAGATCTCGACCTACGGCAACGCGGCGGTCGACGTGTTCTATGTGAAGGACATTTTCGGCCTGAAGGTGGCGCACGAGGCCAAGCTGACCCAGATCCGCAAGGAACTGCTGGCCGTGCTGGACGAGCCGGACCCGGCTGCCGAACAGCCCAAGGCCAAGCCGGCCGCCCGGCGCCGCACCGCGGCGGCGGCGGAGTGAGGTCAACGACGTGCTGCGTGGTCTGGGCCTGTTTCAGTTTTCCCTAGGCCCCGACCGGGGCCGCCGGAGCTTTTCGGGGAGCGTCAGCGGACTGAAAAGTGAGGAAGCCAAGTCGGCGGATGCCGGCGCCCGGCGCCTGAGGAAACATGAAAACTGGTACCCTCGCCAGTTTTCATATACTCCGCGACCATGAGCTTCGCGCGCGCTACCGCCACCGTTGGCGGCCTCACCCTCATCTCCCGCGTCGGCGGGTTCATCCGTGACCTGCTGACCGCCTGGGTGCTGGGGGCGGGGGTGTCGGCCGATATCTTCATCGTGGCGCAGCGCCTGCCCAATTACTTCCGTTCCATGTTCGCGGAAGGGGCCTTCACCGTCAGCTTCGTGCCCATGTACTCGGCCGATCTGAAGGCGCGGGGGCGGGGGCCGGCGGACCAGTTCGCCGACCAGGCGCTGTCCTTCATGGTGCTGGTGCTGCTGCCCATCACAGCATTGGTGATGATGGCCATGCCCTGGGTGATGCTGGGCTTGGCCAGCGGCTACGCCGACCAGCCGGAACACTTTTCCCGGTTGGTGGAGCTGGGGCGCATCACCTTCCCCTACCTGATGTTCATCTCCATCACCGCCCTGCAGACCGGCGTACTGAACGCGCTGGGCCGCTTCGCGCCGGGGGCGGCGGCGCCCATCGCCTTCAACATCTGCATGATAGCGGCGCTGGGCTGCACCGTCTGGCTGCATCTGGAGGCCAATCTGGGCCAGGCCTGGGGCCTGACCATCTCCGGCATGGTGCAGATGATCTGGCTGGCGGTGTCATGCCACCGGGCGGGGGTGGCGCTGCGCATCACCTGGCCGCGCCTGACGCCGGATCTGAGGCGCCTGTTCCGCCAGATGGTGCCGGGTGCCATCAGCGCCAGCGTCATCCAGATCAACCTGATCATCGGCACGCACGTGGCGTCGCTGCTGCCCTCGGGCTCCATCTCCTACCTTTATTATGCCGACCGCCTGAACCAGCTGCCGCTGGGCGTCATCGGCATCGCCATCGGCACCGCCCTCCTGCCCACCCTGTCCCGGCATGTCCAGGGTGGGGAACGGGACGCCATCGACCACCATGTCAGCCGGGGTATCGAGTTCGGCCTGCTGCTGGCCCTGCCGGCGGCCTTCGCCCTAGGCCTGGTGCCGGAGCCCATCTACAAGGCGCTGTTCCATGGCGGCCGCTTCGGCCTGGCAGAGGCGCACCAGACCGCCCTGGCCCTGGCCGTCTACGCCCCCGGCATCCCGGCCTATGTCGCGTCCAAGGTGCTGACGGCCATCTATTTCGCCCACCAGGACACGCGCACCCCCATGCGCATCGCCATCGCCACCCTGGTGGGCAACATGGTCCTGGCCACGGTGCTGGCGCTGTACACGCCGCTGGCCCATGTCGGTATCGCGCTCGCCAGCACCATCACCGCCTGGGGCAACATCGGCCTGCTGGCCCTATCGCTGGCCCGTCGCGGCTGGCTGCGGCTGGACCGCCAGCTGCTGACCCGGGCGCCGCGCATCCTGGCGGCCAGCCTGGTCATGGCAGGCTGCCTGATCCCCCTGGCGACGGTGCTGGATCCGTATTTCGTGGACAGCGTCTGGGTGCGCGTGCCGGCGCTGGCGGTGCTGGTGACGGCGGGCCTGACGGTCTACGGCATCGCCGTGGTGGCCCTGCGCGGCGTCGTCATTTCCGACTTCCTGGCCCGCCTGCGGCGTAGACGGAAGTGAGGCGGCTGAGGGGACCGCCCGGCCCGGCTTGACCGCCAGGGGGCCGGGGCCCTACCTTCGCCATCCGGTTTTATCTTCCTGCCAAGGCCATATCCATGAACCGCATCTTCTCCGGCATGCAGCCGACCCGCCTGCTCCATCTCGGCAATTACCTGGGCGCGCTGCGGAACTGGGTGGCCTTGCAGGACCAGTATGAATGCATCTTCTGTGTCGTGGATCTGCACGCCCTGACGCTGCCGCAGGACGCGCCGACGCTGACCAAGAACATCCGCGCCGTGGCCGCAGCCTACATCGCCGCCGGCATCGATCCCGACCGCAACCTGATCTACAACCAGTCGGCCGTGTCGGGTCATTCCGAACTGGCCTGGATCTTCTCCTGCCACACCCCCATGGGCTGGCTGAACCGCATGACCCAGTTCAAGGAGAAGGCGGGCAAGCAGAAGGACATGGCGGCCCTGGGCCTCTACGCCTATCCCGTGCTGATGGCCGCCGACATCCTGCTGTACAAGGCGACCCACGTGCCGGTGGGTGAGGACCAGAAGCAACACCTGGAACTGGCCCGCGACATCGCCGGTGCCTTCAACCGCTTCTATGAGAAGGACGTGTTCCCCCTGCCGGAACCGCAGATCCTGGGGGAGGCGACCCGGGTGATGAGCCTGCGCGACGGCACCAAGAAGATGAGCAAGTCGGACGAGTCCGATTACAGCCGCATCAACCTGACCGATGACGCCGACGCCATCGCCCTGAAGATCCGCAAGGCCAAGACCGATCCGGAGCCGTTGCCGGCCACGCTGGAGGAATTGGCTAAGCGGGCCGAGGCCGACAACCTGGTCACCATCTACGCGGCGCTGGAGAACATCTCCAAGCAGGACGCCCTGTCCCGCCACGCCGGCGCCACCTTCTCCGCCTTCAAGGCCGATCTGTGCGACCTGGCGGTGGCCAAGCTGTCGCCCATCACCGACAAGATGAACCAGCTGCTGGGCGACCCGGCCGAGCTGGACCGGATCCTGCGCAAGGGGGCCGACAAGGCCAATGAGATCGCGGCCCGGACCATGGCCGAGGTGAAGGACATCGTGGGCCTGCTGCGGCCCTGAGCCGCGCAAAGGTTCGGTACTTTGAGATCAACGGCATGGGACCTGTTCCCGTGCCGTTTTTCTTTGGGCGCGACGGCAAGGGCCATGGCCCGCGTGCCGCCGCTCGGGTAGAGTTGGACCCGTGGCCGGCACGCCTTAAGGGTCCCATGCAAATCTACCTGCCGATCGCCGAGATGTCGGTCAACGTCTTCTGGGTCCTGGGCCTGGGGGCCATGGTCGGCTTCCTGTCGGGCCTGTTCGGCGTGGGCGGCGGCTTCCTCATGACGCCGCTCTTGATCTTCATCGGCGTGCCGCCGGCGGTGGCGGTGGGCACCCAAGCCAACCAGCTGGTGGGGGCCGGCGTCTCCGGCGTTATGTACCATTGGCGCAAGCGCAACGTGGATGTGAAGCTGGGCCTGGTGATGCAGGCCGGCGGCATCGTCGGCACCGTGCTGGGCGTCATGCTGTTCGGCATGTTGCAGCGCCTGGGCCATATCGACCTGGTCATCTCCCTGTCCTACGTCATCTTCCTGGGCGGCATCAGCGGCCTGATGCTGATGGAAAGCGTGCGCGCCCTGTTCCGTGGCCGGCGCAAGGGGGCGACGAGGGGCAAGCTGCACCACCACACCTGGCTGCATGGCCTGCCGTTCAAGATGCGCTTCCCCCGCTCGCGCCTGTACATCAGCGTGCTGCTGCCGGTGGGCATCGGCTTCATCGGCGGCGTGCTGGTGGCCATCATGGGCATCGGCGGCGGCTTCCTGCTAGTGCCGGCCATGATCTACATCCTGGGCATGCCCACCACCCTGGTGGCCGGCACCTCGCTGCTGCAGATCATCCTGACCACGGCGGTCGCCGCCGTCCTTCAGGCCGCCACCAACCACACGGTGGACATCCTGCTGGCCATGATGCTGCTGATCGGTGGCGTGCTGGGGGCCCAGTTGGGCTCGCGCGCCAGCGGCTATCTCAAGGGCGAACAGGCCCGCGCCCTGCTGGCCCTGACCGTGCTGGGGGTGGCCGTCAAGCTGGCAGTGGACCTGGTGCTGACCCCGGACGACCTCTATTCCATCACCACTACGGCGGGCCCGAAATGAGGGCGCGGCGCTGGGGCGGGGCGATGGCTGTGCTGGCGTTGCTGGCAACTTGGACACCGGTGCGGGCCCAGACCCTGGTGGCCGACCTGTCCAGCCACTTGATCGCCATCACCACCGGCTTCACCGGCACCGACGTTGTGCTGTTTGGCGCCATCGACCAGCCGGGCGACGTCGCCGTGGTGATCGAGGGGCCGGAAACCTCGCAGACCGTGCGGCGCAAGGACCGCATGGCCGGCATCTGGATCAACAACGAGACCCTGAAATTCTCCCACGTGCCTGGTTTCTACGGCGTCGCCAGCAACAAGCCGCTGGACGCGCTGCTGCCGCCGGCGGTTGCCCAGCGCCATGAAATCGGGCTTGATCATGTGCGCATGCTGCCGCGCGCCGACGTCGACGCGGCCACGGTGACGGAATTCCGCGCCGCCCTGATCCGCAACAAGCAGCGCGAGGGGCTGTACGGCACCGAAGTGGGGGAGGTGGTCTTCCTGGGCCAGCGCCTGTTCCGCACCTCCATCAGCTTTCCGGCCAACGTGCCGATCGGGCTGTACACCGTCAGCGTCTATCTCATCCGCGACCAGGACGTGGTGGGGGCTCAGACCACGCCGCTGGCCGTCAGCAAGATCGGCTTCTCCGCCGACATCTTCGACTTCGCCCAGCACAACGGCCTGGTCTATGGCCTGCTGGGCGTGCTGTTGGCGGTGGGCGCCGGCTGGCTGGCCGGCAGCGTCTTCCGCAAGGGCTGAGGCCTGTTCGTTCCAACCGTTGAGCAGAGGGGTGCTGTCCCATGTCCACCGAAGATCCCGCCTCCGCGCTGAGCGCCGCTCCCGCCGCCTGCCAGACCCGCATCTTCCTGGTGGTGGTGGATGAAACGGAGGAGATGACCGTCGCCCTGCACTACGCCGCCCGGCGGGCCCGCAGCACCGGTGGCCGCGTCGCCCTGATGCACTGTATCGAACCCGGCGACTTCCAGCACTGGGCGGCGGTGGAGGACCTGATGCGCCAGGAACGGCGCGAGGAGGCGGAGCAGCTGCTGCAGCGCCTGGCCCGCGACGTGGTGGACATCTGCGGCTCCCCCCCGGCGATCTACCTACGCGAGGGCGACACCCGCGACGAGCTGCTGGCCCTGATCGCGGAGGAACCCACCATCTCCATTCTGGTGCTGGCCGCCGGCACCGGCACCGCCGGGCCCGGCCCCCTAATCACCTATATCGTGGGCAAGATGTCCGGCACGCTGCGCATCCCCATCACCATCGTTCCCGGCTCGCTGAATGACCTGCAGCTGGATTTGATCACCTGATGCACGGCCGGACCGGTATTCTTGCGGTCGCGATATGGATGGGCGGCCTGTTTTAAAACTGTGACCGGGATTTTTAAAAGCGGTGATGGCGGTCATTCCGCTTTTGAAAATCCGACCTTTTAAAATCCACCAGCACTCGCAATCGCGGGCGCGGCATCGCGTCGCCAGAGGCACTAATTCCAGGCGTTTCCGAGGGTTTTCGCGGCTTGTTTTGCGGCCGTGCCAGTCCCGGCGCGGGGTCGTGCAGACCGGGTCTGTGACGGGACGCCTTGATATTGGCGGACAGTCGCCCCATTTTGGCTAAAATGCTGGTGCACATACGGCGCGCTGCCGTATTTTAAATCCGCATTTCCGTATTGTCTTTCAAGGTTTTCCGAATGTTCATCCAGACCGAGGACACCCCCAATCCGGCCACCCTGAAGTTCATTCCGGGCCGGGAGGTGTTGGCGCGGGGAACGGCCGACTTCGCCGACCGGACGGCTGCCGACCGCTCTCCCCTGGCGCAGGCGCTGTTCGATGTCGATGGCGTGGAACGCGTCTTCCTGGGCGGTGATTTCGTCACCGTTACCAAGGGCGGAAGCCAGGATTGGTTCACGCTGAAGCCCCAGATCCTGGGCCGGATCATGGAGCATTTCGCCGCCGAACGCCCCGTCCTGCTGGACGAGGCGGAAGACGGCCACAGCGAAGGTGAAGAAGAAGATTCCGAGATCATCACCCAGATCAAGGAATTGCTGGACACCCGCGTGCGTCCGGCCGTGGCGCAGGATGGTGGCGACATCACTTTCCACGGTTTCGACAAGGGCGTGGTCTACCTGACCATGAAGGGTTCATGCGCGGGCTGCCCCAGCTCGACCGCGACATTGAAGGCCGGCATCGAAAACATGCTGCGTTATTACATTCCTGAGGTTGTCGAAGTGCGCGCTGCCCGCTAGTATGCGCGCCGCCCACCCCCCGGATCGGAACGGGGAGGATGTTTGGTGGGCGGCACCTGATGGGAATTGGGACCGACAGAGACGTGTCCCCCCGACGGTGTAAGGTACCGTGCAGCCATGCCGGCCTGGAGAATGGCCCACATAGTGGCGGGCCCATTGGGCATGGCTGAACGGATTATCCCGGATTTGATTTCCGGCAGCAAAAACGTCCCATGGACGCGTACCCCGATCGCCCTATGTCCCTGAGCTGTGGACGCGATCGATGGGGCGGGCGTCTGGACGTTCCTCGGTAACTGTTCGGAGCATTCATTAATGGCGAAGGTCGACACTGCGGGGATTCCCGCGCAGCGCTGGCTGGCTATTGGTTCCGTGCTCGTGATGGTTTTCGCGGTGTTCCCGTTAACCCTCGCTGAGCTGGCGTCCGGAAGCGGTCCGCTTCTGGCACCCACCGGTTTTATCATTCCCGTGACGCGCCCGGCCGCCCCGGCCGTGGCCCAGGTGCAGCAACCCGTGACCGTCCAGCCCAAGCTGGACGCGCAGAACCTGCTAGCCCTGTTCAAGGAAAAGAATTTCACGCTAGACGAGGTGCGCACCGGCGAGCGTCCCGTGCCCCGCATTGTGCTGGCGGGCCTGCCCCGCGACTTGGGCAAGATGGACAGCGTGGACGACCGCAAGCAGATCTTCGTGAACACCATGCTGCCCCTGCTGCTGCTGGTGAATGAGGAGATCGAGCGGGACCGCGCCCGCCTGATGGCGTTGCGCGACAGCATGAAGGGCGTGCCGGCCGATGCCGCCGCCAAGGCGGCCGCCACTACAGCGCCCATCCCCGGCAATACCCCCGTCGGCGGCACGGTGGTGACCGCCGCCGTCCGTACCCCGGCCGCGGGCGTGACGCCCCACGGCGGCGCCGACCCGGCCCAAACCACCGGAACGCCCACACCCGGCGCCGCCATGTCGCCGCTGGATCAGGTGTGGGTGGCGCGGCTGGCGGCCCGCTACGGCATGGATCCCGCCCGCAAGATCGACCTGGACGCCCTGCTGCGCCGGGTGGACGTGGTGCCGGTATCCATGGCGCTGGCCCAGGCGGCAGAGGAAAGCGGCTGGGGCACCTCCCGCTTCGCCCAGCACGGCAACGCCCTGTTCGGCCAGCTGACCTGGTCGGAAGAGGAGAAGGAGGGCATCACCCCCCGCAACCGTCACCCCGGCGACACTTCGCGCTTCCGCAAGTTCGAGGATCTGCTGGAATGCGTGCGCGTCTACATGCAGAACCTGAACACGCACGACGCCTACGCCCAGTTCCGTGCCACCCGCGCCAGCCTGCGCCGACAGGGGAAGCCGCTGGACACCATGCTGCTGCTGAACACGCTGGATAAGTATTCCGAGCTGGGCCCGGTCTATGTGAAGGCCGTGCGCTCCCTCATCCGCACCAACAACCTGCGCGATTTCGACCAGGCTGTGCTGCACAACGAGCCGCAACAGATCGTGGTGCAGGTGAAGCGGGCCAGCTGACGGGCCCACTTGCACGGGCCCGCCCGCTCTCTTGACGGTTTCTTGATTTTCCGGGCGCCGCGAAGCCGGCAGTCTTGCGGCGCCCCAGATCCCCCGGCATGCTTCCCCCCGGCATGCTTCGGGGCCCCACCCGGACAATCACAGGCAGGAAACCGGATCCCATGAGCGAACCCTTGACCGAGGCAGGCAAGGACCTGCTGTTCCGTACCGCGCGCACCCAGAACGGCTGGATCGACAAGCCGGTGTCCGAGGCGCTGCTGCGCGAACTCTATGACCTGTTCAAGTTCGGCCCCACCAGTGCCAACTGCAGCCCGGCCCGCGTCGTCTTCGTGACCTCGGCCGAGGGCAAGGAACGGCTGAAGCCCGCCCTGTCCGGCAACAACACCGAAAAGACGATGAAGGCGCCGGTCACCGCCATCATCGGCCATGACTTGGCCTTTTATGACCAGCTGCCCCGGCTGTTCCCTCATGCCGACGCGCGGTCCTGGTTCACCAGCAGCGAGGAGCTGGCCCGCACCACGGCCTTCCGCAACGGCACCCTGCAGGGTGCCTACCTCATGCTGGCCGCCCGCTCCCTGGGCTTGGACTGCGGCCCCATGTCCGGCTTCGACAACGCCAAGGTCGATGCCGAGTTCTTCCCCGACAGCACGGTGAAATCCAACTTCCTATGCAACATCGGCTATGGCGATCCAGCCAAGGTCTTCCCACGCCTGCCGCGGCTGGAGTTCGAGGAAGCGTGCAGCATCGTTTGAGGTCTGACCGGACGGCCTGGGCGCTGGCTCGGGCCGTCACCCTCGGGCCGAAAGGCAGGGCCCCAGGGCGCCGTCGTCCACCAGCGGGTAGCGGTGGGCGTCGGGCAGTTGGTAGTGCCACCACTCCGGCGCGTAGTGCGTCCACCCCGCCACGGCCATGATGCCCATCAGTAGGGCGCGGTTGCGCTGGACCTCCGCCGGCACCGTATCGTCGGTGTGATAGGCGCGCGGACTCATGTCGTCGAAGCCCGTGCCCATGTCCAGCGGTGTGCCGTCGCCTTGAGCCAGGGTGAGATCCACCGCCACGCCGCGCGTGTGGTTTGAGCCCTCGCGGGGGTCGGCGATGAACACCGGATCCGGCAGGGCCCGCCACAGCGCCCACTGTGCCTGCGGCGGGCGATAGGCGTCGAAGACGCGCAGCCGCAGGCCCAGCGCGCCGGCGCGGGTGACGGCCCGGGCCAGGCAGGCGGCGGCGGCCGGATGTAGCAGGCAGGTCGGCCGGTTATATAGGGGGCTTCCCGTCAGGTTGTCGGCCGTGGCATAGCGAAGGTCGAGGTCGACGTCGAACCCCGTCCCCGGGGCGATGGTCATGAAATGCGGCTGGCCGGTGGGTGCCATGGTCGCGTGCTGCCTCGTTCGGGTATGTCTTGGGTTCGGGAACGTTCTAGGGAAACCGCCATATGGGCCAAACCAGCGCCAGCTCACCGGCCGACGCCTTCCTGCCGGGGCCCACGATAGCATTGGGCATCGACACTGCCACCAGCGTCTGCGCTGTGGCCCTGTGGCGGGTGGATCCCGCCACGGGCGAGTCCCGCGCCCTGGCGGCCAAGGCCGAGGCGCTGGCCCGGGGCCAGGCCGAGCGCCTGCTGCCCCTGGTGGAAGAGGTGCTGGCCGAGGCCGGACTGGATTACGCCGCCATCGACCGCTACGGCGTCACCATCGGCCCCGGCGCCTTCACCGGCCTGCGCGTGGGCTTGGCGGCGGCGCGCGGCCTGGCGCTGGCCGCCGGCCGTCCACTGATGGGTGTCACCGGCCTGCAGGCCTTCGCCCACGCTGCCGTTCATGGCCTGGGGGGGGCGGTGCCCGATGGCCGGCCCCTGCTGGTCGCCATCGACAGCCGGCGCGATGACGTCTACCTGCAGGCGTTCGACGCCGCCGGCGTGGCCCTGTCCGAACCGGATGCGGTGCTGCCGGCCGACGTGCCGGCCTTCGCCGCCCGTCTGGCCGGCATGCCGGTGCTGTTGGGCGACGCGGCGCCAGCGGTGGCGACGGTGCTGAGCGCTGCCGGCTGTGACCATTTGGTGGCCACGCTCTCCGCCGAGGGGCCGGCGCTGGCAGTGGCGCGTATGACGGCGCTGGCCATCCCGGCCGTGTTGGCTGCCCACCCGGCCAACCCCCTCTACATCCGGGCGCCGGATGTCACGGTGGCCCCGGGGAAACCGGGCTGATGGCGGCCGCCTGGCGGATCCGCCCTGCGCTGGCGGTAGAGGCCGAGGTGTTGGCGGCGGTGCATGCCCTGTGCTTCGCCGATCCCGACGTGGCCGGACCGGCTTGGTCGGCCCAGGCCATCGCCGACCTCATGGGCCTGCCGGGCGTGGCTGCCCTGATCGCGCAGGATGAGCAGGAACCCCTGGGCATGGCCCTGATCCGCACCGTGGTGGACGAGGCGGAGATCCTAACCATCGGGGTTACCCCCACGGCCCGGGGCCGGGGCCTTGGCACCGCCCTGACCCAGGCCTGTGTCGACACGGCCGCCGCCGCCGGTGCTGCCGCGCTTTATTTGGAAGTGGCGGAGACCAACGCGCCGGCCCGCCGTCTTTACGCCGCCACCGGCTTTGAACCTGTGGGCCGCCGGGCGAATTACTACCACCTTGGCGGCCAGCCGGTGGCGGCGCTGCTGCTGCGCCGCGCGATGGGCGCCAATGCCGTGGTGTAAAGCCGCACGCCCGGCCACGGAAACAAAATAAGCGCGTGGATTTTACTTTGTTACACGTATGCGGTGTATGCCTTCCGGCTGATCAATCCGCTCCGGCCCGCGCATCTCCACTGTATAGCCGTGCTCGGCCAATGACCTTGGGACGTTATGAAGCGGCTCACCGCTGTTGAGCCGAATTTCCAGCGTCTCACCTGGCTTCAGCTTTTCCACCGCAAGCTTGGCTCTCACAAAGGTAATAGGGCAAACCTGCGTCGTTATATCCAAAAGACTGGGTATAGGCGTCTCGGTTATCAATCTGTCCTCACGCGATGGACTTGAACGTTATTGCCATGCCTATGGTTTAGACTTATACAAGTCAGGTACTGAATCCTTGGAGTAAGGAAAATGACCGGTCCGTCCGCGGCGAGTGAGTTGTTATCCCTGACCACGGAAATTGTTTCCGCCCACGTCTCCAATAATACGGTGCCCCCGGCCGACCTGACGGCGCTGATTGAACAGGTCTACAAGACCCTGACCAACATTGGCCAGGATCAGCCGGTGGCGGTGGAGAAGCCCCAGCCCGCCGTTCCGATCAAGCGGTCGGTCACGCCTGAATACATTGTGTGCCTTGAGGATGGAAAAAAGCTGAAAATGCTGAAGCGCCATCTGAAGACGGCCTACAACATGACGCCCGAGGAATACCGCGAGAAGTGGTCACTGCCGACGGATTACCCCATGGTGGCCCCGAACTACGCCAAGCAGCGCTCGCGCCTGGCCAAGGAAATCGGGCTGGGCACCCGGGCGCGCGGCGACGCCTGACATCGCCGCGCGGGCCTCGGCGCGGTCGGCCTGGCCTGTCGGCCGAGGCAAAACGCCGGATCCGGCCGGCCGCAGGGCAGGGCTGCGCCGCGGCCGCCCAGCGCCCCTGCGGCCTCCGGAATGACCGCCCCAGCCGCCTCGCGGCCATGGGTGCGGGCCGGGGCCCGCGAAGGTTGGGGCCGGACCGCCCCCGACCCGCTTTCCAAGCGATGTCGGCCATTTGCGGCGTCCCCCACCATCGGTTCCAAGTGCGCTGGACAGTCCCCGCCGCCAGCCGAGCGCGGGGCATTTCCGCAGCTTTGGCGAAACCGTGGCGATTGTTTCTTCGACCTAACAGACGCGTGAATCTTTCGTGACCCGGTGGGGTTCCCCCGCATGAGTCGGTTGACCGCCCCGCGGCGCTTTGTGGTATGCCAATGTCGGAAGCGTCCTCCCGGGGGGTCGTAAGCCCGGCTTCGAACAGGCCAGGACTTCGAACGGGAGCGCGTCACGCAAATCGCGACCGCCTCTGGCGCCGCTCAAGGACCGCGAACGAGAGCATGGCTGACATCACGATCGACGCTCTGACCTCTGGCGATCTTCGCATGGGGAGCCTGGAGGTCCGCCTCGCCGAAACCAAGGCTGAGGTCGAGGCCGCCCAGGCCATCCGCTACCAGGTCTTCTATGAAGAGATGGAAGCGCACCCGACGCCGGAGATGCTGCGCCTGCGCCGCGACTTCGATGAATTCGACCCGTTGTGCGACCACCTGCTGGTCATCGACCACGCCCGGGGTGCCGGGGCCGCCGGGGTGGTGGGAACCTACCGCCTGATCCGCCGCGCCGCCGCTGCCCGCGCCGGCTCCTTCTACTCCTGCGATGAATACGACATCGCCCGCCTGGAGGAATATCGGGGCGAGATCCTGGAGTTGGGGCGCTCGTGCGTGGACGCCGCCTATCGCAGCCGGCACGCCATGCAGCTGCTGTGGCGCGGCATCGCGGCCTATGTCGCCGTGCACGATATCCATCTGCTGTTCGGTTGCGCCAGCCTGCCCGGTACCGACCCCAAGGCGTTGGCCCTGCCGCTGTCCTACCTGCACTATCACCACCTGGCCCCGCCGGCCCTGCGCCCCGTGGCCCTGCCGCACCGCTACGTCGACATGCGGCTGATGGAAGAGCATGATGTGGACCCGCGCCGCGGCTTGGCCATGGTGCCGCCGCTGATCAAGGGCTATCTGCGCCTGGGCGGTTTCGTGGGCGATGGCGCCGTGGTAGACCATCAGTTCAACACCACCGACGTCTCCATCGTGGTGAAGACCGACATGATCACCGACAAGTACCTGCGCCATTACGAGCGGCGCGGCTCGTCCCTGATCTGATCCTGTCCGCTTCCCCAGCATCCGCAACCTCGTCCGGAGGAGGGCATACCATGGCGATCGGCTCCACCCGTGCCGGTTCCGTGCGCCTGGCCCTCTACATGGCGTGGACCTTCCTGTGCATTCCGGTGCAGGCGGCCCTGGTGTCGCTGAACTTGCCGGGGCAGGCGCGCTTCCCCCGTTTCTACCATCGTGTCTGTTGCCGGCTGATGCTGGCGCTGGACGTCGATGTGGTGGGGGAGCCGTCGGTGGGCCGCCCGACCCTGTTCGTCTCCAATCACTCCTCCTACCTGGACATCCCGGTCCTGGGCTCCGTCATTCCTTGCTCCTTCGTGGCCAAGTCCGAGGTGGGCCTGTGGCCCCTGTTCGGGTTGCTGGCCAAGCTGCAGCGCACCGTCTTCGTCAACCGCGCCAACAAGCGCGAGGCCGGGAAGCAGCGCGACGACATGGCCGGCCGCCTGATCGGGGGGGATAGCCTGGTGCTGTTCCCCGAGGGCACCAGCAGCGACGGCAACCGCGTCCTGCCGTTCAAGACGGCATTGTTCGCCGTGGCCAACACCCAGGTGGACGGCCACCCGGTGGCGGTGCAGCCGGTCAGCGTGACCTGCACCCATCTGGACGGCTTGCCGCTGGGTCATGAACTGCGCCCCTTGTACGCCTGGTATGGCGACATGGAACTGCCGCCCCACCTGTGGCAGATGATTGGCGCCGGCCGGCTGCGCATTCGGGTGGAATTCCACCCCGTGGTGTCGCTGGAGGACTTCTCCTCCCGCAAGGCCCTGGCCGACCATTGCTGGCAGGTGGTGGCCGCCGGCGTGGACCGCGCCGTGTCCGGGCGCTGGTCGCGGGCCTTGGTGCCCACCCGCCCCGCATCGTCCGCACCGGCGGGCATCACGCCGGAAGCGGCGGCCGGGACGGCCTGATCATCGTCATGACGTGCGCCGCCCCGCTTGCCGCCCGGATCAGCCCAGGCCGAACCCCACCTTGACTACGCTTCCTGGCCGCCTAATGTTACGGCCAGCGCGCCAGCCCAGAGCCGGCGCGCCTTTTCCTGTTCGTGCGGTGCCCGCGGCCTGTGATCCGGCGGGGCAAGGAGTTCGGTGTGGCGACGTCGCGTAAGAAGCTGTTCATCAAGACCTACGGCTGCCAGATGAACGTCTATGACAGCGGCCGCATGGCTGACGTTCTGGCGCCGCTGGGCTATGAGCCGGCGGAGGAGGCGGAGGGGGCCGACATGGTCATCCTCAACACCTGCCACATCCGCGAGAAGGCGTCGGAGAAGGTTTATTCCGAACTGGGCCGGCTGCGCCTGCAGCAGCAGGAGAAGGCCGCGGCGGGCGAACGCATGATCATCGCCGTGGCCGGCTGCGTCGCCCAGGCGGAGGGCGCGGAGATCATGGCGCGCGCCCCCCATGTCGACATGGTGTTCGGGCCGCAGACCTATCACCAGCTGCCGGAGATGGTGACCCGCGCCGTGCGCGGCGCCGGCGGCGTCATCAACACCGATTTCCCGGTGGAGAGCAAATTCGACCTGCTGCCGGGCGAGGGCGCCACGCCCCAGGGGCCGTCGGCCTTCGTCTCCGTCCAGGAAGGCTGCGACAAGTTCTGCACCTTCTGCGTCGTGCCCTACACGCGGGGCGCGGAATATTCCCGCGCCGCCGCGCAGATCCTGGAAGAGACGCGCCGCATGGTGGCCAACGGCACGGTGGAGATCACCCTGCTGGGCCAGAACGTCAACGCCTACCACGGCGAAGGGCCGGACGGCCGGACCTGGGGTCTGGGCCGGCTTATCCGCGAACTGGCGGAGATCGATGGGCTGCGGCGCATCCGCTACACCACCTCCCATCCCCGCGACATGGACGACGACCTGATCAGCGCCCACGGCCAGGTGCCGCAGCTGATGCCCTTCGTCCACCTGCCGGTGCAAAGCGGGTCGGACCGCATCCTGGCGGCCATGAACCGCAAGCACACGGCCGACGACTACCGCCGCATCGTCGACAATCTGCGCGACGCCCGGCCGGGTCTGGCGCTCAGCAGCGACTTCATCGTCGGCTTTCCCGGTGAGACGGCGGAGGATTTCGCCGCCACCCTGCGGCTGATCACCGACGTGACCTACGCCAGCGCCTATTCCTTCAAGTACAGCGCCCGCCCCGGCACGCCCGCCGCCGCCATGGCGGAGGGGCGCCTGACCGAGGACGACAAGTCG
This sequence comes from Nitrospirillum viridazoti CBAmc, assembly GCF_000730165.1. Classification (GTDB taxonomy): domain Bacteria; phylum Pseudomonadota; class Alphaproteobacteria; order Azospirillales; family Azospirillaceae; genus Nitrospirillum; species Nitrospirillum viridazoti. The sequence goes on along the minus strand of NZ_CP022110.1, from coordinate 12,508 downwards.
GCGCGCCTTGAGGCGGTGCAGAACCTGCTGGCCGAACAGCAACGCGCCTTCAACGCCGGCCTGCTGGGCACGGTGCAGGAGGTGCTGTTCGACCGCCGGGGCAAACTGCCCGGCCAGTTGCTGGGCCGCAGCCCCTATATGCAGTCCGTCCACGCCGCGGCACCCGACCGCCTGCTGGGCCAAGTGGTGCCGGTGCGCGTCACCGCGGTGTCGGCCAGCAGCCTGGGCGGCGAGGTCGTGACCACCGAAAGCGTGCACGGCGAGGCCCAGCAAGGCGCGGGCGGCCGCCCATCCTTCATCAGCCCCGATATCAAGGCCAATCATCAGGAGATGACGGCGTGACCCAAGTGTCCGGACCGGACCAGCGTATCGATCTGCAGTTCGATGACAATCGCCTGCTGCCCCTGCTGTTCGGGGAACACGAGCAGTATCTGAGCCGAGTCGAGCGCCAGTTGGGCGTCAACCTCATCAGCCGCGGCAACTGCCTGACGATCACCGGGCCCGAGGATGCCACCGGGGCCGCTCGCGCCGCCCTGGATGCCCTGTGGGAACGACTGAAGCGCGGCATGCCCGTGGGGCCGGCCGAGGTCGACGCCGCCATGCGCATCGCCACCGGCGTGGATGCCGAAAGCCGGGGCCGGGCCCTGGCCTCGATCACCCGGCCGGAGGCGGTGCTGAAGACCCGCCGCCGCGACATCACCCCGCGCTCCCCCACCCAGGCGGCCTATCTGAAGGCGCTGGCGGAGAACGAGTTGGTGTTCGGCTTGGGGCCCGCCGGCACGGGCAAGACCTATCTCGCCATGGCGCAGGCCGTGTCGCTGTTGATCACCGGCCGGGTGGACCGCATCGTCCTGTCCCGCCCGGCGGTTGAGGCGGGGGAGAAGCTGGGCTTCCTGCCCGGCGACATGCGCGAGAAGGTGGACCCCTACCTGCGGCCGCTCTACGACGCGCTGCACGACATGCTGCCGGCGGAGCAGGTGGCCAAGCGCCTGGTGTCGGGCGAGATCGAGGTGGCGCCCCTGGCTTTCATGCGCGGCCGCACTTTGGCGAATGCGTTCGTCGTGCTGGATGAGGCGCAGAACACCACGCCCATGCAGATGAAGATGTTCCTGACCCGCCTGGGCGAAGGCAGCCGCATGGCCATCACCGGCGACCTCAGTCAGGTGGACCTGCCCAGCGGCGTGAAGTCCGGCCTGCGCGAGGCGGTGGAGGTGCTGGAGGGTGTGGAGGGGGCGGCCTTCGTCCACTTCTCTGCCGCCGACGTGGTGCGCCATCCCCTGGTCGGTCGCATCGTCGATGCCTATGACCGCGCCGACGCCCGCAGGAAGCGCCTGGCCGACAAGGTCAAGACACCGGCGGAAACCGGGGAATGACCATGGACATGGCACGGGCCGATGCCCTCGAAATCATCGTCGAGGTCGAGGCTGGCGACTGGGAAGCCACCGTCCCCGACGTCGAGGAGTTGGTGAGCAAGGCTGCGCGCAAGGCCCTGCGGCAAGCACTGGCGGTGGATGCCGGCGCCCTGCCGGACGGCGAGGGCGAGGTCTCCATCCTGCTGTCCGACAACGCCGCCGTGCGGGTGCTGAACCACCAGTACCGGGGCAAGGACAAGCCCACCAACGTCCTCTCTTTCCCCATGCTGGGTGACGAGGATGAGGACGAGGAATTTGAGCTGCCGGAAGGCATGGAACGCCCGCCCTACCTGCTGGGCGACATCATCCTGGCGTATGAAACCTTGATGACGGAGGCGGCGGAACAGAACAAACCCGTCGCCAACCACTTGACCCACCTTGTGATCCATGGCGTGCTGCACTTATTGGGCTATGATCACATTGAGGACGCCGAGGCCGAGACCATGGAACGGCTGGAGACGGCGATCCTGGCGGACATGGGCATAGCCGATCCCTACCGGGACGGTGCCGGCCCAACCCGCGAAGACCCTCAGAGCGAAGAGACCACGCACTAACCAATGGCCGATCTTTCCGACAGTCGAACGCCCCGTGAAGACGGGGCCGAAGATCACGGGTCACTGACCCAGCAATTCCGGGGCTGGCTGCGGGCCGCCTTGGGCGGGCGCGTGGACCCCACGCTGCGCGACACCATTGAAGAGCTGATCGAGGACAGCAGCGCGGACGAGACGTCCGTGGGCGGCAACGAGCGCACGCTGCTGGCCAACATCCTGAAGCTCCGGGGGCGCACCGTGGTCGACATCATGGTGCCGCGCGCCGACATCCTGGGCATCGAGGCGTCGATCAGCCTGCCCGACCTCATCCGCCGCTTTTCCGAGGACGCGCACTCGCGCATGCCGGTCTACCGCGAGACCTTGGACGATGTCATCGGCATGGTCCACATCAAGGACATCCTGGCGGTGGTGGCCGACCAGCGGCCCTTCGACCTTGAATCCATCGTGCGCGAGGTGCAGATCGTGGCACCCAGCATGCCGGTGCTGGACCTGCTGCTGCACATGCGCCAGGCGCACCAGCACATGGCCCTGGTGGTGGATGAGTTCGGCGGCATCGACGGCCTGGTGACCATTGAAGATCTGGTGGAGGAGATCGTCGGCGAGATCGAGGACGAACATGATGACGCGGTGCAGCCGCGCATCGTGGAACGGCCCGACGGCACCCTGATCGCCGACGCCCGTCTGCCGCTTGAGGATTTCGAGGCGCGCGTCGGTGCCGTCCTGGATGACGAGGAGCGGGAGGAGGTCGACACCCTGGGCGGCCTGGTGTTCTCGCTGGCCGGCCGCATCCCCCGCCGGGGCGAAACACTGGTCCATCCCTCGGGCATCGAGTTCGAGGTGGTGGACGCCGACCCCCGCCGTATCAAGCGGCTGCGCGTCCGCAACCTGCCCCAGGCGGCTGGCCAGGACATGCCGCTGGCGACCGGCTCCTGAATGTCCCGGTGCCGCCCGTAATCGGAGACCACCCCCATCGTGAGCCTGCCTGACCGTCTGGCCCGCCTCGCCACCCGCATGCGCGGGGGCGGACGCTGGCGTCGCCTGGGCTTGGCCGCCCTGCTGGGTGGCCTCGCCACCCTGGCCATGCCGCCCGTCAACGCCGTGCCGGTGCTGTGGTTGGCCTTTCCCGGGCTGATCTGGCTGCTGGACGGGGTGGAGCGCCCGGCTGCCGCCTTTTGGACGGGCCTGGCCTTCGCCTTCGGCCATTTCGTGCTCAGCCTCTATTGGGTGGGGGAGGCGCTGCTGGTCTTCCCCCGCTTCTGGGCTCTGCTGCCCTTCGCCGTGGCCGGCCTGCCCTTCCTGCTGGGCCTATTCGTGGGCACGGGCACGCTGGTGTGGTGGGCCCTGGTGCGGCGCTTTCGGATCGGGGGTGTCGCCCGCTGCCTGCTGTTCGCGGTGCTGTGGACGGTGGTGGAGTATGTGCGCGGCCACGCCTTCACCGGCTTTCCCTGGAACCTCACGGGCTATGTCTGGGTGGGGCTGCCGGGGCCGGCGCAGGTGGGCTCCCTCATCGGCGTCTACGGCCTGTCGCTGCTGACGGTGCTGCCCGCCAGCCTGCCGGCGGTCCTGGCCGACGGCGGGCGGCGGCCCTGGGCGGGGCCGGTGGTGGGCCTGGGCCTGGTCGTCGTCATGACCATCTACGGCGTCGCGCGCGTGCCGGCGGGTGAGGCGCCCCTGGTGCCGGGTGTCATGCTGCGCCTGGTGCAGCCCAACATCGCCCAGACCGACAAGTGGAACGCGGATGCGGAGTTGGACCACGTCCGCTTGCTACTGGCCCTGTCACGCCAGCCGCAGCCGCCGGGCCAGGCGCCCATCACTACCCTGGTCTGGCCGGAGACGGCCGTGCCCTACCTGCTGGAGGACGAGCCGGAGCTGCTGAAGGCCGTGGGCCAAGTGACGCCGCGCGGCGGCCTGACCCTGACGGGCAGCCTGCGCCTGACCCCCGCCGGCACCCCCGGCGCGCAGGACGGCACCGACACCTATTGGAACAGCCTGGTGGTGGTGAACGACCAGGGCCAGGTGCTGGGCCATTACGACAAGGCCCACCTGGTACCGTTCGGTGAATACACCCCCTTCCGCCGCTGGCTGCCCCTGCGCGCGGTGGCGCTGGTGTCGCCGGGCAACTCCATCCTGGGGTCGGGGCCGGGTCCCAGCACCCTGGATCTGCCCGGCCTGCCGCCGACCAGCCCGCTGATCTGCTACGAGGTCATCTTTCCCGGCATGGTGACGGCGCAGGAGGCGGGGACCGCTTCCGGAGGGGACCAAAGCGGAAATGGGGATGCGACAAAGAACCGCCCCCTCCCGGAACGTCCAAGATGGCTGCTGAACGTCACCAACGATGCCTGGTTCGGCCGCACGGCGGGGCCGCACCAGCATCTGGCCATCGCCACCATGCGCGCCATCGAGGAAGGGCTGCCCCTGGTGCGCGCCGCCAACACCGGTATTTCCGCAGTGGTAGATCCCTATGGGCGCGAACTGGGTCATTTGGCATTGGGCTCCCGGGGGGTCCTGGACCTTCCGCTCCCGCAGTCTACGCCCTGGCCTACACCTTATGCCCGATGGGGTGATGGCCCCTTGGCCGCTTTACTCTTGGCTGTATTGGGCGTTATCTATTTTTTCACGCTTCGGATGTATCAGGGTAGGCAGTGCCCTTGAGATGTCCATGACCGGATGTCCGTGATCGGGCGCCCGAAGGGACCCGTGGCGGAGCCGTCGGGGTCAATGACCCCGCGATTGTCACCAGGACCAGGCGCCGGCTTGTGGTCGTATGGATCACGCCCCCATATGAGGTTGGCGGACCGAACAAGGGCTGGGGAGCGGGACGGTGGGATGCGGGCGGCGTGCCTTGACCACCCCTGAACGCTTGGCTTAGGGTCGTAATCGATCCGTAACGTGAGGATTTGGATCATGGAGAGTGTAATTGGGGCCCGCCGTTCCACCGGTGGGCGGCCTCGGATCGGAAAGCCCAACCCGATCGACGTTCACGTCGGCAGCCGCGTGCGCCTGCGCCGCACCCTGCTGGGCATGAGCCAGGAAAAGCTGGGCGAGGCCATCGGCCTGACCTTCCAGCAGGTGCAGAAGTACGAACGCGGCGCCAACCGCATCGGCGCCTCGCGGCTGTTCGACCTGTCGCGCGTGCTGGACGTGCCGGTGTCCTTCTTCTTCGACGATATGTCCGGCGACACGCCCAACGACGTCGTGGATGAGGCGCTGTCGCCGGACATGGGCTTTGACGCCGACCCGATGGCCAAGCGTGAGACCCTGGAACTGGTCCGCGCCTACTACCGCATCTCCGATCCCGCCGTGCGCAAGCGCCTGTTCGAACTGACCAAGGCCGTCGCCAATTCCGGTGTGGAATCTGTGTCCGACGTCGCGTGACAGGGCCTGCCCCTTGACCGTTCTATAGAAGCCTGCGAAAAAACGCCGCCTGGCTGCGAAAGCCCGGGCGGCGTTTTTTGTCGATATCACATCACCCCGCCGTAAATAGCCGTCGTTAATTTAGCCGAGGCGTCCCGTGGCCCATTCCAATTACGTCTTCACCAGCGAGTCCGTTTCCGAAGGTCATCCGGATAAGGTCTGCGATCAAATCTCTGATGGCGTGGTCGACCTTTTCCTGGCCCAGGATCCCTACGCCCGCGTGGCGTGCGAGACCTTGGCCACGACCAACCGCATCGTCATCGCCGGTGAGGTGCGCGGGCCCGAAGGCCTGCTGAAGGAGATCGAGGGCGTCGCCCGCGACACGGTGAAGGCCATCGGCTACGAGCAGGACGGCTTCCACTGGAAGACGGCCGAGGTGCAATGCTACCTGCACGCCCAGTCGGCCGACATCGCGGTCGGCGTCGACGCCGCCGGCAACAAGGACGAGGGTGCGGGCGACCAGGGCATTATGTTCGGCTACGCCTGCCGCGAGACCGACGATCTGATGCCGGCGCCCATCCACTATGCCCACCGCATCCTGAAGTCGCTGGCCGACGCGCGGCACGGCGGCGTGAAGGAACTGGGCCCCGACGCCAAGAGCCAGGTCAGCCTGCAATACGTCGACGGCAAGCCCGTCCGTGCCACCTCGGTCGTCGTCTCCACCCAGCATGCTGAGGGCCTGGACCAGGAAGCCGTGCGCGAGATCGTGCGCCCGCACGTGCTGAAGGTCCTGCCCGAGGGCTGGATGTGTGACGAGGCCCACTTCTACGTCAATCCGACCGGCCGCTTCGTCATCGGCGGCCCGGATGGTGACGCCGGCCTGACCGGCCGCAAGATCATCGTCGACACCTACGGCGGTGCCGCCCCGCACGGCGGCGGCGCCTTCTCCGGCAAGGACCCGACCAAGGTGGACCGCTCGGCAGCCTACGCCGCGCGGTACTTGGCCAAGAACGTGGTGGGCGCCGGCCTGGCCGACCGCTGCACCATCCAGCTCAGCTACGCCATCGGTGTGTCGCACCCGCTGTCGGTCTACATCGACACCGCCGGCACCGGCCGGGTGGATGAGGAAAAGCTGTCCGACGTGCTGCGCCAGCTGATGAACCTCAGTCCCCGCGGCATCCGTGAGCACCTGAAGCTGAACCGCCCCATCTACGCCCGCACGGCGGCCTACGGCCACTTCGGCCGCACGCCGGACGCCGACGGCGGCTTCTCGTGGGAGAAGCTGGACCTGGTGGACGAGCTGAAGCGCGCGTTCTAAGGTTTGCCCTGTCCTGACGCCCGGGGCCTTGGCCGATCGATGGATTGGCCAAGGCCCTTGGCTTTTCTGACCGCTTTTCCGCCCCTTGCCCGTCCTTGATCTCATCATGACCGACGACACCCCTGCCCAGCACCGCCCCCTGCTTTACGGGCGTCGTCGCGGCCGGCCGCTACGCCAGCACCGCACCAGCCTGATTGAGGGCCTGCTGCCGCGCCTGCAACTGGATCCGCCGCCGGCGGGGGGAATCATTGATCCCGCGACCCTGTTCCCCACACCCAAGCGTGACCTGTGGGTCGAGGTGGGCTTTGGCGGCGGTGAGCATCTGGCCGAACAGGCCGCTGCCAACCCCGACATCGGCTTCATCGGGTGCGAGCCCTTCATCAACGGCGTCGCCAACCTGCTGCAGCATGTCGAGGCCAAGGACTTGTCCGGCAACATCCGCATCTGCCCGGATGACGCCCGCCCCATCCTGGACGCCCTGCCCGAGGCCAGCGTGGGCCGCGTCTTCGTGCTGTTCGCCGATCCCTGGCCCAAGCTGCGGCACGCCGAACGCCGTTTCATCGGCCCCGCCAACCTGCCGCGCCTGGCCCGGGTGCTGCGCGACGGCGCCGAACTGCGCCTGGCCACCGATGACCAGCAGCTGTGCCGCTGGATGCTGGAGCACACCTGGCGGTATCCTGAATTCGAATGGCTGGCGGACAAGGCGTCCGACTGGCGCGTGCCCCCGGCCGATTGGGTCCAGACCCGCTACGAGCAAAAAGCGCTGGAGGCCGGCCGGGTCCCGGTGTACCTGCGCTTCCGTAGGCGGGATCGTTAGTTCCTCAAGCGCCGGCATGGCCATCCGGCCACTTGGCTATCCGCAGTTTCCAGCCCGCTACGCTTCCCGAAAACGCCCGGCGGCTCCGTCGGGGCCTACGGCATGAGGTGGTGCGTCATGCCGTGGGCGCGGCGCGGGATCAGGCCCGAGGTTCCGCGCCCAGCAGCGCGTCGGCGAACTGGTCCATGGTTTTCTGGGACAGGGCGGTGTTGTTCATCAGCACCACGGTGCGCCGGCCGTCCAGCCGGTGGCCCAGCACCAGGCGATAGCCCGCCGTGCGTCCCGTTTCCCAGCCCGCCGGCACGGTCCGACCCTCGATGGTCAGGTGGCGTACCCGGCCGCCCAAGGCGTAGTCCTCAGTGGGCACCTCCACATGGGTCAGCTGGCGGCGGGACTCCGCCGTCAGGAAATCCGTGTCGAATACCAGATGGGCGGCACGCATCAGATCGGGGGCCGTGCTGGCATAGCCACCCGAGGCGGCCAGGTAGGGCCGCCGGTCATTGCCCCAGCGTTCGGGCGGGTTGACGGTGCGGTATGAGGGGGCCGCCCCCGCCAGCATGGCGTCGGTGGCGCCCGTGGATTTGAGGCCCAGCGGGTCCAGGGTGATGGACCGCACGGCGACCTGGAAGGGCAGGCCGGTCGCCCGCTCCACCGCCGCGATCACCACGATCCAGTTCACCGGGTGGTAGTCAAACCGGGCGCCCGGCTCGAACGCCAGGTCGCCTTGGCCGAAGCGGGCCAGGGCCTGGGCCGTGGTCAGGTCCGTCTTCAGCAGGGTGGGGTCGGCCTTGGCCTCGGCGATGAACAGGTTGGGCAGGCCGCTGGCGTTGCACAGCAGGCGCCGCAGGGTCAGCCTGGCGCCGGTGTCGGCGCGGTAGTCGGGCAGGGCCCGGGTCAGGGGGGCGTCCAGGTCCAGCAGGCCGCGCTCCACCAGCTTCAGCACCGTCACCGTGGTCAGCCATTTGCTGATGGAGGCGATGGCGTAGAGGGTGTCGGGCCTGGCCGGCGCCTTGGCCTCGATATCGGCATAGCCGACGGTGCGGACGTAATCGGCCCTGCCCGCACGGCCCAGCATGACCACACCCTGGAATCCGGTATCACGGACGAAGGCGTCCACCACGGTGTCAGGATGCTCGGCACCCCAAGCGGAAGCGGGCAATACGGAGAGCAGGGGCAGGCCGGCCCCGGCCCGCAGCACGGCACGGCGGTTCAGCATGGCAGCAGCTCACCCACCTGGCGGGTGATCAGGTCGAGGTCCTGCGGCCGGGACAGGCGGTGGTCGCCATCCTTCACCAGGGTGACGCGCACGTCGTCATGGGTGATGGCCGCCGCCAAATCCAGGCTGGTCTGCCAGGGTACGTCGGGGTCGCGCTGGCCGTGGATCAGGCGCACGGGCACGGACGGCAGCGCCAGGGGCTGGTTCAGCAGCAGGTGGCGCCGGCCATCCTCGATCAATGCCCGGGTGATGGGATATCCCGCGTCGTCATAAAGTGAGGGCTGGCACCATTCGCCGTCACGCTCCAGCGTGGCGCGGGCCTCGGCGTCCATCCGCGCCCACATCAGCCGCTCGGTGAAGTCCGGCGCCGGGGCGATACCCACCAGCGCGTGCACGCGGTCCGGCCGGGCCAGGGCCGCCAGCAGCATGATCCAGCCGCCCATGCTGGACCCCACCAGGATCTGCGGGCCTTCCGTCACCGTGTCCAGAACCGCGACGGCATCCTCCGCCCAGGTGCCGATGGTGCCGTCGCGGAAATCGCCGCTGGAGGCGCCGTGACCCTGGTAGTCGAAACGGACGAAGGCGTGGCCGCGCTCCCGGGCGTAGGCCTCCAGCGCGGTGGCCTTGCTGCCGGTCATGTCGGACTTCAGCCCGCCCAGGAAGACAATTCCGGGGCCGCGGCCGGGGCTCCGTCGATAGGCTATGGTGGCGGCCCCCCGCTGTACGCTATGTATCGACGTCCCCGCCATGCTTGCCTTCCCCACATGACCCTGACCCACACCCCTGGCACCGTAACGGCCTCGACCGACACCGGCAATCCCGCGCCGGCCCCCGATGGGGCCAGTTCCGATGGGGCCGCCGATGGGACCACTATCGCCGGTTGGTTCGGGGGCGGCCGTCCCGTGGTTCTGCAGGTGATACCCAACCTGGTCACGGGCGGGGCGGAGCGCGGCTGCATCGACATGGCGGCGGCGCTGATGCGCGCCGGCGGCACGGCCCTGGTGGCATCCGGCGGCGGCCCCATGGCGCGTGAGCTGGAACGCTACAAGGCCGAGCACATCACCCTGCCGCTAGCCTCCAAGAACCCCTTCACCATCTGGCGCAACGCCAGCCGGCTGGAAGCGCTGATCCGCGAGCGCGGAGTGGACATCATCCACGCCCGCTCCCGCGCCCCGGCGTGGAGCGCCTGGATCGCCGCGCGGTGCACCGGCATCCCCTTCGTCACCACCTTCCACGCCCCCTATAATTTCAAGGGCGAGATGAAGCGCCGCTACAACGCGGTCATGGGCAGGGGCGACCGGGTCATCGCCGTCTCCCGCTTCGTGGCGGAGCATGTGGCCAGCCAGTACGGCGTGGGGCCGGAGCGGCTGCGCACCATCCCGCGCGGCGTCGACACCGTGAACCTGGACCCCGAGCGGGTCAGCCAGGAGCGGCTGATCAAGCTGGCGCGCGACTGGCGCCTGCCGGAGGACCAGCGCATCGTCCTGCTGCCCGGACGCCTGACGCGCTGGAAGGGTCAGTTGGACCTGATCGAGGCCATCGCCCGGCTGAAGCGCGACGACGTGCGCGCCGTGCTGGTGGGTTCCGACCAGGGCCGCACCGAGTACCGGGCGGAACTGGTGGCCCGCATCCGTGAACTGGGCCTGGAAGGCCAGGTCACCATCGCCGACCACTGCAACGACATGGCCGCCGCCTACCTGCTGTCCGACGTGGTGGTCAGCGCCTCGGCCCGGCCGGAGGCTTTCGGCCGCGTGATCGTGGAGGCCCAGGCCATGGGCAAGCCGGTCATCGTCACCAACCACGGCGCCGTGGCGGAAACGGTGGTCGATGGCGAAACCGGGCTGGTGGTGCCGCCGGGCGACCCCACCACCATGGCCGCCGCCATTGCCGAGGCCCTGGCCCTGGATAGCCTGCAGCGCCGGGCGCTGGCGGCCGACGCCCGCCGCTTCGTGCTGCAGAACTACACGCGTGAGCGCATGTGCGACGCCACGCTGGCCGTTTACGCCGAGCTTTTGCACCTGCGGGCTACCGTCGGCATGGCCGCCTATCGCAAGGCCGGCCAGTGACGGGGCCTGAGGCCAAGCGCATCCTGGTCATCCGCCTGGGCGCGCTGGGCGACCTGGTGCAATGCTTCGATGCCTTCCAGGCCATCCGCCGCCGTCACCCACAGGCCCATGTCACCCTGCTGACCGGGCCGGCCTTCGTTGGCTTCGGCCGGGCCATGCCCTGGTTCGACGACGTCTGGGCCGATCCGCGCGGTCGTAGCCCGCTGGCCTATTGGCGCTTGCGCCGCCAGTTGCGCACTGGCCGCTTCGACACCATCTATGACCTGCAGAACAAGCCGCGCACCGCCCGCTACTTCTGGCTGATGGGGCCGGGGCGCCGGCCGCTGTGGTCGGGCGCTGCCCCGGGGGCCGCCTTTCCGCTGCCCGATCTCAAGGGCCTGCATAACCACGACCGCTACCGTGTCCAGCTGGAGGCTGCCGGCGTGCCCGATACCGGCCCCGCCGACCTCGGCTGGCTGGCTGGCGATGTGGACGGCCTGGCGCTGGAGGGGCCCTTCGTCCTGCTGGTGCCGGGCTGCTCCCCCCACCTGCCGCACAAGCGCTGGCCGGCCGAGCGCTATGCCATGCTGGGCCGGCGCCTGGCCGACCGGGGCCTGACCCCGGTGGTGGTGGGCACCGAGGCCGACCGCGACGCGGCGCGGGCCATCGTGCGCGACTGCCCCTGGGCCGTCGACCTGGTGGGCCGCACCAGTCTGGGTCAGCTGGCCAGCCTGGCGCGGCGGGCCGAGGGCGCGGTGGGCAACGACACGGGCCCCATCTTCCTGACGGCGGCCCTGGGCTGCCCGACGCTGATGATCATGTCGCACCATACCGATCCGGCGCGTTCCGCCCCCTGGGGGCCGGACGCCGCTTGGATCAAGGTGCTGGATCTGGCCGACCTGGGGGTGGACGCGGTGGAGACCGCGCTGCGCCTGCGGCCCAAGCCCGATGTGGCCCCAGATGGGGAGCCAGATGGGGCAAACGCTCCAGCTTAGGCCGATTGTTCCACTTGTTGCGCGCGCCTGTGCCCGGGGGGACACAGCCATGCGGCGCTTATGCCCCGCCAGCCGGCTTACCACCGGGCCCAACGCTTGACAGTTCCGCCCCCGCTACCCAAAGTCGCCTTTCTTCAATTTGGACAAACCCTGAACGCCATGACGACCGCCGAAAACCTTGACCAGCCCCAGATCGCGATCACGTTGCCCGACGGCAACGTGCGAACTTACGCGGCGGGCGTCACGGGCCTGGAGATCGCGCAGTCGATCTCCAAGAGCTTGGCCAAGGCGGCGCTGGCCGTCACGGTGGACGGGGAGGAGCGCGACCTGTCGCGCGCCATCGAGCATGACGCCAAGGTCGCCATCCTGACGCGTGACGCGCCGTACGCGCTGGAGCTGATTCGCCACGACTGCGCCCACATCCTGGCGGAGGCGGTGCAGCAGCTGTACCCCGGCACGCAGGTCACCATCGGCCCGGCCATCGCCACGGGCTTCTACTACGACTTCGCCCGGGATGAGCCGTTCACGCCCGATGACCTGGTGAAGATCGAGAAGCGCATGCACGAGATCGTGGATGCGGACAGCCCCTTCACGCGTGAGGTTTGGGACCGGGACGAGGCCATCGCCCATTTCAAGTCCATCGGCGAGCATTACAAGGCTGAGATCATCGGCGACATCCCGGCGGGTGAGAAGATCACCATCTACCGTCAGGGCGGCTGGTACGATCTCTGCCGCGGCCCGCATCTCCCGTCCACGTCCAAGATCGGCCACGCCTTCAAGTTGATGAAGGTGGCGGGCGC